>OZ244905.1:215000-3539060 GCA_965221695.1 Gammaproteobacteria bacterium | reverse complement strand
ACAAGCCAGTGATGAGAAACTGGAGGAACTCACCAAACGCATTGAAAAAGCGCTGGATGAGCGAGTGAAAGAAGTGCGCATAACACAGCGCCTGACCGAATCGCCCGCTTGCCTGGTGGCCGATGAATATGGAATGGGCCGCCATATGGAGCAGATACTCAAGGCCTCGGGCCAGCAGGCGCCGATGACAAAACCCATCCTGGAGATCAACCCGATCCATCCTATCATCGGGAAACTGCAGAACGAGGAAGACGACAACCGTTTCGGAGACTGGGCCAACATCCTGTTCGAGCAGGCGCTGTTAAGCGAAGGCGGACAACTGGAAGATCCCGCCGGGTTTGTGCGCCGTCTCAACAATATCTTTCTGGAACTGAAGTAAAGGAACCTCTGAGATTAAGTCAGCGGTTTTTGCGATACAGAAATGTATCGCCAAATTCAATGACAGCAAGTTATGTTATTGGCGCTCGTAACCTGTTAGGCTATTATTAACAATGGACTTGTTCAGAGTTTCCCAAAATATATGATATGTCAGCGTAATGTCTGAGAAACCACACGAACGTTATAATGAGGACCTGGCGGTACTCGAAGCAAAACCCAGGTTAAAACGCCCGCCTCTGTACAAGGTCATTCTGCTCAATGATGATTACACGCCTATGGAATTTGTCGTGCATATCCTGGAAATCTTCTTTTCCATGGATCGGGAGACGGCAACGAGAATTATGCTGGAAGTGCATACACGCGGGATTGGAGTTTGTGGCATCTTTACTCGTGATATCGCCCAAACCAAGGTCGCCCAGGTCACACATTACTCGCAGGATCACGAACATCCTTTAAAATGTACAATGGAAAAAGCCTAATCACAAAGGACAAACCGTTATGCTCGATAAAGACCTGGAACAAACACTGAATGACGCGTTTCGCAACGCCCGTGACAAACGCTGCGAATTCGTAACCGTCGAGCATTTGCTACTGGCTTTATTGGACAACCCTGCCGCCATCAAGGTGTTGCGCGCCTGCGGCGCCGATATGGATGCATTGCACAATGAACTCGAGCGTTTTATAGAGGATAATTCCCCGCGCCTGACTGATGAAGACGAGCGTGAAACCCAACCCACCCTGGGCTTTCAACGGGTCTTTCAGCGCGCGGTTCAGCATGTGCAATCCTCCGGAAGAAAGGAAGTCACCGGCGCCAATATTCTGGTGGCAATCTTCGGTGAGCGTGAATCCCATGCCGCTTTTTTCCTGAACGGGCAAAACGTCGCTCGTCTTGATGTGGTCAACTACATAGCCCACGGAATCACAAAAACCCCGGAAAATGAGATCGGCGCGCCGGACGCTTCGACCGAAGATGACGCGGCAAGCCCGGATGAAAGCAGCAATAGCCCGCTGGAAAATTACACGATCAACCTTAATCAACAGGCGCAACTCGGCAAGATAGACCCGCTCATCGGACGCGAGCACGAAGTGCAGCGAACCATACAGATCCTTTGCCGGCGTCGCAAGAATAATCCGATTTTCGTCGGCGAGGCCGGGGTCGGTAAAACCGCCATCACCGAAGGCATCGCCAAACAGATAGTTGACAAACTGGTTCCGGAAGTATTGCAGGACTGCGCAATTTATTCCCTGGACATGGGCGCTTTGCTGGCGGGAACAAAATATCGCGGAGATTTCGAAAAGCGGCTCAAGGGAGTCATTACGGAACTTATGAATCAGCCGGGAGCGATCCTGTTTATCGACGAGATCCACACCATTATCGGCGCCGGCGCCGCCTCGGGAGGTGTCATGGACGCTTCCAACATCATCAAGCCGGTTCTGGCCTCAGGCGATATAAAATGCATCGGCTCCACTACCTACCAGGAATTTCGCGGCATCTTCGAGAAAGATCGCGCCCTGGCCCGGCGGTTCCAGAAAATCGATGTAAGCGAACCTTCCGTCGACGAAACAGTGAAAATATTGCAGGGCCTGAAGTCCCGTTTTGAAGAACACCACCAGCTACGCTACACCAACCAGTCTTTGCGTTGCGCTACGGAACTCTCGGCGCGCTATATCACCGACCGACATCTTCCGGACAAGGCTATTGATGTCATCGACGAGGCCGGCGCATCGCAACGCCTTTTGCCGCCTTCACGGCGCAAAAAGACCATCGGGGTTCAGGATATAGAAAACATTGTGGCCAAGATCGCCCGCATCCCGCCGAAAACGGTCACCACATCACACCGGGATATTATGCAGAACCTTGAGCGCAACCTGAAGATGGTTGTATTCGGCCAGGACAAGGCGGTAGAAAGTCTTGCCACGGCCATCAAGATGGCGCGTTCCGGCCTGGGTAACCCTGAACAGCCTATCGGCGCGTTCTTGCTGGCGGGGCCTACCGGTGTCGGAAAGACGGAAATCAGCAAACAGTTGGCCAATGCCATGGGCATTAACCTGATCCGCTTCGATATGTCCGAATACATGGAGCGACATACAGTGTCCCGGTTGATCGGCGCGCCGCCGGGCTATGTGGGTTTCGATCAGGGCGGCTTGCTGACCGATGAAGTCAACAAACACCCTCATTGCGTGCTGTTACTGGACGAGATGGAGAAGGCCCATCCCGATGTTTTCAACCTCATGTTACAGGTGATGGATCATGGAACTCTTACCGACACCAATGGCCGCCATGCCGATTTTCGCAACGTGATCATCATCATGACCACTAACGCCGGGGCCGACCGTATCAGCCGGTCATCGGTCGGTTTTACCCAACAGGATCACGCTTCAGATGCTATGGAAGTCATCAACAGGATATTCAGTCCGGAATTCCGGAATCGCCTGAGCGCCATCATTGAATTCAACGCGTTGGACCACAAGACTATTCTGAACGTAGTAGATAAATTTCTGGTGGAGCTACAGGCTCAACTCGATGACAAGAAAGTCATCATCGATGTGGATGAAGCCGCTCGCTCGTGGCTCGGCAAACATGGCTACGACAAAGTGATGGGCGCGCGGCCCATGGCGCGTCTCATCCAGGAAAAGATCAAGAAACCACTGGCGGAAGAGCTGCTGTTCGGTAAACTGCTGCACGGTGGCGAGGTCAGCGTTTCCGCAGCGGACGACGAACTGACTATCGAGATTGAGGAAGAAGAAACAGTTGAACGTGTGACTTAAACTGAGCTTTCTAGATAAATCCCGCTTAAGTCAAGGTTAAAGAGTACTGGATTTGTGAGCGCGCGCAACCCTGCGTGGGAACCAATGAGGTTTCTTGACGCATGACAGGAATATCAGGGTTCAAACGCTGGTGGCTGTTCGCCATCGCCAGCCTGTACTTCTTCTTCATCACCGCAGCCACCTTCAGTTCCCTGGGTGTGGCGCTGCCTTACATGATCGAAGAGTATTCCTGGTCCTGGTCCGAGGCAGGCACGGGTTTTTCTCTGCTGGCACTGATGGTGGGCCTGGCCGGCGCCCTGCCTGCCTGGACCATCCGGCGCATCGGGATCAAGGCGACTTATGTTATCGGATCGCTGGTCATGGTATGCGGATTTGTCCTGATTGCCGCAGGGACCGGCCTGTACCGATACTGGACCGGAGCCGGTCTGCTGGGAGTGGGGTTTGCGCTGTGTGCGACGGTGCCCGGCATCCATTTGATCAATGACTGGCTACCTGATCGGCGCTCATTCGCTATTGGCCTGTACATGACCTTGGGCGGACTGGGCGCGGTCGCAGGACCGCCACTGGTCACCTCAATTATCGGCCTCACGGATTCCTGGCGGATGCACTGGTGGTCGATGACTGCGGCCATGCTGATACTGATGCTGCTCGCCGGCGCGTTTCTCACCCGGCGTACCCAGGAAGATCACAGTGCAGACGCCGCCGATGAAGAGGCAAGCTCGGATAAAGTATTCAAAACAAAGGCTGACTGGCGCTACCGGGACGCGCTGCGCACGCCCCAGTATTACATTATCGTTGCCGCGTTGACCCTGACCCTGTTCTGCACCTTGACCATGAATAGCTGGGCGTTTACGCACCTGGGGATGCTTGGCGTATCCACTGCGCTGGCCACACTGGCATTGAGCGCGGCCGGGGCAGTCAACGCGTTGTCCCGCGCCTTAGGTGGCATGCTCGCAACCCGGATAGACCCGAAATGGCTGCTGGTAGCCGCGCTGATCGGAGAGCTGATCGGCATGCTGGCCCTCTCTGTCGCGGACAACCCGATCGTGCTGGCGATATTTGCCGTCGGCGAAGGTTTCGGCTTCGGCATGTGTTTCCTCGCCACCGCGTTGTTACTGCTGAATTATTTCGGAGAGAAGGACAATCCTGAATTGCTCGGCACGATGAATTTCCTCACCACCGTGGCCATGATCGGCCCCGTCCTCGCCGGTTATATAGCCGGCAAGGCGAGTGGCTTCTCCATCGTATTCCAACTGAACGCGGCGCTGCTGCTGGCGCTGATCGTAATTGTTGCCCGAATGAAACCTCCGCAAAGACGCGAAACGGACAGTGTGTAATGACTAACCCGGCCTGAATTGAGTCTTTTTATGGCGCCGCGCCCTTGCGGTTACGCCAACTGTCGAGAAAGACGGCAATAATAATCACACTCCCTGTTATCAGGCGCTTTGCCGGCTCGGAAACGCCCAGTTGAGCCAGTCCGTTTTGCAGGATCGCAATGATCAGGACTCCTGCAAATGCGCCCAGGATCGTGCCCCTACCTCCCATTAAACTCGTGCCGCCAATGACGGCCGCGGCAATTGCCGCTAACTCCATGCCGGAACCTGCATTCGGGTCAGCCGCGCCCAGATAAGCAACATTGAACACGCCTGCAAGACCTGCCAAGGCGCCCGACAGAACAAGCATAAGGAAACGATACAACCTGGTATCGATGCCCGACATCCGCGCCGCGCGGGCGTTGGCGCCCACAGCAATTACATACCGTCCCGGCGCTGTTTTAGTCAACATCAGATGGGCAAGCACAACTGTCAATAAAGCGACAATCAATGCCAGGGAAACAGCGCTCCCTGACGCGGGCAGCGCCAGTTCCTGAATCGCAGCGCCGATATACATTGTCTGAGAGTTGGTCGTCATGTAAGCCAGGCCGCGGGCCATTTCCAGCATCCCCAAGGTCACGATAAAAGCGGGCAATGCCAGGTACGACACCAGGAAACCGTTCATTACCCCACACAGTATCCCGGCGCCTATCCCCAACAGGCACGCGCTTGAGACCGGAAGGCCCCAGCCGATCATCGCCATACCGACAACTGTGGCGCTGAGTCCAAGCACCGACCCGACGGACAAGTCAATGCCGCCCACGATTAGAACAAGCGTCATGCCAACTGTCACAATCGTCAACGCCGGCAACTGGTTCAGAATGGTCCTGAGTGTGACTAAGCTAAAGAAATTATCCGCAGCCAGACTAAAAAAGACAATTAACAACAGCAGGGAAGCAAAAATAAAGCGCTCCCTGGCTAACCCTGATGTAGCGCCAGTTCGCTTGAGGAAAGACAATGTTGTTTTCATGTTCATAAAGTTAAGGAAGCTGTGAGACCTAATCAGAGGTTCTTAACTCGCAATCGCTGTACCGGAAAGGGATGGCGGCAAGCCCACTCTGGGACCGCGAGCGTGCCGCCCGTAGGCAGGCGGGATGCCCGCGGTCCCATGCCGGCCCGAGATTTTGTTGTATCAGCCAGCGGCTTCAGATGGTCGCCTGGTGCATGCCCCCGTTAGTCTGCGTCACGTACTCGCTGAAGCAGGCAGCCAAAATGCCCGCTTCCGACCAGTCGCCTGCGACAAATTCATGCGCCAGCTTCCTGTTAGACATGACCAGGATGCGATCACACAACGCCATCAACTCCTCTATTTCACTTGAGGCGATCAAAATGGTCTTGCGCGCATTGCGCAGGGATGACAGCAGATTATAGATCATGTTCCGGGCGCCTACATCGATCCCTCGCGTAGGCTCATCCAACAGAAAAACGTCTGCCTTGCAATGCAACCACCTGGCGAGCAGGATTTTCTGCTGATTGCCCCCGCTAAGCTGGTCTATATCCTGGTCCAGGCCATTGCATTTTATGCCAAGCGTTTTCACCAGTTCCGCGCCGGCGCCGGCTTCGCTTTTCTTCTTCAGCGGGGTAAATCCACTCGACTTGCCGGGAATCATCATATTCATTAGAATTGAATGGCCCGAATACAAGCCCATGGACTGCCGATCCTCTCCCAGGTATGCCATCCCTGCTCTTTTTGCTGTCCCCGGGTTATCGATATTGATTGCTTCTGTGTCGGCATACCGACTGATACGTCCGCCTGTTAACGGACTCAAACCGAATAATGCATTCAGTAATTCACTGCGTCCCGAACCGGACAAACCCGCAATGCCGATGATTTCTCCCATATCACATCTGAAGCTTATCTCATCGGGAAGTTCTTCAGTGGTAATCTGATGCGCATCCAGCGCTGGTATTGCCGTCCGGCCGGCAACGGGCAGTCTGTGTTGATGTTCGGAGCGCACGTTCCCACTCATGTACTGCACCAGGCGCGCCACGCTCAAGGTGGCTGCCGGCGCGCTGGTCACAACCCGGCCATCCCTGAGGATGGTGACGGTATCAGATACTTCAAGCACATCTTTCAGCCGGTGGCTGATATATATTACCGAGACGCCGGATTGTGCCAGTTGTGTAATGATTTCATGCACATGGGCAGCTTGCTCGGAGGTCAGCGCCGCGGTCGGCTCATCCAGGATCAGCGCCTTGCAATCCATGGCAAGAGACTTTGCCAATTCAACCAGTTGGCGTTCAGCAAGACTCAGGGTCGCAAGCTGCGCGTCCGCGTCCAGCCAGGCAAGCCCGACAGTAGCAAGCAATGATTCGGCGCGGCGTTGCAGTTCCCGCTTTGTTATGAAGGAGTAGCTGCGGGGCAGGTTTCGTATCGCAATATTCTCAGCAACACTGAGTGAATCAATCAAACTCAATTCCTGAGTCGCGCAGGAAATCCCGGCAAAATAAGCCTGTTTTGGATTGGCTGGCCGGTAGTCAGCGCCATCGAGCATTATCCTGCCGCTGTCCCTGGCGGTAAAACCGGCCAGAATGCCGCCGAGCGTGGTTTTGCCGGCGCCGTTCTCGCCGACAATTGCATGTATCTCACCGCGCTCCACGGTCAGGCTGACATCTGTCAGGACCGGCGCTGAATACGACTTGTTAAGGTTTTGTATACTTAAACGAGCCGTCGCCATCTGCCGGTTACTCGATGGAAGTTCGGGTAATCAGGTCTATCGGGGTTTGTTTGTCCTGCAACGGCAAATCCGAAGAGAGCGCGTCCAGCGCGTATTCGATGCCATACACAGCCAACAAGTCCGCATGCTGATCGATGGTTGCAAGCACGCGCCCTTCCCTGATGAGGCTATGCAGCGCGGAAATATTATCAAAACCGACGATCTTCACCTGCTTGTCCTTGCCAACCTGGGCAACAGCCGCGGCCGCGCCCAGGGCCATGTTATCGTTGGAACATAAAATCGCCGCCAATTCCGGGAACTGCACCAGGATGGCAGCGCTGACAGTCACTGCCAAAGTCTGGTCCCATTGCGCGCTTTGTTGAGCAACGATATTCATACCCGAGTCTACCATGGCCTTGCGAAACCCCGCGCTGCGCTGCTGCGAATTAAACGCCGTCGGCACGCCTTCGAGTATCGCGACTTGAGACCCTGGAGAGAGCGTAGACGCCAGGTGTTCACCCACCATTTGCGCGCCCTTAAAGTTATCCGGGCCCACAAATGGAATGCGCAGTTCAAATTCATCGAGTATTGCCTGCTCCAGCCTGTTGTCTATGTTGATAATCGTAATGCCGGCGGCATGGGCGCGCGCCAGCGCGGGAACAACGGCCTTGGAGTCTGCCGGGGAAATGACAATTGCGTCGACCTCGGAGGCTATCATCTGATCGATCAGGGCAACCTGCTGCGCGAGATCCACTTCATTCTTTATCCCATTGATGATCAGGTCGTATCGCTCCGCATTCAATTCCTGGTGTTCCCGGGCGCCATCCGCCATGGTCACGAAAAATTCATTGGCGAGAGATTTCATGATCAGGGCAACCAGCGGGCGCTGAACTCCTGCTTCCCCACGGGCAGAGACCTGATCGGTCTGTTCTGATTTGCCGCAGGATATTGCGACCGACAGGCATAGAAGAACTGTCGAAGATTTCAGGATGTCGCGCATATAAGATATGGTGGTTGAATAACCGGTATGCAACTAGTACTCTTTCAAGGAATTATATTATGGAAGCTTGCAATAAGTCCATTCTGTTCCTGCATCAGGCAGAGGACAGGCTCTGGACTTGTTCAGAGGTTCATTAAGCCTGTTGTCTGGTTTGCTGTGCGGATATGAGGTTCGTCTGATGGGTAAAATGTTATTGTATCTTTTCACTGCTGTAGCGCTTGTATTGGCGTCCGCGGGCAATCTGCTGGGCGCTGAACGAACCAGGATTATTTTTGACACGGATTTTGTGATGCCGCCCCAGGATGACAGCATGGCGTTGATGCTGGCATTACAGTCTCCGGAAATTGAAATACTGGGCATAACCACAGTGGCCGGCAATGATAGCGTGGAACGCGCCACATCCGACGTATTGCGCATGCTCGAAATTGCGGAACAAACCAATATTCCGGTCTATCGGGGCGCTGACATGCCGCTTGTACACGAAAAGAGTGATTTTGCAGTGCATGAATACGGCAACTGGTATTCAAACGAGACCCCACCCGTCCCACCTGGCGGTTACGCAGTGAAAACAGCAGAAACGGACAGCGCGGTCTCTTTTATTGTTAATACGATACTGGCAAACCCCGGAGAGATAACACTCGTAGCGATCGGGCCGCTGACCAATGTCGCACAGGCTATTCGGGCACACTCTGACGTTGCAAAAAACGTAAAACGCATGGTCATCATGGGTGGCGCGGTTGCGATACTCCCTGATGGAGGCGGGAATTTGACTCCTAATGCGGAATTTAATTTCTGGGTGGATCCCGAAGCTGCGTATATCACTCTCCGCTCAGGCATCCCGATTGAACTGTCACCGCTGAATGTTTCCAGGAAGAGTAAGTTAACCAAGGTCTGGTATGACAAACTGGTGGCAACTGACACCCCGCTGACCCGGCTTTTAAAAGACACCCTGGGGAAACATTTTTCAGAACAACCGAACCGTATTGATTTCATGTATGATCAAATCGCGATGGCTAGTGTTATCGACCCAACGCTCGTGAGCAGAGAACGCTTGTTCGTTGACGTTGACATCCGGCATGGCATCAACTACGGAGTCTCGGTAGGCGGACGCAGGTTATGGCCTGGCGCAGAGGGCGCAAAGCAGATGGAAGTCCAGTATGATCTCGATTGGCCGCGCTTCATCAGCATGTTCATAGAACGAGTGGGAAAACCACTGCGTTAGATTGAATCGTTCTTGACTACGCTGTGTCAGCAACAGATTTTAGACCATCAGCGAGCACAAGCCATTGTCGGAAATTATTGAAGACATCCTGACACTATTGACGCTTGGGGGACCGATTGTTGTCATTTTACTCGTAACCTCGGCGCTTGGACTGGCGTTGGCCCTACATAAATTTCTGCAGTTTTCAAAGGCCAGCGAATCCACATTACAGCGTCTCTACCAGGCAGTAGAACAGTGGCACAAAGGCAAAACAGAACGCGCGCTGGATATTTTTGACAAGTCGCCGCTGACCATTGCCGGCGATCTGAAATTTGTTCTGGAACAGCATACCACGACAGACAGCGATTACCTGTACGATGAAAGCCTGCGCCGCTGCTCTGAATTTCTGCGTGAGTATGCAAAAAACCTCCGGCTACTCGAGTTGATCTACACGCTTGCGCCTGTGCTTGGACTGCTGGGCACTGTCCTCGGCATGATCGATGCCTTCCAGGGCCTGGCCTCCAACGCCGGTTCCGTCGCGGAGTCGACCGCTTTAGCCGGCGGCATCTGGGAGGCATTATTGACAACGGCGGTGGGGCTGTCCGTGGCGATATGTTTTGCCATTCTGCACGCGTTGCTTGAGGCAAAGTTGGAAGCGCTTACCAATCTGGTCAATGATGTATTCAGCCGGGCTCTGACACTACCGGCTCTTTCCTGAACCGGATTTCTCAAAAGAAAATCATAAACATGGCAGCCAGAACCTTCCATGAAATAAAACCCAGGCGGCGCAACAGACGTTTGTCGCTGACTCCGCTGATAGACTGTGTTTTCATTCTATTGGTATTTTTCATGCTGCAAACCAACTTTCTCCGCCCACACACAATGGAATTCAGCAAAGCAGCCGGCGTTGCCGGCGCCGCTAACGATATGAACCTGATTTTCATTGAATTACACGATAACGGCGCGATCTGGCTAAACGGATCCGCTACTGATATCGACAGTTTGTCGCATTATGCGGCAGGTCTCGCTGCTCCCGGCGATGCACGCGTTAACCTCGGTCTCGATCCGGCGGTAACGTTGCAGCGCGCAGTAGATGTGATGGACTTGTTCAACCGGCACGGCATTTCCAATATTTCAATGACCACTGCCCGAAATTTCGACTGATATAGAGCCTTCCCTTTGGCGCAAAAAAGACACAGACCGTCCCGAATTCTGTATCGTCACAAACCAAAAGACAACAGAAACCGGGAAGAAAATGTGGTTCCCATGATAAATGTCATATTCCTTTTGTTGCTCTATTTCATGGTTGCGGGAAGTCTGGAACCCGACTTTGACATCAGCCTCCCGGTATCGACCCGGAATTCTGAAACAAATCTGAATGTCCCTGTGGTATACGTGGCCCATGACGGCAAGCTATGGTTTCAGGCTCGCTCTATCGACCTCGCCGAATTAACAACGACGCTTGCCCGGGAACTGAGATATGAAAAACTCAGGATTCATGCAGATGCCAAGGCGAATGCGCTGATCATTTCTGACTTGATGAACGCGGCGTCAAAAGCAGGTATATACAGGTTTGTTCTGGTTACCCGGCCCGGAGTTAGCGCGCCCTGACAAGCGCTGGCTTGTCAGGGCGCGCGCATCCATGTACCGTAAGACTACCTGACTTAATCAGAGGTTGCTGAATGCCTGCTTCTGTCAAGCGCTCTGTTATCTGGCTGTCCCTGCTGCTGTTCTCATTGCTTGTACACACATTAGCGCTATGGCATGCAGGCGGCAGGCTCGCACAACCCTTGCGGATCGCGCCTGAACAAGTGGAGATCCTGATTCAACAGGAACCTGAACTGGAGCTTGAACAACCGGCTATCACGGAACAACAACTTGAATTTGAACAGGAACTGGATTTCGATCCGCCTGAGATATTGATTACGCCTAAGGCCGCGCTGCCTCCCCCGCCTGCTTCTCTTATTTCACTCAGAGCGCAGGGGCAAGGTTTTCAAGGTATCGATATCCCCCAAGATATCGCGTTGGTTTCAATCGGAAACAGCAGCGGCCGGGGCGGTTACAAAATCGGCATGGGTCACGGTCTGGGAGACGGAAAGGCTCGTTTCGTCCCCTTCATTGCCGGCCTACGCGAGGCCGGCCTGGATGTGGTTTTCTGCGTCGACGCCACAGGCTCTATGGACTGGGTAATCGATGAAGTAAAGCAACGCATTGAAGATATAATCCGGCTCGTGCGCTCGCTGGTGCCAATAGCTCGCTTCGGCTTCGTCGCTTATCGTGACCTCGATGACCCTGAGTTTATCTCTCGCACGCAAACGCTGACCTATAGCTCGGTAAAACTCCGGCTTTTCCTGTCTGAACTCAGCGCAGAGGGTGGCGGCGACTGGTTTGAGGCAATCGATAGCGGTTTGGCCGATGCTATCAGTCTCTCAGGTTGGCGTATTGGCGCGCGCAGGCTGATTATACTGGTGGGCGATGCGCCTGTCCGGCAGGAAAAGCTGGATCAAGTTGTGCAAATGGTAGAGCAGTTCAGTCATTCAGGCGGTACCGTTTCTACCCTTGATGTCAGCGAACAGGCCAACCCGCAACTGTTGGAAGCAAGGATAGGCCGCTCAGTCCCGCGACACTTGTATCGTAATGCGCCGATGCCTGAATTCCTGATGATCAGCGAAGCTGGACATGGCGATGCTGCAACGCTGGACGGAGAAATCAGACTGACCAAACGCCTGATAAAGCTGATCATGGGGGATCAATTTGCCTCCGAGATGCAAGCATTGCTGGACCTGATATGACGTTTTGGTAATGATTCCATGAACAAAATCATGCTTACAGCAACGCTGGGAATGGCCCTGGTCCTGCTACTGCCGAGCGCGCCCGCAATCACCGTGGAAAGTAGAGATGTGCTCGAGCGACTGCAAGTCTTATCCAGTGAACTGAACACGGTGTCAGATGCCTCTCGCGTTGCCGGCATCGCTGAAGAGACAGGTCGAGTGGTTGACCGGGCCCGCAAACAAAGTACGGGACCGGAAAAACTCGAGTTAACCCGAGGCCTGCTTGGCGCGATGCAGTCACGCGTCGAACAGCTTCTGGCTGACGCTGAGCAACAGACCGGACAAAACGAAGCCGCATTGGAACGTTTGTACCGTTCTCAGGCCTGGGATGATCTGAGCTTTGCTGAAGCGTCGTTTATCTATTGGGCTGCATGGATAGACCTGGAAATGGCCCGAAGCGCCCGGTCGGAAAAGGATATTCTCCTTGCCCGCGCGCGTGGCGGTTTTCAGACAGCTTCATTGCAGTTGTTCCGGCCAGGTATATTTTACGGAGGATGGCTGGGTATCGGTTGTGTCGAGATGGAGCAGGGCCATACCGCGCGCGCGCAACAGATATTCGCCAAACTGGATGAGGCGTTATTGGCGTTACCTGATGAGACAATAAGCAGGGCGATTTCACTGGAAATACGCTTACAGGAAGCGCGTCTAGGGGCTCTCGGCGTCTCCGGCAGGAATATCGATGCAAAGCAGGCCGAAATGCTGCGCATGGAAATGTTTGCCATGCTTGAGCAGAGCCGCGACGAAGGAAGAACCTTAAATGGAATTGCTCAGCGTCTTCAAGCTCTCATACAAGCCGGCTACTTGGACCAGCAATTGCTTGATGACATGATGGCCTATGCCCCTGAAATTGCTGCGCTGAAGATCGCGCCCTGGAACAACCTGGCTGCCGCTGAATTCAGACTCCGCCATGAAGATTACCAGAAGGCATTGCAGAAATATGAAGCCTTTTTTAAGGAGGTCATTCCACCGCAAGAGGTCAATCTTGACAGGTCTTACTATAATTGGGCTTTTGCGGCCTATAAGACCGGGAACTATCAGGCGGCTGTGCGTATCCTTGAAAGTCTGACGCGCAGGAACGGATTGACGGCTGAGGTAGACAAGGCGGCCGTAAAGTTACTCTATACTGTTCACGTTGCGCGCGCGCACACAGACGATACAAAAAACAACTCCAAGACTCTACAGCAGGCCGCGCGGCAGTTTATTGACAAGAATCCTGATGATCCCGAAGCCGAGCAAGCCCGATTATACCTGGCCCATAGCGCAACAGATATGGATACGTCCCTGAAAATACTCAGACGAATCCGTTCGAAAGAGGCGTTCGATGGAGCAGTGGAACGCGCCACATTTCAGATCATAGCCCGTGAATTCAACACCAGGATCGCATCCGGCAAAACGAAGACCGCGTTTGAGTTGGCGCATCAAGGCAAGCACGCATACCAGGCGCTACCCAAGACAGAACAGGAGAATCCGCTTAATATCGCGGCGCTACTGCAGATGCGCGCGCTCATCGACATAAACCCTATAGAATTGCTCAACTCTCTGGAATTCCTGGAGAATCTGAAAAATTTCGAACCGGAAGAACAAGAAGCGTTGATTGCGGAGCATCCCGACGAACTGATCAGGTTGCTGAGCTCAGCGCTTGTCAACGCCGACCAACATCCCGATATAATGGTTCATCAAGCCGTATCATGGTCGCGGCTTCAATTATATGACCGCTCGGGTAACTGGTCAGGATTGACGGAATGGTTAAATACGCTCGCAGGAAAGAATACTCACGCCCTCCCATGGGAGTTGATATATCCATGGATCGCAACGCGTGCAGACGTATCAGAACGATTGAGTCTGGCGCTGACTGTTCACCCTGCCGCCGCAACGCTGCCCGATATGGATCGTCGCCTTTATCGCCTCATCATTGAAAGCCTGCTTGCTCTACGCGATCATAGAACAGCCCTGAACAAGGCGTTGGCATTCAGCCGTGAACATCCGAATTCCGGCGATGCCTGGCGTTTGCTGGCGCGCAGCGCCGAGCTGAGCGGAAACCATTTTGCCGCAGACAGGGCCTGGCGCGTAATTACCGAAAAGTTGACGCCATCTATGGAGATGTGGTGGGAAGGCATGCTGCAAAGAACTCGCATCCGTTCAAATTCAACGAGACCGGAGCAGGCCTGCTCATTATTGGAAGTATTGGAACTAAGGGCCGCTCATCTGCCCGAAAGCAAAAAAACGACTTATGAAACACTGCTGGCAAACACCCAATGCCGCCGTACCGACACTGCTATTCAGCCCGGCGTTTAGTCAGCCTGAAGTCGCGGCGCCCATTGTCGTCGCCACTGCGTCATTCATATTGAAATATTTTCAGATGCCTGGTTTTCAAGCAATTTTCGTCCAAGGGAATAGCCACTCCATAAGTTCGACCCGTCATAACAGACTTGAGCCAGATCACGAATTTTCTCTCTCGCGTTAATTGCCACGGTATTGGGAAGAGACCTGAACAGGTCAAAGTCTGACATGGAGTCGCCATAGGCGATACAACTGTCACTACTCAGACGAAGCTCCGACAGTAATTGACGCGCGATGTCTAATTTATCTCTGCTGGTCACCAATTGGTCTGCGCCCGCTGAATTTCCCGGGGTCACCCGCGCGCCGTAGGTAAAATCCACCCCCCACCGCTGCAGCCTCTCCACAAAAAACAACGGTGACTGTGAGATCACGACACTTTTTTCTTTGCGCGCACAAATATCAGCAAAAACAGCCTCCACACCATCAAGCCAGGGGCTGTTGGCAAAAGCATGGTCTATAACCTTATCGGTCAAGCCGTCCCACAATGGAAGACATCTTATCCAGAAGTCATTGTCGCTAATCTCGCCTTTTGCCCAAACCTCTTCAATGGCCAGGGTTTCATCCAAAACACCAACGCAACGTGAGATTTCCCAACAGGCAGAACCCTTGAGCAAAGTGCCATCCATATCAAAAACATGCAAACAGGTCATCAGGTTGATACCCTGATCTCAAGGAGTATTTGGGCTAAGTCCGGCAAGCCCGGGAGATCATTGCCGGGTTAATCGGCTTTGCGAGCTTCACGCAGTGGCCTGACAATATCCTGATAGTATGACTCTGGGTATTCGCGTTCGCTACGCTCAATCAACTCAGTGAAATCCCATTTCTTCAACAACTTTCCATTTCTGAAGACCGGAATCAACACGTTTTCTTCCGGAGGAATGGAATCCCGCGGCACGGTAGTGTACGTGCCGTTTTCAAATTTGAGCGCCAACCGACCTTTCTTGGACACCTTAAAATCAGAACCGGTCGGAGCCTTGTAAATATCCCGCCATTCTCCATTGACACAGACCGCGCTGGCCTTCTGCCCGAAATTCATAGTATCTCGATGAAAGTGTTGCAACAATCCGCCACCCATGCCATAGATTGCATTCTCGGCTGAAAACCCGCGCCGTTCCAGTTCGATAAATATCTTCGGCAAAACCGGGAAATTCACCCCATCACCCTGAACCACCCGGAGGTAAGGAGGCAATACCTTGTAACCTTTGGAATTGACTTCGTAGCCAAACGCCTCCATGAGCCACTCCGTAGTATCGGAAGTGACCTGCACCACATCGCCGGAGTCGGGTCGCACGCCGACCAATCCTGGAAAATTCTGAATTTTCTCTTTCAACTCCTTGCCGATGATATTCTTAACACAGTTCTCATGGTCATAGGTATCGGTAAGCAGCAACGCGACTCCATTATCCGCATACATATCCAGCATATTGCTGAGCGCCGCGGCTTCGTGCTCCCTACCCCAAGCGCAGAAGCCGGCATGTTCGGAATTCGGACCTGAATTTGAGACATGGCCGGCGTTGTAGTAGCGTTTCGCGGCGATAATCCCGGGCAAGGTATCACTCTGGCTGAAATTGACCAGATGGGCCAGACCGCCCAGAGCGGCGGACTGCTGCGAACTCACTCCGCGCGCGCCGTAATCGTGCAGCATATGGCGCAAAACTCCCGGGTTATCCGAAGTATGTTCCAGAGAATCCCGGATAATTTGTTTGCTAAGCCAACTGATACTGCCGATTGTGGTGGGATACCAGACCGCACGCAATAGTGACGTTTCGAAAAAGCTGGTTGCCCAGTAATATTTCGGATCGGTATTGATTAACTGTACCAGCACATTTTTCGGCGGCAACACCGTGCCCTCAGGCACTGCTTCAATCTCGACCGGCAGAAAACCGCCGTGGTCGTTAAGTATC
Source organism: Gammaproteobacteria bacterium (assembly GCA_965221695.1). Classification (GTDB taxonomy): domain Bacteria; phylum Pseudomonadota; class Gammaproteobacteria; order Eutrophobiales; family Eutrophobiaceae; genus JAAXHV01. Next base: position 3,522,607 of record OZ244905.1, on the reverse strand, counting down.
CCCAGCCAGTTATCACGATTGAAATGCATGCCCTGTTCACGTTCTACAAACTCTGCTTCGTCGATATCTTCCAAGGTGATAGGGCGCATAAGATATTCGCGCAAATACGCCTGCAAGCCGACAAACATCGTTGATGGAAGCAGTCCCCCCCGGGATTCAATATAGCTCGATACATATTCCGTGCCGGGCGGATAGAGCGAATAATGACAATGTTTATAGTTGTCAACGTCAATGATAATGTTGTGATGAAAGCCCATTTCTATCCCCTTGCAATGTTAGGTAAGCTTTTTTGGAAATAGTAACGTTTCTAATTTTGCTGGTCAACCATACCGCTGTTCACTGTGACACAAATTCAATATTAGAAATTTCCGCTTGACGGAAATACCTCCCTGGTCTAGTGTATATATTGGATCCGGTTGCTATCCGCAACAACATTTCTGCTTTGATGAAATACTGCGTCCGATTAGGATATAAACGACAAGAAACGATTCTTTTACCCGCAAAGGGAGGAAATCCATTATGACTGACTACAGCCTCTATGACGATGGCTCAATGAGATACCCCCGCGTCATCAACCCGGAAGAAATCCATGCCATGCCCAGGTTGCCTTTTGCGAAAGGTATCGGCACCAATATTTTTATCTCCCAGGAACGTGACGACGCGCGCCATTTTCGCCACGGGTATTGCTACCAGGAACCCGACCATGACGATTATCACTGGGACCAGACCAATTTTGATGAAACCCACTATTGTCTGGAGGGAAAAATCCGGCTGAAGGTCGAAGACGCTGCAGGTCGTGTGATATACCTTGAAGCGGGTGTCGGCGAGCACATCTATTTGCCTGGAGGATATAAATACACGTTAGAAGCAACCGGCGTGAAAACCGTGTTTTTCTGGACCAGCGGCCCATCGCCTCGCTACGGTCTTGTTGAAGCGCCGGAATTCAGCGAACAACTCAAATCCCTGCGCAACGGAGGAAAGTAAAATGAGCCAGGAACCTACAGCCAGCACATTCCTGCCCCTGCGCGGAGATAAACGCTGGGCCTATCTTGCCCGGCAACAAAATATACGCATCGCCACAACAAACAGTGACGGTTCAATCCATATGTCGCCACTGTACTATGTGGTGCATGAAAAACGGATTTTTCTGCCCGTCGATGCGGCTGGACGACACGCCGACAATGTCGAGGCAGGTAGCGCTCTGACGGCGCTGGTCGATTCCGGTGACGAGTATGCCACCGTTCACGGCGTGCGCATACATGGCTCCATAAAGCAGGTTACCGACCCCGACCTGTTGCAACAGGTCGATGCGCTGATATTTGAAAAATACTTTTATGTCGGTCATCCCTACGCCGAGAGCTATTTCAAATATCGCGCTGCTACCGGCAAACGGGTCTTTGAATTAATTGCAGATAAGATGATAGGCTGGGATATGCGCGAGATCGCTCTCCCACAGGTCCCGGAAGCCCGGGAACTGCCCGAATCCGTAACCGACCGGCTGCTTTGATTAATACTTAAGCCAGCAAACAATATCAGATTGAATTACCAGTAGAGGCCTATTCGACATGAACTCAGTGACCAGTTCTTCGCTCAGTGTATTGGTAGTTGGCGAATCCTGGGTTAAACATACTGTGCATATGAAAGGATTCGACCAGTTTCATACAACCGAATACGAGGAAGGCGCCGGTGTTTTTCTTTCGGCTCTGGAAAATGCCGGTTTTAGTGTCACCTACATTAGGGCGCACGAAGTCTCCGGACGCTTTCCTGTTGCAAAACAGGATATCGCAAGCTTCGATGTGGTCATCTTGAGCGATATAGGTTCCAATTCCTTCCTGCTCTGCGATGAAACCTTCCTGCGCTCAGAACGCACTACAAATCGCCTGGTTTTGCTGGCAGATTATGTCAGGGAGGGCGGCGGTCTGCTTATGGTCGGGGGTTACATGTCTTTCTCGGGTATAGATGGTCGCGCGCGTTACCAGTCCAGCCCCCTGGCTTCGGTCCTTCCCGTTACCATGCTGAACCACGACGACAGAGTGGAAGTCCCTGAGGGATTGCAAGCGACATTTCCAACTCCGGATCATCCTGCGTTGGGAAAAACGCCTGCCGATTGGCCAATCCTGCTCGGCTATAACAAGCTGAAGGCAAAACCTGGCGCCACCGTGATTGCCGCATACGGTGACGACCCACTGCTTGTGGCAGGCAAGGCAGGCCGTGGCCGAAGCGTGGCCTTCGCATCCGATGTGGCGCCGCACTGGGCTCCAAATGAGTTCATGAACTGGCCCCATTATGCAGAGCTCTGGGCTTCCATCGTGTCCTGGGCCGCTGGCGGGAGCGCCGACCACATATGAAGCAAAACCATAACCCGACGATGAAGGATGTGGCTGAACAAGCGCAAGTCTCAGTCAGCACTGTCAGTTACGTGCTGAACAACAGAGGGCAGGTAAGCGAGGCGCGCAGAAGACGGGTTTTGAATGCTATCCGGGCCTTGGATTATATTCCCAACGAATCCGCCCGTAACCTGAAACGGCAACAGGCATCAACAATCGGCCTGGTCGTCCCCGACCTGGTGAACCAGTTTTTCAGCCTGCTTGCCCGCGGGGTCGTAAAAGCCGCGGCAATGCATGATGTGCTCGTCGTGCTCTGTAGCGCTGAGAACACCGAAGAAGCGGAATTCGGAAATGAACGACTGCTGCGCAGCAAACGGGTGAATGGCGTCATATATGAAAGTGGTTTCCAGGAATCGCCCCTGTCTCTGCTCAAGTTACAGTCAATCGGACCGGTGGTCCTGGTAGATGAGCGGTTTCCCGGCCTGGACCTGCCGACCGTAGTTGCTGACGGCCGTCGCGGCGCGAGGGAGATAGCTTCCCACCTGGTGGAACTGGGCCATAAACGATTTGCCTGTGTCGCAGGACCTGGCTCGCACTGGACCTCGGAACAGCGTCTTGCCGGTTACCGTGAAGGGCTGGCGATGGGTGGCATTAATCCCGATGAAATGGGTATTCGGGAGGGCGATTACCAGATGGATTCAGGCTACCAGTTGGCAGAATCGTTCCTTAATTCGCCGAAAAACCAGCGTCCAAGCGCGTTGTTGTGCGCTAATGATCTGATGGCCATCGGCGCGCTGGAGTACTGCAGGTCGAATAGCATCCACGTGCCGGGTGAGGTGAGTATAGTCGGCTTTGACGATATCCCCACGGCGCAATTGCTGACTCCCCGATTAACCACAGTGCGTCAGCCAGCTTACGAAATGGGTATGAGCGCAGCGAAACTGCTTATTGCCATGACCCAGTGCCAGCAAAAGCCGGAACTGCTACGCCCTCATCCCGTTGAACTGGTGCTGCGGGAATCCAGCGCCGCGCCAAACTGTTCTCGAATGTAAGCTATAATCAAAATCGAAACATATAATAAATAGAAACGTTACAATGAACAGAAAATAGAAACGATTCTATGAGTAAATCAAACCATAGGCTATGCTCAGCGAAGTATTCGGTTGGGCCTGGCCCAATAGTTGACTGGCGTGTGAACAAACCGGTATTCCGGTGAAGTTTTTTGTTTTAATCCTGGAGGCTATCTCATGAAATCAATGAACCGCGTTGTATCCACCTTCTTAACCATCCTGTTGCCTCTGTCATTTTTCATTTCCTCAGGGTCGGTCGGCGCAGAAATGATCCTGGACAAGGAATATTCCATTGCGCCAGGCGCCGAACCCGGAACCTACACCTGCAAATGGGGCGATGAGACTGTCAACTGGAAGCCACAGCCTTGGCATAATGTTGACTACAAGGCGATCGGCCCCGCAATTTACGACCGCTGGGTCCAACCGGGACTGCCCTACCCCTGGGAAAAACCGGTTGCCGAACGCGTCAAACATGATGGACGCGAAGTCCATGACCGTTCCTATACCGCGCTTTATTTTAATGAGTTTGGCGATAATTACATCACCGAGTGGACTATTGACCTCATTTCTCCGAACGGCACCTTGCGCGACAAACGCCTGTTCGAATGGATGATAGCTTACCGGCAAAACCAGGATGGCCTGCCTAAAAGCCTGATCGACAAGGTGCGCGCGCAATACATGTTTACCTTTGTAGCGCCCAATGATTTTCGCGGGCTGGGCATTTCGACAACAATCTACTACGGCGAAAAGTTCAACGATGAATTCCTCTACACGCCGGCCGCACGGCGCGTGCGCCGTCTGCCGCAGGCTGCGCGCCAAGACGTGATTCCCGGCACTATCGTACGTTGGGAAGACTTTCCCCAGGTGAAACCCTTTCCCGACATCGATTACAAGGTGGTCGGCCATACACTGTATGCCGGTCAAGCTGAGGGAACCATGGGCTTTACCACAGAGACCAAGGGCGAACAGATAAATGTAGGACTGGATGGTGTCTGCGAACCCTCATACATTTTGGAAATAACCCCGCACTCAGAGTCGTACTGGTACGCCAAACAGCGTCGTATCATCGGCATAAAGACCGGTAGCAGTTGGTATGAAGAGGTATTCGATTCAAAGGGGGAACTGATACGCCAGCGGGTTAATCGGCGCGCGGTAGCAACCTCTGACCCGCGTCTGCAAAATGCCAATGACCAGCTCGAAGATTGGCAGATGATCTGGGCGGGGGAGTACTTTTATGAGCCGAAAAGCGGCTTTCGTATGGACTGGTACATGAACACGTTCTGGATCAACTACGACAGAATGCCTCGAGACATCGTGAGTCTCGACAACCTCAGCAAGGAACCGGTTCGTAAAATACTGTTCTGGGAATAGCCGATAGATTATCGTCCGAGACTGAGGGGATAATATGGAGCGTCTGTCTGCCTTCCTGGTTCGCTATCGGGCCATGCTATTTGCCGCGACACTGGTTGTCACAGCCGGCGCCGCGTATTTTGCATTGGGCCTGAAGATTTACGATGATCCGAACCGCTGGCCACCCGAAGACGACCCCTCTGTCGCGCTCAACGATACCCTGCAACGCAAGTTTGGCGGCGCGAACATGGTAACCATCATGATTTCGCGCAAAGACGGCGCAAGCATTGTGCAAGCAGAAACACTAGCGAAGGTAAAGAGAATTACCGACCGGCTCCAGGAAGTGCATGGCGTCATTCCTTATGCGGTGCGCTCGCTTTCCACCATTAATTCGCGCTACCTGAAAGGCACTGCGGATCTGCTTGACGCAAGCATTCTTTTTGAAAACCCGAATCGCGCGCCGGAGACCGCGCAAGAACTTGCTCGAGTGCGCTTCGGGATTGAGAATAACGCTGCCCTGAAGGGAACTTTAGTCTCGAAAGACTGGTCTGCAGTCATCATTCAAGCAGACTTCAGAACCGGGCTGCAGGATGTGCGCGCGGGTCTCAGCCTGCCGGTTACCGACCCGATTGCCATTTACAAGGCGGTGCAGGACATCATCGGCGCCGAAAACGATGAGACACATGTCGTTACCGCAGCCGGTTCGCCCATTCTCATCGGCTGGGTCAACAGTGATGGCCTGCCCTATATCCTGGGCGCGTTCGTGCTGGTAGTGGCTGTCATTGCAATCGTATTGATCTTTGCTTTCAGGTCAGTCGTTGGCGTTGTTCCGCCACTTTTAGTAGGTGTGATGGCCTCAATCTGGGCGTTTGCATTTCAGCGTCTGTTTGAAGGCGATGTGCTGACCTCATCGGCGGCGCTGATTGCGCCTTTCATCATACTGGCAGTTGCTGCATCGCACAGTGTATTGTTTATCAAGCGCCTTTTAACCGATGAATTGAGCGAAGATCGTCCGGTGTCGGCGGCGTTGGAACGAACACTGATCCACATGACCCGTCCCCTGATCGTTGTGCTGTGCACCGACCTGATGGCATTTGTCGTATTATCGTTTGTGCCTTTTGACAATGTCCGAGTACTGGGACAGGTCACTGCCTTCGGGCTGTTGGCGATCATTGTCATCGTGCCGACATTTCTCGTGGCGCTGCTTTCCTATATGCCTGCGTCGAGTCTGCGCGAAGCAATGATTTACGCCCAAACCGGTCGCAGAACACAGCGCGGCTTTATCTATCGCACCACAGCGGTGATAGTGCGACCCTTGATCTACAACCGTTCCGCGCAATGGGCCGTGCTCTGCGGCTCAGGGTTGTTGCTGCTTATCTCGCTCAGCGTCTGGATGTCGATACCTGTGGCCAAGGACACTGCAGTCGGCCGTTTTCTCGCATCAGAGATCAGCACGGGCCAGAACAACACCTACGCTGTGCACAACTATCTGACCAGATCCTGGGAAGGGAATCAGCTTTACGAGATGGAACAGGAGATCACCCGCTTGTTCGGCGGCGTTTACACCCTTGCAATTCTTGCCCAAGGTAAAAACCCCGGGGATGTCAAAACACCGAAGGCGCTGGTGGCAATGGATGAGTTCTCCCGCTATCTGGGGCAGACAGAACAGGTGTCGGCAGTGATCGGACTGCCGTTTTATATCAAGATCATGAACCGTTTCCTGAATGAAGATCGTGACGAGGCATTCAGGGTTCCGACCGAAGGGCGAGCGCAGATGGCAGTTAACGAAGCCATCTACTTCCTCACCGGAGGATTGCCGGGCGCGTTTGATTTCGTGGTCGACCCGGACTACCAGAACACGGCAATCATCGCGTTTGTGCGGGATACCAGCCCGGAAACTGTGGCCTTACTGCTGGACCGGGCAAATGAGTATGTCGCGGCCAACTGGGACACCGATGAACTGAATGTCGAATTGAAACTGGCAGCCGGCAATGTCGGCATTGCCGACGCGTTTAATCGCTCAATCAAAAAATGGATGGTACTGGCTACATTGTTGAGCGCTCTGGCTTCATTTATCGCTGCAGCGCTGATGCTGCGCTCTGTCGTCGCGCCCTTGCTGCTGATGTTCCCACTCGCGATTGGCATCCTAATATGGATGTTTTTGATCCACCTGATCGGTATCGAATTCAATTCCAATGTGACCGCCGCGTTGGCTATCGCAAGCGGTGTTGGCATTGATGCCGAAGTGTATCTCCTGTATCGCTTTCGTGAAGAATTCGTGAAAGACGGAAATTTCAAACGGGCTCTGTTTGATGGTTTTACACTGGTTCGAGAGCCTTTGATTTTTTCATTTAGCGCGTTGTTTACCGGGTGTCTGGCGGTATCCATCGTTCCGCTTTATGTCGGTTATGTCGGTTTCAGCATGGCGCTGATACTGCTTACCACGTTCCTGCTCAGTTTCTTTGCAGCCCCTGTGGTATGGAGCCTGTTTCGTCCCGGTTTCCTGACCCGTGGGCTTCATCTGGAAAACGATCGCGCGCAGGCGATCGTATCCAAACCTGTTGGCGCGGAGTGCGCATGATGAACCCGGATTGCTGAAAATAATCTGAATGTGATGGGTAATTGTAGTCTTATATCGGAGGAAACAACCATGATTAATTCTAATCAACATCATTTCACCGCGTTGTTAACGGTTGTTGTCATCACGCTGTCGGGCTGGTCGGGAGATAGTTTCGCCCGCTATGAATTTGGCGACCTCGAAGTGAGCGGCGAGGTGTTCGTGTTGGGGGATTTTCGCATCGGCGGCAAACCTGACCAGGGCAGAGAGTTCGCTCTCGCGGTCGCCCCAGGCGTTTTCCTCGGACCATCTGAACTCGGCACACCGAGCAACCGCTCAAATTACGATACGGTAAATGCGCTGCGCACCGAGCTCAGCATGGAGATGGTATATAAAGGCATCAGAAACATCACGCCGGTGTTAAAGCTGCGCGCGTACTATGACGCCATGTTTGAAATCGAAGACAAAAACGGCTCAATCGCCAAGAACTGGGAGACCAATTTCAAAGATGGCTTGCATGACAAGTGGGACCCGCTGGTGCGCGAAGCCTACCTGGATATCAACTATCACCCGCTACATATTCGGGCCGGGCGGCAGATAGTGACCTGGGGACGTTCTGATGGGGTGACTGTGCTGGATGTCATCACCCCGCGCAACTTCCGCAATCCGCTGACATTCGAGCAGGAACGTTTCATGATTCCGCAGGACATGTTGAATATCAAGTACGATTTATCCAGGGTGGACTGGCTTCCGGGCGGTATTTCCAAGGAACTGCAAGTAGTCTGGAACTGGGATTACACACCGGCGCGTTTCCCCGGTTTTCGCGCGGAAGAAGAGGGGCAACATCCCTACACCCTGGCTGTGGTGGACTTTGCTGACCAGGTAATCAACGTCTCTGCGAACCTTTTCGGCGAGCCGGATTTCTTCGACAACTATGCCTGGGACGAAGGCGATGCCATCGATAAATCGGAAGTCTTCGTTCGCTGGCGGGCGCGCACCGGCGATGGCTTGGGGCCGTTCTCAGATATGACTTATTCCTTCCACTTCGGCTACCTGAATGAAGACATTCCATTTTATATCCTTGGCAATCGCATCAATGCCGGATTTGCCTTCGACATTGCTGGCCCCCGCGCCATTGGCGGCGGTATCGATTTTGCTCGCCACCGCTACGAACTGCTGGGCGCCTCATTTGACAAGGCCCTGGAATTTCTGCCCGGCCAGTTCAAAGGCACGGTGTTGCGTGGCGAACTCGTTTATAATTTCGGGCAACGTTTTTACGAGCCGGATCTGGAAACAGTCACCGCAGATAGCGTGACTGCCCTGGTTGGTTTGGACCAATACCTGTATATCGGCCCCACCAGCTTCTTCAAGACGCCCTGGTTTGTCTCCGCGCAACTTTGGCGCGATGAGATACTGCGCGATCCGGGACCCGGTCAATTTACGCACCTGGACTCCATCGCCTGTGCCGCGCAACGTTATTGTGGCGACACCGGTTACATCATCGGCGGCGCATCGGATGGCTTTAACGGATTGCGCGACCGCACGCGCTATGTCGCTACCTTGTTTATGTTTAATGACTTCCTACCAGGTAAAACGCTGCACGTGGAACTCTTCGGCCTGCATGAATTCGGACATCGTCAGCGGGCTTCCTGGGTGCGCGGCCTCATTGGTTACAACTTCAACCACAGCTTAAGCGCGCGTGTGGGCATCAATGTAATTTCCGGAAACCTGGATTCATTCTTTGGCGAGTTCCAAAGAAATGATTCGGTGTTCACCGAGTTGAAGTTTACCTTTTGAGGAAAAAACAGCTTGAAACTTGAAGGTGAGACGGACTTCCCGTATGACGCCACGCAAGTATGGCACGCGTTACATGATCTGGAAATCCTGGCCAAAGTCATACCCGGCTGCAAAGCCATCGCGTCTGGGGAAGACGGCAGCTACCGGGTAACGTTATCACTCGGCGTGGCGGCAATAAAAGGCGACTACGAAGGAACGATTCGCTCGACCGAAGTCGAGTACCCGTACCATTACATTCTGGATTGTGAGGGTTCTGGCAGACCGGGCTATGTGAATATGAAAGTGGATTGCCGATTTGAACCGAACACCAGCGGCGCCCTGATGCGCTGGTCTTGCAACGCGGATGTGGGCGGGACCATCGCCGGCATTGGCGGGAGAGTGATAACCGGAATATCAAAGCATATGGCCAAGACTTTTTTCAAGGATCTGGTCGATGAAATGGGAAACCATTATGTGCCGACATCACCGCAAACGATGACAGGAACGTGATATAAAACCAGCAGAATTTGCCTGTTACAAAGCCGAAAAAACACGCGCGCGCCTGTTCAGGAAGCTCTGACTTAATCGGAGTTTCCTTAAATTTGATGGGACATAATTTCGAGACAATGCAAATTCAACCTGCGGGAGAAGTGTGATATGAAACCAGCAGAATTTGATTATCACAGAGCTGAAAATATACAACACGCGTGCGCGCTGTTAAAGGGATGTGGAGATGACGCAAAGATTCTGGCCGGTGGACAAAGCCTCATCGCCGCGATGAATTTCAGGTTGGCCAGACCTCGGGTATTGATCGATATCAGCAACATAACTGAGCCTAATCGTATCAGTGATGAGCCGGACGGCATCAGAGTGAAGGCGACCACGACCCATCGATTTGCGGAAATAGATACGGCGCTACACCGACGAATACCGGTTCTGGCCCATGCACTAAAGCATATTGCCCATATCCAGGTTCGCAACAAAGGCACTGTGGGTGGCAGCATCGCCAATGCTGACCCGGCTTCCGAATTGCCGGCGATGTCGTTGTTACTGGATGCAGAGTTCACCATTGAAAGCGCTGCGAATAAAACGGTAACTCCGGCAGAAAACTTTTTCATCACTTATATGACCACATCGTTGCAGGCTGATGAGATATTGTCATCCATTCTGTTCAAGGCGCCACCGCCAACCAGCGGATGGGGATTCCATGAAATCGCTCGCCGTTCCGGAGATTTTGCGCTGGCCGGTAGCGCCGCTATTATCAACCTGGATGCCAATAACAAGTGCAGTTATTCCAGAGTTGTCTTGTTTGGCGTTGCCGCAACCCCGGTGCGCGCCCAGGAAGTAGAAAATATCTTATTAGGCAACTCGCACTCGCATGAACTATTACAAGAAGCGGCGCTAAATGTAGGCGAGGCAATTGATCCGGAAAGCGATGTGCACGTTACTGAAGAATACCGCCGCAATGCCGCGCAAGCGCTGACTGCGCGCGCCCTTGAAGACGCATTCAACCGAGCTGGGCGCGATGCTTGAACTTGCACACCAACACAGCGCAAACCTCTTGGGGCATTAAAATATGATTCAGAAAAAACCGATCACGCTTAATGTAAACAGCGTCTCTTACAGCAGGGAAATAGAACCACGCCTCCTGTTATCTGACTTCATTCGACATGAGCTTGCCCTCAGCGGCACGCATGTCGCATGTGAACACGGAATCTGTGGCTCATGCACCATATTGATGGACGGGTTACCGGTGCGCTCCTGTCTGACGTTCGCTCTACAGGCCGAAGGCAAGGCCATTGAGACAGTGGAATCCTTGGCGGAGAACGGCAAACTGAACGCCTTACAACAGGCCTTTTGGGAAAACCATGGCTTGCAATGCGGGTTCTGCACGCCGGGGATATTGATGACCATGAAAGCGTTTTTGGAAGAAAACCCGACGCCTACACGCGCCGAAATTCGGGAAGCGCTGTCGGGCAATTTGTGTCGTTGCACCGGCTACCATGAGATCGTGGATTCGGTCGTAGCGGCAGCCACGACAACATTGTCTACCGACCCGTCTTAATCGAGGAGACTGAACATGAAAGAACCAATCGTTCTGAGCGGCGTGACAAAACACATCGGCGTTTCCCGAAAACGCAGCGAAGACCCGCAGATCCTGATGGGACAGGCAAAGTACGTCGACGATATCAGGATACCGGGAATGCAGGAAGTGGCCTTTCTCAGAAGTACTCATGCGCACGCGCGTATCAAACACATCAAGCTCGAATCGGCGCAACAACACCCACATTGCCTGCAGATATTCACCGCTGAGCAACTCAGCGCTGGTTTTAACACTTTCATCCCAGGCACACGGGGCGAACTCAAACCAGTGCGCCAACCGTTCTTCGCGACCGGCAAAGCGCGTTTCGTAGGCGAGATCATCGCTGCAGTGGTCGCTCCCAGCCGTTATATTGCCGAAGATATTGCCGAATTGATAGAAGTCGAATACGAACCTCTGCCGGTCTGCGCCAACGTTGAAGAGGCAATGCAACCGGACGCACAGTTGCTTCATGAGGATCTCGGCAGCAACATCTACTACTCGGACCATTACAGCCACGGCGATGTGGATCAGGCTTTTACGGATGCCGACCTCATTGTCAGTGAAAAAATCATGACCGGACGCACCACCGCCGCGCCGATGGAAACGCGAGGCGTGGTGGCCACCTGGAACTGGGATGATACCCTGACGGTATGGTCATCGACACAGATGCCTTATTTCTTGCGCACATCTATTGCGCTGCATCTCGACATCCCGGAACAAATCATCCGGGTGATTGCGCCGACGGTAGGCGGCGGCTTTGGACAGAAAGCGCATTTCTTTCCGGAAGAATTCATTGTGCCCTGGATCGCGCAACAGATAAAACAGCCGGTAAAATGGGTGGAAGACCGCCGCGAACACCTGCTTGCCGCGTCCCATGCGAAGCAATGCGTGATTCATATGTCCATTGCGTTCAAGCGCGATGGCGCCATGCTTGGCATGAAGGTCAAAAATATCGGCGACTCGGGCGCGTACTCACAATACCCCTGGTCGGGCTTGATTGAATCGGTCCCTGCAAACACCAGCGCACCCGGCGCGTTCACGCTGCCGAATATCAAATTTGAATCGGTAGTGTGCCTGACGAATAAAATGAACACCGGCGCCTACCGCGGCGTCGGCTGGTCTTCAGGGAGCTACGCGCGTGAAATGGTGATGACCAAAGCGGCCCGTCTGCTGAATCTGGATATCATCGACCTTTACCGTAAAAACTTCATCCCCGTCGACCAGTTCCCCTATACCACGGTGACAAACCAGACCTACGATAGCGGCGACTACCACAAAGTGCTGGATAAGTGTTTGGAGATATCCGATTACGAGCAGAGAAAAACACAACCCAGGCTGACCGCGGCAGGAAAACTCAAGGGTATTGGCGTGTCGTTTTTCGTCGAGCAAACCAACTGGGGCAGCCGCTCTGCAGCGGAAAGCGGCTTTCCTGCGACCTTGCACGACACCGCGACGGTGGAAATGGACCCAAGCGGAAAGGTAACAGTAAAAAGCGGGCAGTTCAGCCACGGACAGGGGCTGAAAACGACACTTGCCCAAGTCGCTGCGGATACTCTGGGCGTGCCTTTTGAAGATGTCATCGTGCTGGACGGCGATACCGCCACATCATCCTACGGTATGGGCACATTTGCCAGCCGCAGCGCAGTGATCGGTGGCGGGTCAGTAATTCGAGCGGCGACAGACGTGCGCAACAAGTTATTGAAAATTGCCGCGCATGTGATGGAAGCAAATGAGGCCGACCTGAGCATCGAAGACGGCGAAATTTTCGTTAAAGGCTCCCGAGACATCAGTAGATCAGTAGCTGAGATTGCCTTTATCACCTATTTCGACCGCAGCGCCCGACCGGATGAAGACGAGGTGGAACCGACACTGAGTTCCACACGCCACTACGACCCACCGGCCGCCTATGCGAACGGTTCCCATGCGGTAGAGATTGAGCTGGATCCGCAAACCGGGATTATCGATATCAAACGCATTGTAGCGGTCGAAGATTGCGGAAACATGATCAACCCGAAAATTGTTGACGGACAGATGCGAGGCGGCGCGGCGCAAGGCATTGGCATGGGCCTGCTGGAATCGTTGGATTACGATGAAAACGGACAATTGAAAAACTCATCGTTCATGGATTTTCTGATCCCGAATGCAAGAAATCTGCCTGACATTGAATGCGCGCATGTGGTGACTCCATCGCCGTATACCGAAGGTGGTTTTAAAGGCGCCGGCGAAGCCGCAATGCTATCGATACACATTGCGTTATCGAATGCGCTGGCGGATGCCTTGTCAGACTACGACGGCATCCTGGTACCGAAGATAACGCCAATAGGACCACAACAAGTGATGGACTTAATCAACAACATTAATCAGCCACAAGCAGCTTGAACGCGCCGGCAAATCCGGGCTGAGCAAATCTTTGCCGTATCAGCTTATCAACCAGGAGAAGATAGTATGCAAACCCGAATGATAGACAAACAATGGTCGGAGAAATATCCCGATGAAGGCGCCGGACCGGTGTCTACAGAACCCTGCATCAACCCGGCGTATTTCGAGCGTGAGCGCGAGCTGATTTTCAGACGTCACTGGATCATGGCCGGCCGCGTGGAAGAAATCCCCGAAGCCGGTGATTATTTTGTGCGTGAACTGGCCGTCTGTAGCGTATCCGTCCTCGTCGTGCGCGGCAATGACGACAAGATTCGCGCGCTACACAATGTCTGTCCGCACCGAGGCAATACTCTCGTTACAAACGATCGCGGCAAATGTCCGGGGCGTTTTGGCTGCAACTTTCACGGTTGGGCGTTCACACCGGAAGGAAACCTGGCGTTCGTGCCAGATGAGGACAACTTTTTCAATCTCGACAAAAGCCGGTATGGCCTCACATCGATTCACTGTGACATCTGGGAAGGTTTTATCTTTATCAATCTCGCGCCTGAACCCGCTGAGACATTGCGGGAGTTCCTTGGCGGCCTGGGAACCCAACTCGATGGCGCCGGTTTCGGGAACATGCGCCTGCTCAAGACCTATAAAGTTGAAGAAGCCGCCAACTGGAAGACTGGGCTGGACGCACAGAATGAACTGTATCACCTCCCCTTCCAGCACCGCTTTACCATTGGCGATGCGTTTGTAATGAAAAATGACAGATTCTGCCGTTTCTCGAATGTGAACCTGTACAACTACCACAGCGTCTGGTCATGCGAGTACAATCCCAACCACAAGCCGCTGCCGACGGAGGCGCTGCTCAACCGGTTGGATAGCGCAGCCAGTAATGTGCGCATGAACAACCGGATAAGCAATTTCGACTGGTACCTGCTGTTTCCCAATTCCGCCATCCTTCTGTTTGAAGGAGTGTCCGGCGATTTTTTCATGACCTATAATTTCTGGCCGCTCGCGGTAGATCGCAGCATCTGGGAGATGCGCTATTACTTCCCACCGGCTGAAAACGTTGGCCAACGGCTGGCCCAGGAATGGACTATCGGTCGTTTGCGTGACACATTGATGGAAGACGCATTCCAGCACGAACAAATCCAGAAAGGGTTGGCCTCCCGCGCTCGTTCCCATATGATCATGCAGGATGAGGAGATTACAATCCGGCATTTCCATAACGTTGTCGAGCGTGAAATGGCGGGGGTTTGACCATGGCCATGCTACCCCAACCGTTCAACGAGCTAGAGACTTACATGGACTGGTCGCTGCCAACCGAACGCGAACGCATCGCTAAGCGCGTGGAGTCCTCAATGGAGGAGATCACTGAGTTCCATACTGCCATCTCAAAGCGACTGGAAGAAATTATCATCTACCTCAACCAATACCACTATGACGAAATGCCCGAGGAGGCTCAGCGTTTATGCAATCTGGCCTTGTCGCTGGTGGAGATCTGCAACCTGGTTGAAATGTATAAGAATCCGGCCGTGCTGAATATGGTTGAAGCGGACAGATTCATCACCTATCAGTAAGCGTACCATGAACGGCACATTCGCTGACAAAACCGCGCTTATCACCGGCGCAGGCTCCGGAATAGGCCGCGCCGCTGCCCTCGCTTTCGCGCGTGCCGGCGCCAATGTCGTCGTCGCTGACATCGATCCGAATGCTGGCGCCGAAACCATTGCGCAGATTGAGGCGGAAGCGGGAACAGCCCTGTTCGTTGTCGCGAACGTATCACAGCCCGAAGCAGTAGAAAACATGGTAACAGCTACTGTCAACGCCTACGGCAGTCTCGATTGCGCATTCAATAATGCAGGCATCCAGGGCGAACTCAGCCAAACCGCGGATTGCAGCGAAGAAAACTGGGATCGAATCATCGGGATAAACCTCAAAGGCGTCTGGTTATGTATGAAATATCAAATAACGCAGATGCTGAAACAAGGCGGCGGCGCTATCGTCAATAACGCCTCAAATTTCGGACTGGTAGGATCCGGCGGCATGCCTGCTTACTCAGCCAGCAAGCACGGTGTCATCGGTCTGACAAAAACCGCCGCGCTGGAATATGCACAAACAGGTGTACGCGTCAACGCCGTCTGCCCTGGCCCGGTGCAAACTCCGCTGGTGGATAAAATCCTTGCAGGTCAGCCTGACATTATCGACACAATCATCTCACGCGAACCGGTCGGCAGGATGGGAGACCCGGAAGAAATTGCAGATGCAGTGGTCTGGCTTTGCTCCTCCCAGGCAAGTTTTGTAGTCGGCGCAGCGCTGTCAGTTGACGGAGGTTTTGTTGCCCAGTGAAAACACTCCGAATTGATGGAAAATCCAAGCTAGCCCTCACTCCTCTCTGCCAACCTGGGATCGTAGCCGTCTCGTCTGCCTGTGAGAAACACGACCTCTCTCTCGAAACCACCGCCATCCGCCACGCAAACCCGACACGCCCAACCGGAGAACCTGCATGATAGTACAAAGCGCGCATGAAGGAGCAAAACACTTCATAATCACTATGGATCAACACACCGAGTTTGCCGCTCGCTTTGCAGAACATTTTGGCAATGAACAGTTCGAACCGGTAGAGCCCCGCGCGCTGATGCTGCGCGTCATCAGACACCACGACGCGGGTTGGCAGGAACTTGACGCCCAGGCGTTACACGACCCTTCAACCGGTCTGCCCTACAATCTGGTACAAACTCCTTTCCCCCTCATAGTCAAGACCAGCAGCGCCTCCCCGGACTTGAACGGCGCGCATCACCCCTATTGCGAACTCATCTCCAGCATGCACAGTTGGGGCCTGTACAACGGCCGTTACGGCATGTCCGACAAAGTACTCCTGGACAGTCTGGCTGACGACAACCGGGCTCTGGCTGATACCATGCTGGAGGGCGAACTTGAGCGCCAGGAACGTCTCAAGAAACAACTCAAAATGGACCCCGATACCGCAGAGTTAACCGAAGAAAGCCACCTGTTCCAGAATTATAAACAACTCCAATTCTTTGACACTCTGGCGCTCTACTTCAACTGCACTCACGAAGCCCTCCGCAAAGAAACCCGCTTCACCCATGTGCCAATGGATGCCGAGCAGGACGCGGAAGTTACCATTACTCCCTTAGAACCCGGAACTTATGCCCTGACCCCGTACCCCTTCGACGACCCGGAGGGAATAGAACTGACATTTAATGGACAGTATCTTTCACCCATTCCAGAGAGCAAGGATATGCGAAAAGAATTGGAGCAGGCGCCAGTAGAGACGCAGGAAGTAAGACTATTTCCAATGCTGTAAGCAGCGGACGGGAAGCCAGCAGTAAAACAGGTCGCCCTCCGGGCGGGAATTGAAAATTAGGGAAACTCTGAACAAGTCCATCCTGGACTTGTCAGAGTACGGAAAACAAAAATGCGATTTTTGTTTTCCTCACAATATCAATGCCTTACAGTCATTGATATTGACGATACATCCTTGTATCGTAGAAACCTCTGACTTAATCAGAGGTTCCTTAGATCAATTGCGAGCGAGCTATAAGCTGTCAATCAAGTCTTTTGTTTATCCCGTTCCGTCAATAGCCGCAAGGCCTGGTTGCGCGCTTCGTCCATTGTCTTTACTACATGGGTTTCCGGGAGATCGCGCAGTATGTCGAGCGCTTCCAGTGTTTTGGCTGTCGAGCCGGAAAGACCCATCACGATGCATTGGGTGTCCTGTTTTCCGGCGCTGATGATCAGGCGGTTGATCGTCATTGCGGCGCTGTCGTCGATGTGCATGGCTTCGCTGAAGTCGAAGACCACGACTTCATGGTCTTTCAGATCTTCCCCGATAACGCTGTAGAGATTCTGCGAAGACGCAACGGTGAAGTGGCCATTAAGACGGACGTACCCGACCCGGGCGGAGTACAAGTCCATTGCGTCTGACTCCGGGTGACTAGCGAAAAACACCTTATCCAGGATAGGAACGGAGATCACGCTATCCAGTTCCAGCTTCTCCAACTGCCGGGCATGCACCATCCCTGCGGCAATCAATCCGAATGCCACGGCCGTTACCAGGTCGACAAAGACCGTGAGGCCCAGGGTCAGCGCCATGATGATAAGATTCGCCTTGGGAATACGATGGATGCGGGTGATAAGAGGCCAGTCGATAATATCCCAGCCGACTTTAATCACGATCCCGGCGAGAACAGCATGTGGCACCGGTTGGACGAGATCGCCCATCCCCAACATCAGGATGAGCGCCAGTAATGCGTATATCGCTCCGGATACCGGTGTCGACCCGCCAGATCGAATGTTGGTGACGGTGCCCATGGTAGCCCCGGCTCCGGGCAGACCGCCGATCAGTCCCGCAACCATGTTGCCAATGCCCTGCCCCACGAGTTCGCGATTCGGTTTATGCCGGGTTCCACTCAGCGAATCTGCAACCAGTGAAGTCAGCAGGCTGTCCACCGAACCAAGCAAAGCAAGTATCAGAGCCGGCTGGAGCGCGCCCAACAGAAACGCGAAGCCGGGCCATTGCGCTTGTATCGAGGGCAATCCGGTGGGCACCTCACCGATTACGGAAACATCAGGCAGCCACAGCACACTGAGCAGCGTTCCCGCGACAAGCGCCATCAGCAAACCCGGCACGTACCTGGCCAGGCGTCGGGGCCACAAGACCGCGACGGCGAGTGCAAGCGTCCCAAGGGCTGCTGCGCTTGGATTCATATTCGCCAATCCATCAGGCAGCGCGCGCAGCACCGCAACCGGGCCGCCACTCACAGGGGGCGCTCCGAGGAAGGGCATGATCTGAATCAGCATGATGATGATCCCGACCCCGGACATAAACCCTGAGATCACCACGTAGGGCGTATAGACCACGAACCGACCCATTCTGAGGACGCCCAACAGCATTTGCAACAGCCCGCCCAATATGACGACGGCAAAGGCTTCGCTAACAGTCGATGCATGAGTCGTGATTACCACTGCCATCGCGATCGTCATGGGACCGGTCGGGCCGGAAATCTGCGAGCGCGTGCCGCCGAACACCGCGGCGAAAAAGCCCACGCCTATTGCGCCATATAACCCGGCTGCCGCGCCCAGCCCGGTTGCAACGCCAAATGCAAGCGCAACCGGCAACGCCACCACTGCGGACGTGATGCCTCCGAAAAGGTCACCACGGAAGGTATCGAAAGAATAGTTTTTCATGTTCGGCTATAAATATGCGGCTTCCAATAACCGGTAAACGCTAACCCGGATTTTCAACAGCTTGCCTGACGTTGTTGGGGACATGATCAATATCAGATGGTAAAAGTTACTCCCAACTACGCATTATTACAAACTGCGCTGGATGCGTCCATAGCATCTACTGCCGCCATATCCGGGCTATCCTTTTGGCAAATACCGGTTCCCCGCGCTGTTGACCTTATCGCGGTCCCGCGTCAGGTAGTAAGCGGCGAGTATCGGGAAGAAGGTAACCAGCGCTACAACCATGGCGACCACATTGGTTACCGGGCGCTGCCGGGGACGCACCAGCTCTTCTAGCATCCAGATTGGCAATGTCGCCTGCTGACCCGCGGTAAACGTAGTGACGATCACCTCATCGAATGACAGGGCAAAGGCCAGCAAGCCACCCGCCAACAAGGCGGTTGAGATATTCGGTAAAATTACATACAGAAAGGTTTGAAAGCCGTTCGCGCCAAGATCCATGGAGGCTTCTATCAATGACCCTGAAAGGCGTCTGAACCTGGCGACAGCGTTGTTGTAAACGATCACTATACAGAAAGTGGCATGACCAAGGATAATCGTCCAAAACGAAAATGGTATATCTGCAATGTTAAACGCGGAGCGTAAGGCAATGCCGGTGATAATCCCGGGAAGCGCAATAGGCAAAATGACCAGGAGTGAAATGGTTTCTCGGCCGAAGAACCTGGCGCGCGCAACCGCCGCAGCGCACAAGGTTCCCAGGATTAATGCCAGAAATGTCGACACCGCCGCAACCCGCACCGAAAGATACAAGGCTTCCCAAACGTCAGGCCGATTCCAGGTTACTGCGAACCATTTGAGAGTCAAACCCGGCAAGGGCCACTGAAAGGTCTTGTCTTCCGTGGTAAACGCGTACGCAAAAATCAGCAGTATGGGCAGGTGCAAAAACAGCATGCCCAAGCAGGCGGCGACTTTTAACATCAGCGGCGCTCTCTTGTGCGTATCAGAGCGCATCGAACGCCCCCTTGCGTTTCGCCATCCAGAGATAAAATCCCATCACAACAATCGGCACGACAGTGAACGCGGCAGCCAGTGGGATATTCCCCGCGGTGCCCTGGTGCGCATACACAGCCTGGCCGATGAACAGCCGGGATGAGCCGATGATCTGCGGTATGATGTAGTCGCCAAGAGTCAGCGAGAAGGTGAAAATAGACCCGGCAATCACGCCAGGCAAGGCCAGCGGCAAAAGCACTGTCTTAAAGGTTTGCCAGGGCGGCGCTCCCAGGTCTGCCGATGCCTCCAGATAACTCACTGGCACACGCTCTATGGCCGCTTGCATAGGCAAGATCATGTAAGGCAGCCAGACATACAGAAAAACGAGAAAGGCGCCGATATAGCTGACGGACAGCGAGTTGCCGCCGATAACCGGAATGCCTAACATGCCGTCAAGCAACCATAGCAGGCGCAGGTTTTCAAACAACCAGGTCAAAATGCCTTCTTTGGCCAGAATGAGCTTCCAGGCATAGACTTTAACGAGATAGCTTGACCAAAACGGCAGCATCACACCTAAGTAAAATACTGCTTTCCATTTGCCGCGCGCGTATCGTGCCGCGAAATATGCGATGGGAAAGGAAACTATAACCGCAGCAAACGTCACTGAGGCCGCCATTGCAATCGTGCGGAAGATAATATCCAGATTGGAAATAACCAGGAGTTCCCTGTAGGTCTTTAACGTGAACTCGCGCCTGATCAGCCCGGAAAACTCATCAATGGAAAAGAAACTTTGCGCCAGCAACGCGAACATGGAACCGATATACACCACACCCAACCATAACAGCGGTGGCAACAACATCAGCGACAACAGTAGTTTTGGCCGACGCCAGAGCAAATCGGCCAGCCGGTTCAACCAGCCTCCACCGGCGCGATAAACTGAAAATGATTTATTCATCCTTGCTCTTTTCCATCAGATGCAAATCGCTGCGTTTCCAATCAATATGCACGCGCTGGCCGACTTGAGGCAGGCTGGCGCTATTTTCAAGCAGCGCATTCAACCGCAAGTCACCCATCTGCAACGATACTTTAACAGACGCGCCGAGAAAACTCGCGCCCGTGACAGTTGCCGCGTGGCCGCCGGCATTCACCAATCTGACCGCCTCCGGGCGCAGACTTGCGGGACAATGTTGACCCACCAGCTTTGCTACCAGCTCAGCGGGGAGGATATTTGAAGAACCGACAAAGTTGGCGATAAATTCATTGTCAGGCCGGTGATAGAGTTCTTGCGGAGCGCCGACCTGGACAATTTTTCCTTTATTGAAGACAGCAATTCGATCGGCCATGGAAAGCGCTTCGCCCTGGTCGTGGGTGACAAAGACAAAAGTGATGCCGAGTTTTCTCTGCAGTTCCTTCAACTCTTCCTGCATTTCCTCGCGCAGTTTCAGATCGAGCGCGCCCAGCGGCTCGTCGAGCAATAGCACTTTTGGTTTGTTGACCAGGGCGCGCGCAAGCGCAACCCGCTGGCGTTGCCCGCCTGACAACTGGCCCGGTTTTCGATGACCATAGCCTGGCAGGCGCACCAGGGCTAAAGCTTGTTCGGCAGCTTGGCGCTGTTGCTCCTTGCTCACGCCCTTGATCTTCAGGCCATAGGACACGTTATCCTCAACGTTGAGGTGGGGAAAAAGCGCATAGTCCTGGAACACCGTGTTAACTTTGCGCCTGTAAGGCGGTATCGCAGAAGCTTCTTCTTCAAAAATGCTGATTTCTCCGGCTGAAGGCTGCTCAAATCCCGCAATCACCCGTAGACAAGTGGTTTTTCCAGAACCTGACGGACCGAGCATCGCAAAAAACTCGCCCTCATAGATGACGAGCTCGACGCCGTCGAGCGCACGCGTCTCGCCAAAATACTTAGAGATTTTATTTAGGTGAACCGCCTGGTTTGGCGCTTCAAGAACGGCCTGTGCCTCAGCAATCGGCTTTGAATGGCGCTGCATTACTATCCGGTTAACGAAGCAGGAACCTCTGACTTAATCAGCGATTCCTGAGCTCACAATCAGCGACCACCGATAACGCCGATATAATCGCTTACCCAGCGGTAATACGGAACACACTCATTCTGAGTTGCGCAATCCGTCACTGGCGTCGTCCAGAATTTGATTTTGTCAAAATTATCCATGCCGTTCTTCTTACAGCCTGCTGCCGTCTGCATACCGCGGCCATCCGCGCAGGCTTCGGGAACGCTGGGGTTGGCGCCGAACCAGACTGATAAGTCACTCATCAGGTTTGACGTGAGGGAGTGTTCCATCCACATATATGCGCAATTTGGATGTTTCGCTTCCACATGCATCATTGTCGTATCGGCCCAGCCGGTTGATAATTCTTGCGGAATCGTCGATGCAACCGGAAAGCCTTTGGATTGCAGAATGTTGACCATAAACGGCCAGGAGCCTGACGCGACTATGCCTTCATTAGTAAAATCATCCATTTGGATAAAGGCGTCATGCCAGTAGCGCCCTACCAGTTTCCGCTGTTGCCTGAGCAGGTCAAGCGCCGCCTGGTATTGATCCTGGTTAAGTTCGTAAGGGTTTTCAATACCTAATTCCGGATTGTGGTACATCAGGTAATTGGCGGCATCGGCAATATGAATCGGGCCATCGTAAGCCTGGACACGACCTTTGTTAGATTTTCCGTCGGGAAGTATCATCTCCTCGAATACCACGTTCCAACTGGTGGGTGGCTCCGAAAAAACCTCGGTGTTATACATCAGGACATTTGGCCCCCACATGTAGGGAACGCCATAATGCTTGCCGTTGATTGTATGCCAGGGAGCATTTTTCAGCCTGTCATCGATTGTGTCCCAGCTCGGGATAAGCGCCGGATCTATCTCTCTGACACGACCACCGACGATGAGACGAACGGACGCGTCGCCTGAGGCTGTCACCAGGTCAAAACCACCCTCGTTCATCAAAGCCACCATTTCATCGGAGGTATTGGCGGTCTTGACTTTGACCATGCAACCGGTCTGTTCCTCGAATGCTGTCACCCAGTCGAATTTCGGATCGGTTTCCCCTCTTTCGATATAGCCCGCCCAGGCTACGATATCGAGTTGGCCTTCACCTTCGCCTACCGCATTCTCGTGAATAGGCTCGTTGCCATTCGAGCACCCGAATATTGTCAGTAGCGCGCTCGCCAGTAATGCCGCAATAAACTCCCCGGGTATTGTTCTCATCTTGATTTCCCCCATCGAATAACACAATCAGAAGCGCCGATTATCGTCTTGCGATAGCGTACATAGCTTAACGCTTATATTCAAGACTCAGGCGCCCTCAACTCGCCCGTAGTGGCCGGCAGGGCAATACAACTAATGTGCGCCGGAATATGAGAAAACCTGCATTCTGAACAAAATTTTCCTGCATAAACTACCTGCCTGCATTATACTGCTCATCGAATTGCCGTAAAACTCGGCTTCTGAACAAGACCGGTGCGCGCTTCAACTCCCAATGAAACAAGCTCATGAAAAGCCTGGTCGAAGGCGATCTCGTTCCCCTGCTGTTGCCTGCCGTCGAATTTGAGGATGTCGTCAAGTCCTACGCTGACAAACCGGTTATCCGCGACCTGACACTGGCGTTGAGGGCAAACAGCACGACGGCAATTGTCGGCGAGAGCGGGAGCGGCAAGTCGACGTTGTTACAGCTCATCAACGGGTTGATCCGGCCGGATACCGGCGTAGTGCGCATTCTCGGCCAACCGCTTGATTATGACCGCCTCCCTGGCATCCGCCGCGCGATGGGTTATGTGGTGCAAGGGGCGGGCCTGTTTCCTCACCTCACTGTCCAGGAAAACGTTACGCTGGTCGCCAGACTGGAAGGATGGTCAGCAGAACGGATAACGCGACGCTATAACGAACTGCTGGCGCTGTTCAAGTTGGGCGACGAATTGTCCGGGCGCTACCCATACAGCCTATCGGGAGGACAGGCGCAACGGGTGGGACTGTGCCGGGCGCTGATGTTGGACCCGCCGCTGCTGTTGCTGGACGAACCCTTCTCGGCGTTGGACGCCATTACCCGCGAAGCCATATACGAGGAAATGCTGCAACTAAAGCAAGCCGGCGGCTGTGCCGTGCTACTGGTCACCCATGATATCAGCGAGGCGGCAAGACTTTCCGAGCGGATGGTAATACTCAAACAGGGCCGGATTATCCAACAGGGTAGCCCGCAACAGATCAGAAACAACCCGGTAGATGACTATGTCAGTCACTTGTTATCTGACATGGGCAGGCATGATGTCTGACCGGCGCCACCTCGTCGTTGTCCTGCTCCTGTATCTGAGCTGCGCGGCGCCGGTTCAGGCACAGGAGCGGATTGTCGTAGGTAGCAAGAATTTCAATGAAGGTTATCTGCTGGGAGAAATCGTCGCGCAGTTGCTGGAGTTGGAAGGCTTTGCCGTCGAACGGAAATTCGGCCTGGGCGGAACCCTGGTCTGTTACCAGGCGCTGGTGAACGGGGCCATTGACATCTACGTGGAATATACCGGCACCCTGGCGGAAGCCATCCTGAAGCTGGACGAACCGGATGCAAGCCTGGAGCAGTTGAACACGGCAGTCGCAGGACAGGGTTTGCGGGCGCTTGATGCCCTCGGGTTCAACAATACCTATGCCCTGGTGATGAGGCAAAGCGCGGCCGCGGCAAAAGGGATAACACGCATATCGGAGCTGGCGAGCCACCCGGAACTGGCGCTGGCCTTTTCCCTGGAATTTCTGAATCGGAAGGATGGTTGGCCCGGTCTGGCTGATACCTATAACCTGGTGGTAAAGCCGACCGGCATTGAACACGGACTGGCCTATCAGGCCCTGGTCGACGGTTCCATCGACATTACCGACGCTTATTCCACCGACGGGGAGCTGGTCCGCTACAATCTGGCCGTTCTGGATGATGATCGCGGGTTTTTTCCGCGCTATCTGGCGGTGCCGCTCGCGCGCTCGGACCTCCCGGAACGGGCCAAGCAGGCAATCGGCCGGCTTGCCGGCGCGCTTGATAACGACCGAATGCAGCAGTTGAACGGGATGACAACTATCGAAGGTCGTAGTTTCGCAGAGGTTGCAAGCGGGTTCATCCGGGAACAGGGATTAGGCGTGACCAAGGTTGAGGATGCGCTGCGCTCAACCATCCTGGCCAATACCATTACTCATCTCAAACTCACGGCTATCGCCTTGGGATTAGGCTGCCTGGTTGGTCTGCCCTTGGGTATCGCGGTATTCCGCATACGCTCGCTGGCAAATGTCACGGTCTATCTCGCAGGACTTCTGCAGACGATACCTTCCATCGCGCTGCTGGCGCTGATGATACCGTTGCTTGGGATTGGCGAGAAACCCGCGATTGTTGCGCTATTTCTCTATTCTCTGCTGCCGATACTGCGCAATACCGTCACCGCGCTGACAACCATTGACCCATTGCTGAAGCAGGTCGCCGCGGCCATAGGCTTGACCCGCTGGGAGCAATTACGTCACGTATTGGCGCCGATGGCCTTGCCGAATATTCTTGCCGGTATCCGCACCGCCGCGGTCATCAGTATCGGCACAGCGACACTGGCTGCTTTCATCGGCGCAGGCGGCTTGGGCGAGCCAATCGTCACCGGGCTCGCGCTGAATGATACCGGCCTGATTCTCCAAGGGGCGCTACCCGCCGCTTGCCTGGCTATCCTGGTAGAACTGTTCTTTGAGCTACTGGAGCGTTTGCTGGTGAAACCGCACATGCTCCAGGCCCAGTTTCAGTAAAGAATCGCCTTTTAGTCCACACATTATATGATTGGACTCCCGCTTGTGCAGGAGTGGTTCTGGGCGGGGTACATCTTGGATAGTGGTCATTCTGCATGCATCAAAGCCTCACCGGCAACCGCGTCAGGCCGCGACTCTGGATGCCCGGCCTCCATTGCAACGCATCCATCTCCGCGGCCAGTTTCAACCCGGGCAAGCGCCGCAAAACGGTTTTGAAGATGACCGCCATATTCAAACGCGCCAGGTGACTGCCCAGGCAGTGATGGGCGCCACCGCCGAATGTCAGGTGCCGGTTCGGTTCCCGGCGAATATCAAACCTGTCCGGCGCTGGAAACCCGGCCTCATCGCGGTTGGCCGCGGCGTAAAGAAAGCCGAACTTCGCGCCTTTTGAGAATGAATGGCCCCGATACGTCATATCTTCCAGCACATAGCGGTGAAAATACGGCAACGGCGCGTCAAAACGGAACATCTCCTGGACCGCTGTCTGGATCAACCCGGGATCTGTTTGCAACGCGGCCATCTGTTGCGGATGCCGCAGCAACGCCAACATGCCGTTACCCAATGCGTCGATGGTCGAACCATGCCCTGCCATCAGCACCGTCATCGCGGTGGAAATCAATTCGACCTGGTCCAGACGACTGTCCCCGTCGCGCCACGCGATCATCGCCGAGATCAAATCGTCTCCCGGTTGCTTCCGGCGTGTTGCGGTCAAATCGCCCAGGTAAGCGACAAATTCCGTTGTCGCCCGTTCCGCCAGCTCCCTGTGCGCAACCGTCCGTTCCGGCTCAAAAAACTGCACGATATCTTCCGACCAGGCGCGCAGTTGCGGGCGGTCCCGCTCCGGCACGCCCAGCATCTCTCCAATGATAAATCCGGGCGCCGGGGCAACCAGGTCTTCGATGAAATCGAACTCCCGAACTCCCTCCAGGGCATCAATCTGCCGGTCTGCCAATTCCTGGATAAACCCGCGCAAGCGGTTCACCCGCGCCGGCGTGAACATCCTGAACACCGCTTTTCTCAGGCGGTCGTGCAACGCACCCTCGCTGTCAATGATCGAGACCTTCACATAACGGCTGTGATTGGGCGCCGCATCCCAATCCCGGCTCGCCCGGTCCGCGTCAATCTCGTCACGGGACATCACATGATCCATGGTCCTGCCCAGGCGATCATCCATTACCAGCGTCTTTATGTCCTCATACCTGGAAAACAGCCATGCGTCCCAATTCCTATGGTAATACATCGGACATTCCCGGCGCAGGCGCGCATACACAGGGTACGGGTCCTGTGCAAACTCCGCCGAGTAGGGATCAAAATGAAATGGCGGATTCATCAGCTACAACCATTTGTAAACTATTTCAATATGCCCGTCATAATGATCTTTTTGATATTTTTTCTGGTCTGATTATAAAACCGGGGCTCATCCAGTGACTTGCCCAGCAGCGCGTCAACTTGTACGGCAAAGTCGGAGTAATGTTGGGTGACAGCCCAGATCATCATAATTAAATGGTATGGGTCCACATCTGCCATCTCCCCTCGTTTAACCCATTTTCTTATGACGCGGGCTTTTTTCTTCACGATATCGCGTAAGTAAGTATCCAATACCGGTTTCAGGATCGGCGCGCCGGCGGCAATCTCATTTGCAAACACACGGGATGCCATCGGGTACAACCTGGAAAATTCTATCTTCTGGTCAATATAGGCGCCGATCTCGTGTTCCGACGATTCGTTTTCATCCAGTTCCTTCAAGGGCTGCAACCAGATTTCCAGGATATTTCGCAATACTGTGAAATACAGGTCTTCCTTGGAAGCAAAATAATACAGCAGGTTCGGTTTCGACATCTCGGCCTTATCGGCAATCTGGTCAATGGTAGCGCCCCGATAGCCATATAGGGAAAAGACTTCAGTGGCTGCGCTCAGGATCTTCTCCCTGTTGCGGGCCTGTATCCTGCTGTCCTTCCTGTTGCGCGCCTTCTGTTCATTTTCAAGAGCATTAAGTAGAGGCGGGTTCTCATTCAGCATAATGGATGTTCTTGTGATGATTTTATGGTTGATGATGTTATGAAAGCTCTGACTCAATCGGTTCCCTTGACTTTATTTGACCAAAAGATAAAATATTTATTGCCTGGAATAAGATTTATTATTATAATTTATCAGACGCTTTAATATAAGTGGAAGTAAGCGATCCGTGTCAAAAATCAAGGTAGGCCTGATTCAGATGAGTCTTAAAGCCGATACCTCAATGAGTGTTGAGGCGATTCGCGACGCAATGCTGGAGGCGCATATCCCGTATATTAAGCAAGCTGTGCGGCAAGGTGTGCAAGTTCTGTGTTTTCAGGAAGTTTTTACCCAGCCCTATTTCTGTCCCAGCCAGGATGCCAGGTGGTATGCGGCAGCCGAACCCGTGCCTGAAGGGCACACAACAAAATTAATGCAGGAGTACGCCGGCAAACATCGGATCGTTATTATCGTACCGATCTACGAGGAAAGCGCTCCCGGGGTGTACTACAATACCGCAGCGGTCATCGACGCCGACGGCGCCTACCTGGGTAAATATCGCAAAACCCACATTCCCCAGGTTGCCGGTTTCTGGGAGAAATTCTTTTTCAAACCCGGCGCGTCAGGATGGCCCGTATTCAGAACCGCTTATTGCAAGGTTGGCGTATACATCTGCTACGACCGCCATTTTCCAGAAGGATGGCGGGCGCTGGCTTTGAACGGCGCGGAATATATTGTGAATCCCTCGGCCACTGTTGCCGGACTATCCGAATATCTATGGAAGTTGGAGCAACCTGCGTCAGCAGCCGCCAACGGCGTCTACATCGGCGCAATAAACCGGGTTGGAACCGAGGCGCCGTGGAACATTGGTGAATTTTATGGCCAAAGCTATGTTGTTAACCCCCGCGGCGATATAGAAGCCATGGCCAGCCGGGACAGGGATGAATTACTGGTTCACGAAATCGACCTGGATATGATCCGCGAGGTTCGCAACAGTTGGCAGTTCTTGCGCGACCGCAGACCTGAAGTCTACGGCGTACTGACTGACCTGGAAACAGGATAAACGCTACAACCCTATTCAGGAGGTTGACATGTCCCTATTGATAAAAGGCGCAACTCTCGTCACCGCCGATAGAATGTATCGCGCTGATATCCTGTGTAAAAACGGGCAGATCAGCGCCATCGGCCAGGACCTCGGCGACACCGGCAAGGCAGAGCTCATCGATGCGGGCGGCTGTTATGTCATGCCCGGCGGCATCGATCCGCATACGCACATGGAATTGCCGTTTATGGGAACCGTCGCCTCCGAGGATTTCTTCACCGGGACCACCGCCGGGTTGGCCGGCGGCACCACGATGATCATCGACTTTGTCATTCCCAACCCGCAACAGGACATTATGGAGGCCTATCAACAATGGCGCGGCTGGGCGCAGAAGGCGGCTGCCGACTACAGTTTCCATGTGGCCATTACCTGGTGGGACGATTCAGTGCATCAAGCCATGCAAACGCTGACCCGGGACTATGGCGTGAACAGTTTCAAGCACTTCATGGCCTATAAAGGCGCCATCATGGCCGACGATGAAATACTGGTAAACTCGTTCGGGCGCGCCCGCGAACTGGGCGCGCTATGCACCGTGCATGCCGAAAACGGAGAACTGGTTTTCCACCTGCAACAGAAAATACTCGAACAGGGCATTACCGGACCGGAAGGGCACCCGCTGTCCAGACCACCGGAAGTGGAAGGAGAAGCCGCAAACCGCGCAATTCGTATAGCCCAGGTAATGGATGTCCCTCTGTATGTCGTCCATACCTCCTGTCAGGAAACGCTTCAGGCGATTACACGGGCCAGAAACGAAGGGCAACGGGTATTTGGAGAAGTCCTGGCAGGCCACCTGCTGATCGACGACTCCGTCTATCGAAACCCGGATTGGGATACCGCCGCAGCCCACGTGATGAGCCCGCCGTTCAGATCAAAACAGCACCAGGAAGCGTTATGGCGCGGGCTGCAAGCCGGGATGTTGCAAACCACCGCAACGGATCACTGCTGTTTTTGCGCGCCGCAGAAGCAAATGGGCAAACAGGACTTCACTAAGATACCCAATGGCACAGGCGGCATTGAAGACCGCATGCATGTGCTGTGGCACCACGGCGTGAATACGGGCCGCCTGACCATGAACGAATTTGTTGCGGTCACTTCAACCAATGCCGCAAAAATTTTTAACCTGTATCCGCGCAAGGGCAGCATCAGCGTGGGCGCTGACGCCGACCTGGTGATTTGGGACCCGGAGCGGAGCCGGACTATTTCAAAAGACACGCACCACCAGAATGTGGATTTCAATATATTCGAAGGCATGACGGTGCGCGGAATTAACATTTTTACCGTCAGTCAGGGTAAGATAGTCTACCAGGATGGCGAGGCGCGCGCGCAACGCGGCAGTGGGCGCTATATAAATCGTCCGGTCTACCCCGCGTATTACGATGCAATGGATAAAATGTCCCGGAACAAAGTCCCGAACGCAGTGGCACGGGAGTATCGGTAAAGTAAAGAGAATGACAATGAGTTCAGTACAAGCCCTTCAAAGCCGGCATGACCGCGACGACCTTGTGTGCCACTACATCAACGGCAGGTTAGTCAGCGGTACTGATGAGCGCGCCTTGCCGGTCTATAATCCCGCGACTGGTCAAATTACACGCCAAGTGGCGTTGGCCGGCAAAGCAACGGTGGAAAAAGCCATTGCCGCTGCGGCTGCCGCGTATCCCGGCTGGCGCCGGACTCCTCCAGTGAAACGCGCGCGCATCATGTTTCGTTTCAAGAACCTGTTGGAACAGCATACTGATGAAATTGTCGGACTGTTGACTGAAGAACATGGCAAAGTCCTGGATGACGCCCGCGGCGAGTTGACCCGGGGCATAGAGGTGGTTGAATACGCATGCGGCGCGCCTGAACTGTTAAAAGGAGAACATAGCAAAGATGTTGGGCCCGGCATTGACAGTTGGTCGGAATTTCAACCGCTGGGGGTGGTCGCCGGGATCACCCCTTTCAATTTCCCCGCCATGGTGCCTTTATGGATGTATCCCATGGCGCTTATTTGCGGCAATACCTTTGTATTGAAACCATCGGAAAAAGACCCCAGCGCGCCGACCCGTATCGCCGAACTGCTCCAGGAAGCCGGGGCGCCGGACGGTGTCTTCAACGTGGTGCACGGGGACAAAGAAGCCGTGGATATCCTACTGGCAGACCCCAGGATACAAGCGGTCAGTTTTGTCGGCTCTACGCCCATCGCTGAATACGTTTACCGGACCGGCACAGCAAACGGCAAACGGGTGCAAGCGCTGGGGGGAGCGAAAAATCATGCCGTGATCATGCCGGATGCGGATTTGGACAATGCCGTGAATGCGCTGATGGGCGCCGCCTATGGTTCCTGTGGCGAACGTTGCATGGCTATCTCAGCAGTATTGTGTGTGGGCGACGCCGTTGCCGATGAAGTGGTCAACAAGCTGGCCTCAAAGGTCTCTGCTCTGAAAGTAGGCCCCGGCACAGAAAGCGATAATGAGATGGGGCCTCTGATCAGTAAACCGCACTATGAAAAAGTACGCAGCTATGTTGACGCGGGCGTGGCCGAAGGCGCGCAGTTGGTCGTGGACGGGCGTGAAATGACTGTTCAGCGCCAGCCGGACGGCTTCTTCCTGGGCGGCTGCCTGTTTGACCGGGTCACGCCGGCCATGCGCATTTACCGCGAGGAAATCTTCGGTCCCGTGTTATGCGTGTTGCGTGTGTCAAGCCTGCAGGAAGCAATGCGACTCATCGATGAACACGAATACGGCAACGGCACATGTATATTTACCCGTGACGGTGGCAGCGCCCGACGCTTCACCGACAATATCAAGGTTGGCATGGTCGGCGTTAACGTACCGCTGCCGGTGCCGGTAGCCAGTCACAGCTTCGGCGGCTGGAAACGCTCCCTGTTCGGCGACCTAAGCGCCTACGGCCCTGATTCAGTCCGGTTTTATACGCGCCGCAAGACTATCAGCCAACGCTGGCCAACAGATCTTGTCGAGGAAACACAGTTTTCTTTTCCGAGTACTCGATAACAACACAATAGTGTGATCATTGCCGGGAGAGATAGCTCAACCCTGGCTGATAAACGCCGGAATTACGGCTTCTGCGTAGTTGGCAATGATTTGCTCTTCTTTGCCGTTGTCCAGGTAGATATTGAATTGCGTTACCCCCGTCTTTTCCAGCGCTTTCAATTTGGCGATATGGTCGGCCGGACTGCCTAACACACTGAAACTTGTGACAATCTCAGGGGTAATAAAATCCAGGTATGGGTTGTCGCTCCGACCGTGTTTTTTATAGTCATAACCGCGCCGTTTCTCAATATAGGCAGTGAGACTTTTCGGTACTTCTGTCGTATCGGCGCCATATTTCTCAACGATGTCGGCGATGTGGTTGCCGACCATTGCCGGGAACCATCTCGTCGCTGCAATACATTCGTCGGATGAGCCAAAATACGCCGGCGCTGCAGACATTACCCTGAAATCCGACATGTCCCGTCCGGCAGCCTTACCGGCACGACGGCACTGCTCGACAAACCAGGCGACCAGGGTCGGCTCTGCAATCTGCAGGATGACGCCGTCGCCGTGTCTGCCTGCTGTGGCCAGCGCCTTGGGGCCGTAGGCGGCGATCCATACGGGCAGATCATGACCTGCGGACCAGGTGAACCGGACAGGTTCCGCGCATGCCGCATAAGTCACCTGTTCACCCCGGACCATGGCTTTGACTTTTTCCGTGAATTCGGCAACGCGCGCAAGGCTGGCGGGTTTCTTACCCATTACCCGCAGGGAACTGTCGCCTCGCCCCACACCAATATCGAAACGCCCGTTACTTTGAAGAGCCAGGCCGGCAAACATGCTGGCTGCGACGGACCAATCTCTGACGTC
The DNA here is from genome assembly GCA_965221695.1 of Gammaproteobacteria bacterium. Lineage (GTDB taxonomy): Bacteria > Pseudomonadota > Gammaproteobacteria > Eutrophobiales > Eutrophobiaceae > JAAXHV01. Next base: position 3,490,167 of record OZ244905.1, on the reverse strand, counting down.
CGGATTAGTGACGCATGGGCCGAAACGCATGGTTTTCGTATGCTCCATACACAAGGCGATAGCAGCATAACAATCGCGCCACAGAATATGTGAGTCATAAAACCAGCAATAGGAAAATCCGCCCGTTTCCGCCTGGCGAACCAGGTAACGCGCTCTTTCAGGGCTGACGTTGCCTTTAAAACAAATGCCGAAATCCACCTGGTGCGCCTCTTATTTTAAAGAATCTCTGAACAAGTCCATCCTGGACTTGTCAGAGCACGCAAAATAAAAATGCGATTTTGTTTTGCTCTCTGACTTAATCAGAGGTTTCTTAATCGTAAATTGCCCTGTCATACGCTGATGATGACTGTGGTCGAAGCGGCGAAAACGCTTAACGGCCGACTGCATACGCGTGGTACAAGCCTGGAACAACGTCATCTCAATTTACTTGATGGGAGAAAATGAAGCTGGTTTGAGAAATTTTATTTCCTGCGCCTGGATGATTCCCAGGGACCAGACTTCTTCGATAAAATTTTGCCATTCCGGATCGGTCTCCATTTCGGCGCGGCGTCGTTCCCGGTCTCCCATACTTTCATATCCCCACATAAAAACGACCTGGTGCAGGTTGCCCACTTCTGTGGTAAACAAACCCAGAAATTCCCCCAAGTGTTTTTTTTGAATCGGCAAGCCTTCAGTTTCGTACTTCTCCAGCCACTGTTTCAATGTGCCGGGACGGAACGTATAGGTGCGATGATCAATAACCATTGACGTTTTCTCCGCAAGTGTCCTGTTTCTACGATATTACGATATGCAGCCGCGCTTTCGGACAGTCGCCATTGTAGACAGATATTTCTTTCTCAGTCAATCATATTTTTATCTTATGGTAAAAACTATTCGGCATTATTATTCTATCCAAATCAAAAAGTTATGAAAATATGGCTATTGAAATGACACACAATACGAAATAGAATAGCGACGCTGAAGACCTTGCACAGAGATGAACCAGGAGGTCCCCTGATTTCAACGGCGGGCATCAACAAAAGATGAAACCAAAATCATCGAAACTACGCCAATACAAGGAAGCTAGAATCTTGCGCGCAACAGCAAAACTCGTGGTGACCCATGGGTTTCAGGGCACCCGAATGGAGGATATTGCCAAGGCTGTCGATATTCCCCGGCCAAACCTGTACTACTATTTCCCTTCAAGAAATCACATCTACCGCCGCATCATCAATGACTTGCGCACTGAATGGATTAATGCGTTAGGACAGATTACGGCGGATGGAGAACCCAAAGAGGTCATCAGGAAATATATTCGCGCCAAGATAGAATATTCCATGAAGCACCCGGCCGCTTCAAAGATTTTTGCCGATGAGGTGATCAGGGGTTCAGGCATATTGACAGAGGAGGAAAACGAGGAAATCAGGAAACTAACGGATGAAAAATGTGAAGTGCTGGAACGTTGGATGAACGAGGGCAGGATGGACCACTTGGACCCGCGCCATTTCTTTTTTCTTATCTGGGGATCAACGCAGTATTACGCAGATTTCGAGCAACAGATTAAAAACATACTCGGGGTAAAGCGCCTGACGCGCGTGCACTTCGCCCTGGGTGTGGATACCATTACCCACATCATCCTCAAGGGTTGCGGATTCGAGTAAATTCCAGCGTCATATCGCCACACCGGTTCCGGACCGACTGATAGCGAACCTTCTAAGCGCAAAACTATATTTTGACAAAGATGTCAAGTCTACATATAGTTAACAGCGTTCTGGCTTTGCAAATGGAGATTAACGATGGCGATACCTCTCAAGGTGGCTTTGTGCGAGTTGTTGCGCGACTGGCGCGCCGATCTTTCACCTGAATGGCAACAGGCGCTGGATGGCGCTGAACTCGCCTTTGACCAGGTGGATGAGCGGCTGGAATTACATTCCTGGGAACCGATTTTTCCGACACGCAAGGGATTTGTATTACCCGGAGAACCGCCCAACGCGCATATGTTCCGGGCGTTTGACGGATTGTCGCCGGACCGGGTGCGATGTGTGGTGGTGGGACAAGACCCTTATCCCAGCATCAGTTTCTCCACTGGCCGGGCATTTGAAGCGGGCGACTGCCGTTACTGGAACGAATTGGAGAAAATGTTTTCATGTAGTGTCAGAAGCCTGATGCAGTTCGTGTATGCTTTTCGCACGGGGGAACCGCGTTACGCCGAAGGGACCGAGCGCTGGCCGGATGTGCTGCGCGCCATTGGTGGTCCGGACTCTGACTTTCCGGCGCCCGATCGGCTGGTACAGGGCTGGGTGAAACAGGGAGTCCTGATGCTGAACGCGAGTCTCACCCTGACCCGGTTTTCTGTATCAGGCGACCCCCATCAACTGCGTGGCCACCTGCCACTTTGGCGGCCGTTAATCACGCGCTTGCTCACCTACTTTTCCAATCGACCGTCGCAGCCGGTCGTTGTGCTCCTGTTCGGCGACGCGGCGCGAGAGGTCGCGCTAACCGGCGGTATTGTGTCAGAGGCCGAACTCCACAATCACCCGGGAATTGTGGCTTTACCCCACCCGGCAGAGGGGGATGCATTTTTACGTCACCCTAACCCGTTTCAGCTTTGTAATGACAAGCTGGCCGCAATGAACGCACAACCAATCGAATGGTAAGAAAAAACAGTGATGTCCAGAGAGTTTGATTATATAGTCGTCGGCGCCGGTTCCGCAGGTTGCGTGCTGGCAAACCGACTTTCGGCAAACCCGAAACACCGGACGCTGTTGCTTGAAGCGGGTGGGCGGGATACCAATTACCTGTTTCGCTTGCCTATGCTGATGGGCAAGCTGATGCATTCGGGCATCTATAACTGGCGCTACCACACCGAAGAAGAACCCCACCTCAACGGGCGTAAAATATACTGGCCGCGGGGTAAAGTATTAGGCGGCAGTTCAACGATAAACGGCATGATTTATGTCCGCGGCAATCCCGCGGATTACGACGGTTGGGAGCGGCTGGGGTTGCCGGGCTGGTCTTATGACAGCGTACTACCCTTTTTCAAGCGCTCGGAGGGACATATTGATAGGCATGACAGTTACCATGGCCGCGACGGGGAACTGACGGTATGTCGCGCTCGCGGTGATAATGCTTTGTTCGACACATTTATCGAGGCAGGCCAACAGGCCGGTTATTCCTATACCGATGATTTCAACGGGGAAACTCAGGAGGGATTTGGCCGTTATGATTTCACGATCAGACGTGGCAGACGCTGTAGCGCGGCAACCGCGTTCCTCCGGCCGGCAGCGCGGCGCGCGAACCTGGAAGTAGAAACCGGCGCATTGACACAACGCATCGTATTTTCGGGGGAGCGCGCCAACGGGGTTGAATACCGGTTGGGTAATAAGGTGGTATTCGCCAGGGCAAAAAAAGAGATCGTACTGGCCGCCGGTGTGATTAATTCTCCGCAATTGCTGATGTTGTCGGGAATCGGTGACGCCGGTGAATTGGAGCAACACGGCGTTCCGGTAATCCATCACCTGCCAGGTGTGGGAAAAAACATGCAAGACCATGTGGATTGTTGCCTGGTATACGAATTAAACCAGCCGCTGTCGTTGCGAAATGACCTGCGTATCGACAAGGTTACTCTTGGGATAATTCAAGCCACCCTGTTTGGATCCGGCTTTGTCACGACGTTTCCCTACGAAGCAGGGTCATTCATCAAGTCTTCCGCCGACCTGGAAGCGCCGGATATCCAGACCCATTTCATGCCTGCCACCGAAGACAGCGCGAACCTGCACTGGTCATTGCCATTTTTCCGTAGCGAGGATGTCCCTGCCTGTCATGGTCTGACGATCAGAATTGGCCCGGTGACCCCGTGCAGCCGGGGACGGATCGCTTTGCGTTCCAATGATGCCGCAGACGCCCCTCTGATTTACGCCAATTATCTGGAAGCTCAGCAAGATATCGAGAACACGATTGCCGGAGTGCAACTGATGCGTGAGGTTATTGCGCGCAAGGCATTCCACGGGATCAGGGGGAGAGAACTGGCGCCGGGTCCGCGCTACAGGACAGATGAAGAATTGAGGGTGTGGTTGAGAGATGCCGCTATGACTACCTTGCACCCGGTCGGGTCCTGCAAGATGGGCATTGATGATCAGGCGGTAGTGGACGCACAATTGCGGGTGCATGGGGTACAAGGCTTGCGGGTCGCGGATGCATCAATTATGCCTGTAATTACCCGTGGCAACACAAATGCGCCGGCCATAATGATCGCAGAAAAAGCCAGCGCACTTATCCTTGATGAATAGAATGCGAAGTATCGTACCTATGGTTTACGGCGCCGAAACCTATCTTGCGAAACATGTTCTCAGGTAAAATAATTGACAAAATAGTTTGACAATAGTGTATAATATTATACAATCCAGCCGGTAGATGCCGCAATGATGCGATGCGCAGACTGCGGCAATGGTAAGTGAAATTTTACCGAGATGTGGGAGGAGATAGTATGAACATGCTTGGCAAGTTGAATAACCTGCGCCTTATATACCGGTTTACGTTTACATTTATCCTCTTTACCTTAGCGCTCGCCCCCCCGCTATTGCCGGCTCAGGCCAGGTCACAAACCGCGCAGCTCGAAGAGATCGTAGTAACCGCGCGCAAACGTGAAGAAACGCAGCAGGATACGCCTATTTCCATCACCACTTTTTCCCAGGAGACGATGGAGGAAGCAAACATGCTGGATCTCCGGGATATAGGCAGGTACACGCCCGGTATGTCGTTCACGTCTTACGGCATGGGCAGCGCAGAAGCCGGCGCCATATTTGTACGCGGTATCGGGCAATCCGACCACATGATCACGACCGACCCGGGAGTCGGGCTGTACGTTGACGGAGTTTACGTTGGTCGTAACATGGGCGCGGCCCTGGATATCCTCGACCTCGAACGGGTAGAGGTGTTGCGAGGGCCTCAGGGCACGTTGTTCGGCAAGAATACTATAGGCGGCGCGGTTAATGTGGTCAGCAGAAAGCCAAAATTTGAAAACGGAGGTCATATCGCCGTGACCGCCGGCGAGGATGAACGAATTAACGTGGAAGTGTCCGGGGAAGTCGCGGCCAGTGATAACCTGGCGATCAAGGCCAGTATTCAATATAAAAACCGTGACGGAGTGGGTGAACAGGTGTTTACGGGAGACGACCTCGGTGATGAAGACAGCCTGAGCGCCCGCGCGCAACTCTACTGGGAGGGTGAGTCTGTCAAGTTTTCCCTGGTTGCCGACGTATTTGACGCCAACCAGGGCGCTGTGCCGCACACCCTTTACAATTCCGGGATAGGAACAGCGCCCTGCTATGAAGAAACTTCGCCGGGAATATACAGCGCCTGCCCGGCGGGAACGGAAATCAGCCGTTACAAGAACTATTCGTTGGATGACTTGGGGACCAAGCAAGAATCATATGGCATTGCGGCTACATGGGAGTGGAATGTCAGCGAGAACATTACCGTAAAATCGATTAGCGCCTACCGGGAGATGGAATATGAGGGCAACCTTGAGTTTGACGGCGCGCCGATTACACTGGTCTACTACCACGAAACAGGAGACGCTGACCAGTTTTCACAGGAAATTCAATTTCTGGGCGAAGGTGACACCTACAGGTGGATCGCCGGGCTATACTACTTCACGGAAGAAGGCGAGAACCTCCAGGATGATGACGTGTTTTTCAGTCTTGACCAGCGCCGTAGCGCGGTTGAAACGGACAGTTATGCGTTGTTCGCGCAAGGCACCCTGGATTTCAATGAAATGCTCAGCGTAACCGGGGGCATTCGCTATACAGACGAGGAAAAAGACTACGACCTGTATTACCAGAGGTTGCGGGCGGGCGATCCGGCGCAGCAAGCGATGCTGGATGGCGGCGAACTGATTTACCGGATCCCACCGACCGAATTGAGCGAATCATGGGACGCGGTATCCGGCACCGCCAGCGTTGATTTGCAAGTCAACGAAGATATCATGCTGTACGCAATGTATTCGCGCGGTTTTCGTAGCGGTGGATTTAACGCACGCCCCGGAAACCCGAATTCCGTCAATATCTATGATCCGGAATACGTAAACGTCTATGAATTGGGTCTGAAATCGGAGTTGTTGGACAATCGCCTGCGTTTCAACCTGGCTCTTTATACCAGTGATTACCAGGACTACCAGGCGCAGGTTAACCAGATCCAGGATGCCTTTACTACGCGCACCTTGAATGCTGCCGAAGCCGATATCAGCGGCGTTGAAGTGGAACTCGCGGCGTTGCTGTCAACCATGTTCAGGATAGACGCAAGTTACGCGTATACGGATGCCGAGATCAGCGATGTTGATATCGACCCGTCCCTGAACGCCAATTTCAGTGATGGGAACAGGTTGCCTTACGTCAGCAAACACACATGGAGCGTGTCTCCGCAACTCGATATTCCACTGGGTGGTGGAGACCTGCAATTTCGCGCCGATTACTCTTATCGTAGCGGTTATTATGGCCAGATATCAAATCACCCGGAGGAAAGACAGGACGGTTATGGCTTACTCAATGCGCAAATTCAGTATCGATCCCCAAATGACCGCTGGAGGCTGGCCATTTACGGCATCAACCTTGCCGACGAGGAATACGCCAGGGTAAAAAATTACTTCCCGTTCTTTATCGGCTTCGCTCTCTGGAATACCGACCGGCGTGAAATCGGCGTGAAGGCGCGCCTGAATTTCTGACCGGTCAGTGATGAACTGAATAGAAGGTAAATCAAATTAATTTCTGCACCACCGGTCTTGCCGGCGGTGGCTCAGCGCCAGCCACAAACGCCCCGCGCAGCGACTTGGCAGCCGCGTGCGCCCCGGCTTCATCCCGGGCATGAACAATTGCTACCGGGGTATCGGGGCCGAGACGGGCGCCGAGGCCCGCGATCTCAGTCAGGCCGACGCTGTGGTCGATGCTGTCTTCAACCCGCCGTCTGCCGCCGCCCAGCGCGACCACGGCATTACCTACCTGGCGCACATCAATGGCGGTAACATACCCTTCGCCGTCGGGGAAAACCGGCCTCACAACCGGCGCCGGCGGCAGGTAGTCATCGAGCCGCTCAATGAAGTCCGCAGGCCCGCCGAGAGCGCTTACCATGGCGGCGAAAACCTCGGTCGCCCGGCCCCGGTCCAGCGCTGTTTGCAACAATGAATGCGCTGCCTGCCGGTCCTGCTCCAGACCGGCCAGCGCCAGCATCTCCGCCGCCAGGGTGAAGACGACTTCATGCAGGCGGTCGTCGCGCCGCGTCCCGGTCAGAAAATCAATCGTCTCGCGTACCTCCAGCGCATTGCCGGCGTTGTGTCCCAGTACTTCCGACATATCCGTGATTACCGCCTTGATCGGCAAGCCTGCTTCGGTGGCCGAATTCACCAGGGAACTAGCGAGTTCCAGCGCCTCAGCCTCGGTTGCCATGAACGCCCCCGAACCGGTCTTGATATCCATGACCAGCCCGTCGAGGCCGGCGGCAATCTTCTTGGACAGGATGGAGGCGCTGATCAGCGGCACGGACTCGATGGTCGCAGTCACGTCCCGGATCGCATATAAACGCCGGTCCGCCGGCGCCAGTTCCGGCGTCTGGCCGATGATCGCACAACCGGCTGACCTGACTACCCGTTTGAACTCTGCCAGTTCCGGCGCGGTGTTATAGCCGGGGATACTGTCCAGCTTGTCCAGCGTGCCGCCGGTATGTCCCAGCCCGCGCCCTGAAATCATCGGCACGTAAGCGCCGCAAGCGGCGACCAGCGGCGCCAATATCAGGCTCACCTTGTCTCCCACGCCACCGGTCGAGTGTTTATCGACGAGCAACCCCTCAATCCGCTCGTCAGCCCAGTCTATCACGCTCCCCGAACGCGCCATGGCCCGGGTCAACTCAGCCGTCTCCGCGCTGTCCATGGAGCGAAAATAAACAGCCATCGCCAGCGCAGAAACCTGCTCCGCCGCAATCGAACCATCGCAAAGACCGTCTACAAAATACTGTATTTCATCCGCGGCCAGCGCTATGCCATTTCTTTTTTTCCTGATGATTTCCTGGGGAAGCATTGAATTGCGCATATTTTGTGGGATGGCCTGGGTTATACTACCATCGTAACCAGAGCGACAAAACCATGACCCTAATAAAACCGGATGACCTAATAACCAGCGTGGCAGATGCCTTGCAATTCATCTCCTATTATCATCCGCTTGATTTCGTCGACGCGGTGCATAATGCTTACCGGCGAGAAGAGTCCCCGGCAGCAAAAGATGCGCTGGCGCAGATCCTGGTCAATTCCAGGATGTGCGCCGAAGGCCATCGGCCGATCTGCCAGGATACCGGGATCGTCACGGTGTTTATCCGCATCGGTATGGATGTGCGTTGGGACCAGGCCAGCACAAGTGTGGCTGATATGATCAATGAGGGTGTCAGGCGCGCCTATACCCACCCGGACAACGTGTTGCGTCCTTCTATCCTGGACGATCCGGCCGGAGCCCGGAAAAATACCGGCGACAACACACCGGCGGTGATTCATATGGAAGTGGTTCCCGGCGACACGCTCGAGGTCCAGCTTGCGGCAAAAGGCGGTGGTTCTGAAAACAAGGCAAAAATGGCGATGTTGAACCCCAGCGACAGCATTGCAGACTGGGTTGTGGATGTGCTGCCGACCTTGGGCGCGGGCTGGTGCCCACCGGGTATACTTGGCATCGGTATCGGCGGCACTGCGGAGAAGGCGGTTGTGCTGGCAAAACAGGCGTTGCTGGAACCGATTAACATACAGGAACTCATCCAACGGAGCGCAAAGACCAGATTGGAGCAGTTGCGCCTGGAAATCTATCAGCGGGTGAACGACCTGGGTATTGGCGCCCAGGGTCTTGGAGGCCTGACCACCGCGCTGGATGTGAAGATCATCGACTTTCCGACCCATGCCGCGTCCCTGCCAGTGGCCTTGATCCCCAACTGCGCCGCCACCCGCCATACACATTTCACCCTGGACGGCAATGGTCCCGCTCGGCAAGCGCCGCCGAGCCTGGATGACTGGCCGGATATCAGTTGGGAGGCAGGACCCGGTTCACGCCGCGTCAATCTTGACACGCTCACCCGCGCCGATGTGGCCGATTGGCGCCCCGGCGAAACTCTACTACTGAGCGGCAAGCTGCTCACCGGTAGGGATGCCGCGCATAAGCGCATCGACAGCTTGCTGAAACAGGGACAAGCGCTGCCGGAGGGCGTCGATTTTACCAATCGTTTTATCTATTACGTGGGGCCGGTCGACGCGGTAAGGGATGAGACCGTCGGTCCCGCAGGCCCAACCACAGCCACCAGAATGGACAGGTTCACCGACCTGTTGTTGGAGAAAACCGGGTTGATCGGCATGATCGGTAAGGCGGAACGCGGCCCGGCAGCGCTGGCGGCCATAAAGAAACATAGCGCGGTGTACCTGACGGCCGTCGGCGGCGCAGCCTACCTGGTTTCCCGGGCGATTACCGCGTCCAGGGTAGTAGCCTTTGCCGACCTCGGCATGGAAGCCATCCATGAATTTGAAGTGCGCGACATGCCGGTAACCGTGGCGGTGGACAGCAACGGCAATTCCATTCATCAGACGGGCCCGACGCAATGGCAAAAGATTATCTTCAACAACAAGACTGAGGCGATGCGCCAGGCTAAGCCATAATCCCTGTGGTATGAGCGATCTGAAGGCAATTATCTTTGACATGGATGGTACCCTTGCCGACACGGAGGAGCTGCACCGCCAGGCCTTCAATCTTGCCTTCAAGGAATGTGCCTGCCCGCTCAACTGGTCCCGCCTTGAGTACAAGCGCCTGCTCTCCATTTCCGGCGGCAGGGAAAGAATTCGCCATTGCCTGCAACAAGCCGGTGTGGCCGATAATGAACTGCCCGGGATGGTGGATATTGTGCATCAAAGAAAATCCGCCTTGTACCGGCAGATCCTGGTCTCCGATGTCATTAAACTGCGCCCTGGCATTCGCCGTCTGACGTTGGAATGCCGCGCAGCCGGCCTGGAGCTCGCTATCGCAACCAGCTCCTCAAGCGACAACGTCAATGCACTGTTGAACCGAACTTTCGGCAGCGCCGGCGCCAGGCTGTTTTCGGTCGTGATCAGCTCTGACCAGGTGCAAGACAAGAAGCCATCGCCTGCGGTCTACCAGCGCGCCTTGTCGGAACTGGAACTGAAAGCTGAAGCCTGTATCGCCATTGAAGACACGTCGAATGGCAATCTCGCAGCGCTGGCGGCTGGCCTCAATACGATTATCACCACCCATCCTCTGACTACAGACAATGACTTTTCCGGCGCATCGTTGGTATTGAACCACCTGGGAGAGCCAGACCAACCTTTCACTGTTACGGCAGGCGCGGCATATGGACGCTGTTTCGTCGATCTCGACCTGTTAAGAATGATCCACTCTGGCGCGCGCGCTGACAAACAAAATTCGCGCCGGGCGCAGGCCGTAGGATAACGCTGTTATGACCCTGACAGAACTACGTTATATTGTCGCTGTGTCCCGTGAACTTCATTTCGGCAGGGCCGCGGCTGCCTGTTTCGTCAGCCAGCCCACGCTCAGCGTCGCCATAAAGAAATTGGAAGACGAACTGGATGTGACAATCTTCGAAAGGCGCCCTCATGATGTCACCATCACGCCCATAGGCCGGCGCATCGTGGAACAGGCGATGACCGTGCTGGAGCAGGTAAACGCCATCAAGACCATCGCCGGTTCGGACCAGGACCAGTTAAAAGGCTCCCTGAAACTGGGCGTCATCTACACCATCGGACCTTTTCTGCTACCCCATCTTATCCCTCTGCTCAATCGCGAGGCGCCCGGGTTGACTCTGATCATTGAAGAGGACTTCACCATGAACCTCGCGCAACGGTTGAAACGTGGCGAACTGGATATGATCATCATCTCTACGCCGTTTGAACAGCCGGGCGCCACCCTGGAAATCCTGTACAAGGAACCGTTCACGGTCATGTTGCCGAAGCGCCACCGCTTGTCCCACAAAAAACAGATCAAGGCGGATGACCTGATCGAAGACACCCTGCTGCTGCTGAAATCGGGCAATTGTTTTAGAGACCAGGTCATGGATGTGTGTCCCGCTTGCAAAAGTGATACTTTTTCCAAGGATAAAATTCAAAAGACCCTGGAAGGCAGTTCTATCGAAACCATCAAACAGATGGTGGCAACCGGCTCAGGCGTGACCATTTTGCCTTCCACCGCGATCCAGGAGCAGGACGGACTAAAGCAGTTGGTTGCGTACCGCCCGTTTGCTAAACCTGCGCCGGAACGCGACATCGCGCTGGCCTGGCGCAATACCTATCCGAAAAAACAACTGACGCAACTTGTCATGCGCCTCATCCGGCAATGTGATATACCGGGCAAACAGGAATCCGGGTTGGTCTGACGTTCCTTAAACAATCATTTTATCACCAGGAAAGCGGCGGCATCCCCCCTGATTACCCGGAACAACAAGGCATTATCGAGACCGTCGACTAACCGCAAAAACTCCTGAAGGTCTGCAAACGGCTCGTGGTTCACTGAGGTAATGATGTCCCCTTTTCTCAGGCCCGCTGACCACGCCCGTGAACCGCGCTCGATAGCCATGATCAGCACGCCCTTGATACGATTGAAATAGGGATGATCCTCCTCTATATCGCCCAGTGTCACTCCCTGCAAGCGTGGATTACGCGCGCCCTGGGACAGTTCCAATTCCTTGGAAGCAGCGACCCGGGCTGTGAGAATCTTTTTGTCCCCGGCGCGTAGGATTTCGAACTCGACCTGTTCGCCAACAGCCAGCAAACCGATCTGATTCCTGACGTCGGCTGCCGCCTTTACTTTCTTTGAATTAATCGAAACAATAATGTCTCCGGGTTGCAAGCCGGCTTCTTGCGCGGGGGAATCAGGCATCACGCTGTTCACTATCGCGCCATTCTTGTTCTTGAGCCCGAATGCCTGTGCCAGGTCGGGGTTGAGATCTTGCAGTTGCACACCGATAAAGCCCCGTTCCACCATTCCCTTGTCAAGCAGTTGCTCCATGATCTGCAAGGCAAGATTAATGGGTATCGCAAACCCAATGCCGATATTCCCCCCGCTGCGGGAAAAGATGGCCGTGTTGATGCCTACCAGTTCTCCCTTGAGATTGACCAGCGCCCCCCCGGAATTTCCCGGATTGATGGATGCGTCTGTCTGGATAAAATCCTCATAGCCCTCAATGCCGAGACCACTGCGGCTTAACGCGCTGACAATCCCGGAAGTGACCGTCTGTCCCAGGCCGAACGGATTGCCTATCGCCACCACGAAATCGCCCACCCGCAATTCATCCGAGTCTGCAAGCCCGATATCGGTGAGGTTTTCCACCGGCACTTTGATAACAGCCACATCCGTTGCCGGATCGGAACCGACAATTTCGGCGTCCATCTGGCGACCATCGCGCAAGGTTACAGTGATCTGCACGGCATTGGCGATAACGTGGTTGTTAGTCAGCACCAAGCCGCGTTCGGCATCGACAATGACGCCCGAACCGAGGCTCTGGGTCTTTCTTTCAAGCGGCTGATCCGGCATGTTGAAAAAACGCCTGAAGAAAGGATCGGCAAACAACGGGTTCTGCCTCACTTGCACCCGTCCTTCGGTCGCGATGTTGACCACGGTCGGCGTCACCTCTTCCAGCATCGGCGCAAGACTCGGCAATTCCTGGCCGTCTGCTGATCCGGGTAGGGCTGCCTGCGCGTGACCGAAGCACAACAGCATCGCGAACAGGGTCAGGCAAGAATATTTAATGTGGCGCATTGTGTCTTCCATAGTTATCAGTGGTAAAGGCGCCTCTAAAATTACCAAGGATGGCATTTTAGAGGTTGCTGTATTTTATTAGATAGCGCCCAAGCCAAAAGTTCCCTGTCTCATTAGCTTTGAGTTGATCAGGCAGCGTCTTGTCTTGGGAGTTACAACCAGTAAGCGACGCCGGTCATCACTTTTGCGCAACAACGCATCAATACTCGCGCCGGCAAGGGCAACTCAACCCCGCCGGAATCCCGCGCGACGGCTCCATGCCTCAGTTCGTCGCGCCGCATCTGCTCCAATATGAAACGGCTCTTCCGATCCTGTTCCGGCAGTCGTTGCAGGTGCTCATCCAAGTGTTCGACAACCTGGCGTTCTGTTTCCATGACAAAACCCAGGCTCCATTTATCACCCGCGCTGGCTGCTACTGCGCCAATCACAAATGAACCGAAATACCAGACCGGAGTGAGGTAGCTGATATGACTATCCAACTCTCTGACCCGCGCCTCGCACCAGGCCAGGTGGTCGCGCTCCTCCTTGGCGGCTTGGAGCATGGAGTCGCGCGTTTGCTGGTCCCTTGTCATAACCGCGTGACCGGCATAAAGCGCCTGGGCTGCCACCTCCCCGGCATGGTTCACCCGCATCAGGGCCGCGCTACGTTGCCGTTCCAATTCTTTATCCGGTAAATCCGGCGCGTTTTTGCCCGGGCTTGGGCTATGGTCCTTAGCATCGATTACGGAAATGATATTTTCAAAGCCCATGATCAGATGATCCAGGGCCGTGTAGTCCCGACTACTCATAACTTCCGGATTTTATATCATTTCCGCACCGTTGTCCCCCCTGGAAACGCGCTGAAAGCGGGTTGGCATCCCGCCCGGGTCATTCAATGCCAGCAGCGCCGCAAACACTAATTACTAGTGCTCTTTCATCTTAATCTCAGAGGTTTCTTTCGAGAATTTCCCGGGGAAAGCTTTGTGCAAACTCGCCGTTGTCCACGCGCAGCGCCGGCTCTACCAGTATCTTGCCATTGACCGGACACCAGGGACGGATATAGCGAAATACCGCCTCTGAACTCTTAGCCTCGAATGCGGCAATGCCCCAATGGGACGCAGCCTGAGCCTCGAAAATTACCTTAACGTCGCTAGACCCTTCCCCTCGTCGTTCGGAATGTCTCAAGGTGGACTTTGCTGCCTCGGCAATTGCTTCCGGCATGATCTCGAAATAACAGATAAACAACATGATAATGCTCCTGTGTGTGTTAAGGAAGCTCTGACCCTAAAGCGATCATTGCATCGATTGGTGAGATGTTCGGGCTAAATGTCAGGACCTTTATTCGGGAATTTATCCGGATAAGGACCCAACAGCGCTATCAGCACGGCGCCGATTGCGACCAGCGCGGCCACAATCCATAACGCCCCCACATAATCGCCGGCACGGTCGTGATATAAGCCCAGCAACGGCGATCCGGCCATCGATCCCAGTTGGAATGCTGAGAACATGAATCCGTAGATGAGCCCAAACGCGCGCGGCCCGAAATAGCGGCTGCAGATATATGCGATCTCGCTGATCTCAGACCCCGTCGCCATACCTACCAGCAAGGCGGCGACCAGCACGAGAATACCGGCTGTGCCGCTCGCCAGGATGACGATGCCGGCTATCAGACCCAGCAGGAAGCAGGCCGCCACATACGGCGCAAAGAAATAATCCATTAAGAAACCGGCCAGCAGTCGTCCGGCGATCAGGCCCAGGGCAAGAGAACTCATGTATAACGCGGCGTCGGTCGGCGCCACACCGCGATCTGTCAGCAAAGGCACGAGGTGAGCAATGATACTGGTAATGCCGATGCCCACCAACATGAACGAGATCAGTATCAGCCAGAAACTGCGCGTGCGCGCGGCCTCCCGACAAGACAAGCCGACGGCCTGGGGCGCCATCCCATTCTTGCCGGCTCCACCGGGCGCTGAAGAACCGGGCAACACGGCGGCGCCGGACTCTGAGGTTTGCGCCGGGCCGCCATCCGGCTTCAATCCCATCTCAGCCGGGTTCTCCCTGAGTACGAATACCACCATAGGCAACGACAGGAGCAACACGGCCGCGCCAAACCCCGCATATGCCATGCGCCAGCCGTAACTATCGATCATCAGTTGCGCCACCACCGGCACCAGCATTGCCCCGACGCCGAAACCCGACAGTGAGATACCCAGGGCGATACCCCGGCGCCGTTCGAACCAGGCAATTAGCGTCCTTGAGTAACTCTGCGGCAGAGTCCCCGCGCCCAGGAATGGGATGAGAAAGTACAGAGCATAAAAATGCCATAAACTGGCGCTGAGTAAGGCCATTGATGCAACCGTCAGCCCCATCATTATCACCGAGGGGATCAATATTCGACGCACGCCAAACTTGTCTATGATGAAACCGAGTCCAGGAGAGGCGAGGACCACGGCAAAATTGGTCATGGTAATGGCGAACGACAACTCCCCGCGGGTCCAGCCAAACTCGTCAGCCAAGGGTTTGACAAACACGCCGAAGGCGAAAATCGTGAACATGGCATAGCTGAAACCCATGCCCACAAAGCCGGTGGCAACATTCCACCAGCCGTAGAATATCCCTGCCGGAACGGACCGCATGACCTAGTACCTACTCTCTACAGTTTCACAGCGTCGGCGAGGAGATAACCCGGTTCAGGTGTATCCTCCAGCGACCAGCCTCCCATAAGGTAATGATGCACAATGCGCATGGCCGTCAGGCCCACATGCTCGGCAAAGCCGTCCAGGTCGCCGAAACGGTCGGCCAACTTGTGCATAACGTACTCCCGCATAGGATCGTATGCCCAGATAGGCACGAATTCCACGAAAGCCTGCTGGCAGGCCTCCTGCGTCGCCTCGATATATTCGCAGCCGCGGATGAACCCGGCCCGGTCCGTCAACCCGTAACGTCCAGGCACAAACCTGTCCCAGTCCAACTCAAGAAAACCGCGCATAAAGCGGACAAAATTCGCCAGGTGTATATCCGGCATCAGCCCGTAACGGGCATTAGCCAGTATGGTATCCGAGGAGAACAGCAGTTTCTCTTCGGCAAACCAGGCAGCCAAATTGCCGGAACCATGGGTAGGCCCCGGGTTCAACAGCACAAGTTCCACGCCATCCACAGTGATCCGGTTTTCATGGCCGCGCAATATCCGGGTAGGCTGGAGTTGCCCCTCGGCAGCGCGCAGCTTAACGACCTTTGCGCAGAGCTCGTCGGCAATGATCTGCGCGCCGGGCGCCAGGTCGGCGGCGAAACCGGCGTGGTCCAGGTGGTCATGGGAATAGATTATCGTAGTGATTTCCCGGTCCGGTATAGCTTTGTTGATGGCGCCGGCATAGGCGCGCGCCCGGCCCGGGGTTCCAAAGGTATCGAACGCGATGACGCCTTCGCGGCCCTCGATGAAAATAGCCCTGCAAGTCCCATCGCTAACCGTCCAGAGACGCTCAGACAACTGCTCAAGTGTCAGGTCCGGCTCAAAAGCAAGATAAGCTTGTGCCTTGTCGGTCGTGAATAATCCCCTGTTCTCGCTCATTGTCAATTCCTGATTAAGCTTAAAGAAGCTCTGAACAAGCCCTTACAGGACTTGTCGGAGCATGGAAACTCTGACTTAATCACAGTTTCCCTAAAACGGTGTGGTAACGGGGTTTATATTGCCCTCAATACCCCAGCCCCCGGTCAGGTAGGTCTGCATATACCTGGACAGGTTCATCGCGCAGTACTCGTGGTAGCGGAACAGGTTGCCGAAAGACGCTGACAGCTTCTCCTCGGTATAGCTGCATACGCCCTCCCAGTCATGGGGATCCAGTCCATCGATAATCGCCTGCTGTGCAAATTCGGCCATCAGTTCGTAATAGTCCAGATTATCCATAAAACCCTGGCGGTCGGTGATCCAGAAATGACCGGGAATGAATATGTCCCAGTCCAGGCTCAAGAGGCGCTTCATGCTCGGCACGTAGGGTTTGAAGTGCCAGTCCGGGAAAAAGGTGTAGCCCACGCCGGGGATGATAGTGTCCACCATGAACAGTATTTTGCTCTGCGGAAACCAGGCCGCGATATTCCCGTCGCCGTGGGTCGGGCCAGGATAAAGCAGTTCGAAGTAAATCCCGTCAATCTCATAAGACTTGCGCTCGCCATCCCAGACTTCCGTGGCCGGTAACTGGCCGTCGGACTTACGCGCCGCAACCACCTCGGCGCATAACCTGTGGGCGATGATGTCCGCGTCCGGGGCCAAGTCCGCGGCAAATCCGGTGTGGTCCAGATGATCATGGGAATAGACGATGGTGTGGATCGGTTTTTTCGGGAATACCCTGCCTATGGCGCCGGCATAGGCCCTGGCGGTGCCGGGTGTAGTCAGGGTGTCAAAAGCAATAACCCCTTTTTCGCCTTCCAGAAATATGGAGCGGTAAATCCCTTCGCTGACTGACCAGATTCTGTCGCGCACCGGGCTGTAGGAAATATCCCGCCATGCTCCCATGATGGGATGGGGCCCGGGGATGGTAAAAATGCCGCAGTGATCACACTCCGAATGCCCTGCGCCGTTGCCGTTTTCCACTTCGCTCACGTTATTCTCCCGCTTCTACAAGGCTTGTGCATTATCTGGAAGTATATCATTTTATCATGTTGGGGCAGAGTACAAATATTACCGGCCGGCGTTGTTGACCCTCGTCAGCGCGCATCTGCGCCCAGCTACGGACTGCTACAGGAAGATAAACCGGGCCAGGAAGATCAGAGCCAACAACCATACTCCCGAAGTAATTTCCTGGCGTTTGCCGCTGGCCAACTTAACACAAACATAAGTCATGAAACCCGCGGCAATGCCATCGGCAATGGAGAATGTCAGCGGTATCGCGACAATGGTAAGCAGCGCCGGGAGCAGCTCGGTGGCATCGTCCCAGGCCAGGTAGCGCATGCCGCCTAACATTAACAGGGCCACGAAGATCAAGGCGCCACTGGTGGCAAATTCCGGGACCATACGCGCCAGCGGCGCCAGGAATATAGCCAGCAGGAACAGGATGCCGACCGTCACTGCGCTCAACCCGGTGCGGCCGCCTGCGGCGATGCCCGCCACGCTTTCCACGTAGCTGGTCACTGGTGTGCATCCAAGACATGCGCCGACCACGCTGGAGCAACTGTCTGCCTTCAGCGCCCGTTCCAGGTTCCGCGCCCTGCCTTGTCCGTCCACCAGGCCGGCCTGTTGGGCGATGCCCATCAGTGTGCCGGTGGTGTCGAACAGGTTGACAAACAGGAATGCGGCTATCACGCTGATCAGGCCCAACTCCAGGGCGCCGGCGATGTCCAGTTGCAGAAAGGTCGCGGCCAGATCCGGCGGAGCGGAAACCAGCCCTTGGTAGCTCGCCAATCCAACAAGCAGACCCATGACCGTCACCGCCAGAATACCCAACAATATGGCGCCGGGGACAGCGCGCACACTCAGCCCGGCGATGAGCAGGAAGCCGGCCGCGGCAAGCATGGGTTCAGGCCGGGTCAGGTCGCCCAAGCTAAGGAGGGTCGCGGGACTGGATACTACGATGCCACCGTTCTGCAGACCAATAAACCCGATAAATAATCCCACTCCGCAACCCATGGCCAGGCGCAGATTCATCGGAATGCTGTTCAGCAACCACGCACGCAAGCGAGTAACGCTGATGATGACGAACAGGACTCCGGACAGGAACACTGCGCCCAGTCCTATCTGCCAACTGTAGCCCAGGCTGCCGACCACCGTGTAGGTAAAGAACGCGTTCATGCCCATTCCCGGCGCCAGTCCCACCGGCCAGTTTGCATACAGACCCATGATCAAGCAGGCCAGCGCCGAGGCCAGACAGGTAGCGACGAAAGCTGCGCCTTGATCCATGCCGGCAGCAGCCATCATCTGCGGGTTGACAAAGATGATGTAGGCCATAGTGGCGAAGGTGGCGCAACCCGCCAGCGCCTCTGTGCGAACCTTGACGCCGTATTCAGTGAGCCTGAAACGGCATTCCAGAAAGCGGATGATAGTGTTTGTCATGTCTTTAATTCATGCTATCCGTATACAACTGACGCCCGGAGGGCGACCCATTGTTCAACTGGATTCCGTAGCCTGCCCCCGTGAAAACGGGGGGTTGCACGGGAATGCTAGGTGGCGCAGATCAGGCAGTATATCATTCGCCAACGCTTGGATTTGCGCGCGCGACACTTAACACAGAGAATTCTCCAATGTTGCTTTTTTTGGGGTTTCCAGGACAGCGCGCATTTCAACAAGCGTTTCAAGCAACAGTACCATTTGTCTTCTTCCGCGTTTCACAAAATAATGCTACATTAGCAAGACAAACTTAATGCCAGGGGGAAGCATATGACTAAACCGCAAAACAACGCCCGCGCAGACAGACTGCTGGGCTTGGACGCTGAGATTACCCGCCGGGATTTTATCGGTAGCAGCT
The DNA here is from genome assembly GCA_965221695.1 of Gammaproteobacteria bacterium. Classification (GTDB taxonomy): domain Bacteria; phylum Pseudomonadota; class Gammaproteobacteria; order Eutrophobiales; family Eutrophobiaceae; genus JAAXHV01. The sequence continues at coordinate 3,470,954 of OZ244905.1, read as the reverse complement.
TGATCGGCGCCGGGGCCGGATTGCTGTATGCCAACGCGCCGGGATTGATGCGCAACGCCAACGCGCAGACGCTCGCTGTCCCCTTGACCGGCATGGGTCCTGACTGGACCGGACCCGGTGGTATCGGCGATTACAGCAACGCCAACGGCAACACCCATGAAGTGATTAATGACGGCCATGGCATCCGCAACGGCACATTTGAAAAAGCCTTCAAGGACGCTATTGATTCAGGCGAAGTCTATGATCTGGTCGTGGTCGGCGGCGGTTTTTCCGGACTCGCAGCCGCATATCGCTACCACGAGGACAGACCGAACGGCTCCACATTGATCATGGACAACCATGCCATCTTCGGCGGTGAGGCGAAACAGAATGAATTTGAAGTAGACGGCATCCGGCTATGGGCGCCCCAGGGATCGAACGGCAGCGTCTTTCCGCCAAACCGCACCAAGCCCATTGGCTGGCATCATCGCTATTGGGACAAGCTGGGACTGCCGCAGGAATTCAAATACCAGGCCGCAAAAAACCTCGAAAAAGACCTGATTATCCCCAAGGACGTTTACAGCCCGATGCACATTGCCTGGGAGCATGCAGACCTGGCGCATTATTATGAAAACCACGGCATGACGCTGAACCCCTGGAACAGCGGTTTCAAGGATGCGCCGATAGCTGACAGTCTGAAGCGCGACCTGTTGCACATGGAGGTTTACAAGGATGTGCCCTACCGGAAAGACGACTGGCACCATTGGCTGGACAGCATGACTTACGAAGAGTTTCTAACCCGTCATGTCGGCGTCTCCAAAGACGTGATGCCTTATCTGAATCCGCAGACCGCGGCCATGGGCTGCGGACTGGGGGCGGACGTTATCTCCGCGTACTCCGCCTACGAGTTTGTCCAGCCGGGCGTGATTTCCTACAAACGTTATGCCGGCCTGGAGGACCCATCCGAATACGTTTACCTGGCCAGTTTCCCCGGCGGCAACACCGGTATCGCCCGCCACTTCGTCAAGGCTATGATCCCCGCTTCCATCAAGGGGGACAATTCCCTGTCCGCGGTTCTGTTTAATGATATCAACTGGGACGCTCTGGATCGCGCCGGTCAGCCGACGCGCATGCGCCTGTCCGCCACCGTGGCCGGCGTGATGCATGACGGCTCACCGAACTCCGCGCGCAGCGTGTCCGTCATCTATTATAAGGATGGCAAATTACACAAGGTAAAGGCGAAAAACGTCGTGATGGCCTGCGGTCAGTGGGTGAACCGGCTGGTCTGCAAGGACTTGCCGCCAGATTATCAGGACGCGATGGCGACCTTCCATCATGCGCCCATGCACACCATCAACGTGGCCCTGCGCAATTGGAAATTCCTGGAGAAGCTGGGCGCGAGCGCCGTGCGCTGGTTTGAAGGCTACGGATGGTTCTTCAGCCTGCGCCGGCAGATGCTAATCGACGGGAAGGAACCCATGCCACTGGACCCGGGCAAACCCACGGCGCTGACCATGTACAACTCATTTTGCAACCCCGGCATCCCTATGCCACAGCAGGCAACCACTGCCCGCATGCAGTTGTTCGCCCTGTCTTATGCAGACGTGGAACGGGGCGTGCGGGAGCAGTTCAATAAGATGTTTTCGGCATACGGCTTCGATGCCAAACGCGATATTGCCGGCATCGTCTCGAACCGCTGGGGGCACGCTTACGTGGTATCGCCTCCCGGATTTTACCACGGCAAACACGGCGAACTCTCCGCCAGCGACATGATCCGCGAACCTTTCGGACGCATTGCCTTTGGCCATTCCGAATTGACCGGCGCCCAACTCTGGACAACCGCTGCGGAAGAAGGCGAGCGCGCGGCCAGCCAGGTCCTGGATATGAGCTGAGCATACTCGGGACCGTGATAAAAATTGCGGTCTGCCAGTACCGCGCCCATCGGAATCACACCGTTGGTGATGTCTCTGGCTAAAACAGAGGTTCCTTAAAAGAATATGAACGCTGTCGTCAGCGCCGGCATTGACCGGATGATCACAGAATACCGGGACGGTTATTCTCTGGAACAAGCGTTTTACCGGTCGCCGGACATATTTTCGCGTGACCTGGAGCGCCTGTTTTTCCGCAGGTGGTTACTGGTCGACCACGAATCACGCATACCCGATAAGGGCGACTACTTCCTGTTCAGTATTGGCAATGAGTCCATCATTATCGTGCGTGAGTCGGAGGACAGGATAAATGCCTTGTTTAACGTCTGCCGGCACCGGGGTTCGCGCATTTGCCTGGAACAGCAAGGTAATAAGAAACTGCTCGCCTGCCCGTATCACGCCTGGACTTACAATCTGGACGGAGAATTGCGTCCGCCGCAACTGATGCCGTCTGACTTTGACAGGACACAACATAACCTGCACAAGCTGCACGTCACCGTCTATCACGGTTTGATCTTCGTGTGCCTGTCCGAGGATGCGCCCCCCGATTTTGCCGAGCAGTATTCCCTCTTTGATGAAATGATGGATTTCCATGGCTTCAAGGACGCAAAGATCGCAGTTAAGCGCGATTACCCGAACCATTGCAACTGGAAGCTCGTAGTAGAAAATTTCCTCGAATGCTACCACTGCGCTCCGGCGCACCCGGAGTATTGTAGCGTTCATCCCCGCGACCAACTGCTGGCGCTGGGAGCGGGCCCGGGTTCCGGCCCAAAAGAAGCCTTGGAGAAATACCAGCCAATTCTGGATGAATGGACGCAAAAGACCCTGGCCTTGGGTCACCCCGTCCCCGAATTTGAACGGGACGAACATTCGCTGGACCTAGCGCAACTCTCGAGAGTCCCTATCAATGATCGGAATTTTGCCTCGGAGACCAGGGATGGCAAACCCGGCTGCAAGAAGCTAATGGGTAGATTCAGGGAATATGATCACGGTGAAACCGCGTTCGTGTTCAATCCGACCAATTATATCCTTGCGTTCAATGATTTTGCCTTGATGGTGCGTTTCACCCCGCGTGACGCGGTCAATACCGATGTGCAGTTCAGTTGGCTGGTGCGCAAGGACGCGGTAGAAGGCGTAGATTACGACCCGGAAAACCTGGCCTGGCTCTGGCACGTGACCACCATGCAAGACAAGAAGATTACCGAAAACAATAACGCCGGGATTATGTCTAGCCGTTACCGGCCCGGCCCCTACTCCATGCACGAAGAACGGGTCAAGATCTTTGTCCGCTGGTATTTGAATAGCATCAGCTAGCTGGCCTGACCAGGTCGTTCATCGAATAGCCGTGCGCCTTAAGTCGCCAGGTATTATAATTTTCGTTTGCATACTGCGCGCATATTCATGAGTTTCCTGATCTGGTTGCAAGACAGCGCCCTGGGGACCTGGGTGGCAGAATCGATTTGGGGGTATCCGATTGTGCTGGCCTGTCATGCGCTGGGCATGGCTGTAGTCGCCGGCACGGCCACTATGATCAGTCTCCGCATCCTGGGATTTGCCCGCGCCGTTCCTTATTCGCTGTTCGCGCGCTTATCTGCCGTCGCCTGGGTAGGGCTCGCATTGAATCTTGTAACCGGCCTGGCGCTGTTTTCGGGCGACCCTGTGAAGTTTTTTTACCACCCGGTGTTTTGGTTCAAGATATCGCTTATCACCCTGGGCGCCGCATCGCTGTGGCTGCTGGCACGGGCCTTACAGAATGCTGTTGCCATGCCGGCACACGGTCCCGAAATACCCATCGGAACGAAACTCGTTGCTGGCTGCTCTCTGGTATTCTGGGCCGGCGCAATTATCGCCGGACGGCTCATCGCTTATATCGAGTTCGGGCACGAAATATAAGTTTATGTATGACCTCCTCCTGAGTATAGAAACCTCGGCGCTGGGCCAGGCGATGCGAGACAGTGTCTGGTTGTTCCCGATGGCTGAAACCCTGCACTTCATCGGGCTTTCGCTGCTAATCGGATCGCTGCTGGTGGTGGATTGCAGACTGTTGGGCTTTACCCGCAGCTTCCCGGTTGCCGCAGTGTCCCGGTTCCTGCCGCTGGCCCTGGCCGGATTTGGTATCAACCTGGTAACCGGGACCCTGTTCTTTTTCAGTGATCCGTTCCGTTATTACCCCAACATCGCGTTTCGCCTAAAGATGCTGTGCATCCTCCTGGCCGGGTTGAACGCGCTATATTTCGCTATGACAGCTCACAGCAAAGCCATGGAAGCAGGCGCACGAGAACCCGGGTTGGCGGTCAAGACAGTTTCTGCCCTATCCTTAACCTTTTGGGTCTGTGTGATTATCCTGGGCCGATTTATTCCGTATGTAGAGTGACGGCGCAGGGACCGCTGGCGACGCATACGTGTTCGCCAGATGCCAAGAAGCTCGGAGTACTGGGCTATATCCAGGTTAGTCAAACTGCAGTTCCGCAAGTCGCGCGTAGATGCCATCTCTGGCTATCAGGCTGTCATGGTTGCCGCTATCAACCACCCTGCCTCGGTCCATCACGATGATCCTATCAACTTTTTTCACGGTGGCCAGCCGGTGGGCAATCACAATTACCGTGCGGTTTGCCATCAACTGCTGCAATGCCTGCTGCAATAGGTTCTCGCTTTCCGCATCCAGTGAGCTGGTGGCTTCATCCAGCAACAATATGGGCGGATCTTTCAACACGGCCCGGGCAATGGCGATGCGCTGTTGCTGCCCGCCGGACAGGCGCGCGCCTTTCTCGCCCAGGAATGTCTGGTAGCCGTCGGGCAGTTGCCGGATGAAATCATCCGCATAGGCCGCTTTGGCTGCCATAACAACCTCATCGTCCGTAGCGTCCGGCCTGCCGAAACGGATATTCTCCAGTACGCTTTCGGCAAACAGCGCCGTCTGCTGCGGCACGATGCCGATCCGCTTCCTGAGCGCGCGCAGGTCCGCACGGCGAATATCGACTCCATCCAGTCGGATCGCGCCCGAAGCCGGATCATAAAACCGTAACAATAACTGAAAGACTGTGCTCTTGCCGGCGCCCGACGGGCCTACCAGCGCCAGTGTCTCACCAGGGATGATATCCAGGAAAAACCCGTCCAGGGCCATCTGACCGGGGCGGCTGGGGTAATTGAAACTCACGTTGTCCATGACGATGTGATTACTGCCATCAGTGGGAAACGGGAGGTTGCCGGCAGAATTTGCGATGGCCGGCCGGCTGTCCAGAATGCTCATCACGCGCTCCATGGCGCCGGCGGCCCGCTGCATGTCGCTCCAGACCTCTCCTATCGCGGTGGCGCTACCGGCAACCAGGGTAGCGTAAAACAGGAACTGCACCAGGACGCCGGCGCTGATACTTTCGTCTATGACGGAACGGGCGCCGGTCCACAGCACGATTACGATCGCGCTGAACGCGCATAACACAATGAGGCCGGATAACAGCGCCCCGACGGAGAGGCGTCTTCTTGCGGCTATGAAAGCGCGTTCCACCGCGTCGCTGAAACGGCGACTTTGCGCAGTCTCCAGGGTAAAGGCCTGAACAACCTGTATGGAATTCAGCGCTTCCCCGGCAATTCCACTGGAATCGGCAACCCGGTCCTGGGTTTCCCTGGACAACTTTCTGACTTTCCTGCCATAGATCAAGATGGGTAACACCACCACCGGCAACAACCCGAACAACAGAATACTGAGGCGCACGTTGGTGACAAATATCATGACGAGACTGCCGGCCAGGATAAAAGCGCTGCGCAACGCGATGGAAACCCCGGCGCCGACCACGGCCTGGACCAGGGTGGTGTCCGTGGTCAATCTGGACAATACTTCCCCGGACTTGTTGACTTCAAAAAATGTGGGATCCATCTGTATCACGTGGCTATACACCGCATTTCGAATGTCGGCAACCACTCTTTCACCTATCCACATCACCGTGTAATAGCGCAGTGAAGAGGAAATTGCGTAAATCATGGATAACAGCAGCAATGCAATGAAATAAATGTCTATAGATTGGCCGTTGGCGCCGGAAAAACCGTAATCCACCACCAGCCTGATGGACAGCGGCATAGCCAACGCAGCCAGCGCCGCCGCGCTCAGACATACCAGCGCAAACAGGATCCTGCCGGTGTAGGGGCGCAGGAATGGCAGCGCGCGGGTTAATGGTTTTACCTTTGGCATTGTGTGCTGGATGCTTGCTGTTTGTGATGAACCGGAGAATATATCCTTATTCGAGGTATAATTCACTGACTTAACGCAACCCACCGGGAGACACAGCAAATATGTGGATGGATTTTCTTTATGAATATGGAATGTTTTTGGCAAAGTTCACAACCGCGCTGGGCGGCGTGGCGGCGGTGGTCTTTTTGGCCACGGCGCTGAAAATGCGCGGCCGGGTCGGCGAGGAAGGACGGCTGGAAGTCAAGCATATCAACCAGAAACTCGATCATGCGAAACTCATGTTGGAGGCCGCGACCCTGCCCAAGGAAAAATTTAAAAAAGCCGCAAAAGCGCACAAGGAAAAACTGAAAAATGCGGATAAAACGGATGCGGACGAGAAAAAGCGACTGTTCGTGATCAATTTCAAGGGGGACATCAGGGCAGACGAGGTCGCCTCATTGAGGGAGGAGATATCTGCCATACTGACGACTGCAAAGGCAGAAGATGAAGCGCTGGTAATACTGGAAAGCGGCGGCGGCACTGTACACGGCTACGGGCTTGCGGCATCCCAGTTGCGCCGGATCAGGGATAAAAATATCGTCCTGACGGTAGCGGTAGATAAAATTGCAGCCAGCGGCGGCTATATGATGGCTTGTGTCGCGAACCATATCATCGCCGCGCCGTTCGCAATTGTAGGTTCCATAGGGGTGCTGGCACAGATACCCAATTTCCACAAGCTGCTGAAAAAACACGACATAGATTTCGAACAGATTGCCGCCGGTAAATTTAAACGCACTCTGACCCTGTTCGGAGAGAATACCGAAGCGGACCGGGAAAAGCTGCGCGCGGAGTTGGAAGATACCCATGAACTCTTCAAACAGTTTGTCCAGGAAAACCGACCGCAAGTCGATGTGGAACAAATTGCCACCGGGGAACATTGGCACGGTAAGAAAGCCCTGGAACTTAACCTGGTGGACTCGCTGCGGACCAGTGACGATTACTTGAGCGCCGCGGCTGAAACGGCTGAAATCTATGAAGTGAGCTACTTGCGCAAAAGGCCGCTGATGGAAAAACTCTTTTCATCCACAGCCAGACTGTTTCATAATGAATAACCGAAGTTTCCAGATATGTTAGACTCCATCCCGAGCGCATTCAGGTAGAATGATTATGTCAAAAAAGCCGATCTACAAAGTCATCTTTCATAATCAGGGCAAGATTTATGAAATGTACGCGCGCCGCGTTCATCAGGGCGCCATGTTCGGTTTTGTGGAAATGGAGCAACTGGTATTCAGCGCGAAAAACTCGCTGGTGGTCGACCCGACCGAGGAAAACCTGAAATCCGAGTTCAACCATGTCACCCGCACTTATATCCCCATGCATTCGGTGATTCGCATCGACGAAATGGATAAACAAGGTGGAGCCAGGATAACGGAAGTTGACGAGAAAGGGAAAAACATCATGCCATTCCCGCTGTATACCAAGGGCGGAGAATAAACCGGCTGCGCCAGTCATTCATCGGAGTTTGCCGGGGTTAGTTAAGCCCGGATTTCTCAGCCAGGCATGGAAATCACGATCAGGCAGACCAGAAGCCTTGACCAAGTTGATAAGGCGGAATGGGATCAACTGGAGCGCAACAACAACCCGTTTTTACAATACGACTTCCTGAACGGCCTGGAGCGCTTCAAGTGCCTGGAAGGACACGGCTGGGAGCCTTGCCACCTGCTGGCGACGTCTGCGGATAAACTGCTGGGGGCGATGCCGCTTTATATCAGGGACAACTCACACGGCGAGTTTGTGTTTGACTGGGCCTGGGCCGATGCTTTTGAAAGAGCCGGCGGCAGATATTATCCGAAACTGGTATCAGCCATTCCTTTCACTCCCGTATGTGGCCCGCGCATTCTCATCAACCATTCCGCCGGCAGAGATCGCGCGATTAAGTCCTTGATCATCAAGACCGTCGCAGAACTGGCGGAACGCTCTCACCTGTCTTCATTCCACTGCCTGTTCACGCAGGAAGATGACCCGAAAATCCTGACAGATAACGACCTGTTACTGCGCCACACCTGCCAGTTCCACTGGCATAACCGCGATTATGAGAACTTCGACGACTTCCTGCAAAGCCTGACATCAAAGCGGCGCAAACAGATTAGGCGGGAACGCAGGGCGGTCCGGGAGGAAAACCTTGATATCGCACGCCTGCGCGGCGCGGACATCACCGAAGAGCATTGGGACGTATTCTACGAGTTTTACTGCAGCACGTTCTACCGCCGCTGGGGCAGCCCACGCCTGACACTGGACTTCTTTCACCACCTGAGCACGGCAATGCCGGACAACACCTTGCTGATACTGGCGAAACAAGGCAATGAATATGTCGCCGGCGCGTTTGCGATGCTCAGCGATACCACCTTATATGGCAGGCATTGGGGTTGCGACAGATACCTGGCAAACCTGCATTTTGAACTGTGCTACTACCAGACCATTGAGTATTGCCTGGAACACCGGCTGAGTTCGGTCGATGCGGGCGTACAGGGCGAGCATAAGCTGAACCGTGGCTTTGAACCATTCCTGGCGCTATCCGGGCATTGGATACAGCATCATGGCTTCCGACGCGCGGTGGCAGACTACCTGCAACAGGAGACCGCGCAACTGAATTCATACGTGGACGTCTTAAGCGCGCATTTGCCCTACAAAACCGGATCTCCGGGATCAGAGTAGCGCTTCGTTAGCTGTTACCCTGATACTGCCAAACATTCTTTGGTTTTATTTGAGCGCGGCGCCGAATTATCCTGGCCCAACCCGGGACCGCACGCGTCCCGCTTGCCTGCGGGCTAATCAGATGTCATAGATTTCCGGACCGCCAGTAGGCTAGCGCGTTCGGTACCTGCGCCTGGTTCTGTTCGTGCCGATAGTCGGATGAGGCAGGGTAGGCATGTCTGCGCAAACGATTAAGCTGTCCCAAAGGGCGATGTTCCGGCAATGCATGCCAGGGCGAGAATGACAGGTTTTCACAGAATTGGGCCTGTTGATCGCCTGAGAAATCCTGCCGCGGAATGCTGATCGTCGCCAGCGGCACAAACGGGACATCTTCTTCAGTCCAGGCTTGGGTTGCATCATCCAGGGACAGTCCGTCTGCGTCCAGGGGCTGCGCCTGCACCTGGAAGATGAAACAGGCGGCGGTGTGGTCCAGTTCTTCACGCAGTTGCTCACGCAAGAAATCAGGCCCGGTATGCTCATCGATGACCGGTTTGTCCGCGGCGCGCGCATTGCAGGGCCTCGCTGCGAACTTGATGTTGCGCGGGCCCAGTTTATAAGGCGTGATGCTGAAATACACCGGGTCAAGCACGCTCGCAGGTGGCGGGGAAAGCACTCGTTTGCCCGCGAACAATTCCTTGACGCGCCATTTGAACGGATTTAAGCCAGGGAAGAAAAAAGCCCTCAGGTTTTCCGGCTTGGCGATAAATGAATTGTAATCCGCCATGTTCCTGACAAAAAACACCGGCGTGTTTGCCATCAGAAAGTCCTGTGTCGAACCGTTGATGCCATCCCGTTCAAGCGGTTTGCCGCGAATCCCCATCAGCTTCAGCGCCATGCCCCTGGCGTCGTTGTTGTAATCCTGGCTGGTCGCCAGGTTGAAATGGCCGTTGGAAAACCGTACCCAGGTCCGGTAACGCCTACCTGGCTCGGCAAACACGCCGTAACGGAACTCGCTGCGGAGATCCGGCAGCACATCGAAATAAGCCCGCACGCAGGCATGGGCCTTGGCATGGGCGCCGCGGGCGACATACGTGGTTCGATATTCCTCCACCAGCCGTTCGAAGCTGGTCCGGGCAGCCTCGCCCTGCTCCACCTCGTCCTCCCGCAGTACTTCATTGCTGAAATCCTTATCGGCGCAACCTGCAAGAATAACGGCCAGAACCAGCGCGGCAAACGCCGGCATACAGCCGGCCGGCAACCTGTTCCCATGGCAAATCCCGGTTATCCCGGAGTTCCGGCAAGCGCGTGCAGCGGCAAATTGAAATCTGTGTGTCATCGGGTAATTGACCGGTTCTATTCGGACTTGTCCGTCACTACGTTCAGGTTAAAGCGTTTTTAAGTATTCAACCAATGCCCATATTTCCTCATCGGTCAGGATAGGCAGCCCGTCAGCGCCGGCGCCGTACTCATGTCCGGCATTGCTGTTGCCTGGCAGGCTGGTATCAACCATGAATGCGCCGGGCGCCGGACGGTCGACATAACCGACCTTTACCGGGTCATATTCCCAACTACCGATGTAGAACGTATCGCTGCGCTCGGTAGCGGGCAGCATCAGTTCATACAGATTCGCGACCGAACCGTTATGCAGGAAGGGCGCGCTGCTCCAGACGCCGTTCAACGGTCTTGCCTTGTAAGCCAGCAACGCCCGGTCGGTAACCGTCTTGCCGCTTTCGAGGAGCGCCCCGTCCAGGTATTTCGGCGGATGTATTACATCCGGGTGACCCAGTTTTTTCGCATCCCTGATTGCCAGCAAGGTCTGCAACGGGTTGTTCCTCAGCACGCCGCCAATCAGGTTGTTCAGCACAAACAGCGCGGGTTCCTCCTCACCGAGCACGGACCCAACTAGGTAGAAGCGTGGTTTATCGCGGAAAATGCCGGTTTTTCCAAGTATTTCGACGACATTCTTCGCCATTTTCGGATCGGTTCCCAGTTTCTCTATGCTACTCATGCGCACCTTGATGCTGCGTCCCGGATCGGTCCGGTCGATATCCTGGTGGCAACTGAGACAATAGGTTTCATATAGCGCCCTGCCCCGCGCTGCCTGCTCATGATCGATGGCGGGAAAGACCGCCGGCCACAGCGGTGAATGCAATTCGGCAACTTTTTTTTCTACCGCGCGCAGGTTGTCCGCGCGCACCGTGGAGGGATAGCCGGCGTCGTAGAAGCCCAGCCAGGTCGCCGGTGTGGTATCCACCCGGCCGAAAACCCCGATCACCTCGCCGACATTTCTTGCCAGCGCGCCGACATGGGAATTGGCCTGGGAACCGTTCCACTCCACGTAATCATGCTGCGGCGTATCCCACAGGTAAGGATAACTGGTGGGGGCGTCCGGTTCATTGAAATTGTCTTCCACGCCGGTCAGGGACAGGCTCTTGTTCAGGATCGCTCCGAACGCATCCAGGCGCGTAAAGCCATACGGGACGCGCGTGTGGTTGCGGCGGTTGGTGTCGCTGATGCGGGCAAAGTCCTGTTGCAGCAGGCTCTTCAATGCCAGGAATTCCTCCTGTGTGGGTCCGCCGTCATGGAAGCGCCGGCTCAGCCGATCCAGCTTATCATTGTCGCTGAGCGTGCGCGCAAGAGACTGCTCCAGGTGTTCCAGAAAAAGTTGCAGGTCCATCATGGCCTGGCCACCGTCAATGCGCAGCAGCGTGCCGTTATAACGGATATGCTGGGTATGGCAGGCCGCGCAGGTCAGGCCGACATTGTCCCGATTGCGGGCGAAACCGATGGGCAACGCGTCGGGATTTGTCCGCGACCTGACCCCGGGCAGGAAACCGAAGCGCATCATGTTCAGCGGGTCGCGCAACAACTCTTCACTGTCGTGCCGCTCCAGGCGCAGGAACAAGTCATAGGACAACAGGCTGGAACCCTGGTCCAGGTGGTAGAACCACTGCCGGTCGGCATCATCCCAGTTCTGCTCCAGGTAAATGATATTGTCCGGATGCAATGCCGCTTCATCCTGAAGAGCGGTGAGTGCAACGGCCTGCACGCCAACGCCGAATAACGACAGCGCAAGAATTATTGATTTCAATGACACGATTATTCTCATAGCCTCAATTCCAAACCCTCATGATCAGAACTCTGCAGGTCGCGACTGCATCTAAATTTTGGCACAGGCCAGTCTATACCTCCGTACCACTCCCGCAACAGCGGGAGTCCAGTCTACTATTATGTCGCCCGCAGGACGAACCGCTGTAGGCCTGTCAGAGTACACAAAACAAAAAATGCGATTATTATTGCGCTCACAATCAATCCACCGATAACAGTGTATTCAGTAAATTATCCCGGAAACTGATATTGCCGGTCAGACTGTCGTGTTTTTCGCAGAGCAGGAATGCATGGTGCAACGGGAAAAAACTGTATTCATGGCGCGGCACGCTCGGGTCCAGGGTGTTGCGCCCCAGCAGGGACGCCTTGGTCACTGCGCCGTCACCCGGTTCCAACAGCAGCATATCGTAATCCACACCCGGAACCGGTTGCGTGACCTCGTCCGGGTACATCCGGATTTCCGATATGCCCTCCACTTCTTCAACCAGGATCCGGGCCGGGGTCAGCGCGCAACCGCCGCCAAATACGATCAACCGCGGATGTTCCTCTGGCAACGGCACGGTCAAGGACCAGACAAAGCGCCGGGCACGCTCCAGTGATTTGTCAAAATACGCGTCCAGGGTCTTGAGATAGGCTTCAGCCTCCTCAGTATTATCATATCGGGCGCGGATGCGAGCACGAGTATCCTCATCAAAGATCGACCACTTGAAACGCCGCCACAGGTTCACATCGAATATGTCACGCGCCAGCGGCGCGCCCTCGGCAGTCACGATCCAGGTATTGATGGGATGCGGCAACAACTGGTACAGGCTCGGCATGGTCACCAGGATCTCGGTATTGATCTTCCTGAAGCCGACCTGGATGCCATCGATAAACGCGTTCAGAATTTTTACCGACCCCAGGCTGGGAGTCCCCAGCAGAACAACGCGCCTGACCCGCTCTGCGCCGTACATGTTTACCGGGAAATCGTTGCTGTCCAATACATCGGCGCGGCCGTAACGTATGTAGTACCGGGCAATCAGGCCACCCATGCTGTGTGCGACAATATCGACCTTCAGGTCCGGATTGTCGTGGTCCAACCTGATGCGATCAATAAAATCCGCGAGGCGCGCCGCGTTTACTGCGTTGTCCAGTCGCCAATCGTAGTAAAACTCATAGTAATACTTTGTCTGCGCGCGGATTTCCTGGCCGGGCATCGCCTTCTGATAGTTGCCCACTTCCTCCAGGGTGCGCAGCACGTTCCCGTAGTAGTCCTTGCCGGCCGTATTGTCTGCAATCGCAAACGCCTTTAGCGCGCCGGGCTGCGGCTGCAACGTGACCGGATCAATGCCCATCGCCAGGTCATAATGATGATCAAACAGCAATTTCCATAAAGGCCCGAACCATAGTTCTTCGTCGGTCTGCTCATGTTTGAGTTTACTGCCGAGGATGCCGTGGATAAAGACGACCGGGGGCTGGTCTTTCACGGCCATGCTTTGCATGTAAAGACGCTGCAAATCAGGCTTAGTCGAACTGGCGAAGAAGTTATTGCCGAGCAGGGCAAGCAGTGCGCCAAGCGCAATGTACGCCAGATGTTTCAATTCATAAACCTGTAGATTTCATATTTACAAAGGGCCGCCCTGCGGGCGGCACAGTATTTGACTGGACTCCCACTTTCGTGGGAGTGGTACGGTGGCAGTGCTCACGCAAGTGCCCCCACCCCATTCCCGTGTAAACGGGAATCCAGTGAAAAAATTATCGCCGCAGGCGATACATTATTTTGCCTGACTTTCACTACTAAATTAGTGCGCGCTTTCAGCCTGGTAAATTGTAACGTATCATGTGCGCAAGAATCAGATATTTCTATCCGCAGACTATGCCAGCACGCGCCCGCCAGATCGGCAAACCCATCCTCAGTACAATCATGATCCTGCTCTGTTGCCAGGCTTGCCTGGCGCAGCAGGAAACCGTAACACCCTTCGACATGTCAGCCCATTCCAGGACCGTGACCGTCAATGACCTGGTGTTTCCGGTCACCGTGTACGGAGAGGGACCGGACGTGGTGTTCCTGCATGGCTTCCCGGATTCGCGCGAGGTTTGGCGCTACCAGGTACAGGCGATTGCCGATGGCGGCTACCGGGTCATCGCGCCGGACCAACGCGGTTTCGGCCATGCCAGCCGTCCCGATGGGGTCGAGCATTATCGCATCGAACTGCTTGCCGGAGACATCATCGGCATCATGGACCAACTTGAGATAAAAAAGGCCAGGCTGGTCGGCCACGACTTCGGGGCCGGGCTCGCATGGGTGATGGCCGCGACCCTACCGGAGCGCTTCGAGCAACTGGTCGTGATGTCGGTCGGCTCTTCGGGCAATCCCGGTTGGGACACCATTGAGCAGAGAGAGGCGTCCTGGTATTTCGATTTCTTCAACAAGACCGGGATCGCGGAGAACGCATTGACCGCGAACGACTGGGACTTCTTCAGGCGTATCACCCGCGACAGCGGCGACCAGGATCATTTTATCCGGGACCTGTCACGTCCCGGCGCGCTGACTGCGGCGTTGAACTGGTACCGCGCCAACACCCGGGGCTGGGGCGGGCTGCATACCGGCCTCAACTATCCCCTGGTAGACATGCCGGTAATGGGCATCTGGAGCAGCGCCGACCCGTTCCTGAAGGAAAAACAGATGCAGGAGTCGCGTATCAACGTGTCGGGACCCTGGCGCTATGAACGCATAGAGGACGCCGGGCATTGGTTCATGCTGGAACAACCTGCTACGGTAAACCGCCTGTTGCTGGATTTTTTTGGCGGTTAGCGTTAACCCGGATAAAACATGGCGCAAGCGGGTACCGGTCAGATAGCAGGCGGGCAATTCTTCTGGGTCGCGGACAATCGTATCGTCGCAAACCTGCCTGACGTCACAAAAGCCCTGCGCCAACCGGACGGGCTGCTGGCTATCGGCGGCAACCTGGAACCCGATACGTTGCTGAATGCCTACCGGCGCGGTATTTTTCCCTGGTACAGCCAGGGGCAACCGATTCTGTGGTGGTCGCCGGACCCGCGCTGTGTGCTGGAACCGGGACAGCTCAAGATCAGCCGCAGTCTGGCTCGGACTCTGAAACGAAACAAATTCAAAGTCTCTTTCAACCAGGCATTTGCGCAAGTGGTGCAGGGTTGCTCAGCGCCGCGCGGTAACGATGTCAGCACCTGGATAACAGCCGAGATGGCTGAGGCATATATCAGGCTGCACCGCCTGGGGCATGCCATCTCGTGCGAATGCTGGCATGAAGGGACGCTGGCTGGTGGACTTTATGGCCTGGTCATCGGCAGGGTGTTTTTCGGCGAGTCCATGTTCAGCCGCGAGACCGATGCGTCCAAGGTCGCGCTGGCGCGCTTGGCAGACATGCTGGACAAGCGCCGTTTCCGCCTCATAGATTGCCAGGTACATTCCAGCCACCTGGAAAGCCTGGGCGCCGAATCTATGCCGCGTAACAGGTTTATCAACATCCTGAAACATTATTGCTCATGAAGCGCAGTATATTCTGATCAAGTCTGCTCTGGCAAAATACAGATTTTTACGCCATAATCTCATCTTTTACAACAGTGAGAAAGCATGCCAAAAGAAGATCAGATTGAAATGGAAGGAACAATAACAGAAACCCTTCCGAACACCATGTTCAGGGTCGAACTGGATAGTGGACACATCATAACCGCCCATATTTCCGGAAAAATGCGCAAAAACTACATACGCATCCTTACCGGTGATCGCGTCACCGTTGAAATGACCCCATACGACCTGTCAAAAGGCAGGATCACCTACCGCAATCGATAGTTTGATGCACATCATGGGCTGACTGAGCAGGTCCGAGGCGCTCAAGCACGGACTGCTCACAAGTTGGCTTAGCCCGAATATCTCCCCAATTCGCTTGTCAGCATTGGGCCAATATTAAACAAGCCCGGGCTTAATCAGAGTTTCTTTACGCGGCAAACAGCCCCAGAGCCGTTTCCACATCCTCTGGGGTATTGATCTCCAGGCCCGGTTCCGCCATTGCCTGTTCCATATGGATCCGGTGGCCATGATACAGCGCCCGCAATTGTTCCAGCCGTTCGGCCTGTTCCAGTTCGCATACCGGCAGCGCTGTATACGTCTTCAGAAATTCGCAGGTATAGGCATATATGCCGATATGCCGGCAAGCTTTATCGGGCGCGCCCCAAGGCAAAGCCGCACGGCTGAATAACAGCGCGTAGCCCTGGGCGTCGACCACCACTTTCACACAATTGGGGTTGTTCAACTCCTGCTCTGAGCCGAGCGGCGCATACAAGCTGGCCATGGACGCGTCCGAGTGACTGGACAGATTGCCGGCAACCTGGTCGATCAGCGCCGGCTGCAACCCAAGCTCATCTCCCTGCACATTGACGATGATACGGGAAGCGGGCAACTGCAGGCGAGTGACGGCCTCGGCGATGCGGTCGGTACCGGAACGGCGCTCCGGGGAGGTCATTACCACCCTGGCGCCGAACCCCCGCGCCGCGGTTTCGATCCGTTCATCATCTGTGGCGATAATGACTTCCATAGCCTTGCTGTTCAGCGCAGACTGGTAAACATGCTGCAGCAACGTTCTGCCGCCGAATTCAATCAAAGGTTTGCCGGGCAGACGCTTTGCGGCATACCTGGCAGGTATGACCACCAGGAAATCCTGTGTCATTTTCGGTAATGTTCCACTTCTTCCAGGCTCAGGGCGCGGGCATCGCTTTCCAGCATGATAGGAATATCGTCGCGTATCGGATAGGCCAGCCGCGCCGAAAGAGAAATCAGTTCCTGCTTCGATTTGTCATAGATCAAGGGCCCCTTGGTAACCGGGCACACCAGTATTTCCAGTAAATTCTTATCCATGTCTCACTTCCTCCAGTAATAGTCTGAGTTTGCGTTCAAATGTTGCGGGCAGTTGCGCGTCTATCGGCACATACCAGGCATTCTCCAGCCCGAAGCGTCGACACTTGACCGCATCTTTTTCCGTCATCAGCGTCGGGCCTTCGTCGCCAAATGCCAACTCAGCGCGACTGAAAACATGGTGATCGGGAAACGCGTGTTCCCGAATATCGATGCCATACCGTCGCAACATAGAAAAGAACTGTTTGGGATTACCGATAGCGGCGACCGCGTGCGCGGTCTGCCCCGCGAAACTCGCCAGTTCCCTTT
This sequence comes from Gammaproteobacteria bacterium, assembly GCA_965221695.1. Lineage (GTDB taxonomy): Bacteria > Pseudomonadota > Gammaproteobacteria > Eutrophobiales > Eutrophobiaceae > JAAXHV01. Next base: position 3,453,901 of record OZ244905.1, on the reverse strand, counting down.
TCTGCCCACCGTCCAGTGATGTGGCCGGCAGGCTGGCATATTCCATGAGATATTCACTTGGGTTCGCGCGCTCACGACCAACAATCAGGTGCGCTGTGTTCAGGCGAGCCAACGGCTCACGTAACGGACCGGCAGGCAAACAACGACCATTGCCAAAACGGCGCGCGCCGTCCACCACCACGATTTCAACATCCCGGGCCAAGGAAGTGTGCTGCAGACCGTCGTCGCTTAGCAGGATATCGCAATCCGCCTGCCGCAGAAGCGCTTGCGCGGCTTTTACCCGGTTCGGCGCCACAACAACCGGGAGCCCGGTCCGCTGCGCCAGCATGACCGGCTCATCGCCCACCTGGGCTGGATCGCTTTGCGGCTCAACCCGCTGCGCGCGCGCTGGCGAGGCACCGCCGTAACCCCTGCTGATGATGCCCGGTTTATATCCCAAAGTTCGCAGGTAACGGGCCAGCCAGATGACCAGCGGGGTTTTACCGGTTCCGCCAACAGTCAGGTTGCCTACCACGATTATCGGCACAGGCAGTCGGGTCACAGGCAGAATGCCGGACTCGTACAGAAACCGGCGGCAAGCCAGCGCCGCCCGATACAACCCGCTCAACGGCGCCAACAACGGAACCAACGGATGACGATGCCCGTACCAGAGAGATTCGATGCTTAGCTGGAGCGACACTAGTACTGGTTGCCCAATCGCCGATTGGCTAGTCACCGCTTTCCTCGTCGAGAACCCGCGTCGCAAACGTGATGTTAACCAAGCCTGATTGCCTGGCGGCATCCATTACCTTAATCACCGCCTGATGGCTCACTCCGGCATCGGCGCGGATAACGACCGGGGCATCGGCTAGTTTGGCCGCCTGTTCCTTCAGCGCTGTGCTGATCGTAGAAATTTTAGAGTTCGCCAGAGGCTTATCGCCAACATATACCTGTTCATTCGCATCAATGCTCACCAGGATGATGTCCTCTCGGGCCTCGAGCTGCTCTTCTGAAGCCTCAGGCAGGACCAGCTTAATCTCCGATTCGCGCTCGAATGTCGTGGATACCATGAAAAAAATCAACAGCAGAAACACGACATCGATCAACGGTGTAATGTTGATGTCTGTTTCGCTATGGTTACGGGTGCGAAAATTCACTCTCTTTGCTCGTGAATGACCTCGACCAGTTTCAACGCTTCCTGTTCCATGGTCACCACCAACTCATCGACCCGGCCGCGGAAATAGCGATAAAACATCAACGACGGGATGGCTACGGTCAGGCCCACGGCCGTGGTGATCAGCGCTTCGGAAATCCCTTCGGCCAACACGGCCGGGTCACCCACTCCCTGTGTGGTGATGACGGCAAAGACCTTGATCATTCCGATCACTGTGCCCAACAACCCCAGCAATGGTGATATTGAAGCGATAGTGCCCAAGGTGTTCAGGAACCGTTCTAATTCATGGCTTACATGACGCCCGACCTCCTCTATGCTTTCCTTCATCTCTTCCCGGTCTCGTTTCCTGTTGGTCAGACCGGCGGCGAGGATTGTCCCCAGCGCCGAGCCTCTCCTCAAGATTTGGATATGGCGTCCATCCAGGATCCCGTTCTTATTCCACTCCCATACAGTTTTAACCAGGTCCGGGGGGATAATGCGTCGCTTTCGCAGCGACCAGAAGCGCTCACAGATAATGGCCAGCGAAATGACCGAGCACAGCAGCAACGGCCATATGAGAACCCCGCCTGATTTGACTAATTCGAGCACATAATCCTCCTGTTTTGCCTGGTACTTTACATTCCCGTAATGACGGGAATCCAATAGGCGATAATACTCCTTTGTTCCGTGATTTACGAACTTCCCTCTTCCTGTACCAGCCTGCGCAGGTTCAGCAACATGCGATCACGCCAGTTCTGTTGCCCGGGTATTGCCTCAATGGTGGTCTCCGAGCGCCGCCAGGCCTCTATTTTCTCCAAGGTCTGCCGGCGCCAGGGCTTTGCTACCTGCAACGCCTCTCCCATGGTCTGGTACGCTGCGCCAAACTTGGTGGCATAGTCGAGAAACCCCTTTGGCGCATTCAACTCCATGGTCTGGAAAGGCCCCATGAAGGCCCAGCGCAGGCCGAGTCCGTCACTCATACACTTGTCCAGGTCGCGGGGCGAAATAATGCCCTCATCCACAAGATGCATGGCCTCGTTGACCACTGCCGCCTGCAAGCGGTTGACGACAAACCCGGGCGTTTCTTTCCTGATCACGACGGGAGACTGCCCGATTTGTTCCTGCAGTTGACACACCTGTTCAATGACCTCCTCGCTATTCCATGGTGTGGTCACCACTTCTACCACAGGTATCAGGTGTGGTGGGCTGAACGGATGCGCAATAATACAGCGCTCCCTGCCCCTGATATGTTGCAGAAAAACCGTCGGCGGGATGGCCGAGCAGGAGCTTGCGAGCAGCGCGTCTGCGGAAGCGCATTCATCCATCTCCGTGAACACCTTTTCTTTTATGCGTGCGTCTTCGGTGACACTTTCCTGCACATAAAAGCTTCCGGCAACAGCTTCTTCCAGGCTTTCAGCCTGGTGGATATTGGCGAGCGCCGTCTCGACATCACTGACATAATCCAGTTCCTGAAGGTCAATCAACGAGTTGCGCACCCGCTTTATTGCCTCTTCCACCGCGCCGGGCATGGTATCAAATACATGCACATCGTAACCCGCGCGCGCAAACAGAATGATCCAACCCCGACCGATGACGCCACACCCGACTATGCCGACTTTTTTTGTCATTACTCCAGTCCTCCTACTCCGCGTTACGTTCGGCATCCCAGGTGGCATCCGTAATGGTTTTCAATGCCTCTTTTTCTACCTTGCCGACATGATTAAGGGGAAGCGCCTCAGTAAGCTCCATGTAGCGAGGCACCATGAAGCGCGCCATTTTTTCCCGGCACCAGGCGTGTAATTCTCTGGCGTCCGGCGGATTGCCGGGCGCCGGCACGATCACGGCTTTGACATCTTCTTCTCCCAGGGACGAGGGCACTCCCACACAAGCCACTTCGTCCACCTGCGGGTGTTCACCGATAAACTTTTCCAGTTCCCAGGTCGAGATGTTTTCCCCCCGGCGCCGGATCATATGCTTGATCCTGCCGTGTACGAAGATGAATCCGTCCTCATCCTGGTGTCCAAGGTCCCCGGTATGAAACCAGAGGTTGCGGAACACTTCCAGCGTGGCCGCATCATCTCCTTCGTAACCGAGCATCATGATATCCGGTTGCATGGGACGCACAAGTATCTGGCCGGTCTCGCCCGGGGCAACCGGCCGGTCATGCTCATCGGCGAACCTGATTTCGAAATCCGGGTTCGGCACACCGGAAGATCCCGGCGGATTTTCCCGGGACAGGTCGGGAATGGTAATGGGTTCCGCTTCCGTCATGCCGTAGGTATCGCGTAATTGCACGCCAAAACGTTTTTCAAACGGCCTGATCATCTCCGGTGGTAATATCGCGACAATCCCCGTCCTCAGCGTGTTGCCGGCATCATTCTCCGAAGGCGGCGCGGCCATCAGGGTATGAATAACGTTTGCCAGTCCGCCGAAAAACGTCGCGCCCGTATCTTCTACCTGCTGCCAGAATTTACTGGCTGAATAAGTCGGGAACATCGCAACGCTGCCGCCGGCGATCATCATCGCTGCGACCAGGTGCAGCGAACCGGCAATATGATACAGCGGGAACCACATATGGAATACGTCACTTGGCCGGTAATCGAACGATTCCGCAATTCGCGCCGCGCCGCGGGCGTACATGTTATGAGGTATGCGCACCGCCTTGGAGCGCCCGGTTGTTCCCGATGTATACATCAGCGTGCATAACGAAGACGGGTCGGGAAACACCGGCACAGCCGGTTCCATGTCCAGGTAATCGTCAAACCGGATGAAGCCATGCTTGGTCTCCTGTCCGGTAATGATCAGGGTTTCAACCCCCGCCGCTTGAAACACATCGAGTTGATCCAGGGCCGAGGGTTCGGTTACCAGCGTCTTCGCCCCGGTGCGGCTCAACATATCCGCCAGCAGCTCTCCCTTGTGCGCCCGGTTCAAAGGCGCATACACCGAACCGGACAGGTGGACACCGAACCAGGTCCACATGGCCTCGGGGCAATTGGGCAAATAGCTGGCGATGCGCCGGTCCGCGCCACTGACGCCGAGCCGATTCAAGAAACCGGCGCAGCGCAGCATATGGTCCCAGGCCCGGACATAGCTCCAACTCTCGCCTGCCCACAGCAGAAACGGATTGTCAGGGGTTGCCTCAGCTCGGGCCGCGGCAATCCGGGGCAGGCAGGACTGCGCTTCGCCTACCAGTTGCTCCAACAGCGGACAGGTATTCATGCGTCTTTGAAACCCACCATGCGCCGCGCCATCCTCGCGGTGTGTTGTATCACACCTTCAAGCGGCAACCTGCCGGCTGGATTGAACCAGGTATGCACCTGTTCGGCGACTGAAATAATTGCAAAAGCAGTCGGAGTCAAGTCGACCGGCTGAAAAAGTCCTTTTTCCTGGCCGCGCCGAAGAATATCGCGCAGAGTATTCAAATGCGCTTTTTCAACCTCGCGTATGGTCGCGGCCTGTTCACTGTTTATCGCATTTTGCAACGCGCCGAAACCGTGCAGGCGGGTATAGGCTGCGTTCAGGTCCAGCGCAAAATGTTCCAGATTGAAACGGATGTGAGTTTCTATAAATGCGTCCAGTTGCGCCACCGGGTCATCGGGATGGGCGGCGCTGGCTTGCTGTCCGTCAACCACCAGTTTTCTTATCGTGGATTCAAGACAACTGAACAACAGCGACTGCTTGTCCCTGAAGTAATAGTAGATTCCCGGCGCCGTTACCCCGAGCCGTTTCGCGATCAAGCGCATGCTCGCGCCGGCATAGCCTTTTTCACGAAATTCTGCCTCCGCCGCTCGCAGAATCTGCTTGCGCACGGCTTGCTCCCGCGGCGTTGCCTGTGCCACCGACGCTTTCACCTGGTCGTTACCGCAAAGGTTGCCGTGCCCTCTGCCGCGATGCCACCGGTCTGGCGTGTGCACAGCAGCTCCAGGTCGACCCGCGATTCCCCTTCGAATTCATATTTGCGGGTAATGCAGGCAGTGCAGGTAAAGGTGTCGCCGGGCCAGCCCACATCACGAAAACGTGTGTTGAAACGGCGCACATTGGCCGCGCCAAGCCAATCTGTCGCCAACGTGGCCAGAAAGCCGGCATGCAACATACCCAGCGAAAACACACCGTCGTATCCATGTTGTCGGGCGTAGTCATCATCGTGGTGGGGCACGCTCCAGTCACCGGATGCGCCCTGATATTTTGCGATGTCCGTGCGGCTGATTGGACCAAAAGTACGCGCTTCGGTTGCCAACCCAACGCGCAGGTCTGAGCTGTCCATTTTTGCAGTCATACTTCCTTCTCCGGCGCTTTTTCCGTTTTCACACAGGTCGTGCGTTGTACGGCATGCAGTTCGCCATTGGCATTGCGAAATTCTGTCTCGAATTTGTAAAAGGTCAGTTTGCCGCCTCTGCGCCCGGTTTTTTCCCAGGCATCGGCCAGACGCAGGCGTACGCTGAAGCGATCGCCGGCGCGCGGAGGCGAGCTGAAAAATTCATATTCTTCCTCGGCATGAAGCAGCAGGGAAGTATCTATACCCAGGTCCCTGAAGACCGTATCCTTCGGGTTTTCCAGTGTATAACCCCAGTAATTGCCGGCAACCGTGAGGAATGTCGGGGGAACGACCGCAGCAGCGCCCTTGTATGCAGGATTGGTGGAATGGATGGCATCGGCGAATTCCATAATCTTGCCCTGCTCCACTATGAATTCATAGTCCGGGCCGGTTGTGCCGATTATCGACTTGTCCATTTGCATCTGCTCATTTGTTACGCTTGCAAAATGTGGGAAGGGATTGCCCCGAGGCTCCTGAAGTCTGTGTTGATTATCTCACAGTTTCGCTGAATTTATTGCTTGACAGAATTTTAACAGTCGTTAAAAATAACACAAGAACAATTTTTCAGGCAGCGCCCGGAGCAGAATAATCAGGTTCCAGTATAAGACTCTCGGCTCTCATTAGTATGAGAATTGAATTATGAGCTATCGCATCTCCGTAGACACAGGTGGTACTTTTACGGATGTAGTCGTGGCCGACGCTGCGGGGAAACACACCGTAGGCAAGGCGCTGACTACCGCGGACCGTATTTTTGCAGGCATGCGCAATGCCATTGCCAATGCTGCCGAACAACTTGATACGGATATCGAAGCATTGCTGGCTGCCACCGAGGTGTTTATCTACGGCACCACGCATTCCACCAATGCCATTGTTACCGGCAATACCGCTAAGACAGCCGCGCTCCTCACTGCAGGATTTCCGGATACCCTGGTATTGCGCGAGGGCGGCAAGTTCAATCCTCATGATTTCAGCAAAGATTATCCGGACCCATACATCCCGCGCCGCCATACCTTTGAAATCCCGGAACGCATAGACAGCGAGGGCAAGGTCGTCAGGAAGCTGGATGAAACCGCTACCCGCGAAATTCTGGCACAGGTTGCCGGCAAGGATTTTGAGGCCATTGCTGTCTGCCTGTTGTGGTCAATCGTCAACCCTGCCCATGAACAGGCAGTAGGCAAACTCATCGAAGAAATTATACCCGGTATTCCTTATACACTTTCACACCGGCTTATTCCTATCGTCAGGGAATACCGGCGCGCCTCGACCACCGTGATAGACGCATCACTGAAACCGTTGATGCAAAAACACCTGGTGCAAATGGAGCAAGATCTGCGGGACGCCGGATATGGCGGCGAAATCCTGATCTCCACATCGTCCGGTGGCTGCATGCATGTGGATGAACTGATCGAACGCCCCATCTTCACAGTCAAGTCCGGGCCGTCCATGGCGCCGGTCGCCGGCAGGACCTTTGCCACACTGGAAGATTTCGGCAATGACGTCATCGTCTGCGATACCGGCGGCACTACGTTTGATGTGGGCCTGGTGCGCGACGGCGAACTGAAGTACACCAGGGAAACCTGGCTGGGCGGCGAATACACGGGCCACCTGGTGGCGAACTCCTCGGTGGACATGCGCTCCATTGGCGCCGGTGGCGGCTCCATTGCCTGGATCGATGCTGGTGGCCTGCTGCAGGTCGGCCCCCAATCCGCCGGCTCAATGCCCGGACCCGCCTGCTACGGCAATGGCGGCAATGCGCCCACGGTAACCGATGCGGCCCTGACGCTGGGTTATATCGATCCCGAATATTTCCTCGGCGGAAAGATGCCGCTGGATGTGGCGGCGGCGCGGCGGGTGGTCGGAGAACTCGGCGAACAACTGGGCCTGACACCTGAACGGACCGCCTACTCCATTATGACACTGGCCAACGATCTGATGATCAAGGCCATCCAGGATATAACCGTATCGGAAGGTTTCAACCCCCAGCATAGCGCAATAGTTGCCGGTGGCGGCGCGGCGGGCCTGAACATCATGCCCATTGCCAGGGAACTGGGCTGTGAACGGGTGATACTGCCCCGTACTGCAAGCGCACTGTCTGCCTGCGGCATGCAATTCTCAGATATCAATTTCGAACATAGCGCAAGCCGGGTCACCACCAGCAGGCATTTTGACCGGGATGGCGTCAATCGCGCCCTGGAAGCCATCGATGCGGAACTCAATCGTTTCGTCGCGGGACTGGAAGAAAAAGTCAAGGCCAGCGCGGTCATCGACTATTCCGTGGAAGCCCGTTACCACACCCAGGTCTGGGAACTGGATGTTCCTCTGCCGGTACGGCGTTTTCACGGACAGGAAGATATCGAAAAACTGGTGTTTGCGTTCCATGAAGTGCATGAGCGCGTGTTGGCGGTTCGGGATGAACAAAGTGCAGTGGAGTGCCTGAACTGGAAGGGCCGGGTGCGCCTGCAACTGCAACGCCCGGCAGCGGAAGCCTCGCCGGTGACATCACAGGTCACGAGCCGCCCCAGTACCACGCGGGATGCCTGGTTTGGCGGGGAAGAAGCGCTGCCAACGCCCATTTACCTGGAACAAGACGTGCCGTCCGGGGCCTTCGTCGAAGGGCCCGCGATCATCGAATTACCCAATACCACGGTTGTTGTCTATCCCGGTATGCGTCTGCGCGCCAGCGCCGCCGGCAACTACATACTGGAAGTGATGGCGGCAAAAAAACCCGAACCGTTGAATATTGCCGGCGCCGGCGAAAGACTGGACCCGGTGTTGACGGCCGTGCTCGCCAACCGGTTTGATGGCATCGTCCGGGAAATGACCAACACCATGTTGCGGGCCGCGCGTTCGGCGGTAATTGCTGTTGCTCGTGATTTCTCCTGCGCCCTCACCACGGGCGACAACCGCCTGCTGGCATCTGCCGAAGGGGCGCCGGTACATATTTTCGGTTCTCACCTGCAAAGCGCGTCCATGTGCCGGATCCATGGCGCTAACATCCGCGACGGCGACGCCTACCTGCACAACGATCCTTATGACGGCAATTCCCATGCCGCGGACCAGACCGTGCTGGTTCCCGTGTTTTTTGAAGGCGAACATCTGTTTACCGCTTGCGCCAAGGCCCACCAGGCCGACATCGGCAATTCGTTGCCGACCACCTACCATGCGACTGCGCGTGATCTTTACGAAGAAGGCGCGGTGATATTTCCCTGTGTGCTGCTGCAACGGGACTGGAAAATGGTTGACGACGTGATCCGCACGGGGATGCGCCGTATCCGGGTGCCGGAACAATGGTATGGCGACCTGCTCGCGGCGCTGGGTTCGGCGCGCATCGCAGAACGGCGCCTCAAGGCCCTTTGCGAAAAATACGGCCGCGACACCATCAAGCGGTTTATCTCCGAATGGTTCGACTATTCGGAGCGGCGTATGGCGCAGCTTATTCGCCGTTTGCCGAAGACCAGGGTGATCGGGGAATCCCGGCATGACCCGGTAGCCGGTGTGTTGCCCGATGGCGCCCTCATCAAGTCCATAGTGGAGATCGATCCGGAGCAGGGAAAGGTAACCATTGACCTCACCGATAACCCGGACAACCAGCCCTGCGGATTCAATCTCACCGAGGCGACATCCATTAACGAAGCGCTGTGCGGCTTGTTCCACGGGCTTAACGAAGATGTGCCCCGGAACGCCGGTTCCTTCGGCCGGGTTGATGTCCAACTGCGCGACGGCGCGATGGTGGGACGTCCGGCGCTTCCGTTCAGCGCCTCCATGGCCACCACCAATGTCGCCGACCGGCTAGTTAACGCTACGACCACGGCCATCGCACAACTAGGCGACGGCTACGGCCTGGCAGAGGGCGGCTGCTGCATGTCGGCGGCGGTGGCCGTGGTCTCTGGCAACGACTTCCGCCACGGCAACGCGCCCTACGTAAACCAGTTGATGATGCAGTGCGGCGGCGGACCGGGCAGCGCCCATGCGGACGGCTGGGTCAACTGGGGTGTGCCGGCAGTGTCCGGCGTGATGTACAAGGACAGTGTCGAACTGGACGAGGTCAAGCATCCGTTGCATTTCAATTTTATGAGGCTGATGCGGGCTGTGGGCGGCGCCGGAAGGCTGCGGGGCTCGCCCGGCCTGGAACTGGAGTATGGCCCGAAACATGACCCCATGACCGTCGTGATCCCGTCGGACTGCCAGTTGAACCCCCCGAAAGGGGTTCTTGGCGGCCATGCCGGAATCGGCTCGGAGAATTTTCTCGTGCGCAAGAACGGCAAGCTGAAAAAGCTACCCAATGTCGTCGTGGTCGAACTGCAACCCGGTGAAAACATACGCGGTATTGATGCCTCCGGCGGCGGCTACGGCGATCCCCTCGATCGCGTTCCTGAACGGGTCCGGATGGACGTACTCGAAGGCTGGGAAACGGTGGAACGGGCCCAGGATATCTACGGAGTCGCGCTGACCGGAAACGTGGAGGACGATTCCCTGGATATTGATCGGGATGCCACGCAAGCGTTACGGAGCCGGATGCGCGCCGCACAGTCGGCGCAGAGCGCAGCATGAGCAATGCCGTAAAAATCGAACGCGCGGGCAAGGTCCTCAGCATCACCCTGGATCGGCCCAAGGCCAACGCCATCGATGCCGTCACCAGCCGCAAACTCGGAGCGACCTTTGCTTCCTTTCGTGATGACCCGGAACTGCTGGTCGCCGTCATTACCGGCGCCGGAGACAGGATCTTTTGCGCCGGCTGGGACCTCAAGGCGGCGGCACTGGAAGGACTCAGCGAAGATGATGATTATGGCGCAGGCGGCTTCGCAGGGCTAACCGAAATGTTTGACCTGGACAAGCCGGTCATCGCCGCAGTCAATGGGATTGCGGTCGGCGGAGGCGTGGAACTGATCCTCGCCTGTGACCTGGTAGTGGCGGCCGACCATGCCACATTTTCCCTGCCGGAGACATTTGTGGGAGTCGCCGCTGACGGTGGCGGCCTGCAACGCCTGCCGCGCAAGATGCCCATTAATATTGCGATGGACATGCTGCTGACCGGACGCAAGATGGACATGGAAGAGGCCCAGCGCCACGGCCTGGTCAACTATCTCGTGCCCAAAGCGGAAGTCCTGACCCGCGCGGGAGAGTTGGCCCGGCATATCGCCACCGGCGCGCCGTTATCCGTAAGGGCAATTAAGGAAGTGGTAAACGGTTCCATCGATATGAGCGTGGAACAAGCCTTTGCCGCGACCCGGGAGCGGCGCTTCCCGATCTACGCGGCCATGCTGGAATCGGAAGACCACGAAGAAGGGCCGCGTGCCTTTGCGGAAAAACGCAAGCCCGTGTGGAAGGGGAAATGACACTGTGAACAACCTGCTGACCGGAACAAACAACCGAAAATGAAAGTATTTGTACTGGGCGCAAGCGGCGCATACGGCAGCGGCGCGGCAAAACTGCTGGCCGCCGATGAGCGGGTCAAGACAGTTGCTCTCGGGGCGCGCAACACCGACAGGCTCGCGGCGCCGGCTGAGGAGATCGGCGCCAAAGCGGAAGTAATCGGGATTGACGCCGGCAACAGCGCGGCCCTGACCGAGGCGCTGAACGGCTCCGACGTGCTGGTCAACGCAACCGGCTTTTACCAGGAACTTATCGAACCGACGCTGGACGCGGCGATTAATGCCGGTGTTGCTTATGTTGATATCAGCGAATCTGTGGAAGCGGCAGAAAAGGCCTTTGCCCGGCACAAGGCAGCACAAACGGCCGGCCGTACTGCGATGGTGGGGGTGGGTTCCACCCCGGGCGTCACGACAATGCTCGGCGTGCACGCTGCCCGCCAGTTGCACCGATGCCGGACGCTTGCCACCGGTTTTGTTGTGGCCACCGATCTTTACTTCCCCGGGGATGAGAAAGCACTGGAAGAAATAACAACGCGGCAACGGCCACTGGCCGTGCACCAGACGATGATAGAAATCTTTGCCGACCCGGTTCAGGTTGTCGAAAACGCCACCTTGCATGTCGTTGATCCAATGCAAAGCCGCAGGAAAGTAAAACTGCCCGGACACGATGAGACCTGGATGTACCCGGTAGCGATGTCCACGGCCGCGACCCTGCGCGATCACCTGCCGGATACTGATTCGATCGCTGTTTGTATGGCCTTTCTGCCCGATGCCGTGAACGCAGCGGTCTACCGTCACGCGCAGACATACAAACAGGGTAATGCGGATATTCAAACCGCGGTCGCGGCGATGTTTAGCGAGATAGGCCGCCTGCCTGAAGAGCAAAAATCTGCCCCTGCCGGGTTGCCCGCCTACATGCAATGGGCCGCTGCCAGTGGAGAAAAAGATGGCGCAGAGATCACCGTCAACCTGGGGTTGGCAGAGCCGCTGAGCACAGCGGCTGCCCTCGCTGCAGGCGCGCTGGCGCTGGGAAGCGGCGTACTCAGAAAGCCCGGGGTCTGGCCGGTGGAGGCTTGCTTTGACCCCATGCAGTTCTTCGATACCGTCAGCCAGGTCCAATATGGCAGAGCATATAATCGCGACGCCTTGCTGATGGAGAGCGGGTAAGCATTATGCCGAGTTACCGGGCGCCCGTAGAGGATACGACTTTTGTGCTCAGGGAGCTGCTGCAGGTGGAAACGCTGTTGCAGGAACTGGAGGGTTATGCTGAACTGGATATGGGCGACTTACGGATGATTCTGAATGCCGCAGCCGGGTTTTGTGAAACGGCGATCCATCCCATCAACCAACTGCTCGATGAGCAAGGTTGCCGGCTGGCTAATGGGCAGGTGACAACACCTGCCGAACTTAAAGTCGCCTGGACGGCTTTTGCCGAGGCCGGTTGGCCGGGAGTGGTATGCGAACCGGAGCATGGTGGACTGGGCTTGCCCTGTTTTATCTACTTCGCGATACAGGAATATATTTCCTCGTCCAGCATCGCTTTCGGTGATTATGCGGGCCTCAATGCAATGGCCTACCTGTTATTGCGGACACATGCAGATCAGGATTTACAGGCCCGTTATCTGCCGGGTCTGACTGACGGTTCGCTCGCGGCTACCATGTGTATGACAGAACCCCATTGCGGCACCGATGTCGGTCTGATAAAAACCCGGGCAGAAGCACAGTCTGACGGCAGCTACCTGCTGAACGGCGCGAAGATTTTTATCTCCGGTGGCGATCACGACCTGACCGATAATATTGTTCATACCGTGCTGGCCCGGGTAGCGGGAGCAGAACCGGGGCCGAAGGGACTGAGCCTGTTCCTGGCGCCGAAACTGTTGCCGGATAGCGGCGGCAAACGGAATGCGATAAGCCCGGTACGACTGGAAAACAAGATGGGCTACAAAGGCTCCGCAACCTGCCAGATGGCCTTTGATAACGCGCAAGCATGGCGTATCGGTGACGAGGGCAAGGGACTGAATTGTATGTTTGTCATGGTAAACCTGGCGCGCCTGATGACCGCGTCCCAGGGTTTGTGCGCCGCCGAGCTAGCTTACCAGAATGCCGCCGGCTATGCCATGGAGCGTTTACAGGGCAGGGCTCTGACGGGCACGCGCTATCCCGACAAGCCGGCTGATCCCATTATCGTACACCCTGACGTGAGACGTATGTTATTATCGACCCGCGCCTTTACGGAGGTGGGGCGGGCCGTGTATTTATGGCTGGCGCTGGAGATCGATATATCCTGGCGGCACCCCAACGAGGAACGACGACGCCAGGCTCTTGACCGGCTTGCCCTGTTCACGCCCGCAGTCAAATCCATCATGAGCGATTTTGGTTTCAATGCCTGCAATGACTGTATGCAGATCTTTGGTGGTCATGGTTATATGCGCGACAACGGCATGGAACAACTGGTCAGGGATGTCAGGTTAGCCCAGATCCAGGAGGGGGCCAACGGCATCCTGGCGCTGGACCTGTTGCTCAGACGGGTATTCGGCCGCCAGGCTAACGCGTACCGGTCTTTTGTGAACGATGTCGCAGAATTTGTCAAACGGTATCCCGGTCTGCCGGAAATTACCGAACCCCTGGCCCAGGCCTTGAGTCTGCTGGAGCAGGCGACATCCTGGCTGGAAACCAGGGGTGGGGAAGACCCGGATATTTATGGGGCTTCGGGGACGGAATACCAGCGCATCTTCGGTCTTACGCTGTTTGCCTGGGTATGGGGGCAAATCGCGACAATTGCCTTGGACCGCGCGGCAAATGGGGAGAACCGGGAATTTTACAAATCCAAATTGTTGAGCGCCCGTTTTTTCATGCAGCGGGTACTTCCGATGATTCACGGGCACATGGCCGTGCTGCAATCCGGGTCGGAAAGCATAATGGCGCCCGTGGACAATTATTTTATGTAACAACCAAGGTAACTAAGGAAGCTCTGAGACTTAATCAGAGGTTCCCTAAAACAGTTTATATCGATACAACTTACGTGGGAGAGTAAAATGAAAAACCAGATACTGATTATACGCTCACTTGCTGTAATCACGACGATTGTATTCTTCACGACGGCCTGGTCACAGAGCGCGCTGGAAGAGGTAATCGTTACCGCGCAGAAACGCGCCCAGAGCGCCGATGACGTGGCCATTACGCTGACTGCCATCAGCGGTGATACCATAGACAGGCTGGGGCTGGAAACGGCGCCGGATATCGCGCTGGTAACACCGGGGGTCAACCTGGCAGGCAGTTTTGCCGGCCAGTCCACGACATTCGCGATCAGGGGCGTCACCCAACAGGACTTTGCCTTTCAAGCCGAACCGCCGGTGGCGGTGTACATGGATGAAGGCTACCTGGCCGCGAACAATGCGGCCGGCGTGGGTCTGTTCGACCTGGAACGCGTCGAGGTGCTGAAAGGGCCGCAGGGCACCTTATTCGGACGCAACGCTACCGGCGGATTGGTGAGCATCAGTTCACGCAAGCCGACGGAAGAAACCGAGGGTTACCTTCGGGCCGGATACGGTTCATACGACAGCGTCAAGGTTGAGGCAGCCATCGGTGGGGCCCTGTCTGATAATGTACAAGGGCGGATAGCCGGCATATTCGATACACAGAACGGCTGGGTAAAGAACCTGCATCCCGTGGGTGAAGACCTCGGCGGACATGAAACATACGGTGTGCGCGCCCACCTGGCCTTTCAACCCAACGAAGATATTGACATCCTCCTGACCGGCAGCTACAACGATGTGGACCAGAGCTGGGGACCTTATCTCTCCTATCCCACGATGAGTGTTATCGGCGCCGACGGCATACCTGATTCCGTCGACACGGGTTTGCCCGATGTCGCCCCGGTATTTGCTTCTTCCCCGCGTTCAAACGTAAACGACCTGGAAATCAATGCGAACCAGGCCCGCAATGACGGGGGTTACTACCGTGTCGGCGGCGCCACCGCCCGCATTGATATCGATCTTGACTGGGCCGAACTGACCTCGGTAACCGACTTCCACCGCACGACCTTTCGCCTGATACTGGATAACGACGCCGGCCCCAATGACACGATTACCTCTGACTCGAAAGCCCGCATAGAAACGGTGTCCCAGGAGTTGCGCTTGTATATGGAATCAGAACGCTCGCGTCTGACCACGGGTTTTTACTACCTGAGTCTTGAAGCCAACGAGCATCAGGCCTACCAGGAACTGTATACCCTGGGCGGCATCACCACCAACGCTCCCACACAACTGGATACCGACAGCTACTCGCTGTTCGGCCAAATGGAATACGATATTTCCGAACAGGTGACGCTGGTCGGTGGTTTCCGCGCCACTCGGGAGGAAAAGGACTATGTATACCGGGCTGATGTATTAAGCTTGCCACCCGATTACGCGTTGCTAGTACCCGGCCTCCGCACTTATGAAGACGCGCGCGGCGACTGGTTGTATACCTGGAAACTGCAGGCGGAATTTCGGCCCAATGATGACATGTTGCTGTATGCCGGGTACAACCGCGGCACCAAGGCGGGCAGCTATAACGCGCCATTCGCCGGCGGCGCCACCCCACCCGATAACGAAGTGCCCTATGACGAAGAGAAACTGGATGCCTTCGAGCTTGGCGCCAAGCTGACGCTGATGAATGGCCGCGCCCAGTTGAACGGTTCAGTCTTTTATTATGATTACGAGGATTACCAGTCTTTCAAATTCGAGAACTTTGCGACGGTCACGACTAACAACGAGGCGGATGCCATCGGCGGAGAAATCGTCCTCAACTTCAGCCCGACAGATATGACTGATATCCGTATCGGCGTCGCCTACACGGATTTCGAGATTAAGGATGTGCTGGTATCCAACGCCGCGGGCGCCGCCATTGCCGATCGCAAGCCGCCGTTCAACAGCGAATGGACCGTGTTCGCAGTGGCCCGGCAAAGTTTCCCGCTGGCAAACGGCAGGCTGACCATTCAGGGCGACATACAGCACAACAGCGATTTTTACTTCTCGGTTTCCAACTTCAGCTCCACGTACTCGGATGACCATACACTGCTGGGCGCGCGGGTAAGCTGGCTGAGCGCCGACGAGCACTGGGAAGTCGCCTTCTACGGCAAGAACCTGACGGATGAGAGGCATCGCACGGTAGGGTTTGACGCGTCTGACTTCGTCGGCTGGACCGAGGCAGGTTACAACAGGCCGCGCTGGTTCGGCGGCAGTATCAGCTACAGTTTCTAGCCTGAATATCTGATATATGAGCGCTGAGTACAGCGGCGCGGCGCAGCAGCTTTACGACGATGCTGTTGTCTGGGACATGGTCTGGCCCTGGGAGCCTTGGGCCGGGAACGGCTTTGACAAGCTGGAACGATTCAAGGCCGCCGGTTTCAATGTGATCTCCGCCACCATCGCCGGCGACAATGAGAATATTTCCGAGGCGGTGCAGAAGATTGCAAAGGCGCGGCGCGAACTGCTGGCGATGGACCACGTGTTATTATGCGAATCGGTAGCAGATATTCGCAGCGCCATCGCCACGGACAAGCTAGGCGTCCTGCTGCACTTCGAAGGGTCACGCTGTTTCGAGCGCAACCTGGATATGGTGGAAGTCTACTACAAGCTGGGTATTCGACAGGCCATCCTGGCATTTAACAATGCCAATAGCGCAGGCGGCGGCGCGATGGATGAAAATGATGGCGGTTTAACCGGACATGGCAAGAGCTTGATCCGCGAATTTGAACGGGTAGGCATGTTGCTGGATCTGAGTCATGTCGGTCATCGCACAGCCATGGAGGCAATCGAAATTTCCGCACAACCCTGCCTTTATACCCACTGCAACGTGAAAGCCGTATTCGAACATCCCCGCAATATCAGTGACGAGGAAATCCGCGCCTGTGCGGCCACCGGGGGACTCCTCGGCATACCCAGCAGCAGCATGTACCACGGCGACCGGGAATGCCGGGCCGAGACCCTGTTCAGTCACCTGGACCACATCGTGCAACTGGTGGGCCCGGAACATGCCGGACTGGGGCTCGATTACCTGTTCGATGCGGGAATTGTCAACGACTACATGCGTGACCGGCCGGATGAGTGGCCGGAAGCCGCTGATCCTGACTGGCCCGGCATCAATACGGCAATACCTGAAACCGTGCTGCCATTGACAGAGCAAATGCTGAAGGCTGGCTACGGTGAGCAGGGCATACGCAAGATACTCGGAGAGAACTACCTGCGCATCTGCGCGCAAGTATGGCATTAAGATGGGGTTGAGCTGCCAAGTCTGTTTGGCTATCCGTCTGCCCTGAGCATCTCCGTGGCATTGATATCGACATTGCCGGAGGCGTCGATGGCCACCTTGTAGATTTCCCGAGCCCTGCCAACCGTTATCCAGCCGTCCCTGACATTTTCCGCGACCTTGTCCGGATCGCGCCGCCGGGGTTCGCCATAACCGCCACCACCGCAGGATATGGAGATCAGCGTGTCACCGTCGCTGATGATCTCCTGGGCGCAAGCGGGCAAGGCGCTGGCGCTGCCGTCGGCATGTTCTACGTACTGGTCTGACGGGCAACCACTGAGTCCTCCGCGCACCCCCAATGGCGCGTTGACGGCGCCGTCGCTGACATAGCCGATCTCCATGTCGTTGCCGGCCGGTCCGAATTCCACCCTGACGCCGGGCGCGCCGATGCTACGGCCTGCGCCTTCGGAGTCAGCGATGAAGTGGCGCGCCCGAACCCTGATCGGATGGTAGAGTTCAACAAGCTCCACGCTGTCCTGGTAACACATACCGGCATTACCCACATGCCCGACGGTGATCCAGGCATCGGTTTCGGGTCCCGCGGCGCCACCGGAAAATCCCAGGAAAACCTGGTTGACATAAGCATTGCCGTTGCGCGGATCAATACCGGATACCACGCCCGCGGACGGAGGGATAACCGCGCCGCATTCCGCCATTCCTATGCCATCGGCAATCTCCGCAAAGGCGCGCTGGGTACTGTTTGCGACCCGGTCTGCGACATTGGTAGTGGCGGCGGAGCAGCTCGTGGGATGAACGGGTATACCGACGACGCAATTTTCCCTCAGCTTGACATCAATACGCCGGAAGCTCCCGGCATTCTTCGGTATGGTGTGGTCGATGCTGTTGAATACCCCGATATAGGCAGCCGATCGGCTGCAGGCCTCCGACAGGTTGAGACCGCAGGGCAGACAATCCGGGTTATCGGTGAGGTCAACACAGACGCGCGCAGCCTGGGGGTCAACAGCCACCTTCGACACCACTTCGATTCCCTGTTCGGGTGTGCCCGGAAACGCGTCATGTGCGCTCTTTGTCTCAGCGGTTCCCGCAGGCAACGCGCGCAGCGCCCGGATCATCCGCTGTTCGCTGTAGTCGAACCATTGGCGCGTATAGGATTCCAGCGTATCCCAACCAATTTCAGCGCCCAGCGCAAGCAGTTCCCGCTCACCGATACGCGCGGCGCCGATCATCGCCAGGTAATCACCGTACCATTGCTCAGGCAGGCGTATGCGCATCCGGCACATGCGCACAATGTCATTCACGGGCTGGTACTCCTGTTCAACCTTCACTGCGGGGAAGATCAATGCGCCTTCTTCGTAGACATCTTTTGCAGCCGCATGGTAGGTGGTCGGCACGGAATTGCCGATGTCAGCCTGGTGGGCCTTGGCCAATACGGTGAAGCGGTGGACTCCGCGGTCATCCAGCACCGGTACAAGCGCCGTGTGATCCGCCGGATGGCTGCAACCGTGGTAAGGTGAGTTATGCAGGAACGCATCTCCGGCCCTGAGGTCCGGATGATGTTCAAGCATGCAACGTGCCATCATGTCCGGGCCGCATAACACATGAATTGGCAAGCTCTCGGCCGCAGCCAGCAACTCATTGTTTGCGGTAACAATACAGCATGAAAAATCCCTGGCGCGATTAAGCACGCCCGAGCGGCCAGTGCGCAATAGCGTGTTGGTCATTTTTCCGGCAACACCTTCGAGCCGGCGGCTGATCACGGCTAACCTGGCGCCATCCGGGTCCTGATTTCTTTTTTTCATATTCATGATTTCTTGACCTTATTCAAGCGACAGATTTACCAGGAGATTGCCGGATGCTGTCCTGACAAACCGGGACTCATGGTCGATAACGATGGAGGTATGGGGTGTCTCAACGATGGCTGGGCCGGCAACGGGTTGTTCGATTTCGATGTCGGTAAAATTCAATACCTGGATCGAGTCTGCTGCGCGCGCGGGCAAATAAACCTGGCGCTGTTTGATGGCCTGAGTTCCCGGCCCCGATCCCGAGGAGAGCGCCCCTATTTCATCTGCGCGCAGCCGGCAGTTGACGTTCGCGCACCAGCTCACTATTTCAATACCGGAACCGATATCGGCATAGGAAAAGATTTCACGATGTACCCGGTGAAACTCTTCAACCAGCCGTTGAACATCCGCATCTGAACTGAAACTGCCCGCAGCAAGCGGCGTTTCGATTTCCCAAACCTGGCTGGGATAACGGGCCTCGGCGCTGAACCTGATGGTACCGGCCGATCCCGCGCCGGCGCCGGCGATAAACTGTTCCGCCTGTTGCCTGAGGTCATTCAGGACCCGGTTTACGCCATCAAAGTCAAAATTGTCTGAAACCGTAAAATGCATGGTGCGATATTCACTTCTGAGATCGGAGATCAGCGCGCCCGCGGCGCTGAGCGCGGCGCCCACATCCGGGAAGCACACTTGTCTGCAACCCAGGCGCCGGGCCACAAATACGGAGTTCAGTCCCGCCGCGCCACCGCCGCCGATGAGCAGGGATTCGGCCGGGTCGATGCCCTGGTTGATGGCGATGGACTCGATCGCCTGAACCATATTTTCAGTGACGACATCAATGACGGACCGGGCAGCCGACACAACATCGCATTCCAACTTCTGCGCCACATGGGCGCTGATCGCGTGGCGCGCCCTGTCTGCGTTTAACGGCATCGCGCCACCGAGGAAGAAATCCGCATCCAGATAGCCCAGGAGCAGCGCGGTATCGGTTACCGTAGGCAGTTCTCCGCCCTGGTCGTAACAGACCGGCCCGGGTACCGCGCCGGCGCTCTGCGGCCCCACATGCAGCACGCCACCGTCATCAACCCAGGCTATAGAGCCTCCCCCGGCGCCCACGCTGCGGATGTCGATGGAAGGAAACCCGGTCATGTGCCCCCGGTATGGCTCACCTATCCAGGTCTCCCTGGTCCATGGAATAGTATCGCCGCGCACCAGGCTCACATCATAGGTTGTGCCGCCGGTATCGGCGACGATAAGAGGTCCTTCGTGGCCAGCGCTGCGCCCGTAATGTTTTCCTGCCACCGGCGCCATTGAGGGGCCGGAGTTGATGGCATGGATAGGAGCAGCGCCGACATCCGTCGCATCCATCGCGCCGCCCTGGGACGTCAGTACCAGCAGGCGGCCGTTGAAACCCGCTTTCCGGAGTCGTTGCTCCAGTCCGCCGAGATACCGGCTCATGACGGGTTTCAGCGAGGCATCGATGACGGTTGCAGAGGCGCGCCGATATTCGCGCATGGTCGGGTTGAGCCGGTGGGAAATGGTAATCGGCGCCTGGGGCAACTGTTCGGACAGGATTGCCGCGACCCGGTTTTCATGCTCCGGGTTGACGATGGACCAGAGCAGGCAGATGGCAATGGCCTCCACTTGCTCCTGCTTCAGCCTGCCGGCTATCTCCAGCACCCGTTTCTCATCCAACGGGATTACGATGTCTCCCTGTGCATCAATACGGCCGTCGACTTCAAAGGTAAGGGAACGGGGGACATAAGGCTTGGGATAAGGCACGGAGTGATTGAAAGGCTCAATCCGTCCCCCTTCGCGCAAGGTCAGGATGTCCGGATGCCCGCGGGTGACCAGAAAAGCGGTTTTCGCGGTACGGCCGGTGATAACCGCGTTGATCGCATGGGTGGTGCCATAAATGATAAGTTCACAACGGTCCAGCAGTTCGGCAAGGCTGCAAGCATAATCTTCAGCGGTAAGCTGCAACCCGGCAAGCACACCTGCGGCCGGATCATCCGGCACGGTCGCGGATTTATATAAACGCACCGCGCCGTTGTCATCTTCAACAATGAGGTCGGTAAAAGTGCCGCCGGTATCGCTTGCTATTCGCATTTGTCCGGGCGCTGCTCAAAGACCCGCCGAGACCCCCTCATCGGCCAGCAGGGTGCTGCCGTACATGGAGGCGGCCGCATCGGAAGCAAGAAAAGCGACACACTGGGCCATCTCAGTTGGCGGGGTAAATGTCCTGGGGCTGGGTGTGGCCTGCTTCAGACCTTCCAGCATCGCAGCGAAAGCCTGGTCGTTACGCAGAGGTTCGTTCATCGGTGTTTCCGTGTTGCCCGGCGCGACGGCATTGACATTGATCCTGTATGGAGCCAGTTCCAACGCAAGCGTGCGGGTCAGCATGATCACGGCGGCCTTGCTCGCGCAGTAAACGGCGTGCTGGGAAACACCTATTACGCCGGCCACCGATGACAGGTTGACAATCTTGCCACCGCCATTGGCCTTCATCGCCGGCGCTACTTCCGCGATGGCAAAAAACATGGCCTTGAGGTTGACGTCCATCATCCTGTCGAAGGCTTCCTCGGTAGCGCCATCGACTGGTGTGGGATAAAACAATCCGGCGCTGTTGACCAGGATATCTATGTCCCCCAGGTCAGTGGCAACCTGCTGCACAAGATCCTTGATGGCGCCGGTATCGGTCACGTCGGCCACATAGGCCCGCGAGCGTAGCTGCGCGGCATTATCGAAGGATGCGATGGCCTGTTGCGCTTTTTCCAGGCTGGAACCGGATACTACCGCGACTTTCCCTCCCTCCCCGGCCAGAATACCGGCGACGGCCTGGCCGATACCCGATGAACCGCCGGTAACGAGAGCAACTTTGTCCTGAAAACGCAAGATTATTCCTCCAGTTTTAAGATAGCATCAGGCAGAGTAAAACCTACTGCTATGCGGGCTTACAGCGCATATTTTCATGGGTTGTACTCTGACCCCGGAAGCAGCAGAAACTGCCAAATTACATGGGTTAGATTATCGATAACATTGTAGTATAGTACAAGTAAAATTTTGCCTGCCACACGATACGGGGAACGCATATGCCCGAACAAAACCAGACCTGGGACTACATGGACAGTTACGAGTTCATGCAACACACAAGGCGCGGTATGCCTCCGGTCATGATCGTAGTCGCCTGCAACGGCGGCATACAGGGTAAGGAGATGCACGAGGCCCTGCCAGAAACTGCGGATGAAATCGCAGATTCGGTTCATGCCGCCTACGAGGCGGGGGCTTCCATGGTCCACGTCCATGCCCGCAAGCCCGACAACCTGCCTTTGGGGGCGACGACCACCGAGGTCTGGTGGGAAGTCAACAGCAAGATCCGCGCGCGCTGCCCTGATATCATCATCAACAATACCACCGGCGGTGACCCGGTGATGACCATGGATGAACGGCTCTCATGCCTGGACGCAAAACCGGAGCTGGCTTCCCTGAACCTGACCCCGGATATGTCACGGTTCAAAATTCCGGCGCGTCCGGCACCGCTACCCAATCCGAGACCGGAACAGGTTTACGACATGTGTATGCCTTTCAGCTATGGGCAGATAGAGCAATTCGCCGCGGAGATGAAAAAACGGGACATAAGACCGGAACTGGAGACCTACCACACCGGCGGCGCCTGGGTCATACAGGATCTCATCCAGCACGAACTAATCGACCCCCCCTATCTCATCCAGACGGTGATGGGGGCGCAGACCGCGAGCTACCCCACCCCGGAAAATACTTTGAACCTGCTCCGCGAGTTTCCCGAACAGACGGTCTGGCTTTGCTCAGGCATTGGACCTTTTCAACTGCCACTGACCACACTGGCGATGTTGATGGGCGGCCATGCGCGGGTTGGACTCGAAGACAACCTGTATTACAGCCGTGGCAGGAAGTTCAGTAACAATGCCGAAGCAGTGAAGCGCACGGCGCGTCTCGCTCAGGAACTGAACCGGGAGGTAGCGACGCCGGCCCAGGCCCGTGCGATGCTGGGGTTGCCCGCTGAACCCACATCCTATTGATATGTGATGAGCGAACAACTGCAAACAGCCGTCGTCACCGGCGGGGCTGACAGCGCCGGCCTCGCGATTGCCCTCACGCTACTGAAATCCGGTTTCAAGGTGCATATCTGCGATGTGCGGGAGGATGTGCTCACCGCCACTCTGGCAACTAATCCCGGACTCACCGGCACGCCGGCCGATGTAGGCAATCGGGAGCAGGTCAGACAACTGTTCCTGGAAGCAGGTGAAACACTCGGCGACATCGACGCGCTGGTCAATGTGGTCGGGATTTCCGGCCCCCATGCGCTGATCGAAGACATGACGGTGGAGGATTGGGATGAAGTCATGCAGGTAAATGTCAACGGTATGCTCTATACCATCAAGGAGGTCGTCCCCGGAATGAAGGCGCGGGAACGCGGCGCCATCGTCAACTTCTCTTCCGGTTCCACCAAAACACGAATCCCGTATCGCACCCCTTACGTGGTTTCCAAGTACGCCGTCGAAGGCTTGTCCTTGAACCTAGCCCGTGAGTTGGGACCGAGTAATATCCGTGTCAACGCGATACTGCCGGGCATGATCAACAATGCGCGCATGCAGGGGATTATCGATCGCAATGCGGCCTCCAAGGGCATTACACCGGAACAGATGCGAGAACAATATACCCGTTATATCTCAATGCGCTGTGGCGTGGACCCGCAGGAACTGGCGGACATGGTGGATTACCTGTTATCCGCAAAGGGACGTCATATTACCGGCCAGTTGATCAGTGTTGATGGCAATGTCGAATGGGAAAGCTGACGGGTTAGTACTCTTTCAACTGACTTTCAGGGGAAAATAAATGAAAACCAGTGAAGACCGGATTATCACCACCCATGTGGGCAGCCTGCCGCGTAGTCCTGATTTGATTGACCTGCTGATAAAAAAGGAACAGGGACAGCCGGTTGACGACGCGCAGTTCCAGGAACAGGTAGGGAAAGACCTTGATTATGCGATCCGGAAACAGGTGGAAACGGGGATAGACGTCATCGGTGACGGAGAAATGCCGCGCCTGGGCTTTTCCTTTTACGTAAAGGATCGAATGACCGGTTTTGGCGGTGAATGCCACCGGGGCACGGTCACGGATTTTGCCAAATTCCCCGGTTATGCGGAGATGAAGTTCGGCAAGGACAAACAACCCACGAAATCGGCATCTCTTTTTGCGATGCCGGCCTGCCGCTGCGCAGTGAAATACGACAGCGAACAATACGCGGCGAAGCAGGAGTTGTCGCTGTTTGCCGAAGCCCTGGATCGTAATAAGGCCAGGGACAGGATACGGGAAACCTTCGTCACCGCGGCGAGTCCCGGCATCGTGTCGACGACCCTGCTGCGCAGCGCCGACAACCCGGATTACGCCGACGATGAAGAGTATGTGATGGGATTGGCGGAAGAACTCCGGCACGAATATGAACTCATCGTTCAACGGGGCCACGTGCTGCAAATCGATGCCCCGGACATCCTCGAATGGCAGATCCTTTATCTCGATAAAACCCTGGATGAATTTCTCGACAGGATGGCCTTGCATATCAGGGCGCTCAATCATGCCATCTCCGGTATTCCGCGGGAGCAGGTGCGCTTGCATGTCTGCTGGGGCAACTGGGACGGGCCACATATCGATGATATTGAGCTCGAACCCCTGCTGCCGGTGATGTACGAAGCAAAAGTCGGCGCCATCAGTTTTGCCTTTGCCAATCCCCGCCATGCGCACGAATTGAAACTGCTGAAACAATATCCGCTGCCGCCGGGCATGGACTTGTTCCCGGGGGTCATTGATGTCACCACCAACATGCTGGAACATCCGCTGCTGGTGGCAGACCGCATTGAGGCCGCTGCCGAGGTAGTCGGCGATCCGCGCCGCATCATTGCTTCCACCGACTGTGGTTTCAGCACCTTTGCGGGGTACCTGCTGGTCGCGCCGGATGTGGCATGGGAAAAACTGCGCATGTTGTCGGAGGGCGCGGCGATAGCTTCCGAGCGCCTATTTTAGGAAATAACCATTGCAGATGAAAAAAGCCTATTGCGATGGGCCTTTCGGCCAAATCCACTACCGGCGCGATCATCGCATCGCCTGGGAACTAAAATCCGGACGGGCCGGTATGCCAGAATCGGCGGTGTTTTTCCCTATGCTCAGTGATTGTCAGGTCCGAGTTGGATGTGCGGATGCGGATCGCGCCGCTCTCGGCGGCGCTCAACAATCGGGCGCCGTGTTCCCGGTAACGGGCAACCACATCCCGGTTGGGCAGTCCGAAGCGGTTCCTGTAACCTACCGGGAAAATGGCGATGTCTGGATCAACGGTCCGGATAAAATCACCGGTTGAGGAGGTCTTGCTGCCGTGGTGCGGGACCACCAGCACGTCCGATTTCAAGCCTGTGCGGTGACGCTGAAGCAGGCCTCGCTCGGCTGCCTGCTCGATATCGCCGGACAACAACAGGGTCAGGTTGCGCGCGCGAACCCGCACGACGCATGAGCGGTCATTGGCGGACATCTCCACGCCTGCAACCGGATGCAAGACCTCAAACTGCACGCCATCCCAGCGCCAGGACTGGCCATCCCGGCAATCCCGAACCTGCGGATGTGAAACCTTATCAGGCACGCTGCTGATGATCCGGTCTACGGGGACTTCCTGCAGGACGCCCGGCAAGCCGCCGATATGATCATTGTCGCCGTGGCTTTGCACAAGCAAATCCAGCTTGCGGATCCCCGAGTTGCGCAGAAACGGCGTGACCACCGCGGCGCCGGTGTTGAAACCGGACGCGTAGCCGGGTCCGGTATCGTAGAGCATGGCGTGATCCTGTGTGCGCACAACCACCGCAAGCCCTTGCCCGACGTCTAGCACGGTCATAACAACCTCGCCGAATCCGGGTCCCGGCCTGGCGCTGAACAGTAACGGGGCGAGCCAGAGTGCGCCCAACCACCTGCCGGGGCTGCCTCGGGGTAATAACAGGATCATCACGCCGATGGTGGCAAACGCGAGGACCGGCAGTTCCGGACGTGCGACCGGAAGCAACTGGAATTCCCATCCGGCAAAGTACGCCAACACCCACCACAACACGCGTAAGGCCAGCAGGGCAAGCTCCAGCAACAACTCCACCTCGAATAACAACAGCAGGCAGCCGCCGAATATCAGGGGTATCAGGACAAAACTGACCCAAGGCACTGCGAACAGGTTCGCAAGCAGACTCAACACCGGTATCTGCTGGTAGTACAAGGCCAGCGCCGGCGCCAGGCCCAGCGTGACGATATACTGCACCCTGACTGCTTCCCGCAACTTGTGCCGGCCCAAATGAACCCGGTAGCTGACACCGTAAAATATCACTGCCACGGCGCCGAACGACAACCAAAAACTCGCCGCCATCGGAGCAAGCGGGTCCAGGATCAAAACTGCAATTAACGCTACCCCCAGCACATCGCCCGCGGGCGCCGAGCGGTCGTATAACTTCATGCCAAAATACACCCAGAGCATGATCAAGGCGCGTTGTGTAGGCAACGAAAACCCGGCCAGTAACGCATAGACCAGAGCCGCCAGCATCGCACCCAGCGCTGCGGCCCTGATTGGGGGGATATTACCGAGCGGACCGTAGGCAAATATCGGCAACACCCCCCACAGCTTCAGCAACAGCAGGTAGGTGAGGCCGGCCACCAGGCCGATATGCAAGCCGGAAATCGCTATCAGGTGGTTGGCGCCGGTTACGGTCAGCGCCCGCCATTGCGCATCGCTCAGCGCGCTCCGGTCGCCGACCGCCAGGGCCGGGACCAGCGCGGCCAGCGGGTCGTTTGGAAACCCCGCTCGAATCTTTTCTCTCAACGCAAAGCGCAGGGAATCGGGGTTGAACCTGCCGGCAGGCCGCAGACGGGCATTGTTGTTATCATCGACCACGTAGCCGGTGGCGCGCAGGCGGTTCTGGAACAGCCAGGACTCGTAATCGAAACCGCCGGGGTTCATATAGCCGCGCGGCCGTTTCAGCCTGATCTTCAGCCGCCATTGCTCTCCCGGCCGCACCGATTGGCTGCCTTGATACCAGCTCAATCTTACCTTGCCGGGATTGGACGTGACCGGGTGACCATGTTGTTGAAGTTGTTCTACACGAAAGTTAAAGCGCGTCGATGTCCCTCTTGTCTCGGGCAGTGAGACGACCACGCCGATCGCGTCCAGTGATTTGCCTTCATCGCGCGGCAACAATTGTTGCTGTAATAATAGCTGGGCATTGAGCAGCGCCCAGAGAAAACCGCCAAGCGCCCAACAAGGGTAGCGGCAACGGCGGCAGCGCCAGGCCAACCAGGCAAGCAATGGCAATCCGAACGCAAACCAGACTGGTGGCAGGCTCGCCAGGCGCAAACAGGCGATAACGCCGGTGAGAAATAACAATCCTTTGAAAAACATGAAACAATCCCTGTGATCTGAATATTAGCTGGAGTGTAGCTTACCGTCACTCAATTCGTATACCTGGTCCAGCTTGTCGAGCAGGCGGGTATTGTGGGTGACCATGACCATGCTGATGCCGTGTGTCCTGTTCAACTCCAGCATGACCGAAAACACTCGGGCCGCGGTCTGTTCATCCAGGTTGCCGGTGGGTTCGTCCGCGAGCACACAGCGGGGGCGCGTCACCAGCGCCCGGGCGATGGCCGCCCGCTGCCTTTCACCACCCGACAATTCCCCGGGCTTATGCCGCAAGCGCTGTTCCAGGCCCACCTCGGCCAGCATCTCAGCGGCGGCATCCCGGGCCGTTTGCGCCGCCTCCCCCCTGACCAGCAACGGCAGCGCGACGTTCTCCAGCGCGGTAAATTCCGCCAGCAGGTGATGGAACTGGTAGACGAAACCCAGTTTCTGGTTACGCAACACGCCGGTTTCCACTTCAGACAACGCCGCCAGTGAGACTCCATCCACCGTCACCTCGCCGGCGCTGGGCTGATCCAGCCCACCCAACAGGTGCAGCAGCGTACTCTTGCCCGATCCCGACGAACCGGCCACCCCAATGCAGACCCCGGCCGGCACCGCCAGCTCAACGCCTTTCAACACCTCAACGTGCAAGTCCCCTTCGCTGAATGTTTTGCACAGGCCGGTACAGGCCAGCGTGAGCACATCATTCATGACGCAACGCCTCCGCCGGTTGTGTGCGCGCCGCCCGCCAGGCCGGATACAAGGTTGCCAGCAGCGCGCAGGCGAAGGCCGCCAGCGCAATCACGAAAACGTCCGGCCAGTACAGGTCGGCGGGCAGCTCACTGATGAAGTACACCTCCGGCGACAGGAATTTCACCTGCAGGTAATGCTCCACCGCGGCCGCCATGGAGTCGATATGGGTTGCCAGGCCGGCGCCGCCGGCAACGCCAAGGATAATGCCGGCGCTGCCCAGCGCCGTACCCTGTATAATGAATATCTTCATAATATCTTGCGGCGCTGCGCCCAGGGTGCGCAGCACGGCGATGTCGGCCTGCTTGTCGGTTACCATCATCATCAGCGTGGAGATGATATTGAAGGCCGCCACGGCAATGATCAAGACCAGTATGACGAACATCATCTTTTTTGTCATGCGGATCGAATGAAAATAATTCACGTGTCTCTGGGTCCAGTCGATCACGCCGTAGCGTCCGGGCACATCGCGGAAAGCCTCCCTGCTGATCCGGGGCGCCTGCATCACATCAGTGGTCTTCAGACGCAGGCCGGTGGGATTGCCCGTGCGAAAAAACCGCACCGCATCGTCCAGGTGAATAAACACCATCGCGCTGTCGAATTCATACATATCGGTGTTATACACGCCTACCACGCGAAACCGCTTGAGCCTGGGGATAATGCCCGCAGGCGTTACTCTCGCCGCCGGCGAGACCAGTGTCACGCTGTCCCCGGGCTGCGCCTGCAACAGGTCCATCAGGTCTGCGCCCAGGATGATCCCGAACTCTCCGGGCGCCAGCTCCTCCAGCTCCCCGCGGATCATTTTTTCCGGCAGAAAAGACACCTGTGGTTCCGCTTCCGGCAGGATCCCACGCGCCACCACACCTTTGACCTCTTGGCCGAAGGTCAGCATGCCTTCGGATTCCACATAGGGGGCCACGCTGCTGATGCCTGGATGCCGTTGCGCCAGCGCCGCGACTTCCTTCCAGTCCCGGAGCGAATCACCATAGCCGATAATGGTCGCGTCGGCTTCCATACCCAGCAGGTGTTCGGTCAGGACTCTCTCAAAACCGTTGACCACGGACAGTACCGTGATCAGCACGACCACTCCCAATGCAATGCTCAGCGCCGAGATGAGCGAGATGAACGAGATAAACCGGTTGCGGCGCTTTGACATCACGTAGCGCAGGCCGATGAAGAACTGGTAAGCGCCGAACGGATTACTCATATCTCAATACCGTTGCCGGCTGTACCTGGGCGGCGCGCCAGGCCGGATAAATCGTGCCCGCGACTGCGAGCAGCAGCGCCAGCGTCGCGGTAACGGCCACATCCTGCCAGCGCAGCTCGGAAGGCAGTTCACTGATGTAGTATACGTCCGGCGACAGCAACCTGACGCGTAGCAACTGCTCGGCGGCGGTGACGATGGCGTTGATATTATCGGACAGCCACATGCCGCCCAAGACCCCGATAATGATGCCGGCCAGGCCGATTACGCTGCCCTGGATGATGAAAATCTTCATGATGCTGCCTGGGCCTGCGCCCAGGGTACGCAATACCGCGATATCCGTTTGTTTGTCCCTGACCACCATCATCAGGGTTGCAATCACATTGAACGCCGCCACCGCGATGATCAGCATCAGGATAACCGTCATCACCCGTTTCTCTGTCTTCAATGCCCGGAAAAACACCGCGTGCCTGCTGGTCCAGTCCACGACTTCGTACTGTTCAGGAAGTAAGCGCACTGCCTTCTTACCGAGGCGCGGCGCCTGCATTACATCAGTGGTTTTCAGCCTCAACCCCGCAGGTCCGGCGCGCCCAAACAGCAGTAAAGCATCATCGAGGTGGACCAGGGCCAGACCGCTGTCGAACTCGCGCATGCCGGCGCTGAAGATGCCGCTAACAGTGAACCGCTTCAAGCGCGGCAGAAAACCGGCAATGCCCTCGCCGGCCCGGGGCGCCACCAGGGTGATCATATCGCCGGGTGCGACTCTCAGTTTACGCGCGGTCTCCGACCCGATAATGATGCCGTAAGCGCCCGCTTCAAGCCTTGAGAATTTACCGGCTTGCATCTTCTGTGCGACCAGGGAAACCGTTGTTTCCGCTTCCGGGTCAATGCCGCGCAATACCACGCCATGTACCCGCTGTTCATGCACCAGCATTCCTTCCGCACGAAAATAAGGCGCAACGCCGACTATCCCCTGCTGCCGGTTCAGGACTGCGGCTACCGAGCGCCAGTCCCCGATGGCCCCGTCTTCATGGAGCACATCGGCATGGGAGGCCATTGCCAGGATGCGCCCGGTTAGTTCCTGCTGGAACCCGTTCATCACCGAGAGGACAGTAATCAAGGCCAGTACGCCGACGGCAATCCCAAGCATCGACACCAGGGATATGAACGAAATGAAATGATTGCGACGCCTGGCCCTGACATAACGCAGGCCGATGAAAGCTTCAAACGGGTTGAACATTCAACCAGTATACGGCAGCCGCCTGGCCTGGAGGTCAAACATTCGGCCGGCGCAATTTTGCTTCATCATCGGTAAACACGGCCCGAGAGTTCAGCTACTATTCAAAACAGCTTCGATTTCAGCGCGGGTCGGTATCGAGGTCGCGGCGCCGGCGCGCTCCACCGAGATCGACGCGGCTGTGACAGCCAGTTCAACTGCCTCGTTCAATACTGGTTTTGCGGCCAGCGCCGCCGCAAATACCCCGCAAAAACAATCTCCCGCCCCGGTGGTATCCACCACATTTGCCGGTCTGCTCGGGATCAGACTGTGCTGTTCATCATCTACCACAACAACTCCGTTTGCTCCCAGTGTCACAATAACAGTTTGTCCGTCACGGGACATCAGTTGTCGCGCTGCGTGAACAACCGCGGCCGGTTGCTGCGGTGGTTCGGGCAGACCCGCAAACGCAGTGAGCTCCAACTCATTGACTATCAGTACATCGACCAGGGGAAAAAGCGCCGCGCCTTCCGGCTCAGCCGGCGCCGCATTCAGTATGGTTGTCCCATGCTGCGCAGAAGCATAACTGAAAAAAGCTTTCACTGTTTCAACCGGGGTCTCAAGCTGCGCCAGAAAAACACCACAGGATGATAGCTCTTCAGTTGAAATGTCGGAGGGAAGCAGCGCGCTGTTTGCGCCCGTCGCAATGACAATGGCATTCTCCCCGCGTTCAGACACATTGATCAAGGCCTGTCCGGTAGGATGCTCGGCATCAACTTTTACCAATGCCGTACTGACCCCGCGCTCCTGCAAAAAAGCTCTCATCCGTGCGCCCGGCTCATCATTGCCGGTGGCGCCGATCATTAACGTATCCGCGCCCAATCGCGCAGCCGCGACCGCCTGATTTGAGCCTT
The DNA here is from genome assembly GCA_965221695.1 of Gammaproteobacteria bacterium. Classification (GTDB taxonomy): domain Bacteria; phylum Pseudomonadota; class Gammaproteobacteria; order Eutrophobiales; family Eutrophobiaceae; genus JAAXHV01. The sequence continues at coordinate 3,422,513 of OZ244905.1, read as the reverse complement.
TGCCGCCGGGGAATTGCGCAAGATTGCGAGCGATAACCGTTTCCCCGGGCAGCGGCAGGTTTTTGACAGAGGCAACGATATCGAGGTTGATAGATCCTAATACACAGACTTTCTTGGGATTGTGACCTCGCTCATAGCTCATGGTTGTTATCTTCCGCCAACGGCAACCTTACATTTCTGGCGGGTACGATTGTTGAGATCGCATGTTTATAAACCAGTTGACTCACCGAGTTTTTCAGTAGAATGACGAACTGATCGAATGATTCAACATGGCCCTGCAACTTAATGCCGTTTGCAAGGTAAATCGATACGGGAATTCGTTCCCTGCGCAAAGTGTTAAGAAATGGATCCTGGAGTGTGTGACCCTTGCTCATAATGCCACCTCATTTCTATTCGTTATGATTATTATTATCCGCATTGTGATAACCAGCATTCCTGTTTTCGGTTCATTCCGACAACCAATGCAGACAAGCCCGTCAGTCAAGCGAGCGTGGGAGTACAATTATATTACATAGCGGAGGAAAACGCAGGATTCTTACACAGAAACTTCATGACCTCCTGTCTGATATCCTCTGCGCCGCTATCGAACCAAGTGGCATTCTTCTCTGTTCTTAACCAGGTAAGTTGGCGCTTAGCCAGTTGCCGCGTCGCGATCACGGCGCGTTCACGCATTTCGGAATATCCGAAACGGCCTGCCAGGTAAGCCCACACCTGCCGGTATCCGACCATGCGCATGGAAGTCAGGTTCTCATGCATATCCGCACGCCGAAAGAAGCCGCGCGCCTCATCCACCAGCCCCTGTTGCAACATCCCGATAAAACGCTGCCTGGCCCGTTCCCGAATAACAAGCCTATCGGAAGGCGCCAGGGCCAGTTTGATAATCGTATGCGGCAAAGCGCCCAACCGCCCCTTACTGGTCAGTTCGGATAAGGGTGTACTGGTCATCTCGTAGACCTCCAGAGCACGTTGGACGCGCTGTGAGTCGTTGGGATGAAGACGCCTGGCCGAGGCGGGATCAACACGCTTCAGTTCCGCATGCAATGCGGAGGAACTGCTTTCCGATAACATTTTTGTCAGGCGCGCCCGTACTGTCTGGCGCGTGGCAGGCAGATTGGAAAATCCCTGCTCCAAGGCGCGGAAATACAGTCCCGTACCGCCAACCAACAAGGGAATCCGATTATTCCTGTGGATGTCATCAATCGCCGCAAGCGCGTCTTGCCGAAACCTGCCAGCCGAATAAGCCTCTGTGGGGTCACAGATGTCAATCAGGCGATGAGGGGCTATTTGTTGTGTTGCCCGGGACGGTTTAGCTGTGCCGATATCCATTCCCCGATAGACCATGGCTGAATCGACGCTGATTATTTCCAGTGGCAGATATTTTACCAGTTCAACTGCCAGCGAGGTTTTGCCCGAGGCCGTAGGTCCCATTAGGTAGACAACCACATCATTCATCTATCAAGTCGCTCAACTCACGCGGCGAAACAGCCCTCCACAGGCCTTTGTAAGATTTCTGCGAGGTGTCGAGATCCGTTCTGTCCAAATCACTCAATAGATCTTCAACCATGGAATTGGTTGGTATCTCCCCGGATGATCCCATACTGCCTACCATAACCGTCATTAGTCGTTGTGCCGGGGTCGCCCCTTCATCCAACTGTCGCAACGCTTCAAGTACCGCTGACACCAGGGTCTTGACATCCGTTTCTTCGAGCAAAGCGGGAATTTCCCTGATAGAGATGGTATTTTCTGACACAACACGCAACGACAAGCCGACTGTTTCCAGCAGGTCAGCGCGCTGCTCCGCCAGGCCGGCCTGAAATTTCCCAACTTCCATATGCACGGGAACAAGCAAAGGTCGGCGACGCACCGACTCATTCCGGTATTCCTGTTCTAACCGATACCCCAGGATATAGGCTCTCACCGCCTGGTAATTCAGTATAATAATATCTTCTTTGCGCTGCGCCAGCGCTACCTCCGGCGACAACGCCAAACGAGGGATACCCAGTCCGGCAGTTTTGTTAACCAGGTCAGCCTGTTGTTCTTTGGAGACGAGGTTTTGATAGAACAAGCTGGCTTCTCTGACCTGTTGTGGCTCTCGCTGAAGTTGGGGTGGCTGATACGCCGGCCGACTGTTGTCTGAGATTGGGCCGGTATCGTTCAAGTCCAGCGAATGCGCGCTTCTCAGCGCGTCCAGCAGACTCATTTGGATAAAATCATGGACACCACGGTTATCCTTAAAACGGATTTCACTCTTGGTCGGGTGCACGTTGATATCGGCAGCGGCGGGATCGATATCCAGGTGCAGCAGACAAGTCGGATAACGGCCTGTGGGTAAAGATTCACCAAACGCGGATCGAATAGCATGGAGAATTTTTCTATCTCTGACCACTCGCCCGTTGACAAAGCAATACTGCCGGTCGGACTGGCTACGGCTGAGGTCGCCACCACCCAACCATCCCCATAGCCGCATACCCTTGGATTCATAATTCAACGGAATCGATTCAGTTGCAAAACGGCGGCCAAATACGTCTTCTACCCGCTCAAGCATATTCTCCGCACAAGCACGATAGCGCAGGTGTGTCTTGTTATTTTGTGTCAGAGTAAACGTGACGTTGAAACGGCTACAGGCCACGCGCTTGAACAGTTCACTGATATGGAGAAATTCTGTGGTTTGGCTGCGCATGAATTTATGGCGCGCCGGCACAGCCTGAAATATATCGGCAGCCTCTACGGTGACGCCGCGGGCGCGTGCCGCCGGCTTTAGAGTTGAGTTGCCGCTAACCGGGTCGAAGGATAATGACCAGGCGCAATCAGACTGATCGGTTCTCGACACAAGCAAAAATCTGGATACCGCGGCGATGCTGGCCAGGGCCTCTCCACGAAACCCCAGGCTGGTGATGCAGTCCAGATCAGACTGGGCGCTGATCTTGCTCGTGCTGTGGCGCCGCAATGCCAGTTCGATATCATCGGGATGAATGCCGTGGCCATTGTCGCTGACGGAAATCAGTTTATGACCGCCGTCAATGACAGCCACCGTCACATTGTCGGCGCCGGCGTCGATACTATTGTCCAGTAGTTCCTTGACGACAGCCGCGGGCCGTTCAATGACCTCGCCCGCAGCGATCTGGCTTGCCAGGGTGGCGGGCAATTCGCTGATCCTGGGTATAACCATTGATTATCAGCGGATTACGCAGATGAATTAGCTAACCGTCGCCAAGGGTTTTCGGGATGGTCAATACCTGGCCTGTTCTGATACGGTTGTTTGATAAGCCATTCAGCGCTCGCAGGCTGTCAAGGCTGACACGGTATTGCCTGGCAATTTCCGTTAACGTATCGCCTCTTGCTATCACATGTTTCCGGGTTGCCAGCAATGTGCCGTCAGGGGCATTCTCTTCGAAATAACGTTTAATTCCGAGAGTCACAGCCTGGGCAAGTTTCTGTTGGTAGGCTGAACTATTCAGATTCTTTTCTTCCTGCGGATTGGAAATAAACGCGGCCTCAATCAACAGAGAAGGAACATCAGGCGCTTTCAATACGGCAAATGCCGCCGACTCCACCCTGGGCTTGTGCAGTCTACTCACCTTCCTCAGGCCTTGTAGAATATTCTCAGCCACATCGATACTGGCCTCCAGGCTAGCCGTTTGGGACAGGTCCAGCAACACCGACGCCAACACGCTGTCCTTGTCATCAAGGCTGACCCCGCCGATCAGATCGGAGGCATTTTCCCGATCGGCCAGCCGGCGCGCGTGCTCGCTGCTAGCGCCCCGATTTGATAGAACATATACAGACGCGCCGCGCGCTCTGTGGTTGGTAAACGCGTCGGCGTGTATGGAAATGAACAGGTCTGCCTGGTGCCGGCGCGAGACTTCAACGCGCTTCTGCAATGGCAAAAAATAATCGCCTGTCCGGGTCAGGACCGCACTCAACCCGCGTTCCCGATTTATCATCTCAACCATTTTTCTTGCTATCTGTAAGACAACGGTCTTTTCATGAGTCCCGTTCGGACCAATTGCTCCCGGGTCTTCACCGCCATGACCGGCATCAACGGCAATGACAATGTCGCGATGTCCCGCAGGCGGCGCAATTTGCCTCCCAACCACTTGTTCCTGTTGCTTATCATATATATCCAGCACGAGCCGGTGGCCGTAATGTTTATTCGGCGCCAGCATGAAGCTCTTTGCTTGAACCTGCTTTTTCAAATCCAACACGACTCTGAGAAAATCGCCATGCTGACCGCGCCGGATACCTCGCACGTATCCGTCTCCCAACGCCGGCTGCGGCAGTTGCGCGAATTGTTCGGTATTTTGCAGATCGATCACTAGCCGATGAGGATTGGTTAACATTTCCAGCTTATGCCTGACCGGACTGCTTATATCAAAGACAATTCGGGTGTTATCAGGGGCTGCCCAGACCCGAATATTCTTCAGGCGCACACTTTCCTCCGCCCCGGATGGCAAGGAAAAAATCAGGAGTAAACAATAACTTGAGAGATATCGCGTCATCCGCTATGCCATATGTTTCAGTGTTACTGCAGTAATTATCTAATTTATTTTTTAAAAAGTCAAGCTATCTAACTGTTTTTTTTGTATTTGTTATGATTCAATCGCCCCTGCTCAACGCCATACAGGGGCAGGCTGAAAAGCGGGAGTCCAGTCAAATTCTGTGTCGCCCGCAGGGCGACTCTTTGTTCACTGAATTCCCGTTTACACGCGAATAGTCTGGGAAGGCGTCTCAGCGCCGAGTTGTTGCAGGAATTTCTCACCTGCGGCAGTGTGGGCATGACAATTCAGGTCTCGCTGCATCCGATCTACGCCGATGTCAATGAGCAGATCCGGGTCCGGCAGGCTGCCACGGCCGCGCTCCGGCCACTCTACCAGGCAGATCGCGAGACCGTCAAAATAGTCCCGGAAACCTATATCCTCAAGTTCTGTGGCAGTATCCAGGCGGTATAGATCGAGGTGATAAATGTCACGTTTGCCAATACGGTAGTATTCAACCAGGGTATAGGTGGGACTCTTCACAATGCCCTGGTAACCAAGTCCCCGCAACGCTCCCCTGACGAAGGTAGTTTTGCCTGCTCCCAGCTCTCCCTGCAGGTACAGGTTAAAGCCCGCCGGCAGACATAACGCGCAGCCGGCCGCAAACTCCTCCATTTCTTCAGGGCTGTTGACAGTCAGGCGCATGAGCCGGGATTAACCAACGAACGAAGAACAGGGAGCAGATCACCGGCTAGCATCCCTCTTTCTCCCTGGCGCGCGCATTCATCCCCGGCAAGACCGTGCAGGTAAACCCCTGCTACTGCGGCTGCGTCGGGTTCCAGACCCTGAGCAATCAGCCCGGCAATGACCCCGGTCAGAACATCACCCATTCCACCACTGGCCATGCCCGGGTTGCCGGTGCGGTTGAGACGGATCGGGCCGCTTGCGCCTGCGATCAGACTGCCCGCTCCCTTGAGCACAGCTACGCCGCCGAACCTGTCACGCAATGAAGCCACCGCCGCAAACCGGTCTGCCTGGATTTCTGCGGAGGTCGTGTCCAACAAGCGGGCGGCTTCGCCCGGGTGAGGCGTCAGCGCCCAGTTTTCCCGACGTTGATGTTCCAGCGCGAGCAGGTTCAGCGCATCGGCATCCACCACCAACGGGAGCCGGGTCTGCAAGACCTTGGCAAATAGCGACATTGCCCAATCCGACTGCCCCAGTCCCGGGCCGATGGCGACCGCGGTGACCCGGTCAAGGATCTCGTCCAGGTCACGCGCACCGGTCACGGCCGCGGTCATCAATTCAGGCCGGAACAGGGGGATTGTCTGCGCATGTTCCGGTCTTGTTGCAAAGGTCACCAGGCCGGCGCCTGTTCTCGCGGCAGCGCTAGCGGCCAGGATCGCAGCGCCCTGGTAGCCGTAATCACCGCCGATAACCAGTACGTGACCATAGCTGCCCTTATGGGCAGCGCGCGCACGGGGCGGCAGGCAATGCATTACTTCGTCCGGGTCCACCAGGCGCGCGTCGGGGCTGAGACCGGCATGGATGCCGGCAGGCGTCTCCAGGTCGCTGAACATAATCTCGCCGCTGAATTCAGGGCCTGCTGCGGTAAACAAACCCCGTTTCAGTCCGATGAACGTGATCGTGGCATCGGCCTTGACTGCGTTTCCCAGGATCGCGCCGGTATCCGCATTCAATCCTGAAGGAATGTCAAGGGACAGCGCACGGGCGGCTGCGCCGTTGATCTGTTTAATGGCTTCGGCAAAAATACCTTCCACCGGACGGTTCAGGCCGCTGCCCAGCAAGGCATCGACAATGAGGTCTGCGCCATCGGTCGCCAGCGCCGTCTCAACGCTCCCTGTCTGCAAATACTTCTGTGCGCTGGCAGCCGCGTCACCCTTGAGCCGGTCTGGCTCGACCAGCGCTACCACCCTGGCCTTGAGTCCCGCCTGCTGCGCAAGGCGCGCCAGCACATAACCGTCGCCGCCATTGTTACCGCCACCACAGACAATGACCGGACTCCGAACATCCGGATAACGGCTGACCAGCACATCCAGGGCAGCGGCGCCCGCGCGTTCCATCAGGGTCAGCGATGGGATGCCGCACTCTTCAATCGCCAGGCGGTCAAGTTCCCGTACCTGGGCGGCCGTATACAGTTCCGCAGACAACGCACACGCCATCGCAGGTCACCAGTTCCACGGGGCAGCGGCGCTCGCGCACTCCACCAGGGTCAGCGACGGGATGCCGCACTCTTTGATCGCCAGGCGGTCAAGTTCCCGTACCTGGGCGGCCGTATACAGTTCCGCAGACAACGCACACGCCATCGCTGGTCACCAGTTCCACATGGTGCCGTCTTCCAGCCTGTTTACCGGCAGGAACGCGCGCCGGTAAGGAAACTTTGCCGCGAGTTTCTCGTCGATATCGACACCGTGGCCAGGCGCGTCGCCCGGATACAGAAAGCCGTCCTTGAAGGTATACGCATGCGGGAATACCTCGTCGGTCTCAGCGGTGTGGCGCATGTATTCCTGGATGCCGAAGTTCGGCGCCCAGGTATCGAAGTGCAGCGCCGCCCCCATGCACACCGGCGACAGGTCTGTTGCCCCGTGACAGCCGGTGCGCACGTGGTACAGCGCGGCGAGGTCGGCGATGCGGCGCAGGTGGGTGATCCCACCGGCATGGACGACGGTGGCGCGGATATAATCGATCAATTGTTCCCGGATCAGGTCCTTGCAGTCCCAAATGGTATTGAAGACCTCGCCCAGGGCCAGCGGGGTCACTGTATGCTGCCGGATCAGTCTGAAGCCTTCCTGGTTCTCCGCCGGGACCGCATCCTCCAGCCAGAACAGCCGATATTCCTCCAGGGATTTGCCGAGGCGCGCCGCCTCGATCGGGGTCAGGCGGTGGTGCACGTCATGCAGCAGGTGCGTGTCAAAGCCATATTGCTGCCTGATCCTGTCGAACAGTAACGGCGTGTGATCCAGGTATTTCTCCGTGGACCAGGTATTTTCCTGCGGCAGGTCCGCATCTGCCGGTTCATAGAACAGCCGGTCCTTACTCACGCCGTAGGTGGACGCGAGGCCTGGGATGCCGCTCTGGGCGCGCACGGCCTTGTAGCCCATGTCGATATACCTGCCCACCTCATCGACGGTCTGGTCGATATCCGCGCCATTGGCATGGCCGTAGACCATGACTCCGGCGCGGCTGCTGCCGCCCAGCAACTGGTACAGCGGCATGTCTGCGAGCTTGGCCTTGATGTCCCATAATGCCGTATCCACCGCGCCGATGGCGGTCATCGTCACCGGGCCGCGCCGCCAGTAAGCGCCGCGATACAGGAACTGCCAGATATCTTCCGTCTGGCGCGGGTCGCGCCCGACCAGGCAGGGAACAACATGCTCCTCAAGGTAAGAAACCACCGCCAGCTCCCGCCCGTTGAGCGTCGCGTCGCCCAGCCCGTAAACGCCTGCGTCCGTCTCGATCTTGAGCGTGACGAAGTTACGGCCGGGGCAGGTGACGATGACTTTGGCGCTGGTGATTTTCATTAGATCATCTCATTTACAATAGATGTCTTGCAGCTTCCTTCAGACTTATTTTCAACTCTGCTGCTATGGTTAATCCGGCTATAGAGCCCGTTAGTTTGGAGCAAGACGAGCTAAGGAACCTCTGATTATGTCAGAGGTTCCTACGATACAAGGATGTATCGTCAAAATCAATGACTGTAAGGCATTGATTTTGTGAGGAAAACAAAAATCGCATTTTTGTTTTCCGTACTCTGACAAGTCCAGGATGGACTTGTTCAGAGTTCCCTAACATTATATGCTTATCAACGCCTTTATCCTGTATTCTATCAACTATGCCTTCCTTCGAAGAGAAATTCTACCTGACCAATCCGGGACTGCTACAGCGTGCCAGGCGGGATATTGCCCTGTTGCTGGACAGCTTTGCCTTCCTCGCGCTCTGGTTTACGCTGGGGCGTAAGATCAGGCGCGCCTACCGCCGGGCGCAACAAGAGAACACCGAGGCCATCCTCGAGGACTTGCTGGAGAATAAACCGCAATGAAGCACGCCTGGCCGCAACCGGCGTACCATTTCAAATACCGTTCCCAGCCGAAATCCGGCAATGAAATCAACGGCCTGGGAGAAACCGAAAAGCGCCGGCCGGTACCGATATTCCACAGTTCCGGTTTCCGCGAGGTGGAGTGGTGGGCGCTGGAACTGTTTTTCCTGATGACAATGCCATTCAGATTATTTATCAGGGGCTTGTTCTCAAGGTGGTTGTTACGCAAAGCTGATGGAGCTATCGCGACCAAGCGTATCGAGGTGACGGATGCCGGCGCCATGACAGAGCAGGTAAAGCAAATCGCGCGCAAGTTCGGCGCTGATGCAGTCGGCATTACGACGTTCACGGAAGATGCGCAGTTTCATGATATCGAACAGCCTTACAAGTATGCCGTCTCCATTGCTTACGGGATGGATTTCGATCTCATGGAGGAACACGTGACCGGCGTAGAGGGTGGAGTCGAGACCTTGCGCGCCTACACGCAGATCACTGATACCGTGGTGCGGGTGGCAGCCTGGATTCGCAAACTCGGCTGGCCTGCAAGAGCATATTGCGAGAGCGCCGACATCCTGCATATCCCCCTTGCTATCAGGGCTGGCCTGGGCGAACTGGGTAAACACGGGTCGCTGATCAACAGGGAGCTGGGCGCCAACCTCCGCCTGGCAACCGTGTTGACAGACCTGCCCCTTGCTGTTGACGGTCCCGTGGATATCGGTGTTGAGGATCTCTGCCTCGCCTGCCGGCGTTGCGTCATAGACTGTCCGGCCGATGCCATTTCAGACAGCAAACAACTGGTGCGTGGCGAGGAAAAATGGTACGTGGACTTTGATAAGTGCGTTCCCTATTTCAGCATCACCTATGGCTGCGGGATCTGCATACAGGTCTGTCCCTGGAGCAAACCCGGACGCGGCCCCGGCTTGTCCAGGAAATTATTATCCCGCAGAGATTAGGGAACCTCTGAGATTAAGTCAGAGGTTCCTTAAGAGACAAGCCCGAACACCAGGACACTGCCGACTCCGAGCGGCGCGATATAACGGGTAAGCAATCTCCAAATCATGAACACCCGGTTATTGCCGATACCCATCTCGTTACGCAACAGGTCAGAGGAGATGACCCAGCCGGCAAACAGCGCGATCAGGAACGCGGTGAACGGAAGCATCACATTCGACACGCTGAATTCAATTATGTGGAACATATTCTTGTCGCGGTACAGCGGGATCAGCGACAAGGGCTTGAAGTCTTTTATCACGTTGAACGAAAATACCGCGCTGAGGCCGACCAGCCAGATCAGGAAGCCGGTGAGCGCCGACATCGCAACGCGTTTGTAACCCTTGTCTTCCATATACGATATGAAGGGTTCCAACATGACCAGGGAAGAGGTAAACGCGGCAAAAAACACCAGGGCAAAAAACAGCACGCTGAAGAAATGGCCGGCGGGCATGGCTCCCAACGCGACCGGCAGGGTAACAAACATCAGTCCCGGTCCGCCACTCGGGTCCAGCCCGGACGCGAACACGATGGTGAACACGGCCAGGCCGCATAACAGCGCGGCCAGCGTGTCGCTGATCACAATCGTCCAGGTGGGGCCGGGCAAGGTTATGTCCCTGGACAGGTACGCGCCGTAGGTCAGCAGCGCCCCGGTGCCCACGGTGATGGAAAACAGCGCCTGTCCCAGCGCCAGCAGCACGCTTTGCCAGGTAAGTCTGGAGAAGTCCGGGTTGAACATGAATTGCCAGGCGCGCGCCGGCGCCCCTTCGATGTGCCCGTAGATCACCAGTATGATGATCATCACAAACAGGGCCGGCAGCATAATCTTGGTCACGGCTTCGATCCCGCGCCGCACACCCAGGCCGATGACCCATACGGTGGCTGCCAGGTACAACGTATACCACAGGGTCAGACGCTCGGGGGACGCAAGCAGTCCGGCAAACTGTTGTTGCGCGTTATCGGGCGTGATGGAGACAAACTCGCCGCGCAGCGCAAAAAAGACATAATCCAGCGACCAGCCGGCAACCACCGCGTAAAAGCACAAGGCAATAACCGGAGAGAGAATACTCAACCAGCCGATAGCCGTCCAGAAACCCGAATGCCGGCCTTCCCTGCACAGGTTGACCATCGTCATTACCGGGCTTTTGCCGCCGCGCCGGCCCAGCGCCAGCTCCGCGATGACCAGCGGGACGCACAGCAGCAGGATGATAACCAGGTAGACGATGATAAACGCGCCGCCGCCGTTTTCTCCGGCCACATAGGGGAAACGCCAGAGATTTCCCAGCCCGATGGACGCGCCGACCATCGCGCACAGGAAGGTGAACCTGGACGACCAGGTTTTTTCGGGTGATGGCATGATTTTCAGGCCTCCTGTTCAGAGTTTCCTTAACAAATACTATGCAGAGATGGGGTCGCGTCGCGGGGAATGATGGCGCCGGGGTATTGCACGACCGTGCTTGCCAGAATTTGCCCGGCCCGGACTGAGGCGGCGATATCGCGGCCGACCAATCTTGCTGACATATAGCCGGCATTGAACGAATCCCCCGCGGCCGTGGTATCGACCACCTGCGGCTGGCGCGTCACGGGAAAGTGACGAATTTCCTGCCCGGTCGCAACCAGGCAGGGTAATGAACCGTTTTTCATTATCACCTCCTCGATCCCCAGCCCGGTCAGCCGGTGACATGTATGCTCTGGCGTGGCATCATCGAACAGCGCTTTTTCATCCGCAAAACCGGGCATGGCCACATCTGTTTCATCGTATATGCGCCCGGCCCAGTCCCTTGCTACACCGGCAGACTCCCACAACGCTGCGCGGTAATTCGGATCATACACGATTATCACGCCGGCTCTGCGTAATGTCTGCAATAGGTTCAACAATGCCTCCCTGCCATCGGGACGGAGGATCGCGACCGAGATGCCGGACAGGTAGCAGAGTGTAAACCCCTTCAGCGATTTCGACAGATCTGCCGCATAATTATCTGAGAACAGTTCACGCGCCGCGGACTCAGCCCGGTCATAGGTGAAACGGCGTTCACCTCCCCGTCCGGTCGCGATGGTGTAACTGCCCGGCAACCTGTCACGTAAGCGCCTGACGAGCGCGGTATTGATTCCTTCCGTCTCCCAGTGCGCGAGCATCGCGGCGCTGGCGGCATCCATCCCTATTGCGGTGATATAGAACAGTTCCGCGTAGGCCCGGTCCAGCAATCTTGCCATATAACACAACATATTGAGCGTATCACCGGAAAACGTTCGGGGAGTACGGGGGGCAGAGCTTGACGCTGACTCTATCTCGCGGCTCTCGATCATGCATTCGCCGATGGCCCCGATCCTGGCCGGGTCGTCGCACTTCCAATTAATCATCGGTTGAGTAGAGAAAGCTCTGAGATTTAATCAGAGGTTGCTTAACATAGAGGCCGCCGACTGGGATGCCATTAGAATGGAGAATGTACGCGTCATCTGAATGGATGCGCCATCTGCCGGAAAATTATGGGTTCCGGTTTTTGTTTATCAGCTCTTCGATATTGGCGTCGGGATAACTGAGCAGCTTGCCGAATTGCCTGGCAATATCCCGGCGCGCCTCGCCCGCATAGGAACCGGAGACCATCAGTTCGGACTTCCTTTTTTTCAGGGCCAGGTATGTCTCCAGTGTCGCGCCCTTATAGATAAGCAACACGTGCTTGCCCTCAGCCACGTCAGCCGGGAACAGGTCGGTGACAATCAGGTCCGCTTCGCGGTAGAGCAATACTCCCTCCTCCCTTGCAATGTGTTCTGCATCTGCCACCAGATCGTCCATTTCTTCCGACGTGAGAGGAGCGCTTAACGCCAACGTCTTGACACCGACCCTGACCATTTCGGCAAAGGCTGACAAGCTACCCAGCGCAAATGCGCGTTGGTCTATCTCTGTGTTCATGTCATCTGGTTGCTCGGCGATACTGAATGTATGCGGCAAAAATAAGAGGATAGCTAGCGCGACAACCCGTATCACCGGTTTCTCCTACAGCCCTTGCCGGAAGCCATTCCGGCAAGGGTGAAAAGACGATATAACCCGTTAATCAGATACCGCCGAAGCTGTAGCTGACGCTGCCACCGAAATAACGGGGATGCGGGCGCAGGCGGAAGCCGCTCAGGCCGAAGTTTTCGCCGGTGCCGGTGTAATATTCTTCGTCAAACAGGTTGTTCACGTAGACATTCAACTCCCAGTTTTGATTGAGAACAGCGCCGGCGCGCAGGTTAACCAGGTGGTAATCCGGCGAGCGGAACGGGAAACCGTCGGAACGGTCTGGTATGACTCCTATAACATTGTCTCCAACTGCAGGCATTGTTGTATCCCTGAGTACAGGCGCACCGCTGGTCTGGCGATAGGTCACGTCCTCAATGGTGGAAAACTGGCTGTCCCGGTAAATCCACTCACCGCGGATATACATTTCATTGCCGTCCCAAGGCCAACTGTATTCAGCAGCCATGTTCCAGGTCCACTCGGGAGAACGAGGCAAGCGGTGATCCTTGAGGGAAACGTCCAGGTTGCCGCTGATCCTGGCAGTATTATCACTGGTTATCTCCGAATCGGTGTAGCCCAGTCCCGCGGTAATCAGGAAACGTTCCGCCGGGGCTGCCGCCAGTTCCAACTCGAAGCCTTTTGCCTCGGCCTTATCGACGTTTATGGTTTTCGCCACATTTGATGTGGCGTCACCCGGTACTGCGAAGAAAAACGTTTCCAGTTGCATATCACTCCACTCAAGATAAAATCCGGAGATATTCAGTCTCACCCTGCGATCGAACCATTCGGACCTGAGGCCGATCTCATAGTTCCAGAGTGTCTCTTTATCAAACTTTTCTCTGACTATACCCATGTTAGGCGCAGCTCCGTCAAAATCGAGTGTATATCCCCCTGCCTTGTAGCCTCTGGAGACCGTGCCATACAGCCTCATATCGTCGGTTGCCTGCCAGCCGATGGAGAAACGCGGCGTGAAATCATCAAAGGTATCGCCGGCGGTGAATACCGGCATATCGGCGATTCTCGGTCTGCGAAACAAATTAATCTCCTCGGTTCTCGCGGAGATATCGTCTTCCGTGTAGCGGAAACCGACAGTCAGGTCCAATTGTTCCGTCGCATGCCAGGTGATATCGGAGAATATTGACCAACTGTCGTTTTTATTGTTTCTCAGCGCGCAACCCAGGCAAAGCGGCGGTTGCCCGTCTGGCGTGTTCTGCGAAAGAAACAGTGGAGGTAGCTGTCCGACAAAATCCACAATTCTCGATTCAGAGGGATCCCCGCTCGGCACCGGATCAAGCGATATGCCGCCATCTGCGGAAGTGGTCACACCGTTAACAACTCCCAGACCGCCACCTGGCGCGCCGTCCAACGGGTCTTGGGACACCCGGTCCTCCGCGTACAAGAAACCGGTAATCCAGTCGAACTGCTCATTGGAAAATTCCACCCGCAACTCGGTGCTCCAAGACTCGGCATTTCTTTCCTGGTAACGTCTCACCAGGTCTTCAGGGACCAGATCGTTGTCAAACACCTTTTCATTGGTGGTATCGATCCGGCCGGTAATCGACTTGATCGTGATTTCATCGGTCAGTTGGTGGGAGATGTTGAGAATACTGATGGTCGAACTGTTGTCGTTGCGCTCGCCGATCGCCGTGTGTGCGGCCTTGTCGCGGTTCTGGGGCCAGAAGCCGGTTCCGTCATCCAGGGCCGAACTGAACGTTGAACCATCAGGCCGGTTTAGACCAAAGGTGGCCACCGAGTCGGTATCCCAGACACCGGAGGGCACCGTCTCATCCATGCCCTGCTCCTCATCCGTGCGCATGAAGGTCACGTTGATGGTGGTCGCATCCGAAGGGGTGAACTCGGCATTGATGCGCCCCATCACGAAGTCGTGGCCACTGTCGCCACCACCCGGGACGATGTTCTTGACGATGCCGGAATTGTCCTCGTAATAAAGCACGGCGCGGGCCTTGAAGTTGTCACTGAAAGGTATGTTCACGATCGCGCCGACATCCCACTGGGAACCGGTGGTCTCATACCCGCGCCCGCCGGCGATGATCTTGTAACCGAATTCATCGGTCGGCCGTTGGGTCTGGATATTCAGCGCCCCGCCTACCGAGTTGCGGCCGAAATAAGTGCCCTGCGGGCCGCGCAGCACTTCCAGCCGCTCCAAGTCCAGCAGTTGCGGGTTGAGCGTGGCATTGGCCACCGCCGAGACACTGAATTCATCAAGGTAGACGCCGATCGACTGTATAAATGCGCTCTCGTCCGTATTGATATTGCTGACACCGCGCATCGCGACACTGATGCCGCGTGCGCCTACCTGCCCATCCTCGGTATAACTGACGTTGGGGGTCATCTGCAAATACTGGGAAGCTTCGGTGATCTTCAGGTTCTCAAGCGTGGCGCCGGTAAACGCGGTGACACTGACCGGCACTTCCTGCAGGTTCTGCTCCCTGCGTTGCGCGGTGACAACAATTTCCTCCAGCGTCCCCTGGGCATACACAGGGACTGCGATGGAGATGGTGAGCAGCGTAAACAAACAGGTTTTAAGTTTCATTTGGACCCCCATATAAGGCTCGCGTAACAATGCTTTGTTATTTTTTTTCGTCGTATCAAACCGGATGGAATGACAACTATTTATTAATACAAGAGAATTCTTACGATAATCTAAGGCTGAAACAGTTTTCTGTCAAGCAGAAAAATTTTCCGTGTTTTTTGTTGGTGTGCCTGATTTACTGCTACATTCGGGAGCGCGGATTTAAAGGATGTTGTAAGAAAGCAACGGGACGTCCTTATCCACGGATGTGTTTGAGGATATATTCTTCATAATGGTGCATAGAAGTGTCATTCAGGTATCGTTCCAGGTGCATTTGATTCAATTCGTCCGAATCGCCATATTTCTCCCTTATCTCTGCCAGTTTTCGATGCATAGCCGCTCTCACTGATGCATAGTGTTCATCCTCGTATACGTTGTTCATTTCCGCAGGGTCTGTTTCAAGGTCATACATTTCCCACTCATCGATGTCATAGTAAAAATGGATTAACTTGTAACGGCTGGTTCTTATTCCGTAATGCCGTTTGACCATGTGTACCGAAGGGAACTCATAATAGGTGTAATAAACAGCATCCCGCCAGTTTGATGATTCCCCGCTCAGGATTTTTCTTAACGATTCGCCTTGAATCCCGTCCGCTGGTTTCACTCCGGCGTAATCCAGCAGTGTCGGGGCGAAATCCAGGTTCTGAACCAGTTCATCAATTTGCGCGCCTGCCTTGATTTCCTTCGGGTAACGCATAAGTATCGGTATCCTGAAGGATTCTTCATACATGAATCGCTTGTCAAACCATCCGTGTTCGCCCAGGTAGTACCCCTGGTCGGACGTGTAAATCACAATCGTATTTTCAGAAAGGCCGTTTTCATCCAGGTAATCCAGAACTTCGCCTACACCGTCATCAATCGACCGCACTGTTCTGAGGTAGTCCTTCATGTAGCGGTTGAACTTCCAGATCGACAATTCAGAACCTGTCAGGTTCAACCTTTTCATAGCTTCATTTTTTGGGCCGTACGCAGCAAGCCAGGCATTTCTTTGATCGTCATCAAACCTTTCGAGTTCTTCATTAAGGTCCGTAGCCTCCCCGTCCGGCGCAAAGATCATTTTGAAGTCATGCCCCCACCTGGCATGGATATCTATACGCATTTCCTGTTGTTTGGCCGCAGACCCGCGCCGGCGATAATCATCGAAATAGTTTGCCGGTGGTTTAAAGGTTTTATCATCAAACAAGGTCAGATATTTTTCTTCCGGTTTCCGGTTCCTGTGTGGCGCTTTTTGCTGGTACAGTAACAGGAACGGTTTTTCTCTGTCTCGTTTATTCTCCAACCAGTCCAGGGCCAGTTGAGTGGTAATTGACGTGATATAACCTTTGATACGCCTGGTTACACCATTTTCAATAAAGTCCGGATTGTAATAATGTCCCTGCCCCGGCAGTACCACAGAATAATCAAATCCCTGCGGTTGCCCGTCCAGATGTATCTTGCCTATCAGCGCAGTTTGATATCCCGCTGCCTGTAACTGTTTTGCAAAATTCGGCTGATCCCAGTCAAATGCCTGGATATTGTCTACTTTGCCATTGACGAAACTGTGTTTTCCGGTGAGCACGACAGCCCGGCTGGGCGCGCAAATCGAATTGGTAACGAATCCCCTGTTGAAAATCGCCCCCTCTTTTGCAATCCGGTCGATGTTGGGAGTATGATTCAAGCCATGTCCATATGCGCTAATCGCCTTGTATGCATGGTCATCAGACATGATGAACACGATATTGGGCGGTGCTTGCCGCTCGCTGCAGGCAACCATGAATAATAAAATTATTGGCGCCCCGGCAGTTCTCAATAATGAACCGGTAAATACATGACTCAGCTTGTTTCGCATTACTGAATTAACCTCGTGCAATCGTACATTTTCGACAACTATAGGAAACTCTGAACAAGTCCATCCCGGACTTGTCAGAGTACGAAAAACAAAAATGCGATTTTTGTTTTCCTCACAAAATCAATGCCTTATAGTCATTGATTTTGACGATACATCCTTGTATCGTAGGAACCTCTGACTTAATCAGAGGTTCCTATAATGTATTACTATACTTGCTTAAGCAAATTCAGGTTGCCTGCACAGCATGTTTGAACTGGTGGGCAAATTCCAGCATGACCTCCGGATGAATGCTGCCGAAACCCTCTGAGCCATGAGTTCCGACATAATTCAAATCGACAATTTGAACAAGTGGTACGGCGAGTTCCATGTTCTCAAGGACATTACTCTGCAGGTCAAGGCCGGGGAGAAGATTGTCATTTGCGGCCCATCCGGTTCAGGCAAATCCACGCTTATTCGCTGCATCAATGCGCTGGAGAACTACCAGTCTGGCTCGCTGACTGTGCTGGCAACAACGCTGGCGGATAACAGGGACGTGCGCGCCGTGCGCGCAGAGGTCGGCATGGTATTCCAGCAGTTCAACCTGTTTCCCCACCTTACCGTAATGGAAAACCTGGCGCTGGCCCCGGTGCGGGTACGGAAGACTACAGAAAAAGACGCGCAGGAACTGGCCATGTATTACCTGGACAAGGTAAAAATGCGTGACTACGCGCAAAAATTCCCGGCCCAGTTGTCCGGTGGCCAGCAGCAGCGGGTAGCCATCGCCCGGGCGTTGTGCATGAAACCGAAAATCATGCTGTTCGATGAACCCACATCCGCGCTGGATCCGGAGATGATCGGCGAGGTGTTGGAAACCATGACCGGCCTGGCCGAATCCGGCATGACCATGTTATGCGTCACCCATGAAATGGGCTTCGCCCGCCAGGTCGCGAACCGCATAATCTTTATGGACGAGGGCCGTATCATCGAACAAAACAATCCGGGAGATTTCTTCGGCAATCCTTCGTCGGAACGGCTCAAGACATTTTTGGGGCAGATACTGCGGCATTGACCTGCTCCCCATACCATTACCCTGCCTCCTTGTTTTGCTCCCCTGACGACCACCAGTTGGTATTATTTACGGCGCGGATAAACCGTTCCCGCGCATCTGCGTCAAGGCCGCGCAGGGTTTCCGTCACCGATTCGGCTTGCTCACCTGCCGGGTAACGAAACGCAGGATGCTCCTCTGCGGCAATGCGCACCAGCAACTCTGCGACCCGTTGCGGATCATCACCGTGGCCGGAACCGGCTGCCGCCTCTTGCTGCAGGTGTTGCAGCAGGGGGGCGTAAGGCGAATCCGGCGGACAGACGGCGCCCTGCGCGATCTTGCCCGGCATCGCCGTATTGAACGATCCCGGTTCCACCACCGATACGGCAATATTGAAACATCCCACTTCATGCCGCAGTCCTTCGGCCATGGCCTCAAGGGCTGCCTTGCTCGCGCAATATATCGTCTCCCCCGGCAAGCCGACCAGCGCCGACAGGGAAGACACCATGATGATACGACCATAGCCTTGCGCGCGCATGGCCGGCAGCGCCGCCCTGGAAAGGCGCACAGGCGCAATGAAGTTGACCTGCATCACCTGGTCGATATCGCCATCTGTCATATCTTCCAGCGCCGCAAGCCTGCCAATGCCGGCATTATTGACCAGTACATCTATTCGACCGCTGACATCAATTGCGCGGGCCACCGCGTCGCTGACTGCCTGCGCATCGGTCACGTCGAGTTGCACGACCTCCAGCTTCAGGCTCTCGTTTTCGGAAATAACCGTTAACGCGGCACAGTCGTTCGGATTGCGCGCGCCCGCAAATACGTGATAACCCTTACGCGCAAACGCCAGGGCGCTGACTTTACCGATACCACTGCTGCATCCGGTGATCAATACAACTGCCATCTGGGGAACTCCGCTGGAGTGAACTAGAGAGTGCGAAATTACTGCTTTCAGGTATTATAACGCCTTTTCATAACACCTAATAAAATGGTATGGGTGTCCTGAAACCACTCCCGCAAAATAATCAGAGAGAGATGTAATGAGTAAAATGACCGGCGCTGAAGCCATTATCAAATCACTACGCGGCTACGGCGTTGATACCGTCTTTGGCCTGCCGGGGGGGCAGACTTATTTCCTGTTCGATGCCATTTATAACGAACAGAACGAGATCAAAGTCTTCAATGCCCGCCATGAGCAGGGGGTCGCGTATATGGCGTATGGCTATGCCAGGTCCACGGGCAAGGTGGGTGTCTATTCGGTCGTGCCCGGACCGGGCATTCTGAACACCGGCTCGGCCCTGTGCACCGCGTATGCGTGCAATGAACGGGTACTGTGCGTGGCCGGTCAGATCCCGTCGCAATGGATTGGCAAAGGTGTCGGATTACTGCACGAGATACCGGATCAACTAGGCATCCTGCAAAGCCTGACGAAATGGGCGGAACGAATAGAAACACCCGCAGATGCGCCGCGCCTGGTTGACCGGGCGTTCCGGGAAATGCACTCAGGGCGGGCGCGCCCGGTCGCGCTGGAGATGGCGCCGGACATCATGGGCCTGCAAGAGGACGTGGAACTGCTAGCGCCGTCCCCTGCCCCGGAGCCTCCCGGGGCCGACCCCGACCAGATCGAGGCGGCCGCGCGCCTGCTCGGCAACGCAAAGAAACCGTTGATTGTAATCGGCCATGGCTGCGTGGATGCCGGCGCAGAGTTGCTCCGGGTCGCAGAAATCCTGCAAGCGCCTTGCACAACCTTATGGAGCGGGAAGGGGATCATCGACGACCGCCATTACCTGAGCCAGCCATGGAGCGCCGGACACCGTCTCTGGGGCGCGGCAGATGTGGCGCTGGCCGTGGGCACGAGACTGGGAGATCAGCAACTGCTATGGGGTCTTGATGACGAACTGAAAATCGTCCGTATCGATATTGATGCCGCGCAGATTACAACCGTCACCGAGCCGGACATCGGCATTGTTGCAGACGCCGGGCGGGCGCTAGCCGACCTGGCAGTGGCCTTGGAGCGCCACAATAGTTCCAGGCCATCGCGCAAACAGGAACTGACCGCCCTGAAAAACGCGACGTTCAAGGAATACGAACAGAAGCTGGGACCGCAAATGGAAATATTGAAGGTGATCCGGGAGGAGTTGCCGGAGGATGGCTTCCTGGTGGATGAGATCACCCAGGTCGGTTATGCGTCATGGTACGGGTTTCCGGTTTACCGGCCGCGGCAATTCATCAGCAGCGGCTACCAGGGGAACCTGGGGTATGGGTACGCGACCGCACTCGGTGTGCAAGCTGCCAATCCCGATAAAAAAGTGGTGGCGCTGGGCGGTGACGGCGGCTTCATGTACCAGGCAACGGAAATGGCGACCGCAGTAAAATACGGCCTGAACCTGGTCAACATCGTCTTCAACAATGACTCTTACGGCAACGTAAAACGGGCACAGCAGGAGGAATTCGGCGGAAACATCATCGGCTCGGACCTGTGCAATCCGAATTTCGTACGCTTTGCGGAGAGCTTCGGCGCCCTGGGCCTGCGCGTGGAAACACCCGAACAGTTACGCCAGGCCTTGCAAACGGCATTCGAAGAGACCGGCCCGGTATTGATTGAAATGCCCAGCGCCGGCATGCCCAGCCCCTGGCCGTATATCCTGATGCCGCGCAACAGGGGTTAGCCAACTTGGGAAGCTCTGACTTAATCAGAGTTTCCCTTGTTTTAACTTGCTGGCAAGCTCAGACACGAGGTCTTTGATTTCAGCCAAGCGCTGCGCCGGAAAACCACGGCACCAGCCTGGGATCGCAGGGAGTTTTTCTTAAATTACAATATTTTTGTGTAACTTTGCATCTATACTACGTAGCGTAGTATAATTGATACGAAAGATACCAACTTACGTTCATTGAATTTATTTATAGGATGATGTGTTGTTATCAATTAACCAGTAAAAAAGTGTAATGCCTGACAAAATATACGTACGCGCCGAATGGGGTGAACTGAAGGAATGTATTTATGGTTCATCGCACGAATTTATCTTTCCCAAATGGAACGTGGATTCGGATCTACGCCCGGTTGGCGAATTCAGGCAGATGTGGCAATCTAACCCGGGGCTAAGTCTTGAGGAAGTCAATCCTGATTATTTCAGGAATTGGAAGGCGCAAATCGAAGGGGTAGTCAGTTTTCTGGAAAAATCCGGAATAAAGGTTCATCGCGGCGCATTAATCGGTGAAGCGAACCGCAAATTTCCGGACGGCGATAACTGGGGGTCGCCAACGGGTTGGCACCGTGACGGCTTCGTGACCATAGGCAGCAATGTCATCGAACTGGCGCCCCGTACGATGTTTCACCGCCGCCAGCGGTTTGCCACACGGCACATTCTCGTGCAGGCGATGGAACGCGGCGCCAGGTATTTTGCCCAGCCTGACTGCGGCGCCGATCAAAGTGTGGATGCGCCCGGATGGGGTTACCTGGAAGGCGGTGATGTGTTTGTCCTAGATAAAAAGATCCTCGTCGGCCACTCGGGGCATTGCAGCAACCAGGAAGGCGCACGCTGGCTACAACATATGCTGGGTGAGGAGTACAGTGTGGTAACGGTTGGTGTGGATCCATCCTGTTTTCAACACCTCGATTGTGTGCTTTGCCTTCCCCGTGAGGGAGTTGCCATTGCCTGCACCGAGGCTTTTCCTGATGGTGTGCCTGAGTATATTAAAGATTGGGACATCATAGATGTCAGCAAGGAATATTGTAACAATGCCCTGGGTACAAATCATCTGGTTATTGATGATCACACCGTAATTGTTCCTGCCGAAGAGGAGCATGATTTAATGGAGAAAGAACTTAAAAAACGTAATTTTGAAGTGGTTCGCCTTCCATATGGCCATGTATACCGATGCGGTGGCTCTTTTCGTTGTGCTCACCAACCATTAATTCGTCTTTGAGCCGTGTCCAGATTCAATTCCATCACGGCTAATGAAACCAGGCTGTGGGATAGCATCATGGAGATGGGGAGCCATGGTGAATTACCCAACGGTGGCTGCCGCCGGTTGGCTCTGAGTAAGGAAGACCAGAAGGGGCGAGACCTGTTTGTCAAGTGGGCAACAGAAGCCGGATGTACAGTGTCGGTCGACGAAGTCGGAAATATATATGCCAGACGCAACGGACAGGAGCCCGATGCGCCTACGGTTGCAACCGGCAGTCACCTCGATACCCAGCCCCATGGAGGCAAGTTCGACGGAATTTATGGTGTGCTCGCAGGCCTGGAAGTCGTTCGGTCACTGAACGACCACAATATCAAGACTCAAAAACCGATCGATGTCATTGTATGGACCAATGAGGAAGCGGCCCGTTTTTCACCTCCGTTGACAGGTTCACAGGTGTTTGCCGGGAAATTGAAAACAGCAGATGTACACCAGACCATGACCAAAGATGGAACAAGGGTAATTGATGATCTCAGGAGCATAGGTTATTACGGCAGTGAAATAGCGGGAACACGGAAGTTTGATGCATTTATAGAAGCGCACATTGAACAAGGCCCGATCCTGGAACATGAGGAAAAAACGATCGGAGTCGTGGATTGTGTCCAGGGCGCTTTTGCCGCTGAAGTGACACTTACCGGCGAAGACGGCCACGCCGGCACGGTCAAACTTGATATGCGCCGGGATGCCTGCCTTGGCGCCGCCGAGATGATTGTCTTTTTAAACCTGCTGGCAATGGGCACGGATGACTCCGTGAAGATGACGGTTGGCGCCCTTGATATCACCCCCAATTCCATCAGTACCATACCCGGTCAGGCGTATTTTACGATTGATTGCAGACATCCTGATACGGCGGTCCTGAATTCACTGCTGACTGACGTTAAGGAAGGGCTTGCCCTACTAGCTGATAAAAGGGATCTCGGATTTGAATTCAGGATTTTGCTGAAGAAACAGCCGGTAAGATTTGACCATGATATCGTATCCGTTATTGAACAGGCTACGAAAAACCTGGCGTATCCTTACAAACGGATGTTGAGCGGGGCAGGACACGACGCGATGAGTATTGCTGAACTGGCGCCAACGGCGATGATATTTATCCCCTGCAAAAACGGCATCAGTCATAATGAAGCCGAATATGCATCTTCATCTGATGTGGCTGCCGGAGCCAATGTGTTGTTGCATTCAATGATCGAGCTTGCAGGAGTGGGCTGAACACCTTTACAAGGCAGACCCGGCTGCGCTCATTTTTGTTCCGAGAGTAATCCCATTGCCATCTTGGTCATTATTTCGTTCAGGTTCTCCAGTTCCTGCCTGTGTTGCAGCAGACATGCCATGATGCTCCCCAGCAGGGCTGTCAGGAAGACAAACGGGTCCACCTTCCCGAACCTACTCTGATTATGACCGCGCACAATGATTTTATTGAGCCTGTCGTAGAGCGGTTGCAATAACGCCGGGACCACAACTGATTCCAGGGAGCCCAACACGGTATTCACCGCCGGCAAGCCACCGGGGGTGGAAAAATCGCGAGCCAATAATCGTGCATACGCTTTATGTTGAACCAGGAAATTCACCAGTTCGTCAACACCCTTACTTATAGTGACAACCGGGTCCGGGTTTTCATCATCCTGGAACTGATGCGAGAGCTGGATAAAAGCACGTTCCGCGACGGCAGTCAAAATACCGTCTCTCCCATTGAAATGCGTGTAGAGCGATGGACGTTGAATACCCAGCGCTTCGGCAATATCATCCAGTACGAGTCCATCTATTCCCCGTTTTGCTATCATTTTCTCCGCTTCATCTACAATTAGATCGCGGGTCCTAGCCTTGAGGTGTCTTTTTTTCTTCCGTCTTATAGTCATTGATCTTTCACAGATTACATGCTTAACAGCAGTTTACCTGATACTGTTCTGCTTTCCATTTTCTCGTGCATCTCCTGACACTGCTCCAGGGGGAATACCGCTGAAATGGGAAGATTTAGTTTCCCCTCGGCAAAGGCAGTTGTTACATATTCCACACCCCTGCGCCAGACTGCCGGGTTTTGCATGGCATGAATGGTTTCAAATCCGGCAAATGAAGTTGAACGCTCGTATAATTTATCCCGCAGGTTCTCAACCGGCCACCCTTCAGCTTCGCCGATGTTAATGAGATGGCCATAGTGACGCAGTGCATCCAAACTGCGATAACCGGTTTCACCGCCCAAAGAATCGATAACCAGGTCGACCCCCCGACCATTGGTGAAATCCAGTGCTGCCTCGACAAAATCTTCCTTACTTCGATTGACAACACGCTCAGCCCCCAAAGCCAACGCCTGTTCACTCTTACTGTCCGAACTGACCGTACCGATGACCCGGGCGCCTGCCTGTGTGGCTAATTGTGTAACCATCAACCCCACGCCACCACCTATTGCATGGATCAACAACGTTTCTCCTTCTTTTAAAGCATACGCAGAATTCAGCAAGTGATAAGCAGTTATAGAAACGATTGGAAAAGCAGCGCCCAGAGTATCGGGGATCGATTCCGGAAGCGGTATGACCAAATCAGTATACGTAACACATTTTTCGGCGTATCCGCCGCTTGGCAGGATTGCTGCAACGCGTTGACCTTCAGTAAGTCCCTCCACATTTGTACCACATATGCTGATGGTCCCGCAGACCTCGTTACCTAATACCATCGGGTAGGCCAGGGACTTGTCGGGATATACCCCCCTGCGTTTCTCCGTATCCATCCAGTTACAACTGGCATAGCGGACATCGATCAGAACTTCACGGGGCCCGGCCTCAGGTTCCGGTATCCGGGTTAATTCCAGTTGTGATACATCACCGGGCTGATTTACGACAATTGCGCGCATGTTCGGTTGTTCTCCATCGCTTTCTATTAGGCTGTAAGGTTACTGTCTGCTCTGGCATCTGCCTTTGATGTCTTCATGTGATCTGTCAACGGATAGGCCAGCATGATTAAGGCAGCTATGGAGAAGAGTACGGCCGGGACAACGTTGGCCGCAATTCTGATACCCATCAGGGCGCCTGATGTCTGCTCCACTATTTCTTCACCAGTGGATTCCAGATAACAGAAGATGCTCAGGATAGCGCCGGCGGTCAGGCTGCCCAGGGCAAAGCCTGTCTTTTCAAAGGCTATCATACCCCCCGAAAAAATTCCTCCCCGTTCCATACCGGAGGCCCATCGATCCCACTGGATAACATCCGGTAATATTGACCAGGCGATGACTTGTGTACCACCAAATCCCAGACCGAAGATCACACAGAAAGACCAGACCTGGGGGAGGGGAAATTGAGTATCTACCAGGAACAGACACAAAGAACCTGTTGCCATCATTCCAAGAGCTGTGATGAAGCAGTTTTTTTTCTCAATCGTTCTGGTGATCATTGTCCATAGCGGAATGGAGAGAATTGCAGGTACGAGAATACAAACCCAGATAACGGAAAGAGCCTCGGGAAGTTCCAGCATATACCGTGCAAAATACGGTACAGTTCCTGAGAAGCACCCCATTCCTGTTACATAGATGACAAAACTTACCATAAATATATTGAAAGGACGATTGTTCAGTGCTACTTCGATTTGCTGTTTGACGGGGATGGTGTGAACATCTCGGCCGCCAAATTGCGCCCTGGCCGTGCCAAAAAAAGCCGCGATAAAAGCGCACCCGCAGATTACGGCGACAACAGATGACATTAATTCATAGCCTCTCTCTCCGCCACCTGCGTTAATCACAATCCATGGAGCAAGCACACCACCAATCAGTCCGCCTGCAAGGGAAAAAAAGGCGCGTGTGGACATAAGTTTGGTGCGCTGATAATTATCATCCGTCATCTCTGCGGGCATGGCGTAGTAGGGCACCATGAATATCGTGACACCGGTTTGAACAATGATAAACAGGCCCATGACATAGGTGAGGCGCGCATACATGGATTCATATAGGGGCGCAGAGAACAGAAAGAAAAGGGAAACTGCTACCGTTACTCCCCCCAATAGCAGGTAAGGACGCCGACGGCCCCAGCGGGTATGTGTACGATCACTGATGACACCCATAATAGGGTCCGTGATGATGTCAAATACGCGCGTCCCGAACAAGGCTAGACCTGCCAGCGCAGCCGGAATGGCCAGTATATCCGTCATATACACGAGCAGGAAAAGAATAGGTACCTGGACGACCAGGCCTGTTCCCAGCCCAGCAATCCCGAAGCCTACATAGGGAGGCGATACTTTCTTCTCATTATGATTTGGCGCATTCATCAATAAGAATTTACTCCGTGTTAAATTCTGTCTATACTACCCTATGTAGGGTAATATACAAAGTTCAGATATGGTCTGTGCGAAACGGATTAATAAGGACATAACGCGGTAATTAGCTACTATTTTATTGATTTATTTTGGGGGTAACCATGAACTATCCAGTTATAATTATTCTGAGAGTTATTCTGGGGCTGTTTCTTTTGAGCTCGTTCCTGCCTGCTAATGCCCAGGGTATATTGGAAGAAATCGTAGTTACTGCAACCAAGCGCGAACAGGACGTTCAAGATGTCGGCGGGTCGGTGACCGCGATCAGCGGCCTTCAGATCCGTGAATTGGGCCTTGATACTGTTGGCGATATTACCAGTCAGGTACCAAATTTTAATTTTGCTCATCCCTCCGGCGATGGCAGCAACCCCGCCTTGTCTATTCGTGGAGTAGGTTTGAATGATTTTGCCGATTCCAATGAAGGTCCGGTAGCCGTATATATTGATGAAGTATATCTGGGTTCGCTTGCGGGCCAGACAGTCTCTCTTTTTGACCTGCAGCGTGTGGAAGTCTTGCGTGGTCCCCAGGGTACGTTGTATGGGCGCAATACCACGGGAGGTCTTGCCCACTTTGTGACCAATAAACCAACTGAAGATCTCGAAGCCTTTGGCGAGGTTACAGTAGGTACTCATGAGCGCATAAAGTTTGAAGGCGCTGTCAGTGGGCCATTGGGTGACCGTGTCAGAGGACGCCTCTCCGTTATTCATGATGAGAATGACGGATTGCAGGAACGTGACCCCGGAAGTGGTGTAAAAGGCAACGCAAGGAACATGGATGCAGTACGCGCTCAGCTGGAACTTGATATGACTAATGAACTCAGCGTATTACTGAATTTTCATGCGGGATTTATTCGAAATGATGCGCAACTTTACAAGTTTCGCGGACAACTGGACCCTGTGACTTTAGCACTCTGCAACCTGGAACAGTTGGAGTCATTTACTTGCGTGAATGCTTTTGGCCAGCAGGACGCTAACCCAAACCTGGATGAACCCTTTACTCAGGGGCGCGGGAAAACACCACTGGATATTGATATCATCGGTGGGTCTGCAAAATTTGAATGGCAGCGGGATGAATGGGGCGTGGTGTCAATTACAGCGGCCGAAACCGTCGACAAATACCACCAGGATACAACCGGTTCTTTTTTACCACTTATTTTACATCCTATATTCAGGGTAGACGCAACCCAGGTTACCCAGGAAATTCGCTTATCTTATACCACAGATGATTTGAAAGCGTTGCTCGGCTTCTATTATTTCACTGATGAAAAGCTGGGAGGTAACTCACTCGAACCCCCGTTTAACCCTGGTGCTTTTCCGTTAAACTACGATATATTTCATGACCAGGACACGGAAGCACTGGCGGTTTTTGCTCATGCTGACTGGAGCTTTGTCCCGGATTGGACTATAGAGCTGGGGATTCGATATACCACCGAAGACAAAACTCTTCACGATACCGTTAATACCGGATTATTGTTTTTCCCGGCTCCCTCATTTGTATTCGAAGATAGCTTCGAGACCGATAACGTCTCCTGGAATGCAGGTCTGGATTGGCGGTTAAATGAGAATACTCTGTTATTCGCAAATATTGCTCGCGGCTTCAAGAGTGG
The DNA here is from genome assembly GCA_965221695.1 of Gammaproteobacteria bacterium. Lineage (GTDB taxonomy): Bacteria > Pseudomonadota > Gammaproteobacteria > Eutrophobiales > Eutrophobiaceae > JAAXHV01. The sequence goes on along the minus strand of OZ244905.1, from coordinate 3,394,683 downwards.
TGGATGGAACAGCGGCGGTCTGGTCGCAGAGGTCTCCCAACTTGCCCCTTATGATGACGAGAAAGTGACCACATTTGAGGCTGGGTTTAAAACCACCTTGCTGGGCGGGCGATTACGCGTAAACGCTACCGGATTTTATTATGACTATGAGGATTTTCAGGCCTTTACCCAGGCCGATATTGACGGCCTGCCTGTCAGCCGCTTGCAAAATGCAGGTAACGCTGAAATAGCAGGTTTTGAAATGGAATTATTTATGCAGCCGCTGAACTTTTTTGAAGCACAATTTGGTGTGGGATACCTGGATACGGAGACGTCTGACTTTTTCAGCACTGAGGCGGATGGCATGGGCGGTACAATAATGGTCGATCTGTCCGGAACACAACTGGTTTTCTCTCCGGAGTGGACTGCAAACGGCCTGATGCGTGTTTTTCATCCTGTGTTTGGCGGTCAGGCTTCCGCACAAGTGTCATTTAATTATTCCGACGACTATTTTTATGATTCTGACAATAATATCACCGCTATCGGCGGGGACTATACTATCTGGAATGCTCGAGTAGCCTGGCGTGGCGGCCCCTCTGATCGCTTTGAAATTGCCGGTTATGTACATAATTTCACAGACAAACTTTACATTGTAGAAGGTTTCAGCATCGCTGCGGCGAATCAGCTTATGGCCAATAAACAGCGAACAGCAGGTGTGAGTTTTTCTGCGAGATATTAGATTAGTTTTTTACAAATGGATGAAATAACTACAATTATTCCGGCCGGTCATGGCCGTGCCGTGCGTGTGGAGATGGGACAAAAAGTAAAAGTGATCAATACACACGGTACCCAGGCCATCGACTACTGGGCACTCAATGCCTATGACCTATATGAATTCATGGATGTAGCTTGTAGCCGTGCACTCAGTGCGCACCTCTGGCCCATTCAGGGAGACATCCTGTTAACCAACAAAAGGAGACCGATAGTCAAGTTTGTGGAAGATATATCACCTGGAATACACGATACTTTGATGCCGGCCTGTGATCGTGAGCGTTACGAAAACCTTGGCTGTAAGGGCTACCATCGCAATTGCCAGGATAATATGATTGAAGGATTAGCCCTCATAGGTGTGAATTGTCCAATTAAAATCGGTGGCTCCTTTAATCTGTTCATGAACTTTGTTTTGGATGACAGGAAGTTTAATATCGCTGTTCAGGAATCCGTCTCAAAACCAGGTGACTATGTTGTGATGGAAGCCTTGTTCGATTGTTACATGGCGTTTTCTGCCTGTCCGCAGGACATCATGGGTTGTCATCCGGATAACATTGTAAAGGAAGCAGAATTCCAATTATTGGATTAGCAGTAATCGGCTTCTTTTCGAGTTGCTGCAACACAGACCAGTTAGCCTGTTACGAGAAACAAAGATTTAAATTCAAGCTGAAATCAACTTATGTTTCATTCACGGTTGGTCCAAGCCTATGTCATCCCGGTAGGAGTTTACCTTTCCCTTTCCATAGCCGGAGGTTACGGCACGGGCAGGGAAGTGGTGGAATTTTATACGCGGCACGGGGTCTACGGCGGAATATATGGTCTGGCACTATCGGCGATTGGTATCGCGATTCTCACTGCCTTGACCTTTGAATTTGCCCGCCAGGTAAGCGCTTATGACTATCGGACTTTTTTTAAGGCATTGATCGGTCCGTTCTGGGTAGTCTTTGAAATATTATACTTGTGTCTATTACTGCTGGTGTTGGGTGTCGTAGGTTCTGCCGCGGGAGCGATGATTGCCGAACATACCGTCATACCGGATAAAATCGGACTGCTTATCATGCTGGGTATTGTCGCAGTGTTGATATTTTACGGCCGCGAGTTAGTAGAGAAAGTTATGGTGTTTCTCACCTTGTTCCTTTACAGCGCGTTTTTGTTTTATTTCGTTGTCGTTTTTCTTGATAGCTTGGGACAAATCGCATCCGAACTGAGAAAATCATCCCCACCAGCGCAGACCGACTGGTTGTTATCAGCATCCAAGTTTACCTTGTACTCCTCCGGGGCGGCTGTCTTTACCCTGTTCGCGACCCGCGGGATCAGGACCAGGACAGAGGCGCTGCTAAGCGGCGCGCTTTGCGGGATATTTCTTATGTTGCCCGGCCTATTGTTTCATATCTCGTTTCTGGGTGCGTTGCCGGAAATTACAACGCAAAAAGTACCCGTTCACTGGATGATTAACAGATTGGATAATGGACTGCTGTTATCGATTTATCTGCTGGCAATGCTGGGAACCTTTTTAGGCACGGGTTCCGGTTTTATCCAGGCGCTTAATGAGCGGCTGGACAGCTGGTCGATGGAGAGGCTTGGAAGAGTTTTGCCACCCGGTGTACATTCCGGTGTGGCAATCAGCGGGTTGTTGATAAGCTCGCTATTCGGTCAAATAGGCATAATAACTTTAATTGCCAAGGGTTATGGCACAATAGCCTGGGGTTTCCTGTTTGTATTTGTATTACCGGTGCTGTTTATCGCCACCTATAAAATATTTCTGGGCAAACCACCCGTATCAACCGAGTAGCAGGAGAATGTCAGATTCTGCGACGAAAATAATTGCTGATTACATAACTAAGACATCGTTTTCGGATTTGCCTGATGAGGTTGTCAGAAAAGCGAAGTTCTGGTTGCTTGATTCGATTGGCTGTGGTTTCGGTGGTGTTCAATCGGTCCTCGGGCAAACAGCTGTAAGGGCGCTTGCAAAAATCTCGTCCGGCAATGCAGGGGTGTTGGGCTGTAGTGAAAAAGTTAGCGTCGGCACATCGGCATACCTGAATGCAACGCTGATCAACGCACTGGATTATGACGACAGCAGCGCTGCAGGCCATTTGTCTTCGACCCTGATTGGAACCCTGCTTGCAATGAGCAAGTATACAGATGTAAGCGGGCATCATTTTCTCCTTAGTTATATTACAGGATATGAAGTCGGCGGCCGGGTAGCGAAAGCCGGATGGCCATCGACAGCGCGTTTTGCTGAAGTATGGGGCCTGGGAACAAATCAAACATTCGGCGCAGTGACGTCGGCAGCGAAGTTCAGAGAGTTGAATAAATTACAAACCCTGAACGCGCTGGGCATCGCCGGTGCCAGCGCTCCGGTTCCGTCCGGTCAGAAATGGGGCTGGGACAACCGGCCGTTGACCTGGCTCAAGGATGCAGTAGCAATGCCGGCACAGGTTGGGGCGGTTTCAACTGAGCTGGCTGAAGCGGGGTTTGTTGGCTGCAGGGACATCCTGGACGGCTCGCAAGGGTTCTGGAGAATGGCGGGATCCGATCGGTGTGATTTTGATTTGCTGACGCATGGCCTCGGCACTGAATATTATATTATGGATGCGAGTATCAAGACGTGGTCCTGTTGCTGGTTTATCCACCCCACGCTAGATATTATTAAAAATATTGTCAACCGGCACGGCCTGACTCATCAGGATGTTGCGCAAATCGATGTCTGGTCCATGACGGACCTCAGCGAGATGTTCAACATAATCGAACCGCAGGAACTGGTGGATGCCCAGTTCAGCCTTCCTTATTGCGTAGCGATGGTGATGTTAGGGCTTCAACCGGGTCCGGGGTGGTTCAACGAGGACTTATTCCATGATGAAACAGTATTATCTATCGGGTCCCGGGTGAAAATCTATCCGGATAGCGCGTGTGATACTATTTTTCATAATGAGGATCGACGTATTTCAGCGCGGGTTGTCATTACGACTACCCATGGCGCCAAATTTGAGGAAACCGCACCGGCGCCCAGAGGCACCCCGATGCTTCCAGTGTCCGAAGAAGAGATCATAAAAAAATATCTTGCTATGGCGATACCGGTACTGGGTTCCGAAAAAGCCGAGGGATTAAAAGAGTTCGTTCTGGCTCTAGATACTTATGACAGCGTTGCGGCTTTATCGGAACTAACGACGGTGCTGTGAAATAATCAGTTTTTACAACCAGGGTAATCTCAACGATGAAAATATTATATTTATTACTATGCATTACCATCTTGCCCTTCCCTGTTCAGGCAGAAGAGCATGAAAGTCAACCGGCGTGGCAATGGTCGACTGAAAAAATTGATGCGACGGTTAACAAAATCAGGGCCGGGCAGGATTTACAACCAGCGCAATGGCCTGACAACAACCGGATCGCGGTCCTGTTTTCCTTTGATGCCGATAATGAAACGAATACGTTATCGCAAGGTGGCACACCGGATCCCCTGCTCCTGTCCATGGAACAGTACGGCGCCAGGAAAGGCCTGCAACGTATCCTTGCCTTGCTGGACCGGCATGAGGTCCCGGCCACCTTTTTTATCCCTGCCGTGAGCCTGCAGCTTGCGCCCGATATGACCGGCTTGATCAAGCAATCCGGCCGGCATGAGTTCGCGGTACATGGCTGGATCCATGCAAGTGTTATCGGTATGACTAGGGAACAGGAAAAAAATATCATTCAGAAATCCAGGGATTACCTGGAAAGCCAGACCGGCCAAAGACCGGTCGGCTATCGTGCGCCTTTTGGTGTTTACAGTGAAAATACCCACTCCATCCTGGAAGAACTGGGTTTTCTCTATGACAGTGGACTGGCAGCCGATGACAGCCCTCATGCGCTCACCGTTAATGGCGAACCGATACAATTAATTGAGTTGCCGGGCAATGTTAATTTCGAGGATTCTGTGTTGGACCCGATGAATACGTTTACTGCCGGACTTGTCACTCCCGGTGATCTGCTTCAATCCTTCAAGGACGGGTTTGACACCTTATATGACGAAGGGACCATGATGCTGTTTATTCTCCATCCCCATATTTCGGGCCGGGCATCCAGGATTGGCATATACGACAAGTTGATTAAATACATGAAACAGCACGAAGGTGTGTGGTTTGCGACCCATAGACAGGTAGCAGAGTACGTCAAGGCATCACAATAGCGCTAATACTTCTGCCAGGTCATCCGGCAACGGCACGCTGAATCGGTATTCTCCGGTCTTTCTCAATGCCGGCACGGACAGTTTACCGGCGTGCAGGAACATGCGTTTCAGGCATAGCGCGCGCAGTTTCTTGTTGAAGTCCCAGTCTCCGTATTTTCCGTCACTGGCCAGGGGATGACCGATGAAGCCGGCATGCACCCTGATCTGGTCGGTCCGGCCGGTGGCGGTCCTGACCGTGACGCGGATGGCATCCCGGAAGACCTGTACCGTTGCAAACTCGGAGATGACGGACTTACCGGATTCGTCTGTCCTGACCCGGCCTGGTCAGCGCTGATCAGGATGATTTCAGCTTTGCTTTTTTTCCTGCTGGGTTGTGACATTTTGAGCAATGATATTACAATATTTTTGTTGTATATCTCCGATAAAACAACTAATATTATGTATTTGAGGAGCAGCCCGGTGATTCACCATGAAAACATTGATTGAACTGTCATCCATGATCGGGAAGCACCGGCGCAAATTGGGATTGAAGCAATCGGATATGCGGATGAAAATCGGCATGTCACAACAGCAATACCAGCGCGTTGAGGCGGGTCATGACATACGGGTTTCCACGCTTTTTCGCGTCCTGGAAGGAATGGGGCTGGAACTGCTGATCGCACCCCGCGAACAAGCTCGACAACTGGAAAATTTGCTGCGGTCGGGCCGGCTTGACTTAGATGCCATAACCGCTGATGAATGGCAGGATCAGGCCAGCGATTCCTCCTGGTCTGCATTACTGGCTGAATTCGAGGACGAATAGCGATGTCGCAAATTAATGGGCAAATGGAATCTGTTGAAGCGTTGCAACTGACCTTGCACGGGCGCAAGGTTGGGATACTCACCCATCACACCGGCGGGAAAAATATCCTGACCTTTGATCCGGACTACAAGGCTTTGCGTGAACAGGACCGGCCCACGATGACGCTGACCCAAAGAGCAAACTCCAACTACCTGGACAAGGCGCTGGTCAGTTCACAACGAATCCCGGCCGTGCTGTCCAACCTGTTGCCGGAAGGCGCTCTACGGGAACTGTTATCCGAAGCATTGAGAATTCATCCGGAGAACGAATTCCCTTTGCTGGCATGGGTTGGAAACAACCTGCCCGGCGCCATCATTGCAGCGCCTGTGCCCGCGGGTGAGATTCCGGAATGGTCATTGTCTGCGAGGAGCAGGACGCAGACAGTTCAAATTGATGCCCACGCAGTTGCGCAAAAGTTTTCACTGGCCGGGATGCAAATGAAATTTTCCACTACCTGGCGAGACCGGCGCTATAACATCAGCGCAAAGGTCGGGACTGACGACTGGATTGTCAAAACACCTTCCACGCTGCACCGTAATGTGCCGGAAAATGAATACAGCGCGATGAAACTGGCTGAATCCGCAGGCGTGCAAATCCCTGAGATAGATTTGATTTCAATGGAAACACTGGAGAACCTTCCGGCAATCCAATTACCGGACGAGCCTCATGCCTACGTCATCCGCCGTTTTGACCGCAGCTCCCAGGGGCGTATCCATACGGAAGACTTCGCGCAGGTATTCGAGTTTTTTCCCCATCAGAAGTACGGGAAGAGCAATTATGAACAGGTCGGCATGGCATTATACCGTTACAGCGAGGATGGGTTGGGAGATATCCAGCAGATGGCCCGCCGGCTGCTGGTGAATGTGCTGCTGGCCAACGGCGATGCCCACTTGAAGAACTGGACCCTGGTTTATCCCGACACTGTACACACGAAACTGGCGCCTGCCTACGATATCGTGTCGACGCTGCCATACGTCCCGAGCGAAACCGGTATCGCGTTAAACCTTGGTAAGCAGAAAAAATGGCATGCCATAAACCTGGAACATTTCCAAGCCTGGAGTAAGCGGATAGACGTCCCGTGGCCGGCTGTGAGAACGCATTTGCTTGATTCGCTGGCAGCAGCCCGAGACCTGTGGCCGGGCATGTTGCGGGACCTGCCCATGCATGAGCCGCACAAGGAAGTCCTGAGAGACCACTGGACGAAGCTTTCAGCAGATTTTACATTGTTGTGAGCCCTGAGAGGGTCAGGCCAATTCAACCTGAATAAATCCGGTTCTCCGGTTTTTTCTGGCCTTGAATTCCATCTGCAGAATCGGTGTATTCTATCCCGGATGTCCAGTGACCTCAGTTGAAAAAAGCTGCAGGTGCCGAGCTTCAGCGATCGCACGAGAACGGCTGGTGACGCCCAGTTTGCGATAGATATTCTTCCTGTGGTGCTTCACCGTGTTCTCGGAAAGTTCCAGTGAATTAGCGATTTCCTTGGAGGATAAACCGGATTCAATAAGAGCAAGCACATCCACCTCTCGACCAGTCAGGCGAGCTGCGGTACCAGTACGTTTGCCCGAGTCGGCGGGATGATTAAAACCTGCCAGAATCGTGCGTGCGAATCGCTCATGCCGCTCCCGAAACAGATCATTATTCTTTAACGTTGATTCTAATAATTCCTGTAAAGGGCGCCCTTCATCGATAAATACCCTCTGGTAACTTTCCTGTGTTGCCAACGTGAGAGCCTTTTCCAGTGTCCGTACTGCTTCTTCCGCGTGCTCCAATTTTGCCGCGATCAGGGCCCGCAGGTTAAGGGCGCTGATAAGCTGGCGTGCGCACCCATGTTGTTGTGCTTTATTGATGGTGACATCCAGAGCGTTCAGGTGATTTTCACAAACCTTGACATCAGGAGAAACTCGTATCTGTATAGCGGCAGGCGCTTCGTAAATATGCCAGGATAGGTCCGTTTTTCCAGTATCATCTTCTAGCAACAGGGATTTATCCAAACCAGCCAGGATTTCCCCAGCCTCATCTGTCCTGCCCGCTAAGGCAAGTTCCCTGACACTCATCAATTCGGCAAAGCGTTCAAGTCGCAGGATTCGCCGCTGGGCTGCGGTGGCCCTGGCCCTTTCCAGCATCTGTAGAGCAGCAGTAGTACCCTCATTGATTCGTGCAAGCGTGGTTGCGGTCCTGTACATACTGGCGTAAATATTGAACCAGCTTCCGTATTCCTCAAGGAAAGAGACGACATCGTCCAATAGTGAAGATGCCCTTTCAAGATTATTGCGTTCACAGGCAATTTCTGCAGCAATTACACGAAATACCGCCTGGGTTTCGTTAAACAGGCGACTGTCGTTTTCCAGTTGCATATCACACAGGACGGCGGCGTCGGATAACCTGCCCTCGGCTACCAAGGACTGGGCTACATGGACCCTGACCAAATCGACGGCAAAATCATGTTTCGAGGCACGGTAATAAGCAATAGCCTTGTCCGCTTCAATACGAGCGCGGTCGAAGCGGCATGTGTCCATATAGGATAACAACAGGTAATTATGAATCATTGCAAGCAAGGCGACATCCAGGAGAACGCCATCGTTGGCGGCGCGTTCCAGATCATCTATTTCCTGCTGAGTCAAACAACGATCAGCATAGCCTGCCAGCACAACCTCAACAGTCTGCACTTCAGCCGCCAGCGTAGCATTTGACGATAGTTCATTTTTTCTTTCCTGTTTGAGTTCCTCCATGTCAGTGACCGCCTTTTGCGCATCACCTGTACGCGCTGTCATATATATCTGCCCCAGATGGAGGCGAACATGCTGTTGAATGATTTTCTCAGGGACAGATTCACAGACTTTACTAAGCAGCGCTGATTGACCACTCCATATCAGTTGCCAGCCACCCTTTTCTGCGGCTGTTTCAGCGGCCAGTTCCGGTTCATTCGCAGTAAGAAAATGCCTGATTGCCTCAGCGGCGGCGTCATGGCGGGCAAGCCACCTTCCCGCAGCAATATGGTACTTCGACACCCGACCCGAATCATTCCAGGAAAGCCGTTGTGAAAGGAATTCGCGGAACAGCGAATGATAACGATACCAGGAACGTCTGTCATCCAGAGGCACTATGAACAGCCCCTTGACCTCGAATTGTTCAATGATCTTCCAGCAGTCAGTGCGCTGGCACAGGGCATTGGCGATATCCCCATTTAACCTGTCCAGTACCGAAGTAGCCAGGGCAAATTCCTTTTCCGCATCGCTCAGCCTATCGAATACCTGTTCAAAAAGATAATCCGCGATTTCGATAGTTTCCCCAGACAGTTGCCTGACACGGTCGGCGTTAATGCCACCCTTCTGTTGCCACACTTTAATCAGGTTTAGAGTAATAGGCCAACCTTCTGTCTTGGTAGTCAGGGTGGTGATATCTTCGGCAGTCAGTGCGACCTCCTTCATGCCTCCAAGAAAGGATTCGATTTCCGACTCGCTGAATCGCATCTGGTCAACATCGACGAGGACCAACTCATCATCCAGTTTTAATGTCCCCAAAGGCAGCTTGGGTTGTTGTCGCGTAGCAATGACAATATGCAGGTTTACAGGTAACATCAGGAGCAAATCGGTAACGATTTGCCCGGTTCCCGATGAATCTGCCTTTTCATAATCGTCGAGAAACAGAATCCTGTCGCCAGTAACCCTTGACAACGAATTCATCAGTTCCTCAATAATGGATTTACGAGTCGCATGGGTCAGATGGCGCTCGTGATATCTTCCAAGTTCAATGGGGGGCAGGCCCGAACGCTCCAGGGCGCTGATGATATGCTTTAGCAACCGGCCGGGAGACTGATCTTCCTCATCCAAAGTCAGCCATGATACAGCAACACCCGAATCAGCCCTGTAATTGTAGAACTGTTCAAGGATGGTAGTCTTCCCGTATCCAGCCGGCGCATGCACAATTCCAAGCTTCCTGGTCATGACCTGGTCAAGCTGTGCAATTAACGCTGAACGCCGGATAGTCTGCTGCTTCAACAGTGGCGGTCTGAGCTTCGATTCAGTTAGCAGGTTTGAATGCTGCATAAGGGTATACACACATTTCAGTCAACTGGAAATTACTACTCCTGCTTCTTATCTTACGATACTAGCACATCTTCGAAACAGCGCTGAAAGGAGTTGAATATAGAGAGCCAAAGGGACAGTAATGAACTTCTATCCCGGTTAAGCTATTTATTTGTCTTCAAGCGCTGCGAGAACTGCTTCCGGTGTGATGGGAATATTATTGAAGGGTTTGCCTATGGCGTCGCTGACGGCATTGGCGATGACTGCCGGCGCCAGAGCAATAGGAGGTTCCGCCACTCCCTTAGCGCCAAAAGGACCTGCTTCGTCAGCATTTTCCAGCAGAATAGTTTCAACATTAGGAACATCAATGGCCAGCGGCAGGCGATAGGACTCAAGTGTTCTTTCCTTATAACGCCCTCGTTCCAGTCGCAGGCTTTCGTAAAGCGCCAGGCCAAGACCCTGCACCACGCCGCCTTGGACCTGACCTCGGATACCGTCGGGATTGATGGCCTTGCCCACTTCCTGGGCGACAATATAGCGTACTACGCGGACATTTCCCGTAATTGGGTCCACTTCTACCTCCGCCTGATGTACGTGGTAGGTGGGAGTGGGCAGAGTCGGAAATACCAAGCCAGTTGCGCAACTGGGATTGAAAGGCACTGGCGGTGTCATATAGGCGCCAGCGCCGGTCACCGATCGACCCTGATAGGTGGCGGCCATGACCACTTGTCCCAAGGAAATTCGGGAGTCGGGCGCTCCCACCACACCCACTGTTCCCTCCACTAGCTCCAAATCATTGATATTGGCCTCCAGCATACCAGCAGCAACTTCAAATATCTTTGCCTTAACTTCAGCGGCGGCATCAATGGCAGCGCGACCAACGATATGTGTTGTACGACTACCCTGTGAACCAGCATCATAACCACAAGTGTCCGTATCCGGGAAGGCGATCCTCACATCTTCCGGCCGAAGACCCAGCTCCTCGGCTACAATCTGGGTGATACCCATGGTAAGCGCCCCGGAGCCATTGTCATTAGCCGCCGTAACCACCTGTACAGATTCGTCCTCATCCAAGGTTAGGGTCAAGCTGCCCGGTGAGGGATTGGTTAACCATATTGCTGCTGCAATACCCACGCCATGGTATTTTTGTTTCTTTTTCTTCACGTTGACCCAAGGCGCTATTTTATCAACAGCGTAAAATCCTTGTTCCAGTATGTGCGCATCATCAAGAACCTGACCGTTTAACAGGCTATCTCCGTCCTGAAATAAATGGCGTAAACGAAATTGCCGGCGGTCAATGCCCAACTTGCTGGCAATGTGATCCATGTGTCTTTCCACTGCCAGATAGATATGAGGACCGGATACGCCCCGAAAGGCGCCAGTTGGCGCGGTGTTGGTATAAACGGCACGGCCAGTCACCCTTGTTGGCCCAACGCGGTAGACCCCGGCGGCGAAGTGTAGGGCAATACTGGGAAAAAAAGGAGTCTCAATAGCATATGCGCCACTGTCAAAATCACAGCTAAACTCTCTACCTGTGATATTTCCATCCTTGTCAATAGCAGAGCGTATACGCATGCAAACATTTTCTCTGCACGGCGCGGTGATAATGTCTTCGCTTCTATCCTTTATCACTTTGACCGGACGGCCACCCGCCGCCTTCGACAACACGGCCGCGTACTGTTCGGTCCCGCAACCCAACTTGGCCCCAAAACCACCGCCAACTGTTTTGCCTATAACCCGTATATTTGAAGGTCGCACACCCAAATACTGGGATAACTCATCGCGAATATTGAAAGAAAACTGACTGCCTGTGTGCACTGTGTAACGGCCCTCACTGTAAGTGACTACTGCACTCATGGGTTCGAGATAGGCCTGGTATTGACGACTGACTTCGAATTCGTCTTCTACGATGATATAAGCACGTTCAAAAGCCTCATCGACGCCTTCCGGATTGGCGATGAGTTCACCAACGATATTACCCTCACGACGAAGATCAGCTTGCGCTGCCATAGGGGCGCGGCAATAGGATTCCCATCGGGGGTGAACCAGAGGGGCATCGTCCGCCAAGGCCGCCTGCATATCTGTCACACCGGGCAGTTCTTCATAATCTATATCTATGATTGCTACCGCTGCCTGGGCCTGGTGCAATGTGTCGGCGGCCACCGCGGCGACAGGTTCTCCTTCGTAGCGAATCGTATCGGAGGCGAACAGGGGTTGATCGAGAATAATCATACCTGCCAATCCCTTGGGAGCCTCCTCGGCAGTTACCACTGCTCGGACACCGGGCATCGCCGCGGCCTTCGATATATCTATATGCTTAATACGGCCGCTAACGATGGGTGAACGCAGCAGGCAACCATGAAGCATGCCAGTCTCAGAGTAATCCACCGTATAGATCGCTTCGCCGGTGACCTTTGCAAGTCCATCCGTACGCGGCAACGCTTCACCGATCACAGACATTATGCTATTACCTCCTTCTGTCGCCCAACGGTCTTGACCAAGGCTTCTTCAACCTGGATATAACCAGTGCAACGGCACAGATTGCCTGACAGAGACTCCTTCACTTGTTCGGGAGAAGGTGTCGGGTTTTCCCTTAATAACGCGGTCAGGATCATGATAATCCCCGGCGTACAGAAACCACATTGCAGTCCACCGCACTCCACCAACGCCTGCTGCAATAGTGTAGGATGAGCGCTGTTACCAATGCCTTCAATAGTCTCCACATCCCGGCCAGCCGCTGCCATAGCAGGATAGATACAGGCATCGACGGGCAAGTTATCTATGAGGACAGTGCAGGCGCCACATTCGCCTTCGCGACAACCATCCTTTGTGCCGGTTAAGTGGAGTTGTCCTCGCAGCATGTCCAGCAGCGTTTCAGTATCGTTTACCGAGACTTCCTCCTGTCTACCGTTTACCTTGAGTTTTATGCGTTGCATAGTTTGCTAACCTGCTTCTTCTTATGGTGGAGACTGGATTTTCTCCAAACACTGGCTCATCGCATGTTGCAGCAGTCGCGGCAATACCATCAAACGGTAAGCGGCGCTTCCGCGTACATCATCGATAGGGCTGATCTCTCTACAAAGGACTTCACCTGCTTCGGAAATACGCTCTTGGGACCAGCGTTGTCCCCTGAGGACAGCCTCTGCCTCCGTCGCCCGGCAAGAAATCGGACCTGTTGCGCAAGTAGCAATGCGTAGATCACTAATCAGTTCAGGTTCCTCATCCATTGTCAGCCGCAGGGCCAGCCCGACAATAGCGACTTCCATTGCGCCTCGCCGTCCCACTTTCAAGTACACATCCGCGCTTCTCTCCGGAACGGCATCAATGGTGATATGGGTTAGAAGCTCATCTGACTTCCGTGCCGTATGCCGGCGTCCCAGCAAAAAATCATTGATAGAAATTGTGCGCTCACCCCGCGCCTCGCTGCGCAACCGCAACTGAGCATCGTGGACAAGTAGAGGCGGCAGCATATCTGCCGCCGGTGAAGCATTACAGATATTACCACCGATAGTTCCCACTGACTGAGTCTGCCAACTCCCCACTGAGGCTGCAGCCGAGCGGAGCGATTTGTATAGGGCGAGCGGGAAGGCCATCATCGCGATGGATCGATGAGTGGTCAATGCGCCAATCTCCACCCGGTCATTTAAAGACTGAATCGTCTTCAACTCATTCAGAGCCTCGATATGTATCAGAGCTTCTGTTTCGAGTTCTTTGCGGCCTAATTGGATCATCACATCAGTACCCCCGGCCAGGACCGTAGCGCCATCACCATGGCGGGCGAGCGCTGACAGGGCATCAGAAATGGTCTGTACGCTGATAAATCGCAAACCGGGCCTCAATTCTGTTTCGCAGCTAGTGTATCAACTTAAACATGGCAATACTTTATCGGATGTGAGCCTGAGTTGCGCCATAATATCTTCTATCGCCAATGGCATAAGGACTACCGATGACGCTCCTGCCCTGTGCAGGCGACTGATCCCGTCGGCACATTCCTCCGGTTCGCCAACCACCATGAACCAATCCAACCACTCATCAGGCATCTCATTTGCAATCACCTCGGGACCACCGCGTGTGATCATGTCTTCCAGTTGATCATTGATGCCATACACACCTGTCAACTGGCTGGAGCCAAAAGCGCTCATGAGCATTGAGAGCGCTTGCCGGCCAGCCCCGCGCGCGCGCTGACGATCATTGTCAACCAAATACAAGGTGTAGGTTGGCAGAGGATGTGTTCCGGAACGTCCGGCTTTTTCCATCCCTCGATTGATATTGTCCCGCGCATAAGCCAAATACTTTGCCCCCGCCATTATGGATAATACAGTGCCATCGGCTATCTCCCCCGACAAGGCAAGAGATTGTGGTCCGATGACGCCTGCGTAGAGAGACACATTCTCGACCGGTTGGGTGAGTTTGACGCCATTGAACTGAAAGCGTCCGTCAGTCTGGTCCAGGAGTTCACCGGCCAACAGGCGACGTATACTCGTGATTACCTCCCGCAGGGTAGCCAAGCGGTTTTCCGGAGTGAGGCCCATCTGACTGGTCCAAGCGGGTACGCCGTGACCGATCCCTGCTCTGAGACGCCCCGGGAATGCGCCAGCCAAAGTAGCAAGCTCCATGGCTGTCACGGCAGGATGCCGAACTACGGCGGATAAAATGCCAATACCGACAGGTATAATATTCGTTGCCTGGAGGGCCAGCGCTGCGCTGGAAATACCTGCATTGAAGAAATAATCTTCACTGACCCAGATTTCGTCATAATCCCATGCCTCCACCTGCCTGCAGAGATCCCCGATATTTGCTGGCGGTGTCGTATCAGGAATCAGCACGCCAATGCCTTTATCCATTGGAGATACCCATACTAGTACTAGAAACGGTATGCCATCCTGATCCCCCACTCATCACCGGGCGCCGGAAAGTCCAACACATGTCCGAGAAAGGTTAGACGCAGATCTTCCTTGAAGTAGCTGTACTCCTCGTTAAAGATGTTAGTACCATAAATGCTCAGTTGCCAGTTCTCGTTTGTTGGTTCGAATGAAATATTCAGGTTGGCGAGCCCGAAACCCTCTTGAAAGTCGAATTCGTTGGCTTGCGGCAAAAAGGGGTATTTTGAAGTATAGGAGTAGTCAATCCTTGCCGTCAGGGTCCCAAAATCTCCCACGCTATGTTCGTAGCGCCCACCGATGTTATATGACCATTCGGGTGTCAGACCAATAGGATCATTCAGGTCGATGCCGTTGGCAACCACACCCGGCTCAAGCTGGGTAAACTCAGCATCCATGTAGCCAATACTGAAATCCAGGAGAAAGGCATCTGTGAGGTTGGCGTGGCCTTCGAACTCCACACCGAGTATCTCCGCCTCACCGGCATTGTCGGTCACGACGCTTGGGCTGCCTGCAAGGATGGCCGAGAACTGCATGTCGGTGTAATCTGAGAAGAAGATGGCGCCATTCAAACGCAGGCGGCCACCTGCCAGGTCTGACTTGAAACCAAGCTCATAGGAACGCAGGGTCTCGGGACCAAAAGTCGTCAATGCCAGTGGATTACCGAAGGGTCTGCCATTGAAGCCGCCGGAGCGGAATCCCTCTGAGATGGATGCAAAGAGCATTATATCGTCATTCAGGTCAAAATCTGCTGACACCCGCCATGTGGTTGCATTGAAACTCAGCTTCCGGTCCAGATCTGTTCCGGGGGGATAGGCAGGCATGACGGCTACGATATCCGTAAGTGGCTGGGTGAGGAAGCCATTTACGACACCATTGGGTCCAGGCGCCTGGAAATTGTGGTTATAGAATATATCCCTGTCTTCTTCAGTATATCGCACGCCGCCACCGAGATTGAAGCGGTTTGTTAGCGCAAAATCCACATTAAAGAACACAGCAACGCTGCTATTATCAATTACATTCTGCTCCTCAAGCATAACCGGTCCCAGAGGATAATGGAATGTCCCGGTGATATCCTCGCTGAAGTAAAATCCGCCCAGAAGGTAATCGACACGACCTTCCATGAAATTGCCCAGAAGGTGTAATTCCTGGCTGAACTGGTCCTGTACCACAGTGTTCAACTGGTCGAAAAAGTTAAACGGTGTGCCGTCAAAATCGATTCCGGAGAGATGTTCAAGGTCACGATAAGAAGAAATGGAACGCAAGGAGCCAGGACCGAAGTCCCATGTCCAGTCAGCAGCCACCCCCCATACTTCAGCGTTATTGCCCGGACGAAAACCCGAATAAGTGTTTTCATTATTTTCCGGAACAGCGAAATTGGGTGGGATAAAGGAAGTCGGTTCTATACGCGTTGCCGAACTGGGGTCCGCTTCGCCGTCATCCTTTGTGTAGTCAGCGCTGAACCGGAGTCTGAACTGTTGGTTGGGCGTAAAAAGACCGGAGATGCGTACGCCGTCCCTGTTTTCATCGCCAAAGGTGCGTCCGTTGTCCAGGCTATCGATCCAACCGTCTTCTTCATGATGGACATAGGCAGCGCGGATGGCGAGCATATCCTCTATTATTGGTATATTCACGCTGCCGAGGAAATCGAAGCGGTCACGAGAGCCATATACACCTTCCACGTAGCCACCAAATTGATTGTCAGGATCCTTGGTGATGACATTGACCGCACCACCGATTGTATTGCGACCGTACAAGGTACCTTGGGGGCCGCGCATAACCTCGACACGGTCGATATCCAGCAAATCCAAGGCTGCGCCCGCAACCCGGCCGATATAAACGCCATCCAAGTAGATACCTACCGAGGGTTCATTGGTGGTAACGAAGTCGTCCTGACCGGCGCCGCGAATACGATATTGCCCGCTGCTACCACCGGCGAGTCCTTCAGTGTGGACCAGGTTCGGAATGAACTGATCGATGTCGCCGAGGTCCGTGAGGGAACGCTCCTCCAACGCAGATTTGGTGAACGCAGAAACGGAAACCGGTACTTCCTGTAACGACTCCTGGCGCCGCCTTGCAGTAACGGTGATCTCTTCGAGTACATTCTCCGCGAATACCTTGTCCGGCAATAAAAATGTCATGGCGAGTAGTGTGAGTCCCACCCAACTTGAGTTTTTCTCAGAATTTTTCATAAGTTAACCCCGTTAAATTGTTTGTTATAAATCAGTATGAAAATCATTTAAATCCTCCACCGGTATGAACGGTTCGTCGTAGCCGAACTTATCAGGTCCGAATATATGGAGCGCTGCATCGGTACGCATAATGGGCGCGGCGCCCACACCAATAACCCTGACTCGCTGCCCGTAGCGTAGGGATTCGGTGGTTATGGGTTCCGCGGTGTCCTGTTCAACAATACAAATAAGGTCCGGCACGATAACCCGGGTCTCGCCACTTATCCTGGCAATCAGGTTTTCATTCTGGAATTCGATTTCCAAATAGTCTGATGATCGATTGACACTTTCTATGATGACCCGACCGATAGCGAAGCCGCGCCTGGTTTCCCTGAGCAGATCGACGATCTTGCCGTTGAAAACTTCACCACAGTTTTTGTAATAGGTCGTTGAACGCAAGTAATCGATCAGGGAATTGACAGGGTCAGTAGACGAGGTACGGGCTGAACTTATACTCTCGCCTATCCCTAAGGCCAAACTTAGTGTATCTCTGACGATACTATCCTTCGCTTGTCGGCCAGTCATGGAATAAAGGCAGATGTGGCTTGCCCCACCCATGGAAATTACTATATGCCTGGCAATGCGTTCAGCATCTTCACCCTTGGCACAGTCCACGGCTACGGTATTACCATGCTCGTCCGTCATAATCATAGGCGTGATGGGCACACCGAAAATGTTAAAAGTAACCATCTGCAATTCAGGGAAAGCGCGGCCCATACCGTCACCGTCGACGACGGGAAGTCCGAGACGGGCAGCGGCGATAAGCGGAAGAAGCGCATTCAAACCACCAATTTCGGCTGCTACCAGAGCGGTTGCCCGTTTGCCCAGACGTTCTTCAAAACGGCGCAAGACCTTTTCGGGCTCAGCGCCATTAGGTAGTTTCTCCAGCATGACCGTCGGCGCCCCCATCATGGCAATTGGTACTACCACAGCATCATCACCGATATCGTCGATTGAAATAATTGTCGGTGGTTGTCCAACTTCGATGGCCTTTTCCAGCAACAAGCCGCCGATATAGGGATCTCCCCCGCCGCCGGAACCGAGGAAGGCAGCGCCCCGCGCAAGGTTTTCAATATCCGATGACTTAATTTCCATTTCCTGAATCCTCTGTAACGGAATTCGCTAATTCGCCGACTGCTTTCACCTGCACCCTCACCGCTCCACCCGGCATATAGGCAAGAGGGATCTCTTCCAACATCACGATTTCTATACTCTCCTCCTCAGCGCCGGCATTAATAGCGTTCCGGGTTGCCTCGGCCTTTGCCGCCTCAAGCGCCTGTTCGCGATTAATTGATTCATATGTGTAGACATTGTCGACGTCGCCACTTATCTGGGCGATGGAGGCGCCGATAGCATTGGCCACTTCGAAATGGTCTGGTGTGATCATCATGGAGGCCCGTGCAAGCGAACGCTGAACAAGGATGCTACCACCGCCCACCAGTACGACGGGCAACGCTTCCGCATTGGCCTTAATACGATCAATGGCTGTGTCCAGACAATCGTGGATGATATCGCTACAGTCACCCAAGAGTTTTTTGTCCAGATGCTCCACCTTGGATGAGTCACCGATATCCAGTTTGTGCAATGCAACGGAGACATCGGTAGCAGTTAACGTGAAACCATCAAAAATGAGCGCTTCCTGCAATAGCTCATATCCTACTGAGTCGGGACCGATGCTCACGGGATCATTCAGGCGCACGATACTACCCCCACCCAACCCGATGGAAAGGATGTCCGGCATACGAAAATTCGTGCGCACACCGCTGAATCTGACTTCAGAGGCGGTCTGTCGCGGAAAGCCGTTTGTCAACATGCCCACATCCGAGGTAGTCCCACCAATATCGACCACGATGGCATTCTTCTCACCGGATAAATAGGCCGCCCCACGCATGCTGTTGGTGGGGCCTGAAGCGAAGGTCAACACTGGAAAACGGGCGGCAAAATCAGCATTCATAAGCGTGCCGTCGTTCTGGCTTATGTACAAGGGCGCTTGGATACCGAGACAGTTCAGTGCGTCACTGAAGGACTCCATGACTTGGCCAGCTAATGTTGAAAGGCTACAGTTGATGATCGTGGCATTTTCCCGCGCCAGAAGTCCTGTGCTACCTATATCGCTGGAACAGGCGATGAATGCACCTGGTAATTCATTGCGCAGTATCTCGGCAGCTCGTGCTTCCATGGCGCCGTTTACCGTTGAGAAGACGCAGGAGATAGCCACAGCCTCAATACAGTTCGATCGCAAATCACGGGCGGCCTTCATTACCTGCTTTTCGTTAAACGACGAAATTTCGCGACCGTCGTACTCATATCCGCCATCGACCAGATAGATGTGACGCCCCATAGCGTCTGCGAGATCGTCCGGCCAGTCCGTCAGAGGTGGAATGGCCGCTGTTGCCGGGAGGCCCAGCCGGAGTATCCCCACTTCCCGCAGATCACGACACTCAACAAAAGCATTGGTAAAATGAGTAGTCCCGATCATGACCTGCTCAATTTCAGCGGCTGATATTTCACTTCCTTCGAGCAAGGAACGAATAGCCGCGACTATGCCACTGCTGATATCTTCGGTAGTAGGTGACTTGTTGGTGGCAAGTACTTCTGCGCCATTCATCAGCACGGCATCAGTATTAGTACCACCAACATCAACGCCTATGCGCATCTAGTCTATTTCTCCCGTGGTATCGGGAATGCCCGCTTGCTATGTGAGAGATTGCTATGCAACATGGCAGCAGCGAATTCGATCGTTACCGGTATGGGGTCAAGTACGGGGACACCCTCAATACCGGCATCCTTTAACCCCGCTTCAATCTTCTCTGTCATGCCATAAAATCCGGTACAGCCGAGGATGATAACGTCCGCATCTTCCTGCTCCACCGCTTTTATTGCTTCCTTGATAAACAATTGCTGTAGGCGTTCCGGTTCCTTTTCGATTTCCAGAACGGGAATCTCCACTGAACGGGGAGAGACCATGCTACGCTCAACACCATAATGCACCGCCAGCTCGCGTATCAGTGGATGCAAGCGTTTTAGAACAGTGACGACTCCGAATCGGCGACCCAGTATGGAAGCCACATGCATGGATGTCTGTGCGGGACCATAAACAGAAATGGAAACGGCCTCCCTGACCGCGCTAAGGCCAGGGTCACCCATGCAATCTATGATGACTGCATCGACTCCTTCTTCCTCTGCTTCCCTGGCCAAGCGAATGAGATCGGGAACGGCGAGCAATTCATCAACATGGCTTTCTATCGAGGGTGGTCCTTCCTTTAGTATACGCACACTGATGAGGGTATCATGGCCTCCATGACCTTGTACGTCTTCCTCCAGGCGCAACCCTTCAGTGGTAATCGGCACACATAGCCGAATTTCATGTTTCATCGTAGGTCTCCCCTTCGACTTTTTGCCAAATATCTCTACGAACAGGCAACCATTGTTGTTTTGCTCCAAGTGGGCGGCGCTATATCCGGGTCAGATAGTCAATAATGCCGCAATTGTTGTAAATCTATTGTGATTTATACGGATTTGGGTGGGGAATGACAATTACCCACGATGGGTGATAACGGCCAGAGGTGAAGATAACCCTTTTCGGGTGATTCGGAAGGACAAAGCTGATTATCGATCAACGCAAAGACTTCAGCCTGCACGCGCCTTGTAGATGGATGCCTTCCTTTCGAGCCAGGCGCTGTATCGGGACAGGCCGAAGCCGAATGACCAGAAAAACACGGCCGCGAACAGGTAACCGGTGGCGCTGACGCCGGGGCTTAGCCAGGCCGGGTCGGAAGCGGCGCTCTGCACCATGCCCAGCAGGTCGAACAGGCCGATGATCAGCAGCACCGTGGTTTCCTTGAACAGGCCGATGAAGTTGCTCGTTATCTGCGGCAAGGCCACGGGAAAGGCCTGCGGCAGGATCACCAGGAACATGCGCTGCCAGTAACCCATGCCCAGCGCCTCGGCGGCCTCGAACTGCCCTCTGGGAATGGATTGCAGCGCGCCGCGGATGGCTTCGGCCATGTAGCAGGACATCAGGATAGTGAGCGCGCCCAGCGCGCGCAACAGCTTGTCGATCTTTATTTCTTCCGGCATGAACAGCGGGAACATGATGATCGCGACGAACAGGACTACCAGGGCCGGCACACTGCGCCACAACTCGATCCAGGTCGCACAGCAGACCCGTATCAGCGGGATCGATGAGCGCCTGCCCAGGGCAAGCATCACGGCAATCGGCAACGAGGTGGACAACACGAATAGCGCGGTGATCACGGTGAGGAAGAACCCGCCCCAACTGCCGGTCTCAACATAGACCAGCCCGCCATGACCGCCCAGGAACAGGAATGTCCCGATCAGCGGCCAGGCTATCAGCGGCAGCGCCAACGCCCAGCGCTTGCCCGGGAACCGTGGAATGAACAGCGGCAGGGCCGTGAGGAAGATTAATACCAGGCCCAGGTTCACGCGCCAGCGTTCGGCCTGCGGGTACAGGCCATACATGAACTGGTCAAAGCGCGCCCGCACAAACG
The DNA here is from genome assembly GCA_965221695.1 of Gammaproteobacteria bacterium. Lineage (GTDB taxonomy): Bacteria > Pseudomonadota > Gammaproteobacteria > Eutrophobiales > Eutrophobiaceae > JAAXHV01. The sequence continues at coordinate 3,373,277 of OZ244905.1, read as the reverse complement.
GCCAGCACGCAGCAGTTTTGTCGGGACAGTCCGCCGGAGTTGAACCGGTCCAGTAGGCGTCGATAATCAACCAGTTGACCAGCGGAACGCCGACCATAACGATCAAACCGGCGCAGACCAGGGTCAGCGCCGTATTCAACGGCGAAGAAAACAAGTTGTTACGTAGCCAGCTACTCATGGCGCCACCGTCAGCGCTATTCTTGTGTTGTACCAGTTCAGGAACAGCGCGATGCACAGGGAGATAAACGCATACACCGCCATGGTAATCGCCATGATGAACAGCGGTTGCCCTACCAGGTTGTTCACGGTGCCGACAAACACCGACACTACTTCGGGGTAGGCGATGGCCGCGGCCAGGGACGTGCTTTTGAACAGGTTCAGGTAAACGGTTGTAAGCGGCGGTATGATCACGCGCAGGGCCTGGGGGAACAGCACCAGGCGGATGGTGTGGTAGCGCCGCAAGCCCAGCGAATCCGCTGCTTCGACCTGGCCGCGCGGGATGGACGCGAAACCGGAACGGACAATTTCGCCGATATAGGTTGCGTTGTACATGGACAGACCCACCACCAGCGACAGGAATTCCGGCATCATCACGATACCGCCGCGGTAGCCGAAAGCGGTTTCCCTCGGGATCTCGACCTGGGCGCCGGCCAGCAACACGATGGCGCCGGCTATACCTGCCAGGATCAACAGGCTCCAGGACGCAAGCGCATTGGTACTGCGGGATTCAGAAGGGACCCGACCGGGGCCGGCGGCACGCCGCCGTTCCTGCCGCCGCAGCCAAAACACCATGCCGCAGGCGGCCAGCAACGCCGCGGCGATCCAGAACGCGCCCTGCCCGAAACTGACCGACGGCACGAACAACCCGCGGTTGTTCAGGAAGATGGCGCCGAAGAATTCAATACTCTCGCCACTGCGCGGCAATGTGCGCAGGACAACGAAATACCAGAAGAATATCTGCAACAGCGAGGGGATGTTACGAAATACTTCTATGTAAACAAGAGCAAGACGGGATACCAGCCAGTTGTGGGAGAGCCGGGCAATGCCGATGAACAGTCCCAGGATGCTGGCGCACACGATGGAGACCGCGGCCAGCAGCAGGGTATTGAGCAACGCGACTACAAACGCGCGGGCTATCGTGGAATTGGCGTCATAGGGAATCAGCTTCTGGCCGATCTCGAAGCCTGCCCGCTTCCACAGGAAATCAATACTGGAATCAACACCAAGACGCGCCAGGTTCGCCTGCGTAGTCACCGCTACCAGATAGATGAGGACCGCGATGACAATTAACAGAACGACCTGATAAATAATATCCCGATTAATTACACTGTCCCCTGTTCTCATCTGAAGGGCAAGGCGGAGTGCAGGCCGCCGTTCTTCCAGCTTGCGTTCAGGCCTCTCTTTACGCCCAGGGGGCTGAAGTTTCGTTCCCACATATCGTTGTAGTTCCCCACCAGGCGGATGATCTGGTATGCCCAGTCGTTGGAGAGGCCCAGTTTTTCGCCGAAACCGCCATGGGCGCCTAACAGGCGCTGGATTTCCGCGTTCGACGAGTTCTCCCTTACCTCATCGACATTGTCCTGGCTGATGCCCAGTTCCTCGGCGGCAAAACGGACATTGAATGCCCAGAGCGCGATATCGCGCCAGCGCGGGTCGTCCTGGCGCACCAGCGCGGCGAAAGGCTCTTTTGAGATCACCTCGTCCAGGATCAGGTGGTCTTCCCGATCCGGCCAGTTGGCGATGCGCCCGGCCGTGGACAGGCGCTCATTGGTGAATGTGTCGCAACGATCGGCGTAATAGGCTTGCAACCCCTTGTCTATGTCGGCGAACGTGACGGGCGTATAGGACATGCCGTGTGCGGCAAAGTAATCGGCGATGTTCTGCTCCAGGGTGGTGCCCTGGGCGATACAGATGGTCGCGCCGTCCAGGTCTTTGATCGACCTTACCCCGGAATCCCGGCGCACCACGAACCCCTGCCCGGCATACAGGTAGACTCCGGTGTAATCCAGGCCCAGGGATACGTCGCGGACGAAGGACCAGGTGGCGCCGTCCGGGAAAATATCTATCTCGCCGGATTGCAGCAGGGTAAACACCGTATGCGGGGTCACCGGTACGTATTCGATCCTGATATCGCCAAATACCGCTGCCGATATGGTCTTGCAATGGTCGATGTCAAACCCGACGCGCTGGCCGGAGTCGTCGATACTGCTGAAACCGGGGCTGCTCTCGACAATGCCGCAACGCAGCTTGCCGCGTTCCCGCACCTGTTCCAGCGTGCCTGCTGTGGCAGCCTGCCAGCAGGTGAACAGCAGGCACAGCGTCCCCGCCAGTGCGGCTATGGCGCTGGGTTTATCCCTGTTCCCGCGCTTGTCGGTCGGCATAGGCTTGCGCCTGTTCCGGGGTTGCTTCCTGCTGGTGCTTGTGTTTCCATTCACTGTAGGGCATGCCGTAGATGATTTCTCGGGCCTGCTCGTAGTCCAGTTCCACGCCGCGCTCTTCGGCGGCTGCCCGGTACCATTTCGACAGGCAGTTGCGGCAAAAGCCGGCCAGGTTCATCAGGTCTATGTTCTGCACCTCAGTATGTTCCCGCAGGTAATCGACCAGGCGCCGGAACGAGGCTGCTTCGATGGCTTGTCTGGTATCTTCGTTCATCTCACTCTCCTGTCAATCAAGGTTGTGTTGTTTAATCCGTTCGCTATGTTCCCGCAGGTAGCCGACCAGGCGCCGGAACGAGGCCGCTTCGATGGCTTGTCTGGTATCTTCGTTCATCTCACTCTCCCGTCAATCAAGGTTGTGTTTTTTAATCCGGTAGCGCAGGGCCATGCGGGTAATGCCCAGTTCACGGGCTGCCCTGGACACATTGCCGTTACACTTATCCAGCGCATTTTTAATCAGCAGCAGCTCTGCGTCATCCAGCGTCAAATCAGCCTCGACAACGGGCGAGCTGCCGATGTCCGTCCCCACCTCGGGCTGTGCCGGGGCAGCCAAGGACAGGCTGGCGGCAGACAATTCGCCTTCTCCGGACAGTAATACGGCCCGTTCAATCATGTGCTTCAACTCACGCACGTTGCCCGGCCAGTGGTATGCCTTGAGCGCTTGCACGGCCTGCGCGGAAAGACCCAGGGAGCTTATGCCGTAGCGTTTGGCGCTCTGGGCCATGAAATGCCTGGCCAGCAAGATTATATCATCGCCCCGATCGCGCAACGGCGCCAGCGAAATCGACAATACGTTCAGGCGGTAATACAGGTCGGAACGGAATTCGCCCCGGTTCACCAGGTCGGCGATATCCCGGTTGGTGGCCGCGATGATCCAGGCCGCCACCGGGCGTTCCTTGGTGGCGCCGACCTTCCTCAAGGTTCTGCGTTCTAGCACCGCGAGTAATTTTGCCTGCAAATCCATCGGTAATTCGCCGATTTCATCCATGAACAACACCCCGTCCTCCGCCGCCTCGATCAGGCCCGTCCGGGCCGCGTGCGCGCTGGTGAACGCGCCTTTCTCGTGGCCAAACAGCTCGGCCTCGATCAGGTCCTTGGGCAGGCTTGCGCAATCCACGTGCACGAACGGGCGTTCGCTGCGGGCGCTGTTCGCATGCAGCAGCCGGGCTACCACGTCCTTGCCGGCGCCGGTCTCACCCAGAACCAGGATGGTGGGCGGAACCGCCGCGCCGGTTACCTGTTGCAGGCGTTCGATCTGTTGCCTGACGGCAGTCACCGCAGGACTCTCGCCGAGGAATTCCACACCTTCATGGGAGTGTTGCTCGCGCTTGCTGGAATAGGTCAGCTTCCGGGACAGCGCAGCCTGTTCCAGGACCCGCTCGACGGTAATTATCAGTTCATCAAGGTCGATCGGTTTTTTCAGGTAATCGGACGCCCCCGACTTCATCGCCGACACCGCGTCTTCAATCTCGCCGTAAGCGGACATTACCAGTACCGGAAACGCGCTCTCGCCGTTATCCTGCAAGCCGGACAGAAAATCCAGGCCGGAACCGTCGGGCAGACGCATGTCCAGCAGCAACAGGTCCGGGGTGGTTTCCTTGAGTTTTGCCGCGCCTTGCGCAAGGTCGCCGGCGACTTCGGCGTTGTACCCGGCGCGCGCCAATCGCTTGCGCACCGCGCCGGCAAATACCGACTCATCCTCGATGATCAGTATGCTCTTCTCCAGCAGCGGCACCTCGGTTTCTGTCACCAGGGGACTGCTGTGTCTTGTGATGTCGTTATCTGGCATCAGGATATATGGGGGTCAGAAGAGATTTCACCCTGGCCCGATTGTTCCGCTGGTTCGCGTTTTGGCGCGGTAATTCTTGCCAGGGTTCCGGTTTCCTGCGTCTCAAAATCCAGGCGCCAGCCATGACTCTGGCAGATTTTGAATGCAATGGGTATGCCCAGGCCGGTGCCGAAGCGTTTCGTGGAAGGGCCGGGTTCGAGGTTTCCGGGTTCCGGCTTGAACGGCAGGCCGGGGCCGTAATCGCGAATGCCTATAATCACGGCCTGTTCCGTTTCAGTCACTGTTATCAACAGTTCGACGCGGGCCGGCGAGGCGTCCACGGCATTGGCCATCAGGCCGTAGATCGCCTGCTCCATCAGGTCCGGGTCCACCTTGAGAGTGATTGACAGGTCCCGGTATTCCCGCTTCACAGTGATTGCCTTCTCTGAGATTTTGGTCTGCAACAGCGCCAGCGCCGCATCCAGCAATGCAACAACGCCGACATCTCTTAACTCGGGCTGCAACGGATGCAGGTAGGAGACCAGCGCATTCACCCAGCGCCCCAGGCGGTCGATGGTGCCGACGATGGCCTGCTTGCCTTCCTTCAGTTCGTCCTTGTTGTCTGCGTCGTCCAGCACTTGCGCGGCAGCCCTGATACTGGCCAGCGGGTTGCGGATATTGTGGGCGACGACCGGGATAAGACTCCCCAGCGCTGCCTGCCGTTCATGCTCCACCAGCGCATCACGGCTGGTTTTCAACTCCGCGGCCATATGGTTGATGGAACCGGCCAGTTGCGCGACCTCATTCACACCTTGTTCCGGAATCCTGTGGCCCAGTTCGCCGCGGCTGATTTCCGTTGCGCCGGCCATGATCGCAGCCATCGGCCGCACGAAACTGTTGCGGATTATGCGGCTGGTAATCACCACGATGACGACAGCCAGCAGGAACAGCACCGGGATCAAAACCGGCGCATAGCGGGTCCAGAATTCAATGGTCTGTTCCAGTTCCCGGAGCTGTTCTGTGTACAGCGCCTTCAATTCCAGGTATTTCTGCTCGAACTCATCAAACATCGCATCGGCATTGCGAAAATCCATGATATGCGGTGTTCCTGTCGTGTCCGGACGAGCGGGTTCGTCGAAGATGCGGTAAATATCGATCTGAATCTTACGGTAAGCCAGTTGCAGCGCCTGCACCACCTCATCTTCGTCCCGGGTCAGAGAAGTGCGCCGCAACTGGTTGAAATGGCGGCCGATACGCCTTGAATATTCATAATATACTTCCAGCGCATCCTCGTCGCCGGACCAGCGCGCCCGCGAAACCTGCTGCAATTGCCGATACAGTTCGCCGCGTAACTGCTCACTCAGGTAAATCGAGTTGTTGATGCGGTCGGATGCCGCTGAGGTTTTCTGCCACAGGTAGGCGGACAAACCGGTGAGCAAGCCGGTCACTGCCACTAAGAACAGGAAGGCGATCTCATGCACCAGCAACAGGTGACTGAGAGATCGTTTGCGAGCATAAGCCATGGAGACAGTATAATGCAGGTGGTTAAAATGAACCAGTTGATTTCCGCAGCGTAAACCTTAAAAATAGGCTTCGATGAAATTCCTGTTCACCATCATCCTGAGTATTTTCTGCCTGGCGGCAGCCGCGTCGCCGTATACCGTCGAGGTCAGCAAGTCCGAGCGTACGCTGGTGGTCAAGCAGGATGAGGAAGTGATCAGGTATTACGATATCTCTCACGGGAGAGGCGGGAAAGGCACGAAGATACGCGCCGGCGATAACAAGACGCCTATTGGCACATACCGGGTGATTGATTTCAAATCCAACAGTAAATTTCATTTTTTCATCCAGTTAAATTATCCTAACCCCCTTGATGCCTGGCGCGGTTACTCGAATGAGGTCATTTCTGCCGTCGAATTCAAGCAGATTGTCCTCGCGTACAAGCGTAATAGCCTACCGCCGCAGAATACCGGACTCGGCGGATATATCGGCATCCACGGCATCGGTCGGATCACTGACGAGAAAAGCCGGATACATGAGGCGCACAACTGGACGGAAGGCTGTATAGCAGTGACCAACGAAGAGATTAACGAACTGAGAAAATATATCCCGCTGGGCACCAAGGTGGTGATACGGGAGTAACGGGGGGGCAGACACAAAGGATCCGGGATAGAATTTGCCTGCCCGCTGAAATAAAGGAGGTTCCTAAAAACAATCATGAAAAAAGGCGAACATCATTTATTACTTGTATGGTTGCTGCTAATCAGCTTGATCGGTTTTGCGCTGTTCCTCGCGCTGCGCGAGAAAGTGCTGCTGTTGCTTTACCTGGGCGACGTCAGCAAGCTGTCCTGGGTCATCACGCTGATGTTCATCATCATGACCCTGTACTGCGCACGCCGGGTATGGTTTATCTCGGTGGAAATCAATCACTCGGAGAAGGTCTACGCGCTGGCGCGCCGGCACGAGCTTGCGGTGAACGGCGATCAGGTATACCTGGACAACAACGAAAAGTTGCCCGACTGCCTGCTGACCCGTTACCTGCTGGACCTGTTCTATCGGGCGCAATCCAGCCCGGCGCCGGATGAGCAGACCGAAAACATTACGGTGAATGCGAACAACAAGGAATTGATCGAGGTTTTTGAGGCGAAACTTAAAAATCCCCATAACCTGGGCTGGTTCTGTACCGATATCATGATAAAACTGGGGCTGCTGGGCACGATCATCGGTTTTGTGCTGATGCTCGGTTCCGTGGTGAATGTAACGGACTTTGACGTGACGACGATGCAGAATATACTCAAGGAGATGAGTTCGGGTATGGGCACCGCGTTATACACCACGTTTGCCGGGCTGACCTGCAGTATCCTGACCGCGGCCCAGTTCCACCTGCTGGACCAGGCTGCCGATGAACTGATCGATACCACCAAGCACCTGACCCAGGTGCATATCCTGCCCAAGCTGACGTGAACAACTACAAGCGCTACCAATCGGACCCGTTCACGGACCTGCTGTTCAATGCCCTGCTGGGTTTTACCTTCCTGTTCCTGGTGGCAATCATGTTCATGAATCCCGAGGCCAAGTCCGGGATCATCGACCCGAAGGCCGAATATATTCTTACCATCACCTGGGAAGACAATAACCCCGATGACATTGATGTATGGGTCGAAGACCCGGACGGCAGGGTGGTCTGGTTCCGCAACCCGGAAGCAGGCTTGCTGCACTTGGACCGCGATGACAGGGGACTGGTCAACGACACCATCTTAGTCAATGGCGAGGAGCTGCAGAACCCGCTCAACCAGGAAGTCGTTACCATCAGGGGGGTGGTAAAAGGTGAATACATCGTCAACCTGCATTATTACGCAACGGAAACCGGACAACCCGTTGATGTACAGGTGCGCCTGGTGAAGGTCAATCCATCCCTGGAGATCGTGTATTACGATACGGTTACCCTGGAACAAAACGGCGTGGAGAAAACGGCCTTCAGGTTCCGCATCAACATCGACGGAAAAGTATCAAACATCAATTTCTTGCCGAAACAACTGGTATCTATCGGCTAACCCGAATATCTCACCAATTCGCTTGTTAGCATCGGATAGATGTTTACTGTCAATGAGTTATGGTAATCTGTCGAGTATGTCGCCATTACACACTGCGCTTGATGCGCCCTCGCTGGTCTTTTTTGCGTTAGCGGGCACATGCTCCCTCAACCAGAAGAACCACTATGCTTTCGGTCGCGAGTACCCGCTAACGCAAAAAATCCTCAGCGATCATCGCATCAATTGGTGAGATATTCGGGCTAACATTCATCGCCGCAAAGGAGAAATCATCGTGTATACACTGGGAATCACCGGATTGGTCGCCGCTTATGTACTGGTTGCGCTGCTGCTGCTGAGCATCAACCTGTATTCCAACTGGTCGTGGAAAGTCAAGGCCGGTTCCATCGTGGCCACCACGCTGCTGTACGTTATCACGTACCTGTCCTGGCCCCCGTTGCTTGGCTGGCCGACCGGGGACCAGCCCCCGGCGCGTTTTCGCCTGGTCGCCGCGGATATTGTACAGCCGGATAAGATGACTGGCGCCGAGGGCAAGGTCTATCTCTGGCTCAAAGACCTCAATGACCTGTCCGGCAGGTCCCGTCCGAGGTCGCACCAACTGCCCTACTCCGCAGAGCTGCACGAAATGGTACTGAAGGCCAAATCAAAGATGGAGAAAGGCATGCCGCAGCTCGGGGAATTCAAGGAACCGCTCGGTCCCGATGCCCGGGAAGTGGATCGGCTCACACGTAGCGGCCAGGTAAGCGTCGAAGTCGAATTTTATGACATTCCCGATCCGTTGATTCCGGATAAGTAATGCGGCTGGGTGTTGGCCCGGTGTTGCGGCGGATAAGTTCGGGGCACATCCAGCCCGGGATTGCAGGCGTCCCGCCTGCCTGCGGGCGGAGCTAAGTGAACTGCCCGGAGTGAAATTGTGACACAGCGACTATGCTTGACCGTACTCTTCCAGTAATTGCTTGAATCTGAAATATATCGGGTAATCCACCAACCGGCCCTCTACGGCAATCGCTTTTTCTCCGGCAGCTTCAAATTCGGCTATTGCCCTGGACGCGTAAGACAGTTCTGCCGGGGACGCTGAAAAGACTTCGTTGAGAACGTCAAGCTGGCCCGGATGTATTGCCGGGCAACCCACCATGCCGATGCGCCTGGCCTGCTCACAAAGCGTGCGGTAAGTGTCCAGGTCGTTGAAGTCAACCAGGCTGCCGGCAATTCCATAGGGCTTAATGCCGTAGGCCCTGGCGGTCACAGCCACCTGCCAAGCGCCGTTGAACAGCAGATCAGCACAAGGCAGGGCGCGACTGCCCATCACCTGGACGAAATCTTCCGCCCCGAATGCCAGGCCGCAAACGCCCGCGTCGATGCTGATCAGCTCACTCAAATTAAGCAGACCCCGCGGCGTTTCAATAATGGGGAGAAGCGGCGGCGCCGTCAGTCCTGCTGCGCGAATTGCGTTGATGATGCCATAGATATCATCCGGTTGTTCAACGACAGGGACCACCAGGCCATCTATATCAGCGGCCGCGGCCATTACCGCATCCTCTGCGTTGGCACGGTTGATTCTAATCATGACCGACTTGCCGGCGGCCCGCAAAAAATCCGCCACTTCGGGCGCCTTGTCCCTGGCTTCCTGTTTCTGAGCCAGTGGAATAGAAGCCTCCAGGTCCAGTATGATGGTATCGGCGTGCAGACCGGCAGCTTTGTTGACGCGCCGCTTTACCAACACGGGCACAAACAGCAGAGAACGGTAAAATTGCGTGGTTACCTGTTGCATTTGATCACCTGTTCAGCTTCCAGCCCGGCTATCTCGTTGCCGGTCAAGCCCAATGCATGCAGAATCTCCTCGGTATGCTCGCCAAGCTTTGGCGCATGGGTGCGCAGACTACCGGGTGTCGCGGATAACCGGGCCGCAATATTCGGCGCCGGCATCGGCCCCAGGTCCGGGTCGTCCACCGAGACATAAACGCCACGTTCCTGTACATGCGGGTCGTTCAGGATCTCGATGGCATCGTAGAGCGGACCCGCGGTCACATCATTTTTCTCGAAGAAGTCCAGGTTGTCCCTGGCGCTGCGCCGGGCGATGAATGCGCCCAATATCTCATCCAGTTTATCGCTGTTCCTGACGCGATCCTCATTGGTCCTGAACCTGGGATCATCCAGCAGGTCTGCCTGCCCTATCGCGATGAACAACTTATCAAACATGGATTGCATGGAGGCGGAAATGGCGATGTAACGCCCGTCGCTTGTTCGGTACAGGTTACGCGGCGCCGAGACTTCACCCCTGTTGCCGAGCCTGGGAATTGGCTTGCCGGTCAACCGGCAAATCGCCGGATCAATGCCGAGGAAACTGGTGATACCGTCCAGCAGGCTGAGATCGATGACCTGTCCCCGGCCGCCGTTCACCTCGACCTCCCTGATCGCGGAAAGCAGTGAAAACGCACCGGTAACACCGGTGATCATGTCCGCCAGTCCCAGGTTCGGCAGTAGTGGTTCACTGTCCGGGAAACCGGATTTGGCCGCATAACCCGAAAATGCCTCCACCAGCGTGCCAAAACCCGGCTTGTGCGAGTAAGGACCATCCTGCCCCCAACCACTGACGCGAACGATCACGAGCCTGGGGTTGACCCGGTGCAGCACATCGGGCGCCAAACCGAATTTTTCCATGCCGCCGGGTTTGAAATTTTCAATCAGCCCGTGGGCATTCTCCAACAACCGGAACAGCAACTCGCGCCCGCGTGCATCTGTCGTGTAGTTTAAAGACAGGCTGCGCTTGTTGCGGCACAATATTTTCCACGCAACCTGTTTGCCTTTGGTAGTGAAATCCCGCAGCGGGTCGCCCTGGCGCGTGTTCTCGATTTTTACCACATCTGCGCCCAACTCCGCCAGGTGAAAAGACAGGAAATTCCCGGCCAGCAGCCTGGACAAATCCAGGATTCTGATATCTCTTAACGGGCCGGTATTGTTCATACCCATTTTAACTGTTTTCACTTTTCATCCTCATCCTGACGCTGAACACTGTCAAACGATAAATCACCTCGCGGCAATCCCGGTAATACTTATTTTTTATCCTGCAATTAAATTAAGAATCAACAACTGTCTTGCGGCCTTCGGAAATAATGAGAACGGGTTTAGCCCGGAAATCTCACCAATTGATGCGATGATCGCTGAGGATTTTTTGCGTTAGCGGGTGCTCGCGACCGAAAGCATAGTGGTTCTTCTGGTTGAGGGAGCATGTGCCCGCTAACGCAAAAAAGACCAGCGAGGGCGCATCAAGCGCAGTGTGTAATGGCAACATACTTGGCAAATTATCATAACTCATTGACAGCAAACATCTATCTAATGCTGACAAGCGAATTGGTGAGATTTCCGGGCTAGATACCGCCGGCATCTATTTTGATTGCGGTCATATCAAAAACTCATAATACATCTAAACAATGTATTACTCTGCTGCCGCTTATCATGACTAGGATAGTCATTGACAGGCTCTGAACAAGTCCATCCGGGGCTTGTCAGAGCACGGAAAACCCTGAATCGAGCAGGATATCCTTAACAGGTCAATTTAAGAGCGGAGGTAACATCAATGAGATTGTTCCTTAAATTTCGCAGGAATATCAACAGGTTGCTGGTAACGCTGGTAGCGGCGCCAATCTTTATCATAAGCGCACAACCTGTCGTGGCTGATAATCAAGACGGTGGCGCAACGATTATCGAGGAAATCACCATCACCGCGCGGCGCATTGAGGAAAGCGCGCAATCCGTTCCGCTGTCAGTGGTTGCGCTGGACGCGGAAAACCTGGAAAAAAGAAATATAGGCAACCTGGTTGACCTCAATACCTACGTGCCGAATATCACTATTGGCTCAGGCGGGGGTTTCGGTGGTTCCATTTCCAGTATCTTCATCCGCGGCATTGGTCAGGATCGCAGCGCGTCCACGGCCGAGGCGGGTGTCGGCCTTTACATCGACGGCATCTTTCTCGGCCAGAGTGACGGTGGGCTGATCGACCTGGTGGATGTGGAACGGATCGAGGTCATGCGTGGGCCTCAAGGCACGTTGTTCGGGAAAAACTCCATTGGCGGCGCAATCAACTACGTCTCAAAAAAACCCTCCCAGGAAACGGAAGGGCGTATCAAGCTCACCGCCGGCGACTATGATCGGCTGGATGTTGAGGGCATGGGGAACGTGGCGTTGGCCGATAATATGTACTTGCGTGTCTCCGGACTGAGCAAAACGTATGATGGGCATGTGATCAACCAATTCGACCCGAATAACCCGGTGGATACCGGGGACAAGGACGTGACCGCTTTGCGCGGGCAATTGCTCTGGGATGTCACCAGTGACCTGGAGGTGAATTTCACCTATGACTGGGTCGATTCAAAGACCAATGGCAACCCGATGAATATCATCGCCGGTAACCCCAATGCGCCGCGCCTGGCAGGCTCAGGACAACCTGTGCCCACGCCAACGGGCGACCTTTACGTGAGCAACATCAGCGCCGATACCTTTTCCGACTACGAAGGTTACGGACTGGGATTGACCATCGAGTGGCAAGTGGGTGATTTCCTGATCAAGTCCCTGACCTCCTACCGCACGTTTGATTATGAGTTTGAGGTTGATTTCGATGGCTCGGCCGGGGTGTTGCGCGATGAAATTGTCGTGCGTGACCATGAACAGGTGCAACAGGAAATCCACCTGCAGGGCAGCTTTACCGAACGTTTGGATTATCTCCTTGGCCTATTCTACTATCACGAAAAACCCGACGACCATCGGCGGCAGCAACGGGCAACATTAGGTGGCCTGAACGAATTCATTTTTAATGAAGAAACCGATAGCTATGCGGTATTTGGCGAGGGCAATATCCACGTTACCGACCGGCTTGATGTGACCGTTGGGGTACGCGGCACCTGGGAAGACAAGAAAATCCGCGCATTTCATAATGGTGTTGTCGGCAGCGCGCAAGAGAGTTTCTCGGAATTTACTTTCCGGGTCGCCGGCTCTTACATGTGGAACGACGGGATCATGACTTACGCGTCCGTATCAAGTGGTTTCAAAAGCGGTGGGTTTAACGATAGATCACCCAACCCCGGCGCGCCGTTCGACGGTTTGAACCCGTTCAATGAAGAACAGGCCTATACCTACGAAATCGGCTTGAAGAGCGATTTCTGGGATAACCGGGCGCGCTTTAACGCTGCGGCATTCATCACCGATTACACAGACCTGCAACTTCCCGCAATCGTCGGCGATGATGTGCGGGTCTCGAACGTGGGTGAAGCGCAGGTAGACGGTGTGGAGTTGGACCTGACCCTGCTGGTAACCGAAAATTTTCAGATCAATGCATCCGGCGCGTGGATGGATGCGCGCATTACCGATGATCAAGGCAATGACGATATTTCCACCGGCACCCAGTTGGCGCGTTCTCCGGATTTTGCCTATACCATTGGCGGTGAATTTGTGCTTCCGATGAACACCGGCGGAGCGCTGAGCGCGCGCATCGATTGGGGCTGGAAAGATGATTATCGTTTGGTGGCGCCGGAACCCAATTCGGTCACACAGGAATCGTTCGGCTTGTTGAGCGCGCGCCTGACTTATGCCAGCGCCAGTGAAAACCTGAAGCTGTCTGTGTTCGGGACCAACCTCACTGACAAGGAGTACCTGACCAGCGGTCTTAATTTATTCAACACCCCCTTCGGCGCCACCACCGTTGAAGTGGGGCGTCCCAGCGAATGGGGCGTATCGGTGGAACTCGGGTTCTAACCCCCCCCGTGATTGCCGACGCAGCAACGACCGCGCGTCGTTGCTGCGCTCGCGCAGGGCGGCGGCAACGCAATCGTTATGCTTGCAGCGATGAGCAAGGTCAAGCATCATAGGATGTCTGATGATGCCGGAAGGAGTTATGTATCGATTATTGCTGTTTGCATGGTTTGCTCTTGGCGCCGCGGCTGACGCCAGGGCCGATGCGTCCCTGCTGCGATTAAGCCATGGCGTGCCAAAAGGAAGATCCATCGCCGAACTGGTCGACCGCTGGGCGGAAAGGATTGGGGAAAAAGCCGGGAATCAGCTCGAAATAAAGCTGTTTCCCGGCAACCAGTTGCTGCGTTCAAAAAGCCAGGTCCAAGCGGTGGCAAGAGGCCATATCGAAGCCGCGCTGATAAGCAATATCGACTGGGGACTGAGCATTCCTGAAATCAGTATATTCAGCCGACCATTCGCGTTCATGAATTATCATGAGTTCAGGGATTTCCTGGAGAGCCCGCCATTGGCCAACCTGGACATGTTTGCCGGAGTTGGCGCGCATAACCTGGCATGGATCTGGATTACGGATGTGCAGGGATTCACGTCAAATCAGCGCCCGTTGGTCAGACCTGCCGATTTCAGGCAGTTGAAGATCCGCGGGATGAGCGCGCAGGTAAACACCTCGTTGATGGCGTTGGGCGCGGCGCCGGTCACGATGAGCGGCGGGGAGGCTTACCAGGCGCTGCAAACCAATCTCATCGACGCCTCGCTGACCACCTTGCCGGCCGTCTATCACAGGCGATATTATGAGATCCAGGAGTGGTGTACTATCACACCTGTGTTTATCACTGTATTTACGCTGGCAGTCAATAAAAACTGGTGGAAAAACCTGGACGACCGGATGCGCGCGATCATCAACACCGAAAGCAAGGCGCTGGAACGGGAAGCTGTGAACTATGCGCGCGAGGAAGATGCAATACTGCCGGATTTGCTCCGGGAAAACGGGATGCAAATCCATGTGCATACCCAGGCTGAAATCGAACGCCTGGCCGGGGTCATGCTGGCAGACTGGGAGCAGAACTTTATCCTTCAGACCGGCGCAAGAGGAGAAAAAATGCTGTCATACTACAATGCCTGGAGGGAACAGCGGTAGCTGAGACACCGGCGCTTACCTGGTTATAATCTTAACCGGCGCAGCGTGCCTGGCGCTCAACCGCTTCCCGACCCGCTGAACAGGCCAAGATCAAGTTGAACGTGGTAATGGAAATAAGCATGGCATTCATCCATCATGGCAAATAAACCCCCGGAGGTTACCCAACGTTCTGCGGGCGCTTCGCGCCTGCTTCAGGTTGTCAGTTTGCTTAACCGCGCTGCGATAGAACTATCCGCCGGCATAGTTATCCTGATGGCGTTACTGGTTTTCACTGGCGTCGTCGCGCGCTATTTGTTTGCGCACCCGCTGGTCTGGATAGACGAATTGATATCGGCGTCCATTCCCCTGGTTTCATTGCTGGTCGCAAGCTGGCTGATAGAGCAAGGCGGGCATGTGCGCATCGAGTTGCTGCAACGCCGGATTTCGGGCAAAACGGCCGTTGCGGGCGCGCTGTTGATCTGGCTTTGCTGTTTCATGACGTCCATTCTGATACTGGTTTCAGGCGCGCAAGCAGTATTGTTTTTGTATGAATACGGTATACGGTCTCCCAGTTTGCTTGGTTTACCGGACTGGATATTGAATCTCAGCATCCCCACCGGCGGCGCGCTGATGACATTGTCGAGTATCGCTGTTTTCCCGCGGCTTGCCGGTTCCGAGTTGCTGACACAGCGCGATAACAGGCATGAGTGAGCTGTTGCTGATACTGTTTCTCCTTTTTCTGCTGGCAGCGGGCGTGCCGGTATTTGTCGCCTTGAGTATCACTTCAGTAGTGGCGCTGCTGGCCATGGAAGGGCCGGCGGGTATTGAGCACATTGCGGACATCATTTTTGCCAGGCTGGATACCTATGCGTTTGTCGCCATTCCGCTGTTTGCCTACATGGCCCAAATCCTGATCAGAACGAATGCACTGCAGGATGTTTACAATACTGTCAACCGTATCGCAGGCAATATCAAAAACAGCGCCGGCGCTACCACGCTCGGCGTGGCAACGGTTTTTTCTGCGGTTTCAGGGTCTTCGGTTGCCACCGCTGTCACATTAAGCGATGTGTCCATTCCGCAAATGCTCAAACATGGTTATTCCAAACGGAGCGCGTATGGCCTGGTCGCAGCATCCGGTACCTTGGGAATACTGATCCCGCCATCTATTGCATTGATCGTTTACGGAATCATCGCCGATGTGTCGATCAGCGGTTTGTTTATCGCCGCATTGCTCCCGGCGCTGCTGCTGATCAGCTTGTTCTGCCTGTATGACCGCCTGCAACTGTCCTTGCAGCCCAGCGCGGGGGAGCCAGCCGATGAACTGCAGACTTCGCCGGATCAGTCCGAACCCGGGAACGACGATACCTCTGGGAGTACCGGAAAATTCAAAGTCAGCATGGTTGCATTACTGCCGGTGTTGATTATTGGCGGCTTGTACAGCGGGGTGTTTACGCCTTCTGAGGCGGGGGCTGTCGGCGTGGTCTTATCGATGCTGCTGGCGACTTGTGTGTACCGGCAACTGACGCTGAAAGGTTGCCACCTGGCTGCGAAAAAAGCCGCGGAAAACGCCGGTTTGGTGTTTGCCATCGTCGCCGGCGCAGCGTTATTCGGGCATGTTATCGTTATTACCGAAATCCCATTGCAATTGCTCGAATGGGTAATTTCCATGGAATTGGACGCGCTCGTGTTCCTGTTGGGTTTAATGGCGCTTATCTTCATTATGGGCATGTTTTTGGAGGGCGCCTCGATTACCCTGGTGACCACACCGCTGATACTGCCGGCGCTGGACCTGCTCGGTATCGATCGGATGTGGTACGGCATTTTGTTGGTGATCAACCTGGAAATGTCGTTGATTTCGCCCCCGGTGGGACTGAACCTGATGGTTATCAAAGGCGCCGCCCGGGCACAATTCTCCGATGTGGTCTATGGCGCCCTGCCCTACGTTTTGCTGATGATGCTGGCAATCGCGCTCATTGCTTTATTTCCTGGAATAGCGCTTTATCTTCCGGGTAAAATAGCCTGAATGGATATCAAACACCTGAGCGCGCTGATCGCCATCGCCGACGCGGGGAGTATCACCCGCGCCGCGGAACAGATTTATATCGCCCAACCGGCGCTGAGCAACCGGCTGTCTGCGTTGGAAAGCGAATTGGGGGTAAAGCTGTTTGTTCGTTCACGACAAGGCGTTACCTTAACCGACGCCGGGCAGCGACTTTATTCCCATGCCAAGAATATAGTCAAGTCAGCAAACGAGGCGCTGGATGAAATCAAGCAGGAAGTCTCGCGCCCGGTCGGTACTATTGTCCTGGGCTTTCAAAAAAGCCTGGCGCGGTTTCTTGGACTTGGACTGTTCAGAAAAATACATGAGCAATATCCGAATATCGAAATAGAGTTCCTCTCCGGGGACAGCAAAGACCTGTATAACCAGTTATCCCATTCCGGCATCGATATGGCCATTCTGCACAAGGATATTTCAGTCCGCAAAGATCAGGCCACGCTGCACACCGAATATTTATTCTCCTCGAGCACTCTTGAATATTACAAGTTGTTTGAAGAAGAAGTCTTTTTTTGCTCGGCAAGAGAGTTGTACGACATTGCCGGCTCGGACGAGACCACGGTGCCGATCAATGCTCTGGCCAGCGCCAGGTTGATATCCACTCCCAAACATCACGCAATCACCAGAAATATCGAATGGCTGGCTAATGAACATGAAATCCAACTTCAGCATATTGCGCGCACCGACTCGCCGGAACTTTGCCTGGATCTTGTGCAATCGGGAGTGGGTTGTTCGTTTGTCCCGCATTGTGCTGTTATCGATCATGAACCCACCGATAAGATCGACTTCAGACGCGTGGAGGGTTACCGGATCATACGCACTATCACGCTGTGCTGCTCACCCTATTCACATATGCATACCAGCGCCCGCGTCATCAAGGATTTGATCCTGGAACACGCCCCCGGCTTTTATGACATTCCTGATTCGTTGATTCCGGGAAATTAATGCGGCTGGGTGTTTGCCTGGGCTAGCCGGATTCGAGGTAGTGAAGGATGAAGATCAAGCCGACTCCTGTGAGGAAGGACAGTGTGAGCTTGATACGGTCATGGCGGTGGAAATGAAATTCGGGCAACAGGTCGCTCAGGGCAATACACAGGAACGCGCCGGCTGCGAAAGCCAGTGCACAACCGATCACCAGTGGCCCCTCCGCACCAAGCAGTCCCACGCCCCAGAAAGTAAGAAAAGCCACCATCGGGCATATCAGTGCAAACAGCACATTGGCCAACATGCGCAGACGCCAGCTCAATCCCGCGGCCTGCATCGTGCCGGTAATGGAGAGCGCGTCAAGCGGCTTGTGCGATAGTATCGCCAGGAAAACGCCAAATCCTGCCAGACTACCCATGCCTTCATGGGACAGGCCGACCCGCAGGCTACTGCCCAGCGCGATTCCTTCGGTCAGCGAGTGCAAGCCCAGCCCCAGGGCGATACCGAACCAACTGACCGGGTGCGCTGCGACCGTGTCGTGATTTGAAGGGGCGTGGTTATTCTGGTCCACATCACTGAAATCATGCTGGTGAAAGTGGAAGAAGCGCAACATCAATACCATCACCACAATGCCCAGTATCATCCATGATGCGACGGTTTCAACGGCATGTTCGCCGGGGAACACCTGCAAACTGTAGGGCAGCAGGTGGTAGATGGCGACCCCGAGAATCAGGCCCGCGACAAAAGTCATCGCCATCTGGATACGGGTATGGGTCATCCGAAATACGGACGGCAGCCATCCACCCAACAGGGAACCGGCTATGATTGCGACGGAATATCCCGCCAGCAGTAATAAAGAGTCAGAATATTCCACAACGGCTGACAGTTCTCCTATACGCTTATTTTATCCTGAGCACATTCTACCGCATATTGAATGAAGCGCCTGAGAAGATCCGCTTGCGCGTCTCA
The DNA here is from genome assembly GCA_965221695.1 of Gammaproteobacteria bacterium. Lineage (GTDB taxonomy): Bacteria > Pseudomonadota > Gammaproteobacteria > Eutrophobiales > Eutrophobiaceae > JAAXHV01. The sequence continues at coordinate 3,354,714 of OZ244905.1, read as the reverse complement.
ATTCCACGCACTACCATTGAAAAAATAGGCAACGAGTCGATGAAAATCACGACCGAGTGCAGTTCCGACAAAGGTCCTGTGCTATACTATCTGCGTGAATATTAACCCTGATCATCTTGGTGCGGCTTTGCGCCAGATCGGAGTCATTGTGGCTGCCACTGGCCTGATCTCCGGCGTACTTGACGCGACCCAGGCCTCGGGCAGTGTGGCAATCACGACGACCGGTCTGGCGCTGATCTTGGCCGGCAGCCTGGAGAATTGATATGACCCTCAACCTGTTAGCCCCGCTTTTGACTCTGCTGTTAGGTGGTATATTACTCAGCTATCTGGCTCACCGCGCTCGGCGCAAACGCTCCGGCAACTAAAACGCAAAACGCATACCGAAGATGCCGGAGCGTCCTGGCAGTGGCGCCTGGTCTTTGACAAAGGAAATATGCCGGCGTATCTGTTCATCAAGCAGGTTGGTAGCGCGGGCAAACAGCGTCACCCTGTTGTCGCCCAGCCTGAACGTGTAGTCGGCATGGATATCCAGCAGGTGGTAGCCGCCCGTCTCCGTCTCCAACGGCGCAGTGCTGTCCTGCTCATTCACGCGGGTATAGTTGACGGTTGTATACAGGTCGCCGCGTGAATACGTGAGGCCCGAACCGAAACGCCAGGGCGTGATGCGCGGCAGGTTGATATCATTGCTGCGTTCGCCTTCCACATAGTCCGCCCATAAACGCAACACCATGCGACCCTGGTCAGTGTCCAGCAGGCGCGCCCGGGTTTCCGCCTCAAAACCCAGAAATTCGGCGTCGTCCTGGCTCAGGTAAACCAGCAACGGTTCCTCGTCATCTTCCGGGTCCAGGATATCTGCCGGGTCGCCGTCAAAATTTTCCGGCACCCGGTCGGCGAAACCATCACCGTTCAGGTCCTGTTCCTGTCTGTAGATGTAATCGTCAATGCGGTTGTAGAAGAAATTGGCGCTGACAGTGAACATGCCCGTCGTTTTGCGCCAGTAGATATCGACATTATTGGACTTCTCTTTATCCAGGTTGGCGTCACCGATCTCGAAGGTCGCGGTCGCCAGGTGCGGGCCTTGCGCATACAACTCCTCAATCGACGGCGCTCTCTCTGAATGACTGGCAGAAATGCCGACCTGGTAGCCCGGGGCATAATCCCAGCTCAGGCCACCGGAGGCGCTGAACAGGTCATAGTCATTTTTAGCGCCCGTCTCTGCGTTCGAATCCTGGTGTTCAAAGCGTGCGCCCAGTTCAATATGCATGCGTCCGATATCGGTTTTTTCCAGGATGAAAACCCCGAACGACTCCAGTTCCGACGGCAGCACATAGCTCTCCGCGCCAACAGCCGCGAAGTCTTTGTGACGGTAGTGGAACCCGACAGCGCCGCTCCAGTCGCCTATGGGATCATGAAGCAACTCGATGCGCCCTTCCACCTCCTCGTTATCAAAGGCTGTGCCGATCTCGCCGCCCGGTTCGATTTCATCATGTTGATAATCATTAAAACCCCAGCGTAACTTCACGCGTCTCAAGCCGGGCAACGGATCATTCAGGGCTGCGACGAAATCGTAGCGGGTCTGTTCCATGTGAGTGCGCACACCGCCTTCCTCTTCCTCGTCATGCCCATCTTCTTCATCATGGTCATGGTCGCCGTCTTCCTCGTCATGTCCGTCTTCTTCTTCATGATCGTGGTCGCCATCTTCTTCATCATGCCCGTCTTCTTCGTCATGATCGTGGTCGCCTTCTTCTTCATCATGCCCGTCTTCTTCGTCATGATCGTGGTCGCCTTCTTCTTCGTCATGTCCGTCTTCCTCGTCATGCCCATCTTCTTCGTCATGGTCTTGAGCGGCGTCTTCATCATCATGTGCTTCATCTTCGTCGTGATGTTCTTCATCTTCATCATGCGCTGCATCCTCGTCGTGATCATCATCGTCCTCATTATGATTTGCTTCGTCCTCATCGTGATGATCTTCTTCGTCGTGATGCTCCTCGTCCTCATTATGCTGCGCTGCGTCCTCATCATGGTCAAGATCACCATCCTCATCGTCATGGTGTTCGTTCTCATCATGATCGCCGTCCTCATCGTCATGATTTTCATCCTCATCATGGTCGTGATCGCCGTCTTCCTCGTCATGATTTTCATCTTCATCATGGTCATGATCGCCATCTTCATCGTCATGATGTTCGTCCTCATCATGATCGCCATCTTCATCATCATGATGCTCATCTTCATCATGGTCATGATCATCGTCTAAATCCATGTCTTCAAGGTCGTGCAGATGGTCATGCTCGTCTTCGTGATGGTGGTGATGTCCCGGTATCCCATACTTGTTCCGATAGTGGCTCACGGAAAAGCCGGCATAGCCGCGTGAACCGACCCAGGACAAGCCTCCCGATATGTTCTCCGTGTCCCTGCTGCTGTTGGCCAGCGTGCCCCGCTCAGACTCACCCGGTTCCATCTCAGCAAATCCCGGGATATTGTAATCATCGGTATTGCGCGACATGCCGTCGAGATGAAACGCAAAATCACCTATCCCGAAATTCAAACTGCCGGCGCCGGTCATGCCGTCCGAAACGGTTTCATATTGCAAGGCCACCTCGCCTTCCACCTGATCGGGCACATAATCGAGTATTCTGTCTTTCACAACGTTGATAATGCCGCCACTTGCGCCGCTGCCGAACAGCAGCGTCGCGGGACCGCGAAATATCTCAACCTGCTGAGAAAGCACTGTCTCCGTGGTAACCGAGTGGTCCGCGCTCGAACTGCTGATATCCATCGTGCCCAGGCCATTTTCCAGCACCTGTACCCGGCTGCCGCTCAGCCCGCGGATGACAGGGCGGCCTGCTCCCGTGCCGAAATCGCTGGAAGCCACACCCGGTTCATTGGCAATCGTTTCACCTATGTTGCTGATACTGCGGGTTTTCAGTTCTTCTTCTGACAGGACCTGAACAGGTTGGACGATGTGTTCATCGATCTCGGACAACGGGTGGGCAGTGACCCTGATCTCCTCGATAAAATCCTCGCCGGCAGGCGATTGATCGTGACCGGGAGCCTCGTCGGCAAACGCGGGTGAGCAGTAAATACCTATGCTTATGAGCAACAGGACAATGGTTCTTAACATCTGGATATCTCCACATATACGAAAATTCGGAGCCTCCGGTTGAACCGGAGTTTCCTTGGAACAGCGCCGGGCGCTATTCATACCTACAGCTTAATCAGTTATGTGAGAGATACTGGGGGGGAACGCGCGTGTAAAGTGGATGTATGGTGTGAATGATAAGTGTTTTGAACCGGGACGGCTGGCGCCCCGTCAGAATGCGGAGTAATGCAGGTATTGGCAGCGACAAGCGCGTTGCCGTTGAGCACCGACTGTGTCAGGCATTGCTCGCAATATTCATGCGCTGTCAGTACATCATGGTCGAACTCGTGAGCAAGCGCGGCTGTCTGCCCGAATATAACCAGGGCGCCGAGCAGCCAGGCAAGTAGTCGTTTTTGATCAACGCGCATATATGCAGTAAGTATAGATACTAAAAGCGATGTGTCAATACTTACTGGTGGTGGAATAGTGTTGGGTTATTTTAGCGCGACTACTGCGTGTACTGCGATGCCTTCGCAGTTGCCGATGGCGCCCATTTTCTCATTGGTGGTTGCTTTGATATTGACCGCGTCCGCGGCTACGGACAGGTCGGCGCACAGGTTGTTCCGCATCGCGCTGATGTGGGGCGCCATTTTGGGCTCTTCCGCAATGATGGTGATATCGGCATTGTTCACTTCAAGTCTTTTCTGCGCCAGCAACGCGCGCGTGCGCCGCAGCAGGACTCTGCTGTCGATGTTTTTGAATTCCCCACTGGTATCCGGGAAATGCGCGCCGATATCACCCAGCGCGGCCGCGCCGAGCAGCGCATCGCACAGCGCGTGGATCACGACATCACCGTCTGAGTGCGCCTGCAAACCCTTGTCGTGAGGCACGTTGACGCCGCCCAACACCAGTGGGCGGCCTGCCAAGAACCTGTGGGAATCATAACCGTGACCGATTCTCATTGTTTTTTCGCCTGTGCAGTCAGATAGAATTTCGCCAGCGCCAGATCCTCTGTCAAAGAGACCTTAATATTGTGCGGTTCGCCTTGTACAATTGCCGGTCGGCGTCCGCTGCGCTCCAAAGCCTGGGCTTCGTCCGTGACCAGAACATTATCCCCTAACGCGGCGGTAATCGCTTCCCGCAACGGTCCCAGCCGGAACATCTGCGGCGTCAGCGCGCGCCAGAGCCGGTTACGGTCCAGCGTCAGTTCAATCTCGTCTTGTGATCCTGCCTGTTTTACCGTATCTCTGACCGGAAGGGCCAGGATGCCGCCCACCGGATGGCGCCCAGCCCCGTTAATTAGATGGTCTATGTCGGCCACAGTGACACACGGGCGAGCCGCATCGTGGACCAGTACCCAATCAGTGTCCAAAGCACATTTCGCAAGTCGGTTAAGACCGTTCAGTACGGAATGACAGCGTTCCCTACCCGCTCCGGCCCTGGTGATCCGGGCATGGCCGGCCAGCGCCAGGGTCGGCCAGGTCTCATCATCATCCGCCACGACCACGACAATACCCTTGATCAACGGATGATCGCAAAACGGGATCAGGCTGTGTTCCAGCACGGTGCGTCCCAATAGCTTGAGATATTGCTTGGGTCTATCCGCTTTCATGCGCCGGCCCACGCCCCCGGCCGGTATGACAGCCCAAAAATCCGGCGTCGTCAGTTGTGTCATGGCGTAACAGCCGGTTCTTCCAGCAGAGTCCCAGGAAGCAAGTCCTGGACGGGCAGATCCGGGTTGTCGATAATCTGGTAGAACATCTCGTCGGATTTAATCATCCCCATTTCGCTTCTGGCTCGTTCCTCAATAGCTTCGAGACCGTGTTGCAAATCGATAACCTCGGCAACAAGGGAAGCATTTCTTTCGCCCAACTGTTCATTCTCGTCAATCAGTTCCTGCCTGGTCTGTTCCAGTTCGTTGACGTCAATCAGCCCGCCTGGGCTGAACCACAAACGATATTGCAGCAGCGCCAACAATAGCGCCAGGATAACGGCGATCAGCCTCATTGCTCTCCTGGGCCAGGAGCGCCAGATGCGCCTCCTGCCAGGTGGTTGAACACATCCCAGCCCGGATAGCGCGCGCGCTCTCCCAGTTCCTGTTCTATGCGGATCAGACGGTTGTACTTGGCTACCCGGTCGGAACGGGACAGCGAGCCGGTTTTTATCTGCCGCGCGCCGGTGGCCACCGCCAGGTCGGCGATGGTTGTGTCCTCGGTCTCGCCGGAGCGGTGGGATATGACCGTGGTGTAACCGGCTTTACGGGCCATATCGATCGCGGCCAGGGTTTCAGTCAGCGTGCCGATCTGGTTGACCTTGATCAGGATCGAGTTTGCCACGCCGGAGTCAATCCCCTGTTGCAGGATGGCCGTGTTGGTGACGAACAGGTCGTCTCCCACGAGTTGCACCCGGTCGCCGAAACGCGCGGTCAATGCCCGCCAGCCGTCCCAGTCGTCTTCGGCCATGCCGTCTTCCACGGTAATAATCGGATAATTCTCCATCCAGGGCGCGAGGTAATCCAGAAACTCCTGTGCGCTCAATGACTTGCCTTCGGACGCGAGCAGGTACCTGCGGTCTTGGTAAAATTCCGTGCTGGCGATGTCCAGGCCCAACAGGATGTCTTCGCCCGGGACATACCCGGCATCGCTGATGGCGCTTAGAATGACTTCCAGCGCGGCCTCGTTGGATTCCAGGTCCGGCGCAAAGCCCCCTTCATCCCCGACAGCCGTATTCAACCCACGGGCCGACAGTACCGACTTCAGGGCATGGAATATTTCCGCGCCGTAACGTACCGCCTCGGCGAGGCTGGGCGCGCCCACGGGCAGGATCATGAACTCCTGCATATCGACGCTGTTGTCCGCATGGGCGCCACCGTTGATGATGTTCATCATCGGTACGGGCATGTCAAACGGGCCGGCGCCGCCAAGGTAACGGTACAGCGGCAGACCCTCGTCGGCGGCTGCGGCATGGGCGGTGGCCATCGAAACCGCCAGTATCGCGTTCGCGCCCAGCCTGCTCTTGTTGTCGGTGCCGTCCAGCTCGAGCATCGCCGTGTCGATGCCGGTCTGGTCCCGGGCTTCCATGCCCAACAGCGCCGGACGCAGTTCATTCTCGATATGGCGGACTGCCTGCAAGACGCCCTTGCCACAGTAGCGGGTGGCGTCGTTGTCTCTCAATTCCAGGGCTTCTCTCGAGCCGGTCGACGCACCGGACGGTGTCATCGCGCTGCCGGTGTTACCCGCGGCCGTTGCAACCTCGGCCAGGAGGGTCGGGTTACCCCGGGAATCAAGTATTTCGAATGCGCGTAGTTGAGTTATTTCAGACATCAGGCTGTTCCTGTTTTGATGCGCCGATCCAGGTCGACCAGGGTTTGCAGTAATTGTTTCACTTCATGCAGGGGCACGGAGTTGGCGCCGTCGCTGAGGGCCTGGTCCGGTTGCGGATGGGTTTCCATAAAGATCCCGGCGATGCCGACTGCCACCGCGGCCCGGGCCAGGGCCGGAACAAATTCCCGCTCCCCGCCGGACTGCCTGCCCTGCGCGCCCGGCAGTTGCACCGAGTGGGTCGCATCGAACACCACCGGGCAGCCGGTATCCCGCAGAATAACCAGCGCGCGCATGTCGGACACCAGGTAATTATAGCCGAAACTGGCGCCGCGCTCGCAGACCAGCAGTTGTTCATTGCCCGTCGCGCGGGCCTTTTCGACGACCTGACACATATCCCAGGGCGCAAGGAACTGGCCTTTCTTTATGTTCACCGGCAAACCGCAGGCTGCCACGTTGCGAATGAAATTGGTCTGCCGGCACAGGAAAGCCGGGGTCTGCAATACATCCACGACTGCCGCCACCTCCCCGAGCGGCGTGTCCTCGTGTACGTCTGTCAATACCGGCACGCCAATCTCCTGCTTCACTTTCTCCAGGATACGCAGACCCTGCTCCAGGCCGGGACCGCGATAACTCTCTCCGGAACTGCGGTTGGCCTTGTCGAAAGAGGACTTGTAGATGAATGGGATACCCAGTTCAGCAGTGGCTTCCCGTAGCGTTCCTGCGCAGTCCAGGGCCAGTTGTTCGCTCTCGATAACGCAAGGACCGGCGATGAGGAACAGCGGGTGGTCGGTTCCGACCTCAAAACCACACAAATTCATGTTCAGCCCCCGTTGCGGTGAGTCAAAGCCGCCCTGATGAACCCGGTAAACAACGGATGCCCGTCGCGGGGAGTGGAATTGAACTCGGGATGGAACTGGCAGCCGACAAACCAGGGATGCTCGGACAGTTCGACAATTTCCACCAGCTTTTCATCGGCCGATATGCCTGCCACCCGCAACCCGTGGTGTTCCAGCTTGCCGCGGTAGTTGTTGTTGAACTCGTATCGGTGCCGGTGCCGTTCCATGATGCTATCCTTGCCGTACATGTTCCTGACCAGGGTATCGTCCAGCAGCCGGCACTCCTGCCCCCCCAGTCTCATCGTGCCTCCCAGGTCCGAATGCTCGTCCCGCGTTTCCGTTGCGCCGTCAGCATTCAGCCATTCGGTAATCAGGCCGATCACGGGAAACGGCGTCTTCGGCGCAAATTCGGTGCTGTCGGCCCCTTTCATCCCCGCCACGTGCCGGGCAAACTCTATCACCGCCACCTGCATCCCCAGGCAGATGCCCAGGTACGGGACCCGGTTTTCCCTGGCGTAATGCGCGGTCGCGATCTTGCCCTCAATACCCCGGTCGCCGAAACCACCGGGCACGATGATCGCATCCATGGAGTGCAACCGGTCCGTGCCGTCCTGTTCGACATCTTCGGAGTCCACGTAATGGATATCGATGGTTGTGCGCGTATGTATGCCGGCGTGGATCAAGGCCTCGGCCAGGGACTTGTAGGAATCAGTCAGGCCGGTGTACTTGCCGACCATCGCAATATTGACCTCCCCGGAAGGATGCTCTACCGCGTCGATGACATCGTCCCATTCGGACAGGTCCGCATCCGGCGCCGGCATGCCAAGCTTGTCCAGTACTATGTCGTCCAAACCTTGCTCGTGAAACAGGCGCGGGACCCGGAACAGGTTATCCACATCGACCGCTGAGATGATGGCGCGTTCATCCACGTTGGTAAACAAGGCTATCTTGCGGCGCTCGTTGTCAGGCAGGGGGCGGTCGGAACGGCATACCAGCACATCGGGCTGGATACCGATGGAGCGCAGTTCCTTGACCGAGTGTTGGGTCGGCTTGGTCTTTATCTCGCCAACGGTCTCGATATACGGCACCAGGGTCAAGTGCATGAACAAAGAACGGCGCGCGCCCAGCTCCATACGCATCTGTCGGATCGCCTCCAGGAACGGCTGGGATTCGATGTCGCCAACCGTACCGCCGATCTCCACGATGGCCAGGTCCGCATCCCCTGCCCCTTCCAGAATGCAACGCTTGATCTCGTCGGTTACATGGGGGATGACCTGCACCGTACCGCCGAGATAGTCGCCGCGGCGCTCTTTCTGGATGACGTTCTGGTAGATCCTGCCGGTAGTGAAATTGTTGCGCCGGGTCATGCGGGTGCGCACGAAGCGCTCATAGTGACCCAGGTCCAGGTCGGTCTCCGCGCCGTCCTCCGTTACGTACACCTCGCCATGCTGGAACGGGCTCATCGTACCCGGGTCAACATTGAGATATGGGTCCAGTTTCAGCAAGGTCACGTCCAACTCGCGGGATTCGAGAATCGCTCCGAGGGACGCCGAGGCCAGCCCTTTTCCCAGGGAAGACACCACGCCGCCGGTGACAAAGACAAAACGGGTCAAGGCTTCGAGCCTGTTGGGAAGAGTGAGAAAGCGGGGACCGGCTCCAGCAGGCCGCAACAAATCACGCAGAAGTTCTGTAACTTGCACATAAGCTGGAACAGTATGCTAGCACATGTGCGCGCAGGTTTAAATGGCTTGGCTGTTAGCTATCTCGAAATGCGCTCGGTGTAAGAATAGGAATGGAAAAATCTGGCGCCAATTCAGTCTGCCTTTCTGAAATAACAGCGCTGAAACCAGCACATTAGTATCAAGGACGACACGAGGCGTTTTATTCACCGCGCCGCGCCCAACTGACGGCATCAGCGATATCTGCCTGAGATATCCCTAGCTCGGCTAACTTTTTTCTTGTCGAGTCGGCGCGGTTAAACCGAACAGGCGTCAGTATTATACGACCCTGTTCCTCGGTCACATCAAAGTACTCTGTATCTTCAAACTCGGATATCACTTTTTTTGGTAGTGTTAACTGATTTTTAGAAGTGAGTTTAGCCAGCATGGTCATCGGGCGCTTATCCAACGGGTTGTTCCGGACAAACACAATAGTCCTTTTGCCGGCACAAGTGGTAATTCCAATAATGGCCCAGGGCAATAGTGGCGGCGCCGATAACGGTGAACGCCTTTTCCCAGAATTCGTCAATAATACTTTCACCTATAAGGACGGCTAACAGTAAAAAAAACAAGCCAAATAAACCCACGGCAAGCAATCGATAGCGCTTGTGCTGTTTGCAGCCCATGGTCAATGCGTAGACACTCGTGGGTATCACAGCCAGTACCATCCACAGATGAAAAGCTTCATCATCGAACTGCAATGCCATCAGGCTCGGCAGCATCACAATGATCAAAGGAGAAGCCAGGCAATGGATCACACAAAGCAAAGACAGGCTGATGGCTATTTTGTCCGTGAACATTTTATGTTTCTTACCTCAAACAGCGGTTCGGGGATACTTCATTTTAACAGTCGTGAAATCAAGAAAAACTCTAACTCAATATAGAGGTTCCATAATAGAGTGACAGCCGAACAGCCACAATAAATGACATGTTACAACATAACATTTATTGTGGCAAATGTTCTCTACTCAAATATGTACAGGATAAATTATTGAGGAGACTCTGGAGAAACAGCCGCGTTATCGATTATTAATCGGCAAATCCAGTTTTTCCCTGTCGATAATCCGGCCGTTTTTGATGACCATGTCGATGTTTTTGGCGTTATCGATATCTTCCAGCGGGTTGGCGTTCAGCAATACCAGGTCGGCGAGTTTGCCTTCCTCAATCGATCCCAACTTCTCTTCCATACCCAGGAATTTTGCTGCGTTCAGCGTGGCTATGCGGATGATATCCGGCGCGGGTATACCGGCCGCAGCCAAAAGTTCCATTTCGCGGTGCGCGGCCGGACCGATGGTCTGGTCGGTTCCCAGCGCCAATATGCCGCCGGCAGCATGAATTTTACGCAGGTTTTCCTGGGCGATGGGCGTCATCAGCTTCATCCACCAGGTCCAGGTGCGGTCCTGGTATGCCTGCCGGGTTTCTGTTTTCAATTGTGTGATTTCTTCTTCTGTAAGCGTCGCCTGGTAGAGCGGCTGGTCCAGATACTCGGGATATTCCGCCAAGCGGCTGTAGTTTTCCCCTATAGTCAGTGTGGTAGCCATCGGAATTTTCTTTGCGCCCATGAGTTTTGCAAACTCATCGGTAATAGGACCGACAATTACCGGGTGGGACAACGCGTCTATGCCGGCAAATATGGCCTGTCTTGCCCGGAGCTCGCTGGGCGTGTGCGCGGTGGCGCGGATACCGTGATCGTTGTAGTACTCGATGATGCGCTCCATTAACGGCAGGGGCAGCTTGGGAATCAAGGGTCGCGCTCCCCAACCCCTTTCTTCCAGGGTCAGCTTCAATATATCGGGCCGGCGTTTGATATGCTCGTCCAACTGCGGCCGCGCAGCCGGCCAGTCATCCACAAGAGTCGCGCCCGGCCCACTGCCGTGACTCCCGGGGTAAGTCACAATACCCCCTGTGGCAAAGATACGCGGGCTGGTGATGGCGCCGGATCGTTCCTGCTCCCTCAGGCTCAGAATATAGTCGGGAACATTGCCGGAGTCATAAAGTGAAGTCACACCGCTGTAAAGGTATCCATGCAGCGCCCTAATCCCTTTTTGCCGATCCAGTTCCACCTCGCGCAGACCATCTTTGGTCACCTTGATACTGCCCGCCAGGTGAATATGAATATCCATTAGCCCGGGGATCAGGAATTTACCTTTGCCATCAATCACGCGGGCCTGTTCGCGCCTGGGAGCGCTGAAATTCCCCCGGATGATTTCACTGATAGTATCCTCTTGAATCAGTACGCTCGCTTGTTCCACTGGTTGCCGGCCAACGCCGTCTATCAGAACAACCTCTTCAATGATCAGATCTTTGCCAAAGACATTGGTTGAGAGGAGGAAAAAGATGGTAGAAATCGTTATGAACTTGCGCATGTTCTGATCCGGATTGTGCTGTTAATGAAGGTTCATTGTTGTTTGAAGATTACGCCATCGCGCATAACAAATGTCACATCCAAAACAGCTTTGATGTCATCAAGGGGGTTGCCTCGCATGGCCACAATATCCGCTGCCTTGCCCGGCTCCAAAGAACCTGCAGTGGAGTCTATACCCGCAGCTCTTGCGGCATTGATCGTGCCGGCCACCAGCGCTTCCATCTCGGACATGCCGATATTGACGTATTCGATAAACTCATTCGCATTTTCCCCATGCGGAGAAACGGCGGAATCTGTTCCCAACGCAATGTTAACCCCCATTTTATGAGCCAGCGCAGTCATGTCTTTGGGCTGTCTGCCCAGCGCCAGCAATTTTTCCATTATCGGGGCAGGCATGTCTTTGAATGGGCCTTGTTTCATTTTCTCCGGGGTATCGCCTACTGCGGTGATCGGATACACCGTCGGGATCAGCCACGCCCCTGTTTCTTTGAACAGCTCCATAGTGCCCGCGTCCGCCCACATCGCATGTTCGATCGAATCAAAACCTGCTCTTAATGCGGCTTCAATGCCTTCCTTGGCATGGGCATGGGCAGTGACCTTGCGTCCCAAGCCGTGGGCAGTTTCCACGATAGCTTTCAATTCGGCATCGGTCAGTTGCTGTCCCACCCCGGCCGCAGTCTCACTTAATACGCCGCCGGTTGCAGTAACCTTGATGACGTCAGCGCCGCGTTTTACCATTCGCCTTACCGCAGCCCGGCACGAGTCGGGTCCGTCGCAGATGCCGGCGCGGGGCAACGCATCGAGCACCTCCTGGCGGAAACCATGACCGTCGCCATGACCGCCTGTTGCGGCAATGGGATCGCCGGATACCAGGATTTTCGGCCCGGCGACTTTCCCTGCTTTGACAGCATCGCGCAAAGCAAATACGGCCCTGCCGCGTGATCCCAGATCGCGCACCGTGGTAAAGCCCGCCAGCAGTGTCCTGCGAGCATGCATCGCCGCATTCAATGCATAGTCGGCGTCACTATAGGTCACCCGTTGCAACTTGTTGGCGCCACCGGCCTGTGAACTCAGGTGCACGTGCAAGTCAATAAAACCCGGCATCACGAATTGATCTGACAGATCTATAACACGAATTGCAGCGTCGGAGTCGATGCTGTCCGCCGGCATGTAACCGGCGTGAATATCAACCACCTTGCCGGCCTTGATAATAACACTCTGCTCCATGACCGGCGGGTCGCCGGGCACAGCCAGCAAAGCCCCGGCATGAATAATGGTTGTTCCTTCAGGAACCGAAAACTCAGGCGGTTTATGATAATCAGCGGCGCGCGCAGCAAAACATAATACGCAGGTCAGGGCGCTTACAAATAACAGGGACAACCAGGAGGTTGCATCGGAGCGTAATGCGTAAACTCGAAGTTTTTTTACCATAATACTGTTCTCTCCACAGAGCCTGCTCCCATGAAAACGGAGAGCAACTCATTTTGGATGAATATTGATCAGCCGGAGAGGTGATCGCCCTACTCCGGCGCCCTGAACGACTTTCTCTGTTTCCACTCACACAGTTCGTAAATTATACACGCATCGCATCTAGGCTTGCGCGCGACGCATGTATAGCGGCCATGCAGGATGAGCCAGTGGTGCGCGTCTTTTTTATACTCTTCGGGAACGAATTTCAGTAACCGCTGTTCGACTTCCAGGACATCTTTTCCCGGCGCCAGGCCAGTGCGATTGGAGACCCGGAAGATGTGGGTGTCCACAGCAATGGTAGGCTGATCGAACGCGGTATTGAGAATCACGTTGGCTGTTTTCCTGCCCACTCCCGGCAGTTTTTCCAGCGCTTCACGGTCAGCAGGCACGACCCCGGCGTGGTCGCGCGCCAGGATATGGCAGCTTTTAATGATATTTTCGGCTTTTGTATTGTACAGACCAATAGATTTGATATATCGCTTCAATCCCTCAACGCCCAGGCCGATCAGTTGCTCCGGCGTGTTGGCCACTGCAAACAGTTTTGCTGTGGCCTTGTTGACGCTGACATCCGTGGCTTGTGCCGACAATATCACCGAAACCAGCAACTCGAACGGGTTGGCATAGCGCAGCTCCGTCGTCGGCGCAGGATTGCGCTGCCGTAACAGTGAGAATATCTGCGTGCGCTTAGTTTTGTTCAACGATTTGTCAGCGCGCGGCCCGCGCCCGGGAATATGCGATTATAACCAATACCACCCCGAAAATGATCAAGGCGCCTGCGCTGGTCTGAAATATCGGCGCTCCTCCGCTGAAAAAGTACGCGGGTTGCAAGGATTCCAGTTGTTCGAGGTGCGAGAACAAGCGGCTATCTGTCAGAATTCCGCCTGTCGCGGCCAGTTCACGCAACAAGCCGATTACTGCGAGCAACGCAACACCGGTCAGCGCCGCGCTCAAGCCGGCCGCGGTACAGTCCCTGAGGTTTTTCCGTAACGGGAACGCTTCAAGATAAAACAAAAGTGTGGTGTTCATTGCCAGCAGGTAAAGATAGATATCCAGCCGCGTTCGGAGCGCATAGCAACAGGCTTGCATCAATACATCGATGATTGAAACCCAGGCCGCCGAGACAAGCAGCAAACAGATGAGACCCAGGTCCGTGGGGATAAAGCGCCTGATGCAGTATACGGTGACGCTGGTCAGGCTCAGCACAGCAAGGTAAACAAGCCCCATGGATAAGCCGGTAATCAGAGTCACAGAAACTGCCAGCAACGGAGTCAGTCCGACCAAGCTGATTGTGGCCGGCGACAAAGCTCGGGTCAGATCCGGATAAACCAAACGTCAGTCCGATTATTGCGCGCCGGAACTGTCGGCTTCGAATTGGGTTTCCATTTTGGCCAGGTATGTCTTGATTTGCTCTAACCTGTTCCTCACTGCATCTGTTTCCAGGATTTCCTGCCTGAGGCTATTGTCAAGCGGCAAAAATTCCGCGAGCCGGTAACTCAGCAACACCGGGCTCACCATCTCATGGTCTTCATCGGAATACAAGGTCTCAAAATTGTTGACGAAATGCAGGTACAGATCCTTGAGCGGCTCGAATCCCGGCAGGCTTTTACCGTCCGCCTCTGAGTCGACCCAGTCGATGTCTCCGGTAAGCAGGTTATTGGCCCGGACTTGCGATTTCAGAACCCTGAAACGTCTTTTACCCTCAATGGTGATAGTTAATAACCCGTTTTCTTGGCTTGAAAAATCGATTATTTCCGCATAAGCGCCGATATCGAAACAATTGGCTGCAGCGCCCGTTTCACTCCCCTCCTTGATCAGGCAAACGCCAAATCCTGTATTGGTCTTCATGCATTCGCTCACCATGTCCAGGTAACGAGGTTCGAATATCCGCAAAGGCAGGCGTCCGTGCGGGAATAATACCGTGTGCAACGGAAACAGGGGAATGTTCAGCATCACTCCGACAACCTCTCAATCAAACGCTGGTAAATGTTATCAAAACCGCCGTTGCTCATGATCAGGATATGGTCCCCGGGCTGCGCGTTCTGGCCTAGTTGCTCCACGATATCGGCCACGGCAGGCAACAGCGATACCCTGCTGCCTAATTCGCTTAGGCATGCTCTCAGGTCCCAGTGGAGCCCGGGTGGTTCAAGCACGCAGACCAGGTCCGCACCGGTAAGAGCGGCAGCAAGGGTGTGTTGATGGGTTCCGTTTTTCATCGTATTTGAACGCAATTCCAACACGGCAACGAGACGCTGATCTCCAATGCGATCTCTCAACGCCTGCAGCGCGCAGCCTATGGCCGTCGGATGATGCGCAAAATCATCATATACCGAAATGCCGTTGACTTCCGCCAGAAATTGCAGGCGCCGTTTTACATTACTGAAGCCGGACAGGCTTGCGCAAGCCTGTTGTGTAAGGATACCAGCCTGGCGCGCCGCCAGCAACGCCGCCAGCGCATTGTCCGCATTATGTTTGCCGTATAAGGACCAGTGTGCCTGACCCACCACGCGATCATCGTGAATGACCTGAAATTCAGAGTAATCACGGCATAGCGGCCGGGTTTGCCAGGCACAGGATGGGTCCCCAAAGTGGACCACCGGCGACCAGCATCCCAGTTCCAGCATCTTATCAATATGCGGACTGCCGCCCCTGGCAATAATCCGCCCGTTGCCCGGCACAGTTCGGATAAGGTGGTGGAACTGCTTTTGAATCTCTTCTATGCTGTCGAATATATC
This sequence comes from Gammaproteobacteria bacterium, assembly GCA_965221695.1. Classification (GTDB taxonomy): domain Bacteria; phylum Pseudomonadota; class Gammaproteobacteria; order Eutrophobiales; family Eutrophobiaceae; genus JAAXHV01. Next base: position 3,339,191 of record OZ244905.1, on the reverse strand, counting down.
CGCATGATCGTATTCCAGGTTGTTGATGATCAACGTATCCGGATGATAGTGGATAAATTTTGAACGTTTATCGAAAAAAGCCGTGTCATATTCATCGGCTTCGACCACGAATAAATCCGAACCGCCCAGGGACGCTGAACAGCCGAAATTTTCCGGCACGCCACCGATGAGAAATCCGGGTTCCAGCCCCGAGTCATGCAGCAGCCAGGCCAGTATGCTTGCCGTCGTGGTTTTGCCGTGGACGCCGGACACCGCATAAACCATGCGTCCCGGCAACACATTCTGCGCCAGCCACTGTGGTCCGGAAATATAGGGTATTTTCTCCGACAGCACGCGCTCCACGAGCTTGTTGCCGCGAGACAGGGCATTGCCGATAATCACCAGGTCTGGCCGGGGCTCAAGAGTGTCCGGATCATAACCCTGCCGTACCTCGATACCTGCGTTTGCCAACTCCTCGCTCATGGGGGGATAAACGTTCTGATCACTTCCCGCAACCTGGTGACCAAGCTGTTGCGCAAGACGGGCGATACCACCCATGAACGTGCCGCAGATGCCGAGGATATACAGATTCATAGCACTTTAGCGGCTGTGGTAGTATTCCCGGCGTGCCTACACATGAAAATAGTTTATCGGAAAAACCGATCACATAGAATTAGTTTCATATAATTTAACTATCATTACAATTAAATAATTAAAATATATTAATGATGGATATTGCGTTAAGCTGTTTTACATGAATAATTGAACCGACAGGAGGCTAACATGCAAATCGATATTGGTATTTCAGAACAGCAACGACAACAGATAGCTGAAGGCTTGTCCAGGCTGCTTGCCGACAGCTACACGCTGTATCTCAAGACACATAATTTCCATTGGAACGTGACCGGGCCGATGTTCACCACCTTGCATACCCTGTTTGAACAGCACTATACGGAGTTGGCAACGGCGGTGGATGAGATCGCAGAGCGCATCAGGGCGCTGGGCATAGCCGCGCCCGGTTCATACCGGCAATTCAGTGAGTTGTCTTCCATCCCGGAAGAAACCGGCGTGCCCGGCGCCGAGGAGATGATCAAGCAACTGGTACAGGGCCAGGAAGCTGTCGTGAAAACCGCCAGGAGCATTTTTCCCGTCGTGGAGAGCGCCAATGATGAGCCTTCCGCAGACCTGCTGACGCAACGTATGCAGATCCATGAGAAAAATGCCTGGATGCTGCGCAGCCTGTTGGAAAATCATGGATAAGCCGGCGCTATCAGCCCTGACTATTGACAAATACGGGCTGGCGCAGACGAATTGTAAGCCTGCCCTCCCGCATGACTCTCCTGGGATAGGCGACGCCACTTTGAGACTGAGGGTTCTCTACTCTTTGCTCTGCCTGACGATGGTTCTGTGCATGTTCGGCGTCGGCGCGTCTGCAGAAGCCCCGCTCAGAAATTCATTTAGCAGCGCAGAAATGAAATTGATGGCGGAGACCAACCTGAACTACACGGCCTGCTTGCAACAGGATGCAAGAGAGAATGTGACATCCAGTCCGGATGTGCGCGTGGTGGCAGGCAATGCCGTTCAAGCCTGCGAGCCGCTCCTGACCGATTTGCAAGCCAGGTTGAACGAGAACGAGGTCAACCCGGGTTTCTATATGGGAGCGATTACCAGGATGAAGAACCGGGCTATCCGGCGTCTGCTGCCACTGCTGATGATGGAGAAGTCAAATCAGGCTCCGTGACCCGGTAATCTCCGTCATTTGATTAGAGAAGCTCTGAACTGACCATCAAAGGCTTGTGAGAGCGCTCAAAAACTCTGATGGCGGGCGACCATCTGTTCGCCAGTCGAAGAAATAGTCTGAAGTTGGCAGCCAGGGACAGAGTCAGAGTTTGTTCAGAAAAGCTTCATCAGCGGCTTCAGTTCAGCCAGCGCGCGCCGGTAGACCTCCCGTTTGAAGAACACGACGTTTTTGGCAGGCTCGTAAAAGTCCACCCAACGCCAGTGGTCAAATTCCGGATGCCGGCTTAAGGCCAGATTGACATTGCTTTCGTCACCGGTGAGTTTGAGCAGGTACCAGCGTTGTTTCTGGCCGATGCAGCGCGGCGTCGAGTGACGCCTGATGTATCTCTTGGGCAGCTTGTAACGCAACCAGTTGCGACTGACACCTACTACTTCCACATGTTCCGGCAACAACCCGACTTCCTCGTACAGTTCCCTGTACATGGCTGCCTCAACCGTTTCATCCTGTTTTATGCCGCCTTGGGGAAACTGCCAAGCATCCATTCCAACCCGTTTTGCCCAGAAAACGCGCTGCTCATCGTTAAACAAAACGATCGCCACGTTAGCGCGAAAACCATCTGCGTCTATTGTCGAACCTGATCGATCCGTTCTCATAAATTATACCGGAGAAAAGGTTATTTCTAGCATAGATGACTGCGAACGGCAAGCGGCGCGAATTTTATGCCCACTGCGCCAGCATGGCAAACACATACTTTTGTTATAACGTTTCCCCCGGGAGCGCTGGAGTCTCGCTCGCATGTGGACTCCAACCCGCCAGCCTGACACCGGCGAGACCGCCCTGCTCCCGGTAGGCTTGCTATAGCGGACTGGCGCGTCCTCCCACAGACTGCCGGACAGCCTGTAGACAGCCCGCGTGCGGGGGCCGGACTTGTTCAGAGCGGCACATCCGTGTATCTTAGGAAGCTCTGAACAAGTCCATCCTGAACTTGTCAGAGCACGCAAAACAAAAATGCGATTTTTGTTTTGCTCTCAAATTCAATGACTTATCATCATTGAATTTGGCGATACATCCTTGTATCGCAGGAAACTCTGACTTAATCAGAGTTTCCCTTAGCCGGCTATAGGCTCGAACAATAATAATAAGATTATCCCCTGAAATGAGGAGAAGGTTTCATGACAAGTACGGTGACGATTATCGATAACAGGACCGGCAAGCAGATCGAATGTCCGGTATTGGAAGGCGCTTGCGGCCCTCCGGTTATCGATACCACATCCATCTACAAGGAATTAGGCATGTTCACCTTCGACCCGGGCTATCTTACTACGGCCAGTTGCCGCAGCTCGGTCACTTACCTGGATGGAGAGAAAGGCATCCTGTTGCATCGCGGCTACCCGATAGAACAACTGGCGGAAAAAAGTTCCTTCCTGGAAGTTGTCTACCTGCTGGTCCACGGTGAATTGCCAACCCGGAAACAGATGGATGAATGGGAACATGCCATCAAAATGCACATGATGACCCATGAACACATTTCCAGGTTTTACTCTGCTTACCGTTATGACGCGCATCCGATGTCTATCATGGCCGGCGTGACCAACGCCATCGCGTCCTATTATCATGACCGGACTGACATCCGGGACCCTGAGAACCGCCTGACAACCGCCAGGCGCGTTATCGCCAAGATGCCTAACGTAGCCTCGAAGTGCTATCGATACGCATCGGGGCTACCGTTTGTCTATCCCGATAATTCACGCAGTTACGTTGAAAATTTTATGTACATGACATTCTCATGGCCGACGGAGGAATACACGCCATCAGCCGCTGCCGTGCGCGCGCTGGACCTGTTGTTCATACTGCATGCAGACCATGAACAGAATGCCAGCACTTCGACCGTGCGTCTTGCCGGCAGTTCGGAAGCCAATCCTTTTGCCTGTGTTGCCGCGGGCATTACCACCTTATGGGGCAAGGCCCACGGCGGCGCCAATGAAGCTGTGGTGAGAATGCTGGAGGAGATCGGCAGCCCCTCCAACGTGCCTAAATACGTGGCTCGAGCAAAAGACAAGAATGACTCGTTCCGCCTGATGGGTTTCGGGCACCGCGTCTACAAGAATTATGATCCCAGGGCCAAAATCATCCGCAAAGCCTGCCACGATTTGCTGGAGGAGGAAAAGCTCAACCAGCAATTGTTTGAAATCGCAATGAAACTGGAACGGATTGCGCTGGAGGATGAATATTTCATCGAACGCAAGCTGTATCCCAATGTTGACTTTTACTCAGGGCTTATCTATCAGGCGCTGCGTATCCCTACTTCCATGTTTACCGTTATGTTTGCCCTGGCGCGTAGCGCCGGCTGGGTGGCCCAGTGGATGGAGTTAATGGAGGACGAGGATTTTCGCATCAGCCGTCCAAGACAGTTGTATATCGGCCAGCAAACTCGTGATTATATTTCCATTGATGAGAGAGGTTAACCCGGCATGAAATCTCCTGTGCGTGTTGCCGTGACCGGCGCAGCCGGCCAGATCGGCTATGCCTTGTTATTCCGAATTGCCGCCGGCGAGTTGTTGGGCAAGGACCAGCCTGTGATATTGCAACTGCTCGAAATTCCATCGGCGCTGCCGGCGCTGGAAGGCGTGATGATGGAGCTGAACGACTGCGCGTTCACGACACTGGCCGGGGTGACCGCCAGCGCTGACGCCAATGTCGCGTTCAGGGATGTGGATTTTGCCTTCCTGGTCGGCGCGCGGCCGCGCGGCCCCGGCATGGAGCGCGCTGATCTGCTGTTGAGCAACGCCGAAATCTTTAGCGCCCAGGGCAGAGCGCTGAACGAGCATGCGCAGCGCGGCGTCAAGGTTCTCGCCATCGGCAACCCGGCCAATACCAACGCCTTGATCGCAATGAAAAACGCGCCCGACCTGGCGCCGCGCCAATTCATGGCAATGATGCGCCTGGATCACAACAGGGCTTTGGCAATGCTCGCGGCCCGGGTTCAATGCCAAGTTGGCGCGATCCGCAAACTGACGGTCTGGGGCAACCACTCAACCACACAATACCCGGATCTGCATCATGCCCTGATAAACGGCGACGCGGCCCTGGATCGGGTCGAGCAAAACTGGTACGAAAATGAATTCATTCCCGGCGTGGCGCAGCGCGGGGCCGAGATTATCAAGGCCAGGGGCGCATCCAGCGCCGCGTCAGCGGCCAATGCAATCCTGGATCATGCCCGGGACTGGGCGCTCGGCTCCCCCGATAACGACTGGACCAGTATGGCCGTAGCGGCTGACGGTTGTTACGGTATTCCGGAAGGCATCGTCTATTCCTTTCCTGTTTCCTGTGCAGGCGGTGGTTACGAGATAGTCCGGGGGCTGGATATCAACGAGTTCAGCAGAATGAAGATGGACGAAACCCGGGCTGAACTGGAGCGTGAGAGAGACGCGATCAGACACCTGTTGGGTTAAGCGGTTATGGCGGGCTTAGCCCGCACGCGGAAGAAACACCCGCGCTCCCAGGCTGTCCCAGGCGTGAGATGCCTGCCGCGCCGCGGTGTGCCAACTATGAAATGCCTGCGACTGCAAGGCAGGCCATGCGCAAGTATTCAAGCAAATGCCTGCAAATATCTTATAATAGCCTTCTTAGGCATGTTACGGTGATCTACGTATATCATCCGCTACTTTCGGGCAACCATGAGTAATATTGATACAACGCATTTTTACAGCGGCAATACCGCGTTTATCGAGGAACTTTATGAGCGGTATCTTGCAGATCCTGCCAGCGTGTCCGTTGCATGGCGCGATTATTTTGCTGCTCAGCAACAAGAGAGCGCACAGTCCGATAGTGGCGGCAGCGTACCAGTTGAGAATCCGGCGCGCGCGGTTGATAGCGGCAAAAAACCATCTCCAAAATCTGCAACCAACATCAATACGGATAACAAAAAGCAGTCCTCGGTACTACAGTTGATCAATGCCCACCGTTTCCGCGGGCATCAGCAAGCGGACCTGGATCCGCTGAAACAATATGCGCGCCCGGAAGTGCCGGAACTGGACCCCGCGTATTACCATTTCGCGGAGGAAGACCTGACCCGGGTTTTCAATACCGGTTCACTGTTTGCGCCCGATGAGCTGACTCTGGCTGAAATCTTCTACATCGTCAAAAGCACGTATTGCCGGACGATAGGCGCCGAGTACATGCACATCAACGAAACAGAGCAAAAACGCTGGATCCAGCGCCGGCTGGAGGAATCCGAAGGCCACCACCGGTTCTCGCGGGAAAAAAGGACACGCATACTGGAACGGGTGATTGCCGCCAATGCGCTGGAAGAATACCTGCACCGGAAATACGTCGGGCAAAAACGTTTCTCGCTGGAAGGCGGCGAAGCCCTGATCCCGCTATTGGATGAACTCGTTCAGTCAGGAGGCGAAGCCGGCGTGCGCGAGGCTGTCATCGGCATGGCCCACCGCGGCCGGCTGAATGTGCTGATCAACATCATCGGCAAGCTGCCCGGCGAACTGTTCGATGAATTCGAAGGCATCAGCCAGCAGGAGCTCGATTTCGAATCCACCAGTTCGGGCGATGTCAAATACCACCTGGGCTATTCTTCGGATATTCTGACCCCCGGCGGCGCGATACATTTAACCCTGGCGTTCAATCCCTCTCACCTGGAAATTATCGATCCCGTGGTGGAAGGCTCCGTGCGCGCGCGCCAGGACCGGCGCAATGACAAATCCCGCAACCAGGTATTGCCGATAATCATCCATGGCGATGCCGCGTTTGCCGGGCAGGGCGTGGTGATGGAAACCTTCAACCTGTCCCAGACCCGTGGTTACAGCACCGGCGGCACTGTTCATATCATAGTCAATAACCAGATTGGCTTTACCACCAGCGATCCATTGGATTCGCGCTCGACTCTGTATTGCACGGACGTTGCCAAGATGGTGCAGGCGCCGATCTTCCACGTCAATGGCGACGATCCCGACGCGGTCGTGTATGTGGCGAAATTGGCGCTGGATTTTCGTATGGAATTCAAGAAAGATGTGGTCATCGATATGGTCTGCTACCGCCGGCACGGCCATAGCGAAGCGGACGAGCCGGCTGCCACCCAGCCGATCATGTATCAGAAGATCAGGCAACACAAGAATATCAGGGAAGTACACTCTGACCGGCTTGTGAAAGAAGAATTCCTGACCCATGATGAGATCAGTAAAATTCATGACGCTTACATCGAAGCGCTGGAATCCAACCGAAGCGTTGCCGGCGCCCGATCCAGCAATGCCGATTCCAGGTTTCTGATCAACTATGAGCCATTCAGAAACACCCTTTGGGACATGCGTGTTGAAACGGCAGTCAGTCCCCTGCTGGTATCCCGCCTGACGGAACGCTTCACTACTGTGCCGGCGCATTTCAGCCTGCACCCGACGGTGGCGAAGATCATCGAAAACCGCAAGAGGATGGGCGCCGGCGAGTTGGAAATGGACTGGGGCTATGCCGAAACCCTGGCCTACGCCACCTTGCTCGACGCCGGTTTCCCGGTGCGTATTTCAGGCCAGGATAGTGGGCGCGGAACATTTTTCCACCGTCATGCCGTGGTCCACAACCAGGATGACGGCGACACCTATCTGCCGTTGCAGCATCTTAGCGAGACACAACCTTCATTCCTGGCCATCAACTCGACCCTGTCGGAAGAAGCTGTGCTGGCTTTTGATTACGGTTACAGCAGTTCCGAGCCCAACGCACTGGTGATCTGGGAGGCCCAGTTTGGTGATTTCGCGAACGGCGCACAAGTCGTCTTTGACCAGTTCATCAGTTCATGCGAAGTGAAATGGGGACGGTTCTGCGGACTCACGGTATTTCTGCCCCACGGCTACGACGGTCAGGGACCGGAACATTCATCTGCCCGGCTGGAGCGTTTTTTACAGCTTTGCGCCAGGGAAAATATGCAGGTGTGCCAACCCAGTACCCCGGCGCAGATGTTCCACCTGTTGCGGCGCCAGGTCATCAGACCTTATCGCAAGCCGCTGATCGTGATGAGCCCGAAAAGCCTGCTCAGGCATAAGCTCTCCACATCGACCCTGGATAAAGTTACCCGTGGCGGCTTCCAGCTTGTAATCGATGAAATAGACGATAATATAGAGAAGGACGCAGTCACGCGCCTGTTAATTTGCAGTGGCAAGGTATATTATGATTTGTTGGAGGCCAGGCGCGTGAATGAGATCGATAACGTCGCCATTATTCGTCTGGAGCAGTTGTTCCCGTTTCCACAAAAGGAAATGAAGCGCCTGATTGACTCCTACCCGAACGCCAATGAAGTCGTGTGGGTACAGGAAGAACCCAAAAACCAGGGCGGCTGGTACTACATGCAATCTCGGGGAACCATGATAGGCTGCCTGAGCGCCCAACATGTATTCGGTTATGCGGGACGTATTTATTCGGCCTCCCCTGCAGTAGGTTCTCTCAGCCTGCACCTTGCGCAGCAGAAGAAGCTGATTGATGACGCTTTACAACCGGAAAAACTGGAAGTGACCACCCATAAACAAAAGACAAGCGGTATCAGATAAATCATGATGTCTGTTTTATTCAATGTCGTGAACGGAGAAAACTGTGCTGGTTGAAGTCAGGGCGCCGATACTGGCTGAATCCGTCGCGGAAGCCACGCTGATGGACTGGCGTAAACAGCAGGGCGACCCGGTAAAATTTGGCGACGCCCTGATTGATGTGGAAACGGATAAAGTTACCCTGGAGGTGGTGGCTCCGGAAGACGGGACGCTGGTAAAAATCCTGAAACACAGTGGCGCAGATGTGGCTAGCAACGAGTTGATCGCGCACATCGATACCGACGCTCAGGCCGCCGCTTCAACGCCAACGCCTGATAAGCAGTCCACTGCAACTACACCTGACAGCGCGAGCGCGACTGAAGACGAAGTTCAAGAGTCATCAACAACAGCGCAACTCGCAGAAGACGACGCTCAAAGCGTAGCGGCAGCGGCGCAAACTGTAGAAGACGCGGCCCAAAACCCGCGAGAAACAACACTGACCGCAACAGAACCCGCAGATGAACAGCAACAGCAAACGCCTCAAAAAAAGAAACCCAGGTTAAGCCCTGCTGTCAGAAACCTGCTGGGCGAACATGGGCTGGATGCCGACGACATACCGGCAAGCGGAGACAGGCTGACCAAAAAAGATGTGCTGGATTACCTGGAAAAATTGAATCAGGATAAACAGCGCGCCGAAAGCGCGCAAGAAGCGCGTGAGCGCGCGCAAAAACCCGGCAACGATACGCCGACATCAGACGACAAGCCAAATGCCGGCGGCGCTGAAAAACGCGTGCCCATGACCCGTCTGCGCCGGCGCGCGGCAGAGCGCCTGCTGGCGGCGCAACGGGAAAACGCAATCCTGACTACGTTCAATGAGGTCGACATGAAGCCGGTCATGGATCTGCGCAATCGTTACAAGGACAGTTTTGAGAAAACGCATAAGATCAAACTGGGTTTCATGTCTTTTTTCACCAAAGCCGCGGTCGAAGCTCTGAAAAAATTCCCGATCATTAACGCGTCGGTAGACGGCGACGATATCGTCTATCACGATCATTTTGACATAGGCATCGCTGTTAGCGCGCCACGCGGACTGGTCGTGCCCGTGCTGCGCGCGGCGGATACGCTTAGCTTCGCCGAAATTGAAAAGACCATCAACACATACGGCCAGAAAGCCCGGGACGCGAAACTCACTCTGGAAGAGTTGATCGGCGGAACATTCACCATCACCAACGGCGGCGTATTCGGTTCCCTGTTATCCACTCCAATCATCAATCCGCCGCAAAGCGCTATCCTGGGCATGCACAAAATTGAAGAACGTCCGATAGCGGAAGATGGCGCTGTAGTGATTCGACCCATGATGTACCTGGCATTGTCTTATGACCATCGCATTATTGATGGCCGGGAAGCTGTATCGTTCCTGGTGGCGATCAAGGAAGCGCTGGAGGACCCGTCACGACTGCTCCTACAAATTTGACCATGAAAAACTATGACGTAGTAATTATCGGCGCCGGTCCCGGCGGCTATATTTGCGCAATCCGCTGCGCGCAATTGGGATTTTCCACAGCCTGTATTGACGGCGAACTCAACAGCAATGGCAAACCTACCCTGGGCGGTGTATGTCTGAATAAAGGTTGTATCCCGTCCAAGGCGCTGCTGGATTCATCCCATCATTATTCCTTCATCAAGCATGAAGCGGCAGAACACGGCATCAATGTCAGCGGCATCAATATGGATATCCATAAAATGATGGGCCGGAAAGACAAGGTTGTGCAGAAATTGACCCGAGGGATAACCGGCTTGTTCAAGAAGAACGGCGTGGACTGGCTGCAAGGGCAGGCGCAACTCCTGGGCAACAACCAGGTCGAAGTAACGCCGACAGCAAACGGGGAAACGGCGAAGGCTTACCAGGTCTCCGCCGGAAACATCGTTATCGCCACCGGTTCCGTCCCCACCAAGCTGCCTGTTGCCGCATTGGATAACGCCAAAATTGTCGATTCCACCGGCGCGCTCTCCTTCACGGAGGCGCCGAAGAAACTCGGCATCATCGGCGCCGGGGTAATCGGCCTGGAGCTGGGTAGCGTCTGGAGCAGATTGGGTTCCCAGGTCACCATACTGGAGGCTTTGGATGAATTTCTTGCGCCGGCAGACCGGGATATTGCCGCGGCAGCGCAAAAGCTGCTTATCAAGCAGGGACTTGATATACAACTTGGCTCCAGTGTGATCGGCACGGGCGTTAACAACCGCGCAGTCAGCGTCACATACGAGCAAGGCGAAAACAAGCAAAAGTTGACTTTCGACAAGCTGATAGTAGCCACCGGACGCTCCCCCAACGTGGCGGGGCTGGGCGCCGAAGATGCGGGGCTGACGCTGACCAGCAACGGATGCATTGAAGTAGACAAGTATTGCGCCACAAATTTGCCAAATGTCTATGCAATCGGCGATGTAACGCGCGGGCCAATGCTGGCGCATAAGGCGGCTGAAGAAGGGGTCATGGTAGCCGAACGTCTCGCCGGCCATAAAAGCGAAATTAACCTGGAACTGGTACCATGGGTCATCTACACTTGGCCTGAAATCGCCTGGGTCGGCAGCGCCGAACACGAGTTGAAAAATGCCGGGATAAAATATAATGCGGGGGTCTTTCCCCTCGCGGCCAGCGGCCGCGCGCAAGCCTCAGGCGATACCGACGGCATGATAAAAATGCTCAGCGACGCCGATACCGACCGCATACTCGGCATTCATATCCTGTCGCCGAACGCGTCCGAGCTGATAGCCGAGGCCGTGCTTGCCATGGAATTCGACGGTAGCGCCGAAGATATAGCCCGTACCATCCACGCCCATCCGACACTCGCTGAAGCGATGCATGAAGCGGCGCTCGCAGTGGATAAGCGGCCATTGCATATCTAAGGAAGCTCTGACTTATTTTCAGAGGTTCCCGAAATACGGAGTACGGAAGACAGAGAATATAGAAGGCGATGCAGGGGGTTGGAGGGATCAGTCTTCTGCATTGTGCAGCGCAACTGGAATTGGTTATAATGCTGCAACCATATCAATAACAACCCCCTGATATTGAGGTATACACCATGACCAATGACGCAGTCATTGCCGCGGCCGCGCGCACCCCCATCGGTTCATTCGGCGGTTCCCTGGCAAATATTTCAGCCCACAGCATGGGCGCCGCGGTTATTAAATCATTATTGGAAAAAACCGGACTGCAACCGGCGCAGGTCGACGAAGTCATCCTGGGACAGGTACTGAGCGCGGGCGCCGGGCAGAATCCGGCGCGCCAGGCTGCTATAGAAGCCGGCCTGCCCCATTCAGCGCCTGCGATGACGATTAACAAGGTCTGCGGCAGCGGCCTGAAAGCTGTGCATCTCGCAGCCCAGGCCATCAAGTGTGGCGATGCGGATATTATCATTGCCGGCGGCCAGGAAAACATGAGCCAGGCGCCGCACCTGTTGACCAAGTCCCGCGCCGGCGTCAAGATGGGTGACTGGAAGATGCTGGATTCAATGATCGTCGACGGTCTCTGGGATGCTTTCAATGATTACCACATGGGCATGACCGCAGAAAATATCGCCAACGAGTTCAGTATTTCACGGGAGGAGCAGGATCGCTTCGCGGCGCAGTCACAGCAAAAGGCCGAACAAGCCCAGGTTGAAGGTGTATTTGACGACGAGATCGTCCCGGTAAGCATACCACAGCGCAAGGGCGACCCCATCGTATTCGATAAGGACGAGTATCCGAAACAAGGCGTCACCGAAGAGAAGATTGCAAAACTGCGTCCTGCTTTCACTCGAGAAGGAACCGTCACTGCAGCCAACGCCTCCGGCCTCAATGACGGCGCCGCGGCGGTCATCGTCATGTCGCGGACAAAAGCCGAGGAACTGGGTGTGCCGCCAATGGCCGGTATCAGCGCTTATGCCAGCGCCGGCGTCGACCCGGCCATCATGGGAACCGGACCGATACCGGCAACCAAGCGCTGCCTGGACAAGGCCGGCTGGACAGTCGATGAATTGGACCTGGTTGAAGCCAACGAGGCCTTTGCCGCTCAGGCCATCTCCGTCAATAACGACCTGGGCTGGGATACGCAAAAGGTAAATATCCATGGCGGCGCCATTGCGCTAGGACATCCCATCGGCGCGTCAGGCTGCCGGGTCCTGGTTACACTGCTCCATGCCATGCAGCGCCGGAATGCCCGTAAGGGCCTGGCAACATTGTGCATCGGTGGCGGGCAGGGAGTTGCCCTGGCGGTAGAACGATAATCCGGCTGAGAGAGCATCTATGCGCATCATAAAAAAATATCCCAACCGCCGCCTGTACGACACCGGAATAAGCAGCTATATCGTCCTGGAAGACGTGAGGGAACTGGTCCTCAATGGCATCGAGTTTCGTGTCACAGACGTCAAAACGGAAGAAGACCTGACACGCAGTGTCTTATTGCAGATCATTGCGGAACAGGAGCACGAAGGAAAGCCCATCTTCAATACGCCGATGCTGATCCAGCTCATCCGGTTTTATGGCAACGCCTACCAGTCCGCGTTCAGTGAATACCTGCAGAAAAGCCTGGAAATGTTCAGCGCTCAACAACAGAGCGTGCAGAAAAACTTCGAACAGGCAGTGACGGGTAATCCACTTGCCGCCAGAATGAGCGAAATGACGGAACAGAACCTGGAAGCCTGGCGACAGATGCAGAACAGTTTTCTCCAGGCCGCCGGGTTTTCCGGTATGGACAACAAACGCGAGAAAGAAGAGTAATATCCGAGCCGGGCGCTACTAGTACTCTTTCAATCCGGTATCGGACTACACCATGTTAGACAGGTCTTTGAATACATCGTCCACCACCGAGCGGGCCTGTTTGGCTGAATCGCTGCGCTGTATGGACAGGTTGGCCAGATAGGCGTCAGTTACGTCTCCGGTCACGTATTCGCCGGTAAACACAGACATTTCAAACCGGTTTATATTCGGATTCCCTTCACTAGCCGCGTCCACCAGGTCGTCGACCTCCTGGTAGATCAACCAGTCGGCGCCGATGGCTGCGCAGACTTCGTCTTCACTCCTGCCATGGGCAACCAACTCGTCCGGAGTCGGTATGTCGATGCCGTAGACATTCGGATACAACACTGGCGGCGCCGCAGAGGCGAAATACACTTTTGCCGCGCCAGCATCTCGCGCCATTTGCACGATTTCCCTGGAGGTGGTGCCGCGCACGATGGAGTCATCCACGAGCAACACATTCTTCCCGCGAAACTCCAGTTCGATGGCATTTAGTTTCTGTCTGACAGACTTTTTTCTCACGCTCTGACCGGGCATGATGAAGGTGCGCGGAATATAACGGTTCTTGATGAATCCCTCACGGTATTTTACGCCCAGATCATAGGCCAGGGGCAAAGCCGCGGTGCGCCCCGTATCCGGGATGGGGATCACTACGTCTATATCATGATCAGGACGCAGCCGTAGAATCTTCGCGGCCAGCGTCTCGCCCATGCGCAAGCGGGTTTTGTACACGGAAATATTGTCAATAACGGAATCCGGCCTGGCAAGGTACACGTATTCAAAGATACAAGGTGAATGTTGAGGATCGTCCGCACACTGCTCGAAAAACAGTTCGCCCTGTTCGCTGATAAAAATCGCCTCTCCCGGCGCCACATCACGAGTGACATTGAAACCCAGGGCGTTAATGGCCACGCTTTCCGAGGCAACCACATATTCTTTCCCGTGAGCGGTTGCGCGCTCGCCATAGACAACCGGGCGTATGCCGAAACGGTCGCGAAAAGCAAGCACGCCCACACCTGAGATGAGCGCAACGGCTGAATAGCCACCGCAGCAACGTTGATGCAGCCTGCGCACTGCGGAAAAAATATCTTCAGGCGTCAGATCTTTTTTGAGCTTGCCGATCCGCTGCAACTCAAAAGCCAGGATATTCAGTAACACCTCGGAATCCGATTCGGTATTGATATGTCTCAATTCGTCCATAATGAGGTCACGTTTGAGTTCTTCGCTGTTGGTAAGATTCCCGTTATGAGCCAGGGCGATCCCGTAAGGAGAGTTGACATAAAACGGTTGCGCTTCGGAGGAAGATGAACAGCCGGCAGTGGGATAGCGGATATGTCCGATACCCATATGGCCCTTGAGGTTAAGCATTTGTTGAGGGTTGAAAACATCCCTGACCAGGCCGTTGTTTTTACAGAGATAAAGCCGGGCGTTATCACTGGTGACAATACCGGCCGCATCCTGGCCCCGGTGTTGCAGGATCGTCAGGCCGTCAAACAGCGCCTGATTGACATTCGATCCAGCAACGATTCCGATAATTCCACACATTAGTTTTACTGTTAGCTTTCAGGGAACAGATTAAATCTGTCGGTTGCCCTCTCTGGTCTGTCCACGGACCGGTTCATAACGATGATAAACGGCAATATCTTCAGGAAGAAATCGGCGTCCCCATACGCATATGCGTTGGAATGGCTCGACCAAAGCGGCTTCATGCCACCATTCATGTTTTGATATGGATGTAAAACCCGCCAGAAAAATGAGAATGGTGATAATCGCCCCGCCCAGTCCTATTCCGAAAAAGAAACCCAACAACCTGTCGGCGGCGGTCAGTCCTGTCCTGCCGAGCAGTTTCACGACAAAATACCCTAATGCCGTGAAAATTACCAGGCTGATGATAAATACCCCGGCAAAAGTGACGACACTCCTGAGCGCCGGTTCCAGGAGCTCTCCCAGCAAGGGGGAAAAATAGCCGCTGAATTTAATGGCAACCAGAATGGCCATGCCCCAGGCAACAACGGAAAACAGGATATTCAACAAGCCGTACAGCAACCCCACTATGGCGGGTAGACACAAAACTACAAGGATGCCGATGTCGACGCCTTCCATGATCAGGAGCGCCAAGCTGTCATCCGACCCTGGCGGTTGACAGGCATGGGTTACGGATAGTTCAGCACAAAACCATCCAGATCCATTTCCTTTTTAAGTTCGGCCTTGAGCTTGATGGCTTCGGAACGCAGGACTTCCGGACCTATCCTGACCCGGTACAACAGGGAACCATCTTTAGTTTTTACCGGCTCATCTGCAACAAATGCAGGATAACCTGCCGCACGCAATGTATTATTGAGATTATCGGCATTTTTTCTGGAAAAACTGCCTACCTGCACGACCCATCCGGTTAATTCGCCAGGCTTGACTTCGGCGTCAACAACGGCAGCAACCTGTTCCGGCTCGGCCGTGAGATTCGTTACCACCTCGTTCCCGTTATCCGTCTCCGGCTGTGCGCGAACGGCATCGACCCGCCGCTCAACAGGAACCACATCATCTTGTTGCGGAATAGGTATCAGGCGCGTCGTGAATTCATCATCCGGCAGTTCCGGAATGTTGGTGGTGGTAATCCCGGTATCCCTGTTGCGGCCGTCATCCAGCATCAGCGGCGCCAGGATTACGGCGATCAGCGCCAGCACGATAGCGCCGGTTATTCTTTCTTTCAATCTCTGCTCCATATTGCTTTATCAGCCATTCATCTATTTTGTGAGCGCGGCAAACCCGGATTAAGTCAAAGCTGCCCGCGCTATCGCTCTGCCAGACAATCAAGGGCGGCGCCGACGGTGACGAAAGAACCGGTAACGATTATCCGGTCTCCGGTGCGGGCACAGGCCGAAGCCTCCGCCAAGGCTTCCCGAACAGTATTAAACTGTTTAATTTTCTCCCTGTCTTGGCGCTTTTGCAACGCTCGTGTGAGCTCCTCCATTCCCGCAGCGCGATCCTCCTGCAATTCAGCCAGATACCAGTGATCGGCAATTTCCGCCAAGCGGCTGAATACGGCATCGTGATTCTTGTCTTTGAGCATGCCGATCACGACGCGAGTTTCGCCGACTCTGGGAATTTTCTTCACATTCTCAACCAATGCCGCAACGGCCTGCGGGTTATGCGCGACATCCAGTATACAAGGCGTTTCTCCCGGAACGATCTGGAATCTGCCGGGGAGGCGAAAATCCCGCAGGCAGGCCTTAACGGTTTCCTGCCCGACAGGAAATTCATCGGCCAGGATTTCCAACGTCATCAGCACACCGGCGGCGTTCTGCGCCTGCCTGTCATTATTGATGCCGGGCTTGGGCAAACCTTCATAGACCGTCTCCGAATTTCTCCAGCTCCAACTATCGGAATTGATCGCATAGGAAAAATCGCGTCCGGCCTGGTACAGCAGAGCGCCTGTTTCCCGGGCGCAAGCGGCAATGGACTCCGGCGCGCGCGGGTCCGAGCAGATTGCCGGCCGGCGCGGCCTGAATATTCCCGCTTTTTCTCTGCCTATGGCTTCTCGGGTATATCCCAACCATTTCTCATGGTCCAAGTCGATGGTGACGACCAGGGCAACATCGGCGTCCAGTATATTCACTGCATCCAACCGGCCGCCCAGTCCGACTTCCAGTATCATAATGTCCAGATGAGCCTGCCGGAAGATATCCAGAGCTGCCAGCGTGCCGAATTCAAAATAAGTCAGGGAAATATCTCCACGCGCCCGGTCGATCCGGTCAAATGAATCGCACAATTGTTCATCCGTCGCCTGCGCGCCGTTAATACATATCCGTTCGTTATAGCTGGTTAAATGCGGCGAGGTATAGGCGCCCACCCGGTAGCCGGAGCGCCTGAGTATGGCATCCAGCATGGCCGCGCTGGAACCTTTGCCGTTTGTGCCTGAGATGCTGATAACCTTGCTCTCAGGCTGCAACAGACCCATTCTTTGCGCCACCTTGTTGCAGCGATCCAAACCCAACTCGATGGCAGTGAAATGCAGGCTTTCTTGCCATGCCAACCAGTCAGCCAGACAGGCGAACCTGGGCGTGTCTCCCTGCCGCGGCCTGGATAAAATTTTCGGCATGGAACTCATCGACATGGCTCATGGCAAAGTATGGACAGGATTGACGCAATCGTATCGCGCAGGTCCCGTCTGTGGGTGATCATATCGATATTGCCGTGTTCCAGCAGGAACTCGCTTTTCTGGAATTCCTCCGGCAAGGTCTGGCGCACGGTTTGTTCAATGACGCGGGGGCCGGCAAAACCGATCAACGCGCCAGGCTCCGCAATAATGACATCTCCCAGAGTTCCGAGGCTTGCCGACACACCGCCCATCGTAGGGTTTGTCAGCGTCGATATATAAGGCAAGCCGGCTCTGCGCATTTTACCCAGAGCTGAACTTGTTTTTGCCATCTGGAAGAGTGAAATCAGAGCTTCTTGCATGCGCGCGCCACCACTGGCAGAGAAACAGACGAGCGGAATACGACGCTCTATACAGACATCCACCGCGCGCACAAATCGCTCTCCCACCACCGAACCCATGGAGCCGCCCATAAACTCAAATTCAAATGCTGCGGCTACCAAGGAAATCGTCTTTACCCTTCCCCGTATCGCTACCAGGGCGTCATTTTCGCCGGTTTCCTTAAGCGCTCCCGCCAGCCTGTCCTTGTAGCGTTTGCTGTCGCGAAATCTCAACTTGTCAATCGGTTTGATCTGAGAGGCGATCTCTTCCCGATTATCGGGATCGAGAAAGCTGTCCAGCCTGGCGCGGGCGCTAATGCGCATGTGTCGACCGCATTTCGGACACACTTCGAGGTTACGGGTCAGTTCCGCGCGATAAAGCGTCGCATTGCAACTGTCGCATTTGGTCCATACTCCCTCCGGCACAGACCGCCGATTGGCGCTGTTGGTCTTTATCCTCGAAGGAAGCAGTTTATCGAGCCAACTCATAGTTCCCGCCGTTAAGCCGCGTGATCCAGTGATTCCCGTATCGGCCCGACGAATGAGCCGATTTCGGCAGCCAGATCATCGCCTGCCGTTGTTGCGGCATGCAACCTCTCCACCAGCGCGCTGCCGATGACCACGGCATCACAATAGGTCGCAACCCGCGCCGCGGTTTGCGCATCTTTTATCCCGAAACCGGCAGCCAACGGCAAATCGGTTTTGCTTCTCAGCAGCTTAAGCTTAGCTGCCATATCCCCGGCGTCAGCCTGTTTCCCGCCGGTAGTGCCCTTAACGGAAACATAGTACAAAAATCCCGATGCGGCGCCGGCAATGAGTTCAATGCGCGGCGCCGTGGAATTGGGCGTTACAAGAAAAATCTGGTCAATCCCGTTGGCGCGCAATGCCCGATTCAGCGAGGCCGACTCTTCAGGCGGCAGATCCACGACGATGACACCATCAACGCCGGCCGCAGCGGCGCGCGCAGCAAAATTCTCGTAGCCGAAGATTTCTACCGGATTCAAATAACCCATCAGGATCACGGGAGTATGATTGTCGGCCCGGCGGAACTGTTCAACCATCCCGAAAACTTTTTCCAGCGTAACCCCTTGTGCCAGCGCGCGTTCATTGGCGCGTTGAATTACCGGCCCGTCTGCCATCGGGTCCGAGAACGGCACACCCAGTTCAAGCATATCAGCCCCGTGATGCACCAGGGCCTGCATGATTTCCGGGGTGACCTGCGGTTCAGGGTCCCCGGCAGTGACAAAGGTAACCAGCGCCTTTTTTTCGTGCTGCTTAAGTGTCCGGTATGTGGAAGAAATGCGACTCATCTGTTGCCAGGACTGAAGTATGCAAACAATATAGAGTACAACAATCCGAATGCCGGGGACAGCACTTTTACATTAAAGGAAGCTCTGACTTAATCAGAGCTTCCTAAAGCGTGATGCCTTCCATGGTCGCGATGGTTTCAATATCCTTGTCGCCCCGGCCGGATAAATTGACGATAACCACCTGTTCCCGGTCCAGACCACTCGCAAGTTTCGTCACCTGCGCCAGCGCATGGCTGGATTCCAGCGCCGGCATGATCCCCTCCGTGCGCGTCAGGTCGTGGAACGCGGCGACGGCTTCTGCGTCATTCACCGACACGTATTCCACCCTGCCGCTATCCTTGAGCCAGGCATGCTCCGGACCCACGCCGGGGTAATCGAGTCCGGCTGAAATGGAATGGGTCGGCAGGATTTGTCCATGTTCGTCTTCCATCAGGTAACTCCTGTTGCCGTGCAGTACGCCAGGCTTGCCGGCGCTCAACGGGGCCGCATGCCGGCCCGTATCCAGCCCCAGGCCGCCGGCTTCCACCCCGATCAACCTGACTGACTCATCCTGCAGAAATGGGTGGAACAACCCGATGGCATTAGATCCTCCACCGACGCAGGCAACGAGCACATCGGGCAACCTGCCGGTCGTCTCCAGGCATTGCCGGCGGGCTTCCCTGCCGATAACGGACTGCAGCTCCCTGACCAGCGCCGGGTAGGGATGGGGCCCGGCCACGGTGCCGATAATATAGAATGTATCGTCGACATTACTGACCCAGTCCCGCATCGCTTCATTCATCGCATCTTTCAGGGTCTGCGAACCGGAAGTGACCTCTGCGACCTCAGCTCCCAGCAGCTTCATCCGGAAAACATTCACGGCCTGGCGCCGTATGTCCTCGGCGCCCATATACACCACACACTCAAGGCCGAGGCGGGCGGCAACCGTAGCAGTGGCGACCCCATGCTGGCCCGCGCCGGTCTCCGCAATGAGCCGGGTCTTTCCCATGCGTTTCGCCAGCAGGGCCTGGCCCACCGTGTTATTGACCTTGTGGGCGCCGGTGTGATTCAAATCCTCGCGCTTCAGAAAGACCCGGGGGCCGGCCAAGCTGTCACTCCACCTGCGCGCGTGGTACAGGGGCGAGGGCCTGCCCACGAACGTCTTCAGGTCGCGGTCAAACTCTGCCAGGAAGTCCTCATCCTGAAGGTAGTTCCCGACCGCGCGGGTCAACTCTTGCAGGGGTTCAACCAGCGTCTCAGCGACAAACCTGCCGCCATAAATGCCAAAATGGCCGCTTTCGTCAGGCACTGTCATCGGCTTGTTTTACCTCGCGTATGAAATTCACTATGGCTGTTTTATCCTTGATACCCTTCTCAAGTTCGACCCCGCTGCTTACATCGACCGCATACGGCGCACAGGCGCGGATGGCGCGGCGCACGTTCGCCGGCGTCAGCCCGCCGGCTAGGATGATGGGCCTGGATAAACCGGGCGGGATAATACGCCAGTCAAAGCTCACACCCGTTCCCCCGGGGGCGGTTCCCGAGTGACTGTCCAGCAGCAGGGCTGCGGCATTGGCGTAGTTGCGGCAAACCATCGGTAAATCGATGTTCGGTTTCATGCTTACGGCCTTGATGTAAGGCCTGCCGAAACTGCCGCAAAAGTCCGCATCTTCATTGCCGTGAAACTGAATGATATCCAGGGGGACCGTTTCCAGCAAGTTGGCGACGAATTCCCGTTCCGCATCCACGAACAGGCCGACACTGGCGGTAAACGGCGGCAGCCGGCTGATGATATCCCGGGCGGCAAAGGGTTCAACATAGCGCGGGCTCGGCCGGTAGAAGACATAGCCCAGGGCATGCGCGCCGGCATCGATCGCGGCGCGGGCATCTTCACTTCGGGTTATGCCGCAGATCTTTATCCTGGTCATAAATAATAGTTCGTATGGCTGTCTCTGTGTTGTCCGGGAATACCATATTTTTGCGGATAATTCACGCCTGCCAGGTAAAGCCCGTCCGGCGCTGCGGTCACGCCGCCGCGGTCCCTGCGTTTTGCGCCAAGCACCTCGGCTTCCCAACCTACTTCATGTTTGCCCATGCCGATGGCGATCAGCACACCTGCGATGTTGCGCACCATGTGGTGCAGAAAAGCGTTGGCTTCAACCACGATGACCACGTACTCATTTTCCCTTTTGACGCTCAGGCTCAAAACCTTCCTCACCGGCGATTTCGCCTGACAGGATGTCGCCCGGTACGATGTAAAGTCATGCTCGCCCACCAGCGAGGTCGCAGCCTCCGACATCTTGCCAACATCCAGGCGGCGGCACTCCCAGGTAACATAACCATGGCCGAGGCCCGGGCGCGCCGGCCGGTTCAGGATAATATACTTGTAGATGCGACTCGTTGCCGAGTAACGGGCATGGAAGTCGACCTGGACGGGTTTTGCCCAGGTCAGGCTGATATCTCCGGGCAGGTGGGTGTTGGCGCCCAGGACCCAGGAATGCGAATCCCGTTCGGCGCCTGATTCAAAATGGACCACCTGGTTCAGCGCATGTACGCCTGCATCCGTTCTGCCGGCACAGGTTACTGCAACCGAATGATCGGCCACGGCCGTCAGGGCAGCTTCCACTTGTTCCTGTACCGACTCCGAATGTTTCTGTATTTGCCATCCTGAGTAATGAGAGCCATCATACTCAACACCGGCGGCAAATTTCATCATAAGGATTCAATCCGGGCCAATAACTGCCGGGCCTCTTCCTTTTGCGCCGCATTCCCATCCGCCAGGACTTCCTCCAGGATGGAGTGTGCGTTCTCATCATCGCCCAGTTCGAGATACGCCCTGGCCAGATCGAGTTTGTTGTGAGCCGCGTGCTCGGCCGTATCCAACTGCTCGGCGTCTGTGTCGTCCTCACCAATCTCATCTTCATGGTGAGAAGTCGCTGGCTCGCCACGCGCCATACCGGCAAAATCGGGTCGGATCGAGGCGGCGGGGGTCGCCTGCCCCAGTGTGTTATCAGCGGGTTTTCTGCGCAGCGCCAGCCAAACTGCCAGGATTAACATCGCAGTAATGCCGGCCAGCGTAATTTCCCAATGATCCCTGAGCAGCCTGACCATGGACTCGAATAATGATTGCAATCGTTCCAACTGCTCGGGTACCGGCTTCGCCTGACCGTCAAGCGATTGACTCTGCAAAGCAGCCAGTTCATCATCCTTGAGTTCGACCAGTCGTCTCAGATCTTCAATAATCGCCTCGGCTTCGGACAGCTTGTCCTCAAGTTCGAGTTTCTCTTGGGACAGTTCCACAAGCTGCTCATTGGCCAGCGTCAAGGCCTGTGCGTCATAAGACCCGCCCGCATCGAACCTTGAAGCGTCATAACCCTGGAGGTCTTCTCTCTCAACCCGCGCCAGGCGCAATCCTCCGTCCAGCGCAGACACGTTGGCGCTGGCCAACCAGCCGGCATCAACCGTGGCCAGACCGCGCGCTTCGCGCCAGACGTTGTTCTGGGCCAACGTTTCAGCTAATGCCTCAGTCTTCGACAGCGTCTGCATTTCGAAGTAACTCGGTATCCACAGCGTCTCGCCTGCCTTCAGCCAGTTGATATTATCGTAGCTGAACGAATCCGTATTGACCCGCAGCAAAGCCAGCATCATCTGCTGGATGGAAACGGAAGTATCCGGTCGCAGCTCCAGGGCAATCTCCCACAAGGTATCATGCCGCAAGACCTGATACTTACGAGACTCCTGAACCACTGCGCTGGCATCTTGCCGAGCAGATTCGGCCGCGCTCACGGCGGCGCCGGTCTGATTGCCGAATTCCAGGGTATATTCCCGGAATAGCCGTCCCTTGGACCAAGACACCTTCAACAAAAAGCGCAATGCGGACACCTGCATCGTCTCATCGCTATGGACTCGGATATAATCTGTGCCGTCGCCAGCACGCCGCAATTCGAATTGCAACCGGTTATGCGCCGGTAACCAGTCAATGCCGGCCCAACGAAAACCGGCCACATCTGCCAGGCCGACTTTAAGGCTGTTCCGTTCCTCGGGGGATACGACAGTCAGCGGGATTTCCGCCTCCACGGGCTGTCCCGGTTGCGATTTCAGGTTGATATCGCCCAGGTTCAAGGCAAATGCCCAGGCCGGCGCCAGCAACCCCAGCAGACAAGCGATTAATACCGGCAATTTTATCTGTCTCACGACGGTTTTCCCCGTGTGCCAACCGTATGGGCGATCATAGATGATGTTTTAACAAATCTTCCGCAATTTGAATACTGTTAAGCGCGGCGCCTTTCCTGATATTGTCGGAAACCACCCAGAAATTGATGCCCGTCGGATGGGAAATATCCTCCCTGATGCGGCCGACAAATACCGGGTCATGTCCGGAAGCCTCGGTTACGGCCGTCGGGTAGCCGCCGTCTTCCCGCTCATCTATCACCACGACGCCGGGGAAATCGTTCAACAGGGTTTTCGCCTCATCCACCGTGATCTTCTCCTTGGTTTCGATGTGCACGGCCTCGGAGTGGCCATAGAACACCGGCACGCGCACACAGGTGGGGTTGACCCGGATCGTTTCGTCGTCGAGGATCTTATGTGTCTCCCATACCATCTTCATTTCTTCCCTGGTATAACCGTTGTCCTGGAACACATCAATCTGGGGCAGGACATTGAACGCCATCTGCCTGGGATGCTCCGTAGGGATAACCGGTTTGCCGTTGAACAGCGCAATGGTCTGCTGCTCCAGTTCCTCTATCGCTTTTTTGCCCTTGCCGGAGACAGCCTGGTAGGTGGCGACATTGACGCGCTCAATGCCAGCGGCGTCGTAGATCGGTTTCAACGCCATTACCATCTGGATGGTGGAACAGTTCGGGTTGGCAATAATGCCGCGTCCGGCATACTGCCCGACGGCTTCCGGATTCACCTCCGGTACGACCAGCGGAATATCCGCGTCATACCGGAACCGGGACGTATTGTCGATGACGACCGTCCCTGCGGCGGCGGCCCGGGGCGCATGGATGTTGGATACGGAAGCCCCGGGAGAAAACAGGCCGATATCGATGCCGGAAAAATCGAACGAATCCAGGTCTTCGACCACCAGTTCCTCATCCATGAATTCAATGCGTTTCCCCACCGATCGGCTGCTGGCCACGACATGCAGCGCGGCAAGCGGAAAATCCCGCTGCGCCAGGATTGACAACATGGCCTGCCCGACTTCACCGGTCGCGCCGACGACTGCAACATTGACTTTTTTATTCATTCACAGCAGCGCTTCGACTACAGCGTCTCCCATCTGCGACGTGGATACTTTTTCAGTGTCCGGCGTGTGGATATCCGCGGTTCTCAGGCCCTGCTCCAGGACCGATGTCACCGCATTTTCCACCCTGTCCGCTTGTTCCGGCAGGTCCAGGGAGTAGCGCAGCAGCATCGCCGCCGACAAGATCATTGCCAGGGGATTGGCCAAGCCCTTGCCGACGATGTCCGGCGCTGAGCCATGAACCGGCTCATACATGCCCTTGCCGTTCTCGTCCAGCGACGCGGAAGGCAGCATACCAATGGAACCGCTGAGCATTGAGGCAAGATCAGACAGGATATCGCCAAACATGTTGGTGGTGACAATCACGTCGAACTGCTTCGGTCTGCGCACTAGTTGCATCGCGGCGTTATCCACGTACATATGTTCCAATTCGACCTCGGGGTATTCCGCGGCCACCTCAATCACGATCTCGCGCCATAACACCGTCGCTTCCAGCACATTTTCCTTATCAACCGAGCAGAGCCGCTTGTTTCGCTGCAGCGCGACCTTGAAGGCCGCGCGGGCGATACGACGAATTTCCGTCTCCGTATAACGCAAGGTGTTAATGCCCTCGCGCTCCCCGGACTGCATTGTCTGAATGCCCCTGGGTTGGCCGAAATAGATGCCGCCGGTCAACTCGCGCACGATCATGATATCCAGTCCGCTGACCAGTTCCGGTTTCAGCGACGAGGCTACGACAAGCTGCGGATAGGTCAGCGCCGGCCTCAGGTTGGCGAACAGGGCCAGTTCCGAGCGCAGGGGCAATAACGCGCCGCGTTCGGGCCGCAAATCACGCGCCAACCCATCCCATTTCGGTCCGCCGACGGCGCCGAACAGGACGGCGTCACAGGCCAGCGCTTTTTGCAGGGTCTGCTCCGGTAACGGGCTCCCGCAGTCATCATAGGCCGCGCCGCCTACCAGCGCATGATCCATGGAAATTTCCAGGCCATGGTACCGGGTCAGACAGGCCAGGACTTTCTCCGCTTCCGTCATGATCTCCGGGCCGATTCCGTCACCCGCCAATACCAGTACGTTATGACTCATTTCCTGCTTTTTTACCTGTTGCTGTTGGAGTAAGTTTGCGAATTGTATCATAATGGTGAGTTACTTAAGGAAGCTCTGAACAAGTCCATCCTGGACTTGTCAGAGCACATACCTGTACCGTTTGAACCTCTGGCTTAATCTCAGAGGTTCCTTAGACAATAGGAGCTGACAGTCAATGAGTAGTATTTCAGACATCATCAACGAGGCCTTCGAACAGCGCGCCGGCATCAACGCGGGCAACGCCGATACATCACTTAAAGATGCCGTTAACGAGGCAATTGCCGGACTGGACCGCGGCGAGATGCGGGTGGCGGAGAAACAAAACGGTGAGTGGGTGGTCAACCAGTGGCTGAAAAAGGCCGTGTTACTGTCGTTTGCATTAAACGACAACCGCGTGATGGAAGGGGGCTGGACCAGGTATTACGACAAGGTGGAACCCAAGTTCGCCGGATACGGCCAGGACGATTTCTCGGCGGGCGGCATGCGGGTAGTCCCCCCGGCCATGGCGCGTTATGGCAGCTACGTGGCGCCCAATGTCGTGCTTATGCCCAGTTACGTCAATATCGGCGCCTACGTGGATTCAGGGACCATGGTGGACACCTGGGCGACCGTGGGTTCTTGCGCCCAGGTCGGCAAAAACGTGCACCTGTCCGGCGGCGTCGGCCTGGGAGGAGTACTGGAACCGTTGCAGGCCAACCCGACCATCATCGAGGACCACTGTTTTATCGGCGCGCGTTCGGAAATTGTCGAGGGCGTCGTGGTCGGCGAGGGTTCTGTGATCTCCATGGGTGTCTACATCGGCCAGAGCACCCGCATCTACAACCGCGAGACCGGCGAGATCAGCTATGGCAAGGTCCCACCAGGCTCGGTCGTGGTATCCGGCAACCTGCCCTCAAAAGACGGCAAATACAGCCTGTACTGCGCGGTGATCGTCAAACAGGTCGACGAAAAAACCCGCGGCAAGGTGAGTCTGAACGAGTTGTTGCGGGATTTGTAGCCGGGCTAACTACCGGCCTGCCATACCAGCGGAAAAGCATTCTCGTCAGTGGCCGGCGCGCCGGGGCTGATGGAAACATGTTCCTGGGTGACGATTGGGTCTGTGCCGGGGCGCGGGTCCCAGCAGGCGTCATCGCCGAGCCAGCGCGTGGATAGGGCAAGGCGGCGTTTTGTGGGGGACAAATTGCCATGCGACGTATGGATGATGGCTGTGTCGAAAATCAGCGCATCTCCCGCTCTGGTCTCAAAGGACACGAATTCGTAGTCATCTCTCAACGCATTGAAATCCGGTATTTCTTCTTCCGAACTCGAACCGATCCACTCGGCCTGGATGGTGTCTTCCCCGCCGTCGGGCAACACCGGTTTAAACCATTTGTTCCATGCTTGCGAGCCGCGCACGAATTCCAAACCGCTCGAAGCAAGATCGGTGTCTGTTAAAGACAACCAGACGGAACAGATTTGTTTACCTTTGAACGGCCAATAAGGTAGATCCTGGTGCCAGAAAAACTCTTCTTGCGTATCCGGTTCCTTGACAAACACATGATCGAAATAGATACGCGCAGTATTTGACCGCATCGCCTGGGCAGCAAGTTCGGCCACACCGGAATGGAATACGTAATCCCGAAAGTCTTTGTCGGTCGGCCATAGATACCGATCATGCAGAAACCGCGCTTGTTCAGATCCAGGGTTGGTATCCTGCGCCCATTTGCTCGGCTGAGCAAGCAAACGGTCGATGGCTTTGCTCATGCGCTCCACCCAGGCCGGGTCGACACATTGCGGCGCCAGCGCCACACCCTCTTGCTGATAGGTTGTTATTTCTTCAGCAGTCAGGTCCCGATATGCTGAACTTGTCATTGAGCGCCCCCCGAAATTGTTTACAAATTAAGTTTAGCATATTAACGAGGTGGGTCTTCAACTCCCCCTGTGGCGGCGTCTGTAACGAAGCAGGAAGAACGGAAAACCGAACAGATATAGCCAAACTCTGGGACGGTTCATTTTTCCACTTTGTGTTAATATGGCGCACATAACTTAGATATTTATGAGAATCATTAAAGGAGCCTCAAGGAATGGAATATAATTTCGAATGGGACACCAACAAGGCCAGAACAAATTTCCGAAAACATAAGATCAGTTTTACGCGGGCAACATGAGTGTTTCAAGACCCTTTGGCGTTATCTATTATTGATCATGAGCATGATGAAACCGAAGAACGTTGGATCACTCTGGGCCAAGCTGATAACGGTCAACTGCTTGTAATTGCGCATACTTTTCAGGAGACTGACGATACAACTTTAGCAGTTCGAATCATCTCTGCGCGCAAGGCGTCCCAAATTGAACAAAAGCAATATGAAATGACAAAATGAAAGAAGAATATGACTTTTCCGAAGGCGAGCGTGGGAAATTTTACAGGCCCGGAGCTAAACTAAACCTACCCGTCTATCTGGATGATGACATACTGGCTTACATCAATGAGCGGGCTGCATCAAAAGGCGTTGAAGTGAATGCGTTAATTAATGAGATGCTTAGAAAAGATATCGATTTGATTGAGGCAGTAAAGTAACATAGTAATTCTGAGGTCAGAGTAAAACTCACAAATTTGTGAATTTTACTCTGACCACGGCTATCTGCTGCCCCCTCAAGCCCTGGTACTCTTTCAACTCCCCCTGTGACGGCGTCTGTAACGAAGCAGGAAGAACGGAAAACCGAACAGATATAGCCAAACTCTGGGGTTGGACAAGGCTTTTGCCAGCGCGTTGAGAATGTCGTCGGGGCTGATGTAGACCCTGGTCTGCATGGCCTGTTCCGGCGCGTTGTGGATGATCAGGTGGTCTTTTTTGTATTCAAATTCGCCGATTTTGAATTCGACATCGGCCAGCTTGCTGCGCACTCTCATAAGTCAGCTCTTTTTCAGGCGCCCGGTTTTCTGGGCATAGGCAATCCTCTGTTCCAGCAGACCCGATATGTCTTCCGGCGCATAGCCGGCCGGCGGTGTGAACTGGCCGCGGGCATACAGGTCGTCGAACACCTCCTTGCAGATGGATACCTTCTCCGACAGGCTGTGCGGCGGATTGCCGGGCGGAAACCGATTGGGGGGATAAATGGGTTTGTCGTAGATCTGGCGGAATCCTTCAGTACGCATGTCCACCCAGCAATTATGGATAGTTTTTGTACGATGGTGTCGTAACGCTTCAATATCGATGGATACCGCCAGCACCTGCTCCTCCGGATAAGGGGTGTGCCGCATTACCATACCGGTGTAGTCGATGGCAAATGAATTCCCGGGACAAAAAGCCCTGGGGTAATAGTCGTAGTTGACCTTGCCCCAGTTGGAACCCAGCAGGTAACACATGTTGTCGTGGGCGCGAGCGCGCCGCGTGAACATCCAGAAATCCCAGGGTTCGGATACCCCTTCCACCTCCTGTATCGCGCCGGGATGGCAGATCACCTCCACCCCGTTATAGCCCAGGGCGCGCGAGACTTCCGGCGTGCAACCGTCATGGCAGGTCATGGTGCCGAGTTTGCCGATGGGAGTTTCCACCACAGGAAACAAATCCTTGATGTCGCCGCCAATCTTTTCGCAATACTCATCGAACAGGTCATGCGGGCTGGTGCCAAGGCCGATATAAGCGGGGATATGCCATTTGTGGTACTTGAGTACGATATCGCCGTCCGGCCCGATGATGAAGTTGGTGTTGAACCAGCGGTCCGGGAACTCGGGGAGTTCCTCACAGACGCCGCCGGCGACAATATACAAACCGTACTGTTCGGCTATTTCTGCCAATTGTTCCGTTTCCGGGCCAGGGATAGTCACGACTTTATCCATCTGGTCCTTGATGCGGCTCTCACCCTTGCCAGGTGTGCCGACACCTTGCATGAAATATTCGGGCAACACCACCAGGCGTACCGGCTGCTCCCAGAAATAGCCCACACCGAAGTGGATCAGGTTACAGACCCGCTCCAGGTTCTGTTTGATATCCTCCCGTTTTTTCACGACGGTGACCTCGGGTTGTACCACCAGCGCCGTGTAGGGCGCAATTCTTTCCGCTTTTTCAGACATAACTTAAACTCTCTTTATAACAGGTCATTTTGGCCACAGAGGGCACTGAGATCACAGAGTGGCTCGAGAACCAATTCAATTTACGGGTAATCTTCATGTTATTCGTTGTTTTTCCTGTAAACTCTGTGTCCTCTGTGTTCTCTGTGGCTATCTGTGGCTACTAAAACTCAAAATCATCTTCCTCCTCTCTCAGACCCAGGTCCAGGAGGATTTCGTTGGCGGCTATTGTACCCATGCCGCAGATACCGCCGCCGGGATGACAGGATGGGCCGGTCATGTAGAAATTCT
Source organism: Gammaproteobacteria bacterium (assembly GCA_965221695.1). Taxonomy (GTDB): domain Bacteria; phylum Pseudomonadota; class Gammaproteobacteria; order Eutrophobiales; family Eutrophobiaceae; genus JAAXHV01. The sequence goes on along the minus strand of OZ244905.1, from coordinate 3,309,742 downwards.
TTATCGGACCGCGATAATCGGCATAATTCGGAAACGGCCGGAATGCGCCCATCTGCGCCAGGGTGCGTTCGCCACCGGTGGTGACGCCCCGGTAAAAACACAGGTTGGCCCGGGCCAGGCTGGGCCCCGTCTCCACGTATTCGGCCAGTATGTTGCCATCTTCCATGTTGGTTGTGTAGTTGCGCAATTGCTTGAGCAAGGTATTGCGCACATACGCGGGTCCGATTTGTTCCCAGTTCTCGCCGGAAGCCAGGTCTACCGGGACAAACGTATCCATGATCAGCGTATGTTTGCCTGCAGGCGCCCGGGTCGGGTCCATCGTGGTCCAGGCGGCGGTCCATAAAAACGGGTCAGTCGGAGCCACTCCCATGGCCATCTCGTTGTATTGTTTGTCTATATCGGCCACCGTGCCGAAGATGCGCTGGAAGGCCGTGTTGTCCATGTCTGCCCCGTTCCTGAATTTTGGCGCCTCGTTCAACGCATAATGCACGCGCACAATGGTCACATCGCCAAAACGGAACCTGCGCACCAGGTCGAGAAAGTTGTCTGTGAGCACACCCTCGTCGAAACCGTGCAGGTAGGTCTGGTATGGGTCCAGTCCAGAAACAACCGCTTTTTCCGCGGTGATCTCGATACCATCCTCAAGCCGAAAGCCGATACACCTGTTATCCTCAACGATAAACTTTCTCACCGTCGCGTTGGTAAGCACGGTACCACCGTTGGCCTCGACATACCGCTGCATGGCGACCGACAACATCCCGCTACCGCCTTCCGGAATGGCCTGCCCATAGTAATGGATGCTTGGGATCATCACGTAGAACCCGGCGGCTGTACCAAGCTGGTCCGGTAGCGTCTGCGGCGCCATCGCCCAACCCAGGATAAACGCGCGCACATGATCGTTTTCGAAGTTCTCCAGGGTAAACTGGCGCGAACTCAACTGGTAATCGCGTAACCGCCGCAAGCCTTCCGGACTGTTTTCCATGGCCTGGTAAAGATAACTGGGGGGCGCTGGCGGGGAAAACATGCCTTTAACCACTCCGTCCCGGATCTCGCCGAATTCCTCGTAAATCTCCCGGTAGCGCCGGGCATCATCGCGGGAGTATTCGGCGATGGTGTCACAGGTCTTGTCCACGTCCCGGTAAACGATGATCCCCTGGCCTTCGTACTTGTTCGGGTGGCCGGTTATATGATCTTCCGACCAGATGTATTTCAGCCCATGCTGTTCGAGTTCGGGTTGCAACGCCCTGAAATCCGGATTCAGGTGGATCCAGACATGGGAAGAACCGAACATGTCGTGTTTGAACCCGGGCAAGGTGACTTCCCGGGTAATCACGCCGCCGCCCACCCAGTCATTGCGTTCGGCCACCAGTACCTTCAGCTCGTTCCTGACCAGTAGCGCGGCACATATCAATGCGTTATGGCCGCCGCCGGCGATGATGACGTCATAATCTGACATTAATCACCTTTGCCACAGAGGGCACAGAGGTCACAGAGTGGATCGAGAACCTGTTCAATTTATGGGTAATCTTCATATTGTTCGTTGTTTTTCCCGTGAACTCCGTGTCCTCTGTGGCTCAAATAATCCCTGTGTCCTTTGCCACTAACAGGTAAAGTACAGTTCCCGGTAATGGTTCAACTCCTCAATGGAGTCGCGGATATCGCTCAGGGCAAGGTGTGCCGATTCCTTCTCGAACGGTTCCGGGTTACCGGTCCAGCGTTTAACGAGTTCCTTAACCGTGCTTACGTCCAGGTTGCGGTAGTGAAAATATTTTTCGAGTTCCGGCATATGGCGGTACAGGAAGCGCCGGTCCTGGCAGATGCTGTTACCGCACATGGGAGAGACGCCGGCCGGTACGTATTCGCGCAAAAATTCCAGGGTAAGCTTCTGCGCATCGGCCTCCCTATGCTCACTGGCGCGCACCCGTTGCAACAGCCCGGAGCGGGTATGCTGGTCCATGTTCCAGTCATCCATACCGGCCAGGACGGATTCAGGCTGATGCAAGGCCATTACCGGACCTTCCGCCAGCAGGTTCAACCGGGAGTCAGTGATAATAGTGGCGATTTCGATGATATGGTCCTGGTCCGGGTTTAAACCGGTCATTTCGAGATCGATCCAGATAAGGTTGTTTTCCGAATGCGCCATTTCGGTTAAAATATGACTTATGAATGGTTTGAGTTATGCGCTTATCATAGCATTGATCGCCGGCATTGTTCTGCAATGGCGCCTTAGCGCCCGTCATGTCCGCCATATCTCTGCGAACCGGGAGGCGGTACCGGAGGACTTCGAAGACAGGATTCCCCTTGACGCTCATCGCAAGGCAGCCGATTACACCTGCGCGAAAACCCGCGCCAGGCTGACCGAACTGTGCGTGTCTTCGCTGCTGCTGTTGATCTGGACCCTGGGCGGGGGCCTGGACCTGCTTGATTCCGTTATTCGCACGTACAACCTGCCCGGCTTGTGGGCAGGGACCACTTTCATCCTGGCAGTGATATTAATCTCGTCGCTACTGGACTTGCCGTTCTCTCTGTACCGTACCTTCAACCTGGAACAGCGTTTCGGTTTCAACAAGATGACGCTAAAGCTGTTCATTTCGGACCTGCTGAAAAATACAAGCATCGCGCTTGTCATAGGCGCGCCGCTGATCATACTGGTGTTATGGTTCATGGACAACTCAGGCGCCTGGTGGTGGCTGTATGTCTGGCTTACCTGGCTGGGTTTCAACCTGGTCATGGTGTGGGCCTACCCGGCGTTCATCGCGCCGTTATTCAATCAATTCAGGCCCCTGGACAATACCGAACTCGCTACCCGCATCGCCGCGTTACTGGACCGGAACGGGTTTACCAGCAACGGTATCTTCGTCATGGACGGCTCGACCCGCTCCACCCATGGTAACGCCTATTTTACCGGCCTCGGAGCGAACAAGCGCATCGTTTTTTTCGATACCCTGATTGACGAGTTGTCTTACGACGAGATAGAAGCGGTGCTGGCCCACGAACTGGGTCATTTCAAGTGCGGCCACATAAAAAAACGCCTGGCAATCCTCGGGGCTACCTTTCTTGCAGGCTTTGCGATACTGGGCGTATTGATGGAACAACCCTGGTTCTATACCGGTCTGGGCGTGAGTAATCCTTCCACCTATATGGCGCTGACCCTGTTTGTACTGGTGGCGCCGGCTTTTACCTTCTTCCTGCAGCCGGTGTTTTCATCCATCTCGCGTAAGCATGAGTTTGAAGCCGATGACTTCGCCAAAGTCCAGGTCCAGGTCGGCAGCCTGATCAATGCCCTGGTCAAACTCTACAAGGAAAATGCCAACACCTTGACACCGGATCCGATGTACTCGGCGTTTCATGATTCACATCCGCCGGCCCCCATCAGGATAGCCCACCTGGCCAAAAGCTGACTCAAACAAGAATATAACAGCAGCGGAGATAACAGGCAGGGCAGGCGCCTCCACCCGTTCAGCGGTTCAGACCAATTTCATAACCGCGATCAGAAGTGGCGGCCAAGCCAGGATAGCGCCCAAGGTAAAGCGTTGCAGTCTTTCAATATTGTCCAGCCGTCTCTCTACAGAATCGAATCTTTTATCGACAGCTTCGAATCTCTTATCGACAGCTTCAAATTTCACTTCTGTAGTGCGACCGCGCTCGGAACACAGTTGTTCATGATGTTCCAGAGCTTTTTGCCAATCCGATTTTTCCCAATTTCTTGCACTCATCCGATTTTCTCCTGTTGAGGCAAATACTAATCCAAGCTAACTTTGAGTATAGCAGAAAACAGAAATAGCGGGAGATCGAATCAGAGGTTCCTGAAGAGCCTCAGCGCCGTGTGTGTATGTACTGGTCGTCAGGCAATCTCGCGCCGCCCGCTCAGGGCATGGGAGAGCGTGTCGCTATCGATATATTCCAATTCGCCGCCCAGTGGGACGCCGTGCGCAATACGGGTCACGTGGATCTGATATTTACGCACGATTTCATTGATATAGCGCGCGGTCGCCTCGCCTTCCACGGTCGAATTGGTGGCGAGAATCACTTCCCTGACCCGGTCGCCGACCCCATCCTCAGGCGAGCCGGCAAGGTATGCGGATAGTTTGTCCAGTCCCAGTTCCCGAGGTCCGATACCGTCCAAGGGAGACAGGCGCCCCATCAATACGAAATACTTTCCGTTGTAGCCTGCCTCTTCCATGGCGAATACATCCGCGGGACTTTCTACGATGCAAAGCAGCGAACCATCCCGCTTCTGGCTCAGGCACAGGTCGCATATCGGGGTTTCACTAAAATTGCGGCACCTTGCGCAACTGCCGATGTTTTCCATCGCATGCGTCAATGCCGAGGCCAGGGTTTTGGCGCCGTCCCGATCCCGCTGCAACAGATGGTAACTGATGCGCTGGGCAGATTTCTTCCCAATTCCAGGCAGGCAGCGCAATGCCTGAATCATGGCGCTCAAGCTGGGCGGCTCAGCTTGCTTCATGCGCGAGTCCCACTCATCAGCCTCTGCGTTTCGCAACAATAGTCTGCGGTCATTTGCGTCGCTTGCAGATATCAGAATGGCAGTTTGAAGCCCGCGGGCAAGCCCATTCCGGCAGTGACGCCCGCCATTTTGTCCTGGACAGCCCGCTCTACCCGTCTGTTGGCGTCATTCACCGCGGCGGCGACCAGGTCTTCCAGCATCGCCTTGTCGGTGGTCAGCAGGGAAGATTCTATTTCAACCCGTTTTACGTCATGTCTTCCGGTCATAACCACTTTAACCATGCCTGCTCCTGCTTCACCCTGTATCTCCATGGCCGCTATCTCCTCCTGGACTCGCTGCATCTTTTCCTGCATTTTCTGAGCTTGTTTCATTATGTCGCCAAAACCGCTATTCATCCGCTTCTCCTGTATTCATAATCGTCAGGAACCTCTGGGCACAAGCTACTCCAAGCGCCTGATTGATTCCTTATCAATGGTCGCATCAAACGTGTCCATGAACAGTTTGATGTCCGGATCGTTCTCAACGGCTTCCAAGGCGGCCTGTTGAGCCTCAAGCTCGTTGCGGACTTTCCTTTGCGCAGGTGTTTCCCCGGCAGGCTGTTCCACCTCCACTGCCAGCCTGAGATCGGCGCCGAAACGCGCGCTGAGTTCAGCTTGCAACTTGTGCTTCTGACGAGTGGCGGCCAAGTACTCCTGATCCGGATGCAGCATCAGGCTGATCCTGTAGTCCTTATGCCCCTTCAGGACACAGTGCGAGGCCAGTTCCTTCGTCAGTCCATCCAACTTCATGGAGTCGATCAACTTGTGCCAATCGTCATTGTCAACAAGTCTCGGTTGGCCCTGGCTATGGTCCTGGAAAGATGGCGCGGTTGTGGTTGGTTCAGCCTTGGAGGCTGAACTGACGGTCGGCTCTATGAGGTTGCTCTGAGCGGGTGGCGCGGCTGTGGTTGGCACGGTATTTCCGGCAAGCTGCCCGCTGTCATTTTCCATTGCGCCAGAGGGTTCCCCGGGATGAAAGGCGAGCATACGGATCAAGGTCATTTCGAATGCAGTTTTTGCATCCGGCGCCATTTGCAAGTCTTTGCGTCCGTTCAGGGCGATCTGGTAATAAAGCTGAATCGCTTCCTTATCGAGCCTGCGCGCGAAATCACGACAGGTCTCGTCAACAATATCGGAGTTGTCCGGCAGAACCTGTGCGACAGCGGTATCGTGCAGAATGGATAACAGGCCACACAGCATGCCGTCGTAATCAGGGGATAGCTCGTCCATTCTGTTAACACGCGCGAGCATGGCTGCAGTATCCTGTTCGATGATATCCGTCAGCAATGAGCCCAATTCCTCGCCGTCTATCGTGCCCAGCATATCTCTGACCTGAGCGGACTCCAGCTCGCCATTGCCGTAGGATACAGCTTGATCTAGCAGGCTAAGCGCGTCGCGCATACTGCCGTCAGCAGCGTGGGCGATCAGCCTGGCGCAGGAATCCTCAGCAGGTATATGTTCCTCCTGGAGAATTTTATTCAACTGTCCCTCTATCTGTTCCACTCCCAGGCGTTTAAGGTTGAACTGCAGACAGCGTGACAGGATAGTGATCGGAATCGTCTTGGGTTCGGTGGTCGCCAGCAGGAACTTTACATGGCCAGGAGGTTCCTCAAGCGTCTTCAACAGAGCATTGAAACTGTGTTTTGAAAACATGTGCGCTTCATCGATGAGATAGACCTTGTGCCTGCCAACCGTCGGCGCATACTGAACGTTGTCCATTAGCTCTCGGGTCTCATCCACTTTTGCCCGCGAAGCCGCGTCGACCTCGATTAAATCCACAAAACGGCCCTCATCAATCCCGACACAGGCGTCACACTGACCACAGGGCTTGGAACTAAGCCCGGTTTCACAGTTGAGACATTTTGCCACAATGCGCGCGAGAGTCGTCTTACCTACCCCGCGTGTGCCTGCAAACAGGTAGGCATGGTGCAACCTGCCGGAATCCAGCGCATTCACCAGCGCCTTGAGCACGTGACCTTGTCCGACCATGTCGCTGAATTGGCGCGGCCGCCACTTGCGCGCGAGAACTTGATAGCTCATTTCATACTCCTGAAGCTTGCCCGGATATAACGTCCTGCGCCGTTCTTGGCCCGGCGCCCGCATCCATTGTTACCGCTGCTCCCTTTCGGGCCTGACGGGGTTCACAACTTCGCGCCGCGGGGAGACCGGCGCAGGCCGCAGCGACATATTAACACAGATACATAGTACGGATCAGGCTTGTAACACCCAGATGGCAACTCTCCGAGAAGAAGCATACTTTTTTCATGCCGCTTCCCCTGAAAGCGCGGGCGGAACACATGCGTTCTGAAGAAGACAAGCGGAGACACAGGCGCGCAGACAACCTGTTTACACCGGGACTCTGGGTACCCGCACAGACACGCGGGTGAGGAGTTCATGGCAGATGGCATCGGCATATCGGGCCAGATCGCCGAGAGGCAATGATTTGCCCCATAATTCAACTGGGTCGCCGATCTTTACATCTTCCAAGTCGGTGACATCAAGCGTGATCATGTCCATGGACACGCTGCCGGCAAGGCGCGCTTTTTTTCCATTCACCAACACGGGAGCGCCGTCAACCGCACTCCTGGGATAGCCATCGCCGTAGCCGACGCTGGCAGTGGCAATGACTGAAGGCCGCTGCGCAACCCAGCGGCTGCCATAACCGACTGATTCGCCGGCTGCAATCTTGCGTACGGCAATCACGGCGGATTGTAGCGTCATGACCGGTTCCAACCGGTCTGCATTTTCCTGGGGGTGTGGAAAAGGCGATGCGCCGTAAAGCATGAGGCCCGGACGATTCCAGTCTCCGTGAGTAGCGGGCCAGCACAGGATGCCGGCTGAATTGGCGATGCTTAGCGGATTGTCCAGACCTGAAACCAGACGCTGAAAAAAGCTGACCTGTGCGGGAGTTTTCTGCCCGGATACATTGTGCGCATCCGCCAGATGAGTGGATAGTATGATACCGGGCAAGGTATTCGGGCTTGCCGAAAGCGCCGCAAGACAGGCGCAAAACTCATCTTCGGCGATCCCTAACCGGTGCATACCGGAGTCAATCTTGAGCCAGACCGTTAACGGGTTCCTGATATCGGCCCGGCAAATCACCTCAACCTGCTCTCTGCAGCAGATCATCAACCAAAATCCCTGTTCTTGCGCAATGCTTACCTCATCCGGCGCGAACGGTCCTTCCAGCAACAGTACAGGCTTGCTGATCCCTGCATCCCGCAACTCAAGCGCCTCATCCACACCGGCCACTGCAAAAGCAGGCGCCAGATCATCCAATGCCTGAGCGATAATTGCCGCGCCATGCCCATAAGCATTGGCTTTCACTACGGCCATATTGCGGGAACCGGGCGTGAGAGCGCAAGCAAGCTGATAGTTGCGGCGCAAGGCCCGGGTATCGATATAGGCTTTTACCGGGCGAGTCATGATGTTGTCGCACTAACGGTCCGTCGCGCGCGCAACTTTATACCTTTTCCAGGACTACAACCGGGATCTCACGTTCAGTCCTGCCCTGCAACTGCGTGTAGGTCGGGTAGACCGATATCATCAAATCCCAGAGTTTAGCGCGTTCTTCTCCGGCGGCCGTTCTGGCTCGGGCATGGAAGCGCTCGGTCATTATCTGTACCTGGACATCCGGATTTGCCTCCAGGTTCAGATACCAGTGCGGATGGATGGGCGCTCCACCTTTTGAGGCCACGACCACATAAGCTCCACCGGCGTTGCCGTATATCAGCGGGGTAATGATAGTTTGTCCGGTCCTTCTCCCGACCGTAGTCAACAGCAGGGTGGGTATGTCACCATGATCGCCCATCCCTGTAGAATCCCACAGGTGTCCATCCTTGCCGCCACTGTTCATATAACGGCTCAGGTGGTCGGTAACAAAATCAGGCACATTTGACGGCATTCTTGGATTATTCATGGTTGACTCCCCTCCTGAGGAAGTTTAACCCGGATTTAAAATATACTATTATGCAATTGTAAGCGATTTTGTGAAAGGCCAATTTTAATTCGCAGATGAACGCTGATAACATGTATGAATATGGCGGGCCGGCACACGCAGGCGAGACGCCCGCGCTTCCAAGGAACCCGAAGCTCTCCACACCAATCCCGCGCAGACGGGAGTTAACTCAAATACCATGTCGTTTGAATGACGACTCTTTGAGAACGAGCAATGAAAAAAGAAGCTGGCATCCATGAATTGTTCAGAATGGACCCGGAAAGAGCCGATTTCCTGGTATGGGGCAGACGTTCTGATAGGTTCTCCCGGCGCGGTTTCATCAAAGGGTTGGCGGGCTTTTCCGGCATCATAGGAGCAAACGTTGTTTTCCACCACAATATGCCTGCCGGTCTGATACCCGCGGTATTCGCCGATTCGGAAGAGCCGTTCGTCATAGAAGGAAAAAACGGCTTGCGGGTGTTGAACGACCGTCCGCTGAATGCGGAAACACCGGCCCATTTGCTGAATGATGACGTCACGCCCGTGGAACGGCTGTTTATCCGAAACAACGGCTTTCCACCCGAGAACGTCGATGCCGATACCTGGACCCTGACCGTGGACGGCGAATCGGCCGCAACAACGAAGACCTACAGCATATCAGAGCTCAAGCGGCGATTCCTCAGCCGGACCCTGCAACTGACCCTGGAATGCGGCGGTAACGGCAGGGCCGAATTTGACCCCCCTGCTTCCGGCAACCAGTGGACCCTGGGCGCGGTGGGTTGTCCGCAATGGAACGGCGTGCGCCTTCGGGATGTGCTGGAAGATGCCGGTATCAAAGACGATGCCGTATATGTCGCGTATTACGGCGCCGATGTCCACTTGAGCCGGCAACCGGGGAAAATCCCCATCTCCCGCGGCGTGCCCGTCAGCAAGGCGCTGGAAGAGGAATCCCTGATAGCCTGGGGCATGAATGGTGAACCGTTGCACCCGATGAACGGCCATCCGCTGCGCCTGGTATTCGGTGGCTGGCCGGGCTCGACCTCAGGGAAGTGGCTGACTCGAATCGCAGTACGCAACATTGTGCATGACGGCCCGAAAATGACGGGCAAGTCCTACCGCATGCCCTGCAATCCTGTCGCGCCGGGGACAAAAGTCGCTGATGAAGACATGTGCATCATCGAATCCATGCCGGTCAAGTCACTGATTACCGCCCCCCGTAGCGGCCTGACAATCCCGCTGCAACAGCCGCTGGCGCTGCGCGGTCACGCCTGGGCAGGCAACGCAGAAGTCGCCGAATTGCACATCTCCATCGATTTCGGACGCACCTGGCGCCGGTCTGAATTGCAACGTCCCGCGAACCGCCTGGCCTGGCAACACTGGGACTCGCAGGTAAGATTTCCCGCCGCGGGCTATTACGAGGTCTGGGCGCGGGCAGTGGATGCCGGTGGCATATCGCAACCCATGGTCATTCCTGGCTGGAACCCCAAGGGATACCTGAACAATTCATGCCACCGCATCGCCGTCTACGTGGTTTAACCGCGATACTGCCAATCATTTGCGTGCTGGCAGCCCCCTGCGCTTCTGTTGCCGAAGACAAACCCTTAGATGAAGTCAGCGGCTTCATTATCGATAAAGGTTGGGAACTCACCAACGTGCATTGCGCGGCCTGCCATTCGGCCAAACTCGTGACCCAGAACAGGATGGACCGAAGCGGCTGGGAAGATACCATCCGCCTGATGCAGGCCGAGCACGGCTTATGGGACCTGGGAGAAGCTGAATGGGATATTCTCGATTACCTCAGCAAGCATTACGGCCTATCTGAAACCGGTTCCCGGGTACGTAAGGGCAGGCTTGGCCCTTAACCCGGATATCTCAGAAAGTTCTAAGGAAGCTCTGAACAAGTCCATCCTGGACTTGTCAGAGCACGCAAAACAAAAATGCGATTTTTGTTTTGCTCTCAAATTCAATGACTTATCGTCATCGAATTTGGCGATACATCCCTGTATCGCAGGAACCTCTGAGACTTAATCAGAGGTTCCCTAACTTAAGTCGGGTTTCGCGAACCGAGACGCGTAAAATTCAGGAATGTCCGGTTGAATTCAGCGGGTTTCTCCAAAAAAGGCGTATGTCCGGCTGCTTTGATGACATGCTCAATAAAAACCCCGCCATGCCTGCGATAGTCCGAAAGCACAGCGCGAATCTGGCGTAGCATAGGTTGTGGAGGATATGCTGCCTGCCTACGATTTGCTTGTTTTACATCGGAATTCCTTAATTCATCTTCATCACAAATGATCGTGTCATCCGCGCCGCGCAGCCACAGCAGGGGTGGCTTGGGTGAAATGTATACGATGCCGGAAGCATCAAAATAACGTCGGGAAAATGCATTGACGATGCCGCGCTCGCCTGGCGCAGGACCAGGCCAAAACGATGATTCCATCGTGTTCCCAGGATACCAATCGTCACCGATACGCGTGGACAGGACAGCATCCAATAATTTATCGATATCGTTCGGAACAAAAGGGGGTTTGAAATACAATTTCTCAAGAACGTTACGTGGCGACAGGGAATTTTCCTTGCTCCTATCTCTGATGGCCAGACGCCGTACCAATTCAGGGTTGACAAACCCGGCTCCTCCCGGCGACCCGTCCGCATAACAAGGCGTCCCCTTATCGTCAATTGAACCGGCATAGCCATAAGGAGAAATCGTATTAACCAGGGTTACACTACTGATATCCTGCGGTCGTAACAGCAGCAGTTTCATCACCACTCCGCCCCCCATACTGTGTCCTACCAGGTGAAATTTGGACACTTTCAGAAAGTCGACCAAGGCAAGAATGTCTTCTGCCATATCGTCCAGACCCAGTGTAGCGTCCACTTTCAAAGGCTCCGTGCCGCCAAAGCCGCGAAGATCAGGCGCGATACAGAAAAAGTCATCCCGCAATGCAGACATCGTCTGTTCCCAAAAGACGGAGGACGACAGGTTGCCATGAATAAACACGACCGTCTCCTCTGCCGGTTCGCCGCTGGTCAGGACCTTGAATTTTATGCGCGGCGTTTCAACGATCCTGGCAATCGGCATCAGCTTGCAGCGCCTGTAGTTTCTGTTTCAATTCCTGCTTCATGACTTTTCCCGCAGCGGTCATCGGCAATTCCGGCAGGACATGCACTTTCCTGGGTATTTTATAACGCGCCAGCCGCTGCTGAAGAAAGCTCAACATTCCATCGGCGTCAAAGTCTGTCGCAGGTTCTTCCGGTACCAGCGCCAGGTGGCCTGCTTCGCCCCATTGTTCGTCAGGTAGACCGACCACGGCACAGTAACGTACTCCTGCATAAGCCAGCGCGGCCTGCTCAATCTCATACGGATAGACGTTCTCACCGCCACTGATAAACATATCTTTTTTGCGCCCGACAATATAATAAAATCCTTCTTGATCACGGCGCGCCACATCACCCGTATGCAACCAGCCATCTTCATCAACGGCTTCGAGTATCCGGCCATCAGCGGTAAAATATCCGCTGCAACAGGACGGCCCTTTCAATAATAACTCGCCTTCATGATTTTCCTGGCGCTCCCGACCCGCATCGGTTATCCGGGCTTGCACAAAAAAATTCGGTTTGCCTATGGACCCAGCCTTGCGCTGCGCATCCAGAGGAGACAAAGCGAACACCCCCGGCCCGAACTCCGTCATACCGAAACCCTGCTTGAAACAGATTCCTTTGTCGGTTTCGTAACGTTTGATCAAACCCAGAGGTAATGTCGCGCCGCCAGAGGTGCAAAATCGCAAGCTACTCAGCTCTGCTGTCTGCCAACCGACACATTCCGACAACATACGATAAATCGTCGGTACGGACAGGAATACAGTAACCTTTTCCTCTTCCAGCTTGTTTAAGGTCTCATCCGCATCAAAACTCCTTAATAATACGGTTGTACCGCCCAATACAAACAGCGGTATCGTATAAACCAGGAGGCCGCCTGTATGAAATAAGGGCAATACATTTAAACACCGATCATCCTCCCTGATATCGTGAATAGTGGTATTCAATGTATTCCAGGCAATATTTTGGTGACTGATACACACTGCTTTAGGATGCCCGGTGGTCCCGCCGGTGAATAATATGACGGCCGTATCTTCCGGCTTTGTCTTCGCCGGACTCGGGAATGCAGGGCATTGCTCAGTTCCGGAGATGATGGCTTCATAGTCGCAGCCTGCGTTTTCGCTGATAGTGACGATTTGCATTGAGGTAGCGGATTGACAGGTTGTTGTGGCCCTGTTGAGTAAGTCCTGGAATTTTTCCTGAACAATGATGCATTTCGGCATGGTGGTTTGCAGAAAATGCGCCAACTCAGCAGCGCTGGCTCGCCAGTTAAGCGGCACATGAATCACGCCGAGTTTCCAACTGGCAAAACAACATTCCAAGTGCTCAATGCCGTTGTCCGCCAACACTGCAACCCGGTCTCCCCGAACAGCGTCCATAGCGCTAAACCAGGCCGCGAGTCGGTTCGCTCTTTCGTTGAAATATCGGAAACTGTACTCGGTGCGTTTGCCATGTCTAAAATCGACAAACGCAATCCGGTCCGGCGAATACAAAGCCCGACGTCCCGCAAGATCAGTCAGATTTCCACTGAAAACGTCCAACAGCGTTCCTTAGAATAGATTATGGGCATCCCGTCTCAATGATACACAGATAGGCCATGAAGCAATAATCTGTATAACCAGAATCTTAGAAAAAACGGTAGCGTGCCTGAAACCGGTAAGTAAGCGGCTGTCCGAAATATGCCAGCCCTATGCCCGGAAATGCCGTCAGGTCAAAACCATGGGTGATATACTCTTCATCTGTCAGGTTTTTTGCGCTGAAAGACACGTGCCATTTGCCGTTTTCATCCTCCAGGCCGATCGATGCGTTAACCAGCGCAAAATCATCCTGTTCCAGGGCATCCAGGTTATTGATGTCCACGAAATAATCGGATCGGTAACTGATATCCGCGCCCAGGACCAAATGCGCAAAACCCAGCGGATGGCGGTATTGTACGCCCAGGTTGCCCGTTAATTCAGGGGAGTTAATAGGAGTCAACATGTCACTGACATCTTCGTTTGCGCTATTGATAAACTCTTCGTATTCCGACTCAAGATAACCAATACTGAGGCTTGCCAGAAAATTCGGCGTCGGGTTGGCAAGTAATTCGGCTTCAAATCCCCAGTTTTCAGCCTTGCCGGCATTCGTGAACACCGTCGCAAACCCGCCGCTTGCGGTTGCCGAAAAGCTGCTCAGTTGCAAGTCCTGGTAGTCATTGTAGAATGCAGCGGCGCTGAGACGCAATTTCCCGTCCGCAAGACTCGATTTCCAGCCGATTTCAAAGGTGTCTGCAATTTCAGGATCATACGGCAGCGCCTGGGTGGTAACTGCGCTGTCATCACTAGCGCCATTGTATCCGATACGACCATCAAACCCGCCGCTCTTGAACCCTCGGGAATAAGTGAAATAGGCCAAGCCCGCCTCACTGAAGTTGTAGCTGATGCCCACTTTGGGCGTGACCTTGCTGAAATCTTCATCCAAATCGATATTTAGCGCAAACGGATTTGCAGCTCCCGCGGCTGGGTTGCAATCGTCTATGCCCGGCAAAACCATCCCCAGCGCTCCAAATGCCTGGCAAGCCTTGCGTTTCAGGTCTTTTGACTCATGTGTGTAACGCGCTCCCACGGTAAGCTCCAACGCACTGGTGACAAACCAGGATACTTCACCAAAGACGGCAACCGCCTCCACTGACTGATCGTTTTCACTGACCGTCCCGTAAGGAGAATAAAACAGGCCGGCGCCGGCGGTCAAATCGATTGGCTCGGTATTGCTAATCCCGTCAGGCGTGACATCATCCTCGGAAAAATAATAGACCCCGGCCAAGGCCTTAATGGCGCCGCCGGCATCATATGACAGTTGCAATTCTTCGCTGAACTGTTCCTGGTCCTGGTCAACAAAAACACCGAAAATCTCAAACCCGGTGCCGTCAAGATCGATATGTGTTTCATGTTCCAGTTGTCGGAACGAGGTAATGGATTTTAGTTGCAGCGCATCCGTGACCTGATAATCCACAGTAAGACCGATACCTTGCACTTTCAGTTGCTCGACATCGTTGAAATTTGCCTCGACGCTGAAGGGGTCAGTGGTTTGCTGAAAACCCGCCGTATTCTGAACCAGGGTCGGCCCGTTGGTCACCCTGGCCGGGGTGACAGAACGCTCCGGGTCGTTGACTGAGTGATCCAGGGTCAGGTTGAAACTCAGGTCCTCGTGCGGTGAATACTGCAGATGCATACGTCCTGCGAATGTCTGCTTGTCTCCATCAGTATCATCCCCGGCCGCGCTAAAGGTATTATCGTTATATCCATCATGGGTAAGGTAGGCAAGAGACAGGCGCGCCAGCAGGTTGCCGGCATCGTCAACAGGACCGCTCCAGGTTGCTTTCAGCTTGTATTCATCGTAATTGCCGACTGCTGCTTCCAGTTCAAGAAAAGGAGTGTCTGTCGGCGCTGCAGAGACATATTTGATGGCGCCTCCGATCGTGTTGCGTCCGTATAACGTACCCTGCGGTCCGCGCAAGACCTCAATACGCTCAACATCGATGACATCCAAAAACGAGCCCTGCGCCCGCCCCATGTACACATCGTCAAGGTACACCCCAACTCCCGGGTCGGCAAAGGACAGGGAATCTCTCTGTCCCACCCCGCGGATATAAATCACCGCATTCGATGCGTCACCCATATTCAAGCTCAGGTTAGGGACAATATTCTGTATATCTCCCAGGTCATCAACTTGAAAACGGTTCAGATCAGCCGTGGACAGCGCGCTGACGGAAAGTGGCGTATCCATAATGCGCTCCTCACGCTTGCGCGCGGTGACGACCACCTCTTCAATCAACCCGTCTGCTGTTACTTCTGAGGCGACAGGCGCCGATAAGACACAGACGGACAAAATAGAACTCAATACTTTTCTCATGCTCACTCTCCACTGATATAGTGATCAGTCATAGCTGTTGTCATGCATTCAAATCTTGACGTTAAGGAATCTCTGACTGAATAAGAGGTTCCTTAAGAATTAAATGGTGTAAGAAAATTCTAGAGATGTCCCCTGCCTTATCAATAGAAAATATTTCCTGTAAAAACTGCGGAAACTATTCTATCTATCAGCCCTTAACCTTTAACCACACGAATTTTGACCTTGTAGTATACTTTGCAGATTACACAGATCGTTTATCAGAACAGAATGCCAGGCGCCAGCCTACTATCCGAAGCTGCCTCCGAGTTAAATCGGGAGGTATTAACGAAATGGATTAATTCTATGGAGAAGTACGGACAAAGTTGGCTTGACGATATCGGTAAGGACTACTTCTCTCAGGAATATTGGTACTTGTTCACGATCACACTGGCTTATCACTGGCGGCAAACCCCTCTTAGCATAAGCGAAGCCTGTGATTCCATGAAGACCGGTTCATCCAAAACCCGGGAGAACCGACTCAAGAAACTCATCGCCGAACACATGTTCATCAAGATAAAAAAACAGACCGACTTACGCAGGACTTATCTTGAACCGACCATGGAAATGTTGGTGGGTGGACGCAAACATTTCAGTAATAGCCTGGGGCAGGCTATTCGGTTTCTCGTTGATGCGCAACTGCTTGCTTCCGACATCAAACCCTTACTGGACCGAATCTCATCTGATAATCCAGACGCGGATAAGCAATTCCTGTTGCCGTGGTCGGAATACCTGATAGATTACACCAACGACTGGAACAATACATTCAGCAAGCGCTTTCATACCGAAGAATATTGGTATCCGTTCGTATACTGCCTGCTCGGTTGTTGGAAAGGACAACCACTAACCATAAGTGAAGTGTGTCAATGTATGCGAATCGGCTCGAACAGGACCAGGGAAAAACGTGTCTCACTGGCGGTCAGCCGGGGTATGCTGGTAAAACAAAAGAGCAGCAATGACCTGCGAACAACGTATATCCTGGCAAGTGGCGTCCTGGAAGAACTGTTGATCAGCCATTTTACCCGAACACTGAACAGCTTTTTGAATTTAACAGAACGCTTGCTTGAGAGGTTATGAGAAAAACCTTATCTGTTTTATTTTTCCTGTCACTCTTGCATCGGACATGGGCGATACCAGTTTTGCTACAATTTAGGGAAGCTCTGACATAATCTCCCAGAAGCTCCTTAGATGAGTTACAGAGAATCCATTCTCACGTCTTTGACAATCCTTCGTCACCGTTTTTGGGAAGACGCAGCAAGCGTTCGCTACGCCAGACGCGGACGATCCTGCTGGGGTACGACGCTATTTCAGCCCCAACCTTATCCTGGCATCGTCAAGGGACACCTCCCGACCTTCATCCAGGTCCGACATTCCGATGACTACCGCTCGCATGAACTGCCGCTCCTCTTCCGCCTTCTCGTAATCGCCCAGCGATTGGACAACGGCCACGCCCCGGCCACGACTGGTAAGCAAAACAGGCCTATGCACCGCTGCCGTATGTTTCACCACACGAGAGGGATTCAGTTTCAGGTCAGTTAGTGGAACCAAATCCTCGGAAAATTTGACAGTCATGCCGAGGTTTTTTGGCGCTGTCTGCGTCACCCGGTCCAGCCCAGGCCGGCGCTGACGCAGTTGATGGACAGCAGCAGTGCGACCAGGTCTTCCTGTTTGTCCTGTTCGCGGTAGCGTTTCACCAGTTCCACCTGGGCCAGGCCGACTTGTTTGAGAATATCGCCGCGCCGATCGAGCTTGCGGCTGAAGCGGGGAAAGCGTTCAGCCAGTTTTGATTCGCCGGTGAGTAGCAGGATTTTTTCCACGGACAGTTCGTACTCGCTGATAATCTTCAGATGAAATTTATCCCTGGTTTCCGCGTCATTCAGCAGACCGGCATAGCTGCGCATCACCTCGGCATCCACAAAAGCCAGGGATTTTTCCACCTCGTCGATGATCAGCCCAAACAGGCGCCAGTTTGCGTACATCTCACGTAACAGTTTCACTCCTTCCTGTCCCCGGACCTTGACAAAGTTTTCCACCGCGCTGCCCAGTCCGTACCAGGTCGGCACATGGTGGCGGTTCTGGGTCCATGCGAACACCCAGGGTATCGCCCGCAGGTCGTCAAGCGTGCCGGCGCCGAAGCGCCGGGACGGGCGCGAACCAATGCGCATTTTGCCCAGTTCCTGCACCGGGCTTGCCGCATGATAGTAATCGACCAAGCGGACTTCCTCGACCAGGCCGCGATACGCGGTGTATGCCAGACTGGACAGCGCGTCCATGGCCTGCTCGTATTCAGACGGGTGTTTGAGCCGCTGTGCGTCCATGGAGTTCAACGTATGTTCCATGACGCTGGCCGCGAGCAGTTCCATCTCGTATTGCGCAGTGCCGTGATTCGCGTACTTGGAGGATACGACTTCGCCCTGCTCGGTGATCCGCAGTTTACCGTTCACTGTACCCGCGGGTTGCGCGGCAATGGCGTTCCCGCTGGGGCCACCACCGCGGCTGACCGAGCCACCCCTGCCGTGGAAAAACACGATCGGAATCTTGCACTTTTCGCCGATCCGGGTCAGTTCCACCTGGGCGCGGTTCAATTCGTAGTTGGCAGTCAGAAATCCGCCGTCCTTGTTGGAATCCGAATAACCGATCATGACTTCCTGGATACCGCCCTGTTCCCTGACGCTGCGCCGCACGACCGGTGTCTTTAACAAGGCCTGCATGATCCGGGGGGCAGCGCGCAAGTCTTCAATGGTCTCGAACAACGGAATCACCGGCAACGTGGAGAGTTCCACCGCCTGGCTGTCGATAAACACGCCGGCGTACTTGGCCAGCAGGTAGACACCCAGAACATCCGCCACAGAACGGGTCATGCTCAGGATGAAGCCGCCCACGGCCTCCCGGTCCAGGGTATTGCGGGTCTCCGCGATCAACTGGAACAGGCCGAAAGTCGTCGCGCTTTGCCGGTCTTTGAAAGCAAAATGCGGCAGTTGCTCGAACGGCGTCGACAATTCCGCGTGTATCCAGTCAAGCCAGGCGTCGGTATCCGGTTCGGGCGGAGTCTCCTGTCCGTTACGCAAGCGCCAGATGTCTTGCAAGGCGCCGGTGATGACCGTGGAGTTTTCCCTGACATCGAGCCGCGCGGTACAGAACCGGAACGCCTCCGCCTGGCGCCGCAATGGCGTTACCTGCGCGCTCGCGAGTTGCGCACAGTCCGCCTGTTGCAACCCTTGTTCGAGGATTTTCAAATCCTGGATGTAGCGATCGGCCGTATCATAGACAAAACTGCTGAGCGTACTTTTCTTCTCGGTGTTCTTTATCTTTTCCTGCATGCAGGCGATAAACTGGCGGTAGATCTCTCCCGGGTTGCGTTTTTCCAGGTTTTTTCTCAGACCGCTGGTATCCAGCATGCTGTCGAGGCGTTGCAGAAATACGTCAGGGGCGTTTATCGCGTGGATCGAGACGCTGATATTCTGGAACAGTTGTTCCAGTTGCTTTCGATATTGCAGCAACACTGCTTGCCGGTTCAATGACAAGGCCTCGCGGGTAACGGAATTGTTGACGAAGGGGTTGCCGTCCCGGTCCCCGCCTATCCAGGTGCCGAAGCGGAACAGCGGCGGAACCGTGAAGGTCTTGCCCGGATAATGCCCGGACAAAGCCAGGTCCAGCCGTTCCAGGGTCTCCGGCACGCGCTCGTACAAGGTCTGTTCAAAGAAATGCAGGCCCCACCTGATCTCCTGGGAGACCGACGGCTTCTCCAGGCGCAACTCACCGGTCAACCATAGCAGGTCAATTTCATTACGCAGTTGCGCTTCCAGTGACTCGCGCTCGCGGGTTGTCCAGCGCGTGGCTTCCAGGCGATACAGGATAACGTAGATGCGCCGGTGTATCTGCAGGACGGTAACGCGTTTTGCCTCGGTGGGATGCGCGGTAATGGTCGGCGTTACTTTCATATTGTTCAGCAACGCCTGGACTTCGTGTTCGGACAGTCCCATGCTCGCGGCCTGCGCGATCACATTGGCGAACGTGCCAGGAACATGTTCCAGTCCCTGCATGTTCTCAGTGACCCGGCGCCGGCGCATCGCCGCGTTTTCCTCGGCGATATTGAGGAGTTGGAACCAGATACCCCAGGCCTGCAAACCTGCCAGCAACAACTCGTTATCATCCCTGGGGAGGGTCTGTTTCCCGTCGAAGACAGGGAGAATTTCCGGTTTTCTCTGACTGATGACCTGGCGCAACTGCTGCGCCAGCAGTTCTATAAGGTTGCCGGCATAACTGGCTGCCGCCGAATCCAGTTCGGCAACCGAGGACTGTTCAGGAAAATTGAAGGCGGACATTTTCAGAAATAAGGGACAATTTTATTTACTGTATAACTTTACTGACTGACTGCGCCCCATGCATACCCGTGCAAATGGGAATCCTGCCGAATAAAGGGTCGCCCTCCGGACGACACAATATCAGACTGGACTCCCGCTTTCGCGGGAGTGGTTCGGTGGCAAAGCGACACAGTATCAGATTGTACTCCCGCTTTTCAGCCTGCCCCTGTATGGCGTTGAGCAGGGGCGGGAGTGGTACGGGGGAATGATCTTCTCCCGTATGTCACACAACCTGATCGCGCGGTGTCTTGCCGTCGAAAAATGCCTGCAGGTTGTCCACCACCCGCATACCCATGGCCACTCGGGTTTCCCTGGATGCGCTGCCAAGATGCGGGAACAGCACGACATTCTCCATGGACAACAGTTTTTCCGGAACGGCCGGCTCACCTTCAAATACGTCCAGTCCGGCGCCGGCTATCGATCCCTGTTCCAAGGCAGCAATCAGGGCGTCCTGGTCGATGACATCGCCGCGCGCGCTGTTCACAAGAAACGCGCCGGGTTTCATCAGCGTGAGCCGCTCAGCGTTGATTAAATGATAGGTTTCCTTGCCGCCGGGACAGTGCAAGGAAACAAAGTCCGCTTCCCGCAACACATCTTCGACACTGTCGCGAGCTTCGGCCTGCAACGATTTGATCACTTCCCCAGGTGGCGGATAAGGATCGGTAAAGATGATCTTCATGCCGAAGCCATGAAATGCCCTGTGCGCCATGGCCCTGGCTATTCTCCCCATACCGATCAGTCCCAGGGTCTTGCCGGTTACCTTAGCGCCCATCATGTGGGTGGGGCGCCAGCCGGTCCATTCCCGGTTGCGCACATGCCGTTCACCCTCACCGGCGCGTCGGGCCGTCATCAGCAGCAGGGTCATCGCGAGGTCGGCCGTGCAGTCGGTGAGCACTTCAGGGGTATTGGTCACCACCAGGCCGCGCGCACGCGCCGTATCGAGGTCGATATGGTTGAAGCCAACGCCATAACTGCCGATGATCCGCACATTCAGATCGGCCACTGACAGGACTTCTGCATTGACGTTATCGGAGACGGTGGGACAGAACGCATCGGCGGTCTTTAACGCCGCCTGCATTTGATCAAACGTCATAGGGATGTCCGTTTCGTTCAACTGTACGTCGAAGAGTTGCTGCATCCGGCTTTCAACTTCTTCCGGCCATTTACGGCTGACTATTACTCTGGGTTTATTCATATTGTCTGTGCTTCCTCAGTTGATCACGGCGATACATGAATTACAGCGAAGCCAGCGCCGATTTTACGGTATTCCCGAATTCGGACGGCCTGGACACGATAGTCACGCCGCATTCCTGCAGGATTTCCACTTTCTCAGCGGCGCTCTCGCCGAATGCGGAAATAATGGCCCCGGCGTGTCCCATGCGTTTGCCCTTGGGCGCGGTCAACCCGGCAATGTATCCGATCACCGGCTTTTTCATGTTATCCCGATAGAACTCGGCAGCTTCGGCTTCCTGCGGGCCGCCGATCTCGCCTATCATCACCACGGCATCGGTCTCCGGGTCTTGTTCAAACCTGACCAGGTGGTCCTTGAACGAACTGCCGTTAATGGGGTCGCCGCCGATACCGACACTGGTGGACACGCCAATCCCCTCGGCCTTCATCTGCGACGCGGCCTCGTATCCCAGGGTACCGGAACGGCCTATCACACCCACCCTGCCGGGCAGGTAGATATGCCCAGGCATGATGCCCAGCATTGCCTTGCCGGGGCTGATGGTGCCGGCGCAGTTGGGCCCGGTCAGCACCATCTTGTCCTCTGCCCGGTAACGCCGCATGTAGCGTTTTACCCGAATCATGTCATGCGCGGGAATCCCGTCAGTAATGCAGACACAGTATTTTATCCCCGCATCCGCGGCCTCCATGATACCGTCGGCGGCGAAAGGCGGTGGGATGAATATAATGCTGCTATCCGCGCCGGTCTCGGCTACCGCTTCCTTTACGGTGTCGAAAACCGGGCGATCCAGGTGGGTGGTTCCACCCTTGCCCGGGGTCACGCCACCTACGATGTTGGTTCCGTAGTTGATCATGTCCCGCGAATGGAACGAACCGATCTGCCCGGTAAAGCCCTGGACCAGGACTTTAGAATTGTCGTCAATCAATATCGCCATTACAGTTCACCCCGGTTTTTCTCGTAGTCCTGCCACGCGGTAACGGCTTTCTCCGCGGCCTCGTGCAGGGTTTCCGCCATGATGATTGGCAGCCCGCTGTTTTTCAGGATTTCCCTGCCTGCTTCCACGTTGGTGCCCGACAACCGGACAACGAACGGCAAATTCGTTTCTATCTTGCTTACGGCCTGGACTATGCCCTCGGCAACCCAGTCACAACGGTTAATACCGGCAAAGATATTCACCAGCACGGCCTTGACATTCTTGTCGCCCAGGACCAGGTTAATGGCCTTTGCCACGCGCTCCGGCGAGGCGCCGCCGCCTATATCAAGAAAGTTGGCTGGTTCGCCGCCGGCATGCTTGATCATGTCCATCGTGGCCATGGCCAGACCGGCGCCGTTGATGATACAACCGATATTGCCTTCCAGGCCAACATAACTCAGACCGCGATCGGCCGCCTTCATTTCCCGCGGGTCTTCCTGGGATTTGTCGCGCAGCTCGGATATATTGGGACGCCGGAACAAGGCATTATCGTCAAACCCCATTTTCGCATCCAGCGCCAGCAGGTGGTTGTCCGCGGTCACGACCAGCGGGTTGATCTCCACCATTGTCGCATCCAAGTCCCGAAACGCCCGGTAACAGCCCAAAAGCGTGGTAATGGCCTGGCTGACCAGGGACTTGTCTATGCCCAGCTTGAACGCGATTTCCCTGGCCTGGAAAGGCTGCATACCGACTGCCGGTTCAACCGTGACACGTATCAGTGAATCCGGTCTCTCCAGGGCTATTTCCTCGATCTCCACGCCGCCCTCGGAAGAGGCAACGACAGAAATTCTTTCTTTCTGCCGATCCAGAACGAAACCGATGTAATACTCATTGGCGATGTCGCTGGCCTCTTCAACATACAACCTGTGGATGATCTTGCCGGCGTTGCCGGTCTGGTTGGTTATCAGCCTGCGACCGAGCAGTTCGTCTGCTGCGTTCCATATTTCTTCGTCATCCCGGCAGAACTTAATCCCGCCGGCCTTGCCGCGTCCGCCGGAGTGAATCTGCGCCTTGACCACCCAGGCGTCGCCGCCTATTTCATGGGTGCGGTACACCGCCTGTTCCGGACTGTATGCCAGTCCCCCGCGGGGAATTGGCACGCCAAAATCCGACAGGATTTCTTTGGCCTGGTATTCGTGAATTTCCACTCGTGTTACCTCATAGATTGTACTATTCGTTCAATTACATGGGTCAGAGCAAAATTTCTGACAAATTGCCTACTCTGACCCCGATATCATTGTGTCCCCTGATAAGATCCTGTATATCCTGTCCATCCATGTTATTACCTGTTTATCAATTCTGCCTGCTGTACGATATTCCTCGCCATGCGTTCCGATGCGGCATCGATCATCTTACCGTCCAGTTGTGCCGCGCCCTTGCCCTGGCGCGCGGCTTCCTGCAAGGCCTCCAGTATACGCCGCGCCCGGGTTACCTCCGCTTCCGGCGGCGACATGATGTCATTGGCCAGCGCAATCTGGTTGGGATGGATCGCCCATTTGCCTTCATAACCCAAAGCCGCCACGCGCTTGGCCGCGGCGACGTAACCCTCGGGGTCATTGAAATCACCGAACGGCCCGTCAATGGCGCGCAATCCGAAAGCCCGGCATGCGGTGACGATATTCACCAGCGCCGCATGCCACTGGTCGCCCAGCGCACCGTCGCAATGGTAATCCGGGTTCAGTCCACCAATGTTCACGGTGCGCGCCCGCATGCTCGCGGCATAGTCCGCGACCCCGAAGTGTAACGCTTCGAGGCGCGGGGAGGATTGCGCGATCGACATGACATTAGCGCCGCCCAACGCGGTCTCAATCAGGCATTCTATGCCGATTCTGTTTTTCAGTCCTGTTGCTTCCTCAATCTGGGTCAGCAAACAATCCACCATGTAGACATCCGCCGCCGTGCCCACCTTGGGGATCAGCACGGTATCAAGCCTGGCGCCGGCCTGTTCCACGATATCCACGACATCCCGATACATATAATGCGTGTCCAGTCCATTGATGCGCACCGACATGGTTTTCCCCTGCCAGTCGATCTCGTTCAGGGCCGCGATGATATTTTTCCTCGCCTGGGGCTTGTCATCCGGAATCACTGCGTCCTCGCAGTCCAGGAAGATGAAATCCGCGGCGGAGCCGGCCGCTTTTGCAAACATATCGGGGTTGGAACCCGGCACCGCGAGTTCACTGCGCTGCAAGCGCGCCGGCGCTGGTGGGTACTGGGTAAAACTCATCAGAACCTGGCCTGGCGGGTAGTGCGCAGGTATTCCTGCGCGGCAGCCACGCCGCTGCCAAGTTCAATATCGATGCCCAGGTCTTTCATGGACATCTCCGCTGCATTCAGCGGGGTCAGGACCATGACTTCATTCAAATCGCCCAGGTGGCCGATACGAAATGCCTGGCCGGCAATCTTGCCGAGGCTGATGGACAAGGCAACGTTGTAGTACTTGTAGCTGTGGCGCGCCACCTCATTGCCGTCGATGCCGTCCGGCACGCGCACGGCGCTGACCGTATCGGAATACCATTTCTCATCTTTTGCGACCAGGGACAGGCCCCATACCGCCACTGCCTTGCGCACTGCGACGGCCATGCGGTTATGGCGGGCAAACACGTTGTCCAGCCCTTCCTCCAACAGCATGTTGATGGATTCCCGCAAGCCCCTGAGATAGATGGTATTGGGGGTATAGGGGAAGTAACCGTTGTCGTTTGCCGCAATCATGTCGTCGAAAGAGAAATACGTGCGCGGCAGGCTTGCATCGGCGCGTGCGGCCAGGGCTTTTTCACTGACACCGATAATGCCAAGGCCGGTGGGCAGCATGAACCCCTTCTGTGAACCGGAGACTGCCAGGTCCACACCCCATTCATCCATGCGAAAGTCCAGGCTGGCCAGTGAGCTTACCGCATCGACATATAACATGGCCGGATGATCCACATCGTCCAGGGCCTTGCGAACACCATGAATATCGCTTCTCACCCCGGTCGCAGTCTCATTATGGGTCGCGAACACGGCCTTGATTTCCTTGTTGGTGTCCGCCTTCAGAATTTCTGCGTAGCGCTCCACGGGCACGCCGTCACCCCAGTCCATCTCAATGGCGTTCACGTCCAGGCCGTGACGCCGGCACATGTCCACCCACAACATGCTGAACTGGCCGAAGTGCGACATCAGGACTTTATCACCCGGCGACAAGGTGTTGCTGATGGCGGCTTCCCAGGCTCCAGTGCCGGAAGAGGGAAAGATGAATGCCCGCCCCGTTTCAGTTTTGAATATCTTTTTCAGGTCGTTAAACAGCGGCAGGGTGAATTCAGGAAAATCCACTGCGCGCATGTCTTCCTGTTCTATCGCCATGGCGTTGCGAATGCGCTGGGGCACGATGGTCGGGCCGGGTATATGTAAAAAATTTCGACCGGGCATAGTTTTTTTCTCCAGGTTTAATTTAGTGAAGCTCTGACAAGTCCGCCCTGGATTTGTCACAGCACGCACAACAAAAATGCGATGTTTGTTGTGCTCTCAAATTAGCATGCCCTGATCCGGCCAGGGCTGACATGATTTAAAACAACGGGACGTACTTCTACAGCGCTAGCTGTTCAGTACAGGGAATTCCAGGGCATCACCCTCAAGAAGACACGGACGGCTGTTTGACCAGACCGCCCGTTAACGCAGTATTGCGTCAAGGAATGGTTTTATAGCACAACAGGCGGCAGGAGTCTATAGCAGAAGCGGCGAAATAAGCGTTCTTAGTTGTGTTCCTGGTTGTTGGTTCCCATATCCAAACCCATATAATTTGTATAAAACAAGCAGTAAATGAAATAATTGTTCTGATATCTTATTACCGGTGAACCGAATATGCCCAAACAATTTGACGACAAACTGAGCCTGGAAGAACTGGACCGGCAGACGGTATTCCATGCCTCTACCGACCTGAAGGCCCATGCCAGTGGTGTCCTGGGCACCCCGCGTATCATCGATTCCGGCAAAGGCATTCATATCCGGGATAACAAGGGCAATACACTGCTGGATGCCTTTGCCGGGTTGTATTGTGTTAATGTCGGTTACGGCCGCATGGAAATCGCCGACGCGATTCATGCCCAAGCAAAAAAGCTGGCTTACTACCACACCTACGTTGGCCATTCCAGCGAGGTTGTTATCGAACTGTCAAAACGAATTATCGAAATGGCTCCGGACGGCATGAGCAAAGTCTATTACGGCATGTCCGGTTCCGATGCCAATGAAACCCAGGTCAAACTGGTCTGGTACTACAACAATGTGCTCGGGCGTCCGCAAAAAAACAAGATCATCTCGCGCCTGCGCGGTTATCACGGTTCCGGCATTATCACCGGCAGCCTGACCGGCCTGGCCGTGTTCCAGAACCATTTCAACTTGCCTGTTGACACGGTGAAACATACGCTTACCCCACATTATTATTACGGCGCACAGGAAGACATGAGTGAGCAGGAATTTTCATGGTATTGCGCTGCGGAACTGGAAAAACTGATACTCGCCGAGGGGCCGGATACAATCGCTGCGTTCATCGGCGAACCGGTAATGGGCACCGGCGGCATTATTCCGCCGCCTGAAGGTTACTGGCCTGCCGTCCAGTCAGTTCTGAAAAAATACGATATTCTGCTGATTGCCGACGAAGTGGTGACTGCCTTCGGCCGCATCGGCCATGACTTCGGCTGTGAACGTTACGGCATTGAACCGGACCTCATCACGATCGCCAAAGGACTTACCAGCGGTTACCTGCCGTTATCCGGCGTGATAGTCGGCGACAAGGTCTGGGAAGTATTGGAGCAGGGTTCCGAACAGTTCGGGCCTATCGGTCATGGCTGGACCTATTCCGCCCATGCCCTGGCAATGGCGGCAGGTATTGCCAACCTGGATATCATTGAGCAGGAAGGCATTGTTGGCAATGCAAGAAAAACCGGCGTCTACTTCCAGCAGCGTCTGCGCGAAACCTTTACCGATCACCCCCTGGTCGGCGAAGCGCGCGGAGAGGGGCTGCTCGGCGCGCTGGAATTCGTAGCGGATAAGGCAAGAAAAGAACGTTTCGACATGTCCCTGAAGGTCGGCCCCCGAGTTGCTGCAGCCTGCCTGGAGCAAGGACTGATTGCTCGGGCCATGCCCCATGGGGATATTCTCGGTTTTGCCCCGCCTTTGATCGTCAGTCCCGCGGACATCGATCAAATCATCGAATTAACCGGCAAAGCTGTGGATAAGGTAGCTGGTGAATTGGTTCGCGAGGGCCTGCTAAAGGCTACATAACGGCGCGTAAGGGTTCAATATCCTGGTATTCCCTGACTTCCATAATCCTGCCCTCAGTGTTGTGGACGAACAGGAACACGTAGTCATTACGATACAGAAGCCCTGTTGCCGCTGGCCCTTCCAGAGTTGCTTCCAGGATCGTTGCCCCGGGTGCATGCCATTCACGTTGCCATACCCGTTTCAACGATTCAGGAAAAAACCGTTTTGACAGCGCGGCAAATTGTTTCAACCCCTCCGCGCCGTAATAGGCGCCGCCGCCAAACTCCTTGGCGCCAGGGACATGCCAGACGAAATCATCGGCAAGCCAGCTTAAGGCGCGTTCGACATCCCTACCCTTTAGGTCATCGATAAAATCCGCGCCGCTGAACTCTTTCCAAGACTTGTCTGAAATTCTGCTGCTCATGTGTATATCTCTGCGGCCTTATGCTACTATATATTGGTGGGTTATAACAACAAAGAACTTCATAAGTTACACCCTATCAGCTTGGTAAACAAACCAGGCTTGCGCGCCGCTTGTTAGCGTTTGGATATCGACCAGTGCCTGATGCAATTTCCCGGAAAAAGCTTGCAATAATTACAGGCGCCGGATCAAATATGGGAATTGGCCGTTCGATAGCGCTGCGACTCGCAGCCGACGGATATAATATTGCTATCACCGATATGCCTGGTAAAACAGGGCTTGGAGAAGTTGCCGATGAGATACGGGAGACCGGCGCGCAGACGGTTGCACTGGAATGTAACAACATCAATAGCGCTGACGTGTTTTCAACTGTAAAACAGGTTCTTGACCGGTTCGGGCATGTGGACGCAATGATCAATAACGCTGGTGTATCCGCTACAGCAACAAAGTTTGCTGATATTGAAGATTTGGACTGGGACCTTGCTTATCAGGTCAATGTCAGGGGAACCGCGGCGTTCTGCCGCGCGGTGCTGCCGCACATGATTGATCAGCGCAGCGGTGTAATTATCAACAATGCGTCGATATGTGGTCTTGGCGCGCTTGACGCGATACCTGCGAGTTACACTGCGACCAAGTTTGCTGTCATCGGCTTGACCAAGGCCATTGCTCTGGAATACGCGGACATGGGTATTCGTTGTAACGCAATTTGCCCCGGCGTGGTTAACACTGCATTGCGACAGAATGCAATCTCAAGAATTGCTGAAAAACATGGGATCAGCCCGGAACATGCGGAAAGACTGGAAGATGAAGCTATCGCTATGAAGCGGCCGGCCGAACCGGAGGAAGTTGCCGAAGCGGTAGCCTGGCTGGCGAGCCCAACTTCCAGTTATATCACAGGCATTGCTCTGCCCGTTGCCGGCGGGCTGGCACAGGGCCTTTAATTTACTCGGTAGATAAATTTGGCTGGACTTGACCCGAAAAAACTCGAGTACTACAGGCAACTGGCAGACCGTCCGTTCACTCATCACCGCGACCCGGAACTGCGGGCATTTTTTGAACGCTGCATTACGGAACGGTCACCGGCGTTGGCAGTATCTTCCCTATACACGGCTGACGATTTTTACCTGGCCCCTCGCAGACAATCGCCTGAGGAAACCGATATCGCCTGTATCGGCGTGCCCATGGAAGTCAGCGCCCCCTATCGCGGCGGGACCAAGTTCGGCCCGCGAGCAGTGCGGCAGTGGTCAAAACATTTTGGCCCCGTCCACGATCACTGGAATACCATCCCGTTCGAACTCTGCAGTATCGCCGATTATGGCGATGTTGAATTTCAGCGTCCTCATGATACGGCCCAGACCGTAGAAGATATTTTCAAGACATTCTCTTTGCTGGATGATGCCGGAATCAACACCCTGGCGATCGGTGGCGTGCACACGATTTCACATCCCATTCTGAAGGCGCTCGGAAGAAACGAACCTTTAGGACTGATACACATAGACGCGCATGCCGATACAATGGTAGGCGAAATGCAGGGTGAAGAACTGAGTGACGGCGCTGTCTTCAGAAATGCCGTGCTTGATGAAGCCATAGATCCGGAACGCACGATACAGATAGGAATCAGAGGGCGGGCAACACCATTCTGGGAGTTCTCACATGATAGTGGCATGCGCCTATTAACCATGGATGATGTGGATGAGATGGGCCTTCCGGCGGTGATTGCAGAAGCGAGAAAAACCGTCGGCGATCGGCCCTGCTACCTCAGTATGGACTGCGACGGTATAGATGCCACCTACCTGCCGGGCACACAGTTGCCCGAACCATTTGGTTTTACCAGCAGGGAAGTGCGGCAACTGATTCGCGGCCTGCGCGGTCTGAACATAATCGGCGCCGATATTGTTGAATTATGCCCAATGGTGGATGTGCAGGGAAGCTCTGCCAACATAGCGGCCGCCTTGGGCTTTGAAATGTTATGCATCCTGGCGGAAAGCAGGGTAAAGCGCACGGGCAAACGGCGAAAAACCCATTGGAGTTGAGCCTGTCTGGAGCGGGCAACATCCGACATAGCCTGATTTTCCGGGAGATTAACCATGAACAAATTGACAACCAGAAACGAAAACCCTGATTTTCTTGAGTTCGTCTACAAGGAACTGTGGCAGGCCGCAGGCGCTTCGGAAGAACATGCAGAAGCCGTTGCCAGAGGGGTATCCATGGGTGATCGAACCGGAAAGTTGACCCAGGGCATGGGCGTTCTTGACGTTATTTTTCTCACGCTTGAGGCCGGCTGTCTGGATGTGCAGGCTGTTCCTGAAATTGTTGATGAAGGACCCACTTGGGTATTGTACGACGGCAAGACGTCGACTGGTTTCTGGACACTGCAAATGGCCACCCTTAAGGCCATCGATAAGGCGCGCGAACATGGCATTAGCATAGCCATGGGTAGAAACCATAATGACGCCGGTTGTTTCTTTGCCTATACATCGCTGGCCTTGGAACACGATATGTTTGCCATGGCTACCAATAATTCACCCCCGCTGGTCGCGCCTTGGGGAGGTAGGGAAAACAAATTGTCCGGGGCGCCGTGGTGCGCTTCCGTACCAGGTGGTGACTTTCCATTAATCACTGATATCGCCTGTATCGAAGCCCATGACGGTAACTGGTCCGAGGCTGCCTACAATAATCAGCGCCTGTCCGGAAAATACATGGTGGATCCCGATACGTTTGAACTGACCGATGATCCGGCTCCTTATATCGTACCCGTGGAAGGATACGGTCGAATCTGTGGTTCCCGCGCTCCTACAGTGTTTGGAACTCCTCGCCTTTACGCCATCAATGTCTTCACTGAAATGCTGGCTGCCATGATCGTGCCAGGGGCGCGGGTTACTCCGGAACTGCCGACCGGTGTAGAAGCATGGCAACGCCGGCGCAAAGGCTTTACCACTGTCGGTGGCAGTTGTGTGATAGTTATTGATCCCTCACATTTCGGTCCAATCGAGGATGTCAAGGCGCGCACCGATCGATTTTTCCAAGCAGTTAAATCCACGCTGCATCTGCCTGGTGTGGATGAGATATTTCTTCCGGGTGAACGGGGTATAAAACGCATGCGAGAACATAGTGATGTGCCGATTCTGGAAACCCACTGGAAACCGTTTGTACAACGTCTACAGAAATACAATCTCGATATAGATGACTTGAGAACACAATGGGAGACAGGACAAGAGCATACGGAAGCCGTTAGTTAATGACTAAAATCAACGATCCACGGGCGTTGTTTGCCTGTGTAATGATGTACATGCTGGCGCCCGTGGGCATGTCATTACTCCCATTGTTAGTCGGCGCCGGGGCCGATACTCTCGGTTTGACCCAGAAACAGGCCGGTTTTCTGGCCAGCGCTGACCTTGCAGGTATCGCGGTTGCCGCGGTGATCTGTACGGCCTGGATCCGCTACTGGGCCTGGCGGCCGCTGGCAATAGCCGGGATCGCTATTATCGTCCTGTCCAACGTTATCAGCATCCAAGTCGAATCATTTGCGTATCTCTGCCTGCTGCGTTTCATCACCGAATTCGGTCAGGGCATTATTTATTCCCTGGCGATGGTATCCATCGGCGATACTTCAAAACCGGATCGCTATTACGCTTTTGGCATCGGTATGACAGTATTGATTTCTATCGCGTTCTTTCTGCTCCTGCCGGGTCTGATTCAAGTATACGGATTAACCGCAATTTTTATTACTAACGCGCTGGTCGCCTGCGCCGTTCTTCCTGTCGTGTTCTGGTTTCCAAAGAGCGCAGTCGCTCTGCCACAACCGGATGCAGCTCACTCCATTTCAGTCGTACCCCTGTTCATCGCCATGATCGCCTTTATGTTTTACATGGCTGCTGAAGGAGGACTGTGGGCCTACATGGAAAGGATCGGTAATCATGCTGGGTTTACTCCCGAATTTATCGGCCTTGCGCTGGCAGCCACACAGGTTTGCAGCGTTATCGGAGCCTTGCTGGCATCCGTTTTGAGTACCCGATATGGTCGCGTGCTGCCTGTGGTTGCAGGTTGCGTCCTATTCATTATCGCCATGATCATGTTACTTGGAGAGGGAGCGAGTCTCTTTGTAGCAGCAGTCTGCTTGACGCAGTTCAGCTATATTTTTGTCGTTCCGTACTTGTTGTTGATCTGTGTGGAACTGGATCCGACCGGCCGTCTTTATATCCTCAGTATTGCCTTCAAACTGGGAGGAATGTCTCTGGGCCCATCAGTCACAGCGCAATTTCTGGTTCCGGGAAGCTATGCGGCGGTAAGCTGGGCCGGCTCCCTATTCCTGCTGATAACCCTGGCGCTTATTGTGCCGCTGGCAATGCGTCTCGATAGAACTCGGTAAGCCTCAGATACCGAACTCTCGAAACAGTATGGTTCAGGAAGAGTTCTGTTCCATAATTTCTAGCGCGCTTAACAGCCACTTGGGCGCTGTTTCTCGCGCGCCGACTCCTGCATAGGTCAACAATCCTTCTTCGGTAATCTTCCCCGAACGGATATCAACTGTTGCTTCTTCGAGATCCCGCAATAGTTTCCTCAGCGACTCATCCGTCAGCACATCAAGGGTCAGATGAATTGCAGGTGGGTCCTGAACGCCGAGGAAATACCACTGGCGTTGTTCCATAGCGCCCGTAAGTAAACGGATATCGAATTCATCGGAAGCGATCATAAGTAATGGTCCATCCGTCTGCCAGGTATAAATTCCTTCGATAGTGTCACACCTGTCTACTATTGCCTGTTTAATTCCAAGTATCCGCCTGGCATTCTCCCGATAACCGGACCTGCCCCAGTAGTGCATAAGAGCCCAGATACCCGCGACCGGACCAAGAGTACGGCTGCCGACAAAACTCTGTGACAGGTACATACCGCAAGGCCATTCGGCAACCGGCATATAATGAAAAGATTGTTCTTCTCGGGAACGCCAGTGGATGGAAGACAAGGGTTTAGGCGCATAAGCGTATTTGTGCAGGTCCGCTGAGATAGAACGCACAGCGGGCACGCGGAAATCATACAAGGGCGCCGCTTCACCCAGTTCCCGGAAGAACGGAAGTATATAGCCGCCGACACATGCATCAACATGTAACCAAAGGTCTTGGTCCCGGGCAATCTCTCCTAATTCCTCGATCGGATCAACCTTTCCGTAAGGCCAGTTGGGCGCTGAACCGACAATGCCAATGGAATTTGGGCCCACGGCAGCGCGGATAGCGTCCACATCGGCGCTGAGATCCGGCAGTTGCGGAACAGTAACCACTTTCAAGTCCAGGTACCTTGCTGTCTTGTGGATAGTGGCATGAGTCGAGTACGGCGCTACAATTTCAGGTTTTACGATATCAGGCTTGTTTTTGCGCGCCCACTTGCGCATGGCATGCAAAGCGCAGAAGTTACTTTCTGTTCCACCGGTCGTCAGGTTGGCTCGCGCCCCGGGACCACCATTCATGAATTCCATGCATATGTCCAGGACGTCGTTTTCCAACCGGGCTGCAGCCGGCTCGCGAAACGTAAACAATCCGTTCCAATCCATGAATTCCACAAATGCGTCGTGCGTCACTTGTTGCATATCGGCATGACCTTGGAAAGTGGTCGCTGCCAGCTTACCGGACTGATCTTCTGTCATCCCGGAACGCAACTCGCGAACACGGGATAGCGCCTCAGCATGAGACATCCCTTGTTCCGGCATCTTATAACAATCACTCATAGCAAATCCCCGCACAGCGCTCTGACTATAATACAGGAGTTGAGTGTTGTTTTCACATTACGACGCTTTCCTTAAAGCAATAATCACAAGCGCCATCGTCAACATGAAGACAATACAGGAATAGACAACACAACCGATAAAACCCACACTGCCCGCCAGCAATCCGGCAATCGCCGGTCCGGATACAATACCCAGGGAGATGGCAGGAACGGTCAGCACAATATAACGGCCATTGAAATCATAGTCTGCGACCAACGCCAGTAAAAAGGGGATGGTAAACGGAAATGCGCTATTGAAAATACAAACGGCAATGGCATATGTCGCCACGGTCAATTTCGGGAGCAGCATTAACACCGAGGTAATACACAGGAACAAACCTGCGCCTATCGGTTTCAACCTGCCAAACCGGCCACTGATCAGCGCCGCAGAAAACGCGCCGACGAGGCCAGCCAGCAAAGAAACCGCCAGTATGGTTCCGATTATAGAAGGGTTGATGCCGGCATTTACCGCGATACGCTCCATAAACGTCCAAATTGCTGTCATGCCACTGAAAAACAGTAATAACGCGGCCAGTGAATACCATACCGGGACGACCGAAAACGTCATTGCGTCGGTATGATACGTATCTGAAATCTGTTTTTTCAGGCCTTGTTCCGGAATCCATGCAAAGGAGAGACCCAACGCAAGAACACAACCGGCAAGCGCATAAACAGTCCCCGTGAAGCCCCAGCGAGGCATCACCAGTGAGGGTATGGAAAACAGCAAGATAACGCCAATAAATACTTCTGCTCCGATCTTCATACCGAAATAACGGGCCGGTTTCGCAGTATCGCCGATTATTGTCGATCCCAAACTGTACATTATTCCAAAACCTATGCCGGCCAGCAGAATCGCGGCCAGCAGCCCACCATATGAATTAATCTGAACCAGCAGTAACAAGGAAAGCAACGTAGCGGGGATACAGGCAAGCGCCAATTTCTTCCAGTTGACACGGCGGATCCAGAAGTAGGCCGAGGCTGAAATTAAACCGAACCCGGTGTAGAAAACTGAGGGGATAAAACCTGTCCGGGCATGATCGAGTTGAAAAGTATCCTGCATAGCGCCGACGAATATCGGCAGGATATTATAAAAGATAGCGCCGGTAGCCGATATCAGACAAGCGGCGCTAATAATCTGCCAGCGATCGAATTCAGAGCGTGTGACGGTCGGCATTTATATATCCGGATGGATGCGTGCGAGAGTTATGGAAGCTCAGATTAAGTCCTCAGAGGCTCCTAAAAATCCACATGCGGATGTGAGCCGCCGTCAACAAGCAGGTTGGCGCCGGTAATAAGGCTGGCCCGGGGGCTTGCCAACATGGACACAGCCCAGGCAACCTCTTGCGGCGTGCCCATACGACCTATGGCAGATGCCTTTGAGACGGCAGCATGATAGGCCGGATCCGATTGCCTGACCAGATCCCATGGACTGCCGGGAAAATCAATCGCGCCGGGCGATACCACATTCACGCGGATGCCTTTCCGTCCCAGCATTCTGGATAATTGCCCGGCATACTGGATCAAGCCGGCCTTGACCGCGCCATAGGCGTGTTCATCTTTGTTGCCTGTACGGATCACCAGCGCTGAAACACTGGAAATAAAGATGATGGATGCTGCAGGAGAATTTTCCAGTACCGGTTGCAAGGTTTCACAACCAATAACCGCGCCCATCATATCAACACGGTGAGCATACTCCCAATCTATTAGCTCACCACTCTCCACGCCGCTGGTGACATTATGCACAAAGATATCAAGTCCGCCCATACTCTCTACCGCCCATTCAAGCCAGGCGATATAATCAGACCGGCTACCCACGTCTACTGGTTTACCTGTTATATTCAATCCTTCCGCATCGAATTCCCCCAGGGTATCCGCAAGTGATTTCTCATTCCTGCCACAGATGGCTACCTGTGCGCCCTCCTCGCCCAGTGTGCGAGCAATCTCTTTCCCGATACCCCTGCTGCCACCTGTGACGATGGCTTTCCTATTACGCAGCTCAAGATCCACCAGACAATCTCCCCGGGGTCCTAACGCGCCGAAATGGATATATCGTAATCATGGGATTCAATATAACTGAAAAACTCCTTTGCCTTTTGTCGGGAACCGGTGACTCCAATGATATCCTGACTTAAAGCCGTATTGATATCGATCGAACCTGCAACCAGGGCATCTAGATGCTCTCGTCGTATATCCAGTTGAGCATCAACGGATTTGTTATACGATTGCCGGCTTACATCCATGATGCCGCGCCGTATCTGTGTGTAAAGCGATTCATTACGGTCCGTAATCTGCCAGCGCAGAGTCACCACCGAATCGGCCGAATGTTCCGCAGCCACACTGTAACGCAACAACTCAAGCACCTTGATGCTCGGCAATCCGGCAAGATTGCCGACGCCGCGCACATTGCTCATTAAATCACGCCAGTTTGCAGTTACGTCGAATTTGCCTTCCAACTCCAGGGCAGCCGTCAGGTACCAGCTACGCCAGATACTGTTGATCTGCCGATAGCCCAACTGCCGGAATGCTCCTGCCTTGAGTTGCCGCACGGGTTCGTCGTCAGCATTGATCCGCAATAACAGCGTTGTCAATTCGGCGGCAAATTGTGCATCACCCCGAATAAATGATCGTTCCGCTTCGGCAAGGACCCGATCCCGGCCGCCCATGAGCGCAATAATTTTCTGCGCCAGTTCCCGGCGCGGGGTGCGCGCCAGGTCCACGGCATCGCCGGAGAACCAACCCACGTAACCATGATAGATGTTTGGAATATTGTGTCGCAGTTTGCCGTACATCTCGGTGGTATAAGGAACCAGGCGCAAGCTCTCAGGCAATTCGGACAGTCTCTCAGCCACTTCTCCGGCCGTATAGCCTTTGTTGATAAAACGAATAGCCTGGTCATGTTGATACTGTAAGGCATCGCGGTACACGGTGAGTATCCTTAGGATTTTTTCTTCCCCGCCCAGCAACGGCCCGTGTGACGGCGCTAGGTAATCCGGCTGCAGCGCCCGTATCAAGTCGATTGCATTCATCCAGTTACGGGCATCACGAAATTTTGTCCCACGCAGGGCGTGCAGGTTAGGCAAAGCCGGATATATTTCATCACCACTCAGAACGATCTTCCACTCCGGCAACCATGCAATCATGTGAGTCGCCGCCTCCCCACCGCTCGGGATAAACTCAAACTCGATGCCGGCCAGTGAAATTGTTT
This sequence comes from Gammaproteobacteria bacterium, assembly GCA_965221695.1. Taxonomy (GTDB): domain Bacteria; phylum Pseudomonadota; class Gammaproteobacteria; order Eutrophobiales; family Eutrophobiaceae; genus JAAXHV01. The sequence continues at coordinate 3,273,132 of OZ244905.1, read as the reverse complement.
GGCGTTCGTCAAGCAAGGTGTTTGGCTCAATGAATGCCCCAGGCCCGGAAGGCAACTCACCACCGCTGATACCGATAACATAATCTTTCAGGTCTGCTTGTTCCAGCGCGCTGCCGAACTGGTAGACGGAACGCAGCGTCTGTATCGGACCGGTCATAAAGTCTTCGTCCACATATTCCTGCATGAAATTGGCTCTGGCAATAATTTTTACCTTTCCTGCGGCTACATCTTCTCTGTCGACCAGGGCAGCGGCGCCGGTACAGTGGTCACCATGATGGTGGGAATAAACCAGAGCGCTGATGGGCTTGTCGGATATTTTCCGGATTTCCGCCAATATGGCAGCGCCATGCCGGTGGCTTGAACCGGTATCGAATACCACCAGTTCCTTATCCCCTTCCACCAATACGGCATTGGACATCTGGTTGGCGGCATTACTGATCAGCCAGACGGGATAAGGGCCTGCCTGTACCGTTTCGGTCTTGAAATATGATCGATGTTCGGCAAGATACGGTGGGACAACACGCGTCACATCGTACTTGTCACCTGCTCCCGCCACGCTAAACATGAGTAACAGGGGAAACCATAAACCTCGGTAAAATGTCATACGAAAGGCCATCACATTTTTGTTTTACGTGCTCTGACTAGTCCCAGATGGACTTGTTCAGAGTTCCCCTAACTCTCTTCGCCGGTGAAATCACCCGCTTTGATTATTCCAGGCAAACTTGTGGGTTCTTCCTCTGGACAGGGGATTTCGCATAGTTCAACGATATTCCCGAACGGGTCGCGGCAGTACACGGCAGTCGGGCCGTCGGCATCTTCCGGTAATTCACCCAGTTTCTGCCCGCCAAGTTTCAGCAGCCGCCGGTATTCCAGCCTGATGTCGTCAACATAAAATGACAGGTGGCGGATGCCCGGCTCGTGAGCCAGGAGACTGCCGGGAGCAGGGGATGTCTGTTCCGGCGCGGTAAATTGAAACAGTTCCAGGAAACAGTTGTGTCCGGCCAGATAATAACCTGTGCACGCAGAACCCGGCGCGCCGGTCACTTTTTCCGATACGGAACCGGGCTCCCATCCTTCCTCGCCAATCACGCGAAAACCGAACATCTTTTCGTAAAACTCTCGCGCGCGTTCCAGATCGGGCACAACAAGCGCAGGGTGCGCAAAGCCAAGAATCATAATTTCTCCGCCATCATGTTCCCGCCGCGCGCGCGTAATCCTCTTGAATGGTGCGGGCGCCGCGAAAATAATGATACACGCTCCAGGGTCCGGTTACCACAATGCCAAGTAATAATGCATAGCGCAGGGAGTCTTCACCAAGTGCGGAAAATGCCCGCAACAGGTCACTGAAGATTCCGACAATTTGCGGGCCGAGCCCGGCGCCGATGATATTTATGATAAACAGCAACAGCGCTGCGGCCAGGGCCCGCATCCTTGGAGCTACCAGGTTTTGTGCCATTGCAAATAACGGACCCAGAAACATTGAGTTGGCTATGCCAAACATGACAACACAAACATAGAATAAAATGCCTTTGTTCAGCAGCAGCAGGCCAACGGAACCCGGCAGGGTAATTATAGTTACCCAGGCAGTCAGCCAAGGATGCCAGCGAAAGTCCCGCCTGCCGAGATAATCCGTTAGGTAACCACCCACAATCAAGCCCAGTGAGCCGGATATTCCCAGAACCCACCCGAGTATGTGACCAGCCTCACTTACACTGAATCCATGGGAACGCACAAGCACGGCCGGGAGAAATATGGTCATGCCCATCAAGTACGCGTTCAGCAATGCACCGCCAAACACAACATGCACATAAGCTTTTTGCGAAGCAATGAACTTCAACGTATCGGCCAAACCCGGCATATTGTAACCCTTTGCCTCCTCTCCCACTCCGGTCTCGCCGATGCGCCGTTCAGGTTCACTGACGGTCAGACGCACCAGTACAGCCACAATCATTCCGGGTATGGCCATGGCAAAAAAAGCAGACCGCCAGCCATAATGCTCGGCAATCCAACCGCCACCAGAAAACCCGAGTGTTAACCCTATGCTCGCGCCGAGACTCAGGACAGCCAGAGCAAACGTACGCTCAGAGATGTGAAACAGGTCTGCTACCAGCGAGTGTGATGGCGGTGAACTTCCCGCTTCTCCCACACCCACACCAATGCGAGCCAGTAACAGGTGGAAAAACCCTTGTGCGGCGCCGCAAAGCGCGGTCATTATGGAATAAATGCCTACAGACAGGGCAATAATGTTACGTCGATTGCCCCGGTCAGCCAGGCGCGCAATAGGCAGGCCCATCAGGGTATAAAATACGACAAAAGCAAAGCCGCCGAGCAATCCCAGCGCCGTATCGGATACGCCGAATTCTGCGCGTATGGGTTCGATTAAAATGCTGAGAATAAAACGGTCCGCGATATTGGTTGTATAGACAAGAACTAGAATCGCCAGCACATACCACCTGTACAGGGATTGTATTTTCATCTGGGGCTAGTACTGTTTCAACTTAATTTTGCCATAGCTCAGCGGGTGTGCATCAGTTCGCGCCGTTCCATTTCACTGATCTTATTGCGTATTTTTTCCGATCCCCGCCAGGCAAATATACCGAGTATGGTCCAGAACAATACAAGCAGCCACTCCACCGGGACCAGGGTTCGCCTTTCGATCCAAGTAAAATAGATCGCTGAAGCAATCATGAAACTGCAGGTAAATATTGCGGCGATTACAAGCCATGGATAACCGGGCATCCGGTATGGCCGTTTCATTTCAGGATAACGCTGTCTGAGACGCAGGAAGACGCAACAGGCAAGCAGGTACACCAGGCTGAAGCCAAGCCCGGCGCTGTTTATGACATTCACCAGCGCCGGCCTACCGGACAGGCAACCCACTATACAGAGAATGCCCACAACCAGCACAGCAGTATGTGGCGACCCGAAACGGGGATGCACCGCGGCCAGCGCCGGATAGATGAGCTGTGCTCTGCCCAACGCAAACAAGACCCGACTTGCACAAAAAAATACGGCATTCCAGGTGGTCAGCAGTCCCAGCAATCCAGCAAGCAACACGATTTTTCCCATCCAGGCAGAAGCAAATGCATATTCCATAGCGCTGGCGACACCCATATCCGCTTCTGCCAGGACCTCAACAGGCGCGGCAATTGAGGTTGCCAGGATAACGCTGGCATAAAACACCCCACCGGCGAGGAACGTCGCAGCTACGATCTTTGCCAACATGACCGGGTTTTTCAGTTCGGCGACCTCACCCACGGCCTGCGGCATGGTATTAAAGCCGGAATACCACGCAGGCGTGGTGATCAGCACGAGGAAGAAACCTTTAAGCGCCCCACCTTTATCCGCTTCCCGGAACAAAGGCTGCAGGTTTGCGGCATCTCCCATGGCAATACCGCCAATGACAAAAGCAACGCAGAACAACAGCAACAACCATGTCATCTGGTCCTGGAACCGACCGGTAACTGCGCCGCCCAGGTAGTTGACCGTGGTGATCAGGATAATCCCGGCCACAGAGATGGCAAGCGCGCCCCATGTGACTGGATAACCCAGTACTGAATACGCGACCGGACCTTTCAATACAGGTAACAGGGTAGTAACCAGCCAGCCGATTGCGACAGACTCGAACAGGGCAATCGCTACAAAACCGAAGGCAAGAAACCATCCGCCGGCAAATGCAAGGCGCGAGCCAAAGGCTTCGTATGCATATACGGCTTCGCCGCCGGACAGAGGGTACATAGCGCCCAATTCCGCATAGCAAAGCGCCACCGGCAGCAAGGCCACTGCAGCAATCAGGAACGCGATCATTGCGCCCAACGTGCCTCCTTCAATAATCCAGGTGGCGCCGATTATGATCCACCCCACCCCGATAATATTACCGAAGATGAGGGTGAACACCTCTTTAAGGGTGAGTTCCTTCTTCAGTTGGCGCGCCGGCTTCACTATTACATCAGCCGCTAGCGCGCGGGCAGTCTTCCCAAGGATAAAGATAGATTTTCCCGGCCTGTTTCGAGAGCGCGGCTTCGAAAGCTGCCTTGCCGTCGGACATGTTGAATTCGTGGGTAACCATTGTGTCAATACCTTGTTGTACTGAATCATCCTGCAACATATTCAACAGCCCTTCGCGATGCAGCCAGCGCACATCATGGCCTCCGGTAATATGCACATGCCTGTTCATGATCTCATCAAGGATATGGATTTCCAGCTTGTGGTCGGCGCCCGGCACGTGGCCAAAAAAGAAAACTCCACCATAACGGCGCACTGCCGCAATACACTTGTTCTGGTAATAGGGATAGCCAGAGCACTCAGCAGCAAAGTCTACGCCCTGCTTGTAACCGGTTATCTCACGCAATTGTTCCAGCCAGTCCTGATGTTCCGGGTTGAGAACGTAATCCGCGCCCATCTGCATTGCCTGCTGCATACGGTACTCATTACGTCCCAGCGCAATCACGGTAGCGCCCCGAAATTTGGCGTTGATGATGGCTCCAAAGCCGATAAAACCAATGCCGGCCACCAGCACGAAGTCTCCTGGTCCGACGCCAAGTTCCTCAATACCGGTGTAGGTACAGCCGCACGCGCAGTTAGCAGCGGCGGCGTAGCGAAAATCAAGGGTGTCCGGGATTTTCTGCAGCATTAGTTCCGGCGCAATGCGAAAGCGGCCAAAGCCGAAACCACCACCGTCACTGCCACATTCTATCTCAATGGCGCGCCTGCCAATCCCCATTTCTCCCAAGGTCTGCAGTGTGCCAGAACCATCGCCAGAGTCAGCGATACCCTTGATGGTGGAACCAGCAATCATCTGTTCGTATGGCACTCGCATACAGTGAGTGGGGCTGAGGGCGCTGGTGCAGACATAACACTGGCCACAGGGATGCCCTTGGTAGATGATAACCCGATCGCCCACCTTGAAACGGGAACCCGGCGCGACCTCGCACACTTCTCCAACCCCTTCATGACCCATATTCTCCTTGTCTTCCATCCATTCAAAGGTGAAGTCCCGGTAAATCTGGTGTTCGATGCAGATAGGCGCTATACGCACCCTTACAAGCGCAAAGCCCGAGGTAATTTTTGGATGCGGACGTTCCTTGAGCGCAATCTCCCCCGGGCGCGGGATAGTCAGAACGACGTTCGGTTCACTCATCGGTCTTACAGGTATGTACAGACATGCAAAATCCCCTGCCGAACCGGTGTTGGCAGGGGTCTTGCAGGTGAACCATCAGGATCAGTTGAATGAATAGTTGGCGAATACCCCGAAACTTCTTGGGCGTCCGATTGTGGCCCGATCATCGAATTCAGCTTGGAATATCCTAGCGCCGGTAACCGCCACTTCATCACCGATATTGTTGACGAAGGCGCCGATGCTTACCTTGTCGGTGCGCCATTCAATCGACGCGTTCCAGATGGAAAAACCGTCGATTTTAGCGTAGTCACGGAAGTTTGTGTTCGGAAATGTCGTAACACTCGACCGGACATTGCCGTTGACGTTGGCATGAATCTCGGAACCGTTATCCAAGGGATAGAAATAGTCAATCGACCAGGAAGCTATACTCTCCGGCACGCCTGGCAGCGGGTCGCCATCGGCGATGGTCGCGTAAGTGCCACTTAATCCAGCCAAGGCGGTGGCGTCTTTGCTGAACTCGGCGTCCACGTAGTTATAACCGAAAGTGACCAGCAGATTATCGGTCGGTGTTGCGGTAACTTCAACTTCGAAACCCACGGTTTCCGCCTCCTCTGCGTTGATCACCGCAGGCAGCGCAAAAGGACCGAAAAAGCCATCGGTCTGAGGATTATCCCACTGAATAAAATAACCTGCCATGCTGTAACGCATACGGTTATCCATCAGCGTCCCCTTCAGTCCGACCTCCCAGTTGGTTGCCTTGTCCGATTCAAACAGGACGAAATCCTCTTGCACTGCGCCTCCGCCCGTGGTGGCAAAGGGATTGGCGCCACCGTGGCGGAAACCTTCTGCCCAGGTAAAATACATCTTGTGGTTTTCCATGATGTCATAGGACGTGTTTACCTTGAAGATTTCATCCTGGAAATCGGCGCTGGTCGCTTCGTCCGCAGCAGTGCCGTTGATCGGGTCGCCGGTTATGCTGCAGAATAAGCCACAAACAGGCAACTGGTTAAACAATAGCTGTTCGAAGTCCTGCCAGAACACACGCGCTCCACCGGTTACCTGCCACTTATCGGTCAATCGGATGGTAACTTCACCGAAAACCGCCTTCTCTTCAAAGTCCACTTTCCTGAAGAGGGTAAACGGATATCCGAGTCCTGTATTGGAGGTGGCAGCCAGCGCATCAGCAACCGTAGGCGTTCCGTATGTCTGGGCCACCGCTGTCGTGGGGTCATTTATCCACTCGAAATAACCGGGCCAGAGATCATAACCGCCCACATCCTGCCGGGTGTCTTCATAATAGAACCCGAGCACCACGTCCCAACGTCCGCCCGTATCGGTCACCAACCGGATTTCCTCGGTGAATGTCTCGAATTCATCCAGGACCTGAGGGCTAGGTGTAGTCAGGCGCGGAAAGCCGCCATAGGAACCGAAGCCCGTGAAAGCGCCAAAGTCCAGACCGTCCAAGCGGTCATACAAACCGGATATATCGTTGGTATAGTCCTTGTCTATGTTGGTGTAACCGGTTGCCGAAGTCACCGTCGCAAAACCCATGTCAACAGTGATCTCCAGCGCGCCGATGTCGGTTGTATAATTCAGGTCTTCACTTCCCCTGCGCAGGTTGTGCTCCCACTCCATATTGTCATTCGGATCGTTATTGATCACAGCGGATGCCGTGTCGCCGAAACCATCATCTTCCTGGTGATACCAACTGGCAAGCACTTCCGCATTTTCACTGATTTTTAATAACGCCGAACCCCTGATATACCAGGTCTCAAAATCATCGATATCATCGACGGGTTCAACCAGCGCCGGACTGTCCGGGTTGCTCGGGTCTGCAAGAACCGGTTGGGAAAAAACAGGCACCGGCGGCAATTCGCCCATCACTTCACTGGTTACCGGGCCTGTGGAAGCCGGATCTTTATTTGCTTCCAAGGCATATCTGCCGTTAGCGTCAGTTACGCCTCCCAGTTCCTCGTAACCGGCGGAAACGCGGATGGCAAAATTATCCGATACCGGTAAGTTGCCGATAAAATCGGCGCTGTAATTCAATTCATCCGAATGGCTGTTGCCGCCAAACCGTCCGGAAGCTTCAAATACCTGATTTTCCAGGTCCGGCTTGTTGAAATGGAACTTCACGGTGCCTCCCACCGAACCCGAACCGTACAGGGTGCCCTGAGGGCCGCGCAGCACTTCCACCCTGTCGATATCCGTCATCTTGATGACAGAGAACACCGGAATTTCACCGACATACATGGAAACCGGGGCATCGGACAGGTTCTGGAACGAGTTGGTAAAACCCGGAGACTGGAAATTAACGCCGCGCAGGATCATACTGTTGTTCAATTGCTGTTTGGTCCCACCGTTATCGAAAGCCAGTCCTGGTATCATGCGCAGCACATCATCCACATTGGCTGCCCCGACGTTTCTGATTGCATCGCCACTAAGCACAGAAATGTTATAGGGGACATCAAATACCGATTGTTCACGTCGCTGTGCGGTGACGATTATCTCCTCCAGAGTCTGTTGTGCCTCCACTATCGGCCCGGACAGCATCGTTGCAGCAGACACTGCCACGGCCAGTCTGGAACGTTTAAAGGGGATACCAGTTCCGGGTAATCTTGCGCGCGGCAAACATTTGTTTTTCTTCATCGGCTTTCTCCCGACGGTGGGTTGAATTGGTATAATAGGTAAGTATAGTAATTCTATGTAACCTGTTGTAAATGTCAACCTGTACAAATTTTTTTGCAACAATGAGAATCACTCAAATAATCAACCTGTAACAGGTGAGGGTATTGCCATATGGCAAGAATTACCGGGGCGCAATTCCTGGCGCAAACCCTGGAATCCTGGGGTGTTACGCATTTCTTTTACATGCCCACAATATTATGTAATACCCTGGTAGAGATGGAAATGCGCACGGACATCAGCAGGATTATGACCCACGGCGAAAAAGCGGCGGCTTACATGGCTGATGGTTACGCGCGCGCTGCCGGTCGTGTCGGATTTTGCGCCGCCCAGACAGTCGGCGCAGCAAACCTGGCTGCAGGACTAAAAGACGCCTACCTGGCCAATTCGCCCGTGGTCGCCATCACCGGCGGTCATTACGACCATACAAGAAACCGTCACACCTACCAGCAAATTGAGGATTTTGAAATGTTCCGCCCGCTGACCAAATCACAGGCCAGGGTGACACGGGTAGAAGACCTGCAGCAGGCTCTGGAGCAATGCGTGAGGTCGGCGACCACAGGCACACCCGGGCCAACGGTAATCGAACTGCTGGGGCATTTCGGTGAACTGGAGGAGCAGGAGACAGATTTCACTGGCATCACCGACACGGCCATTTCCAGTGTTTGCCCCTTCCGGCCTGCCCCGGAACCCGAGTCTGTCTACAAGGTTCTAGAATGTCTGCAGGAAGCCGCGCGCCCTGTTATCGTAGCCGGTGGAGGCGTTCGTCATTCCGGCGCGGGAAAGGAACTAGCGGCGCTTTCCGAGCGCCTGCAAATCCCCGTCGCAACATCTCTGAATGCCAAGGCGGTACTGCCGGGTGATCACCCCAACCTGGTGGGTGTATGCGGGCTCTACAGCCGCGAAAGCGCAAACCGGGCCATACTCGCAGCGGACCTCGTCTTCTACATCGGTAGTCATACCGGCAGTCAGGTTACCTGTAATTTCCAGGTTCCGCCAGCGGGCGCAAAAGTGGTACAACTCGATATAAATTCGGAGGAACTGGGTCGTCATTATAAAACTGATGCCTCTATGTGTTGTGACGCAAAAACCGGACTCAGGCGCCTGCTTGATGCCGCACGCGCCGCTGTGCCAGCAGACCGGCAACAGTGGCTGGACCAGTCCAGGAAACTGGTAAGCGACTGGCGCGCAAAGGTTGCAGGTGAGTATGAAAGCGATGCTGAACCGCTACGACCCGAGCGACTCTGCGCAGAACTCACCCAGCGCCTGCCAGAGGATGCCTTGCTGGTGGCTGAAACGGGTTATAACGGGATATGGACCGGCACTTTCGTGGACCTGGTCAAACCCGGACAGGATTTTATTCGGGCAGCCGGTTCCCTGGGTTGGGGGTTGCCAGCGGCAATAGGCGCGCAATGCGCTCTTGGAAATGAACGGCAGGTCGTCCTGTTCAGTGGAGACGGCGGGCTCTGGTATCACCTGGCCGAACTGGAAACCGCTGCTCGCTGGAACATCCCAGTGGTGATCCTGGTCGCCAATAATGTATCCATGAACGAAGAACTGGAGGTCTATATACCTGCCTATGGTGGCAAATTGCGCGGACGTCACGAAGAGCTCTGGCAATATACGGACGTTGAATTCGCAGAACTTGCAAAAACCATGGGCGTTGACGCGGTAAAAGTTACCCGGCCGGCAGACTTCCCATCGGCGCTCGCAAGGGCGATAGATTCGAAAGGTCCTTTTTTGATTGATGTCCGCACCGACAGGGACGCTTTTGCGCCATCCGCATACACAGGTTGAGACAGCGATGTTTTCACTTGAAAATAAGACGGCTTTCATCACCGGCGGAGCGGGAGGTATCGGCCGCGCCGTAGCTGAACGGTTTGTCGGCGCGGGCGCTCGCGTGGTCATAGCAGACATTGTGGACGGCTCCGGGACAGCCGCGGAAATCGGCGCCTACTATACACCGCTTGACAGCGCTGATGAGACAAGCGTCGCAACCGCACTGGATTCAGCCGTCGCTACACTGGGCACCAAACTGGATATTGTTTGCAACAACGCCGGCGTCGGTGATATCGGTCCGAAAATCGAGGAAACGGACCAGGGCCTGCTGGAAAAGATCACGCGCATCAACCAATGGGGCGTCATGTACGGACTCAAACACGCGCCGGCACGAATGAATGACGCCGGTTCGATTATCAATACCGCCTCGATGGCCGCGATAGAAAGCAAGATTGGTAGCGCCGTTTATTCCGCTGCCAAAGCGGCTGTGATCAGTATGACGGAAATGGCAGCTCTGGAACTGGGCCCCCGCGCAATCAGGGTCAATGCAATCTGCCCGAGCTATACCACAACGGCCATGGGTAGCGACATTGAGGGCCAATCACTTGCCCATGCCTTTACCACGTTGGGCAGGGTTGCCACCGTCGCCGACCTGGCAGGGGTTTTCCATTTCCTGGCAGCAGATGAAAGCAGCTACATCAGCGGTCAGTCATTACGGGTGGACAGTGGTTGGTCTTGCGGCCCGACCGCACAGTTGTTGGTGCGGCTTATCGGCAAGGACCGCTTCTATTGAAAGAGCTCAGACAATTTGAGGGAGGACTGATTCCATCAGGGCTTCTCCTTCCGGTTACTCAACCGGCGTAATCATCCCACGGATATAGATAAATCTTACCGGCCTTTTTCGACAGGGCTGCTTCGAAGGCTCCCTTTCCATTGCTCATGTTGAACTCATGGGTCACCGCCACATCCACCGCCTTCTGAACACTTGGATCCTGCAGCATGTTAAGTAATCCTTCACGATCATGCCAGCGCACATCATGGCCGCCGGTCAATGATACATGCCGGTTCATGATCTCATCCAGCACATGGATGCCTAATTTTTCCGCTGAACCCGGTAGGAAGCCGAAGAAGAATGCGCCGCCGTAACGACGCAGAGCGGCGATGGTACGGGTCTGATAAAACGGGTAACCGGAACATTCGGCGGCATAATCCACGCCCTGTTTATAGCCGGTAATATCACGAAGTTGCTCAAGCCAGTCCGGATCCTCGGGATTCAGCAGGTAGTCCGCCCCCATTTTCTGTGCCAGACGCATGCGGTATTGATTGCGTCCCAGCGCAATCACGGTCGCTCCCCGGTACTTGGCGTTAATGATCGCGCCGAACCCGATAAAACCGATGCCTGCTACCAGGACGTGATCGCCATGACTGACGCCCAGCTCCTCGATGCCGGTGTAGGTGCAGCCTGCCGTGCAGTTGGCCGCTGCCGCATGGCGGAAGTCGAGATTGTCGGGAATCTTCTGCAACATGATTTCCGGAGCTATGCGATAACGCGAGAAGCCAAACCCCCCGGATTCACTGTTGCACTTGAGTTCAATGGCGCGCATGCCCACGCCCATCCTGCCCGTATACTCCATCATAGCCGTGCCACGGCCGTCATCCACCACGCCCTGCAGAGTCGCGCCACCATCCATCTGTTCATAAGGATGGTCCATGCAGTGGGTAGGGCTGAGGCCACGGGTACAGACAAAACACTCTCCACAGGGATCCCCCTGGTAGATAATCACACGATCGCCAGGCTTGAACCTGGAACCGTTCCAGCTTTCGACTACCTCGCCGACGCCCTCGTGACCCAAATGTTCGTAATCTTCATGCCACTCGAAAGTAAAATCCCGGTAGATCTGGTGTTCAATACAAATCGGCGCAATAGCCACCTTGACCAGGACATAAGGCGCAACGATGCGCGGATACGGTTTTTCCTTCAGTTGCACAACACCGGGCTCAGGGATGGTAAGGACTGTATTGGTCTGCGGCATGGTAGCGCTCCTGACAATCGGCTAAGGAACCTCTGATGATTATTCCCTAATATTATTCACTAGGGACCTGCATCCCGCAAACGATGTTGATGCAGACGCCGGCGGGAATACAAGCGACAGGATTTATAATACTATGTTAAGGAACCTCTTATAATAATCAAGCGACAATATATCTGGGGATAACACATGGGCAACACGATTACACAATCCGTTGGCGAGCGAATTGTCGACCTGTTCCTGGCGGAAGGCATCGGACATATATTTTCCATTCCTGACCCCGGCTACCTGGAAATTCACCACCAGGCCGTAAAGAAGGGCATCAAGGTTATCAGCCCGCGCCACGAAGCCGCAGGGGGCATGATGGCTGACGGCCTGTCCCGCATGACCGGGAGGATGGGTGTCGTAATGGCCGGTGAAGGACCAGGCGTTGCCAACATGCTGCCTGCCGCGGTCCTTGCCTCCAAGGAAAATATTCCCACCTTGTTTATCGCCGCGCAACGGGCGCGGGTATTCGACTCTTCGGTACGGCGCAGCAAGTTTCAGTATACGCACCAACCGCGCTTTTTCGAAGAAGCGATGAAATACATCGGTATCATCGAGTTCCCGGCATTGGTGGACGAGGTTTTCCGCGAGGCATTTCGACAGGCCCAGTCGGGTAAGCCGGGACCGGTATTCATTGAGATACCGGAGAACACCGAATTTGAAAAACTGGAATTCGATCCCATCCTGCCACCGGAGCAATACCGCCTGACTACACAGCAGGCTGACCCGCAAGCCATCGACGAGGCTGTACAGACCCTGAGGAATGCGCAACTGCCGATATTGATCGCCGGTACAGGCGTACATACCTCAAGGGGCCATGACCAGGTCAGAGGCTTGGCTGAAACCCTGAAATGTCCCGTAATCTGCACCTGGGGCGGGCGTGGAGCACTGCCAGAAACCCACGAACAAGTATTAATGTATTCCTCTGAATCCGCCAATGAGGCGGTGGCGGAGGCTGATGTGGTACTGGCGGTGGGCGCTTCCATAGGAGAGAATTTCCATTACGGCAAGGCATTCCATTTTGCCGAGGGCAACACCGGCAGAAAGTGGATATATATTGAACGAGATCCGTCTGCCATTGGCGTCAATCGGGAAATCGATGTGCCCCTGGTAGGCGATTTACGCGATGTTGCGCCCCAGTTGACCCGGGCATTGCAGGCTTCGGGACCATTCACCCCCCACGCCAGGCTGGCTGAATGGCGTGAACGTTTCGTCAGCTTCCGTAACTCGCTTATCGACGCAGCGCCGGCAACGGAAAAGATCCACCCCGGACGCCTGATGGTTGAAGCGCGCAAGGCCATCCCGGATGACGCGGTCATCGTCAGGGACGGGGGTTGCACCACGTTGTGGGAATTTCTCTACCACGAACAGCGCAGCAACGATTACCTGTGGACTTCCAAGTTCGGGCACCTGGGCGCGGGGATGCCTTATGCCATCGGCGCGCAACTGGCTGTTGGCAACGAGCGCAGGGTGGCTTTGATCACCGGCGACTCCGCGCTCATGTTCCACCTGATGGAACTGGAAACCATGACCCGCCATAACCTGCCGATCGTGATCATCGTGAATTTCGACGGCGCCTGGGGCATGGAGCAGTCCGCTTATGTGGATACTTTTGGTGAAGACGGTAAAGTGGAGGTGGAGGGCCAGAAGGATATCCGGCTGGATCAGGTTGCCCGGGGCCTGGGCGCCCATGGTGAGTATGTAACCAGGACCGAAGAGATTGGTCCCGCGATTCGACGCGCCCTGGATTCCGGCAAGACAGCGCTGGTACAAGTGGTTACCGACACCGAAATCAACTGGCGCGAAGCGCCCAACTGGGAAGAATTCATCACCTGGTATGGGACCGACGGCGCCTACAAGGCGCTTGGTTCCGGTTACCAGACCAACTGACGCGGGCAGCATTAAATCGGTATCCCGACAGGAAGAGCAGATGACAGAAAGACCGGAACTGGTCATAGACGCAGAAGAACTGTTCTCACTGATGCGGCGGTTGCTGTGTGCGGTCGGTTGCCCTGATGACATTGCGGAGCAAGCGGCCCTGGTACATTTTGAAGCCGACCTGCGCGGCAAAGGATTGCAGGGCATCGACTATATGCCTTACATCCTGGATTACATTCGCAGTGGCGTGATCAGCGCGGATGCGCGCGCGAAAATCTGCTGGGAGCATAAAGCCGGTATCCTGGTCGACGGAAACAAGGGCCTGGGCCAACCGGCCGCGCTGATGGCAGTGGACGAAGCCGTTGCCAAGGCCCGGGAATTTGGCGTCTGTGCCGTAGGCGTAACCAACAGTTCGGATATCTTCATGCTGGGATTCTATGCCGAGCGTATGGCCCGGGCAGGTATGGTAGGTCTCGCTTTCACTGCGGGACCGCCGCTGGTTCACCCTTACGGAGGGGTGGAACGCATGTTGAGCACCAATCCCCTGGCCTTCGGCTTCCCTGCCGGCAAGCAGGATCCGCTGGTATTTGATATGGCCACGAGCGCGCTGTCCAGCGCCCGTATACGCCAGGCTGCATACCACGGAGAAACGGTGCCGGCGGGAACCGGCATCGGCCCCGACGGACTGCCGACAACAGACGCCGCGGCCATCCGGGAAGGCGCGATCAGCCCACTCGCCGGCCATAAAGGCTTCGGGATCGCGCTCTGTGTCGCGTTACTCAGCGGTCCGCTTACCGGCAGCGCGCTGGCCCCGGATCTCTGGGGGCTGTATACCGGCGAGAAAATTGATGGGATGGGCCACTTTTTCATTGCCGTCGACCCGACCTGTTTCCAGGAAGCCGGCGCATTCGAAGCGGCCGCAAATGACTATATCAGCCGGATCAAAGCGTCAAAAAAAGCCCCCGGTGTTGACGAGATACGGATACCGGGAGAACAGGCCTTTGCAGAACGGGAACGGCGGTTGCAACACGGCGTGCCGGTGCTCAAGGCTACCTGGCGGATAATTTCTAAGGTGGCTGCGGAGCTGGACGTAAAACTGCCGGTTGCGCAACACTGACGTGGAAGAAAAAGTCACAAGGCTCGGGGTCATCTATCCCGTGGGAGGCGGCGAACAGGACTATTACAGGTTCGCCGAAGCAACCGGCGGCGCGGTCAGGATATTCCTGGTCACAACTCGTCTGTATGGAGAGGACAGGGATCATGATGTAGCTTCACTGCTGAAAAGCGGAGACATAACGGCCTTGGGCATTGCCGGCGGCAAACTAGAGGAACTGAACCCGGACGCGGTGATCTGGGCTTGTACCAGCGCCAGTTTTGTCGGCGGCTATGAATGGTCCAGGGAGCAGGCCTCAGCCATCGGCAAGGCAGCCGGCTGCCCTGCCAGCACCACCTCACTGGCATTCATTCACGCATTGGATACGTTAAACCTGAACCGGGTCGCCATCATGGCAAGTTACCCGGAACCGGTAAGCGCCAAGTTTATAACGTTTCTAGAACACCGAAACAAGCATACGGTAAACATACAGTGCCTGGACATACTCAGTGGCTGGGATGCGGCGCTGATCCCGGCCGCACAGGTAGAGGAAGCGGTATGTGCGGTTGACCACCCCGATGCGGAAGCCATTCTAGTCCCGGATACCGCCTTGCCCACCTTCCACCTCATCGCCGGACTTGAAGAGAAATTGGGCAAACCCGTACTGACAGCCAATTCCGTCAGTCTCTGGGAGCTCCTGCGGTTGGCCGGCGCGCCGCAACAACGCGTTGAACTGGGTCGTTTGTACATGGGCTGAGCAATACAATTAGCTGATATGACCGACTGGCAATCTCTACGCATCAATGCAGAAACGCTGCGCGCTGATATCGACTCGTTGTCTGCCATCGGCCGCAATAGTCAAGGGAGCTTGTTTCGCCCCGCTTTTTCCCCGCAGTACGAGGAGGCCAGGGCCTGGCTGCGTTCCCGCCTCACCGAAGCCGGGATCGCAAATCGCAATGATGCCGTAGGCAATGTGATTGGCCGTATCGGCGCGGATGACGTGCCCTGCATCATGGCCGGGTCACATATCGACACCGTGCCCGACGGCGGACCGCTGGACGGCGCTTATGGCGTGTTGGCCGCCCTGGAAGTAGCGCGCGTATTGAAGCAACAGGCAATACGTTTACCGATGGCTTTCGAATGCGTGGCCTTCGTGGACGAGGAAGGCCATTTCTTCGATGCCCTGGGCTCAAAAGCGGTTTGCGGCCTGTTGGATATGGATGAACTCTACAACGCCAGAAATGCCGCCGGCGAACCTCTGACGACTGCCATGCAGTCTGCCGGCTTTGAAGCGGCTGATGCAGCCCGGGCCATACGCCAACCCGATGAAATTTCAGCCTATGTGGAATTACACATAGAACAAGGCCCTGTGCTGGAAGCCTTGGGCCTGTCCATCGGCAACGTGGAAGCGATCGCCGGCAACAGTAACCTGTGGATCACCTTTACGGGTGAGTCCAACCATTCCGGCACCACACCCATGGACTTGCGCCGTGACGCATTCACCGGGGCAGCGGAATTTTGCACACGGGCCCGCGCCCATGTGCTCAAGCATGGCACCCCCGGGCGCGTTAGGATCACTTATGGCATTGTCGAGTTGAAACCACAATCACACAATATCGTGCCGGGAGAGGTCAGGCTATTCCAGGAGATCCGCGAGGTTGAAGACGCCGCCAAGCAGAGACTCGCAAAGGAAACCATAAACCTGGCGAAGGATATTGCAGCAAAACACCGTTTGGAAGTGCGCTTTGAAAACATACCTGAAGCAAGCGCTGCACAGATGTCAACACGGGTGCGGAACAGCATAACTACCGCCTGCGACGGATTGGGGATCTCTGCCCACAACATGCCCTCGGGAGCGCTGCATGACGCACAGAACCTAAGTCGCATCACTGACAGCGGGATGATTTTTGTCCCCAGTAAGGGAGGACGCAGCCACCGGAGAGACGAGAATACGGACTGGCGACACCTGGAACAAGGAGCCAATGTGCTGCTTCAGACAGTATTGCTGCTGATGCGGGGCCAAGACTAACCCGAAGTCTCCGCATCTACTCGGAGCCGGTTTCGGAGGGAATCAACTGCGCTTCAGATTCTGGTAGTAGGGAAGAATGATGTCGTCTACACCTTCCGCCTGCATGAAGGCCTCTGTTTTAGGCGATGCCACCGATCTGCACATAACGTTTATACAGGCCGGCCTGGAGGATGCGAGCGCGCGTTCGAGCGCGGGTTTCAATTCTGCCGCAGTCTGAACAAATTCACCGTGACCGCCACATGCTTCGCATACCAAGTCATAGCGCAGGTTATCTTGCAACTCCACCCATGACAAGCCGTGTTCCTGCCTTATCTGAAATTCGTAACTCATTCCCCAGGCAAGATTATTGAATACGACCGTGATGATAGGCAGGTTATGACGTACCATGGTGTCGAACTCCTGTAGTTGGAACCCTGCCGCGCCGTCTCCGGTCAGGCAAATTACCTTGTGATCCGGATAGGCACACTGGGCGGCAATCGCAAACCCCTGGTGCATGCCAAGATTTCCCAAGTACCCGATGGCAAGATGTTTTCCAGGACCGGGGATTTTCTCTGAAACGGTGATCTCCGCCCAGCCTCCTGTATCACCACCGTCCTGAACAATAACAGTTCTGTCATTGATGTATTCGGCAATCACAGCCGCGACCCGGTATGGATGCATAGGCAACTCTTCATCAGTCAGCGCGTGGCCGTATCGCTCCCGGCGCCAATCCCCTGCCCTCTTTGCCTGGGCAACCCAATCGGCGCGCTCGGGCCAGGCAACCTTCTCTTTGAGCATTGCCGATAGTGTTTCCCGGCAATCTGCGACGATAGGGACATCGGCCGGGTGCATTCGACCAATTTCCCGGAAATCCACATCCACATGGATAATCTTTGCATCGGCAGGGATGACGGCGTGAGTCGGCCCACCCATGTACATTCCATTGCGGGCGCCCAGGATCAATATGACATCCGGTTCCAGCGAACTGCGCGCAAGATTGGTAAAACTACCGCAGGCCAACGGATGCTTTCCCGGGAGAATGCCAAGCGCCTTGATATTTGTGAACACCGGGGTCGAAGCCAGTTCGGCAAATTGCTGCAGTTGTTCCGAACACTGCGATAATATCGCGCCGCTGCCTGCCAGTATGGCAGGACGCCTGGCCTTTGCCAGTAACGACATGGCGCGCGCCAACTCAACTGCTCCCGGCGCAGGACGTGGCGATACAGGCGCCAGGGAGGAAATCTCAATGGAATCCTCCTCAATTTCGGAAAACAGCACATCAATCGGAATTTCCAGAAACGCCGGTCCAGGCGCCCCCGCAAACATGGCCTTGATAGCGGCGTATGCCAGTGGCGCAATCATTTCCACAGACGTCGCCCGTTCAGCCCACTTGGTTACAGGGCGCACCATGGCCACTTGATCAAAATCACCTTGCAGCGCATTGGTTTCAGCTTCTCTGAGTGGCACCGCACCAGCTACATGCAATACTGGAATGCGATCCAGGTAAGAACTGACAATGGCCGTAATCACATTGGCAAACCCCGGACCAGCAGTCGTTACGCATACGGCCGGTTTGCCACAGGTGCGGATATAAGCGTCAGCAGCATAACCTGCAACCGCCTCATGCCGCACATCAATGCTCTTGAAGCCGGCGTCGCGGGCGGCATGGATAATCAAATCGATATGACCGCCTTCAAGACCAAACAAGGTATCTATCCGCGCTGCTAGAAGCGCTCGAACAAGTATTTCACCGCCATGAATTTTTGCCATATCTCATTACCCTCCGGGATTGTTGCATACTACAATTCAGGCGCTCCGGATCCTTGTAAGTCCCGCAAAAACTTTCATTGTCTCAGGACGACTACATCCCTCTCCAAATTTAGGAACCTCTGAGATTAAGTCTCAGAGGTTCCTACGATACAAGGATGTATCGTCAATATCAATGACTGTAAGGCATTGATATTGTGAGGAAAACAAAAATCGCATTTTTGTTTTCCGTACTCTGACAAGTCCAGGATGGACTTGTTCAGAGTTTCCTTTATATTATACTCAGGAGCCAGTAAAGTGTTAAAAATGATAAACTAAAATAACGGTTGTCTGTCCTGATCCCATAATTATCGTCTCAGCAATTTATAGAGGAAGGTTTAATCATGTTTTCCCTGCAAGGCAAAACGGCGTTTATCACGGGCGGCAAGCGCGGTATCGGTCGGGCTGTGGCCGCCCGCTTCATCCAGGCCGGCGCACGGGTTGTTATCGCCGATATTGAGGATGGCGCCCGGGTTGCGGAAGAAATTGGCGCAACGTTTGTCACGGTCGATGTCGGCAATGAAAAAAGCTTGGCTCGAGCCCTGGCTGAAACCGTCGACTTCCTCGGCGCCAGGCTCGATATCGTTTGCAATAATGCCGGCGTCGGCGATATCGGCCCGAAGATCGAAGAGACCGAACAATGGCTGATTGAAAAAGTCACGCGCATCAACCAGTGGGGCGTGTTGTACGGTTTGAAACATGCCCCCGCGCACATGAACGACGGCGGTTCCATCATCAATACTTCTTCAGCAGCGGCTTTCAAGAACATGATCGGCACTGCGGTATACAGCGCAGCGAAAAAAGCCGTCCTCAGCCTGACAAGCATGTCCGCTCTGGAACTTGGCCCGCGCAGGATCCGAGTTAATGCCGTATGTCCCGGCTATATTGATACTGACATGGGCAGTGGCGATGAAGGAGAGAACTTGAGCAATGCCCTCACGGCGTTGGGCCGCATAGGTTCAACCGACGATATCGCCGGTGTATTCCACTTCCTGGCCGCTGATGAAAGCGCCTATATTACCGGCCAATCAATCGTCGTGGATGGAGGGGCTCTAGCAGGTCCGCCAGCTCAACTGCTGATGAAGATCATCGGTCGGGATCGCACTATAGGCCAATAACAACCGGAAGCTTCCGGGAGGCGCGCGATCAACCGGACGTTTCCAGTATCCGGCCATGGCTGGATAGCGGCTTGCGGTAACCGGCCGTGCGCAGGGCCTGCCAGAACATGCACTGGTTGCTGGTGAGCACAGGCACGCCCAGTTCCGCCTCAAGTCTGCTCGCTTGTGCGGCGGCCCGCAAGGCAGTACAGGAAATAAACAAGGCATCACTTCCCTGCCGATAGCATGAACGTGCCCCTTCAATAATCGCCGCAGGCGGGATGCGGGCTATGTCCACGTCACTTTGCTCGCAGAAACTGCTTATATTCTTCACAGCAACACCGTTTTTTTCGATGAATTCACACATTGACTGATTCACCGGGTCAAGATAAGGCGTCAACAGGGATATCGTATCAATGCGCAGTTGCCGAAAGGCTGCTATCGCGGCAGTAATCGGGGTGATGACCGGCGCCTGCGGTCTTCCCTGCTGAACCTGGGCCTGTACCTCCGCAAATCCCATGGCTACGGTACCTGAAGTGCAGCTATAAACAATCGCATCCAAATCAACGTTGGGCAACAACAGGGACGCAGAACGGGCCAGTTGCGGTCCATGTCTGCGCAGGTTGTCCAGAGTGACCGGATTCACAGTCGTTATCCTTGTGGCATAGAATATTACTTCGCCGTCAGCGGGCAACAATCGTTGGAAATCCCACTCGGACGTTTCGTCCGTATCCATCACGATAAGACCGATCCGGTAAGTTGCCGGGCCGTTATCGAGGTTATAATCTATATCAAGTTTGGAAGTTTCAGGCATGTCAGCATTATAATGAAAAAGAAGCTCAGAGATTAAGTTAGAGCTTCCAAAATATAATCAACCAGACATCAAGGAGTATATCGTGGCTATCTTCAAACCTGTAATCGACGTCTATGATATTGCAACCGAGGCGGAAGTCCGGAAGCAACCGCGCACACTGGCGAACGGCCATACCATCACCTTTGCTCACAGCGACCGCCTGGCCTTCAGCCTGGAGGAATTCCAGCGCCGCTATGACAAGATACTGGCGCGGATGGAAGCCGAGGGACTCGATGCGCTGTTGGTGCGTGGCCCGGAGAATATCACTTACCTTTGTGGTTATGAAACCCCTGGTTACTATAAATATCATTGCATCGTGGTTACACCGGATCAGGATCCCGTGTTCGTCATCCGCAGCTATGAGATCCTCAATGTCCCGGAATACAGTTGGATAACCCGTTCGGTATTGGTGGAAGAAGATGATCACCCGCCTTCGGTCACAGCCGGCGTACTGTTGGAACTGGGGCTGGAGGGAAAGCGCATCGGCGTGGAAAAGCAGGGTTTTTACTACACCGTGGAGGAGCATGACAGTCTGCGCAAGGATTTGCCGCAGGCGGAGTTCACCGATGCCACCCAAGCGCTCTGGGATGCCCGCATGATTAAATCCCACGAAGAGATCGCAGTGATGCGCAAGTCTTCAACCATCGTCGACAAGGCCATGCAAGCTGGCTGGAACGCTTCGGCGCCCGGTGTCTCAGCCGACGCCATCAACGCCATCGTCAATAAGACCATTTTTGAAAACGGCGGAGAATACATGGGCCTGCCGCCTTTCGTATTGGCCGGTGAACGCAGTTGCCTGCCGCACCAGACCGGCGGCAGCAACATGCTGAAACAGGATGATGTAATGTTCTTCGAAATTTCAGCTTCACAACACCGTTATTGCTGCGCGCGCATGTACACCATCTTCCTGGGCAATCCGGCACAGGAAATGCTTGACTGCGCCCGGGCGTTGATCGATGCCGTCGGTGAGGCCCTGGCTTTTATCAGGCCGGGACGGACATCGCATGAATGTGATGAGCATGTGCGCAGTTTCGTGCGCAGGCTTGGATTTGGAGATAACTATCGTAACCGGCTGGGATATTCCATCGGCATCAATTATCCGCCGGACTGGGGCGAGGGTGAAATCCTATCACTGCGCCAGGGGGAGGAACGTGAGCTGCAACCCGGCATGACCTTTCACATGCCCCCGACAAACATGAAATACCGGCAATACGGTATTGGTTACAGTGAAAGCATCATGGTAACGGAAACCGGCTGTGAAAAGTTTTCCGAACTGCCGCTGGAATTGATAATAAAATAATACACCATCTGTCACGACGGCAATTAATTCATGAAACTGGTCTAATCTGAACAACGGCATAGTAAAATTTGCTCCGGAATAAACCCATAAAAGCTGCTGAAAGCAGCAGGCTTTACGAACAAGCGGTCAGGCTCTGGCGTACAGGACGTTCACAAGATGCTATTGGGCTTTGTAACGAACATATAAATCGGTACCGGCGCGACCCGCGGGGCTGGTATCTTCTGAGCGAGATCAACCTTGGTCGCGGCGCCCTTAACAACGCTGTCGAATGCGCAAGTCAGGCGGTCAGGCTTGAACCGGACAAACCCTTTTATTGGGCCCTGCTCGGGCGCTGCTACATCGCGTCCGGCAACAAATCCGGCGCTATCTCATCGGCTGATAAGGCAGTGAGACTCAGTCCGGCTGATCCTGCAATTCTGGATTCATTGGGAAGTATCTACACCTTTGCTGATGAGCAGTTGAAAGCATTACCGCTTTTTGAAAAAGCGGTAAGCGCCGACCCCGATAATCCATTGTTCCTGTATAATCTTGCCGCATGTCAGCGTATGACCGGACAACTGGGTAAGGCCCGGCAAAATCTGGAAAAGACAATCCGTATAAATCCCAGGGACTGCAAAGCACATTACATTCGTTCTGATCTCGGACATTGGACCCTTGAATCGAATCATATAGACGAGATGGAACAACTCCTGCAGGATGGCCTGGACAATTGGCAGGACGAAATGCTTATCCGGTTTGCGCTTGGGAAAGAGAAGGAGGACATAGAGGACTATGACGGCGCGTTTGCATATTTCAACTCGGCATGCGCGCTGAAACACCAGCATATGCAATACGATGTTGACCAGGATATTGAAGTCATGGAAAAGATCATCTCAACTCATACCCGCGACGCTCTACAGAATCTGAAGAGCGGGGATGAATCCGATGAACCCATTTTCGTGCTCGGCCTTCCACGCAGCGGCACCACACTGGTAGAACGAATTATCGCAAACCATAGTGACGTCTATCCCGCCGGCGAACTCACTGAATTTGCGGCACAGCTTATCAAAGCAATCGCTGGAATGAATGGCAGACAACGCCTTTCCAGGACAGAAATGGTTGAAGCCAGTCTGGATATCGACATGAAGTCATTGGGGCATTCCTATATCGAAGCAACGCGACCACGAACCGGGCATACGCCGATGTTTATCGATAAGATGCCGTTAAATTACCTGTATTGCGGCCTGATACATGCGGCGCTCCCGAATGCCAAAATCATCGCGTTAAGTCGTAACGCCATGGATTCATGTTTTTCCATGTACAAGACCATGTTTACCGCGTCTTATCCATTCGCCTATGATTTAAATGATCTGGCAAAGTATTTCGTGGTATGGCACAGGCTGATGGAACACTGGAAAAAAACGCTTGGAGAAAGCATCCTGGAGATTCAGTATGAAGAATTAGTGATGCGCCAGGAAGAAGTCAGTCACGGCATCATAGAGTTTTGCAGATTGAATTGGCAGGACGCGTGCCTGCAATTTCATAAAAGTTCGGCGCCATCCAGCACCGCCAGCGCGGTACAGATAAGACAACCCATATATCAATCTTCCATCGGAAGATGGAAGAAATATGAGAAACATCTCCAGCCACTAATCACGCTCCTGGAAAAGCAGGAGATTGACCCTCGCAAATAGAATCACTTCCTTTATAAAAACAGAATTCTACCGCATCAGAAAAAGTTATAGCTCAACCTGCCTATCACGGTACGCGGGGTATTGATGTAGTAACCGCGACCGCCCAGACCTGACGGGAAACCGTTTATCGCGTGGAAATCGTTGGTCAGGTTTGTCCCTTCTACCACTGGAGCTATACGTAATGTGTTTACAACAAATGCAATTCTGGTGCATAGTCGCACCATTAATTGACTCACAATGACAGCGCCAGTCCCAGAAAGAGTATTACCTTTACAGATACCCATAATGAATGGCTAAAAGCCCAGGTCGCCAGTGGCCAATACCGCTCGGAAAGCGAGGTGATCAGTGATCTCATTCGCGAGCGGCAAAACCGCAATACCGGAATCGAAGCAATCCGCCTTGCTCTGATTGAGGGAGAAAAAAGCGGATTGAGCCAACAAACGCCGGAAGATATCAGGAAGGAAGTGCTGGAGCAATTAAGGAAAGATGGCATGTTACCGACTCAGTGATAAGGCCCGCGCTGATTTATATCGATTGAATGAAGTCGTAATTATCACCGACAGCATACTGAACTGCGCGGACTCTTCCTGCGTTAAATGCCGTTCTGTCTAACCTCGATAGGCTTTTTCCCTCGCTTCCCTGATAACATTTTCAACATCATTTTGTGTGCTCCCTGCCATTTTCATGCGACTGCCGATAAGATCCCAGAGTTCACCAATATACAACGACATATCCCGACTTTTGACATATCCCTCAAGCAGTTCCCTGACGACAAAACTCACGGTTTTACCTTCTGCCCTGGCAGAAGTGTCAACCTTCTTCTTAAGCTGGGAATCAACCCGGACAATAACTTGCGTTTCCACAGAAGCGCCTCTTTTCCGTTAATACTGTATATACAGATTATAGATTGAAGATAGGAGAGACACTACGAATCAAGTATCGGTTTACTATCCTATAGCGGAAATATCCAACTCAACTGTCTTGATTACAACCGGCAGTATTATCAATCCGAAATAAATGGATTACGAAAAAAATCGCGACGACATTGCAAGCGCTTTCTTGAAGAATAAGTCTTCGTTGGGCCGTTTTCTGCGCCGTTTCCTCGATTCTGCGGAAGATATAGAGGATACGCTGCATGAGGCTTTTCTAAAGGCTTACCAGGCTGAACGTTCTGTCTCAATAAAGTCGCCCCGGGCATTTCTGTATCGGACTGCGAAAAATCTGGCGTTGAATCAGCTAGAAAGCAAGCGTAACCGGCGTACCGGCAATCTGGCGAACATTACAGAATTACCGGTTCCGGATGGTAATGAAAAAGGCATTGAGCACAGCGCAATCATCGAGCAGCAACTGGAATTGGCGTTACTGGCCATTGCCAATTTGCCTCCTCGTGTCAGAGAAGTGTATATCTTGAAGAAAGTCCATGGGTTGAAGCAGAAGGAGATAGCCGCACAGCTCGGTATTGCCGAAAGCACTGTGGAAAAACATATCGCCAAAGGTTTACTGCTGATAAGCAAGGAGTTTTATGTGGATGAAAACGATCATCTATCTCAACAAGAAACAGGTAATGAATAAAAGTCATGACACAGGTAATTGATATGCCGATTCGTTCAAAGATTCGAGAACAGGCAAGTACATGGGTAGCCAAGCTTGATTCGGGGAAGATGACCACCCAGGATTTGAAAGCGCTTAAGGCATGGATTGAACAGAGCCCGATTCACGCCGAGGAGCTGGAACGTATGGCTGATCTGTGGGACAAACTGGACGTGCTCGCCGCCTATCGCGAGATCATCATCGCGCCCGGCAAATCAGTATTCGCCCGCTATTGGGCGCCGGCATCGATAGCAGCGAGCCTGGCAGTTTTGTTTTTTGGGCTGTTATTGGTTGCCGTAGACTTTTATCCCCGTCCGGAAATCCGGACATCACAGCTTCACGAAACCAGCATAGGAGAACAAAAGGCGCTGCGCCTGTCTGATGGCTCCAACATAAGAATGAATACAGCCAGCAAGCTGAAAGTGGATTATGAAGAGGCAGGAAGGACAGTTTACTTGTACGAGGGAGAAGCATTTTTTGACGTGCACGCGGACAGTCAACGACCTTTCGTCGTCGCAACGCCAAAAGGAACAATCACAGCAATCGGCACTGCGTTTTCTGTCCGCCTGGATGAGCCGGCCATACAAATCACTGTGAGTGAAGGCGTAGTGCGATTGTCTGGCACAACGGAGGACGAAACCAATCCCTCGCCTGTTGCATCACCGCGGGAAAAGGAGCCTGCCACGCTGACTGCAGGCCAATCTGGCTCATTCGACAAAGCGCTTCATTCGATAGAAACCCTGGAACCCCGGACAATCATCCAACGTCTGGCCTGGCGAGATGGTATGTTAATTTTCGAAGGGGACGCGCTGGAGTCGGTAATAAAAGAAGTCAGCAGATATACACCGATTGAAATCCATATCTCTGACCCGTCCCTGAAACAGCTTCGGATTGGTGGATATTTTCGCATCGGTGAGATAGACAGTTTGCTCAATGCGTTGCAAAAAGGCTTCGGAGTGCGTGTAGAACACGCTGAAGCAGACAGGATTTTTCTTCACCCTGACAATGGCTAGCCCGGAAATCTCACCAATTGATGCGATGATTGCTGAGGATTTTTTGATGCGCCCCATCCGTGGGGCGCCCCCTTCGGGCTTTCTTCGGATGTCCAAATCCGCTCCAGGCGGATTTGTGTGTCAGTACGCGGGCGCTCGCGACCGAAAGCTTATGGCGGATTTTTATCGGGCAACTGTCTTAATTCATCAGGCGACCGACTCGAAGGAGACAATCAGAGCAGCCGGATGTCATGGGCAATTAAAGGTGGGACTCATGTCCCGCATCTTCATGTTGCTTATATTGATGTCAACATCTGTAGGGTTGTATGCAGAAGCCATAAGATATCAATTTGATATCCCGGCCGGAGAAGCAGGAACGACGTTAAATCTTCTGGCTCAACAGTCGAAAACGCCGTTGTTATTTCCTTACGACGAGGTACGCCATATTGCCACCAACGCGGTGATGGGAGACTTCACATTGGATGAGGCCTTAAGACTGCTACTGATGGACACCGGCCTCCGGGGTATGGTGGATAAAAGAGGTGTATTGATTGTCACCAATGGCGCTCCAGGCGCTAACAGCATGAAGAGGACAGAGCAAATGGCAAAAAACAAACGCAAACCCTGGTTTTCTCGTGTACTGACCCTGTTTGCAGGCGCAGCAGCCGTAACCGCAGTGGCTGCCCAGACCGCAGACAGTAACAACTCGAATGCCGGCAACGAAGCCGCTACCAGCGAGTTCGTGCTGGAAGAAATTGTATTGACCGCGCAAAAACGCGAGCAGACATTGAAGGATATCCCTGCCGCCGTGACTGCCATCCCCGCTGCGGATTTTGACGCTATTCTGAGTGGCGGCGTCAGCATCAAGGCGCTGGCTGCGAGAGCGCCCAGCCTGAATGTCAACGGCAACTCAGGTCGTTTCCTGCCCCAGTTTTACATCCGGGGTCTTGGCAACACTGATTTTGATATTAATGCCAGCCAGCCCGTTTCACTGGTGTTGGACGATGTGTCTATCGAAAGCACCACGTTACGAAGCATCCCGGTTTTTGATGTCGCCCAAGTCGAAATTCTAAATGGCCCGCAAGGAACGCTTTTCGGACGCAACACCAATGCCGGCATCGTCAAGATTGACACGGTTAAACCGACTTATGAACGCGAGGGTTTTTTGCGCGCATCCTACGGCTCCCGTAATGGGCGTAGTGTTAATGCGGCAGGGCGCGTTGGAATATCAACGGCTACCTTTATGACATCAACGACCAGCAAATCACAGCCGTCGGCCAAACGGATAATACTAATCGGCTTATTAACATTGATAATACTCGTGGCTATGGCTTTGAAACCGATCTTGAACTCGCCATCTCCAGCACGCTACACCTGCGTTCGAACTTGAGTTACAATAATACGGAAATCAGGGATAAGACGCTGTCTGAATCCAGGTGCGGCAGTACACCGGCATGCACCGCGCTGGACCCGATCCGTTCGGTCGATCCGGGGCCATTTGGACCGGTGACCAACGTGTTTGTTGATGGCAACCCCTTGCCGCTCGCGCCAGAGTGGATATTCAATGTCATACTGGATTACACCGCGCCACTCGAAAGCGGCGAGCTATATTTCAACACAGACTGGAATTATAAAAGTAAGGCAAATATATTCTTGTATGAATCCGTCGAGTTTGTCTCCGAATCCCGCTGGATTGGCGGTGTGCGCGCCGGCTATCGTCATGCAAATACCGGCCTTGACATTGCTTTTGTTGGCCGAAATATTACCAACGAGGTAACCGTCTTTAATGGTTTGGCGTTCCTGAATCTTGCTGCGACGGTAACCGATCCGAGTTATTTCGGCACCGAAGTTAGCCTGGAATTTTGACCGTAGACAACAATAATACGTTAGTTATGCCTGAGCTTAACAAATGGGAAATCACCAAAGGCGTTCGCCAGTATCATATTGCGTTAGAGCCTGGCGATGTCGGAGAGTATGTTTTGCTGCCTGGCGACCCGGCAAGAAGTGACCGGGTCGCGAAATATCTGGACAATGCGGAACTGAAAGCAAGCCATCGGGAACATCGCACCTTCACCGGCGAGCACAAGGGGATCAAAGTGAGTGTTTGCTCTACAGGCATGGGTTGTCCTTCCACTGCCATTGCCGTGGAAGAACTGGCCAATATCGGGGCCAATACCTTCATCCGTATCGGCAGCTCAGCAGCGTTGCGTGAGAATATTAAAATTGGCGATATCGTGATCAGCAACGGAGCCATGAAAAATGAAGGCACTTCCGGATTTTATGTCCCGGATTGTTTCCCTGCTGTTCCGGACATAGGGTTGACATACCTCTTGACCCAGGTAGCAAAAGAGCTGACGGCTGACACTGACCACCAGGTCTATAGTGGTATCAGCGCATCTGACGATGCGTTTTACAGCGAATCAGAGTGGATTAACAAGCTTATTAAGCTGGGTGTGCAGAATGTCGAAATGGAAGCATCGGCGATGTTTACAGTTGCCCACCTGCGTGGCCTGCGCGCCGCTTGCATTTGTGGTGTATCAGGCAATCTGAACACGGGTGAGGTAATCTATACAACGGAAAACAAGAAACTCGCCGCCGCCTGGGAAATGGAGATCCAAATCGCGCTGGAGACAATTTATAGAATGGAACAGGCAAAGAGCGCCTGAACGGAACAAGGAATCTGCTCGTTGAATAACATACAACGAACCACAACGGTTTGTTTTCTTGCCTATTTTGTCATGTCCGGCATGATGAACCCTGTTGGCATTATCACAGGGCAGATGGCGGAGTATTTCAATCAGCCTATTACCAGGATTACCGCCAATTTCAGTTGGTTCACGGGCGGTATTTTTGTTGGCTCGCTGGCCGCATTGTTTATCTATGAATGGGCAAGCCTGAAATATGCCCTACTCGTCATCTACGGCCTCATTCTGCTCAGCCTCATCTCATTGCCTCTCCAGTCAGATTTGCCTGGCATCTGGTTGGCATTGGGAATGGTCGGCGCCTGTTGTGGCGCGGGCCTCTCCGGCGCGGCCATAACCATATCAAAGTTATACGTACAGGAACGCCGCGCCTCTATGTTGATCATTACTGACGGCTGTTTCAGCATCGCCGGCATTGTTACATCCTGGTTGGCAGTGCAGTTGGCGGTCCGTGACATTCAATGGTATGGAACCTATCTGTTTGTTGGCGTCATCGCCTGCATCATTATCGCGTTGACAACGCTATCAACATTTCCCGACCATCAGACCAGAGCAGGATTGCAAAACCGGACTACGCGTACGCGCGAGCCTTGGCCGATTGGCGCATGGGTCTGCATTTTCGCGCTTTTCATCTATACGCTCGCGCAATATTCCCTGTTTCTTTGGCTTCCGAATTACGCGGAAACCCGCTTGGGCGCTACGCTTGGTGAAGCCGGGTTGATTGTCAGCCGATTCTGGACCGGCATGTTTGTTGCCCAATTATTCAGCGCCTGGTGGGTGTTTAAGATAGGCGTCCGGTGGACACTTTTAATTGGCGCATTCGCCAGCGCTCTGGCGACCGTTCCATTGTGGAGTTATCGCGAGATTAATGGGCTGATTTATTTCGCTTTCGTATGTGGGGTTGTCAATCTGGGACTGCTTAAGATCACGCTCTCACTCGCAACCCAGATGCTGCGGATGCCGCCACCGAGGCTTGTGTCGGCATTGCTTCTGGGCGCTACCACCGGCACGTCAATCGCGCCCTGGGTGAGCAGCCGAATCGTGGAGGCGAGCAACAATTATGTTGTGTTGATGGTAGCATCCGCCGGCTATTTTGTCGTTCTGGTCTTGTTGGCGCTGGCGATAAAACTGGCGCCCGAAGAACACACGGAAAACGTGAGAAAGACGTCAGTGCATACGCCTGCTCAACCGTGATGAGCACAGCGCCCGATGTAGTTGATGCGCTGTTTACCGGTGGCGACATCATCACTGTTGACCCCGAAGCCCCGTACATCCGGGCCGGAGCGGTGGCGGTCCGGGCAAATAAGATTGTGGCGATTGGCAGCGAAGCAATTGTCCGAGCAAGGATTAAAAGAGCAAAACGCACTATTGATTTTTCCGGCCAGGTAATGATACCGGGACTGGTGGATGCGCATACGCACCTGTTCCAGAGTTTGGGCAAGACCTTGGGGGATGGACTGAGCCTGTTGCCCTGGTTGGAACGGTTCATGTTGCCGCTGGCCAGCCAGGTAACACGGGAACAGGCGGTGATCGCAGTGCGGTTTGCGGCGCTGTTAAGCGCCCTGTCAGGCACAACGACTGTTGTCGACCAGCACTATGCCCCGGTCGATGAAGACAGTATTCTGGCCGTTGCCGATGCCTACCAGGAAGCAGGCATCAGGGCAATGCTGGCGCGCGGGATGTTTGGCCCGATGACCGAGGGAGGTCATCGGATGAATTGCGACCCGCGCATGTTCAACTATACCGTGCAGCAGGAACTGGACATAACACGCGCCTGCATGCACGCGATGGCCGGCAACAGGCTTGTGGATATCTGGCCCGGACCAAAGAACGTAGTCTACGCTGACCCTGATTTGTTGATCGGCAGTAGCGAACTCGCCCGTGATTTTGACCTGTCGTGGCAAGTGCATTGCAGTGAATCCAAATTTGAAGTTGAAATTTTTGAGTCGCTTTACGGCATGCGTCCCGCAGCCTGGTTATATAAGCAGAATATTCTGGGCGATCACACCACACTTGCGCATGGCATCTGGTTGGATGATGAAGAAATCCGAATGCTGGGTGAGTCCGCAACAACCGTAATCCATAACCCGATCAGCAACCAATACCTGGCGTCGGGCATCGTGAGACTGGAAGACTTGCTCAAGGCCGGCGCCAATGTGACGCTCGGCACGGATGGCACAGCAATAGCCGGACAGCATATGTTTGAAGCGATGAAGACCGGGTTGATGTTACAACGTGTCGGGCGCCTTGATCCGGAAGTGACAACTGCTGAAATGTTACTGACCATGGCAACCAGGCTTGGCGGGAAAATGCTGCATAAAAACCTGGGAATGTTGCGAGAAGGCGCGCTTGCTGACCTGACGATCGTGGATACCCGCGCCTTACATCACCAACCCTGCCTGCGGCCTGTCGCGAGCCTGATATTTTTCACGCGCGGCGCTGATGTACGGTATGTAATGGTGGATGGCGACCTAATCGTTGAAAACGGGCGCTCCACAAAACTGGACCAGGAAGAATTGATTGCAGACATGAACCAGGCATCCCGCGCCGTGGTTGAGAAAGCAGGCATCGCTGAGTTGCTGGCGCCTTGGCAACACCCCCGTCTTATATCATAGTTGGCTGGCTTTCTTAACCCGTATGTGATAGCGGCAAAACGAATGTAGGTTTAAATAAGTTAAGAATGCTATAATATGTGCCCATGGCAACTATGATTTCCGAAGTTTACCAGGCTTTTATCACTGCGGGTGTGCCGCATGATCAAGCGCGTCAGGCAGCGGAAGCCTTATCTTCCGAAAACCTGGCAACCAAGGCGGATATACAACTGCTCGATAAACGGGTTGATGACGTGCAAGCGCAATTGAGTCTGCTGAAATGGATGCTTGGTTTCAACCTGGCATTCACCATGGCCGTCCTGTGGAAGATTATTGCCTGATCCTCGTCAAATCAGGTAGCCCCCGTCCACGGGAAGGATACTGCCGGTAGCAAAGCCGGAGGCGGCGGATGCCAGGAACAGGATAGCGCCGGCCATCTCATCCGGCTGGGCATAGCGCCGCAACGGCATTTCATCCAACCAGGATTTCAGAATTGCATCATTGCCGGTCAGGGCGCCGGCGAATTTTGTATCGGTCAATCCCGGTAGCAGCGCGTTTACCCGGATATTGTCCGGACCGCACTCCTGCGCAAACGCCTTGGTCATCTGGATGATGCCGCTCTTGGTGATGGAATAAATACCCCGCATCGCGCCGGGCCTGACCCCGTCCACGGACGCCACGTTGACGATGGAACCGCCGCCGTTTTCCTTCATCAGCTTGCACGCATTGGCGGACATGAAGAAGTACCCGCGCAAGTTGACCTCAACGGTCTTATCAAACGCGGCGGCGTCTGTTTCCGTGATGGGACCGTAATAAGGGTTTGTTACGGCATTGTTGACCAGCACATCCAAGCGGCCATACTCTTGCCTAATCCGGGCAAAGATCGCATCGATTTGCCCCAGGTCGCCGATGTGGCAGGCCAACGCGGCCGCCTGCCCGCCTTCATCCCGGATACTGCCGGCCACTTCCTCGCAGGCTGCTTGCTTGCGGCTGGAGATAATAACGTGAGCGCCCTGTCGGGCCAGCAGGCGCGCGGCCTCGGCGCCGATGCCGCGACTGGCGCCGGTTACCAACGCGATCTTGCCGCTCAAGTCAAACAGATCTGTTGCCATTTTTTTCACCTCGAAAAAAAACTGTCTATGTTTGTGGAAAGAACGCGCATCAGTTAATCAATTCCACCGCTGCTGTGGCAAGGGGTTCAACCAGCCTGCCCAGTTCCAGCGCTTTTGTGCTGGAAGCGTTGCCGTCCAGGCCGCGCTTGTAGACGCCCTGGCAGATGGAGGCCATGCGAAAATAGCTGAAGGCCAGGTAAAAATGCCAGTTTTCTATTGCCGGGATGTCGCGAAATTCACAGTATTGCTCGATAACGGCCTGTTCATCCGGCACGCCCAGCGCGGTGCGGTCCTTATCCGCCAATCCTCTGACGTCTCCTTCGGCCGGCAGGCGCAGACACATGCAAAGATAAGCCAGATCCGCCAGGGGATGACCGAGGGTGGAGAGTTCCCAGTCTATCACAGCTCGGATGCGCGTCTTATCGGGATGGAAGATCAGGTTGTCCAGGCGGTAGTCCCCGTGGATTAACGCGCTCTGGCCGTCATCTGTCGGGGTATTGGCCGGCAGCCACTCCATCAACGTATTTATGGGTTCGATAACAGCAGTTTCGGCAGCCTTGTATTGCTTTGTCCAGCGGCTGATCTGGCGCTCGTAGTAGTTGCCTGGCCGGCCATAATCACCCAGGCCGGCACAGCCGATATCGACGCTATGTATCGCGGCAAGAACACGGATCAACTCGCGATAATAACCCGCCCGTTCTGTTTTACTGAGTTCCGGCAGCGCCGGATCCCAGAATATGCGACCTTCCTCGTAGCTCATCACGTAGAACATAGCGCCGGTGACTCCCTCGTCCTCACACAGGCACAGCGCGCGGGCAACCGGCACATCGGTAGCGGCCAACGCGTGTATCACCCTGAACTCGCGGTCCACGGCATGGGCTGACTTGAGCAGGTCGCCATGGGGTTTGCTGCGTAACACGTAGCGGCCGCTTGTCGCGCTCAGCAACCAGGTCGGGTTCGACTGGCCACCGGGGAACTTTTTTGCCTTGACCAGCCCGCGGAAACCGGCAACCTGATCTTCAAGGTAGAAATTCAGTTTTTCCGTATCAAAGGCTTCCATTGTAATAACGTTGTATGACCGGATTATCCAAGGATATCATGCGGACATCATGTGGACCTGGTCGGGGTCGTATCCTGAACCCACTCGCCCACAGATAAGCTGCCGCCGGTCAGAACAGGAAGTCTCCCGCATCCAGGTTGGCGATAGGGAAATCTTCCAACAGGATGGTTCCTCCCCCCTGTTCCGTCAAGTCGATAGTCACACCTTCGGTACCTGACGAAATGGCAAGGTCATCGAAACCCGGTAGATCAAACGCGCTGATGTCGATTAAATCCCTGCCGTTTCTGAAATCGATTATGGTATCTTCCCCATGTCCTGAAGCGAAGATGAAGGTGTCAAAACCGGCGCCGCTTTCAAGCACATCCGGGCCAGCGCCGCCGAACAGCATGTCATCGCCGGAACCGGCCACCAGGATGTCAGCGCCGGATCCGCCCTTGAGTGTGTCGTTACCCTCGCCGCCGTACAGCGTATCATCGCCCCGGCCGCCGAACAGCCTGTCATCTCCCGGGCCACCGTCTATGATGTCACTGTTCGTATCGTCACCGCCGGGGCCCCCGTATATCGTATCGTTGCCTCTTCCTCCTGAAAGCGTGTTGGCCCGCTGATCACCGGCCAGGATATCATCATGATCCGAACCGCTCAGGTTGATGATGTCCGGCAGTTCCACATCCACCCGATTGCCGTTGTCCGTATATGTAAAAGTGACAGCACCCTCGAACGTATCGCCCTGAGCGTCACCTCCCCGAGGTGTGGGATGATGCAGGCGCACCGTCACACCTGCGGGAGAACCCGCGTAGGACACGGTGTCTTCGCCATCACCACCGGTCAGCCTGTCGGCGCCGCCGCCTCCGTTCAACGTGTCGTCACCGGCTCCGCCGTCCAGTTCATCGTCACCGCCAAGGCCGTACAGGTAATCGTTTCCCTCGAGTCCATAGATCTTTTCTACCCCATCGGTCCCGGTCAGGCTGTTATCCCACCGGGTACCCGTGACAGTACCGTCTATGGTGGTAACCACCTCTATCTCATCAACCTGTATCGTATAAGTCCCGGAATTGTCCGTGGCCGGGTTGCTGGTATAGCTGGCAGCGCTGATATAGTAGATGTCGCTGGCAAGCACGGTAAACGTCAAGCGTGAATCGAACACGCGGTTTTTCGCATCGATATCGTCGTTCGTGAGAATGTGATTCTCCACGGCATCGAACAATTTCAGGATGGTGTCTTCCGCCTTGTCGGGGGCCGACCCGCGCCCTGACAGGGCAATCGTATAGGTTTTCCCCCTCTCCAGTTCTATCCCGATCCAGTCCTCGTCTAACCTGTGATCCAGGATGCCGTTGAACGTATCGCCTACGGAAATGGTGTAGGCGGTTTCGTTACTCGCGGCCGCATCCAGGGATGCCTCGACGCTCTCATTGATTATTGCCATAACTCAGATCTCAAGCCACTGGATTCAATTATAGAATAAAGAACACTTGGAGACTTGTTCAGAGCTTCCTTAAAACGATTCTTCCGGCATATCCAGGCAGGTCGTATCCAACCCGGACAGCAACTCGGCCTGGGCCTTGATTTTCGGCAGTTCCCAGCGGAAGAAATAGCGGCAGGCCTGCAGCTTGCCCTGGTAGAATTGCCGGTCGGCGTCGTTTGCCTGCGCCAAGCCAGACCGGGCGACCACGGCCTGTTTCAACCACAACCAGGCAACGACCACGTGGCCGAGCATGTCCAGGTACGCAGAGGAGTTCGCCAGAAACCTGCTCAAATCTCCGCTGGCTGCCGTTGCGGCCAGAACTTCCGTCGTTTCCGTTACGGTTGCCACGGCCCGGTTGAGGTCTGCGACATAGTCCGACAAGTTCCCGCTAGCCCCCGCCGCGTCAGCATCCTGTTGTATCCTGCGTACCAGCAACCTGAACCCCGCGCCATTTTGCATCATTACCTTCCGGCCCAGCAGGTCGATGCCATGGATACCGTTAGCGCCCTCATGAATCATGTTGATGCGGTTATCCCGGTACAGACGCTCTACCGGAAAGTCCGTGGTGTAACCGTACCCGCCCAGGATCTGGATGGCATGTTTGTTCGCTTCCAGGCTCCACTCGGCGCACCAGGCCTTCACAATCGGCACCAGCACATCCAGCAACAGGGCTGATTCGTTTCGTTGCGTTGCGTCCGGGTTGGTTTTCTCCTCGTCAACCAGGGAAGAGGCAAACAGGCACAGCGCCAACCCCCCTTCCACGTAGGCTTTCTGTGCCAGAAGCATACGCTTTACGTCGGCATGTTGAATAATGGGGACCATTTGATTTGCCGGGTCCTTATTGTCCGGCAATCGGCCCTGAACGCGTTCGCGCGCATACTCCAGCGAATATTGGTAGCCCGCATAACCTGTACCAATCGCGGCCATTCCCACGCCGATACGGGCTTCGTTCATCATAAGAAACATATACTCCAGTCCGCGATGAGGTTCGCCCACCAGGTAACCGGTACAACCTCCGTTCTCACCGAAATTCAGCGCACAGTTCGGTGTGACGCACTGCCCCATCTTATGGTTCAGACCGGCCAGGGAAACATCGTTGGCCTCACCCACACCGCCATCTGTTTCGACCCGGTAACGCGGGATAATAAACAGCGAAATGCCTTTTACGCCTGGCGGACCACCCGGGATCTTCGCCAGCGCCATGTGAATGATATTCTCGCTCAGTTCATGTTCTCCACCGGTAATCCACATCTTGTTGCCGGTTATGCGGTAGGTCCCGTCCTGTTGCAATTCAGCCCTGGTGCGGATATCGGTCAGTGAGGACCCCGCGTGGGGCTCGGACAGGCACATGGTGCCGTAAAACCGGCCGTTCAGTAACGGTGGAATATACCGGGCTTTTTGTTCTGCGCTCCCGTAGGCGTTGATCAGGTTGGCAACGCCCACCGAGAGGAACGGCAGGCCACACAACCCCGTGTTGGCCGATTGAAATACGGCCATGCAAGCGTTGGCTACCGTCACAGGCAGTTGCAGGCCGCCATATTCAGCATCCAGACAGGAAGCGACAAACCCGGCTTCGTACAGGTTATCCATTGCGGTTTGCGCTTCGGGAATCATCCTTACCTTGCCGTCCACCAGTTCCGCAGGCTGCTTGTCCCCGGCATCCGCACAGGCCAGAAAGTGATCCCGGGCGATATCCTCGGCCAGGTCGAGCATGGGGTCGAAAACGTCGCGCCCCTGGCCGGAAAAAACCTCGCGCGCGCACAGGCTCTCGACATCGAGCATTTCGTAGATCAGAAAATCGAGATCCCTGCGGTTGATTGTCCGGGACATGGTTTAAATCGACTTGAGCAGAGCTTACATTATTTACAGGAGCATATTATAATACAGCCCAGAGCGGAATCGAGGGAACGCGACGATAAGCATTCCAAATAAACCTTTGGTTAAACGATATAGATTTGGAGAGATAACAGTGAGTAGCTTGGCGCTCTATAATGCATTAATGGCAGCCGGCGTGGATAAACAACTGGCAACTGAAGCGGTCAACGATGTGACCCAAAGCGAACAGGTGGCGACAAAACTGGATATTGCAAACATGCAAACCAGTTTGGCGAATATGGAAAACCGATTGATAAAATGGATGTTGGGCATAGCCGGTCTAGCTATCGCCATTATGAAACTGACCTGATCGGTTTTATCCCCATCCCGTTGCGAAACGGAGCTATTCCTTGCGGCCTTCGACAACCATGACCAGCGTCGGCAGCAATACCAGGGTAGCCAGGGTCGCGAATACCAGGCCGCCGAGCATGCTCACGACAAACGGCACCAGGTATATCAGTTCGTCGCTGCGTTCGTAGAGCAACGGAGACAAACCCAGGATGGTTGTGAGACTCGTCAGCAGAACCGCCCGGAAACGATGGCGGGTCGCCGCAGATGCAGCGGCAATGGCCGGAAACACATTATCATCTTCCTGGCGAATCCGGTTGTAGCGATCCAGCAGCACCAGTGCATCATTCACGACAATCCCGGAGACGCCCACCACACCGAATATCGACATGGCAGTGAAATCCCAACCGAGCAGCCAATGGCTCAGGACCGCGCCGGAGAATGCGATGGGAATACCGGCAACGGCGATAACCGGTTTCCAGTAGCTGCGCAGGAATGCGGCAATGAGCGCATACATTGCAATCAGAACTATGGGCACCAATAAACCCAGGGTCTTCAATAAAGCTCTCTCATCTCTTGCGCCCTGGTCAGCCTCGATCTTCAGACCGGGATACTTTGCCAGCAGTTCCGGAAAGACCTCCTGACTGATAGTACGCCTGGCCTGTCTGGGCGTGACAACCGATGTATCGGCGTGTGCGCTGAGCAGAGCCGTTTGCTTACCATTTACGCGGACCAACTTGGTTAATTCACGTTGTTCCGTGATTTGCGCCACCATGGAAAATGGGATTTCCCTGCCGTTGCCGGGTAGCCGGATATGCTCCTCCGCGAGTTCACGCAGACTTCCCCGCCGATCAGGCGGATACCTTACTACTACTTTAATCTCTTCGTTACCGCTCTGGATCCGCTGTACCTCGATTCCATGGAAATTGGCGCGTAACTGCGCGCCGACAACTGCCGGCGACAGTCCCGCGGCAATGCCAGCCGGTGTAAGCGCAATCTCAAAATGCCGTTTGCCGAGAGACAAACTGTCGGAAATTCCGTAAATGCCCGGGATAGTGGCCATACGGGATTTCAGTTCAGCCGTTGCTTGCTTCAGAACCTCGAAATCTTCATGTTTCAGCGCGTAGGCGGCGCTTGCTCCGATATGCATACGTGTGGTCTGGAATTCAGTTTTTTCCAGGTAGGAAATATCACCGAGTTTCCCGCGCCATGCTCTTTCTATTTCCTGGGGTGTTACCGTGCGGAGCGGCTTTTCATTAAGGTGTAGCCTTACCGTCGCCATGTGGCTCTCATTGAAGTCCCGGTCCATATACGACGGCAACATAACGTTACCAACCAGCATACTGACCGAGTTTATCGCCATTCCGCCAAGCTCTTCATTCATGGCCTGCGCGGCATCTACGAAATGTTCTGCAGTAGCGTGAGTGGCGTCAAAAGGCGCGCCGACCGGGAGGTAAATATCAGCTTGAACATGATTGCCGGCATAGGCCGATTTATCGAAAAGGACGAGTCGGACGATATCGGAGCGAAGCAACGCCAGCGCCAATATTATCAGCAGTATGCCGCCTGCCAGCGTGATGAAAGTGTTTCTTACTGACCAGGATACTACCGGCACCACCACCTGGTCGCGGAACTCGTTCAACCTGCCACTGACCCTGTCTTGAACCAGGCTTAACGGCGGCAGGCTCCACCGTTGCTGATGCGACAAGTGGGCAGGCAGGATAAAGAATGCTTCAACCAGCGACACAAACAGGACGAACAGCGCCATATAGGGGAATACGGTTACAATCTGGTAGTTGCCCGAGGTAATGAACAGGAATGGAAAAAAAGCGAACAGCGTTGTCAGTACGCCGATGGTGATCGGACCCACTACCGCGTGCGCGCCGGAAATGGCCGCATCCAGAGCATTTTTCCCACTCTCCCGTTCCGCGGCGATGCTCTCACCCACTACCACAGCATCATCCACGACAATCCCGATCAGCAGGAAAAACCCGAATATGGTAGCAACGTTAAGCGTCATGTCCGCCAGTTCAAAGAACATCAGTGAACCGATCAGAGACAGCGGGATGCCGACGGTTATCCAGATAGCAACGCGCAGGTCGAACACAAGAACAAGGCAGATGAAAACCAGTATTATGCCGAGCAACGCATTGCCGAGAATGTCCGATATCCTGTCAATCGCAGGCTGTGCCCGGTCGTTCCAGATCGAGACCGTGACAGTGCTGGGAGTTTCATAGTTCGCAAGCCAGTTCTTGATCTCCTCGCCCATAGCAACAATCGACTGCTGCCGGGCCGTGTCAATCCGCACAAAAACTGCGGGGGCGCCATCAACTTCGGAGATAACATCCTCATCACTGAATCCATCGCGAATCTCCGCCACATCGCCAAGCATGACAAGCGTGCCGTCAAGCCGCGTAATCAGCGGTATGTTCTCGAATTCTTTGCCTGTTTGCCGTTTTGCGACCGTGTGCAGCACAATACCGCCGGAACCCGTGCGCAACTCACCAAACGTCATGTTGAATGAGGCGTTCCGCGCTACTGAGATGATATCGTTGACGGTCAGGTTATTACGCTGCAGGTCCTCCTCGTTCAGTTCGATACTTATCTCACGGTCACGGGTGCCCAGCAGCTTTACCTGTGAAATGGACGGCAACGCCAGCAGATCATCACGCAACGCCTCCGCGGCAGACCGTAATTCCCTCTCTCCGACAACATCGGATAAGACGGCCAGGGTCAGGACTTCATAATCGAGTTGGTCAAGTTCCACTTCAGGCTGTTCCGCAGTCAAGGGCGGAAAACCATCAATGCTGTCCACTGCCTCGCGGACATCTTCCAGGACCGTGGCGGGATTGGCAAAGGTTGCCACCTCAACCGTGACCGTTCCCAGGCCTTCACTCGCGGCGCTGACAACCCGCTCAGCGCCGGAGATACCGATTATGCTCTGTTCAATTCGACGGTTGATATCTTCCGAAATTTCCCGGGGAGACGAGCCGGGCGTGCGCACCTTTACAGTCACTGTGCGGAGATCCATCTCGGGGTAAATCTGCACCGCAAGTTGTTGCCCGGACAGCAACCCGCCGATAATCAGAAATGCCATCAGCAGGTAGGCGGCAACGGGATTTCCTGCAAAATAAGCGATAAGACCTGATTTCATGATTGCACCGGTTTTGTCTGATTGAGGGCTTTAACAGCCTGGATAGGGTTGTTTGCTATTATTGCAAAGTTTCAGCCACCTGAACTGCCAGGCCATCGCCGGCGCCGGGCAGAATGCCTGCAACAATCCCCTCGCCCGCATCGAATGCCTCCACCACCAGTCCAGTGTCGACACGTCCAAGCGCTTGTGGTGTGAGCGAACGCAGGACACCGTCCTGCACTGTCCATACACTGTCGCCTTCCTGGAGAACGGAATCCGGTAGCACAAAGACATCCTGGTAAGCGGGTCCTTCTATCTCAACCTCGACGAACGACCCCGGCAGGGGCAGCGACTCCGGCGGGTAATCCGGCGCAAACCTCAGGAACAGGGACGCCATACGCGTCTGCGGCGCAACTACCGATGAGATGCGATTGACACTGGCTGAATATGTCTCCGCCCGAATATGAACAGTTGCCGCACGATCGATTACGGGTGTGAGGTATTCGAGGACTTTCGGATCAATCGGAACGTCAACCGCTAGTATTGAGGGTTGATAAACGATGCCCAGTATTGAGGCGGCGCCGTCCAGCCCTTCAACGGGGCCAACCAGTTCGCCCACCGAAATGGATGATGATATTACCCGGGCATCGTAGGGAAGCGAAATCTCGGTACGCGCAAGATCGAGTTGTGCAAGTTTCAGCGCAGTTTGGGCGGCGCCGGTATTTTGTGCTTGACTGACTGCCATTTCCGCCGCTTCCACCTTAAGTTCGTACCGAGCCGGATCAAGCCTGACAAACGCCTCGTTTGCCGTGACCGACCCACCGTTGGTAAAATCGGGTGAAACCCAAACCACCCGCCCTGCAACTTCAGAGCGCACCACCACCTTGTCGTATGCCCTGACCGAACCGGTCAGTTTTACCGTCAGCGCCTGCTCGGTCGGCGCCGGCCGGATGACATTGACGGCCGGTTTGGTTTCGCCCACAACCTGGGCAGGCGCCATGTCAAGCTGGACACGACCCGGCGCCCGGGCAAAGTACAAGGCAATTGCAATCACAAGGAGTATCAGGCCCAACTGCGCGTAGCCAAACCATTCGGGCCGGACAGTACTATCTTTAGAGTCGTTTGTCTGCTGCTGCATTTTATGTTCCCACTGAGTGTGAAACTGAATGTAATCTACCGAAACTTCATGATCAGGTCTCTGCATTGTGGTGGCATGTGACCCATGCCGCAGGGGAGAGCCATATCCGGTCTCCGTAAATTACACGACAGATTTCCCGATACAGGTTGTTATTGAGGTTAGTTATTTCCAGCAATTCCCGCAAAATATAAAGGTCAGATATTTATCCCTTGAGGCCCCAGTAAAATATGTGCCTGTCAAAGGCCGCTTAACTTTGATCCAATCCGTCTGACCGATCTTAGCGAGCATCGCTGGGTTGTCTCCCCTCCCCCCATGAATTCGGTTTTTTGGTAGTATCTTAATATTAGGATACAATTTCAACTGATTGCAAGCGTTATTTTGAGGCATTGAAATTATATCAGGGGGTATCATGTTATTCAGAACCAGTATTCAAGCGTGGCTGCCGGCATGTATTGCCGTTTTCTCATTATTTTTACCGCTTGCGACGTTTGCGCAGATCGAGGAACTCCTTGAAGAGATCATCGTTACCGCGCAAAAGCGAGAGCAGAATATCCAGGACATCCCGGTCGCGGTCACTGCACTGTCCGGCGAGCAACTGGTCGAATACGGAATCACCGACATATACGACCTTCAGCACAGCGCGCCGGCGCTTCGTGTCGGACAGAGCCAGAGCGCCACCACCGCAAACTTCAACATACGCGGTATTGGCACCAGTTCCCAGAACTTCGGCCTCGAGCCCTCGGTCGGCCTCTACGTAGATGGCGTTTACCGGCCGCGCCAGAGTTCGCTGATCAACGAACTGGCGGATGTCGAGCGGGTAGAGGTGTTGCGCGGCCCCCAAGGAACTCTGTTCGGGCGCAACTCATCCGCGGGCGCAGTACTGCTGAACACGGTGGCGCCATCCCATGAGACAGACGGCTACCTGGAACTGAGCTATGGTAACCTGGACCTGTTCAGCGCCAACGGCGCGTTCGGAGGAACCCTGGTGGAGGATGTACTGGCGATGCGGATGACGGCATTTCTGACCAGCCGAGACGGGTTTGTCGACGCGCTGGGTGAGGGCGGTAACCTGCTCAATGACCGGGATCGTTACGGGGGGCGGGCGCAATTGCTGTACACGCCTACTGAAGACTTGTCCCTGCGCGTGATCCTGGACTATGCTGAGATCGACGAAATATGCTGCGCTGCGGCCACGTTCCGTAACAATTATTTCTCGTTTGACGGCCGACCGGGTTCCGATGCCCTACTGGCGAATCTGGGCGTGCCACTGCTAAGCGAAGATCAATTCACCGACTATGTGGTGCACATGAACCAGTTGCCGGCCTCCCGGAACGATGACAGCGGCGTGTCGGCGGAGCTTAACTGGAATCTCAGCGCCACGGACACGCTTACTGCGATCAGCGCCTATCGCACGTTCAACACGACGGACGATTCGGATGTGGATTTCAATGCGGCAGACATTATCACGCGCTACAACCGCGGAGAGTCGGAGATGTTTTCACAGGAGTTACGCCTGTCGGGGAGCCGGGGCCGGATTGACTACCTGGTCGGGACGTATTATTTCAACCAGAACCTCAACAACTGGACAACCACTACACCGGGATCGGCTTTCGAGGCATTCGTCACAAACGGAGACCCGGACCTCCGCGCGTTAATTAATGGGGTCAGCCTGATCTCCGCGTTGACCGGCGGGCGCATCCCGCCGCCAGGCCCGGCCGTGCTGCCCGGCGGCAGGGCGCTGAATGTCATGCTGCAGGACCACGAGGCCTGGGCGTTGTTTGGCCAGTTCGATGTGCAGTTGCATGAACAGTGGAGCGTATCTGCCGGACTGCGTTACTCCGATGAAAAAAAACGACTGAACGGGTCTTTTTATCAGGACACCTTTGGTCCACCGCCGGATTTCACGGCCATAGGCACGAACCTGTTCCTGGCGAGCCAGGGCCTGGCGCCGCTGAACCCGGTATTGCTGGCGCAACTCGCGCGCCCGGGTTGGGGGTTTTACCTGACGCCAGCTATATCGCCGCGTCCCGATGTGGATGAAACCCTCAAGGACGACCAGATTACCTGGAACGCCAGGATGATCTGGACCCCGAACAATGACCTGCTGCTATACGCCGGTTATGCCACCGGTTTCAAATCCGGCGGCGCCAATACCGACCGCATCCCCGTGGGGTTCAACCAGGTGTTCGGCGCCGAGAAGTCAGACGCAGTCGAGCTCGGCATGAAGCTGGTAGTCCCCGAGCACAACCTGCGCGTGAACCTGGCGCTGCATTACACAACCATTGACGATTTCCAGAGCAATTCCTTCACCGGTACCGGCTTTAACCTGCGCAACGCAGGCAAACTGGAGGCCAAGGGCGGGGAACTGGAGGTGTACTGGACACCGCTCGATGGCCTGAGTTTGAGTGGGGCCTATATCTATAACGATGCCGAGTACGACGAATTCGAGATGGCTAACTGCTGGGTGGCCACGCCGTTCCTGACCGGCACGCCGGACCCGGGCCAGCGTAACCCCGGGGACAATTTTTGCGATCGCAGCGGTGACCGCCTGGCCGGTGACCCGAAGCATACCGTGCTGCTGTCCGCGACCCTGTCGCACTCATTCAACGACAGCCTGACTGGCTATGTCCATGCGGACTACAGCCACCGCAGTAATACCGTGACAGACGGCAATGCCGACCCGATCAAGCTACAGGATGGCTTCGGTCTGCTCAATGTCCGCGCCGGCCTGACGCTGGATGCCTTTGACCTGGATATCTCCTTCTGGGCGCGCAACTTGCTGGATAAGGATAGGCACGCCGCCGTGTTCGACGTGCCGTTGCAAACCGGCAAACTGGCTAGCTACCTGCGCGAGACCCGCACCTACGGCGTAACCCTGCGCAAACAGTTCTGAGCCGTCATATTAAATTGCATCTATCACGCCGCGTTCATTGAAAGTCGCCAGTAGCGACGGCCTTCAAACGCAGGAACGGATGCGGTGTTGATGTTGCCTCCTTCCCCCTGACGCCTACGACCTGCAGACTGAACCCCTGGGGGCGTGGGCGTCCCACCCGCA
Source organism: Gammaproteobacteria bacterium (assembly GCA_965221695.1). Lineage (GTDB taxonomy): Bacteria > Pseudomonadota > Gammaproteobacteria > Eutrophobiales > Eutrophobiaceae > JAAXHV01. Next base: position 3,228,768 of record OZ244905.1, on the reverse strand, counting down.
GGCAGGCGGAACGCCTGCGATTACTGACAGAATATGAATGCCAAGAAATTATTGTTGTATATCTTATTTTTAAAGAACGATATGCAACAATATATCGAACGAACGGACCTGCCGTCTGCTGTAGCCAAGAATCTCTCCGAGCCGCCGCACTCGACCTGATGTTATTACCGCCCTGCCGCTAAAAAAAATTCATAGTATCGGATTACAGCAACACTGAAATATCTGTGGTCATTACCGAATTTTCATGGTAATCTTGAGAATATGATTGTTCGGTCCAGGCATAGCAATGAAATTATCAGGCGTCTTCGTAACTTCGAGGTCGTCGCTATCCTGGGGCCGCGGCAGGTCGGTAAGACTACCCTGGCAAAGCAGGTGGCCGAACGCTACAATCGACAATCACACCACTTTGACCTGGAAGACCCCGCAGTTCTCTCCCGGTTTGGAGGAGATCCAAAACTCGCGCTGCAAAACCTGAAGGGGTTGGTGATCATCGATGAAATACAGCGCCAGCCCGACCTGTTTCCATTACTTAGAGCGCTATCAGACCGCAGGCCCAGACCGGCGCGTTTCCTGGTTCTGGGCAGCGCCTCGCCGAACCTGTTGAGACAGTCCTCCGAGTCCCTTGCCGGTCGCATCAACTACTACGAGCTGGGCGGTCTGGGACTGAATGAAGTGGGAAATAACCGGCTTGATCGACGCTGGCTCCGAGGCGGTTTTCCGAGCGCCTACCTGTCCAGGTCGAACCGTGACTGCTTTGAATGGTTGGAGAGCTTTACCCGGACTTTCATTGAACGCGACCTGGCCCAACTGGGTGTGCAAACATCGGGAACAACCCTGCGACGTTTCTGGGCGATGCTGGCTCACCGACATGGCCAGGTCTGGAATTCATCAGAATTTGCGCGTTCTTTCGGCGTCGCCGATACGACGGTACGCCGTTACCTTGACATTCTTACTGACGCGCTGGTCGTCAAGCAACTGGTCCCGTGGTTTGCAAACCTGAAAAAGCGCCAGGTCAAGGCGCCAAAAATTTATATCAGGGATTCAGGATTAGTACATTCCCTGCTCGGTATCAGTGATACCGATACCCTGGATACACATCCTGCAAGAGGCAGTACCTGGGAGGGGCTGTTGTTGGAGTTGGTTATGGAACATCTGAGTGGAGTCGGCCGGGAATTTTATTATTGGCGAACCCACACTGGCGCTGAGCTCGACCTGTTCATTCCATCAGCAAAGGAGAGACTGGGCATCGAGATTAAGCTATCCTCGGCGCCGGCAGTCACTGCTTCAATGCGCCATGCTGTAAAAGACCTCGAACTCACGGAGTTGATCGTGATACATGCAGGCGAGGAATCATACCCACTGAACGAGAAAATACGAGCAGTATCAGCCAAGCGCCTGTTGACGGACTTGTAAAATGCCTATGAACAGGATTATTTTACCTTCGAAAGCTTCCACACGGGTTAGCCCGAATATCTCACCGATTGATGTGATGATCGCTGAGGAGCTGCGGGCCTGGTTCGACGGCAAGCTGGTGGAAGCCTGACGCCGTTGTTTTCGTTGCACAACTGCCCCATACGGCAACTGGAAAAGTCAGCAAATTGCACTTGCGGGAGCAATATCGCGATTATCTCATTACCAATCGAGATGCTTCCGGTTAAACCCGCATAATCATGGCAACACAAGCATAATATTATTGGTACAGGTCAGGACATTCCCCCGTACCACTCCCATGAAAATGGGAGTCCAGTCAGATACCGGTCCCGAAGGGACACTTCATATTGTATTTCCCGAAAGATGACTCCTTTTGCCCAGACTTCCGGTTTACACAGAAAATTTGACACTAACCAGTAATTGAATTATAGTTAAGGAAGCTCTGAACAAGTCCATCCCGGACTTGTCAGAGCACGCACAACAAAAATGCGATTTTTGTCGTGCTCACACAATCAATGACTTATCGTCATTGATTGTGGCGATACTTCCCTGTATCGCAGGAAACTCTGACTTAATCAGAGTTTCCTTAATACGAGTTGTGCGCCGATTTGAGATTCAGCTTGCGGGCGCATTATAAATACGGCTAAAGAGAACCAACCTGCTTTAGCAATCAAGCTGAATGCGGGTTTTTTTGTGCCCCCGGCAGTGAATCCCGTACTCAGCCATGTACTCTCTACAGGTGGACTCTTTTCAGGCATTGCTGATTGAACTGTCTGGCCCGTTCTGTTCCGGTGGTTTGTGCCGGAAACAGATAGGGGTCAAGGAGATAACATGGCTAAAATCGATCCTCATCGATATGGTGTAAACACCCTGGCGGTGCGCGCAGGACGGCAACCAACCGCAGAAGGCGAACACAGCGAACCGTTGTTCCTGACATCCAGCTACGTCTTTAAGGACGCAGCCCAGGCCGCGGCCAGGTTCGCCGAGGAAGAACCGGGCAATATCTACTCCAGGTTCACCAATTCCACGGTGCGCATCTTCGAAGAACGGCTGGCGGCCCTGGAGGGCGCGGAACGGTGCATTGCGACGTCATCCGGCATGGGCGCCATACTGACTACCAGCCTGGGCTTGCTGAAGGCCGGCGACCATATCGTATCCTCACTGAGTGTGTTCGGCACTACGGTGAACCTGTTCAACAAGGTATTGAGCAAGTTCGGTATCGCAACCAGCTATGTGTCTCTCAGCGATTACGCCGCCTGGGAGCAGGCGATTACCGCCAGCACGCGCTTGTTGTATCTCGAGACACCCTCCAATCCCTTGACTGAAATAGCGGATATTCAGCGCCTGGCCGGCATCGCCCGGCGCCACGGCTGCCTGCTGGTGGTGGACAACTGCTTCTGCACACCGGCATTGCAGCGGCCGTTCGAGCTTGGCGCTGATATCGTCATTCATTCCGCCACCAAGTACCTGGACGGTCAGGGACGCTGCGTCGGCGGCGCAGTGCTGGGTAACGAAGATCTGCTGGGAGAGGATGTGTACCATATCCTCAAGTACGGCGGTCCGAGCATGAGTCCGTTCAATGCCTGGGTGTTCCTGAAAGGACTGGAAACCTTGGGACTACGCATGCAGGCCCACAGCCGCAACGCTGCGCAGGTTGCCGAGTGGTTAACGGGTCGCCCGGGAATCCAAAAGGTCTACTATCCGGGCCTGGCTGATCACCCGCAGCACGAACTGGCGCAGCGCCAGCAACAGGGCTTCGGCGGAATCGTCAGCTTTGTCGTCGAGGGAGGAAAAGAAATGGCCTGGCGGCTCATCGACAACACCGAACTGTTCTCCATTACCGCCAACCTGGGCGACAGCAAAAGCACGATCACTCATCCCGCGACCACGACTCACAACCGGTTAACGGACAAGGAGAAAAGCGAGTCGGGCATCGAACCGGGCTTGATCCGCTTATCGATAGGTCATGAGGACACAGCAGACCTGAAGAACGACTTGCAAGAGGCATTAACAAAAGCATTGGCATGAACTGTTCCGCTACTTGAGAACAATCTTTCCGTTATCAACGCTTTTTCTTCTTCGTCCAAAATCAGGACGTCATTACTGTATACCGATCTGTGATTCATCGTTGTCTCTTATTGATGACTTAGGAATAAATACAAAAAAACCGGGGCTTTGCCCCGGTTTTTACAATATCTCTGGTAGCGAGACTCGCTCAGAAATAATTATATCTCAGCTTTACGCCGTAAGTGCGCGGCCAGCCGAAGGATTGCTCATCACAACCACAGATGGCGGCCAGTTCAAAACCGATGTTCTGGTTGCGGGTATCGGAAAAATTATCGACAAACCCGGTCACCTCCCAACGTTCGTCAGCGCTGTACCAGGACAGACTGGCGTTGCCGCGCCAGTAGCTTTTCATATAGTGCGTATCAAAATTGTTGATATTGTGGAAGGCAGACGAAGCATAATTGCCATCCACCTGCAAGGCCAGGTTGCCCCCTACCCCGGTCAAAGGCCAGGTGTAGCGGCCCAAGGCGCTGAACTGTACCTCCGGAGTGAATGATGGCTCGACGTCACGCGGCAAATCCGGAGCAACATTTACGTCTTTTACTGTCGGGTCAATGTAGGCAATGCCGAATATCAGGTCCAGATTGTCGATGGGGTTGGCGAATATTTCCACCTCGCCGCCGTAGTATTCCGCGTCCACGTTGAATACCGCGCCGGAGGTGCCAATGAACTGAAAGACCTGGTAATCGGAATAGTCATAATAGTAAATGGCGCCGTTTACCCGGGCCTTGCCGTTAAACAGAGTGGATTTGAAACCTGCTTCATAAGCCAGCAATATTTCTTCATCGTAGCAATACTGTTCCGGGGTCAGGAACGTCAGCAAAGGTGAATTACAGTTGCCCGCTTTGACGCCGCGGTTGAATGTGCCATACACCATCAGGTCGTCGTTATGGGCGTATTGCAGCCCGACCCTGCCGGACCAGAGAAAATCATCTGTCTCTTCTTCGTGATAGGGGAACGGTGTCGCTCCCAGCGGCGTATCGCCGCTTCTCAGGCCTTGGACAGTCGCGTCCCGGGTATTGATGAAGAAGTTACTGTTGAACTCGTAATCCTTCTTCTCCCAAATGCCGCGCGCGCCCAGAGAGAACATCAACTGCTCGGTGAGGTCATAATCAACCTGACCAAACAGAGAGAACGACTTGGTCTCGAGGAACGCATCGAACGAGGTGTCCCAGAACTGGCCGAAAGCCTCAACATTCCCTTCAAAACCGCCGAAAAGGCTGGCAAATGTATTGATTCCGCCAATGGTATCGGACAGATTTTGGGAGAATTCGCCGTCGATGGTCAGGTAATAGGTGCCGACAATCCAGCGATATTTATCCGCTTCGCCTTCCAGCCGTATTTCCTGGGTGTACCAGTCAATGATTGAATCCGCAGTCACATCGAACTGCGGGCCAGGACCGGCGTCTACATCCAGAGAAGTTATCTTGTATTGGTCCGAATAATTGAGTACCGCCACCAGGGTGGCGAAGTCAAAGTCAATACTGAACTTGCCGGTTACACTCCAGGTCTCATAGGTATCATGGTCGTCCAAGGCATGGTCGGTGGAAGTGGTTAGCCCTTCAGTTCCATCCGGATCCTTGTAGCCAAAAAAGTCGGTATCCGGCGCCGGTCTCAAGTCATCAAAATCCAGATCCAGCGCCGAACCACCCGGAACACACATGGTTGTCGCTGTGCCGTCCGGTGATCCGATCAATTGCTCACAGGAATTCGGATTGGTCCGCGCATTGGAAAACAGCGTGTTGACCACACGGGCCTGATCATCCACCACACTGATGGTTGCGACATTCTGGTAAGGACCGGATGAAGTCTGCCGCTTGGCGTACTGGCCTTTAAGCTCAATTTCAACGGTATCGCTGGGCTCCAGCAGCAACTGGCCTCGGATAGAATAGGAATCCTCAGACCAAAGGTCATCCTGGCCATCCATGGAACCGTTCAGGTCGGTATTACCGACCCATGGAGTATAGCCGCCCTGGGCAACTTCATTGGGCTGGAAGATGTTCTTCATGATCGGATCATGGCTGCGATAGAAGCCGGAGACACGAGCCTTGACGCCTTCCGCCAACGGGCCGCTGACCGCGCCTTCAAAACGCATGGTGTCATAACGGCCGTATTGAATATCGCCATAACCTTCAAACTCATCTGTCGGTTTATTGGTGACGTAATGCACCAGGCCGCCGGTAGCGTTGCGACCGAACAAGGTGCCCTGCGGGCCTTTCAGTATTTCCACGCGCTGCATGTCGAACTGGGAGAATAGCTGCGCCTGGCCGGCTGCCTGGTAGGCTTCGTCGACATACACCGCATTAGGGGCCTCAGCGAGATCATTGAAATCGTTCTGGGTGGCGCCGCGGATGGTAACCTGCTGGGTATAACCGGCATTATTGCCGGATATGTGCATGCCTGGCGTAAACTCAGCAATGGCGGTGCTATCAGTCAGCCCCAGCGCATCCAGTTGTTCGCCGGAAAACGCGGTAATGGCGATACCGATATCCTGGATTGACTCTTCGCGCTTCTGTGCGGTAACGATCACTTCTTCCAGCATGCTGCTCTGCGCCAGCGCCGGCACAACAGGACTGAGCAGAAATGCAACCAAGGAAAGTTTCAGCGCTCTGGCTGAACAAGTAACTGCAATACGAATCATGATGTTCCCCTTCTAAATTGATCAGAAATTCTATACTTGCCGTTGTGATTTAAATCTTATGCGTTATACAATGCGAAATTGCTATGTACACAATGGAAATATACTACAAGCATTATCTGACAGCAACTTTTTTTACAACAATGTAGCGCTCTCACAACTGAACAGGTGAACCATGGCAAATCAGCATATCCAACCTGAAAACCTGTGGCCTTCCGGGCAATACGGTTTTTCCCAGGTCGTCGTCTCCACCGGCACAAAGATCATCCACTGCGCAGGGCAGACTGCCTGGGACAAGGACATGAACATTGTCGGCGGCAACGACCTGGAGCAACAGACCGTCCAGGCCCTGGAAAACATACAATCAGCCCTGGCCGCGGCAGGCGCCAGCATGCGCGATGTCGTGCGCCTGGATATCTATGTGGTGGACTACAATAGCGACAAAATACCTGCCATCAGCGCAGCCATGAGCCGTTATTTTGACCCGGAGCGTCTGCCGGCGAACACCTTGCTGGGCATCCAGGCTCTGGCCCTACCGGAGTTCCTGATCGAGATTACCGCCACCGCGGTGGTCGATGCCTGAATGGTATATACATGGATATACAGGATAATTTGTCTGTATAATTTCGGGTAGGTCGATGTGTAACTGTCGATGGTCTATAATCTTATTCAACAGGATTCAATAATTCGCAATAAATATCAGAATTTTGTGTTTCAGGAAACTATGAGACTTAATCAGAGGTTCCTTAACATCCTGTTTATCCTGTACATCCATGTGAATACAGAAGGGGGAATGAAGCATGCACGCCAAAGTTGAACCCGATGTGAAACGGGTTTCCACGTATTGTTACCAGTGCGTGAACGGCCCCGACCTGCTCACCGTGGAGACCGTTGACGGTGTTGCCACGAAAATAGAACCGAATTTTGACCTGAAAGGTGAGCATCCTGCGGATGGCAAGGTTTGCGTGAAACCCTTCGGGCTGGTACAGAAGCTGTACAACCCGCATCGTATCAGGAAGCCGATGAAACGCACCAACCCGAAAAAGGGCCGGCATGAGGACCCGGGCTGGGTGGAGATCAGTTGGGATGAGGCGCTGGATATTGTCGCTGAGAAGATGAACGCGACCAGGGCCAAAGGCGTAATGGATGAAAATGGCAACCCGCGTCTGGCTTTTACTACCGGCGGCGCGGCCACGCCGTTCAAGTATATGGGCAGTTTCCCCGCGCTGTTGTTTGCCTGGGGTCCATTCGACCAGAGCCTCGGCGCCGGCGGCACGGTCAAGTGTTATCACACCGAACATATGTTCGGCGAACTCTGGCACCGGGCATTTACCATCCTGCCGGATACGCCCCGTTGCGAATATATCATTTCATTCGGCATGAACATCGACGCCTCCGGCGGGGTGACCGGCGTGCGCCGCCACGCAGATGCGCGCAAGCGCGGCATGAAACGCATACAGTTCGAGCCCCATCTGTCGGTAACCGGCGCGAATGCCACGGAATGGATACCGATCAAGACCAAGACCGACAATGCGGTGTTATATGCGATGCTGCATGTGATGTTGCATGAGACCCCTATAGATAGGCTGGACATGCCATTCCTGAAAAATCGGACGGCTTCGCCCTACCTGGTCGGTCCCAACGGGTTTTATCTGCGCGATCCAAAGACAAAGAAACCCTTGTTGTGGGACAACAAGACAAACCAGGCCGCTGCTTATGACCAGGCCGATACAGACCCGGCCCTGGTAGGAACATTCACCGTGACCGGCGTAATCGAAATCGGCGCGGACGAGGAAACCTGGCATTACGACAGCGTTCAGGCGGATACCGGACTGGAAAAAACCAGGCAGATGCTGGCCGATAAAACGCCGGAATGGGCGGCAGAGATCTCCGAAGTTCCCGCTGAAACCATTCGCCGCGTTACCAATGAATTCCTGGCCCACGCCCATATCGGCGAAACCGAGGTAGTGGACGGGCGCGAACTGCCATATCGTCCAGTGGCTACCGTGCTGGGCAAATCCGTCAACAACGGTTGGGGCGCGTATGAATGCGTCTGGGCGCATACCATGATGCAGGTTCTGGTGGGCGCGCTGGAGGTTCCCGGCGGCATGCTGGGCAGCACCACGCACGTGGCCGGCGACACCGACTGGGAGCGGTCGTTGACCGTGGAAGCGGGCGAAGACGGTTTTATGACACATACTTTCACTCCCACCGACAAACAAGGCTGGGATGCCAACCCGTTCACCCGTCATGCCCACAACAGCCTCACGCCAATGGGCGGCGATAAGCTGGGAGCGCAATTGTTCGGCTCTACCACCTTGGCCTGGCTGAGATTACAGGGACGGGCCGCGGAGAGCTGGCCCAAACCGAACCCGCCGGATGTCTGGTTCATCTACAAATGCAACCCGGCCATCTCACATTCAGAGACCGACAAGATGGGCGATGTGATGGCTGAATTCCCGTTCATCGCCGCGTTTGCCTACACCCAGGATGAGAGCAATCACTATGCGGATGTCATCATGCCGGAAGCCACCGACCTGGAAAGCGACCAGTTGCACCGAATTGGCGGCGGGCATTATTTTGAGAATCATTGGGAATCTGAAGGCTGGGCCTTGCGCCAGGCGGTGATCGAGCCGATGCACGAGGCCAAGGATTTCAGTTGGATCGCCAACGAACTGGCCAAACGCACCGGTTTGCTGGAGGCGTATAACGGCGCCATTAACGCCGGCGTCTGCGGTATTCCGCTGCAGACCGACGAGTACGATTTCTCTCTGGCGCCGGATAAGGAACACACACAAGACGATATCTGGAACGCGGTCAGCAAGGCGGCGAGCCACGACCTGACCGGTGGCAAAGAGATCCTGGACCTGGACTGGTTCAGAAAAAACGGTTTCAAGACTCGGCCTTACTCCCGTCTGAACTGGTACCTGTACCACAAGCTGGAAGATCTGGAGCTACGCTTTGAACTGCCTTACCAGGAACGTTATTACCGGATGGGGAAACAACTGGCCAATCGTCTGCACGAGACCGGCGTACACTGGTGGGATAAACAACTGGAAGAATACGAGCCTTTACCAGAATTCAAGGACCTGAACCGCTTATGGGATGAAATCATCGAGCGCAGTTGTAATGTCAAGGCCGAAGACTATCCATTCTGGCTGTTGACCGGCCGCAGCATGCAGTACGCCTGGGGAGCCAATGTGGGCATACAACTGATGAAGGAAGTAGCGGACAACGTGTATGGCCATGACGGAATTATCATGAACGCCGGCAAGGCGCAAGAGCTGGGTATCGAGGACGGCGACCTGATCGAAGTCACCTCGCCGGTGAACTCCACCCGCGGTTATGCGCGCCTGCGCCAGGGGGTGCGCCCCGATGTGGTGGTGATGATTGCCCAGTTCGGCCAATGGAAGATGCCGTTTGCCAAGGAAATGAAACGTCCCGGGTTGAACGCGCTGGTGCCGATGAATATGGATTCACTGGACGGCGGCGGTTCCAGCATAGACGGAACCAAAGTATATGTCACCCGCATCGGCTCGGATGTGCGGGACATCAGGGAATGATCGCCGGCAAACCTCGAGCTACAGGCTCCCGACCCAGGTAACTGAAAACCAAAGCGACAACCACCATGACCCGATATGTAATGATTGCCGACCTCAACCGTTGTGTCGGCTGCCAGACCTGCACCGCGGCGTGCAAACACACCAACGCAACCCCGCCGGGCGTGCAATGGCGCAAGGTGCTGGATGTCGAATGGGGCGAGTTTCCCGATGTGCAACGCCTGTTCATGCCGGTGGGCTGCCAGCACTGCGCAGACCCGCCCTGCATGCATGTCTGCCCCAGCACTGCCACGGCGCAGCGGGAAGACGGCATCGTCACGATCGATTACGACTTGTGTATCGGTTGCAGCTACTGCACCGTGGCCTGCCCTTACCAGGCGCGCTACAAGGTGGACCGGCCCGAATTCGCCTACGGCGACATCCCCACCGAAACCGAAGCTAAACGTTTCGATGAGCGTACCCTGGGCGTGGCGCAGAAATGCACTTTTTGCTCGGACCGGGTGGATGCCGGCGTCGAGCAGGGGCTCACTCCCGGTATTGATCCTGAAGCGACCCCGGGCTGTGTCAACTCTTGCATTGCCGATGCGCTGAGCTTCGGCGACATAGAAGATGAAAACAGCAATGTATCAGAACTGCTGGCGGAGAACACCTGGTTCCAGATGCATGCCGAGCTTGGCACGGAACCGGGCTTTTATTACCTGTGGGATGCGGAGGACAGGAGACGGCAGACAGAGGCGATTAACATTGATGTACAGAATGGACAGGATTAAGTGTCTAAGAATACTCTGAGTTAATCCTCAGAGGTTCCTTAAGGCACATACCACTCCCGCTCCTGCTCAACACCAGACAGGGGCAGGCTGGGAAGCGGGAGTTCAGTGGGATAACCGGCGCTGCGAGCGCACTTAATATGAGATTCAAGTAAACCATGCAAAACACTTTCGGCAATATATTGCAGACGCAGTGGGACTGGCGCGCGGCGGGCAATTTCATGTTTGGCGGCAGCGGCGGGGCCCTGATCCTGATGGTTTCCATCGCTTACTGGCCAGAGACACCGGGAGCGGTTGTCGGCCTGGCGGCGCTGGCGTTCGTCGGGCTGGGATTATTCCTGGTATGGCTGGAGATTGGCCGGCCGTGGCGTTTCCTGCATGTATTTTTCCATCCTCAAACCTCGTGGATGACCCGGGAGGCCTCCGTGGCGATCCTGCTGTTTGCAACAACCTTACTCGGGGTGTTGCTGAAATCGCCCGCCCTGCTTGCCGCCGCCGGTCTGCTGGGCTTCCTGTTCCTCTATTGCCAGGGCAGAATCCTCAGGGCCAGCAAGGGCATTCCGGCCTGGCGGGAAGCCGCTGTGGCGCCGCTGATCATGAGCGCCGGGCTGACGGAAGGCGCTGCCATCCTGTCCATCCTGCTGATATTTTCCGGCGCGGCGCAGTTGTGGCTACTGTACCTGCTGATGGGATTGCTGGCTTGGCGCCTGTTGTGCTGGAATCATTACCGGCAAAGACTGGCCACCAATCAAGCCCCCCCGGCTGTTTTGAAAGTTCTTGATGGGGTAAACAGGCCCCATATCATTCTGGGTCACGCCCTGCCTCTATTGCTGTTGGCCACGGTAGCGGTCCAGCCGGCGCTGCTGCAACCCCTGGCTTTGCTGGCCTGCATGCTGGCCACGGCCAGCGGCTGGCTGATGAAATTCACCATCATTACCGGCGCTTCCAAGGTACAGGGCTACGCCTTGGGCAAACTGCAAAAAGGCCGCCCGCAGATCAAACCGCCGGTAAGACGGGAAAAGGACAAGTTTGTATTCAGCCGAGATTGACAAGAAACCGAACAAGTCGCAACCAAACCTGATCTGGCAAATATGGAAACCAGGCTGGTAAAGTGAATGTTCGGTATTGGTCTGGGCGTGGCTGGCTTGGTGGTCGCGATATTGAAACTGACCTGAGGGGGTTATGCTTCTGCCCCGGTAAAGTCTGTGGCGATCCGATGCGCCAGGGTGTGCGCCTCCGGCATCAGGTACTCGGCATAGAATCGGGCGCAGCCAACATGATTGAACAGCTCATCCCGGTCAGCAACAGCGTCGGCCTGCGCAATCCGCAACCACATCCAGGCGCCGGCAACCAACCCTGTCAGCAAGCAGTAGTCCTTGGCAACAAACTCAATCTCACGCCGCGCTCCCGCCTCGGCCCGTTGCAGAATATGTTGCGTGGCTCGTTCCAGTACCGCCAGCCCGGTTTGTGTCGCCTGGTGTATCTGTTCGAGCGGCGCGCTTTCGCCAATCTGATCCAGTGTGGCCGTAATGCTGTCGGCCAGTATCTGAAACCTCGCGCCCTGGTCGCGTAACAGTTTGCGCGACACCAGGTCCAGCGCCTGGATGCCGTTGGCGCCCTCATAGATGGCGGCTACCCGCACATCGCGCACATACTGTTCCACCCCGGATTCGGTGATATACCCGTGTCCGCCGAAAACCTGTACGGCCAGGCTGGCTACCTCGAAGCCTGCTTCGGAAGCGCAGGCTTTGCATACCGGCAACAGGTATTCTGCCAGTTGCAGAGCTTGACGCCGTTCGTCTTCATCCATCCCGTTATGGGCGATGTCAAGATTGCTCGCGGCTTCAAACACGAGGGCGCGCATCGCCATGTTCCGGCAATGCATGATCAATAACATGCGCCGCACATCCGCATGTTCAATGATGCGCGTCGCCTTGGCGTCCGGCGCGCCGCCCTGGCGCCGTTCCCGCGCATAGTCAAGCGCTTTGGCGGTAGCCGCGGCGCCGATCGCCGGCCCCTGTATGGATACCTCCAGGCGCATCAGGTTGACCATGGTAAACATCGCGTTCAAACCTCTGAACTCCTCGCCGATGCGGTAACCGATGGCGTCATCCAGGCTTAGCGCGCAGGTCGGCGAAGCCTTCAATCCCATTTTCCGCTCCAGCCGCGACGCGCGCACACCGTTGGACTGCCCGGAGTCAAACAATAACCGGGGGACCAGAAACAGGCTAATCCCCCTGCTTCCGGACGGCGCGTCCGGAGTCCTGGCCAGGACCAGGTGGATTATCTGCTCGGTAAAATCCTGTTCTCCATAGGTGATAAATAGCTTGCCGCCGGTGAGCCGGTAACTGCCGTCTGCCTGCGGCCTGGCCAGGGTTTTGATGCGCCCGACATCGGAACCCGCCTGAGCTTCTGTGATGCAAATGGTCGCGCCCCAGTCGCCGCTGACCAGCCGGGGAACGACCAGTTGTTTCAATTTCTCATCGGCGTGGTCAATCAATAACCGGGTGCCGGCTCGCAGCATCAGCGGCAACATCGCGAATGCCAGGCAGGCGCCGTTGAGCATTTCCGCAAACGCGACCTGCGCGGTCAACGGCAATTGCTGGCCGCCATACTCTGCCGGCAGGTCCAAACCGGGCCAGCCTGCTGTAATGAATGACTGGTAGGCTTCCTTGAAACCGTCGGGCGTTCTCACCCTGCCATCCTGCAACACACTGCCTTGTTCATCGCCGACCGCATTAATAGGACCCACTATCCGCTCACAGAATTTTGCGCCCTCCTCCAGCGCCACCCTGGCCAGATCATGGTCGGCGTGCCGGTAGGCCGGCAACTCGAACAATCTTTCCCAACGGATGACGCGCTCCAGGATAAACAGCGAATCTTCCAGCGGCGCGCGATAACTGCCGCTCATCGATCGAGAACCGGCGTTTTGATATTTGAACAGATATCAGTAACCACTTCATCCTGGGATAACCTGCCATCCCTGATCAGTGGCAGCGCGCGCGCCAGCCGCTGGCTGTTATCGCTTGACCACACCCGCTGCTCGATCGCGTCCCGGATACTTCTTTCCAACCTCATTTCCGCCCGCATTTGCAACAGTTCGCTGTGCCGGGCGCTGGTTTGCAGGAAAGATCTATGGCGCAGGATCTCTTCAAAGAGCGCGTCCATGCCCTTGGACTCGCTGGCGATGGTTTCAATGACACGAGTCTGCCAAGCCCGGCTGTCGCGGTTTTTGAAGCTCAGCGCAAACTGCAATGCTTGCAAGGCCGCGGCGCTGCCGGGCCGGTCGCATTTGTTCATTACGAAAATATCCGCGATTTCCATCAGGCCGGCCTTGGCCGCCTGGACCTGATCGCCCGCCTCCGGCGCCAGCATCACAACAGTCGTGTCCACCAGGTGACGCACATCCAGTTCAGTTTGGCCCACGCCAGCGCTTTCAATGAATATATAAGCAAACCCTGCCGCATCAAATATGTCGGCCACATCGGCGCAATTGGCGCTCATGCCTCCCCCCGCGCCGCGAGTGGCCATACTGCGGATGAATACGTTATCATCGTTGTCCAGGTCCGCCATGCGCACCCGATCGCCAAGCAAGGCGCCGGATGTGAACGGGCTGCTGGGGTCCACTGCAATAATTGCGACACTGTGGCCGCCCTGGCGCAGAACCTTGGTGAGCTCTCCGGTCAGGGTGGATTTGCCGGCGCCTGGAGGACCGGTCACACCTACCCGATAGGCCTGGCCTGTATGAGGATGGACGAGGTCAAGCATCCGGCGCGCCGCGTTATCCCCGGATTCCACCATCGATATGGACCGGGCAAGCGTCAGCCGGTCCCGGTTCAGCAACCTGGCGACAAACTGGTCATCCATCACTGTCTGCCAGTTGCTGACGTAATATCCGTTTCAGGATTTTTCCGCTCGGATTTTTCGGCAATTCGTCCCGAAAAAAGACTTTTTTGGGCGTTTTGTAACCGGCAAGCGACGCCTTGCACAGCTCAAGTAATTCCTCAGCGCTCGCCCGCTGCCCAGGCTTGATAACAATAACAGCCGTGACAATCTCTCCCCAGTTCTCATCAGGCAGGCCGATCACGGCCGCTTCCAGCGTCGCAGGATGCCGGTATAGCGCGCTTTCGATTTCCTTGCAATAGATATTCATGCCGCCACTGATCACCATGTCTTTTTTTCTGTCGACGACAAACAGGTAGCGGTTTTCATCCAGGTATCCCAGATCGCCACTATGGAACCATCCGTCCCTGATTGCGGTTGCGGTTTCCTCCGGGTTGTTCCAGTATCCGGCAATGACTGACTCACTGCGAATCAGGATTTCACCGACCTCGCCAACTCCCAGATCGGCGCCGGCTTCATCCACGATGCGGATTTCAGCGCCTACCGCTTCACGTCCTGCCGAGGCCAGACGCCGGGCCTGCGCGGCGCTCCCGTCCAGCACATGATCGGCGCTAACCAGGAAGGTCGCTTCCAGTGTTTCGGTCAAACCATAACCTTGGGTGAACCCGCAGCCAAGCTCGCGCATAGCCCGTTCCAGCACGGCTGGCGGCATGGGACCGCCACCGTAAAATATCAGGCGCAACGAGGACAAATTGTAGCGGCGCAGGTCGGGCGCATTCAGTACGGCATTGATCATGGTCGGCACCAACAGCGCGACACTGGCGCGACTTTGTTCCAGCAATGCCAGCCAGGCGCCGGGGTCGAACTTCTTCAGGATCTGCTGGGCGCAGCCGAGCATCATGTAAGTCACAGCCATGAACACCGCGCCCATGTGGTAGATCGGCGTCGCTACCAGGTTGACATCACCGGAGGTGGAGCGGTCGGCGATGGCCTGGTTATAACCGTTCATTTCCAGGTTCCGATGGGAAACCATGGCGCCCTTGGGCGGCCCGGTAGTGCCGCTGGTGTAAAATATTGCAAAAGTGTCATTGGGAACGGCGCTGACCGGCTTTGAGTCCGCCGCGTCCACTATTGAATGGTAATCCTGAAACCCCTGGTCCTGATCGTCCCGCGCGGCCCCGTCGGACAAGCGCCAGCGACGCGCCGGCAAGTTGTGTATTGTCCGCGCCTGGCCGGCATATTCAGCGTCCGTAATCAACAGCGACGGCTGCGCATGGTCGATAATCTGATCCAGTTCGGAACCCGTCAAGCGATAATTCACGGGGACCGCGATCAGGCCTGCGCGCGCGCAGGCGAAATAAATCTCAAAGTATTCGCTGCAATTGCCAAGCAATATCGCCACGCGCTCGCCAGCGCGCAGTCCGGACTGCAGCAGCGCGTTGCCGACCTTGTTTACACGCTGGTCTAATTCAACCCAGGAACGACAGATACCGTCGCAGACCAGGGCCGGCTGGCCCGGATAACGCAAGCTATTGCGCCGGACAATCTCATCCAGGGTCATCATTTACGTTTGGCGCGCCAGGGCCCGCCTGACAACGGTAAGCACATCTTCGGTCAGGGCGCCGGGTCTGATCACCTCGCTGACACCCATGCTCAGCAGTTGTTCGGCATCGTCATCGGGAATCACACCGCCACACACTACCGGTATCTCCAGTTCACTGGCGCGCAGGCTGCGCAGCAGTTTGCGCACCTGTGTAAGATGCTGACCGGACAGAAAACTAACGCCGATCAGGTCTGCATCTTCCTCTAACGCTGCCTTGACCACCTGGTCCGCGTCATTGTGCAAACCCAGATAAATCACCTCAAAACCGCCTTCCCGAAGCTGCTGGGCGACAGTAATGATGCCGGTGTCATGGCAGTCCAGCCCCATTTTGGCCAGTAAAACTCTATTTCTCCCAGTCATTGTACGTTCCTCCAATAATCCCGGAGGCTCATCGAAACGACCAGTTCTGGGCGTTGCGCATCGCCTCGTGGATCTCGCCCATGGTGGCGTTCAGACGCAGCGCGTTCATGATAGCCGGCACCATGTTCTCTTCCGCTCGCCAAGCTCGTTCAATCTGGCTCAGAGCGTCGCTCCATTGCTGCTGGTCCCTATTGCGCCGAAACGCCGACAGGTATTGACTGCGGCGCTCCCCCCATTCATCGGCCTTGATCTTATGCGTCTGAATCTTTCTTTCCTCCTGCTTGGGAATGGTGTACCGATTCACGCCGACCAGCGTCTTGCGCCCTGAATCCAGGTCGCGCTGATTGCGATAACGAGCGGCATTGATTTGTTCCTCCAGCCAACCGTCCTGTATTGCTTTGGCCATTCCGCCCTGCTCTTTGATTTCCAGCAGTTTACTGCTTATCTCACGCTCGATGCTATCGGTCAGATGCTCCACGAACCAGGAGCCACCCAGCGGATCCACGGTCTTCGTGACGCCGGATTCATAGGCAATCACCTGCTGCGTGCGTAACGCAATGCGAGAGGATTCTTCAGTGGGCAATCCATGTCCCTCATCATAGGAACACAAATGGATAGACTGGGCGCCGCCGAACACGGCAGCCATAGCTTCTATGCCGGCGCGTACGATATTCACTTCAGGCTGTTGTGTGGTAAGCGTGTTGCCGGCGGATTGCACGGAAAAGCGCATGCGCTGGCTGGTCGGGTCAGTCGCACCGAATTCTTCCTGCATGGTTTTGGCATAGAGCCGGCGCATAGCGCGGAACTTCGCAATCTCTTCAAAAAAATCGATGGAACAGGACAGAAAAAACGAAGCCCGTTGCGGAAAGCGGTTGATATCGAGGCCGCGCTCCTTTGCCAGGCGAAAGATGTCGAAGGCATGACCGAGTGTGAACGCGCCATCCTCAATGGCATTCACACCGGTCTCCCGCAGGTTGTAGCCGTTGGTGACCATCCAGTTCAGGCGCGGCATGTGCTCGGTCATGAATTGAATGTTATCGATACACAAACGCAAGGTGCCCTGGATGGGGAAAAACCGGGTCGTGGTCTGTAACGGTCCGCCGCTCATCTGGTAGAACGGATCATTCTGTTGCGTCCCTATGACCCGGGACAGCGGGATGCCTTTCTCTTCGGCGACACAGGCCAGCATAGCCAAGGAAACCGAGGACACCGGCGGACGGATCGACAACGCGTATGAGACTGTATCCGGACCGAAGCCGTCATACAGCGCGCGCATGTCTTCCAGCGTGCTCAGCGCCAGGCCGGTTACTCCTACCTCACCTTCGGCAATCGGGTCATCCGAGTCGAATCCATAGGAAGTGGGCAAATCAATCGTTATGACAAAGCCGTTAGCCCCGTGTTTGTGAAGGAATTTAATTCGCTCGTTGCTCTCCTGGGGCGACCCGAAACCAACCTGAAAGCGCCTGGTCCAGATACGGCCGCGATACATGTTCGGGTAGGGCCCGCGGGTAAACGGGTACGCGCCGGGCTCGCCCACAGCGCTCGCCCAATATTGCTCATCGACCTGCTCAGGACCGTATAATTCCTCAATGGGAAGACCGGAAGCTGTCTCAAACACCTGGTCCGGGCTGTCGCTCACAGACTCCCGGATTTGTTCGGCTTTTTCCATACTGGTCTCAGCTCCTCAGCGCTTGCGTTTGCGCCTCATCCACGGCTAAAGATTCGGGGTCGATGGCCACGCCATACTGCTCCCGAGCCTGGCGCGCGGAAACCAGCCCGTTCGCCACATCGTCTTTGACTTTCTCAATAGAACGCTTGAACGGGTCGCCAAATCCGCCTCCCCCACTCTGATAGATCTCGAATATATCGCCGGAGCTGTAGTCATAAAAACTTTCCGCATCCACTTCTATGCTTGCGTCGCCCTTCTTCAAATAGAGCTGGTGCGGCGGCGCAGCCTTACCGCCGGCGAGACCAAACGGCGCAGTTGCCTCCCGGTTGCCGCCACCGAAATTGGCCAGCGCGATATGGTCGGCCTCGGCGCGCCAGCGGTAGATTGTGCCCATACCGCCGCGCCACTCCCCGGCGCCGGCGCTGTCCGGCCAGTATTCGTACTGCAACACCGTGTACGGATTGACCAGTTCGTGCAGTTCCGGATCCGGCGCCCGCACCCCGCCGGCGCAAACAACGGTGCCGATATGATCCCAACCGTCCAGTCCCCGGGAGGCTCCACCGCCACCCTTACACATGAAATGGATGTCGCCGAACAAGCGGCCGGTACGCGGGTTCATGCCCATGGAGGCGGGCGCGCACCAACGCGCCCAGGCTGCGTCAACTCTATCAGGCGCTGCCTGTGACAGAGCCAACCAGGCAGCTTCGATAATGGTCTGCGCGGTATTGATGGTGCAACCGGTCACGGGGGCGGGTTCCATGGGGTTAACGACCGTGCCCTCAGGCGCCACCACATGCAGGGCGCGCAAAGCGCCTTCGTTGAATCTCAGATCGGACCCGATGGACATAAACAAGGCAAGGTAGGCTGACGACAAGGTATTCGGCACAGAACTGTTCACGTAACCGGCAGCCTGTGCGTCAGACCCGCTGAAATCGAAGGTGATGTCTTCGTCCGCCACCCTGATAGTCAGCCTGACCGCGATCATGCGATCCTTGTTAATGCCGTCATGGTCAATATAACGTTCCGCGGCGTAATCGCCGTTGGGCAGCGTAGCGATGGCCGAACGCATCTGTTTCTCCGCGGCATCGAAGATCTGATCGATGGCCAGGTTGACCTGTTCGACGCCGTATTTTTCCAGTAATGCCAGCAGACTGCGTTCGCCCTTGGTGACCGCGCCCACCTCGCAATGCAAATCGCCTTCCACCAGGAACGGCAAGCGCACGTTGAGCAGGATCGTATCCCACAACGCCTTGTTCGGTTTGCCCGCGTCATACAGCTTCGCCGGCGGGATGCGGATGCATTCCTCCCAGACGCTCTTTGCTGCCGGGTTATAACCAGCCACGCCGCCGCCGCCGACATCGGCATGATGACCCTTGCAGATGGACCAGAATTCGATCTCGCCGTTAAAGAAAACAGGTTTGGCTATATTAATGTCCGGCGGATGATTATTGCCGTGATACGGATCGTTCAGGATGAACACATCGCCTTCGTTTATGTCGCCGGCAAAGGTCTCCGCAATACTCCTGATGGCGAACGGCAGCGCGCCCATCAAAACCGGAATATACGCAGTCTGGGCGACCAGCCGCAGCCGTTTGTCGAAGACGGCCGTGACGAAATCGCGCGCTTCGGAAAAAATCGGCGAGCGCGAGGTGCGCAACATAGTCTGGCCGATTTCCTTGCTGATTGCGTCAAGACGGTTGCCGATGACGGAAACCCTGATCGGATCGATAGTCCTGGCTTCTGCTTCGGTATTCATAGCATCACCTGTTGCGTAATGTGCTGATTAATTGGGCCAAGTCTTTATCTTCTGGATAAAGAAGATAATTATTATAGTCATCACAGCACAATTTGAAACCCGGCGGCGTTACAATCGTAGTGGTAGGCTGCGCCACTATGGCCGGTCCAGTGATCTGGTTGCCGCTTGTCAGGGCCAGTCCGTCATAGACCGGGGTATCGACAAACCCGCCGCCAAACCAGGCTTTTCTTGCGCCCAACAACGCGTGCTCGGCGTCTGCGCCACGTGGTTCATGACGTTCCTGGGCCGGTTTTGTGGTCTTGCCGCGCGCGCTGATACGCAGGTTGATCAATTCCACTTCCGCGTCAGACATCGAATAACCGTACAAGCTGTCGTGTTTCAAATGGAACGCGTCACAGAGCTGCTTCAGAACCTGCTCAGATAATTCCCCGGCATTCGGTAACATCACTTCGACTTCATTGAACTGGCCGATATAGCGCAGGTCTGCCGAATAGTTTATCTCCACCAATTCATCAGCAACGGCCTCCGATTTCAGCGTGTTCCTGGCAGTTGCCGCCATCTCTGCATACAAGGCCGCGACCTGTTCTGTATCGACCTGATCGATATCGGTGGCATAGGTGCGGACGTAATCGTGCTTGAGGTCGGCGATCAACATGCCGGCCGCGCAGAACACTGACGATTCCCTGGGGATGAGTATCAACGGGATATCCAGCTCCTTGGCGATAGCCGCGGCATGGATGGGCCCGGCTCCACCGGCAACCACCAGCACAAACTCCCTGGGATCGTAACCCCGCTGCACGGACACAACGCCCAGAGCCGCCGCCATATTGTTATTGACCAGTTGGTAAATGCCGTCCGCCGCCGCAACCAGGTCCATGGATAACGGTTGCGCAATATGTTGATCTATGGCGGCGCGCGCCGCTTCGGCGTCGAGCTGCAATTCGCCGGCGGCAAAATATGTCGGGTCCAGGTAACCCAGCACATACTGCGCATCGGTGACCGTCGGCAGGACGCCGCCGCGGCCGTAACAGGCCGGTCCCGGAGCGGCGCCGGCGCTCTTCGGGCCGACGGCAAGCAGTCCGCCCGAGTCGATCCAAGCGATGGAGCCGCCGCCGGCGCCAATGGTATGGATATCCAGGATGGGCGAGGCGATGCGGTGTTCGCCGATGGTTCCTTCCGTAGTCACTGCCGGTTCGGCATTTTTTACCAGGGCCACATCGAACGAAGTGCCGCCCATGTCGATGGTAATGACATTTTTGAAACCTTGCGTGCTGCCGTAGAACACGCCGGCCATGGGCGCGCCGGCCGGCCCGGATAATAAGGTGTTGGAAGCGTAGCGCTGCGCCACCTGGGGCGACATGACCCCGCCGTTGGATTGCATGATCAACAAGTTGCCGGCAAAGTTCCCGGTTTCGAGCCGGGCCAGCAACCTGGAAATATAACGGGTCAATACCGGGCCCACATAAGCATTCAACGCGGTGGCGCTGTTTCTCTCGTACAAACGGATCTGCGGCAGGACTTCTGTGGACAGCGACACGTAGATGCCGGGCAGTTCCTGTTCCAGTATTTCCCTTACCCTCAACTCATGGGCAGGATTGCGGAACGACCAGAGGAACGACACGGCGACGGCTTCGATGTCTTGCTCCCGGAAATAGCGGGCCGCGCGCCGGACATCTTCCTCATTCAGGGATATTAGCGCTTCACCCAGGACGTTAATGCGTTCTTCAACCGGTTGAATGTGGCGGCGTGGTATCAGGGCCGGCGGCGGGGCATATTTTTCAAACTGGCGCTCTTTCAGGCCACGACGCATATTGAGCACATCGCGAAAACCTTTTGTCGTGATAAAACCGGCGTTCGCGCCATCGCCGGTCAGGGTGGCGTTGGTGGTAATGGTAGTGCCATGAACGATGGTTTCCACCTGCCGCAGGAATTCGTTCAGCGACAGTCCGCGCTGTTGCGCTGCCTTTTGCAGACCGCGGAAAAAGCCCACAGACGGATCCTCAGGCGTCGTCGAGGTCTTATGGATATCGGTATTGCCAGCCGCATCCACGACCAGAAAATCCGTGAAGGTGCCGCCCACGTCTACACCGATGCGTAAGCCCATTTTGTCTCCCTGTAAATTGTTGAAGAACGGATATTATAGAGCTATTTAACAAGATATTCCGACCCATTTTTTTCCGCAGCTTATCCACAAGTTACCCAATGCTAAACCACAGCAAAACCCACCAGATATTGTTGTGAAAAAATTACTTGACCACAGAATATAGTAGTGTAATACTTAAGTTTCGCGTAACAGACTTCACCCCGCTTCCGGGTTCCTGACCAGTCCCGCAAGCGGCATTCAATACCAATAATTTATGCGGATAGGCCCTATGCAAAGCGAAAAATCTGTCCTGGCAGAGTCCGTGATTGACGTAAACGCCGACGGGATTCATACCGGCAAAGAACCTGCCAAACAGAACGGCGGGCAGCCGGATCCGGAATATACCGGCGAATTGACTGCCTACCAACCCGGAGAATATAACGTCATCCGCCGTAACGGCAAGGTCACGGCTTTTAACGCATCCAAAATCAGCGTTGCCATCACCAAGGCTTTCCTGGAGGTGGAAGGTGGCGCCGCTGCAGCGTCTACGCGCGTCCATGAAAAAGTGAAGGAGCTCACCGAGCAGGTGGCCAGGGGCGTGACGCGCCGTCTGCCCAGTGGCGGCACTGTACACATTGAGGATATCCAGGATCAGGTCGAACTGGCATTGATGCGCGCCGGGGAACAGAAGGTGGCGCGCGCGTACGTAATCTATCGGGAGCAACGGGCTCGGGACCGTGTTGAAACAGCCGGCGACGCGCAGCTCGAGCAGGACGACACAAGCGGTGGCATCAATGTAAAAACCGCAGACGGCGCGTTGAAAAAACTGGATATGGAGCGCGTGTTTGCCGTCGTCAACGAGGCATGCAACGGTCTGGAACAGGTTGACGGTAGTCTCATAATTGACGATGCGCAGCGCAACCTGTTCGAAGGGGTCAATGAATCCGATGTCAACCATGCGCTGGTCATGAGCGCCCGGGCGCTGATCGAAAAAGAGCCGAATTACACCTACGTGGCCGCCCGCCTGTTGCTGGACGGCTTGCGCAAGGAAGCCCTGAGTTATATCAACCAGGGCGCCACGGAAGCAACCCAGACACAGATGGCCGAGCGCTACCCGCTGTATTTCCGCAAGTATATTGAGACCGCCGCGTCCCTGGACCTGTTGGGCCATGAACTGGTGAAGTACGACCTGGACCGTCTGGGCAAGGCGCTGAAGCCTGAACGGGACCACCTGTTCACCTACTTGGGCCTGCAGACTCTGTACGACCGCTATTTCATCCATACCGATGAGCATGTCCGTATCGAACTGCCGCAGGCTTTCTTCATGCGCGTGGCGATGGGCCTGGCCATTAACGAGTTGGACCGGGAAAGCAGGACGATCGAGTTCTACGAACTGTTGTCCTCCTTCGATTTCATGAGTTCCACGCCTACCCTGTTTAATTCGGGAACATGCCGGCCACAACTTTCCAGTTGTTACCTGACTACGGTGCCCGACAACCTCGACGGTATCTTCAGCGCGATCAGGGACGATGCCCTGTTATCCAAATTCGCCGGCGGACTGGGCAATGACTGGAGCCGGGTGCGCTCCATGGGCGCGCACATCAAAGGGACCAACGGAAAGTCCCAGGGGGTGGTCCCGTTCCTCAAGGTTGCCAATGATACCGCGGTAGCTGTTAACCAGGGAGGAAAACGTAAAGGCGCCATGTGCGGCTACCTGGAAAGCTGGCATCTGGATATCGAGGAATTCCTGGAGTTGCGCAAAAATACCGGCGATGACCGGCGTCGCACCCACGACATGAATACCGCCAACTGGATCCCGGACCTGTTCATGCAGCGCGTCTGCGAGGGCGGAAACTGGACTCTGTTCTCTCCGGATGACACACCGGATCTGCATGACTTGTGTGGAGATGAGTTTGCCCAGCGCTACCAGGAATACGAGCAAATGGCGACTCAGGGCCAACTGAAGCTGCACAAAACCCTAAAGGCGCAGGACCTGTGGCGTAAGATGCTCTCAATGCTGTATGAGACCGGCCACCCGTGGCTCACGTTCAAAGACCCGTGTAACCTGCGCTCACCGCAACAGCATATCGGCGTGGTGCATTCTTCCAACCTGTGCACCGAGATCACATTGAACACGTCGGACGACGAAATAGCTGTCTGCAACCTCGGTTCCGTGAACCTGGCCCAACACGTAACCGAAGACGGCGTGGACCAGGCCAAGCTGGAACAGACCATCAACACCGCCATGCGCATGCTGGACAACGTCATCGACTATAACTATTACAGCGTGCCGCAGGCTCGCCGTTCCAACCTGAAACATCGTCCGGTGGGCTTAGGTCTTATGGGGTTCCAGGATGCGCTGTATAAACTGCGTCTGGCGTATGCGTCCGAGGAAGCGGTTGAATTTGCCGATTCCAGTATGGAGATGGTCAGCTATTATGCCATCAAGGCGTCGACCGACCTGGCTGAGGAACGCGGCGCATATACCAGTTTCAAGGGCTCACTCTGGAGCAAGGGCGTTCTGCCAATCGATTCCATCGACGCGCTGGATAAAAGTCGGGACGGGTATCTGGAGATGGACAAAACCAGCAGACTCGATTGGGCCACATTACGTAAACGCGTAAAAAAGACGGGCATGCGTAATTCCAATTGCATGGCCATTGCTCCGACTGCGACAATTTCCAACATTTGCGGCGTCAGCCAGTCCATCGAACCGACTTACCAGAACCTGTTTGTCAAATCAAACCTGTCCGGCGAGTTTACCGTGGTCAACCCGTATATGGTGAATGACCTTAAGGCGCGGGGGATCTGGGATGAGGTCATGGTCAGCGACCTGAAATATTTCGACGGTAGCGTGCAGCAGATCGACCGCATTCCGGATGATTTGAAACTGCTTTACTCGACTGCCTTCGAGGTGGATCCGCGCTGGCTGGTGGAATGCGCGTCACGCCGGCAGAAATGGATCGATCAAGCGCAGTCTTTGAATTTGTACATGTCCGCGCCGGACGGCAAGAAAATGGACAACCTGTACAAGCTGGCCTGGGTAAGAGGTCTTAAGACAACCTATTACCTGCGCAGCCTGGGCGCGACCCACGTGGAAAAATCCACCTTGAGCGGTGGTCGGGAAAACAGGCTTGCCGCGGTTGAACGCAAAAATTCCGAACAACCGGAAGCCAAGGTCTGTTCGTTAAACGAGGTGGACTGTGAGTCATGCCAGTGACACGAAACAGAGCGCAAAGGACGGAGAACAGTATCATACGGTCTATGAATATGAGCCCGGTTACCTGTCCAGTTCCATTTTCTGTCTTCTGCCCTCCTTCTTCTGTTCTCTGATAAGGTGAATACTATGTTGACCAGTTGGGATGATCCTATTGCAAATATCAAACAAGTGAAAGGGGAGAACAACCCGCCACCCCATGCGGTCGCGGCGCCAGGACCGGAAGCAACTAACGACCCTGTGCCGTCGGACCCGGACCTGTTGTTCACATCCGGACAAGGCCCTGACACGGGCGGCGCCACCGGCCTGGAGGAAGTCGAATTCGGCGCTGGCAGGATCAGTGTCGACGACAAGCAGATGATCAACTGCCGCGCCGATCTGAATCAACTGGTGCCGTTCAAATATACCTGGGCCTGGCAGAAATACCTGGACGCCTGCGCCAATCACTGGATGCCCCAGGAAATCAACATGAACGCAGACATTGCGTTGTGGAAAAACCCTGATGGTCTCAGCGAGGATGAACGGATCATCATAAAACGCAACCTGGGGTTCTTCGCGTCCGCAGATTCACTGGTGGCCAACAACCTGGTGTTGGCGGTGTATCGGCATATTACCAATCCCGAGTGCCGCCAATACCTGCTGCGGCAGGCTTTTGAAGAGGCTTTGCATACCCATGCCTACCAGTACTGTGTTGAGTCGCTAGGCTTGGATCAGGCCGAGGTATTCAACATGTATCGCGAGATACCTTCCATACACGACAAGGCCGCATGGGCTATGCGTTTCACCCAAAGCCTTGGCGACCCGACCTTCCATACCGGCACGCCTAAGGCTGACCAACGCCTGTTGCGGGACCTGATTGCGTTTTATATTGTATTCGAAGGCATCTTTTTCTACGTGGGTTTCGTACAAGTCCTGTCCATGGGCCGGCGCAACAAGATGACGGGCTGCGCCGAGCAGTTTCAATACATCCTGCGGGATGAATCCATGCACATGAACTTCGGCATCGACGTGATCAATCAGATAAAAATTGAAAACCCCCATTTATGGACCGCGGAGTTTCAACAGGAAATTATCGCCATGTTGCGCGAGTCAGTGGAACTGGAGATCCGTTATGCCTGCGACACTATGCCGAGAGGTGTGCTGGGCCTCAATGCCAGGATGTTTGAAGATTATCTTAAGTTCATCGCCAACCGGCGTTGCGCCCAGATCGGTTTGAACGAACAGTATCCCGGAGCCGGCAACCCTTTTCCCTGGATGAGTGAACTCATGGACCTGAACAAAGAAAAGAACTTTTTTGAAACACGCGTAACCGAATACCAGACCGGTGGCGTATTGAACTGGGACTGATGCTGCTCGACCGGTAAAAAACGATTTCAGCGGGAAGCCCAGCAGGAGCTCGGCGCTTTGCCTGGCGCCTCTAACCTCCTTCAGGCGCCAGGCCTTCTTGATTTAACCTGCGCGACTATCCGTAATTCAGGCGGTATTGTGCGGGAGGCCAGCGCTTGCCGCAGGATTTGCTGATTTTCGATACTGATGCAGGCGATCATCCCAAGGGCTGTTTTTTTCATCATCTCCGGAAAATAGTCATCCAGGTATCCGGACGCGGCAAGTTCTTTTGCGTTGTTTGTCTTATTCGATACTGACTTGATCAGGATTAACGCTTCGGCATTTACCTTTCCGGCAAACCACAGGGCCAGGCTGTCCGAGGTCACCTGCCAGTTCGCGGGTACGCCGGGTTCACCGGCAAGCAAGTCAGCGGGCAGCCAAACCGGGACCGTGGATGCCCTTCTTGCGCCGGTTATTTCGCTGACGTTGGCAATGGGATACAGCCGCGGCTCCAGCGCGCACAATACCGCGGCGTATTGTTCCATGGCCCGGATCGCCAAGCCATGCGCGGCGGTATCATCCATACCTGTAATGCGTTGTTCGGCGCGCACCCGCTCGGCGAAGCGCCCGCCGCCGGGTACGATGATGACTCCTGTATGGCCATAATCGGCCAGCAGCGTCAGTAGCGGCCGCAGTCCGGAAGCCGTTTCCAGACTGCCGCCCACCTTGACTATCCACATATCAAGACCGTTACATCCAGACTACCTGAATAGCCGCATGATGGCTTCCGCTTTGGTATAACACTCCGTATATTCGGAGTCAGCGCTGGAATCCGCCACAATCCCTCCGCCTGCCCAGAAATAAGTCCTGTCATCTTTGTGCGTCAGGGTGCGTATCGCAATGCTACTGTCCATATTGCCGTCGAAGCCGATATAACCGATGGCGCCACAATAAACACCGCGGCGGTATTTCTCCAGTTCTTCGATGATCTGCATGGCGCGCAGTTTCGGCGCGCCGGTGATGGAGCCGCCGGGAAACGCGCCGCGTAGCAGATCCAACGCGTGCCGGCCCTGGGCAAGCCTGCCAGTCACGGTGCTGACCAGGTGATGGACGCTGGCAAAGCTTTCCAGCGCAAACAAACTCGGAACCATAACGCTGCCTGTTTCACAATTCTTGCCGATATCATTCCGCAGTAGGTCGACGATCATCAGGTTTTCTGCCCGGTCTTTTTCACTTTCGAGCAGTTGCGCCGCCAGGGCTGTGTCTTCATAGGCATAAACTGAGCGTCTTATGGTGCCCTTAATAGGTTTGGTTTCCACCAGGTCATTGGAGACGGAAAGAAACCGCTCCGGCGAGGAACTCAGTATACTGGCATCCTCCAGTCGAAAAAAGCAGGAAAAAGGAGCCGGGTTGAATTTTCTCAAACGCCGATATACGCTCCATGGGTCCCCTGAAACAGCAACACTGAAACGCTGGGCCAGGTTTACCTGATAACAATCGCCCTCACGGATATAGCGCTTGATCCGGTCAAAGGCTTCCCGATACTGCTCCTTATTGGTATGAGTGAGCAGGTTCGATAGCGCCGAATAAGCAGACGTTTCCCGAGTATTGCTCTTGCTGAACAGCTTCTGCAAAGCTTTCCAACCGGTTTCGCCTATTTGGGAACCGTCCGCAGCCATCAGCCAGGCGCTTCTTCGGTGATGGTCGACGACGACCGCCCAGTCATACAGGCCGATAGCCATATCAGGCATGTTGATGTCATCCACACACAGAGTCGGCAATTGTTCTATGCGGCGTCCCAGGTCATAGGAGAAATACCCCAGCGCGCCACCGGAAAAGGGGAGGCCAGAGAAGTTGATACGATGATCGCCCAGTTCGCGCTTGACCAGGGCAAACGGGTCGTCTTTTGAATACTGTACAGCCGCGCCACCGGCTATCCGGGTTTCTTCGCCGTGGGTGAGAAGAGTCCGGTACGGACGAGCGCTCATGATATCGTAGCGACCACTGTCTATCAACGGATAGCCGCTGTCCAGAAAAATACTCCAAGGCTCATGCGCGATATGGCAAAACAGCGCGGCAGAGTCCCGGGTGTAATCGAGTTCAATCAGACGCATTGACATATTGCCGAGCTAATCCTGCAACCGCGATGGCGGTAGAACAATTATTGGCGGCGCGCAGTTTCTGGTCGGGTATCGGTAACAAATCCTCAAAACTAGTGACTTCACAAGCATGTTTGCGCGCAATTTTCTCGATAATAAAGCGTCCGGCGCCGGCAGCTACAATATTGTTTGCAACAGTGTCTTCCAGCGTGTCCATTACCCTGATGAATGCCTGATCGATTCTTTCAAATTGTTTTGCCGCTATGTGGCGCGCCACTTCCAGCCAAGGCGTCTCATCGTCGCCTTCATTGAACTCGGCGCCTAGCATCCTCGCCAAACGTTTAATGCTATGGTAGAGGGTTTTTGCGTTTCCGTCAGCAGCAGGCATTAAATCGAAACGTTCATCCAGGTCCCCGGTGATACGATACACATCGGCCATACCGGCAAAATACTCAGCGGCGATGGCTTGCCATACGTTCCTATAGGGCAGCCGGTCGACCAGCGCCATCACAGGCGTTCTCGTTATGCCAGAATAAACCAGTTCCCCGGTGCGCAATCGCTCTTGGTCAGTATAACCGCGGTAGCAAACCCGATGTTCATGAAAAGGAATGATATCGGTCGTGGTGGTGCCCAGGTCAATCAGGCAGCCTGAACCCAGACACTGTGCGGCATAAGCGGCTGTCGCATGCCAGTTGGCTGAAGCAATTTCAGCGCGCAAGGTATGAGCCTGATGCGGCGCCACAAGGCCTTTGTTGCCGGCATACACGTAGACCGGTTCTTCCGGGCCGAGCCGGGCTGACAGATAATTCACCAACGCCATTACCCCCTCACTGCGCGTACTAAAGCAGTCAGCCAGCTCGCCGGTCATGGTGAGGGCATGAACTCGCTTCCCGGCGGGCAGGGAGTCGAATGCCAGGCCGAGCGGATGCGACAGCGTATGAATTCCTTCCCATAAGGGTGTCGCATATTGGCCAAGACCACCTAGCGCGCCGTTTTTGTCGAGCCACGCAATTTTCAAATGCGCGCCACCGATATCCCAACCTGTATAATTTTCTGTATGCATATCCTCCCCGTCATAGATTTAAAAGACGGTCTGGTGGTAGCGGCCAGACTGGGAAAAAGGCAAACCTACAAGCCTCTGACCTCTCCGCTGTGTCCGCAATCGGAACTCCTGGCCGTGATTCGCGCTTATCTGCGTGTATTCCCTTTCAGGGCATTTTATCTCGCCGATCTCAACGCCATTGAGGAAAACGGCAATAACCATGCGCTCATTGCCCACCTGCTGAACGCTTATACTGACATCAGCCTGTGGATTGATTCGGGCGCTAAACCGTTCATCAATGACAACTGCTCCGCTTTCCGGACTCGTGTGAGCAACGTATTGGGTTCGGAAACAGGTATTTCCATCGAACAACTGGACTATTATATGCGTAAATCAGATTGCATCCTGTCGCTGGATTACCGTCACGGAAGCCTGCTCGGCAATCCGAATTTGCTTGCGCAGCCTTCCCGGTTGCCGCAGCGTATTATCGTCATGAACCTGGATCAGGTAGGCAGCCATGCCGGCCCTGACCTGGAACACATCCGCGTGCTGGCGGACAGCCTGCCCGGCAAACGGATCTACGCAGCCGGTGGCGTGCGCAACGTGGAGGATCTGCGCGAGCTCGCCAAGCAGGGCATCCAAGGCGCGCTGATCGCCTCGGCGTTGCACAATAAAACGATCACGTCAGAACATCTGGCTGAATTTTAGCGCTCTTACCTCTCAATCTGATATTGCCCGCCAGCGTTCATCACTCCCGCCCCTGCTCAACGCCATACAGGGGTAGGCTGAAAAGCGAGAGTCCAGTCAACTATTTTGTCGCCCGCAGAGCCCGCCCTCGTGAAAACGGAGGGCGACCCTTTGTCTCACTGGCATCAACAAAAAAACCCCGGCACAGGCCGGGGTCTTTGTTGGGGTCGGACTCGCTTATGAGTGAGCCTGGAACGGATGATCCGCATCGCCGCGCTTACTCAACACCTCGGAAGCCTTGGGTTCGCGTGCAACAGCGCGTTTAATCGACATCTTGGTGGCTTCATAGTTGTAGTCCTGGATTTTCCCGTCATCCTCAGCCAGCCAGTGGATAAACACGCCGACGCAGATGAAAATATCATCAGCTTCGTCAGCAGGGATAGTGCCGTCTTCAACACAATCCATCACCGCCATGGACACTGCGCGCTGGGCCGGGCCAAACATCTGTACAGCCTGCTGTGCGCCTTTAATAGTCACCTTATTGAACATGACGGTAGTCGGTTTACATGCGAGATTCGGCGAGACTACCGCCAGCAGGGATGTAAAACCGTCTTTGTTATTGGTAAGGGCATTGCATGCCGCGGTTTCCGCAGCGCTGCCCCGAGGGCCCATAATCAGGTCGATATGGGCGACCTCATTGCCATCCCCCACCAATGCTTCACCAACGAGTACTTTATCTATAACAGCCATTTCATTACCTCCTTCTTCTGATTTAAAAATGCTACAAAGTTTGTCAAATATTTTAAACATGATACCTCCGTAAGGTCTATCACTACTCCCCACACCAACAGTTACAACCCGTAACTCAGTCTATGCCAAGCCGGAACAATAACAAGCTGGCTACGGTAAGATCAGCGCACGCGCCTGGATTTAGCCCCGACGCCTTGAGTTCCCTGTCAAAATGCATCAATGTTTTTCTTGCATCTTCCGGATTATCATAGCTCATAAACTGCTCGAGCACAGGTTTTGTTCTCTTCCTCACCTGATGCGCGGTTTCAATTCCATATTTTCTACGGATATGCGAATCCGGAAAACTCGCCATGTACATAAGATAACAGGCAACAACCGCCCATTCAACACTATTCCAGCGATCATGATGGTCTCGCAGGCATTTTACTCCGATATTTGTCACTTCCCGGTATCCGTTCACGTATTGTCGAGCAACCAAATCCCGATCCTGCGCGGCCTCCATAGCTGAATAAATATCGATGTCCAGTGGAGAGTTTACGTCATATTTGTCCACTTTGCCAAGACCGCCGGGGTTTGCCAAGCGAATGGCAGCGAATATGTCCTGCGCTTCCTGCCGCCCGAGAGACTTCAGGGTCGATGTGACAGTGTGCCGAAAGTATGCCTGCGGGCCATGTTGCTGAAACACCTGGATTATGGGCGCAATCAGCAAAACCATACCCAGGTTGGTATTGCACTGTACCTCGGCCATGGTGGCTTTGACGCTGGACAGGATTTTTTTGCCGATATCGAGACGCCGGTCACAAAGAATGGGCGTAACGGCTTGTGCGCTCCTGATAAAATCCGCACACTCCATGCCATGACCGGCGCCGTGGCGACCTACGTTTCCCGGCTTCAGCGCGTCAATATCACAAATGAAACAATCGTATACCTGCTGCGCCAGACTCGCGATGGAAGGCAAACCCGGATTGGCGGATTAGCTGAATATCCCGGTGAATGACTCGTTCAGGGCCTGCAGGTTGATATCCCCCGCCTGGAAAGAACGTCCTGTCTTAAGCGAACTCACGGTCACCCGGGCCGGGCTGAACAACATGGGATCGAGTTTGTAGAAATCAAAACCGGAATTTTTGAACACCTCGGCGAACGGCCTGCCGTAATCTTCAGATGTATTGCTCGGTAACTGGTGTGCCAGCCCTTGCGCGTCTTCATCGCCGGAACTGACAAACAAGTGAACATGGCCGCCAAATAGAATCGCGTCATTGGTACGGCTCATGGCTGTCAGAAAATCGGGTGACGGAGGACATAAGGGCACGGTGCCCATGCCGTCTACAATTTCAGTCAGCGGAAAACGCAATGTATGGGCCTTGTGCAGCGCGGATTCAAATACTCGGGCAACGACCTGCACCGCTCCCGCCAGGCTGGAAGTAGGCGTAAGAATCAATGTGAGGTTTTCCGGCGCAACCTGGCAGCGTTCGGCAATTTTGTCGGAAATCTCAATCGGCGGTAACTTGTCGACCTCCAGCACGATGCAAGTGGTGTCCGCCTTGTCGCGGTATCCGATTTCATCTAACAACGGTTCCTTGCTGCCCAAGGCCCTGGCCGGGCCGGAACCGAGCGCGCTGAAGGTGCCCTTGCCCTCGCCATGTGACAGGCTCCAGCCCGCATACTGGCTGGCCAGGCAGGCGATCACAGGGTGGCTGGTATGGACGTCCACATGCCAGGGCCAGTTTTGGTAGTCCCGCGCGGCCCGCAACCTGGCCGTGGCCAGCCCTCCCAGACAGATTTCGGCAATCTGCCTGCCGGCCTCGATGCTGCCGTGACTGCTGATGCCCGCGTCTATCAGCAAACTTCCGTTTGACGTGCGGCTGGCGCTCAAACCCAGGCCGTGCGCAAAGTCGACCAGATGATTCACCTTGGGAGCGATCAGGTTGTTGATGCTCAAGTTGCTGTTTTCAGTTTCCTGACTGTTCATGTCCCTCGCAGTCGCAAAATTCGTATTCATAGCGTTAAGAAACCTCTAGTTAATTCTATCCCGGGTTTGATGTGGAACGGGCGCTGTCAGGCTGCCTGGTCTTGGCGGTTGGAAGTGGCGGGCTGCGTCGGATTACAACGCGGAAGGCCCTGCAGCCAGCGCAATTCCGGTCGCGAAAGTCTTATAAGTTACTGGTGTCATGACCGCAGTATATCAGTAAGCTGGTTTGAAAGCGATTGGTTTCATCGCTTGATGGCGGCTTCTCCTGGCTTGACCATTTAGCCCGAATATCTCACCAATTGATGCGATGATCGCTGAGGATTTTTTGATGCGCCCCATCCGTGGGGCACCCCCTTCGGGCATCCTTCGGATGTCCAAATCCGCTCCAGGCGGATTTGTGTGTCAGTACGCGGGCGCTCGTGACCGAAAGCATAGTGGTTCTTCTGGTTGAGGGACAAATCGGCAGGACAGCCGATTTGCACGGCGAAGGCCGCCCGCAGGGTTGCACACAGGGATGTGTGCAATGAACATGTGCCCGCTAACGCAAAAAAGACCAGTGAGGGCGCATCAAGCGCAGTGTGTAATGGCAACATACTCGACAGATTACCATAACTCATTGACAGCAAACATCTATCTGATGCTAACAAGCGAATTGGTGAGATATTCGGGTTAGGGAACCTCTGATTAAGTCAGAGGTTCCTTAGAATTGGAGTCTGAATGAGACCAGTACTGCGTGGGTTTTCAACTCGGCCAACGTCTCGTCTATGCTGACTGAAAAGTCCGGGCGGCGGCTACCATCCTGTCTGTAGCGTTCGATAGTAATGGCGCCAACATCGGTTTTTATTTCTCCCATATCCGTATAGCGATAACCCAGGTCAAGTTCTGCGCGCGGCGTTAACGGGACCACTATACCGGCAGAAAGCATATAGACAAATTCCTGCCCGTCACCATCGGGAAGACGAGTCAGCGCGATACCGCCGTCAGCGCCCTGCTGCAGGGCCGGGAATGTTTGTACAAAATTTTTGAGGTCATAGTCGCTGACGCCTATGCCGGCGCCAAGGTAAGGTCGCACGCGCAGACCGGAAGCGTGTTGTAAAGACGGGAAATCATAAAACCCGGAAAGCAAAAATTGGCGCAGGTCCAACTCCGCGCTTGCTGGCTGGGATTCGCCGGCGTGCAGGTAATTCGTATTGCCATACAGACTTAAGCCATGGCTCATGTTGAATTCCACCTGCGCGCGTAACTGCGAGTTGAATCGGTAGCCCGCGCCGGCATGCGCCATCATACCCGTATTGATGCGGCTGTCCGTATAAATATCCGCTCTGCCATAGAGCTGCGGCAGGTCGGAGTCAGGTCTTCCGCCATCGACAAACAAGGTGTCTTCGGAAAACATCGGGGCCACGCCAACACTCAGATAAATTCCGTTATCGGTTGATGTCTGGCCGACTGCGGCCAGGCTGCACAGGGCCAGGAAGCACAACGGAAATAATCGTCTTTTCATCGCAATAATTCAGCGTCGTCACAGTGATGGGTCGCTAAGTCAATTTTGGCATCGATTGAGAATTCAACACCTTCGGCCTCCAATAGAATCCGCTGCAGCGCATGCCCCTCACCGGCACGCAAACTGATGCGCCCCTGGCTGTTAATGATCCTGTGCCACGGCACTTCGGTAGCGGCAGGCATCGCGGCCATCGCGTAGCCCACTTGTCTGGCAGATGTGCCGGCCAATCTGGCAATTTGACCGTAAGTAGCTACCTTGCCTTCCGGCACGCGCTTTACCCATTGATTGATTTTTACGTAGGCGCTCAATTGTAATCAGCCGAGTTTAACACAAACGGGATGTTACATTCTCACTATGCATGCTCTGTGATGAGTTCAGAGTATAGAAGCCAGGCTGTTTTTCAACAAATGCTTTCAGTCATTTGTGAGCAAACAAAAATTGCATTTTTGTTTTGCGCGCTCTGACAAGTCCATCTTGGACTTGTCAGAGCTTCCTTAAGTGGGCCTTATTCGGCGTAGCTAATGCAGGATTCGAGGAGATGGGATTATTCTGCTGAATCAGGGTAAAATAATATAAGGAGCCTCTGATTAAGTCGCAGAGGTTCCAACGGTACAGAGATGTGCCGCCAGTAACCGGGCAGCCGGTGTCAGGAAGGTTGCCGGCGCGTGGGAAAAAGAACGTATCAGGAGAGATGGCCGAGTGGCTTAAGGCGCACGCCTGGAAAGTGTGTATACGTTAATAGCGTATCGAGGGTTCGAATCCCTCTCTCTCCGCCAGGTAAACAAAATCGTAATCCGCCCGATTGTATTACTTGCCGCGCTGGAAAGGTCGCTTCAATCAGAGCAATACCCGGCTGTTATGTCAGCCCGCTTGTTTGTCGCGATTTGCGGACCTGTGCCGGGTTATTCTCCGCCGCGGCAAGCACGAAGCTTAACCCGTTATCCTGCGCCGCGAGATCATTCACTGCCCGGCGCGCTGATTGTTCATCCGGGAACACGGCAAAACCGGTCGGCCCCCAGGAGGTCTGGCCAGCGCCGGCCGCATCACGCTCCAGCAACAGTTCCAGCGCCTGTCTGACATTTTCATTGGCATACGCCCCGCCCTGCACGCTGCTGAAATAGTCACCGATACTGGCCTGAATACTGCTGGCGGCCGCGCCGAAGCGGCGGCAATCCTGTTCAATGATGGCCGGCAACATCTGCATCAACACCTGCTGACAAATCTGCGCACAAACTCCGGGGTCCATATCCGGCAGTGATTTGAACGCGTCGACTTCATCCGTTCCACTGACCCCCTGGTCCCGGGTATCCATAACCAGGACAAACCGCCATGGTTCCGGTATGGCATGGCGAAAAACCACCGTCGGTAAACTACGGCCTTCAGACCTGCCGCTGTCAAGGATGAAACCACCGTGTCTGAACACACCCAGTCCGACCCCGGAGCGTCTGCCCCTGCCCGTTGCCAGCGCGATGTCGTCAACACCGGCATCAATGCCATACAGGCGGGTTATCGCGGCGCCCAGCGCCAATGCCATCTGTGTGCCTGAGCCCAGGCCCTGGTGCCTGGGAATGTGTTCTTCAACCTGTATCCTGACACCGGACGTGATGTGAAAGCAATCCAGAACGGTTTGCGCAATGGCAGCGATATATTCATCCTGCGCGCCGTTGATATCCAACCGCTCGCTATGGCTGACGCTGATCACGGTGGAAAAACCGGTAATACCGACACCGATACTGCCAAAACGCCGTTCGTCGCCGCCGTTCAGGTCCAGGAAACCCAGGTGCAGCCGCGCCGGCGCAGCAACCCTCACCGTTTCAGCAGCGGCATGATCATTTCGTATCGTCCTCATAAGCACGGAAATATTCTAACCCGAATATCTCCTCAGAGGAAAATTGCAGAAGGTTGAATCCCGACACTACCTATGTGGGGCAAGTGCCATAAATCGGTCAGTTATTTCCTCGGGGGTGCGTGTCCCTCATGCATCACGCACATGGACAGCGTCGGGAACTACTTATTTCCCAAGAAGCGCGGGGGAATCAAGCGCGGGGGAATCATTTGACGATTCCCGGGAAAAATGTTATAGATATGAAACCGTTGTGGATTATGGCGCCGGCATATATCCCACGTTGTTTCCATCGCCTCTGATCTGGTCGGAGGCTTCTTTACCGATTCTCATAGCGCTTTTGCGGAGCTGAATATGCCGGAAACCATGTTATTGATACCCGGGCGGTCCAGTAAACAGGGGACCTCCCTAAACAAGGGAAAACTGGGTGACGAGTACCGGGAGGTTACTTCTACCGTTGAAATCAATGCGGACGAGATGGCTCGCCTCGGTTTCAGCAATGGCGATAAACTGCGGCTGAAAAACCATGTGGGAGAAGTTGTTGTTACCTGCGTCTCAAAAAAAGCCGGCGACCTGCCTGAAGGCATGATTTTCATTGCCTACGGCCCCACATCCAGCCGCCTGATGGAAAGTGACACCGCTGGCAGTGGCATGCCGCTGTCCAAACATATTTCTGTCCAGGTGGAAAAAATCAGTTAGAATGCTTAATAATCGACAGAGGTTTCTTAACCTTGATTTTGCGTAGGCCAAAGCGCTATCCGGGCCGGTCTGACCCCATGAGGAGCAATCATGAGTGAAAACGTAAAAGTTGTAGAAAATGCCACTTGCACATTCTGCGGCTGTGTCTGTGACGACATGATACTGACCGTGGATATGGATGAAAAACGGATTACCAAGGCAAAAAATGCCTGCGTCCTGGGCCGGGCCTGGTTTGCCGAACACTATATCGAAGAAGACGCGCCGGCCGCGATGATAGATAACCGGCCTGTCGCCGTGGAAGAGGCAGTGGAAGAAGCGGCCAGGACCCTGGTCAATGCCAGGTTCCCGATTACCTACGGTCTCAGCGACACGACCTGCGAGGCGCAGCGCCAGGCTGTCGCCATTACCGATACCATCAGGGGAAACATCGACACCACGACTTCGGTCTGCCATGGTCCGTCCGGCATCGCGCTCCAGGGAGTCGGCGAAAGCACGATGACTTTAGGTGAAGTGAAGAACCGCGCCGACCTGGTCATTTACTGGGGCGGCAATCCTGCCGAGTCGCACCCGCGCCACTTCGGCCGCTATGCGGTCACCGCCAAGGGGATGTTCACCCCAAGGGGCAAAAAAGATCGCCACGTGGTCCTGGTGGATGTGCGCAGGACTCCCAGCGCGCCGGCGGCCAGCCAGTTTATCCAGGTAAAGCCGGGAAAAGACTTTGAAGTGCTGTGGGCGTTGCGGGCGCTGGTGAAGAACCGCAAGATAGACCCGGATATAGAAGAACAGACCGGTGTCAGCCTGGAAACCATGGAGGAGCTGGTGGACCGAATGAAAAACTGCCGTTACGGCGTATTGTTTTTCGGCATGGGCCTGACCATGACCCGGGGCCGGCATTTCAATTCGGGCGCGCTGCTTGCGCTGGCCACGGACCTGAATGAATACACCCATTTCGTCGCCAAGCCGGTACGTGGCCACGGCAACGTCACCGGGGCCGACAACGTGATGTCCTGGCAGACCGGCTATCCGTTCGGTGTCAACTTCAGCCGCGGCTTCCCCCGTTTCAACCCGGGAGAATTCACCACCGTGGACTTGCTGTCGAAGCGGGATGTTGATGCCGCGCTGATCATCGCCACGGACCCTGCATCCAATTTCCCCCAGGCGGCTATCGACCACCTGGCAAAGATCCCGGTCATATGCCTGGATACCAAGGCAACCCACACCAGCAAGCTGGCGCACGTGGCATTCCGGACCAGCACCTACGGCATCAATACTGCCGGCACCGTATACCGGATGGACGATGTGCCGATCACGTTGCGCAAGGCCTTCGATTCACCTTTTCCCACCGATGAGGAAATACTGACCGCGATCAGAAAACGCGTGCGCGAGTTGGTTCTGGCCCGCGGCCAGGCCGGCGGGGCAAGTGGCGTTGCGCGCGCTGCCGCGCCGATGCAGTAACCGGCGCAGGCTGAAATAGTTGATGGAAGGCAGATAATAATGACGGATTGCATTCTACTTGCGGGGGGCAAGGTGTATGACCCGGCAAACGGTATTGACGGGGAAATAAGAGACCTCTACCTGGAACAGGGACGCATGGTGGAAACACCCTCCTCCACACCCAGAAAAATTGACGTAAGCGGCATGGTCGTCATGCCCGGCGGCGTGGACATCCACTGCCACATCGCCGGCCCCAAGGTAAACCTGGCCAGGAAGCTGCAACCCGAAGATCACCGCCGCGACCCGCATCCCGGAACGGAACACACCCGCTCGGGCGCGGGCGGCACCGTCCCTTCCACGTTTGCCACCGGGTACCGCTATGCGACCCTGGGTTACACCACCGCGATGGAGGCGGCCGTCACCCCTATCGGCGCCAGGCATACCATCGAGGAACTGCATGATACACCGGTCATCGACAAAGGTTTTTACGTGCTGCTGGGCAATAATATCTTCCTGCAGCAGCTAATCAAGGAAGGGCGCAAAGAGGAATTTCGCCATGCCGTTGCCTGGTGGGTCAACGCAACCAAGGCTTATACGACCAAGCTGGTCAACCCCGGCGGAGACGAGCCCTGGAAAGGCAAGAAGAATTCCAACGTCAAGGACATAGATGAGGAAAGCGATGTCATCGAAGTGTCCCCGCGACAGGTGATCGATGCGTTTGTCGAAACGGTCAATGAGCTGGGCCTGCCCCATCCGCCGCACATACACTGCAACAACCTGGGACACAGCGGCAACTACAAGACAACCCTGGAGACGATGAAAACCGCCGGTGACCGGCGCGCGCACCTGGCCCACATACAGTTTCACAGCTACGCGGGCGAACTCGGTAAGAATCCCAAATCGGCATCCAGGGAAATTGCCGAATACATCAATGACCATCCGAATATCTCCTGTGATGTCGGCCAGGTCATGTTCGGCAAGGCGACGATCATGACCGCGGACGCGCCACTGGCCTACATGCTCAGGGGCTTCAAGAAAGGAAAATGGGTAAACGCCGATACGGAGTGTGAAAGCGGCTGCGGCATCATGCCCTTCAGCTACCAGGAACATATTTACGTCCATGCGCTGCAATGGGCCATCGGCCTGGAGCTGTTCCTGCTGTCAAAAGACCCCTGGCGCATCGTCCTGTCCACGGATCACCCGAACGGCGGTTCCTTCCTGAGCTACCCGAAGCTGATCCGCTTGCTGATGGACAGGGAATTTCGCAAGGAAGAGATCAAGCGCGTGAACCAGAAGGCCATTAACGGCACGATACTGAATGAGCTGGACCGTGAATACACGCTCAATGAGATAGCGATTATCACCCGCGCCGGTCCGGCGCGCGCCCTGAACCTGACCAACAAGGGCCACCTGGGTCCGGGCGCCGATGCGGACATCACTATCTATGATGAGATGGCCGACAAGGAAGCGATGTTCAACGCGCCCCGCTACGTGATCAAATCCGGCGTCCAGATCATCGATAACCATGAATTTTGCCGGGATTTTTACGGGAAGTTCCTGCACACCGAACCTGGCTATGATGAATCCATCATCACCACGGTAAGACCGTTCTTCGAGAACTATTACTCCATTGAGTTCCCCAATTATGCAGTCGATGACAGCTACCTGCATGATCACGAAGTGGTCGCCACGGTATGAAGATAAAATCCACGGAAATCGTCGATACCTTTGCCGAGGCATTCAGCATGTGGGGGGCGCGGGTGATCGTCACCGCAGCCACCCGGCAATGGAGCGAGGCTGCGGCGCGATCGATGACCGGCTTTGCGACATCGGTGATCGGCTGCAAGTGCGAGGCCGGCATTGAACGATTTCTGTCCGCGGATGAGACGCCGGACCGCCGTCCCGGCGCCAGCATCCTGTTATTCGCGATGGACAAGGCATCGGTAGGGAAACGCCTGGTGGAGCGCATCGGCCAATGCGTGATGACCTGCCCGACAACGGCCTGTTTCAATGGCCTTGATGCCGGCGAAACGGTCCAGGTCGGTTCCCAACTGCGTTATTTCGGCGACGGCTTCCAGGGCAGCAAGAAGCTGGGGGAGCGGCGTTTCTGGCGCATCCCGGTCATGGACGGTGAATTCACCGTGGAAGAATCGTTCGCCGTGCAGAAATCGGTGGGCGGCGGCAATATCATCATACTGGGCACGAACGAGAAGAAAACCCTGGCCGCGGCCGGCGCCGCAACCCGGGCGATGGGGACCATCAGCGATATCATCCTGCCGTTTCCCAATGGCGTCGTGCGCAGCGGCAGCAAGGTGGGATCACGCTACAAGACCCTGCCCGCATCCACCAACGACGCCTACTGTCCGACGTTGAAGGCCGTGACCGGCAGCAGCCTGCCGGCGGATGTCAATTGCGCGCTGGAAATCGTGATCGACGGCCTCACCGAGAATGCAGTCAGACTGGCCATGGCCGCAGGGATACGGGCCGCGGCAAAACCCGGCATCAGGCAGGTCTCCGCGGGAAATTACGGCGGCAATCTCGGACAATACAGGATCAACCTGCATGACCTTGACCTGAAATGATGAAATCAGGGAAACATCCTTGTATCGTAGTAACCGCTGAGTTAATCAGAAGTTACTTAGTGCCTCGTACGGATTTCTGACATGCCCTTAATACTGAAACAGGTTGCCGCGCCGGATGTGCCCATAGAGGCAGACAACATCACTCCTGCCCGGCTTATCGGCCAGGATGCGGCGGGCGTGGAGAAACTGGTGGTGATGCACGGCAGCGAACGCCGGGTAATCGGCGATTTTTTCAATGTTGCCGGCAGCTATGACGGAACCATTGAACTGCAAGGTGATCACCTGGAGCGGGCGAAATTCATCGGCGCCGGCATGTCACAGGGGACGATCCGGGTCGAAGGCGATGTCGGCGAACACCTGGGCGCTGCCATGAGCGGCGGCGAAATCCTCATCGACGGCAATGCCGCCGACTGGGTCGGGCCGGAGATGTCCGGAGGAAGAATTGAAATCCGCGGCAATGCCGGTCACCTGGTCGGCAGCGCTTACCGGGGCGCAAGCATGGGAATGACCGGCGGGGAAATCATCATTCACGGCAATGTTCGCAACGAGACCGGCAACGCAATGCGTAACGGGCTAATCGCCGTCGCCGGCAACAGCGGCGACTTCACCGGCGTCAACATGCTCTCCGGCAGTATTTTCGTATTCGGGGAACTCGGCATCCGCACCGGCGCAGGGATGAAACGGGGTTCCATCATCAGTATGAAAGATGCGCCGTTACTGCCCACGTTCAGCTATTCATGCACTTACCGGCCGGGCTACATGACGCTGTACCTGTTGCGCCTGTCCCGGGTATTCGCAAGCGCCGAAGAATACCTGCAGGGTTCGTACAAACGCTATTGCGGCGACAGTGTTGAGATGAACCGGGGAGAAATACTATTATATGCAGGATAAAACGGGTAATATCGCGCAACAGCGCATCGTGCGCAGTGTGTAGCGGCGACATGCTAATAAGATTTACCTCATTGACGATAAGCAGAAAAGCAGGTTTCCTTCAATATTAAGCAGTCTGGTAAGAAATCCGGGCTAAACAGGAGATAATCATGACAACAATCGTTACCGACAACTGTAAAGACTGCCGTTATACCGACTGCGTCGCGGTCTGCCCGGTGGAATGCTTCCATTACGATGATCAGATGCTGTACATCGATCCGGAGGTCTGCATCGACTGCAGCGCATGCCTCCCGGAATGCCCGGTCGAGGCCATCTACGAAGAAGATGACCTGCCGGAAGACAAGCATGAGTGGATAGAAATCAATGCAGAACGTTCCAAGGTATTGCCGGTCATCACCGATACCATGGACCCGTTGCCCGGCGCGGACGAAAGGAAAGCTGCCCTGGGCTTTTGAATAAATACCAGCCTGAAATTAAAGAACCTCTGATTAAGTCAGAGGTTCCTGCGATACAGGGATGTATCGCCAAATTCGATGACGATAAGTCATTGAATTTGAGGGCAAAACAAAAATCGCATTTTTGTTTTGCGTGCTCTGACAAGTCCAGGATGGACTTGTCAGAGCTTCGTTAAATTACATCAGGGAACCTGTGAATTGCAATAGGTTCTCCTCGGTTCATCTTCGAACGGCCCCGGACTGCGCGGCGTCGGGCGTTCGGGATATATTTCTCTTTTTTTACCAACTGGGTGCATCATGACTCGATTAGGAACACCAGACAATCCGCTGACAGTCGCTATCGTCGGTAGCGGCCCCAGTGGATTTTACGCGGTTGACGCGCTGATCAAAGCCGATATCCAGGTCCGCATCAACATGTTCGAACGCTTGCCTGTACCATATGGCCTGGTAAGAAGCGGCGTTGCGCCCGATCACCCGAAACTGAAACAGGCTATCAAGGTCTACGCCAGGCTTGCCGAGGCGGAACAATTCAACTATCTCGGAAACGTGACTGCGGGCAAGGACATCAGCATTGACGAATTGCGCGCCGCCCACCACGCGGTGATTCTTACCTGCGGGGCTGAAACCGACCGACGCCTGGGCATCCCCGGTGAAGACCTGCAGGGCAGTTACACGGCAACGGAATTTGTCGGCTGGTATAACGGCCATCCCGATTATCGCGACAGGCAGTTTGACCTGTCCCATGAAACCGCCGTCATAATCGGCCAGGGCAACGTGGCCGCCGACGTGAGCCGGATCCTGGCCAAGACCGTTGATGAATTGAAGCATACGGATATCGCTGCACATGCACTGGAAGCGCTGGCCGAGAGCAAGGTAAAAAATATCTACGTCATTGGCCGCCGCGGGCCGGCGCAAGCCAAGTTCACGTCCAAGGAGCTGAAGGAATTCGGTGTCCTGGACACCTGTGACCCGGTGATAGACGCGGGCGAACTGGCGCTGAACCCGGAAAGCGAAGCTGAACTGGGAAATACCGGCAACAAAAAAATCTATGACCTGTTCTGCGGATTTGCCGACCGGGAGACAGCCAAGGACAGGCGCTGTATTTTCACTTTCCTGAAGAGCCCCAGAGAAATACTCGGCGATGGCAAGGTGGAACGCTTGCTGATAGAAAAAAACAGCTTATCGGGAGAGGCGTTTCGGCAATCGGCAAGAGGTAGCGGAGAAACATTTACCTTGGATACCGGCATTGTCTTTCGCAGTATCGGCTACCACGGCGTGCCCATGCCCGGCGTGCCGTTCGACGAATCCCGCGGGGTTTTCTCCAATGATCAAGGCAGGATCACCAGGGACGGAACGGTGGAACCGGGATTGTACACCGCCGGGTGGATCAAGCGCGGCCCCACCGGCATCATCGGCACCAACAAGGCAGACAGCGTGGAAACAGTAGGGATGCTGCTGCAAGACCTGGACCGGCTGGACGACGGTAAACAGCGGCGCGGCGCTGAAGCCTGCTACGAACTTCTCGACCGGCGCAATATCCGCCACATCAGCTTTACAGACTGGAAAAAAATCGATGATACCGAGATTGCCCGAGGCGAATCCGCGGGCAAACCCAGGGAGAAGTACACCCGTGTCAGCGAAATGTTGGCCTTGCTGGATTGATGCAAGCAGCAGTAAATGTAACCTGCCCGTTTTGCAGCCTGTTATGCGATGACCTGACGCTGCGCACAAAGAGGCGGCAACTCAGGGTCTCCGCGAATGCGTGCCGACTTGCCAAGCAGGGCTTTTCCGCCCCGCTGCCGATGCCTGAAGCGGCCATAAAAGGCGCGCCGGCGACCGTGGAACGGGCCATCAGCGCCGCGGCAAAACTCCTGCATAAGTCCCATAAACCGCTGATTGCGGGTCTTGGCACAGACGTTAACGGCTTGCGCGCAGCATTGCAACTGGCCGAAAAGACAGATGCCGCGCTACGCCATTCCACTGAAGGTCATGCCTGGCGTAACCTGAAAGCGCTGCAGTCCCGGGGCGGGATCACGACCACTCTCGCCGAAGTAAAAAATCGGGCGGACACGATTATCT
This sequence comes from Gammaproteobacteria bacterium, assembly GCA_965221695.1. Lineage (GTDB taxonomy): Bacteria > Pseudomonadota > Gammaproteobacteria > Eutrophobiales > Eutrophobiaceae > JAAXHV01. The sequence goes on along the minus strand of OZ244905.1, from coordinate 3,184,417 downwards.
TTATCGGTAATAACGTGACCGGCGCTTATCCCCGGTTCATCGAGCGCTTCATCAACACACCCCATTCGCTGTTTGCTGCGGCCGGCAGAAAACTGGCCTACCTGGGCCGGCCGGGGCGGACTGAACTGGCTGGCTGCGACGGCCATGAGCGCCTCATCATTTCCGGCCGCAACGATGAGGTTGCCGAAAACCTGGCGCTGCTGCGCGCCCGACTGACCGGCCGGCAACTGCCGGATTGCAGTCCTATATCCGCACCAAAAGCGCGTAAGTTGGAACAGGTTGCCGACCTGGTCAGAGACGCACAATACGGCGTACTGGTATGGAACGCGGCAGCCCTCCCGGCGGACCAGGCCGACCTGGTCATCGGTTCGGCGCAGGACTTGTTGCGCGACCTGAACGCAAAACAACGATTTGCCGGTTTATCCTTGGGCGGCAGCAATGGCGGCGCAGCCTGGCACAGCGTCGCCACCTGGCAGACCGGCTTCCCGGCGGCGCTGAATTTCAACGATGGACGTCCGTCCGGCGCCGGCGCACACACGGCGGACATAGACAGCTTGTTGTGGATATCGGGGTTTACCGAGGAAGCGCCTCCATCCCTGGGCGTCCCAACCGTGATTCTATCCCCGTTTCGTGCCGGCGCGAACAGCGCCGACGTTTTCATTCCGACAGGCATCCCGGGCATCGATCATGCCGGCACGCTGTTCCGGACGGACGGAGTCATCAGCCTGCCCCTGAAAAAGCTCAGAGATTCCGGTTCGCAGAGCGCCGCCGGGATCATCAACCGCATCATCTCACAACTCACGGACCAACCCGGATGATCAAGCTCGAAGGCGGCAAGGTCTACGACCCGACAAACGGGATAGACGGCAGCATCATGGACTTGTATATCAAGGACGGCAGGCTCGCCGATCCGGCGCGCGCAAGCAGGATCGACCGCGTGGTGGACCTGGACGGACGCATCGTCATGCCGGGCGGTATCGATATCCACACCCATATCGGCGGCGGCAAGGTCAACATCGCCAGGATGTTGCTGGCGGATGACCACAGCAATAATATCACCGCATCGGACAAGCTGTTGCGTTCGGGATCTGGCGCTATCGCCCCAAGCAGTTTCGTCACCGGCTACCGCTATGCCGAAATGGGTTATACCTCTTGTTTCGAACCGGCGATGATGCCGATGAACGCCCGTCACTCGCACCTGGAAATGGCCGATACGCCCATGCTGGACACGGGCGCCTATGTTCTGCTGGGTAATGATGACTTCCTGTTGCGCCTGCTTGAACGCAATAAGGACCGGCAGCTTGTTAACGATTACGTGGCCTGGACCATACAGGCAACCCGGGCGATGGGAGTCAAGGTGGTCAATCCGGGTGGGATCAGCGCGTTCAAGTTCAACCAGAGAAAACTGGACCTGGATGAATCCAACAAACATTACGGACTGACGCCGCGGGCGATTCTGTCCGCATTGCTGGATGCGCTGGATGCTACCGGCGTACCCCATCCCCTGCATGTGCATGCCTGCAACCTGGGCGTGCCCGGCAATTTCCGGACAACACTCGATACCATTGCTGCGGCCGAGGGCAGACCGGTGCACCTGACCCACGTGCAATTCCACAGCTACGGGCAGGAGGGCGACAGAAAATTCTCGTCCGCGGCCGCGCAGGTAGCGGAGGCAGTGAACAGGAACGCAAACTTGTCGATAGATGTCGGCCAGGTCATGTTCGGCCAGACGGTCACCGCGTCGGCGGACACGATGATACAGCATAAGGGGCATGTTCATGCCCATCCGAAAAAATGGATGTGCATGGACATTGAATGCGAGGCAGGCTGCGGTGTTGTGCCGTTCCGTTACCGGGACAAGAATTTTGTCAACGCGTTGCAGTGGTGCATCGGCCTCGAAATATTCCTGCTCGTCGATGATCCCTGGCGCGTGTTCATGACCACCGACCACCCTAACGGCGCGCCGTTTACCTTTTACCCGCACCTGGTCAGGCTGCTGATGGACAAGGGTTTTCGCGACGACATGCTGGGCACGATAAACAAGGACGCAGCCGATGCCAGCATCCTGTCCTCGATCGACCGGGAATATTCCTTGTACGAGATCGCGATTATCACCCGCGCCGCGCCGGCAAGAAGCCTGGGGCTCAGGGACCTGGGCCACCTGGGCATCGGCGCCACCGCGGATATCACCGTGTACCAACCCGACGCCAACCGCGAGACCATGTTCAGCAGACCGGAATACGTATTCAAGCGCGGCGAACTCTGCGTCAGGGACGGTAAAGTCTGCGCCATCCCGGCCACCTCCACTCACGTGGTCGAACCGGACTACGACGCGGGCATTGAGAAACCGCTTAAACAGTATTTTGACAGGTACATGACCATGAGCCTGGAGAATTTCAAGATCGGCCGAGACGAGCTGGAAGCCTGTAATCAACATTCACTGCTGGTACATGATTGCAAGTAACATAGCCACAGAGGTCACAGAGAATACCTTAACATGAATATTAACGGTGTAAGCATTGATGATACTTTTGCCGAGGCCTTCCCTATGAAGGCAACGCGGCTGATCATTACCGCCATGACGATGAAGTATGCCTATATCGCAGCCAACTCGCTGACCGGTTTCGCCTCGTCCGTGATCGCCTGCGGTTGCGAGGCGGACATCGAACGGGAGCTCAGGCCGGATGAAACCCCTGACGGCAGGCCCGGTGTGGCGATCATCATGTTTGCGATGTCCAAATCCCAGTTGGCGGACCAGCTTACCCGGCGCGTCGGGCAGTCGGTAATGACCACCGCGACCAGCGCCTGTTTTGCCGGCACCCACAGCGACACCATGTTGCCCCTGGGCAAAAGCCTGAGATATTTCGGCGACGGTTACCAGATCTCAAAGATACTGCGCGGCATCCGCTACTGGCGCATCCCGGTGATGCATGGCGAATTCCTGTGTGAAGAGACCACCGGCGTGGTCCCCGCCATTGGTGGCGGCAACTTCCTGGTAATGGCCAAAACCTCCCGCCACGGCCTGAATGCTTGTGAAAAAGCGGTAAAAGCCATCAGAGCAGTGGAAGGCGCAGTCACCACGTTCCCCGGCGGCATCGTCGGGTCCGGCTCCAAGGTGGGATCCAAGTACTCGTTTTTGCCGGCATCGACCAACGAGTTGTTCTGCCCAACCCTGAAAGGCCGGGTAAACAGTGAGCTCACCGAAGAGATCGGTTCCGTGCTGGAGATCGTCATTGATGGCCTCAGCGAAGGCGCGATCAGCGAGGCCATGCGCGCAGGCATCGAAGCGGTCTGCGAAAACGGACCCGACAAGGGCATCTATCGAGTCGGCGCTGGCAATTACGGCGGCAAATTGGGACCTTACCATTTTCACCTGAGGGACATTTTACGGTGAAACCCTTGATCTTCACCCTGAAGAAAAAACCTCAGCGGCTGCTGGACTTGTCGGCGCTGACACCGGACCGGCTGTCGGCGGCGGACAATATTGCCGATATCGAACTCACCTATGGCGCTCGGCCCGCCCGGGTCGGCGACCTGTTTTCCATCAGCGGGGAAAATCCCGAACATATCGAGTTACGCCGCACCACGGAACTGGTAACCCGGATAGGCGCGCAGATGACCCGCGGGCAGATCGACGTCAAGGCCCATGGCGGCAGCCATCTCGGCCACGGTATGCGCGGCGGCGCAATCAAAGTCAACGGCAGTTGCGGCGAGTGGCTGGGCTGTGATATGGAGTGGGGCCGGATTGACGTGGAGGGTGACGCCGGCGATTACATCGGGGCCGGCACATCCACCGGCGCTTACGGGATGCGGGACGGTCTGATCACGGTCTGGGGCAATGCCGGAAACCGTATCGGCGACAGGATGCGGCGCGGCATGATCATGATCGGCGGTGATGCGGGCGATTTCAGCGGCTCCGGTATGGTTGCCGGCACGATATTGATCCTGGGCAAAGCCGGCAAGCTGCCCGGCTACGGGATGAAGCGCGGGAGTATCATCCTGGGCAGGCGGCCAAGCCGGATCGGCGCCACCCTGACAGACTGCGGCGCGTTGAAGATGGAATACCTGCGACTGTTTTTCAAGCAATTGTCGCTGATGGGAAGCCGCTACCGGTTCTTTCGCAATTTCGGCCCGGAAGTACGCCTTTATACCGGCGACCTTGCTAACGACGGCAAGGGCGAAATCATGGTATTGCTCAATACGGCCAGGTGAGAATTAAGGAAGCTCTGATTAAGTCTCAGTGCTTCCTAATACATACAGGGTAATCTCTGACTTGGTCAGTACTTCCTTGGCAACGCACTCTTGCAGAGTTATTGTGCCGAATAAAGAAGAATTTTTTACATCCTGTCTATCCTGTATATCCATGTAAATGAAATGTCAGTTAGCAAATTCTGCGCTTTGCAGGGTCAGCACCTCTTCAATCAGCGGTTCGCTGTCTGGTGAGCCTGCCGGAATGACAGTTTTGATCTGGTACAGTTTCCCGGGGACTTGATCGGATAATATGAACTCGTACAGCTTGGTGGCAAACTCGGCGAATTGCCTGCGCCTGGGGTCGTTGATATACGGGGTGATGGAAATTTTTTCGCCGGTCATCTCCATACCGTCATATTCAAAGGTGACCGGCTCGACTTTCGCTTCTTCGGCAAACGCTGACTTGATACGCCGCTGGAAATAACGCCAACTGCCGTTGGTCAGCCGGTTCATCTCGTACACGTCGCCCTGCATGTATACGACCAGCACCGGGTTGCCGGTGATGCCGACCAGGTTGTCGCGGCGCGGTTGCTGCTGTCTTTCTGCAGTGAAGAACTCCAGGTTCGCATCCTTGCTGCCATCCTCATTGAGCTTGAGAATATCCAGGTAGATGGAATCGCTGAAGCCCTTCTCGTAAGTCCCGCTCTTGACGAAGTCGTAATAGAGCCGGCCCGGACTGCCTATGTTCCTGAGGTGATTATCCAGCCAAAGTTTGACCTCCGCGTCGGCAAACTCAAAGGTATTCGGATCTACTGCAGCGGGGTCACCCATTCTGCCAAGAGTGGCGCCCTTCACTTCCACGTCCCCACTGTCATCCTCGGCAACAACCGGCACGGCTGCTATCAGCCACAGAGAGCATAGCGCATAAAATGCAAGTTGCCAGCCTTTATACATGAAACAAGCCCTGTGTCCCCTGAGGCCGAAGCTAATCATCATCATCTTCCCGTATCTCGATTTTCTCCAGCGGTAACAACGGCACACCGTAATCTTCCATAATGGCGTTGATCTCCGTCTGGTTTTCGGCTATGAGTTGGTTCACCTTGTCACGCCATTCCTGTTCCCCGTGTCTGACTGCCATGGCCACGGTAAATGTAAACTTCAGGTAGGGATTTGTGGGATCATCAGTTAACGGCAGAAGGATAAGATCCTCGCCACTTTCCATGGTTTGGGCAAAATAGCCTGCGATGGGTCCCCAGATAATCGCGGCATCGATTTTCCCGGCAAGTATATCTTCGGTCAGGGTCTTGCCCGGATACTTTTCGGGGTCGCCGGGTTGTCCCTGATACGGCACAATACTCCCCATCAAGTTGTTCGCGGCCGCCCAGAACTGGTCCTGGCCTCGATCGGTGACGCCGAGCCTTATTTTCAGACCGCCTTGAACCTTTTCGACCAGCATTTCAGGCGAAGTGATATCATCCATGCCCCGCCCCTTTGCCAATACCAACGCATAGGAAGACGTATAATACGGATTTGTCGCAGCAGCCCGTTCGAAATTAACCGGCGCGCTCATCACCAGGTCGCACTTGTAGCCGGAACCTGAATCGGATTCTGCCCTGAGAGTATTGCGGATGAAGCCAATCCTCTGGGGAAAAAATTCGTACTGCAGGTCCACTCCCAGCTTCTCGGCAAACAACTCGGCTATTTTGTTCTCAAAACCCTGTTCCTTGCGATTGGAAAAAGGCAGCATGAACGGGTCGGCGCATACCTTCAACACGGTCATTTCTCCGACATCGACCGCCATTGCGGAAGCGCCAGGCATCAACAACAAGCACACCAGCAGATATTTTTTCACTGTTATTACCCTTTTTTCGCCGCTCGTTGCACCTTGAGGATCTTGCCGATAAGCCGGCGGTAGGGACCCTTAAGGTTGGCTCTCGCAGCGTCCATCGCGGCGTCTATGTTAACCGGCTCGCCTACTACAATGACACCCACCATTCCGAAGCCGATATGGGGAATGCACACATAGGGATACACACCCTCTACGTCCAGTTGCAACGTAAAATCGTCACCCATTCTACTCTTCCAGCCCTCGGTGCCTTCAGGTAGCATTCCCTCGAACACCTGGCCGTCGGGAAGCGGGACCTGATTAATCGATACCGCGTCATGGGATGTCATGTTGACAAATCTCACGTTATCCCCGGGTTGTACATAAATGACATCCGGGTTGAAGATACGCGCTTCTGCGTTAATCACATGAATCTGCTGGGCGGATACCTGTATGGAACCCAGCAGGAATAAACCAACAAAAAGACTTCTCAAATACATATTCCAAATCCTCTTAAATCTTGAATTATTATTAAGGAACCTCAGATTAAATCAGAGGTTGCAACGGTACAGGGATATGCCGTCAAAATCAATGACTTTCAACTATAACCGGTCACCACAGATTTCAGTATATGACCGGCCTTGCATTCAATAAGTTCAAAAAAAATCCCCGGTACCAATGATACCGGGGATATCGTCACAAACTTTGAAAAGTTTGTTCGGTCTACGGCAGGCTGAACACCATCAACACGCCACTGTTACGTGTGGAGTTCCACAGGGCGCGATAGCCGCCAACTGCGCCGAGGGCCGCATCGCCGGACATGTCACGCAGAACCGGGATGGCCACAACAGCGCCGGCCCATCCACCGATTCCGGAAAGCACACCAACGTACTGCTTGCCCTTGTGGGCCCAGCTATGGAAGTTGCCGATAATGCCTGACGGGGTCTTGAACTGCCACAACAGTTTGCCACTGTTGGCATCAACCGCTTTTGCATAGCCTTCAAGCGTACCATAGAAAGCTACGTCACCGGCGGTTGTCAATACGCCGCTCCAGACCGACCAACGCTCGGGAATAGACCATGCGATCTTGCCTTCGCCGGCATCCCAGGCAATGAAATTGCCCATGTTGGTCGTGCCGTTACCCAGTACCTGGCCTGCCGGATACATCGTCAGGTTGGCATTCACATACCAACTGCCGGCTGCCTGTTCGTAGGTCACACCGCCTGCGTCGTAGCTGACAGGCTCATAGGTCATACAAACATGGTTTGTAGGCACATAGAACAGTCCGGTACGCGGGGAGTAGGCTGCAGGTTGCTGGTCCTTGGTGCCCAATGCTGCAGGGCAGACGTCCTTGGAGGTAACGTCCTGGCCGTTGAAGTGAGTGCTGAACTCATTAACGACCTGGGGATAACCCGTCTTCATGTCAACATGAGTTGCCCAGTTAACGGCCGGGTCATACTTCTCAGCTACCAGCAGGTCGCCGGTCTTACGGTTCATGGTGTAAGCAAAACCGTTCCGATCAAAGTGAACCAGGGACGGCACGTTCTCCTCGCCTTTTACAGTCATGTCAGCCAGGATCATCTCGTTAACGCCGTCGTAGTCCCACTCATCATGGGGCGTCATCTGGTAAACCCAGCGTGCCACACCGGTGTCGATGTCGCGGGCGAAGATGGTCATGGACCACTTGTTGTCGCCGGGACGTACGACCGGGTTCCAGGTGCCGGGATTGCCGTTGCCGTAGTACATCAGGTTCTCATCGAAATCGGCAGGCCACCAGCCCCATACGGAACCGCCGCCGATCCTCCACTGGTCGGAAGTCTCTTTGCAGAGACGCTCTTCAGCGGAATTAGCGCGCAGGGCTTCTTTACCCCAGGTGCTATGACCGGTGCCAACTTCGGCATCGAACGCACACCAGGTCTTCAGGGAAGAATCGGCGCCAACCGGTTGCCCCATGGACGTGGTGTTTTCGTCAAACAGGATGTCTTCATCCGGACCCATGCTGAACGCACGCCATGCCAGGCTGCCATCGCTGGCATTGAAAGCCGCGATCCAGCAACGCACACCAAACTCGGCGCCGGAGCAGCCGGTAAAGACTTTGTCCTTGATCGGGTGCGGGGCATTGGTGTTGGTCATGCCGTTATGCGGACCATAGCCTCTGCCGTCAGCGCTGGGACCAACCAGGTCGTCAGAGATGTCGGCGCCGTTCTTTGTCTGCCAGATAATGCTGCCGTCCATCGGGTTCAAGGCATACAAAGTGGTGTCGGCTGCTTGCAGGTAAATCTGGCCCATGCTGTAGCCAAGACCGCGGTTCACGATATCGCAACACATCTTGGGAACGGTTGCATCAGCGTCCTGCGGGGGCACGAAGTCCCAGGTGATCTCGAGGGTCTCAAGATCGATCGCGAACACATCATTCGGGAATGACGCGTGAATATACAGATGATCGGTTGCCAGACCCGTCTCACTGGGCGGCAGGACCAACGGACCTCCCTCATGGCCTTGCAGGCGTCCTGTCGAGAACGTCCACGCAGCCACCAAATCACCGGCGTTATTGTTGTTAATCTGATCAAGTTCAGAATAACGCCAGTTCCAATAATTGCCTCCCGGATATACCCAGTAGTTCGGGTCTTTCATCAACTCTCTGACGCCGTCATTGGCGAAAGCTGACAAAGACATGAACAGGGCAAGAGGGACAATTATCCATTTACTGAAGGAAAATTTACTCATGACCTCCTCCTCTTTTGTTAATTAACAAATGTTTGATCTCGATTTTTATTGACCTCCCCGCTATCTCGAGATCATGAAAGATAGCCGAGAGTTAAATTATCGGGGCGATATGCCCGCGTTCAACTTAAATCTTGTGTACGTTTATTATCTAGTGTGAATATTACAGAAAATATCATCACAATACAATCAAGTCTAGGAAAATTTCATGTGCTATGCAAGCACTTTTCCTCTAAAGCCATATATTCCACCTTATTCTAAGAGCTTGTCAAGCATATTTCACTGAAATTCGCCTGAATCTCTGGAATTTGGAATTACTATTGTCGATATAGTATACTTTAGCGGTTAGTCCGTTTAAACGTATTTTGCTGTGTAATTTTCGGGAACAGGAACAATGTTACCCACGTCAATGAAAGAGGAACGTATGTTGAACACAACCATGAAAACGTTTTTATCCGTTGCCGTATTATTCATTTGCGCGCCGGCGCTGTTTGCGGACGTGATGCCCCATGACTGGCGACAAAAGTTATCGGACCAGGCATGGGAGGAGAACCTGCGCCATCCAACATTCCAGGACCGGGAAATCATCGAAGACGCCGAGCAGAATATCCTGGAGGTCAAGGCGCCATACCGTGCTCAGGATGCGGCGCTCGCCCCGGTCACCATCCACACCAGGATTCCGCAGACCGATGAGTTGTATGTCAAGCGCATGCATGTTTTCATCGACAAGAACCCGGTCCCGCTGGTAGGGATCTTCGATTTTACCCCGGCCAGCGGCAAGGCCGACCTGGCGATGCGTGTGCGCATCAACGATCATACCTATGTGCGCGCCATTGCCGAGTTGAATACCGGTGAACTGTACATGGCCAAGAGTTTCTCCCGGGCAACAGGCGCCTGCTCCGCGCCGCCGCCCAAGAGCATCGGCGATTCCATTGCCAACATGGGCATGATGAAGATGAAGATGATCGGCGATGTCGAATACAGCAAACCGAACCTGATGCAACTGAAGATCAAACACCCGAACATCACCGGCCTGCAGCCGATGAAGATAGGTTCCCACTTCCATCCTCCCGCGCACTTCGTCAATACGCTGAATGTGAATTACAACGGCGCGCCGGTAATGAAGGCAATCCTGACCTTTGCGATCAGTATGGACCCCAGCCTGCGTTTCTTCTTCGTGCCGAAAGACAAGGGGATATTGACTGTTGAGGCGACGGACACCAAGAACGCGGCCTGGTCTTCAGATTTTGCGGTAAACTGATCCGGAATTGCTTTTGGGACCTCTGAGGACTTATTCAGAGGTTCCTTTATTCATCTCATCAGCCCGCATCACCTTCTTGACTGCGGGACATGCGGCAAAGGCCTTCTTCCTGACGTCTTTTAACTGCTTGAGTTGTTCCCTGCTTATTTTATCATCACGGAACAGGCCGCCGCGTTTGCCCGGCATGCGGTTATAACGTTCCTGCAGACTGGCCTGCTCGAAAACCTCAAAACTCATCCCGGCTTCAATCTCGTCCTGCCGGCACCCGCAAGTCAATAGGTTCTCATCAGTCTGGCCACCAAGCTCAGCCATGCAACTGACGACTTGCCTCACCGTTTCAACTGTAGGAAATCCGGCGGCTGCCGCGAAGGACGGCGCCGCCAGGGCCAGAATTATTATTATGGGTTTCAACATGAGCTAAGCAACCTCTGGTTAATGTCTCTGAAACTGCTACGATACAGGCACGTTCTGGCAAAATCAATGCCGCAGGCATTGATACGCTGACAGGCATCATCTCCCGGATCAGCGATATCTCCGTGGCAGACCATCGCGTAACCCCACTGGATTCAGAACCTGTATCCCAGCCGCACCCCGTAGGTGCGCGGGGGCTGGTACATATGAGTACAGCCCAACCCGGGGAAGGGTGTTCCCGCGACGCCGTTGACCTGTTGCTGGCAAAACGAAGAGGTCTGGATGTCTTTATTCTCGATGTTGTGCACGAAACCTTCCAGGTACAGGCCTGTGTTAACGGATTCCCAGTGCAGGCTCGCATTGGTGCGGGTATAGGAATCCTGCCGGTCGACAGACTGGTTGTGGGGCCGGGTAATGTAACTGGACTTGAATGAAAACTGGACCAGAGGATACAGGCGCCCGTTCAGCATTTCCAATTCGGCAGGTACCCAGGTGGCGCTGATATTCCAGTCCGGCGCATTCACCAAGTCGCTGCCGCCGAGATCCAGGTTGTCCTGGCCGGGCGTCAGCGGATCATCGAGGCCGATGAATTCATCGAATTGCGCGTCCAGCCAGCCGAGGTTAAGGTCGATGCGCCCGCCGTGTGCGCCATACAATAATGTCGCCTCCAGTTCCGCCCCGTAAATGGTCGCCTGTCCCGCATTGATCACGGTATTGGTCGGAATACCGCCGATCACACGCACAACTGCCTCTTCCTTGTCGGAATAGTCATACCAGAACGCGCTCAGGTTCGCCCGGGCGCGGCCATCCATGAAAGTGCTCTTGAGGCCGACTTCACTGGCAAGCACCTGTTCCGGGTTGTAGACGGTCAGGTTTGCCACGTTCGGGGCGCCACTCGGGTTCAACGGATCCACGCTGCCGCGGCTGAAACCGCCCGACTTGAACCCCTTGCTGTACTTGACATAGGCAAGCATGTCGTCATTCAGATGCCAGTCAAAACCGAACGACCAGGTAACCTCGTTCCAGGAGGGATTCGCCACCTGGGCGCGCGGAAAAAACGGCGCCACCGGCGCGCCGAATTCGCGGATACTGACTAACATATAACTGCCGGCGGTGGGATTGGCGGGGTCGTTAACGCCGCCTTTGTCCTTCTCATCCTCCGTATAACGCACACCGCCGTTCAGGGTGAAGCGATCGGTGACATCCACGGAAGCATTGGCAAAAACGGCCCACGACTCCACGTTGAAACCCTTGTCGACAAACTGCACGTTCAGGTGCAAACCGTTCGGCAACACCGGTTGATAACGAAAATCACCGGCGATATCTTCATCCAGGTAAAAGCCACCCAGGATCCATTGCAGGCGGCTGTCCGAGTTGGAATTCAGCCGCAGCTCGGCTGAGAAAGATTCTGACTCCGTCTGCTCCACGACAGTGGTGTCGATCGCGACCAGCCTGCCTGCCGGCGGCAGAAATACCGAAGCGCCGGTGCCGTCTGTGTCCATCAGGTAATCCCGTTCATGATCCCGGTAGGAACCGATGAAGGTCAGGTCGGCAAACGGGAATGAGTGGTCCAGTTGGAGCTTGAAATTGGTATCCGTATTATCGCGGTAGCCTTCCGTATTGAGCGGGTTGGCGCGGGCAGGATCGGGGGCGAGCGGGATGTTACAGCCGCTGTCGGGACATTCCACCTGTGCCCCTACCGGGCCAACACCCTGGTGTTCATAGTAATCCGCGGAGAGCAGCAACGAGGTAGACTCGCCGATATCCCACAGCAGGTGACCGCGCACGCCGATATCATCTAAGTCGTCTCCATCGGCAACCAGCGGTCCGTTATCCCGGTAACCGTCCCGTTCATTATAGGTGAACGCCACGCGGGCGCCGATACTGTCAGAAAACGGCACATTCAGCGCGCCCTTTACGTCAACCGCATCATAATTGCCATAACCTACCTGGAGGTCGCCTCCGATCGCTTCCAGGTCGGGTTTTTTTGTGATCACGTTGACCACACCCGAGGTACTGTTGCGCCCGTACAGCGTACCCTGCGGACCGCGCAGCACTTCAATACGCTCAACATCATAGAAGTAGGCGTTGATGCCGGACATGCGCGGCACCAGCGCGCCGTCCATGTAGAACGCAGTGGTCGAATCCGAGGCGTTCCTGCGTTCGGACTGGGATATGCCGCGTATGTTGATAAATATTGCGTCCCTGGCATCCTCGGTTCCGATAGTCACGTTGGGCACCACATTACTCAGCCCGATGGAATCGACGACGCCCACCTGCTGCAGTTGTTCGCCGGTGAACGCGGTGACGGCAACCGGTGTGTCCTGCAGGTCTTCGGAACGCTTCTGCGCGGTGACCACGATCTCTTCGAGCATCTGCGCCCGGGCGCTACCGGAGCATATCAGCAGACCTGCCAGGGCCGGCAGGAGCACGCGGGTAATCGTGTATTTATTCAGTCGTAGTTTGTTCATAAAACCTCCCGGTCTTGAATGAATTCATATGAATATCTGAACAAGACCATCCAGGACTTGTCAGAGCACGCATCCCTGTATCACCGTAAGCTCTGGCTTAACCAATAGTTCCTATACAGATTAGTGTTTGCCCGCAGAATGATCAAGGAGATATTTATCCAGCAATTCCAGGACAGTATCGATTGCGCCCTGGTAGCGCCGCACCAGCCGCCGGCCGCGTTGGCCGTAGGCGCGTCTTAAGTCTTCATCCTGTAGCAAGTTGATCACCGCGGCGGCAAGTTGCGCGGCATCCGCAACAATCATGATCGCGTCCTCACCACGGAACAGCTCGATAATTTCGGCAAAATTGGCGGTGTGTTGCCCACTGATCAGCGGCACACCTAGCGCGGCCGGCTCCAGCACATTATGCCCGCCCGCGGGCGCCAGACTGCCGCCGACAAACGCGACGCCGGCACAGGCATAGAACAGGGGAAGCTCTCCCAGGGTATCCAGCAGATACACATCCGCAGCCTTTGGCGCCGCGCCGTTAGCGCCACTGTGCCGGGTTGTATGCAGGCCGCGCCGCCGGCACAGTTCATACACCTTGTCAAAGCGCTCCGGATGGCGCGGCGCGATAATCAAGAGGCAGTTGTCAATGCAGCGCCGGATCCGGTCGAACGCATCCAGCGCCTGCTCCTCCTCACCCGCGTGGGTGCTGGCCGCGATCCAGACTGGACGGCCGGCCGCGCGCGTTTGCCGTAACGGCAGCGCCCGATCGATAAGGTTATCCTCTGTCGCAATGTCGAACTTCAGGTTGCCCGCGATCGTAACCCGGGCAGGGTCTGCGCCCAGCGCCTGAAAGCGTTCCGCATCCGCGGCGCTACGGGCTGCAATATGGGTCAGCATCTGCACAGCCGCCGCGGAAAAACGCCGCAACCTCAGGTAAGCCCGGTACGACGCGGGAGACAGCCTGGCATTGACCAGCAACGCGGGAACGCCGCGTTGTTTGCAATAGTAGAGCAGGTTTGGCCAGATCTCCGTTTCCATGATTACCAGCAACTGCGGCTTGACTCGGCGCAGGAACAGGCGCACGGCATGAGGCAAATCATAAGGCAGGTAACGGCGCTCCACCGTTCCCGCGAACAAGGCCCTGGCCCGCGCCGCGCCGGTGGGCGTGGTGGTCGTCAACACGACCCGGCAACCGGGATAGGCGCCGAGCACGCGTTTCACCAACAGGCTAGCGGCCTGCACCTCGCCCACCGACACTGCGTGCACCCAGATCACAGGCTGTCCGGCGCCGGTCGGTTTCGGAATCCAACCGAAACGCTCGGGGATACGTTCGAGATAAGCGCGATTCCTGCTCCCGCGCCACAGCAGATGCAACAGCGCCAACGGCGCGCACAGGTACAGCGCCAGGCTGTATAACACCCTCATCAGGCTGACCGGGATATTGCGCCGGTTTGCCCGGAGCAAGACAATACCGTTTGCCTGCTCATAGCGTTATTTTGTCCCCGGACTGCGCTTCCATCTGCTCCAGGTATTTTCTCACGCCCGGTTCCAACCCGGTGAAAGACCTGCGGTATCCGGCTCGCCGCAACGCAGAAATATCGGCCTCGGTAAAACTCTGGTATGCATCCGCCAAACCGTCGGGGAAATCCATGTACTGAACCTTGCCGCCGCGATGCCAATCGATAACCAGACGAGCGATATCGTTAAAACTCCTGCTTTTACCGGTACCGACGTTGAAAATACCGCTCACCTGCTGGTGTTGCATGAACCACAGGATAACGGCTACTACGTCGTCGATATGGATGAAATCCCGACGCTGTTCTCCGTCCTGATAACCGCCGCTGCCCTTGAACAGTTTCGCGGCGCCGTCTTTCTGCAACTGCCGGTGCAACTGCAAGACCATGCTGGCCATTCTTCCCTTGTGCCATTCCCCGGGGCCGTAAACATTGAAATACCTCAGGCCGGCAACCTGTGATGACGCGCTTTGCATGACCCGGCGCGCATGGCGGTCAAACAGCAGCTTGGAGTAGCCATACAGGTTGGCAGGGCGCTCATATTGGGGTTTTTCGATGAATCGCCGGTTACCGCCGTACACCGCGGCGCTGGAAGCATAGATCAAGCTGGCGCCGTTATCGGTGCAGGCCTGCAGCAGGCGCCGGGACCAGGCATAGTTGTTTTCCAGCATGTACTTGCCGTTCTGCTCCAGGGTATCGGAGCAGGCGCCCTGGTGGAACACGACCTCAACCCCCTCGAGCCCAGCCGGCAGGGATGCAATGAATTCATCCTTGTCCTGGTAATCCAGAATTTCGCACTCGACCAGGTTGCGGAACCGGGTTCCGTCGGTGAGGTCGTCGACGGCGATGATATCGGAACGGCCGGACGCGTTCAGGCCACGCACCAGGTTACTACCGATAAACCCGGCCGCCCCGGTGACGACAATCATGCCAGACCCCGCGCCGGTTTTCTGATGCCATCGACAATCCCGCTGGTCGAACAGCCGTCCACCAGCGGCAGCGTCACCACCTCGCCGCCCTGCTGCCGCACATGCGCGGCGCCGGCAATGTCCGCCGGTGCGTAATCACCGCCCTTGACCAGCAGGTCAGGATTGACTCGCTGTACCAACTGCTCCGGCGTGTCTTCGGAGAATGCCACCAGCCAGTCCACGGCTTCGAGTCCTGCCAGTACCCTCAAACGTTTGTCAAGCGCCTGCAACGGTCTTCCCGGCCCTTTCAGCCGGCGCACGGAAGCGTCGTCATTCACCGCAACCACCAGCCTGTCACCCAGCGCCTTCGCCTGCTCGAGGTATTCGACATGCCCTGCGTGCAACAGATCGAAACAACCGTTGGTCATCACGATCCTCTCACCCCTGCGGCGGCTGTGCGCCAGCGCGTCCAGCAGTTGTTCAGGCTGTATATGTTTGCGCACCTGCGACCGCCCGCTGCGCGCATTCAGTTCCGCGGCGCTGACTGTGGCCGCGCCCAGCTTCTCCACCGCGATACCGGCCGCGGCATTGGCGAAACCGACGGCATCGGGGTAAGCGTAGCCGGAAGCCACCGCCGCGGCAAAGGTTGCGATGACGGTATCGCCGGCGCCGGTGACGTCGAACACTTCATGGGTCTCGGCCGGGAGATTGACAACTTGCTGTTGCCGGCCATCTACCAGGGTCATGCCGCGCTCACCCCGGGTAAGCAGCAAGGTCTCAAGTGACAGTTGTTCACATAAAGCCATGGCTTTTGCCTGAACCTCGTCTTCACCGGCGCTAGCGCCGGCCACGGCCTCGAACTCCCGGAAGTTTGGCGTCAGCGCCGAGGCATTGTTGTAGCAGGAGAAATCCGCGCCTTTCGGGTCGACGATCACGGGCAGTCCCCGTTCACGGGCAAGGCCGATCAGCTTCTCCACACGGGCCAGGCTTCCCTTCGCATAATCCGACAACACCACCAGATCGGCGCCCGGCAACTGTTCGGTGTATATCTCCAGCATCCGATCCGCCGCGAAATCCGGGAATTTATCCTCGTAGTCCAGGCGCAAAAGCTGCTGGTTTTGACTTAAAACCCGGAGTTTGGTGATCGTGGAAATGCCGGCCAGACGATCACAACGGTAGCAGACGTCAAGTTCCGCCAATGCCGACTCCAGGATCCCGGCCTGCTCATCATCCCCGGTAATGCCAGCGAGGCTGACCTTAACGCCCAGGGAACTGATATTTGCAGCCACGTTGGCCGCGCCCCCCGGCCGTTCCTCGACCCTGTGCACACTGACCACCGGTACCGGCGCTTCCGGCGAAATCCGCCCGGCGTTGCCGAACACATAGCGATCCAGCATCACATCGCCTGCCACCAGGATAGTCGCGTGTTCCCGTGGAGAAAAAATTTTACGCACCGTCCGCATGTCCCGAAAAGTCCCCGCCTGTAACTGTCAACTTATTCACCAACCTGTTTGCTGTCGTCGGGTAGATGTTTGCTCTCTGTGAGTTATGGTATTCTGGTT
This sequence comes from Gammaproteobacteria bacterium, assembly GCA_965221695.1. Classification (GTDB taxonomy): domain Bacteria; phylum Pseudomonadota; class Gammaproteobacteria; order Eutrophobiales; family Eutrophobiaceae; genus JAAXHV01. The sequence continues at coordinate 3,167,562 of OZ244905.1, read as the reverse complement.
CTCATGTTACCATCGCACACTGCACTCAATGCTCTCGCCTGTTTTTTCCCCGCCGGCGGGAAAATTCCGGCGCAATCTTCGCATCAATCGGCAATCAGGTATGCGGGTTAACTATACAGGCGTTACCCGCTTATTCACAACGGTATTGTGTATCTGCCTGCCTCTCGCTTCTCAGCTTGCGCGCGCGGAATCCACCGGCGGCCTGCTTACCTTCCGGGCGGAATATTCCCTGTATGCGAAAAATACCCGAGCCGCAAAGGTCGTGCGCAGCCTGACCCGATTGGATGACAACAGCTATGAGTACCATTCCGAGACGAAAACGGTGGGACTGATCTCGTTGTTCAAGAAGCTGCATATCGTCGAATCCAGCCGCCTGGCGCTGGAACAACGCAAGTTGCAACCGATTTACTATAGCTACGCGCGCACCGGCTACAGAAAAAAACGCGTGGTCTCCATAGAGTTCAATCGCGAAACCGGCAATATAAAACACACTATCAACGGCGATTTCTGGCGCCTGCCATTGGAGCCTGAAGTGATGGACAAACTGCTCTACCAGCTTGCCATCATGTACGACCTGCAAAACGGGCGCATCCCTGCCTCCTACCGCATCGCCGACGGAGGTGGTATCAGAACCTACAATTTCGAGAAACTGGGCGAGGAAGTCGTGGAAACGCCACTGGGCAACTTCAACACGATAAAAATGCGCCGGCACAAACCCGGCAGCAGCCGCAAATCCGTATTCTGGTGCGCGCCCGACCTGGCGTTCTTACAGGTGAAGGTCGAGCATACCGAAAAAGACGGCAGCGCTACCGTGGCAGTGCTCAAATCACTTCAGGGAGAGCTGCAGAATTAGTACTGCGTCCGATAACCACGCCGACAACCTGGGATCGCAGGCGTCTCGCCTGCCTGCGGGCGGGACGCCCGCGCTCCAAGGGGTGTGCCTGGCGCGATATAGGGGGTATCAACCTGCGTAGCTGGTGAGCGCTTCCAGCAACGTGTCAGGCGGGACGTAACCGGGCAGCGCCTGGCCGTTTTCCAGGTAGATCGCAGGCGTTCCGCGCACGCCCAGGCCCTGGCCCAGTTCATATTGGCGCTGCACCGGGTTATCGCAATGCGCCGGCGCCACCGGCCGGCCGCCCTTGGCCAGGGTCATTGCTTCATTCGGGTTTGCCGCACACCAGACCGATTCCATCTCGCTGAAAGAGTCCGAACCGCTCCCGGCACGCGGGAAGGCCAGGTACCTGACGGCAATACCCTTGCCGTTCAACTCGGCCATGTCGCGGTGGAAACGCTGGCAGTAGCCGCAGGTTATGTCGGTAAACACATATACCGTATGCCGGATGTTTTCGGGAACAAAATCTATGGTCTCGGATGCAGGGATGCCGGCTAATACCCGTTTCCTGGCCGCGGCGCGTTGCTCTTCACTCAGGTTGACTCGCTTTCCCAGGTCAATCAGGTCCCCCTGCAAGATATAGCGACCGTCTTCACTCAGGTAAATTATTTCCGTGCCCAGCATGACTTCATACAGCCCGGGTATCGGCGACGGTTTGATGCGGGTGATGGTCACATCAGGGAACACATCAGTAATAGCCTTGCGCAGCAAGTCTTCCCGGTCCTGATCGGCATTTATACCGGCAGAAAACAGGAAAACGGTTAGTATCAGCAGCCACTTGGATCGCATATGCCAACTCCTTGTCAAATTAAGCTTAAGAAAGCTCTGACTTAATCTCAGAGGTTCCCTGATTCTAACGTCCGAAAACGCTAAAGTCCAACGTATTTCATCCCCGCGGGTGGTGTTCGGCATGCAGGTTTTTCAGCCGTTCCCTGGCGACATGGGTGTAAATCTGCGTGGTTGATATATTGCTGTGACCCAGCAGCAGTTGCACCACGCGCAAATCAGCGCCATGGTTCAGCAGGTGCGTGGCAAATGCATGCCTGAGCACATGCGGGGACAGTGTCTTGCTGATGCCCGCCCGGGTCGCATGGCGTTTTATCGCATGCCAGAAGGTCTGGCGCGCCATCACGCGGCCGCGCCGGCTGGGAAACAACATGTCCACAGGCGTTGCCGGCAACAGTTCAGCGCGTCCCTGACGAATAAATTTCTCGACCCAGTCGGAGGCTTCTTCTCCCAGCGGTACCAGGCGTTCCTTATTGCCCTTGCCGATCACCCGCAACACGCCTTGTCTCAAATTCACCTGGCCCAGTTGCAGGCTGACCAGTTCCGATACTCTGAGCCCGGTCGCGTACAACACCTCCAGCATCGCCCGGTCGCGCTGGCCTAGCGCGGTAGTGGTATCCGGCGCTGCGAGCAGGTTCTCAACCTCCTCCTCGGTCAGGGATTTCGGCAATGGTCGGCCGATGCGCGGCGATGCGATGTGGGCACAGGGATCGCCGTCAATTTGCCCCTCCCTGGCCTGGTACTGGAAGAAGCGGCGCAGGGAAGACAGGCGCCTGGCGCTGGTGCGCGCAGATTTGCCGGTTAACGTGGCCAGGTAGGCGAGCACATCCTCGGGCCGCGAGTGCAACAGGCCGCGGGCTGAGGGCGCAAGCCAATCGGAATAGGAATAAAGGTCGCTGCGGTAAGCGCTGAGGGTATTTTCGCTGAGCCCCCGCTCCAGCCACAAGGCATCGAGAAACTGGTCAATAACAGCCTGTTTATCAGGCATTAGTTACTCGTCAGGATGAGGGTTTGATTTTCTCCTTGATCCTGGCTGCCTTGCCGCGCCGGTCGCGCATGTAATACAGTTTGGCCCTGCGCACCGCGCCGCGCCGTTTTACGGTAATGCCGGCAATACTCGGGCTGTAGGTCTGGAACACCCGTTCCACGCCTTCGCCATAGGAAATCTTGCGCACGGTGAACGAAGAGTTGAGGCCGCGGTTTTTCTTGGCGATGACCGTACCTTCAAACGCCTGCAAGCGTTCGCGCTGACCTTCCACCACCTTGACCTGTACGATAACGGTGTCGCCGGGATTAAACTCCGGTATTTCCCGGTCGCATTGCTCGGCTTCGAGCTGTTCAATAATATTCGCCATGGTTCAAAACCTCTTTACTCAAACGTTATCGTTATCCTGTTCTTCGATGATGTATTCATCCAGCAGCGCCTGTTGCTCGGCATCCAACTCCGGCGTCCGCAACAGGTCGGGACGCCGTTTCCAGGTTCGTCCCAGCGCCTGTTTCAGGCGCCATTTGCGTATTTTTTCATGGTCGCCGCTCAACAATACCGGCGGCGCCGACTTGCCGGCCACGACCTCGGGCCTGGTGTAATGGGGACAATCCAACAGCCCCCTGAAAAAAGAATCCGCCGCCGCGGACTCCTCGTTCCCCAGTGCGCCGGGCAGGCATCTGGCTACCGCATCTATCAGTACCATGGCCGGCAGTTCGCCACCGCTGAGCACGTAATCTCCGATGGACCACTCCTCGTCAACTTCCAACTCGATAACCCGTTCATCAACGCCTTCATAACGGCCGGCAACCAGGATGAACGAGTCCCTACGCGCAAATTCCATCACGTCCTGTTGTCTGAGTTGCCGCCCCTGCGGAGACAGGTAACACACCGCGGCGCCGGGCAAAGCCCGCTTAGCGTCGTCTATGGCCGCCAGCAGCGGCTGCGCCAGCATGACCATGCCAGGCCCGCCGCCATAAGGCCTGTCATCTACACTGCGGTGTCGGTCTGTCGCATAATCGCGCGGATTGATCGTGTTGATCCGCAGCAATCCGGAACCGCTGGCTTTTCCGGTCACACCATAGTCACTGACTGCGGCAAACATCTCCGGAAACAGCGTAACCACAGTTACCTTCAATCCCATTCCCAGTCCACCGTGATCAGGGACGCCTCCAGGTCCACCTGCCGGATGACCTCGTCCATGACGAACGGAATGGTAAGGCGCCTGTTACCCTGCACGATCAGCACATCGTTGGCGCCGGTTGCATGGATATCGGCAACCCTTCCCAGGCGTTCCCCGGTCAGCGCCACAACTTCCATGTTCATCAAGTCCGTCCAGTAATATTCACCCGGTTCCGGCGCCGGCAACCGATCGCGATACACCGCCAATGATCGGCCGACAAATTGATATGCGCTTTCCCTGTCTTCAATTCCCGGAAATTTAGCCATCAGGGTCTTGCCGCTGGTCCCGCAATCGGCAAACTCGATCTCGGTCCAGGCCGTGCCATCCTCCTCCCCACCCTGCGCCAGCAACCAGGGTTGATACAAAAAGATGTTTTCCCTGGGGTCCGTGTAGGAGAAGACCTTAAGCCAGCCGCGTACCCCGTGTATGCCTGATATCCGGCCGAGGATTATCCGTCTGCCCGGCTTGTTGCCAGCCTGCGCCGGCATCGGCCTCAACCGCTACCGGCTTCGCTTCCGGCGTTGTTCTTTATCAGTCGGACCACGCGTTCAGAGGGCTGCGCCCCCTGGGACAGCCAGTAGTCTATGCGCGCCTGTTCCAGTTTAAGTTTCTGCTCCCGGCCGCTCGCGATCGGGTTGAAGAAACCCAGTCTTTCAATATACCTGCCGTCACGCGGACTGCGTGAATCTGCGGCAACTATGTGATAAAAAGGTCTTTTCTTTGCGCCTGCCCGAGCCAATCGTATTGTAACCATATACTCACCTTGTACCGGCTTTAGTTCTCTGCTGAAAAAGTGCACTATTGTATTATGTTTTTACAAAAAAACAAAATACCGTTGATTCAATCAACGGCGCCAACGCCATCCGCAGCAACCGTTTCGATGACTTCAGGGAATATCGGGCAGGTGTAAAATAACCTTAATCTCACAAAATTGTCGCACTCCTGATTGAATATGCCCCCCCCGGTTAAAGACGAGACCACACCCGCGCAACAGAAAGCGCGCCTGCGTACATACCTGAAACAACAACGCCGTGTGCCGGAGCGGCTGCAGCCCGAATACGACCGGGCCATTCGCACACGCCTGCTGCAGCAGACCGATCAGGCAGCCACGGTTTTCACTTACGTGTCGGCGGACCAGGAAGTGGATACCCGCAGTATCATCGATCGCCTGCGGCGAGCGGGCAAAACAGTACTGATCCCGAGAATACTCAATCGCGAAACCATGATCGCCGTCGCATTCGAAGGCTGGGACAGGTTGCGGGTCGGACAACTGGGCATACTCACGCCGGATACGGACAGGGAATGGTCCGGAGAGGCGGACCTGTGCATCACCCCGGGCCTGGGTTTTACCGCGGACGGCAGGCGCATCGGTTACGGCAGAGGCTATTACGACCGGTGGTTCGCCGCGCACCCCGGGAGCGCGCGGGTGGCGCTGTGTTATGAATGCCAGCTCGTGGAAGACTTGCCCACCACCTCTTCAGACATGCGGGTGCAGAAGATTATTACGGAGAGACGGGTTATCACCTGCTGATGTTAAAGCATGGCGCCAACGCAATACCGTGCAGACACCCCAGACTCGTGTTTGAGCTTGCGCGCAAGTTCAAATATGATCTCAAACCCGAATATCGCATCAATTGGTGAGATATTCGGGCTGACCCGAATATCGCACCCATTCACGTGGAGAAAAAAATGCAGGCGTTAATCAATGGAATCCGCTGTTATTGCGGGCTGGCGGCAGCGCTGTGGTGCCTCGTCGCTCAACCTGCCGGCGCGGCCGTGATACTCACCGACAACAGTGACTGGCCGCTGTACGGGCGCACCTTTGACAACCAGCGTTTCAGCCCCCTGTCCCAGGTGAATGCCGGCAACGTGGAACGCCTGCGACTGGCCTGGCGATACCAGACCGGCAAGGTCGGATCGTTCCAGACCTCGCCCATCGTACGGGCTGGAACCATGTACATCACCACCCCTTATAACGACGTGATAGCCCTGCGCGCGCGCACGGGGAAAGTGTTGTGGCGTTATCGGCATAACCTACCGAAAGACAGGACCTTCTGCTGCGGCCCCGCCAACCGCGGCCCGGCGCTGAACGCAAACAAGGTATTCACCGTCACTATCGATGCCAGGTTGATAGCGCTGGACCGAAACACAGGGAAGGCGCTGTGGGAGACAGCCATCACGGATACCGATGCCGGCAAGGCGGAACGCCTCGACCCGTTGCTGGGTGTGGATGAACTGAAAGGCGCAACACAATCGGGGCAGACCGGGTACACCGCCAACCTGGCGCCACAGGTATTTGCCGGTAAAGTGCTGGTGGGTATTTCCGGCGCCGGTTACGGCCTGCATATGGACCTGGAAGAGGATGGCAAGCAGGTATTGTCGGTGGGCGGCCTGTCCGGCGGCGGGCATGGGTTACGGGGCTTCATCGTCGCCTACGATACGGAAACAGGGGCGGAGATCTGGCGCTGGTACAGCACGCCGGAAACCGGCTGGCAGGGCAATTGGCGCAGGGAAACCCGTTACGGTGTGCCGTTGAACCGGGACCTGAGAGCAGAGCGGCGCGCCAACAAGACCTATGCCGACACCTGGCGCTACGGGGGCGGTTCAATCTACACCACCCCCGCCATCGACCCGGAACTGGGCCTGGTCTATATCGGCACCGGTAACCCGTCACCGCAGATGGACGACAGCACCCGGCCCGGCGACAACCTGTACACCGTCAGCCTGGTCGCGCTGGAAGCGGACACGGGCAAATTGCGCTGGCATTACCAGCAGGCGCCCCATGACCGCTGGGGCTATGATGTGGCCAGCCCGCCGGTACTGTTCGACCTGGTCGAAGATGGAAAGACGGTCAAGGTGGTCGGCCAGGCGAGCAAGCTCGGCTGGTTCTTTATCCATGACCGGCTCACCGGCAGGTTGATCCGGCGCAGCGAACCTTTCATCAAGCCGGAAAACCTGTTCGCGCGGCCGACAGAGCAAGGCGTGCGCATCGTGCCCGGCACCCTGGGCGCGGTATCCTGGTCTCCGGTGGCTTACCATCCCGGACTGCAACAGGTTTATATTCCGGGCATTTACCAGCCTTCCCTGTTCTTTTCCAGGAAACTGGAACCTAAGCCGGGCGCGCCCTGGCAGAGCTTCACGTTTTTCAAGAAGGCGGATGAGCCGGATTGGGGCGTGCTCAGCGCGATTGATGTCGTATCCGGCAAACTGAAATGGCAGCGAAAAGTGGAACGGCCGATGGTCGGCGGCGCGCTGGCCACCGCCGGCGACCTGGTGTTCGCCGGTGAGGGCAACGGCCGTTTCGTCGCCTATCACGCCCATAGCGGCGCGCCGCTGTGGGAGTACACGAGTAAGTACGGCGTGAACGCGCCACCGGTCAGCTACATGGTGAACGGCAAACAGTACATTACCGTCGCCGCGGGCGGAAATTCCCTGTTCGGCTATGAGACCGGCGACGAGATACTGACATTCAGTCTTGACTGAAGGACCTCTGCGGGAACCAAATTATGAGTTATACTGTCGTAAATGGTAATTCGTAATCAGGAGAATTCCAGTGAGCGTAAAAGAAAATGTAAAAAATCCGGACATATGGCTGCGCGGCCTGTTTATCCTCATTTTCGCCTGCATCTTTTATTTTGCGATCATTCTTGTGTCGCTGCTGGTGGTTTTCCAATTTGTGACTAAGCTGCTCACAGGTAACCTGAACCGGCAACTTGCCGATTTCGGCGGTGGCCTGTTGCGTTACATCTCCCAGATCCTGGGTTATGCGACCTTCCAGTCGGATGACAGGCCGTTCCCCTTCAGCCCCTGGCCGGAACAGGCCGCGGCTGAGACCGCGCCTGCGCCAAAACCCAGGGCGCGACGGCGCCGTACTACCCGCTCGAAAAAAGAAGCTGAATGATTAACCAGAGTGGGTCAAACGGTAGACCTGCCCGATCCAGTTATTGATCACGGACTCGGCGCTGTCATGCCAGGTGTTGTCCAGGCCGGGGCTGATTAGCTCCTCCGGGAACAGCGGCAGGTCGCCGCCGGTTTCCCTGGCCGTGGCCACGCGATCCCGGTACTCCTCCAGTATCGCCCGGGTCTGCATGCTGAAATAATTCTCGGGGAACGGCGGATAGGTGTCCACCTCCGCGGAGAAATAACGCAAGACCTCACGCTTGTATTCCTTGAGCAAGCTGTTCGCGTCATACTCGGGATGCCCCTGGAAAAATACCAGGCGCAACCCATCCTCACTGACGGCAAGGTGGACACCAACCTCGCCGCTCTGCGCCAGCACCTTCAGGCCGGCCGCGGCGAACTGCTCCGGCGTCACCGCATTGAAGCGGGAATGGGGCACGTCAAAGCGGGTGTTCATACCGGCCACCAGCGGATGCGACCGGTCCATGACCCGGTGTGAATAAATACCCCAGCACTTCTCGGGCAGGGCGACCCGGCGTTGCCGATAACGGAACTGCAACACCGCGTGCGTGGCCAGGCAGGAACATAATATGGATGTGACATTCCCACAGGCCCAGTCGACCACCTCGATCAGCGGGTCCCAGAACTCCTGCCGGTCCAGCTCAGGCTCGACGACATTGGCGCCGGTGATGATTAACGCATCCAGGCCGTCGGATTGGATTTGCTCAAAACGCTTGTAATACCTGTTCACATGCTCGCGACCTTGGCGGCTGCGCTGCAGTTGCTCCAGGGTAAACGGGTGCAGGTAAAACCTCGCTATCTGGTTGCTTTCACCGACCAGCCGAAAGAACTGCCTTTCCGTAGCCTCCAGGGCCTTGTCCGGCATCATATTCAGCAGGCCGATATGCAACTCGCGCACTTCCTGGCTCAGCGCCGTATCCCGGGGAATCACAAGACTGCCTTCGCTCTGCAAACGCGCAAAACTGGGCAGGTCGGTGTTTGCTACCAGCGGCATGATCGAGCCGGACCGTCGGCTGCGGTCTGGTAGTTGTTCGTTATCAGCGCATTACTGCACATTTTTCAGACTCCCTGCCGGTCGAGTACACCGGCGATGACATCGACGAAATCCTGTTCGGACTCGAGGCCGAGCACTTCATCGCTGGCAACGGTATAGCCATACTTCGCGGCAATCTGCTCATAGCGCGGAATACGGGCGCGGAACAGCCTCGGGAACACCCACCTGACAAAATCGTCGGGTTCTATCAGCGCGATATAATCCTGGTCCCGTTCCCGCATGTAACCGGCCAGTTGCTCATCCAGGAAGTCCTCCTGGTAATACAACGGCTTGGGGTCCTGCTCCGCACGCGCCATCAGTTCCTTTTCATCCGCGGCCGTGGCCTGCATATACAGCACCAGGGTATGCTGTGCCAGCATCGCGATCACGTTATCGTCCAGCTCGCACAGGCTGCCGCCGGCATCATTGACGAAATGGGCATAACCGTAGACTTCACGAGCCCTCTGCATGAATTCCGGCACGTCGTTCATCGCATTGACCTCGGCAACCCGATGCAATGCCTGGCGGCGTTTGAATTCCGTCAGGTCGAGGCCACCTTGCTCCGGGTTGCCCAGTTTGCCCAGAAAACTCGACAGTGGCTTCAGGTTGTCGATGTCCAGGTTGGTGGTGATATAGATCGAATCGGATCGCAGCAACTCCCGGGTAAACGGGATCTGCATCACATGGTGCTTAATGTTATCGAGGATGGCCTCATTAAGGTAGCGGGTGCCGATGCGGTAATCGCCCGAATAGTGGAACCAGTTGTGGCGCCGCAGTTTCCTGGCCAGGGTGGTCTTGCCCACCCCGGACATGCCCAGGAGCGTCACGGACTTATGCTCCCAGCGCCTGAATTCATTGCCTGTGAGTCTCATAATGGCGCTTTGTGAGCTATATCGAAAACTGATCCAGCAATGGCAAACGGCGTATGCGCTGTCCGGTTACCGCGCAGATGGCGTTACACAAAGCTGGCGCCAGCGGCGGTGTGGTGACTTCTCCCATGCCGCCAAGCGGTGCGCCGGTAACCATTTCCGTCTGCTGGATCAGCGCCGTAATCGGATTATCCGCATTACCGCTGACCCAAGAAATCAGCCAGACCTGTTCAGGAGAAGAGCCGGCTCGCATAGCCAGCCGGTTCGGTGTAAAAAAAAAGCCCAGCGCCAGGCCGCCGCCCAATAATCCGCCGGCAACCAGAAATGCGCGTAGTTTCACTCGCCGACTGCTTTCATGCTGAGGCGGACCCTGCCCTGGCGGTCAATCTCAAGCACCTTGACCTTGACGAAATCGCCTTCCGACAATTTGTCGCTGACATTCTGCACGCGCTCCTCGGAAATCTGCGATATGTGCACCAGTCCATCCTTGCCTGGCAGAATATTGACAAATGCCCCGAAATCCATGAGCTTTGCAACCCTGCCGCGATAGATTTTACCGACTTCAACCTCAGCCGTGATATCTTCAATGCGTTTACGCGCGGCATCACTGGCAGTCTTGTCGCTGGAGTAAATCTTCACGTAACCGTTGTCGTCGATGTCGATAGCCGCGCCGGTCTCGTCCGTGATGGCGCGGATGGTAGCGCCGCCCTTGCCGATAACGTCCCTGATCTTGTCCGGGTGAATCTTGATAGTGGTGATGCGGGGAGCGTATTCTGACATCTCCGCGCGCGCCTCGCTGAGCGCCGCGCCCATCTTCTCGAGAATATGCAGTCGACCGGCCCGAGCCTGGGACAAGGCAGTCGACATGATCTCCCTGGTAATGCCCGGAACCTTGATATCCATTTGCAGCGCGCTGATGCCGGTTTCCGAACCGGCCACCTTGAAATCCATATCGCCAAGATGATCTTCATCGCCCATGATATCCGACAACACCACAAATTTATCTTCTTCTTTGATCAAGCCCATAGCGATGCCGGCCACAGGGGCTTTTATGCTGATACCCGCGTCCATCAACGCCAGGCTGGCGCCGCAGACCGAGGCCATGGAACTGGAACCGTTCGATTCCGTGATCTCGGACACAATCCTGATGGCGTAGGGAAACTCCTCCAGGTTTGGCATGACTGTCATCAGCGCGCGCTTGGCCAGCCTGCCGTGACCGATCTCGCGCCGTTTGGGCGAACCGGCGCGTCCTGTTTCACCGACGCAATACGGCGGGAAATTGTAATGCAGCATGAACGGATCTTTGCGCTCTCCTTCAATGGCGTCGATAATCTGCGCATCCCGGTCTGTTCCCAGGGTGGCGGTTACCAGGGCCTGGGTCTCACCCCGGGTAAACAAGGCAGACCCGTGCGCCCTGGGCAATACGCCCACTTCCACACTGATCTCCCTTACGGCGCTGGTGTCCCTGCCGTCGATGCGCGGTTCGCCGGCCACGATTGCGCCTCTAACGGTACTACTTTCCAATTTCTCAAACGCCTGCGCGATGGTCTTTTCGCTCCAACGCTCTTCATGTTTCGCTGTAATCGCTGCGACAACCGTGGAACGAATATCCGACAGCCGATCGCGCCGGCTGATCTTGTCCTGGATCGAATAGGCTTCGCGCAGCAAGTCGGCGCACTGCTCGGCGACTTCAGCCACCAATTCCTTGTCATCTTCCGGCGGCTGCCAGTCCCAAGGCTTGGTCCCGGCCTCAGCAACCAACTGCTGAATGTTATCAATAACGATCTGCATGCGCTCGTGACCAAACATTACTGCGCCGAGCATGACTTCCTCCGATAGCAGTGAAGCTTCGGATTCAACCATCAGGACGGAAGTTTCTGTGCCGGCCACGACCAGGTCCAGTTCCGATCGCGCCAACTCGGCATAACCGGGATTGAGCAGGTACTGGCCATCGGAATAACCGACCCGCGCTGCGCCGATGGGCCCGTTGAAAGGAATTCCCGACACCCCGAGCGCGGCAGACGCGCCAATCAGCGCCGGTATGTCCGGATCAATCTGCGGATCCAGCGACATGACCGTGGCGATGATTTGCACCTCATTTCTAAAATCTTTCGGAAACAGGGGACGTATCGGCCTGTCAATCAGCCTGCACGTCAACACTTCCTTTTCCGAGGGTCGGCCCTCACGCCGAAAAAAACCGCCGGGAATCTTCCCGGCAGCATAAGTTTTCTCCATGTAATCCACCGTGAGAGGAAAAAAATCCTGCTCCGGCCGGGCTTCCTTGCTGGCGACACAGGTTACCAGCACGACTGTATCCCCCATGCTCACTAATACCGCGCCAGTGGCTTGCCTGGCAATTCTGCCGGTCTCCAGTGAGACCGGAATATCCCCGTATTGAAATTCTTTTTTTACCACGTTCATTATTTTTTCCGATAATTATCCAGATGAAGTTTTACATATGAAATATAAGATGACCTGCTTGTTCTGCGCCAAGACCGGGACGGCAACCTGAGAGAACCTTGTTGCCGGGCACATAGCAATAGCGTTCCGATTACTTTCTAAGGGACAACCGGCCTATCAATTCACGATACCGATCAACGTCATTATTCTTTAAATAGTTCAGCAGTTTCCGCCGCCGATTTACCATGCGCAACAAACCCTGGCGAGAATGGTGGTCTTTGGAATGCAGTTTAAAGTGTTGCGACAAATCAGTAATGCGCGCGGTCAGTAACGCCACCTGGACCTCGGGCGAACCCGTATCGCCGGATGAGCGTTGATATTGCTGCAAGATATCAGCCTTGTGCTGCTGACTTAATGGCATCGATGTATTTTTCTCCTGTCCGATCTTTCTAAAACGCGGGTATTGTACCCACGCTTGCAAAAACAAACAAGAAAAACCTGTAATTTTGTCGGAGGCTGAGCGGTGGGACGGTAATTCCTGCTCTTAACTTTACCGGTAACAACAAACCCGATATGGCCAAAAAATAAACGCCGGTGAGCAGGCCTGAGCAGATCGGATCCTATTCTTGCAACAGGCGTTTCGGCGCCACGCGGCCATCACTGAGCACTTCGCCGACCCCCAGAAAACGGCCATCTTCGGTGTAGACCCGCAGCATCCCCCGGGTCGGCGCCTTGGGCGCGGTAACCGGTTGGCCCTGGCACAGATAGTAAGCGGCGCTTTCGACCAGGCGAATACTTGGCATATCCCGGACGATGGAATCGATCTCGAGCAGACGATCATCCAGCGCGGTCATCCCGGTCTCGGCGATAACTTCCAGTTCCGCCGGCGTCAGCATGTTTTCATCGGAGTAAGGCCCCACGCCGATGCGCCGCAGCGCCTTTACGTAGGCGCCGCAGCCCAGTTCCTTGCCGATGTCTTCTGCCAGGGTGCGGATATACGTTCCTTTGGAACAGCGTATCTCCAGTTCCAGTTCGTCATTCTGGTAATCGAGCATATCTATGCTGTGCACGGTAATCTCGCGCGGCTCCCGATCTACCTCCAACCCCTGGTGAGCCAGTTTGTAAAGCCGTTGACCTTTGTGTTTCAGCGCGGAAAACATGGGCGGCACCTGCATGATAGGACCGAGAAACCGGGCCAGCGTTTTCTCTACGCGTTGGCGCGAGATGCTCCCGGTGTTACCCCGAAACACGACATCACCTTCGGCGTCGCCGGTGTTGGTCTGCAGGCCAAGCCGGAAATGTGTGCGATAATGTTTATCGGCGTTGAGCAGATACCCGGAAAATTTCGTTGCCTCGCCAAAGCATAGCGGCAACAGGCCGGATGCGGCCTTATCCAGGCTGCCGGTATGCCCCGCTTTCCTTGCCCGGTACAATAACTTCACTTTTTGCAGGGCGTCATTGGAAGTCAACCCCGGGGGTTTGTCCAGCAGTAAAACCCCTTTGACGTTGCGTCCTTTTATTTTGCTTCTGCGCGCCATGGTTGGAATGCGGCGCTCACACAGGTTTGTCCGTGCTTTGCGCGCGCTGCGGTTGAAATAATCGTTGTGTTATCCAGTACTGGGTTTTTGATTGGCGCGTTCTATCAGCTCAGTCAAGCGGTTTGCCCGATCCAAGGAATGGTCGAAGCAAAATATCAATTGCGGCACGCCCCGCAAAGGCAGGGCCTGCCCCAACAGCCGGCGGAAATAACCGGCCCTTTCATTTAATAAATCCGTCAGCGCCTCCTCACTGCAGGCGGGTTTAAGACAGGTAAAATAAACGCTGGCATTTCTGAGATCGGGGCTTACGTCAACAAACGACACCGTGATCAGGCCCGCCTCCCTGAAGGACGTCTCTTTTTGCAGCAACAGGGCAATTTCGCGTTGCAGCAGGTCTGCCACGCGCTGATTCCGACCATATTCACGCGCCATCAGTCCGGAGATAGCGTCAGTGAATGCGATGATCGCGCAGTATTTCGGGCGCTGACGGGCGCCTGCGAACACAAGCCAATATCAGCCATACAACCATATGAATATACAAACATTATCGTTTTCCCCAAGCGGACTGGCGCGCTATCCGGGTAAGCCTGTTATTGAATATTGCGCCGGACTTCAATCCGTTCAAATACTTCGATCTGGTCGCCGGGCTTGACATCGTTGTAATTTTTGACGCCAATCCCGCACTCAACGCCGGATTTCACCTCGCTGACATCATCCTTGAACCGCCGCAGTGACTCCAATTCACCTTCGTAGATAACCACATTCTCCCGCAACACGCGTATCGGATTGGACTTGCGCACCAGTCCACTGGATACGATACAGCCTGCGATCTCTCCAAAGGCAGGAGAACGATACACCTCCTTGACTTCCGCAACGCCGATAATCTGTTCCCTGACCTCGGGCAATAGCAGACCGTTAATCGCCGCTTTCACGTCATCAATGACATCATAAATCACGCTGTAATAACGCAGGTCTACGCCTTCCTCATCTACCAGTTTCTTGGCCGCGCCATCCACTCGGACATTAAACCCGACTACCATTCCGCGGGAAGCGACCGCAAGGTTGATGTCTGATTCCGTGATGCCACCAACGCCAGCGCTGATAATATTGATCGCGACTTCGTCGCCTGACAGCTTCAGCAATGCTTCCGACAAGGCCTCCGCCGAACCCTGGACATCGGCCTTTATGAGAATATTGATGGAAACGCCGTCGGCGTCATTCATCCGGGTGATCATGTTCCTGGCCTTGGACGCCTGCTGTTTTGCGAGCTTGACCTCTCTGTACTTGCCCTGGCGAAACAACGCAATTTCCCGCGCCTTGCGTTCGTCCGGGACCACTATCATGTCGTCGCCGGCGTTGGGCGTGCCTGACAGACCCAGGACTTCCACAGGGACAGACGGGCCGGCTGCCGGCGCCTCGGCGCCATTTTCATCATACATTGCCCGAACCCGGCCGAATTCATGGCCGGTAAGAATCATATCGCCGCGCTGCAACTCTCCGTTCTGCACCAGGACGGTAGCGATCGGTCCTCTGCCCTTATCCAGTCTTGCCTCGATCACAGCGCCGGAAGCGGGGCCTTCCGGCGCCGCCTTGAGCTCCAGGATTTCGGCCTGCAAAGAGATGCTCTCCAACAGACTGTCTACTCCTTCCCCGGTCTTTGCGGACAGATTGACGAAGATATTGTCTCCGCCCCATTCCTCCGGAATCACGTCAAATTTGGAGAGTTCCTGTCTGACCCGCTCCGGGTCAGCATCGGCCTTGTCAATCTTATTTACCGCAACGATTAGCGGCATCGAACCGGCCACAGCGTGCTGTATGGCTTCTTCCGTCTGCGGCATCACGCCATCATCGGCGGCCACGACCAAGACAACGATATCCGTCACTTTGGCGCCCCGGGCGCGCATTGCGGTAAACGCTTCATGACCAGGGGTATCCAGGAACGTGATGACGCCGTTATCAGTGTTCACGCTGTAGGCGCCGATATGCTGTGTGACGCCTCCCGCTTCGCCCGCGGCTACCTTGCTACGCCTGATATAGTCAAGCAATGAAGTCTTGCCGTGATCGACATGGCCCATGATCGTTACCACAGGGGGGCGCGCAATCTCGTCTTCCTCGCTGCGGCCGGACTGCATGATTTCCTCTTCCAAAGCATTTTCCCTCAGCATTTTCGCTTTGTGGCCCATTTCCTCCGCTACGATGGTGGCCGTTTCCTGGTCGATCATCTGATTGATGGTAACCATGCTGCCCAGGTTCATCAGCGCCTTGATGACCTCGGCGCTCTTTACCGACATACGCTGCGCCAGTTCGGATACGGTAATGCTTTCCGGAATCTCGACTTCCCGCACGATAGGCGCAGTGGGTTTTTCGAAGCCGTGTTGCGCGGGCCTTCTGAGCGCCTGCATGGGCCTTTGCTTTTTCTTTCTGCGGCCTGATTTACCGGGCGCCACATGCAGTTCCGCGCGCTGAATCCGCGCCGGCTTTTCTTTTTCCGCCGGCGTCGGCGCCGGCTCAACGGGTTGTTGCGCAGTCTCCTCACGAGCGGGCGTTGGCTCTGCATCAGGTGCAGCGGCGGCGCTTTCTTCTTCAACCTCCGGTGCGGACGTCAGGGCGGCTTCCGTATCCTCCGGCGCCTCCTCATCAACGGTCTCATCCACGGCGACGGGCTGTTCCGGGACTGCCTCTTCCGGCGCCGGTTGCTGCTGTTGCGCATCCGCTTCCTGCGCCAGTTCCAGGCGAGCTTGTTCCTCAGCCGCAAGTTTTGCCTGCTGTTCCTCCGCCTCCTGCGCCTGCTTTAAGGCCTCCTCTTCAATCACGCTGCGCTTGATGTAAGTGCGGCGCTTCCTGACCTCAACGCTGACGGTCTTCGAGCGCACCTTGCTGCGGCTGCCGACGCTGGTTGCCGGCATCTTGATCTCGCTGATGGTTTTCCTTCTCAGGGTGATCCTTTCCGGGGCTGACTGGTTGTCTTTCCCGTGTTTTCGGCGCAGGTAGCCGAGCAGTTCCGTCTTCTCGTTATCGGAAATTTTGTCATCTTCGGACTTGGCCGGCAAACCGGCTTCTTGCAGTTGCACAAGCAACTTTTCCACCGGTATCCGGATAACATCCGCATATTGCTTTACTGTGACTTCAGGCATAGTCAACTCGTGTTTGGTTGGCCGTTGGCTTCCTCCGCTGCAAACCATGGCATACGCGCGGTCATAATCAGGTCGCCGGCCCGGTTTTTATCGAGGCCCTCAATTTCAAGCAATTCATCCACCGAACTTTCTGCCAGGTCCTCCATGGTGACCACCCCGAGCACGGCCAGTTCATAGGCCAATGCCTCATCCATGCCTTCCATACCCAGCAAATCGGCCGCCGGCTCCACATCCGCCAGCTTTTCCTCGTTGGCGATAGCGCGAGTCAGCATGATATCCCGGGCGCGCTCGCGCAGTTCTTTCACCAGTTCTTCATCAAACTCCTCTATGTTCTGCATCTCATTCTCCGGCACATAGGCTATCTCCTCTACGCTGGAAAATCCTTCCTGTACCAGGATGACCGCAATCTCCTCGTCCACATCCAGTTCTTCAATAAACATCTGCTGCAGCGCCTGGGCCTCGGCTTCAGTTTTCTGATCCGCCTGTTCTACGGACATGACATTCAGTTCCCATTGCGTCAGTTCACTGGCAAGCTTGACATTCTGGCCGCCGCGTCCGATTGCCTGCGACAGGTTTTCTTCCGACACCGCAACATCCATGCTGTGACTATCCTCATCGACCAGTATCGACACCACCTCGGCCGGCGCCATCGCGTTTATCACAAACTGCGCGGGATTTTCGTCCCAGGTAATAATATCAACCCGTTCACCGCTCAAGGCATTGGAAACCGCCTGCACCCGCGAGCCTCTCATCCCGACGCAGGCCCCGATTGGATCGATCCTGGGATCATTAGCTTTTACCGCTATTTTGGCCCTTGATCCCGGGTCGCGCGCGCCGTTGATAATTTCAATCAGGCCTTCATTAATTTCCGGCACTTCCATTTTGAACAACTCGATCAGCAACTCCGGCGCAGTCCGGCTCAGGATCAACTGTGGTCCTCTGTTTTCCGGCTTTACCTCGCGCAGGTATGCCCGGATCTGATCCCGCGGACGCACCGCTTCCCTGGGGATCACCTCATCCCTGGGGATAATGCCTTCCGCATTGCCGCCTAGATCCATGATCACGTTGCCTCTTTCGACCTTTTTCACAAAACCGATAACCATCTCGCCGACCCGGTCGATGTATGCGTCAAAAACCTGTTTGCGCTCAGCCTCGCGCACTTTCTGCATAATCACCTGCTTTGCGCTCTGCGCGGCAATTCTGCCGAACTCGACCGACTTCATCGGCTCTTCAATAAAACCTCCTAGCTCCATCTCCGCCGACTGTTTGCGGGCATCTGTCAAGCAGAGCTGGCGCGACGGAAACTCCAGAGCCTCGGGGCTGTCCTCGACCACCTCCCATTGTCGGAAGGTCTCATAGTCCCCTGTTTCGTGATCTATGGCGACGCGCACTTCGATATCTTCACGCTGGCGCTTTTTCGTTGCGCTGGCCAGCGCTGCTTCAATGGCTTCGAATATGATCTCCTTGGCAACGCCTTTTTCATTGGACACCACATCCACAACCATCAGAATTTCTTTGTTCACTGTAATATAACCTTATCCCGATTTCTCACCTGTCAGTCCGGCTGGTAATATCATCCGGACACAATCTAGCTCTGTCTATCTCTCCCAGCGGAATTTGAAATTCCCTGCCTGACTCGTTCAGGACCAAAGTCTCTTCGGTCACGGCTTCAATACGTCCGGTAACGCGTTTGCGTTGATCGATAGTCCTCAACAACCTGATTTTTACCGTCTCTCCGATATACTGTTCATAGTGTTCCCGACTGAATAACAACCGGTCCAGGCCAGGCGATGAAACTTCCAGCAGGTACTCGCCGGGAATCGGGTCTTCCACATCCAGGATACCAGACACCCGATTGCTGACCTTTGCGCAATCTTCCAGAGTCACGCCGCCGCCGCTATCGATATAAATTCGCAGCAGCGAATTATGTCCCTGGCTGATAAATTCGATCCCCCAGCACACATAGCCCAGATCCGTAACCACGGGTCTTAGCAGGCTGTCAAGGTTCGCTCTCTGTCTTTGCACATCTATGCCCAAGGCCGTAGCCCAAAACAAAAAGTGGGCATAAAGCCCACTTTATAAACCGCTTCGCTCAGCGCCCTGACCTTGCTGTCAGGTTGCCCGCTTCCGGTCTGCTGTTCAGGAACCTGTATGGAACCTCTGATCAATTCATAGATTCCCTGGTAAATCCAGAGGTTTTTTACTTTCCTCAATGTCTGGTAGCGGGGGCAGGATTTGAACCTGCGACCTTCGGGTTATGAGCCCGACGAGCTGCCAAACTGCTCCACCCCGCAACTGATTCCTTCAGTGTACACCATAAAATTCTTTTTTCAAGTCCCAAATGATCCCGAATTCATCGGCGGACTATAATTCTAATCCGGGCTCTTATCAACTCTCGCTAACACGCTGATATATATCTCATGATTTACGTGGCGGCGCCAACTTCACCCGCGCGTTAACCCAACAGGACCAGCGCCCGTAATAGTTGCGCGCCACCGCATCAACATCAATATGAAGCGCAGCGCTGCCAACAAGATGGTCAGGTTTACTGATTCCCTTGCTGATGCTTCCTTGCCCGTTCGATCAGTTCGGCATTAGCCCTGCGTAACTCCGGACGCCTGGCGGAAAGGGAATTTGATTTTTGCGCCAGGGCAATAGCCAAGCGCGGCTTTCCCTGTCTCAGTTTAAGCGCCGCCAGGCGATACCACAGCCAGGGATTCTTCGGCTCCAGGCGCAGCGCCCGCTCCAAGGAACCGGCAGCCGCCTCCGGATCATCCTGGCTGAGCCTGAGCTCCGTATCTTCCAGCAGCGCAATAACCGCAGGATTATCGCTGGGTTGTCCTATCTCCACTCGCGTTCCGGTTTCAGCAGACGCGGCGGTTTCAGTGGGATCGGCGGAACCATCCGGACGCGGCAGCTCCGCCCATCGTTCGTAATTTTCTTCCCCGGCCTGTGTTGCGGCAGCATGGCCCGCGTCAGGGCCATCGGGCCGCGGCGCGACAAGATCCGCTCCTTGCCTGTCTTCAACCGGCGCTTGGCGCACGTTTGAGCAAGCGCCGCAAGCCAGCAAGACGATGATCGATAGGCTCAATAGGCGAGATTGCGCTCCGGGATACGTGATGAGCGCCGAGCACGCATTCGAGACCTGGTAGTGTAGCTTCATCCGCAACGACCGCCGGCCGTATTTCGGGGTCTGAAACCAAGAACATAAGGCATATACGGAAATCTGACACAAACGCCGTCAAAACGCAATTCCACATCATTCAGGAAGTCGATACCGGGCGGCGGCGCCAGCTCGATATGGCCAAAATCCTGCAGGCTTACCATATTGCCCCAGATCCGCAGCGCGCCGCTTGCGCCAGTAAGCCCGGTAGGCTGGTTATTGTCGCGACCCAACCAGACTACGCCTGTTATATCATTGCCGAAACCGGCAAACCAGCTATCCCGCAACTCGTTGGTAGTGCCTGTTTTTCCGGCCAGCGGCAATTGTGCCGGAGCCAGCGCGCGCAGGCCGCGGCCGGTGCCGTGGTTGACTGCTTGCGTCATCATGAAACCGGTCAGGAAAGCGGCTTCGCTCTCCAAGGCCTGGCGCATATCCAAACCATAACGCTTGAGTGTGTTGCCGGCGTTATCCAGAACCTCCCGTATGCTGTTTACAGGAACAAGAAATCCACCGTTGGCCAGAGTCTGGTAAAGCTGGCTGACCTGCAACGGAGTCAATTCCAGAGAACCCAGCAACAGCGCCGGAAACGGCTCTATCCGGTGGTCTACCCCGGCCCTGTTCAACGTGTCGATTACCCGCTCCAGGCCGACCTCCCGCCCTAGTCTTACCGTTGCCTTGTTGTAGGACTTTGCCAGGGCTTCCAGTAGGGTTACCTGTCCATGGTTCTTGCCATCGTAATTATCCGGACGCCAGGTTGAACCGTCCGCGAGTTTGACGGACACATCAACGTCGCTCACTCCGGAAAGGAGCGAATAACGCTGAGGTTGGGTAAGGGCAGTGTAATACACGAACGGTTTCACCAGCGAGCCTACCGGCCGCCTGGCATGCATGGCCCGGTTAAAACCCACGGATTCCGCATTCCTGTCGCCAGCCAAGGACAATACCGCGCCGCTGCTGGTCTGTACAAAAACGCTTGCTGCCTGCAAGGTCCCGGCCTTCAGGGACTTTGCCCGCTCCAGTTGCCGTAACTGTTGCCGCAGCGCCAGTTCCGAACTGTCCTGCCGCTCGGTATCAAGCGTGGTGAAGATTTGCAGTCCCCTGGCGCGCAGGTCCGCGCTGGCATAATCTCGCAACAACTGACTCTTTACCAACTGTAAAAAAGCCGGGTATTTGCCGGAAACCCAACGTGGTTGCGCGCTCAGGTCCAATCCCCGCTGCTGCGCCTGGCGCAAGCTGGGCTCGTCCAGGTAACCCTGTTGATGCATCAACTGCAGCGTCAGGTTGCGGCGTTGTCTGGCCCGTTTGCCATGCCGGCGCGGGTTATACCAGGAAGCGCCTCTGACCATCCCTGCCAACAGCGCCAGTTGGTCCGTGCGTAACTCGTTCAACGGCCTGGCAAAATAGAACTCCGCGGCGGCGCCGAAACCATGCACACTGCGCCGTCCCTGTTGTCCCAGGTACACCTCGTTGATATAAGCGCCCAGAATTTCCTGCTTGCTGTAGCGCCGCTCCAGCAGCAAAGCCATCAGAATCTCGTTAGTCTTCCTGACCAGAGTGCGTTCGGGGCTTAAAAAGAAGTTTTTCACCAGTTGCTGGGTAATGGAGCTGCCACCCTGCTCAAGTTTCCTGTTGCGGATGTTGTGGTACAAAGCCCGCAACATGCCCCGGGGATCAATGCCGATATGATTGAAAAAATTCCGGTCTTCAACCGCCAACAAGGCATGAATCAGGGCGAGCGGAACTTCATCGTAGGAAACCAGGATGCGATCCTGGTAGTGGTCCGGGTAGATTCTACCGATCAATTCCGGTTCGATGCGCGCCAGGGACAGGGTTTGTTGGCCTGTCAGGTCCCGGATCCCGCGCACTGTGCCGTCCCTGAAATCTACCCGCAACAGGCGACTCGCCTGCCGGCCATCCCAGTAGTGGAATGCTCGTTGCATAAATTCAATATATGACGTTCCGAGCCGATAATCGCCCGCCTCTATGGCCACAGGCGTATTCCTGTAACCCGACCTGGCAAGCAATCTTTGGAATTTATCGACTGTCAGCTCCTGACCCAGATAGAGTTCGGCCGGGCTGGCGTAGACACGCGCAGGCAAGGACCAGCGTTTCCCGACAAATTCCGTCTGGACGCGATGATCCAGCCACAACACATAGGCCGCGCCCAAGCAGAACAGGATGATCAAACTATGCGCGCGCAGGAATTTATTGCCGGAACGGGACTTTGACTTGGCCCTCGATCTTCTTGCTCCAGATGTCGAAGGCATCACCTGTCCAGCATTTTTTCCAATCCCGCAACCAGGTTTTGAGTTATTTCCCGAACCTCGCCAACGCCTTCTACACGCAGGTAAACCGGCGCATCAGGGCCGCTCAAATCGCGGTAAAACCTGATTAAGGGCGCAGTCTGCTGATGGTAGACCTGCAGGCGTTTTCTGACCGTTGCCTCCTGGTCATCCTCTCGTTGGATAAGCGTCTCACCGGTGACATCATCAATACCGGACTGTTGCGGCGGATTGAACAGGACGTGGTAAACGCGCCCCGACCCGGGATGCACGCGGCGGCCGCTCATGCGTTTGATGATCTCATCATCTGCGACCACGATTTCAACCACACAGTCGATTTGTATATCTTCCCGCTGCATGGCCTCAGCCTGGCCAAGGGTCCTCGGAAAACCGTCAAACAGGTACCCCCGCCGGCAATCATCCTGTTGGATCCTGTCCTTGACCAGCCCCATGATCAGGCCATCAGAGACCAGCTCTCCGGCATCCATCACCTTTTTTGCCTCAAGCCCCAATGGCGAGCCGGCCCTGACTGCGGCGCGCAACATGTCGCCGGTCGAAATCTGAGGAATATTAAACCGGTCTTGGATCAACGCGGCCTGTGTGCCCTTGCCGGCGCCGGGCGCTCCCAATAGTATGATTCTCATGGTTCTCCTGGTTGCTGATTCGCGGATACCCGATAAAATACCCATTGGGATCGATATAGGCAAGGAGATTGTTCAGAGGTTTCTTCATATTATCGGGTTCCATTTTTGGTATTAAAGAAGCTCTGACTTGATCTCAGAGGCTCCTAAGCTGAAAGAGTACTAGTGTAAAATGAAACAATACCGGAAGTCCGGGCCAATATGAAAATTGAAGCGGATCTCAATCAAAGCGAATACAACATCGACGCCTATGCGCCCGGTTCAATAACCGTAGCGGGCACGGAATACGCAACGGACATTATCGTCACGCCGGAGGCGGTCATAGAAGGCCGGCTACCGGAACGGCTACAGACGCTGGAGGAGAGACACCTGCTGGCCATGCTTGAGCATGATCCGGAGATCCTGATATTTGGCGGCGGCGCAACAATCACTTATCCGCCTGATGAAACCTGTGAAATACTTTATCTCCGGCAAATAGGGTTCGAGATCATGGATACCGGCGCTGCCTGCAGGGCCTTCAATTTCCTGTCCGGGGAAGGCCGCCGCATCGTCGCCGCACTGTTTCAGATTGCCTGAAACAGCAGCTATTGAAGCTGATATTATCCGCCAACGCCTACATCCCCGCAACAGTGGGAATCCAGTAGACAAGACCTCTATAAGGAAAAGTTGCTCACTGGATTCCAGTTTCCTCGGGAATGGGGTTGTCTGGCGCCAGCCTGGTCAGGACAGGGCGTCCAAAGACAGGCCTTCCCGCATGAGGATGCGCCGCAGCCGTTTCAGCGCATCAATCTGTATCTGCCTGACCCGCTCCCGCGTCACGCCCAGTTGCGCGCCGACGTCTTCCAGGGTGGCGGCCTCTCTGTCATGCAGGCCGAAGCGCAATTCCACCACGGCGCGTTGTTTTTCCGACAGTTCCTGCAACCATAAATCGATGTGCTCCCTGACGTCGTCGTTCTGCAGCAGCAATGATGGATCAATGTTCTGCTCATCCGGAATGGTATCCAGCAACGGTCGTTCCGTTTCCCTGTTTATCGGGGCATCCACCGATGTGGTCCGTTCGCTAAGTCCGAACATACGTTTTACACTTTCCAACGGGCGATCCAACATAGCCGCCACATCCTCGCTGCTAGGTTCGCGGTCGAGGGTCTGCGCCAGTTTTCTTGCCGCTCTCATATAAATTTTGATCTCCTTGATGACATGGATTGGCAGCCTGACTGTCCTGGCCTGATTCATCAACGCCCGTTCAATGGTCTGCCTGATCCACCAGGTGGCATAGGTTGAAAAACGAAAGCCCTTGTCCGGGTCGAACTTTTCCACTGCCCGAATCAAACCGAGGTTGCCCTCTTCGATCAGGTCCAGCAACGCCAGCCCCTGGTTCATATAACGCCGCGCTATCTTTACCACCAGGCGCAAATTGCTTTCAATCATGCGTTTGCGCGCCTCGGTGTCGCCGCGACGCGCGCGCTGGGCAAAATCGGTTTCCTGCTCAGCAGTCAGCAACGGGGTAAAGCCAATCTCGCTCAAATACAACCGAGTAGCGTCAAGTTCCGTTTCGCTAAAACTGTTTTGCCGGGGGACTTTCACCGGCTTCCTGGCAATATCAGATCCTGATCTTGCTGAACCAGGGTCTTCCAGATTCAAGGATTGGATATCATCGTCTTCTGGCATGAATAGCTTCTGTGTTTATGCTGTTATAACCTGGCTTGTCAGGCGCTCGGAAGCTGTCCCAACGGGTCAATCGGTTTGCCGTTTTTACGGATTTCAAAGTGCAACACAGGCGCGCCTTTACTGTCAACACCCATTGTCGATATCTGTTGCCCCGCCGCTACCGTCTCTCCCTCTTTTACTATCAGGTCGCGATTGTGCGCATAGGCGCTCAGATAGGCAGCGCTATGCTTGATAATAATAAGATTGCCATAACCGCGTAAACCACTACCGCTGTAGACGACTGTGCCGGTAGCCGCGGCAACGACTTTCTGGCCAGCCCGACCGGCAATACTTATACCTTTTTTTGCCGTAGGCGTGGACGTCTTCAAGAGCTTGCCACGGGCCGGCCATTGCCAGCGCAACGGCATAGCGCGGGGGGGCGTGGCGATCTTGTCCGGCGCGTTCGATCCGGGCGCGCTGACGCTGGATCTGTCAGGCTGTCGGGACTGTTTTTTTGACTCCGCCGGCGCCGCACGGGAACGCGATGCCGGTTTGAACATGATGACCTGTCCGGGATAAATTGTGAACGGCTCTTTGATCCGGTTCCAGGCAGCCAGGACTCTGTAGTCATAGCCGTAGCGCCAGGCAATGGAATACAAGGTATCGCCCTTGGCGACAGTATGTTGGGTGCGCTTGCTCTCCTGACGCTTGGCGTCCGCTGACACGACGCGCGCCGCTTGCCGATCCGGCCCCGGGCGCGCAGTGACGGGAGCTTCCACCGTTGCACAGCCGGAGATGCTGCCCAAAAGGAACAGCAACAGACTCATTCCGGCAATTTTTTTCATCGCCAGGCCTTACCCTGTTCCCCTGAGCATAGGCACAAAACTGACCGGGTCCAGATATTTTTCCACAAAACCGGTCCTGGTGCGGGCGACGGACAACAGTTTCTGCTCCCCGGTGTAGCCAATCGGGATGATCATCCTTCCTCCGACGGCCAGTTGCTCCGGCAATGCGTCGGGAATTTTCCCGGGAGCGGCCGCCACCAGTATCCCTTGGAATGGCGCGTGTTCCGGCCAGCCCTGATTACCGTCGCCATGTTTTGCCAGGATATTGCGGTAATTCAGGGTACGGAAACGCTCTCTGGCGCTTGCCAGCAATGCTTTAATGCGTTCTATGGTGTAAACTCGGCGCGCCAGTTGGGCCAGGATCACGGTCTGATAGCCGCAACCAGAGCCAATTTCCAGGACCTTGTCGGGAGTTCCCGATTCCAATATCGCCTCAGTCATGCGCGCGACAATATAAGGTTGCGAAATTGTCTGATTATGGCCGATAGGCAGGGCGGTATTGTCATAGGCCCGACTGGCCAGCGCCTCGTCCACAAAAATATGCCTGGGAGCGCTCCGAATAGCCTCCAGGACCAACTCAGACTTGATTCCCATATCAGACAACTGTTTCACCAGCCGGTCCCGAGAACGCTGGGACGTCATTCCTATGCCTTGAAAATTATCAGCCCGCATAATATTGTCAGGATAGTTTACATCTCTTTTAATTCCAGATCAGCCAGCCAGTCACTGACCTGAGTCAATGCCGCATAGCGGGTCAGGTCCACTTGTAGCGGAGTGATGGAAATCCTGTTGACGGAAATCGCATGAAAATCCGTGCCCGGACCAGCATCCTCACCGGCGCCTGCGGGGCCTACCCAATAGACGGTGCGGTTTTTCGGATCTTTCATCTGAATCGCCGGTTCGGATTTATGACGCTGGCCCAGGCGCGTGACTTCAAAACCATCAAGTTGCTCGAACGGCACATCCGGTATGTTGATATTCAATAACATATCATTATCGATAGGGTCTGCCAGCAACTTGCGGATCAGATTTTTGACGACTTTCTCTGCGGTCTCGTAATGGGTCGGATTTTCCCCCGCCAGCGACAGGGCAATGGCAGGCCGCCCCAGAAAACGCCCTTCCATGGCTGCCGCAACGGTGCCCGAATAGATCACGTCGTCACCCAGGTTGGAGCCATGGTTAACGCCGCTGACCACCATGTCCGGCATGTCATTGAGCATACCTGTAATGGCCAGGTGCACACAATCGGTTGGGGTGCCGTTGACATAGAAAAACCTGTCCGAGACCTGCTGTGTATACAACGGCGCATCGAGTGTTAATGAGTTGCTCGCGCCGCTTCGATTCCGGTCTGGCGCCACCACGGTAATAGCGCCGAACGATTGCATGGCCCGCATCAGGATTTCCAGACCGATGGCCTGATAGCCGTCATCATTACTCAAAAGGAAATGCATGCTGCAACCTTAACCCGGATTTCTCACAATTTGATGCGATGAGCGCTGCTGATTTGCTTCGTCAGGCCGGAGAAAGCCGCAATATCTGCCCATCACCCTCCGCCGTGTTCCAGTCCGCCGCCCAGCAAAAACTCCAACAGGGCCTTCTGGGCATGCAGACGATTGCCTGCCTCTTCCCAAACCACGCTCCGGGGACCGTCAATGACCTCTGCGCTCACCTCAGCGCCGCGATACGCTGGCAGGCAATGCATGAACAGGGCATCCTCGGCAGCCAGCGCCATAATGGCTTGGTTCACCTGGAACGGCTCGAACAAGACCCGCTTTTTCTCTTTTCCGGTTTCCTGGCCCATGCTTGTCCAGGTATCGGTGACAACCAGATCCGACTGCTCGGCGGCCTGTTCCGGGTTCAGAACGAGGGTCACGTTTGCGCCCCCCTGCCTGACCATTTCCGGAGTCGGATGGTATTGCGCCGGCCCCGCTATGTGGAGGTGAAAATCCATAATCCTCGCCGCGTTAATCCAGGAATTGCACATATTGTTTCCATCACCGAACCAGGCGACTTTTTTTCCCCTGATTGCGCCTCTCAGTTCATAATAGGTCTGCAAGTCCGCCAGTAACTGGCAGGGATGATAACTGTCCGATAGGCCGTTGATCACCGGAACCGAAGAATTCTCAGCAAAACGGCTGATCCGGGCATGTTCAAAGGTTCGGATCATGACGCCGTCCACCATCTTCGACAACACCCTGGCAGTGTCCTCGATAAGCTCGCCGCGGCCCAACTGGCTATCCTGCGGAGATAGAAAGACAGCATGTCCTCCAAGGTGCGCCATGGCGGTTTCAAACGAAACCCGGGTGCGGGTGGAGGATTTTTCAAATATCATCGCCAGTACCCTGCCGGCGCAGGTCGGCTGCAATTCACGGCGTTTGTACGCCTGTTTCAGCCGCATAGCTCGCTCTATCAGCGCCTCAATCTCAGTAGCGCTGAGGTCTGCAAGAGTCAGGAAATGGCGCGTCATCTCAACCGCCTAAAAAATCCCTGATCAGGAGACAGACCGTATCGACGATATGACGCATTTCTTGCTCAGATATGATCAGCGGCGGCAGCAGACGCGTCACCCTGCCTGCAGTGACATTGATCAGCAGGCGCTTGTGCAGCGCCCGTTCAACCAGCGCCGCGCAATCAACAGATAGCTCTATGCCGATCATCAATCCCTTGCCGCGTATTGAAATCACCCCATCGTGATCCGCCAGTTGCGCGCGCAATGCTTGCAGCATGGCCGCGCCTACCGAGCCCGCTCGTCTCGCCAGATCCTGCTTGCTCAGGATATCAATGACGGCCAACGCGGCAGCCGAGGCCAGCGGATTCCCCCCGAAAGTCGATCCGTGACTGCCAGGCTGCAGCATTTCGGACGCTGGGCCGGCCGCCAGACAAGCGCCGATGGGCAGGCCGTTGCCTAGGGATTTGGCCAGAGTCACGACATCGGGCAGGATGTGTTCATGCTGGTAGGCAAACCATGCGCCGGTGCGGCACATGCCGGTCTGCACTTCATCAAGGACCAATAGCCAGCCATTACGGTCGCACAGCTCACGCAATGCCTTCAGGTAGCCGGGGTCAGGAACCACGACCCCTCCCTCTCCCTGCACAGCTTCCAGCATAACGGCCACAACCCGTTCACGCCGCTCATCGAGACCGCGCAAGGCGGGCACATCATTAAAAGGCAAATAGTGGAAACCGGGCAGCAGGGGGTCAAAACCGGCGCGCGCCTCAGGCTTCCCGGTAGCGCTCAGGGTCGCCATGGTTCTGCCGTGAAAACTGTCCTCCATAACGATGATAAGCGGCTCTTCAACCTGTTTATGACGGGCGAATTTCCGGCAAATTTTGATCGCCGCCTCGTTAGCTTCAGCGCCGGAATTACAGAAAAATACCTTTTCCATCCCGGAAATCCCTGTCAGCTTTTCAGCCAGTTCTTCCTGCAGTGGAATACGGTACAGGTTGGACGTATGCAGCAGCCGGCGCGCCTGGCGCGCCAGCACATCGGCGATTTCCGGATGAGCATGACCCAGACCACAGACAGCGATACCGCTCAGGGCGTCGAGATAACGGTTCCCCCGGCTGTCAATCAACCAGGCGCCCTCTCCGGACTCAAACGCTATGTCCAGACGCTTATAGGTGGGCATGATCGCTTCCGGCATAGCTGTTCTTCATCTAAAGTAAAAAGGGGACGGGGTGATACGATTGATCGCCACGTCCCCTTTGCCGGAGAACAAATCGTTCACACCGGCAATCCAGGTCTTTGGTTTACTCGTTCGTGCTGCTCAGAAAGGCAATCCATGGCCCTGCCCGACCATACACATAAGCATGGGAATGGACAGCAGGGTATTGACGCGCGAGGCCGTGGCTGCAACTACCCTGGCCTTTGCTTTTTCTTCATCCGAAGCGGCGACGATTCCCAGAATTTTCTTTTGATTGGGCCATATCAATACCCAGACGTTGAACAGCATGATAGTGCCCAGCCAGGCGCCGGTACCGATAATGGCAGCGCCGCTGCCCAGCATGAAAGCATGGGTAATACCTATCCCCATGATTTCCAGCGTGGCGGCGCCGGTCAACCAGGTCAGCAGCGCTGCCCAACGGAACCACAACAGCGCCAGGGGGGCGACGTATTTTCCGATCGCGGCCGGCCCCGGGCCGTCTTTGTCCGCGCCGGCCGTCGCCATGGCGGGGGTCTGCACAAAATTGAAATAATACAACAGGCCAATCCAGATCACCCCGAAGAAGACATGCAGCCAGACCATCAGCGACCAACTGTTGATTGCGCCCGCGGCGGCATCAGTCACAGACAGGTTAATCAGAATGGCTATCACCACAGCAGCGACAAAACCTGAAATCAAGGTGCCTTTTATGGTTTTAAGCGGATTCATTATCAGTCCTCCAA
The DNA here is from genome assembly GCA_965221695.1 of Gammaproteobacteria bacterium. GTDB lineage: Bacteria > Pseudomonadota > Gammaproteobacteria > Eutrophobiales > Eutrophobiaceae > JAAXHV01. The sequence continues at coordinate 3,137,856 of OZ244905.1, read as the reverse complement.
CGTAAGATTATATGTAAGATGGGAAGCTCCGCCCGGGAGGTTCCCAAAAAAACTGCTAACCGGTTCCAATTATACTATTGCTCCGATGCCGGGCAAGTATACAATGAAAATCCATCGAAGTGATGTATAATAACAGGCATTAAAATTGATATGACAGGGCAAACGCATACTTTGATTTTGTGTAAGTTTTGCCTGCTAACCTGTATCCTGCGCCATTCCCGCAACAGTGGGAATCCAGTGGACATTGATAAAACGTATTATTTCAACGAGACGATGCAATGAGCGAAATTATTCAAGAATTGAAAAACATTATTTCAGAAAACCCGGTCATACTGTTCATGAAAGGAACGCCCGATTTTCCCCAGTGCGGTTTCTCCATGCGCACCGCGCAGGCGCTGAAGTCCTGCGACGTGGAGTTTGTCTATGTCGACGTGCTGGCCGCGCCGGAGGTGCGCCAAAACCTGCCCAGCGTCTCCAACTGGCCGACATTCCCACAGGTATTCGTCAACGGCGAGTTGATCGGCGGTTGTGATATCGTGCTGGAAATGCACCAGACCGGCGAACTGAAAACCATCCTCGAACAGACCGGCCCGGGGTCTGCCGAAACCACTGCTCATTGACAACTGCCCAACCTGGCCTGCATACGGTTAACCGGAGACAGCCAGAAATGGCCGGCTATCTGGGCAACCCGGAATTCAAATCCGAGACGCCGGCAGGCATCGGGGTTCTGATCACCAATCTCGGCACGCCCGATGCGCCAACGCCTTCAGCGTTAAGAAAATACCTGGCGGAATTCCTGTGGGACCGGCGGGTAATCGAAACTCCCAGGCTATTGTGGTGGCCGATATTGCACGGAATCATCCTCAGGCTGCGACCGCGCCGTTCAGCCAGAGCCTACCGCGAGGTGTGGACCGAGGCAGGTTCGCCACTGCTGGTTATATCGCAAAAGCAACGTGAGGCAATCCGGTCGGCGCTGGGCGATAGCGCTGAGAAACCCTACCGGATAGAACTGGGCATGCGCTACGGTAACCCATCCATACGCGCCGCTTTGGAGAAACTGCGCAACTGCAATATCGATACTTTGCTGGCATTGCCCCTATATCCGCAGTATTCGGCCGCGACCACGGGGTCAACCTTTGATGCGGTAGCCGAGGCGCTGAAAACATGGCGGCGTATCCCTGGGCTCAGGATGATAAACAGCTACCACGATGATCCCGGTTACATCGGGGCCCTGACGGGCAGCATCCGCAGCCATTGGGCAGAGTTCGGGAAGCCGGACAAGCTTCTGTTTTCATTTCATGGTTTGCCCGAAGCCTACGCGCTGGCAGGAGACCCTTACCCGGAACAGTGCCATACCAGCGCGCGCCTGGTGGCACAGCGACTGGACTTGCCCGAGGATATGTGGACTGTGTCATTCCAATCCCGTTTCGGACCGCGCAAATGGCTGCAGCCTTATACTGACAAGCTGCTGCAGAAATGGGGCAAGAGTGGCGTCAGCCACACACAAGTGATCTGTCCAGGATTTGCCGCGGACTGCCTGGAAACACTGGAAGAGATTCAAATCCAGAACAGGGATTTTTTCCTGTCTGCCGGGGGGAAACTGTTTTCCTACATTCCTGCCCTGAATGATCATCCCCGACATATTGCCGCGCTATGCGACATCATCAAGGCGCACGCTTAACCCGAAAATCTCACCAATTGATGCGATGATCGCTGAGGATTTTTTGATGCGCCCTATCCTTGCGGGCATCCATCGGATGTCCAAATCCGCTCCGGGCGACATCGTATTCCACTGAACTCCCGCTTTTCAGCCTGACCCCGTATGGCGTTGAGCGGAGGGCGGGAGTGGTACGGTGGCGGCGTTAGGGAACCTCTGATTAAGTCAGAGGTTCCTTAGTTTATTCATTCGGTTCTCCTGAGGAAGGTTTCATCAACGGCGACCTGCATGCCACTTGCCAGCCCGTTGTTCTGTTGAGCCAGGGCAATGACCGCGAGCAGTTCCCCGTACTGAGCCTCGCTCATCCCCTTGTCGAAGGCCGCAGCGGTATGGGAATGCACACAGTATTCGCAGGCATTGGCCACCGAGACCGCGATATAGATCAGTTCCTTGGTCAGCGCGTCGAGTTTCCCCGACGCCATTACCTCCTTCCCGCGGGACCAGACCTGTTCCAGCAAAGCCGGGTGATTGGCCAGGGCCTTCCAGAAATTATTGATAAAATCAGTCTGCCGAACCTGGCGTATATCATCATAAACCGCTCTTACCTCCGGGCTTGCTTCGTCATATTCAACCAGCTTTACCGTAGACATAAAAATAACCCTCGTCGTTAGGCCTTAGGAACCTCTGAGATTAAGTCAGAGCTTCCCTTAATATTGATCCGATGTTATGGCGTATTTTTCCATCGCCTTCACTTCCCTGATCGCTTGGATCCGTTGCGCGCGTATGCGTTCTGCTATCTGCTTTCCTGACAGTTTATCCAGGTCAGGATATCCGGTATCCACGGTGAGACAGGCGTCGCGGTATTTTCTGAACAACCCGGCCTGCGGGTAGTCTTGCGGCTCTTTGCCTTTGCGGCCGCGCGCGTCGGCTTCACAGACAAGCAGGAACTGCTCGAATCGTTGCGGGCGGCGGAAGGCATCCAGCCCCTCCAACTTTTTGAGCGCCACGGCCGGGCTCAACTCGCGGATGCGATGGCAGTTCATGTGGTAACGCGCGGCAAGGATGGCTAGCTCCCGGCTTTTGTTCGGAATCCGCAATCGGTCACACAGCTTGTTGATCAGTTCAACGCCGCGCTGCTCATGGCCATGATGGCTGGGCAACAGTTCCCGCGGCGTGGCGGTCTTGCCGAGGTCATGGACCAGCGCGGCAAAGCGCACTTCGACCTCAGCGCTGAGTCGGGATGCCTGGTCCAGCGCCATCAGCGTGTGCGCGCCACTGTCGATTTCCGGATGATGGCGCGCCGGTTGCGGAACACCAAACAACCGGTCGATTTCAGGGAACAATGCAGCCAGCGCGTTGCACTCCCTGAGCGTCTCAAAATAACGCCGCGGGCGCGGGGTCTGCAACGCTTTTTCGGTTTCGACCCAGACCCGCTCAGGCGTAAGCGTATGCAGTTCACTGGTGGCGCTGATTTGTTTTAACAGGGATTGTGTCTCGTCCGCGATGGAGAAATTGAATTGCGCGGCAAACCTGGCGACCCGCAGCGTGCGCAGCGGATCTTCGACAAATGCGTCCGAGACATGACGGATAATCTTATTCGCCAGGTCTTTGCAGCCGTTGAACGGGTCGATCAGATTACCGTCTGTGTCTTTTGCGATCGCGTTGATGGTAATGTCCCGGCGCGCCAGGTCCTGCTCCAGGGTGACCTGATCTGAAGTATCGAAGATGAACCCCTTGTAACCCGGGCCGGTTTTACGTTCGGTACGGGCAAGGGCGTATTCTTCGCCGGTCTCCGGGTGAATGAAAACGGGGAATTCTTTGCCGACCGCCCGGTATCCCAGGGCGCTCATCTGTTCGGGCGTTGCGCCGACTACAACCCAATCGCGGTCTCTTGTCTCAAGCCCCAACAACTCGTCGCGCACCGCGCCGCCAACCAGATATACCTGCATGGAGTTTAGCCCGGATTTCTCACCAGGATTGGCCCGGACTGCAGCCTGTGATGTATTTCATTCCGGTTCACCCGTGGCTATACGGTCCCGATCATACGCATTGCCGATGAATATTGCCACGATTGCCCATAATAACGCAATACTGGCGCCGATCAGTCCCATGCCCGTCAGGCCCAGGCCAAAGCCAGCGGCCAGGCCGGTGTACACCCAGCCGCTCAACATGTCGCCGCCACGGTAGACTACGATATCAATAACCGGTTTTGTTCTGAATCGGGTTTCCCGGCTTACCTCGGTGAAAAGCATCTCCCTGCCGGGACGAGTGATCGCATAGTTGCCGGCGCGGCGCGCGATCTGCAGACCCATCAGCACAGATAACAGCGGAGCAATCGCCACAATCAACCAGCCGGCGACGATCGCGAAAGGTATTATCGATAAGGTCACGCGCAACCCAAAGCGCACGGCCAGGCGGTTGGTGGCAAACATAGCGGTAATTACGGCAAGTGAATTTACAATCAAGTCCATCAGCCCCCAGTATTGCGAGCGGGTGGCGCGGTCGAAATCGGCCAGCATATTTTTCAGTTCAAAATAAACGAACGCGCTGATCACAGTGTACAACAGGATGAACAAGCCGATCCCGAGCAGGTGACGGTTGCTGAAGAAATCGGCAAAACCGGCCAAAGGGTTGCCGCCTGTGGCAACCCAGGATGACTCATCGGCGCCGGCCTGATCGTCTTGCAGGTCCATGCGTTTCAGTTTTTCCAGGCGCGCGCTCAGCGGGATCATCAGCGCTAACAACGCGGCTGCCAGCAGGATTAGGTTATAAACACCCAGGTAAGCGGAAAAAAAGACCGGAACAGCAGGCCCGGCCACCGCGCCGATGCTGGCGCCGGAAGCGATAAAACCGAACAGTCTTTTACCCTGCTCCTTCGAGAACATGTCCGTCATAAAACTCCAGAACACGGAGACATGAAACAAGCTGAAGACACTAAGCCAGACGTAAAATGCCTTGTCAGCGTAAACCGGGTTGTCCATCGTGCGCGCGCCCAGGTAGAACGCAAGGAAAGATAGTGAGAAAAAGCCGTACACACCCGGAACGATGCGCTTAAAACTGATCCTGGAAATCACGCCGCTGTACACGCTGACGACGACCAGGCTGATGACAAAGGTAGATGTCCAAAGCCAACTCAACTCGGCATCGGACCAGTCGCTGGCCATGGCATCACGCACCGGACGCAAGGTGTAATAGGCCAGCATGAGAGTGAACAGGAAGCTGAAAGCGGTCAGCGCCGCCCTGATCTCATGGGCTTCGATCTTCAGGAGCAGTCTTGCACAATTGCTGATTGAAGTCAGGTAGAAAAATTGACGCATGCTGCAGGCATGAAGTTTCAGATCACGATTTACACTATCGGAATAGGATGAACAATACCCCACCCAGCGCGAGGCGGTAGATGACATAAGGCAACATTCCGGTACGCTCCACCAGTTTCAGGAACCAATGGATTGTCAGGTAAGCGCTGATGAAGGCCAGCGCGCTGACCGTGACGAGCGCAGTCCAATCCACGGTTGCCGAAGAGAATGAGGCATTCAGTAATTCATAACCGGAAGCCAGCAGGATTGTCGGGATTGCCAACAGGAAGGAAAATCGACTCGCAGCCTCCCTGTTCAAGCCCAGCAACAATCCTGCGGTCATCGTGATACCCGAACGGGATGCGCCCGGTATCAGGGCCAATACCTGGAACAGACCGATAACGAGGGCATCACGAACTCCCAACGCGTCCAGATCTCGCGCGCGCTTGCCGGCGCGGTCCGCCCACCACAGCAACAGCCCAAACAATACCGTCGCTGCGGCGATAACCATTGGGTCGCGCAAGCGCTCGGCAGTATGATGAAGCAACAGGCCGGCCAGGCAGATTGGCACAGTAGCAAGCGCCAGTAACCAAACCATGTCAGCAGCGCGGTTGCGCCCGGCGCTGAACGAGTTAAACCAACTCGCGCCCATACGCGCCAGGTCTGTCCTGAAATAAATCAGCAGCGCCAGCAAGCTGCCGAAATGCGCGCCAACATCGTACAACAGACCCTGGTCAGCCCACCCCGCCAACTTCGGCAGCAGGATAAGATGGGCTGAGCTGCTGATGGGCAGGAATTCGGTCAGCCCCTGGAGCAGGCCCAGGACGATGGCATGCAGACTGTCCATTTATTTGCGCCGCTAAAGACGTTCCTGTTGGTCGATGAATTGAAACCCCAACAAGGGCTCCGTGAAATTCCTGGCAAAGGCTATGACCTTGAAACGTTCGCCCATCTCACCCGGTAGGAGCAGGCGTTTGACCTGGCCGGATATGGCGGGGTCGAGATAGCCGTTACCGTTGTGCAAGGACGCGGCCATTTCAGTCATGCCGCAGCCGATGAGGAAGTGCGCCTGGCTGGTATAGCCGGCCAGGCGCAATCCGCTTTCCTGAGCCGCCTGCGCCAGAGCGCTGAAGTCCACCGATGCGGAGATATCCTGTAAGCCGGGATAAAAAAATGGCTCGTCGTGGGAACGATGGCGGTAATGACACACCAGAGCGCCCCGGTCGCGTTGGGGGTGATAATATTCGCGGCGCGGGTAGCCATAATCGATTAACAATATCACCCCTTGTCTTAAAATCTCACTCATCGACCGCATCCAAGCATCGGCGCGTACGTTTATCTCCGTCCGGTAGGGTTCGGGAAGCGACGCCGGCAGCCCTGCGGCGATCTCATCCCAGGCCGTGGAGAGCTGATCGTCCTCACAGGGCGCCTCTATCCAGAAAAAACCATCTCTGCCATGACCTACGCATAGCTCATGCAACCTCCCCTGGTTCAGCAGCGCCCGTTTTACCGGCAACGCATCAACCACCTCATTGGCGACGATAACACCGCGCAACGGTTGTTCAGGCAATGCATCCAGCCAGCTTATGCGCGGCAACAGGTGGGGTATGCGGCTGGAGAACAATTGCTGCTGGCGCCGGCGCAAATCTGCGCCGGTTTCCAATATCAGGTAACGTTCCGGCAAGCTGTCCAACGCTTCCAATTCCAGCAAAAGATCCTGCGCCATAAGCCCTGAGCCCGCGCCCAGTTCCAGGATATCACCGGCGCGCAGCGCCGCCAGCGCCTGCCTGCATTGCCGTGCCAGACAGCGGGAAAACAGGGGCGAAACCTGGGGCGCAGTGATAAAATCTCCAGCCGCGCCAAACCGGGCCGCGCCGGCGCTGTAATAACCCCAACCGGGCTCATACAAGGCCATTTCCATAAAACGTTCAAAGCTGATGCTGCCTCCGCTGCTGTGAATCTGCTCACAAATTAGTCCTGCTAGCGCATCGCTATGTTTACGGGCCGCTCGCGACGGGACCGGTAATTGCAGTTCGGCGCCCAAGCCGCTACCAGAACCATGATCCATATGGAAATGCCTCATTCCACTTCCAGGTCAAATTCGACCGGCGATAATTTCTGTGCCGACTGGTCGAATTCAGACCATAACCGGGCGCAGGTTTTACCGGACACAGGATGGCGCAGCTCCGGCGCAAGCTCCGCCAGGGGACGCAATACAAAAGCGTACCGATCGATGTCCGAACGAGGCAATTGAAATGTATCAGACCTGGTAACCAGATCATTGTAAAGCAACAAGTCCAGGTCCAGGGTAATGGATGAGACATACGGTCCGCTCCGGTCGCGCCCGTAGTCGTCTTCAATCCGGCGCAATCGCTTGACCACCTGATCCGCCTCAAGGTCGGTCTCACAACCCGCCACGAAATTGTAGAAATCCGCGCCGTCAAACCCTACTGCCCTGTTTTCGTAAATGGTCGAGACGCGCACATTCCGAAATTCTGCCTTGAGCGCCCGGATACCGGCCCGGATGTGTTTCCCCCGCTCCAGGTTGCTGCCCACGCCGATATAAATTTGCGCCATTTCAGTCCCTAATCCGAATCTTTCATCGATTGGCGCAAAGATTGCGCCGGATTCGATGAAATATTCGGGCTGTCGCCGCGCTCTATAATTATGCCCACGTTGCGCGCGCCGCGGACCGCGCCGGGTTTGTTGAGCCGGATGCGGCACCAGCGCGCGTTGAACTCATCCATCAGAATGCCGGCGACTTTTTCCGCCAGGGTCTCAAGCAACTCGAACTGCGCTGCGCTCACATAACTGATCAAACGTTGCGCCACCGCCTCATAGCTGACGGCATCCTCAATACTGTCTGATAACGCCGCTATGCCGGTATCCGCAGCGATCTCGATATCGAAGATCAAAGTCTGCTTTATCTTGCGCTCCCACTCGTAGATACCAATCACGGTGTCTATGCGCAGATCGTTCAGGTAGATGATATCCATGCCGCCCCGGTTGCGTTGTATCGTAGTGTTAAGGAATTTGCCAGATTAAAACAGATGGAACCAGGAATACAAGCCCTGCCAGGCCGGCAAAGATCCAATCTCTGCGCATCAGAACCATTCCCGCGCTGGAAAAGGGACGCGTTTCCAGCAGCGGCGCAGTCCTGACTTCTTACTCACATTTAAGGAACCTCTGATTAAGTCAGAGGTTCCTACGATACAGGGATGTATCGTCAATATCAATGACTGTAAGGCATTGATATTGTGAGGAAAACAAAAATCGCATTTTTGTTTTCCGTATTCTGACAAGTCCAGGATGGACTTGTTCAGAGTTTCCTTAAATATCTTAAACTATCCCCGTTCCGATAAGAAACGGACATCCAGTAACTGTCTGCGGCGAGTAAGAAGAGTACAACATGTCAATGGAGTTAATAGCGTATCGAGGGTTCGAATCTTCCTCCTCTCCGCCAAAATTGTCGCATTCCGACATGCAGCAAATCACCCAATATAACCCCGAACGGGATGATTAGGATATAGATCTCGCCTTAAACGACAAAACAGACCCGAACGGGTTTATTTTATAGTTTTTTTGCTAAAAAATGCTAAAATCATCCCGAAAGGGTTGATTTATGACAGACAGCAAAATCGAAAAACTCGGCGCTATTTTGAAGAAAGCTCGAAAAGAGCAAGGCTTGACACAACAGCAACTGGCTGCCACTACAGGCGTGGGGGTACGGTTTATCCGCGAGCTGGAACAAGGCAAAGAGTCCTGCCACATCGGCAAGGCGCTGACCGTTGTATCTATGCTCGGTATTGATGTCACAGTGGGTGATGAAACCCTATGAGCCGGGTATTAGATGTCTATTTACAGGACAAGCCGGCTGGAAGCCTTGAGCAAACCGATAGCGGCGAATTGGTCTTTACCTATGACGCCGATTATTTGGATTCAGCATCATGCGGCATCTCGCTTTCACTGCCTTTGCAGGCCGAGAGTTTTACAGGCAAACAGGTCAAAGCGTTCTTCTCTGGCCTGTTGCCTGAGGAAAGCGTGCGAGATCGCTTGGCGAAGTATTTAGGACTTTCCAAAAAGAATCCTTTTGCCTTGCTGGAGGCAGTTGGTGGCGATTGTGCGGGAGCTTTGGCGCTATACCCGCATGGCGATAAACCACCCGTGGCCTCAGATCATGTTAAAATCTTAGATGATAACCGATTGAGAGAGGTGTTGGATCTGATAAAACGCCGTCCAATGCTGGCGGGTGAGGATGGGTACCGCCTATCTCTGGCTGGCGCACAGGATAAGCTGGCGGTCGGCTTTAAAGATGGACATGTACTACTTATCAAAGGCGGCGCTCCAACCACGCATATCTTAAAGTCCATGATTGAGCGCGTGAAAGACAGTCCTCATAATGAGTTGTTTTGTATGAAGCTTGCCAAAATGGTCGGTCTTGATGTGCCGGAAGCATCATTGCATTTTGTGGATGACACACCTTATTACCTGGTGGAGCGTTATGATCGTTATATTGCGGAAAATGGCACAATAACGCGCATCCATCAGGAAGATTTCTGTCAGGTGTTGGGTATTGCACCTGAGATAAAATACGAACGTGAGGGAGGTCCTAATATTGCTGCATGTCAGGAAGTTATAGCCAAACATGCTGCACGTCCTGCTGCAGATCAGACTAAACTGTTGAACATGGTGCTTTATAATTATCTGGTAGGCAACGCCGATGCCCATGGGAAGAATTTTTCATTGCTCTATAAGGGTAACAAACCAGAACTAGCGCCAGCCTATGATTTGTTGAGTACAGCCATATATCCTGATCTGTCTGAAAAGATGGCCATGAAGATTGGTGGCAAATATAAGCCTAAGGATGTGTATCTGAGGCACTTTCACAGGCTGGTGGCCGATACCAAGGCTGCACAATCAGCTTTGAACCGGCAGATTAAAACGATGACAGAGAAAATGATGGAGGCAGCGCCAAGTCTGAAAGCAAGCCTGACAGAAGATGGGCTGGCATCTGGTGTGTTTGATGACATCATCGCCACTATTGAAAAACGCGCTAAACGCCTGAACGATTAAGCGCTCAACGGAGAAACGTCGCCGAGTTACCACGCTAACGGACGTACGCGAACAACAGACGACAGTGGCGATAACGGTCGCAGAACTGGGAATAACTGTAACATCGGTTCGGGTAGCGCTAGGTGTATTACTCACAGACCAGTTGCCGGTCAGGTGCGGGCACTTATGGCGTCACGTGAACGGCTATTAACAGCATATGAACATACATTCTGGGATCACCCGAAAAGTGTTCACGTTCAACCGGAACAGATGTTCACGATGGACCAGAATCGGTGTCCACGTTCAACTGGAATCCGTGCCGAGGTGAGCCTACTGTCATCGTCAGCCAAAGGATTGAAATTCAAGTTGGGTTGCCGTACACTCTGTGTTCATGGTATCTCCTCTTCAGCTTAATGTAGGCTATTGATAACAATCACATTCTACTCATTAGTCGTGATCGGTTGCATGCCTCTGAAGAGACCTGCCTAAGTGCAGTTCGTCCGCAATGGACCCGAAATACCCGAACGCCTGCTGCAGGCGCATGAAGACGGCCGCGTAGTATTCTTCAGCGGCGCAGGTATCTCATTTCCAGCCGGGTTGCCGAGCTTTTTGGACCTGGTCAAGAAGCTCTACGAGTCTCTCGCAGTCACACCCGACGCTGAACAAAAAGCAGCGATAAACGCAAAGCAGTTCGATATCGCGATTGAGTTGCTGGAAACGCGCAACATCGGCGGACGAGAGAATGTGCGAGGAAAGCTAGCGAGCATCCTGGATCCCGACTTCAGCGTCCCGAATGCAACTGCGACTCACGAAGCCTTGTTGATGCTTGGCAAGAGCCGCGCTGGTCACACACGGCTTATCACCACGAACTTCGATCGCCTCTTCGAGAAAGTGATTACATCCGAGCATCTGACCATCGAGCGCTTTGAAGCCCCGTCGCTGCCGGTGCCAAAGAACCGCTGGCACGGTCTGGTGTATCTTCATGGCTTGCTCAGCGCCGCACCGACAGCGAGCCAACTGGACCGGCTGGTGCTCTCTAGCAGCGATTTCAGCCAGGCCTATCTTATGGATCGCTGGGCAGCTCGCTTCGTCAGCGAACTGTTTCGGAATTACACCGTATGCTTCGTCGGCTACAGCATCAACGATCCTGTGTTGCGTTATATGATGGACGCACTGGCTTACGACAGTCTGCTCGGCAAGGCACTACCGGAAATATTCGCGTTCGGCAGCTTTTCCAGGGGAAAGGAAGCGACGCAAGCCAATGAGTGGCAGACCAAGAACGTCACGCCCATCCTTTACCGCGAGCACAATCGCCACGCCTATCTGCACAAGACACTGCGCGCATGGGCCGAGACCTACCGCGACGGCGTGCGCGGCAAAGAGCGCATTGTCGTCGAGTGCGCCAAAGAAAACCCTCTGGCGAACACCCGACAGAACAACTTCGTTGGCCGCATGTTGTGGGCGTTGAGCGATCCGACTGGCCTGCCGGCAAGGCGCTTCGCTGATCTGGACCCTGTACCATCACTGGCTTGGCTGGATCCCTTGAGCGAGGAACGCTACCATCATGCAGACCTTGACTGCTTCGGCGTCCCACCCAAGGCAGATGTGGATGACGAACTCGCCTTCAGCCTGATATGTCGGCCGTCGCCTTATCCCCTGGCGCCGTTGATGTGTGTCGTCGATGATGGATCTCGTGGAGGGCGCTGGGACAAAGTGATGTGGCAGTTGGCGCGCTGGCTCGTCCGTCATCTCGACGACCCGGCGCTGGTGTTGTGGCTATCCAAGTGTGGTGGTCAGTTGCATGATGAGATGGCTGGGTTGATTGAACATCGCCTGGACGAACAGGCCAAACTCGAACGCGAAGGCAACACGGCAAAGTTAACACACATTAGCGCGAACGCACCCAAGGCGATCCCCGGCCCGTTGATGCGCACCTTGTGGCGACTGTTGCTGACCGGACGCTTGAGATCGTGGCAGAGCGTCTTCGACCGATATCTCTGGAGCGACCGCTTCAAACGCGATGGCCTCACCGCTACCCTACGCCTAGAACTGCGAGAAATGTTGACCCCGCGCATATTGTTACGCGAGCCATTCCCCAGGCTAGTCGAAGAAGAAGAAACTGGCGAACCGGAGGACATCAACGATCTGGTTGGGTGGGAGATTGTGCTATCGACGGAACACGTGTATTCAAGCCTGCGCGATCTGACCAACGATGATCGCTGGATTGCCGCATTGCCTGAACTACTATCCGATGTCAGTGCCTTATTGCGTGACGCGCTTGATTTGATGCGCGAACTCGGCAGCGCCGGGGACAGAAGCGATCGGTCATACTTTCATCAGCCCTCTATCAGCGAGCACCCGCAAAACAAGGACTTCCGCGATTGGACAGTCTTGATCGACCTGACCCGGGACGCCTGGCTAGCCACGCTAAGGCGGTTACCCAAGCAAGCTGCGCTTGTAGCCGAGTCGTGGTGGTATACACCTTACCCGCTGTTTCGGCGTCTGGCCTTCTTTGCCGCAGCACAGGACAACCTGATACCTCTCCGCCGCGCACTCGACTGGTTGCTTGCGGACGACCATTGGTGGCTGTGGTCCGGAGAAACCCAGCGGGAGGCCATGCGCTTGATAATTGCGCTCGCACCGAAACTCGATAGTGCGATGCTCTTGGAGCTGGAACAGGCCATTCTTGGTAAGCCACCCCGCGAAATGTTCAGGGACGATGTTGATCCCGATCTCTGGACTCGGATCATGGATCGCGAAATCTGGCTGCGTCTGGCGAAGATAGCCGGGAGCGGCGGCGTCTTGAGTTCGTCCAGTAAGGAAAGGCTGACTCAGCTTACTGAGCAGTACCCGGAGTGGGAACTGGCAGCGGATCAGCGAGATGAGTTTCCTTACTGGGAGAGCGATGGCGACGAGTTACGCAAGTTCGTCCGCTCACCGCGGCGTCGCCAAAAGCTGGTTGAATGGCTAAGGCAACAATCCAACAAAGATCACTGGCAGAAAGACGACTGGATGCAGCGTTGCCGCGATAACTTTGCGACTGCCGCTTGTGCCTTGTGCGCGTTGGCCAAAGAAGGTGTCTGGCCTATTGAACGCTGGTGCGAAGCCCTTCAGGTATGGTCAGAGGAGAAACACCTGTCGCGGTCCTGGCGCTACATGGCGCCTATTCTTGTCGCCGCTCCTGACGCAAATATGCAATCTCTGGGCCATGGTGTCAGTTTGTGGCTGAAAGCCGTTTCCAGGACATTTGAAGGTCACGAAGCACATTTCTTCACGCTCGGTCGCCGTATCCTGACACTGGATCTTCAGGATGGTGTCGAAACCAACGATCACGTCACGCGTGCCATCAATCATCCCGTAGGCCACGTCTCGGAAGCGCTGCTGCGCTGGTGGTATCGACGATCGCTGGAGGATAGACAAGGCTTGCCCGAGAAGATCAAGCCTATATTCACCGAGCTTTGTGATACCGGGGTGGGCAAGTTCAGACATGGCCGCGTGTTGCTGGCTGCCCATATCGTCCCATTATTCCGCATTGACCCGGATTGGGTGAAACAACACCTGTTGCCGTTTTTCGACTGGCAACGCTCTAGGGCCGAAGCGAGTGCAGCCTGGGAAGGTTTCCTTTGGTCAGCGCAGTTGTATCACCCTTTAATGGAAATGCTCAAGTCATCCTTCCTTGATACCGCGAGGCATTACGGGGAATTGGGCGAGTACGGCCGGCAATACGCTTCGCTGCTGACAATCGCTGCGCTCGACCGGGGTGACACTTTCACCATCGACGAACTGGCGGTTGCCACCCGCTCGCTGCCTCCGGATGTTTTGCACAATGCAGCGCATACACTGGTAAGGTCTCTTGAGGATGCAGGCGACCAACGCGCTGACTACTGGGCCAACCGAGTCGACCCATATCTGCATAACATCTGGCCCAATACCAGCGACAAAAATACACCCACCATCGCCGAAAGTCTCGGTCTCCTGTGCGTGACGGCACGGGAGGCGTTCCCCGAAGCGCTCACGCGGCTCAAGGTTTGGCTTCAACCGTTGTCCCACCCGGACCATCTGGTCCAGCGACTTCATGAGGCCGGTCTTTGCGACAAGTTTCCACAGGAGGCGCTGGACTTTCTGAAGTTGGTGATTGGCGAGCAGACACAATGGCTACCGCGGCGCCTCGTTAAATGCCTGGAGGAAATCAAAAAATCGGCGCCTGAGCTGGCAACTGATGATCGCTATGAATGGCTCATGAAGTATTCGCGCCAGCACGGACAATAATATACGGGCAACAGTAGTGTCCCCAGAATTAATTGAACAGATTCAACATCGATTAACGGAGGCGTTGTTCCGGCAGACCGCGGGGTATTTGTCGGGGCGGCGTTTGCTGTTGCATGAGGGGACGAACTGTTTCCCAGCTTCATCAGCGCACCGAGCTATTTCTGTTCCATCCCGACATATATCCTAAGTGGCTCTCTCTATGGCCGCGCTAATGACTCTAATCTGCTGCATTATTACCGATTTCTCAGAGTAGACCGAAGAAACGCTCGAAGAACACGCCCAGTTTATCCAGCACAGTTTGCTTTTTTACTGCGTGGTCGTTGTTTTTATTGAACCTTGAAACCGGTGGCAGAATTTTCGTAATGGCGGTGCCGGTGACCGGGATTGCCCCATCCCGGAAAGCGTTGTCAACAAACACCTTCGTCTCATCGGCATTGAGTCCTTCGTCCGCGATAATTCGATCAAGCTCCTCTGCCTTTTTGGCCGTAATATAGGTGACCCATTCCGAATCGACCTTGGCGTTCACAGAGACGGAGTCAACAAACTGTTCGATAAGGTCTTTCTTGTTGCGCAGGCTGGGGCTGGAGTTGATTGTACGTTCAATGGTAGCCCGGATCTCTTTGTCTTCGCCTGAGCCTTTCTTCTTCAGATACTTTTCGACCAGCATCAGGATGTAATCAACATTGATCTCGACCTGCTTGATTAGCTCGATCTCGAACACCACATCATCGTTAATCGACTCTTTTTCCGCATCAGAAGCGCTGCGGAATTCGGCGTACAGATTAAGATACAGACTCTGGTAATCCTGGAAGTCACGCTCACTGAGGATTTCATTACCTGCGAAATCATCGAACGCCGTAAGAATATTCTTCAGACGTAAGATTGCGCCAAAGAGCATGATAAACGCCTTCTGGGCCGCTTCACCTACAATGGCCTTGCCGAGCGGAAAACCGGCGACAATTTCTTCGATCCGATCCTGGTACTCTTTGTAGTATTCGGCGTAAGGCTTCAGCAACACGATGCCTTTGGCATCCTTGTTACCGAACAGCGCCAGTGCATCATTGGTTTCCTGTTCGAGATCGCGGAAGGATATGATGTTGCCGTAGGTCTTTACCGAATTGAGGATTCGGTTGGTGCGCGAGTAAGCCTGGAGCAGCCCATGTGCTCGAAGGTTCTTGTCCACCCAGAGCGTGTTAAGCGTGGTGGCATCGAAGCCGGTCAGGAACATGTTGACTACGATCACCAGGTCCAGCTCACGTTTTTTCAGGCGTTCCGACAAGTCTTTATAGTAATTCTGAAACTTATCGGCTGACGTATCGAAACGGGTAGCGAACAAGGCATTGTAGTCATTGATCGCGGCATCCAGAAAATCCCGTGCGCCTTGATCCAACCTTTCGGTCTCAAATACTTCCTCACCCAGCAATCCATCGCTTTCTTCTTCATTGGCGGCAAAGCTATAGATCAGGCCAATCTTCAGCCGTTGTACGGGTGGCACATCCTCTTGTTGCTTCGAAAACTCTACGTAATAGCGTTGGGCTGCCTCAATTGAGGCCGTGGCGAACAGTGAGTTGAATCCGGCCAGTCGTTTGCCATGATAGCTGTACATGGAACTACGCTTGGTTTTCTGGCCGAAGTGTTCCCGGATATAGCTCACAACCTGTGTGATGCGTTCCGGCGCCTGCAATGCCCGCTCCGTATCAATAGCCGATACCTTCTTATCCTTAAGACCCGGTGATGTCTTGATCGTGTTAATGTAGTCGATGCGAAAGGGCAGCACATTCTTGTCGCTGATGGCATCGACAATGGTGTAGGTGTGCAGCTTGTCGCCAAATGCTTGATCGGTGGTACGCTTGAGCGGATTGCCGTGAGTCCCCGCGTTATCGGCGAAGATCGGTGTGCCGGTAAAGCCGAACAGGTGGTAACGTTTAAAGACCCGGATGATTTCCGCATGCATGTCGCCGAACTGGCTGCGATGGCATTCATCAAAAATTACCACCACATGCGCATCATAGACCGGGTGTTTTTTGTTCTTTGCCACGAAGCGACTGAGCTTCTGAATGGTGGTGATGATGATGCGAGCGTTCGGGTCTTCCAACTGCCGTTGCAGCACCGCTGTCGATGTGTTGGAGTTGGCCGCGCCTTTTTCAAAGCGTTCGTATTCGCGCATGGTCTGATAATCCAGATCCTTGCGGTCTACCACAAACAGCACCTTCTCGATATCCGACAGACCCCGCGCCAGTTGAGCTGCCTTGAAACTGGTCAGTGTCTTGCCGCTGCCGGTGGTATGCCAGATGTAACCACCTGCGGCTACTGTGCCCAACTGCTTGTGATTGGTGGCCGTCGCAATACGTAGCAGAATCTGTTCCGCCGCCACGATCTGGTAGGGCCGCATCACCAGCAGCTTTCGGTCTACATCGAACACGCAGTACCGAGTCATGATGTTCAACAGCGTGTGCTTGGCAAAAAAGGTTTTGGTGAAGCCCATCAGCTCCATGATCGACTGGTTCTTCGCGTCAGCCCACCAACTGGTGAATGAAAAGCTGTTGGAGGTTCTATGCCGACTACGCTTGTTGCGCTGTTCCACCAGGTGACCATGACGTACCGTGTTGCTGTAGTACTTGGTCAGCGTGCCGTTGCTGATAACAAACAGTTGCACATACTCGAAAAGGCCGGAGCCCGCCCAGAAACTATCACGCTGGTAGCGGTTGATCTGGTTGAAAGCCTCGCGGATATCCACGCCCCTTCGTTTAAGCTCTATATGTACCATTGGCAGACCATTGACCAGCACCGTCACATCATAGCGATTTGCCCGCCTTCCCTTTACCTCGTATTGGTTAATGACCTGCAGGCGATTGTTGTGGATGTGCTGCTTGTTTATCAGGTAAATGTTCTTGTCCGTGCCGTCGTCCCGTTTGAGCGCCTGGATATGGTCTTCCTGAATACGCGTGGTTTTTTCGACGATGCCTTCATTGGCTCCGGCAATGGAAGTGGTAAAAAAGCGATCCCATTCTGCATCGGAAAACGATACCTTGTTCAGCGCTTCCAATTGGCGGCGCAGATTGGCGATCAGATCGGCCTCACAGGTGAGTGTTAGGTATTCATAGGCCTGCAACTGCAATTGCCTGATAAAGGCTTGTTCCTGTTCTGCTTCGGACTGATATGCTGTTTCTCGAACTTCATCGAACTGGAATTCGGCAACGACCGTGCTTTCCTCTGAAAGCGCAATCGGTTCAATGCGGTACGGCGTGAGGTCTTCGCTCATGCGGCCTCCCGGAAATGGAGCAGCCGGTCGCGGTAGTATTCGTACTGTTGGCGACGGGCCTTAATTTCGGCGGGAAGGCCGCTGGAGAGCTCATTCACCAGGGCATCAAACTTGTCGAGGATGACGACGATGCGGGCTTGCTCTTCGAGGGAGGGAACAGGGATCGGGTAACTCTTTATAATCCCTGAATTTAAATCAGCCCTCGCGCCTTGTCCGAGAGCTTTGAGCTTTTCGTATTCCTTGCTCACCCAGTGGAACACATATCTGTAGTTCGCCTGTTCTGGGTCAATTTCCAAGTTGCAGCAGTGTTGGTTTGTAGTTAGCGCAATTTTGTTAATTGCAGACCGTCCGGCTGTAGCACCAGAGATAGCGACGATTACACAGTTAGCAGGAATCCACTTTGCTGCTGACTCTATAAGCCCTTTTTCTGTGATTGAGATTTCAGTGCTGTGAATGTCAAAATATCGGACTTCCTGTGTACGCAACCACGGAATATCACCGCCGTAATAATCGGTGCGAGTAGATAAAGGCGTCCCACCGGACGTCACAGATTTGCATAACTCACCCAAGGTCTTCCATTCTATCCTTAGTTGCTTGCTTGCGCCGCGCATACGCTCATCGAAGCTCAGTAATGCGTAGCGGTAGTACGCGTACTGCCGACGACGCGCCTCCAACTCCGCCTCCAACTCCGCCTCCAACTCCGCCTCCAACTTGGTGAAGCTGTCAAGCACTTTCACAATTTCGTTCTGCACTTCGATGGGCGGAACGGGAATGAGGTACTTCAGAATGGCGTCTTTACTTCCTCGTGGCATCTTCGCGCCTTTAGCGTGTTGCATGTTGTAGGCAAAGAAATGGTCAGAAGAGAGAGGGTAGTACAAAAACTTTGGCAATAGCTGTTGTTGAAACTCCTGAGAAATACGAATTGCTAATACGTCACCGCTGCATCCACCATTGTTATCAGCAAACCAGACTTTTTTCAGATAAGGCCGAATGTTACCAAGAAGAATGTCACCAGCCCTGTATGCTGTAAGCCGAGCTGTATTCGGTGGATAAATTGCATCTATTTTTCCCGCGGCGTTCTGAAGAAGATTGTCGACACCGACGAAGTTTGTTTTATCAAGTTCGCTGGCAGAAATTTTTGTATCTGAATATGCAGCGCATATACCGAGTTGCACGAACTTAACCCCTTCCGGGCAATGCTCGGTAATCAATTCATCAATCTGACTCATGCTTGTCCCCCCTCAATATCGGCCACGATGGCATCAATCTGCGCCCGCAGTTCCGTTTGCCTTGCGACGATTTCCTTGATGTCGGCATTCAGCTTCACGATGTCAATCTCTTCTCGTCCATCTTTTTGTTCCACATAGGAGGAAATGGAAATGTTGTAATCGTTTTCGCCAATCTCTTCGTTCGGTACCAGCCGGGCAAAATGTTCAATATCTTCACGCTTGGTAAAAGCATCAAGAATCTTTTGCTGATGTTCGACTGACAACTTGTTTTTGTTGCCGCCGCGGTTAAATTCTTCAGAGGCATCAATAAACAGCGTGGCATTATCGAACTTGGATTTCTTCAGCACGATAATACAGGTGGCAATGGTGGTGCCAAAGAAGAGATCGGGCGGCAGTTGGATGACGGTGTCGATGTAGTTATTGTCGATCAGATATTGGCGGATTTTCTTTTCTGTGCCGCCGCGATAGAGCACGCCAGGGAATTCGACAATGGCCGCTGTACCGTTTACCGCCAACCAACTCAGGATGTGCATGGTGAAGGCGAGATCGGCCTTGCTCTTGGGCGCGAGCACGCCTGCTGGAGCGTAGCGCGGGTCATTGATAAGCAGTGGGTTGTCCTTGCCTGCCCACTTGATCGAATATGGAGGATTGGAGACGATGGCCTCGAATGGTTCATCGTCCCAATGGGTGGGATCGGTGAGCGTATCACCGTGGGCGATGTCGAACTTTTCGTAATTGACATCGTGCAAAAACATGTTGATGCGGCATAGGTTGAAGGTAGTCAGGTTGATCTCCTGACCAAAGAAACCCTGGCGCACTTTGTCATGCCCAAGCACCTTGACGAACTTCAGCAGCAACGAGCCTGAACCACAGGCTGGGTCGTACACCTTGTTGACCTCACTCTTACCCACCACGGTGATACGAGCAAGCAGTTCGGAGACCTCCTGTGGTGTAAAGAATTCACCACCAGATTTCCCAGCAGTAGATGCATACATCGTCATCAGAAATTCATAGGCATCACCGAACAGGTCGATAGTATTTTCGGTAAAACTACCCGCGCCATTACCCAGCGGCAAGTCGCCGATGGCTTCTAGCAGGTTAACGAGCTTCTCGTTACGCTTGGTCACCGTGGGGCCGAGTTTGCTGCTGTTTACGTCGAGATCGTCGAATAGCCCTTTGAAATCGTCCTCGCTTTCGGTTTCTGTCGCTGAACCTTCGATAGCGGCGAAAATTTGACTCAGAGTTTCATTGAGGTTTTCATCGTGTCTTGCCCGTTTCCGTACATTGCTGAAGAGTTCAGAAGGCAGGATGTAGAAACCTTTTTCCTTAACTGTTTCAGTGCGGCCAAATTCGGCATCGTCGTCTGTCATTTTCGCGTAATCAAAGACCGGATTGCCTGCCTTGCGCTCAGATTCATTGAGGTATCCGGCCAGGTTCTCGGAGATGAAACGGTAGAACAGCATGCCCAGGACATAGCTTTTGAAGTCCCAGCCGTCGACGCTGCCGCGCAGATCGTTAGCGATCCGCCAAATGGTTCTATGGAGTTCCGAGCGCTCGATTTCTTTGTTGTTAGTCATTCAGCTTGATCCTGCCTTGTTTTGTTTGCTATAGCTCCCGAATTTGACATCTATTATCTCATTATATTCGAGCATGGGTCTTCTTTGATTATTCCGGTTCGTCCGGGTGGTAGCCTGGTGCGATGACCAGGTTTTTTACACCATAGAGTGCTTGGCGATTTTTTAACCATAGGTGATACTCCGGGCCATTAAGACTGTGCTCTTCGGAGCAGTCGACATTCCACCTTCTCAGTACATAGCCTGCTACAGAAACACGCACATTGAGATGTAGCGTGCCGTTGGCCATGTTGTATTCGTGTTCGATTGTTTTCGGATACTTAAGTCTTGGGTGAGGAACGATCTCCAGTTCGAAGATCCGATTCCACTGGATGTCGTTATCTTTTTTTTCTGACTCATGAATCTGGTCGTTATCGATAAGTTTCGGGGCAGATATCCGGTTGATGACGAAATCAGTGAAGCGGGAGCGCTTGCAATCAAATGCGCGTACATGCCAGCGCAGGCCGTTATCGACCAGAACATAGGGAGCAATTCTCCGTGTCGTTTGACCACTGCTCAGTGAGCGGTAGGCGATTTCTACAACCTTTTGTTGATGGATGGCTCTAGTCAGTGCTACCAGTGTATCCAGTTGTGGTCTGTTGAGTTGCGTCGGGGTTTCGCGTGCAATGTGTGCCTTCTGAGTGGTGAGAAAATCATCGCCTAACCCATGTGCCAGTGCCGCTAGCGCCTGTTGGGAGGTGTAGTTGAACAGTGGTTGGTAGGCATTAGAGCGGGTATAGATTTGGGCTTTGGTGTCGTATTCCAAATTCTGCGGAGCCTGTTCCCTATATAAGGTTATGTCCCGCGTTATTGTTGTCCCCAGCCAATGGAGCGCCCGCACGCCTAGTACTCTTTCACTCAATGCACATGAAAACAATATCGTCATGTGCCTGGCAAATTGCTCCAAACGAACGAGGGTTGGTTGAATCCTGTTGTCAAAGTAGAATATCGTGTTTTGTAATCCGGGTTAAACACATGTTCACTCACATTGCCCTGGTAATCCTTGCCTACCTGGCAGGTTCTCTTGCCAGCGCCGTGATAGTTTGCAAAACCCTGGGGCTCGGCGACCCCAGAGAACAAGGCTCCGGCAACCCCGGCGCCACCAACGTGCTGCGCCTGTACGGCAAAACTGCCGCGCTGCTCACTCTCAGCGGCGATTTGTTGAAAGGGCTGCTTCCCGTCCTGATATTGCGTTATGTCCAGGCGCCCGATGTGTTCGTCGTCGCAGCCGGTCTGGCCGCATTCAGCGGACATTTGTATCCGCTGTTTTTTGGTTTTCGCGGCGGCAAAGGGGTGGCAACGTTAATTGGAGTCCTGCTTGGCTTCCATTGGCTGTTGGGCACGGCGTTCGTGCTTGGCTGGTTGCTGGTCGCGCTGCTATTCAGGTATGCCTCCCTGGCGGCAATCGCCGTTGCTCTACTAACGCCCCTGTTTTGCTGGTTGCTGATAACTCCCTGGCCTTATCTCGCGGGGGTAAGCCTGATGTCCGTGATGCTGGTCTGGCGGCATCGGTCCAACCTAAAACAACTGTTAAACGGCACAGAAAACAGGATCAGGTTAAGGCGCTGAAAATACCGGCCAGCGTGGATAAGCGGCAAATGCCAGTGGTTCGCTTGCGCCGGCGCTCAGTTTGACATATCCCGTATAAGCGATCATGGCGCCGTTGTCGGTGCAGAATTCCGGTCGCGGATAGTAGATTCGTCCGCCCATCTCATCAGCCATTGTCTTCAATTTCTCCCTGAGTTGGCTGTTGGCGCTGACTCCGCCGGCCGCCACCAGCTTGTTGATGCCGGTCTGGTTCATGGCGCGCTTGCATTTTATCGTGAGGGTATCCACGACCGCATCCACAAAGGCGCGGGCAATATCGGCGCGCGCCTGTACATCGCCGTCTTCCAGTTCTCCGGCAACCAGCGCCACGGCTGTTTTCAAGCCGCTGAAACTGAAATCCAGACCCGGCCTGTCGGTCATGGGGCGCGGGAAAGTGTGCCTGCCGGCGCGCCCGCGCGCGGCCAGCGCCGACACTTGCGGACCGCCCGGGTAACCCAACCCAAGCAATTTTGCCGTTTTGTCGAAGGCTTCGCCCGCCGCGTCGTCCAGAGATTCTCCTAGTAATGTGTAATCTCCTACCGCTCTGACCTCCAATAGTTGGGTATGCCCTCCTGAGACCAGCAGCGCTAAAAACGGATAGTCAGGACGATCTGCTTCGAGATTCACTGCCAGCAGATGCGCTTCCATATGATGCACTGCCAGCGCAGGCACGCGCCAGGCATAGGCCAGGCTTCTGCCGACGCTGGCCCCGACCAGCAATGCTCCAATCAATCCGGGACCTGCGGTGTAAGCAACCCCATCAATGTCTCCCGAATCCAGGCCGGCTTCCTGCATAGCCGCAGCCAACAGCGGCGTTATACGCCGGACATGGTCGCGGGACGCCAACTCGGGCACTACGCCACCATAAGCGTCGTGCAGGCGGGCCTGACTGTGAAGCTGGTTTGCCAATAGACCCTGGTCGGAATCGTAGATAGCAACTCCGGTCTCGTCACATGAGGTTTCTATTCCAAGGATGCGCATTCAATTACTCACTGTTTGCCATATTCTACCGCAAGCGAAAGAATACTTTGGTATTTTGCGCAGTATCTGGTAGTATGTTTGGTTCCTTGCAACAAGGGATTTTCCGGTTATTTTGATTCGGAGTATTCCAACAACCAACAGGATCAACTTACTCTATGCCTAGTGTCAAAGTAAGAGAAAACGAGCCGTTTGATTTCGCATTGCGCCGCTTCAAGCGCGCTTGTGAAAAAGCCGGAGTTCTCGCTGAAGTCCACCGGCGTGAATTTTATGAAAAACCCACGCAAATGAGAAAAAGAAAAGCTGCCGCAGCGGTAAAACGCCACCAGAAACGCCAGGGGAGAATGGGTCCGCGCCAGTTCAGAAAGTACTGAGCGTCACTCCTGCTTGCCTGCCTTCCCATGAGCGATCTCAAACACCGGATCAACGAAGACGTCAAGACTGCGATGCGCAGCAAGGAAAAGCAGCGCCTGGCCGCATTAAGACTTGTCACCGCGGCCGTGAAACAACGTGAGGTGGATGAACGCATCAGCCTCAATGACGCTCAGGTTGTCGCTGTGCTGAATAAAATGGCAAAACAGCATCGGGATTCCATCGAACAATATACTGCTGCGGGTCGCGTGGACCTGGTTGAAAAAGAACAGTTCGAACTCGATATTATCCAGGGATATCTGCCCCGACCCTTGGACGCCGCGGAAATCAATGACAGGATTGATGAGATTATTGCAGCTACCGGCGCCGCCAACATGAAAGATATGGGCAAGGTCATGGGGCAATTGAAGCCTGCATTGCAAGGGCGCGCGGATATGGGCCAGGTCAGCGCGGTGGTAAAAGCCCGGCTGAGTCCGTAGTATATCCTGGCACAGCCATCAGACAATCCTGACGTCATCCCGCCCGAAGGGCCGACGCCAGTGGGGCTGTCTCTTCTCACACGTTATAACTCGGGTGAAAACGATGGCGGGCAAAATACCACAAGCTTTCATCGATGACTTACTCGCCCGGGCCGATATCGTCGAGGTCATAGACAGCTATGTCCCGTTGCGCAAGGCCGGTAAAAACCACCAGGCCCTGTGCCCGTTTCATGAGGAGAAAACACCCTCATTTACGGTAAGCCAGGACAAGCAGTTCTACCACTGTTTTGGTTGCGGCGCCAGCGGCACCGTAATCGGCTTTGTCATGGAGTTTAACAGGCTGGGTTTTGTCGAGGCCATCGAAGAACTTGCCGGGCGCTATAGCCTGGAAATCCCGCGCGAGGCGGGCTACCTACCCGCGACAAGGTCGCACGACGAGTTGTATGAGTTGCTGCAACAGGCCACGCGGCTCTACCGAAAGCAGTTGCAAGAGGACAAAGGCAGAGCCGCGGACTACCTGAAGGCGCGCGGCATCAGCGGCGCAGTCATAGAGGATTATGAGATCGGCTATGCTCCGCCGGGATGGCAACGACTCTTGAATGCTCTGGGCGGGTCCGACGGGGCTAAGGCTCGTCTGCTTGAAGCAGGACTGATCGCACGCGGCTCCAACGAAGGTTATTACGACCGCTTTCGCGACCGCATTATGTTCCCGATCCGCGATCAAAGAGGGCGGGTAATCGGTTTCGGCGGGCGAGTGCTAGGTGAGGATACGCCAAAATATCTTAATTCCCCGGAAACACCCCTGTTCCATAAGAGTCGTGAATTGTACGGCTTGTACCAGGCGCTCGACAACAGGAAACAGCCGGAATCACTGTATGTGGTGGAAGGCTATATGGATGTCGTCGCGCTGGCCCAACACGGCATTAAAAACACAGTAGCCACCCTTGGGACTGCTGTTACCGAGCGCCATCTGGAGAAATTGTACCGCGTTACCAGCCGGCTTATTTTTTGTTTCGATGGCGACGAAGCCGGCAAAAAAGCAGCGTGGAGAGCCCTGGAGATCGCGATCCCTCAGTTACGCGAGGGCCGTCAGGCTTTATTCAACTTCATGCCTGAGGGACACGATCCCGACAGCTTTATCAGGCAACACGGAGCCGAAAAGTTCTGTTCTGAAGAAAGAACCGCGCCTTTATCCGATTTCCTGCTGGCTTCAATCCAAGCCAGGACCGGGGTTGCCACAAGAGAAGACAGAGCGACATTCCTGGATATGATCTTGCCCCACCTTGCCAAAATGCCCGGCAGCGGCCTGCGCCAGTTAATGCTCCAAGAAGCTGCTGAGATAGCGCAAATCGACATGGACGGGTTACTCAAACTGTTGCAGGATTACCGCTCGGGCGCAGCGCGGCGCGGCGGCAAACCCCGCCTTGCGCAGCAACGGGAAAAAACAGGCGATATCAGCGCCCTGATCGCGTATATCCTGAATAAACCGGGGTTAGCGATGCTGGTGGAAGATCCCGAACAGCTTTCCGACCTGGCCGTCCCCGGCGCCGATTTTGTACGGGAGCTTGTCTCACTGATTCACTCAAATCCGGAAATCACCTGCGCCGGCATACTGGAACACTGGCGCGGCGGCCGCTATGAAACACGCCTGAATGAACTGGCCTCCGCTCCTAGCCTGCCGGAGGACGAAACTTTCGACCTGGAGCGTGAATTTGTCGACCGGGTGGAAAAGCTGAAAGCAATCAAAGCCAGACAGTCCATCCGAGACATCGCACGCGCCCCCCCCAGCAAACTTTCCGAGGAAGCCAAAACGCAACTGCGCCGGCATTACTCAAATGACAAAAATAAGACCTTAGGAACCTCTGATTAAGTCAGAGGTTACTGCGGCACAGGGATGTGTCGCCAAATTTAATGACAATAAGTCATTGAATTTGTAAGCAAAACAAAAATCGCATTTTTGTTTTGCGCGCTCTGGCAAGTCCAGGATGGACTTGTTCAGAGCTTCCCTTAAATTAAGGGCTTGTTTAATTTTATATGCTATAATAGAGGTTTTGGTTTTAACGGGCCCATCAGCGATTAAATCAGATGGTTCGTTACTTTTTTGTTTGGCAGGTAAATTTTCTACTAAGGAACCTCTGATTGAGTCAGAGTTTCCCTTAATAACCGGATTCTTACGCTTATGTCGGAAATTGAAACGCTTGAAGAACACGAACTGGACCACGATGATGATGAATCGCAATTAAAACTTTTAATTGCAAAGGGAAAGGAACAAGGCTTTATCACTTATCATGAGGTGACTGAACACCTGCCGGAGGAGATTGTAGACCCGGAACAGATAGAAGATATCATCAACATGATCACCGATATGGGAATCGAAGTCCATGAATTCCCGCCGGATCTTGATCAATTAATCCCAAACAATACTGATTCATCAAACGATGCAAATGCGTCGCTGGTCAATGTTGAAAACGAATTTGGCAGGACAACGGACCCGGTGCGCATGTACATGCGGGAAATGGGCACGGTGGACCTACTCACGCGCCAAGGAGAAATAAAGATTGCCAAACGCATTGAAGGCGGCATGAACCAGGCGCTGTATGCGCTGTCGTTATACCCCGGAACCATCGATATGCTGCTGGACGCATACCATAGTGTTCAGAATCGGGAACTGAAACTGAGTGATGTCATTCTCGGATTCAATGTTCATGATGAGTACCCGGATGGCGGCTTGCCGCCCAAGTCCAAGAAACAAGCAAGCCGGAAAAGCGATGATGACGAAGGCAGTGATTCCGACACGGATGACAGCGTGGATCTGGGAGAAGTGCGCAAGGCCATTACCGAGCTTGACAAACTGTACAAGAAACTGGTGGCATCCATTAAACGTTATGGGAAAGAGCACGATAAGACAACCGCCATTCAGACCAACATCACGGAAAAATTCATACGGATACGCCTGGCGCCCAAATTTATTGCTGCCCTGACCGCCAATGTCCGGAGCGCGCTTGAACTGATCCGGGGTTCGGAACGCGAGATTATGCGCCTTTGCGTCAAGACCGCAAATATGCCCCGCAAAGACTTTATCGCTTCTTTTCGCGACAACGAAAGAAATACCGCTTGGATCACGGAGCAGATTAATGCCGGCGCCACCTATTCAAAAGCTCTGGTGGAAGTGAACGACGCGGTGATCAAAATACAGCAGAAACTGGTCGAAGCGCTGAAAGACAACCTGCTTTCCATTGCTGAAATCAAGGAAGTCAACAAGAAGATATCCATCGGAGAGGCAAAAATGGGCAAGGCAAAAAAGGAAATGGTGGAGGCCAACCTGCGCTTGGTTATTTCCATTGCGAAAAAGTACACCAATCGCGGGCTGCTGTTTCTCGACCTGATACAAGAAGGCAATATCGGCCTCATGAAAGCGGTGGACAAGTTCGAATACCGGCGCGGGTACAAGTTTTCCACGTATGCAACCTGGTGGATCCGCCAGGCCATTACCCGTTCCATTGCGGATCAGGCCAGGACCATCCGTATTCCGGTGCACATGATCGAGACCATCAATAAACTGAACCGCATCTCGCGACAGATTCTGCAAGAGCAGGGCCGGGAGCCCACGCCCGAGGAACTGGCGGAAAAAATGGACATGCCCGAAGAGAAGATACGCAAGGTGCTGAAGATCGCGAAGGAACCCATCTCCATGGAGACACCGATAGGTGATGATGATGATTCCCACCTGGGCGACTTCATCGAAGACCTGAACACCCAGGCGCCGTCCGAATATGCCAGTTTCGAGGGTTTGCGGCAGACCATGCGGGAATCGCTGAACGGGTTGACATCCAGGGAGGCCAAGGTGTTGCGCATGCGTTTCGGCATTGAGATGAATACCGATCACACGCTGGAAGAGGTGGGCAAACAGTTCGATGTAACCCGCGAACGTATCCGCCAGATAGAGGCCAAGGCGTTGCGGAAACTGCGCCACCCTAGCCGTTCCGAGCAGTTGCGGACGTTTATCGAGGGCAGTTCATAACGAATTACATGGGCCTGTAGCTCAGTTGGTTAGAGCAGTGGACTCATAATCCATTGGTCGTAGGTTCAAGTCCTACCGGGCCCACCAGATACCTCGGCTGCACCTAACCCGCCACTTGCCGGATCAGACGAAATCCGGGTTAAGCCACGCGCGGCAAACCTCAACAACTTTCAAGGCGCGAGCCTGACGATCTTCCAGCCTGTGCCCTCCCTGGTGTACAACAACCGGTCATGCAGGCGACTTTCCCTGCCCTGCCAGAATTCGATGCGCTCGGGAACGACCCGGTAACCGACCCAGGTTGCGGGGCGGGGGACATCCTCGTCCGGGTACCGTAGCGCCATCTCGGCCATCCTGCTCTCAAGGAACTCCCGGCTCTCCACCTCAGCGCTCTGGTCAGCGACCCAGACCGCAACACGGCTGTCCTGAGGCCGGGTGTTGAAATAAGCGTCAGCCTCCTCATCCGACAGCAGGTGCGCCCTGCCTTCCACCCGCACCTGGCGGTGCATCGGACTCCAGTAAAACACCAGGGCGACATCCGGGTTGTCCGCGATTTGCCTGCCCTTGGCGCTGACTGAATGAGTGTAAAATGAAAACCCCTGTTCGCTGATATCCTTTAACAGCACAAACCGCAGGCTGGGTTTGCCGTCCCGGGTCGCCGTTGCCAGCGCCATTGCATTGGGCAGCGGCACGCGGTAATCGACAGCCTGCCCGAACCAGTCGCGGAACTGTGCTATGGGGTCTGCGTTTGCGTCCCGCTCAAGCAGCGGTACGTGGCGATATTCCTGCCGCAGGGCTGAAAAGTCATCGGCCATGGATTAAAATCCCCAAGAAAAAGACGCAGGTTGCGCCGTTAGCTTAATGGCAGCGCGGCATATTGCGCTTCACCATCACATAATTCACGGGGTAGGCGCAGATGTACCCGGCCACCAGCGCGGCGCCGAAGCCGATCCAGAATATCGCGTCGAACATCGAAGAGGCGGACATGCCACCGACCAGGTAATCGGTGATATTCATCGCGAGTTCCATCACGCCGATCGAGATTACCTCTCCCAGCCATACCGTTTTGAACGCCAGCGCGACCGTCATGCCCCTGCGGTAAACCAGCGGATACAGGGTCAACGCAAAACCGGTGATGAACGCCAGTACTGTCGCCAGCGTGACGGTGGCGGCAACTGACAGGCCGAACTCCACGCCGATGGCCAGGCCGATAAATTCGCCGATGGAACAGCCTGCCAGACAGTGCAGCGTGACCGTCGCCGCCGTTGCCGCGGTATCCGATTTAACCTGATGGTGTTCGCAGTGTTCCATAATATGATGATTCTTCTTGCAACGTACTTTTTACTTCAGACGCTCCCTGTTATTATAACCGGTTTTATAATCGGTAAATCAATTGCCATGTCAGAGACAATCTTCGCAAAGATCATCAGGCGGGAAATCCCCGCCGATATCGTCTATGAAGACGATAGGTGCCTGGCGTTCAGGGACGTCAATCCGCAGGCGCCCGTACACATCCTGGTCATCCCCAAACAACCCATCGCCCGCTTGATCGACGCGGAAGAAAGTGACGAGGCGCTGTTGGGCCACCTGCTGCTGACCGCGAATAAGGTCGCGGCAGACGAGGGTATCGGCGATGCCTTCAGGGTGGCAATCAACAACGGCGCCGGTGTCGGGCAGAGCGTGTTTCACCTGCACCTGCATATCCTTGGCGGCCGTTCCTTCACCTGGCCGCCTGGCTGAGTCGCGATGCACGCAACCGACGACTTACGCATCGCCTCCATCAAGGCTGTTACCCCACCCGTGGAGATCTGTGAGGAGATCCCCATCAGTGAGGCCGCAGCCGAGACCACCTGGCAAGCCCGGCAGGCGATTAGCGACTTGCTGAATGGCGCGGATGACCGCCTGATGGTAGTGGCCGGCCCCTGTTCGATACACGATGTCGGCGCGGCCAGAGAATACGCCGGTCGCCTGAAAACCTTGAGTGAAAAGTACCGCGACGACCTGCTCATCGTCATGCGCGTATACTTCGAAAAACCCAGGACCACCGTGGGTTGGAAAGGCCTGATCAACGACCCCGACCTGGACAACAGTTTTCACATCAACAAGGGGGTGCGGCTTGCGCGCTCGCTGCTGTTGGACCTGAATGAAATGGGAGTCCCGGCAGGCACCGAGTTTCTCGACATCATCACCCCCCAATACGTTACCGACCTGGTAAGCTGGGGCGCCATCGGCGCGCGCACCACGGAGAGCCAGGTGCACCGGGAACTGGCCTCGGGGCTGTCCTGTCCGGTCGGGTTCAAGAACGGGACGGATGGCTCGGTGAAGATTGCCGTGGACGCAATCGGCGCCGCAAGAGTCCCGCACCACTTCCTGTCCATGCGTAAGGAAGGCACGTCGGCGATCTATACCACCAGCGGCAACGATGCCTGCCACATCATACTGCGTGGCGGTAAACGGCCCAACTTTGACCGTTGGAGTATCGACTCCGCCGCGGCCGAGTTGACCGCGGCAAAACTCCCGGTGCGCGTGATGGTGGATTTCAGCCACGCGAACAGCCGGAAACAACCTAAAAATCAACTGCAGGTAGGCGCCGACATCTGCAGTCAGTTGCGCGACGGCGACGGCAGGATCTTCGGTGTGATGATCGAAAGCCACCTGCAGGAAGGCCGCCAGGACGCGGAGGCGGGTCAGCAACTTGTTTACGGCCAGAGCATCACCGATGCTTGCCTGGGCTGGGACGATTCCGAAGCGTTGATCGGTGAACTCGCAGCAGCCGCCAGGGAGCGCCGCACGCGGTCTTCATGAAACAGTGGTCCCGCCGTGAATTCCTGAGCTTCATGGGAAGAACGGTGGGCGCGGCCACTGTCGCTGTGCCGGTTCTGTCCTGCTCAGACCGCCGCAGCGCTTCGACGCTGGCCGGCATACCACCCGGCACGGACGATGAGGTGGCGCTGGCCGAAGGACTGGAATACGAAATCCTGGTTTCCTGGCCGGACAGGCTAAACGGCAAAGGAGACCGCTTCGGTTTCAATAACGACTATACCGCCTTCTTTCCGATAGACGGCAATCCCGATGACGGCCTGTTATGGGTGAACCACGAGGAAGTGCTGTCGGCTTATTTCTCCACGCCGCGTGACCCGGCCGGCAAATCCAGGTCGGACATCGACCGGGAGATGCGGGAAGTCGGTGGCAGCATCGTCCGTATCCGCAACACTAACGGACGCTGGCGCCTGCTGCAGGATGATCGATTTAACCGGCGTATCGACGCCACCACGCGCATACCGTTCATTTCTCCGGCAGCCATTGCCGGCGCGCGTGAAGCCATCGGCACCCTGGGCAACTGCGCCGGCGGCGTGACGCCGTGGCAGACGGCGCTCAGTTGTGAAGAGAACTTCCACTTCTTCTACGGCGACGTCAGGTTCGAGGACGGCATGCGCATTCATGATAAAGACAGTCTGCTCGGCTGGGAACGCCATCTCGACTATCCCCCCGAACACTACGGCTGGGTGGTCGAAATCGATCCGTTCACGGGCATCGCAAACAAGCTCACTGCGCTGGGACGGTTTGCCCACGAGGGTGCGACCGTGACCCTGGCGCCGGACGGCAGGCCGGTGGTCTACATGGGAGACGACAAGACCGATGAGCACATCTACAAGTTTG
The DNA here is from genome assembly GCA_965221695.1 of Gammaproteobacteria bacterium. GTDB lineage: Bacteria > Pseudomonadota > Gammaproteobacteria > Eutrophobiales > Eutrophobiaceae > JAAXHV01. The sequence goes on along the minus strand of OZ244905.1, from coordinate 3,106,384 downwards.
TCGGCGCAGAACCCGGTTCGCTGGCGCACGGTGTGCTGTACGCCGCCGATACGGACCGGGGCCGCTGGCTGCCGCTGGCAAGGCGCCGGGACAAACGTCTGCAACAGGCGTTCAAAACAGAGACAGAACTGCTGATCCGCACCCGCGAAGCGGCAAAGCTCGTTGGCGCAACCCCCCAGGACCGTCCCGAAGATATCGGGATCGACCCGCACACAGGCGCGGTGCTGATCGCGCTGACCAAGCACCCGCTGCGCCCGTATGGTTCCATCCTGAAACTGGTGGAAAAGGATAACGATCCGTCCGCAGAAGCGTTCACTGCCAGCGCCTTCCTGGCCGGCGGCAGTAAAAACGGCTTTGCCTGCCCGGACAACCTGGCCTTCGACCCGCGCGGCAACCTGTGGATGTGTACGGACATTTCATCCCACGATCTCAATGGGCTGGTTTACGCGCCGTTCAAAAACAATGGCCTGTTTTACATTGCCATGTCAGGCGCCGATGCGGGCATACCCGTGCAGGTCGCTTCAGCCCCGAACGGGGCGGAACTGACCGGTCCCACTTTCAGTCGGGACGGGCGCACCCTGTTCCTGTCGGTGCAACACCCGGGCGAAAACGCCTCCTCTACGGACGCGCCGAACAGTCACTGGCCCGATGGCGGCACGGCACTGCCCAGGCCCGGCGTGATCTGTATCAGCGGACCGCTGTTGGACGAACTTACCGTAGTGTAGAGTTACAGGATTCCTGTTATCCTGTTGCGATGCGCGTTGCCTATAGGTCAAATAAATTTACCTTGGTGATCCTGCTCCTGCAAACCCTGGCTGCCTGGAATCCGGCAAGCGCGGGGGAGGAACAGGCGCCCGACAGCGACAGCGCCTATTTTGACCTGATCATTGCAACCTGCTATACCTGCCACGGTGCAAGCGCGGCAGGCGACGACGGTATCCCGTCGCTCCAGGGACTGTCTGAGGCTAAGGTAAAAGAGCTGTTGGTCTCCTACAAAACCGACAGGGAACAGGTAACCATTATGAATCGTATCAGCAAGGCCCTGACTGATGCGGAAATCGACCGTATCAGCGCGTTGCTGGGCCGGGAGGAACGCTGAAATGCCATTAACCCGGCGCCACTTTCTTGCCAACACCCTGACGGCGAGCGCGGCAACCCTCGGCGGTGGATTACTGCCCGCCTGCTCCCGCCCGCCCAGCAAGGGCGCGCCCCGGGTCGTCGTCATTGGCGGCGGTTATGGCGGCGCGACCTGCGCCCGGTACATACGCCACCTGGACCCGGATATCGACGTGACCCTGATCGAGGCCGATACGCGCTATTTCACCTGCCCGTTCAGCAACGCCGTACTCAGCGACCTGCAGGAAATGTCATCCATCTCCCTGGGGTATGGCAACCTGGAGAAACAGTACGGCGTCAACATCATCCACGCCAGGGCAAGCGCGATTGATCCTGAAAAACATACCGTCACACTTGCAGATGGCGCCACCCTGCCCTACCGCCGGCTGGTAATCTCGCCCGGGATCAGTTTTCTTTGGAGTGAATTCTTTGCCGGCTATGACAAGGCAGCCAGTTTGAGCATGCCTCACGCCTGGCACGGAGCAGACCAGCTCAAGCTGTTGCGGAAACAACTGGCCGGGATGCGGGACGGCGGCGTATTTGCCATTGCGGTCCCGGGCACGCCGTTTCGCTGCCCGCCCGGCCCTTACGAGCGCGCCAGCCTGGTGGCCCATTACCTCAAGCGCAACAACCCGCGCGCCAAAGTACTGATCCTGGATGCCAATGAAACGTTCTCCAAGCACGACCTGTTCGAGGAAGCCTGGGAGACGCTTTACCCCGGCATGATTGAACATATCCCGATATCCGCGGGCGGCCTGGTCATCGGCGTGGACCCCAAACACATGAGCCTGCAGGCCGAAGCAGGTGAGTTCAAGGTGGATGTGGCCAACGTCATCCCGTTTCAGCAGGCAGGCCGGTTGGCTGTCGATCACGGGCTTGCCGATGAGAGCGGCTGGTGTCCGGTCGACCTGCAAACGTTTGCATCGACGCTGGCGCCGGATATCCACATCCTCGGCGACAGTTGCCTGAGCGGTGGAATGCCGAAATCGGCGACCTCCGCCAACAGCCAGGCCAAGGTATGCAGTTTTGCGGTCGTGTCGCTGTTACGCGATCGCGATCCGGGGCCGATGTTGTATCACAATACCTGCTACAGCCTGGTTGCGCCGGATTACGGTTTTTCCATCAATGCGATGTACCGTTACGAAGACAACAAAATGAAACTGGTGGAACGCGCAGGCGGGTTGAGCCCGCTCAGGGCCACCAAAGAGTACCGCGCCAAGGAGGCCGCCTACGCCCGTAGCTGGTACGCGAGCATCAACCGGGATAGTTTTGGGGTATAATCTGCGTTTTTGAGTCACACCGTTGGGGACAGGCCAGCCTGTTCAACATTCGGGTCAGACAGATATTATGTTTCAGCTTACAGACGATTTAAGAATTGCCGAACTGCGCCCGCTGGTATCGCCTGCCATCCTCATGGAAGAGCTGCCGGTCGGCGAACAGGTATCGAACCTCGTGGCCACCACCCGCAAAGCTGCCGGCGCCATCATCAAGGGTGAAGATGATCGGCTGCTGGTGATAACCGGGCCTTGTTCCATTCATGATCCGGAAGCCGCACTGGACTATGCCGGCCGCCTGGCCGGCGCTGCAGAGCGCCTGCAGGACGACCTGCTCGTGATCATGCGGGTCTATTTCGAAAAACCCCGTACCAGGGTGGGCTGGAAAGGCCTGATCAACGATCCGAACCTGGACAACAGTTTCAATATCAATGCCGGTCTGCGCAAAGCCCGCAAACTGCTGCTGGACCTGGGGAACATGGGCATACCGGCCGGTTCGGAGTTTCTCGATACCATCACGCCGCAGTTCATCGCCGACCTGGTGTCCTGGGGCGCGATCGGGGCGCGTACCACGGAAAGCCAGATACACCGGGAACTGGCGTCGGGACTCTCGATGCCCGTAGGCTTTAAAAACGGGACGGACGGCAACATACAGATCGCGATAGACGCCATCGGCGCCGCACAAAGCGCACACCATTTCCTTTCAGTCACCAAGCAGGGTATTTCCGCGATCGTAACGACCACCGGGAACGACTGTTGCCACCTGATCTTGCGCGGCGCGTCCAAAGGGCCCAATTATTCCGAGTCAGATATCGAGGCTGCGGCGAAAAAACTGGGCGCGGCAAACGTTACGGACCGGGTCATGGTGGACTTCAGCCATGGCAACAGCAACAAGGACCATGCGCGCCAGGCCGTTGTTGCCGAGGATATCTGCCGGCAATTGGCAGCCGGCTCAACACGCATCTGCGGCGTGATGATAGAGAGCAACCTGAAAGCCGGAAAACAGGCGCTGAAAGACCTTGCATCGATGGAATACGGCATGAGCGTGACCGATGCCTGCATATCCTGGGACATGACCGAACCGGTCCTGGAATCCCTCGCCGGAGCGGTCAGGCAGCGGCGCAACAGTTAACCCGTAACGGATATGGATACCGGTTATGATCAACACCTGGACGCGAAGGGCCTGAACTGCCCGTTGCCCGTGCTTAAAACAAAACTCGCGCTGAACAGGATGCAACCGGGAGAAATCCTGTTCGTCGAGGCGACCGACCCCCATTCGGTAGTCGACTTCGAAGCCTATTGCGCGAGGACCGGCCATACCATCCTGCGCATCGATAAAGGTGAAGAAATCATCAGCTTCACCATCAGCCGCGCAGAAAACCCCAGGAAAATATAATTTGCCTCAGAAAACGCATTGAGACTTGCTCCCACATAGTGTCTGGAGTATGTATTCCAGTTAACAAAGAGTCGCCCTCCGGGCGACACAGAATTCGACTGGACTCCCATTTCCGTGGGAGTGGTACGGTGGCAAGGCGCACAGTAGCGCCCCCCGTCCCATTCCCGTGAAAACGGGAATCCAGTGGACAGACCTTCCTTGAATGAATGTTCGGATTAATTCCGGATTTCGAAGGTGTGTGTTATCTGCGCGGTCTTGCCCAGCATGATTGATGCGGAGCAATATTTCTCCGCAGACAGGTTGATCGCACGTTCAACCTGAGCTGGCTTGAGATCGGCGCCGGCTATGATGAAATGTACCCGAATATCGGTGAATACCCGGGGGTGCTCTTCGGCCCTGGTGGACGAGATTTCGACCCTGCATTCACTGATGTCCTTTCTCGACTTCTTCAGGATGGACAGCACGTCGTAGCTCATGCAGCTCCCCATTCCCAACAGCAGCGTCTCCATCGGACGCGGCCCCAGGTTTTTGCCGCCGCCTTCGGGCGGCCCGTCGATAACTATGCTCCGGCCGTTTTCCGCTTCGCCGATAAATGCGGCCCCTCCGGCCCAGGTAAGACTTGTTTGCATCAGTAACACTCCCACAGGTTGTTCCGTTTGCAAAAGAGTAACATATTCACCGGCAAGTAATCATGAGCAAGCGGCCGGAATTGACTTCCAATCCCGATTAGGCTAATGTCAACCCTGATGATTATGGCTATGTAGCTCAGTTGGTTAGAGCGCAGCATTCATAATGCTGAAGTCGGTGGTTCAAGTCCACCCATAGCCACCAGAGGTATGTATTCAGGGATCAGGGTAAAATCGCTTTGATCCCTGCTTCACCAACAGAGTCACTATACTCTGACCCCGGGTGTCCTTTATTTCACACTGGAAAAAACGCGAAAGAAAGTGTAACGTAGCCGATCCCTGCAAACCGGACGAACAATGGGAAAAAAACTGTTTATCAAAACATTCGGCTGCCAGATGAACGAATACGATTCCGCAAAGATGCGGGATGTGCTGCGCGTATCTCATGGCATGGAGGAAACCCGGGAACCGGATGAGGCCGATTTCATCATCTTCAATACCTGCTCCATCCGGGAAAAGGCCCAGGAAAAGCTGTTCTCGGAACTCGGCCGCTGGCGCCGGCGGAAACAGGAGAAGCCCGGTTTCATGATCGGTGTCGGAGGTTGTGTCGCGAGCCAGGAAGGTTCGGCGATTAACGCACGCGCGCCGTTCGTCGATGTGGTATTCGGCCCCCAGACCCTGCACCGGCTCCCCGTTCTGTACGACCGGGCGCAACGGACAGGCAAACCGGCCATGGATATCTCTTTCCCCGAAATAGAAAAGTTCGACAGCTTGCCGGAACCCAGGGCGGAAGGCCCTGTTGCGTTTGTCTCCATCATGGAGGGATGCAGCAAATACTGCACATTCTGTGTCGTGCCCTATACCCGCGGGGAGGAAATCTCCCGGCCCTTGGATGACGTAATTACCGAAGTGGCCGACCTCGCCGCACAGGGCGTCAAGGAGGTTACCCTGCTGGGCCAGAACGTGAATGCCTATCGCGGCATCACTTTCGAAGGCGGCAGCGCTGACTTGGCTGACCTGATCGAGTATGTCGCCGCCATCGACGGTATCCGCCGCATACGTTACACGACATCCCACCCGGTCGAATTCTCCGAGCGTCTGATAGATGTGTACGGCCGAGTGCCTGAACTGGTCAGCCACCTGCACCTGCCGGTGCAGAGCGGATCGGACCGCATACTCGCGCGGATGAAGCGGGGCCATACCGTGCTTGAATACAAGTCGAAAATACGCAAGCTGCGAAAAATCAGGCCGGATATCAGTATCTCCTCCGATTTCATTGTGGGCTTCCCCGGCGAGACCGATGCCGATTTCCAGGCCACGCTGGACCTGATCGCGGACATCGGTTTCGACCAGTCATTCAGTTTTATCTACAGCATACGGCCCGGCACACCGGCGGCGAACTATGCGGACGGCATATCGCCGGAACAGAAAAAACAGCGCCTGCAAATCCTCCAGGCCCGGATCAACCAACAGGCCCGGACTATCAGCAACAGCATGACCGGTTCGGTGCAGAAGGTGCTGGTAGAGGGAACCTCCCGCAAGGACAAACGAGAGTTGTCCGGCCGCACTGAAAACAACCGCGTCGTTAACTTTCCCGGTAGCGCCGACCTCATCGGTGAGCTGGTGGACGTAACAATTACCCGGGCGCTGCCCAATTCCCTGCGCGGCGTATTGCCCGCAACACCCGCTGAAATACCCTTATTACAGACCGCGGCCTGCTGATTCTTGAGTATTACCAGAGATAACATTCATCCGGCAAGCTCCGAAGTCAGGCTTGAACCTGCGGATAACGAGAGGCTTGCGAACCTGTGCGGCTCACTGGATTCCCACCTGCGCCAGATCGAAAGACGGCTGGGCGTTGAGATCAACAACCGCGGCAACTCGTTCCGCATAAACGGCGCGGCCAAAATCGTCAATATTGCCGGCAGGTTGCTGACCGAGCTGTATGAATCGACCGCGGTGGACAGCTTGTCGCCGGAAAAAATCCACCTCTGGCTGCAGGACAAGGCCATTGATGATTCCATCAACGAGCAGGCGCAGGACGAGGTCATCATCAAAACGAAACGCGGTATCATCAAGGGGCGCAGCCCCAACCAGCGCTTGTACCTGAAAAATATCCAGGAACATGATGTCAGTTTTGGCATCGGACCGGCCGGCACAGGCAAAACCTACCTGGCCGTGGCCAGCGCGGTGGTGGCGCTGGAGCAAAACCGGGTCAGACGCCTGGTGCTGGTGCGGCCGGCAGTCGAGGCCGGGGAAAAACTGGGCTACCTGCCCGGCGACCTGGTGCAGAAAGTCGACCCATACCTGCGCCCTCTGTATGACGCCTTGTATGAAATGCTGGGCTTTGACCAAGTGATGAAATTCATCGAGAAAAACGTCATCGAGGTGGCGCCGCTTGCCTTTATGCGCGGCCGTTCGCTCAACGAAGCGTTTATCATTTTGGACGAAGCGCAAAATACCACAATCGAACAAATGAAAATGTTCCTGACCCGCATCGGATTCAACTCAACGGCTGTGATTACGGGCGACATTACCCAGATTGACCTGCCCCAGGGAAAAACCTCGGGATTGCGCCACGTGATTGATATTCTTCAGGATGAGGCCGGAATTAGTTTCACCTTTTTCAAATCCAGAGACGTGGTGCGCCACCCCCTGGTCGCGCGCATCCTGAACGCGTATGAGCGAAACGAGGCTAGTACTCTTTCAACTTAATTTTGACATGTTCAGAACCACATCGCGACGACAAGACAAGGCGCAGATGAACGCGTAATAATCGCTGTGCCTGAACCTTAATGGCTGCTGATATAACCATTCAGTTCGTCACCACGGACTCTTCTGTTCCGGGTGAAAAAGAAATCTTGCGTTGGGCCGGGGCGGCGCTGGCGCCGGACGATAACCAGGGAGAAGTCACCATCCGAATTACCGATGAAGCTGAGATGCAATCTCTCAATAACAAATGGCGCGGCATCGATAAACCAACCAATGTGCTCTCATTCCCGCTGCGCGACACCGGCAGCCCCATGCTTGGAGACCTGGTGGTTTGCGCTCCCGTTGTCAAACGGGAAGCCGTCCAACAGGCCAAATCCCTGCGCGCGCATTGGGCGCACATGATTATTCATGGCATTTTGCATTTAATGGGCTATGATCATACTAGACTGGAAGAAGCGGAAATGATGCAGGCAAAAGAAACCGCGCTGCTGCAGGATATGGGATTCCCTGATCCTTATTTATATGAACCTCTGACTTAATCAGAGGTTCCTATAGAGATAACAACTGATCCGAAAACAGATTGACGCCGAACAGACGCGCCGATAAACAATGAGTAAAGACAAACCTCCGTCGAGTTTTAACATTTCCCACTGGTGGAATAACATCAGATCCACCTTTTCAAAAAAACCCCGGGACCTGCCGGCGCTGATCGAAATCCTGCGGGACTCCGAAACCCGGAATATCCTCGATCCGGATGTCCTGATGATGCTTGAAGGCGCTTTGACTGTAGCGGAAATGCAGGTGCGCGATATCATGGTTCCGCGGGTGCAAATGGTTGTAATAAGGCACTCAGCCGAACCGGCCAGCATTATGAGAACCGTGATCGAATCAGGCCATTCGCGCTTTCCGGTGGTCAGTGACGACCACAATGACGTGCTGGGAACACTGCTTGCGAAAGATTTGCTGTCCTGCTTTGTCGATGACGATCCGGAAGATTTTGCAGTAAAAAAACTGATGCGGCCTGCCGTGTTCGTGCCCGAAAGCAAACGTCTGAACGTTTTGCTGAGAGATTTCCGCACCAACCACAACCACATGGCAATCGTTGTGGATGAATATGGCATCGCCGGACTGGTTACTATCGAAGACATCATTGAAGAAATTGTCGGCGAGATTGAAGATGAACACGATTTCAACGAGGAAACTTTTATCGATCAACATGGCAGAAACCGCTATACGGTTCAAGCCTTCACGCCCATTGACGAATTCAATAATTATTTCGGCACACAACTGAGTAACGATGATTATGATACGATAGGAGGACTGGTAATCAATGAATTTGGTTACCTGCCGAAACGCGGAGAGAATATTGACCTTGCGGATTACAATGTGAAAGTGCTCCGGGCTGACAAACGAAGACTACACCTGTTACGTTTTGAAAAAACGTCTGTTTCAGAACCTGGAGCGCCGCCAGCCTAGAACATCCTCCGGACTGCTGGTCCAAGGGTTGCTGAGCCTGGCGGCCGGCGGCGCAACTGCCTTCGCGTTTGCGCCGAGTAATATTAGCGTCATTCCGTTCGTCGCCCTGGCGGTCCTGTTCCATCTGTGGCGCGCGTGCAGCGCAGGGCGGGCATTTATCAATGGATACCTGTTCGGCCTTGGCCTGTTCGGGGTGGGCGTAAGCTGGCTGCACATCAGCATCAACCTTTTTTCAGGGATCAACCTGACTGGCGCTTATCTGCTGACTTTCCTGCTCGTGGCTTATCTGTCCTTGTTTCCTGCTTTGACCGGTTTTCTGGGAAGTTGCTTTTCGACTCGCTCAGACTACTTTTTCTTCCTGGCTGTCATGCCGTCGCTGTGGACGCTGGGAGAATGGGTCCGCTCCTGGTTACTCACCGGATTCCCTTGGCTGACCCTGGGATACACGCAAACAGATGGCATCTTGTCCGGTTACGGTAGTCTTATCGGTGTATTCGGCATCAGTTTTCTCATTGCTTTTCTGGCGGGCGGGCTTGTCCTGGTTCTCGGCAAAGACAGGAGACTATCGCTGGCCTTGGCCCTGCTTGTGGTTCTTGCGCTGAGCTGGCAATTGCGCGCGCTTGAATGGACCGACCACAGCGGCAAGGAGATAGAAGTCGCTTTGATCCAGGGCGCTATTCCACAGGAAATAAAATGGCTGCCGGAATACAGAAATCTGTCCCTGGAACGTTATCCTGAGCTGACGGAACCCTTCTGGGGCTATGATTTGATCATCTGGCCTGAAACTGCCGTTCCCGGTTATTTGCATCAATTCCAAGGCTATATCGATACGCTTGAAAGAATCGCGAGCCACAACGATTCCATATTGCTGGTTGGATTGCCCACCAGGGATGCGGAGCTTGGCGAGCGCTATAACAGCCTGGTTATGCTGAGGCGCGGCGCCAGCCAACAACTCTATCATAAACGCCACCTTGTGCCTTTCGGCGAGTACCTGCCGCTAAAACCGCTGTTGCGATGGCCGCTTGCCGCGCTGCGGGTATCCATAGCGGATTTCAGTCCCAGCCCTACTGGCGATCCGCCCTTGTTTCATGCAGACAGTTTTTCCATGGGGTTGTCCATCTGTTATGAAGCCGTATTTGGCTCCGAAGTGATAAACGCCCTGCCCGAAGCCCAACTGCTGGTAAACGTCAGCAATGATGCCTGGTTCGGCGATTCCGCCTCGCCCCATCAGCATCTGCAAATGGCTCGGATGCGCGCTATCGAAACCGGACGCTACCTGTTGCGCGCCACCAATACCGGGATCAGCGCAATCATCGATGCAAAAGGGAGCATAGTGGGCAAAACACACCAGTTCAAACCAGACGCGGTCGCCACAACAGTTCCCTTGTATACAGGCAGCACGCTCTATGTCTTGACCGGCGATATTCTGATTGTTGCGCTGTGCCTGGTTCTGCTGGTTTGGGCGCTGCTGGTCAGCGAGAAGAAGCATAATCCAACTGCCTTTTATGGAGGTAGTTGATCAACAGGACGATTATGACGCCGGCAAGAATGAATCCGAATGACAGCGCCACTGGCAAGGACAGGCCAGGCGGGAATGCCGGATGGGTTTCGACCAGGCGCGGAGCGCTACCCACCGTTTCATAGACGCGCTGCTGGAACGGCCATATTACCGTCAATGACGCAAACAGCAGACCGATAATGAACGCCACGGTCACGCGATAGTAACGCTCTAGCGTCCAGGATAACACCCGGCTGAAAAATACCAGGCCAGCCACAACCCCGGCGGCAAAAGGCAGCAGGATCGGCAGTTTGAAATACCCGATTGCGGTGAATATGTACACATATTTGTTCAGGATCAGTAATATGAACGATCCTGATATGCCCGGCAGCATCATCGCACAGCTTGCCAGCATACCGGTGATAAAGATAAACCAGCCATCCTCAGGGGTCTGCGCAGGCGCCAGGTTGAATACGATATAGCCTCCGATTGCGCCCAACGCCAGAGCCAGCCATTCCCTACCGGTCATGAAAACTGTTTCCCGCAACAAAACCACGATGGAGCCGCCAATCAGGCCAAAGAACAAGCCATAGATCTGCTCGGGATAATCCAGCAGCGCCTGCGGCAACGGCGCCACCCTGGTAAAAAAAAGTAACGCTACGATTATGCCCAGCAGCAAGGGCAAGATAAAACCGAAATGCGGCTGTGTCAGGGCCTGCCTGACATCCAGCCTGAGCAATGCTGCCAGCGCGGCAAGGTTAAAGGATTTGATTGCCGCAATCAGTTCGCGATAGATTCCCAGGATAAAAGCCATGGTCCCGCCACTCACCCCGGGGACTATATCCGCGGTACCGATACAAAAACCCTTTGCGACCAGGATGGCGCGTTGTTTCAGCATGCGGCTTAACGGGAATGGTACGGCTGGCTTAGTTCGTGTACCGAGTCCACCAGCACGGCTACCTTATCCGGATCGATATCAGGATGAATGCCGTGCCCCAGGTTGAAGACATGACCGTCAGCCGCACCGAATGCGGACAGTACCTCGGCCACCTGGCGTCGAATCGTTGCGGGGGATGAATACAATACCGCCGTGTCCAGGTTGCCCTGCAACGCGACCCTGTCCCCTGCAATGTGGCGCGCGTTGCCTATATCCACGCTCCAGTCCAGGCCTACAGCGTCGCAACCGGACTCGGCCAGGTTCTCAAGCCACAGCCCCCCTCCCCTGGTAAATAAAATAATGGGTACTGTGCTCCCCCGGCCTGCCGACCTGATGCCTTGGACAATAGTGCGCATATAGTCCAGTGAGAACTCAAGGTATGCGGCGTGGGACAATATGCCTCCCCAACTGTCAAATACCATGACCACATCGACGCCTGCCGCAACCTGGGCGTTCAGGTAGTCGGTAATGGATCGGGTCAGTTTTTCCAAAAGCATACGCATCCAGTCCGGCTGCGCATACAACATGCCCTTGGCGAGGCTGAAATTCTTGCTCGACCCGCCCTCGATCATGTAGGTGGCAACAGTCCAGGGACTGCCGGCGAAACCGATCAACGGAACTTTGCGATGCAGTTCCCGCTTGATCAGCCTGACAGCATTCATGACATAGCCCAGGTCGGCTTCAACATCCGGCACACCCAGGTTGCGAATATCATCGCCTGTGCGCAGCGGCCGATCAAACCGCGGACCGATGTTTTCCACCACGCTCAAGCCCAGACCCATTGCGTCCGGTATCGTGAGAATATCGGAAAACAGGATTGCCGCATCCAGGTCGAAACGCTGCAGCGGCTGCAACGTGACCTCGCAGGCCAGCTCGGGGGTCTTGCACAAGGTCATAAAATCTCCCGCGCGTTGCCGGGTGGCGCGATATTCAGGCAAGTAACGCCCCGCCTGGCGCATGATCCATATGGGTGTGGCATCAACCGGCTGGCGCCGCAATGCTCTCAACAGACGATCGTTAACGGGTTTTTCAGGCATGGTTTCCAATGAATTTATAAACTTCAGAGCGCGTTAAATTATCAGCGGAGCTCGCGATCCCAGGGAAAGAAATAACCGATATCTTATACCACAAAAAGCAGCATCTAATAAATCCGTAATACATCATGAAAATCAATACGGTTGAATTGATCCACTTTCCTGACTACTATTTCTACTCAGTTCTGCCCTGAAAAGGGGATATTCAACTAAAATGACAACTACTGCAGAAACCGGCGAGTCTGCCGGCGATATATCCGACATCAGCGGTTATGGTTGAAATGATAAAAACGAACCTGAAAACCGAAGTCCCCGTCGCGAGCCCCGAGAAGAATGAAAAACCCTTAGCCACGACGGAGAGAGAAAAGATCAGCGCCTTGGGAAAGACCGCCTCGCTGTATGGCTTGGAGATATACATCGGCGACGACGACCATGACTTCCTGCAAGGCCGTCATGGCGATGACAACCTGCAAGGCAGAGGCGGCAATGACGTATTGTATGGCTACTCGGGTAATGACACCCTGGAAGGTGGCGATGGTGACGATGCCCTGTATGGCGGCGACGGCGATGATACCCTGGATGGTGGCGAGGGCGATGATAGACTGTATGGTGGCGACGGCAACGACCGGCTGAATGGCGGTAACGGCAAAGACAGGTTGGACGGCGGCAACGGCGATGACACCTTGGACGGCGGCGACGGTAATGACCGGCTTCAGGGCGGAGACGGTAGTGACAACCTTTACGGCGGCAGCGGCAATGACCGGCTTCAGGGCGGAGACGGTAGTGACAACCTTTACGGCGGCGGCGGCAATGACGAACTGGAAGGCGGTGATGGCGATGACAACCTGGACGGTGGACACGGTAACGACCGGCTGGTGGGTGGAACGGGAACCAACAATCTGTACGGTGGCAACGGCAATGACCGGCTGGAGGGCGGCCACGGTATGGATCTTTTCGATGGCGGGGAGGGTGATGACACTGTTACCTATTCATGGTCAAACGCGGGCGTCATAGTCAACCTGCTTAATGGTGAAGGCTCCGGTGGGTATGCAGAAGGGGATACTTTCCGGGATATCGAGACCCTTATCGGCAGCAACTACGATGACACGTTAATCGGGGATGACGGCGATAATGTCATTATAGGCAACCGCGGCGCTGATGTTTTGGACGGCGGCGAGGGTAATGATACCGTTTCCTATGCATGGTCAGATTGGGGCGTCACGGTGAACCTGCGCACTAATGAAGCCTCCGGCGGTGATGCAGAGGGAGATAGTATCCGGGGATTTGAGAACATTATCGGTAGCAGGGATTCGGATACGCTAATCGGAGATGACGGCGACAACATCATCATCGGCAGTGAAGGCTTTGATTGGATGGATGGCGGCGCGGGCGATGATACTGTTTCCTATGCGGAGTCGTACAGAGGAGTCACGGTGAACTTGCGTACTAATGAAGCCTCTGGCGGTTATGCATGGGGAGATAGTATCCGGGGGTTCGAACACGTAATCGGCAGCGACTACACAGATATGTTGACCGGGGATGGCGGCAACAACAGCATCATTGGCGGATACGGTGATGACTGGTTGGAAGGCGGCGCCGGCGCAGACTCCCTGGATGGTGGCGAGGGTAATGATACCGTTTCCTATAGGGAGTCGAACGCGGGCGTCACGGTGAACCTGCGTACTAATGAAGCCTCCGGCGGCGATGCGGAGGGAGATAGTATCCGGGGGTTCGAACACGTAATCGGCAGCGAGCACGCAGATACGCTGACCGGGGATGACGGAAACAATGACATCCACGGCAATGCAGGAGCGGACACACTCAGTGGCGCTGACGGTGATGACCGACTTATTGGCGGGGCTGGCGCGGATATTCTGGATGGCGGCGAGGGCGATGACACTATTTCCTATACAGGGTCAGCCGCGGGCATAACGGTGAACCTGCAAACTGGTGAAACCTCCGGCGGGCATGCGCATGGAGATAGTATCCGGGGAGTCGAACACATTATCGGTAGCGAGCACGCGGACACGTTAACCGGAGATGATGGAACCAATAACCTGTGGGGTAGTAGAGGCGCAGATACACTTGCCGGCGGCGACGGTAACGACCGACTGGATGGCGGCCCGGGAGAGGACACGCTACAGGGTGAAACTGGCAACGATTGGCTGCAAGGTGGTCCCGGCGCAGACTTCCTGGACGGTGGTGAGGGCGATGATACCGCTTCCTATGCCGAGTCAAATAGGGGCGTGACGGTGAACTTGAGTACGGGCCAGGCCTCTGGCGGGGATGCGGCAGGGGACACTATCCGTAGAGTCGAGCACATTATCGGGAGCCGGCGCGAGGATACGCTCACAGGCGATGAAGGAAACAATGTGATTGAGGGCGGCGACGGTAATGACTGGCTGGAAGGCGGTGACGGCGCGGACATCCTGGACGGTGGCAATGGACGCGATGATACAGTTTCCTATGCAGGGTCATACGCGGGCGTGACAGTGAACCTGGATACGGGTCAAATCTACGGCGGGCACGCAGCAGGAGATACTATCCGTGGAGTTGAACACATTGTCGGCAGCGAGCGCTCGGATACACTGTTCGGGGATGGGGGTAGGAACGTCATCAGGGGCAATGGTGGCGCCGACACCTTGGTTGGTGGCAGCGGTAGTGATCAACTGATTGGCGGCGCCGGAAATGACCGGCTGAAAGGTGAGACCGGCTCGGATCATTTGACAGGTGAAGATGGTGATGATGCCCTGTACGGCGATAGCGGCAATGACAGGCTGTCGGGTGGTAACGGCGACGACATTCTGTTCGGCGATAAAGGCAACGACAACTTGGATGGGAATGGCGGTGACGATCAGCTTTACGGCGGCGATGGTTATGACAACCTGTTGGGCGGCGAGGGCAATGACACCCTGGACGGTGGTGATGGCAATGATACGCTGGATGGCGGAGATGGGAATAACCGTATCTGGGGTGGGGCTGGCCATGACATTCTATCTGCCGGCGATGGCGATGACACCCTGGACGGTGGTGACGGCTATGATGAGCTGGATGGCGGAGATGGAAACAACCGGCTCTGGGGTGGGACTGGCAATGACCGGCTATTGGACGGTGTGGGAGACAGCGAGTTGTGGGGAGGCGCCGGCAATGACACACTGATTAGCGGCGATGGCGCAAAAACTCTGGATGGCGGCGATGGGGATGACAGCCTTCGCAGTGGCGACGGGGATGACAAGCTGTGGGGTGGCAACGGCGATGATGATCTGTACGGCAGCCCGGGCAACGATGTCCTGGACGGCGGCGAGGGCGATGATCTCGTTTCCTATTCATCATCGAACGCCGGTGTGACAGTAAACCTGCAAACTGATGAAGCTGCAGGTGGGTATGCGGAAGGAGATACCATTCGGGGTTTTGAACATGTTATCGGCAGCGACTACGCGGATACATTGACCGGGACTGATGGAGATAACTTCATTGTTGGCAACGCCGGCGCGGATATCCTGGACGGCGGTGGTGGCGTTGATACGCTTTCCTATACAGAGTCAAACGCGGGCGTTATGGTGGACCTGCGCGCAGACGAAGCCTCCGGCGGGCATGCAGAGGGGGATAGTATCCAGGGGTTTGAGAATGTTATAGGCAGCATGCACGCAGATACACTGACCGGAGATGACGGTGACAATGTCATCACGGGCAACGGCAACGCGGATACCCTGGACGGCGGCGCCGGTGAAGATACCGTTGCGTATGTCGGATCGAACGCAGGCGTCACGGTAAACCTGAGTTCCGGCGAAGCCTCCGGTGGGGATGCGGAGGGGGATAGTATCCAGGGGTTCGAGAATATTTTCGGCAGCTTCCACGCAGACATACTGACTGGGGATGACGGCGACAACGTCATCATGGGCTTCGGTGGCGCGGACACCCTGGATGGAGGACTGGGTAATGATACCGTTTCCTATGCCGGATGGCCCTGGAGCGTGATAGTTGACCTGGGCGATGGCAGAGCCGATGAGGGGTTTTGGAGGTCGGATACAATTCAGGGTTTCGAAAATATTATCGGTGGCGAGGGCGGAGATTGGCTGACCGGCGATCATGGAGGCAACGTGATTGAAGGCGGGAACGGTGATGACCTGCTGCATGGCGGCGCTGGCGCCGATATTCTGGACGGTGGAGAGGGCAACGATATCATCTCCTATGTAGGATCGATTGCGGGCGTTACGGTGAACCTGCATACTGATGAAGTATCCGGCGGCGATGCGACAGGGGATCGTATTCGTAATTTCGAACATATTATCGGCAGTGAGTTTGCGGATATCCTGACCGGTGATGACGGTGACAATGTCATCCGGGGCGATGGAGGCGATGACACGCTCACAGGCAATGCCGGTGATGACCTGCTGCATGGCGGCGCTGGCGCCGATATTCTGGACGGCGGAGAGGGCGACGATACCATCTCCTATGCATGGTCGATTGCGAGCGTTACGGTGAACCTGCATACAGATGAAGTATCCGGCGGTGATGCTACAGGAGATACTATACGGGGTTTCGAACACATTATCGGCGGCGAAAGCGCGGATATGTTGACCGGAAATGACCGCGACAATGTCATCATCGGCGGCAACGACGCAGATACCCTGGATAGTGGCGCTGGCCAGGACGAACTTCACGGCGAAGAGGGCGATGACAGACTTCTGGGTGGCGACGGCAATGACCTGTTGGACGGCGGGCGCGGTAATGACGAGATGGAGGGCGGCGCAGGCGATGATCGGCTGGACGGCGGGGACGGCAATGACCGGCTGGATGGTGGCGCAGGCGATGACAGGTTGGATGGCGCTGAAGGCGAGGACAGCCTGGTTGGTGGAGACGGTGATGATTGGTTGGATGGTGGTTGGGCAGACGACATGCTACAGGGTGGGATTGGCAATGACCGGCTGGATGGTGGCCCCGGCGCGGATACCCTGGTCGGCGACGACGGCGATGACGAACTGGATGGGGGCGAGGGCGCGGACATCTTGGATGGCGGCGACGGGGATGATGCTGTTTCCTATGCCAGATCGAACAGGGGCGTTACTGTAAACCTGCAAACTGATGAAGCTTCAGGAGGTCACGCCGCGGGAGATAGTATCCGAAGTTTCGAACACGTAACCGGCAGCGAATACGCGGACACGCTGATCGGAAGCAGTGACAATAACATAATCATCGGCGGATATGGCGCTGACTGGATAAATGGCGGAGACGGCACGGACATTCTGGACGGTGGCGAAGGTGACGATACCCTTGTCTATGCAGACTCGAACGCAGGCGTCATTGTAGACCTGGATTCTGACGAAGCCTCTGGCGGGTATGCGGAGGGGGATAGTATCCGTGATTTTGAGCATGTTATCGGCAGCGAACACGCGGATACGCTGGCCGGGAATGATGAAAACAATGACCTCCAGGGTAATGCGGGGGCAGACACACTCACTGGCGCCGGCGGTGATGACCGGCTGGATGGGAGTCAGGGAGACGACATACTACGGGGTGGGACTGGTAATGATTGGCTGGCGGGCGGCGCGGGCGGCGACACCCTGGACGGCGGCGCCGGCGATGATACTGTCTCCTATACGCGGTCAACGGCGGGCGTCTCAGTGGACCTGCAAACTGGCGAAGCCTCTGGCGGGTATGCGAAGGGCGATAGCATCCAGGGTTTCGAGCATATTATCGGCAGTGAGCACGCAGATACGCTGACTGGAGATAATGAAATCAATGACATCCGAGGCAATGCGGGCGCGGATATTTTGGATGGCGCAGGCGGTAATGACCAACTGGATGGCGGTCTGGGTGACGACATGCTTCAAGGCGGGAGCGGTAATGACAAACTGATTGGCGACTCCGGCGCGGATATTCTGGATGGCGGTGGGGGCGATGACTGGCTGGATGGTGACTCAGGCGCGGATACCTTGGACGGCGGCGAGGGCGATGACCAACTGGATGGTGGTGTGGGAGACGACGTCCTTCAAGGTGGAACAGGCAGTGATAAGCTGATTGGCGGCACTGGCAGGGACTCACTTGCTGGTGGTGGCGGGAATGACCAACTGGATGGCGGTCTTGGCGCGGACTCACTCGCTGGCGGTGATGGTGAGGACTGGCTGGATGGCGGTCCCGGCGCAGATACCCTGGATGGCGGCGCGGGTACGGATACCGTTTCCTATGCAGGGTCTAGAGAGGGTGTCATAGCGAACCTACAAACTGGCGAGGGTTTCGGCGGTTATGCGGAGGGAGATCGTATCCGTGGTGTCGAGCATATTATCGGTAGTAAGCACGCGGATATACTGACTGGAGATGACGGCGACAACGTCATCAATGGTAACGGCGGTGAAGACACTCTGGATGGCGGTGGAGGTGTGGATACCGTTTCCTATGCAGGATCGAATACGGGAATCATAATAAACCTGAATACGGGTAAAGCCAGCTTTTACTATGGGTTTAGGACAGAGTTTTCTGTCCAAGGGTTTGAACATATTATCGGCAGTGAGGCTAGGGATTCGCTAGCAGGTGATGACGGCAACAACATCATCAAAGGTAACGGTGGCTGGGACAGCCTATACGGTGGCAATGGCGCTGACACCCTGGAAGGCGGCGAAGGTTATGATGCGCTGTTCGGTGACGAGGGTAACGACACCTTGGAGGGCGGCAACGGCAATGATGAAATTGAGGGTGGCGACGGTCACGATATTCTGGACGGTGGCGAAGGGCGGGACACCCTGAAGGGCGGTCCTGGAGCAGACACCCTGGACGGCGGCGACGGCAATGACTGGCTGGTGGGTGGCGAAGGAGATGATATCCTGAATGGCGGCGATGGTGATGACTGGTTGCTGGGTGACAATGGTGATAACATTTTGAATGGTGGTAGTGGCGATGATTTACTGATCGGTAGTGAAGGCAGCGATGCTCTGGATGGCGGCGACGGCGATGATACCGTTTCTTATAGAACGTCAGACGCTGGCGTCACGGTAAACCTGGACACTAATGAAGTCTCTGGCGGTCATGGCACAGGAGATACCATACAGGGGATAGAACATATTTTCGGCAGCGACCACGCGGATATACTGACTGGAGATGACGGCGACAACGTCATCCGGGGCTTTGACGGCGCCGATATCCTGGACGGTGGCGCAGGTAATGATACTGTTTCCTACGTATGGGCAGATGCTAGCGTCATTGTCAACCTGCAAACTGGCGAGGGATCTGGCGGGGAGGCGGAAGGGGATAAGATCCTGGGGTTCGAGAATATTATCGGCAGCTTGCACGAGGATACGTTGACCGGCGATGATGCTAACAACGTGATAAATGGCTCGGCTGGCAATGACAAGCTGGAAGGCGGCGCTGGCGCAGACATCCTGGACGGCGGCAGCGGTTATGATACAGTTTCCTATTCCGGATCGAACTTGGGCGTCATTGTCAACCTGCAAACTGGCGAGAGCTCTGGCGGGGAGGCGGAGGGGGATAATATCCTGAATGCCGAGAACATTATCGGCAGCGAGCGCGCAGATACACTGACGGGGAATGAAGACAACAACATCATTAGGGGCAACGGCGGCGCAGACACCTTGGATGGTTACACTGGTTGGGATGAACTGTATGGCGGCGATGGCGATGACATACTGAATGGCGGAACCGGCAATGATCGGCTTCATGGCGATGCCGGCACGGACACCGTGCTCGGCGACGAAGGCGATGACCAGTTGCAAGGCGGCGGCGGCGCGGACATCCTGGACGGTGGCGAAGGCGATGATACCGTTTCCTATACCGGGTCGAGCCTGGGCGTCATTGTGAACTTGCAAACTGGCGGGGCCTCTGGTGGGGATGCGGAGGGGGATAGTATCCTGAGTGTCGAAAACATTATCGGCAGTGAACACGCGGATACACTGACCGGCGATGACAGAAATAATATCATTTGGGGCAATGCCGGCACAGACACGCTTATTGGTGGCGCCGGCGATGATATCCTGCTTGGCAACGAGGGCAGCGACACCTTGGACGGCGGTAGTGGCGATGATACCGTTTCTTACGCAGGGTCAAACTCGGGTGTCAAGGTGAACCTGCGTACAAATAAAGCCTCCGGCGGCCACGCGCAAGGGGATAGTTTTCAAGATGTCGAGCATATTATCGGCAGCTCGCACTGGGATACGCTGACCGGAGATGATGGGAGCAACGTGATTGAGGGCGGGCGTGGCTTAGATAAGGTGGAAGGTGGAGCCGGCGCGGACATCCTGGACGGTGGCAGTGGCCTTGATACTCTCTCCTATGCATCGTCGAATGCAGGCGTCTCGGTAAATCTGTTGACCAATGAGGTCTCCGGCGGACATGCGACAGGAGATACTATCAGAGATTTCGAGGATATTATCGGCAGCAGCTACGCAGATACACTGACAGGGGACGAATCCAGAAACACCATAAAGGGCAACGGCGGTACGGATATCTTGCATGGTTACTCTGATAGAGACTCACTGCATGGCGGCAATGGAGATGACATACTGAACGGCGGAACCGGCTCTGATTCGCTTTATGGTGGCGCAGGCGCAGACACACTGCACGGCGATGAAGATAATGATTGGTTGGAAGGCGGTACAGGCGCGGACTCACTGAGTGGTGACGAAGGTAATGATTGGTTGCAAGGCGATGCAGGCGCAGACACACTACACGGCGGCGAAGGTAATGATGAATTATATGGCAATGCAGGAGACGATTGGTTGGAAGGCGGAAGCGGCAATGATTATCTCTCCGGTGGCCTAGGTGCGGACACTCTGTTTGGTGGTGACGGCGATGACAGACTTAGGGGAGGTGAAGGCGTAGATATTTTCAGGTTTTCTCCAGGTCATGGAAATGACATAATCAGAGACTTCGGCGATGAAGAAGATAAAATCGATCTGCGCGATTTTGACATAGCAGATTTTACCGCACTCAATGTTACAACGGAGGGAACAAATGTGGTCTTGGATCTTACGGAGCACGGCGGCGGCATAGTGGAATTGGAAGACTTTGACCGCGCCGGTCTGGATGCGTCGGATTTTCTGTTTTAGCGGGACCGGCTTCTTGCCGCGTTATTATGAGGGAAACTCTGAACAAGTCCATCCTGGACTTGTCAGAGTACGGAAAACAAAAATGCGATTTTTGTTTTCCTCACAATATCAATGCCTTACAGTCATTGATATTGACGATACATCCTTGTATCGTAGGAACCTCTGACTTAATCAGAGGTTCCTGAGTTTGATCACAGGAATATTGATCTGTTATTTTATAATTGGGGAAGACATGATTCAGTCCATCCGGGACTTGTGAGAGCACATCCCTGTACCGTTGGAAGCTCTGACTTAATCAGAGGTTACAAAAGCATTTGATATTGGTTGGATAAATTACAATGACAGATTGGAACACAATGGCTTTTTTTGAGAAGGCCACGTTAAAAATTGTTGAAAGAATGCTTGCTACGGGCGTCGATGCCAACGCCAAAGATGAGTGGGGTTTTACCCCACTGCATTTTGCCGCGGCATTTAATGATGAGCCGGACATAATAACCGCCCTGGTAGATGCTGGGGCTAATCTTGATGCGCGGGATAAGGAGTGGGGCGCCACCCCGCTGCATTGGGCGGCCTGGTCCAACGACAATCCCGGCATCATTATTGCGCTGGTGGACGGGGGGGCGGACCCGAATGCCCGCGATGATCGGCACAGCACCCCGTTGCATGCCGCCGCCGACCAGAGCAATAATCCGGATATCATCCTGACCTTGCTGGATTCCGGCGCTGATGTGAACTTGCGGGACGCCGGTAAACTGGCCTGGGATTATATTAAGGACAATGCCGCGCTAAAGGACAGCGAAGCCTTCGAGAAACTCAGCGAATAGGAAAGACGGCGCGGCGTAACGACTAACCGGATAACATCCGCTTTGTTTTAAGACGTCGACTACATGAGCGCTTGCGTGCTGGCCGTCCCATCTGCTTGCGGGCGGGACTCCCGCGATCCCGGAGGTTCAATCTGCTTGTTCAGGTATCCAACGCCAGTGAAGGCAACGGCACATTGCGAGAGCGTGACTTGTTGAGATATTCATCCACGATATTGCGGTAATCATCCGCCCCGTATTGCACAAATGCCTCTGCCAGGAAATTGGGCATTTTTCGGTAAGGAGAAATGCCCAGTTCCTTCAACATGATATCGTTGTATTGCTGAAACCGGGTATTCACCGCGCAGGAACGCGAAGGCTCAAAGTTAATATGCTTGCGCTTCCACTCCCGAATGGTTTCCATAGACCTGAGCATCTCTGCGCGCGCCGGCAGCTCGATATCGCCGTTCAAACAAGCGCACAACCAGATCGTGCCGATCTCGGCTGACGGAATATGCATAAAGCCGTGGTTATATCCGACGCAGGCAAAGCGCGGGATATCCGGGTGCAATACGTGGCGATAAAGCTGTATGCCGTCATTCTCACTTTCCAGAAGACGCCGGTATGTCTCCGGCAGGAACGGGAAGCGGGGCTTTTCCGATCCGACACACAGAACCACATCGTCACAGGAGAGCTCGCGCCCGTCCTCCAGGCACAGCGCTTGCTCAGAGAAATGTGATACCTGTCCATGGAAAGGTTCTATCAACCCATCCGCCACCAGGCGATAATAATCCCTGGGCGCCAGCGCAGTAGCCGAGCGCAGGTCTCTGACCAGTTCGTGCTTTGGAAGCAGGGTATCCAGCCTGCTGTTGGCGGCCCGTCCCTTGAACATGCCGCGCAACTTGCAAAGGAATACGACCTGGCTTGAAATGAAATACCAGAATGCGTCAACCAGTAAACCTAATCGGTCGTGAACAAAGCGCTCGAACCGGGAAGGATATGCCCAGCAGGGTATGAAAAAAGTGGTCAAGCGGCTGAACAGCAGGTTGCTGTAATGGACGCCGAACAGCGTGAACGGGATCAACCAACGCGGGGTCCGGAATACATGGCTGACCTGGCTGGCCTCAGCCGCCGCCATAACGGCAATATCGACCGCGGATTTGCCGAAACCCACTACGGTAACGCGTTTGCCCTTGAACAACTCCGGCGTGTCGATATCCCGTTCCGTGATGATCCCGCCCTTGAATGTCTCCTGTCCCGGAAACACCGGTTTGTGTTTGCCCTCGGTGTACTGGCCTATGGCTGATAATACATAGTCGAAGCGGCCCTCGTGCAAGCCGGTTTCGTCCCGGTACTGCATTGTCCAGCCGTCGGCGTTTTCAATCATGCCGACAACCTCGGTGCGCCGGCGCACATCCAGACCCAGACCTTCGATGGCCAGTTCCAGGTAGCGCATTATCTCATCGCCGGTGGGATGGAGCGAAGGCTTGAAGGGCCAGGGAAATTCCGTCAGGCCATACTGGCGCGCGGTATTCTGCAGAGTAACTCCAGGATAACTCACCGCCCAGACACCCCCGGGTCGGTCGTGTTTTTCAAACAATGTGGTTGTGTGGCCGGCCTTGTTCAGGATACTGGCTGCTGCAACACCGCTGATGCCGGCGCCGATAATGGCAATATTCATTTTAAGGAACCTCTGATAAAGTCAGAGGTTCCTACGATACAAGGATGTATCGGCAATATCAATGACTGTAAGGCATTGATATTGTGAGGAAAACAAAAATCGCATTTTTGTTTTCCGTACTCTGACAAGTCCAGGATGGACTTGTTCAGAGTTTCCCTAATTTATTTGTCCTTTTTTTGTTGCTGTGTAAGTTTTGCTAAATAACAAGCCACCGAACCACTCCCACAATTACGGGAGTGGCGCGAGACGCCGACGCCAACAGTTACATGCTTATATAGAAACCTGATCATAAGGTTTTGTTAGTATAATTTACAGTGTATTAGACTCAAGCGGAGGTTTAAAACATGTATCTGGTAACAGGAAACTTTCTTATCAAACCGGAGCGCCTGGAGCAGGCAAAGTCCATTATGGCGCAAATAGTCGAAGTGGGACGGAGCGAAGCGGGCATAGTGCGCTATACTT
Organism: Gammaproteobacteria bacterium; assembly: GCA_965221695.1. GTDB lineage: Bacteria > Pseudomonadota > Gammaproteobacteria > Eutrophobiales > Eutrophobiaceae > JAAXHV01. Next base: position 3,082,313 of record OZ244905.1, on the reverse strand, counting down.
TTTATCCCGACCCGGCTGACTCGTTGCGGTTTTTTCTGTTCGAGGAATGGGAAACGCAAGAGACTCATGACGCGCATTTCAACGGTGATTTCATGCAAGCGACCGTGCCCGGCTTTTTTGAATGTTTCGCCGAGCCTCCCCAGGTGAAATATTACGACGCCACTTTGGTGGCTACGCTATAACAAAAATACCAACGCCCTGAGTTCTATGCTCTCACGCGGCGGGGCGCCGGTGGGGGTATGGGGGTCATTGAACGACCCGTGGCAGGTGAAACGGGCGCGGCCGTCGACTGCGGAGTCATAGACCTTGAACACGATTGCCTCGTTGCGCCGCATCTCCGGAAAATAGTACCAGCGATGGGAAGGGTTATACGAGAGCGTATAGGTCTCGCCCACGCGGTTCGGATGCCGGCGTTCAGTTGCGATCAAGTCCTCATCGGCGACGCTTCCGGCATCACAGATAGCCAGCGGTTCGCTGAGCGCCCGTTCTGCAATGGGACGCCAGACCTGCACGATCATGAACCTGTCGCGTAACAGTTGTTCCGCCTCCTCCGGCAACAGGTCGCGCACCCGTTGCGGTCCGGAACGGTCGGTATAGTCGTTATGTGCCTGTTTCAACGGTTCGCGCAGACCTGCCTCTTGCATTGCCGTGTCGCCGGAGCGCACCGTATGGTCGAAAACATGCACCCTGCCGGCGCCGGTTACCTGTTTGATCAGCGCTGCGGCTTCGGGATAGTAGACCTGTTCCACTTCTTCCCTGTGATAAAAATCCTTCACCCGGGTAACATGGTCCACCAACACGAAACCGTGCCGATCAAAAATGAACCCCCCGGTTTTGTTACGGCCATTGCGAATCGAGACCGTGTGGTCGACAAAGGTACAGTTGAGATGTTCGATCCTTCCGCCCAGGGTGCGTGACAGGCTGACGGGTTTTACCCCGGTATCAACCGTATAACGAATCGGAGCGCTGACGCGAGCCGGCAGCATCACGACTTAAACCAGTAATGCCGATTCCAAGGAAATTAGTGCGGAAAGGGAGGCAGGTAACCTCCCTCCCGCGTCTGACCAAAATTATTCGGAATGTACTACGTTCTGCTCCAGAACCTGCCAAGCCGGCGTATCGTCTGATCCTTCATCCATGGCAGCAGATTCTTCAGCCCCCATCTCCTCCATGGCGCCGTTGCCAGCGTCGGCATCGCCACCGTTACCTGAGTCAGCGCATCCCGCAAACCCCATAATCAGCGTCAGAAAAAATGCTAACGTAAGATATCGCATGTCTTGCTTCTCACTTTGTTTGGATTGTGCTTGAACAGTATATCAGATTGAACAAGCATATACCAGTAATCTTTCCAGTTAATTTTGATATGCTCAAAACGACACGGCGACGTCAAGACAGTGCGCAGGTCGCAGAGCATGGAGCATCTACGGTACCAGGGTCAGTTGACCTGTCCTGCGGCGGCGACCGACCGGTAGAAGACGGAGCGGTCGGTTGATTTAAGCAGGCAGTTGCGCAGGCTTCCCGATGAAGACACAAGCAAAGGCACTTCGACGCCGGCGCTGCCCAGACTCCACACTTTACGGAAGATGTCGGAAAGATTATTTACCGGTTCATCGTCTACCGACAAGACCACATCGCCCGGTTTGATCCCGGCAAGATCAGCGGGACACCCCGAGTACACGCCCGTAACCACCAGTTTGCCCTCATATTCCTGGATCAGGACGCCCATCCAGGGTTTTGGCGGTCCGCGGCGTTGGCCGAATTCGCACATTTCATCCAGGTGAGGCGACACCAGATCGATGGGTATGAACATGTTGCCCAGCAGCTCTTCATCGTCATCATGGTGGAGTTCCAGCAATAACGAGCCAATGCCGCAAAGCTGTCCGTATTGGTCTACCAGGGCCGCGCCGGCCCAGTCATTGCAGCCGGGCGAGGTAAACAGGGCATAGTCCAACAAATATTCCCAACGGCCGGCAAACTCTTGCCTGGAAAAAAGCGCGCACCTGTATGCCTCATCATGCTCACTGCGGTAGATGAACAAGGGTTCATCCTGGGATAATTCACTGCTTAGCCTCGGGATAAGGTGACTGCCTTCCAGGGCAAGCGTCGGTTTCAGCAAGGTAATGCCGGAATCATAATCCTGGGCAATGATATAAGCAGACGCGCCCCGCCCTTCCCTGGTTCTGATCCAGATGTGTTCGGCCTCCAGCGCCAGATAGCCCACGGTTGCAATCAGTCCATCTTCTCTGATACGGACACCATGACCGTTGCGTTCCGTGCCGAGAATATCCGCCGTCATCGCTCGCTCCGGGACCTGGCTGTGAATGTAGACCATGCTGTCGAAGGGATCGGACATGGCGGGCTGCCGTATTGTTTACCAGAGGATGGCGAGAACCAACTCAGGTCTTATGTGAGCGGCGCCGGCAGATCAGACGCTCCCATGAGGAACTGATCGATAGCGCGGGCGGCGGAGCGGCCTTCGGCAATGGCCCAGACGATCAGGGATTGGCCCCTCTGCATATCCCCGGCAGTGAATACGCCGTCTACACTGGTCATCCAGTTCCGGTCTCTTTTCACATTGCCCCTTTCCGTCAGTTCGACGCCCAACTGCTCCAGCATTCCTTCTTTTTCCGGTCCCAAAAAGCCCATTGCGAGCAAGGCCAGGTCGCAGGGAAGCACGCTATCCGTCCCCGGTATCTCCTCAAAGCGTAACCGGCCGTCCTCCTGTTTCATCTCCACTTCGACCAGCTCCAAGCCCTTGACATGGCCGTTGCCATCATCGATAAAGCGCCGCGTCGATACCGCGTAAACCCGCTCCACGCCTTCCTCATGGGCCGATGCGACCCGGTAGATGCGAGGCCATTCCGGCCACGGGTTGTCCGGCGCGCGGCTGTTCGGGGGCTTTGGCATGATCTCCAACTGGTGTATGGATTTTGCGCCCTGGCGGTTGGCGGTGCCCAGGCAGTCAGCGCCGGTATCGCCGCCGCCGATAATGATCACATGTTTACCCCGGGCGCTGATGAACTGCTCGTCGGCGATGTCGTCACCTTCACAACGCCTGTTCTGCAGGGGCAGGTAGTTCATTGCAAGGTGGATGCCGTCCAGTTCCCGACCGGGGACCGGCAAATCACGGGAATGGGTGGCGCCGCCGGCCAGCAGCACAGCGTCGTATTCCTCGCACAGGTCGCGCGGGTCGATATCAACGCCGACATTGCAGCCCGGCCGGAACACTGCGCCTTCGCGTTCCATCTGCTCAAGACGCCGATCCAGGACACGCTTCTCCATCTTGAATTCCGGGATGCCGTAGCGCAACAGGCCGCCGATACGGTCGTCCCGCTCAAACACCGTCACCGCATGGCCTGCCCGCGCCAGTTGCTGGGCTGCGGCCAAGCCCGCCGGCCCGGAACCGATCACGGCCACTTGCTTGCCGGTTTTTACCGATGCCGGTTCCGGCTTGATCCAGCCGTTCTCCCAAGCCTTGTCAATGATGGAGAGTTCCACCGCCTTGATGGTTACGGGGTCGTCGTTGATCCCCAGCACGCATGACCCTTCACAGGGCGCCGGGCACAGGGTGCCGGTAAATTCCGGGAAATTATTGGTGGCATGCAGGCGGTGAATCGCCTCCAGCCACTGGTCCCGGTAAACCAGGTCGTTCCAGTCCGGGATCAGGTTGCCCAGCGGGCAGCCCTGGTGGCAAAACGGAATACCGCAGTCCATACAGCGGGATGCCTGGGTCTTCAGCGGTTCGACCGGCCACGGCGCCATGACCTGGCGCCAGTCGCCCAGCCTTTCCGGAACGGGACGATACGGTTGTTTCTCCCGTTCAAACTCGATAAAACCGGTAACCTTACCCATGGGCTGCTTCCATGATGGCTTCTTCTTCGGACAGGCCTTTTTCCCGTCCTTTCCTGATCGCTTCCAGTACAATCTTGTAATCCCTGGGCATGATCTTGACGAACTGTCGCTGGTATTGGCGCCAGTTGTTCAGGATACGCCGGCCTGCGCTGCTCTGGGTATACTGCACATGCCTGGTCAGGAGTTGTTTGATCATCGTCACGTCTTCTTCGTCCTCAACCGCTTCAAGGTCCACCATCTGCTGGTTACAACGGATGTGGAAATCCTTGTCCTCATCCAATACATAAGCAATGCCGCCGGACATGCCCGCGGCGAAATTGCGCCCGGTCCTGCCGATAATCACCACACGTCCGCCGGTCATGTATTCACAGCCGTGGTCTCCCACGCCTTCCACCACCGCGTGTACCCCGCTGTTTCTGACACAAAAACGCTCACCGGCAATGCCGCGAAAATAGCCCTCGCCGGATGTGGCGCCGTACAAGGCCACGTTGCCGATCAAGATGTTCTCTTCCGGCACGAACGTTGACGCGCGCGGCGGGTAGACGATGATCTTGCCGCCGGACAAGCCCTTGCCGATATAGTCATTGGAGTCCCCTTCCAGGGTGAGAGTTACGCCCTTGGGGACGAATGCGCCGAAACTCATTCCGGCAGAGCCGTTGAAATGCACCCGTACCGTGTCTTCCGGTAGCCCGGCAGCGCCGTAGCGTTTGGTAATTTCGTAGCCCAGAATGGTTCCCGTGGTACGGTTCGTATTCCTGATGGGCAGGATGATATCCACCGGTTCCTTGGTCTCAAGCGTCTGTTTGCACAACGGCGCCAACGTGGTCACGTCCAGTGATTGATCCAGGCCGTGATCCTGCTCCTGTGAATGGTAAATCCCCACCTCGGGGCCCATTTCCGGCTTGTAGAGTATATTGGTGAAATCCAGGCCGCTTGCCTTCCAGTGATCTATCGCGTTGTTCATGTCCAAGCGGTCGCTGCGACCCACCATTTCATCCACAGTGCGGAAACCCAGTTGCGCCATCAGTTCCCGCATCTCCTCGGCGATAAAGCGGAAAAAGTTCTCCACGAACTCCGGCTTGCCATTGAATTTCGCGCGTAAGCGTTTGTCCTGGGTCGCCACGCCCACGGGGCAGGTATTCAAGTGGCAGACCCGCATCATGATACAGCCACTGACTACCAGGGGAGCCGTCGAAAACCCGAATTCCTCGGCGCCCAGCAAGGCCGCGATCACCACATCGCGCCCGGTCTTCAACTGGCCGTCGGTCTGCACCACGATACGGTCGCGCAGCTTGTTCTGCACCAGCACCTGCTGCGTTTCGGCCAGGCCCAGTTCCCACGGCAGTCCCGCGTGTTTCAGCGAACTCACGGGCGAGGCGCCGGTGCCGCCGTCATAGCCGGAGATCAAGACCACGTCGGCATGCGCCTTGGACACCCCGGCGGCGACCGTGCCGACACCCACCTCCGCCACCAGTTTCACGTGCACGCGCGCGGCCGGGTTGGAATTCTTGAGGTCGTGGATCAGTTGCGCCAGGTCCTCGATAGAATAGATATCGTGGTGCGGCGGCGGTGAGATCAGACCCACCCACGGGGTTGAATGGCGCACCTCGGCAATCCAGGGATAGACTTTGGGGCCCGGTAATTGGCCGCCTTCGCCCGGTTTTGCGCCCTGGGCCATCTTAATCTGCAGATCGTCGGCATTTACCAGGTATTCACTGGTTACGCCAAAGCGGCCGGATGCCACCTGCTTGATCGCGCTGCGCCGCAGGTCGCCGTTCTCATCCGGGGTGTAACGGGCGGAGTCTTCGCCACCCTCGCCGGTATTGGACTTGCCGCCGATACGGTTCATCGCGATGGCCAGGGTCTCGTGAGCCTCCTTGCTGATGGAACCGTAGGACATGGCGCCGGTGGAAAAGCGTTTCATTATGTTCTCGACCGGCTCGACTTCCTCCAGCGGAACAGGCTCGGCCGCCGGCTTGAACTTCATCAACCCGCGCAAGGTGGCCAGGTTGCGGCTCTGGTCGTCCACCAGGTTGGTATATTCCTTGAAAATATTGTACTGCCCGGTGCGCGTGGAATGCTGCAGCCTGAACACCGTTTCCGGGTTGAACAAGTGGTACTCGCCGTCGCGGCGCCACTGGTATTCGCCGCCCCATTCCAGGTCCGGACGTTTGACCGGCCGGTCCGGGAACGCGTTGTGGTGGCGCATGCTGCTTTCTTTTGCAACGATATCCAGCCCGATACCGCCGATGCGCGCCGCGGTCCAGGTGAAATAATGATCCACGAAGTCCTTGTCCAGGCCTATCGCCTCAAAGATCTGGGCGCCCCGGTAGGACTGCACCGTTGAGATCCCCATCTTCGACATGGTCTTGATCAACCCCTTGTTGACGGCCTTGATGTAATTGGACACCGCTTTGTCGAACTGCATCTCCGGCACGAAGCCTTCGCCGATGAGACCGCCGATGCTCTCGTACACCAGGTACGGGTTGACCGCCTCGATGCCGTAGCCGATCAGGACTGCATAATGATGGACCTCGCGAGGTTCGCCGGATTCAAGTACCAGCCCGACCCGCGTGCGGTTACCGTTACGTATCAGGTGGTGGTGCACGCCGGCAGTCGCCAACAGCGCCGGGATCGGCGCAAGATCGGCATCCACACCGCGGTCAGACAGAATAATATAGCTGTAACCCTCGTCGATGGCCCGGTCGACCTGCTCACAAACACCATGCAAGGCCTGGTCCATTCCCTTTCCGCCTGCGCCGACGGGATACAGGATGGGGATGGTCTTGGTCCTGAAACCGGGCAGGTTCATATCGCGGATGCGGGCCAGTTCGGCATTGGTGAGCAGCGGCGAGGGAATGCGCACGCGCTTGCAACTCTCCGGACCCGGTTGCAACAGGTTGGCTTCCGGGCCGATGGTCGTGGAAACCTGGGTCACCAGTTCCTCGCGGATGCCGTCCAGCGGCGGATTCGTAACCTGGGCGAACAACTGCTTGAAATAGTCGTACAACAGGCGCGGTCGGTTGGACAGCACGGCCAGGGCGGCATCGGTTCCCATCGACCCCACAGGCTCTTCCCCTTTGCTGGCCATGGGCGCGACCAGTATGCGTAATTCCTCGTGGGTATAACCGAATGCCTGCTGGCGTTGTAACAGGGTATCGGGATCGGTGCCGTGAATGTTCTTCGGGTTGGGCAGGTTTTCCAGGGGCATCAGGTTCCGTTGCAACCACTGTCCGTAAGGCTGTTCGTCGATATAGCGCTGTTTCAGTTCACTGTCATCGATGATACGGCCTTCCCGGGTATCCACCAGGAAGATACGTCCGGGATGGAGGCGTTCCTTGAGCTTGACGTTCTCCGGGGCGATGTCCAGCACGCCCACCTCGGAAGCCATAATCACCATGTCGTCATGGGTCACATAATAACGCGACGGGCGCAGACCGTTGCGGTCCAGCACCGCGCCGATGACCTCGCCGTCAGTGAAGGCGATGGAGGCGGGACCGTCCCAGGGTTCCATCAGGCAGGCATGGTACTCATAAAATGCCTTGCGCTCTTCGCTCATGGTTTCGTGGCCGCTCCAGGCTTCCGGGATCATCATCAGTATCGCATGGGCCAGCGGCCGGCCGGTCATGTGCAGGAACTCCATCACGTTGTCGAACACCGCCGAGTCGCTGCCGCCTTCGATGACGACCGGAAAAATTTTCTTCAGGTCCGCGCCGAACAGTTCGGTATCACACAGCGCCTCCCGTGCGCGCATCCAGTTGGCATTGCCGCGCACCGTGTTGATCTCGCCGTTATGGCACATGTAGCGGAACGGGTGGGCCAGGCGCCAGGACGGGAAGGTATTGGTGGAAAAGCGCTGGTGCACCAGGGCCAGCGCGGTCTCAATATCCGGACTGGAAAGCTCGGGAAACATCGGTTCGAACTGGGAACCGGTGAGCATGCCCTTGTAGACAAAGGTGCGCCAGGACAGGGACGGAACATAGAACAAGTCCTGCTGTTCCAGGTCCGAATTCCAGATCGCGTGTTCCACCCGTTTGCGGATGACGTACAGTTTTCTTTCAAACGCCGCTGCGTCGGGAACTGAATCAGCGCGCCCGATAAATACCTGCTTGAACGCAGGTTCGCCTTCCAGCGCGGTAGGCCCCAGCAGTGAATCATCGGTAGGCACATCGCGCCAGCCGAGCACGGCCTGGCCTTCTTCCTCGACAATGCGTTCGAACACCAGCCGGCACTGTTCCGACTGGGCCGGGTCACGCGGCAGGAACACCAGGCCGGCGCCATACCATTCCGTCTCCGGCAGGCTGACACCCACTTCTTCACACACCCGCAGGAAGAACTTGTGCGGTTTCTGGATCAGCATACCGACGCCGTCGCCGGTATTCACTTCGCAACCGCAGGCGCCGCGATGCAGCAGGTTCTTCAGGATGGTCAGGGCATTTTCCACAATCTTGTGGGATTTGCGCCCCTTGATATCCACCACGAAGCCCACACCACAGGAATCATGTTCCGTCGCGGGATCATAAAGACCACGGGCAGGAGGCCCGTGCCATTTTTTGTTATTTGAGTTTTGCATAAGATTGTTTATATACCGGCATGCCGGATACACACCCCGCCATGATCAGTGAACTGCTCACCACGATTGCATGGAACTATTGGCACATGCCAGAGCCATTTTACGGCAGTATACCTTGTTATCGGTGGATATGGTACTACTCTACCAGTGATCCTGGCGCCATGTTTTATCGAAGGCAAACACATACTTTTGTTTTACCGCCTATCCTGGCGCGCTATCAATTGGCTACTGTATCCGGCGCCCCGACGATCTCAATAAATGTGTCTCTGACGTTTTCCCTGATCTCAAGAAATTCCGCCATGAACTCCTCGGTCTGGCCTTCCGCGAAGCCCATACCCCTGGACAAAACCGCGTTCTGTTCAGGGTCGGCGGGTATCGTGCTGCTGGGCTTCAGATCTATCAGGCGCATGCAGATTTCCGCCTGCTTCAGAAAATCATAGGCTTTCAGCAAAAATTGCGCTCGCTCAGCGGTAATATAGTTCAATTTGGACAGGCTTTTTAATGCGGACCTGGCGCTGGTAGTCTGTAATTCCACATGGTTTTTGCCGTGGAGAAGTTGCAAAAAATGTGTGATGAAATCAATATCCATGATCCCGCCCCTGCCCCGCTTAAGCTCATGCTTGTTACGCGGGCTGCCCAGGGTCTCCTCTATCAGTTCGCGCATTTTCACGATCTCGTCCCGCAATATTTCAGCGTCGTAGTCGCCGTAGATGGACGCGGAGATCGCTTGCAACGCATCCAATCCCATGTCGTGCGGGTCATAGATGGGCCGGCAGCGAGTCATCATCTGGCGTTCCCAGACAGCCCGGTCGGAACGATGATAATCGATGAACGAATCCACCTGTGTGATCAGCGAGCCTGATGTGCCGTGGGGACGCAGACGCATGTCCACTTCGTAGAGCAGGCCGGACGGCGATATTCGGGCCAGGTGGCGAATCATAGTCTGGAGTTCGCGCGCGACCTGGCTGGAGTCTCCCGCAGATTCCGGCCGATACAGAAATATCAGGTCAAGGTCGGAACCGAAGATCATCTCATAGCCGGCCATCCTGCCCATGCCCAGCACGGCCACATTGTCGAACAGTTTACTGTTGGCCCGGGACATTTGCCTGACCATGGCCTGGAAAACACATTCAGCCAGCAGGGTAAGGTTTTTTTCCACTTCTGCAAGCGCCATGTCTCCCTGCAGAAAACGGATCAGAAACAACAACATCCACTGGTTTTTGATCGATGACAATACATTTAACTCGTGCTCCAGATCCAGCTTGAACGCGCCAACCTGGAAGGTGCGCATTATCTCGTCGGGGGTGATCGGTTTGTCCTGGTAATGATCGATTAAATCGGCAATTTCGATGCCGCGAAAGAAAATGTACCGGGTGAAATACCAACTGGCGCCGAAAATGTTGACCAGCAGCGCCTTATCCGCCGGTTTATCGCCCCATTGTTCCCGCTCACACAATTCAATCCATCGGGTCAGGCTGACTTCCGCCTGCACCTTGTTCCAGGCGCCGGCGTAGCTGACCTGGGACGCCCTGCCCGCTTGCTCTTGGTCTGTTTCCGCCTCCGGCAGGATTTTTTCAAAAAATTTCTCGGCAATTTTGCGGTGTGCGGCAAGGCGCTGCTCGAAACTCGCCAGAACCTCCTGGTCGGTCCGGCCTTCCATTTTCAGGGAGCGCGCCACTCTGATCCTGCTTGCAACCTCATCCGGCAGCGCGTGTGTCTGTTTTTCATCCACCATCTGCAGGCGATTCTCAAGACGCCGCAGGAACAGGTAGGCCTCTCTGATTTCCAGTTCTTCTTCGCGTCCTATAAAATTCAGTTTGCGCAAGCTCTCCAACGCCGCCAGGGTATTGGTCGTGCGCAATTCGGCGTGCCTGGCGGCGCTGACCAATTGCAGTATCTGCACGAAAAACTCGATATCCCTGATGCCTCCCCGGCCGAGTTTGACATGCCACTGGCCAGACCGCGCCCGCACCCTGGCCATTTCTCCCTTGATGTCAATAAACCGCTCCAGGTCTGCGCTGCTCATCGAGCGTATGAACACGAACGGGCGCAGCCTGGCCAGGAGCTCCCGGCCAAGTTCCGCATTGCCCGCGACACATCGAGCGCGCAGCCAGGTCAACCTCTCCCATGCCTCATTGCTGGTCTGATAATAATTCTCCGTTTGATCCACGCTCAGAAACAGCGGGCCGCTCTTCCCCCAAGGCCGGAGTTTCAGATCGACCCGATATAAAAAACCGCTGCGGGTAGTCTCTTCCAGTATCCGGGTGAACGAACGGAGTCCTTTTGTCAATGCCCCCTGCAATGTATGAGAATTCACTCCACTGCCTTCATCATGGTTGCTGCAGGCGAATATAAGGTCGACATCGGAACTGTAATTCAGTTCTCCCGCGCCCAGTTTTCCCAAGGCAAAGATGCAGACATGTTGCCTGAGTGCGTGGCCGTCATCGCCGCTGAAGCTCAGGGCAAAAGCTTTGTTGAGAATCAAATCGGCCAGTAGACTCAACCTGTCCAGCACGATTTCATAAGGATAGCTGCCGGACAGGTCCATCCAGGTTATCTTAAACAGTTGTTCGTACTTGAAGCGGCGCAAAGCCTCAGCATCATGGATCCCGTCCATTTGCGCCGGATTGATTTCACAGGGCTCGCCCAGCAGCCGAATGGCGCGCGGATGCCGGCAGATATAATTGAACAGGAAGTTTGAATAACCGATGATATTGACGAGTTCCACCGCCAGGGAGGCCGGCAGCCGATCCATCTCCTCGCGCAGTTCAGCATCCTGCCGCATCCTGTCGAGCCTGAGCGCCGCAGCTTCAGGATCAGGCGCGGCGGCAATCAATGACTGGAAGTCAACCACTACGTCCCTGTTCTCATATCCTGTTATAAATCTCTCCGCCATGACGGCTGAATTCCTGCGCCTTGTCATCGAGGCCTTTTGTGATAACCTCATCCATGTTCTCCAGTCCCTGTTGCTCTGCGTACGCGCGCACATCCTGGGTTATTTTCATGGAACAGAAATTCGGCCCGCACATGGAACAGAAATGCGCGACCTTGTGGGCTTGTTTGGGCAAAGTCTTATCATGGAACTCCCTGGCCTTATCCGGGTCCAGCGACAGGTTGAACTGGTCCTCCCAACGGAATTCGAAGCGCGCCTTGGACAAGGCATTGTCTCTGATCTGCGCAGCCGGATGACCCTTGGCCAGATCGGCTGCATGGGCGGCAATTTTGTATGCGATAATTCCATCCTTGACATCGTCCTTGTCGGGCAGGCCCAGGTGCTCTTTAGGGGTAACATAACACAGCATGGCCGTACCGTGCCAACCTATCGTGGCCGCGCCAATCGCCGAAGTAATATGGTCATATCCGGGGGCGATATCGGTTGTCAGTGGACCCAGGGTATAAAACGGCGCCTCGGCGCAACTTTTCAATTCTTTCTCCACGTTTTCCCGAATCAAGTGCATAGGCACATGCCCCGGCCCTTCAATCATCACCTGCACATCGTGCTGCCAAGCTGTCTGCGTCAGTTCCCCAAGGGTTTCCAGTTCCGAATATTGAGCGGCGTCACAAGCATCGGCTATGCAGCCCGGACGCAATCCGTCTCCCAGTGAGAAGGATACATCGTAGGATTTCATGATCTCGCATATTTCCTCAAAACGGGTGTAGAGGAAATTTTCCCGGTGATGCGCCAGACACCATTTCGCCATGATCGAACCGCCACGGGAAACGATGCCGGTAACCCGCTGCGCGGTCAACGGGACATAAGCAAGGCGGACTCCGGCGTGGATGGTAAAATAGTCCACGCCTTGTTCTGCCTGCTCGATCAAGGTATCGCGGTAGATATCCCAGGTTAATTCCTCCGCCTTGCCATCCACTTTTTCCAAAGCCTGGTAGATGGGCACAGCGCCGATGGGAACAGGCGAATTCCTGATAATCCATTCGCGGGTCTCGTGGATATACTTACCGGTGGACAAATCCATGACCGTGTCGGCTCCCCAGCGAATTGCCCAAGTCATCTTTTCAACTTCTTCGCCGATGGATGAAGTCAGCGCCGAATTGCCGATATTCGCGTTCACCTTGACCAGGAAATTGCGGCCTATAATCATTGGCTCAACTTCCGGATGATTGATATTGGCGGGGATAATAGCGCGCCCGGCCGCCACCTCGGCACGGACAAATTCGGGCGTGATTTCAGCAGGCAGGCGTGCGCCCATGGGTTGGCCCGGATGGCGTTTCAACAGTCCCTGGTCGCGATAGTCGCCCAGGCGCTGATTTTCCCGGATCGCGATAAATTCCATCTCTGGCGTGATAATCCCTTGTTTTGCATAATGCATTTGTGTCACATTAGCGCCCGCACGCGCGCGCCGCGGCAATCTGCGCGGCGCAAAGCGCAACGCTGCCAGCTTGCCATCATTGACCCGCCCGCGGCCGTACATGGAAGACAGATCATCCAGTTGCTCACTATCGCCTCGTTCGTTAATCCAGTTATCCCGGACTCCATCCAGTCCGCGGCGGATATCGATGGACACAGCCGGGTCGGTATAAGGACCGGAAGTGTCGTACACCGTGACGGGAGGATTTTTTTCCGCGCCCGCGGAAGTCAGCGTATCGCCGCAGCGGATTTCCCGCATGGGCACGCGGATATCGTCCCGGCTTCCCCGCACATGTATTTTTCTTGAATTCGGAAAAGGCTGGACTGCCTTGGCGTCAACTGACGGTTGGCGCTCAGCGCGCTGCCGGTCGGTATCGGGATATTGTAGTTCTGGATTAGCGCTCATGGACGGACGTTCCTCAGACTTATGCCAGCCCGGATTTCTCACCGGGCCGCTTGTTGCTGCCAGCAACATTATTTGCTGTTAATCAATTTTAGTAATTATCATACTTTCCAACATTACAGACTGCGCTTGATGCGTCTTCGCTGGTCTTTTTTACGCCAGCGGGCACGCGCTTCCTCAGCCAGGGCTACGGCTATGCCTTCGGTCGCAGGCGCCCGCTGGTGTAAAAAATCCTGTGCGACCATCGCATCACCTGGTGAGAAATCCGGACTATAGGTTATAATAGCAAAAAACTAAGCGGAACAGGCGATACATGCAAACTATCACAGTGGAACAACTGGCGGCGTTACAGCCTGAGTGGGATAAGATTGTCCTGCTTGATGTGCGCGACCCTTGGGAATTTGAAATCTGCCGCCTGCCCGGTTCCGTTAATATTCCCATGAACGAAATCCCGCAACGCTCGAATGAACTGAACCGGGAAACAAAAACCGTCGTCCTCTGTCATTTCGGCATGCGCAGCCTGGACGCAAGCGCTGCCCTCGAAGCATCGGGGTTTAAGGAGATTGTAAACCTGGAAGGCGGACTGGACGCATGGGCTGAGCGCGTCGATAACGATATGCCCAGGTATTGAAACACCGCATCACGCAGTAAACTGAAATCCGGATTGAAAGTGAAACAAATCAAAACGGCTTTCCAGAAAGTCTTGTCTGTCTTGCTCCTGATGACCTGCGCGGAGTTCGCCGGCGCAGTGGATTTGCTGGAAATCTATCGGCGCGCCCTGGACAGCGATCCACAATACCGGCAGGTTGCCGCAACCAAACGGGCGATCCTTGAACAGCGGCCGCAGGCCTTGGCGCAACTGTTGCCATCCCTGTCATTCAACGCCAACGCGTTCACCAATGAACAGGAGATTGACAGCATTTTCAATCCCATCGGCCAGCAAGGCAAAGTCAGTTTCGGCAGTCACGGCTATAGCCTGGATCTGGTCCAACCCCTGTTTCGGGGCGATCGGATTATCCGCTACCTGCAAGCAGACAACCAGATACAACAGGCCGATGCGGAATTGATTGCAGCCGAACAGGACCTGATATTACGCGCCGGCGCGGCTTATTTTGAGGCGCTGGCTGCCTACGACAACCTGGGATTTGCCGAAGCCGAAAAAAAATCTCTGAGTCGGCAACTGGACCAGGCGCAACAACGGTTTGACGTAGGTTTGACCGCCATCACAGACGTACAGGAAGCACAGGCCGGTTACGATCGGGCATTTGCCGCGGAAATTGAGGCAAGAAACAACGTTGATAATACCCAGGAAGCCTTGCGCGAGATTACCGGCGCCTATTTTTCCGATTTGGCTCCCCTTGGGGAAACCATGCCCTTGCTAGCGCCTGAACCGGAGCAGATCGAAGCCTGGACCGGCGCCGCGCTGGAACAAAACCTGGATGTGCTTGCCGCGCAACACGCAGTGAATAACGCGCGCCGGGAAATCAAACGCCAGCAGGCAGGCCACCTGCCCACACTCGACATGGTTGCCCGCCACAGCCTGGATGAAACCGGTGGCCGTTTCGGCTCAGTTGAAAGCACGACCTCTTCGGTGGGGGTGCAATTGCGCGTCCCTATATTCCAAGGAGGCTATGTCAGCTCGCGTGTCAGGGAGACCCATGAACGCCTGAACGCAGAGCTGGAACGGTTGGAACAAGCGCGCAGACATGCCCAGCGGCTGACACGCCAGGCTTACCTGGGCGTGATCTCGGGGATCAGCAAGGTCAACGCATTAAAGCAGGCCGTGGTCTCCAGTGAGACTGCGTTGCAAGCCACGGAGGCCGGTTTTGATGTGGGCACTCGCACTGCAGTGGACGTCGTCGCGGCGGAACGCGCCACGTCCCAGGCCAGACGGGACTACGCTCGGGCGCGTTATGACTACCTGCTGGATACGTTGCGCCTGAAACAGGCCTCGGGCAGCCTGTCCGAGGAAGACCTGTTCCAGGTAAATCGATGGTTAAATTGATGGGGAAGCTGTTTCCTGTAACCGGCATGCTGGATTAACAAACCATGCGAACCGCAGTTGAAAATTATACCTCTCTTTGTGATGCGGGGAATTCTGTATTGCTGGTTATCGACATCCAGACTGAACTGACCGCAGTGATGCCCATCAAAGTCCTGGCCAGGCTGCAGCGCAATACGAGCTTACTGATTAATACAGCTATCAGGCTGGCGCTGCCGATATTTGCTACAGAACGGTCGCCCGAGGAGTTGGGCATTATGGAGCCTGAAATTCATAAACTGTTGCCGCAGGCAGCCAATCTTTATAATAAAACCACTTTTTCCTGCCTGGGCGCCAATAACTTGGCCGAGGATTTGACCTCCACCAACAGAAAACAGGCCATCTTGGTGGGCATGGAAGCCCATGTTTGTATCTTGCAAACGGCGCTGGACCTGCATAATCGGGGATACGTGGTGTTCGTGGTAGCAGATGCGGTCTGTTCCCGGCAAAGGGAAAACTACGAAACCGCGCTGCGGCGCCTGGGTAGAGCAGGAATTATCATCTGCGACTCAGAGTCCGTGTTGTTTGAATGGATTCGAGGCGCAGACGAACAATTGTCACGTGAAGTGCAAGCGTTACTGCGTTAGCCGGCAATTCATTCAACGGTAACAGACTTGGCCAGGTTTCTCGGCTGGTCTACATCCGCGCCCTTGA
The DNA here is from genome assembly GCA_965221695.1 of Gammaproteobacteria bacterium. Taxonomy (GTDB): domain Bacteria; phylum Pseudomonadota; class Gammaproteobacteria; order Eutrophobiales; family Eutrophobiaceae; genus JAAXHV01. The sequence goes on along the minus strand of OZ244905.1, from coordinate 3,066,424 downwards.
GCACGGCGACATGGTAGGAAAGCAATTGCAAAGGCACGTTATAGACTATCGGCGCAATACTGTTCTCTACTGCGGGCAAGCGCACGACTTTGAGGGCGGCGCTTACTTCCATAGACAACTCGGCGTCTGAAAAAACATATAGTTTGGCGCCGCGCGCGCGGGCTTCCTGTAAATTGGAGTTCAGCTTTCCCAGCAAGCTGTTATTCGGCGCCACGGCAATCACCGGCATTTCATTATCAATCAGCGCCAGAGGGCCGTGTTTCAGTTCTCCGGCCGCGTAGGCTTCCGCGTGAATATAGGAAATTTCCTTCAGTTTCAATGCGCCTTCCATGGCGATCGGCAGCATCGTTCCCCTGCCTACGAATAGCGTATGCTGCTTGTGAATGAACTCCTCGGCCAGTTGTTCCAACTGCTCATCCAGTTCCAACATCTGGTTAATCTGGCCGGGCAATCTCTGTAACAGATTGACCCGCTGCGCTTCCTTCTGTTTGTCCAGACCGCGCCGCCGAGCCAGCGCAATCACCAGGATATACAGGGCAACCAACTGGGTGGTAAATGTCTTGGTCGAAGCAACACCGATTTCTATCCCGGCGCGGGTAAAAAAAATCAGTTCCGCTTCGCGGGTCAATGAACTTTCCGGAACATTACAGATGGCAAGGCTGGCAAGATAAGGCCTGGCGGCGGCCTGGCGCACGGCCTCCAACACATCCAGGGTTTCGCCCGATTGGGAAATCGTCAGAAACAGGGTATTAGGCGGCGCCACGGTGTCGCGATAACGGTATTCGCTGGCAATGTCCACACTGCATTGTATGCCTTCCGACTCCAGCCAGTACCTGGCTACCAGGCCTGCATGGTAACTGCTGCCACAGGCAATGATATGAACGTTTTCCACCCGGTCGAACAGCGCCGGCGCAGATACCCCGAACTCAGACTCGATAATTGCGCCATTCTCAATCCTACCCTCAAGGGTGTCGGCGACTGCCGCGGGCTGAGTCAATATTTCCTTGGCCATATAATGACGGTAACCGGCCTTGTCCGTGCTGTCCGACGAAATTTCCGATGTAATCCGCAGCCTCTCAACCCGGTTGCCGAGCCGGTCAAGGATAAGGACCTGGTCACGGTCAATCTCGGCAAGATCGCCTTCTTCCATAACGATGAACTGTCGGGTAACCGGCAACAAGGCAAAGATATCGGAAGAAATAAAATGTTCACGGATGCCTATGCCGATGACCAGAGGACTGCCTTTCCTGGCGGCCACCAGCCGCTCCGGGCGGTTCTTGTCTATCACACCCAGCGCGTAGGTGCCTTGCAGTTCCGCAACGGTAGCTTTTACCGCTTGTAGCAAGGTATTGCCGCACTGCAAGTGATGATGGATCTGGTTGACGATTACCTCCGTATCCGTTTCTGACGCAAACGTGTAACCAGCGCCTATCTGTTCCTTTCGCAAGGCGTCATGATTCTCAATTATGCCGTTATGCACCACAGCGATTTCATCTTTGCAGATGTGTGGGTGGGCATTATGCACGCTGGGACGGCCGTGGGTGGCCCAGCGGGTATGCGCAAGGCCGGCATTGCCGGTCAGGGACGCAGCGGCAACCGATTGGGTAAGTTCTTTGACCTTGCCCTGGACCCTGACCCGGTCGAAACCCGAGGCATTATTGAGCACAACAACCCCGGCAGAATCATAACCGCGGTACTCCAGTCTCCGGAGCCCTTCGAGGAGGATGGGCGTTACATCCCTCCCCGCCACCGCGCCGACGATGCCACACATCACTGATTACCGGAATGGTTTCCTGGTTGCAGCCGGTTTCGAAACAAACTGCCCTCTGTGCCTTGCTCCGCCACGACGGTGTTGACGATATATTTTCTTGCCCGGAGCTTGGCATAGTCGATCTGGTTAGGACTCAGCAGATTATCATCAGCCAGAGAATCCAGGTAACGCCTGGCAATCATATTACCCTGCCGATAGGAAGCATAGTACCACATGAAAGCCGCGCCGATATCCGGGGCTACTCCATTGCCGTTTTGGAGCATCAATCCATAGTTGAGTTGCGCTCCGGGGTCACCCTGTGTTGCCGCTTTTTCATACCAGTTCAGGGCCTGGCTCCAATCACGTTCTACACCCAGCCCCAGATAAAAAAGAGTTCCCAGATAATTCTGGGCCGTAAGGTCGCCGGAATCTGCCAAAGGCCTGAAGAGTTTGTATGCGCTCGCGTAATCGCCGGCTTCAAAAGCCTGCAGCGCGGTTTTCTCGCTGCCGCACCCTCCTGCAAGCAGACTCAAACAAACCAGCAAGACAGTCGATGGTTTCAACAATGAAAGTTATCCTGGCTGACCCGCATTAGCAAGCGATGCGAGCCAGACGTTTTGATAATGGTCGGGGCGAGAGGATTTGAACCTCCGACCCCTGCAACCCCATTGCAGTGCGCTACCAGACTGCGCCACGCCCCGGCCGATAATTTTAGGGAAGCTCTGAACAAGTCCATCCTCAACTTTTCAGAGCGCCTTCCGTGGCGCACACCCTTCGGGCATCCTTCGGATGTCCAAATCCGCTTCAGGAAAGGGTAATAAGATAATGAACAGAATGCCGTCAGCAAGCAGTCAACGCCGCAACAGATCTCTGACTTTTTCCAGTTCAACACACAATTGACGAATAATCTGCTGGCTCTGGTTGGAATCTTCCCGAGCTTCATCTCCGGACAGCCGCTGCTTGGCGCCGCTGATGGTAAACCCATGCTCATAGAGCAGACTCCGGATTTGTCTGATTAATATCACATCCTGTCTTTGATAATAACGCCTGTTGCCACGCCGTTTAAGGGGTTTTAGTTGGGGGAACTCCTGCTCCCAATAACGCAATACATGCGGCTTGACCAAGCATAACTCGCTGACTTCACCAATTGTGAAATACCTTTTGCTTGGAATTGCAGGCAATTCACTATTCAGCGCCGGTTCCAGCATAGGCCTCCACTCTCGCTTTCAGTTTTTGTCCGGGGCGAAACGTTACCACACGACGCGCGCTGATAGGGACTTCCTTCCCAGTCTTCGGATTGCGACCCGGCCGCTGTTTTTTGTTTCGTAGTTCAAAGTTACCAAAGCCGGAAAGCTTGACCTGATTCCCGGTTTCCAGCGCGGAACGTATCTCCTCAAAAAACATTTCCACTATTTCCTTAGCCTCGCGCTTGTTCAGACCATCCTGATGATGGAGCCTTTCGGCCATGTCCGCTTTAGTCAATGCTGCCATTCTTATTCCCTCAACTGTGCGTCAAATTCTCTATAAAGAGAATCCAGTATCTGAGACATCATGCTATCCACATGTTCATGTATAAGAGTGTCCGATAATCGTTGAAACGTCAAGCCCAATGTGACACTTTTTTTTCCCTTCGGAACCGGGAGCCCCTGGTAAACATCCACCAACTCCAGGTCTGCCAGGAACTTTGCCAAACCAGGCGCCTTGGACTCTCGCGCAGAGGAATCAAGCTCAACGTTCAAATTTGTCCCGCTTACGTTGTTTAAAAGGTTGACGATAGGAATATCCTCGTCTACCAGTATAGACAGGTCACGTTTCACGACAGGGAACTTCGACACCGGCTTATATTTCACCTGGTTTGTTTCCGGCATTTTATCCAGGCACAACTCGAATAGGCAGACTTCGGTTTCTATTTCCAGCACATCCTGTATGGCCGGGTGTAGCGCTCCTATCAGGCCAATGGGCTGGTCGCCGACAATAATCCGAGCGGCCTTGCCATGATGCAGCGCCGGCACGACGGCAGGCATGTATTCCGGCGCAGCCTGGCCGCAACAAGCGGATATAACCGATTCCACGTCAGACTTGATATCGTAGAAATCACCGGCCGCGCTCTCCTGGCTCCATTGTTCCGGCTCTGTCGCGCCATAGCTCAGTCCGCTTAGCGCAAGCGACTGCCGGACAGCGCCGTCAGCGCTGAACACCTTACCGGTTTCAAACAGGCGCACGCGCGCCTGCCGGCGGTTGAGATTATACCGCAATGCTCCTAACAGGCCCGGCCACAGGCTGACACGCATGCGCTCCATATCAACGGAAATGGCATTCAACAAGGCAATGCTGACAGTATCAGGAAACAATCGGGATTGCAGATCGTGGCTGACAAAACTGTAGGTAATCGCCTCCTGGTAGCCGCGGCCCACCAGCGCCTGGCGCATGGAATCGATACGATCACGAAACCCGGGCCGACGCATGCCGAGGCGCGCCGGCGGCAACGCGCTATTGATATTCCGATAGCCGTAGATGCGAGCAACCTCTTCCACCAGGTCCGCCTCCAGGCTGATATCAAAACGGTGTGGGGGCACGTTAAACCGGCGGCAACCAGCCGCGGCGTCATCAGTCGCCGGCTCCAGGCCCAGGCGCGTGAGGATATCGGTGCAGGTCTCCATGCTTATGGCTTCGCCCAGCAACTCCGCGGCGGCCGCCGGACGCATCCCGACGGCCTGCCGCTGCGGCAATGCCTGCTGCGCCAGCGCCTCGATCACCGGGCCTGGTTCGCCGCCGCAAATATCCAGGAGCAGACGCGTCGCGCGTTCCAGCGCGCGCCGTTGCAAACTGAAATCCACACCGCGCTCAAACCGGTGGGACGCGTCCGTGTGCATGCCGAACTGCCGTGCCCGGCCGGCAACGACGAGCGGGTCAAAAAAAGCGCTCTCCAGGAACAGGCGCCGGGTCGTGGCGCTGACGGCTGAATCCAGCCCACCCATCACCCCGGCCATGGCCAGCGCGCGCGCCGCATCGGCAATGACCAGGGTCGAGGCCGGCATCGGGTGAGTTTCGCCATCGAGCAACGTGATTTCCTCGCCCTCGGCGGCAAAGCGCACCGCTATCGCGCCGTTCAACCGGTCGTTGTCAAAAGCATGCAGGGGTTGCCCCAGTTCCAGCATCACGTAATTGGTGACATCAACCACCGCGTTCAGGCTGCGCAGTCCGCAGCGGCGCAGTTTTTCCCGCAACCACAACGGGCTGGGACACGTCATATCGATGTTCGTGATGATACGCCCCAAGTAGCGCGGACAAGCGTCAGGGGCGTCCAGGCTTACGTTCCGAACCTGTTCATGAACTGCCGCAACAGGCGTATCGTCCGGCAAGTTATCAAGCTGCATCCCGTTAATCACCGCAACTTCCCGGGCTATACCCTGTATGCTCAGGCAGTCACCCCGGTTCGGCGTCAGGCCGATGTCAAACACCCGGTCATCGAGTTGCATCGCAGCAGCCAGCGCGGCGCCGGGTTCGGCATCATCGGCAAGCAGAAACAATTCATCCGCGTCATCCGATAACTGCAACTCCGCCGCGGAGCAAAGCATGCCCGCAGAGGTTACACCACGGATCTTCGTCTCCTTGATCACAACGGAACCAGGCAAGCGCGCGCCGACCCCCGCGTACGCATAACAACGCCCGGGCTGTACGCCCGGCGCGCCGGTCACCACAGTTACCGGCGCGCCCGCGTCTTTTTTTACCGTACAGACTGAGAGCTTGTCTGCGTCAGGATGTGCGGTAACCTGCTCTACCCTGGCCACCACCACGTCATCCAGCGGCGGCGCCGCGGCCACCACATCTTCGACCTCCATGCCCGCCATGGTCAACTGGTCCGCGAGGGTCTCGGTCGATATCGGCGGGTTCACCCACTCGCGCAACCATTGTTCGCTGAATTTCATGGGCAATACAGTCTAATTAAACTGGCGCAGGAAACGCAGGTCATTATCGAAGAACATACGGATATCATTGATACCGTAGCGCAACATCGCGATTCGTTCGACCCCCATGCCGAAGGCAAATCCGGAATATTTGCGACTGTCGATTCCCACGTTTTCCAGTACCGTCGGGTGCACCATGCCGCAACCCAGGATCTCGAGCCAGCCATTATCGCCCATAATATCCACCTCTGCGGACGGTTCGGTAAACGGGAAGTAGGAAGGCCGGAAGCGGGTGCTGACATCCGCGCCGAAAATATGCTGCGCGAAGTCTTCCAGCACGCCCTTCAAGTGAGCGAAGGTAATGCCTTCATCAACCAATATGCCTTCCACCTGGTGAAACATGGGCGTATGCGTCATGTCGGAATCACAGCGGTAGACCCGACCCGGCGCAATGACCCGTAGCGGCGGCCGGTGTTCATTCATATAACGGATCTGAACGTTTGAAGTGTGCGTGCGCAACAGCAGGTCCACATTACAATAGAAGGTGTCGTGCATAGCCCGGGCCGGGTGATGTTCCGGGATATTCAGCGCGGCAAAATTGTGATAATCATCCTCGATCTCGGGACCATCCGCGACGGTATACCCGGTTTCCACGAATAGGCGTTCAATTTCACGCAGGGTCAATGTGACCGGATGCAACCCGCCATTGCGCTGGCCTCGTCCCGGCAAGGTGATATCGATGCGTTCCCGGGCAAGCCGTTGCGCCAGTTGCTCCTGCTGTAGTTCCGTCCCGCGCCGATCCAGCGCTTCCTGGAGTTGTTGCTTGGCCTGGTTGATTGCCTGGCCAGCAGCAGGCCTGTCTGCGGCAGACAGACTCCCCAGGCGCTTCAACTGCTGCGTGAGCTCGCCCTTTTTTCCAAGGTAACGGATGCGCGCGGCATCCAAGCGGCGCTCATCTGTGGCCCCCGCGACCTCATCCAGCGCCCGTGCAAGCAAATCCCTGAGATCGGACATGACAAATTGAAGTGGCTACACCCTCTTCCAGTCAGATATTCTGCCTGGCCTGCTCCGCCAGTTGCAAAAATGCGTGCTTGTCGTTGACCGCGAGTTCCGCCAGCACTTTGCGATCAATCTGGATATCCGCCTTGTGCAACCCATCCATGAATCGGCTATAGGACAGGCCATGCTCCCTGGCAGCCGCATTGATGCGGGTAATCCAGAGCGCACGAAACTGCCGTTTACGCTGACGCCGGTCCCGGTAAGCATATTGGCCGGCTTTTGTGACCGCTTGTTTGGCTACCCGGTAGACGTTTTTGCGGCGCCCGCGGTAACCTTTGGCCTGTTGGATGACTTTTTTATGTCTGGCGCGTGCTGTAACGCCCCGTTTTACTCTCGGCATGACTGAAATTCCTCAACTGTACGGTAACAACTGCGCCAGCGCCTTCTCGTCACTTTTGTTAATCAACTGCATGTGACGCAACTTCCTGATCCGTTTTGCGCTTTTTTTCGTCAGGATATGGCTGCGATGGGACTGCCGGTGTTTGTACCGGCCCGACGCGGTCTTGGTAAAGCGCTTGGCTGCGCCACGATTGGTTTTTAATTTAGGCATAATTTGTTTACCGTTTCGGCGCCAGTATCATTACCATCTGGCGGCCTTCGAGTTTTGCTTTTTGCTCCACTTCCGCGCTTTGCTCCATATCCGTTTCTATCCGGTCCAGCATCTTGCTGCCAAGTTCCTGGTGAGCCATCTCGCGGCCACGGAAACGCAAAGTCACTTTAACCTTGTCACCGTTTTGCACAAAACGCATGATGTTCCTCAACTTTACCTGATAATCGCCATCGTCAGTGCCTGGTCTGAACTTCACTTCCTTGACGTGGATCTGCTTCTGTTTCTTCTTTGCAGCGTGCTTTTTCTTGTTTTGTTCAAACAGGAACTTACCGAAGTCCATGATCCTGCAAACGGGAGGCTCCGCATTGGGCACAATCTCGACCAGGTCGAGTTCCTCATCATCTGCCTGTCGCAAGGCGTCATCCAAGCCGACGATACCGACCTGCCCGCCCTGCGGACCGATCAATCTTACCTCGACGGCCGTTATTTCTTCATTCACGCGATTCTGTTTCTTAATGGCGATTCGTTATTCCTCCGTATCTTGTCACAGGCTTGTCTGTGTCATTAATCAGTGATGCCGCGCCTGATCATATCTCTTTCCGCGCTTGATCGATAAAAGTATTTAATGGTAGCACACCAAGGTCCTTACCGTCACGCGTGCGAACTGCCACGGTCTCATTTTCCTGCTCGCGCGCGCCGATTATCAACTGGTAAGGCACACGCTGCAACGTGTGCTGGCGGATTTTAAGGTTGATCGTTTCATTTCTCAAGTCCGTATTTGTGCGAAAACCATACTCCTGAATGGTTTGCGCCACAGAGCGCGCATAGTCCGCCTGATTTTGGGTAATTGAGGAGACCACGATCTGAACCGGCGCCAACCAGAGCGGGAACGAGCCCGCGTAATGCTCAATGAGAATGCCTATGAAGCGTTCCAGTGAACCCAGGATAGCCCGGTGTAGCATGACAGGCGTTTGTTTCTCATTATTGTCATCTATGTATTGTGCGTCCAGCCGTCCCGGCATGGAAAAATCCGCCTGGATAGTCCCGCATTGCCATACCCGGCCGATGCTGTCTTTGAGGGAAAAATCGATCTTGGGCCCGTAGAACGCGCCTTCTCCCGGTTGCAGGTCCCAGTCCACTCCCTTGTCCGTGAGCGCCTGCTCCAAGGCCTGCTCGGCTTTGTCCCAGATCGAATCATCTCCCACCCGGTTTTCCGGGCGGGTTGACAACTTCATGATCACATCAGAGAAACCGAAATCGCGGTAGACTTCGAACAACAGATCGATAAAGTCAGAAACCTCGGACTGAATCTGGTCTTCGGTGCAGAAGATGTGGGCGTCGTCCTGGGTAAATCCCCTGACCCGCATCAGGCCGTGTAAAGTCCCCGAGGCTTCGTTGCGGTGGCAGGAACCGAATTCCGCAAAGCGCAGCGGCAAGTCCCGATAGCTTTTGAGCCCCTGATTGTACACCTGGATGTGACCGGGGCAATTCATCGGCTTGATAGCATAATCGCGGTTTTCCGAACTGGTGGTGAACATGTCTGCATGAAACTTGTCCCAGTGACCGGATTTTTCCCACAGGCTGCGGTCCAAGGCCAACGGAGTGTTGATCTCCTGGTAACCTTTGCCCGCCAATTTAGCGCGGATATGATCCCTGACCACGTTATACAGAGTCCAACCCTTGGGGTGCCAGAATACCAGTCCCGGCGCCTCTTCCTGGAAATGGAACAGGTCCTGCTTGCGTCCCAGCTTACGATGGTCGCGTTTCTCCGCCTCTTCCAATCGCTTCAGATATTGTTTCAAAGCTTTGCGGTCCGGCCATGCGGTGCCGTAGATACGCTGCAACATTTGATTGCGGGAGTCGCCGCGCCAGTAGGCGCCGGCTAACTTGGTCAGTTTGAAAGCGCTCAGTCTGCCGGTACTGGGGACATGGGGTCCGCGACAGAGGTCGACAAAATCGCCCTGCCGATACAGTGACAATTCCTCTTGCTCGGGTATGGATTCGATAATTTGCGCCTTGTATTCCTCGCCCTGGCCACGAAAGAAGGCGACCGCCTCGTCCCGCGCCATGACAAAGCGACTGACATCCAGATCCTGCCGGGCCAACTCGAGCATTTTATCCTCGATTGCAGCCAAGTCATCCGGTGTGAATGAACGCTCGAAGGCGAAATCATAATAAAACCCGTCCTCAATGACGGGACCGATGGTCACCTGGGCTTCCGGGAACAACTCTTTGACCGCCTGCGCCATCAAGTGGGCGCAGGAATGGCGCAGTATTTCCAGTCCTTGTTCGTCGCGCGCAGTAATGATGCGCACACTCGCATCAGTATCTACCAACTGGGAAGCGTCGACCAGCTTGCCGTCCACTTCGGCGGCCAAGGTTGCGCGCGCCAGCCCGGGACCGATGTCTGCGGCAATATCCAGAACCGGCAAGGGGTCGTCATAGCTGCGCCGACTACCGTCAGGCAGGGAAATAACAGGCATACTGTCTCCTTGAGCCGGGTTTTCCGAAAGGTGGCCGCGCTCAATCAGTGGTGGCCCCCACAACAGGCCACATGTTACCCGACGAGCATCTGCAGATGCTCATCAGGTCAGAGATCATCAATGTTGTGGATTGTGACTCGCCCCGAGTAAAACAAAACGCGGGGTGAATGTCTGGTAGGCGCGATTGGATTCGAACCAACGACCCCTACCGTGTCGAGGTAGTGCTCTAACCAACTGAGCTACGCGCCTGTATGTGAATGCTGTGGCTGACATGCCTGCCGCTGTGCCCGCAGCATTCAATGTATCTATGATACAGTAAGTTCAAAATAAAGTCACAATTAAGTTAAGGAATCACTGACTTAATCTCAGAGGTTGCTAAAGTATGTGTTTGCCCTGCCGGGCTGGCTTGATTGGTGGCAAACAATAGAGGACTATGCGCCCAAATGACCAGGTCTTTGGAGAATACACAATCATCCGCGCCGCTGTTGGGTCCGGCGGACACAGAGCCATTCCGGTTTATCGACCGGCGCGCTTCATCGAAGCGCCTGGTTGTGGCCGATCATGCGGGCGCTGCCGTGCCGGCGTGCCTGCAAGGACTGGGGCTGAGCCCGGATGCGTTACAACAGCACATCGCGGTTGACATCGGCAGCCGGGCAACCGCCAAATTGCTTGCGGAGTTGCTGGGAGCGTCACTGCTCTCTGCCAACTACTCCCGGCTGGTGGTTGATCTCAACCGCAACCTGGACGACCCCACTGCGTTCATCCCGGTAAGCGACGGCGTCGTAATCCCGGGCAATCAAAACCTCAGCGCCGCGCAGAAGCAGCGCCGCGCCGATGCGTTATACCATCCTTATCACCGCGCGATTGACAACCTGATCGACGATTTTATTGCGCGGGGATGCGTACCGGTCATTATCAGCGTGCATAGTTTTACCCCGGTGCTCGCAAATCAGGTTCGGCCCTGGCACCTGGGCGTATTATGGGACAAGGACCCGCGTATTGCCCAACCGCTGCTGGCAAAGCTCAGACAATACCCCGAGTTGATCGTAGGCGACAATGAACCCTATTCGGGCCGCCATCCGGCTGATTACACGGTGGACCACCACGGCGAGGGCAGGGGCGTAGCCAATGTATCTCTCGAACTGCGGCAGGACTTACTGGCCGATGACGCCGGCGCTAAGCATTGGAGCGCGCTGCTGGCAGAAGCCTTGAGTGATATACTCGCGGATGAGGCGCTGTACAGGATTCCAAGGTAAACCTAATGCTAATCTCTGAACCCGAATTCACCGTCGGTATTGAGGAAGAGTACCTGCTCGTCGACAAGTCGACACGCGACCTGTGCAATGATCCGCCTGACAACATGGTGGATGAGTGCGCGGCGCTGTGCGGAGGGCGGGTTACTCCGGAATTCCTGCGTTCCCAGATCGAGGTGGGTACCCGTCCGTGCCGGACTATTGCCGAGGCCCGCGCTGACCTGGCGTCACTGAGACGCGCGGTGATCGAAGTCGCTGACCGTTACGGCCTCGCTCCCATCGCCGCATCCACTCATCCGTTCGGCAACTGGCACGAGCAGTTGCCCACGGAAAAAGAGCGCTACAACATACTCGAACAGGATATGCAGGCCGCGGCCAGACGTCTGCTGATCTGCGGGATGCATGTCCACGTAGGCATTGGTGACAACGAGTTGCGCATTGACCTGATGAATCAGTTCAATTACTTCCTCCCCCACTTGTTGGCCTTGAGTTGCTCCTCGCCGTTTTGGGAAGGGGATGACACTGGCCTGCTGTGTTATCGCCTGACGGTGTTCGACGCCCTGGTGCGCACCGGCCTTCCCGAGCAGTTCTCCAGCTACGGCGAATACGAACGCCACGTGAACATCATCAAGACCGCCGGTGTAATAGAAGACGCCAGTAAGATCTGGTGGGACCTACGCCCCAGCGCCCGTTATCCGACCCTGGAAACGCGCATTATGGATGTGTGTACCGACCTGGATGACGCGGCCTGCCTGGCCGCGCTGACTGTCTGCCTCATGCGCATGTTGTACCGCCTGCGCAGGGATAACCAGCGCTGGCGCGCCTATTCGCGCATGCTGGTCTCCGAGAACCGCTGGCGCGCGATGCGCTATGGGCCTGACGAGGGCTTGATCGACTTCGGCAGGGGCGAGGCGGTTCCCTTCGCGACGTTGCTGGAAGAGATACTGGGACTGGTGGAAGAGGACGCCAAGGCCCTGGACTGCTCAACCGAGGTGGAGCATGCCCGTACCATCCTCGAACGCGGCACCAGTGCGCACCGGCAGGTGCGGACTTACCGGCAAGCGGTCAATGGCGGCATGGACAAGCAGGAAGCCTTGCAGACCGTCGTTGATAACCTGATTGACGAGACTGACCCGGATACTGATTGTCCCCGGTGAGTCAAACAACCTCAGAGCTTCCCCAACAATAGATTATGCTGAATAAGTCTCAGAGGTTACTTAGGGAAACTCTGACTTTATCAGAGGTTCTTTAGGCAGGTCTGACCCTGTTTACACACCTTCAGTTGAACACAAAGTCTGTCGGATCAAGCTCATCGATGTTGCACGCTCTAAGCAGGATCCTGCCGTTACCTTCATCGCCCATAGCGATTGTGCACTTATCGGCATTGCCTGATATGAGCAGACTCTGGAAAGACAGGCCCGGAAAATCGGCAAGGTCAATCCGATCATCGCCGTGTATAAAGTCATGGATGATCTGCAAATGTTGGTTGCCGGCGCGAATCACAAAAGTGTCGTTGCCTTCGCCACCTAAGAGTAAATTAGCGCCCTTACCGCCAATAAGAACATCATTTCCCTTATTCCCCCAGAGACGGTCATCACCCTCGCCCCCGTCCAAATGGTCAGCGCCGCCATTCCCGAATAACTGATCTGCGCCGTTGCCACCGGTGAGTATATCTGCAAAAACTGAACCAATAACCTTTTCTATACCAGTGATACGATCTCCCTCAGCGTGACCGCCCAGAGCAGTATTGTCGGCTAGATTTACTGTCACTCCAGCATCCGACCCACGGTAATCCAAGGTGTCCAAACCTGCGCCTCCATCAATGATATCAGCGCCGGCTCCTCCCCAGATTAAGTTATCACCAGGATCTCCTACCAGGATATCCGGACCTGCCCCACCATACAGATCGAAACCCTCACCGCTATGGTCCTTAGTTACAACAACTATCAAGGTTGCGATGGCAAAAACTGTAACCAAGATGTTCAAAACAGATACTGGCATTTTCAATATTATGCGTTGATACCGGTGGCTTCTATCCGGCTCGCTGCGTGTCAATTTCCAAGCTGAATTCCTTAATACGAGCGATCTCATCGCGTAATTCCGCGGCGCGTTCAAACTCCAGGTCGCGTGCGTGTTGATACATCTGTTGTTCGAGTTGCTCGATCTTTTTCACCACTAAGTCAGGGTCGAACCCGGCATAGTCTTGATGTTGCTCTGCCACCTTGGCATATCGTCGTGTTTGGCTACGACTATCGGAATACGCGCCTTCCAGAATATCGGTGACCGCTTTGCGGATACCTTGGGGAGTAATACCGTGGCTTTCGTTAAAACGCTGTTGTTTTTCCCGCCGCCGGTCGGTTTCGCGGACCGCGCGCGCAATGGAGCCGGTCACGGTATCGGCATACATGATCGCTTTGCCGTTGATATTGCGGGCGGCGCGGCCAATGGTCTGGATCAGCGTCGTCTCGGAACGCAGAAAACCCTCTTTGTCGGCATCGAGGATCGCCACCAGCGACACTTCCGGCATGTCCAGCCCCTCACGCAACAGGTTGATCCCGACCAACACGTCAAAATGCCCCAGGCGCAGGTCGCGGATAATCTCGACGCGCTCCACCGTGTCCACATCGGAATGCAGGTAGCGCACCCTGACATCATGTTCCGCCAGGTAGTCAGTGAGGTCTTCCGCCATGCGCTTGGTCAGGGTGGTGACCAGCGTTCTTTCATTGCGTTGTTCGCGCAATCGTATCTCCGACAACAGGTCATCCACCTGGGTCGCAACCGGACGTATTTCCACTCCCGGGTCGACCAGGCCCGTCGGCCGCACGAGTTGTTCAATGATCTCACTGGAACGCTCGCGCTCATACGGTCCCGGTGTTGCCGAAACAAACACTGTCTGCGGCGACAGATGCTCAAACTCGTCAAAACGCAACGGCCGGTTATCCAGCGCGCAGGGCAAGCGGAAGCCGTATTCCACCAGGTTCTCCTTGCGCGAACGGTCGCCCCGATACATCGCGCCTAACTGCGGAACGGTCACATGGCTCTCATCCACCACCAGCAACGCGTTATAGGGCAGGTAGTCGAACAGCGTCGGCGGCGGTTCCCCGGGCCGCCTGCCGGACAGGTGCCGGGAATAGTTTTCAATACCGGTGCAATAGCCGATTTCCATCATCATTTCCAGATCGAAACGGGTGCGCTGTTCCAGGCGCTGCAATTCGACCAGCTTGTTGGTCTTGCGGAACTGTTCCAGGCGCTCGCTCAGTTCCTCCTTGATGGCTTCAATAGCGTCCAGGACGATCTGGCGCTCGGTAACATAGTGGGTCTTGGGATGGACGGTAATGCGCGGAACCTGTTTATATACCTCACCGGTCAGCGGATCGAAGATCGATATGGATTCGATCTCATCATCAAACAACTCCACCCGTATGCCCTCGCGCTCTGATTCCGCCGGATAGATGTCGATAATATCGCCCCGCACCCGGTAGGTGGCGCGGCGCAGTTCCACCTCGTTGCGGGTATATTGCATTTCCGCCAGCCGGCGCAGGATGAAGCGCTGTTCCATCCTCTCACCCCGATCCAGGTGCAACACCATTTTCAGGTAGGCCTGGGGGTCGCCCAGGCCGAAAATGGCGGACACGGTGGCGACGATAATGGTATCCGGTCGTTCCAGCAAGGCCTTGGTGGCGGACAGGCGCATTTGTTCTATATGTTCGTTGATGGATGCGTCTTTTTCTATGTACGTATCAGTAGTGGGAACATAGGCTTCGGGTTGGTAATAATCGTAGTAGGAAACGAAATATTCCACGGCATTGTCCGGGAAGAATTCGCGCATCTCGCCATACAACTGTGCAGCCAGGGTCTTGTTCGGCGCCAGGACCAGCGTCGGACGCTGAATTTTCTCGATCAGGTTGGCAATGGTAAAGGTCTTGCCGGAACCTGTTACCCCGAGCAGCGTCTGCTGCGCAATGCCATTGGATATAGAATGGTATAATTGTTCTATAGCCTCGGGTTGATCGCCCGCCGGAGAAAAGTCCGCCTGTAGAGTAAATTTCTTTGTCATAGTCTGAATTTTGCGCATTATAATACAGGAACCTCTGCTTAAGTCAGAGCTTCCTACACTATGAACTGCTTCTGAGAGGATGCCAGTATGGAAAACAGCGTGGCGCAACGCGCCGCAATCATCAAGCCGTCCCCCACCCTCGCAGTCACCGCCAAGGCCGCGGAACTGAAAGCGGCGGGCAGGGATATTATTGCCCTGAGCGCGGGTGAACCGGATTTCGACACACCTGAACACATCAAGGAAGCCGCGATCAAGGCCATCCGGGACGGCAAGACAAAATACACCGCGGTCGGCGGCATGCCCGAACTCAAGCAGGCCGTTGCGGACAAGTTCCGGCGGGAAAACAACCTTGATTACGAACCTGATCAGGTACTGGTGTCCTGCGGCGCAAAACACAGTATCTACAACCTGATGCAGGCGCTGCTCAACCCGGGTGACGAAGTGATCATCCCGGCGCCTTACTGGGTCTCCTACCCGGACATGGCAAGACTGGCCGGCGCGGAACCCGTCGTGATCCGGGCCGGTATCGAACAACGCTTCAAGATCACCGGAAAGCGCCTGGAACGATCCATTACCGGCAACACGCGGCTGCTCATGATCAACAGCCCGTCAAACCCGACCGGCGTCAGTTACTCCGATTCGGAACTGGCAGAACTCGCAGCGGTACTCGTCAAGCACCCGGAAATCGTGATCCTGACGGACGATATCTACGAGCACATACTCTGGGGCCAGGACGGTTTCAGGAACATCCTCAATATCTGCCCGGAGTTGGCTGACAGAACGGTCGTGGTCAACGGGGTCTCCAAGGCCTACTCCATGACCGGTTGGCGCATCGGTTTCCTGGGCGGCCCGATCGCGCTGGTCAAAGCGGCACAGAAAATCCAGTCGCAAAGCACATCCAACCCCTCGTCCATCTCCCAGCATGCGACCCTGGCTGCTCTGAATGGTGACCAAACCTATATCAACGAAAGTACCGCCATCTTCAGGCAGCGGCACGATTTCGTCCATGCCGGCCTGAACGCCATTGATGGCGTTGCATGTACCCCATCCGACGGCACTTTCTACAGCTTCCCCGATATGCAGCGCGTGATCGACAGGCTGGATGGTATCGACAACGACATAGAACTGGGTGAATACCTGCTGGAACAGGCGGAAGTCGCACTGGTACCGGGCTCGGCATTCGGCGCAAAAGGCTACATGCGCCTGTCCTATGCGACCAGCATGGAAAACCTGGAAAGCGCAATTAAGCGATTGGGTGATGCGCTGGGTTAATATTGTGTGTATAATGTGCATGTGGGGTAACCCATAACCTTACATCAGGAAAACATCACTACGGAAAATCAGGAGAGACATCATGGGTATGATGAACACGGAATTGTATGATGCGCTGTTAAGCGCCGATGTTCCGGAAATAAAAGCAAGAAAAGCTGCAATGTCGATATTAGGTCATGATCAGGTCGCCACTAAGGCCGACATTGCTGAGCTTGGAACAGACATCGCTGAGATTAAGGCGGACATCCGTGCGCTGAAATGGATGCTGGGCGTTAACATGGCGATGACTATGGGCTTGATCATGCATGCGATAACCTGACACGGTTATTCCTGCCACATTCCCCGGTAGCTCAGTCGGTAGAGCGGGTGACTGTTAATCACTAGGTCGGCGGTTCGAGCCCGTCCCGGGGAGCCATTTCATGAAACGGAACGGGATTCAATTTCGTTCCTGGCCTGGATATTGCTCCAGCTTATCCAGGTACGAAGAAAACTCTGCGCCTATGGTCTCGTGCCTGAGCGCGTATTCCACGTTCGCCTTCATGTATCCCAGGATAGAGCCGCAGTCGTAACGACGGCCGCGGAATTCACACAGGTACACATCTTCAACATCAAGCAGCGCCGCGACGGCGTCGGTCAACTGGATTTCGTTGCCAGCGCCCTTATGCGTAGTTTCCAGCAACGCCATAATCGCCGGGGTGAAGATATAACGCCCCACCACAGCCAGGGTCGAAGGCGCGTCGTCCGGGGCGGGTTTTTCCACGATGGACTTCATCCTTACGGCGCCGTCCGGCGCCGCGGCCGTCTCCACGATACCGTAGCGGGAGACCTGCTCGCGCTCCACGTTTTCCACCGCGACCACGCTTGCGTTCCGGTCTTGGTAAAGCTCCATCATCTGCTGCAGACAGGTGGTTTCCGGGTGATATACCAGGTCATCGGGTAGGAGCGCCGCGAAGGGTTCGTCGCCGATCAGTGGCTTAGCGCACAACACGGCATGTCCCAAACCCAAAGGCTCGCGCTGTATCACAAAGTGGCAGATAACGCCTGCCGGCAGAATATTCCTGACCTTTTCCAGCAATGCCTGTTTGCCCCTGTTCGCCAACTCCTGTTCCAGAGATGGATGCGACAGAAAATGATCCTGAATGATTTTTTTACTCGTTGCGGTGACGAAAATCAGCTCTGTGATGCCGGCGCCGACAGCTTCTTCCACTGCATATTGAATGATAGGCTTATCGACCAATGGCAACATCTCCTTGGCCAGAACTTTTGTGGCCGGCAGGGTGCGTGTTCCCAAACCCGCTACCGGAAATACTGCCTTACTGATCTTCATTAAGCGTCGACCATGCGGACTGTCCCGGCAAGAACGTTGGCAGTTTCATCATGGTTATCCGAGATCAGGGCAGCCAAAATCGCCCTTATCTCGTTATCATCGGCGTGGGTAAGAGAATGTTCCAGCCGATCAATTGATTGACGAACCCTGTTCCAGTCGTATGGAGCATGTCTTGCGCGCAGTATTTTTGCATTCCGGGTTTGTTCCTTTTCCTCATTGTCATAGAAGAGCGCTTCCTGAAGTTTTTCACCTGCGCGTAACCCGATATACTGTATTTCAATATCCTCCCCGGGCTCTTTGCCCGATAAACGGATCATCTGTTCAGCCAGATATTTGATCCTGACTGGCGCTCCCATATCCAGCACGAAAATACCTCTTTCCCCTTCCACGACACTAGCCTGCAGAATCAACTGGCATGCTTCAGTTATGGTCATGAAGTATCGGGTAATATCAGGATGGGTTACCGTTACCGGTCCTCCTGCCTGTATTTGCTCCCTGAATAACGGCACTACGCTGCCATCCGAACCCAACACGTTACCGAATCTCACTGTGATGAAACGGGTAGTAGAAACTGCATTCATGCTTTCACAATACATCTCTCCGGCGCGCTTTGTTAACCCAAGGATATTGGCAGGATCGACTGCCTTATCGGTGGAAATAAAAACAAATGTGTCACAATGAAACTTGCTTGCCGTCCTGGCAGTAATCATGGCGCCAAGAATATTGTTTTTTGCCGCTTCCCTGGGATGAGATTGTAAAAAAGAAACATGCTTATGGGAGGCAGCATGAAATATCATATCAGGCCGGTAAACGCTGATAACATTTTCAACTGCGCGCTGATCACAAACATCACCTAACACCGGAACGAGTTTGACTTGTGGATTTTTTTCCATCAGTTCCCGTTGAATCCGATATAAATTAAACTCACTGCGTTCATAAATTATCAGCGCTTCCGGGACAAAGTCCACAACTTGTTTACAGAGTTCTGTTCCGATTGAGCCCCCACCGCCTGTCACCATGATAATTTTTCCCGATAATCCACTTTGTATCATATCCCGGTCCAGTTCGACTTTTTCTCTTCCCAGCAGGTCCTCAATTGAAACCGCCTGAATGGCATTCACGCTAACCTGGCCTGAAATCAGATCTTCAAGTCTGGGAAGCGTTTTAAATTTCACATCGGCGCTTTCACAGATTGTAACCAGTCTTTGCATTCTTGCAGATGATAATGACGGTATGGCAATGACAACCAGATCAATAGCATATTTGTTTACAATCTCAGGAATTTCATCGAAAGCGCCTAATACGCGGACCCCATGAATTTCCTGGCCTGTTTTATCCGGGTCATCGTCAACCATGCCCACAGGCATATATTGCGCCCGCCGGTGTCTTAACATATCCCTCAACAGTCTTCCCGCAGCCTCACCGGCGCCAACAACCAATACTCTTTTGCCACTACTGAATTCAACCCGATGGTCTTTCAGATATCGATATAAAATCCTGTTACCGCCAAGAAGAACAAATAATAAAATTGCATAAAGCGGTATCACGGACCTGGGCACCGCCTCCATCCTGGTAGTCAAAAAAACCAGGAGTGTCGTGATCAATACTCCAAGAAAAATCGACTTGCCTATACGAACAAAATCAGGCAAAGAGGCAAAACGCCAGATACCACGATATAGACCGAAAACGATGTAACCGGACAATTGACAGACTATAATTACCGGCAACAACAAGGTAGCAGTTTGCATAAATTCACCAGGAATGGTATGCAGGTTGAATCTCAACCAGTAGGCCAGGTACCATGCTACCGGGATCATTAGTACATCGTGCAAAATGATTGCTATGCGCTTTCGGGAACGAAACATAAGTTAGTTAATTTCCGTATGTGTAAATTTTGCTGACCAACCTGTGCCCTGTGCCAACAGTTACAAGCAACCGGGGTATGCAACGCCTTGATCATCAGGGTTTTGAAGAATTAAAGTTATACTGTTACATGTCGGTATCATACTACAATCAGGTGGCTGATAATGCGATCAGGATTGGCTGAGCATGGATTTCAGACGGATGGAATCAGCGTGGTTATGGTCTCATTTCAGACAGGGGCTGTATTATTTCAAGCGATTGAGGCGGCGCTGGCTTCGGCTGATGAAGTGTTAGCTGAGCTGATTCTGGTGGATAATGGCAATCCGCAGACAATTACCAAGCAACTCGAACATCTTGCGAGCAGGGAAGCACGGCTGACACTGGTCAGCGGCCACGGTAACGTTGGCTTCGCGCGTGGATGTAATATCGGCGCCGGTCGGGCAAGCGGTCGTTATCTGGTGTTATTGAATCCGGATTGCTGTCTTGCTCCCGATACCCTTTCTGCCCTGCAAGCCGAAGCAATTAAGCTGGGCGACAATTGGATGCTAGGCTGCCGTGTGCTCAATCCGGATGGTAGCGACCAACGCGGCTCGCGCCGCGCTTTGCTCACCCCTTGCACTGCCCTGGTTGAAACCTTTCGGTTTGACAAACTGGCGCCGCGTTTATTGCATCGCTATCGTCTTAACCAGCATGATAATCCGCTGCCTGAAAACACAACCCGTGTGCCTGCTATCAGCGGCGCTTGCATGATGCTGCCGGCCACAACTTTTCATGCGGTAAATGGCATGGATGAGGGCTATTTTCTGCATGTTGACGATCTCGATCTCTGCTTCAGGCTGCATAAGGCCAGGATCCCCGTGTATTACGCGCCACACATAAAATCAGTTCATTATGCGAGCAGTAGCCGCAGTAATCCGGTAATAGTGGAATGGCACAAGACACGCGGTTTTTTGCGTTACTTCCATATCCATTTTCATGGCATCCGCTGGTTGCCCCTGGTAGCCTCAGTCAGTCTGGGCATTCTGATTCGTTTTGGGGTAAAAGCAATTCTATCTATGCTCTATGGATCGCACAAAGGCCGGACAGGAACACATGTCTTCAGACGCTGACAATATGCTAAGCCAAAAACCTTACGCAGTTATTCTCGGCGCCACCAGCCTGGTAGGTCGTTATCTTGCTGAACGCCTGTCCGTCATGGGTTACGAAGGATTATGCCTTAGCCGCCGTACGGAACCGGTCCCTTATATCTTGCCTGGCGGTTTTTCCTGGCACACTGTGCGCGCAGAAGAAAATATATGCATCCCCGCCTCTGCCACGCTGTTTTCGCTTATCCCTGTGGTAGCCTTGCCGGCCCTGTTAAAGCGCATAACCGGCGGTAATCGACTGATCGCCCTCAGTTCATCCGCTTTTTTTTTCAAAGCGCAAAGCCCTGATCCGAAGGAGCGAAAATCGGCCTTTGCCATAGCGCGTGCGGAGAAAAAAGTTGAGTTACTCTGCCAGGACCGAAAGGCGCCATGGACTGTTTTTCGATCGACCCTGATTTATGACCCTGGTCATGATCGCAATATTACTGCCATCGCAGCATTCGCAAAACGTTACAAGTTTTTTCCCGTAGTCTATCCGGGCAAAGGTTTGCGCCAGCCAATCCATGCTGATGACGTAGCGCAGGTCATGGTTGCGGTGTCAAATGATGCGCGCACGCACAACAGGTTCTTCGACCTGCCTGGCAATGAAACGCTGACTTACCATGAGATGGTGAGCAGAATTTTCAGGTTCTTGGGGCAACGTCCTGTCATTCTTTATTTGCCGTTAAGTCTGGCCCGAGCGCTATTTTACGTATGGCAAAAGCTGACGGGAATGCAATACAGTAACGCGAGTCTGGAACGCATGAACCAGGCGCTTACGCTGGACCCGGAACCACTCCAACAACTACTCAATATCCGTTATAAGCGATTCCCCCCGAACTATGAAGAGCTGCAAAGCCGGTAGTCAGGTTTCCGGTCGCTTCTCTCTTGTCAACGCGTGTGCTCCGGTTGCGGGTATTCATTAGCGACCCGTAACAGGTACTCGCCATAACCATTATTTTGAAGTTGATGACCCATCACAATCAATTCTTCACGGTTAATCCAGCCGTTCAGGAAGGCAATTTCCTCGGGGATAGCGATACGTTGGTTCTGCCGTTTCTCTATAGTTTGAACGAACCCTGTGGCTTCCGCCAGACTATCATGCGTGCCGGTATCAAACCACGCGTACCCTCGACCCAGTAATTCCACGCTCAAATCGCCACGTTCAAGATAGCGAGCGTTGACATCAGTAATTTCCAGTTCGCCCCGACGGCTTGGTTTGATGTATGTGGCAATATCAACAATATCATTATCGTAGAAGTACAATCCTGTCACTGCCCAGTCAGAACGCGGCTGTTCAGGTTTCTCCTCAATGGAAAGCGCATGATTATTTTCATCAAAAGTAACAACGCCATAACGTTCAGGGTCGCGTACCCGATAAGCAAAAATCGTAGCCCCTTCACAGCGAAGAACAATTCGCCGAAGTGTCTCGGTCAACCCGTGTCCATGGAAAATATTGTCGCCCAAGGCCAGGGCACAACAATCATTTCCGATAAATGTTTTCCCAATCAGAAATGCCTGAGCCAGCCCTTCGGGTTTTGCTTGCACAGCGTAATTTAATGCCAGTCCCCACTGGCTGCCATCACCCAGTACGCGGTAATAATCTGAGCTTTGCTCAGGTGCGGTAATGACCAGGATGTCCCTGATACCAGCCAGCATCAGTATGCTTAACGGGTAGTAAATCATCGGTTTGTCATAAACGGGTAGAAGTTGTTTGCTTACTGCTCTTGTCACGGGATAAAGCCGCGTGCCTGCTCCTCCGGCCAGGATGATGCCTTTGTATCTCATCAGCTTTCTCTCCTGCTGAGTTCAGCAATCAACCTTTGCGCATGAAACTGCCAGGGCGGCGGGTAAATACTGAATGTATCGGATAATTTCTGTGTATCAAGACGCGAATTCAGCGGGCGCCTTGCCAATGATCGATATTGGGCGGTTGTAACAGGGTGTATATTTTCTGAACACAAATGCGAGTCATTGCTGAAAACAAGCTTTTGATCAAGTAAATAGCGGGCGAAGCTATACCAACTGGCTGAACCGGAGGCAGTCAGGTGATATATGCCTGCAAGATGCTCCCCATAATCAGCCTCTTTCAATATATGATATAAACAAGCGCTGGTGGCATCCGCGATAAATTCGGCGCTGGTAGGCGCGCCTGTCTGATCAACCACCACATCGAGACGATCTTTTTCCGCCGCAAGTCGCATGATAGTGGTGACGAAGTTGGCGCCGCGCGCCGAATACACCCAACTGGTGCGGAAAATCAGGTATCGGCACCCGCTCTCTTGCAGCGCTATCTCCCCTTCCAGCTTAGTCCGACCATAGGTATTAAGCGGATTAGGTTGGTCGGTTTCGGTATATAAGCCTGACTTCCGGCCGTCAAAAACATAATCTGTGGAATAGTGAAGCAGCCATGAATTGCGGCGTTTCGCCTCATCCGCCAGTAGTTCTACGGCTTTTACATTGATCGCTTGCGCTTTTTCCGGTTCAGTTTCGGCTTTGTCAACGGCTGTATAAGCGGCAGCATTGACGATTATATCCGGGTCATGGTCATGAATCGCTGCGCTTATTGCGCGCCGGTTTTCCAGGTCTACAAGCTGCCGGTCGCAAGCGATTAATTGGCCTAGAGGGGTTAGCGAGCGTTGCAGTTCCCAGCCCACCTGCCCGTTCGAACCAAATAACAATATCTTCACCGGTATTGTTTCCTGATCCAGCTTTGATATTCGTTGCCGGTGGTAGCTGCGACCCAATCCTGATTTTCCAGATACCATAATAGGGTCCGGCGAATGCCCGACTGAACAGTCTCCGACGGTTTCCAGCCTAGTTCCCTCCGAATCCGGGAGGAGTCCATAGCATAACGCCGGTCATGACCCGGCCTGTCCTTGACCAGACTGATCAGGGATTTGTAAGATTCTCCGCCGGCCCTGGGGCGTATTTCGTCCAGAATACCGCAAAGCATATTTGCAATCTCCAGGTTGGTGATTTCATTGCCGCCGCCGATATTGTAAACCTCTCCCACTTTGCCTTCTTCAAGAACCTGCCTGAGGGCGCTGCAGTGATCGCGCACATACAGCCAGTCACGCACCTGCAAGCCGTCACCGTAAAGCGGCAACGATTTTTGCATCAGCGCATTATGGATAAATAACGGGATCAATTTCTCAGGAAACTGAAAAGGACCATAGTTATTCGAGCAGTTTGTGGTGAGCACAGGTATGCCGTAAGTATGATTGAAGGCGCGCACAAAGTGGTCTGAGGCGGCCTTGCTGGCGCTGTAGGGATTATTGGGTTTATAGCTGTTATTTTCTGTAAAAGCCGGCTCATCCTGGTCCAATGAGCCATAAACTTCGTCGGTGGACACGTGCAAAAAGCGGAACTGATTTTTTTCTGCTTCCGATAGCGCGCTCCAGTGATTGAGAACGCAATGCAGCAACCTGTATACGCCCACTATATTAGTTTGAATAAACGCTTCCGCACAAGCAATGGAACGGTCGACATGGGATTCCGCGGCAAAGTTGATTAGCGCGCGGGGCTTATGTTCAACCAGCAGCCTTGAGATTAAGACAGAATCACCTATATCTCCCTGCACGAAGACATAATTCCTATGCTCTTGCACTGAAGCCAGGTTGCGCGGGTTGCCTGCATAAGTAAGCTTGTCAACGTTGACCACAACTTCATCATGGGACTGCAGCCAATCGATAATAAAATTCGCGCCGATAAAACCGGCGCCTCCGGTAACAAGAACAGTCATAGAAGCTTTATCATATTTCGTAAATTTTCCGACAAAGAACGCAACATCAGGAGTTCAATAACACTGAGCTTGCATCGGGCTAAGCAAACGGCGTTATGAGCTCGGCGAGTTCCGGTTGTCTTTGATCCTTCTCCGAGAGAATGGCCTCATTTTCAGGAATTGGCCATTGTATTCCTAGCGACGGATCATTCCACAGGAGTCCCTTGTCGTGGTCAGGCGCATAATAATTTGTGACCTTATATATCACCTCGGTGTCAGGTTCAAGCGTCATAAAACCGTGCGCAAAACCGATTGGAACCAGGACTTGGGTCCATTCCGAAGCTGAAAGCACTATGCTTACATGCAGGCCGTATGTTGGCGAACTCCGACGCAAGTCGACAGCGACATCAAACACTGATCCGCGCGTGACCCGCACTAACTTGGTCTGGGCAAAGGGCGGCGTTTGAAAGTGCAGCCCGCGCACCGTTCCCTTTTCCCTGGACAGCGAATGGTTGTCCTGTACGAAGTCGACGTCGATCCCTGCCGCGCCAAGCGCCTGTTTGTTATACGTTTCAGAAAAAAAACCGCGCCGGTCGGCATATTTCTTCGGGCTTAGCGCGATGACATCCGGGATGCTTAAATGTTCAATCTGCACTGATTCTTGCCTCCGTTGATTTTCTCACAAACTGCTGAGAAACAAACTGTATCAGGTTGTTCAGTGTCCAATACAGTGTCATTGCAGCAGGAAACGGATATAAGAGAATCAAAAAAACGACTGCCATCCCGTAGAGGTTGCGCTTTTGGCGAACATATTCAATCTTTGACCCTCGTTCATTTCGTAACGCGCTGACGGACAGACATGTTACCCCGAACATTACCAGGGGCAGCGGGTGGACAGTCGTGCCCAGTAGCGGAATGTTGAAGGGTAGCTGCGCGACTATATCTGGATATGCCAGATCATCGATCCACAAAAAGGATTGACCCGCCAACTGCGGCATTTCTCCAAGCGCATTGAAAACGGCAATCCAAATCGGCGCCTGAACCACAATGCCCAGCAACGGCTTCAACGAATAAAAGGGGCTAACTCCGATTGCTTTATGGGCAGCTATTACACGATTGTGCGCTTCCTCTCCGTCATACATCATTTTGATTTCAACCAATTTCGGTTCAAGCAATGCTCGGTTTCTACCGACCTCATCTTGCATTCGGGCGACCATATTATGGATGGGAAACAGCGTTAGATTCAGCAGTATACTGAATATCACAATCGCCAAACCCCAGTGGTTGAATGTATAAGCATGGATTGTTACAAGAGAAGCTTCAACGACTTTGGTCAACCAGGATAGTGGCTTCCACAGGTGTGAATAGCGAAGCTGATCCAGCTCAGGCGCAACGTTACGCAGATCGGATTTCTGAATTACCTGCATGCGCGCGGTGTCGACATTCGCCTTTAGATTTTTGAGCGCGCCTTGCTGATCATTCAGACTCAGGCTTAGACTCGGACTTTTCACCAATAAAACCTGTAAGCGTGTGGTCACGGCAAGCCACGCATCATTTTCCAGGACAACCCTGTGGTCCTGTTCCAGTTGGCGAAAAATACCTTCTCCCACAATATAGAAACGCACGCTATTGTAATAAGAAGCGAGCCCGGCAAAGAAATGCTTGTTACGCTCGCTCTGAAATTCGCGCCAGGGGTCTGCGGCGCTGCCCGGGTACTGTTCTTGCATGTCTGATCGTCCGTTTTCGTCTGCATACAAGCTGCCGCAGAATACCAGCAGACATGCGAAAAAAACAATATGCAAAACCAATTCCCCGGTAGTCCGCATTTAGCGCCAAATGATGCGATCAATGCGCCGGTAGTAAAAAGTAACTTGGGAAGAAATGCGGGCTAATATATGCATTGGCGAAGTTCTTTTTCTGTATCAACGATGCAAACTCGCTCGATATCGCTACGCGATCTCAGTTTGGCAGTGATAAGATCTGTTCCATCGAAGCGCGTGACGCGTTTATCCGGTCCGACCGCGATAAAATGATGCCGCTCTCTACCCTGATATCGAATTTGCACCGCATTCTCGTCCGTGAGTTCGAATTTCTCTATAGCCAAAAAATCGGCAACCGGAAACTCAGTAAAATCCTTCTTTGTCCAATTGATCTCCCCTGTCTTCCTCCATGAGGCTCTCTTGCGCACCGGACCGGATATCTCATATTCATTCCAGTTAAGAAACCTGTCGTCACGGCCGGCGTTGATTCGTGATTGTCTTGTGTGAAAATAACGCCTGACCCTGTTTTTCGGTTTTTCATTGATAAAATCAACGCCGTCGTAATAAGCGTTCAATTGCAACAATGCCGACATCGTTTTCGGAATATCCGTCAATGATATTTCAGCATCAATTGTAGCCAGAGGGCCTTTCCCGCCCGGAGGTTTGATCAACAACAATGGATTGCTGTTTCCTATGGGTCTCGGTAAGGCAGAGTCATCATCAGGCCCTTTCTCAAATTCAGGA
This sequence comes from Gammaproteobacteria bacterium, assembly GCA_965221695.1. Classification (GTDB taxonomy): domain Bacteria; phylum Pseudomonadota; class Gammaproteobacteria; order Eutrophobiales; family Eutrophobiaceae; genus JAAXHV01. The sequence continues at coordinate 3,039,550 of OZ244905.1, read as the reverse complement.
AATGGCAACCGTATCCCATGATCGCCATGAACCAGTATTGTTGCGCTATCATAAATTCCGAAACGTTTGAGTTGATTCAAGAGCCTGACAAACTGCAGCAGGGCACACCTTGCCTGATTGTATATATTGGCATAATCCCGATCGAGTTCTTCCCCAGAAAACCGGCAATTCTGATTCGTCACAAAAGGCGCATGAGGGGTAATCAAGTGAAAGAGTTTATAAATCCGGGGCTGTTGCGAAAGCGACAGATTGGTTGTCACGTCTTCTAAAAACCCGATGCTTGCGTGATGATTGAAATCCATTCCCGGATTTGGATTAGATAACCTTGAAAATCTCCATAAGCCTTTATTGTAAACAAAACCCTTAAGAATTTTGGGCGCGCTCCTGAACAAAATCAGATCGAGAATAAAACTGGCCTGGTATCCAATCGTTCTTCGGTGATTGACTTCAGAATTGTAAGGTCTTTGTATGAAGAAAAATTGTGAATAAAACTCCTGCTCTTCCAGCAAAACAAACGGTGTCGCAACTTCTACCTGAAATCCCGTGTCAGAGGCTGCCTCCAGTATATTCGAGGGCTGTTGCAAGGGTTTGGCCGTCCCCATCCGTCTTAAACCATTATTGAACAGATAGGAACTCATCGGTTCGTTATTCGAATATTCCTGCCCGCTGAGAAAAGCCGCAAATGAAAGCTGGGTAACTTCAGAGGCGGTTACGGTATCCGGAAAATACAAAAATCCTTTCAACTCAGATGCAATCATCCTGTCCTTGTCAATAATATCCTGGAAAAGGCCGGACTGAAATCCATCGAACACAATGTGAAGAACATTTTCTTCTCTGGAGAAACGGCTTATCGACTCCACATCGGCATGCTGGCGCGAGATCTCTGCAAAATGGACCTGATGAGATTGAATCAATACTCCCAAGTTGATAAGCTGGAACAAGCAGACACCGGTCCCAAGCGTCAGAATATTCTTATAGACTTTACTCCTGAACCTGTATAGCAGCCCGCCGATCAGGACATAGATCATCATGTCTACGATGAGCTGATCAGTTGTATAAGAGCTGAGATTCCGGCCGTCCAGAATATCAAGAGATTCGCTTAACAGGTAATATTGAATGGTGACGCCCAGAACGAGAAAAAAAACCAGATTAATGACGGGTAAATGAAATTTTTTACCTGCAATGGTCATCACTGCAAAAGTGACGGCAAAAAATATGACTGCATAGGTAACAAGGAAAGCGCAGAAATCGGCTAGCGGTATACCAATATCCGTACTGTTGGTTACGAACATGGCAACATAGGGAAGCGCCAGTATGGCTGCGCAAGCCATCGCAGCAACCAGAAAGTTGGTTCTAATAAAGCCAGAAGTCAACAGATACTCCTGGCGCGCGCTGCTTCGGAGAGAATTTCGAGTAAATGTTTTGCGCCGATGATGCCGCTTTCGCCCGGGTTAAAAACCAGCTTGTCGCTTTCGAAGTCCGGATTTGCCGCGCGCGTCAATAGTTCCTTAATTTTATCCGCCACCCGATTAATCTCATCGAGTCTGAGGATATCGCTTAGTCCGGTTTTGCGGAGCCTGCTTTCCACCGGCTCCAATCCTATCCGATGATATTCCGTATTATTCACCTTCGCCGGCGTGTCCACGTATAAAACCGGTTTCTTTAGTGCGAGCATATACTCCAATGCAACCCCGGACCAATCGCTGATCATCGCATCCGAGTCGGTCATAGAATTCATGCCCACGACGTCCAACTCATGCATGAACATCGGATTTTTCTGATGTTGCGCCAGAATCTCGCGGACCTTTTCTGGCGCGAACTTATGCGTCTGAGGATGCGGTCGAAGCGTAACCCGATATTGCCGTTGCAGCAAATGATCGACTATGGATTTGCAGATGCCGGATTCGAGCAAGCCTTCAGGCCCCCAGGAAGGCGCAATCAGAATATGCTTGTGCTGCTTTGATGGCATCTCATTCACGGCGCCAACTTTGGACTGGCTGATAATAGTATCCAAACGGCCGTAGCCATGCGCCACCAGCTTTTTAGGCTTCAGTTTAAATTCTGCTTCGATGGCTCGTGTTTCCTTCATATGATGAGGACCAGCACAAAATATCGTATCGTAATGATCAAACGCTCCTTTGCGGTAAACTCTATGCAGGCTCACCAGCGAATGCTGCACATAGACGTAATGAACAGCATGTCTGGAACGCTTGACCTGGTACTGGTGCAGATCCGGCATAGTCATGACGATGACATCCGTTTCGATATTGCTGAATAACCAGTTGCGCACATGCCCTTCATCAATCACGAACTTATGGTAATTCGAACGCGTAAGCAGCAAACCCGGATCGCCCTCATCCGAAGTAATATAACAAATTGACAAATCCGTTAGCGCGAGCGTCTCCATAAGCAAAGGTTGCAGGTGCGGCCAGTAATTTCTGCCCTCCGAATAGAAGATAAGCCGGCGGGTTTGCCTGGGTAGCTGGAGAAAACGGATTACATTACTCAAATATTGAATAAATTTGACCAAAACAGGAGTCCAGCTTTGACAGCCTATACTTTTCTCGCAAAAATCCTGGTGACGACGGGATCTTCTTCTTTATATTTGGCCATGCCTGTGCCTGTCACTGAGTACTGAAGAGAAAATCCCCAGGCATCTTCGAGTTTTCTTTGAAAAACTGTGGAATCGATATAACGTCGAAAATGATTAGGAAAGTGTTTTTGCCGGACACTGTCTTCTTTAGCCCTGAACTCTAAGAAAACACATTCATTCTGTTTCATGACTGCCGACAATGCGAGTAAAAATCTGTTTTCTTCCGTGTCATCCAGGGAGTGCAGAACAAAGCGGGAATAAAACGCCAGAATGTCACGACTGCTTTTTGCTCGCGCAATTTGGACAACGCTATCAATGTCCGCATTCGAGGATAAGTCACCTTGAAGGAAGGACACTCTATCACCAAGCCCTCTCAATCCGGCCTCACGATCAGCGATTTTTACCGCATCAACAGATAAATCCATGGCTATTGTCATATGGCCTTGGGAAGCGAAAAACAATGAGTCTCTCCCGTTGCCGCTACCCAAGTCCACAACAGTAGCGCGCGCGTCGATCTCAACGGCAACAAGAGCGCAAAACTGGGAGGGTACTAAGGAATGTCTTTGTTTATAAAAATCTCTCCAATAAGTTTTACGTTGCTCGCGGACTGTGCTCTTCATTATTAAGCCTTATCAGAAGCGTTGTTAGCGGCAGGGAGCGCGAACTTTTTTATCGGTTTTATTCGGACTTTTCCGCGTCAGTGTCCGACTTCTCCGAGGGTCGCGCCGCTCTTGAAAATAGCGCTTTAAACTTGTACCAATAGGTTTTTAACACTAATCCGAGCGTCACAAAGAAGCCGATGATGAGTGACATAATGGCGCTGCCCGAAGCGGGATCGATATAGGCAAAAGCAGGTAAGCAAATAATACTACTTATGATAAATATAGTGCGCCGAACATTCCGCATAATCTGGTATCCCCAAACAATTCAGTAATAATTGTAACAATAGCCCGAATAGCAGAGCAAGTGTCAGGAAGCTCTGAGACTTAATCTCTGAGATTTCTTAACCACCCTGCCCGTCACTTCTTCCAATAAAATGAGAGCATCCGGTTGGTTATGTGAGTCGGTGCAGTGTCGGAGCAAGGGGACTCAATTTTGAGATCGATCCCATCCGCAGACATAATCTCAACCATATCTGCCCCAAAGTCAGTATATACCAGTGATTTTCCACCCCCGGGCGCGCTATTATAGCGCTTGGGTAATACAAACACATTCTCCGGACCGCTGGTGTCGACGCGGAAAACTGTTTTGGCAGGCATCGGATATTCCGAGGGAATACTGAAGATATGATAACCGCCGGGTTTCAGGACTCGATTCACCTCTTTTAAGCCAACGAATGGCCTGCGCACATGTTCAAATATATCTGAAGACAATACCAGGTCGAATGAATTGTCTTCAAAAGTAATGTTCATCAAATCCTGACACTGCACTCCCTCCCGGAATTGCCCGGGTTTGAGATCCTCCCAGAAATAGGAGGAATGGTAACCAGGCATTTTTTGAAAAAAATTTCGAAATGGCCCAATCAATCCCGGTTCATAAATCTTGAGATTCTGAAATTCAGATTCATTTACCAAATCTGCAAGACATTCAGATGTTTCCCTGGAAAAATGTTCGAGGATAAGGCGCGCCTGCTCCCGATAACGCAAACTGGCCCCGCAATTGCCGCAACGGTATGTCTCCCTGATCGATGGTTCCTCCCGATGTAAATATCCTGTATGGCCACACACCGTACAGAGATCAGGGTAACCGTCTTCAGAAACACAGGCGGATAGCGGAAAGTCGGGCGCTACCGACCTTTCTCGCCTGGTAAACTCCCTGTCGATCAGTGTTAACAGGCGTGTTACCCGCTCGTTCCATGCATTTTTCTCCAGTAAATTCCGGACACGCCCGGCATTGTCTGAGAGCGGATTGTTTTCCAGACAATAGCTGATCCGCTCAATGAACTCTTCCGGGTTGCGGCCAACCTCTATGAACTCCTGAAAATCTTCAGTATTCGCGATCGGCGTGGTTACAACAGGCACGTGCAGGGAAAAATAAACATAAAGTTTCAAAGGATTCATATTCCTGGTGAGATCATTGTCCAAATGGGGAATCATTGCCACATCGAAGTGACGAATGAAGCGTACTGCCTGGTCATATACCTGTACCCCAAGAAAATAGACATTTTTGAATTTCTTCAGCTCTTTTATCTTGTCACTCCTATGCATGGAACCGATAAGGACTAAATTCCAATCAGGCCGTTCTGCCGCCAGCGCCACCAGCAGATCCAAATCAATCCGAGTAATGTCCAGATTCCCCACGTATCCGACTACAGGTCCTTGGATACGTGTTAATTGCGCGGGTTTTTCCCAGTTCTTCGCCTGTTCCCACAATAACTCGCACGCATTGGGAATTAGATGAATATTGCCAGTGAATTCCTGCATACTCTCGAATACGCTTCGACAATTGGCAATCGTCAGGTCGCTGCGCGCCAGTATCTCTCGATAATTGCCATGCAATTTCTCTTTGTATTCGGGCTTACAAGGCCATGTCCGCTGATCGTCGATAACATCGGATATCACCAGGTCCGGTTTGAACCGATCTGCCAATGATGGGAATTCGAAATTATTAGGGCAAACCCAAAAGATCGTCCTTCGTTCACCGATTCGGTGGCGTTCCATAACCCGAGCAAGGTAATCCGGGTAGTCCTCTTCAGCGGGTAAAACTCGCTTCCAAAAATCGAACACATGACGGCCGGATGCAAAAACGAATGTATCAAATTGAATTTTATCTGAATTGTTGCGGCCAAATTTGCGTCTTAAGGTTTGGCGAAGAACCAGACGAGCATGGCTGTGACGCCCACCCTCTGCGGATTTTAGAACATCATATCCGGACCTGAATATATTCACAGGCGCATCAAAATGAAGAATTTGTCGAATGCGCGGTTCATCGGCCAGATACTTCACAATCATATCCTGACGCCGCCCATAAATACCGGTGTCGTTCTGTTTCCAAAAAAACACGATGTCTATCTTGTCATCGATATATGATTTCACCCTAGGCTGACTGATAGTCTGCGCCGCGGAGGTGGTCAATGTCATTTCTGACTCAGAGGTAGATTGCCTGCTCACAACAATCTTTGCGCGCGCACGAGACGCATCGACTGCGGTAGAGAAAATTCTGCGATGGTAGCTGATCAGTTCGTCGAACGCGCCGGATATCGGTTCAGGCCGGACGCTCAATAAGCGGTCGATCGTATCTTTCAGCCTGGGCAGGTTGGCCTCGTAGCTGTACTCTCGCAAAAACACCTGGCGGTTTTGCATTGCTTTATATTTGTAAGTTCCATAGTCGCTGAAAATCTCATCGATTTTTTGCTCCAGTGGCGCGTCATTCAATAATTCGACCAACCCTTGTTTTGCGAGATTCTCCAGCGGCGGAACATTGGTGGCCAGTATCGGAATACCCATCGACAGCGCGTCGGTGAACTTGGCAGGCATCTGGAAATGAGAGGTTATGTGATCTCTATCCTGAAGCAGGCAAATGAGGTCACCTATACAGAGATAACCGGGCAAGTCGGAAAATGGAATGTTGCCGAGAACTTTCACTTGTCCGGACATCGCGTTCTTGAAGAAACGGCGAGTTTCATTGTCTGCCGGAGAACCGATAAGCAGCAGTTTATAATCAGGTCGATTCAGGGTTTGTAATGCGGCGACCACTGCCCGGACACCCTTGTGGATGCGGGGAGTGCCAGCGAACAGGATAATTTTATCTGTGCGACTGAAACCCAGTGACGCGCGCAGCGTATCACGCGGGTAGACGGAGGGATTAAAATCGTGTTCGTCGCGAATATGCGGCAGGATCATCCCGCCAAATTTCTTCTGCAATACTTCATTGGAGACCGTAACCTGTTCGAACAAAGGGATAAGCGATTCGGCGTAACGGGTCCAGGTCTCGCCGTGTGGAGTGATGAAGTCCGCGCTACGACGTTTATTTTTCGCCTGTTTAAGCGTTATTGGACCACGGTTCTTGAAAAATCCGACTTCATAGTCATCAATATCCAGAATCACCGGGCGGTTCCTGTGCAACTTGGCAAGTATCGCCAACTCCAGGCCAGGCAATCTCGGTTTCGATACATAAATGATGTCGCCTTCTACTTGTTGAGCAACTTCTTCCATCTGTTCGAAGTGCTCAGGAAAGTTGCATCCCGGGAAACTTTTAATCGTGACGCGGCTGCAATTACGTAGAGGCTCCCAGACCTGTTCGCCAAATCGCGGAAAGTTGGCGCCGAGTAGCTCCACCTCGTAATCGTTACGTAAAATATCGGCCAGTAAATACGTGCGCCCTATCGGGTTATGGCCTAAATCCCAGCCTATAACCGTAACCCTGGTCTTGGCTCCAGCGCTGATAGAGTTTTCCTGGCTGACCGATGAAGCCCGTTCTTCCCTGGTCTGCGCCTCCTGCCGGCATTCACGAATGAGTTTTGACAATTGAGTCGTAAGCGCAAGCTGTCCATTATTTTGCTGGTCAACGGTTTTCACTCCTGGTTGTGCAAGCCACGACCGGACAATCTCCACGGCGCGTAAAAACCGATTAATGATCGACCAGAATAATTGCCGCGGCGGACGGCGAAGGTTTTTCACAAGCCACCTAGCGGCGAGGGATAACTGACGAAGCGGGGCAGTTATTTTCCAACTGGTGGAATTATAGAGGTCATCTATCGTCTTAGCGCGAGCTTTCAGGTTGGCTGTAAGCTGGGTGTTAGTGGCTGTAAGCCGGGTGTTAGCTGTCTCCAGCGCGCCGACACGCTTTTTGCTGGCTTGCAGCGAAATATTGCGTGCTCGCAAGTTGGCCTTGTATCGGGTGTTGGATGCCTCCAGCGCGCCGATCTGCTTTTTGCTGGCTTGCAGCGAAATATTGCGTTCTTGTAGGTTAGCCTTGTGCCGGGTGTTCGACGCCTCCAGCGCGCTGATCCGCTTTTTGCTGTCATCCACTATCGCGACATGTTTTTTAAGGTCTGCTTCTAATTCATTTATCCTGTTATTGCGATGGTTGAATAACGTCTCTGCCGATTCCAGGTCAAATAAGGATTGCTTGGCCGCTGCGGGAACTGGAACATTCCTGTAATAATCAAAAGCCTCGCCGTTACGGAGTCGCAACCAGAGCGCGCTTTGTGACGGCAGCAGATACTTTTCAGTCTCTTCGTCTGTTGCTTTCTGGTGATAAAGATTAACGTCGATAAATCGCTCAACCAATTCTCTATTCGGCTTTATCTGATGGCTGGCAACATATCTTTCAAGTTCATTGACTAGCGCATCCAGTGTTTCCAGCGGCTGCGACATCAGCGCTTCGTAAGAAAGCGAAATACGCGGCAAGCCTTCGGATGCATTCAATGCATGGAGATTATAGACTTCCCAGAGAGCCAGCCCGGCGGAGATACTGAAGCCGTTTCGAGCTTGTAAAGACCGCGCAACTTCGAGAGGATTACGATAGATATGCAGGCAAACCGGTTTCTTTACCTGGTATCGCAGGGCCGGCAGGAGCAGACAGAGACGTGGCTCTTTTATCACCCAGGCATCATATTTGTCCAATCTGGAAACAATCTTCTCAAACTTCCGGCGCTGCTTTGCCAATACCTTGTCAGGAATGGCTTTCGCATCGAAATTTGCGATTTTCCACCAGTCCGCTCCGGCCGAATGCAACAACTCATCGCAGAGCTTACGCATATCCCGCCTTTCCCAAAAACCGAGTGGGTTTTCAACATTTGCTTCCGTGAGCTCCGTTTCCTCACCTACCCAGGCGCCACTCAGTCGCAGCGCCCCGGTAAGGGCGCTGGTTCCTGACCGATGCATCCCAAGCACAAAAAGCGTCGGTCTGGAGGCTTTTTCATCCGAGTCCTGTGCAACAGTTGCGCTCATAACAATCCCATGGTGGCAGTCGAAATAACCGACTCCTGAGTAATCTTTTTCCCCGTCTCTGAAAGTGAATGGACAACCCGTTAAATCGGCGCTAACCCTCTTGCCTGTATTCTTTCAACACGTCCCGAATCGGTCCGTATGCCTTGACTTTCCCGGAATCCAACAACACTCCCTTGGTGCAGACACGCTCTAACAGCGCCAGGTTTTGTGAGGCGAGCGCCAGAATCCCGGCCCGTCCCATAAAATTCTCGAGTCTGCGGCTGGCTTTTTCAATGAAAGCGCGGTCACCCACACTGAGCCACTCGTCCATAAGCAGTATTTCCGGATTGAAACAGGTGCAAACGGCAAAGGCGAGCCGGAGTCTCATGCCACTGGAATAAGTATGCACCGGCATTGCCAGGTAGTCGCCGAGTTCGGTGAATGAGGCAATTTCCTCCATTCGCGATCGTACCTCTTCCGGCATAAGCCCCAGAAATAAGCCACGTATCATGATGTTCTCGTAACCCGTCGCCTCGGGATCGATACCCAGGGAAATATTCAATAATGAAGCAGTCCGCCCGCGCCGCCGCACCCACCCGCGCGTGGGTGAATAGGCGCCGGCGAGGACGCGCAACAATGTTGTCTTGCCTGCGCCGTTACGACCAATTATTCCAATCCTATCACCATGCCCAAAGGAAAGGCTTACATTCTCCAGCGCGCGCACGCACAGACGATTGCCGGCGCCACGTCCGATATGTCCGCCGGAGCCATGATGCAACAAGCGGTTTTTCAGCGAACGCGTGTTGGCATTGTAGATCGGAAAAACGACCGTGACTGCTTCCAGTTCAAGACTCACCATGCTGTCATACCCAGTACGCCAACCGGCGCTGGTAATTGCGAAACAGAACAAAAGTCAGAAGCCAGCCGCCGAGCGTAATGCACAAAACCGCTAGCCAGGAAACAGGCTCCGGCGCTTGCCCCAGCAGTGGCGCCCGCACCAACTCCACGTAATGGAAGAACGGGTTAAAATCAAGCAATACGGCGCGGCCGGGCAGCAACTCAGGCATCCAAATAATCGGCGTAACAAAGAAGGCAATCCTTATGATGCTGTCCATAATAGGCGGCACATCGCGGAAACGGGCCGAAACAAGCCCGAACAATAACCCCACCCATACCCCGTTCAGACAGATGAGCGCAAGACCTGGAAGGACCAGCAAAGCCGTCCAGTTCGGCCAAATGGAAAAAATAACGGCAACAACGAAAAAGATCGTGAAATTATGAAAAAAAATAATGAGATTGCGCCAAACCACGCGATAAACGTGGACCGTAAGAGGCAGGTCCACTTGCTTGATGATGCTTTGGGCGTTGGTAAAGGTCGCGCAGCCTTCGTTGATAAAGCCGGCAATCAAGGTCCAGATGATAAAACCAAGAGCGAGAAATGGCGCATAGTCTACGATTTCGACTTTCAATAGAGCGCTGTACAACAGGCTTAGTATCGTCACCAGTATGCCCATGCTGATGGTAAGCCAGAACGGGCCGATAATGGAGCGCCGATAGCGGCGACGGATATCCTGCCAGCCGAGCAACCCCCACAGATGAAAGCTGGCCGCGCCCCTGACCATGTCCAGACAGGCGCTTACGGTCTGCTGACCGAACAGTTTCCGGAAGATCTCCTCTGTTTCATCGCCGCGCATTGCGGTTTGGACTTTTTCCCGGCTTCGATAACTCAACATCGGCATATTATAAAACATCGCTTGTGAATTTATCGGGCTTATTTTCTCCGGAAACAGCGAGCTAATGGAACATCTAAACCCTCATGATCAGGGCGCTGCTCACCTCGATGATTTTGTAGCTGCCGGCACAAACCAGAGCATTCCCCTGTGCCACTCCCACTACAGCGGGAATCCAGTCAAACACTGTGTTGCCTGAAAGGCGACTCTTTGGCAACTGGATTCTCGTTTCCACGTGAATGGCGCCGGGGATCTGGACTTGTCAGAGCGCGCACATCCCTGTACCGTAGGAACCTATCAGGATGAATACCATTGTTCCGGATACAGCGCAGATAACATATCAGGTTGGAAGAGAGACCACAATGGATGCGATTATCATTACCCTGGGCGCCGGGATGCTGTCAGCGCTCACCTCTTGGACGCTGGTACGCTTGGCGTTAAGATTTTTGGTTTTATATAATATCGTGGATCGGCCCGGGAACCGGTCCAGCCATAGTCGCCCGCTGCCGACGGGCGCAGGCATAGCTGTAACCGGCGTGATACTGCCATGCTGGCTGTTGTTCGCATTCATTGCTGGTTCCATTGGCGAGATGCAGGTAATTCTTGCGGCCACAGCTATCCTCGCTGTAATCAGTTTTATCGATGACGTAACAAAAGTACCGTTGTTAATGCGTTTTGTAACGCATATCCTCGCAGTTATCATAGGCATGGCTTACCTGCCCGAATCGGCATTACTGTTCGGAGGACTATTCCCGTTCTGGGCCGATCGTTTGATCACCGGTATTGCTTGGCTATGGTTTATCAACCTCTTCAACTTCATGGATGGTATCGATGGAATAACAGGAGTAGAGACAATCACGATAGCAGGCGGTCTTGCCGCTGCTTTACTGCTTATGTCCACGGAGGTCGACAGCAACTGGTTGAGGGCGTCTCTGGCTGCTGTGCTGGCTGGCGCAGCCGCGGGATTTCTGGTATTCAACTGGCATCCCGCGCAACTGTTTTTAGGCGACGCCGGGAGTATTCCGCTTGGATACCTGCTCGGCTGGTTGCTGGTATGGGTTGCATGCGTAGACGGTCTGTGGTGGCTCGCGCTGGCGCTGCCGTTATATTATTGGACTGATGCAACATTCACTCTGCTCTTGCGGCTGGTTCGGGGGGAGAAAATCTGGCTCGCGCATCGCCGGCATGCCTACCAGGTTGCAGCGCAGGCGGGAGCGAAGCACGACGCCATCGCAGGCTTCATTGCGCTAGTGAACGTTGCTGTCGTCCTGATGGCATTATTGGCGGTAGTAGAGTTAATTCCCGTTTGGTGGATGATCTGCTTTGCCGTTGGCCTGAACCTGATTGCGTTGTGGCGTTTTCATCACTGGCCCGACAAACAAAGCAACTTTGGTTGAAAGTATTTTGTCATATAAAAAGCGTGATCCTGCAAATAATATCCCTAAAGTACTGTTTATGTACTGGCATCAAGGTTGGGATAGCGCTCCGGCTATTGTTAAACACTGTGCTGGCGCCTGGCAGAAACACAACCCTACCTGGGATATCGACTTGCTTGACGCGACAACCATCGGCGACAAAGTTAAATTACCGAAAACCCTGGAAACCTTGAGCTTGCCGCTTCCGGCTCTTTCGGACATCATAAGAATATGCCTGCTGAAAAAGTATGGTGGAGTATGGGCCGATGCAACACTCTGGTGCGCGCGCCCCTTGGACGACTGGATAGAAGCCGTATGCAGAAACAGCGGTTTTTTTGCTTATGATAAACCCGGTCCTGATCGTCCCATCAGTAGCTGGTTTTTGGCAGCGAAGAAGCAATCTCGTATCATTGACCTCTGGCACTCGTCGGTGTGCAGGTTGCTGGCAAAAACGCAAGCGCATCACCGTTTCAAGTGGATCTTGGATAACAGGGGAAAAAATCGGCTGTTCAAGCTGCTTGGCTATCTTTGTATGAGTTACCTGGCGCAACGCTACCGGGAAGATGATTTATTGGTTGCATGGTCTGATGATCCTGAGGACGGTAACTATTTCTGGTTTCACTACCTTTTCAGGAGGCTGCTTGAAGAGGATCGTGAATTCCATCAACTCTGGGCTGCCACCCCCAAGATCAGCGCGGACGGCCCCCAGTTGTTACGCCGGGAGGGACTCATGAAACCGGCAACAAAGCGCACCGATGATCTGATAAAAAATAACGTTGCCAACATGCATAAACTGACCCGCCGCTTGACTTTCCCGGAAAATATTTCCGGGACGGTCCTGGATAGCCTTTATCGCTCCGCCGATGGCTAGCCCAATACGCATCCACGAGCATCTGCTTGATTTCTTTATAACGTTTTTTGCGCTCTCAAGCCTGACGTTATGGGGCGTTCTTTTTTTAGGTGGTTCGTTCAAGACTCTTGCTGTGCTGATGTTGGCGGTACCATTCCTAGCCGGTTACCTGGTTAAGCTCAACAGCCGCGGACCTGCAACATCCGCGTCTGTGGGAGCAGATGCCGGCCGTAGCGGCAACCAATTTGATATAGGAACACTGGCGGTTTTCGTATTGCTGGTTTTACTCGTCTTATCGACATCCGGCGCTTTAACCCTTGTTCTGCTGTTGGTTGCAGTATGTCTGCTCATATTGCGGAAGGCGCCTCGACCCTGGTCATTCGCTGACGATTCAGCGCTGGAAAAGTCACCGTTCATGCTTGGCGGCGCTTTGGTTATCGCAGTTGTCTATACGCTGGTTTCACATCGGTCTGACCCGGATGACGCCTTCTACCTGTTTTTTGGGCTGTTGCCCCTGAATCAGCCTGCGCAGGCTATGAATCTGTTTCCGATGTATGATACGGCCAGGATGCTGGTCAGCTATCCGGCCCTGGAAGCGGTCGTTTCATATTGGACCGGGATTGACTTCCTGCAAGTGTATTACCTTATTGTTCCTGCTTTGGCGGCTATGTTGGCCGTGCTTGCGTACTACCTGCTGTACCAGCGGTTAAACTGTAATTATGCGGGCATATTAACGCTTATGACCGTTGTGATCCTGATAGTGTGGGCCGGCAAACATCAGAGTCCGGGCAATGACGCGTTTGTGCGATTGTACCAGGGCAAATCCATATTTCATGCAATGCTCTGCCCTTACCTCATCGGCGCAAGCATTGGCGTCCTGAGACGTTTGCCTGGCAGCAAATTTCGATTGGCAATAGCTTGTATCTCCGGTATCGGATTGACCCAGTCAGCGCTTGTTTTGCTGCCCTTGTATTTTTCGGGTTTGGCATTAACAGCATGGGTAATTTACCGCGAACCATTTAGTCGCGCGCGCTACCTGCCTTTTTTACTCGGCATAATCTCATTGCTGGCGCTGGCAATTGTCATCATTGCCTCTACGGGAAGTTTTCCTGTTGCCCAAAACCCCAGATTTGATTCCCTGCGCGAAGCGCTGGATTTCAGGTATGGCGACGGACTGCGCGGCTATTTAGGTATTGCCAGTTTATGTATATTGCCCTTGTTTGCCGGCTGCATCGATAAACAGAAGGCGGTTGTCGCGACAATCGCCGGAATAGCTTTGATTGCGTTGAATCCGATCGTGGTTTTCTTGGTCGCCAAAATTGCCTGGTCACTGGCCTGGCGGCTTCAGTGGCTAATACCAGTGGCAGCCACAGTGTCTGTCGGAATTTTTCTCGTGTCTGATCTCATTGCGCGCGGCAAACCGCAATTGCGGCTGCTGCTTTGCGGTCTTGGCTTGTTTGGATTTGCCATGCTTGGCCAAACGACATTTTCCAATTCAAATCGCAATGCAATCGGAATTCCGCAGATTAAGCCGCCAGCCACAATTAATGGCGTTTTTGAACGCCACCATAATGGTCGCTACAAGCTGCATGCAGAGTATCGTCTGCAAGACGGGCTTATTTGTATGACAAACGGGTGTTACTAAGGGAACGTCTGAGATTAAGTCAGAGATTCCTTAACGGCCGACACAAGTATAGTTTAAGCCGGCAGCGCGCATCTGTTCAGGCTCATAAACGTTGCGCAGGTCTATGAATACATCTCCTTGCATGGTTTTTTTTATCCTGTCCAAGTCCATACCACGGTAAGCATTCCATTCGGTCATCAGTACGGCCGCATCCGCGCCGGCTAATGCGGCGTAGGGATCATCAAAATATATCACGGATTCCGGCAACAGGGGTTTTGCTTCAGCCATCGCCTGCGGGTCATGCGCTTGTATTCTGGCGCCATTCTCGACCAGCTTGGGCAGAATGGACAGCGCCGGCGCATCCCGCATATCGTCGGTTTCCGGTTTGAAGGCCAGACCCAGTATCGCTAAGGTCTTCCCGCTTTCGTTGCCACCCAGAGCATTGCGAATTTTACCGATCATACGCGCCTTCTGCGCGTCGTTCACTTCCATCACCGCCTCGACGATGCGGCTGGTCACATTGTTTTCCTCTGCTATCCTCACCAGCGCCCGGGTATCCTTGGGAAAACAGGAGCCACCATAACCCGGGCCTGGATGCAGAAATTTTCTGCCTATGCGACCGTCCAGGCCTATGCCTTTGGCGACCGCGTGCACATCCGCGTTGACCACTTCGCACAACGCGGAGATTTCATTGATAAAACTGATCTTCGTAGCCAGAAACGCATTGGCTGCATACTTGATCAACTCTGCAGATTCCAAGTTGGTCACCAGCATAGGCGTCTCAATGAGATTAAGAGGGCGATACAGCTCGCGCAGCGCCTCTTCGGCCCGCTTTGTTTCCACTCCGATGACCACCCGATCAGGGCGCATGAAGTCAGTCAACGCCGCGCCTTCGCGTAAAAATTCGGGATTGGAGGCCACATCAAATTCGGCGGCTGGGTTCTTTTCAGCAATAATACGCTTTACATTGCCGGCTGTGCCCACCGGGACGGTGGACTTGTCGACTACCACTGTGTAGCCGCGTAAGTATGGGGCGATATTTTCCGCTGCCTGGTACACGTACTTTAAATCTGCATGGCCGTCGCCACGCCGGGCTGGAGTGCCGACTGCGATAAATATCAAATCACAGTTCGCCAGCGCTTCCCCATAATTTTCGTGGAACGACAACTTGCCTTGCCCTGTGTTTTTACTGATCAGTTCCGTCAAGCCGGGTTCATAGATAGGAATGACGCCCTGTTTGAGCTGAGCAATCCTGTCTGTATCAACATCAATACATAAGACATTAGCGCCGAACTCCGCAAAACAGGCCCCTGAAACCAGCCCGACATAGCCGGCGCCTACCATAGCAACGTTCACGACAGTTTGCCCTCGAATGTCATAGTCCTATCTCTTGCAATCAATGTTGTAATAACGCTTATACCAGTCAACAAACCGTATTATTCCCTGTTCCAGGGACACACCGGGGACAAAATCAAATTCTTCCCGCAACATCGACGAGTCCGAAAGCGTATCCCGCACATCACCGGGTTGCGCGCCGGTGTATTCGATCACGGCTTTGCTGCCGGTCGCCAGCTCCAGAGTCCTGATGAAATCCATCAGGTTGACCGCGTGCTGGTTGCCGATGTTGTAAATCCGGTATCTTGCCGGCCCGGATGCCGGATCAGGCCGGGTCGCATCCCAGTCTTCATCCTTATCCGGGGGGCGATCTGTTATTCTCAGCGTCGCCTCCACCACATCGTCGATATAAGTAAAATCCCTGCGGTGCTGCCCCCGGTTGAACACCTGCAGTGGTTCGCCGGCGTAGAGCTTCCCGGCGAACAGCATGGGCGACATGTCCGGCCTTCCCCAGGGACCGTAGACGGTAAAATAACGCAGACCGGTCACAGGGATGTTGTACAAACAACTGTAACTGTGCGCCATCAATTCGTTGGCGCGCTTGGTCGCGCCGTATAGAGAAACCGGATGGGACGCCTCATCCGCTTCCGCATACGGCAACTTCCCACTTGCGCCGTACACCGAACTGGACGACGCATACACCAGGTGTTCCACGCCCACCGCTCGGCAACCTTCGAGTATGTTCAGGAAACCCTCGATATTGGCGCGGGTATAACTATGTGGATGGGTAATGGAATAACGCACCCCCGCTTGCGCGGCCAGGTGCGCTACCCGATCGGGCGCAACCTCACGAAACAGGTCTGCCATACCCGCCGTGTCCGAGATATCCGCTTTCCTGAAACGGAAGTTGTCAAAATCCTGCAGTAAACCCAGCCTGTCCTGCTTCAACCCGGGATCGTAATAATCATTCAGGTTATCGATCCCGATAACGTCATCCCCCCGCTCAAGCAACCGCCTGGACAACGCCGCGCCGATAAACCCGGCGCAACCGGTAACAAGTATTCCCATGGTGCAATATCCGGGTTAAATACATAAAATGAACTTATTTTACAGGAAAACGCCATTGGCTTCATGGAAGGGCCTGTAGTATGCTTGACAAACTTCATCTTCCGACCCGCTGATTTCCATGCGTTGCAGATTCCCTGTTGTGCTTGTTATCGCCGGGGCAGCCGCATCCGGCGCCTGGGCGGATAAATCGCCGTTGTTATTGTCCTGCCATGGCGCGCCGGACACCAACCCGGCCGTCGTCACAAACTTGTGCGAAGCGCTCGCAGACGAGTTGGATAAGCGCAGCCCAGGACGCGTGATCCGGCGTAACGCAGCGCCAGACCCTCTCCCCAAGCGGGCTTGGGAGGTGATCCTCGAAACCACTCGCACCGAGGACTACCATTGGGAAGCGCGCCTGGCATGGGTAAAGATCCGACGCGAGCATGATACTGAACTGACCACCGGCCCGGACACTGAAATGATCGGCATGGATGCGCCGTTGGGCCTGGGGGCTTACTCACATTTCGTGCGAAACCTGTTGAAAGTGAGCAAGCCGGCATTTTTGGCGTCCCCTAGGGGAGTCGAACCCCTGTCGCCGCCGTGAAAGGGCGGTGTCCTAGGCCTCTAGACGAAGGGGACAGATAAGAACCTGGTGGAGCCAGACGGGATCGAACCGACGACCTCTACAATGCCATTGTAGCGCTCTCCCAACTGAGCTATGGCCCCTCTGCGAAGTTGTGATATAAAACCGAGTGTACCGGTCGGCAGTATACTCCGTACCGCCCGATTGTCAAGCTGCTGCTGTTACAATTACCGCCGGGAGCGCGACCGTCTCACCCGCGTCAGGCTGGCGGGCGGGCGCCCGGACCAGCAACCCTATCGGGCGTGCCGGTGAGAGCATCCCGAAGCCCGACGATAGCCTCGCGCAGGCCATCCATCAGTCCTTCCTGGCGCGCCACCCGCACATATAACTGACTCACATCTTCCCGTAACCCGTTTATCGCTGCCAGGTGAATGTTGAATTCCGCCTGTGTTTCTTCACGCACTGCCTTGAATTCAGCCCGCATATCCGAGCGGAGATTCTGTATATCCGACTTCGTGTTGTACTGACCGTATATAATGAGGCCGGCCAGGGTGGCGGCCACTCCAAAGATGGCGATCAATTCATTTGACATTACATGTCCTCCCTTATAACTATCTACTGTGGAATGTGCTCTTCCTGTCGGAATAGCTCTTTGCTGAATATATTGAATCGCGGGGGTGGAGTCAAGCTCGGTTGTTGGGTTTGCCACCAGCGCCCCTGGCCGGTGAGACAAAGGTCCTGTAATGCAAATTGTGCCTGTGTCATAATCATATCGAACAAACCCATACGGGCACGAGAAAAATTGCATTAAAAATGGCGATAAGGAACACCGAAGAGTGAATATTGCGAAAAAACACCAGCAGCAGTATTGCCTTCTCCCTATTTTACTGCTCCTGTTAGTACTCTGTGCCAGTACTCCAGTAAACGGGGAGATTGTGAATTTCTCAGTGACGAAGGTAACGCCTGCGTTCGGCGGAAAGGCCTTCGGAGAATGGGGGCGGTACTTTGAGATTCGAGGTGTTGCGACCGGGTTGCTGGATCCCTCGGATGCGCGCAACAAGGTCATTGTTGATTTGGACAAAGCGCCCGTCGATCAGGATGGCCGGGTCAAATACAACGTGGATGTAGTCATGATGACTCCGGAGCAGGGTGGTAATGGCTCGCTGGTCTATTCTGTGACCAATCGCAGCCGTTTTTTGGATCTTTATTTTTTCAACTGGAACCAGGAATATCGCTTTGCGTCAAATCAATTGGCCATTGAAGACGTTGGCGATGGTCTGGTTATGAAAGAAGGTTTTACGTTCGTCTGGAGCGCCTGGGACGGCAGTATTCAACCCGCTGATGGAGTTCTGGTAGCAGACTTTCCTGTCGCATTGACAGATAACAAACCTCTTGAGGGCATGAACCTGGTTGAATTTTCCGATACCGGGACAGAGCCAGTGTTTATCGCGAAACTACCGCATCCTGTGGCCGATCAGGATGCCGGCCGGGCAACACTGACGGTACGCCAGTTTGAAGCAGATGCCAGGAAAATACCGGGGGATTTGCACTTCTCCTATGAAAACGATGAAACCCTGAAAATAAACAGGCCTGCGGGTTTTGATTCCGGCGCAATTTATGAATTTATCTATCCTGCGTTCGACATTACCAGGATAAAAGGGAGTGACGGGAATGTCATAGACGAGAATGGCATCTTCGGTATCGGCTTTGCGGGCATAAGAGACCTGGTTTCTTTTCTGCGTCATGATGACACTCAACAGAACCCGGCAAGTGCAATGGGGATAAACCGGGCATTGATTTTTGGCTACTCGCAATCCGGCAGGATGATAAAGGATTTTATTTATCAAGGTTTCAATGAGGATGAAAAGGGCCGGATGGTATTTGAGGGAGCCATGCCCTCGGCATCGGGCGCGGCCAGGAGTTATATCAATTGGCGTTTTGCCAAACCCGGAAACTACACAACTCAACATCGGTGGCACCTGCAACCGGGTGACCAGTTTCCTTTTACCTATGGTGTCATCCACGATCCGATCACCGGCAGATCGGATGGTATATTAAACAAGTGCAGCATAAGCGAGACATGCCCGAAGATCATGCATGTGGATACGGGCACCGAAATCAGGAGTCGGCGGGCGTCGCTGGTCGTCACAGATCCGCTGGGCCGGGAAGACCTTGTTTTGCCGGATAATGTCCGTGTTTACTGGCTGGCCTCATCGTCGCATATCCCTTTTAACTTCAGGGATCTCAGCGCTACTTCGGCACGGCGTCCGGGACAGCGCGGTGTGGAAGTCAAGAACCTCTCCAACCCGGTGGATATCCGCCCGGTGCAAAGAGCCTTGCTACTGGCGCTTGATCACTGGATCGCGGATAACAGTCCCCCTCCTGTATCGAGTTATGGAAAGATCAGCGACAACACCCTGGCGCCGATGAGTCATATCGTCGACGGATTTCCATCACCTGTTCCCGGTTTCACCTTCACGGCAAACTATAATGCAATTAGGCAAACAGATTATGTCCTGAGCGATGATCCGTTAAACCCTTACAGGCTTGGAAGGCCTTATACCATATTATTTTCTGCGATTGACGAGGACGGTAATGAAATTCCCGGTATCCGGTTACCGAGAGTGGCCAATCCGATTGGTACCTATACCGGTTGGAATCCGAGGGCAGCCGGGCACGCAGAGAATGACCTTGCCGAAAACCTTGGTTCATGGGCGCCTTTGTCAGATACCAGGAAAACGCGCCTGGAAACAGGTGATCCGCGGCTTTCACTGGAAGAAAGGTACGGAAGCCATGAACAATGGGTAGCAAAGGTGAATCACAGCGCAAATGAACTGGTCAGGAATAGGTATCTGTTGCCACGCGACAGGGACACTATTGTTACGCAGGCTGTACAACAGGAATTTTAAGGAAGCTCTGACTTAATCTCAGAGTTTCCTTAAAACTATCAGGACGGTAATTAATCCGGTTGCCGCCCTTATGCCGGCGCGCCGTCAACAGCTTGTTGCGGCCCATATCACTCGCTCGCATCCATCCTGCGTTCAATCAGTTTTAGCGCGCGCTCGAGCCGGGATAAAGTCCTGGCGCGGCCCAGCAGCGCCAGGGTGATGTCGATGGAGGGCGAGACTGCGCCGCCGGTTACCGCCACGCGCAGTGGCTGGGCGATTTTCCCGAATTTCATCGACTGTTGCTGCGCCACGGCATCGATGGCCGCGTGCAAGGCATCCTGGTCCCAGTCAGCCAGTTCGGCTAACGCGTCTCTGACCTGTCGCAGCGGCTCGAACGCCACCGGGCGCAGGTGTTTTTTCGCGGCCGTCTCATCGTATTGCTCAAACTCTTCATAAAAGAAACGACTCTGCTCGGCCATCTCCGTTATTGTTTTCACGCGCGCCTTCTGCACTTCGGCCACATCCTTGAGATCGGGGGGGGCGGATACGTCAACACCAAGCTCAACCAGTTTTGCCTTAAGCAGGCAGGCAATCCGCTGCGCGTCGCTTTCCCTCAGATAATGCTGGTTCAGCCAGGCCAGTTTGTCCGGGTTCAGCGCGGCCGCAGCCTTGTTGACCCGGGCTATGTCAAACAGCTCAACCATTTCGTCCAGACTGAAAAGCTCCTGGTCGCCATGCGACCAGCCCAACCTCACCAGGTAATTCAACACGGCTTCGGGCAGGTAGCCCTGTTCGCGGTACTCCAGCACGCTTGCGGCGCCATGGCGCTTGGACAGTTTTTTGCCATCCGGGTCCAGGATCAGGGGAATATGGGCATACTTCGGCGCAGTGATGTCCAAGGCATTGAAGATGTTGACTTGCCTGGGCGTATTGTTGAGGTGGTCGTCCCCGCGTATCACGTGGGTGATACCCATATCCGCATCGTCCACCACGACACTCAGGTTGTAGGTAGGCGAACCGTCGGAACGGGCCAGAATCAAATCATCCAGTTCCGTGTTGCTGATCGCCACCTGACCCTGGATGAAATCGTCAATGACCACCTCGCCGTCCAGTGGGTTTTTGAAACGCACCACCGGCGTCTCGCCCGGCCCCGGCAGTCGGCCCAGGTCACGGTATTTACCGTTATACCTGGGTTTCTCGCCCTTGCTCATAGCCTCCGTGCGCATGGCTTCCAGTTCTTCCTTGCTACAGAAACAATAATAGGCCCGACCCCTATCCAGCAACTCCCGGATCGCTGCCTGATATTTTTCACTACGCGCCGACTGGTAGGCGATCTCTCGATCATGGTCCAATCCGAGCCATTTCATCCCTTCCAGGATGACCTTGACAGCCGCATCGGTACTGCGCTCGCGGTCGGTGTCTTCTATTCGCAGCAGGAACTCGCCGGCGTGACCGCGGGCGTAAAGCCAGGAAAACAAGGCCGTGCGAATGCCGCCGATGTGCAGGAACCCGGTGGGACTGGGCGCGAAGCGGGTGATTACTTTATTGGTCATTGTTACGTCTCAATAGCGTTCGGTTTCTTCGGTCAGCAGCGACACGCCGCACAGCGCCCGCCTTCTCAGCCAGGGGCTGAGACGGTAGCGCGGGTCGCGGGTCAAATCAAACAGGTTGTCCAGAATTTGCGCGATTCGCTCTCCGCCTACCCTGTCTCCCCAGGACAACGGGCCATGCGGGTAGCCCAGGCCCAGGGTCACGGCGTCCTCTATGTCGGGCACGGAGGCGATGCGGCGCTGGGCAATATTGGCAGCGATATTCACGATCACGGCCAGGATGCGCTGGCAGATAAAACCCGGACTGTCGTTGATCACGGTAACCGGCGCTACGGCCGCGAGCAGGCCATGCATGCTGTCACGCACTGCCGGCGCGGTCAGTGGAGACAGCATCAGGGTACGGCGCGCGCCGGCTTCGGGCAGCGGGTCCACAGCCACGCTGCGGGTTGGGTCCAGGCCCTGTCCGGCGCAGGATTGGCTGACATCGCCGCCCCAGGGCTGGAACACGATCATCGTGTCGGCGCCGGCCGGCGCGTTCGTGAGCTGCGCGCCGGCGACCTTCAGTTGCTCTGCCAGTTGCCGGCCTGCATCAGTAACAGCGTCTTCCAGCCAGACCCTGGTGAGGCTGACCGGCGGCGGCGGCGCCTGCTCCGGCTCGATTTTCCGGCCTTCCTCGTAACGGTAAAAACCATGCCCGGTTTTGCGCCCGAACAGACCCGCCGCCATTCTCGGCGGGACCAGGGACGAGGGCCGATACATAGGCTCCTGCAGAAACTGGTCATACACGGATTGCATCACCTTGCCGGACACATCCAGCCCGGTCAGGTCCAGCAGCTCAAACGGCCCCATCCGAAAGCCCATGGCCTCGCGCATCACTCGGTCGATGTCCGCAGGCTGCGCGACGCCCTCTTCCAGGATGCGCAACCCCTCTGTGACAAAGCCGCGGCCCGCATGGTTCACCAGGAACCCGGGCTGGTCCGCGGCGACCACAGCGCGGTGACCGGTTGCGGCAACGAGCGCGCAAAGCTCTTTGATAACAGTCGCTTCAGTCAGCGCCGCGGGGATCACCTCGACCACCCGCATCAGCGGAACCGGGTTGAAGAAATGCAGCCCCGCGACCCGCTGCGGCCGATCACAAGCCGCGGCGATGTCAGACACCAGCAACGAAGATGTGTTACTCGCCAGGATCGCGTCAGCGGAGACGATTTTTTCCAGTTCCGCAAATAACTGCTTCTTGACATCCGCCAGTTCCACGACCGCTTCGATAACAACCCGGCAGGAAGCCAGTTCAGCCGGCGCGCGGCACAGCTTGAGGCGGGCAAGCATCGCGTCCGCCTGATCCTGCGTATGCCGGCCCTTGTCAACCTGGCGTAGCGCCATTTTGCTGATGAATTCGGCCGCGCTGTCCAAGGCGCCGGCCTGGGCATCATACAGCCGCACCGGGTACCCGGATTGCAGAAACAACTGGGCAATTCCCCGGCCCATAACCCCGGCCCCGACAACGCCGATACGGTGTGACTCTGCGCGCGCTTTGTTATCGTTTGTCATGATTAGTCTGATTTGAGAAACTTTGTTAACTGTCAGACAAGGTATTATAACCCTATGCATCGAACGATGAGATACTTGCGCCATGACCCACAGCAAACCCGTTGACGGCATACAATTGCTGCCGTTGCGCGGCCTGCCTGAAATCATGCCCGGCACGGACCTGGCGGCGCTGTTGGCGGTGCGATTGCGGGAGTATCCGGTTACTGACGGCGATATCCTGGTGATCGCGCAGAAGATCGTCTCCAAAGCGGAGGACCGCTATGCAGACCTGGCCGGGGTCGCGCCTTCGGCACGCGCCCTGGAACTGGCCGGGGAGACCGGCAAAGACCCGCGCCTGGTGGAACTGATCCTGTCCCAGTCGAAACGGGTGGTCAGGTATCGGCGGGATGTGCTTATCGTCGAGCACAAGTTGGGCTTCGTCCATGCCAATGCCGGCATCGACCATTCCAATATCCCGCAGAACGCCCGTTCCGAACGGGCGCTGCTGTTGCCGGAAAATCCCGATGCCAGCGCTGCGCGCATCCATGCCGCCATCCGGCAACACCTGGCGCTGGACATCGGCGTCATCATCAACGACAGCGCCGGGCGCGCCTGGCGTAACGGCGTCACCGGTATTGCCATCGGCGCCGCCGGCCTGCCCTGCTTGCTGGATTTGCGCGGCGAGTCCGACCTGCATGGAACCCCGTTGCGGGTGACCGAGGCGGGCATCGCCGATGATATTGCCGCCGCCGCATCGCTGCTCATGGGACAGGCTGGCCAGGGAATCCCAGTGGTGTTGGTCAAAGGTCTGGAGCTGGATGGCCCGCACAATAACGCCGCGGCCTTGATCAGGGCGGCGGACAAGGACTTGTTCAGGTGATCATGGAAACTCCGGGGAAGTCCATCCTGGCCTTGTGCGGCGGCGTAGGCGGCGCAAAACTGGCCCATGGGCTGAGTATGATCCTGAAACCGGAGGAACTCCTGATCGTGGTCAACACCGGCGATGACTTCCGGCGCCTGGGCCTGCCGGTCTCGCCCGACCTGGATACGGTCATGTACACGCTGGCCGGGGTGGCGGACCCGGAACGGGGCTGGGGACTGGCCGGCGAAACCTGGAACTTCATGAAAGCCATCGCCCGCTTTGACGGGCTGGATTGGTTCAACCTGGGAGACAGGGACCTGGCTACGCATGTGCGCCGCAACCTCGCATTGCAACAGGGCATGGGACTGGCCGAGGCCACCAGGACATTATGTGACGCTTTCGGTGTTGCGCACCGGGTCCTGCCGATGAGCGACGACGCGTTGCGCACGGTTATCCTGACCGACCGGGGAGAACTACCGTTCCAGGACTACTTCGTGCGCCTGGGTTGCCGGCCGCACGTGCGGGGCATCCGCTTCGACGGCGTTGACACGGCCCGCGCGCACCCGGAATTTGCCGCGCTGCTCAACAGCCCGCAACTGGACGCGGTGATCCTGTGCCCGTCAAACCCGTTCCTGAGTATCGATCCGATCCTGTCCCTGCAAGGCATCCGCACTGGCCTGCAATCCATCAGTACGCCGGTGGTCGCAGTATCACCCATCGTCGGCGGGAAAGCCCTGAAAGGCCCCGCCGCAAAGATCATGGCCGAACTGGGCATCACGCCCGGCAACCTGGCCATCGCAGACTATTACCGCGACATCCTGGATGGGCTGGTTATCGACCGCGGCGACAAGCATGAGGCAGCCGCCATCGAAAAGCTGGGAATCAAAGTGAAAATCACCGGCACCGTGATGAAATCCGAGCAGGACCGGAAGCAATTGGCTGAAACGACCCTGGATTTTATTTCGCGGTGATAGCTCGGATAGCCACCATTCCCGTGAACAGCGCCACCATACCACTCCCGCGAAAGCAGGAGTCCAGTTCAATACTGTGCCGCCCGAAGGGCGACTCTTTGTCTCACTGGATTCCCACTTACGCGGGAATGGGCTGGAGGGCGCTTGCGTGAACACTGCCACCGTACCACTCCCGCGGAAGCGGGAGTCCAGTAAGCAACGCTTCCTTATAAGGATTCTCGTTGTTCTTTCTCCGGTTCGCCCAGGCGCTTTTCCCAGGCCACCTGGTTGCGGCGGGCATCCTGGATATAGGGCGAGAGGCGGATCAGGAACAGCACGATCCGGTTCAGCAGCGACCCGGGAAACCTCAACGGCCGCTTGATGTCGATAAACAGCACCACCCGTCTGCCGGCGGTATTGTTCTCGACCCGATGCTGGTAGGTATCATCGAACACAATACAACGGCCTTCCTCCCAGGCGCTGGTCTCGCCACCCACCTCGATCCAGCAGTCCTGGCGCGGTTCGGGCACGACCAGAGCCAGGTGGCAACGTAACAGGCCTCGGTAGGGTCCGCGGTGCAGGGGGATGTGTTTGCCCGGCGCCAGTACGGAAAAAAATGCGGTAAACATATCCGGTATCGATTCCAGGATGCGCGTGGTCTCCGGGCAGGCCTCGCAGTTGTTTTCCATCTTGTAGCCATAGCCGTAGAGGAAGTATGATTTCCACTTGTCGTCCCGTGTTATGTTGTACTGATCGCGCGAGATCTCATGGAAATTCGGGATACGCTCGGGGGCTTGCAACAACCGGTCAAGTTCCGCACGGATCACTGTCCAATCGGCCTCCAGGGTGCGCACCCAGGAAAATTCCAGGGGATCGAGAAACGGCGTGTCCGGAACCAGCGAATACCTGATCAGCGCCCGCTCTATGCGCTTGATGATCCACAGCCCCAGCGCCACGCTGGGGCGGCGTTTTTTCTTTTGTTCCGCCATAGCTCAGAGAAAGCTTATCAAACCTGAATAGCTCATGCTGGGCAAACCGTTAGACACTGACAAGCGAACCAGAGTTATTCGGGCTTGCCTCATTTTAAGATCCCCTGCCTGACCAGTTTGAGCAGCGCTCCCCAACCGAACAACAACGGATATCGCCGCAGCCTGGGGGTAACATCTATCTTCACACCCGTATGGCGTTCGATCTTCCAGGCCGCATAATCGGCGCCGTTGCTGAAGGTAAGCGTCGCTTTGATCAGCCTCAGCCCCCACAGCATGCGTCCCAACCGGCGGCGGTGAAGCCATTGCCTGCGCGCCCGGCGCGCGCATTCGGCATTGCCGAGCGCTCGGTAACTGCCGGCGCCTGCGCGGCATAGTGAGGTCTTTAGAGCAGGCAGCGAGGCATCCAGCAAGGCCGCAAACGCGGCATGATGATAGCGTGCCAGTTGCGCAGCCTTGGAGTCGGGTTCGGCCCGGAATTCGGTTGAGTAGGACAAGGATAACGCATTGGTCCAAATCGTTTCCGAATCGCTGATTGTGCCCTGCAGAGTGGGCAGCGTGGTTCTCAGCAGCGTCAGCACGGACTGCGCCATGAGGCGTTGAAATTCGCGGCGCGTTGCTTCAGCGCTGGCATAGAGAATAGTAGTAGGCTGCGCGAAGCGCCCCCACAGGTAGGGGTGAAAGCCGTGGCAGATGCCGTGGCTGAAATCCGCGATGCTGATGACAGCCAGTTTCAGCCGCACCGGCGCGCCGTCACAGGGAATTTCCCGGTAGCAGATGTTGGGCGGCAGACAGGCGTTGAGCCAGGCCTGTCGCCGTTTGGGGTAAGCATTACGGTAGCTGTCGACGAGCACAAACACATCGGCGATGCCGTCCTGCATGGAGTCGCTCCTGGAACAGGAACCATAAAACAGGATGCCTGACAGGGCGGCGGCGTAGGTCTCCTTCAACGCCTCGACAATCAACGCGCAGGAAGCAGGCGCGGGACCAGCGCACTGTTGCGCGATACGATCGATCAATGCCTGCGGTATATCTTGCTGTGCCATTCAGGTCAACCTAGCTGGAACGCCTGATCTCCGCGCTACCGCCGGGCTGTCTCCCATGACCCCCGAATAACGATTCGTGCTATTCTGCGCATTCTGTGGTTTATGGAATCCCAACAATATCCTCTGAATTGATGACAATGAAAGCCAGCCTGACCCTCGCGCACCTTTCGGACCCGCACCTGACCTCATTAAACTCTGTTACATGGCGTGAATTAGCCAATAAACGCGTCCTTGGCTATCTCTCCTGGCGTATAAAACGACGCCGGTCCCACAGCAGGCAAGTCCTATCCCGCGCGCTTGCTGAACTGAGCAACCAACAACCCGAGCACCTGATTATCAGCGGGGATTTCACGCACCTTGGCACGGCAAACGAATGCCAGGAAGCCGAAGCCTGGTTACACAGCGTCGGCGCCTCGGATTATATCTCAATTGTGCCGGGGAATCATGATCGTTATATTGACTCTGATCTGGCCGCAACGATCGGACGCTGGCGCGCCTGGATGCAAAGCGACCCTGACGATCAGGATCACGCGCCAGGTTTCCCGTATCTGCGGACACGCGGTCCGGTCGCGCTCATCGGCCTTTCCAGCGCCGTTCCCACGCCGCCGTTCTTCGCCAGCGGCAAGCTGGGCAAGGAACAGTTACAACGCCTTGGTCGCCTGCTTGAAACCGCCGCGCAGCGGGGCCTGTATCGCGTTCTGATCCTGCATCACAGTCCGCACTCCATGAGCTTCCGACGCGGATTATCCGATACGGAGCAACTGCTCTCGACCCTGGCCGGACCCGGCGCAGAGTTAATCGTCCATGGCCACGGACACCGGCAGATGCGCGCAACGTTGCAAGCCGGAACCTGGCGCATCCCGGTGTTCGGAGCGCCTTCAGCCTCGGCATGTTATAACGACCCGGAGAAAAAAGCGGGCTATAACCTCTACCAGGTAAGCAGACGCCGGACCGGCTGGCAGACTCGGATCAGGTCATTCTTACATAACGATGATACGGACAAATTTGAACTGAAGCTGGACACTGAAATCAGGAATTAATCATTCCTGCAGAGATCACCTTGTAAACGACACGATTGCCTGGTGACGCGGGCGAGACGCCCGCGCTCCCGGCGGCTGGAGTTAACCCTTTCCGGCACGGCGCTGTTGCTCAGGGCACTCGTTGCAGCCACAGACTGGCTATGAACATCAGGGCCAGTCCAGGCGTCAACGCTACCAACGCATGGTTCAGGTCCAACAATAATCCGGCATTGGACAGAATCTGGTCCAGCAAGTAGACACAAATGCCGGTGACCCCCGCCAGCGCCAGCCGGGAACCGATGCCGGCTTGTCTGGAACCGAAGACGAACGGGACTGACAGCAGTAACATGGCCAGCATGATCAACCCTGCGCCAAATTTTCGCCAGTAGGTCAGCAAAATCTCATCATGCTGCTGCCCGGTTTGTTTCAGGTACTGAATATGGCGGTACAACTCTGCCGGCGCCAGGCTTTCCGCCGGCCTGGTCAGCGTGGATACCTGCTCGGCGCTAAGAAACGGCTTCCAGTCCAGGCGCGCGGAAAAGCGAGAGCTCACCTCAGTGCCGTTGAACTCCTTCATGGTCACTTCATGCAGAGTCCAATTGTCTTTGCTGATGATCTCCGCGCCTTGCGCATGTATATAGGCAGTAAGCAGGCCCTGCTGATCCAAGGTGAATATTTCCACATCCTGCACATAGGCCGCGCGAATCGATCCCCCGAGCCGCAATACCTGATTTTCATTACGCGTCCAGATACCCAGGTCCTCGCCCAGTTCCGCGCTCTGGTTCAAGGCTTCCAGGCGGTGGGCAATAGCTTTGCTCTGCATTGCCGGCGCGACCACCTGCTCCAGCGCGCCCAGCAACAGCAGCAAGCACAGACCGACTTTGAAAGACGCCAGGCTGATACGCGCGGGCGACAGTCCGGCTGCGCGCATGGCGGTGATTTCCGAATTATACGCCAGCCGCCCCAGCGCTATGACATTGCCGATCAGCGCAATAAACGGGAGCAGTTGGATCAAACGCCTGGGCAACATCAACAGCACAATGTAAAACGCATCCTCCATACGATAGAAACCTTGACCGATATCCTCCATCTGTTCTATCAGGTCGAAAAAGCTGAACAGCGGCAGCAATACTGCCGTGGCAATCAACAACCCCATGCAGATCCGGCGCATCAGGTAGGTTTCAAGCGCGCTCATAGGCCAGGCAACAAACGCCGGTAAAATCTCTGGAACAGGAACAGCGAAACCACCAGCGCCATGACTCCGTGCAACCACCAAACGCCGGGCATTTCATCCATCACACCTTGTTCCACCCAGGTCTGGGCTACACCACTGAGGTTGTAATACACCGCAAAAATCAATGCGGCCATGAACACTCTCTCATTTTTTCCCTGTCTTGAGTTGGTATGGCTTAAGGGAATCGCAATCAATGCAAGCAACAGCGCGGCCAGTGGCCGGGACAGACGCCACTGGGCTTCCGCAATATCCTCAGGATTGTCGGATTTAAGCAGGGTAGGAGTCGTCTGGGCCTTGCGCCGATAGCCGATGCTGATTTCGGGGTCGTCATGAAACCTGATCAGTTTTTCGTAGCGCGCCACTTCATCTTCCATGGAGTTGTGCTGCAACCTGTACAGCAATCCGTTGTCAAGCGTCAACTGCAGCCTGCCATCTTCCAGGCTCTTGTCCTGCCGGGCGCGCGCCGCCGTAGTGACCTCACTGACTTCACCTTTGCGCGTATAGTAAAATATCCCGGACATCTCGCCGCTGATGCGCTGCTTATCGGCAATAAAAACCACCGTGCCGTTGTCTTCATTGCCGTAAAAACGTCCCGCCTGAAACCGGTCGGTATTCAAATCGGCCTTGGCCATGGCATCCAGGATATAACTGTTTTCGTAAGCCCAGGGCCGGCCGTGCAGGGACAACGCGCCGACAGCCAGCGCGATCGGTATGGATACCAGGATAACCGGGCCGATGATGCGTTTATTTCCGGCTCCGGCGG
This sequence comes from Gammaproteobacteria bacterium, assembly GCA_965221695.1. GTDB lineage: Bacteria > Pseudomonadota > Gammaproteobacteria > Eutrophobiales > Eutrophobiaceae > JAAXHV01. Next base: position 3,009,675 of record OZ244905.1, on the reverse strand, counting down.
CGTTCAGCGCCACTATTTCCCGGTCCCGGTGCAGCCTGCCCAGGCCGATCACAACAGACGTGTAAAGCGCGATCGGGATCAGGACCTCCAGGGCAATAAATGTCTTGAGCAAAATCAATTTGATCATGAAATAGATACCCAGGGTCTCAGTCACCGCTTCAGCCAGGTAGCGCGCGCTGCTGAAACAGGCAAACAGCGTGACCAGGATGATTAGAACAAAACTGAAGGGTCTGAGGACTTCCCGTATGATATAGCGATCAATATGTGACATGCGGCATCCGGTCGATGACAGGAGTTCTTCCAGGTTGGTTTGATTGTATTATAAATTTCATTAAACTGCTCACCTCAGACAATAACACCCGCCTGGAATAATGAGAATCTTATGACCAATGCGATTATTTTAAGCGCCGGCCAGGGCAAAAGATTGCTGCCCCTGACCGAGACGCGTCCCAAGTGTATGCTGCCCGTGGCCGGCAAAACCATCCTGGAATGGCAGATCCAGAAATTGCTGGCGGCTGGCATCGAACAGGCGCATATTGTCACCGGGTTTAACTCGAACCTCGTTGAAGCGCATATCAAAGATAGCTTTGGCGCCGACCTGCACAGGATAAACATTATTTTCAACCCGTTTTACAGCGTATCGGATAATCTGGCAAGTTGCTGGATGGCGCGCCATGCAATGTCCGGGGATTTCATTCTGCTGAACGGCGACACGCTATTTGAACCGGCATTATTGGACACGGTATTCGAGTCCCCTGAAGCGCCGGTCACCCTGACTATCGATTACAAGGACAGGTACGATAATGACGATATGCGGGTCGAACTAGAGGACTCCATGGTGAAATCCGTTGGCAAGACTCTTCCTGACGAGCACACTATGGCGGAGTCAATCGGTCTGTTGTACTTCCGGGGCACAGGTCCGGCATTGTTTCGCGAGCGCCTGGACCGGCAGATGAAGCAAGGTGACGCCCTGCGGCTATGGTTCCTGAGCGTGGTGGACAGGCTTGCCGGGCAATCCCTGGTACGCGCCTGCAGTATTGCCGGCCGGCGCTGGTGCGAGATAGATTTCAAAAAGGACCTGGACAGAGCTGAAGACGTGGTTAAACACCATGTTTGAACTTGCACACAAGCTCAAACACGAAGTTTTTGGTATTAGCCAAGGAAAACTATGGCGCCCCCCCGGGGATTGCAGCCGTCCCACCTGCCTGCCGGCGGGACGCCCGCGCTGGCAGGAAAGCTTGACGATACGCAATCCCAGGCGGGTGGGCTAACGCCGGGAGTCAGTACCCTCAAGCTGCTCCCTGAAAATCTTCTGCGCCAATTCCAGATCCGCGGGCGTGTCCACGTCGATGGCGGCATGCGGGAACGGCAAACAGATAAAATCCAACGCAATGCCGGTGGCTTCCCGGACCGCCTGTCTCACTCGATCCATACTCATGCGACCGCTGGCATACTGCGCCAGCATCCCGAAACCGAATAACCCCAGGACCATGCGCCAGGGCCGTTTTCGTTGCGTCTGGGTCCGCTGCCATAATGAAATGATGTCCCTTGCACGCGCGCCGTCCAGCGCAAAGAGATTGCACCCGCAATATCCGCCTTCGGCAAATTTCAGGGTCGTGCGGCGCGCGCCCGGGTAGGCGCGCCGTACCAGATCATAGTCCGCCATCCCCACACTGACGTCGGCGCGGCCGTCCAGGACCCGATCCAGAAAATAATCGACTATCCCGGCATCAAGCAATGCGTGGTCGGCAGTCGTTATCAACGCCAGCGCATCGGGATCCATCCTGGCCAGTCCCGCCAGCACGCTGCCGCTCAGACTGTCCTCCGCAGGGAACCAGGAGACAGCTTCCTGATCGATGAGTTCTCGCAACGGCGGGCAAGCATCGACGGCTGCCGGCGCGGGCCCGCATAACAGGATGGAGTCCAGCCGCCCGCACGCCAGCAACGCATTCAACACCCGCACTATCATGGGTATTCCTGCCAACGGCGCCAGTCCCTTGGAAGGAACGCCGGCAACCTTCGCTACTGCGTCCCCGGCGTTACGATCCGCGGCAAGCGTCAAGGCGACAATTTTGCGTTCAAGCGGCATTTGCCTGCAAGCAGAAACAAGACAAGCGGCGGCGCAGCAAGCGCACCGTGTCATGTTGAAAAAATTTATAAATGAACATAACGGGAATATGGCCGGTAACAGCAAGCAGTATGGTGAGAACGACGGATCAGACCGATTTCCGGTAGATACGGTAGGTCTTGTACAACTTGCTGCCAATCCTTTCAAGGATGCTGCGCATAGCCTTGTTATCTTCCAGTATCCAGGACATTTCCACGCCCGTCATCCCGGCGGCGACAACCTTCTGCCTGAGGTCGTGGATTACAATCAATGCCAGCGCGATACCCAGCGGGGTATTCTGCAGCGTCTTACGCACACCCATCAATGGAATTCTGCCGGTTTTGATTCGACGCTTGCGCAAGGCGATGATAAGTTTGAGCAATCCAGCAGGAAACAGGTTGCCATCCAGGTCGCGAATCACTTCGTTCAGATTGGGCAAGGCAACAATAAACGCAACCGGCTCGCCTTCGTATTCCGCAATGCGGATAAAGTCATCCGGCACAAACAACCTCAGGCTGGTTCCCAACTCCGCAAATTCCTCTTGGGTAAACGGGACAAAACCCCAATTGTTCGACCAGGCATCATTAAAAATGCTACGCAAAGTCTCCAGTTCCTGTTTGAAACGCTTCCGGTTCAATCCGCGCAGCCGAACGGACTTGCCGAACCTGTCCACCAGTCTCTGCATAACAGGCGGTATGACGAAAGCAGGATCGACCCAGTAAGCATACAGGTCTTTCGCCGGGGAATAGCCCTGCTGTTCAAGCAACTCCGCATACCAATGATGGTTATGAGGCATCATGAGCGCCGGTGGTGTGCCAAAACCATCCACCAGCAATCCGCATTCCTGGTTGATGGAAAAATTGAACGGACCGGTGATCTCTTCGGTTTGATATTGCGCCAACCAGCGTTCGCTCTCTGTAATCAGCGCGCGCATTGCCTCCGGGTCGTTCTCACATTCGAGAAAACCGAAATGGCCGGATTTCACGCGGTAATGTCTGCGATGCAGATCGTCGACCTGGGCGCTGATGCGACCGACCGGCCGAGCGCCACGCCAGGCAACCCAGCCCTGCCAGCGGCCATGAGCAAAATAAGGATTCAGGGAGGAGAAATGCAACCTGCGTTCGAGCTTCAACGGCGGGACCCAAAGGGGATCTTGCGCGTACAGACCCCAAGGCACACGAATAAACGCGGCAAGCTGACGCCGATTGGTCACCGGAATGACCCGGATCGGCTCGGACCGCTGGCTTTGTTCCTGTAAAATTGACTTTGACCCTTGGCGCTTCATCATTTACTATATGCGCAGACTTTTTTTGTTGATCGGCGAAACCGCGTATGTCATCCAATGCCCTGAACGAAACAATGTTGAAATTCGGCGCCCCGGAAACCTGCATCCATACTTATTCTACATGGCTCGTGCTGCTGCGTCCCGCCCAGGTGACGCTAGGCGCCCTGGCGCTGGTCGCACGCGAACCTGTGACGGCTTTTTCCCAGCTCAACGAAGCCGCATTTACCGAACTGGCCCGGGTAACACGCGACATTGACTCGGTATTATCGCATCTTTTCCGCCATGATAAACTGAACTATCTGATGCTAATGATGGTAGACCCCCATGTCCACTTTCATGTAATACCCCGGTATGCGTCTGAGCGCAGCTACGGAGGAGCGTTTTTTTCCGATACCGCTTGGCCAGGTCCGCCGGACCTGGCGCAGCACAACTCCTTGCAGGACAAGGTGTTCAAGCAATTACTGGATGATTTGAGGTCTGCATGGCCAGCCTAACGCGGCGTCTCGCCCGCGCTCCCAGGGAAGCGGTGAAATATATAATATACGTTTGCTCTGCCTAAACCCTAATGATCAGCTCTCTGCACACCCCGATTGCATGTAACTTTTCGTACGGGCCAAGGCATTCGCCCGTACCGCTCCCGCAACCGCGGGGGTACAGTCAAATAGTGTGTCGTCCGCAGAGCCAACCCCCGTGAAAACGGGGGGCGACCCGTTGTCTCACTGGATTCCCGTTTTCACGGGAATGGTATGGGGAGCAGGCCAGTTAGTAAAATTTACACAACAATCAAGGGGATTTACAAAAAAAGCTGGAAGTTTTTCTCAGGTTGTGTAATATTTGTCGACCTAGACTGAGTATAAAGATATACACTGGACGTATTTTATGTTTATAATTTATAATTTGAAAAGAACTGGATGATTATCCTATGCTTGCGGATGGACTCTGTAATAAACCAAAAATAAATCTACCTTTGTCAACCGGCGTGAAAAAAAACGAGACGGGGGTTTATTCACTGTGAACCGAGAAGCAACGAACACTAGCAATACAATAGGCCAAAACCTGGCCGGATTCTCCTGTTTGTCCGAAGCTCTGGATTATGCCGCCGCTGGTGTTACCGGCTGCAATTTTTATGACGCAAAAGGCAATCTCAACGCGGTCCTGCCGTACAGTGAGCTGCAACAGCAAGCGAAGCTGACCGCTAAACGCCTGCTAAAGCTGAATCTGAAGCGTGGCGACCACATCGCGCTCATCGCGGACACCCATCCGGATTTCATCGTCCTGTTCTTCGCCTGCCAGTATGTCGGGCTTGTCCCCTTCGCGATGCCGATACCCTTGAATCTGGGCAGCCATGCAGTTTATGTGCAGCAGCTCAAAGGACTGCTTGACAGTGGCAGGGCGAAGGTGGCCATCGCACATAAAGAATTCATCAGCTTCCTTGAGGAGGCTGCCGCGGACAACGAGCGCCTTGAATGGATCGGCACGCCGGATCAACTGGCCAGCATCGCTCCGTCAGAACGTCCCATGCAACCGAGCAGACCCGAAGAGCCGGCCTACTTGCAGTTCACATCGGGCAGCACACGGATGCCGCAAGGCGTTATCATCACCGGCAAGGCGGTAATGAGCAACCTGCAAGGGATCACAAGAACCGGCCTGAAAGTCCATAATGGAGACCGCTGCGCCTCCTGGTTGCCGTTCTATCATGACATGGGACTGGTGGGTTTCGTGCTCGGTCCGATAGCCTCCCAGTTATCCGTAGATTACCTGCGCACCAGGGATTTTGCCATCCGTCCCCTGCAATGGTTGCGCCTAATCAGCCGGAATCGCTGCACCATCGCTTTCTCGCCGCCATTCGGTTACGAACTCTGTACCCGTAGGATTCGCAGCGCTGACCTGCAACAGCTTGACCTGAGTTGTTGGCGCATTGCCGGTATCGGCGCAGAGATGTTACGTTCCAGCACCTTCAAGGCATTTGCAAAGACGATGGCCGAAACCGGGTTCGACTCCAATGCGTTCCTGCCCTGTTACGGGCTGGCCGAGGCATCACTCGCCGCGACCTTCTCGGAACTGGACTGTGGCCTGGACGTGATGTCGGTCGATGCGCTGACCATGGCCGAACGAGGCATCGCAGTACGCGTGCAGGCGGACAACCGTAAGGTGAATGAAATAGTGAATTGCGGCAGCGCGCTACCTGAGCACGAGATCAGGATCGTCGATAACGATGGCGAGTTGCAACCCGACCTGCGTGTGGGCAGGGTGCTGGTCAAAGGCCCAAGCCTGATGAGCGGCTATCTGGACGACCAGGAAGCGACCGCTCGGGTGATACTGGAAAATGGCTGGCTGGATACCGGCGATTTAGGCTACCTGTACCGTGACAACCTTTACCTGACGGGACGCCGCAAAGACATCATCATCGTAAACGGCAGGAATATCCGCGCCCAGGACCTTGAAGAAATAGCCGAAGAAATGGACGAGATCAGGATGGGCGAGTCCTCGGCATTCGATATCGAACTCGATAATGAACAGCAGATAGTCGTGCTGGTGGTTGAATGCCGTCTTACCGATAGTACGGCCAGACAATCATTGATCAAGCAGTTACAGCGAAAGGTGTATGAGGGCTTCGGGATTTACTGCTATGTGGACCTGGTAGACCCGCATACTCTGCCGCGCACTTCATCTGGTAAATTATCCCGCGTGGCCGCGCGCAAGGGTTTTATCGATAGAGTAGACCTGACGCAGGCTGCCGACTTACAAGCCGAAAGCGCATAACTCTGCCATGGCAGAGCGTGTGGCGCTGACGGGGGCCACAGGCTTTCTGGGAAGTAATCTTCTTGCCGCGCTTGAAAAATCAAACCATTCGGTTCGCGCCCTGACAAGACCCGGGCGCGCGCGTGCGGGTAACGCCTCCTGGATCGAGGGCGACCTGAATAACAGGCCTGCGCTGGATGAACTGGTCAAGGGCTGCGCCAGTGTCATACATTGCGCCGGCATCACCCGGGGGAATAGCCTGGAAGACTTTCTGGACGTCAACCTGGGAGGTACGGAAAACTTGCTGGCCGCCGCGCGGCGCATTGCGCCTGCCCCCAGATTCCTGCTGATCTCATCCGTGGCCGCCAGATACCCGGACTATTCCTGGTATGCGCTCAGTAAATCGAGAGCAGAAACACTGCTGATGTCGGACGCTAATTCCGACCTGTTCAGGACCATTTACCGTCCCACTGCGATTTACGGACCGGGCGATAAGGAAATGCGTCCCCTGTTCCGCCTCATGCGACGCGGCCTGCTGTTCAGAGCAGGGAGAGTGGACGCCAGGATCAGTCTGCTACATGTTGATGATCTGGTAAACGCCATTCTGATGTGGTTATCGGCGCACACAGCACAAGGGCTGTTCGAACTGGATGACGGAACCAGGGAAGGCTACCGCTGGGCGGATATTGCCGCAATCGGGCAGGCTGCCTGGAAGCGCCGGATTATCCAGGTCCAGGTTTCTACAACTGTATTGAAATGCGCGGCCCGGGTTAATCTTCATCTGGCCCGAACATTCCGCTATCCGGCCATGCTGACACCCGGCAAGATCAATGAGCTCACCCACGAAAACTGGGTATGCGATAATGCGCCGTTAACAGCTTGCCTGGGCTGGGAACCGGAAATCAGCCTTAGCGACGGCATTGATTCAGCGTTATAATCTTAGGGAAACTCTGACTAGCTCAGAGATTTCCTGACCGGAGAATAATGTATGACAGTAACCTATGAGGAAATTCTGGAAAAAGCGCTCAGCGAACTGTCCCGGCTGACTACCTCGGACGTCAGTCTGACGGAGGATTCGGAGTTGATCACGGAGTTGGGCCTGGATTCATTCAAGGCGTTGGATCTGTTGATGGATATGGAGGATGAATTTGACATCTCTCTCCCGGTCAACCTGCTGGCAGATGTGCATACCGTGAAAGACCTGGCACAGCAGATTCACTCTGCAATCAACACAAAAGCCTGACGCAATGAGCCTGTTTGACAAATTTCAGCCCCTGGCGCAGGACCGCCAGAACCTATTGGGTCAGGGCATTGACCCGTTTGGGGCGCCCATTGAAGAAGTCTACTCGCCGACGGAGGCGCGCATAAACGGCAGAAGGATGATCCTGGCCGGCACAAATAATTACCTGGGGCTTACCTTCGATGAGGAATGCCTGATTGCCGCCCATGAAGCGCTGGACGAGCAGGGCACGGGGACCACCGGTTCCAGAATGGCTAACGGCAGCTTTTCCGGGCACAGGGCCCTGGAACGGGAATTCGCTGCGTTCTACGAATGCGAGAAGGCCATCGTATTCACTACCGGCTACCAGGCCAACCTGGCGGTGATATCCGGCCTGGCAAATAACGAAGACACCGTGGTAATAGATGCCGACAGCCATGCCAGTATCTACGACGGATGCCGCCTGAGCGGCGCCGACATCGTGCGCTTTCGTCACAATAATCCCGACGACCTGCAGAAACGCTTGCGGCGCCTGGGCGCGCGCGCGGCAAACGCGCTAATCATCATCGAAGGCATCTACAGCATGCTGGGAGACAAAGCCCGTATCAAGGAAATTATCGAGGTAAAAAATGAATTCGGCGCGCTGCTGCTGGTGGACGAAGCCCATTCATTGGGCGTTCTCGGGGACAGGGGCAGGGGCCTGGTGGAAGAGGCAGGCGTTATCAACGATACGGATTTTATCGTCGGCACCTTCAGCAAGAGCCTGGCCAGCGCCGGCGGGTACTGCGTCAGCAACCACCCGCAGCTTGATCTCATTCGTTATGCAAGCAGGCCATATATTTTCACCGCCTCGCCCTGTCCTTCAGTGATTGCATCCACCCGCAAAGCGTTGCAACGAGTGGAAAACGGCGCCGACTTACGCGCCCGGCTCTGGCGTCATGCGCAGCGACTATACCAGAGCCTGGCAAACGCCGGTTATGAACTGGGGCCCGAGCCTTGTCCGGTGATCGCTGCCTTGCTGAACACCCGGGAACAGGCCCTTTCGCTGTGGCGCGGCCTGCACGACCATGGAGTCTATGTGAACCTGATCTTCCCGCCGGCTACGCCCGACGGCAAATCACTGGTGCGCATCAGCGTCAGCGCCGCCCATACAGATCAACAAATAGATAAAATCTGCCAGGCGTTCAGCGAATTATCGACTTCGGTCTGATGACGGACGACGGCCTGTACCGCCGGGTATTCAAAAACTCCGCCATGCTCACCGCGGGCAAGATCTATACGGCCATAGCTGGCCTGATCTATCTGGCTCTGGCCACCCGCGCCCTGGGCGTCCATGATTTCGGCGTTCTTATCCTTATCCACGCCTATGCCGTCGCGGTTCGGGACTTTATCTCGTTAAAGACTGCGCAGTGCGTGGTCAGGTATGGCGCCCTGTGCCTGGAGAGCAACGCGCGGCAGGATTTCCAGAAACTGATCAAATTTACCATGCTGTTGGACCTGGGCTTCTGTGTGCTGGGCGCACTGACAGGCATGCTGGCCATCCCTCTGGTCGGGCCATGGTTTGGCGTAACACCGGAGCTGGCGCCGGTGGCCACCCTCTACTGTCTGATGATCCTGTTCAACTTCAAGACCACTTCCCTGGGTCTGCTGCGCCTGTTCGACCGCTTCGACCTGATAGCTCTGATGCTGATGCTGGTGCCGACGATACGCCTGGTCGGGGCATGTATCGCCTTCCTGTATTATCGGCACATCGGCGCATTCCTGTTGTTCTGGTTCAGCGCCGGCGCCATCCAGTGTTTCGCAACCATCTGGTTTGCCTGGCGCGAATTCAGCCGCAGGGGTTACAGCAATGATATGAACCTCAGCCTGAAACGTCTGATCGATCCGCATGAAGGAATCCTCGCATTTATCTGGGCATCGCATATCAACCGAACCCTACATACCTCCAGCGTGCACATCGCCACCCTCATCGTCGGCGCCTTGTCAGGCCCGGCCGGCGCCGGGCTGTTTAAGATCGCCCAGGAATCCGCAGCCGTCCTGATCAAACCCGCCCAGTTATTCACTGAGACGGTATACCCGGAAATGACAAAAATCGCGGTGATAAAACAATTCAGCCGTCTCTGGGAGGTCATTACACGCTCAGCGCTGGCTGGCGGCGCGATTGCCGGCTTGATCCTGGCGCTGGTTTTCCTGTTCGGAGAATCCCTGCTGGGCCTGTTCTTCGGCGTGGAATACGCCAACGCCTATGATCTGCTGGTATTGCTGATGCTGGGCGCCGCCATCACGATGACCTCCTTCCCCCTGGAGCCTGCCCTGTTTTCCATAGGCCGCCCTGATATATCCATGTATGTCAGGGTCTTCACCACCCTTCTTCACATCTCGACCCTGGTCCTGCTGTTGCCGAAAATCGGCTTGATAAGCGCCGGCATCGCCGCCATTGCCGGCAGTCTGACCACGGCCCTGCTGCTGTTGCGCTATTCCCACCGCTTGATCAAGACTGCGGCATAATCATGCGCGCGCTCAGGCTTGCGTTGGAATAAGAGGCGCCTCTACAATAGCGGAATGTCCACGAACAGGCACACCATACGGTTATATTATGCCGGATAAAGATCACCCAGAGCTGTTGCGCGACAGCGCCGCGCGCATACTTGTATTTGCTGGAATAGCCCTGTTGCTGGTCAACATGCTGTTGGGGGAAGTGTTCGCAATCTTTATCTCCCATGTCGCCAATGCTGAAATAAGGGAACGCTGGCTTGATGTCATCAACGCAACGACAGCAGGTAAAGAAAGCCTGCTGAATAGCGCGTTTGAACGGATTGAGTTCCTGCTTGATCGGCGCGGCCGCATTATGAACGCCCATTCCCATGCCGGCGCGTTTGGCGTGCTTGCGCTGATATTGGCTTTATTGCAACCCTTATTGACCTATCGTGCCAGGACACGTGTATATATTGCATCATTGATAGTGGCAGGCGGGATCATCCAACCTTTATTCATCTTCATCAGCTCATGGACCGGAACATGGGCTAATTACGTATCTCACCTAGGCGCCTTGTGCATCTGCATTGGTCTGCTGGCTACAATGCTGTCGGTCTTTTCTATGGAAAACCCACTGCCTGACCTTAAAGAGCAACTCAGCGCGCTACTCAAACCGTACAGCAGCAGGCTCTTGTCGAGCTGGGGGGCGCTACTGGTACTGCTGGGTATGCTATTCGGATTATATTATGCTTGGGTTTTTACTACACAACACGAACCACGCCAGTTCGAGTTACTGGATCATATGCTGGCGCTCACCAGTGAACCCGTGGGTGTCGAGCAACTGGTTAATGATTACCGGCGGAACAATTCCCTGATCGCAATTACCACGGCCGTACATTCACATGCGATTGAGATGGGAACCATCGCGTTGTTGCTTGCATTCATCCAAAGTTTCATCTTTTACAGCGAAAAGACTCGTATGCGCTGGGCCTGTGTGTTCCTTGCCGGCGCCTACCTGCTGCCTTTCTTCATCTTCAATGCCACTATCTATGGTCTCAAATCGGCAGCCCTGGCGGATCTAGCCGGGTTTATCGTCATTGTTGCATTGTTTGCGATGTTATTCGGTACCGTTAGACAGACCGCGCTTGTAGACCAGACAAAATGAGCGTAAAAAACCTGACCCTGATAGCGCTATGCTTTATCCTGTTGAGCTCAATCAGCGGCGGCATTTTTGCTTTCAAAGTAGAACAGGAGACCCTGCTATTGCTGCGGGAACAGTATCAGGCCGCATTTGCGGCTGCAATGGATCACGATATACAGGCAGCGCAAAGCCATATGCGGGAAGCGCAACAGCAAAATTTTCGTTATGTGCGTATCATCGATGCGCACACACATTACATCAAACTGTCTATATTGCTATTACTGGCAGGTTTCCTGTTATTGTCTTGTGACTGGCAGCGAAAAAGCCAACTCCTTGTTTTATCGGCTATGGTGGCAGGTATCGTCCTGTTTCCGACTTCCGTTTACCTGCAAACTCTAAGCCCGGGCATATTATTTCAGTGCAGCGCCGCCGCTGGCGCGTTACTGATCATCACCAGCACAGCATTTATCGTTGCTGCGCTCTTCAAGAAACAACGAACAACCGAACGGAGTAGGCAAAAATGAATAAACCCCTGCAATCCATTCCCCTACTTGTTTTATTGCTACAAAGTCAATTCGTGTTCGGCGCAGACTGGCAAACAGCGCCATCCATGCCGACCCCGCGTCAGGAGATTTATGTGGCAACGCATGGCAACAATATTCTTGTCCCAGGCGGCGTCCTTGCAGATGGCATAGCTTATACCGCGACGTTTGAGAAGTATGATACGCAAACGAAGACATGGCATGTCCTGGCGCCATTGCCACAAGCCCGTCATCATATCACCCCGGCAGTTGTGAGCGGAACCTTATATGCCGTCGGAGGTTTCTCCGGCGGTTACCCCAACTGGCTCATGCACGACGATGTATACGAATATGACTTGGAAAACAACAATTGGAAACAAGGTGTGTCCCTGCCGGGCCCACTTGCAGAACATGTCTACGCCGTGGTGAATAATCGCATACATATCATTGGTGGACGAAAGCCGGGCAAACAAGATGCAAAACTGTTTGATGATTACGTTGATACCGACGTTCACTTGATCTATGACCCGGATAAACGCTCATGGAGTAATGGCAAACCGGCGCCAACCGCACGCAATAGCGCCGCTGCTGCTGTCTACAACAACCTGATTTACGTGGTCGGCGGCCGTGTCAACATAGTGCGCGCAGATGGAACACAAATTCAAACAAACCTGGACACTCTGGAAGCCTACGACTCAGTGACGGATAGTTGGACAACCCTTGCCCCCATGCCGATAGCATCAGGCGGTCTCGCAGCAGCGGCATTGGACGATAAGATCTATGTTTTCGGTGGAGAACAATGGACATCAGAACAAAAAGTGTTTGCCGACAGTTGGGTATACGATATCAGCAGCAATAGCTGGTCAAGACTGCCGGACCTCCCTACAGCGCGTCACGGCCTGGCTGCCACTGCTGTTGACGACACCATTTACGTCATCGGCGGCGGCAAATTGGTAGGCGGCGGCGCGGCCAGCGGAGTCATGGAGACGTTAACGCCTTAAGTAAGCTTTAAGGAACCTCTGATTAAGTCAGAGGTTCCTACGATACAAGGATGTATCGTCAATATCAATGACTGTAAGTCATTGATATTGTGAGGAAAACAAAAATCGCATTTTTGTTTTCCGTACTCTGACAAGTCCAGGATGGACTTGTTCAGAGTTTCCTTAACTTAATCAGAGATTCCTCAGTGTTAATGGCGGGATTCCTGGAATCTGCTGATCATTTTTCTGCAAATTCATCTTTGCGCAGTGTGGCGGTGATCTCAGCCATGATGGAAACTGCAATCTCTGCCGGGGAGCGCGAGCCGATATCCAGTCCCACCGGGGCTTTCAGGCGGGCGATTTCCGCCTCTGAAAGTCCGGCCTGGCGCAAGCGCTCTACCCGCGCGGCATGGGTGCGCCTGCTACCCAAGGCGCCAATATAGAACGCCGGGGAACGCAAAGCCGTCTGCAGGGCCGGATCGTCCAGTTTAGGATCGTGGGTAAGGGTCACCAAGGCGGTGCGCCGGTCAGGGGACAAGAGTTCCAGGGCGTAATCGGGCCATTCCGTGTTCAATGTCACGCCGGGGAAACGGGACTCGTTGGCGAATGCCTGCCTGGGGTCCACCACGACTACATCATAACCACAGTATAGCGCGTAGTTTGCAAGGTATTGGCCCGTGTGCACCGCGCCGATAATGATCAGACGCAGCGGCGCGTTGAAGGGTTGGATGAACCAGTCCTGCCCCTGGACATTGCGCCGCATACACTGATCTGTTCTCAGGGCCTGCATGGCAAGTTCATACAGCTCCGCGTCCTGTTCATCCACATGCGGGCCGGGTTCCAACACAAAGCTGTCATGGGTAACCAGATTTCTGAACAACACGCAAGTCCTGTGCGCCGACCGGCAGGCGTTTATCTGTTCCAGCGACTCTTTGCGCACTCCGATAATCTCAGCGTATGGGTTCCAGGTAGACCTTGATGCGCCCGCCGCAAGCCAAGCCAACTTCCCAGGCCATCTCGTTGGTCACGCCGTACTCCAGCATACGCGGCTGCCCGGAACTGATGACCTGTTCCGCCTCACCGATAACAGCCGTCTCCACGCAGCCCCCGGAGACGGAACCGACAAAATTGGTCTGCCCGTCCACCAATAACTGGCTGCCGCTGGGAACCGGCGCCGAGCCCCAAGTCTCCACTACTGTCGCCAAGGCAAGGTCACGCCCCTCAGCCAGCCAGCGCTGGGCGGTATCTAGAATATCCTGATCTGCCATATTTGTTTGATTAAATTCTTTTACCGTATAATCTACCACGGTACCATTCCGCTATAATAAAAAAAATCGCGTCAGATATATAGCGCGCGCTGGCGCGAATTTACCGTATATAATAAAAATGTAAACAGGAACTCAGGACAGGTATTTTCTCTATCATTTCCCCCACTACATAATATGCAGGCCGGATCATTGAACAACTTGGAACAGTCCCTGAATGCGGGAAAATTTTGCTTCACAGCGGAACTGGTGCCGCCACTGGCTGCGGCGCCGGACAGCTTGCTGGAAGAAGCCGGTATGCTGAGCGGACGGGTGGAGGCCATCAATGTCACCGACGGCGCCGCAGCCAGAACCACTATGTCCAGTGTCGCCGCCGCGGCCTTGCTTGCCGCCAAAGAAATAGAGCCGGTGCTGCAATTGACCTGCCGCGATCGAAACCGGATTGCGCTGTGCGCTGATTTAGTCGGTTGCGCGGCATTCGGCGTTTCCAACCTGCTGTTGCTGACAGGAGACGACCCCGCCAAGGGCGACCAGCCTGAAGCCAAGGCAGTGCATGATCTGGACAGCGCCGCCTTGATCGCCCTCGCACGGGATATGAGCGAACAGGGCATCCTACCCAACGGCCGGGAAATCGATCCCCCTCCTCGTTTTCTCATCGGCTCGGCCGATGTGCCGCGGTATCCGGATAACAATGGAACCCCGCCGGCCATCTCGAAAAAAATTGACGCCGGCGCGCGCTTCATACAGACCCAATTGTGTTACGACATAGACTTGATCGAGGCCTATATCAGCCACATGAGAAAATGGGGCGTAACGGATAGAGCCGGTATTCTCATCGGCCTGGGACCCGTGGTATCTGCTCGCTCCGCCAGGTGGATGCGGGAGAATCTCTGGGGGGTAGCCTTCCCCGACTCGCTGATACAGCGGCTGGAAGACAGCCGCGATCCGAAACAGGAGGGACGGCGCATCTGTATCGAACTTATAGAGCGCCTGCAGAACATTGATGGCGTCGCCGGCGCGCACCTTATGGCACCCGGCCAATCAGCTCGGTCTCTCTCGGCATTGCTGTCCGAACTTGGAAAATAAGGGTATAATACCGTTAATGAAGAAACAGATTATCGCACTCATGCTGGCGAGCGCCCTGGTCGGCCCGGCGCTGGCAGAATTTATTGATGGGGTCTTCGCCTATAATAAAGGCGAGTATGAACAGGCCTATAACACCATGCGCTCTCTTGCGGAAACTTCCGAGCACGCTCTCGCCCAATATTATGTCGCCATGATGCATTTACGCGGGCAAGGTGTAGATCAGAGCTATGATGAAGCCGCCAAATGGTTCCGCAAAGCGGCGCAGAAACGCATCAAACAGGCCCAGTATCGGCTGGCAGAACTGTACATGAGCGGCAGAGGCGTGCCGAGGGACTACGAATATGCTTACGCGTGGTACCGCACAGGAGCTGAACACCAGCACGAGAAGTCCATCAATGCGCTGCCGGCTGCCCGGGAAAACCTGTCAGCGGAAGAACTGGAAGAAGCGGAAAAGCTATCACGCAAATTCATCAGGGAATACGGCCCAGACAAAGAAAAACCGGCCGCTAATCAATAACTTGTGCCGGCCACAACGGCAGGCTTTCATGTTTCAACGTGACGTCTACAGGTAGCGCAGGTCTTCGGGTCGGTCAAGATCGCGACGCGCCGGCAGTTCATGTAATTTCAGCCCGGATCCGACCACACGTTCCCTGGTGTCCTGGAGTACCGTATCCGTTCCCCACTTAATTCCGGCAAACAGTTGCCGGTACAACCGGGTCAATCCAAGCAGATAATACCCGCCATCCAAGGCCGGACCCAGGACGACATCGTTCCCGACAGCCAACTTTTCCAAAGCGAGATCAATATCCGTCGCAACCAAATCCATACAGTCACTGCCGACCAACGTCACACGCGAGTAGACCCGCAAAGCCTGCTCCATAGCGAAACACATACGCTCACCCAGATCGGCGCCGGTCTGCGCGCGTAACGTCAGTGAAAAGCTGTCCTTCAGTTCGAGCAGGACGGGATGTTGCGTAGTCGGCGCACACCACAGTTCGATAGAGCCCACGCTCGAGTTGCGCGCCGTTTCCAGTGTCCGACACAATAATTCGATTTGTATCGCAGTAGCCCGCTCAGCGCCGATTGCGGATAGCAAGCGGGTTTTCACATTTCCCGGTTCCGGCGCACGCGTGAACACCAGCAATGCTGTGTCAGATCCAGCCTGTTCTCGGGAATTCATAGTTGTCCTGATTTGAACCTGGCCGGTTAGTGGTAGAGCCGTGCGAGTTGCTTAGGGTCGGCGCCGAACGTATAACAGAGTCTCAGTTTCCATGAAAGCAGCACAGTGCTGGCGATGCCATGTTGCTCCCAGCGTCGGGATGAGCTGACAACAGGTTGTCTTATACGGATCGGCGCAGAAATCTGTTTCAGCCTGGCGCACAATTCAATATCCTCCATCAACGGGATGTCCGCATAACCATTTACACGATGAAACAGATGAGAACCGGTAAAAATAGCCTGGTCTCCCATAGCGATACCGGTCAGTCTTGAGCGAAGATTCATGCATCGCTCGATACAACGGAAACTGATATGCTGGCCGGACAACCTGATATCGAAGCTCCCCCAGGTATTTTCGCAGACATCGCGAGCATCCAGGAGCTTGTCAAAGTCGGTGGGTATCAAGGTGTCGGCGTGGAGGAAAACATAGACCTCGCCGCGCGCGGCCTCGGCGCCGCAATTCATTTGCCTGGCCCTGCCGGAATGCCATTGCAACACGCGATCCGCTGCGCCGGCCGCGATCCCACAGGTGTCATCCGCGCTGCCGCCATCCACCAGGATCACTTCATGGCCCCTGGCGCGAGCCGGTTGGAGCCGTTCCAAGGTCGCGCCAATATAGTCCGCCTCATTGAGGGCGGGAATGATAACTGAATATTTTTGCATGGAGAGAATTAATAAATGATATGCTTTACTCGGTCAACCGGGAATCATTTAATTCCCGAACTGTGCCCTGATAGCTCAGTTGGATAGAGCGTCCGCCTCCTAAGCGGAAGGCCAGAGGTTCGAATCCTCTTCAGGGCGAATTATTTGACAACAGCCAGTCTACAAAGGGGATAATACCATGACCGATAAAAGTCCAATCAATCCTGGTAAAGTCGAATGGTCGGGTGAAAATCCGGGAATTTACCTGCGTGATAATCCTGATGGGCCTTGGATTACGCTTGCTGTCTTCGGACGTGTTGTCGTGTCTCCGCATGGTAGAGGCAACTTTCTACTGTTGCTGGAAAGGCCGGATGAGGCAAACGGAATGCCGGATGTGGCTAATGTGCTGATGACTGATAACGATGCGATGACGGACTACATTTTGCGGGATTTTGTCTCTAAGTTTCCAACCTTCCGGAATCGTGCCGGTCTGACGGCAATGACGCGCGTGCCAATAGAAAACATAAAAACGAGCGGTGATACGCATGGCGCTTATATGGAGACTGTGACAGGCGGAAACATTGAGATCATAATGGCCTGGGGAGAGTTGGGCGAACCGTTTGCTGTTGACGTTGATAAAGATCAAAGCGCTACTGGCGAGCATCAGATGTACAGCCTGTTTGTAGAGGCAGGTTCGGCCGAAATAACTGTTAATGGCCGAACGCTTAAAGGAAATGTGTATCCCCGCCAATTTTTTGGTCGCTCCATGAGTAGCGCTTTTTTGGCGTTTTCCGAAACCTGGATAAGCCATTAATGTGCGCCCGTCACAGAGTTGGACTCACAAATGGCAAAACGTCGCGGCAGACCGCGTAGGAATTCCCCTCCACAGATCAAGATACTTGATAAGACATTTCAGATAATTGAATTATTTTCCACCGAGCATCCCAGTTGGACTCTCGCTGGAGTCACGAAAGAGACAGGATTACCGAAAACCACGGTGCACCGTATTTTAACTGTCTTGCAGGATAAAAAAATTCTCTCCCAGGATGCGGATTCCGAGCAGTACCGGCTTGGTCCTCTGGCTTTGCAGATCGGTCAGCGCGCCCTGGCGCAGATCGATATCCGCCGTATTACACATCCTGTCCTTAATAATTTATCCGCGCGGACAAGAGAGACAGCGATACTCATGATGCTGAGTCCCCTAAGGGATTCGGTAATATGCGCGTTGCAAATCAATAATAACCCCGGTTTAAGGTTGATGATGGAAGATGGCCAGCATGTTCCGCTACACGCTGGTGGTTCAGCTAAAGCGGTCCTCGCGTTCATGCATGATGATGAAGTGGAAGTTGCCTTATCTAATTCCATGGAGAAATTAACCGATAAGACAATTACCGACAGAAAACTGATTGAAAATGAACTGGACCGCATAAAAAAATATGGTTTCGCCACGTCTATTGAAGAAATCAGTGAAGGGGCGGCTGGTATAGCCATGCCTATTTTCGATAGCTCACATGAGGTCATAGGCAGTGTAGGCATTATTGGACCGGCTGACCGTTTCCTGAAACTGGATACGAAGGTCCTGGTCAGTTATCTGAAACATTCTTCAGATGAAATAACCAGGAATCTGGGTGGATAGACTGTGTTGAACCGTTCACACAACGTGACCGCTCTGGCTGCCTTGGCAGTTCTGTCACTGCTTATTACTGATGTTGTCGCAGAGTTACCTGCAGAAAAGCTGGGCAACGTAAGAGAACTTCCAGCACAACCAAACCCACACTGGGTCTGGATCAATGACGTTTCGTTTACCCATCTTGAAGCAGGAAGGGCTTTCCTTATTGACGGTGATAGCGGCGATATGCTGGGCATGTTGAGCACTGGCATACATGGAATGGCGTTGGCGCTGCCAAGTGATTACCGCGCGATTTACTCGCCTGAGACCTACTGGTCCCGTGGCACACGCGGTACGAGAACAGATGTGATCACGATCTATGATGCCGGGACACTATTCCCTGTAGCGGAGATTGAGATACCACCTAAACGGGCTGAAACCATCCCGACTACACAAAATGCCACGCTTACTGATGATAACCGATTCCTGGCTGTTTACAACTATACTCCGGCACAGACCATCAGTCTTGTTGATGTCAAAGAACACAGATTTATAAGAGAAATCGAAACAAGTGGGTGCGCCATGGTGTATGCCTTCGGCGCGCAGACGCTGGCATCGATATGTGCGGATGGAACACTGCTTGTGATAGACCTGGATGAGAACGGGCAGAATAAAAGAAAGTATCGTACCAGGCAATTTTTTGACCCTGAAGGTGATTTTGTATCTGAAAAAGCCGTTCGCTTCGGAGAACAATGGCTATTTTCATCTGTCCGTGGATATATTTACCCGGTATCACACACAAGTAGTGGAGAGCCGGTATTCCATGAGAAATGGTCTCTGCTATCGGACGCGGAACGTACTGAAGGATGGATTATGAGCGGCCTGCAACCGTTAGCGGTGCACCAGCGGCAATCACGACTGTATGTCTTGATGCACCAGGGCAATAATGATTCTTATAAAGATCCGGGCCGTGACGTCTGGGTATACAATTTGCGCACAAGAAAACGCACAAAGACCATTAAACTTGAACAACTGGCAACCGCTATTCTATTATCGCAAGACGATAACCCATTGCTTTTTGCAGTCTTTTCAGCCTATCCGGAACTTTTGATTTACGATGCCGAAGCAGGCTCGTTGCTGCGTAAAGTCACACAACTAGGACAGACTCCCACTATCCTGCAGACGCCTGTTTCCAGGTAATGCAGTTACTACATAATCATGACAGACTACATACGCAGCTCGTAATCAATGAATTATTTTGATGACATCAGTGAAAAAGTTGTGCGCGTTATTGCAAAACGGACCTCGCGGCGCAACGTACTGGCCGCGCTGGGCAGAATCCTGCTGGGGACATCCGCCATACCGTTGTTGCCCGTAGCCCGCGCTACTGAAACTTCATCGGCCAGTGAGCAGGCCGTAAATCCCAGAGAGTGTGATTACTGGCGTTATTGCGCTATTGACGGTTTTCTCTGTTCATGTTGCGGGGGCAGCTACAACACTTGTCCGCCTGGCGCCGAGATGTCGCCAATTACATGGATAGGAACTTGCAGAAATCCCGAAGACGGCAAGGATTACATTATTTCATACAACGACTGCTGTGGTAAAAGCTCCTGCGGGCGTTGTCTGTGCACAAGAAATGAAGGCTCGCGACCAATGCATACGCCATTTCTCTCAAATGAATACAACTGGTGTCTGGGCGTCAGCAGCCAGGCCTATCATTGCTCTACCTCGATTGTGCTCGGCGTAGCAATTCGATAATTTTCACGAGATTCCGACTAAAACCCGATTTTCCGTAATACGCACGGGATAAACGAGAATATCTTCCGTTGCCGGCGCGCAAAGAACCCTGCCTGTGGGTATATGAAACCTTGCCTGGTGAATCGGACAGACAATCTCATCATCATCAATATAACCTTCGGATAACAAGGCTTCTTCGTGTGAGCAGATATTTGCGGTGGCATATATTTCGTCCTTAACTCTGTACAACGAGATAAAACGCCCGGCGATTTCCACCGCCAGTGGCAACAGGTCATCAACCTGTGATACATCTGCAACGTCATGCCAGGTCAATTCATCAAATGCGCTCATTTTCTGTTATTTCATCATAGTTGAACTTTTATGCTTTCTTTTCTACTTTCTGTTTGACAGAATAAACCATTTTCGATATCATTATAGAACATAATTCCGCATAGTGGAATATTTACTATCGTCATAAGATGAATGATATGCAATCGGGCAGCCGTAATACGACCATTGCCGCTTCTGCGGCCGTAAGGGATTTGGTGGGTCCAAGAAGGATGGCAGAACTGATGCAACGCCAGGACCGAAGCGGGCTTGTATTCGCCTTGTTCCATTTCAGCGCAGTAGGATGCACCGGTTGTTTACTTTACTCTGTGCTGGATTCAGCCTGGTTTTATCCTGCTCTGCTTCTACATGGTTTTATTATCGTCCGGTTGTTTGCGCCATACCATGAAGCATCACATGGAACGGTGTTTAAAACCAGGTGGCTCAACAATACCCTGTTTTGGATCACTGGTTTGATATTGATGTTACCACCGCTGGCATTCAGGTATGAGCATGCTGATCATCACACATATACCCAGGACCCGGCGCGCGATGCCCAATACGTGAAGGCTGAGAATCTCTGGCAATATCTTTGGTATGGCTCGGCCATTCCTTATTTTTATAACATTGCCCGGAACCTGTTACTGCAGCCGTTTGGCTGGATGAACGCAATAACGCGACGAGCGGTACCCGCCGCCGAGCGCAAGAAAGTTCAGTTGGAAGCCTGCATATTTTTGTGTATTTATGTGGGTCTGGCTGCGTTATCCATTTTATATCAGACCTGGGCAATAGTTGTTTTCTGGCTTGCCCCAAGAGTGATTATGGAACCTGTAGAACGCCTGATACGTATGACTGAACATGTGTGCTGCGCGAAGTCGCCGGACATGATGGAAAATTCGAGAACGGTACTGTTAAATCCGCTGCTTTCCATGCTTTCCTGGCGTATGCCGTATCACAGCGCCCACCATGCCGCGCCTCTTGTCCCGTTTCACAGGCTGGCTGAATTAACGGAGTTACTTGAGGGCCGCATCAAACATTGTGAAAATGGTTTCCTCAAGACGATATTCGTCCAGATCAGGACTCTGGCCGCTCGAAATCAGATTGTGTCGGAAAGTCAGAGTTAATGATTGCGTGAGATAGAGTGATGCTTGAGGCTGATATTAAGAAATTGACCCGGCTCGATGAAACAGACCTGAAAGCCACCGAAGGAGTCAGGGAGCAAATTGATCGCAAACTGGCAATTTTGAAAAATATCAAACCGTTTATCCTGGATATGGCGCCAAGAGAAGGGAGTTTGCCGGCAAGTTATGGTCATACCTTGGATGATAAGCATGAACTACTGTCACTGTCCAAGGAATTTGGATTCGAGGACATATCGATAACCGGCTATTTCGATTACGAAAATGTCGATCAGGTGTTTGCAGAGCAACTCAGGGAGTCTGGCGATTCCATGGATGGCTATTTTTCGAACCTGATGCCGGCGAAAACTGAAAAAGACAAACCATTCAAGCCTACCTACAGCCAACGGCAATTTGAATCAGTAGGCACGCCGAACTGTCTGTTATTGATATATCTTGAACCGGAACTCCTGAAAGCGACTGGCCGGACCTACGACGACCTGTTCCGTGATATCGTCAGAAATGTTGAATATCTGCGGGAAATCCTGCCTCAGCCGACGGGACGGCGCGGCAGGATATTTATCCGTTTTGTAGATATTTTCGACGCCTGGGATCAGGATCCCAGGTTTTTGACACAGACGCTGAAACTGCTGCAACAACTTCCCATCCAGGCGGTTATTTTTGAGGATGTGCGCGGCACTCACTTTCCTTTTCAGAATGCGGAATTGGTCAGGCTTATTCGAAAGTATGTAACGCCTCCCAGACTGATACTGGTACATTCCCATTCCGGCAACGGCATGGAGGATGCATCGGCGATTGATTCCATTCTGGCCGGCGCGGATGGAATCTGGGCAGGTCTTTCTCCGCACGCCGCGCAGGGAGGTCATAGTTCGGGCGCGATGTTGATCTGTAATTTACTGCGCGCAGGCAATGAGCACGTAAGTGATACCTATGCGGTAGATAAATTGTATCCAATTGTGGAGAGGATGTCGGTCATTCATATGGGGGAACCGCTGCATGAGGATTATCCGGTTTTCGGAAAACGGTCATTTCACTATGTTGACGAAGCGTTCGTGCAGACAGACAGACCGCAAGACTTGAACCCGGAGGCAATCGGCCATAAGTCCGGATGGCGTATTACACCGGCGCTGGCAATGCCGGCGGTGATCCGCAACAGGCTGAGGGAATTGGGGTATGGAAAGGATATTTATGACGATAGACATTTGGTAAAACAGGTGAAGATACTGATGTCGGAAGCAAATATCAGTGGTAGACGTATCCTGGCGGATGAGCCGGGAGTTTTGGACGTATTAATCAAAAAAGCCAAGGAGAGGCTGACAACCAGCCAAGTTGAAGCGGAAGAGGTTAAAGTATAGAAGCTGGCTATGAGTGAGAAGCAGGTGGTTGATTTTTAAAGAGGTAAAATGATTACATCCTGAATAGTGTAAGGAGGTTGCGATGCGAATATTATTATCAGTCCTGGTGTTAACAAGCGTTTATGCGAATGCAGTGACGGCGCAAGGTATCCTCGAAGAAATTCTGGTGACTGCCCAGAAACGTGAGGAGAATTTGCAGGACGTGCCGGTTTCCGTTACAGCCTTCTCAGGCGAGGCTGTCAGGGAGCTGGGCTTTGAAAATTCAACCGATGTGGTCGCGCATATCGCTAACCTCTCATTCGGTTTGCCGGTCGGAGAAGGCAACACACCGACATTTTCCATGCGTGGCGTGGGTCTGAATGACTTTGGTGATGCAAATGAAGGTCCTGTGGCTTTCTATATTGACGGAATTTACATGGGAACGCAGGTCGGACAAACCTTACAGCTTTTTGATCTCGAGCGTGTGGAGGCGCTGAGAGGCCCCCAAGGCACTTTGTATGGCCGGAATACCACGGGCGGGTTATTGCACTTTATTTCGAAAAAGCCCACTGAGGAGTTTGAGGCTTATGGCGAGTTGACTTACGGTTCCTACGATACCATCAACTTTGAGGGGGCGGTGAGCGGGCCTCTTGCCGGCGACAAATTAATGGGACGTGTTTCTGTTCGGACCAATAATGCCGATGGCTATATGGATAACCGGCTTGGTGGCGATGGTAATGACAGGGAAAACCTGTCTGTACGCGGGCAGTTACATTTTATGCCTGCCGATAACCTGGATGTATTGATCAGGGCCCATGTCTCCGATGTTGACCAGAATGCCGCGCAATACGCGCACTTGGGCACGCTATCGACCGACCCGGCGGGCACGATGCCTTGTTCAACGGAACAGGCGCTGGCCGGTGGTTGTTTCGATGCGCAGGGGTATCGTGATACGGACGACGATCTCTATAAAACGGACCAGAATTTTGTCGGACCGCTGGATATGGAAACATTCGGCGTAAACGGAACCATAAATTATCAATTGGGTAATGGTATCGAATTTGTCTCGATCACGGGTTACGAAGAGATAAAAAGAAATTACACCGAGGATTCCGATGCCAGTCCCAGTCCTGCTGCCGGACCCACTGTCCAAAACGTCATTGCGACATTTGTGGTCGACGCGGAACAATTCAGCCAGGAAGTCAGGCTGTCAGGTGAACACGGGAACTTCATCTGGCAGTTGGGGGCCTACTACTTCGACGATACGAAAAAGAGCTTCGACGGGGATGATGTGCAAGTCCTTACCAACGGCTTCTCCGGTATCACCGTCGGGCCTAACCGCTGGGAGCAGGATACTTCTTCCTGGGCTGTTTTCGGACAACTGGATTTTAATTTGACTGACCGGCTGACCGCGGTGGCAGGCATCCGCTATACCGAAGAAGACAAGGATTTTCTGATAAACGCTGAAGAAACCATTTATGACTTTCTAGGAACCTTGATTTTTGGCAGTCCGGATCCTGTCAATTTTCCCACATTTATTGATACTCGCAGGAGCATCAATGAAGAGAATATTTCCGGCAAAGCCGGGCTTGACTTTCGTTTGAACGATAATGTGTTGCTGTACGCCGGTTTCAGCGCAGGTTTCAAGAGTGGTGGATTTAACGGTTCTTATATCGACACGCCCGGGCAGGAGGAGCCATTTAAAGAGGAGATTCTGTATGCCTATGAAGCAGGAATAAAAGGCGACTTCATGAACAACAGACTGCGCGCTAACGCCTCTGTTTTTTATTACGATTACCAGGATATGCAGTACCAGTTTTTCCCCATTATCGGCACGGCCTTTTTTGGCAACGGAGATGCCGAAGTCTACGGGGCGGAGCTGGAATTAATGCTGACGCCCGTTGAAAACTTCGAGGCGATATTAGGCCTGGGCCTGCTTGATACCAAAGCCGATAAAGGTTTTGACACCGGGTTGCCGGGACAGGATTTTACCGGCAATGATCTCGCTTTGTCTCCGGATGTGACTGTAAATGGAATCTTTCGATACTTTCATCCTCTGGGAGACATGGGAAATATCTCTTTGCAGGTGGATTTCAATTACATGGATGATCATTATTTCAGTATTGATAACTCACCGTTTCACTTTCATGATGATTACAGTGTGTGGAATGGGAGGATCGGTTATAAATCCGCCAACGAGCGCTACAGTATCAGCTTTTCAGTGGAAAATATTTTCGATAAGGAATACCTGAATTACTCGGTCGATTTCACGCCCCTGCTTGGTATGGCTCAATTAATGCCGGGACATCCGAGATGGTACAGTGTTACTCTTGGCGTCAGTTTTTAATCTCGCCGACATCGCAGAGTATTTATGAAAAAAGCTTTTCTCACCCAACCGTTCGGCGGCTATTATCATACTGAACCCGAGCTTGATCTGACTCTGACCGCGGTTGAAAACAAGGCGCCCATGGGAGAGGTTCTGCGGCGGGTCTGGCAGCCCGTGGCATTATGTTCGGAGATAGAAGTATCGCCCAAGGCTTTCCGGATGTTCGGGGAGGAACTGGTCGTCTTCAGGACCAGCCGTAATGATGTTGCGATCCTTGCGCGGCATTGCTCACACCGGGGATCTTCACTTGAATTCGGAATTCCATCGGATCAAGGAATCAGGTGCTGCTACCACGGTTGGCATTTCGCGGTTGACGGTCAGCTCCTGGATACTCCGGGTGACCCACCGTCCAGTAAAATCAAGAATCAATTATGCCACCCTGCTTATCCCGCGCTCGAGTATAAAGGACTCGTTTTTGGCTATTTCGGGCCGCCGGAAGACATCCCCGATTTCCCGATATACGACAGTTATGAGATTCCAGGGGACAAACTCGTTCCGTACAGTCTGACTTATCCCTGTAACTGGCTGCAGGTTCATGAAAATGTGATGGATCCGGTCCATGCGGTATTTTTACACACCCGCGTGACATTCAGCCACTTTACCGATACCTGGGGTCTGTTGCCGGACCTGCAATGGCAGGATACACCGACAGGGATGATTTATATCACAACACGGCGCCAGGGAGACCATGTCTGGATTCGTTCCAATGACATCATTCTCCCTAATCTGGCTCAGGTAGGATACATATTGGAAGGGGGAGAACGTCTCAAGAATTTCGGAAACATCGGACGGGTAGGCATCACGCGCTGGACGACGCCCGTGGATAATGAAACCTGCAAGATAATCGGTTGGCGCCATTTTAATGAAGACCAGAACCCGGACGGCCTGCATGATGAAACTGAATGTGGTCTGGAAAAAGTCGACTTTTTTGGGCAGACCGGAGAACGGGCCTACGCTGACAGACAAAAGGAACCCGGAGATTATGATGCGCAGGTTTCCCAGGGAAATATTGCCAACCACAACCTGGAGCATCTGACGTTCGGCGATCGCGGCGTAATGCAGTTACGTCAGCGCCTGCGGCGCAGTGTGGATTGCCTCAATGACGGAAAACCAGAGGAACAGCCTGTGAAGAGTCTTCCGGACGGAACGATTCCCACGTACTGTCATGACACGGTGATCAAGGTGTCCGGCATCAGTGAGGAAAATGAGCAGGTTGTTCTGAAGCAAATCGGTAAACGCATCACAGAGATCATCATCAATGGCGATTACCAGGAGCAAGCAGATAGAGTTGAGCAAATAAAGCAGCAAATTGACAAATTTGTAAAAGAACTAAGTAACCTCTGAGATTAAGTCAGAGCTTCCTTAAATTCGGACCAGTCTTATCTTCGTGAATGTGAATGATCTGCAAGCCCTGGACGTAATGGAAAATGTCAATCCGGTGTGGAAGGGAATAACGCGAGCTGATCACGCGATTCCTATCGGTGAGCGGATGATACTGCATGCGGGGCCGCCAGTGCATCCGGAAAATATGGCTGAAGCAATGGTTAATTCCGCGGTCATGGCAATCCTGTATGAAGGCTGGGCAGATGACAAGCAACAAGCGCGAGAAATGCTGCTCGCCGGGGATCTGACTCTGAGGCCGGCTCAGGATCTGTGTGCGATGGTACCGTTGGCGGCAACGCTTTCTCCCTCAATGCCGGTCCTGGTTGTTACCGATGAAAACAATCCCCGCCTGAAGGCAGTCAGCGCCATCAACGGAGGGATGAAACATGCTCTGCGGTTTGGGCTGTGCAATCCTGATGTGCTCAACCATTTGCGCTGGTTGAATGGTCGCTTCAGTGAAGTCCTGCGACAGGCGATACCTGAAGAAGGGATTTCACTCATCCCGATAGCTGATTTTGGATTGAGTGAGGGTGACGACTGCCATGGCAGGACATATGCCTCCACTTTGCGGCTTTTAGATCAAATAAAGACCCGTCTGGCCGGCATTGCGCATGCACATCAAGTTATCGACTACATTGAAAACACGCCACCGTTTTTTCTCAACCTGTGGATGGCCGCGGTAAAAACCATCGTGGAAGCAGCCAGAAGCCTGCAAGGAAGTTGCGTAATTACAGCAATGGGGGGCAATGGTATCGAGTTCGGTTTACAGGTTTCGGGACTGCCCGGACGCTGGTTTACGGCGCCCGCAGCAGCGCCAGATGCCATCTATAACCAGGGATTTACATCGGGCAATGCCCTGGGGGCGATTGGAGACAGCGCGCTGATTGATGCGCTTGGTCTGGGAGCGATGGCATTGAACTTCGCGCCGGCCCAGCAGAAATTATTCGCCCCCGTAATCCCTCATGACGCGCTGACTCTACCGGATCAACTCCTGGCCAGGAAGCACGGTGGCTTCACGCAGAACGAGGTGTTGTTCGGCCTGACTGCAACGCGGACGTTGGAAACAAACAGCGCTCCGATCATATCGCTCGGTGTGCTTGATATTGAGGGCAAACAGGGCCGTATCGGTGGTGGAATTTACCGGCCACCCGTTCGGATTTTTTCCGAAGCCTGCCAAAACGCAGATCGGCGCCTCTGAAACTTGCGCGACAATACCGTCTGACTGTCCTCGCGCACACTGTCAAAATCAACTTTCACCCACGCAGTATAGCTAAGGAAACTCTGACTTAATCAGAGGTTCCCTAAACAAGTATCACTCCCATAGCTTGATGTCATTTGTTCTGTAGCATTTACAGCAATTCAATAACGTCTGAAGTTTAGAGCACTTAATGTGAAGTTATGGCTATAATTGTTGAATTTTCCCCTATGACCAAACAAAACGACATCACACCGGAGCAGACTGTGGCCTGGCGCCGGTTGGCGGAGCGCCGGCAACAACTGGACGGATTACAGTTGTGCGAGGAGTTTATGCGGGATCCCGGGCGAGCGCAGAGGTTTGCACTGGGCCTGGAGCGGATTTTTGTCGATTTCTCAAAATATCTTATCACCGACGAGGTCCTGGCGCTGTTGCTGGACCTGGCGCAAGAACGCGGATTACGTGACAGGATCAGCGAATTATTCTCAGGACACGCGATCAACACCACAGAACGCCGCCCTGCCCTGCATGCCTTGCTTCGGGAGCCCGATGATACCCACCTAATTCAGGACAACCACACAATTGATGGGACAACCACACAATCCACAGGACAACCACACAATTCAAAAGACAACTATGAATTGTCCGAGATAGTCCTCCAGGCGCGGCAGGAACGCGAGCGGATGTTCGCATTTATCCAACGCTTGCGCGCCGGAGAAATCAGTGGCGCCAGCGGAAAACCCCTGACCAAGGTGGTGAATATCGGTATCGGCGGTTCGGACCTGGGTCCGCGCCTGCTGGTCGAGGCATTATCCGAATTCCACGAAGATGGCATAGACATTGATTTCGTCGCCAATATCGACCCGTTTGATATCGAACGCGTGCTGGCGCAAGCCGACCCGGAGACAACGCTGTTCATTGTTGCATCCAAGTCCTTCAGCACATCAGAAACCCTGGTCAATGCCCGGCGCGCGCAGGACTGGCTGCGGGACAATGGCTGCGCGGACCCAAGACTTCACTTCCTGGCCGTGTCCGGCAACGCCGCTGCGGTGGCGCGTTTCGGCATCGATGAAGCGCGTTATTTCAGGATCGAGGACTGGACCGGCGGGCGCTATTCAATCTGGTCCTGCATCGGCACAAGCGCGGTGATCAGCATCGGCGAAACCCGATTCAAACAGTTCCTGGCCGGCGCGCACGCGCTGGATACGCACTTTGCGTCAGCCGAACTCCGCGGCAACCTCCCCGTGATTCTGGGCTTGATCAGTATCTGGCACAACAATTTTCTTGGCATCGGCACGCATGCCATCATCCCCTACGACCAGAGGCTGGAGCGATTGCCGGCCTACCTGGGCCAGTTGGTGATGGAGAGCAACGGCAAGTCGGTCGGCGCCGGTGGCAGCAAGCTGGACGTGCAGACCTCCCAGGTGATCTGGGGCGGGGTCGGCAGCCCGGCGCAACATGCTGTTTTCCAATTCCTACACCAGGGCGCGCGCGTCGCCTCCATCGATTTTCTGCTGCCTCTGGGCAGTCGTCATGATATGAAACAGCACGAACTGTTAGTCGCCAACTGCCTGGCCCAGGGCGAAGCCCTGATGCGGGGCAGTACCAATACGGCAGAACCCCACCGCCACTTCGACGGTAACCGCCCAAGCGCCACCATCCTGTATGATCGCCTGGACCCGTACACCCTGGGCATGCTGCTGGCCCTGTACGAGCACAAAACCTTCGTGGAAGCCGCGATCTGGGGCATCAACCCCTTCGATCAGTGGGGCGTGGAACTGGGAAAGACCCTGGCGGCAGAGATAGCCGGGGAACTTGCCGGCGACGCCGCGCCCGGCTCCCATGACTCGTCCACGGAGCAATTGATGAACAGATATCGTCGGGCGCGTTTATGAAAGCGATCATCCTGGCCGCAGGGCGCGGGCAGCGCCTGGGGGATACTGCCGCAGGACGGCCCAAGTGTCTGTTGCAGTTCGGAGAAAAAACTCTGCTGCAACGGCATATTGAGAACCTGAATACACTGGGCATTGAGCGTATATTCATCGTGACAGGTTACCGGCACGAGCAGATAGGCGCGGCGTTGGCGCAGATCGAAAGCCGCGCGCCCATCGAAACCACCGTCAACCCGGACTATGAGCAAGGCAGTATCGTGAGTCTGCGCTGCGCTTCCGCACTGCTCGCCGACGGGACCGACACCATCCTGATGGATGCCGATGTGTTGTATGAACCGGAAATCCTGGGCAGGTTATTCGACACGCGCGCCGCCAACTGTTTTCTGCTGGACCGGGACTTCGAACCCGGCGATGAGCCGGTAAAACTGTGCATCGCCGGCGCCACGCCGGTGGAATTCAGGAAGATACCTGACCCGGCGATAAGCTGGGATTACCAGGGCGAGTCCGTGGGCTTCTTCCGTTTCGATGCCGCCACATCAGCGCGGCTGGCGCGCAAATTGGAGGAGTACCTGGAAAATAACCTGGAGGAAGCGCCCTACGAGGAAGCGATCCGCGACCTGCTCAGGGAAACACCTGAACTGTTCCACGTTGAGGACATCACCGGCCGCAACTGGATTGAGATAGATTTTCCCGCAGACATGGCGCGCGCTGCGGAAATATATGAGAATAGTATCCCGAAATGAAGCAGAAGCTCAGTAAAAGCAAACAGTTGCGGGAACTGCTCGAATCGCCCGAACTGGCGTTTATCCTGGAAGCCCATAATGGAATCTCGGCAAAACTCGTGCAGCAGGCCGGTTTCAAGGGGATCTGGGCGAGTGGCCTGGCCATGTCCGCGCAGTTCTGCGTCAGGGACAGCAACGAAGCAAGCTGGACCCAGGTCGTGGACATGCTGGAGTTCATGTCCGACGCTACGGACATCCCGATCCTGCTGGATGGCGATACCGGTTACGGCAACTTCAACAACATGCGGCGCCTGGTGAGAAAACTCGAACAGCGAGGCATTGCCGGGGTCTGCATCGAAGACAAGGAATTTCCCAAGACCAACAGCTTCATCGACAGTGGCAAACAGGCCCTGGCCGACATCAACGAGTTCAGCGGCAAGATCCGGGCCGGCAAGGACAGCCAGCTTGATCCGGACTTCTGCATCGTCGCGCGCGTGGAGGCATTGATCGCGGGCTGGGGCATGGACGAAGCCCTGAAGCGGGCAAGCGCCTATTGCGAGGCCGGCGCCGACGCCATCCTGATACACAGCAAACAAGCGCGCGCGGACGAAGTGCTCGCATTTGCCGAAGCCTGGGATGGCGCCTGTCCGCTGGTCATCGTCCCGACGAAATACTACAGCACACCGGTGGACGTATTTCGCAAGGCCGGGATCAGCCTGGTCATCTGGGCCAACCATATGATCCGCGCCTCGGTCAAGGCGATGGAACATGTCAGCAGGGAGATCTACTCCCAAGAAACCCTGACCGGCGTTGAAGACCGTATCACCAAGGTGGACAGCATCTTCCAGTTACAGGGCGCGGACGAGCTCCAGTGGGCACAGGAGCGCTACCTGAACGCAACCGGGGACTGCCGCGCGCTGGTGCTGGCCGCGAGTCGCGGCAACAACCTTTACGAGTTGACCGAAGACCGGCCCAAGGCGATGCTGAAAATCCGCGGCAAACCGCTGCTGCAACGACTGGTGGACGAATTCAAAAAGCGCTTCGTCAATGACATCACGGTGATTGCCGGGTACAAGTCGGAAACGCTGGATATCAGCGGGGTCGACATCCGCATCAATACCCGTTACGAAACCACGGGAGAACTCTATTCCCTGGCCTGTGCCAGGGACAAGTTCAGCGACGACATGGTGATCATATACGGCGACCTGCTGTTTCGGTCATACATCCTGCAAGACCTGCTGGAGCGGGACGGCGAAATTGTCATCGTCGTCGACTCCCTGCTCAACGAGGCTGATATCACCGGCACACCCGACTATGCCTGGTGCGACCGGCCCGATGACCGTTCCATGTTCATGCAGGATGTTCGCCTGCAACGGGTATCCGAAGAGAGCGCCGAGCAGGATCCGCCCTGCGGCCGCTGGACCGGTATGATGCGGGTCAGGTCACAGGGTAAACTATGGTTGGAACAGGCGCTGGACGAACTGGAAGCCCGGCCCGGCTATGACAGGCTGACCCTGCCGGACCTGCTTAACCACCTGGCAACAAACGGCCGCCCGGTCACTGTGCACTATATCAACGGGCATTGGCTGGATGTGAACAACGTCAACGATATCGACCGCGCCGGGGATTTTACTTCGGATTAGCGAAATGATCGACGCTGAGGCATTCATCGAAGCGGCGCGGGAGCACGGATTTTCCCATTACACTGGGGTGCCTTGCTCCTACCTGACTCCGTTCATCAACTACGTGATCAATGACGATAACCTGGCCTACATCTCTTCCGCCAATGAGGGCGATGCCGTGGCCACGGCTGCCGGTTTATGCACGGGCGGCGCGCCCGCGGTAGCGATGATGCAGAACTCGGGCCTGGGCAATGCGGTGAATCCGCTGACATCGCTGACGCAGACCTTTTCCATTCCGATATTGCTGATTGTCA
The DNA here is from genome assembly GCA_965221695.1 of Gammaproteobacteria bacterium. GTDB lineage: Bacteria > Pseudomonadota > Gammaproteobacteria > Eutrophobiales > Eutrophobiaceae > JAAXHV01. Next base: position 2,977,334 of record OZ244905.1, on the reverse strand, counting down.
CCCACCGCGGCAAGCCCGGACGCCGGGACGAACCGCAGCATGAACTGATGGGGAAGATCACCGGCGACCTGTTCGACCTGATGGAAATTCCGTGGGAACCGTTCCCAGCCACCGAAAAGGACATCGGCCCGGTACTGGAGCGAGCGCAGCGCTATTGCGCCGAACAGCAAAAACCCTACGCGCTGCTGATGGAGCAGGGAACTGTGGCGCCGCATGCGCTGCAACGCGATTCCATCCCCGACCGATCCGCGGTCTGGCGCCACCGCAACAGAATTGAGGGAACGCCGGCGGGTCTAAACCGCCTCGCTCATCGATTCAAAGCGCGCCTTTTCGGTCACAAGAGAATTCTGGGGACGCCGTCGGGACTAACCCGGAGGCAAGCGCTCACGGAGATAATCAGCCATACCCCGGTAGATACATCCGTCCTGATCGGGACTACAGGTTACACCGGGCGGGAGTTGTTCGCCATCGACGACCGCGACAACCAGCTCTACATGGTCGGTTCGATGGGATGCGCGTCTGCCTTTGCCCTGGGCCTATCCCTGGCCTGCCCCGAACTGCAAGTTACCGTGGTGGACGGCGACGGGGCCGGTCTGATGCGCATGGGCAATTTCGCCACCCTCGGCAGCTACGGCCGGGGCAATCTGACTCACTTGTTGCTGGATAACGGCGTGCATGAATCAACCGGCGCCCAGGCCACCGTCTCGGCCAACGTCAGTTTTGCCGATATCGCCGCGGCCTGCGGCTACAGCATGGCCATGGATGGGACGGACCTCGCCGTGATCAGGAAATTATATGCCCACAAAGACCTGGATGGCCCTCGCTTCGCGCACCTGAGAATCGCGCCCGGCATACCCGGCAACCTGCCCCGCCCGGATACATCACCCAGCGATGTCCTGCGCCGCTTGATGGCGCATATAAAATGAGTCGCCCTGCGGGCGACCCAGTATTTGACTGGACTCCCGCTTTCGCGGGAGTGGTACGGTAGCGGGGTTCACCCAAGCGCCCCCCACCCCATTCCCGCCCCCGCTCAACGCCATACGGGGGCAGGCTGGGAAGTGGGAATCCAGTGAAACAACCGGTCGCCCCCCGGGCGACACATTATCTGACCGGATTCCCGCTGGTATAAGAGAAGCCCGGATCAGGAGGGTTTTAATGCGCCCTTAATATACTCCAGTAACCCTTCTCTGGTCAGTTTTGCCTCATTCAGCATGTCTTGCTGGGAGCCGTGTTGCAGCAGTAGGTCCGGCAAGCCGTAGTTCAGGATACGCTGATCAATACCCAGTGAGACAACACATTCATTCACCGCGCTGCCGGCGCCGCCTTGTATCACGTTTTCTTCCACGGTCACCAGCAGGTCATGGGACGCAGCCAGTTCGGCAACCAACTCCTCGTCCAGCGGTTTCACAAAACGCATATTGGCAACCGTCGCGCCCAGTTCCTCGCCCACTTCCAACGCTGTCTTCAATACATTGCCGAAGGCCAGCAACGCAATTTTTTCACCCAGCCGGCGCACTTCTCCCTTGCCCAGCGGCAGCGCGGTCATTTCTTGCTCGACAACCGCCCCCGGGCCGGCGCCCCGGGGATAGCGCACTGCTACCGGTTGATCCAGTAAAAAGCCCGTGTACAGCATCTGCCGGCATTCATTCTCATCCGCCGGCGCCATCACCACCATATGTGGCAGACAACGCAGGTAACAGAAATCATAGGAACCGTTGTGGGTGGGGCCGTCAGCGCCGACCACGCCGGCCCGGTCAATCGCGAACAGCACCGGTAATTTCTGGTTCACGACGTCATGCACCACCTGGTCGTAAGCCCGTTGTAAGAAGGTTGAATAGATCGCGACCACCGGCTTGAGGCCATCACAGGCCATGCCCGCGGCCACGGCAACACTGTGCTGTTCGGCTATGGCCACGTCAAAATAGCGATCCGGGTACTCCTGTTCGAAGCGCACCAGCCCGGACCCTTCGCGCATGGCCGGCGTTATCGCCACCAGGCGCGGGTCCAGGGCCGCCATATCGCAGACCCAGTCGCTGAACACCTGGCTGTACGTAGGTTTGGGGGGTTGCGCAGGCTTGGAAGCTGCGGCCTTGCCGGTCTCCGGGTCGAACGGCTTGCTCACCGCATGCCATTTCACCGGGTCATCCTCCGCCGGACCATAGCCCTTGCCCTTGCGGGTTATGATGTGCAGGAACTGAGGCCCTTCCAACTGGCTGATATTGCGGATGGTCGCCAGCAGGGTAGGCAGGTGGTGGCCGTCCACCGGGCCGATGTAATTGAAACCGAATTCCTCAAACAGGGCGCCCGGAACGATCATGCCTTTTATATGTTCTTCCGCGCGCCGGGAGAGCTCCAGCGCTCCCGGTACCTTGGACAAGACTTTCATTCCCTGCTCCCGCACGGTGGTATAAACCTTACCGGACAACAACTGGGCGAAGCGGTTCGCGAGCGCGCCCACGTTGGGCGAGATCGACATGTTGTTATCGTTCAAAATCACCAGCAGGTTTGCGCGGGTATCGCCGGCATGGTTCAGGGCTTCGAAAGCCATACCTGCGGTCATGCCGCCGTCGCCAATGATAGCGACGCATTTGCGCTCACTACCGGTATTGCGGGCGGCGATGGCCATACCCAGGGCGGCGCTGATGGACGTGCTAGAATGGCCCACGCCGAAAGTATCATACGGGCTCTCATCCCGCTTGGGAAAAGGCGCCAACCCACCGTGTTTCCTGATGCTGTGCAGGCGGTCCCGGCGGCCGGTAAGGATCTTGTGCCCGTAAGCCTGGTGGCCTACATCCCAAACCAACCGGTCATCCGGCGTATTGTAGATATAGTGCAGGGCAATGGTCAGTTCCACGGCGCCCAGGCTGGCGGCAAAATGGCCGCTGTTGCTGCTTGCCCAATGCAGCAGGAAGGCTCGCATCTCCTGCGCTAGCGGCTCCAGTTGCTCTTCCGGCAACCGCCGCAAATCCTCAGGTGAATCAATCCCGTCCAGTACAGGCGTCTCTAGCTGGTTTGACATACGCCTTTCCAATTATCAGTCAAAAAACCAGTATATCACGATAACAGGACGCCCAATAAAAAGACAGAACATCCAACAAAATAATATACGTGTCCTAGTTGGGCGCTCTTTTTTTGTGAATTGTGTGATGTGACTGTACATTTACCGGTTTATCCTATATCCTTTGCGGTTAACGCGTTTCAGGCTGCTGAAACACTCTGTTTTTAGTAATTAACTGACGTGAAGGCTGCTGATGGCCGTACCATTAACCCAACAACTTCGTATCTCAAAGTACATCCTGGGGAAAAAACTCCGGGGTGAACAGCGCTTTCCGCTGGTGCTGATGCTGGAACCCCTGTTCCGCTGCAACCTGGCGTGCTCCGGTTGCGGTAAGATCGATTACCCGGATGAGATACTGGACAAGCGCCTCAGTGTTGAAGAATGCATGCAGGCGGTCGATGAATGCGGCGCCCCGGTCGTATCCATTGCCGGCGGGGAACCCTTGATCCACCAGGACATGCCGGAAATCGTGCGCGGTTTCGTCGCCAGAAAGAAATATGTGTATCTGTGCACCAATGCGCTGCTGCTCGAGCGGCGCATGAGTGACTATTCACCTTCCCAGTACCTGACGTTTTCCATCCACTTGGACGGTAACCGCGATCGGCACGACGCTTCAGTGTGCCGCACCGGTGTGTTCGACAAGTGCATCTCTGTCATCAAGCAGGCACGGGACAAAGGCTTTCGAGTCACCATCAACTGCACCCTGTTCCAGGGCGAGACAGCCGATGAAGTAGCGGAATTCATGGACATGGCCATGGCGCTTGGCGTCGAGGGGGTGACCATCTCCCCCGGCTACAGCTACGAACGGGCGCCGCGCCAGGACGTATTCTTAAAGCGCAAGGAAAGCAAACAACTGTTCCGGGACATCTTCAAGCTGGGGGCCGGAAAAAAATGGCGTTTCAACCAGTCTTCCCTGTACCTGGATTTCCTGGCAGGCAACCAGCAATACCAGTGCACCCCCTGGGGTAATCCCACCCGCAACGTGTTCGGCTGGCAAAAACCCTGCTACCTGCTGGTCGGCGAGGGCTACGCGCCAAGCTTCAAGGCGCTGATGGAAGAAACGGAATGGCACAGGTACGGCAACGGCATCAATCCGAAATGCGCGAACTGCATGGTACACTGCGGCTTTGAAGCCTCCGCCGTTGAAGATGCGGTCAAACGCCCATGGGAAGCGCTGAAGGTGGCGCTGCAAGGGCCCCGGACCAGTGGGGACATGGCCCCGGAACTGCCCGTGCTCTATGCAGAGGACGACACACTGTCAAAACCCAGACTGGTAGCCGAAATCAAACCGGCGCCGGTGATTGTCCACCGCGATAAACAGGACAAGCAAGTCGCTTGACGGACACATTCTGGCTGGTATTACCGGGAGTCATGCTCTGGACCGGTATCCTGGCGCTCCCTTGGCAGCCCTGGCGCAACCGGGAAACACTGGAAGCAGGTAACGACGACCGGAACACGGACCTGTCCGATGTCACCGTACTGATTCCGGCACGCAACGAGGCCGAGGTCATCGCCGAAACCCTCAACTCCTTAGCCGCGCAAGGACAAGGGCACAGCATCGTGCTGATCAACGACCAATCAACAGATGCCACCGTGGCCGAAGCAAAGCGGATGCGCCTGGACAACCTGACCATCGTCAATGGCCGCGCCCTGGAACCCGGCTGGAGCGGCAAATTGTGGGCGCTGCACCAGGGCCTACCACGGGTAAACACAAAGATCATGCTGCTGCTCGATGCCGATATCCGCCTGCAACCGGGGACTATCAGCGCGCTCAAGACCAGGATGCAAGAACATGACTTGCACCTGGTGTCGTTGCTCGCGTTCCTGCGCATGGAATCTCGCTGGGAAAAACTGCTGATGCCGGCATTCGTTTATTTTTTCAAGTTGCTGTACCCGTTTCACCTCTCCAACAATGGCTCGAAGGTGGTCGCGGCCGCGGCCGGCGGCTGCATCCTGCTACGCACGGATTCACTGGTCCGGGCAGGCGGTTTTGAAGCTATCAAGGACAAGCTGATCGATGACTGCGCGCTGGCTCGCCGCTTCAGGGATGCCGGCCTGGCCACCTGGATTGGTTTGTCCCACTCGGCGCAGAGCCGGCGCTGCTATGACGGGCTGGCCAGCATCTGGAACATGGTCGCCAGGACCGCGTACACTCAGTTACACCACTCCTTCATCCTGCTGGCATTGTGCACCGCGCTGCTCGCAGCCGGCTTCGTATTACCGCTGGCCGGCCTGTTCAGCGCAGACCTTGCCGTCCGCCTGACGGCCCTGGCCGGCATACTGCTGATGACCGCCAGTTACCTGCCCACACTGCGCTATTACCGCATAAACCCGGCCTGGTGCGCGGCGTTTCCGTTTGCCGGCGCGCTGTACCTGCTGATGACCTGGAGTTCCGCCTGGCGTCACTGGAACGGCGCCGGCGCCGGCTGGAAACAACGCAGATACACGGGGAGGTTATAACATTGCGGTTGCCATGCTACCTGCTTTGTGCCGCGCTGATCGCGCTCTTGTCCTGCCATGCCACAGCAGAGTCGGACACGGCAGCCGGCGTCACCGTGCAGCGGTTTCACGAGAAGCTGCTGGACGTGATGCGGCGCGCCGAAGAACTGGGCTACCAGGGTCGCTACCAGGAACTGGAACCGTATATCAACGACTGTTTCGATATCCCATATATCGCCGCTATTGCGCTGGGTCGTCACCGGGAGCAACTCAGCGACGCGCAGAAGACGGAATTCGCCGGATTATTCAGCCGCTCCAGCACAGCCACCTACGCTTCCCGCTTCAACGGCTATGACGGCGAGCAGTTCCTGGAAATTTCGCAGGCGCCATTGCGGCGAGGACGAGTATTGATCAAGACTGAGCTACTCCGCCCGAACGACGATCCGGTGTCTCTGGATTACCTACTGCACGAAAAACATGGAAAATGGTATATTATCAGCGTGAGCGCCAATGGCGTGAACGACCTATCATTGAAACGGGCTGAATATACTGCCGTTATCAAAGAAAAAGGTTTTAATGGGCTTGTTAAAGAGATATTATCTAAAATTAACAAGATGGAAAAAGATACTGAATAGTTGATTAAGGGAAGTTCTGACTTAATCTCAGAGGTTCCTAAGCAGAAGGAGAACAACCATCATGACACATAGAACCAGCGCGAACAGTCCATTTTCCTTGCCCGCGGCGCTCCTTGCGGCGGCCTTGCTCACTGGCTGCGCCAGCACTGAAACTATTGACGGGGAAATCAACCCTGATCCGTATGAAGACACAAACCGGGCGTTCTACCGCTTCAACGACACGCTTGATCGGCATATCATGACACCCATCGCAGAAAACTATGTGAAAGCCACGCCGGAACCGGTACGTAACAGCGTTACTAATTTTTTCGACAATCTTGAATACCTGAACGTTATCCTGCACTCGTTCCTGCAGGGGAAACTCGGCCAGGGGTTATCCGATGTAACCCGTTTCGTCGTCAACTCCACAGTCGGAATTGGCGGACTGTTCGATGTTGCCACGGACATGGGGCTGGAGGAACATGAGGAAGACCTTGGTCAGACCCTCGCGACCTGGGGAGTGGACCAGGGGGCTTATCTGTACCTGCCTTTTCTTGGACCGTACACCGCGCGTAACAGCCCGGATCTGGCGGGCAGTTACTTTTCCAACCCGTTAACGTATGTTTCGACGCTTTACCTGTTTCCGGTCACGTTCCTGAACCTGGTCAATGAACGGGCAAACCTGCTCGAAGCGTCAGAGTTCGTAAATGAGGCGTCCATCGATCCTTACGCTTTTACCCGTGAAGCCTACCTGCAGCAGCGCAGGTACCTCATCCATGACGGTAACCCCCCGTCAGAGGGTTATGACGACATTTTCGAAACCGGACTGGAAGACGAACCAATCCTGGTTATAGATTAAAGCCTCATAATCAAGGCGCTGCCCACCTGGCAGCATCTATCGCGGTTGGCATCAACCAAGCCAGGCCACCGTACCACTCCCGCCCCTGCTCAACGCCATACAGGGGCTGGCTGAGTAGCGGGAGTCCAGTCAAATTTTGGTCGCCCGGAGGGCGACTCTTCTTTTACGCGGAAGGATGCCAGCCGGCGTCCGCCCACAACTCGCCCGACACGATGGAGTTCGAAATCATAAAACAGATCGCGTCCGCGATCTCGTCCGGGCGAATTAACCTGCTTATCTGAGTATCCGGCAGGATATGGCTCTCGATATATTCGTCCCCCAATGCCCGTACCATCGGAGTATCGGTAAATCCGGGGTGGATCACGCCGCAGCGCACGCCGTAATATATCGACTCCTTCATCAAGGTGGCCGCAGCGCCTTCCAGACCTGCCTTGGTTGATGCATAAGCCACCTGGCCTTTGACACCCTGGGATGACACGGAACCGATGAAGATCACGGTGCCCTGCACACTCTCGCTGGGATGCCATTTTTTCAGGCCGCGCAGGTAGCGGTCCTGGGCGATGCGCGCAATCATCTCCATTGCCCAGTATACCGGGGCAACCAGGTTAATCTCCGTAACCCGCCTGAATTTCTCCTGGGGATAGATCTCCGCCTTTCCCGTTTCCTTATTGATCTTCACTGCCAGCGCATCCAGGGTAATACCGGCGGCAGGCACGCAAATACTGGCGATCCCGTACTTCTCGCCCACATCATCAAAAATTCGGGTACGGAACGCTTCATCGGTTACGTCACCGCGATAGGCAACGGCAATGTCACGGGTGATTTCATTGTTGATCTGCTCTGCGGCAATATCCGTCTGCTCGGATTGATCCACCAGCGCAATTTTTTTGATGCCTCTGCGGGCCAGTTCCAGGGAAACGGCGCGACCGATACCGCTGGCGCCACCAGTTACAACAGCAACTCTGTCTTGAATCTGCATAGATAAATTACCAGGTTAAATATATTAACCAAATTGTAACCTATTTTTTGTGCAGTGCAAAATTTTTTCACAGACCAATGCAGATTATCTGTGCTAGTACTTTGCTTCCTGGTCTCTGCCATGCCGATCCAGGCATCACACCCCGGGAGCGAGGCGTCTCGCCCGCGCCCCCAAAAAAAGCAGTAATACAATACTATGCGCTTGCCCTGAGGAGATTAAGCAATAATGTTACTTCCCGCGCTTGTACTCGCGCCGGCGTAGGTGCAATACCCGTTCCGTGTAGCCGTTCGGTTCCTCGCGGCCGCAGAACACCAGGTCCAGCGCCGCCTGGAACGGGAGGCTGCTGTTAAAATCAGGGGCCATGTTCACGTAATCAGGGTCTTCGGCATTCTGGTAATCCACCAGTGGCGCCATCTTCCTGAAGGCATCCACCACCTGGTCCCTGGTGACGAGGCCATGGTGCAGCCAGTTGGCAATGTGCTGGCTGGAAATACGCAGGGTTGCCCGGTCCTCCATCAGGTTGACGTTGTTAACGTCAGGCACCTTGGAACACCCGATTCCATGCTCAATCCAGCGCACCACGTAGCCCAGTATGCCCTGGGCATTGTTTTCAAGTTCCCGCCGGATCTCGAAGTCGTTGAGCGCGTTCCCGTCCAGCAGCGGGACCTGCAACAGATCATCCGGTTTGACGCGGCTCAAGCGGATAAGTTCGCGTTGGCGGGTGCCGACGTTGATGCGGTGGTAATGCATCGCATGTAGCGTAGCGGCGGTCGGTGACGGCACCCAGGCGCTGGTGGCCCCGGCGCGGGGATGGTTCACTTTGACGTCCATCATGGCTGCCATATTGTCCGGTTCAGGCCACATGCCTTTGCCGATTTGCGCATGCCTGGGCAATCCGGTGACCATGCCGATATCCACGTTCCAGTCTTCATAGGCCAGCAGCCACGGCGCGGTCTTCAACCTGGCCTTGGGCATCATCGGGCCGGCTTCCATGCTCGTATGGATTTCATCGGCAGTGCGGTCAAGAAATCCGGTATTGATAAAGATCACCCGATTTTCCGCGGCGCGAATACACTCTTTCAGGTTGACCGTGGTCCTGCGTTCCTCATCCATTATGCCGATCTTCAGGGTCAGCCGCTCCAGGCCCAACGCGTCTTCCACCCGTTCGAACAGTTCCACGGTGGCGGCCGCCTCATCCGGACCGTGCAGTTTCGGCTTGACGATGTAGATGGAGCCGGTGCGGCTGTTCCTGAACCTGCCGTTGCCCAGCAGGTCATGCTTTGCCGCCAGCGTGGTCACCATCGCATCGAGAAACCCTTCCGGGATATTCTCGCCGGCAGCCGTGGTCACGGCATCGGTGTACATGTGCAGGCCAACGTTGCGCAGCAGCATCAGGGCGCGGCCTTGCAACGTCAGCGCCCTGCCGCCCGGCGTCTTGTACTTGCGGTCTTCATTCAGGGTGCGCTCGATAGCCTCGCCGTCCTTTACCACCGTTCGGGTCAGGTCGCCTTTCATCAGACCCAGCCAGTTCCGGTAGACCGCCACCTTGTCGTCGGCGTCCACTGCGGCCACTGAATCCTCGCAATCCATGATGGCGCTGACTGCTGATTCCAACTGGATGTCGTAAATGCCGGCCAGGTCATTGCGGCCGATATAGTAACCTTCCCCCAGCTTGAGCTCGATATGCAGCGCATTATGGCGCAACAGTATGCTGTCCGGGTTGTCCGGATCGCCGGTGTATCCGGCAAAGCGCTCCCGCTTACCCAGGCCGTACTCGCTGCCGTCGCCCATGATACCGACCAACTGGCCCGCTTTTACCTTGTACTTCACCACGTAGTCATGGCTGCCCACGGCCATGGGTGTTGCCCGGTCCAGGAAACGGCGCGCATAGTCGATGACTCGGCGACCGCGCACGGGATTGTACCTGGCGCCGCGCTTGCAGCCCTCGGTCTCCGGGATTACGTCGGTACTGTACAGTGCGTCGTACAGGCTGCCCCAGCGGGCGTTTGCCGCATTCAGGGCATAACGGGAGTTGTCTACCGGCACCACCAGTTGCGGCCCCGCGATTCGGGTTATCTCGGCGTCGGCATTGGTGACGCTGACCTTGAATGGCTTGCCCTCCGGCTTGATATAGCCTATCTCTTCTAAGAAGGCCTTGTACTCCGCACCGCTGATTTCCGGGTTGGCTCGGTGCCATTGATCGATCCGGTCCTGGAGTTCGTTGCGCCGGTTCAGCAACGCGCGGTTTTTCGGGCCGAGATCGGCAACGATTCCGGCCATTTCCTTCCAGAATCGCTCCGGCTCCACGCCGGTACCCGGTATGATCTCGTCATTGACCAGGTCGTACAGTTGTTTTGCTATCGATAGTCCGTATTGTTCAACTCTTTCGTTCATCAAGGTATTTCCAATGCTTAGTGGTAAAGGGCAGGGATATTATAACAATTCGCTTGTCAGCATCGGATAGATGTTTGCTGACTATGAGTTATGGTAATCTGTCGAGTATGTTGCCATTATACATTGCGCTTGATGCGCCTTCGTTTGCTGAATAAATTCCTGCATGAACCGCTGGCGCATTTTTTTCTGGCCGGCGGCCTGATTTTTTTCCTGTACGCGCTGGTTGGCCCGGATGACAGCGCAGAGCGACTGATCATCGTTGACGCCGGCGTCATCGAACGTCTGAAGTCCGGCTGGTTGTTGCGCGCGGACCGTGAGCCATCGCCGGAGGAACTGGACAGCCTGCTGTCGGACTTTCTGTTTGAAGAACTGTTCTCCAGGGAAGCCAGAGCGCTGGGGCTGGAACTGGACGACCCGATCATCCGGCGCCGCCTGGCGCAGAAGATGAGCCTGCTGGCCGAAAGCGCGGCGCAGCAGGCCGAGCCGAATGAAGCCGAACTCCGGGCCTGGTACGATGCCCACCCTGAACTGTACCGCACCGAACCCAGGCTTGGGTTCAGGCATATCTATTTCAGCCATGACCGTCCCGGCGGTAACCCAAGAGAAGACGCCGCTGCGCTGTTGTCCCGCCTGGAGGGTTCTGATGAGGCCGCCTGGGAAGACATCGGAGATGCGTTCATGCTGCCTCGCGACTTCATCGACATCGGCCGATCGCAACTGGGCAGGCTGTTCGGCGAGGATTTCGCCACCAGCCTGTTAGCGCTGGATACCGGTAGCTGGCAAGGCCCGGTCCCGTCCGGCTACGGATACCACCTGGTCTTCCTGTACGAAATACATCATGCCGAACCGATCCCGTTCAACGAAAGCAGACCCCGGGTATTACAGGACTGGCAAAGAGACCGCTTCAAACAGACAGAAAAAGACCTGCTCGAAGAATTAAAAAGCAGGTACGAAATCACCTACACAAACGAAGCCCTGACGCAACTCAAGAAGCGCTGATTGCAAAAATTTACATCTTCTCCACTACCATAATGCCCAGTAGCGATAAGCCGAGTTTCAGGCGGGCGGCCACGGCCCGGCTCAATACCAGCCGTGAGCGCTTCTGCTCTTCCGGCGCCGTGAGAATGGGGCAATCTTTCCAGAAGCGGCTGTAGCAGCCGGCCAGTTCATACAGGTAACTGCATATGTTGTGTGACGTCAGTTCCTCTTCATAACCGGAAAAAAGTTCGGGGAAGGAAACCACCCGCAGCAGGAGTTCCCGCTCCAGTTCATTGGAGATGACAGCCGGGCCGAGGTCTGCCGGCGGCGAGACCAAATCCAGTTCGGCTTTCCTGAACAAGCTGGCAATGCGCACATAACTGTAAAGGATATAGATACCCGTATTGCCCTGGTTCGCAAGCATCTGGTCCCAGTTGAAGGTGTAATCCGACTCCGGACGCTGTCTCAGGTCAGCGTATTTGAGCGCGGCGATGGTCAGCTTTGCGGCTATCCCGTCCAGTTCATCCGCAGTGAGATCCGGATTGCGTTCCAGCGTCAGCTTTTCGCTGCGGCGGCGTCCCTCCGCCAGCAACTCCCTGATCTTCACGGTGCCACCACTCCGAGTCCTGAACCGGGTCTTCCTGGTCTGCTCGTCTTCCGTGATCTCCTGCAATATCACGCCGTACCCCAAGTGTCTCAAGCGCACGCCGTCGGGCAGCCAGCCCGCTTTTTCGGCGAGCGCCCGAATCATGCGAAAATGCAGTTCCTGGCCGCGATCGGTGACGACGATAATCTGGCGCGCCTGTAAACGCTCGACCCGGTGCTTGATCCCGGCCAGCTCCGTGGTGGAATAGTTATATCCCTCATCACTTTTCTGCACGATCACCGGGAGCGGGTCGCCGTCAACGTTTTGGAACCCGTCCAGGTACGCACACATCGCGTTATTGTCCTCAACCAGCAGGTTTTTTTCGGACAACTCATTGACCACACCGGGCAAATCATCCCGGTAGAAGCTTTCCGGGCAGTCGTGGGACGCATCGAGGCTGACATTGAAGTCCTTATACAACGCATGACAGTTGTCCAGGGTCTTGTCCATCAACACTTGCCAGACGGCTAGTGATTCCGCATTGCCGGCCTGCAGCCTGTTCACCTCCGCGGCAGCCCTGGCTGCAAATTCTTCACTGGATGTCTTCAACGCGCTTGCCCTGGTGTACAGTTCTTCCACCGCTTCCAGGGGCGCGGCCTTCAAGCCGTCCAGGTCGGAACCGTACTCCTGTTTGATCATCGCAACCAGCACGCCAAAATTGGCGCCCCAGTCCCCGTAATGGTTCTGACGCAGTACCTCATGGCCCAGGAATTCCAGCGCCCTGGCAATCGAGTCGCCGATGACCGTTGAGCGCATGGTGCCCACATGCAGATCCTTGGCCAGGTTCGGACTGGAATAGTCCACCACGATGCGTTGCGGGCTCGCCGTGCGCGCCACGCCGCAGCGCGGGTCAGTCTGTGTATGAACCAGTTCGGAGAGCAGCGCAGTGTTTTTTATACGGATATTGATGAACCCCGGCCCGGCGATCTCAATAGTCTCCACCAGCGCCGATGCAACTAACGTACCGCCACCGGCATTCTCTTCGTCAGCAGCGGGAACCGCTTCCATCTCTTTGCGAACAGCTTCGACAACCGTTTCGGCAATATTGCGCGGACTGGTCTTCTCGCGTTTAGCCAACAGGAACGCCAGATTGGACTGGTAATCACCGAACTTCCTGTCCTGGCACGGCGCCACCTGGCAGTCAAATGCCGGCTCCGAACCCGAAAAACAGTCTGCAACGGCCTTGTTCAACAAACGCCTTATCGCTTCAACAAAACTCATTCAATCTTCCTTAAGGAACCTCTGATTAAGTCAGAGGTTCCTACGGTACAAGGATGTATCGTCAATATCAATGACTGTAAGGCATTGATATTGTGAGGAAAACAAAAATCGCATTTTTGTTTTCCGTACTCTGACAAGTCCAGGATGGACTTGTTCAGAGTTTCCTTAATTTAACAAAGCTCATATATTGCACCAAGCCAGGCAATTTAACAAAGCCGATCGCCGCAACAACACAAAATCAAGACACCCATAAAATGACCATCATGAAATAAACAAAGACATCGCATGAAATCGGGATACCTACCCGACCTTGAAAATTACCGACAATCCAGCCACAATCAGCTATCTGCGCGTAATGATCTTCAGGGCACACAACACATGTCAGTCAGTATCCGCAATGTAAACCTTAACCTACTCAAGGTGTTTGATGCGGTGATGAGAGAGCGCAATATCACACGGGCAGCGGAAAGGTTATGCGTTTCGCAGCCGGCGATAAGCAACGCCCTGGGCAGTTTGCGCGCGCTGTACAGCGATGAGTTATTCATACGCACACCCAAGGGTGTTGCGCCCACTGCAAAAGCCCTGGAAATTGCTGCGCCCATCCGGGAATCATTGAAACTGGTAGACGCTACGTTGGAAGACGATTTGGAGTTTCGTCCGGAGTCCCTGCATCGCCAATTTACCGTGGCATTGACTGATTACGGTGAGTTGCACTTTCTGCCATATCTCATCAGCGAACTGAACGTCAACGCACCCGGTGTGGAGGTCATCTGCCTGCCTGAACCTGGCGCAACGCTGACACCTGAAATGAGATCCGGAACGGTTGACCTCGTTTGGGACTGGGTCAGAATTGACGACCCGCAATTCCATGTGGAGCTGGCCTTCGAGGACCGCAGTTATTGTGTGGCCCGTACTGGGCACCCGAAAGTGAAAGGAGGCTTATCCATAGAAGACTTTCTGGAACTGGAACATGTTGCGTTGCGGCCCACGCGCACACATATCCCAATGATAGAACGCGAACTTGAGAAACAAGGGCTGGAGCGCAAAGTGGTTACCGAGGTGTCGCACCTGTTGGCAATGCCCGGCATAGTAGCCAACACCGCTCTGGTAGCCTGCTTGCCTGAGCGACTGGCAAATTTCTACACTAAGCAAATGGACCTCGCGATCTGCCCCAACCCTGTGTTTTCACACCCAGTCCCTGTCTATCAGATGTGGCATAAACACCTGGATGACGATGCCGGGCACGCATGGTTCCGCAACCTGCTAAAAAAACTGGCGCACAGCGTCTGATACGGGGAGAGCATGATTAACGGAATGTCTTGTTATAAGATAGTTTTTCATGATGATTCAATATCATTAATTATGATTAGAATGTCGTCCTCATGATTGTTAGTTTCCTAAGAACTCACTGCAATGAGGAGCAGATTGTTTGAGCATTCAAGAGGCCAGAGCATTTCCCTACGCGAGTCGGACAATGCCCGAGCTCCTCAAGCGCCAGTCAGTCCGTTACAAGAGCAAGCTGTTGATTGCTTCTACCTCTCGTTCAATCACCTATGCCGAGGCGCCGGAAGTCGCTGCGCGCTGCGCGGGACAGCTAGCGGCTGCCGGGATAAAGGCCGGCGACCGGATCGTCGCGTTCATGTCGAACAGTACGGATTTTATCGAGCTTTGGTTCGGCGCAGCCTGGCTGGGCGCAGTTCTGGCGCCTGTCAATACCGCGTTTCGTGGCGCACAGCTTCGCCACGCCCTGTCCCTGGTTGACCCTGCGCTCATCATCACCGAACAGGAACTGCTTGCGTACCCGGCTGACCCGGAAATTGTACCGTCATCAGAGGTTCGGATTGCCGATTACGCCAGCATCGCGGGCACGCAACATAGCCTGAAGGCTGGCCCCGCGCCAGTGCATAGCTCTTCTCTTGCCGCCCATGCAGCGCGACCCGGAGACACGCTGGCAATCCTGTTTACTTCAGGCACCAGCGGCCCATCCAAGGGCGTCAACTGCCCTCATGCTCAGTTCTTCTGGTGGGGCGCGCTGACAGGCGAAGCCTTGGAGGTCACTTCAGATGATGTTTTGTTCACTACCTTGCCGTTCTTCCATACCAATGCCCTGAATACGATCTGGCAAGCGCTGTTGGCCGGCGCGACTTACGCGTTTGAGCGGAGGTTCTCCGCTTCCAGGTTCTGGATCCAGGCAAGACAAGCAGACGCGACGGTCACCTATCTGCTGGGAGCCATGGCGCACATCCTGCTCAAACAAGCGCCCGAACCTGCAGACCAGGCGCATCAGATACGCGTCTGCTTGTCGCCGGCAACACCGGCGGAACATGTGGAACAATTCCGGCAACGCTTTGGCGTTCGCTGCATTGATGGTTACGGTTCGACCGAGACTAACCTGGTCATGTCGAACACGGTAGGCGGCTATGCGCCTGGGACCATGGGTCGTGTTGTCCCCGGTTTCGAGGCGCGCATAGTCGATGAAAACGACTCTGAAGTTCCTGCCGGCACGCCTGGAGAATTGCTGGTTCGCGCTACCGAACCGTTCAGCATGGCCAATGGCTATTTTGGCAATCCCGACGCAACAGTATCCGCCTGGCGCAATCTCTGGTTCCATACCGGGGACCGGGTGATGCAAGACGAACAGGGTCTTTACCACTATCTCGACCGCATCAAAGACGCCATCAGGCGGCGCGGCGAAAATATCTCCTCCTGGGAAGTCGAACAGGCGATGCTGTCCCACCCGGATGTAGAGAATGCCGCCGTTGTCGGTGTCCCTGCGGAAGTGGGCGAGGAAGACGTCATGGCATTCCTCGTTACGCGTGACGGCCGCAGGTTGGAACCGGACATGGTAATCCGGTTCCTTAATGACAAGATTGCCCGGTTTGCCATTCCGCGTTACCTGGAATTCGTGCAGCAACTGCCAATGACCGAGAATGGAAAAGTAAAAAAGTATATGCTCAGGGAGTGGGGAGTAAGCCCGACGACTTGGGATCGTGACCTTACAAACTTGAGAGGAGGCAGAACATGACACGAGAAGAGTTTGCAAAACGGATACACTGGCCGATCATCATCTGGACTATGGGAATAGTGAATGTGTCGGCAATGCTTCCGCAGTTGATCAGACTGATACAGACCCAGGTGACCGAGGGACTGGCAATCCAGATGTTCATCATTTACGCGGCGGTACAAGCCGCTTTCGCCGCGGAGGGCTATTTCAAACGCAGCGCCGTATTGATGATCTGCATGACGCTGAGCGCCATAATCAGCGTCACTGTGATTGCATTGATAATCGCTTATCGGTATTGACCCGATTATTTGAACGAACCTGATGATGGGGAATGGCAATGATACGAGTACTGGTATGCGCCGGGGTACAGCCGGCATTCTTTGAGGCCACCGCCGATGAACGCAGGTCTGTGTTCGACAAATGTCGGGAAGTGTTCGGCGGATGGAAGGAGCGCTACGGTATAGAAGTGCTCTCATCAATGGACGACGACCAAATTCAGATTGGACCAACATTTGGCTATCCGTGGACATTTTATGTTATGTGTGATGCGCCCAACCATGAGGTCATGACTGAAGTCGTCGATCAGTTCCGGTATGGTGAGCAACCTCTCTTTAAATATATTAAGGTTGATGTGCGCATGGGTCGCCCGCTCTCCGACCTGGGGTTGCCGTGATGGTCGATCTGACTGGACAAGTCGCGCTGATCACCGGCGCCGCACGCGGTCTCGGCCTGCATATCGCGGCAGAACTTGCGCGCGCAGGAATGACAATTGCGGGCCTGGACACCCGCAATGAAGAACTGGCGGCAGCGCTGGAAGAGCTGGAAAACCGGCACGGCGTGACAACTCTGCCATTGCGCGCAAATGTCGCCTCTGAGCAGGATGTGGTCGACGCCGTCGGACAAACGGTGGCAACATTCGGCCGCATTCACGCACTGGTGAACAACGCCGGTATCCGGATGGTAGCGCCAGTATGGGAGACCAGCGCAGAAACCTGGGACAGAATCATGACCGTCAACCTGCGCGGCGAATTTCTTTGCGCCCGGGAAACGCTGCGGCAAACCATGCTGGAGCATGATGAGGGCCGACTGATCTTCATCTCCTCCATTGCGGGAAGGCGCGGCGCTCTGCACAGTTGCGCCTACAGCGCCAGTAAGTGGGGCATCCTGGGTCTTGCCCATTCCACGGCCCAGGATCTGAAGAACACCTCAATCAGGGTCACCGCGATCACACCGGGACGCGCGGAAACGCCGATGGCAAGAGAGTCAGAGCAATGGGATCCTGAGCGCGGCTGGCTGAATCCCGACGCGGTGGCGCGCGCGGTCGCCTTCTGCCTGCGCCAGGGTCCGGATACCGTCATACCCGAACTGCATCTATGTCACCAGGCCGAGTTGTGATGCTATGAACGAACCACGTCTGACATTCGCAGCAGACACCGGCGGCACGTTTACTGACCTTATCGTCAACAGCGCCGATGGCGCGGCCCGTTTGTACAAGCGTCCCACCACGCCACACGATCCTGTTATCGGCCTGTTCGATACACTGGGCGCGGCGGCAACTGACTTCGGTTCCTCCATAGCGGAATTGCTGGGGAGAAGCGACCTGTTCGTATTCGGCACGACCCTGGCAACCAACTCCATCATCACTGGCAGCGCCGCTCGCACTGCATTGCTTGTCACCGAGGGCCATCCGGATATCCTGTTATTACGCGAGGGCGGCGGGCGAAGCGCCCTGTTTGACTACAGCCAGGAGTTCCCGGATCCTTACATTCCAAGATCGTTGACGTTTGAGATCCGCGAGCGCCTTTCCTCATCAGGAGAGGTACTCACCGCGCTGGATGAGAAACAGAGTATGGAGGTCATGGCACAATTACGCGCGGCGAAAGTGGACGCAGTTGCCGTATGCCTGCTCTGGTCGATGATCAACAATAATCATGAAAGCCGCATCGGCGAGTTACTGGAGCAGGAACTACCCGGCGTGCCCTACACTCTTTCGAACCGCCTCAACCCGTCGGTACGCGAGTTCAGACGCGCCTCATCGACATCCATCGACGCCTCACTGAAGCCGTTGATGAGCCGTTTTTTCCGCCATCTCAAACAGAAGCTTCAGTCAAGCGGCTTCCATGGGCGATTGCTGATCATGACTTCATCCGGCGGCGTGTTGGACGCCGAACATGTCGCTGAAACCCCGATACACTCGATAGGCTCGGGCCCGGCCGGGGCGCCGGTGGCCGGCCGGCATTTCGCTGCGCTGGATGGCGGCGCGATGACCGCCATAGTCACCGACGCCGGCGGCACCACGTTTGATGTCAGCGTGTTGCGTGGTGGCGAGATCCCGACCACACGCGAAACCATGGTTGGTGACCAGACTGCCGGCTATATTACCGGCTTCCCGTCTGTGGATGTGCGCAGCGTCGGCGCCGGTGGAGGTAGCATAGCCTGGGTCGATTCAGGCGGCATGCTTCATGTCGGTCCAATCAGCGCCGGGGCGGATCCCGGCCCGGCTTGCTACCAGCGTGGTGGTGAGCGTCCAACGGTAACCGATGCCTGCCTGGCGTTGGGTTACATAGACCCCGACTATTTCCTGGGCGGTGAGATCGATGTTGCCGTAGAACCGGCTACCGATGTGATTCAGCGACATGTCGCCAAGCCCCTGGGGCTAGACCTTAACGAGGCCGCTTCTGCGATTCTGACCCTGGCAACGGAGCGAATGGTCACTGCGATCGAAGAAATTACCCTGAACAAGGGGATAGACCCGCGCCAGGGCCTACTAATCGTTGGAGGTGGCGGCGGCGGACTGTACTGCGCCGGCATCGCCCACCGTCTTGGTTGCTGGCCGGCGCTGATACCTAGTGCGTCCGCCGCGCTCAGCGCAACCGGCGCGTTGTTGTCGGACCTGCGCGCCACCTTCACCGCAACCGAACTCATGTCCACCCGGGTCTTCGACCGCAAACGCGCAAACACGGTGCTTGCCGGTCTCCAGAAGCAGTGCAGCAATTTCTGTAACGGTCCCGGCGCCGGTTCGATCCGTTCCGAGATCAATTTCTCTGTGGAAGCGCGCTACCAGGAACAGGTATGGGAAATTGAAGTGCCCCTGGCGCGCGCCGAATTCAGGTCCGATGCGGATGTCGCCGCCCTGGTAGACAGCTTTCACGACACGCATGACGCGCTGTTCGCGGTACGCGACACGGCTTCGGATGTGGAAGTATTGACTTGGGTGGCGCGGGTCAGTTGCTCTCTGCAGGATCCGGATAAGATACAACCGCCTTCGGCTCCGGGAAGGAGTAGAGCAGACGGCACGCGTAAGGCATATTTCCCGGAGCTGGGAACAGTCGATACCCCAGTCTATCAAGCGCGCAACCTGGAAATCGGACGACGCTATGGGGGCCCGTTACTGGTCGAATCACCGGTGACCACGCTCGTTGTCGATTCCGGATCTGAAGTTGCACTCAGCGCCAACGACTCCTTGCTGGTCAACCCGCGAGGGAATTGAATCATGAAACACAACGCAAACACACACACGCTGGACGGGCACAAGCTTGCACTGTTGAACAACCGTTTCGACGGAATTGTGCGGGCGATGACCAATACCTTATTGCGTACCGCCCGTTCTGCCATCCTCAACACCGCGCGGGATTTTTCCTGCTGTATCCTCACTGCCGAACACGAGATGCTGGCCATGGCCGAGAGCCTGCCGATCCATGTGATGAGTGGCCCGGACCTGATGGCGCAATGGATGGTGCGCTTCAACCCTGAACCTCGGCGCGGCGATGCTTTCCTGCACAACTCGCCCTACCACGGAAATTCACATGCCGCCGACTGGACCATACTCGTTCCCGTCGTGGATGACTCCGGCCGGCACAGGTTCACCGTTATCGCCAAAGCTCATTTAGCCGATTGCGGAAATTCGGTGCCCACGACTTATTCCGCAGCCGCCAGGGATGTGTACGAAGAGGGCGCTCTCATTTTTCCATGTGTAAAAGTACAAGAAGACTATCAGGACCGCGAGGATGTGCTGCGCATGGCCCAGGTCCGGATTCGCGTGCCCGAACTATGGCATGGCGACTTCCTGGCCTTGCTCGGCGCTGCCAGGATCGGCGAGCGAAAACTTCTCGACCTGTTGCTGGAGATGGACGGGGAAGCGCTGGCCGCATATCCCCGCGAATGGTTCGATTACAGCGAACGCATGATGATTGATGCTGTCAGACGCCTGCCATCAGGCGAGGTCAGGACATCAGCCTGGCATGATCCGATACCCGGAGCGCTACCCGATGGGATTGAAGTGAACGCACGCGTCAAGGTCGATCGTGATGCGGCGCTCATTGAGGTTGACCTGACCGATAACCCGGATTGCCAGCCGTGCGGCCTGAATCTTACCGAAGCGACCGCGCGTACCGCGGCAATGATGGGCGTGTTCACCGGGCTTGGCTCCGTGGTTCCGTCAAATGCCGGCAGTTTTCGCCGCCTACGCGTGCGCTTACGCGAGAACTGTGTGGTGGGTATTCCGGTACACCCGTACAGTTGCTCGGTGGCGACGACCAACCTCTCCGAATTGCTCGCCAACTGCGTGGTACGCGCCATTGCCGGACTGGGCGATGGCCACGGCATGGCGGCGACCGGCAAGGCTTCGCCGGCTTCCACGGCGGTGATATCCGGCATCGACAACCGCCCCGGACGCGGACCTTTCGTCAACCAACTCTGGCTCGGTTTCACCGGCGGCGCTGCCGGTCCCGTCGCGGACGGTTGGTTGACTATCCTCGGCCTTGGCGCAGCCGGCTTCCTGCGCCGGGACAGCATCGAGATACTGGAAATGAAATACCCGGTACTGATCCATTCCGAACGCATCGTCCAAGACAGCGAAGGCGCCGGACGCTATTGTGGAGCGCCGAGCGCGCAGGTGGAGTTTGGTCCATTGGACGGTGATTTGACCGCGGTGTGGTTAAGTGAAGGCACGAATCATGAGGCCATTGGCGTTCAAGGGGGCGAAAACGGTTCATTGGCGCGCCAATATGTTCGCGACCTCAACGGGGAACTGTCAAAGCCGCTCGGCACCTATGAACAGGTTACCGTGAAACCCGGGGAGCGCGTCGTCTCGATATGCAGCGGCGGCGCCGGTTATGGCCCACCCCGAACGCGTGATCCGGACCGGATCGCGCGCGACGTGCAGCGCGGCTGGATATCCCCGCAACGCGCGCGGGAGACATACCGGGTCGAGGTTAATGAACAAGGCATTATCGATACAGCAGAAACCGCCACATTGCGCAGCAGCTAAGATAGCTCCAGCTTAACCCCCCGGAAGTGGAAGCGCAGGCATCCCCCTGGGAGTACGGGCGTCTTGCCCGCTGGCAGGCGGCACGCTTGCGATCCCAGGCCGCCACCAACGGATTCTGATGCCGCGCTTGGCTAATTCCAGTTTCTGCGTATCGACCCTCCGAACCAGCGCGGCGGATCATACACGGCCTGCCGGTAATTGAACGGGAATACGAAAATCTTGATCAGGTTGGTCTCATCCGTGATGTTTTTCACAAAGAAACTGATTTCCCAATCCTGGTTTGCCGTCAGGTAGGAAAGCCTCGCATTGGTAACGAAACTCTCTCCAAGGTCAGATGCAGGCTCGTTATAGTTGTTGTTGTACCTGTTATCCATGTAATTGAAATTCCATTGAGCCTCCAGTTCACCATTTCCTACCGGCCAGTTATAGCTCACCAGGCCGGTGATATCGAAAGCTGGCGCGAAAGACATCTCAACGTCGCGTATGATCGCGCCATTTGACACATCCTCGATTTCCGAATCGAGCAATGCCATACCAACGGAAATATTCAGGCGCTCGACGGGAGTCACGCTGAACTCAATCTCGCCGCCGAAGGATGATGCGTCTGAATTCGAAATCGCCCCGCCGAGACCGTTCCAGTTATAGGTGTGAAAATCCGAGTAGTCGTAATAAAATGCCGCGGCATTGAAACGCGCCCGGCCATCATAGAACGTATTCTTGATGCCAATTTCAAAAGCGTACAGGGTCTCATCCGCATACGGCACCTGATCGGGAGTCGGAATACTGTAAAACCCGTTATTGAAGCCCCCTGCCTTGGTGCCGCGGGACACAGACCCGTAAACCAGCAGGTCGTCCGTCGGGCGCCAGTCCAACTCAATCTTTGCGGAGACCAGGTCTTCTGTGCGTTTGGTCAGGTCGCCCACGGCTTCTTGAGTAAAATTGGCTGCCGCGTTGGCGAATGCGCCGCTGGTGCGGTTTTCCGTTTCAAAGTTCTTTTCATCATGCGTGTAACGCACGCCACCGATGAGCGTCCAGTCTTCATGCAGACTGATCTCGGCTTGCCCGAATACCGAGATGGACTCCGTTTCCAGTTCCCATGGCGCATCAAACGTCACTACGCCTCCGATCAACGAAGCAGATGGATGAGCCTCTGCGTCCTGGTATAAATAATAAACCCCGGTGGTCCACCTGAACTGCCCGGTTTCCCCCGCAATCCTCAGCTCCTGGGTAATATGTTCGTTGTCATAGGGAAACGCAGCCGTACAGAGATCATTGATGGAGCCGTCACAGTCCTCCACGTTGTCACGGGTCAGGTACAGGTAGCCTGTGAGTGAGGTCAACGTCACCGCCCCGAGGTCCCATTCGGCGCGTAACAGAGAATGAAACGACTCGGATTCCAGGTCTTGCGGGTTGTCAGTCCAGACTTCTCTTGGCTCCTCGACACCGCGCTGGCTTTCGGAATACCCAAGAATATCAACCCCCTCTGGATTCAGGGAGGCAAGTCCGGTAGCCGGGTCGAATGAGACAATTTCATGATCCGTGTAGAGGGGTATCACGTCTCTCTCCCCGTATTGAACCTTGGCCAGAAGCTTGAACGTATCAGTCGGTTCAAACGCAAGTTGGCCGCGTAGCGCCCAGGCGCCGGCATCGGAACCGTCCGGAAACGGCCCTCTGTTCTTGATATATCCATCGGCCTCGTGAAACAGTCCGGCAACCCGCGCCGACACGTTTTCGCCGAGCGGGCCGCCGATCGCGCCTTCCACGACGACTTCGTCATAGGAAGCATAAGTGGCGTCAAGAAAACCGTTGAATTCGTCGGTTGGTTTACTGGTCACATAATGCATCAATCCGCCCGTGGTATTGCGCCCGAACAAGGTCCCTTGCGGGCCGCGCAAGACTTCCACCCTGTCCAGGTCAAACAACCCGAAATCGATTGCGGTCTGCGGTAACAGGTAAAACTCATCGTTATATCCGACCACGGGCGACTCGTGCGCATCACCGAAGTCATTCTGCCCGATGCCTCTTATGTAGGTGAACGCCGCAGCGCCCCTGCCCTGAGTGGAAAAATTCGTCACGCCCGGAATCTGCTGTACTACCTCCGTGCTGTTGTTGAACTCGAATTTGCGCATCTGATCGCCGCTGAGGGCGGTGATCGAGATACCGACGTTTTGCAGGTTCTGCTCCCGTTTCTGTGCGGTAACAATAATCTCCTCAAGTACCGCCGCAGAAGAATCCATTGAGATGAACAAGGTCAGAACCGCAATTATGACACTGAAAACATGTGACTGAAGCTTCATTGATGACCCCCAGGCTGATTTCGCGCAGTACCCGCCACACTTGGGACGGATATATCCATAGATAACTTTAGTTAACCGGGGAGCGGTATGCCAATCAACAAAACCAATAACCTGATATCACGGAAAATAATATATGGGATCAAGCCCGGTAAGACGCGCTTCCAAGCAACCCCCGAAAGATTAATTCAGAGCTTCCCTGAGTCACCCCACTGTGGTTGCGCTCGCTGTTTTATTTCGCTTCGCCAGCAGCAACTGCGACAGCTTCGGGCCACGACCTGGCTCCGACCAGGGGCAGACTTCTATGCAGATTGCGCAACCATACGTCGTCGTGAAATAAGGCACGCATTTATCGAAATCCACATACCAGCGGTATTCGCCGCGCACCCACTGCTTCTCATCAAGAATGGCGTCGGGCGGACAATCGATCGTACAGCGCCGGCAGCCCAGGCACAGGTCATCCACCCCGATATCGATAGGACTGTCCAGCCTGAGCGGGAGGTCCGTGCCGACAGCAGACAGACGGAAGTTGGAACCGTATTCTTTCGAGATCATCGAACCGTGCTTCCCAAGCTGGCCCAGCCCGGCGCGAATCGCCATAGGTATCTGCAACGCCTCCGTGCTGCGCGGGTCGCCGTAGGCATAGGCTGGCCAGCCCATGGCGCGTATGTATTCCGCTAGTTCAACGGACACCCTGGCCACCTCTCCATAGACGCGCTGGACCTCCAGCCCGGCGCGTTTGTGGGGCACGTGCAGCATTTCCTCCCGGCGCATGGGGATGCCGATACAAATGGCATACCGGTACTTCAATTCCATGTCCTCATACAGATCATTGGGTTCCATTTCGGTAATTCCTACGATCCCTGCGCCCAACTCCTTGGCTTTCCGCTTTATCTGCCGGGCCATTTCATCAGGATCATTAGCTTCAATCCGGCGTTTTGCGACCGGCCCGGCGCAACGCCGCATCAACCACCGGTTCTTAAGAGCCTGTATCATTATCGACCAGGTGTTGTTCATCAGGAAAAAGTCATTCATGCCGGTCCAGGGCAGTTCCCTCTTCCACGGCGCGTGGAACACCCGCCTGGGGCGCACTTTTTCCTTCAAACCCCGACCGTTTATGCTATTTCCGGAAGCAGGTTGCGCTTTATATCCCGGCAGATTTTCCGCCGAGGGGGTCGCATACAGTTTCACTTTTCGGTCTCCGGGGAGCTGAATCTGTCGACATAATACGGTTCGCCTGCGGCCCGGCAGCGACGGAATTCAGAGCGGAACTTCCCGGCCTTGACCCACATTATGATAGTCATGACGAGATAAACGAGCAGACGGATATCGCGACCGAGGCGCCGGAAAAAACCGGCCTCCTCAAGATAAAACTGCTCGGCAAAGGTCTTCTGTGTTTTATCCATCTCCCAAGCTGCGCTACGCGGTATACGGCCATCTGAAAAATCATCCTGATCCTTCACAGCGCCTTCCAAATCGCGCAAAAATATGTGGACGGTCATTTTATTATAAATAATTGCGATGTGCGTGAATACCATTTTGCTTCATGGAAAACTTGATTGACCTCTTGTCACAGATGGATATAAGGTATACTGGACTTCTTTTGCAGAGCTACCGGTTGCTTATGATGATTTCATGTCATCAAGACCGACGCTCATGGACGACAAGAGGGTGGATTTTTGAATTTATATGTCCTTGATACGGATATTTGCAGACGGCTTATTTCCCCATGCGGTTACTGACACAACTTGGCCTTGTACTCGGGCTGGCGCTGCTCATTGGCCTGTTGCTCTGGCAGGGCTTCATGGATGTGTTCCGGCTACTGCTGAATTCGGGTTGGTACCTGCTGTTGCTGCCGTTGGTCTGGTTGCCTACGTTGTTGCCGGCAACCGAGGGCTGGCGCCAGTTATTCCGTTCCAGCGAGACGCCGCGCTTCAGCCATGCGCTGCTGGCATTGTGGATGGGGCGCGCGGTCAACAACCTGTTACCCGTGGCATCCATTGGCGGAGAGGTGGTCAAGGCAAGGCTGCTGTCTATCTGGGGCACGGGCACGGCCCATGCCGCGGCATCGGTGATGGCAGACAAGACCGTTCAAGCGCTGGCGCTTGCCTGCTGGGCGCTGATCGGCGTGTTGCTTCTGACCCTCTTGCCCGGTGACAACCGCTTGGTTCCGTACGCGGTAGCCGGCATTCTGTTCCTGTTATTCAGCGCCGGCGGCCTCATCGTTATCCAGCGTTACGGCATGCTCGGGGCGCTGGCGAAATTGGCGGAGAAGCTGGTAAAACACGAAGCCTGGCAAGGCGTCAGGTTTTCTGCCGAGGAAGCGGACCGGCTGGTGCGGGAATTGTACGGCAAGCAGCGCAAAATCCTGCTCGCGACGCTGTATCGGCTGGCATCGCTGGCGCTGCACACCGTCGAGCTGTGGTTGGCCTGCCTGCTGCTGGGACAACCTGTCAGCATGTTCGAAGCCTTGTTACTGCGTAGCCTGACAACCGTTTTGAGCGATCTCGCGTTCATCATTCCCAACGCTTACGGGGTACAGGAAGGCGCGTTCATCCTGATCGGCGCGCTGGTTGGCTTCGACCCCGGATTTTGCCTGGCCTTGTCACTGTCATTGCGCATCCGCGACCTGATATTCGATCCGATGGGGCTGCTTACCCTGCAACAAGTGGAAAGCCGGCGCTATCTGAAACGGCGAAAAGGATTAACCACATCATCGGATCGGTAATGGCTGGCGCCGTAGCGCTGGGGGCACGGGCGTCTCGCCTGCCTAAGGGCGGAACGCCTGTGATTCCAGAAGTGAGCGGGAACTGCTGAGCAATACATGAAACAAGTAATACATGAAACCCTTGCCATTGTCATCGATAGTTGGCATATTTCTCTCCAATGAACAGACCGGCGCCGGCAGACCTTGCCTACCAACATGAAATTCTTCAAGGTGTTTCACGCACCTTTGCGCTGACCATTCCGCAACTCCCTGATTCCCTGGAGCGGGTGGTGGGCAATGCCTACCTGCTGTGCCGCATCGCCGATACCATCGAAGACGACAAGCAATTGCCCTATGTAGACAAACGGCAGTTCTCCGACCGGTTTATCCGGGTGGTCAATGGCACAGAAGACGCGCAGCAGTTCGCGCTTGACCTGCAGCCCCGGTTGTCAGCAAGCGCTACCGACGAGGAACACGACCTGGTTCGGAACACGCCCGCAGTCATCCGCATCACTCTCAGTTTCAACGAACGACAGCAGGCGGCATTGCAACGCTGTATCAGGATCATGGCCGATGGCATGTCCCGATACCAGGAGGCAAACGTCGCAAACGGCCTGAAAGACCAGCAAGACATGGACAGCTACTGTTATTACGTCGCGGGTGTCGTGGGAGAGATGCTCACCGAGCTGTTCTGCGACTATTCCAGCGTCATCGACCAACACCACGACGAGCTGATGCAACTGGCGGTATCGTTCGGCCAGGGCCTGCAGATGACCAATATCCTCAAGGACATCTGGGACGACCAGCAACGCAACATGTGCTGGTTGCCGCGCTCGGTGCTGGAAAGCCACGGCGTTTCCCTGGACGATGGGGCGCCCCTGCGCAACGGCGAGGAATTTCAGCAGGCTTTGGGTCAGTTGATCGGCGTTGCCCGTATGCATTTGAGCAATGCACTGACATACACGCTGCTGCTGCCAAGCAATGAGACCGGGATCAGGCGCTTCTGCCTGTGGGCGCTGGGCATGGCGGTGCTGACCTTACGCAACATCAACAGCCGGCGCGGGTTTACCTCCGGCGACCAAGTCAAGATCTCGCGCCGCGCCGTCAAGACCACTATCATCTCCACGAATCTGCTTACCCGTCACGACTTCCTGCTGAGATGGCTGTTCAACAGGCTGGCAGCCGGCCTGCCCGCGGCTTGAACCACAGACTTGGCATAATCTGTGCGCTTCGTTCCGAGGCGCGGCGCTTTAAGCACGGGAAACTGCCCGCGCAGCAACCTGTGGAACTCAATGAAAAAACCCTGCTGATCCTGTCCGGTATGGGCCGGGGGCGGGCGCGGCAGGCCGCACAGAACCTGGTCGATGCAGGCGCTGACTGCCTGGCTGTGGTCGGTACCGCAGGAGCATTGGCGCCTTCACTCAGGCCGGGCGACCTGGTGGTTGCACAACAGGTCTGCGAAGAGGGAAAGAAATATACCGCGGACGCAGACTTGTCTGAGCTGGCTATAGAATGGTTGTCCCGAAATTCTCAAGGGCGACCTGGTTATTTTGCGCGAAATTGTCCTGAAAGTTATATGGGTGTCCTGAAAGTTTTCCGCATGTCCCAAACCAGGATTCATAAAGGGTTGCTGGCCTGTGTGGCGGAACCGGTTGCATCGGCCGTGCAGAAGCAAAAGCTGTTCGAACGCACCGGGGCGTTGGCAGTCGATATGGAAAGCGCCGGAGCGCTTGAAATAGCGGGCCGCTACGGCCTGCCGACCTTGGTATTGCGCGCCATCATCGATGACGCGGGCATGGCGCTACCGGACACCGCTCTGCGACGGGTTGACGCCTTTGGCGAAGTCGATGCCGCAGGACTTATGCTCGACCTCGCCAGGTCTCCCGCACAAATCCCGACAATCGTACGCCTGGCCCTCGCCGCGCACTGCGCCAACATCACCCTGAAGCGAACCGGCAGAGTCTTGTTGGCGCAGGGGTGATGGCTACGCCGCTGTAACAAGGACAAGACTGGACTTGTCAAAAACATCTAACTGGTTTATAAAAAGGTAACCTGTTGTTTCACTGGATTCCCGCTTGCGCGGGAATGGGATGCGGGGCGCTTGCGTGAGCGCCGCCACCATAACCACTCCTGCCCCTGCTCAACGCCATACAGGGGCAGGCTGGGAAGCAGGAGTCCAGTCGAATACCGTGTCGCCCGAAGGGTGACCCATTAATACTAGTACTCTTTCAACTTAATTTTGACATATTCAGAGCCACACAGCGACGACAAGACAAGGCGCAGCCCGCCGGGAATGGCGCGCCCTTGCCAAGGGCTGCAACGCCGTATTGGCGTCGCTGTGTGGCTCCCTATGGGCGGGCCGGGAAGCGGTCGCCCGCTGCGTTGCGCCGCTTGCGAAGGGCGCGCCATTCCCTGCGCACCGCGCCTTGCGCTCAACCGCTTCCCGACCCGCTGAACATGTCAAAATTAAGTTGAAAGAGTACTAATATGCTGAAGCAATTCTCCTCCATGCTGTTGCTCAAGTGGGTGCGCCTGGTACGCAGGGCCGCGCCGGCAGTGTTGCTGGCGGTGTTTGCGCTTGCCTTTTTTGCGGTGCGCTACACCGTGGACAATATTGCAGTGAATACCGACACGGAAGACATGCTTTCCGCACAGCTTGCCTGGCGGCAACTGGACCAGGAATATGAGCGGCTGTTCCCGCAGTACGACAACAACATCCTGATCGTCCTGGAAGCCGCTACGCCGGACCAGGCCGGCGATGCGGCAATGCTGCTGTACGAGCGGCTGCAGGCAGAGCGGGACCTGTTCGAGTTCGTCTACTACCCGAACGCGCTGCCGGTATTTCGGGAATCCGGACTGCTGTACCTGGAACCCGCGCAACTGCAAGACCTGTCCGACAATCTCGCCGAGGTGCAGCCGTTTCTTGCGAGACTGGCCCGGGACCCCACTCTCCAGGGCCTGTTCGGGGCGCTGGGCGAAGCGCTGGAGGCCGCCGGTGACGGTGAGCAGGTACAACTCGAACCCATCTTCACCCGCATCAACACAGCGTTGGAAGCGCTGCAAGACGGCCGCCCCTATCGCCTGTCCTGGCAGCAACTCATGTCCGGAGACGCAGACGACGCGGGCACGGCTCCGTACCGCGAATTTATCCTGACACAGCCAAAACTGGATTACGCCGGATTTTTTCCGGCAACCCCGGCCGTCGACATGATCCGCGCAGCCTACGATGAACTCGGCATCGCCGCGTCCCCGGGCGCAGGACTGCGCCTGACCGGGGCCACCATGCTCGCGCACGAGGAAATGGTGAGCGTGATGCAAGGTACGGAAACGGCCATCTTTCTGGCCCTGTGCCTGGTCACTTTCATCATGGTCACGGGCCTGAGTTCCTTCATGCTGGCGCTGGTCAGTGTGATCAGCCTCGTAACCGGCCTGATTTTTACCGCCGCGTTCGCCATTCTCACGGTAGGCGAACTGAACCTGATTTCTGTGGCCTTCGCGGTGTTGTACATCGGCCTGGGGGTCGATTTTGCTATCCACTACTGCTTGCGTTATCGGGAACACCTGCTCGACGGTACGGACCGGGCGCGCGCCCTGGATGAGACATCGGTCAACATCGGCGACTCCCTGTTCTTGTGCGCGGTCAGCACCGCTATCGGCTTTTTTGCCTTCATCCCCACAGATTTCACGGGTGTCGCCGAACTCGGCTGGATATCCGGCGTCGGCATGTTCGTCAGTTTCGTGGTCACACTCACGGTGATACCGGCGCTGTTGTCACTGCTGCCCTACAACGCGGGCGCGCACCGGGCGACACTCGGCGGCGCACACCTGGTGGAACAGCATGCAGGAAAGATACTCGGCGTCTCGGTCTGCGTGGTCCTGGTCTCCGCCGCCGCGCTGGGCGGCCTGCGCTTCGACCACAATCCGCTGAACCTGCACCCCCAAGACGGCGGCGCGCTGACTGCATACCGGGAGCTGCTCGCGGACAATGACCTGACGCCCTGGACCGCAATCATGATCGCCGGCGACGATGAGGCGGACAGGTACCGTGACGCGTTTACTCAATCTGAACTGGTGGACAAGGTGGTCACAGTGGCGGACTTCATCCCCGTAGACCAAGACGAGAAGCTGTTTATCATCGATGAGATGGGCCTGCTGCTGGGCGACCTGGTGGTTGCGGCGCCGGACCCCGCAGCGCAAACCGGCGGGGCGCGCCTGACCGCGCTGCTCGGATTCCAGGAAACACTGCAACAAGCCGGGGTTAACGACCCGGTCCATACGCGCCTGCAAGCCAACCTGGCGGCGTTGCTGCAAGCACAAACGGGTAGCGTTCGGGAACCACAAGATTCAACCGGGCAAAAACCGGGGATTTCTCACCCCGACGCAGCACAGCTTGCGCAACTGGAACAGATGCTGCTGGCATCGCTCCCCGGGCGGCTGGAGGTATTGAATGCATCTCTGGACGCCGATTTCATCTCCCTGGAAACCCTACCGGATGCGCTCAAACGTCTTTGGGTCAGCGCCGACGGCAAGCATCGCATCGAAATCTACCCGCGGCGAGACATGCAAGACAACCAGGCGCTGCGGGAATTCGTGCGCGGAATTCAGTCCATATCACCCGCAGTCACCGGACCACCGGTCATCAACCTGGAAGCCAGCGATGCGGTATCCTTAGCGTTCCGTCAGGCCTTTTTGTACGCGTTCATTGCCATCACGATCATGCTGTATCTACTGCTGGCGCGCAAAAGAGACGTGTTTCTGGCGCTGGTCCCCCTGCTCACTGCGGCGCTGATCACCGGCGCCATCAGCGTGCTGGCCGGCTTGCCGCTGAACTTCGCCAACGTCATCGCCCTGCCCCTGCTACTGGGCATCGGCGTGGACAGCGGCATCCATATCATCCACAGGTTCCGTACAGACCTGCCGGACGGGAGAAATATCCTGGCCACCAGTTCCGCGCGTGCAGTCGTCGTCAGCTCGCTGACCACCATGGGCGGGGTCGGCAACCTCGCGCTGTCGCCCCACGCAGGCACGGCCAGTATGGGCATACTGCTCACCCTGGGCATCGGCGTCACCCTGGTCTGCATGCTGCTGGTGCTGCCGGCGCTGCTGACCGTAGTTGGAAAACCGCGGGATTAATATAAATTACATGAGTCCTCGTGTGTTTTAACTATCTGATGCGATATAATTCATAGCCTATGGAAGCCTGTCGGAAGCGCCCGAATGCACAATGACAAACCGCTGGACGCGCGGCTGGCGGCTTGGCTGGTTTATCCGTTACGCAATACTGCTGTCACACCCAACCACCTGACGACGGTGCGTTTGATCACCGGTGTCGTCGCCTGTATGCTGCTCGCCACCGGGGACCCGCAACGGATTAACGCCGGCGCCTGGTGTTTTGCGCTGTCAAACTTTCTCGACCATAGCGACGGAGAGCTGGCCCGGCTCACCGGCAAGACCAGTAAGTCCGGCCATTTCTACGATCTCATTAGCGATGCCATCATCAATATCTTGCTGTTTGTGAGCATAGGCTTTGGCCTGCTGCACGGTCCGCTGGGCGCCGGGGCGCTGTTCATCGGAATTCTCGCCGGCGTTGCCGTGGCCGTAACCTTTCACCTGCGTATGATGATCGGCAGCGCTACCGGCAGGTTCAAGGTTGAACAACCCGGCATCGGGCTGTTCGAGATCGAAGATATCTTCTACCTGCTGCCGCTGGTCACGTTGTTCGATATGCTGCAGCCGTTCCTCATCATCGCCGCCATCGGCGCGCCCGTGTTCGCATTGTGGACTCTGCGCGAGTACCAGCAATGCAAGAGGGGACGAAATTGAATTCCACTTCCAGAAGCCGTACCAAGCCATGACCACACTGGTAACAGGCGCCAACGGTTTCGTCGGATCCGCGCTGGCGCGGGCGCTGCTAGCGCAGGGCCGCCAGGTAAGAGCGCTGGTCAGGCCCGGTAGTGACCGGCGCAACCTGGAACAACTGGATGTCGAACTGGCCGAAGGCGACCTGACTGACCCAGCCTCGCTGCAACGAGCGGCGCTCGGTTGTAACCACTTGTTCCATGTCGCCGCGGATTACCGCCTGTGGATACCCGACCCGGAACGCATGTACCAAACCAACGTGGACGGGACCCGGAACCTGTTGCGCGCGGCCGCAGACGCCGGCGTCAGCAGGATGGTGTACACCAGCAGCGTGGCAACCCTGGGCATCAACCGGGACCGGAGTCCTGCCGACGAGACCACGCCGGTAAGCTTGAGGCACATGGTCGGCCATTACAAGCGCTCGAAGTTCCTCGCCGAACAGGCGGCGCTGGAACTGGTCGAGGAACAGGGTTTGCCCGTGGTTATCGTCAACCCGTCCACGCCCATCGGGCCGCGGGATATCAAACCCACGCCCACCGGCCGCATCATCGTCGATGCGCTAAGGGGGAAAATCCCGGCTTACGTGGACACGGGCCTGAACATCGCCCATGTGGATGATGTCGCAGCCGGACACCTGCTGGCGTTTGAAAAAGGCGAAGCCGGCAAACGTTACATCCTGGGCGGGGAAAACCTGTCATTGCAGACCATCCTCGGCATCATCTGCGACTACGCGGGCCTGGCGCCGCCGCGCCTGCGGCTGCCCCACAACGCAGTCTACCCCATCGCCTGGCTGGCGGAGCAGTGGGCGCGGGCAAGCGGGAAGGAACCGTTCGCGACAGTAGACGGCGTTAAAATGTCGAAAAAATACATGTATTTTTCCTCCGCCCTGGCGCAACAAACGCTGGGTTACGAAGCCCGTCCGGCGCGCGTTGCGATAGAGGACGCGGTCGACTGGTTTAAGGAGAATGGATATTGCTGATTCGCGGAAGGGATATGAGCGAACAACTGCCAATAGTTTATATCATGGCAAACAAACAGAACGGCACGCTTTATACAGGCGTCACTAACGATTTACCTGCACGCGTGTGGGAACATAAAAATAAGGTGGTGGATGGATTTACCAAAAAATATAGCGTACATCGCCTGGTTTACTATGAAGTACATGGTGATAGGGACGCTGCTCTCATGCGAGAGAAGCAAATAAAAAAATGGAACAGAAAATGGAAGACGGAACTTATTGAAAAACAAAATCCAGCATGGAGAGATTTATATGAGGAGATCCTTTAAATCAAATACAGTGTCGCCCGAAGGGCGACCCCTTGTCCCACTGGATTCCCGTTTCCACGGGAATGGGATGGGGGCGCTTGCGTGAACACCGCCACCGTACCACTCCTGCGAAAGCAGGAGTCCAGTCAGATACTGTGTCGCCCAAAGGGCGACTCGTTGTCTCACTGGATTCCCGTTTCCACGGGAATGGGGTGGGGAGCACTCCCGTGAACACTGCCACCATACCACTCCCACGAAAGTGGGAGTCCAGTAGAATACTGTGTCGCCCAAAGGGCGACCCCTTGTTTCACTGGATTCCCGTTTCCACGGGAATGGGATGGGGGCGCTTGCGTGAACACCGCCACCGTACCACTCCTGCGAAAGCAGGAGTCCAGTCAGATACTGTGTCGCCCAAAGGGCGACTCGTTGTCTCACTGGATTCCCGTTTCCACGGGAATGGGATGGGGGGCGCTTCCGTAAACCCAGCCACCGTACCACTCCCGCGGAAGCGGGAGTCCAGTCAGATACTGTGTCGCCCGAAGGGCGACTCGTTGTCCCACTGGATTCCCGTTTCCACGGGAATGGGATGCGGGGCGCTACCGCTAACCCCGCCACCATACCACTCCCACGAAAGTGGGAGTCCAGTAGAATACTGTGTCGCCCAAAGGGCGACCCTTTGTTTCACTGGATTCCCGTTTGCACGGGAATGGTATTGTCAGGGCCGTTGCCTGAGCCAGTTGTTGATGGCGACGGGTAAGGTGTCTTTGGCGCCGGCGCCTACGTAGATGCCGATGTGGCCGCCGGGAAGCTCCAGTTCGGTGTAATCCTTGCTGCTGATGCAGCCGGCCAGCGCTTTTGACGCATCGACCGGGACCAGGTGGTCGTTGGTGGCGAAAATGTTCAGGACCGGGACGGTGATCGACTCCAGGTTTATCCGTTTGCCGCCGATTTCGACCTCGCCCTTGACCAGCTTGTTGCCCTGGTAGAAATCCCTCGCAAATTGGCGGCAGGCGGCGCCGGCCTGGTCCGGACTGTCGAAGATCCATTTTTCCATGCGCATGAAGGTAGCGAACCGGTCCTTGTCATGCAGTAGCTCCAACGCATCCAGGTACTTCTTCCCGGTCAGCTTGTACGGTTTCAACATCAGGAACAACCAGTTCAGGAACTCGCCGGGTATATTGCCCAGCGTATCTACGGCCAGGTCCATGTCCACGTGCCGCACCAGGTGGCTGAGCAGGTCGCGCGGGGTGTGAAAGTCCACCGGCGTCACGCTGGTCACCAGGTTGGCGACCTTATCCTGATGCAAGGCGGTATAACAAAGGCAGAAGGTACCACCCTGGCACACACCCAGCAGGTTGATGCGTTCCGCGCTGTGGCGCTGCCGGATGATATCCACCGCGTTGCCCAGGTAGCGGTTGATGTAATCATCCAGGGTTAGGCCCGTATCACCATCGTCGGGACAACCCCAGTCGAGCAGGTAAACGTCCAGGCCGGCCTTGAGCAGCCCCTGTACCAAGGAACGCCCTTCCTGCAAGTCCATGATATATGGCCTGTTGACCAGGGCGTAGACGATCAGCACCGGGACGGCATGGGGTTCATCGACTAACGCCCGGTAACGGTATAGGCGAACCTTGTCCTCCCGGTGCGCCTCGTCCCTGGCTGACGGTCCGACTTCAACGGGCGTCGCGCCGGGCAAGCCGGCAAAGCCGGGAAGCCCCGGCAGGGCGACCCCGTCAGGCTGCGCATCCAACTCAGCGCGCATGGCCAGGAAGGCATTCACCAGACCGGCAAAATTGCGGGCGTACTCGTCAGTAAACGCGATTTCCGCATACGCCTGTTCGCCGGCTTCCAACCAGAGGTTGAAATACTCTTTCAATTCGGCGATGTTTTCAGTGATCATTTACTGGAAGTATAATGTGTCGTCCTCCGGACGACATAGTATTTCACTGGATTCCCGCTTTCGCGGGAATGGGTTGGGGGCGCTCCCGTGAACCCGCCACCATACCACTCCCGCGGAAGCGGGAGTCCAGTCTAATTCTGCATCGCCCGGAGGGCGACCCTTTATTTCACTTCCCGGTTCTCAATCAAGTCATCGACGACTGCGGGGTCTGCCAGGGTGCTGGTGTCGCCCAGGTTATCCAGTTCATTGGCGGCGATTTTGCGCAGGATGCGACGCATGATCTTGCCGGAACGGGTCTTGGGCAAGCCCGGCGCCCACTGGACCACATCCGGGCTGGCGATGGGGCCGATCTCCTTGCGTACATGTAAAACCAGCTCCCGGCGCAGTTCCGGGGAAGATTCGACCCCGCCCATCAGGGTCACGTAGGCATAGATGCCCTGCCCCTTGATATCATGGGGGAAGCCTACCACGGCGGCCTCGGCAACCGCATCATGCAGCACCAGCGCGCTTTCCACTTCGGCGGTGCCCATGCGGTGACCGGAGACATTGATCACGTCGTCCACGCGCCCGGTGATCCAGTAATAGCCGTCTTCGTCGCGGCGCGCCCCGTCGCCGGTGAAATACATGCCGGGGAAGGTCTTGAAGTAGGTGTCAATAAAGCGCTGGTGGTCGCCGTACACAGTGCGCATCTGGCCTGGCCAGGAGCGTTTGATGCACAGCGCGCCGGAGGTCGCGCCATCCAGTTCGTTACCCTTGTCGTCCACCAGGCATGGCTCCACACCGAAACAGGGCCGGGTGGCGGAGCCGGGTTTCAGGGCAGTGGCGCCCGGGTACGGAGAAATGAGAATACCGCCGGTCTCGGTCTGCCACCAGGTGTCCGCAATCGGACAGCGCTCGTCGCCGACCACGTGGTAGTACCACTCCCAGGCCTCCGGGTTGATCGGTTCGCCGACACTGCCGAGTATGCGCAGGCTGCCGCGGTCGTGCCGTTTCACAAACTCGTCGCCCTGCCCCATCAGGGCGCGTAACGCCGTCGGCGCGGTATAGAAGATGTTGACCTGGTGCTTGTCCACCACCTGCCAGAAGCGGCCCGCATCAGGATAGGTGGGCACGCCCTCGAACATCAGGGTGATGGCGCCGTTGCACAGCGGTCCGTAAACAATGTAGGTATGCCCCGTTACCCAGCCCACATCGGCGGTACACCAGTAGACCTCGCCGTCGTGATAATCAAACACGTACTTGTGGGTCAGGGCGGCATACAGCAGGTAACCGCCGGTGGTGTGCAGAACTCCCTTGGGTTTGCCGGTGGAACCGGAGGTGTAAAGGATAAACAGCGGGTCTTCCGCGTCCATTTCCTCCGGTGGGCAGTCGTCAGCGGCCTGCTCCATCTGCTCGTGGTACCAGAGGTCACGCCCCTCGGTCCAGTCCACATCGGCGCCGGAGCGCTGCACCACGATCACGCTGTGCACATCCGGGCAATGCTCAAGGGCCTTGTCGGTGTTCGCCTTCAGCGGTGTAGTGCGGCCGCCGCGCACGGTTTCGTCCGCGGTAACGACCACGCGGCAATCGGAATCCAGGATGCGGTCCTTGAGCGCCTCCGGGGAGAACCCGCCGAACACGATCGAGTGAACCGCGCCGATACGGGTGCAGGCCAGCATCGCCACGGCCGCCTCCGGGATCATCGGCATGTAGATGGACACGCGGTCACCCTTGCCGACGCCCCTGGCCTTCAGAACGTTGGCGAAACGGCATACTTCCCGGTGCAGTTCCCGGTAGGTGATCTTTTTATCGACACTGGGGTCGTCGCCCTCCCAGATAATGGCCACATCATCACCGCGGGTCTCCAGGTGCCGGTCCAGGCAGTTGTACGATACATTCAGTTTAGCCCCACTGAACCACTTGATGTCCACCTTGTTATAGTCCCAGTCCTGGACCTTGTCCCACTTCCTGGACCAGCTTACGAACTTTTCAGCCTGTTCGGCCCAGAACGCGTCCGGATCGTTGAT
Organism: Gammaproteobacteria bacterium; assembly: GCA_965221695.1. Lineage (GTDB taxonomy): Bacteria > Pseudomonadota > Gammaproteobacteria > Eutrophobiales > Eutrophobiaceae > JAAXHV01. The sequence continues at coordinate 2,939,841 of OZ244905.1, read as the reverse complement.
GGACTGGTCGTACATCGCGGCGTATTGTTTTTCGTTAATATTGGCATCGCCGGCAACAGTCGGAGAGACCGGATAGGCTTTCACTTCAGACATTTTGTTCCTCACGAAGTCTTATAAATGGTGTGTGCCGATTGTATATTATTCGCGCAAGGGTGTCATGCCAGCCTCCGCGTTCACAAATATGCGAATTTCCTCTTGACCGCTTACGTTGTTTATGTGCTATAGTTGTGTGGCGGCTTACCGAAGATTGCGTCTGAGGGACAAGCTTGGGGCAGTCGACGGTAGGCCCTTCATGCAATAATAACTGTAGGAGGGAATTAGTATGACTAGAATCGTTATTGGATTGATCGTTTTAGCGGCAATCATCGAAGGCGTCGCCCCTGGGGCCGTTCCGTCGAACTTGCTTCCCCTGGCCTTGGTCATCCTCGGATTGATCTATGGCTGGACGGCAATTGACGCGGAAGACCCCGTAGCTTACCTTGCAGTCACCATTGCTGTGGGCGTTGCGGCAACCATGCCCGATGGAGGGGGTGGCGGAGACGCTAATGGCGTATTACAGATGATTCCTGCGGTTGGTTCACACCTTGACGGTATCCTCGATCAGGTTACCACAGCGTTGAATGCAGGCGTAGTCAGCATTCTCGTCGGGCGAACCATGAATCGGATGAAAGGCTGAGGAACCGACAATCCGGATAAATCGATAGCAGATCGACTCTCCGGTCAGTTGTAAGGAATTCTGCTTACATTTTGCCTCACCCGTCGTGGAGGCGGGTGAGGCATTTGTGGATGTGCCCTTTGTTCCGCTTACAGCTTATCCAAAGCGGTTTTCTATGTAATTATCCACTATAGCCTGGAATTCGGCGGCAATATTTTCCCCGCGCAGAGTGACAGTCTTCTTTCCATCGACAAAGACCGGCGCTGAAGGCGCTTCACCGGTGCCAGGCAGGCTGATACCGATGTCCGCATGCTTACTCTCTCCCGGGCCGTTCACCACGCAGCCCATTACCGCCAGGTTCAACTCCTCTACGCCAGGGTATTTCCCGCGCCATATCGGCATCTGGGTCCGGATATAAGCCTGGATATTATCCGCCAGTTCCTGGAACACGGTGCTGGTGGTGCGGCCGCAGCCGGGACAGGCTGTGACCAGCGGGGTGAATGAACGCAGGCCCATCGTTTGCAGCAGTTCCTGGGCCACGAACACCTCGGTGGCGCGGTCGCCACCCGGTTCGGGGGTCAGGGAAATCCGGATGGTATCGCCTATACCTTCCTGCAACAGGACTCCCAGCGCCGCGGTAGACGCGACAATCCCCTTGGAACCCATCCCGGCTTCGGTCAGGCCGAGATGCAGCGCATAATCGCTGCGTCCGGCCAGGTCCCGGTAAACCGAAATCAGCTTCTGCACCCCGCTCACCTTGCAGGACAGGATAATCCTGTCCCGGGGCAGGCCAATCTCCTCGGCTTTCTGCGCGCTGTTCAGCGCGGAAACGATCAAAGCCTCCTGCATCACACTGTCGGCGTCCAGGGGTTCCGCCAATTTGGCATTCTCGTCCATCATGTGGGTCGCAAGTTCCTGGTCCAGGCTGCCCCAGTTCACGCCGATGCGTATCGGTTTGTCATATTCGATGGCTTTCTCGATGAGAGTGGCGAACTGGCTGTCCCGCTTCCTGCCGAAACCCACGTTGCCCGGATTGATGCGGTACTTGGCCAGCGCCTCGGCGCAATCGGGGTATTTCGTCAGTAACAGGTGGCCGTTGTAATGGAAATCGCCGATAAGAGGCACATTGCAACCCAGCGCATCCAGCCGCTCGCGGATACGGGCAACCTGGCGCGCCGCATCCTCGTTATTGACCGTGATGCGCACCAGCTCCGACCCGGCGGCAGCCAGTTGCTGTACCTGCTTCACCGTCGCCACCGCATCGGCGGTATCGGTATTCGTCATCGACTGCACGACAACAGGCGCGCCGCCGCCTACCTTAACCGGCCCGATGCTGACCGGCACACTAGGCCGCCTGTCCGAAATTCCCTGCTGATTGGTCATACGCCGATTCTAGCATTATTTGCTGTGTTAGTTTTACTAAGTGTGGCGCTGAGCGGGGGCAAACTACGTAATCCAGTGAACAAAGGGTCGCCTTTCAGGCGATAAAGTATTTGACTGGACTCCCGCTGTTGCGGGAGTGGTATAGGGGAATAGCCTGGCCTGTGCCAACTATTACATATCGTCGGGATGCGCAGCGCCCTGATCTTGTTGAAATTCGGGTCAAACATGCGATACTGTGCAACCTATGCGCAAAGGAAAAAGTTCGTATTCCAAAGAGGAACTGATTGCCTGTGGTCAGGGTGAGTTGTTCGGGGAGGGTAATGCCCAGTTGCCGTTGCATAATATGCTGATGTTTGACCGTATTACTGATATCAGTGAGAGCGGGGGCAATAAGGGAAAGGGATATGTCGTCGCCGAGTTGGATATTCATCCACAACTATGGTTTTTTGAATGTCACTTTCAGGGTGACCCGGTGATGCCGGGCTGCCTGGGTCTTGACGCGATGTGGCAACTGGTTGGCTTCTACCTGGGCTGGACCGGCGCGCCGGGTCGCGGTCGGGCGTTGGGCGCTGGCAAAATCAAGTTCTCCGGACAGGTCACGCCCGATTGCAAATTGGTAAAATACGTTATTGATATGAAAAAAGTCGTTTCCCGAAGCCTGGTCATGGGAATCGCAGACGGCTACATGTATGTCAATGACAAAGAGACCTATTCGGCGAAAGACCTCCGGGTAGGGTTATTTCGGGATTTATGATAATTTTCGCAGCCTTCAAAGCATCAGGGTAATATGTTGAAACGAGTAGTCATTACCGGCCTGGGTATCAAATCCAGTATAGGAAACAGCCAGGCGGAAGTCCTCAGCGCATTGAAATCGGCCACTGGCGGCGTGGAATATGCGCCAGAATATGCCGAGCTGGGCTTTCGTTCCCACCTGCATGCCCCGATAAAACTGGATCTGGATGCGCTGATAGAAAGAAAGCATAAACGTTTTATGGGCGATGGCGCCGCTTATGCCTACCTGGCAATGCAGGACGCGGTGGCCGATGCAGGCCTCGATGAAGACCAGGTATCCAACCCGCGCGCCGGCTTGATCGTGGGAACCGGCGGTAGTTCCACGGAGAACATGATCGCCGCGGCAGACATATTGCGCAGTCGAGGCGCCAGAAAAGTCGGGCCGACAATGGTGCCACGGGTCATGGCGAGCACGGCCAGCGCCTGCCTGGCAGTGGCCTACCGAATCAAGGGGATCAATTATTCGATTGCCTCGGCCTGCGCCACCAGCGCCCATTGCATAGGCAACGGCTACGAGCTTATCCAGTCCGGCAAGCAGGATATTATCTTTGCCGGCGGCGGCGATGAGGTCCACTGGAGCGGGACCCTGTTGTTCGACGCGATGGGAGCGCTGTCATCCCGATATAATGACGACCCGGCGAGCGCATCCCGGCCTTTCGATGCGGATCGGGACGGGTTCGTCATCTCCGGCGGCGGTGGTATCGTCGTCCTGGAGGAGTATGAACATGCCAGAGAACGGAATGCGAAAATCTATGCGGAGGTTTGCGGTTACGGCGCTACTTCAGACGGCTTCGACATGGTCAAGCCTTCCGGCGAAGGCGCAGTACGCTGCATGGAGATGGCGCTGGCAACTACCACGGTCCCGGTCGACTACATCAATGCTCATGCAACCAGCACACCGGCCGGCGACACGGGCGAACTGGGCGCGATCAGAACGGTATTCAGGAACAACATCCCGGCGATCAGTTCAACCAAAGCCCTGTCCGGCCACGGCCTCGGCGCTGCGGGCGTTAACGAGGCCATTTTCAGCTTGCTGATGCTCAAACATAATTTTGTCTGCAAGTCCGCCAATATCCGTAACCTTGACCCGGATGCTGAAGGCATGCCTGTTGCCCTGGAGCGTGTCGACAACGCCGGGCTGAACACGGTAATGTCCAACAGCTTCGGTTTTGGCGGGACCAACGCGACCCTGGTTTTCTCCAAGGTTCAATAATAGAGGCGCGGGAGGGGCTGGATCAGGGACTGAGTTCCGCCAGGACGCGCAGCAATTCGATGCGGGTTTCTTCCAGGCGAAGGTGGCTGTTCAGTAGTTCGTATTCAACATCCAGCGCGTCTTGCCGGGCTTCGATGTGCTGCACGAAAGTGGCGCGGCCTACGTCGAGTTTACTACCGGTCAAAGCCACTACTTCATCCATGTCGGCGACGGCTGCCTCGAATTCCAGCAGAGACATAACCAGACCTTGAAGCAGGTCCCAGTTGGAACGCACATCAATATCGACCCGTTCCTGTACCGCAAACAGTTCCCGGCGCGCAGTCTCCACCGCCAGCCTGGCGCCGCGCAACTGCGAGCGCTTGGCGCCGCCCTCATACATCGGCACAGAGATATTGACTCCACCGACGACATCAGTGGTGTCGATCTGCCCGACATTGCCTGTGCTGGCGTTTACTTCCAGGCTCAGGGTCGGCCAGAGTTCGGCCTTGCGGAATGCGAGCTCACCCTCGGCAGCCTCCAGGCGCATACGCGCTTGCATCAACGCAGGAGACTGCTTTTCTGCCTGGTGCAACGCGAAGTCGAGACTGGTCGGCGCCGCCAGTTCCAGACTTGCCAGGGAGGCAGGGGCCAGGTTGTCGTGTTCCAGACCCGTCAGGCGGGCCAATTGCGCGCGCGCCACGCGGTAACGGGAATGTGCCTCGATGCGCTGCGCCTTTGCCTGGTGCAGACGGCGCAGCACGCCAAATAATTCGGTGCGGTCCAGGGTGCCCAGTTCGATGCGGCGGCGCGCCGCATCCTCCAACTCACCCAGCAGCTTCTCAAAGTCTTGGCGGCTCTGGTAGATGCGTTCCCGGAACAACTGTTCGGAAAAGGCGCGGGCAACCTCCGCCAGTACATCCTGGCGTACTTCTTCGAGGGCAAATTCCGCTTCGGCGATCTCGGCATCAACACGCTGGCGGCGGCCTTCAATACGGCCAAAGGTGTACAGGTTTTGATTCAACTGCACCCTGCCCCGGGACGAGTGGCCTTCGTAGATCGATGTGATGCGAGCCTGGTTGCGGTTATAGGCATAACCGGTATTGCCGGACAGGGTAAGCGAGGGACGCAGACTGGCGTTCACTTCCTCCATCCGCTCGCGCGCCTCGGCGACGCGGCTCTCCGCCGCCTGTATTTGAGGGTCCCGCGCCAAAGTGTCGAGGAATGCCTGCGAGAGGGTGTAGGCGCCTGCGCTGTCAGCAGCGGCGCTGTCGACGGCTGCGTTGCTGGTGACTGCGCTGTTGGTGACTACACTGTCGGTGACTGCGTTCTCGGCGGCAGCGGCAGTGGGCAGTGCGAAGTTTAGCGCGAGCATAAGGGAATAAAGTGCGCCTGCGGCGCCACCGCACCACTCCCGCGAAAGCGGGAGTCCAGTCAAATACCGCGTCGCCCGCAGGGTGACCCCTTGTCTTACTGGATTCCCGATACTCATTCTTCTACCAGGGCCTTATCTAAGATGTCCGTGATGGGGTCGGTCAAGTACTCCATTGCGGTGCGGTAGCCGCCGGTGAACATGATGTCGACGGGCATACCGGCGCCGATGGTGGCATCGCCCAGCTTGGCCATTTCCTCTTCAGGCACCAGGATGCGGGCGATATAGTAGGATGTGCCCTGCTGCTCGTCACGGAAGACGTCTGCCGAGACGCGCTCGACTTTGCCCTCCACCTGGGGTGTGGTGCGCCAACTGAACGAGGAAAACCGCAGGCGGGCCGTCTGGCCGGGATAGACATTATCGATATCGATGGGGCGCACCTGGCCTTCCACTACGAGCCGGTCTTCGCTCGGGACAATGTTCATAATCGGGCTACCCGGCGGTATCACTCCGCCCAGGGTATGCACGGACAGGCCAATCACCTTGCCATCCTGGGGCGCGACGATGGTGGTACGCTGTAACACGTCCGACACTGCATTAATGCGCTCGCGGGTCTCGAACCACTGCTGTTGCGCCGCGGTGATTTGGTCGGATACCTCCGTGCCCCAGCCATGTTCAATCTGCAGGATCTCCTGGCGCGTCTCGCCGATCTTCACCCGGGTCGCGGCGATATCAGCAGCCATGGTGCCCAGTTTTCCAATGGCCTGTTCGTATTCGCGCTGGCGGCCGATGAGTACGCCTTCATCAATCAGTTGCTGTTCCTTGAGGGCGACCAGACTCTCCAGGTCCTTCTCAATGAGACCACGTTCGCGCAGCAATGCCTCCCGGGTCGACTCCAGGCCACGCACCTGCTCCTCAAGCTGAGTGATGCGATGTCGCAGTACCTCAATCTGCCCGTAGTACTGGCGACGCCGCACCTGGAACAGGTTCTCTTGCACTGCCAGGATGTCGGCGATAACCGGGTCATCGCGTAACGCCAGCAGTTCATCGGAGAAGGTGATCCCATCCTGCAACAGGCGTTCCGCGTTGAGCCGGTTGATTTCTGCCAGGCGGCCGTAATACCGGCTCTCCAGCAGTTCAAGTTGAGCGCGGTTCTGGGTTTCGCTGAGTTCGATGAGCACATCGCCGGTCTTGACCTCGCTGCCCTCGCGCACATGCAGCTTCTCCACGATACCACCTTCAAGGTGTTGGATGGTCTTGTTCTGCGTGTCCACCACCACTGTGCCCATCGCGACCACCCCTTCGGTCAGGGGCGCCAACATAGACCAGGCGAGGAAGCCACCCAGCGCGATGACAACAACGATGATGCCACGGCGCATGACCACGTCCCGGTTCAGCAGGTTTTTCAGTTCCGCCTTCTCGTCCGCGGCGTCCCGGGACAGGTCGACTTCGTCCTCTTTTGGTCCGCGCAACAGGGCGGCGGCGGAGCCAGACAGGCGTTGAAGCCAGGCGGCCAGTGTGCCGGCGACCATGTTTGGAAATGATTGTTTTGCTTCTGTTGTCATCTTGTATTTGCGTACCACTCCCGCGAGCTTCACCACCGTACCACTCCCGCGGAAGCGGGAGTCCAGTCATGTTCTGTGTCGCCCGAGGGGCGACCCCTTATATTAGTTTCCAGCTTGCGCTTTCTTTGCGCCGGCGACTGCCGGAGCGGGGCGCATGAAGCGTTTCAGGACTTCTTCCCGTGGGCCGTTCTCCAGCAGCACGCCATCTTTCAGCGCCATCACATTCCTGACCACTTGCAGCAGGCGGAAGTTGTGGGTCACTATCAGCAGCGTTACGCCGCGCTTGGACAACGCGAGCAACGCGTTCCTGAGCGCCATCTCGCCGTCTGCATCGAGGTTCGCGTCCGGCTCGTCCAGGATGATCAGCGCCGGGTCGCCGTATATGGCCCGCGCCAAGGCCACGCGCTGGCGTTGGCCGGCTGACAGGTTGGCGCCACCGGCCGCTATCGGCGTGTTATAGTTCTCCGGCAGGCGCATGATCATGTCATGGCAGTTCGCCTGCTGTGCGGCGGCGATCACTGCCTCGTTGTCCGGTTCGGACAGGCGAGCAATGTTCTCGGCCACCGTGCCCTCGAACAGTTCCACCTCCTGGGGCAGGTAGCCCACATGGCGGAACCGGCTTTCGGTCGGCCAGTCGGCGATCATTGCGCCATCGAGGCGCACCGCCCCCGCCTGGGGAGTCCATACGCCCACCAGCAGGCGGGCCAGGGTGCTCTTGCCGCTGCCGCTGGGGCCGATCAGCCCCGTGCTGGAACCCGGCTCCAGGGTAAAATTTATCCGTAGCAGCGTCGCTTTGGTGGCCCCCGGCGGCGCCGCGGACACGCTCTCCACCTCCAGCAGGCCGGTGGGCCGGGGCAAACTGGTCGCGCCCCCGCCTTGCGCCGGTGGCGCGGCGTCGAGCAGGTTGTTCAAGCGGCGCCAGGACTGGCGCGCCGAGACGAAGCCACGCCATCCCGAAATGCCTTGTTCGATGGGCGCCAGCGCACGCCCGAGGATAATGGAAGCGGCGATCATCATGCCCGGCGAGATTGCCTGCTTCAGTACCAACCAGGCGCCGAGGCCCAGAATGCCTACCTGAACGATCTGGCGGCCGGACTTGGAAGTGGCCAGCAACATGCTGACCCTGGAACCGCCCCGAGCCTGAAACGCGATGCCGCGGTCATGCTTGTCACGCCAGCGGCGGCGAAAACCCTCGAACATGCCCATCGCTTCGAGCACATCCGCATGGCGCAGGCTGCTTTCAATAAACCGGTGAGACTCCGCAGTGTGTTCCGATGCATTACGGAACGGCCCGCGGGAGGTCCACTCCGTAAGCAAGGCCAGCATCAGGATGAACAACGCGGCGAAAATTGCAAAAAAACCCAGCCACGGGTGGATCAGGAAGATGGCGCCGATGAACACCGGCGCCCAGGGGGCGTCGAAGAAGGACAGCGCGGGCGGGCTGGATATGAACTGGCGCACCGTATCGAGATCGCGTACCGGCTGGTCGGCGCTCTGCCGGAAGCGTTGCAGGCTGCCGCGGAACACGCCGGTCAGCACGTCATCCATGACCTCGTAGTTCAGGAACAGCGCGATACGCGCCATCAGCCGCTGGCGCACCCAATCCAACAGACCGAAGCAGGCCAGCAGGAAGACCGCCACCACGGTCAGCACGATCAAGGTCTCGTAACTGGCGCTGGTCAATACCCGGTCGTACATCTGCAGCATGTAGACCGGCGCCACCAGCATCAGTATATTGGCCATCGCGCTGAACAGGGTCACACCCAGCAAACCCTTGCGGCAACGGCGCAATGCCGCCTGCAATTGGGTTTCTTCTGCCGGGCCTGTATTTCCTGGAAGCTTTGGTTGCATACGAAGTCGCCGAGGCGTCACCTGATCAGAGGTGGTTAGGGTATTACGATATTAACCCGACAATATACGATATTTTTGCGGTTTTTGAAAGGCGCGGGCTTGCGTGGATAACACCAACCCTGTAGCGGTGATGACTGAGGGCCAGTGTATTCAGTGTTACTTATTCCCGTTTATAGATTTTCCCTTGCTTCATAACAAAACTGACCTGCTGCATCAGGCTGATGTCCGCCAAAGGGTCGCCTTTCACAGCAACAATATCTGCCCGTTTCCCGGCCTCAATACTGCCCGCTTCCGCGTCAATTCTGATCAACCTTGCCGAATTGATCGTCGCGGACTGCAACGCATGCGCCGGCTTCATCCCGGCCTCCACCAACAGCGTAAACTCCTTTGCATTCTCGCCATGGGGCGTTACACCACTGTCCGTGCCAAAAGCAATGTTGACGCCGCTCGTATAGGCTTTATTCACCATGACCGGAATGGATTGCTCAAACACTCTGACTTTTGCCAGGACGACTGGAGGAAAAAAACCGTCAATCCTGGCCTTCTCCACCGCAAAATCCGGCGCCATCATTGTCGGAACAAGGTAAGTCCCATACTGCTTCATCAGGCTTATTCCTTCATCATCCAACTCTGAGCCGTGCTCGATGGAATTGACACCGGTACGTATGGCGCGCTTGATCCCTTCCGCGCCATGGGCGTGCGCGGCCACAACCATGCCATAATCTGCTGCGGTTTCCACAATTGCTTCCAGTTCATCCATGGCCACATGCGGCGCCAGGCCGTTTTTCGTCGTGCTCAGCATGCCGCCGGTGGCAGCCACCTTGATAACATCCGCACCGTCCTTGTAACGCTGGCGCACCGCTTTGCGCGCCTCGTACGGCCCGTTGATCACGCCCTCTGCCGGACCCGGGTCGCCCATCAGCGCATAACTGTTTCCACTGGTGGGATCCATGTGACCACCGGTCACGGAAATGCCTTTGCCTGCGGTAATGATGCGCGGCCCGTCTACATAACCCTGTTCAATCGCGTTACGCAGAGAAATAGTGATATTGCCGGTATCACCGACATTGCGCACCGTGGTAAATCCGGCCAGCAACGTGCGTCGGGCATAGACCGTCGACCGGTAAGCGAGTTCAATCGGGTTAAGTGTGTACTTTTCTATATACCTCTCCGGCGCTAACTGCATATCCAAGTGCACATGCATATCCATTAAACCTGGCATGACAGTCGCAGCGCGCAAATCGATGAGCTGCGCCCCGTCTGCAACAGCTTGATAACCCGCCGCAACAGAGGTGATTTTCCCATCTGCCACGTGAATGCTCTGTTCTTCAAGAACATTACCGGAGACACTATCAAACAATGCACCGGCATGAATGACATAACTCTCCGCCAGAGCAGCGGCGTTCGCAAAGAGACAAACAACGACAAGTAAGTGTTTCATTCGGTAAATCTCTGATTATGTCAGAAGTTCATTGAGTATGGATTCTGGCATGTCAATTGTCAATGACTCTACTGGTACGGACATCACGCGATGCCAGTTACAGAAACTTATCGTTACAATACAAAATGGGGACGATTATTGATGACACGGCGAGAAGCGCTTCATGCCCGCATTTAATGTGTGATAACGCTGATGTATTTCTGGAAGCTCTGACTTCACATCAGAGGTTCATTTCGGTTCTGAAAAACTCTGATTTAAGCCCTAATGGAGTCCGTCGGCAGCCATGACTAGCCGGATAGCGCAGGATACCGGCTACTAAGGCGGCCGCGGCTGCACACGGATATCAAGGTAACTGTGCAGAGCTTGACTACAGGGTGGTTCTTGACGCAAACACGATTGGCGCGGACTTCGCTCGATTGCGGTTATAGAAACTTGATGAATAGCGCGATGATCATCGCCAACGTAGTCGCCTGTAGTGAGACCATCCACTTGATCAATCTCATTTCCATTTTTGACATATCCTCTCGTAAACCTGCCTCCATTTTTGTCATGTCTCCTCGTATGCCAGATTCCATTTTTGTCATGTCATGGCGGAGTTCAACCAGTTGTGTTTTGGTTGCAAGGTTGTCAATTGGCGGCACAACAGCGGCAGCATCTTCGGCTCTTTCCTGGGACACGCCTGCTTCCAGAAACGCATCATATATTTCTTTGGCCATACTTTTCATTTTTTCCCTCCCTGGATTTTCATCAGGATAGATTATCAGGTGAAACGGTAAATTCCACGAAGCGTTTATTTCGTCTTCTTTGTGTCCATTAAGTATGAATCCGGGAATCAAAACTGTCAACAATTAACTCTCGGCTTACGTGAGTTTTGTCACAAAATCATGCAAATTTTTTTGTTGGACATCTAATTCTGTGCAATCGGCGATCACTTTGAACCTGAAACAGCAGCTTGCAATCCCAGGCTGGCGTCAACTATATCTTTATTGACAGCCTCATTACTGGTTGCTAATCTTAATTCCAAGGAGTAAGCAGAAATGGTTACTCGATCATTTACATTACTAATGAACGGAATAATGGGAGTTACGTATGAACGAAACAACAGTAACACAAGCAAAACAAGCGGCAGAAACACATTATTTTACGCCGGAGCACAACATACTCATGTTCAACGAACATGCCTACATAAAACGGATGACAGCATGCGGTTTTGACGAACGGCAAGCAGAAGCGCTGGCGGCAGAACAAGGTGATCTGTTGAATAACCTGGCGACGAGGGTGGATGTTGAAAATATTGACCGGCGTCTTGACGAGTTTGACCAGCGTTTTGATGAGATTGATCGACGTTTTAATAAGGTTGAGCAGCGTCTTGACAAACTCGAACATAATGTCGAGGCGCTTCGGCAGGAGATTGATGTTGCCATTAGCAACGCCAAGGAAGATATGGCTAAGTGGATGGTGGGCCAACTGATTTTGATAGTCGGATTCATATTTACGCTGAATAAGTTTACCTTGTAAGCTGGCCGGGATCGGGCGTGAAGCAATCTACATTCGCCGCGCCAGGTTCAGACAGAAGCGCCAGATAATCACCACATTCTTCGCACCGCACACCTTGCGGATTCGTCTGTCATCTTCCTTATTGTGTCGCCCGAAGGGTGACTCATCAGTTTTACTGGGTGGAGTAATGACCTGTGGGGCGGGACCCCGAGATTCTAGGGAGTGGGGGTTGGTTAGGTTTTCGGAGGGGGAAATAAAACAGGGGCGAATTTAAACGGTTGCCCGTTTAAACTGCCCCTGTGATCGTTTACTTCCGTGCAATCAGGAAGTTGGTTTTAACACACTCTCCGGTTATTACACAATGATGAAGTCGTTGGCGCCGAAGGTGCCGTCAGTAAGATCATCTTGGTTAATGCCGACTAACGTGATCGAATCACCGCCATGGGCGGACAGGTCGATCACTGCATTGCCACCGCGTACCCTGATGGTCAGATCGTCGAACGAGTCAATGCTATCGAAGGCCGAAAGGTCAATCCTCTCAAGAGCAGCATCCTTGTCAAAACCAACGATGTAATCGTCGCCGTTGTCAAGGCCGATGATATACGTGTCATCGCCAGCTCCGCCTTCCAAATCATCATCGCCGGTTCCGCCGTTCAGTCTGTCATTACCGGCTCCGCCCGTCAGGTTGTCGTCGCCAGCGCCACCGTTCAGGGTGTCATTGCCATCGCCACCATCCAGGGTGTCATCACCGGCTCCGCCACTCAAGATGTCAACTCCAACGCCACCATTCAAGGTGTCCTCACCAGCGCCACCATTCAAGGTGTCGTCACCATCTCCACCGTTCAACGTATCTTCGCCACCACCACCATTGAGGGTGTTGGCATTCTCGTCACCGGTCAGGGAGTCGTCATAATCAGAACCTGTGATATTCTCAATGCCGCCCAGCCTGTCGCCGGCTGCGCCGTTGACATTATCATCCGGATCGGTTGTAACCGCCCCATCCTTGTCAAGCAGATCTTGAGCTGGAGCCAAGTCGTCATCCGGCAGGCCTCGTCCATTAGTCGGCGTAGCTGTTGCGATGACGCCATCTGTCGGATCCTTATCCCAATCCGTATCATCAAAGGTATTACTCCTGGCTGCACCAACAAGTGAAACGGTAACTCCCAAGCTCGAGGCCTCGTAGGACACCGTATCGCTGCCAAGATCGCCGTGGATCAGGTCAGCGCCGTCGCTGGCTATAAACGTATCACCATTGTCCTCGTCGCTAGAACCCCAGACCAGTTCGATATCAGTCAGCTCATCACCGTCGGCGTCGCCGGCAGTACCCATGCCGGTCTGCAAGTTCACCGTAACGCCGCCTTTGGCATCCCGGTAGACTGCCCAGTCGACATCTTCCGCTCTTGTCTCATCAGTACCAGCGGTAGACGGGTCATCAGCCACTGCGCCAGACTCGCCACCATCCAGCCGGTCAGCGCCGGCGCCGCCGATGAGCATATCCCAGCCGCCGCGGCCGTCAAGACTGTCTATACCATCGCCGCCGTTGAGGACATTCATCCGGTAGTCGCCGGTCAGGCTGTCATTGTGCGCTGAACCGGTGAGACTGGCGAATGTGGCAACGTCAATCCTGGCTGTATCCGTTCTGTCGTCGGGGTCGTTATCACCGTCAGAATCTGTCAGTTCGTCGCCGTCGTGGTCGACATCATCAATGACAGCAATGATGTCGCCCTGGGCGTGGCCGCCCGCAGCATTGGCAGACGCCAGATTTACCGAAACACCGGCGTCCGAACTGGCATAGGACAGTGTATTTCTAGTAGATGCAGCTAGCGGATTACCATTACTGTCCTCCGCAGCGCCACCATCCAGTTCGTCAGCGCCAGCGCCACCTTCCAGAGTGTCGTCGCCTAAGCCGCCGTTCAACTCATCATCACCGTCGCCACCACTCAGCGTATCATCACCGCCATTGCCTGCCAGTTCATCGTCGCCGGCGAGGCCTGTGAGTACGTTGGCGGTGTCGTCACCTTCCAATACATCATCATAAGCAGACCCGATAATGTTCTCGAAGTTCTTAAGGGTATCACCCGTGGCATGACCGCCAACGGCCGTATCGGTAGCACCGCTAAAATCGATCCTCACACGCTTAGGTGAACTTGCATAAGACACAGTATCGCCAGGATCATTACTATCAGCGCCGCCACTCAGCGTATCGCCACCTTCACCACCTTCTATGGTATTTGCCTCACTGTCACTACCTGTGATCGTATCATCAAAGTCGGTGCCGATAGCATTTTCGATCTGCAGATAAATGCCAGTACCAAGAGCAACACCTGTGATTCCACCATCATCATCGGTAAACCGCTCAAAAGATACGGTATCGCTGTCCGGACGTGAACCCGCAGCAGTGTTTTCGCCGCCGTGGACTTTGCCGTTAGTATCATCGGCGTCTGCTTTGTCGACATAAATCAGGTCGTTGCCGGCACCGCCCTCATACTTGTCCAGACCGGGGCCACCCACGAGCACATCGTCGCCGTCGCCACCGAACAACTCGTCATCGCCGATACCGCCGTACAGCGTATCATTGCCACCTTCGCCGTACAGGTCGTCATCGTTGGTATCTTTATCACCGCCAGGACCGCCATAGATCGTGTCGTCACCATCACCACCTTTGATCTCATTTTCTCGGCCGTCACCTGCGAGGATATCCGCATGGCTTGAACCGGTCAGGTTTTCGATATCGGCAGCCGTGGATTCCGTATTGATGGTCTCGTCATCAGCATTTGTGGTCGTGTGCTTGTAAGTCGTCCTGCCGACGAAGGTGTCGCCTGCGGCGTCGGAATCGTTTTCCGCTTCGCGATCGACATTTCTTGCCACGTAAGAATGCAGGCGCACCATGACGCCCGACGCAGAACCTTCGTAGGACGCAGTATCATCACCTTTGCCGCCAGTCAGCGCATCAGCGCCTGCGCCGCCAGTCAGCGTGTCGTCGCCGTCGCCGCCGTCCAGTTCGTCGTCGCCTGCGCCGCCGGAGAGGGTGTCATCGCCGACATTGCCGCTTATTACGTCATCGCCGCCGAGACCCCAGATTTCGTTGGCCAGGGTATCGCCGACCAACTCGTCGTCGTGCCCGGAACCCTGGAGGTTCTCTATGTCGTTGGTATACTCTTCCGCATTCGGGTCGCCAAAGGAGTCGCCACCGGCGTCGCCGCCGCGGGCAATCCCGGTCAACAGGCTGACACGGACGCCTTCCGCTGAAGTCGCATAGGACACGGTATCCTCGCCTGCGCCACCCTGGTTCACATCGGAACCCGGGCCGCCTACCAGCAGATCGTTGCCTGTGCCGCCTTGCAGTGTGTCATCACCGCCCAAGCCATACAGCGAGTCATTGCCATTCGTAGCAGGAGTGCCCGTACCATCGGGGCCGCCATTAATCTTTTCATTCTTCTCGGTGCCTATCAGCTTGTCATCGTTCGCGGTACCGGTTATGTCTTTGCCCATATTCGGGTCAGGCGGTTCCGACTCTGCCACTGTGACGGTATAACCACCACTGGCCGACGCTCCCGGGTTCGCCGAGAAGGCGCTGACAGCGATGTAGAATACGCCGTCCGCATCCGGATTGATCTCCAACTCGGAATTGAGCATGCCGTCTGCGCCATCGATATCATCGTTCATGTCGACCATGACGCCCTTGGAGTCATAGACCGTGAGAATGGAGTCGTTCAGTGCAGTTACTGTGCTCCGATCATTGTCGAGCTCTCTGCCTGTTACGGTAATGGTATAAACCGTTCCGGCCTTCAATTCGATACTTACCCAGTCCGAATCTCCGGGGGTAAGCGCTCCTTCGAACGTGTTGTTGCCCTCCCGGCCGTCTACGCCTGGCCTGTACGAGCCCCTGGCATCCGGAGTGAAACTGTACGTCGTGTCAAGACCTGCTGCCGCATCTTGCATCGTCGTCTCATTGTGATTAGACATAACTTTGTTCTCCCGTGTATATCAGATAGAAGTAAACGAATTCGCTTGTATTTTAGACATTATTACACACATTTGCAAAAAAAATATAATCACTGCCGACAAATATCGCGCTGCGGGTGATATAAGTCAACATGCAAACCTTTAAATCCTGTCAATGGCACCCCAAGCCTGATGTTCATAGTACTTGTTTTTCTTGTTGGTTGCAATATGCCGATATTTGTGGGGTATGTCAACACCTGTAGCAAAAATTATACAGATATTCCAACGCTACCTGCCGCAGGCGCCCCCCTTGACTTAAACAATCGCAATATGCCAGCAATATTCAGCCTTGTCAACAGAATAGTAAGAAAGAATTTATGCCTGTGTCAAGTTTTTCTTTGGCTGTGTTTCTGTGAATTTGTCATTTGCGGCATTTCAGATATTGTCAAATCTTGTATCACGCCGCAAGTCTGTAGTTTGCGGGGTTGGATGCGTCTATTCGAATAGGCAGTTTGCGCGTTGTGACAGATTGGCACTTGGCGCTGATTTCAGCCAGGTCGGCTTCATCCAGTTCCAACTTTCTGATTGCGAAGATGCGTACCAGCGCTTCGGCCGCGCCATCCATTTCGCTCTCACCATGCTCCCAACGCGACACAGTCAAACGCTCACGGTGAACCAGTTGTCCGAGTTGTGCCTGGGTCATTCCCATTTCAGTGCGCAGATATCTTAACTCCGCGCCGGTCAAAGCGCCGTCTGACTGCACAGTTTCGCACGCAATCAGTTTATGCAGTTCACGGATGTATGGGATAACAACCGTGTCGTCCTCGTTATCATCCTGCAATGCCAAACCCTCAATCCATACATTGGGCAATCCGGATTCGGTGTAATGATATCTGTCGGCCTGGTCAGTCATTGTTGGTTTTTGCGTACCGGCGTCAAGTTTTTCTTTGGTTGTGTTTCTGTGGGCGCTGTCGGGTCGCGGGCCGTTTTGTTCCAGGCAAAGCTGCCGTCATAAAACAGGCCTCAGGAAACAGGTAGTCTTCTCCTGACTCATCCGTGACCCGCAGTTGGCGATGTCTGGCTGCCTGTTCATCCGGAATGAGTTGATATATTTTACTCCGTTCCAGAGATGCCTCATAACCGGAATTGTCAATACAAATTACATATTGTGAATTTGTCATTGGCGGTATTTCAGATAAGTAAGAGGTCTACCTGACAGTTTCAGTCTTGTAAAGGATTGATATGGGTAATCCCGGGAAAGCGGCGAAAATCATAATCCGCAGAATAGATTTCTGCCCCGATTTCAATGGCTAATGCGGCAAGATGAGCATCTGTTGTCAGGTTGCCGGCACTACCGGTGTTGCTCAGCAGGTTTCTGAAAATCGACCAGTGATGTACTCCCGGAGACAGCACATCCACATGTGGTTGACTGAGCCAGCCGTCTACATAAGCAAGCGCCTGAGTATAATGTAATGGTTTAGCCAAAATTCCGGCGCGGGTTGTTATGCGAATAAACGCCAAAACCACGATCCAAGCCAGACCAACCTCAGTCGCTCCCGACAAAGTCTGCTCCAACCACTTGCGCGCCCGCTGATGCTGGTCAGCATCGCGGTTGATGGCATAAATCAAAAGATTGGCATCGATCAGGATCATTTTTTCAGTTCCAGTTTCCTGGCTATCTCTTCCTCTTCAAGGTAATCGGCAAGGGCCAGGGCTTTGGTCAAATTATAGCTGCCAGTCACTTCTCCCATGGAAACAGGTTTGAGCCGATAGGGCTTTGCCATATCCCTGATATTGTTTGCAGACAAACCGGTCTGCAAAGTCTCGTTAACAACCTGCTTGTAGGTTTTGCCGCTGCGATGGGCAATATCTTTCAGCGCTCGTGCGGTTTTATCATCGATTGTCAAGGTGGTTCTCATCTTGTGAACATCATAGCATACAAAGATAACACGCCAAAACATCAGTATTTTCAATGGAGACCCTATTCCGTTCCAGTCCGACTTGTTGCTCACGCAAACCTCGCCAGGCGCTCTCGATCTAAACCGGTGGTTCAAAAGTGGAACCAGCCCGGTTGGTCTTTGTGTTTGAAAATGAAGCGCAGGGGGACATCGCTCGTGGCGACCGGTTGGCCGTTGCGATAGCGGGGGCGGTAGCGGGTGGCGGCAATGCCGCGTTCGGCGCGTTTGTGCAACGCGGTTTCTTCGGGGGGGTGGATTGCTTGTATCCTGATGTTGCGGGGCCAGCCTGACTCGGGCACATCGAGTAACGCGTCCACGTAGTAGCTGTCCTCATTAAGTTTCGGCTCTTGCTCACCCGGGATGGGCAGTTGCTCAATGGGTTGTGGTTCGCCGAACAGTTCGTCCACTTGTGCCGGCGCCGCGTTGTGCTCTGCCAGCGCAGCCCAGGCCTTTTTGTACATCCGGGATCCCTCCAGCACACGGCGTTGCACGGTCAGCCAGTCGCCCATGAATACCAGCGCGCGGGCATACTCCATGATGGTATCGGGGAGGTTTTGCTCGTATGCCGTCACAACCTGTTTCAGTGAACGCTTGCCCTTGAAGAAACTCTGGTCTGCATAGTACTGGCGCACTGCTGTTTCGTTCAGATAGGGGGATGGTCGACCGTGAGGGATCATGGCGGCGCGGATTTCCCGGTGGGACAGCATCGGGTCTTGCATGTCTTCAGCGACATGATGATTGATCACGGCTACCTTATATAATATGTGTGCCCGGTCCGGAGACAGGGTGTCTTCCGGGAGGATGTCAAGCGCTTTCGCGTACAGGTCGTCTGCTGCAATCAACGGTTCCACCGTGGTGTTGGGTGGGCTGAAGTTGTAGAGGTCGAAGTACCACTGGCCGATGCGCTTTATTACCGGCACGAGGCCGACGTTGCGTTCGCCGTAGTTGCGCTGGTACAGCCAGAACAGGCGCTCGTAGTCGCGGCGTAGTTCGTCCCTGGCGCCGAGGGCGACATGGCTGTCGATGATAGCTTCCAGCACGGGCGCCTGGCTCATGCTGTACAGTCCCTCGTTGATACGCACGGATTGCAGCGCTGCCTGCAATGCCTCCAGCGCCCGCCCATGGTCGCCGGCCTGTTGGTGTAACAGCCCCAGGCTTAAGCGGACTTCGATGAGTTCTTCAGCATGTGGCCCTTCGGTCGCTTCGAGGTCGGCGGCGCGTGCCTCGTAGCGGATGATGGACTGTTGGCGCGTGGAGTCAACCTGTTCCTCGGCCGCTGACCCGGGCAAGTATATGCCGGGCAGGAGCAGTAACAGGTATCTTGCCGGGATAGTCATAATTAAAGTTTATCGCATCGCGTAGTACAGGGCGACACTGTATTTCTGAAACTGTGTTACCCTTTGGATGGTGGATACAGTCATCAGTTCATCCCGGCAGCGAGATGGCGTTCAGTGTATTTCCATTGCGCCTGCCTGGCAGGTTCCGGACCTGGCGGAAGATGCCCGCAAGGGCCTGGTTGAGCGGCCGCGCGCGTTGCCTCCAAAGTATTTTTATGACAAGCGCGGCACGGAGTTGTTCAACCGTATTTGTGAAACGCCGGAGTACTATCTGACTCGCTCCGAGCATAGGTTACTTCGGCAATACGGCGCTGATATCATTGCGTTGACCCTTCCTGATTTTCTGATTGAACTGGGCAGCGGCAACTCCGGCAAAACAACCAGTCTGTTTGATGCCTGTGAAAAGCAGGGACACACCTGTATCTATTTGCCGTTCGACATCTGTGAGCCGGCGCTGGTGGAAGCAGCTCGCAAACTTCGGAATGATTATGAGTGGTTGGCTGTCAGGCCGTTGCTGGGGGACTATCATGCCGGTCTGGATCACCTGCCGGACAGTGCCGGCGTCACATTGTTTCTGTTCCTCGGCAGCACAATCGGCAACTTCACGCCTGGCGAGGCGCGCGCATTCATCTGCCACATCCGGCAACAGATGAAACCGGGCGACTTCCTGTTACTGGGCGCAGACAGGGTTAAAGACCCCGCGACGCTAAACGCGGCATATAATGATGCGCAAGGAATCACCGCCTTGTTCAACCTGAATCTGTTGCGGGTACTGAACCGGGAATTGGCCGCGAACTTCCGCACGGATCATTTTATTCATCAGGCCATATATAATAATGAGTCGAACAGAATTGAAATGTATCTCCTGTCCCGGCTGAGCCAGCAGATCACCCTGGGTAACCTGGGCATCGGTTTCACCCTGGAATGCGGGGAGAGGATACTGACCGAATTGAGTCATAAGTTCTACTTCGATGAGTTGGAAGCTTTGCTGGAACAATCTGAATTGAAGGTCATCCGCCACTATGAATCGGATAATGACTATTTTTCTCTTGTCCTGGCGCAAAGGAGTCAACCCGAAAATCTCACCAATTCGCTTGTCAGCATCGGATAGATGTTTGCTGTCAATGAGTTATGGTAATCTGTCGAGTATGTTGCCATTACACACTGCGCTTGATGCGCCCTCGCTGGTCTTTTTTGCGTTAGCGGGCACATGCTCATTGCACACATCCCTGTGCGCAACCCTGCGGGCGGCCTTCGCCGTGCAAATCGGCTGTCCTGCCGATTTGTCCCTCAACCAGAAGTACCACTATGCTTTCGGTCACGAGCACCCGCGTACTGACGCACAAATCCGCCTGGAGCGGATTTGGACATCCGAAGGATGCCCGAAGGGGGCGCCCCACGGATGGGGCGCATCAAAAAATCCTCAGCGATCATCGCATCAATTGGTGAGATTTTCGGGTTAGTAATGTGAAATATCTTCCGGGTTTGCTTGTTGCCGCGCTGTCTGCTTGTCTGGTATTGCCGGGTTGCGCTGAAAACAAATCTCACCTGGAACTGATCCGCGAGCGCGGCGTGATCAAGGTTGTGACCCGGACAGGGCCGATGACCTACCAGCGTAATGATGCGGGCGTTGAGCGTGGCCTGGAATACGAGTTAGTCGGGTTGTTCGCCGACTGGCTGGGAGTCGATTTCAACCTGGTCCTGGCTGACAGCAGGGAAGAGATTGCTGACCTGCTGGGCGCCGGGCAGGCGGACCTCGCCGCTGCGGGGCTGACCCGGACGTTCAAACCGGGCGACCCCCTGGCCTACGGTCCGGGTTTTGAGTGGGTGACCCGGCAAGTGGTGTACCGTTATGGCTATATCCGTCCATCTTCCGTGGCTGATATTTCTCCACACAAACTGCATATCGCCCATCAGGCCTTGCCCCGGGAACAGATCGAGCGACTGCGGATTTCTTATCCGGACCTGGAACTGGTCGTGCACGATGACAAGAACAGCTTTGACCTGCTGGAGATGGTTGAGTACGGCAAAATTCTTTACGGCGTGGCCAGGTCCAATGAGGTGACCTATGCGCGCATCGCGTTGCCGGAACTTCGGGCAGCCTTCGACCTGACCCGCCCGGAACCCTTGGGCTGGGCCGTTAAGCGGTCGCCGGATGATGACTCCTTGATCAAAGCAATAACGCAGTTCCATAACCATATCAGGAACGAGGATAAACTGGCCGACCTGCTGGAGCAGGCATACGCATTCGCCGACGCATTCGATTATGTGGAAGCGCGCAGGTTTATCGACCGGTATAACGATGTGCTGCCGGAGTTTAAACCTTATTTCGAGAGCGCCGGCGACGAATTCGGCTTTGACTGGCGCCTGCTGGCCGCGGTCAGCTACCAGGAGTCCCATTGGAAAAAGTCGGCGCGCTCTCCCACCGGCGTGCGCGGGCTGATGATGCTGACATTGCAAACGGCAAAACAGGTCGGGATTACCGACCGGCTCGACCCGGTACTGAGTATCCACGGCGGCGCCAGGTACCTGACCACCCTGGTGGATAAAATACCGGAACGCATTCCTGAGCCGCACCGTACCTGGTTTGCGCTGGCTTCCTATAATGTCGGCTTCGGTCACCTGGAGGATGCCAGGATACTCACTGAGCATAACGGCGGCAACCCCGACTCCTGGGCTGATGTGAAGCAGACGCTGCCGCTGTTAAGCCAGCCCGCCTGGTACTCAAAGACAAAACACGGCCAAGCAAGGGGGAGTGAGCCTGTTACCTTCGTGGAGAATATCCGCAAGTACCACGCGATGCTGATGCATCTGACCTACGCGGAATCGCTGCCGGAGCCGTCTCCGCCAGTGTCGGAGCAGGAGATTATTTCTTCGCGGGCATTGTAGTTAATGGGTCGCCCGAAGGGCGACACAGGTTCAATCAGCGGAGTGTTGAGATGACAGAAATCAAAAAAGTCGTGAAAACTGAGCAGGAATGGCAGCGGGAACTGACGCCGGAACAATACGAGGTGTGCCGTCGCAAGGGAACGGAGCGTCCTTTCAGTGGCAGGTATAACGACTGCAAGGATAGCGGCACATACCGGTGCGCCTGTTGCGGTCAGGCCCTGTTCAGTTCCGATGCCAAGTTTGATTCGGGTACCGGCTGGCCCAGTTTTTTTGAGCCGGAAGACGCTGCTGCGGTAACGACTGAGCTTGACTCCAGCCTGTTCGGCCGGCCGCGCACTGAAGTACTGTGCAGCGCTTGCGGCGCCCACCTCGGCCACGTGTTTCCGGACGGCCCGGCGCCCACCGGATTGCGGTACTGCATCAACTCCGTTGCGCTGCACCTGGAAAAAGAACAATAATTACGGGACAGCGATTCAAATTGCAACTGTGTCGCCCTTCGGGCGACCGTTGTCTCACTGGATTCCCGCTTGCGCGGGAATGGGATGGGGAGCGCTCCTGTGAGCGACGCGACCGAACCACTCTCTCGAAACAGGAAGTCCAGTCAAATTGGGCGACCTGTATTCATGCTGCATTCACCCGTGGAACCAGGACAGCTTTTCGTGCAGTCGAATTACCTCGCCGATGATGATCATCGACGGTGGTTTGATCTCATTGTCCGCGACCAGGCTTGTGAGGGTGGAGACTGAGCCGGTGTACACCTGCTGGTCCGGTGTGGTGCCCTGCTGGACGATGGCGGCGGGCATGTCGGGCCGCATTCCCTGTTCGAGCAGGTTTTTCTGCAGTACATCCGCCCCCTTCACTCCCATGTAGATGGCTACCGTCTGTTTCGGTTGCAACAGGGCCGGCCAGTTGAAGTTCAGCTTGCCGTCCTTCAGGTGGCCGGTGACGAACAGGCAGGAGTGGGCGAGATCACGGTGGGTCAGCGGGATGCCGGCGTAGGAAGCGCAACCGGCGGCGGCGGTGATACCCGGCACCACCTGGAACGGGATGCCGAATCCTGCCAGTTCCTCGATTTCCTCGCCGCCACGACCAAAAATGAACGGGTCGCCACCCTTCAGGCGCAGCACACGCTTGCCCTGTTGCGCGAGCTTTACCATTAGGCTGTTCAGTTCGGACTGGGGCACCGTGTGGCTGTCGCTCTGTTTGCCGACGTAGATGCGTTCTGCCTCTTTCCTGGCGAGGTCCACTATCGCCGGTGAGACCAGCCGGTCGTAGAGCACCACATCGGCCTGTTGCATCAGGCGCAGGGCGCGGAAGGTCAGCAGGTCCGGATCGCCGGGTCCGCCACCGACCAGGTAGACCTCTCCGGTCTTGAGGTCTGCGGGTGTCGCGCTGTCGAGTTCGCGCTCCAGCGTGCGGATTGCGGCTTGTTCCCGTCCGGCGAACAGCAGCTCGACGACCGGTCCTTGCAGGATGTTTTCCCAGAACCGGCGGCGCTGGCGAAATTCCGGGAAGCGCTGTTTGACCCGCCCGCGGAACTCCCGCACAACCGTTGCCAGCCGCCCGTAACTCGCCGGCACCAGGGTTTCCAGTTTCGTCCGGAGCAGCCTGGCAAGCACCGGTGACGCGCCGCCCGTGGATACCGCGATTTGCACCGGGTCACGATCAACCACGGAAGGCATGATAAAACTGCATAGCGCGGGGTCGTCGACCACATTAACCGGGATGTTCTCAGCCTTCGCGGCGGTGGCGACCTGGCTGTTCACCTGCCGGTCGGCTGTCGCCGCAATCACCAGT
This sequence comes from Gammaproteobacteria bacterium, assembly GCA_965221695.1. Classification (GTDB taxonomy): domain Bacteria; phylum Pseudomonadota; class Gammaproteobacteria; order Eutrophobiales; family Eutrophobiaceae; genus JAAXHV01. The sequence continues at coordinate 2,916,170 of OZ244905.1, read as the reverse complement.
GCGCAGCCGGATACGTCCTTGCTTTCGAACTTGCGCGCCTCATGGCGCACCTTGCCTTGCTCTGTAAGGTCTTGGATTACATCTTCCGCTCGGGGCGCGACGACCAGGACATCAGCGTCTGCTTTGAGTAGTTGTAGCGCCTTCCTCGCAGCCACTTCACCGGCGCCCACCACCAGGCATCGGCGCTTGTTCAGATCGAGGAAAATCGGGAAATGCTGCATTGCTTTACTTTAGCATAATTCACTCCCTGTTCTCTTATTGCAGGGCGTCCAAGGAAATAAAGGGTCGCCCGCAGGGTGACACAGTATTAAACCGGACTCTCTCATTCCACTCATTTCATATCTCCTATACAATTGATGGGTGTCCTCATTTCAGCGTGAATTACATGATTTTCCGGGCGGACTGTTGCTGGAGCCGCATAAGGAGATTACTGACCGTAAAATGTCCATACTGCATCCGTTGCCGGAGCGGATGTTCCTGCCGTTGCAGCAACATATCGGCCAGCCGGCTGTGCCTGCGGTCAGCATTGGCGACAAGGTGCTTAAAGGCCAGATCATTGCCCGCCACGACGGTTATATCAGCGTGCCCGTTCATGCCAGCACATCCGGGACGATTACCGATATCGGCGATTACCCCGTGCCCAACCCGACAATCAGCAAGGCGCGCTGTATCGTACTGGAACCGGACGGCAATGATGCGTGGTTCGATATCGAACCCACCGAGGAGTATGACCGCGCCGAACCGGCAAAATTGCAGGAGCTGATCCGGGATTGCGGCATTGCGGGTCTCGGAGGCGCGGGCTTCCCGGCCCATGTCAAATTGATGGAGGGTGTGGAGAACGCAGTCGATACCTTAATTATTAATGGTGTTGAATGCGAGCCGCAGATCACCTGTGACGACCGGTTGATCCAGGAGAAAGCCTCTTATGTCGTCTCCGGGGCGCGCATGATACGCCATGCGGTACAGGCCAGGCATTGCGTTATCGCGGTAGAGGATGACATGGAACTGGCCTACAACGCGCTGGCCGGTCTCGTCGATGACGACCTGGAACTGGTCAAGGTGCCCACCCGTTACCCTGCGGGTGGCGAAAAACAGCTCATCAAGACCCTGACCGGCAAGGACGTCCCCAGCGAGGGGTTGCCTATCCACATCGGCATAGTCATCCACAATGTGGCCACGGCCGCTGCGGTGTACCGCGCGGTCACGCGCGGGGAACCCATTGTTTCGCGCTATGTCACGGTGACCGGGAAGGTGGATAACCCCGTCAACCTGCAAGTGCTTATCGGCACACCGGTGAAGGACTGCCTGACCACCTGCGGCTACCGCTTCAGTGAAGAAAACAAGGTGATCATCGGCGGCCCGATGATGGGTCTGCGAGTCACCAACCCCAACATGCCTGTTATCAAGACCACGAACTGCATCATCATTGAAGAAAACGCGCCGCCCCTCCCGGAGATGCCTTGTATCCGTTGCGGCGATTGCGCGGAAGTCTGCCCGGAGCTGCTGCTGCCCCAGCAATTGCTCTGGTTTGCCAAATCCGGCGATGCCGAGCAGTCCCGGGAGTATCGCCTGTTCGATTGTATAGAATGCGGCTGTTGCGCCTATGTCTGCCCCAGCCGGATACCTCTTGTGCACTATTACCGCCAGGCCAAGGCGCAACTCGTTGTAGAAGACGCGCGCGACCGTGACGCCGTAGCGGCGCGACAACGTTTTAACCGGAAAACCGATCGCCTGAGGATTGAGGCTGATACCAAGCGCAATAAAACGCGTGCGGCGGACCCGGAGCAGGATACCAAGGCGGAGAAGAAAGCCTACGTGCAGAAGGCGCTGGCGCGCACCCGGGCAAAGCGCCGGCAACAACCGGTTCAGGACGGGGATGCCGGCTAGCCCGCCAAGCAGTTCGCCTCACTGGCATGATGGCCGGACAATCGGCAAGGTGATGGCTGATGTGTGCGTTGCGCTTGTTCCCGGCCTGCTCTGCTATGCCTGGCTGTTCGGCCCCGGCGTTTTGATCCAGTGCGTGCTGGCTGTCTGTTTTGCGCTGTTGCTGGAGTTCGCGCTACTCAGGCTGCGCGGTCTCGACCCGGCGCTGTTCCTGCGGGACGGCAGCGCAGTGGTCGCCGCCCTGCTGTTCGCGGTCAGCATCACCCCGCTGGCGCCGTGGTGGGTGTGCCTGTGCGGCATCGCATTCGCCATCGTAATCTGCAAACATGCCTTTGGCGGTATCGGCTGTAATATATTCAACCCGGCGATGGCGGGATATGTGTTCGTGCTGGCCTGCTTCCCGGTACAGATGAATACCTGGCCGGCGCTGCAAGCCCATGGCATCGGCGGCTACCTGCACAGTATTTTCCCGGCGGGGGACGGTGCGCCCGATATGCTCAGCGGCGCCACCGCGCTGGATGAACTGAAAAACCGCCTGGAATTGATGGAGATGGTGCCGGAAATCAGCAACTCCCCGATTTTTGGGCTTGTTGGCGGCGCCGGCTGGGAGTGGATCAACCTGCTTTACCTGCTGGGTGGTGTTTACCTGCTGGCGCGCGGCGTCATAAAGTGGCAGATTCCCGTGGCGGTCCTCGCCGGCGTTTTTCTCGTCAGCCTGCCGTTCTATGTTTACGACCCGACTGTATATGCCTCACCCCTGTTCCACCTGTTCAGCGGCGCAACAATGTTGTGCGCATTCTTTATCGCTACAGACCCTGTGACTGCGTCTACCACTACGCGCGGGCGCCTGATCTACGGCTTTTTGATCGGCGCGCTAATCTGCCTGTTGCGCACCTGGGGGGCTTATCCCGACAGCGTCGCGTTTGCGGTGTTGCTTGCGAATGTTTTCGTGCCGTTGGTTGACCTATTGACCCGCCCCAAGGCGCCCGGAGAAAGATAATGTCCGTAAGCAGAAATCTGTTGCTGAACATGTTGCCGTTGATAGACCTTCTGCCTCGCCCCAAAGCGCCCGGAGAAAGATAATGTCCGTAAGTAGAAATCTGTTGCTGAACATGTTGCCGTTGTTGTTCATCTGCTTTACCGCAGTGCTGGGAATTTATGCGCTGGGGAAATACTTCCAGGATACCATCACGCGCAACCGCCACCTTCCGATCCTGGAAATCGGCGCTGAGGTCCTGCCGCTGGAATACGACAATGACTTGCCCGCGGACAGGATCAGTTTCGACCTGCCGACCCATTTCGGGACGGAGGCAGCGGCCAACGTGTTCCGCGCCCGGCGCGGGGCAGAACCGGTGGGCCTGATCTTCAGCCCCGTGCTGGCAAGAGGCTATAACGGCATGATGGAACTGGCGATAGGTATCCGCTACGACGGAACACTTGCCGGCGTGCGCATCCTCAAGCACCGGGAAACACCGGGCCTGGGCGACCAGGTGCACCAGGATAATTCACGCTGGATACTGAGTTTTAACGAGCGCTCCCTGGACAATACGCCCAAGGATGCCTGGGCAACAGAAAAAGACGGCGGTGATTTCGACCATATCAGCGGCGCCACCTCCAGCCAACGCGCGGTCATCCGCGCAGCGGAATTTACACTGAACCAGTACCGCGCTAATAGGGATGCTTTGTTTCGCGACTGAAATCCATCACCACTCCCGCCCTGCTCAACGCCGGCTGAAAAGCGGGATCCAATCCAATATTGTGTCGCCCAAGAGCGACCCTTTGTCTCACTGGATTCCCGCTTGCGCGGGAATGGGAGAGGGAGAATGTCCTATTATAGTGATGCAGTCTACCGGGCAGGGAGGGAGGCACAGTTTGCATCCCGTGCAGTATTCCGGGATAACCGCGTGGAGTTGTTTTGCGCTGCCTACGATCGCGTCCACGGGGCAGGCGTCGATGCATTTTACACAACCTATGCAGGTTTCTTCGTCGATTACGGCTACCAGGGATTCAGGAACGGGCGGGCCACTATGCTGATGCGGCTTGCCTAACAGGTTTTCGAGCTTTCTGACTGTTGCGGCGCCGCCGGGAGGGCACAAATTCAGCGGCACATCCTGTTCTGCAATAGCTTGTGCATAAGGCCGGCAGCCGGGATAGCCGCAGTCGCCGCATTGGGTCTGTGGCAACAGCGCATCTATTGCGGAGATGGTTTTCTCCCGGTCGTCCGGGTCGAGTTCAATTCTTCCGGAGAGCAACAGAGCCGGCAACACTCCCAGCAAAAATAACGCCGAGGTTGCAAGAATCAATTCCAGCATTGGAGAAATCAGGTGATCGCGGAGAACGCGAGGGAGATCAGGCCCAGGGTGATCATCTGTAAGGGCAAGCCTTTGACCGGCGCCGGGAGATCAGTAACGGCCAAGCGCAGGTTAATCGCGGTGAAGCCCAGCAGTACCAGTGAGTATCCCAGGCCGGCGCCGGCGCCATACGCCAGCGCGCCAAGCAGGCCGGTATCCAGTTGTGTGCTCAGCAGCATCACGCCCAGCAGCGTACAGTTCAGCAGCAACAGCGGGTAGAACCTGCCGTCCCTGTCGAACAGCCGCGGACAATACCTGCCCGGCATTATCCGCACTGCCTGGCTGACGCTGATGACGGTCATCACCAGTATCAGCAGCCGGTAGTTTTCCAGGTTCAGCGGCATGATGACCAGGTTGTCCAGCAGCCAGGTGGTGATGACGACCACGGTGGTGATGCCCGTCACGGCCATGGCCATGTCTGTTGCCACATCAAGCCGCTGCGCGGCCGCCAGCATTGGGCTTGTGCCCAGCAGGTGGTCGGTCACCAGGTTGTTGACCAGGGTTGCCGCGAAGAGAATCAGGATTAATTCAGACATGATTTAATGAGTCGCCCTGATCATGAGGATTTGGTTGTCCTGTAATTTATTTGACTTTCATGCCTGGTTGGGCGCCCTGGTCAGGGCTTAGCAGGTAGATGTCCTCACCGCCGGGGCCGGCGGCCAGCACCATGCCTTCGGAGACGCCGAAGCGCATCTTCCTGGGGGCTAGATTGGCTACCATCAGTGTTTGTCTGCCGACCAGGTCTTCCGGCCGGTACGCGCTTCGGATGCCGGCGAATACGTTTCTGGTTTCTCCGTCCAGGTCCAGGGTCAGTTGCAGCAGCTTGTCTGCGCCTTCCACATAGTCGGCGTGGGAAATTGTTGCCACGCGCAGGTCGATCCTGGCGAAATCTTCTATCGTGATCTGTGCTGCGATCGGGTTATCTTGCAGATGCTTGTTGCCGGTTCCGGTTTTTTCGGCGCCAGTGTCTGACTTTGTTCCGCCACCGGCGTCCCCTACCATGCCTTTTTCGGGGCCACTGCTCTTGTTCCTACCACTTCCTGCCTTGCTGTTCGCGTGCTTGCCGCTCTTGTTCTTACTGCCCCCTGTCCCGCCGCTCGCGTCACCGCTGCTCTCGTCCACACCGCTCTTGTTCCTGGCGTCCTCTGACCCGTTGCTCTTGTCCTTTGCTCCACCATTACCTCCCCCGAGGCTCCCCTTGCTGGCATCAACCACGGCTTCGATGTGGGCTTGTTCCACCCGGGTGAGCAGCGGCTTGAACTTCCGTACCGGGTGGTCCAGCAGTGGCGTTGCCAGGTCGTCCCAGGTCAGCGGTTCCACATTGAGGAATTCCTCGGCGCGCAGTGCCAGGTCGGGCAGCGCCGGTTTCAGGTAGAGGACAAGAATGCGGAACAGGTTCAGGCCCAGGGAGCAGACCTGTTGCAGTTGTTCCGATTCGGAGTCCTGCCGGGCCATCTCCCAGGGTTTGTGCCGGTCGATATACTGGTTCGCGCGGTCGGCCAAGGCCATGATGCGGCGCATCGCGCGGGCGAATTCCCGGGCATCATAGTCCGCGGCGGCGGCCTCGCCGGCATCGATAAATTCCTGCAACAACGCCGCGTCATGGACGGCCGGGCCCAGCTTCCCGCCGAAGCGCTTGCGGATGAACCCGGCGCAGCGACTGGCGACGTTGACTACCTTGCCCACCAGGTCGGCATTCACGCGCTGGCGGAAGTCCTCAAGGTTGAGGTCGATGTCGTCCACACCGCTGCCTGACTTGGCGGCGAAGTAATAGCGCAGGTACTCCGGGTCCAGCCGTTCCAGGTAGGCGCTGGCGTTGATGAAAGTGCCGCGCGACTTGGACATTTTCTGGCCGTTCACGGTGAGGAAGCCGTGTACGAAGACGTTGTTGGGCAGGCGGTGACCGCTGCCGTGCAACAGGGCCGGCCAGAACAGCGTATGGAAATACATGATGTCCTTGCCGATGAAGTGGTACATCTCGGCGTTGCTGCCGGCGCCGATATACTCCTCGACGTCCCTGCCCTGCCGTTCCAGCAGGTTCTTCAGGCTGGCGAAGTAACCCATCGGGGCGTCTACCCACACGTAGAAATACTTGCCCGGCGCGCCCGGTATCTCGAAGCCGAAATACGGCTCGTCGCGGGAGATGTCCCACTCCTTCAGGCCGGCGCTGAACCACTCGTCCAGCTTGTTCACCACTTCCGGTTGCAGGCGCCCGGCGCCGACCCAGTCGCGCAACACGGTCTCGAACGCGGGCAGGTCGAAGAAATAATGCTCGGACTCCTTTTCCACCGGCGTCGCCCCGGAGATGGAGGAGACCGGGTTGATCAGGTCCGTGGGCGTGTACGTGCGGTTGCAGGACTCGCAACTGTCGCCGTACTGGTCCGGGGCATGGCAGAACGGGCATTCGCCACGGATGAAGCGGTCCGGCAGGAACATCTCTTTCACCGGGTCGTAGAATTGGCGGATGGTACGGCGCTTGATGTGGCCGGCGGCGTCGAGGCGCGCATAAATGGCCTCGGCCACCTCCCTGTTTTCTTCAGAATGGGTGGTGTAGAAGTTGTCGAATCCGATGCCGAAGCCGGCGTAATCGCGCTCGTGTTCGGCGTGGATGCGCTCGATCAACTGTTCCGGGGTAATGCCCTGGCTGTCCGCGCTGAGCATGATCGGCGTGCCATGCGCATCGTCGGCGCAGATATACAAGCAGTCGTGGCCGCGCAGTTTCTGAAAACGCACCCAGATATCCGTCTGGATCGCCTCCAGCAGGTGGCCAATGTGGATCGATCCGTTCGCATACGGCAATGCGCTGGTAACGAAGATTTTACGTTTTTGGTCTGTCAATTTTAATATGCCACCGCGCATAGGTTATACAGTAAAATTGATGTAAAATGCCTGTTTGTTTACCGACAGAGCGAATACGAGACGGCAAACGCTTATGCTGAATACAAACCCTGAAGCAATCAAATCGGTCCTGGCCGGGGTTCAGGACATTAACCTGGAAAAAGACCTCGTCTCCGCTGAAATGGTCAAGGATATTCAAATCAGTGGAGATAATATCAGAATTTCCCTGCAAATGGGTTACCCGGCGCAGGGCTACCTGGACGCGCTGCGGGACGCGGTGCGCACGGCGTTACAGCAGATCCCCGGCGTGGGCGGCATAGACCTGGACATCGATACTGACATCAGGTCTCATGCGGTGCAGCGCGGCGTGAAAACTGTTGACAGCATCAAGAACACGATCGCGGTTGCCTCCGGCAAGGGCGGCGTCGGCAAATCGACGACGGCCGTGAACCTGGCCCTGGCCTTGCACGCGGAAGGGGCGAAGACCGGCATCCTGGATGCGGACATTTACGGGCCGAGCCAGCCGCGCATGCTTGGCTGCCGCGCCAAGCCGGACAGCCATGACGGCAAGTCCATCGAACCGAACATCAGCTACCACTTGCAGTCCATGTCCATCGGCTACCTGGTGAACGAGGAGACGCCGATGATCTGGCGCGGCCCCATGGTCACCTCGGCGCTGGAGCAGTTGCTGGGCGACACCAACTGGTCGGACCTGGATTACCTGATCATCGACCTGCCGCCGGGCACTGGCGATATCCAACTCACGCTGTGCCAGAAGATCCCGGTTTCCGGCGCGATCATTGTGACCACGCCGCAGGACATCGCGCTGCTGGACGCGCGCAAGGGCCTGAAGATGTTCGAAAAGGTCGAGGTGCCGGTGCTGGGCATCGTCGAGAACATGAGCACACACATTTGCAGCCAATGCGGCCACGAAGAACATATCTTCGGCAGTGGCGGCGGGCAGCAGATGGCGGAGCAGTATGATGTTGACCTGCTCGGTTCCTTGCCGCTGGACATCAGCATCCGCGAAGGCGCGGACAACGGCCGGCCGACCGTGGCGATGGACCCGGACTCGCCCATTGCCGAGACCTACCGGGCCATCTCCCGCAAGGCTGCGGCAAGATTGTCGCTGCGGGCGAAGGACTACAGCGCCCGGTTCCCGAAGATTGTGGTCGAGAACGCCTGAATGCCGGTAAAGAGCGATAAATGGATTCGCGAGATGGCCAGTGCCTGCGGCCTGATTGAACCGTTTTCACCGCAGCAGGTCAAACAAAATGGTTCCATGCCGCTGGTGTCCTACGGTACGTCCAGTTACGGCTATGATGTGCGCTGCTCGGATGAATTCAAAATCTTCACCAATATCAATTCCGCGATCGTCGATCCGAAGGGCTTTGACGAGGACAGCTTCGTGGATTTCAAGGGGAACGTCTGCATCATCCCGCCCAATTCATTCGCGCTGGCGAGCACCGTCGAGTATTTCCGCATTCCCAGGGATGTGCTGACGATATGCCTGGGCAAATCCACCTATGCCCGCTGCGGCATCATTGTCAACGTGACGCCGCTGGAGCCGGAATGGGAGGGTCACATTACCCTGGAGTTTTCCAATACTTCGCCGCTGCCGGCGAAGATTTATGCCAACGAGGGGGTCGCCCAGGTGATCTTCCTGCAATCCGATGAGTCCTGTGAAACCTCGTACAAAGACAGAAAAGGAAAGTACCAGGGCCAGACAGGGGTCACTTTGCCGAAGACATGATCAGCGGGATTAAAAATATTATTCTGTTAAGCCTGCTCTTGTCCGGCGCCGCCGCGGCGCAAGACACGCCGGCTGCCGGCGGGCCGTTCTGCCCCATCGTGTTCCAGGTGCCGGAACGGCCGCTGGTGGACGTGAACCTGGAGGAAGGCGATACCTACCTGGATGCCGATAGTATCGACCTGACTGAGGAAGGCATCTCAAACCTGTCGGGTTCCGTCGAGATGTCCACGGACACATGGCAGGCACGCGCGGATGCCGCGGTCTACGATGACTCGCAAGATTCCGTCGACTTGTCCGGCAACGTGAAGTTCTGGGAGGAATCGCTGTTCCTGGCCGGTGAGAGCGCGCAGATCGATGTGGGCGAGGGCACGGCAACCGTGTCCGGCGCCGACTACTACCTGCCGGACAGCGATGCCCGGGGCAGGGCCGACAAACTGTTCATCGACCCCGGCGCCCTGACTTCCGGGGAAGGCATGAGTTTCAGTACCTGCGCGCCGGCAAACGGCGGCGACATCGAGGAGAATTTCTGGCGTATCGACGCGCGTTCGCTAACGCTTAATCATGATACGGATCGCGGTTCCGGCAGAGATATTGTCCTGAGGATCAAGGATATACCTGTGTTCTATTCACCCTACTTCACTTTTCCCTTGAGCAGAACTCGCAAATCCGGTTTTCTCGCGCCTGGCATCGGCAAAAACAGCCATGGCGGGGTTGAAACCCGGTTGCCCTATTACTGGAATATTTCGCCTAATATGGACGCGACCATCACGCCCCGGGCGCTGACCAACAGCGGCGTGATGGGCATGCTGGAGTACCGCTACCTGGTCGACGGGGGCGAGGGCGAGATAAACCTGGAATACCTGCCGGGCGATGTCGGGTTTGACGATCGCGACCGGAGCATGATCAACATTGAGCTTAACCAACGCTTCCTCGATCGGGGACAGCTTTATGTGGTCTACAACCGGGCTTCGGACCCGGAATACCTGGAGGATTTTGGCACGGAACTGGCGATTTCCAGCACCCGCTATCTGCCCCGTCGAGCGGACTTGACCTACCGCGGCAGCAACTGGAGCTTTTTGGGGCGCTTGCACAGTTACCAGATCGTCGACCAGAGTATCGCGGTGACATCCAGGCCCTACAAAAATCTGCCGCGTCTGCAATTCAGGTACTCTCCCCTACGCGGCAACAAAAAAATCAACCTCAATCTGCTGACGGACTTCACCTATTTCGACCGGACCGGCGAAACCGGGGTTACGGTGGACGTGACCGGCTTCCGCGCCGATCTGTACCCGTCCATAAGCTATCCGATCCGCACCCAGGCGGCTTTCCTCGTTCCCAAGATCGGCGTGCGCTTCACCCAGTACAACCTGGATCGGCAAGGGCCTTTTACAAAAAGTCCCAGCAGGACCTTGCCCATCGTCAGTGTAGACAGCGGTGTGTTCCTGGAGCGCGAGGGCCAGTGGCGGAACAGCAACTTCCTGCACACGCTGGAACCCCGGCTGTTCTACCTGTACGTGCCGCACGAGGACCAGAACAAGCTGCCGGTATTCGACTCGTCGGTCTATAACCTGGACTATAACGCCCTGTTCCGGGAAAACCGCTTCAGCGGTTACGACCGGATCGGTGACACGAACCAGATCACGCTGGCCTTGGGCAGCCGGCTGCTCAACCGGGATACCGGCAAACAAGTTGCCTCGTTGCAGGTGGCGCAATCGTTTTACCTGGAAGATCAGAATGTCATCAGGCAGATCCTGGGCGCACAGGGAGAACTGGTGGATATTGGGATACTGGAAAACGATCTGCTCTCGCCGATAATCGTCGAAGCCGACGCCAACCTGACCGACGACCTGAGACTGGGCGCGGAGATAAGTTGGGACATCAACGATAAACTCACCCGGAAAATGGCGCTTACCGCGCAATACAACCCGGCAGACAGCAAGGTGATCAACCTGGCTTACCGGGTGAGGCGAGCTGAAACCGGCCAGATACGGCGCATACCCACGGACATTGAACAATCCGATGTGTCGTTCAGTTGGCCCCTGACTGACAGGCTGAATGCCGTAGGCCGCTGGAACTACGCGGTATCCGAAGGGCGTTCTCTGGACTTGTTCTTCGGGGTGGAATACGAGGGTTGCTGTTTCGCCATAAAAGCAGTCAGCCGCCGCTTCCTGTCCAACCTGGACGGCGATTTCAGCACCGGTTTCTTCCTGCAGTTGCAGTTGAAAGGACTGGGAAGCATTGGTCAGAGAACTGCAGAACTCCTAAACCAGGCGATACCGGGCTACGGTGAGAGAGCGCCGCTGCGATGAGACGAGCAATGAGACATCTTGCGCTGTTGGCGCTCACCGGGACGCTACTGACCAGCGCTGCGGCAGCGCTGGACTTGGACCGAATTGTTGCGGTCATCAACGATGACGTGATCATGCGCAGCGAATTGGTCGGAAAGATCAGCGCGGTGACCGCTCAGATGCAGGAACAAAACATTCCATTGCCGCCACAGCCCATCTTGGAAAAACAGGTGCTGGACAGGTTGATCATGACTAAGTTGCAGATCCAGATGGCGCAGAATACGGGGATCCGGGTCGATGATGAGACTCTGAACCGCACCATCAACAATATTGCCAGGGAAAACGAGTTGAGCCTGAACCAGTTCAGGGAGATTCTGGAGCAAGACGGTTTCGGCTACGAGGCCTTCCGTAAGGAAATCCGCGACGAGATTCTCATCTCCCGGCTACAGCAACGCCAGGTCGACAACCGGGTCATGGTCACCGACCGAGAGATCAATAACTACCTGTCAAACCAGGAACATCAAGGGGAAACGGACATCGAGTTCCATATTGCCCATATCCTTATCGCAATTCCTGAAGGGGCTTCCACGAACCAGGTGACGCGTGCTCGGGAAACCGCAGAGAAGGCGTTGGGCGAACTTCAGGACGGCGCAGATTTTGCCAATATGGCAGCCACATACTCCGACGGCCAGCAGGCGTTGGACGGGGGCGACCTGGGCTGGCGCAAGGCCGGTCAGGTCCCGACATTATTTGCCGATTTCATTTCTGATATGGAGATTGGCGATCTGAGCGACATTATCAAGAGCCCCAGCGGCTACCACATCATCAAGCTGCTGGACAAACGTAGTAGCGAACAGGTGGTTGTCACTCAGACCCAGGCCAGACATATCCTGATCCGTCCCGATGAACTGACTACGCCCGAGGATGCCCTGCGCCGATTGCAACAACTGCGGATGCGCATTGAGGGCGGGGATGATTTTGCCGAGCTGGCCAAGGCACATTCCGCCGACACCGTGAGCGCCGCCGACGGTGGGAGCCTGGGCTGGGTGAATCCTGGCGATCTGGTTCCGGAATTTGAGAATGTCATGAATTCTCTCGAGCCCGGCGCTACCAGTCAGCCGTTTCAGTCGCAATTCGGATTTCATATCGTCCAGGTGCTGGACCGGCGCGAGCACGACAGTACCGAGGATATCAAGCGGGCGCGAGCCAGGGAGGCGATCCGCCGGCGTAAACTGGAAGAGGCGCGCACCGATTGGTTGCGGCAAATGCGAGACGAGGCCTATGTGGAGTACCGGCTGGGATCATGATCTGTCCGCGGTTGGCCTTGACCATGGGAGATCCTGCGGGTATCGGCCCTGATATCCTGCTTGCCAGCGCCCGCCATCATGTCTGGGCGCAGAAAGTTGTGATTGGCGATCCCGAAACTCTGCATGATCGGGCGCGTATGCTGGGCCTCGATATTGAGTTGATCCAGTACGACCCCGATGAAGCAGCCAGGCCGCACAAATTAGGGCAACTGTTCTACCTGCACCAACCGTTGGCAGCCGCGGTAGACCCCGGAAAAGCAACGCAGCGCAACGCCGACTGTGTGGTATCGGCCATTGAGCGCGCGGTGGAAGGCTGCATGTCAGGTGAATTTGATGCTATGGTTACCTGCCCTGTAGACAAGGCCATCATTGCCGCGGCCGGCCACAAATTTAAAGGACATACTGAGTACATAGCCAGTCTCTGCAACAGTCCATCGCCGGTGATGATGCTGACCAATGACTTTGCCCGGGTGGCGCTGGTCACGACACATATGCCCTTGCGCCAGGTCGCCAGTCGCATCACCCGCCAGCGTCTGCGCGATGTTCTCACGGTCTTGGCGGACGAAATGCGGGCAAAGTTCAACATTGACGACCCGCGCCTGCTGATTTGTGGTCTCAACCCGCATGCCGGAGAGCGTGGCCTGCTAGGTAAGGAAGAGGATGAGATCATAACTCCGGTTATCAATGAATTGAATTCGGAGGGTCTGAAGCTGACAGGGCCGGTTTCAGCGGACACCGCTTTTACCGCTGCTTCCCTGGAGGGAGTGGATGCGGTGGTTAGCATGTATCATGATCAAGGTCTGCCGGTTCTTAAATCTCATGGTTTTGGCAAAATCGTTAATATCACCCTGGGGCTGCCATTTATCCGGACCTCGGTTGACCACGGCACTGCCTACCACTTGGCTGGAACTGGACAGGCTGATGCAAGCAGCCTGTGCGCAGCCATCGATTTAGCCATTGATCTGGCCCGGGGTTGACACGGTTCATGCCTCCTGCGCGCCGGCGCTTCGGCCAGCATTTTCTCAGGGACGCGCATATTGTTGAGAGGTTAATCCAGGCCATTGACCCGCACCCGGGCGAGCGTATTGTCGAGATAGGTCCCGGCAAGGGCGCGCTGACCCTCCCGTTGCTACGCAAAACCGGTACGCTTGATGTGGTTGAGGTGGACCGCGACCTGGCCGCGGAACTGGTTGAACGATGCAAGAACATCGGGCGCTTAAACCTGGTTCGGCAGGATGTCCTGAAAGTGGATTTTGGGACGTTTGCGCCGGCGCCGCTGAAAGTGGTCGGCAACCTGCCGTATAACATCTCGACGCCGCTCCTGTTCCACCTGCTTGGCTTTGACGAGGTGAAGCGGATGCTGTTCATGTTGCAGAAAGAAGTGGTTGACCGCATTTGCGCCGCCGCGGGCACGCCCGAATACGGCAGGCTCAGCGTGATGGTACAGGCGCGCTGCCGCGCGGTAAAACTGTTTGATGTTATGCCCGCCGCCTTCAGCCCCAGGCCGGCAGTCGACTCAGCCGTAGTCAGCTTGAGAGTTATGCCGGGAGCAGTGGACCGAATCAGGGATTTCGACCTGTTCACGGAGTTGGTGCGAACCGCGTTCTCCGCCCGGCGCAAGCAGATCAGCAATGGATTAAAACCATGGTTCAATCCGTCGCAACTGGAAGAATTGAAGATCCCGCCCAACGCAAGACCGGCAGAATTGAGCGTCGAGGACTACATCACTCTGGCCAATTCCTGATGCTTCAACGACGCCACCGTACCACTCCCGCGAACCCCGTCACCATAACCACTCATGCGCACCCCGCCAGCATAACCACTCCCGCGGAAGCGGGAGTCCAATCAAATACTGTGTCACCCTGCGGGCGACGCTTTGCCTCACTGGATTCCCGCTTGCGCGGGAATGGGAGGGGGGCGCTTACGTTAACACCACCACCGTACCACTCCCGCGAAAGCGGGAGTCCAGTCTAATACTCTGTCGCCCGCAGGGCGACTCTTGAAAAAAAAGACATGGGTGTCCTGATTTAAGAAGCGTTACAATGGGGGAATGCGTGAAGTAATTGGCAAATTATGCAGGTGTATTGAATGGTCCAGTGAGATTTGCGGGCGGGGGTTGTCATGGCTGGTACTGGCGCTGGTGTTACTGGTTGCCTATGACGTCATGATGCGGTATTTCTTTTTGAGCGGTTCTATTGCGATACAGGAGTTGGAGTGGCACCTTTTTTCTCTTATTTTCCTGCTGGGCGCCGCTTATACCCTGAAACATGATGACCATGTGCGCCTGGACCTGGTCTACCGCAGCCGGTTCATGTCAGACTACCGGCGCGCATGGGTCAACCTGGTATGCTCGCTGTTATTCCTGATCCCGTTCTGTGTCATTATTATCATCAGCTCCTGGCCGTTCGTGTCCCAGGCCTATCAGTTTGCCGAAGGCTCGCCCGACCCGGGCGGGCTGCCGTACCGCTGGGTGTTGAAAGCGGCGATTCCACTGGGCTTTTTCCTGCTGATCATCCAGGGTATCGGTGAGAGTCTGAAGAGCTTATCCTTTATCCTGGATCACAAATCTGGCCGGAACAAGTGATGACTTTCTGGATCGTCCTGATGTTCCTGAGCCTGATGCTCATGTTGATGCTGGGCTATCCGGTAGCCTTTACGCTCGGGGCGATCGCGATGCTGTTCGGCGGGGTGTTCCTGGGATTCGATTTCTTCCACCTGCTACCTCTGAGGATCTGGGGGGTGATGACCAATTTTACCCTGCTGGCAGTGCCGCTGTTCATCTTCATGGGGATTGTGCTGGATAAATCCGGGCTCGCGGAGGACCTGCTGGAAACAATGGGTCTGCTGTTCGGGCGCTTGCGCGGCGGGCTGGCCGTTTCCGTGGTACTCGTCGGGGCATTGCTGGCGGCCACCACGGGGGTCGTGGGCGCAACGGTGGTTACCATGGGCATTATTGCGCTGCCAACCATGCTGCGGCGAAATTATTCCCGGCAACTGGCAACCGGCACGATTGCCGCGGCAGGAACCCTGGGCCAGATTATCCCGCCGAGTATTGTCCTGATCCTGCTGGGTGACGTAATGGGCGTGCCCGTCGGCCGCCTGTTCATCGGAGCCGTCGTGCCGGGGGTATTGCTGGTGGCGCTGTTCCTGGTGTATATCAGCCTGCATGCATGGCTCAGGCCGGAGGTTGCCCCTGCGATCACGCCGGAGGCTGACGGACCTTTGATACGCAAGGTGTTCCTGACCCTGTTGCCGCCGCTGATCCTGGTGGTGGGAGTGCTGGGGTCGATCTTCTTCGGCATTGCCTCGCCCACGGAATCCGCGGCAGTGGGCGCGCTGGGCGCTCTTTTGCTGGCAGCCTTGCACGGTCAACTCACCCTGGACAAATTGCGTGAAGCGATGCAACTGACCACCCGTTTGACCAGCATGGTGTTCCTGATCCTGATCGGCGCCACGGCCTTCGGGCTGGTGTTCCGGGGTATGGGTGGTGACCACCTGGTGCTCGATGTCATGACCAACCTGCCCGGCGGCACACTGGGTTTCCTGGTAGCCAGCATGCTGCTGATATTCTTGCTTGGCTTCTTCCTGGATTTTCTGCAGATCTGCTTTATCGTGGTTCCCATCCTGGCGCCCATCGCCGCCGGCATGGGCGTGGATCTGCTGTGGCTTGCCGTGCTGATTGCGATCAACCTGCAGACCTCTTTCCTGACCCCGCCCTTCGGTTTTTCCCTGTTTTACCTGAAGGCGGTGGCCCCGAAGGATATCCGTATACAGCATATATACCGTGGGATTATTCCGTTCATCTCGATACAGGTCGGCGCGATTATACTGCTGTGCCTGTTCCCCATCCTGGTCACCTGGCTCCCCGACCTGATGGACAGGCTGCAGGGGTTGTGAGTGATACTTTAGAAGCCCTAAACAATTCCATTCCAAACTTGTCAGAGCGCGCATCCCTGTGTCGCACGAACCTCTGACTTAATCTCAGAGGTTCCTTAGGCTGCAATAGCCAGCTCAGCGTAAGGCGTCGATGACCGGTTGCGTCTCCGGAAGGATGCCGCGCCAGATGTAGAATGATTCGGCGGCCTGCTGCACCAGCATTCCCAGGCCGTCACACAGGATTGCCGCGCCGTTGTCTACCGCCCAGCCCAAGAATGCCTGGGCTGCCTTGCCGTAGACCAGGTCATAACAGCAGGCGTCTTGCGCGAGAATTCTGTCTTGCAAGGGCAGTGTCTGCCCCGCCAGGCCCGCCGATGCGCCGTTGATCACGAGGTCATAAGGACCGGATACGGGTTCGTCCAAGCCTTGCGCGTTAAGGAGGCCAGCAGACTCGGGAAACAGTTCCAGCAGCGCATGCGCCCGTGCAGGGGTGCGGTTGATAATCGTTACACCCGCCGGTTGCTCATCTAAGAGGTTCCCCAGCACGCTCCTGACAGCCCCGCCCGCGCCCACCAGCAGGACGCGCTTGTCCCGAACCTGCATACCGTTGGCGCTGAGGTCGCGCACCAGTCCCACGCCGTCCGTGGAATCGGCGTAGATTTGTCCATTAGTATCGAAACGGATCAGGTTGGCGGCCCGCGCCCGGTTAGCCCTGGCGCTACGGTGGGTCGCGTATTCCCAGGCCTGTTCCTTGAACGGCAGGGTGACATTCAGTCCGTGGCCGCCTGCGCGGCGGAATTCATCGAGATCGGCGGTGAATTTGTCAGCGTGAGAGAGCATCGCACGGTAGGTGATGTCTGCGCCGGTCTGCGCGGCGAACAGTCCGTGGATTCGGGGCGAAAGGCTGTGTGCTATGGGGTTGCCGATGACGGCGTAGCTGTCCATGACGACATTGTAAAGCAAAGACAGGACACCTATATAATTTTGCTGTGAAATAGGAATCCAGTGGAGTAAAGAGTCGCCTTTCAGGCGACACAGAATTTGACTGGACTCCTGCTTTCGCAGGAGTGGGATGGTGGCGGGGCAACCACCGCTTCTCCCGGGAGCGCGGGCGTCTCGCCCGCGCTCCCGGGGTCTAACTCATTAGAAGGTGTAACCGCGCTCGTCGTGGGACACCAGGTCCAGGCCCTCGGTTTCTTCATCCGCAGTGACGCGCAGGCCGAGGATGCCGTCCAGAACCTTGAGGATGATGAAGCTGACGATGCCGCACCAGAGGATTGTAGCGATTACGCCGACCACCTGTACCAGGAACTGCGAACCCATTGCATAGCCTGCATCTGCCGGGCCGCCCAGGCTTGCGGCAAAAAAGACGGCTGCCAGTAGGCAACCCAGCGCGCCGCCGACGCCATGCACCGGGAAGACATCCAGGGAATCGTCGATCTTCAGGCTCCGTTTGATGTACTGGGTGGCAAAGTAGCAGACAACACCGGCTGAAATTCCGATCAGCAACCCGCCGAGAGGGCCGACGAAACCCGAGGCAGGGGTAATCGTGCCCAGGCCCGCGACCATACCGGTAACAATGCCCAGCACGCTGGGCTTGCCGTGTTTAATCCACTCGCAGGCAACCCAGGCCAGAGAGCCTGCCGCCGCGGAGATATGCGTGACCAGCATGGCCATACCGGCGCTGCCGTCTGCGGCCAGGGCGCTGCCGGCGTTAAACCCGAACCAGCCCACCCACAACATCGAAGCGCCAGCCACGGAGAGAGTCATGTTATGCGGAGGCATTGCCGTGCCCGGAAAGCCCTTGCGGTTGCCGAGGACTATCGCCGCGACGATCGCGGCCACACCGGCGTTAACATGGACTACCGCGCCACCTGCAAAGTCCATGAATCCCATGTCGCCCAACCAGCCGCCGCCCCAGACCCAGTGGCACACAGGGGCGTACACCAGCAACAGCCATAGGGCAGAAAACCACAACACTGCGGAGAATTTCATGCGTTCGGCAAAGCCGCCCACTATCAGCGCAGGGGTGATGATGGCAAACGTCATCTGGAACATGAAAAATACGGTCTCCGGAATGTCGCCACTCATGCTGTCCCAACCGACCCCGTCAAGAAAAAACTTGCCCAAGCCGACGAACTGGTTCAAACCGCCGCCATCGCCGAACGCCAACCCGTAGCCCGCGATGAGCCACAGGATGGACATCAGGCAGGCAATGGAAAAACATTGCATCAATACGGACAGGACGTTCTTGGCGCGTACCAGGCCGGCATAGAACAGCGCCAGTCCCGGCAGGGTCATGAACAACACCAGGGCGGTCGATACGAGTATCCAGGCGGTATTGGCGCCATTCAACTCAGGCGCATCCTGGGCCAGCGCAAGCGTTGGAGCAAGCACGCCGATAAGCAGCAGGCAAACTGCAGCTTTCACAGATTGTTTCATAAAGCTCTCCCCAATTTTAAAGCCAGGCGCGATGCGCCTTTCCCCGGAGTATATATGATGGGGGGCAAGGCTTCAATACTCACTCTCGCTGGCTGGTCAGGCAATTATCGCAGAAGCTTCCCCAGTGGAGAAAATGAAGTTAGCGTCGTTCAGGTCAGCCTGTTCGACACCTTGCAGTGTGACTTCTCCACCAGCGTGCGCGGACAAGTCGATGATCAGGTCGTCCCCCTGTTGTTGCAGCGCCAGGTCGTCTATCGAACTGATATCGGCAAAGGCCTTGAGGTCGATCTGATCCTCGTTTGCGTGAAAATCCGCGACAACATCGTAGCCACCCGCGGGTATGAAGATGAAGACATCGGCGCCGGTACCACCGGTGAGCAGGTCGTTGCCGGGACCTCCATCCAGCAAATCATCTCCCATGCCGCCGGATAACGTGTCGTCGCCGCCTGGCGCCAAGAAGGTAGTCAGTAATCTCAAGTCAGTGTTAGCGTCACTACTACCTACGCCAATAACTACGCCCGGATTGTTCCCCGTGGTCATCCCATTGTCATCTTCGTCGACGCTGGTGATGGCGGGGCCGTCACTGTCATCCGGTTCTGCATCCGGGTCATAGAGCATTATTGACACGCCGGTGTCAGTGTCGCCGGCGTCGGGGTTGTCGGCCTGTCTGCCGATGTTGGATTCAAGAAACAGGAAGTAAGGATAATCGTCGCCGGTCAGCACATCGTCGCCGGCGCCGCCATCCAGTGTATCGTTGCCACTGCCGCCTTCAAGCCAATCTGCGCCGGAACCACCGGCCAACAGATCATCTCCGGCGTCACCACGCAGGTAATCGTCCCCTGTTCCGGCATCCAGCTCATCATTGCCGGCGCCGCCTTCGAGCCAATCAATGCCGGCGCCACCGAGCAGCACATCATTGCCAAAACCACCTCTGAGGTAGTCGTTTCCGGCGCCGCCGTCCAGCCTGTCATCGCCGGCCGTCAACTGGTCGATGAGCAGCATCAATAACAGGTTGTCGAGCGCATCCTGGTTTTCGTCCGGTTCCGATGTGGTCGCGCCGGCGTCAGCCTGTTCGCCCTGCGCAGGCGATGCCAAGACAAAAGCAGAGTTGGGTTCCGAGGCATCATTCACCACAATCGCCGGCAACGAGCCAAAGAACAGCTCCAGCGAGGTGTCGCCAAACAGATTGTCATCATCATCTCCGCCGAATAACTCATCGTTCCCGGCGCCGCCTTCGAGCCAGTCTGCGCCGGCGCCGCCATGCAGGACATCGTTTCCGGCGCGCAACTGGCGCTCAAGGAAATCCAGCGTGCCGGCGCGGGTCAGGTCGGGGAACAGATCAGCCAACGGGTCTTCAGAGATCGGGACAGCGACATCCTCGGCGAGCGCGGTTGGGCCCTCACGGTCCCCACTATCAACATCCGCAGGTCCCCGATCATCGGGAGATGAATCGTCGTTGGCGTTGTCGCTGGCGTAATAGCCCGGGATCAGCGACCTGGCAAAGAAGCCCGAGTCGCTGTCTCCCAGCAGCAGATCGGCATCATCGCCGCCTTCCAGCAGGTCATCGCCAGCCTCTCCCACCAGGTAGTCCTCCCCACCGAAGCCATACAACTCGTCGTTGCCGGCGCCGCCCCGCAGTTCATCGGCGCCATCGGCGCCGCCCAGGATGTCGTCGCCGTCGCCGCCTTGCAGCGCCAGGTCGCCGATGCCGTCAGCAGCCTCCGGATCAGTCAGTGTCAGCATGTAGCTCCCGGAATAGTCCTTAGCAGGGTTGCCGGCATAAACGCCGGCGCTGAGGTAGTAAACGCCACTGCTCTCGGGGGTAAAGCTTAGGGTGGAATTCAGTTGCCCGGCGCTCAAGTCCGTGTCATCGTTGAGGGCGACTTGCTCTCCTGACGAGTTGTAAACCCTGAGGATGGTATCGGCGCCGCTGTTATCCCCGCTTCCGGACAGGCTGATCAGGTATGTTTTACCGGCAACCAGATCGACCCTGATCCAATCCTGATCGAGATTATTGCTGAATGTGCCACTGAAGCTGCCGCCAACAAAAAGATGGTACTGGGTTTGCGCGCTCGCCGGCGCATCCATGGATTGTTTTTCTCTGACTTGAAACATGATTTTGTCTCCCGATGGGAGTCCAGTTTAACACTTTGTCACCATCGACCATACCACTCCCGCAAAAGCGAGAGGCAAGTCGAATACTGTGTCGCCCAGCCACAAAACCACTCCCGCCCCTGCTCAACGCCATACAGGGGCAGGCTGGGAAGGGAGAGCTTGCCGGGGGAATGGGTGGGGGCGCTTACGCGAGAATAGGAGGGGAACTCTATGTGCCAAAGGAACCTCTGACAAAGTAAAGTCAGAGGTTCCCAGGCATTCCCGGCGCCAAGGAGGACCGGGAGATCCATTCAAGCGGCGTTACAGGGCAACGCTGCCTTTTTCGCCCGTCCTTATGCGTATGGCTTCGTCCAGTCCGAGTACGAAGATTTTTCCGTCACCAATCTTGCCGGTGCCGGCTGCCTTGCAAATCGCCTCAATGGCTCCGTCTAGCTGGTCGTCGTCCAAAGCGATTTCAATTTTCACCTTGGGTAGAAAATCTACGACGTATTCAGCGCCGCGGTACAGTTCGGTATGGCCTTTTTGCCGGCCGAACCCTTTTACCTCGGTAACGGTCAGTCCCTTGATGCCGATTTCAGACAGCGCATCGCGCACATCGTCAAGTTTGAATGGTTTGATTATGGCCGTGAGTAATTTCATCGTTTCATGTCCTGTCGTTAAAAATACTTTTATATAATATAACCACGTTCGTCGTGTAAGACAATATCCAGGCCTTCCTGTTCCTCATCGGGCGTTACACGCAATCCGATAATCGCGTCAACCACTTTGAGGATAATGAAGCTGGCAATGCCGGTATAAACGATGGTCGCCAATACGCCGGTAAACTGGACACCCAGTTGCGCGGCCATGCCTCCCTGTTCCACGCCGAAGCCGGCGCCGCCCAGGTATTCTGCGCAGAAGACACCAGTCAGCATGGCGCCGATGATGCCGCCCACGGCATGCACGCCGAACACGTCCAGGGAATCGTCATAACCCAGCATCCGCTTCAGTTTCACAGATGCCAGGAAACAGCCGACGCCGGATGCAAAACCGATCGCAATCGCGCCCATCGGGCCAACGGAACCGCAGGCAGGGGTGATGGCCACGAGCCCGCCCACTGCGCCTGAGGCAATGCCCAGCACGCTGGGCTTGCCGTGGCTGGTCCATTCGCAGAACATCCAGCCCAGAGCCGCAGATGCGGTCGCAATCTGGGTCACCGCCATTGCCATCGCGGCGGTCCCGTCAGCAGCCAGTTGGCTGCCTGCATTGAACCCGAACCAACCTACCCAGAGCATGGAGGCGCCGATTACCGTGTAGGTCAGGTTATGCGGCATCATCGGGGTGGTTGGATAGCCTTTGCGCTTGCCCAGCACGAGGGCGGCAACCAGTCCCGCAATACCGGCGTTAATATGTACTACGGTGCCGCCAGCAAAATCCAGGATGCCCCTGTTGCCGAGCCAGCCGCCATCGCCCCATACCCAGTGACAAATCGGGGCATACACCACTGTAAGCCAGATTGCCATGAACAACAGCGTTGCGCTGAATTTCATACGCTCGGCAAACGCGCCGACAATCAACGCCGGGGTGATGATTGCAAACGTCATCTGGAAGGTCATGAACAGGGCTTCGGGGATGGTACCGCTCATCGAGTCCACGGTGACCCCTGAAAGAAACATCTTGTCCAGCCCGCCCCAGTAGGCGCCTTCGCCGCCGAACGCGATACTGTAGCCGTATAACGCCCAGAGCACGGTCATCAGCGAGGTGATCGCGAAGCACTGCATCAGCACTGACAGCACGTTCTTGCTTCTGACCATCCCGGCATAGAACAGGGACAGCCCCGGTATCGTCATGAACAGCACCAGGGCCGTTGCGGTTAACATCCAGGCGGTATCTCCGGCGCTCAATTCATCGGCCCGAGCGCTGAGTGGCAGCAGCAGTGCAGCGGCCGCGCCCGTCAGGATGCTTATTTTACTGTTGATACGCCTTGGCTTACTCGGCGTTGTTGTTTTATTGGTTAAATCTCTGAATCGATTCATCGTCAGTTTCTCCAAATATTCGGATTTCTTTTCCAGGTTCTAGTACTAAGATGGCTATACTTAGAAGCTCATGGAAATACTGCCCACGAGCGCCTCGCAGATCTCGCCACCGCAATCATTGTCCGCGTCATTCCAGGAGGCGCTTAGATCAAGCGCGCCTACGCTTTTGCTGATGCCGATGCTGTAATGGGTGTAGTTGAAACCATCCGGTCCCGAGGTCTTGTCACCTTCCACATCCTGCCAACCGACGTAAAACGACAGGCCAAAGCCGTGCGGCAGCGACAGGTCCAGGCTGCCGTTCAGGTAGATGCCATCGCCATCTTCACCGAAGAAGTCCGGCGACCAGGCAATCCCGGCGCTGACACTTGGCTCCAGTACGCCGGAGAAGGTATAGCCGGCGCTCGCATACATCTCAACAAAGTTTTCCTCCGGCTTTGCATCGGAACTGGGATAGATATAATACAGGCCACCTACATCCCAGCTTATGCCGTTATCCAGCTCTCCTGATATGCCGCCATAGACATCAATTTCCAAATCTTCGGCAAAATCAACGTTAGAAGCCCAGGTTCCCACGTAAATACCTGAAGGCGCGTGGGCATAGTCCATACCGCCTTGCACCGCCGGCTTTTCGCTGGTCTGGGAAATGCCGCGGTAAAGGTAGTCAGTAAATAACCCTATGTTTCCGCTGAACTGGTGTGGCGAATCTTCTGCCGATAAAGATGTAGACCCCATTATCAGGATAAGTGTTGTCAGTCTTAAGATAGTACTTCTCATTTTTTACTCCAAGTTGTTGCAATTATTACATCGCTGTTATGTATGCATGTATCGTGCCAAAGTTGTTGATAAGCTACACCTACTAAAAATTGATCCTTCTAACGCACACGGCAATAACGCCAAGACACCCATCAAATTTTTATGGATGTCCTGATTTATGGGGAGTGATTGCACCAGGGGCGTGCTTGAGAGGGGTAGTTGCACAATAATAGCGCGGAGGTTGTGCCGCTGCAGGGAAGCGGTTATTATTGCGGCTTGTCTGAAATGGATACTATATGAATATGAGCAGAGCGCGGGAGTTTGAAGAGTTCATCCAGCAGTTCCTGCGTTTGCTGCCCAGGGATCTGGCCCGATCGCGCAAGGATTTGGAGAAGATTGCGCGCGCTTCCATGAACGCTACCTTTTCCAGGATGAATCTGGTCACTCGTGAAGAGTTTGATGTGCAGTCGCAGTTGCTCGCCAATACCCGCGCGACGCTCGATGATCTGCAAAGACAAGTCGCCGAGTTGGAACAAGCGCTTTCGGAACAACAAAGATCAGGTTAAAATAGCTTCGGCCCGGCACACTATCGACAAGGAGAAAAGCAAATGGAAATTGCAAGGATTTATTCACGCTCCCTGGCAGGGATAGAGCCGCTACAAGTAACTGTCGATATCCATGTCTCCTCCGGCCTGCCAAAATTTTACATCGTGGGCCTGCCTGAAACCGAGGTCAAGGAGAGCCGGGAACGGGTCAGGAGCGCGCTGCTGACCAACCATTTCGAGTTTCCCTTACGCCGGATCACGGTAAATCTGGCTCCTGCGGACCTGCCAAAACAGGGCGGCAGGTATGACCTGGCTATAGCTATCGGGATCCTGGCAGCCACCGGCCAGATTTCCCGAGAGATCCTGCAGTCCCATGAGCTTATCGGCGAGTTGTCACTGACCGGCGAATTGAGGCCGGTCGACGGCGTGTTGCCTTGCGCAAATTCTGTCAACAAAACCGGACGGTCCCTGATACTGCCAATGCAGAATGCCGCGGAAGCGGCGCTGATAAACCAGTTGACGGTATTGCCGGCGCGGAATTTGCTGTCCGTATGCAATCATCTTAATGGCGCGGGCGCGTTGGCGCGTTTTCAGGCCAAGAAAACTGCGCGCCGCGAGCGCGATGTCTACCGTGATCTGTCCGAAGTCCGCTCACATCATTTTGCCAAACGCGCCTTGGAAATCTGTGCGTCAGGAGGTCATAACCTGTTGATGGTAGGACCACCCGGCAGTGGCAAAACGATGCTGGCCGAACGTCTGCCGGGTCTGCTGCCGCCTATGAGCGAGGAGGAAGCCATCGCCACGGCAGCGATTCAATCTGTCAGCGTCAGGGGCTTCATGATAGAGGACTGGAAGGTGCGTCCGGTGCGGACGCCGCACCATTCGGCTTCGTCAGCGGCCCTGGTGGGAGGCGGCAGCGCGCCCCGTCCGGGCGAAGTGTCTCTGGCACATAACGGCGTCCTGTTCCTGGATGAGTTGCCGGAGTTCAATCGCAATGTCCTGGAAGCCTTGAGGGAACCACTCGAGGCGGGACGGATCAGTATTTCCAGGGCTGCGCGTCAAACCGAATTCCCAGCCTGTTTTCAGCTTGTCGCAGCAATGAATCCCTGTCCCTGTGGGTATCTCGACGACCATAGCGGCCGTTGTTGTTGCACGCCGCAACAGGTCAGACGCTATCGGGGCAAGGTATCCGGCCCGTTGTTGGACCGGATCGACCTGCGCATCGAGGTGCCGAACCTGTCTCCAGACAACCTGGAGGCGCTGCGGGACGAAACCCGGGAAACCAGCGCCGTAGTGCGGCTCCGGGTAACGCGCGCCTACCGCCGTCAGATAGCGCGCGCCGGCAAGCAAAATCATCTCCTGAACAATGAGGAGTTGGATAGATACTGCAACCTGGACCAGCGCCTGACCGACTTGCTACGCAAAGCAGTCAAACAGCTTAACTTATCCATCCGGGGCACATGTCGGGTCCTGCGCGTGGCAAGGACCGTGGCGGACCTGGCAGAATCTGACCTCATCAAGGCAGAACATCTGAGCGAGGCGCTGTCATACCGAGGCAGTTTTGCTGGCAGTTAGCCAGACTGTGTTGCCTGAAAGGCGACCCGTTGTTTTACTGGATTCTGTAGCCTGTACCCGTGAAAACGGGGGGTTCCTGGAGTATGGCATCGGACATGGGTTATACAACAAAACTTACATAGCAGACTGAAAAAATATTGACATGACTGGCGTCAAGCAATTAAGGTTAAGCCCACTATGTTGGAAAATAATGAACGTTACCAATTCTCCGTAAAGGTAAAGACCGCCTACCTGCAGGAACAATCCATCCCTGAGGATAATCGGTTTGTGTTTGCCTACACTATATCCATCACTAACACAGGCAGCGTCCCGGGAACTCTGCTGCGCCGGCATTGGATCATCACCGATGCAAACAACAAGGTGCAGGAAGTTCACGGGGATGGCGTGGTCGGGGAACAACCTCACTTGCGGCCCGGCCAGTCCTTTGAATATACCAGCGGCGCCGTGCTGGAGACCCCGGTGGGCTGCATGCAAGGCAACTACGACATCATGGCCGAAGACGGCGTTGAATTTGCCTCGCCAATTCCGGTATTCAACCTGTCCACGCCGCTTACATTGCACTGATCTGCAACCAGTTCGTTCGTTGTCGGGCACGCTGGTTCTCTTTCCAGTTAAGGAAGCTCTGAACATGTCAATATTAACGGGAAAGAGAACTATGCCCTTTCGCAACTTCGCGTTGCGCGGACGGTAAACCCATGGCTACTTTTGCCATTGGCGATCTGCAAGGTTGTTTCGACGAACTTGAGGAACTGCTGAAAATGATCCGGTTCGACCCGGCGCAGGATCGGCTCTGGTTCACCGGCGACCTGGTCAACCGCGGCCCGCAATCACTGGCGTGCCTGCGTTTCGTGAAGAGCCTGGGGGATGCGGCGGTTACCGTGCTCGGCAATCACGAATTGCACCTGCTGGCGATCGGCAACGGCCAGCCCCAGTACCAGCATGCCGGCGATACCCTCGATGACATCCTGGGAGCGGATGATTGCGCCGAACTGCTGCACTGGTTACGGCGGCTGCCATTGATGCATCACGACGAGCAAACCGGCTACACCATGGTGCATGCCGGCCTGCCGCCGCAATGGCGGCTCGACCAGGCGCTGGACTACGCCGCGGAGGTGGAACAAGCGTTACGGGGACCGCATTACCGGGATTACTTCGCCAATATGTACGGCAACCAACCGGATTGCTGGTCGGCGGACCTGAGCGGCTGGGATCGGCTGCGCTACATCACCAATTGCCTGACCCGTATCCGCTTCTGCAGTCAGGACGGTGTGCTGAACCTGAGCGAGAAAGGCGTACCCGACGCCCAAGACGCACAACCCTGGTTCGAGGTCGCCGGCAGGAAGACCCTGGCGGATAAGATCATTTTCGGGCACTGGGCCGCACTCAGGGATTACCGCCAGGACTACAAACGCTTCAACGTGTTTCCGCTGGACATGGGCTGTGTCTGGGGCGGTGAACTGATGGCGATGCGTCTGGAGGACGGGCATTATTTCGTGGCGCCGTCCAGGCAAGGTTAGACACCGAGTTTGAACTTGCAGGCAAGCGGTAACACGAAGCATCTGGATATAGCCGAGTGCGGCGCCAGCCTGGTGGGCTTTACGCCAAAGCTTTTCCGACAGAGCGCTTGCAAGTTAGCACATAACAGCCCCGGTTTTTTCCAGTACCTGAAAACTGCACGCGTATTCGTTGTTTGCGTCTGCCGGATAGTCCCGGCGTTCAACCACGTTCCAGGCGCTCTCGTCGAACGGCGGGAACCAGGTATCGCCATCGACTTCCGCCTGCACCCGGGTCAGGTAGATGCGCCCGGCGCGCGGCAGAAACAATTCGTACAATGTCGCGCCGCCCATGACCATCACCTCTTCATAGCCGGCGCAGGCTGCCAGCGCCTCCTCTGCGTTATCGCACACGATGCAACCCTCGGCTGTATACTCCTGTTGCCGGGTGAGGATGATGTTGCGGCGCTCGGGCAGCGGCCGGCCGATGGATTCGTGGGTCTTCCGACCCATGATCAGCGGTTTTCCCATAGTGATGGCCTTGAACCGTTTCAGGTCATCGGACAGGCGCCAGGGCAAGGCGCCGTCGGCGCCGATGACGCCCCGACGGTCCATGGCGACAATGAGTGAGATGATCATCAGCCTTCAGAATATGGTGACGATTTAAGGAGTTCCGTG
Source organism: Gammaproteobacteria bacterium (assembly GCA_965221695.1). GTDB lineage: Bacteria > Pseudomonadota > Gammaproteobacteria > Eutrophobiales > Eutrophobiaceae > JAAXHV01. The sequence continues at coordinate 2,888,257 of OZ244905.1, read as the reverse complement.
GAGGGATCAAACCGCGATAGGCGCCGGGATGGATGGGTGTGCCTCGTAGCCGACCAGTTCAAAATCCTCGTAGCGGAAGCCGAAAATATCCTTGACATCGGGGTTTAGCCGCATCTGCGGCGGCGGTAAGGGTTCCCGGGTCAACTGCTCATCTGCCTGCTCCAGGTGGTTCAGGTACAGGTGGGCGTCGCCCAGGGTGTGGACGAATTCGCTCGGCTTCAGGCCGGTGACCTGGGCCATCATCAGGGTGAGCAGTGAGTAGGAGGCGATGTTAAACGGCACTCCCAGGAAGATGTCTGCGCTGCGCTGGTACATCTGGCAGGACAGCGCGCCGTTGTTCACGTAGAACTGGAAAAAGGCGTGGCAGGGCGCCAGGGCCATTTTGCCGATCTGGCCCGGGTTCCAGGCGCTGACAATAAGCCGCCGCGAGTCAGGGTTGGCCTTGATCTGGTCGACCACATCGGCAACCTGGTCTATGACCGCGCCATCCGCCGTGCGCCAAGCGCGCCACTGCACGCCGTAGACCGGTCCCAACTCTCCTTGTTCATCGGCCCACTCATCCCAGATGGTGACGCCGTGCTCGCGCAGGTAACGAATGTTCGATTCTCCCTGCAAAAACCACAACAGTTCGTGGATGATGGATTTGAAATGCAGTTTTTTGGTAGTGAGCGCCGGGAATGACTGACTCAGGTCGAAGCGCATCTGGTAGCCAAAGACACTGAGTGTACCGGTGCCGGTGCGGTCGGATTTCCGAGCGCCTTCATCGCGTACATGGCGCAACAGGTCCAGGTATTGTTTCATGCCGGGCTTTATTTCAACTCAATGATAATGTGTCGCCTGCGCCCCGTACCATTCCCGTGCACGCGGGAATGGTTCCGGTGCGTCATCTACGCAGCGCGAATTTCCGCGTGCACAACAATGGCACAGGTAAGTTTGTACTGACATATCAAATCAGACTCACCTGAACCTGCCGTGCGCCACGGCACACAATAGCACACCAATAAGGATCATCGGAAAGGACAATACCTGCCCCATCGTAAGCCAGCCGAAACCAAGATAACCCAGGTGGGCATCCGGCTCGCGCAGGAATTCCACCGCAAAACGAAACAGGCCGTAGCCCAGCAGGAACAGCCCGGAGACGGCCATCAGCGGGCGCGGACGGGCGGAGAACCACCAGAGGATGATGAACAGGCACAGCCCTTCCAGGAATGCTTCATAGAGTTGTGTCGGGTGGCGCGGCAGCGGTCCGGCGCCCGGGAACACCATTGCCCAGGGCAGGTCTGACGGTTTGCCCCACAGTTCCGCATTGATAAAATTGCCCAGGCGGCCGGTGAACAGGCCGATGGGGACGACCGGCGCCAGGAAATCAGTGACTTCGAAGAAGGTCTTGTTGATCTTGCGTCCGTACAACCAGCAGGCCGCGATGACCCCCAGCAGCCCGCCGTGGAACGACATGCCGCCCTGCCAGATTTTGACTATGTCTAGCGGGTTGTCCAGGTAATAGGGCAGGTTGTAGAACAGCGCCGACCCGAGCCGGCCGCCGATGATGACGCCCAGGATGCCGTAAAACATCAGGTCACCGACCTGTTCGGCAGTCCACCCAAAACGCCCGGTCTTAGCCCGGTAATGCAACAGCGCCCAGGCCCCCAGGATGCCGGCGATATAACTGATCCCGTACCAGCGGATCTGCAGGAACCCCAGGTCGACGGCAACGGGATCAATATTCGGGAATGTCAGCATGACAGTCGCAGCACAGAAAGTTCAATTACCTATGAAACCTCTGATGAAATCAGAGCTTCCCTATATATTATCTTTCCTGAAGCCGTCTTTTGGAATAACCAATATGCGCTCAATAGTATTACCTATGGCCGGACCTCGGCCTGGAACTGGCGCGCCTGACAGGATTCGAACCTGTGACTTCTGCCTTCGGAGGGCAGCACTCTATCCAACTGAGCTACAGGCGCCTGGATAACGGTTTCATTATAACGGATAATCTCTGCATGAGCGATCAATCCTCCCCGCCTAACGCGCTTGCCGGCGAGACCAGTCCTTACCTGTTGCAACACGCACACAACCCGGTTGTCTGGTATCCCTGGAACGAGGAAACCCTGGCGCTTGCGCGGCAAGAGGGAAAACCCATCCTGCTGTCCATCGGCTATTCGGCTTGCCACTGGTGCCATGTAATGGCGCACGAGTCCTTCGAGGACGAGGAGACCGCGGCGCTGATGAACCGCTGGTTCATCAACATCAAGGTGGACCGGGAGGAACGGCCCGATATCGACAAGATCTACCAGACCGCGCAGCAATTGCTGTCAGGCCGCACGGGGGGCTGGCCGCTGACCATGTTCCTGATGCCCGATGACCATACGCCGTTCTTCGGCGGCACCTACTTCCCGCCGGAATCGCGCCATGGTCTGCCGAGCTTCAAATACCTGCTGGCCAGGGTGCACCAGGCTTACCAGGAAGACCGTCAAGCCCTGGTCGAGCAGAACAGCGCATTTATGCAGGCCCTGGAGCAGACCCAAAAGCATGAACCGTCCGCTGAGGATGCCGGTCTCGACAGCAGCCCGGTGACACAGTGCGTGGACATGCTGGCGCGCGCCTTCGACTCGCGCGACGGCGGGTTCGGGGGAGCGCCCAAGTTTCCCCACCCGGTCAATATCGATCTGTTGCTCAGCCGGCATGCGCTGAACGGTGACGGCGGTTCCCGGGACATCGCGTATTTCACCCTGGAGAAGATGGCCCAGGGTGGTATTTACGACCAGGTCGGCGGCGGCTTCTGCCGCTATTCGGTCGATGCGCGTTGGCGTATCCCGCATTTTGAAAAAATGCTGTACGACAACGGGCCGCTGTTGGGGCTGTACGCCAATGCCTGGCGCAGCAGCCGGCGCGGGCTGTTCCGGCAGGTCGCCCGGGGGACGGCCGCATGGGTAATGCGCGAGATGCAATCCGAGGAAGGCGGCTACTACTCTTCCCTGGACGCCGATTCCGAAGGTGAGGAGGGGAAGTTCTACACCTGGGAGCCCGGTGAAGCGCACCGGCTGCTGACCGATTCAGAGTTCGATGACTTCACGGCCTACGCCGGCCTGGATCGGCCCGACAACTTTGAAGGCCGCTGGCACCTGTACGTGGCGCAAACCCCGGAGGAGATCGCGCGCCGGTCGGGCCGGGATCTGGAAGAGATAACGCAAAACCTGGACCGCGCCAGGGAGAAACTGTTCGCGGAACGGGAACAGCGGGTTCGGCCCGGCCGCGATGACAAGGTCCTTACATCCTGGAACGCGCTGATGATCAAAGGCATGAGCATGGCGTCCATGCGCCTGCAGGAACCCGACTATTACCAGTCTGCATTGCGCTGCCTTGCGTTCATCCATGCCAACCTGTGGGATGGGAAACGGCTCGCGGCCACGTACAAGGACGGCAGGGCGCACCTGAATGCGTACCTGGACGACTATGCTTTTCTCATCGACGCCATTATCCACCTGCTTGCCTGCAACTGGTCCTGTAAGTGGCTGGGTCTTGCCATGCAACTGGCTGATACGCTGCTTGAGCAGTTTTTCGACCAGGACGAAGGTGGTTTCTTTTTTACTTCCCACGACCATGAGACCCTGCTGCAACGGCGCAAGGACTTCACCGACGACTCGCTGCCTTCCGGCAACGGCGTAGCCGCCCGGTCACTGCTCGTGCTGGGGCGCCTGACCGGGCGCCAAGACTACCTGGACGCTGCGGAACAGACCCTGAAATGCGCGTGGGGCCTGCTGCAACAGGCGCCGCACACCTGCGCCGCGCTACTGCAAGCGCTGATGGAATACGATAACCCCGGGCGGACAATCATCCTGCGCGGTGAGGAGGAGGTGATCACCGAATGGCGGCAACAGATCGACCCGTTGCTGGATGTGCGTTCCCTGGTATTTGCCATTCCTGCCGATGCGCCGGACCTGCCGGCGCTGATCCGTGAGAAGCAGACCGACGCGCCCGCTACGGCATTTGTCTGCGCCGGCTTTGTCTGCCAGGAACCGGTTTCGGACCTGGAGGCGTTGCAAGAGTCTTTGCGCGCGCATTAAGGAGTTTTGTTGTCTACTGGATTCCCGCTTCCCAGCCTGCCCCTGCTCAACGCCATACAGGGGCAGGCTGAGAAGCGGGAGTCCAGTCAAATGCTGTGTCGCCCGAAGGGCGACTCTTTCACTTCAACCCTGGAAAGTGTGACCGGCAAGCGAAATACGTTTTGCCAGTTGCTCCACTGCCATGGTGAGGAAATTCGTCAGATGAGAGTTTTCGGCATAGTCGGCTTGCACCATGTTGAAGACGCGTCCCTGCTCTGCGAAGCCCCAGGCCCTGCTACGCTGCTCGGGGTTTTTCAGGTCGCCAAATACGCCGAAGACAATGCCACCGTTTTGTTGTATAAGAGAAAAACAAGGCACGTCGGTAAATCCATCTCCGACGAAGATCATCTGCTTCATCGGCACCCTGAGCCGGTCAGAGTCCACCTTGCGGTTTACCTCGAAGGGCTTGCCTACATAATCTGGGCCGAAAAAGCCCTTCTGAATATGAAAAATATAACGGGTCTTGTCGGTAAAACTGATCATCTTGCGCGGAAATGTAATGCGTCCCGCGTCATCGTAAGCAAAATCCGATGCCCAGATAGCCTTGAATTCGTGGGCAATGGGGGTATTTCGCACTATCTCGCCGATGCCGGAACTGATCAGGTAGAACTCCAGCATCACACGAGGATTCGCCACGGCGGCCACTTTGCGCAAACGATCGAATATGGTTTCAACACCAGGGTACAAAGGCAGCTCCTTGCCCCAATCGGCCAAACTATCCCGGGTAATGGGTTCAATCTCCCCGCCGTTGGATTTCTCAATCATCTTGTAGAGATATGCGGGTATCGGGTCCCACTCGTCGCTCGCATCGCCGGCCTCTATCAGTGGGCGCACCTCTTCGTCCCAGAAACCCGGCGCGTCAATACCGCAACGAGCCAGGTAACCGGAGGTGCTTTCCGGCGCCAGGGTGTCGTCAAAATCGAAAATGATGGCGATGATCTCTTGCATGAACGTAGTTTAACAAAACACGCCCGCTATCCGGACCTGTAAGCGGCGCGCGTAGTCTCAAAGGTATGGTAGGTCCTGGGGTATTGCGCGGCGGCCGTCTCCCGATCGGCCAGCCACGAACGCAGCGGTCCGTAGCGCGCCCGCGTTATGGCGCCCTGGAGCAAGCGCAACAGTAATACCGCTGTGGTAACTACGGTCCACAGGGTAATGCCGATAAATCCCCAGTCGGGACGGCCAAACAGGCAGGCTAGAGTCAAGATGATAAGACAGGGGTTTCGGCGCGCGGTAATCAATCGAAACCACGCGTCAAATGGTCTCCAGGCAAACATGCTGGTATTGCCGAATAAATAAAAGCTCTGTTCTGCAATCCGTCCCAGAATATAACCAAGCAAGATCAGCCAATACATATCAACTCTGTCCATACCGAACAGCGCCGGCAATTCAACCAGAGCCATACCCCATAGCACATACCAGAACGGCGGATGGATGATGTCCATGCCGTGGTCAAGCGCGTGTCCCAACTTGCTTGATTGTACAGTTACCCGAGCAAGTTTGCCGTCAACAGTATCCAGATAAGTCATAAACCAACCGATGACCAAGCCGGCAGCGAAGTAACCATTATAAAACAAGACACAGGCCGCCAGCATCAGCGCGACGCCTGTCAGGGTCACCATATTCGGCGTGATCCCGGCGTTTGCGCAGATGCGTACGCCCACCCGGGCCGGGCGCGGCCACAACCATTTGGTAACCAGATCGGTGATGCCCTTATAGGAACTTCCATACAGTTTGTCTTCAAGGCTTTGCAGATTGTCTTCGGATAGAGGCTCCAACAAGGGTGGCGCGGCGCGACGCAGGGTAGCGTCGTAATCGCCCAGATTTTCCGGCTCTACTATATCGAAATGGGCCGGCGCGTCAGATCCGTTATTGTTCAGCGCTTCAATGGCCTGCTTAGATTGTGAGCACGGCACAAACGCCGCGGCAAGTTGTTCGTCTACGGGGCAACGCAACATGACGCCTGGCCGATCCAACAACAGCTTCAGCGCGCGTGTTTCCGTGAGATAACCGGCCCGCGCCAGGAGAACTGACCCGGCGCGGGGCAGCGCATTCAAATCGTCTACCGGTGTAACATTTTTTAGCTGCCTGAACTGCCTGCGCAGTCGCTGGCGAGATGTTAATCCCCAGATTTTGATGGATGTGTCACCCAGGACGTGAGCAAAAATTGTCATTGACTTCTCTCCTTTCATGCAACTGCCGCTTGGATAACGGCGCGCATCTTATCTTGTAAAACCATTGATCAGCGCCCTGCTCGCCACGACGGCATATAACTGTTGGTCCAGGCCTCCGTACCACTCCCGTTGCCGGGGGAATGGTAAGCGCTGTCAGACAAGAGCATATTGAAGGATTACTAATTTCGCAACCGGACATCAAGATGGTCTGCCAGGCGCAGTGACAGCGCGATGATCGTCAGGGTCGGGTTCGCCCAACCACTGGTGGGAAATACTGAGCTGCCCGCCACGTACAGGTTCTGATGGTTATGCACTCTGCAATCGCCATCGACGACCCCTGTTTTCGGATCCGTGCTCATACGCGTCGTTCCCATATGGTGGTAACCGCCGAGCGGATGATTGCCCACGGTCAAATCGGCAGGCCACTCCGCTGCCGGTTCCTGCAACCAGTCGCTCTTGTGCAAAACGCCTATGCTGAGACGTTGAAACTCCGACTGCAGTGTATCGGCGAGCGTCGACACGGTGTGCTTGTCCTGGGCGGACAGGCGCCAATCCAACTCCGCGCAGGGCATGCCCAGGCTGTCTTTACGGTTAGACAAACGGACGCGGCTATCTGGATTTGGCGCTTGTTCAGCGCGCAAAATCAGGGAAAGCTTGGTCGTGCCCAAGGCCGCGCGCACACGCTCGCCAACGGGCCGCAGGCTGCGGTCGAACCAGTTTCGCAGATCACGGTATCCATAGTAGAGACGCCGCCCTTTTCGGTCAGGCGCCAATTCGTGCTTCATATGCTGATAGAGCTTGTTCATGCCGGCGACACCTTGACCGGGGTCTCTTTGCAACTTGAATGTCAGCGCCGCGTTGAGTATCTCTTTTTCCCGCTGTAACGAGGCAGTCGGGACCAGCGCCGGCGCGATGGGCGCGCGGTTCGCCGGATACCTTTTACGCAGCGCGGCCCATAATGCGTAGGCCTGGTCGGTATCCAGGCGACCCACGCGGCAACACGGGTGTTCCATGAAATAACGGCCAACCTGATCGAAACCATTGCCGATGCCGTTCACCTCCACATCGAATGAACTGAGCAAAAGTCGGGGGTTTTCAATTCCCCCACAGGCAACGACGAAATACGCGGCGCTGACCCGGCCTTGTTTGCCATCCAGCGCGCGGATTTGGATATGTTTGACCCTGCTTGCATTCGGGTCGGCCTGGATATGTGTTGCGTTGGCATGCAAGACGACTTGCGCGTTTTCAGAACGGACCAGGTCTTCACAGCGCCTGAGCGCGAACGGTTCCTCGCGCGTAGCAAACTGCCAGAAACGGGTGGTCAGCAGTTTTTCGTCGAACGGCGGTTTCTGCAGGTCAATTTCGCGCAGGAGGCGCTCATCACAGGGATCGCGGCCCACACCCAGCATGTCGAGGGCGCGGTGATAGTAGTCGGCCAGTGCGCTGGCGTTTATCGGCCAGCCGCTATGCGCGACCCACTCGCGTGGTTCAAAGTCTATATCGTCCAGCCGCGCGCAACGCCCTCCCCAGATGTGCAATGTTCCGCCAAAAAACCTGAGGCGGGAGTCTTCCAGCGGATAATAGCGCCTGCCGACGCTGGAACCCGCATACAATGACTGGGTTTGCTGCTCGAAGTCTTCGCCGCCGGACTCAAGCAAACACACCGTATGCCCGTGTTTTGCCAACTTTCGAGCGAGGGTGACACCGGCGGGACCGGCGCCGATGATACAGACATCAGCGTGTAGCTGCTGCCCGTCCGGCATGTCTGAAAAATCACTCAGCAAGTCGATGACACCTCCATAGCTGGCATATATTAGTCAAAATACATCTTATGACAAGGAAGATATTGATTGACTGGATTCCCGCTTTCGCGGGAATGGGATGGGGGCGCTACCGGGAACACCGCCACCGTACCACTCCCGCAAAAGCGGGAGTCCAGTCAAATGCTGTGTCGCCCGTAGGGCGACTCCTTGTTTCACTGGATGCCCGTTTGCGCGGGAATGGGATGGTCGTTGAGTGAACGCCTGCGATCTCAGGGGAGGTCGGGAATCAAGGGGTATGCGGTTGGATCGTTTCAGCTTGTCCGCGCGGGTCACGGAACAAGGTGTTTATGAAGCGGCTCAGGTCGTCGACGATGATGACGTTTGCCGGCACCATGATCAGGGTGATGGCAGTCGCAAACAGGATGCCGAAGCCGAGGGAGATACCCATGGGGATCAGGAACTGCGCCTGTATTGATGTTTCGAACAGCAGCGGCAACAGGCCGAAGAAGGTCGTGAGCGAGGTCAGCAGCACCGGCCGAAAGCGGGCGACGCCTGCATTCAATACCGCATCCAGCAGGCTTTTGCCTTTTGCCCGCTGCTGGTTGATGAAATCTACCAGCACCAGGCTGTCGTTAACCACTACCCCGACCAGGGCCATCAGGCCGAAAACGCTCGGCATGGTCAGGTCGCGCCCCATGATCCAGTGCCCCCAGACCGCGCCGATAATGCCGAAGGGAATCACCGACATAACGATCAGGGGCTGGACGTAGGACTTCAGGGGCAGCGCCAGCAACACGTAAATGGCTAACAATACGACAATCATCCCCCATTCCATGCTGGCAAACGACTGGCGTTGTTCCTTGGCCTCCCCTTCAAAACTATATGAGACGCCGGGATAATTGACCAGCAGGGCTTGCAGGTATTCATTGAGTTCAGCCTGCAGCACCGTCATATTGGTTTTGTCCTTGTCGATATCGGCGGTGACGTTCATCGTGCGATAGCGGTCGATACGCTTGATCGTTGCCGGTCCCTTGTCAGGTGTCAGGGTGGCTACATGGGAGAGCGGCACTTCCCGGCCGTCCGGTGTGCTGATCAGGTACTCATCCAGGGTTGCGGTGGCGCTGCGTTCCTCCCTCGGCAAACGCACTATCACCCGAATGTCGTCCCGTCCGCGTTGTATGCGCTGTGCTTCAAACCCGCGAAACGCCTGGGCGACCTGGTTTGCGATCGCGGATCGGGTCAGGCCCAACACATGGCCTTGCGGGGTCAGTTCGATGCGTATCTCTTCCTTGCCGTCGGACAAGCTGTCGGCGATGTCAAACACCGTGGGATAGGTGGCCAGTCGCTGTTTTACCTGGTCGCCTATCTCTGCCAGAGTCTCCAGCGAGTGCGCGCTGATCTGGATGTTTAACGGGTCGCCGGTGCGGATCAGTTCGGAACGGAAAGTCAGCGATTCGGCGCCGGGCACAATACCTATGGCGCGGCGCCATTCCCTGACCAGGTCCGTGGTAGTGATATCGATCAGACGATCATCAGAAGGCAACGTCTCAATGATGACCTGGCCCCTATTATCACCGCGACTGATAGTACCGCCCGGCCCCCCGCTCGATACGTTTGCGGAACCGGTAGTGGAGAGGATATTGCGAATAATCGACTCCCCTCCTTCTCCGTTCGGATATTTGCGCTTCAACTCGAACGCGGTATCGGTAATACGTTGAATGTGCCTGTCCGTTACCTCGAACGGCGTACCGACCGGCATGCTCAGGGTAACGGTGGCGGTATCCGCTTCTATGCGCGGAAAAAATACGAACTTGGCCCAGCCGCTCAGCACCAGCGCCAGGGTCAACAGCAGGACTCCAATAAACGCGGCAAGGACCGAGTAACGATATTCCAGCGCATGGCGCAGCAACGGCCGGAAATAATCACGAATAAAGCGTTCGAAACCGTCGGCGAAACGCTGTTGAAAGCCGCTGAAACCCGTGAGCGACGCCCCGTTTTCGCGCACCCTTATCGTTTTGAGGTGCGCCGGCAACACCAGTTTCGACTCGATCAGGGAAAACAACAGGCATGGAATGACGACGGCCGGTATTGCGCCGATGAAATCTCCCATCCGCCCTTCGACAAAGGCCAGGGGGCTGAAGGCCGCAATGGTCGTCAGGATGCCGAAAGTCACCGGCACCGCTACCTGTTTGGTACCGAGGATGGAGGCGGTGAGCGGTTCTTCGCCCGCGCGCAGCCGGGTGTAGATATTCTCCCCGGTGACAATTGCATCGTCCACAACAATGCCCAGCACGATGATGAACCCCAACAGGCTGAGCAGGTTTATCGTGACGTTAAGGACCGGCAAGAGCATCAACGCGCCGAGGAAACTGGCCGGAATACCGATGAATACCCAGAACGCGACGGCCGGCCTGAGAAACATCGTCAGCAACACGATCACCAGGATACTGCCTTGTATGCCGTTATTGATCAAGGTGCCAAGACGCGCTTTCAGAACCGTGGACCTGTCGTTCCAGTAGTCCAGGGTCATGCCTACCGGCAGGGTGGCCTGCCTCTTTGTGACATAGTCTTTCACCCTGTCGGCAATATCTATCGCGTCCTGGTCACCGACCCGGAAAACCTGGACCAGGGCGGCAAACTCGCCGTTGAATTCCGCTTTCAGCAACACTTCCTGGAAGCCGTCATTCACCGTGGCCACATCGGTGACGCGGATGATGCTGCCGTCCGGGTTGGTCTTTACCACGATATCCTCGAATTGCGCGCGCCGGTAGGCCTGCCCCTTGGAACGGATGAGTACATCGCCCCCTTCGGTGCGGACATTGCCGGCGGAGACATCCACCGAGCTGCGTTGTACGGCCCGGGCAATATCCGCCAGGGTCAGGTTGAACTCACGCAGCCGGTCCTGGGACGCTTCTATGCTGATTTCATAGTTCCTTACCGCGTCCAGCGCGACCTGGGTAATGTCGCCGGTGCGCAGCAGGTCGTCCCGCACCTGCTCGGCAAAACTGCGGATTTCCTTTTCGCTGTAAGCGCCTGCAACCACCAGCGAGATGACCGGTCTCGTGCGTTGAGCCAGGCTTACCACCGGCTTCTCCGTGTCGGCGGGGAAGGTATTGATGGAATCGACCCGGTTCTTGATGTCATTGAGCAAATCCCGGGGGTCGTAATCGGAATCCACTTCAATGTTGACGCTGGCGCTGCCTTCGACGGAGCGGCTGGTTATCTGGTCGATGCCCTCGAGGTCCTGCACCGCTTCCTCGATACGGATGGCCACACCCAGTTCCATATCTTCCGGTGTGGCGCCGCGCAAGGGCACCAGCACATTGATCACGTCAGGTTCGGTTTCCGGGAACAGGTCCAGCTTCAACGATGAGACCAGTGTGTACAGACCGCCCATGATGATACAGAACAGCAGCAGGTTTGCGGCTACATGGTTTCTGGCAAACCAGTCGATCATGACTCACCACCTTGTGCCGGCATGTCCGCGCGCAGCGCGCGTTCGGCCCCGGCCGGCTGTTCCGACACTATCACGCGCACCCCTGAGGTGACCTGTCCGAGCGGCGTCAATACCAGCAGGTCGCCGGTATCCAGCCCGCTGCCGATCATGGCCTCGGCGCTGTTCTGCCAGACGACATCGATTTCACGCCGCTGCAGTATGCCGTTTTCCGCGGTATAGACATACCCCCCCTGGTAGATCGCGCTGCCCGGGATCAGCAGTGCGTCCGGAACCAGCCTGCCCTCCACTTCGGCGGTCACGTACTGGCCTATCTTCAGGGGCGCGCGCCCGCGCGCATGGATACCGAACGGGTCGTCCACCTGCGCCACCACGTGCAGTTGCCTGGCGCTTTCATCGATGGCGCCCTCGGTGCGCACCACCCTGCCCTGCCAGGTTGACTCGCCCGCCAGTTCGGAACGGATTGTTACCCGCGGACCGTCGGCCTGCTCACCGGCATCGAACCGGTAATTCTCCGGCAGGTCGATAAACGCCAGGTCGCGGTTGCGCAGCGGCAAGCGCACCTCGACGTAATCCACCGCGTAAATCTCCGCCAGCGGCGAGTTCCGGTTCACCACCTGGCCCTGGTCGACCAGCTTGTTCATGACCCGCCCCGCGTAAGGCGCGACGATGCGGGTGCGCTCCAGTTCCAGGCGCGCCTTGTCCAGCGTGGACTGGGCCGATAACACGCGCGCTTCGGCGGCGGCCAGTTGCGGTTTACGCAGTGTCAGTTCAGAGGCCTCGCCCCGGTTGCCCAAGCGCTGCCAGTCTTCCAGCGCCTGCACGGAGCGGGCCTGTTCCTGGGCCAACGCCTGTTTTGCCTCCAGCAAAGACCCTTCGGCAATCCTTACATTGGCCAGGTAATCGCGCTGGTCGATATTGAGTAGCACATCGCCTTTTTCGAAAAAACCGCCTGTTCTCAGGCTGTCGTTGATCGAGGTAATCTCACCGAAGACCTGTGCCACCAGCATGCTCCGGGTGCGCGGCTGCACTGTGCCATAACTTTGCAGGTTCACCTGGTACGGCCGCCGTTCCAATTCCAGCGCCTCGACCTTGAGTTGCGGTCCTGCGGGCGCCGTCTCGCGCTCCGCCTTCGGCGGATTGAACAGGACCAGGAACGTCAATCCGACGAGGGCTACCAGGATAATCACAGGCAGTAGTTTTTTCATATCAATAGTCGCCACCCAGGGCCAGGTACAGGGTAACCCTGTTCTGTAAAAGCTGTTTGCGCAAGTCGATAACCCCGGATTGTATATCAAATGCGCGCCGCTGTGCCTCCAGTACCGTAGTATATGGGACCAGTCCGCGCTGGTATTGTTCAAATGCGAGAGTCAGCCCGGTCACCGCGTTTTTCTCCGCGGCCAGGGTGACCCGGTAGCGGGTCTGCAATGTCCGGTTGCGGCTGAGCGCGGTCTCCACCTCCGAGAATGCCTGGTACAAGCTATCCAGGTACTGGTTTTCGGCCTGTACCAGTTGTGCCCGGGCCTGTTGCTCCTGCGCTTTCAGCCGGCCCCGGTTGAACAGCGGCTGGGTCAGGTTGCCCAGCGCCGACCAGGCCAGCGCAGTGCCGTCCAGCAAGCTGGTCAGGTCGTCGGAGACATCATTGCCGGAGGCCACCAGGGAGATGCGCGGAAAGCGTTGTTTGTGGGCAATCGCGACTGCGGCGTCACTGGCCAGCAGGCTCATCCAGGCCTGCTGCAGGTCTGGCCTGCGGCGGACAAGCTCAGACGGCAGACCCGTCGGAATGGGCGCTTCCAACACCGGGAGGGTATTGCTGGCCTCCAGGCTGCCGTCCGGATAATCCCCCAGCAGCAACTGCAATGCCACCCGGTATTCCGTCAGCAATTGCTCTTGCGCGGCGATGCGGGAGCGTTCCTGATCGGTGCCGGCGCGGGCCAGGTACACGTCCAACGCGCCGGTCAAACCCTGGTTATAAGCACGTTCGATGATGTCCAGGTCTTGCTCCAGGTTGGTCAGCCGTTCGCGCAGCAATGCCAGCAATTCCCGGGCGCCGACGACATTGAACCAGGCCCGCGCCACCTGTGCCGCCAGCCTGCGGCGGCTGTCCGTGTAGCGCGCCTGCGCCGCCATCAGCTTCAGGTTGGCCTGCTTCTCAACATCCCGGAGCTTGCCCCAGGCATCGATTTCCCAGGCCAGGTCCAGGCCCAACTCAAAATTACTGGAGGTGCGGGTAATCCCGAACTGGTTGCTGATCACCCGCCGGCGCGAAGAGTCGAACCCCAGGGACAACTCTGGAAGCCGCGCCGCGCCGCTGATGACCGCAGCCTGCTGCGCCGCCTCGACCTGCGCGGCCAGTTGCGCCAACTGGTAGTTCCGCTGCATGGCAACATCCACCAGGCCACTGAGCTCCGCATCACCCAGTTGCCCCAACCAACCGTCTTCGACCGCGACATAGTCATCCACCCCGCGCCAGCTTTCGGGCAGATCCGGGTCCCTGACCTCAGGCGAGATCGCAGAAACAGCACACCCGGCAAGAACGGCTGTTGCGAGAACGGAGAACAGTTGGGGGATGAGTGTCTTCATGGAAAATCTGAACAACTACCAATTTAATGAATATTATCCAATCCGGCAAGAAATATCATTAGTAGTATTAGCTGAATGCAACTGAGCGCCTCCGTACGCGAAAAGGTTTACGATCTGACATTTCTAAATTGAGGACAAGTAACGTCGATGTTTTACTAAGATCCCAAGCCCCTGATTTTGAGAACGTCGACGAGGAACGGTTTTTCGTTTGATTCGATTATCGTATTTGAGGATCAGCAGGAAATTCCCCGGATGGTCCTGGCGCGGTTGACCAATGTCGCCAACGCAATCAAGCTGCAATGTCTTCCAATGCTTCAGGGTGCTTTTGCGCGACCTTGATTAGGGTAATTGCGGCGCTATCGGGCTGTTTGCGCCCTTGTTCCCAATCCCTGAGTGTAGATACAGGAATGCCTAATAATCTTGAAAAGACCGACTGTGACATTTTAAGTTGTTTACGCACGGAAATAACCAGTAACTGTTCCGGTGACCAGATTTTAGTGGGCGCGCCTTTCTTGATAGCAATCACATCATCAAGCAGCGCCCGTCCCGCTTTACTCATTTCATTGTTCATGGATGGTGTCTCTGATTTTCTTTAATTCATGCGACGGTATACTTTCACGTTCACTCTTGTCATAAATAGCAAGCAGCCAGGTTTCATAATCGGAGTTGTTGAAGTAAATTATACGGACTCCACTGCGTTTTCCTGATCCTTGTTTATTCCAGCGAATTTTTCTTACGCCACCAGTCCCCGGAATAACTACGCCTGCATCAGGGTTGTTAGCTATATATGCGACAAATTCCTGGTATTGTTCAGCGGCCCACACCTTGGCCGCTTGTGCACTGAACGTCCTTGTCTCAACAACTGTACGCATAACGCTATTATACGGCTATGCAGTACTATCTGCAAATTTAGAGTTTTCCAATATGAAATGAGCCTGAATCGGCCCGTGTTTCCGTTCATGATGCGAGGATGAAAACGATCATGAATGCCAACGAGTTAACAACGATTCACCATGTGCGCGCCTTTCTCGCGGGGACCCAGCAGGTGGCCTTCGAGGTGGCCGGTGACAAGCAGAGCCGGTATGACTGGATACTGCGCACCCTGGTGAAGTTTGATTACCTGGGCTGCGACAAGGCGGATCGGGGCGTACTGATAGGTATTGAACTCACCAAGTCCCGCGCCCGGCACAGCAACGACAATGCCCTGGTGGAGTGCAAGAACGGCCACGTGGTACGCAAGCTCTTAGGCCATGCCCATATCCCGCGTCGCTGGGCCAGCCCACTGAACGAGTTTCACCGGCAGCATCTCAACCCGTATGTGAACTACCACCGGCCCTGCCTGTTTCCGGAGACCGTCACCGACAAGAAGGGAAAACAGCGCAAGCGTTACCCTTACATGAACCTCATGACCCCCTATGAGAAACTCAAGTCCCTGGACAATGCTGCGACCTATTTGAAACCGGACGTAAGCTTTGAGATACTGGACCAGGTCGCTTACGGTATCAGCGACAACGCGGCCGCGGTCGCGCTGCAACAGGCGCGCCGGGACCTCTTTACAACCATCCATGAACAGGAATACAAACGGGCTTGAGACCGGGGCGGAATCTCTCTACTTCAGGCTCATTCCAGTATTGGAAAATACTGGGGGGAGATACAGTGAATAAATTAACAATTATTCTTTTATCTGTGGTTTTAGTGGCTTGTAGTGCAGTACAAGTAACTGTGCCAGTGCCAAAAGCGGCATTTGAAGCGTCCCCTGATCTGATTTCGGATAAAGTACTGGTCGTGATTGACGATGAATTTGTGAAACACGTTCACAATGAATCGCAACTAATGGCGATATTTCAGTATGATATTGGCCAGTATCTTTCTTATGCGATTAAAGATAGTCTGAGCTCAGCGTACGAAACTGTTGATATCAAGTCAGGCTCAGTTGATGAAAACGAATATGACATTGTCATCACGCCTCGTTTAGTCAGGTTTGAAGCTCCAGTTCCTGCTCTAGTATATCTTAGAACTGAATCAGAGATTGAGATTGAATATAGCGTGAAGCCCACCGCCCCTCTTAAGCCTTTTGTTATCAGGGGCTTTGGCGACTACGAATTAGATACGGAAGAAGAAGAAAATATATATAACAGCCTGGCTCTAAGCAGTTCTGAGGACACCGCTTCAACTTTATATTATTACGACCTCAATATCGGAATAGCGCTTCCAAATTACGTTTATTTTGCAGGCAGAGATACGGCTATTGCTATACGGCAGAGTTTGATATCACTGTTGTCGCAGCTAAAAGACAAGCTGGAGAGTACATAACAAGCCAAACTTGCGGGACTTTTACTTGCTACTCTGAGCGCCATAACAACCAAGGAGACGTATGCAATGTTAGTTAATCAAACAAGACAGTGCATAGATACGTTATTTAGTCGCCCCTGAATTACCCTAAATCCATTTGTAACTTATTGATTATATTGCGCTAAGTTGTCATTTTCCCTGGACGGTTATTGCCGGTTTTGGTATAATGAACCTTCATTTCCTTGCAATAGCAGAGGCAAACCATGACCCCTAAGCAAGCTGATGCCGATAACCGCTCCTCCTCAGATCTGTTCCGCGAACGCTTAGACAACCTGCTCAATCAACGCCATACCTTATATCGCCTGGCCGACCTGATAACGTGGTCGGTGTTTGACCGGGAATTCGGTTCGCTGTACTGCCCGGACAACGGTAGTCCGGGGAAGCCGATGCGGTTGATGGTGGGGTTGCAGTATCTGAAGCATTGTTATGGGTTGTCGGACGAGGCAGTGGTAGCAGGCTGGGTGGAGAATCCGTACTGGCAGTATTTTTGTGGTGAGACGCACTTTCAGCATGTTCCGCCGATAGACCCGATCAGTTTAACGCGGTTTCGTCAACGGATTGGGGAGTCGGGATGTGAGAGGATATTCCAGGTGACGGTGAGCGCCGGGGTGGCGAACAGGGCGGTTAAAGCCGATGATTTCAAGCGGGTGAGTGTGGACACCACAGCTATCTATGCCATATTCATCATGCAACTGAGGAGGCCTTTTCTGCGGGTAGAAAAATTGATAGCCATGCCGAAGAGACGGATCGATACAAGACCTTGGAGGGAGCGCTTGCCTGTCTTATCGAAGATTCTAGTGTGCAGAACCTGACTGCCCAACATGATGAACCGGATCTGTTCGATGGAGCTTGATCGAGCGCTTCTGGAACAGGCGTTATGCGAGAGGCTTTGTGCGAAGGTCCGCTTGCATGAACGCGATGATGGCGTGCTTATGCTGGAAACGCCGTTCACGTTCCCCGACGGCGATCATTATCCGGTTTATCTGTCCGAAACTCAGGCGGGTAGCATTATGTTAAGCGATCGTGGTCACACGCTTATGCACATGAGCTATGAGCAAGATGTTGACGCCCTCTATGACGGCGCCCGAGCTGTACTTCGTGAACAAATTGTGCGTGAGAGCGGCATTGATGAGAAACACGGGACCTTTACAACTGTGACGCCGCCTGACCAGATCGGAGACAGTCTATTCAAGTTTGGTCAGGCGTTAACAAAGATTTATGACCTGACATTTCTAAGTCGAGGACGAGTAACGTCGATGTTTTACGAAGATCTCAAGACCCTGATGTTTGAGATCGTCGACGAGGATAAGATCGAGACGGATTTCGTCCCGCAGGGTGTACCTAACGGAGACGATTATCCTGTGGATTATAGGTTGCAAGGCCGGGAAGGAGCGCCAATATTCTTATACGGGGTTCCCAATCGAGACAAGGCGCGGCTGACGACAATCATGCTTTCCCACTTCCTGCTTCACGATCTTTCGTTTGAGTCGATTATCGTATTTGAGGATCAGCAGGAAATTCCCCGGCTGGACCTAGCGCGGCTGACCAATGTCGCCGGCACGGCGGTTTCATCACTAGAGGCTGAAGACGACCTCCGCAGGAAGATAGAAAAGCTCGCAGCATAAGGGATATTCTGCGACGATGATCTACTGGGCGCGGTATGAGGTTCAGTTTTCCACTCAGTAACATCTAGTGTTGCTGACACAATCAAGCTGCAATGTCTTCCAATGCTTCAGGGTGCTTTTGCGCGACCTTGATTAGGGTGGTTACAACGATAAAGGCAAAGATAGCGAGCATTGTTGCCGTCAGGGATTGTACCAAATCGGGGAGCTCCAGGCGCGTTCCTGGATGGTTGCGGCGATGTCCGGGAACAGTTGTCTGCCTGCGCGCAGGGCTTCCCAGGTAGTCCAGCGGCAACTTGGGTTTTCCAGTACTCTCAGGTAATAGAACGCGGGTTGGCGCGGGTTGAATTCCGGGTCACGCCACAGGGTTTTCAGTTCCACGGCGCCCTTGCGCATGTCCACACTGCAATCGCGCAGGTCAACGCGGGCGCCGTTATCCGGGCAGCGGTGGGTGACCGGGTCAGGGGGCAGGTCGCCGGCGCAGACCACGTCATAGACCTGTTCCTTAGTTCCGCCGCCCTGCTCAAGCCAACCCTTGATGACCTGCACGCGCTGCAGGTTAACCCCTTGCGGGTCCTTCATGGCCCAGATGATGAAACCCGGTTGCGCCGCTTCATGCGCGGGTGGCAATTCGCCGCCCATCTGTGTCCCGTAGGCATAGCCCAGCGCAGCCGGATCATCGATGCCATTGATATCGTCGGGGAACTCCCAGCCGGCAAAAAAGCGCAGCGTGATGCGCGTGCCACTGGTGGCGAAGGCTTCCCGGCGTTGTAGCGCGTCAAACAGGGCGGCGCGGGTGTTCTGCTCCGCCCAGAGGCCGGTCAGTCCGCCTGAACCTTTGACCCGGTTGGCCGTAAACTCCTTTATTTCAGGCATGCGCGCACGCTGTTCAGGCGTGCCATCCTCGACGCCGTGATGGCCCTGGAAATCGCTCTCGTCAACCGCGCCAGGGGCGCCGTTATGGGTGTCGGTACTGCCTATGAAACCCAGCCGGTAAGGATTTACGCCCAGTTCCTGCTCCAGTTCCAGTCCCGTTTTCAGGGCATTGCGCAGGTAGTTGTTGGACGCGACGCAACCCGGCCCGCTGCTATGACCGGTACAAACCGGTACGCAGTCCTCCCCAACGCCCTGTTCCCCACACAGGGGCCGGCGCTCGATCTTCTCGTAACGGCACAGTTCATCCACCGTGCCCACCCCGGTATGGCATTCGGACTCGCCCTTGGCCTGGATGATCTCCACCAGGGGCTCCGTTTTGGCCCGCAGCGCCGCCCACTCGGCGCGCAACGGACTGCCGTCTGTTTCCATGGCCGGGAATTGCCGGCCATTGCTCTGGTTGGAGTTGTGCGGAATGGCCAGGACTTCGCACGGCGGCGCGCAGGTGTCCTGCAGTTGGCGCCATAATTTCTCTGGCGTGTTCGCCTCGAAATAGCTGATCGGCAGCGCCGGTACCCAGTCGTTACCGTAGATGATGTTCCGGTGCAGGTTGTTGCCGTTGGTGTTACCAGTCCACTCGTAACCCACGAAGGTGGTGAACCGGCCGGGGCGATTGAACTCAGCGGCGATGTCGCGCAGTTCCCGCCAAACTGATTTTGCCCTTGCCAGGCAGCGGGCATCATCCGCCCCACACAAGTCGGACTCGCGTTGTGGGTTCGGAGACAGCACATCGCGTATGATCAATTCCTTGTAAATCCGGTCTATCAAAGACTGCTGCGCGGCCTCGTTGCGGATGTCCCGGCAGATATCCAACGCATAGCGGGCATCGGTTTCATCCGTGCACATGCGCAACTCGCCCAGGTATTCCGCGTGCTCCGTGACCGCGGCAAAATCCAGTGGCCGGTCTATGCGCGCCACCCTGCCGCCTGACAGCGTGACAGGCTCCCCCAGGGCAAAGCGGTAGGCATCCCGGGGACCAACCCGGTTGAAGTTAACGTAACTGTCCAGCGACCAGGCAGTGTGTACATGCAGGTCGCCGAAGAACGGAAAGCGCGGTCCGGACTCCTGCGCCGCCAGCGCTACCGGCAACAGCAACACTACTATTCGCAGATGACGACTAAACCACATTCCTCACCCAGCCATTTGTCGTTATCGGAAACATGATTCTTGCAAGCGCTGGACTACAGCCAAAGACTTCGTGCCAGAGATAGCCAGCAGGTTCAAATTCGAGGGCTAATCACTTATGTGCCAGATAGGCGATGACCAGGCGCGTTCCTGTATGATTGGCGGCGCATTCGGCGGTAGCGGGCGTGCCAGGCGCAGCGCGTCAAAAGTACTCCAGCGACAGCGCGGGTTTTCCAGCGCCCGCAGGTAGTAAAATGCCTGCTCCGATGCGTCGAAATCGGGGTCTTCCCACACGCCCCGCAACTGCGTCGCGCCCGTATCTGCGGTGACTCTGCAATCCCTGGGGCTGACCCGCGCGCCGTTATCGGGGCAACGGTGAGTAACCGGATCCGGGACCAGGCCATCGGAGCAGGCCACGTCATAGACCCGCTCCCGCGGCTTGCCGTCTTCCAGCCAACCCTTGACCACCTGCAAGCGCTGCAGCCTCTCTCCATCCACGGCCTGCATCGCCCAGACCAGGAAACGGGGCGCAGCGCCGATTTTGGCTTTTGGCAGGTCGGCGCCCATCGGCACGCCATCCCGGTAACCCAACTGCGCCAGGTCTGTGCTCGGGTCGAGCCGAGCCGGGAACTCCCAGCCGCCGAAGAAACGGATAAGAATGCGGTTGCCGCTGGTGCCGAAGGTCTCCCGCCGGCGCAACGCGTCAAAAATGCTGTCCCGGGTGTTTTCTTCAGCCCAGACCGCGGCCAAACCGCCTGGGTTACGCGGCAATTGCTTGAAACCGGTTTTTAACGCCAGCAACAGCCGGTCCTCCGGTTCTGCGTCCAGGTAACCGAAGTGGCCCTGGTGGTCATCCTCGTCGGTGTCGCCCGGGTTGGCATTGTGCGCATCCGTGCTACCGACAAAACCGAGTTTGTACGGATTGGCGCCCAGCTTCTGCTGCAACGTAAGGCCTGCCTTGAGGCCGTTGCGCACATAGCTGGCTGCTGATACGCATCCTTCAGGACCGCCCGACTCGTCGCAGACAGGCGCGCATTGCAGCGTGGAACCGGGACGCGGCGGGTTGGGGCATACGGGGCGCAGGTCGAATTTTTCAAAATCACAATATTCGTCTTCTGTGCCCAGGCCGATGCGGCATTCGGAATCGCCCGCGAATTGCATGATTTCAACCAGGGGTTCACGCGCGGCCCGGTATGCGGCCTCTGCCGGCGTTAACGGCGCGCCGTCCGTATTCATGCCGGCAAAGCGCAGCCCTTTGCTTTGATTGGAACTGTGCGAAATCGTCAGCACATCGCAAGGCGGCGCGCATTGCTCATCCAGTTTTTTCCACAAGCCCTCCACGGTGGGGATTTCGATCATACTCCAGGCCTTTTCGGGCACCGTGCTGTTGCGGAAGATCACGTTGCGATGCCGATTGCCACCTTGTTCGCCGGTCCATTCGTAAGCGATGAACGTGGTGAACTCGCCGGGCCGATAATGTTTATCCGCAACCTGTTGCAGCTCGCGCCAACGGTGGCGTGACGCGGCGTCACAATCCTGGCCCTGCTCGCCACAGAAGGCCGGCCGTTCCGGTTTTTCCGCGCGCAGGATTTTCAGTAATACGTTAACGAAGATCCGGTTCTCTACGGCCGGGTCCTGCTGTTCGTTTCTGATATCAGCGCATAACTGCGTGTGATAGGCCGTCGCGGCCGGGTCCGAGCACAGCCGCGTCTCGCCGAGAAATTCCGCATGGTCAGTCACCGCGGCAAAATCCAGCGGCACAGCCAGTTTTGCGGGTGGGCGACCGTAAAACTCGATTGCATCGCCCTGTGCAAACGCATACGCATCATCCGGCGTTGTCCGGTTGAAGATAATATAGCCGTCCAGCGACCAGGAAGTGTGGATATGCAGGTCGCCAAAATAGGCATTACGCGCCGGGGTTGGCGCAGGTTTGGCGGCTCGCCGGCGTTGCGCCGGTCTTGACGGCGGCCTGGCGGCGCTTCTCGCGGCGGCGCCGGCCGGTCCCGCGCTGGGCGTTGGCGTTAAATGACGGGCAAATTGCGTAATGGTTTTGCTCGTCGCGTCGCCAATGCCTGCCGCATGAACTTCCTGTTCAATACCGGAGGCTAGCAGGCTTAAGCATAGTACAAGCGGTAGTGAGTATAATTTCATAATCCTATATCCTGTACCTACAGTTACATGCAATCGGGGCGGGCCGCGCGCTGATCATGAGGGAAGCTCTAAGAGTTAATCAGAGTTTCCTTAATCATATCCACTTTCGAAAACCCGGAAGCGCCGCTCCAGTTCCGCCTGTAACTTGGCTTTTTCGTTCCGGAACATGAATTCAAGGCAGGCCTGCACCTTGTCTTCCTGTATGCTCTCATCGGCCCCGGCGTTGCCGTAATCGCACGGCTCAACGATTTTCCCCGTATAGGTCGACTCCAGCAGGCTTTCTCCCGGCAGGAAGCTGTAGGCCAGCGCGTTGCGGGACAGGTACTTGAGATCGTCATAAGTGAGTTTGTAGGTTTCCACCGCTCGCTGGTATTCGTGGGTCAGGTCGATGCGGGCGACGCCTTCATCGTCCGTGGACAGGGCAACGGGCACGTTATACTTGAGATAAGCCCGAATCGGATGCCGCTCATCGGTTATGCCCAGGATGGCTTCGCTGCTGGTCAGGTTGATCTCTACCAGGATGCCTTCTGCGGCCATTCGTTGCATGAGTTGCGTTGCCTGCGGGTCGTGGAAGATATCGGTGCCGTGACCGATGCGCCGGGCGCCGGCAAGGTCCAGCGCCGCACGGATGTGCCAGCCCAGGTGTTCGGGGGGGACCAGCCCGATGTCGAGCTCACCGGCGTGCAGCGTGATGCCGTTCTTTGCCGAGGGGAAATAACCTGCTAGTTCGCCGATCATTTCCATCTGCCAGCGGTAGTCTCTGAGGGTGATGGGGTCGTCTTCCGGCGCCACGAAATTCAGTCCGACGTAGCGCGCGTCCTTCTCGATGAGATGATAAGCGAGTAGCGTTTGCGCCAATACTTGCGAGCGCGGAAAGGTGCGGATCACCTGGGCCAGGTAGCGGACGGTCACATCACAGCCGGGGTCCGCTTGTTCCTGTTCGCAGGCCAGGACTGTGCGCCACTGCTGCTCAATCGCGTCCAGCCTGGTAATGGTCTCTGCAGCCAGTTTTTCGATCTCCGGGTGACGGGCCAGCTCCTGCAAGGGGCGCCCGGGATCGAATTCCACGCTGTCTGCTCCCAGTTGCCGGGCCTTTTCCATACCCCATGACTGCAACAGCTCCAGGTAGATAACATTCTGGCGCGCGGACCGGGCGCTGGATTCAGCCAGCATATGCCCTTCGCGGCCGAAGCCCGCAGGGACAAAGCGCTCAAAGGTTGAAAAAAATTGGTTGTGGCCGGATACCTCACGGCGTTCATAGTTGCGTATTGAGAACGCGTCGATAATCCGGTTTACCACGTCTGCGTTATCGCTGATCTCACTGACCGCAGGCCGTCCGGCTGCCGCGTCACAGGGCGGTAACGTCATCCTGTGGGTTTGAAGGTCTATGCACTTGCCGTCCTCGGCTGCCCAGCGGATGTAGTTTTCCGCATAGATGGCGCCGTCCAGGTGATTGTGCAGTTCGCCTCCCTTCGGGAACCCGTACAGGAAATTTCTCAGCAAAGCCGGGTCGCGCCGCACCGACTGAAAATACAGTCGGGCGTCCATTTCACCTGCGAATAGGTTGCCGTTTCCTGCAATAATGAGCCAAACCAGTATTGCGAGACCTAAGGATTGCGCTGATTTCATTTTGCCTTACCTCCAATTGTCCCGTATCTTATAACAATTACCAAAGGGGACAATAATAAAAATGCAGTTTCTGATGAGTTTTGTTGGGATCGCGGTGATAATCTCCCTGGCCTTGCTGCTGTCCGAAAACCGGCGCGCAATCAGGTTGAAAACCGTTATCCCCGCATTCTTGACCCAGGCCGCGATCGCCTGCCTGATCCTTTATTTCCCGCCGGGCCAGGCATTTCTCAATACCATGGTCGCGGGCGTGCAGAACGTTATCGATTACGGCCGCGTCGGCAGCGAATTCGTGTTCGGCGACCTGGCCAAGCAGGAAGGCGGATTTTCCATCGCCTTTCACCTGTTGCCGGTGATCATCTTTTTCTCCGCGCTGATGTCCACGCTGTATTACCTGGGCATCATGCAGAAACTGGTAACGATACTGGGCGGCGCCATTCATAAACTGCTCGGCACCAGCAAGACCGAATCCATGTGTGCAGTCGCCAACATCTTCATCGGTCACAGCGAATCGCCGCTGGTGATCCGGCCCTACCTGAAGAACCTGACCCGATCGGAGTTGTTCGCGGTGATGACCGGCGGCATGGCGGCCATCTCCGGCGCCATCATGGCGGCCTACGCTGCGATGGGTATTAACCTGGGCTACCTGATCGCGGCCAGTTTCATGGCTGCGCCCGGCGGCCTGCTGATGGCCAAGATCATCAAGCCCGAGACCGAAGATGCTGAGCAGGACATAGAACATGTACAATTCAGCGGGCCGGCAAAAGTGGTGAATGTCTTTGAAGCCATCGGCAACGGTACCCTGGACGGACTTAAACTTGCGGCCAATGTCGGTGCGATGCTGATCGCGTTCGTGGCGATGATCGCTCTGATCAACGGCCTGCTGGGCGGGGTCGGCGCCTGGTTCGGGCTCGAGGACCTGACCCTGCAGGGTATTCTCGGCAAACTGCTGGCGCCGCTGGCCTGGCTGCTGGGCGTGCCCTGGCACGAGGCCGCCGCGGCCGGCAGCCTAATCGGCCAGAAATTCATCATGAGTGAATTCATCGCCTACCTGAGCTTCAGTGAAATCAGGGATACCTTAAGCCCGCAGACCCAGGTATTGATCACGTTCGGCCTGTGCGGTTTCGCCAACCTCACCTCCATCGCCATCTTGCTGGGCGGCATGGGCAGCCTGGTCCCGGAACGGCGCCAGGACATTGCGGCGCTCGGCTTCATGTCGGTGTTGGCCGGCACGCTGTCCAATCTGATGAGCGCGGTGCTGGCAGTCCTGTTCGTTTCCCTGCAGGTTTAGTCAACATGCACCCAGTTCAATTTCGTCACGGGTGAACACATGGCCACACCTCATATTAATGCCGAACCCGGGGATTTTGCCGAAACCGTGCTGATGCCGGGCGACCCGCTCCGGGCAAAATTCATCGCCGAAAACTACCTGGACAACCCACGCTTGGTGAATGATGTCCGGGGCATGCTGGGCTATACCGGCAGCTACAAGGGACAGCGCCTGTCGGTGATGGGCCATGGCGTCGGTATCCCCTCTTGCTCGATTTACTGTGCCGAACTGATCAACGAGTTCGGTGTAAAGCGCTTGATACGGGTCGGCAGTTGCGGCGCCGTGATGAAGTCGGTGCAACTGCGGGATATCATTATCGCAATGGGCGCCTGCACCGATTCAAAGGTGAATCGCATCCGCTTCAGAGATCATGACTTTGCCGCCATCGCAGATTACCGGATGCTACGCGCCGCGGTAGGCCTTGCCGAACAAAGAGAACTTGCGTTTCATGTCGGCAATGTGTTCTCCACCGACCTGTTCTACACGCCTGAGCTTGAAGTCTTCGAACTGATGGAGAAATACAACGTACTGGGCGCGGAAATGGAGACTGCCGGCATATACGGCCTGGCCGCAGAACTCGGCGCCAGGGCATTGACCATTTGCACCGTCAGCGACCATATTACCCTTGAAAAAAGATTGAGCGCAGAGGAACGGCAATCCGGCTTTGCGGAAATGATAGAACTGGCGCTTGAGACCGCGATAAGCGAAACTCCGGCATCGACGCAGATCTCTCCACCGTCATAAGAGACTGATGGCTCTTAAGAAGTCGCAAGCAGCCAACAGATGAAGCGCGAAGAAATTCGCGAATTTTTCTTCAAGGAGGGCTTGATCCGACCGCTACAGAAGTATCAGCTTACCTACAAGGGACGGGCTGCGCTTTCGGACACTCAGTCGGAGCGCACGGATATGACCACCGCCGGCGAGCGTGAAGACCCAAAGTGAGTACTAACCCGAATATCTCACCAATTCGCTTGTTAGCATCAGATAGATGTTTGCTGTCAATGAGTTATGGTAATCTGCCGAGTATGTTGCCATTACGCACAGCGCTTGATGCGCCCTCGCTGGTCTTTTTTGCGTTAGCGGGCACATGCTCCCTCAACCAGAAGAACCACTATGCTTTCGGTCGCGAGCACCCGCTAACGCAAAAAATCCTCAGCGATCATCGCATCAATTGGTGAGATTTTCGGGCTAAAGCAATGAGCCAGCACATGGACATCAGCGGGATACCTGTGGAGGTCGTCCGCAAGAACATCAAACACCTGTATGTAGGGGTATACCCGCCATCCGGTCGGGTGCGGGTGGCGGCGCCGTTACGCTTCGATGACGATGCCATCAGGTTGGCCGTGGTTGATCGCTTGGGATGGATTCACAGAAAGCAAGTGGAACTTGCCGAGCAGGAACGCCAGTCCCAGCGCGAGTTTGTCACTGGCGAAAGCCATTACTTTGAAGGACGGCGTTATCGGCTGGATGTGCTTGAAAGCGCCGGCAGACCAGGTGTGTGCCTGGCGAATAACAATACGATGACGTTACAGGTTCGTCACGGTTCAGATAGAGCGGCGCGGGAGGCGCTGGTTGATCGATGGTATCGGCGCCAACTTCAGGCCCGACTGCCGGCGCTGTTGACGAAGTGGGAAACCGAGATCGGTGTGCGTGCGCGCGAGGTCCGCATCAAGAAGATGAAAACCCGCTGGGGTTCGTGCAACATCAAGGCCGGTCGTATCTGGTTGAACCTGGAATTGATCAAGAAACCAACCTCATGTCTTGAATACGTCCTCGTTCACGAACTCACGCACTTGATCGAACGCCGCCATAATGCGCGCTTTCGGGAACTGATGGACAGCTTCATGCCACAGTGGCGCTTGCATAAAGAAGCGCTCAAGCGCGCGCCGCTTGCTTATGCTGAGTGGGAGTATTGAGTATCTCGTATTATCTTCCAGCAGTTCGCTCCAGGAAGATGTAAATTGTACAGCGCTGAGTAGCGTGGAACTGATTATGCGCCCGCTACGGGAATGGGCGTATTCACAGTCTCTCCGTGATTTTGACGCTTGAACTGGCGCCCAGGCGGGTGGCGCCCGCCTCTATCATCCTGCAGGCGGTAGCGTAATCCCTGATCCCGCCGCTGGCCTTGACCCCGATGTCCGGTCCTACTGCGGCGCGTAACAACCTGACATCCGCCTCGGTGGCGCCGCCATGGCTGAAGCCGGTGGAGGTCTTGACAAAAGCGGCGCCTGCGGCAACGCAGACCTCGCAGGCCTGTTGCTTTTCCGCGTCGGTTAACAAGCAGGTCTCCAGGATCACCTTGATCGGCCATCCCGCGGCGCGCTCGACCACGGTTTTCACATCTTCAGCCACCTGTTGCCAGTTGCCCTCTTTTGCCGCGCCCATATGCATCACCATGTCCACTTCGTCGGCGCCTTGCCGGATTGCCAGTTGCGCCTCCAGCGCCTTCACTTCCGGTTCACTCATGCCACTGGGGAAACCGGCCACCGTGCATACCTTCACCGGCGACTCAGCCAGGTTCTCTCGGGCCAGTCTGACGTACACCGGCGCCACGCAAACGGAATAAAACCCATGTTCATCCGCCTCACGGCACAGCCGTATTACCTTATCCGGTGTCGCGTCGGACGCCAGCAGCGTGTGATCGATAATCGCTGCAATGTCTTCTACTTTAATCTTCATAACAGACTTGCGCTAAATTACGGGGCAAACCCATACTCAGTGTTTACTGTGCCTCCCTTGATATCGCCCGCGTGCGGGCGCCAGCCCGGCCTCATACACTTTTAACCTCAGCATTCTCTGTGGCTCCGAAATACAACACTAAAACAGTTTGTCTGTCATCACGCCGCCGTCCACGATCAGGTCAATCCCGGTTATCCACTGGCTTGCCGGAGAAACCAGGAACAGGCAGGCATTGGCGACGTCTTCCGCCTGGCCCACCGCGCTAAGCGCCGCGGCCTGTTTGTATCGGGCCACACCTTCAGGCCAGTCCTCATCCAGCCCGTCGCGCCAGATGAGGCCGGGGGATACGGTATTGACACGGATGTTATGCGCGCCCAGTTCCCTGGCGGAAGCCCGGCTGAACATCACGACCGCGCTCTTGGACGCGCAATAATGACTGTGCATATCCATCACGCCGCTGGCGGCAATCGACGCGATATTGACGACTCCGCCGCCGGTTCCTCGCTTTATCACGTGCCCGGCAAACGCCTGGGTGCACAACATGACGGAACGTACATTAGAGTCCATCATCTGCTCATACTCTGCCTCGCTGATCTCAAGAAAGGGTGACAACGGGTAGACCCCGGCGTTGTTGATCAACAGGTCTACCCTGCCGGTTTGCGCGATAACGGAGTCGAACAGGCTCTCCACATCCGCCTTGCTGGTCACGTCGGCATAGGCGGTGGTTGCGGCGCCTCCCGACTGCTTGATCCGCTCTTTCAGTCCCACAGCGCCGGCCTCGTTGGAGTGGTAATGAATGAAGACATGGGCGCCGGCCCGCGCCAGCGTCTGGCATATCGCCGCGCCGATGCCGCCGGCGCCGCCTGTTACCACGGCGGTCTTGCCGTTCAGGCTCAGTAAATCATTATGTGTTTCCTGCATGGAGGGGCGCTCCTGTTTGCTGTGCTGTGTATGGTTATCCTGATTCGAAACGTGGGTGTCTCGATTTTATCCGATTTAAGATAAGGGTGCGCTGATTTCGTTTGAACTTGACCTGTTTCGGAACTGCGGTTATGATGCGGGCATGATGAAAATTAACCGCAAACAATGGTGGTGGCCGCACATCCGGAGGTGGATTACGGCTTAATCGCTATTGTTTAATGTTTTCAAACCCACCTCTGAGCCAGGGGTGGGTTTTTTTGTGCCCGCGTCCCCGGCTACGGGTGATTAAAGAACCACGGGGAACCCATGAAACCGCCTTTTGACATAGTAGCAGACCTGGATACGCCGGTATCCGCCTTTCTTAAACTGAAACCGCTGGATGCGCGCTTCCTGCTGGAAAGCGTGGAACGCGGTGAGCAAGTTGCGCGTTTTTCTTTCCTGGGGCTGGGTAGTGTGCTGGACTTGCATCTTGAGCCGCAATCCCTGACCGTTAACGGCAAGACGCAATCACGGCTTTCGGGCCGCGCCGGGGTTTTGGCTGCATTGCGGGAGGCATTACAAGCTACGCCGAAATTATTCCCCCAGGTGGATGAGATCCCATTCCAGGGCGGCCTGGTGGGCTATGCCGATTTTGACCTGGTGCACGAACTGGAACAGTTTCCCGATAACACAAGCGCCAGGGATTTCAAGCCGCGCGCCGGTTACATGTCGCCGCGCTCCCTGCTCGTGTTCGATCACCTGACCCGGCGGGTGGCGTTGCTTCATGCCGGGCCGGAATCGGAACGGCTGGCCCTGCAGAAGGAGATCAGTACAGCATTACGCGGCTCGATCCCTGCGTCCAACTCGAACAACACCTGTTCCATCGCGAAGGCAAGTCTGACCAGGAATGACTATATGCAACTGGTCTATGATGCCAAGCACAAAATACGTGACGGAGATATCTTCCAGGTTGTGCTGGCAAACCGGTTTTACGGTGAATCCGAGCTCGAGCCGTTCACGGTTTATCGCGCGCTGCGCCTGATTAACCCATCACCTTACATGTATTATATCGAGATAGGCGACCGCACGATAGCCGGTTCCTCGCCCGAAGCCATGGTGAAGTTACAGGACGGCAAGGCCGCGCTGCGGCCTATTGCCGGCACCCGTGCACGCGGGAGTTCGCCTGAAAAAGACCGGGAACTGGAACAAGACCTGCTCAACGACCCCAAAGAAACCGCCGAGCATGTAATGCTGGTGGACCTTGCCCGCAACGACCTGGGGCGCATCGCGGCGACCGGTTCGGTTCGGGTTGAACCTTACCTGTCCATAGAACGTTACAGCCATGTCATGCACATCGTCAGTGGCGTCAGCGGCGCGCCACGGCCAGACAAGGATGCGTTTGATTTATTTGCGGCATCCTTCCCCGCCGGGACCCTGGTTGGCGCGCCGAAAATCCGCGCGATCGAACTGCTGAACGGTTTCGAACCGGTGCGGCGCGGCCTGTACGGCGGGACGGTGGGGTATTTTGACCATTACGGCAATATGGACCAGGCTATCGCGATACGCACTATCGTCTTCGAAAACGGCGGTTATAGCTATCATGCCGGCGCCGGAATCGTGGCCGACAGCGACCCGGCGACGGAACATGAGGAAGTGCTGTCAAAAAGCGCGGCGATGCGCCAGGCTCTTACACTGTCAACAGAGGGCTTTTAAAACAGCTATCCGTCGCCCTGCGCGACTTTCATCTTCCACTCATCCTCGGTGATAATGCCGCCTTCTTTCTGCGCGCGCCCCTGGTCCCTGGTGGGCAGAACATCCTGGATCATATCGATGTGTTTCCAGCCGGCCAGCGGTGTCGCGCATTCGGTACGGGGCACATACTTGGAAGGATCGACCTTCTCGTACTTGTGGACGTAGCGCGGGCAGTTGACGAAGATCTCGGATACGTTGACCCTGACAATCAGGTCGGCTTCCTTGTACCAGTCCATGGCCGGGTCATCGTCATGCAGCGTGGCCTCGCCCTGCAACCGCAACCGGTGCGGGACTTCAAAACTGATGAACAACATGCCGATATGCTTGTTGCCCTTGATATTCCCCATGGACAGGAACATGCCGTTTCCGTCATAGCTGGGAAATACGACCGTGTTGTCATCAACCACCTTGACGAAACCCGGATCGCCGCCTTTATAGGACACGGTGGGCCTGCCCTTGTGGTCTACCGTGCTCAGGAAAAACATATCCCGGCTTTCAATGAAACCCTTGTGCGGACCGACCACCTCGGTCTCCATCGCAACATGCTCGATCGCGTCGGCCAGTCGGCGTGTTTCAAACTGTTCCTGCAATGCCCGGTGGTTATCACCGTATAATCTGCTCATAAGTTATTCCTCGTTTTGCCTAAGGACCCTCTGATTAAGTCTCAGAGTTTCCCAAAGTATATTGACTACTCCGGTTGTGGCACGATCCTCAAGTAGGGTTTCGGGGCCTTCCAGCCGTCGGGGAATTTCTCCTTCGCGGCTTCATCCGATACTGCGGGCACGATGATCACATCCTCGCCCTGGCGCCAGTTGACGGGCGTGGCTACCTTGTGCCTGGCGGTCAACTGGATGGAATCCAGTACCCGCAGCACCTCGTCGAAATTTCTGCCGGTGCTCATCGGATAAGTAATGATCAGTTTGATCAGCTTATCCGGACCGATGACGAACACGGAACGGATAGTGGCATTGTCCGCCGGGGTCCTCTCCTTTGCGGTACCGCTGGCATTCGGATGGATCATGTCATAGAGCTTTGCCACCTCAAGATTGCTGTCGCCTATCAGCGGGTAATTCACCGCGTGGCCCTGGGTTTCCTCGATATCGTTCAACCAGGCGTTATGATCATTGACGGAATCGATACTCAAACCGATAATTTTACAGTTGCGTTTATCAAATTCCGGCTTGAGCCCGGCCATATATCCCAGTTCCGTGGTACAGACAGGCGTAAAATCCTTCGGATGGGAAAACAGGATCGCGTAACCGTCGCCAATCCAGTCATGAAAATTGATCGTTCCCTCTGTGGTGTCAACAGTGAAGTTCGGCGCTTCATCGCCAATTCGTAAAGGCATGTTATTCCTCCTGCGGGCACGTTGTTGCCATTTCGGTGCAATTATATCAAAAACTGCAGGGCTTCAAACATTCTCTCAGCGCTGATCCTGTCAGCGCGCAAGCCTGGCGCTGATTATGCGGTTTAAACTAACACCGGACTCAGCGGCTTCCATCGCAAGACTACGGTGCACTTCCGGCGGAACGCGAACAATAAATTTTCCACTGTATTGTCGGGTAGAAATGGGAACAGGGATGTTCTCTTTGGAACGAACCATATCTTCAATACACTCGTTTACAAGCGCTCGAATACCTTTTAAGGCATTATCGTGATCAGGTTCCAACCAACTAAGGCCAGGGAACTCGGCACATAAGCCGACAAATTCCTGATCTTCCTCGGACCAGATAATTCGATAGGTATACTTCTTGACTTCAGACTTCACGATTTGTCTCCAATTTCTCAATTGCGCGTAACACTTGTCTGACCTGGTAAGGTTTAGCCCTGCCTTTGTGATTTTGTATGTTCACTCTGGGGTCGCCCGGCCAAGGGGTTTTATAAACACAATGGCTGCCTTTACTTTGTCGCGGCTTGCCAAAATAGTGGACGCATACATTCTGCAATTCACTAAACCGAACCCCGTTGGGATTCTCTCTCATTAGTCCCACTATTTTTTCAATGCCATCCATAGTTTATAATATCACTATTGATACTTATTGCAAACTGTTTCACATCGTCGGAGTTCTTGATTTGGTCAGAGTTCCTTTGAGACTTTATCTCAATCAGGATTTTGCGCCAATCACGATCGCGCGCTGCGGGGCCGGGTAGCCTTCAATGGTGAGGCGGGGGTTTTCCGGGTCCAGGAAGTCTGACAGGGATTGCTCGAAGGTCCAGTCGGTGACCCGTTGTTCGGTTGGTGTTGTGACAGACACATCCGCGACCTTGATGGATCTGAGGCCGGCGTCGGACAACCAGCTTTTGAGCTTGGCGATGGAAGGGATGGCCCAGATGTTCCTCATCCTGGCATAGCGACCCCGGGGTTTCAGCACATCGCCATGCTTCTCATCGATGATCAACGATTCCAGTACCAATTCGCCGCCGGGGCGCAAGAAGCTCAGCAGGTCATGGATATGCTCTGCGGGGTCGCGCCGATGATAGATCACACCCATGGAGAAAACCGTGTCGAAGCCTGCTCGTCTGATTCCGAGTTGTTGCAGGTAAGGTGCGAGCGCCTGCTTTGCAGGAAGAGAGGCGCGCGCAGCATGGGAGCGCAAGCCTGTTCCTGCCGGGATGGAACCGTTTACAGTCTCTGCCAGCGCCTCCAGCGTGAACGGCAATATATCGAACGAAGCATCCGGCAGGTATTTTGCGACGGCGCGCTGTTGCATGACATAACGCAGAGTCGGGTCGGTTCCCACCACCCGCTTAGCGCCGGCCCCCAGCATACGCCAGCCGTAATAGCCGTTGCCGCAGCCCACATCCAGGATGGTACGTCCGGACAATGGGGCAATACTGTCTTGCAAACGGCGCCATTTCATGTCGGCGCGCCATTCTGCGTCGATGTTCACGCCAAACAGGTTGAACGGACCTTTGCGCCAGGGCAGCAAGCGCCGCAGTTGCCGGCGCATGGTTTCCCGTTGGGATACGCTGCAATCGGTCGCGGCGCCTATACGAACGGTATCCGCATCAAGGCTGATGGCCGACGGGCTGATTTCAGGCAGGTTATTGATGGCGTCAATCCAGTCGGAGAAATCGCCATGGTTCACATGGTCATAGAGGCGCGCCAGGCGCGCGGGGAAAATCTGCGGGTTTTCGCCGGGCTGTGCTGATATTCGGTTCACCACGCGCGCGCCACGTTGAACGACGGGGATCCCGTCAGGCTGTGCCGATATGCTGCTCGCCGCGACTCTCCGCCAACTCGACCTGGCGCCGGCGCTCGCCGAAGCGCTGCCGTTGTTCCGGCGTCAAAGCATCGAAACAACGGGGGCAAGATACCCCGGGCTGGTATTTTTCCGAGGCCATGTCATCCTGGTTCAGCGGCCGGCGGCAGGCGTAACACTGTTCATAATCCCCTTCCGCAAGCTCATGATCGACCGCAACCCGGCTGTCAAAGACAAAACACTCTCCCTCCCAGCGGCTGTTATCGTGGTCAACTTTTTCCAGGTAGTTGAGAATGCCTCCTTGTAACTGCACGACTTCTGTAAACCCCTGCGAGAGCAGGTACGAGGAGGCTTTTTCGCAGCGAATCCCGCCGGTGCAGTACATCGCGATACGGGGGTGTTGCGCCGGGTCGAGGTTTTTTTTGACGTAATCCGGAAACTCACGAAACGTCCCGGTATTCGGTTTTTTCGCATTTTTAAAACTACCAATATCGGTTTCATAGTCGTTGCGAACGTCGAGAACCAATGTGTCAGGACGGGAGACCTCCGCATTCCAGTCTTCCGGTTCCACATGCCTGCCCTGGCGTTGTATCGGGTCAACACCCGCGATACCCAGCGAGACAATTTCCTGCTTGAGCTTGACCTTCATGCGGTGAAAAGGAATCCTGGCAGCGCGCGACTTCTTATGCGTCAGGTCGGTAAAACGGGAATCTGAACGCAGGTAATCCAGGATGCCGGCAATACCTTCCTTGCTGCCGGCTACGGCGCCGTTGATGCCTTCGGGAGCCAGCAGGAAGGTTCCCTTCAGCTCCAGCGCCCGGCAGCGTTCCAGCAACGGCTGCTTCAACTCGCGAAAATCCGGCAAGCGCACGAACTTATACAACGCGGCAACGGTGAACCTGTTCGTCAATGCGCGCATTATTTTATTTCCACAAAGGAGACAATGCCGTGTTAATGTTTATGCGCAACCCCGGCGCCGCTGGGAATACGCACATCGTCGACCAGGGCTTTGACCTGCTCCGGCGGCGGGGCGCTGAAGCGGCTCACCGCCAACGCGACGGCGAAGTTGATCGCCATTCCCAGGCAGCCTATGCCCTCCGGCGAGATGCCGAACCACCAGTTATCCGGATGGCTGGCCGCGGGGTTGATGAACTTGAAGTATACGATGTACGCCGAAGTGAACAGCAGGCCGCTCAACATACCGGCAATCGCGCCCTCCCGGTTCATATTGCGCACAAAAATGCCGAGGAAAATGGCCGGGAACAGGGATGCGGCGGCAAGTCCGAATGCGAACGCGATCACCTGGGCGACGAAACCCGGCGGATTGATGCCCAGGTAGCCGGCACAACAGATGGCCAGCGCGGCCGCAGTACGGGCATAGAACAATTCCTGTTTTTCGCTGATAGCCGGCATCAGGGTTTTCTTGAGCAGGTCATGGGATACGGATGCCGACACCACCAGCAGCAGGCCGGCCGCGGTGGACAACGCCGCGGCCAGCGCGCCGGCTGCGACCAGCGCCAGCACCCAGGGCGGCAATGCCGCAATTTCGGGGCTGGCCAGCATGATGATATCGCGGTCCACATAAACCTCGTTGACATTGTCCAGCGGCGCGTTGTCCACCAGTTTCTGCCCATGCTCTCCCTGCCCTTCGATAAACACCGGCGCGCCCTCGAAAGCATCGCCGGCGGCATACTGAATCCTGCCGTCCCCGTTTTTATCGAGCCAGGCAACCAGGCCGATATCTTCCCAGGTCTTCACCCAAGACGGCGCCTCCTGGTAGCTTGTATTGTTCACCGTATCAATGAAGTTCAGTCGCGAGAACGCCGCGAGAGCCGGCGCGGTCGTGTATAGCAGCGCAATGAAGACCAGGGCATAACCCGCGGACTTGCGCGCATCGGACACCTTGGGTACGGTGAAAAAACGCACGATAACATGGGGTAATCCGGCTGTGCCGGCCATGAGCACCAGGGTAATCGCAAATACATCGATGGCGCTTTTGCTGCCCTCCGTGTAGGGGGCAAAGCCCAGCTCCACCAGCACCTGGTCCAGTTTTTCCAACACCCTGAGGCCGGATCCGTCCAGCACTTCGGAGGACAGGCCCAGTTGCGGCACCGGGTTGCCGGTGACCAGCAACGAGACAAAGATCGCCGGCGCCATGTACGCAAAAATCATCACGCAATACTGCGCGACCTGGGTATAGGTGATGCCTTTCATTCCGCCCAACACCGCATAGAAGAAGACCACCGCCATACCGATGATCACGCCGGTCGTGATCTCCACTTCCAGAAAACGGGAGAACACCACCCCTACCCCGCGCATCTGGCCGGCAACATAGGTAAAGCAGATGAATACCAGGCAGATCACGGCCACCACGCGGGCTGAACTGGAATAATAGCGTTCACCGATGAAATCCGGCACGGTGTACTGGCCGAACTTGCGCAGGTACGGAGCCAGCAACAGCGCAAGCAGGACATAGCCACCGGTCCAGCCCATCAGGTACACCGAACCGTCGTAACCCGAGAAGGCGATCATGCCGGCAATGGAAATGAACGAACCGGCGCTCATCCAATCCGCCGCAGTCGCCATACCGTTGGTCAGCGGATGCACCCCTGCGCCGGCGACGTAGAAATCCCTGGTTGACGCGGCTTTCGACCAGATGGCAATCCCGATATACAGGGCAAACGTAAAAGCGACTACGATATAGATCAGCATCTGGGGCGTCACTGTTAGTCTCCCTGGGTGTCATCGTCATCCACGCCGAACCTGCGGTCGATCCTGCCGATCAGCGCCACGTAGACGAAAATGAGGATCACAAATGTATATATCGACCCTTGTTGCGCCCACCAGAAGCCCAGCCGGAAGCCGAACAGGCTGAAGCGGTTCAACCAGTCGACCAGCAGTATGCCGAAACCGTAGGAGACGGTGAACCAGATCGCCAACAATATCAGCAACAGACGAAGATTGGCGTTCCAGTAGGCATTGACTTTCTCCTCCGACAGGATATCGTCGTCATGGGAACTATGGGCCGGCAGGTTGTCCGCCTGGTGGTGATAGACTTCCGGGTTGGTATTTTCCTGATTGTTTTGCATGTGTCTCTCCATACGGTTTTGCCCTGTAATCAGAGCCCGGTAAAGTCGGGCGTTCTTTTTTCAACGAACGCGCCGATCCCCTCTCTGGCTGCTGCCGTGCAAGCGCTGGCGCCGAATGCGCGGTAACCTGTTTCCAGGGCGGCGTCAAGCGAGGGAGCGGCGGCGGCATCCATGATCGCGCGGCGAATAATCGTCGTCACAGCGTGGCTCAGGGCGGCGCCATCGACGCTGTGAGGCGGCTCATCCGACGCGGCAGGCTCGGCAATACTCACAGGACTGCCGGGCAGCATGTGGCGTTGCCGCGCCAGTTCCCGCACCCGGCGCATTGCGGCCGGAATCAGGTCGGAATGATCCCCTGCCAATTCATCGATAATTCCCAGCCGGCGCGCGTCAGACGCGCCCATCTTCTCCGCCTTTAGCAACATACCATGAAACGCTTGCGCGGCGGCCGGCCAACGCCGGTAGGGAACGACCATAGCGCCAAGGCCGGGCGCGATGCCGAGAGTGATTTCCGGGAACTGCAACCAGGTATTGTTCGTGGCAACCATCCCGTGGCAACGCACGGCCAGTTCCAGACCGCCGCCCAGCGCCATGCCGTTCAATGCTGCCACCACCGGCTTGCTGCAGTTGTCGAGGCAGACGAGCAAGCGGGAACACGCACGCGCATACTCGGCGCTGCGTTGCGAGTCCCCGAGCATGGCAGGAAACCTGCCGATATCCGCGCCCGCGCAAAAAGCCGAGACGCCGTAGCCGGTAATGATGAAACCAGCGACTCCCGGATCATCCTCGTATTCATTGATCAGGTCCAGGATCTCGTCGGTCATCTCTTCGTGCAGCGCGTTCAAGGCTTCCGGACGGCGCAAACTGATAATCTTTACCTCTTCCAACTCATCCACAAGGATAAAACGGCGAAACCTCTGATAGGCGCGCAGCGGCTGTTGCGGCGCGGGCATGCCGGGCCTGGCGCGGGTGAATGTGGTCAGCACGCGCCGGGTTTCATCCTCGCCCAGGTCTCGCATCAGTTCCAACGGACCTTTCCTAAAGGCAAAAGCAAGCCGGCAACCCAGTTCCAGATCCGCGGCGACGCCGATGTCCCGGTCCAGTATGTCCACACTCTGGGAGAATAGAACGCCCAGCAAACGATCGCGGATTTCCGCCGCCACCGGCTCCGGCGCGTCCGCTGTTTCCCCGGGGTTGATGGTCAACCAGTTTCCGGATTCATCCCATTTTTCTTCCGCGCTGTGAGTCGAGGCGTTGTTCGGCGCCACCCGTTTTCTGTCTTCCGCTTCCCGGAAGATGTCTGCCGGCAGATAATGCGCGCCTTCGAATTCGGCCTGCAGGGAGTTTGTCTCAATGATGATCGGGTTGCCGTTGGACATGTTCAGCACGAAGAACGGCCCGGCCTGCACATAAGCGCAGGCCACGCTATCCACCTGCGCCGGAGTAGCCCGGCCGAGCAGTAATCCGGCTTCGTTGCACCAGTTGTCAAAGATCCGGTCGAGCATGAAACAGACCACATCGCGGGTGACGATTGGCGTCTTGCCGGTCATGTAAAACAGCCAACGTAATAGTTGCAGCAGGCCCGGGTCGGCTTTTTCCCAGTCGACCACTTCCACAACCGGGTTGCGGAAGGCCGGCGCAAAAAAATGGGTAACGGTAGTCCTATCGGGGTAGCGCAGGTGCGAAAACAATAAGTTGGCCGGGATGGAACTGGTGTTGGAAGTAATCAGGCTTTCCCTGTCGATAACGGCTTCCGCTGTGGAGAATATCTGTTTCTTCAGTTCGAGATTTTCCGTGGCGGCCTCAATGACCCAATCGCATCCTGTCAGGTCGTCGTAGTCCACAGAAGCGCTGATGTGCCGGCGCGCATCCTCTGCCTGCTCGGAAGTCAGCTTTCCCCTGGCCACGCCCTTGTCCGCATAGGCATGGATTCTGTCCACGGCCCGGTCCAAGGCGTCCCGGCTGATATCTATCAAGACAAGGTTCAAGCCAGGGATGGCGCTTTTCAGGTAATAACCGATATCCGGGCCGATGGTCCCGGCGCCGACAATGCCGATCCTGCGCGGCATTTCCCGGGCGCCCTGGATCAACACGGGATTATTATAGCCCGGATTTCTCACCAGGCCGCTCGTTGCTAACTGAAACATATGTGCTGTCAATGAGTCATTTTAGTATGGTCGCGATCTCAACATTACATACTGCGCTCGATGCGCCCTTGCTTGTCTTTTTTGCGCCTGCGGGCACGTGCTCCCTCAACCAGAGCTACGGCTATGCTATCGGTCGCAGGCGCCTGCAGGCGCAAAAAATCCGGCGCAATCATCGCATCGCCTGGTGAGAAATCCGGGCCATAGCCCCGCACGTTTTGTTACCCGTTGCCTGTTGCGCCGTTTGCCATCTGTGTCAGGGCGACTTTGTCCACCTTGCCTACCACGGTTTTTGGCAACGTTTCACACAGGCGGAACTCCGCCGGAATCTTGTAGGGCGCCAGATTTTTCTTGCAAAATCCCTGCAACGATTCCGCATCCGCGCTGCTCTCCGCAACAGGGACGATAAACGCAACGGGCAACTCACCGCGGTAGGTATCCGTCCTGCCAACCACGGCCGCTTCTTTCACACTTGGATTCTGATGCAGGATTTCCTCGATTTCCCGGGGAAAAACGTTATAGCCCGATACCAGCAGCATTTCTTTTTTCCTGCCGCGGATATACAGGTAGCCATCCTCGTCCAGTTCGCCGATATCACCGGTGTACAACCAACCGTTGCGCAATGCCTGGGCTGTCTCTTCCGGACGGTTGCGGTAACCGCGCATAACCTGGGGACCGGCCACCCGGATCTCGCCTTTTTGTCCGGCTTCCAGAACTTTCTCGCCGGTCTCAAGATCAACTATCTGGATTTGTGTTTGCGGCACGGGGATACCCACCGAGGTTGGTTTCCTGATCCCATGTAGCGGGTTGAAAGATATGACCGGGCCTGCCTCGGACTGGCCGTAACCCTCGAGTATCGGCGTGCCGGTGATCGTTTCCCATTTGTTCAGGATGTTTTCCGCCAGAGGCGCCGACCCGGAAGAGGAGATATACAAACTGGAAAAATCGGCTCCGGCAAAGTCCGGATAATTCAGCAGTCCGGTAAAAACCGTGGGGCTGCCGGCGAACACGCTGATCTTCTCGTTGACCAGGGCGGCAACGACCTCTGTGGGATGATAACGCGGCAGGATTACCAGGGCGCCGCGCCGATATACCATGGCATGCAGGCACATGGACACCGCATAACAATGAAAAAGCGGCATGATGCACAACATCCGTTCCACATCGTCTCGGGTGGGAAAAATCGCCTCGCGCTGGCTCAGGTTGACGGACAGGGAATGGTGGCTGATACAAGCGCCTTTGGCTCTGCCGGTAGTGCCCCCGGTAAACTGCAAGGTGGCCGGATCGCCTGGCTCCGGCAAGTCATCCGGCATGTCCAGATTGGCGCGCTGGCGCCATGCGATCAGGCGGTTGCCGCGGCCGATGGCAAACAGATGCTCAATGCGCAATTCAGCGGCGAGTCCCTGGACCCTATCATTAAGCGCCTCATCATAGACCAGCGCGGATACCCCGGCGTCATCCAACATGGGCAACAATTCTTGCGTCGTATAAACCGGGTTTAACGGAACGGCCTCAGCTTGCGCGGCATGTATGGCGTACATTGCTATACATACATCAATGGAATTTCCCATCAACAGCGCGATCCGACATCCGCTCAAGCCGCGCCCCCGGAACTCCCGACTGAAGCCGACCACGCAGCGCAGGTACTCCTGATAGTTGAGCCGTTCCGAACCCAACGCCAGGGCCTCTTGCTCGGGCCTGCGCGTGGCCGCGTCCACCAGCGCGTGGACGACGGTGGGAAAGGTCACGGGCAATGACTGGGTTGGCTGGCCGACTTCCATTGTCAATCCACGCGCACGACAAGCGCCATGGCGCTGTCCCCGGCTGCGCAACCATGGAACAGGCCGTAACCGCCGCCCAGAAGTATGAGTTCCTCGATCAGCTCTATCACCGCGCGCATCCCGGTCGGCCCCTGTGGATGTCCCCAGATCAGCGAACAGCCGTAATTGTTCATGGTCATTACGTCTATGCCCATTTCTTTGGCAAAAATGATGTCATTGACCGCAAACGGGTTATGCGATTTTACCGCCTTCACGTCTTGAATTGTTATTCCCGCCAGATCCAGGGCGCGCCGGCTCGCCGGGATCGGCGCCGCCGGCATATAGGCCGGCTCTTCCCGGGCCTGGCCGAACGCGACGATGCTGATGCGGATTGCCGGATCGCTGCTCAACCTGCGCGCGCTGTCGGCCGTGGCGATGATCATGCCGGCGTTGCCATCAGCCGGGTAGGTCTGACCGGCATAGGTGACGGTGCCGCCTTTGTGTACTGGCTCCAACCGGGCCATCTTTTTGACACTGGTTGCGACAACACCTTCATCGCCCGTCAGGATTGAGTGGGTCTTTCGATACTTTTTATCCGGCACATTAAGGGGCGCCAGCATATATCTCTGTTGAAATGATATGCCATCCTTAAGTTCCAACGCCTGCTGGTACTGCTCATAGCGCCGCAACGCGACCTCGTGTTGCTCGGCAGTGGACACATTCCATTTGGTCGCGCAATTCTCCGCGGTGCGGGTCATATCACACTTCACATAGGGGTCCTGGTTGAAATTGCTCATGACCCAGTCTTCGGTCTGCCCCGTGCCTCCGGGCCCCAGGGGGTCCGGATAGTACAGGTGCGGACCGTTGGAGAGCCGGTCCGCAGTGACGGCCAGCACGCATTCGGCCAGTCCCGCCTG
Source organism: Gammaproteobacteria bacterium (assembly GCA_965221695.1). Taxonomy (GTDB): domain Bacteria; phylum Pseudomonadota; class Gammaproteobacteria; order Eutrophobiales; family Eutrophobiaceae; genus JAAXHV01. The sequence goes on along the minus strand of OZ244905.1, from coordinate 2,846,597 downwards.
GATTTCCTGGGATGCGGTCGCCATGACCCGGGCGCTGGTGGCACAGGCTTGACTCACGGTCGGTCCCGCGACATGGCCGATACCGGCCATGGCAGTCAACCAGGGCAGGCCGTAAAAACAACTTTTTTGCGGAATAGTCATTCCCAGTACGCCATAATCGAACTGGCTGCCGTCCAGCTCCCAGTCGGCGAGCGCGCGCCGGGTCACATGGGCGGCGAATTCAATGCTATGCAAGTGGGCCAGACTGCCCTGCCACTTGGCAAACGGCGTGCTCCAGTATCCGCCGTAGGGTATGCAGATTGCTTTCATGGAACGCCATTTTACCTTATTGCCTTAGCGGGGCAACGCTGAACCAGCCCGCCAGTCGAATGATTGTTCAAACGCGTGAGCGGCCCGGTACAGGGTTTTTTCGGCAAAATAGCGACCCACCAGCATCAGACCCACCGGCAGGCCATCGATGCGGCCGCAGGGAATGGAGATGGCCGGATGACCGGTGGCATTGAACTGGCAAGTGTTCAAGGTGTTGCCGAATGCGGCAGCCATGATGTCATCGGCGCTGGCATCTTGCTGTGAACCGGGATTGCCGGCGGCAGTCGCCACCGTGGTGGGCATCAGGAGCAGGTCATATTCCTGCAAGGGCTGGTCATAGCTTGTCCGCAGCTTGCTGACCAGATTTTTTGCCTTGGCATAGTAGCGCCCTCCATAGCTTTCCACGTGCCGGCCCAGCAGCCAGAGCAACTGCGCGTTGATCGGGGCGTCAGTAACGCGGGCAGTCCAATCCTGCATGGCCCGAAACAGGGCCGGAGAGTAAATATCCTCATGGTTGTACCCCACCCCGTTCAGTCTCAAGGTCTGCCAGAAGCCATCTGTGACCACGGCGCCCCAGAGAGCCGGGCCATCCAGGTGATCAGGGATCGAAACCTCATCCACAGTCGCCCCCAGGGCGGCGAAATGGGTCCCCGCGGACCTGACACAGCGATCTACTTCGGCCATGGAAGACGGCCAACCGAAACCTTCCTTCAGAACGGCGATCTTCAGTCCCGACGCGCTTTTCCCCAGGTCGCTGCTAAAATCATGCGGTTCACCCTCCCCGGCATCGGCCAGGACTTCCAGGAACAAAGCATTATCGGCCACATTGTGTGTCAATGGGCCGATGTATTCTATTGACGACTCCATGGGTATGCCGCCGCTGAAGGGAACCACGCCACGGGTTGCCTTCATGCCGACCACACCCGTCCAACTGGCGGGTATGCGCACCGAACCGCCCTGGTCGGTCCCCAAGGCCATGTCCACTGCCCCGGCCGCGACCAGCGCCGCGCTACCTGAAGATGAACCGCCGGTGGAATAGCCCGGTTTGCGCGGGTTCTGCACAATACCGTTGGCCGAGGTGGCGCTGCCGCCCGACAGGCACATGTATTCACATACTGTCTTGCCGACTATGTCCGCGCCGGCATTGAGCAACCTGTCTACTGTGGTGGCATCGAAATCGGCCACCAGGTCGGAAAGCGCGTCGGAACCGTTGGTCAACGGCAGGTCCGCGACAAAGATATTGTCCTTGACTGCCACTTTTCTACCGGATAGCGGGCCTGTGGGCGCGCCCTGGATATGGCATTTCAGGAGCCAGGCGCCGAATGGATTCTCATGCGGACGCGGGTAGCGGTAATCCCGTCCTCCCCAGGGCGATACCGGCAGTTCATCCTGGCGCCGATCAATATAGTTATAACCCGCGGCAAACGGTTTGAGGTAGTCCAACAACAGCCGTGCTTTGGGATCATCTAAAGGCAGGTCCAGCCCGGCGGCCAGGCGTTTCAATCCATCGATGTCTGGGAGTTCGAATGTCATGGTTTGAAGACCCCGGTTGTGCGATTGCTCAATTGAAGAATTTATTTTATGGGTTTTGTTATGCGCTCTGACAAGTACAGGATGGACTTGGACTTGTTCAGAGCTTCTATATAATATCCTATCGGGGGACTACACAACATGAATAATCCTACCAGCCATGTGGACACTTTCGTCAGGGATAACCTGCCGCAACCCGAATTGTTGCCCGAGTTTGTGTTCAGCACAGACGCATTGCAGTTTCCGGCGCGCCTGAACAGCGCGGCAGAGCTGCTCGATAAAAAGATCGCCCAGGGCTTTGGCGCAAACAATGCCATCCTAACGCACAACGAGGTCTGGAGCTACCAGGAATTGTATGAGCGCTCCAACCGGATCGCGCATGTGCTGGTCGATGACATAGGTCTTGTGCCGGGCAACCGCGTGCTGTTGCGATCTGCCAATAACCCAATGTTGGTTGCCTGTTGGCTCGGCGTGATCAAGGCCGGCGGGGTAGCGGTCGCCACCATGCCTATGCTGCGCAAACTGGAACTGGAACCAATCATCAACAAGGCGCAAGTTCAATTCGCTCTGTGTGATGAGCGTCTGATGGAGGAGTTGTCCGGCGCTCTGCAAACCACCGGGTTCGTGCGACGAGTGGCACAATTCAACGGCTCGGGAATGGCCGGCGCGGGCGCGGAGCTGGAGCGGCTCATGGCTGCAAAAGCAACTACTTTCGAACCGGTCGATACCGCCGCTGACGATCCGGCCATCATCGCCTTCACCAGCGGCACCACCGGTCTGCCCAAGGGCACGGTCCATTTCCAGCGCGATATCATGGCCATGTGCGTTTGTGTCGGGACTTATACTGTCCGGCCGGCGGCGGATGACATCTTTATCGGTAGCCCGCCACTTGCATTCACCTTCGGTCTGGGGATGCTTGCAGGTCTGCCCCTGTATGCAGGCGCAAGCGTTGCGCTGCTTGAAGCTGCGCCGCCGCCGGAACTGGGCAAAGCGATAGAGAGCTTCGGCGCCACCATTTGCTCCAGCGCGCCGACAGCCTACCGCGTCCTGTTGGACCGCCTGGATGATTTCGATTTGAGCAGCCTGAAAAAAACCATCAGCGCAGGAGAAAAACTGCCTCTTCCCACCTACCAGGAATGGCTGGCGGCTACCGGAATCCGGATGATCGACGGGCTCGGCTCTACAGAAATGATCCATATCTTCGTCTCCGCCACCGGAGACGATATTCGTGAGGGCGCGACCGGTAAAGCGCTGCCCGGCTACCAGGCCTGTATCCTAGGCGATGATGACCAACCGGCGCCGCCCGGAACGCTGGGACGCATGGCGGTAAAAGGCCCGACCGGTTGCAAGTACCTGGCCGATGAACGGCAGAAAAATTACGTGGTCAACGGCTGGAATCTGACCGGGGACATCTGTGCCATGGATGAGGACGGTTATGTCTGGTACCAGGGGCGCACTGACGACATGATCATCTCTTCCGGTTACAACATCTCAGGGGCGGAAGTGGAAGCAGCGCTGCTGCCGCACCCGGCCGTCAGCGAATGCGGCGTCGTCGGCATTCCGGATGAAGCCCGAGGCATGATCGTTAAAGCCTTCATCGTCCTGGCCGCGGGTTTCCAAGCATCGGAACAGCTAGCCGGCGAGTTGCAGGAGTTCGCAAAACAGACTATCGCGCCCTATAAGTACCCGAGGCTGGTAGATTTCAGGACGGAACTCCCGAAGACCCAGACCGGCAAGATCCAGCGGCATAAACTGCGGGCGATGACTGACTGATAATGCGCGCCTGTGGCGCGCTTGTCTACTGATTTTTGAGGCGCCCTCATGATTGAATGTTAATGACTTACAGGTGAATTAAATGGTTACAGCAATCGTGTTAATCAATACCCTTCACGGCAGGATCAACGAAGTGGCCGAGGCCCTGGCGGGCCTGCCGGAATTTTCCGAGGTGTACTCCGTGGGCGGCAGTTACGATATTGTCGGCATCCTCCGGGTCGAGACCAACGAGGCCATCGCCGACATGGTTACCAGCCGCATGGTAGACATTGAAGGCATCGAAAATACCGAGACCATGATCGCCTTCAAGACCTACTCGCGCCACGATCTGGAACGGTTATTTTCCATCGGCATGGAGAGCTGAGCAGATAAAGCAGCCTATCCCTGCAAAAGCATCAATATTTGAAACCTGATTGAAATGTCTTTCGTCGTTGCTACCGATGTGGGCGGCACCTGTACCGATACGGTCATCGTTGAGGACGGGCGCTCGGTATTCATCGGCAAAGCGTTGTCCACACCGCCGGATTTTGCCGATGGCGTTATTGCTTCCGTCCGTTCGGCGGCTGATATCATGCAGGTGGAGTTGGAAGATATTTTTCGGCAAACCACCTTGTTCATCCACGGCTCCACCGTGGTTGACAATACCTTGCTGGAGCGCAAGGGCGCCCGCACCGGGCTGATCACTACTGCCGGTTTCGAGGATACCCTGCTGGTTACCCGGGGCGCTTACGGGCGCTGGTCGGGACTGTCGGAAGAGGGACTTAAACATCCGGTCGCGACGAACAGGCCGGCGCCGCTGACGCCGCACAGTCTGATCCGGGGCGTGACCGAACGGGTGGATTATAAGGGCGCGGTCATCCAAGAACTGGACGAGGACGATGTTGAACAGGCCGTTGCCTACCTCATCGATGAACAGCAGGTCGAATCCATGGCGGTGGCGCTGTTGTGGTCTTTTGCAAACCCCGCGCATGAACAGCGGATACGCGCCATCATCAAGGCGCGCAATCCGGACATCCACGTGTCAATCAGCAGCGAGGTAGCGCCGGTCCCCGGCGAGTACGAGCGCACCTCCACTACCGTGATCAACGCTTATGCCGGACAGGTAGTCAGCAACTATATCAACGACCTGCAAAGACTGCTGGGCGAGTTCAACTACCAGGGACCGGTGCTGGTCATGCAAGGCTACGGCGGCCTCATCCCAGCGCAACAAGCTGCCGGGCGGGCAGTGAATATGGTGGAATGCGGGCCGGTCGCCGGCGTCATCGGCAGCAAGTTTCTCGGTGACCTGATGGGCGACAGCAACATCATCGCCGCGGACATGGGCGGCACCACCTTCAAGGTGGGAATCATCCAGGATGGCGAGCTCGAATACGCCAGGGAACCTCTGATAGACCGGTTCCACTACACTGCGCCAAAGATCGAAGTGGCGTCCATCGGCGCCGGTGGCGGCAGCCTGATCACATTGGAGGAAGACACCGGGGCGCCCCTGGTTGGACCGCAGAGCGCAGGGGCGGCGCCGGGCCCGATCTGTTACGGACTCGGCGGGACACAACCCACGTTAACTGACGTATTGCTACTGCTGGGTTATATCGACCCGCAACGTTTCCTGAGCGGCGCCATGACCCTGGATGTGGAAAATACCGCGCGCCTGTTCCAGGAACAGATCGCAGACCCGCTCGGCCTGTCCTTGGAGCAGGCTGCCATTGGTATTTTGCGCGTGGCGAACGCGCAGGCTATTGACCTGATTCATAAGATCACCGTCGAGCAGGGTCTGGACCCGCGGGATTTCGCGCTGCACGCGTTCGGCGGCGCCTGTCCCATCCTGGCGAGCGCGTTTGTCGGGGAACTGGGCCTGCGGCGAATCGTCGTGCCATATACCGCATCGGTAAACTGCGCCTTCGGGCTGGCCAGCGCCGATGTCATACACGATTACAGCGTGACCCTGACCAAGTCTGCGCCCTGCCCGGCCGAGGAGATCAATGCCATTTATCAACCTATGCTGAACGCGGCGGCACAACTGTTGAAAGAGGAGGGGTTTTCCGAGGAGAAAATGCGCTTTAAGTGGTCGGTCGGGTTCCGTTACGCGATGCAGGTGCACGAAGTCGTCACTCCGGTACACGCGGCGACGCCGCTGGATGAAGACGGCGCGCAACAACTGGTCAAGGATTTTGAATCGCTCTATGAAAGCCGCTACGGGAAAGGTTCCGCCTACCGTGACGCGGGGATCGAGATGACCCGGTTCCGGCTCAGCGCCGCCGGCAAAATAGACCGCCCTCAGGTCGCCGAGCAAACGCTTGCCGGGAGCTCTCCCGACGCGGCCCGCGCCGGGCGGCGCAGAATTTTTGTCAACGGCCATGACAGCCTGACTGAAGCTGTCGTCTTTGATTTTGAGAAACTGCTTCCGGGTAATATCATCGATGGTCCGGCAGTGATTCATACGCCGATCACGACAATAGTGGTCCAGGACGAACAACAGGGGTTCATGGATGGGCACAGAAATATTATCATTGACGTGAAATGATTGATCCGATCACTTTTTCGATTATTCGCCACCGCTTGTTCCGGGTCGTGGATGAGGCCGTGATTACCCTGAAAAACGTGTCCGGCAGCGCCATCACCAATGAGGGACACGACCTGATGGTGTCCCTGTATCGCGCGGACGGCTCTCTGCTCATGGGCGGCGTCGGTTTTCTGCACCACCTGACCAGCGCCGCGGAAGCCTGCAAATCAATCATTCGGCGCTTCCGGGGCGACATCCACGCCGGAGACGTGTTTCTGCTCAACGATCCCTATACGGCAGCTCTGCATACCTCGGATGTCTACCTTGTGGCGCCTATCCATTACCAGGGGGAACTGGTGGCCTGGAGCGCTTGTTTTGTGCATGTGTATGACATCGGCGCCACCAATCCCGGCGGCTTCTGCCCGGATGCGGAAAACATCTACACGGAAGGTTTCAGCTCGCCAGGGCTGAGGCTGGTGGAAAAAGGTGAGATAAATCGGGCTATCATGGATACCTTCCTCAACATGGTGCGCTCCCCGGACATGGTGGCGCTGGACCTGAACTCCATGATCGCCTGCAACAATGTCGCCCGAGAGCGGATGCTCGCGCTGATTCAAAAATACGGGTTTGCGACCGTCGATGAAACCTGTAAAACGCTGATCGCCAAGTCTGAAGAAAAACTACGCGCGCGCCTGCGCGAACTGCCCGACGGGCAATGGCAAGCGCGCCAGTACCTGAGTGTGCAGGATGAGACCTACCGGGTCGAACTGACCATGACCAAGCAGGATGATACGCTGTGTTTCGATTTCACCGGGTCCAGCGCGCAAAGCCGCCACGCCATCAATTGTACCAGGTGGGCCTCCCTGGGCGGCCTGTTTGCGCCCCTGTTCCCGTTGCTGTGCTATGACATCACCTGGAATGAGGGCGTGATCAGTCCCATTACCATGATCGCGCCAGAAGGCTCCATCGTGAATTGTACGCGTCCGGCGCCGGTTTCCGTCGCCACCGTGGGCGCCATACAGTCCGTCAACAACGCAGCCTGCACTACTCTCGGCAAACTGCTCAACGCCAGCGAAAAATATGCCGCGGAAGCCTCGGCTGTGTGGCACGCCAATCATTTCGCAGTGTTCCTGTTCGGACAGAATCAGCACAACAAACAAGCGATAGGCATTCTGACCGAAACCTTCGCCGGCGCCGGAGGCGCCCGAGCCTGGGCAGACGGCATCGAGGTGGGCGGCGAAATCCCGAACCCGATCTCGCGCATGGCCAATGTGGAGACGGTTGAATATACGTTTCCGATCCGCTACCTGTACCGCCGGCGGCTGAGAGATTCCGGCGGTCCGGGACGCTACCGCGGCGGCGTGGGCATGGAATTGTCCTTCGTGCCCCATGACGCGCCAGACGGAGGCATTCACTACGTGGTCTCAGGCAAAGGTTCGAAGTTCCCCATGAGCGAGGGATTGGCCGGCGGCTTTCCCGGTTCGCCAAACGCCTATATTCGGATTAGCAACGATAAGGCGGCGACAGACGATGACAAGGTAAAAACCGGGAATGGCGCGCAACAAAGCGTGGACTGGGGTGTATTCCCGTTAATGGGTGAAGACGCCTTGTATGTGCGGTGGAACGGCGGCGGCGGTTATGGCGACCCGTTGTGGCGCCCTCCGGCAGAAGTGGCCAGGGATGTGCGAGAAGGGCTGACTTCACAAGAATTTGCGCAAACCGTGTACGGTGTCGTTATAGACCCCGACACGGGAGAACCCGATGAGACATTGACACAAGAGAGGCGGGACAGATTGCTGCTGCGCCGGAAAAACGGCGCGCCGGCAGCCACTGGCGCAAACCCCCAGCCCGCGTGCCGGCGCTGCGGCGGGGCGCCTGGTAATGGCAGTAGCGATTGGAAGCAAGACGCCGCGCGCCAGGAAACGCCCATGCAGTCCTTGGGCGGGCCTTACGCCAGCGGCGGCGAGGTCATGCTGCGCTCGTTCTGCTGTCCCATCTGTGGGGCGCTGCTGGATACGGAAACCGCCATACCGGGCGATCCGTACCTGCGCGACAGGTTATTTATCCACGAGGATTAATCAATATCTACCGAAAAGGTAATGTGAAATGCATAACATTGGAATAAGCCAAGAGATTGTTGAACGGGTGATGAAACGGCGCGGGCAGTTTCATCTCTACGACAGCTTCGATCCGACCCGGTGCGCGCTGCTGGTCATCGACATGCAGAACGCGTTCTGCAAGCCGGGGGCGCCGGCCGAGGTGGCTGCCAGTCGCGGTACGGTCGGAAATATCAATCGGCTGGCGCGGGAACTGCGCGAGCGGGGCGGCGATGTGATCTGGATAGTCAGCGAATTTCACTGCAACGGCGGCAAGTCGGAATGGGAAAATTTCTTCAACAACATGGTTTCCGGCGAGGTGCGCGAGCGCACCATGCAGTACATGGCGCCGGGACAGGAAGGCGGCAAACTGTGGCGCGAACTCGAACCCGACGCGCGCGATATCCACCTGGTGAAGAATCGCTATGGCTGCCTCACTCCCGGCGCATCGCAATTGGAACGGGTTTTGCGTAGCCGCGCCATCGACACCCTGCTGATTGCCGGTACGAAAACCAACATCTGCTGTGAGTCTGCCGCGCGCAACGCTTTTGACATGGACTTCAATGTGGTACTGGTAGAGGACTGCTGCTCGACCCTGTCCGATCGCGAGCACCAGGCCACGCTGGAAACCATTATCCAGCAATTCGGCGACGTGATGACCGGGCGGGAATTCATCGATCGGTGTGTTAGCAACAAATAACTTTGACGGCTTCCGGACTTCCTGTTATTCTCGATCTTGTCATTTCTGAACAGGAGAAGGTACACATGGAATCCAACCCGAATCAACAACCTGCCACATCCGAAGAGATCTGGAAAATCCTGCGAACGGTATCTGAAGAGCAGAGGGAAGTTTCCCGGGAGATGCGGAAAACCGAGCAGTTATTCAAACAAACCAGGGAATCAATCAAAGAAACCCGACAATCAATCAAAGAAACTGACCGGCAAATGAAGGAAACTGACCGCCGTATAGATAAACGGATGAAAAAGCTGGAAGGCATGTTCACCGGGCAATGGGGCAAGCTGATGGAGAGCCTGGTGGAGGGCGACCTGGTGGCCTTGTTAAAAGCGCGGCAGATAGACGTAAGGTCGACGTACAACAACATAAAAGGCCGGCGCAATGGAGAACATTACGAGTATGACATCCTCGCTATCAACAGCGGGGTGGTGGTCGTAGTGGAAGTAAAGACTACGATGTATGCCCGGGATGTAACCCACTTTCTGGATAAGCTGGCGAAATTTACGGAACACGAACCGGTTTTTCGGGGCAAACAGATCTATGGCGCACTCGCATACCTGCGGGTGGAGCAATCCGCCGATGTCCATGCGGAGCGGCAGGGATTGTTTGTTATCCGGGCAACGGGGAGCAGCGCCAGTATCATCAACCAGGCGGATTTTCAGCCTCGGGAATTCGGGTAAATTGTACTAACCAACCCGAGCGCTGTGCCATTCACGTCAAACCCGCCGCCGCTGGCGTAAGCAGCATTGCACAAAGATATGATAAGCTATAGCAAAAATTTACAGACTAAGGAGATTTAAAGAAGTGGCTACCGCAGCGAGTTCGCTACCCCCCGAAGGGCAAAAAATAACCATTGAGAACGGCCGATTACAGGTCCCCGACAACCCGGTGATTCCGTTTATTGAAGGCGACGGTATAGGTCCGGATGTCTGGCGCGCATCCAAACAGGTGCTTGACGCCGCGGTGGCCAAAGCCTACGGCGGCAAGCGCGAGATCTGTTGGCTGGAGGTACTCGCCGGGGAGAAGGCCAACGAACTCACCGGTTCCTGGCTGCCTGAGGATACCCTTGACCGCTGCCGGGAGTACCTGGTCGCCATCAAAGGGCCGCTGACCACCCCTATCGGGGGCGGTATTCGCTCGCTTAATGTCGCCCTGCGCCAGATCCTGGACCTGTATGTGTGCCTGCGCCCGGTGCGCTGGTTCAAGGGCGTGCCATCGCCGACCAGGAACCCGCAGGATGTGGACATGGTGATCTTCCGTGAAAATACCGAAGACATCTATGCCGGCATAGAATTCGAGCAAGGCAGCGAAGACAACCGAAAGTTTCTTGAGCTCCTGCAAGAGGCGTTTCCGAACTATTACCGGAAAATCCGTTTCCCGGATACCACCGGCATCGGCATCAAGCCGATCTCCCGGGAGGGCACAGGGCGTCTGGTCCAGGCCGCTATCCGCTATGCGATGGACAACAAGCGCAAAAGCGTGACGTTCGTCCACAAGGGCAACATCATGAAATACACCGAGGGGGCGTTTCGCAACTGGGGGTATGAACTGGCTGAAAACACCTTTCCGCAGCAGACCTATACCTGGGACCAATGGGAACGCACCCGCGCGGAAAAAGGCTCGGAGGCGGCCAACAAGGAGCAGGAGGAGGCGCTGGCAGGCGGCAAAATACTCATCAAGGACGCGATTGCCGACATCACCCTGCAACAGGTGCTGACCCGACCCAGAGAATTTGACGTGATCGCGACCATGAACCTCAACGGCGACTACCTGTCCGACGCGCTGGCGGCACAGGTCGGCGGCATCGGCATCGCGCCGGGCGGCAACATCAACTACGACACCGGCCACGCGGTATTCGAAGCAACGCACGGCACCGCGCCCAAGTATGCGAACCAAGACAAGGTCAACCCGGGGTCCCTGGTTCTCTCCGGCGAGATGATGCTGCGCTACATGGGCTGGACGGAAGCGGCGGACCTGGTGATTTCCGGTATGGACAATACCATATCCTCCAAAACCGTGACCTATGACTTTGCCCGGTTGATGGAGGGCGCGAACAAGGTAAGCTGCAGCGAATTCGGCCAGGCAATGATTGCCAACATGTAACGAGGCATGCCTCCCTTGTCCGAGCAACGCAAACAGACCATCGCCCGCATCTCGGAATTTATTTACGAAGGATTCCTGAAATATAACGAGAACTTCACGCGCATCACGGAACGCGCCCGACGCCGCTTCGAACAGCAGGACTGGGGCGGGCACCAGCAGGATATATCCGAACGGGTCGAACTCTATGAAAAATCCGTTCGCCGCATCGTCATCTCGCTGCGCAAGAACCTGGGACCGAGGGTAACAGACCGCCGGCTCTGGAACAGCGCCCGCAGGTATTTTGGTGAGCGCCTGTATAACGTGCCGGATGCCGGGTTCATGAAGACATTCTTCAATTCCATCATCCGGCGCATATTCGATACGGTGGGCATAGACCCGGATCTCGAATTCGTATCCTCGGCGCCGGACGAGGGCTTCAATCCGCTGGAGACCCTGACCCTGAACCGCTACCCCTACTGGGGTTCACTTGACAAGACATTCAAAACCATTCTTGATGACTTCGCATTCAAAGTCCCCTACAGGGACATCAACGCGGATTCCGCAAGCATCAGCCAGCAGATCCAACGCTATTTTCAGGCGAACCTGAAGCATCACGGTGACTTTCTGAGATTTGAATTCATCAATTCGGCGTTTTTTCAATCCGCCCGGGCCTATCTTATCGGCCGCACCATCCAACAGGACCATGTTAACCCCATTATCATCGCCCTGAAAAATTCCGCCCGCGGCATCGAGGTGGACGCAGTGCTGTTGTCTGAGGAAGAAGTCAGTATCGTATTCAGTTATACCCGATCCTATTACTTTGCCAACCCGCATTCCGTTATCGGCGCAGTACACTTCCTGAACTCCATCCTGCCGGCCAAGCCGATCGACGAACTGTACACGGTGTTGGGCAGGCTGCGCCAGGGCAAGACCGAACGTCACCGCATTTTCTCACATCACCTGCAACAAACGGATGACCGGTTTGTGCATGCCGAGGGCGATAAGGGTCTGGTAATGCTGGTATTCACCCTGCCTTCCTACGACCTGGTGTTCAAGATTATCCGCGACAATTTCGGCTATCCCAAGACCATTACCAGGGAGGAAGTGCAGAACAAGTACCGGCTGGTGTCCCAGCATGATCGGGCGGGCCGCTTGATCGATACCCAGGAATTCCGCAACCTGGAGTTCCCGGTAAACCGTTTCGATGATGCCTTGCTGGAAGAACTGCTCAGTGAAGCGGCGGAGACCGTGCGCATCGACAAGGATAAGTTAATTATCGATCACGTCTATATCGAGCGTCGTGTGCGGCCACTGAACCTGTACCTGAAGGAAGTCACGAGCGCGGACGCCAACGAAGCCATACTGGACTACGGACAGACCATCAAGGACCTGGCCAATACCAATATCTTCCCCGGTGACCTGCTGCTCAAGAACTTCGGCGTGACCCGGCATCGGCGGGTCGTCTTCTACGATTACGATGAAGTAGCGCTGGTTACCGAGTGCGACTTCCGCGATATCCCCGACAGCGACGATGACGAAAACCTGATGCGTTCAGACGTGTGGTTTCACGTTAACAAGAACGATATATTCCCGGAAGAATTCATCAAGTTCCTGTCCATGGACGCGGGTTTGCGCACCTTGTTCCTGGAGGTTCATGGCGACCTGCTCACGGCTGACTACTGGAACCGCGTGAAGCGCAAACATATGCAGGGAGATATTGAACTGGTGATTCCCTACTTCCGGCACTCAATGCCGGCGGGCCGGCGAACGGATAACAGCGAGCGGAAATCAGCCGCGATGTAACGGGACCGCCCCGTTGCGTTACTTCCTGCCGATCATTGCCTGTTTATTGCTGACGGCGTCATGCGGGTCCGAGCGACCGCCTGAACCCCATGAATTCACCGGCCTCACGATGGGCACAAGCTGGTCCGTGCTGGTGAATGCCGACGCGCTGCCACGGCCGAGGCGGCAACTGCAAGCGCAAATCGGCGCCATTCTCGACCGGGTCAACCGGGAGATGTCCACTTACCTGCCGGATTCCGAACTGTCAATGATTAACGCGGCGCGCAGCGGCAGCCGGACCCCGGTGAGTCCGTCACTGATGCACGTGTTACACGCGGCCAGCAGGATCAGCCGATTGACGCAGGGCGCATTCGACGTCACCATCGGTCCCGTGGTCAACCTGTGGGGCTTCGGTCCCGACCAGGATTTCACTGTGCCGACGGATGAACAGGTTCGCCTGGCATCAGCCCTGGTCGGCTATGAAAAACTGCAATTGGACCCGTCGGCTTTGACCCTGAATAAAGCCCATGACGGGATTTATATCGACCTCTCCGCGATTGCCAAAGGCTACGGTGTGGATCGGGTTGCCGAGTACCTGGACGGGCTGCAACTGGGCAACTATCTGGTGGAAATCGGTGGGGAAATCCGCGCTCGCGGTGTGAACAGCGCACAAGTACCGTGGCGAATCGGTATCGAACAACCCATTGCCGGGCAACGCGGCGTGCGCCGGGCGATCCGACTGGACAACATGGCTATGGCGACTTCCGGTGATTACCGGAATTTTTTCGAGCATGAACGAAACCGTTATTCGCATACGATCGACCCGCGCAGCGGCCGCCCGGTCAGTCACGAACTTGCGTCGGTGACGGTGCTGCACCCATCGGCCATGCTGGCTGATGCCTGGGCAACCGGCCTGCTGGCGCTGGGGCCGGACGAGGGTTTTGCACTGGCCTTGCAGCAAGGCCTCGCCGCCTGTTTCATACGCCGCACCGGCGCCGGTTTTGAGGAAAAAACCACACCTTTATTCAAACGTTACTCATCAGGAAACTAATCCGGATTTCCTGCCAGAAGAGTCGCTTTTCGATGCGGGAAGGCGTATGATAGCCAAAAAAACAGGGATTAGCCCGAATATCTCACCAATTCGCTTGTCAGCATCGGATAGATGTTTGCTGTCAATGAGTTATGATAATCTGCCGAGTATGTTGCCATTACACACTGCGCTTGATGCGCCCTCGCTGGTCTTTTTTGCGTTAGCGGGCACATGTTCCCTCAACCAGAAGCACCACTATGGTTTCGGTCACGAGCGCCCGCGTACTGACGCACAAATCCGCCTGGAGCGGATTTGGACATCCGAAGGATGCCCGAAGGGGGCGCCCCACGGATGGAGCGCATCAAAAAATCCTCAGCGATCATCGCATCAATTGGTGAGATTTTCGGGCTGTCATGAAGAGACCAAGTTGCACGATTATTGCCGGACCGAATGGCGCAGGGAAAACCACTTTCGCCATGGACTACCTTCCAAGTATTGATTGCCGTATTTTCCTGAATGCCGATATGATCGCATCAGGCCTGGCGCCGTTTGCAGCGGAAACCAAGCAGCTTGAGGCAGGCAAACTGTTTCTTGCGGAAATCGAGCGCGCGATCGTCAAAAGAGAGAATTTTGCATTTGAGACAACGCTTTCCGGTGGGTCTCACCTGCCCAGGATTCGGCGCATGCTGGAAGACGGTTGGCGGGTCAGCCTCATCTACTTGTGGATACCCGGCATTGAAACATCGTTAAAACGCGTCCGGGAACGCGTCCGGCAAGGCGGGCATAACATTCCCGCAAAAGACATCCAAAGGCGTTATGCCAGGAGCTTGCGCAACCTGCTGGTTCATTATGGCCCGGTTTGCACTGAAGTCAGGTGTCATGACAATTCGACGCCGGAGAGAAAACTGATATTTCGGCGACTGGAAGAAAATGTTATAATCAAAAATCAAGCGCTGTTCACAGCAATCAAGGGAGAAGCCAATATTTCTGAGCAAACCATATTCGAAGAACCGCCTGATGGTATTGACAAAATCTCAGAACAGGAAATGTCCTATAACATCGCATCTCCTGGAGAGCTGGACGAGCATACAATATTCATAATGGATTGCCTGCATCGGGCAGTCACCAACGAACTGGAAAGAAAACGCAAGCTAGGCTATGACGCGATCATCGTGGAAAATGACACGATTATGCGCCTGCACCCGGACGGCAGCAAAACTGCGATCGGCCCGGTGAGATGAAGCGACTGACAAGTCCAGGATGGACTTGTTCAGAGTTTCCCTAACTCTCTGATCAGAATCCTGGCGTTACGCTGGTAGTTATACAACGCCTGTTTTTCTACCGGCAGGCTTTCCAGCGAGGTCTCGGTAAAACCCCGCTCCACAAACCACTGCGTTGTCTGTGTGGTAAGCACGAACAAGCGGTTTATCTCCTGCTGTTGCGCTTCTTTCACCGCCGCGTCAAGCAAGCTGTCTCCCAAACCGCGTCCACGATACTCCGGATGCGCCACTAGGCAGGCCAGCTCCGCCACGCCGTCATCGGGGTAGGGATACAGGCCGACACAGCCGATGATGACCCCATCGCGCAACAGGATGGTAAAACGATCCACCTCCAGTTCCAGTTTTTCCCTGGAACGTGTAACCAACACGCCTTGCAGCTCGTGCGGTTTGATCAAGTCCAGGATGCCCGCAATGTCATCGCTACCGGCCCGACGCATCTCATCGTATGCGGACGCGCTGATCATCAGGCCCGAACCGTCGCGGGTAAACAATTCATTGAGTAGCGCGCCGTCTTCCTCCCGGTTGAGCAGGTGCACCCGGTCTACACCGTTGATGCTCGCTTCCAACGCGTGTTGCAGATATTCGCTGGCAGCCGAACCGTCATCCAAACGGTCCAACAATGCCCGGGCCTGATCCCGGTTCAAC
The DNA here is from genome assembly GCA_965221695.1 of Gammaproteobacteria bacterium. Classification (GTDB taxonomy): domain Bacteria; phylum Pseudomonadota; class Gammaproteobacteria; order Eutrophobiales; family Eutrophobiaceae; genus JAAXHV01. The sequence goes on along the minus strand of OZ244905.1, from coordinate 2,830,834 downwards.
TGGCTGACCTGGCCCCCGCCCGTCAGTGAGGACAGGTCGCCGGCTTCCACCAGGTAGATCAGCTTGTCCGCCTGCAAGGCAACGGCCGCGTCCGCGGCGAGCGCGGCGGCGGACAGGTTATAGGCTTCCCCGGTAACAGAGTAGCCGAGCGGGGGCAGGATGATGATTTCACCGCCGTTCAGCCCGGCGCTCATGGCCTGCGTATCAATGCTGCGGACTTTACCGGTGAGCTGATAGTCCACCCCGCCGATTACTCCCAACGGTTTGGCCGTGACATAATTGCCGGTATTCACCCCGATCGCGGCATTGGACATGGGCGTATTGCCCATACCCATGGACAGCTTGGCCTGTATCTCCAGCAGCAGGCGTCCGGCCACCTCCTTGACCACACCCATCGCGTTCGTATCGGTGATCCGGATTCCATCGTGGTAGTTGGAGGCCAGTTTTCTGCCGGCAAGACTGGCATCAATCGCGGTGCGCGCGCCGTAAACCAGCGCCAACCGGATACCCAGGCTGCTGAGCAACGCCAGATCATGTGCGAGGGAAACAAAACCCGGGCCGCGCAATACCGGGTCGCCCACCTGCACAACAAAAGTCTTGTCCCGGTGTATGCGAATGTACGGCGAAGCCGAACGAAACCAGTTTACGAATTGCGCCTTATCCATGATTACCCTGTGCATACATCACTGTTACATACAGAAATGCGTAATCACCTGTTGCAGCACACGCTGCATTACCGGGATGCGGCTTTGCTCTATATACTCATTCGCCTGGTGCGCCTGGTCGATATCCCCCGGACCCAGCACCACGGTGTCCATCCCCAGGGAATTCAGAAATGGCCCTTCCGTACCGAAATTGACTGACCCGGCGGCATGGCCGGTGAGTTTTTCCGCAACCTTGACAATCTCGCTGTCGGGGTCGGTCTGAAACGGCGCTATGCCGGCAAAGCTGCGCCCGAACGCCAATCCAAGGCCGCTGTCCGCGACCGCATCGGTGACTGTTAGGCGCAGCCGCTTGCGCATGTCATCAATGCTCATGCCCGGCAATATCCTGATATCCACCTTCAGCTCACATTCGGCGCAGATGCGGTTGGGATTGTCGCCACCTCGAATGACGCCAAAATTCAGCGTCGGTGTCGCCACATTGAAACGGTCGTTAACATACGCGTCTTGCAAGCGCTCTCGCCAGGAAAACAGGGCGGCGATGACCTGATGCATGCCTTCTATCGCATTATTGCCCAGGGACGGGTCGCTGGCATGTCCGGCCTGGCCTTTCAGAGTGATGGCCTCGGTAAACCCGCCCTTGTGCATGTTGATCGGCTGTAAACCTGTTGGCTCGCCGATCAGCGCGTAGCGGCCAAAGCCCCGGTCCATATCCACCAGCGCCCTGGCGCCGGCCATCGTACTTTCTTCATCGCAGGTAGCCAGCAGCAGCAGCGGCCGCTTGATCTTTTTCAGGTCCAGCGCTTGCAGCGCCTGCATGATGATGGGGAAAAAACATTTCATATCCGTCACACCCAAACCATAATACCGCCCGTCCTTTTCCGTCAGCCGGAACGGGTCCTGATGCCATGCCGCTTCCGTAAACGGCACCGTGTCGGTATGCCCGGACAACACCAGGCCGCCACTTCCGCTGCCCAGGCTGGCGATCAGGTTGACCTTGCCGGCAGCCTTGTCAACCGGCATGATCTCAATGCGAAAGCCCAGGTCGGCAAACCAGTTCGCAAGCAAATCCACTGCCGGCGCGTTGCTTTGATCATAAGCCGGGTCGATGCTGCTGACTGTCGGCGCCGCCACCAGCGCGGCAAAGGACTCTTTGAATGCAGGGAGTGTTATCATAATAGGGTGCAGAGTAACGCAGATAAATATAATTTAATAGACTTTTCCCGTTCACTTTTCCCGTTCACCCTAAACCGAAACCATAGAATAACTACAGCATCAACACACATACAGGAATAGCATTATGTCTGAACCATTGAATCGTTACAGCGCAAGGGTAACTCAAGAAAAATCCCAGGGCGCGTCACAGGCCATGTTGTACGGCACCGGTATGACAGAAAAAGACATGGCCAAGGCCCAGGTAGGCATTGCCAGTGTCTGGTTTGAGGGCAATACCTGTAATATGCACTTGCTCGACCTCGCGGCCAAGGCCAAGCAGGGCGTGGATGCCCAGGACCTGGTGGGGATGCGCTTCAATACAGTCGGCGTCAGCGATGCGATTTCGATGGGCACGGAAGGCATGAGTTTTTCGCTGCAGTCGCGGGACCTGATCGCAGATTCCATCGAAACCATGATGAGCGCCCAGTGGTACGACGCCAACATCTCCATCCCGGGTTGCGATAAGAACATGCCCGGCTGCATCATGGCCATGGGCCGACTTAATCGTCCTGCGCTGATGATCTACGGCGGCACCATCAAGCCCGGCTACCACGACGGCAATAAAGTGGATATCATTTCCGCGTTCCAAAGCTACGGCGAATTCATCTCCGGGCGCATTGACGACAGTAACCGCAGCGCGATAGTACGCTCCGCCTGTCCCGGACCAGGCGCCTGCGGCGGCATGTACACCGCCAATACCATGGCCTCTGCAATCGAGGCGCTGGGAATGTCGTTACCGTACAGTTCTTCCACGCCCGCGGTTGACCCGCAGAAGCTGGAAGAATGCCTGCAGGCCGGCGCGGCGATAAAACATCTGCTGGAACTGAACCTTAAACCGCGCGACATCATGACCCGCGCCGCGTTCGAGAACGCGATGGTTGTGGTCACGGCGCTCGGCGGTTCAACCAACGCGGTGTTGCACCTGATTGCGATGGCCCGGTCCGTCGACGTAACACTGGATATCGACGCATTCCAGGCCGTCAGCGACCGCACACCATACCTGGCGGACCTCAAACCCAGCGGCCGCTACGTGATGGAGGACCTGCACAAGGTCGGCGGCGTACCGGGGGTCATGAAATACCTGCTGGAGCACGACCTGATCGACGGGAGTTGCATGACGGTTACCGGAAAAACTATTGCTGAAAACCTGGCCGGACTGCCGCCGCTGGACGCGGGGCAGGACGTGATACGGCCGCTGGACAAGCCTTTCAAGCGCACCGGCCATATCCGCATCCTTCGAGGCAACCTGGCCCCCGGGGGCGCGGTGGCCAAGATCACCGGCAAGGAAGGCGAACTCTTCAGCGGGCCCGCCAAAGTATTCGACTCGGAAGAAGATATGCTGGCTGCGTTGGAACAGGATCAAATCGGCAAAGGCGATGCCGTCGTTATCCGTTACGAAGGTCCGAAGGGAGGGCCCGGCATGCCGGAAATGCTGACCCCGACCTCCGCCATCATGGGCGCCGGTCTGGGAAATGATGTTGCGATGATCACCGACGGCCGTTTTTCCGGCGGGTCACACGGGTTTATCATCGGCCACGTGGTGCCGGAGGCCCAGGAGGGCGGGCCTCTTGCGCTGATCAAGAACGGGGATATGGTTACCATCAACGCCAAGACCAACCAGATAAGCGTGGACCTGAGCAACGAGGAGCTGGCACAGCGCAAGGCGGAATGGGTTATGCCCGAGTACAAGACGAAACGCGGCGCTTTATACAAGTATATCCGCAGTGTAAAGTCCGCCTCGCTTGGTTGCGTTACCGATGAGTAAATCCAGTTACCATATGTCCGTCGAGGACTTCCGCCGTCACGGCAAGGAGATGATCGACTGGATAGCCGATTACTACGAAAAAGTGGACCGCTACCCGGTGTTGTCACGAGTGCAGCCAGGCAAGATCGAAGAGTCGCTCCCGGCCGCGGCGCCGGCACAAGGCGAAGAGTTCGCAGCAATCCTGCGGGATGTGGAGGATAAAATCCTGCCCGGTGTCACCCATTGGCAATCCCCCCACTTTTATGCGTATTTTCCAGCCAATACCTCGGGACCGGCGATCCTGGGCGACCTGCTGTCTTCCGGACTCGGCGTGCAAGGCATGTTATGGTCAACAAGCCCCGCCTGCACCGAGCTTGAGACCCGGGTGCTGGACTGGTTGGCAGACCTGTTGGGACTGCCTGACAAGTACCGTTCAACGGCCGCGGGCGGCGGCGTAATCCAGGACACTGCCTCCAGCGCGATCCTGTGCGCATTGCTGGCCGCGCGCGAGCGGGACTCCGGGCTGCGTACCAACCGCGAGGGCTGCGACGGTAAACAGATTGCATATTGCTCAACCCAGACCCATTCCTCTCTGGAGAAGGCCATGGGTATCGCCGGCCTGGGGCGCGCCAACCTGCGGCAGATTGAAACAGATGCGCACTTTGCCCTGGACGCGGGCAGGCTGGCACAGCAAATCAAGGCCGACAAGGCTGCCGGACTGCGGCCCATATTCGCCTGCGCCACCCTGGGCACCACCTCATCCAATGCGCTTGACCCGATCGCGGAGATCGGCAGGATTTGCGCGGACGAAGGCTTATGGTTCCATGTGGACGCGGCGATGTCCGGCACGGCGGTCATCTGCCCTGAATACCATTACCTGCATGACGGTATCGAGCACACCGACAGCTACAGCTTTAATCCGCATAAATGGATGTTCACCAACTTCGATTGCTCGTGTTTCTGGGTGGCCGACCGGGCTGCCTTGATCAACGCGTTGTCGATCCTGCCGGAGTACCTGCTGAACGAGGCGACGACCAGCGGTGCGGTGTTCGATTACCGGGACTGGCAGGTGCCGCTGGGTCGCCGCTTCCGCGCGCTCAAGCTCTGGTTCGTGCTGCGTTACTACGGGGTGGAGGGGCTGCAACACCATATCCGCCGGCATATCGAACTGACGCGTAAGCTGGCGGGGTGGATCGAAGCAGACTCCGATTTTGAAATTGTTGCGCCGGCGCCGTTCAACCTGATCTGTTTCCGACACCGGGGCAGCGACGAGCTTAACAAGCGCATCATGGATGAACTCAACGAGAGCGGCAAAATTTTCCTCACTCACACCAGGCTGAATGATCGCTTCGCGCTACGTATCTGCATCGGCCAGTCCAACACCGAACTGGAACATGTGGAACAGGCCTGGGAGCTGATTAAAAAAACCTCGCGGACGTTTCGCGACGTCATATAACAATTCCCATTTTCTATAATGACGGAGCATGTTATGCTGATGCAATACCGTTCATGACACTCCAAGGAGAACACACCATGCGCATTCCAGTCCTGTTATTAATATTATCGCTGGCGCTTCCGGGTTGTGCCGAACAAGAGGGCGACCTGCTGGAGAAAGCGCTCGCCTCGGAACATAGGGATGCAAAAAATGTCGCTCGGGACGTTTATCGTCATCCCTATGACACGCTGACATTCTTTGGTATCAAACCGGATACGCAGGCGCTGGAAATCCTGCCCGGCGCCGGCTGGTATACGGAGATACTGGCGCCTTACCTCAAGGATGATGGTTTGCTCGCGGTCGCCAGCTTCGGCCCTGAACATTCGGTCGAATTCCTGCGCAACCTGCACAACGGTATGATCGAAAAGTTTGAACAGCAGCCGGACATCTATGGGAAAGTGGTGGTCGGGGTGTTCAATGGAAACGGGTATCTGGCGGACTTCGAGGATGAAAGTTTCGATATGGCGCTTACGTTCCGCAACACCCATAACTGGATCCGGTTTGGTGGGGTCGAGGACGTGTACCAGGCGCTGTACCGGGTATTGAAGCCCGGCGGCATCCTGGGAGTAGTGCAGCACCGCGCCGAGGCCGGGAGTGATGCAAAAGAAACCGCCGAACGCGGCTACGTGCCGGAAAGTTACCTGATCCGGCTGCTGGAAGACACCGGTTTCGAACTGGTTGATAAATCAGAGATCAACGCCAACCCGAAGGACACCAAAGACCATCCCGAAGGCGTCTGGACCTTGCCGCCGACCTATCGTCTGGGCGACGAAGACAGGGAGAAGTATGCCGCCATCGGCGAAAGTGACCGGATGACCATGAAGTTCGTCAAGCTATAACCTGAACAACGGTTCCAGCTTACCGCGCTCCGGGGCCGTTTCGGCAACGGTCGACTTTTCTTCGTCCAGGAATGCCTGCCACAGCGATTCGCCGCGCCAGCGCTCCTCAGCATCGCGGGAATACAACCGGCGCGACAGAGCGCGTATTTCAGTTGCCAAGCTGCCGCCGCTTTGCCGCTCGAGCTCGCCCAGGCTCGCGGCTGGCGGCCCGTGCGGGCGCGCGCTCGCCCAGTTCAGCAGCGCTGTTTTTGCCTGTTGCGGATCATTATCCCGGCAGGCCTGTTTGAGGGCTTTGCGCGCGGTTCTGAGATGCTCTGTGTGCGGCCGGGGATTCGCTGCCCGCGCGCGCCTGCGGTCTTGCAGAAAATAACCAACGGTAACCAGCCAGCCAATACCCAGGATGCCGGCAAGCCATTGCCAGGTCGATATGCCGGGAGAGGCGTCCGTTGCATCAGCGCCGGATGTTTCCGATTCCGGCGCCGCCTGCCCTGGTACCTGCGCGCCGATATCCGGAGCAGGCAATTCCGGCATGTCCAGAGCGGCATCGGGAGCGGCTGCCGCGACCCGCACGCGCCGTTCCGGCAGTACCGCATATTCCAGCGTCTGCGTCGCCGTGTTCCACCATGGCAGCGAGAGTTCCGGCAGCATGTATTCGCCCGGCTGCCCCGGAATGATCGCATTTTTCTGTACCCTTACCCCTGTCATGCCAGCGGCCGTCCTCCAATTATCCAGCGCCGGCTGGTCGGGATATTGTCTGAAACTGTCAGGCAGCAGATCCCGGAGCTCCGGCAACTGGCTTCCGGTCAATCCCTGCGCAGTCAACGTCAAAGTGCGGGTTGCCGGTTCATTGGACAACAACTCAAGCGGGTTTTTTGACCACTTCTCGGTGATTTTCACGTCAGTCGCAGGCAACCAGTGCCTGGCCTGATAAGTGGTTGGGACTGGCTTGACCTGCAACTCGACAGCTTCCGATTGCCTTACCAGCGTCCTTGCTCCGGCGCCGAAGGGGTCGAGACTGAACTGCGAAGCAGGCGCCAATTGTCCCTGAAAGCGCAGAGGTTCGATCAGCAGGTTGCCGCTGACCTGCGGATAGATTGCGAAGCTTCTTTGAAATACGCGGTAACGCCTGCCTTCAACAAACGTATCATAACTCCGGCCCGCATCCAGCAGTTCAATGATCGCGCTACCCCGGCTGAACACAGGTTCGGATAAGGTATCATTGGACGTGGCGACGGCGCGATACAGCTTTAGCGTATAAATCACTTGCGATTGGACGTAAACCGAAGCGGGAACTGCCTCTACCTTTATGAATATATCCGGCGCGTCCTGACCTGCCGCGCCGGCGCCCGCCTGTATGACCGTCAGCGAAGTCTGCGGGCTTTCATCCTTGCCGAAAGCGATCGCGGGGATGACCAGGTTGCCGGCGGTTCGCGGCATCAGGGTCAGTTGCCACTGCTTGGTACGGGTGATTCGGGTATTGACGATACTCATGCTGGTACTGGTACTTGTGGACAGCACCTGGAAATCTTTCTCCAGTGGGGTGAAATCGGGATCGCCGTCCACATCGCCGCTGGCTTCGAAGATCAGCCGGAAGGATTCCTGCAACACGGCCGGGTTCCGATCTGTTTGGACGGTAATGGTTGCCGCGCCCACCCACCCGGAGATTACCGGCAATATAAGAAGTAGCAGCGGGCAGAGGCTGCGTTTCAACTGCGAGCCGGCGTTGTCTGCACCGCTTGCTTTACCAACTCTGTTCATCACCGTTGTTCTCATAGTTGCGCTGCTGGTACTGATAACGGAATTTTCTCCGCAGCAGCCCCGATGGGTCGTCCGGTATCCGCCGTAACCACTGCTCGGTGGCCTGCTGTTCCTCGGCAGTCTTCTGCGCCGCGGCCTCGGCCATGGTTTGCTCCCTCCCCTGCCGGCCCTGTTCAGGTTGTGGCTGCTGTTGCGCCTGCTCACCTGTTTCCGGTTGCGGGGTTTCACTCCGGTCTTCGTGCTCCTGCTTTTCTCCTGCCTGAGGAGACCGGGACTGTTGTTGCTGATCCTGCCCGGCCTGTTGCTGATCCTGTTGCGATTGCTGATCCTGTTCGCCGTTCCCCGCTTCGGATTCTTGCCCGGTCTGTTGGCTCGCTTCCTGGTCCTGCTGTCCCTGATTCTGTTGCGGTTGTTGCTGTTGCTGCGCCAGCTCTTGTTCCAGCAATTCTTTGTTGAATAATGCGTCGGCGTGATCCGGCTGCTCGGCCAGGGTCCGGTCGTAAGCGGCAATGGCCTCCTGGTAGCGCCCCAGTCGGGCCAGCGCGTTGCCCCTGTTGTAATGGCTTAGCGTATCGTCAAGCGCCTCCAGACTATCGATGGCGCCCTGGTAATTCCCGCTCCGGTGTTGTGCGGCGGCTTTCCACGCAGGGTCATTGAACAAACCGGCGGCGGTTGCATAATCTCCGTCAACCATAGCGCGCTGTCCCTGCTGGTCTTTGCGCAACCACAAACTCTCCCAGTCGAACGCCTGTGCCGGATCAATAGAGGGAAACACAAGCAACGCCAGCGCCAGGACCATACCACGCCGGAACAGCAGCGCGCCCAAGGGCAGCAGACCCAATACCAGCCAGGGGCCTTGCTCACGCCAGACATCGGCAGTGATATCGGAGTCTGCCTGCTCGCCGCCGGGCCGCGCGGCGGCGAAGAACCCGCTCAAGCGCGTAATGTCTTGATCATCCTTGCTCACACGCGCATAAATACCGCCACCGGAGTCAGCCAGCGCGCGCAACGCGCGTTCATCGAGAACGGGGATCACGATGTCGCCGCTTCGGTCTTGCAGGAAGCCGCCGTCTGGCAGCAACACCGGCGCGCCATGGCGCGTGCCGACACCCAGTACGGACAGGCGATAACCGGCGTTGCGCAGCGCTGCCGCGCGGTCCCCGGCGTCATCCAGGTTCGCATCATCGGTGATCAGCAGCGTATGGCCGCGGCGCATACCGGCTTGTTTGAGCAGGTCCGACGCCAGGTCAATGGCCTTGTCGGCGCGGTTGCCGGTTGCCGGCATAATGCCGGGGCTGAGCGCGTTCAACTGCGACTTGATGGTTGCCGCGTCATCAGTCAGAGGTGTAACCGTAAACGCGTCCCCGGCATAAACCAGCAAGGCCGTCTGTCCTTCCCGGCGCTGATCCAGGATATCGCTGATCTTGTAGCGCGCCCGCTCCAGCCTGCTCGGGGACACATCGTTGGCATTCATCGAACGCGTCAGGTCCAATGCGATAACCAGCGCATCCTGAGAGGTGAATACCGGTTGCGGCAATTTGTCCCAGGCCGGGCCTGCCAGCGCCAGAATGCCCAACAGTCCGCCTGTCAGGGTCAGTATGATCGCCGTGCGCCGCGGTCTGCCCGCGCCACGGACCAGAATGTGCGGCAGCAGACGCGGGTCGACCACTGTTTCCCAGTTGCTCTGCGCGCCTTTCCTGAAGAACATGAACCAAATCAGCAACGCCAGCGGCGCCAGGGCAATGAACCATTGCGGCCGCAAAAAGTGAAACAAGTCCAAATCAATCATATTCAAAGACTACCCGGTTCAAGCCCTGGATTTCATACCAGTTTCGCGTGTCTGAAGGCCTCACGATCCGGCTTATCTCCAAGCCGACCTGTGGGAAACCCGGGCCAGTCCCAGGATCGCGCCGAGCACGAGCGCCGCGGCCAGGGGCCAATAATACAGGGCTTTACGCGGCCGATACTGCTTCGGTTCCTGTTCGATGGGTTCCATTTCATCTATCAGGGCATAGATGCGTTCAAGTTCATCCAGGTCGCGGGCGCGGAAATAAGCGCCGCCGGTCAGTTCGGCAATCTCCCTCAGGGCCGCTTCATCGAGGTCCGCCGACGGATTGCTCCTGCGGGTCCCGAACAGCGTGCGTTCAAGCAGTTCCGTTGCGCCGATGCCGACAGTATAAATTTTCAGGCCCTCGCGGCTAGCCAGTTGCGCCGCGGATAGCGGGTCCACCACGCCGGCGGTGTTGGCGCCGTCCGTCAACAGTACCAGCACCCGCTGGCTTGCGGCGCGCTCACGCAGGCGCTTCACCGCCAGCCCAATCGCATCGCCGATGGCGGTCGCCTTGCCGGCAAGCCCGATCACGGCTTCGGACAACAGCGTGCTCACTGTTTTACGGTCAAACGTGAGCGGCGCCTGCAGGTAGGCCTGTTCCCCGAACAGGATGAGGCCGATGCGGTCGCCTACCCGGCGCTCAATGAAATCACCGGCAACCCGCTTGGTGGCCGTGAGCCGGTCAATACGCCTGCCGCCGAGGACAAAATCCTGCTGTTCCATACTGCCAGACAGGTCGATTGCCAGCATCAGTTCCCGGCCGCTGATTGGGACCTCGACCAGTTCACCCAGCCATTGCGGGCGCATCGCGGACAGCACCAGCAGGATCCATACCGCCAGCGCCAGCCACAGGGGCCAGGTGCGGACTTGTTTTACCGTATCCGGTTCGGGTTCGACAAAATCATCAAGAAACGGCACCCGTAATGCAGAACCCGTTGCTGCATTCCAGGGCCGCGCGTAACGGTAAACCAAATACGGCAACGGCAACAACAGCGCCAGCCAGGGCCATTCAAACCCTATCATCGCAGCGCCCGGCGAGAATTTCGGGGCACGGCTTCGATCCAGTCCGAGCAGAAGCCGATCAGGTCTTCAACCTCCTCATGAGCTACCTGCCGGCGGTATGGCGCTTCGAGCAACAACTTGCCGATATGATCCGGTATCTCAACCTGTCTGTTCCGTTCTTCATGTTCCGAACGCAAAAATGCGAGCCAGTCGGCGCCCGTGAGTCCGGCGCTCTCTACCCTGGGGAAGACACTGATGCTCACGCGCCGCAACAGGCCGGAAACGGCCCGGACACAATCGCCAGCATCCTGGTCGGAGGCATAACGGGAACGTATTTTGGCTAGTTCCTTTCGGGCCATGCTGATCGCGGAATAGTTGTGTTGCCGGTACAGGTGACGACCGTACCAGGCTGCGGCCAGCCCCAGTATCAGCAGCACCGGCAGGAGCCACCATCCGGGCGCCGGCGGCCACCAGCCGACACTCTCGGGGAGATGGATTTCCCTCAGCGGCAGGGTCGATGGATCAGTCGGAAGAAAGGGAGTCTGCATCGGATCACGCTGCGGGGGTTTTGAGTTTTCCCGCTTTCAGCCCGCTCATCAATAAGGTCAGTGGTTCGGCGTCAGTCCTGCAGGGCAGCAACAGCATCCTGTTGGCGACCGCAAGCTGGCGCAACCTGTGCATACGTTCGCGGAACTGTTTCCGGTGCTGCATCGCCAGGTGACTGTCCGAGGTATCCAGCATGAACTCCCGACCGGCATCGCTGACCCGGTAACGGCCGGGCGGTGGCAGCTCCTGCTCAAGCCGGTCGTACACGAACAGCATTCCAACCTCGTTGTGCCGGCACAGTCTCGCCAGGGGAATCTCCGCGTCGGATTCGAGTTCGCGAAAATCGCTGATCAGGAAGATCAGGCTGCCCGGCCGCGCCACCCGCTGCAGGCGCTGCAAGGCATGCTCCAACGACTGCCGGTCGCCCCCTGCTGTTGCTTGCGGCGACCAGGCCACATCATTGACAATACGGTTGATCAAGCGCAGCGCCGCGGTTCTGCCGCGCTGGGGTTTCAGTTCATGGTGTTCCTGTTCGGAAAATATTACTCCCCCGACCCGGTCCCCATTGTTCAGCGCGCTCCAGGCAATCAGCGCTGCGAGTTGCGCGGCCAGGACCGATTTATACCTGCCGCGGGTGGCGAAGTGCATGGGCCTGCGCAAGTCAATCCAGACAAATACCGGGCGCTCGCGCTCCTCGCGAAAGAGTTTCGTGTGGGTCTTGCCGGTCCTGGCCGTCACCCGCCAGTCAATATTACGGATATCGTCGCCGGGTTGGTATAACCTGGACTCGTCGAACTCCATACCCCGGCCCCGGAACGGTGACTGGTAATCTCCGCTTTGTCTGGACAATATCCTGCCGCGCCCCATCCGGATAGAGGCGGCGGCCTGGCTCAGACCCACCAGGTCCGGCACGGATACCCGCACCGGGTCTGCAACGGAGGCAGGGGGGGTTGCCTGCATAATGCTGTCAGGGGACTGCGATGCGGCTGATCAACTCGCCGGTCACATGGTCGGTGGTGATGCCTTCGGCTTCCGCCTCGTAGTTCAGGATCAGCCGGTGGCGTAACACATCTCCGGCCACAGCCTGGACATCCTCCGGCCCGACAAAATCCCGATCATCAAGCCACGCATGGACGCGGGCGCAACGGTCCAGGGCAATGGTTGCCCGCGGGCTGGCGCCATATTGCAGCCAACGGGCCAGGTCGTCCCCGTATGCATCCGGACTGCGTGTGGCCAGCACCAATTGGACCAGGTATTGTTCCAGGTTGTCCGCCATGTAGGTATTCAGGGCCTCGTCACGGGCGGCAAAAATCGCGTCCTGTGATACCGCCGAGGATTGCGCCGGTTCGTAACCCTGCCGGGCCTCCTGCCGGGCGAGCTCCAGGATTGCGCGCTCTTCAGCCGCTTCCGGGTAGGTGATTTCCACGTGCAGCAGGAACCGGTCGAGCTGTGCCTCGGGCAGGGGATACGTGCCTTCCTGCTCGATGGGATTCTGGGTTGCCATCACCAGGTACAACTGCGGCAGCGGGTAGGTTTCTCTGCCTACGGTGACCTGCCGCTCGGCCATGGCTTCCAGCAATGCGGATTGGACCTTGGCCGGCGCCCGGTTCACTTCATCTGCTAGCACAAGGTTGTGGAACAGCGGTCCGCGCTGGAACTGGAATGAACCGTCCTGGGGCCGGTAGATCTCGGTGCCGGTCAGGTCGGCGGGCAGCAGGTCGGGCGTGAACTGCACCCGGTGGAAATCGGCCTCAATGGCGTCACCCAGCACCTTGATGGCGCGGGTCTTGGCCAGCCCCGGCGCACCCTCGACCAGCAGGTGTCCGTCTGCAAGCAGCGCCAAGAGCAGCCTGTCCACCAGCTTCTGCTGGCCTATGATATGACGTGAGATAAAGGACTTGAGCCTGAGAATCTCGGATTTGTTCGACATTTAACGGGTATTGTACGGCTTAACGCAGAGACGCACCAGTGCGCCTCTGCGTCGGGGCCGGTTACCGGCATCGGGCAGGCTCCCGGTCAGTTGACCTGGATCTTCCTGAGCTGGGTTTCCTTCGCTTTCGGCAGTACCAGTGTCAGTACACCGTCGGCGACGTTTGCCTTGATATTATCCGTGTCGATCTCGCTTGACAGGGTAAAATTGCGACTGAAGTGGCCGACATTATATTCCGTGTAGACCGGCTTGAAGTCGGTATAGTTATCGAAATCGATTTGGCCCTGGACCGAAAGCTGGCGCTTCTCCAGTTTGATGTCGATATTGTCTCGGCTCACGCCGGGCATTTCCATCGCCATGGTGATTGCATCACCACTCTCGAAAATGTCGGTGCCGGGAATGTAAAATTTGCCGGCATAGGTCTTTTCCTCCTTTGCATCGAGTTCTTTCTTCTCTTGCGGAGTTAAATCTTGATTCTTTGCCATGATAACCTCCTACCTGAAATATTGGATCGTAGTTATGGACTTGTTCAGAGCTTGCTGAAATAACGCCTCAGGAAATACTGATAGAGCGCGGCTTGTCCTGCTCGGCGCGTGGCAAGGACAGCGCCAGGATACCGTCACGGTAATCGGCCTTGACCTTTTCAGCATCTATTTCAAACGGCGTGGCAAAGGTGCGGTCAAACGCACCGGTCTGCCGTTCACGCCGGTGCAGGCTGGTGCCTTCACCGTAATTCACTTCCTTATTGCCTGAAATCCTGACGCGGTTGCGTTGGACATCGATATCGATACTGTCCTTGTTGACGCCGGGCAGTTCAGCAATGATTGCGTACTCGCCGTCCACCTGGAAAATGTTGATCGGTGGGAAACCGCCGCGGCTGCTGAGCCCTGAACCGAACCAGTCGCTCAGCATCGTATCCGACAGCGATTTCTGCAATGACAAAAGGCTGTCAACCGGACTTGTAAATAATCTGACCATGTTGTCACCTCCAAAGGGGTTGTTCGGGTTAACTGTGTTACTGGTATAAAAAATGGGGATGAGATAAAATTTTTCAAGCGCACTTGCGTGTAATTCCTTAAGTTAGAAATCAGAGTGATTAAAAAGTTCATGAATCCTTTTACCATCGGTACGCTGCTGAATTCCGCCCCCGTGATCATCCAGGCAGCCGGCAAGCTGGTCGATTTAATCAGGGAGCGGGAACAGAACACGCACGCGCCCGCCGAACAGGTGCCGGTTACGCTGGACAACCTGGAAGAAGTGATCGGCAGGCTGCAGGCGCGCCTGGACTCGATGGATCAAGCCAGTGTCGAGCAGCTCCGGCTCATCGAGCAGCTTGCGCGTCAGAACGAGGCGCTGGCCGAGTCCCTGCAGCGGGCGCAGCAACGGTCCGCGTTTGCCTTTGTGCTGGCGTTGATCGCGTTGTTGCTGGCGATCCTGGGACTCACTGCCTCCTGAAGTTACGATGGATTTCTTTTCCGCCGCGTTCAGCGCGGCACTGGCGCTGATTGTCAGTTTTGACCGGGAAATCTATACGGTCGTTTGGACTTCGCTGCAGATATCGGTGGTTGCGGTGGCGCTGGCATCGCTGTTCGGCATCCCCCTGGGCATCCTGGTGGTGCTGAAGGAATTTCCCGGCAAGCGCCTGTTGCAGCAGATGCTGAATACCCTGATGGCCCTGCCCACGGTGGTGGTGGGCCTGTTGCTGTATGGCCTGCTGACGAGACAGGGAGCCTTGGGCCACCTGGGGCTGTTGTATACGATCAGCGCCATCATCATCGGCCAGACGCTGTTGATACTGCCGATTATCTGGAACCTGTCCATTGCCGCGGCCTCCGGGGCCGACCCGCGGCTGCTGCCCACCAGCCAGGCCCTGGGCGCATCCACCTTGCAGCAGTGCGCAATCTATGTGAACGAAGTGAGATATGCGCTGGCTGCCGCAATGGTTGCCGGTTTTGGCCGGGCCATCGGCGAAGTGGGTATCGCAATGATGTTGGGCGGCAATATCGAAGGTTTTACCCGCACCATGACGACTGCGATTGCGCTGGAAACCAGCAAGGGTGAATTCGAGTTCGCGCTGGCGTTGGGGATACTGTTGCTGGCGACCGCGTTCCTGGTAAATTTCGTGGTACAACGCTTCCAGGCCATGGGTTGACGCAGGTTCTGTGATGGACTACCTGTACCGAATCTCCAAGCTTGCCTTCTCTTACAGCGGCCGGAAAGCGCTGGACTTGGAGCAACTGCTTATCGGCTACAACCAGGTAATCGCTGTCGTCGGTCCCAACGGTTCCGGTAAAAGCACGCTGTTCGACATACTGGCGTTCTTGCGCAAACCCGATGCGGGCACGATCCTGTTCCGCGGCGAGCCGGCGTCCGCAACCAGGACTGCGCTGTTACGCCGCCAGGTGGGATACGTTCAGCAGAAACCCTACCTCATGAAAATGTCTGTGCGGGATAATATCGGCCTGGGGTTGAAGTTCCGGGGGGCGCGGCGTGGCGCCATTGATGCAGCCGTGGAAGCCGTGGCCCGGGAACTGGGTGTTACCTCGTTGTTGGACCGGGATGCCGGCAAGCTGTCGGGCGGTGAAATCCAAAAGGTGGCGCTGGCCCGCGCCCTCGCGCCGCAACCCGATGTCGTCATCATGGATGAGCCGTTCACCTACCTGGACGAGGTCACCGTCGGCGAGATCGAAGCCTGGATCGATGCGCAACGGGATGGCCGCGCCAGGACTGTCATCTTCAGCACCCATGACCGGGCTCGGGCGCAGTCATTGTCGGACAATATACTCAACCTGGCCCGCTGCTGACGAGCCTGACCCACATTTCAGACCAGGACCCAGGCGCGGTAGAGCAATCTCAGCGCAAAACAGGTCATGATGAGGCTGAATATGAGCCTGAACCGGTCTTCGGGGATCCGGTGCAACAGCTTTTTCCCCAGGTACGCGCCAGGGACGGCGGCCAGAATGGCGGCCACGACGACCATGAAATACGGACTGTAATCAAAGCCGTAGTAACTGTATGCGCATATCTTGAGTATGTTCATGAACGTCAGCCCTGCCGCCAATGTGCCGACGATCTGCAGTTTCGACAACGCCGCGCGCATCATCAGCGGCTGAAACAGGCCGCCGAACGAAAACAGCGTGGACACGAATGCGTGTGCGATGCCGACCCAGAAAAACGGCACCGGAAACCGCATACCCCATCCTACCTGTTGCGGCATCCACACCGCGCCAAGAATCAACAGGCCGATGACCAGGCTGAGCAGGAATTCCGACAGGTCAAAATACAGCCTGCCCCCGACAGCAACGCCAATCAAAGCCCCAAGCAGGAACGGCCAGACGATGCGCTGGCATATGTCCTTGCGGAAATACCAGGACCTGCCCAGAGACAATCCCAGCATCATGCAACTGTGCAGCGGCACTGCCGCGGTGATCGGCAGCACGCTGGAGACAATGGCAAGCATGATGAAACCACCGCCCACCGCGAAGGCTGCGCTGATAAACGATGAAAAAAACGAACCCAGGATGATCAGGATCGCGAACGGTTCAAACAGGGACATATTGGATTGTTCAGCCTGCGCCCTGTTTCTGCTTTATCTTGTCGTGGATATTGTTCTTTCGAAAGCTCAGCCCGAAGGTGAGCTCGGTCACCTCGAACGAGATTGCCAGCGGCCGCTGCCGGTAGAGGCCATCAAGGTAATCCACCAGTGAGTTGAATAGCTGCTCACCGATCTCGCGCCGGACATCCGGGTCGCGCCGGCGGCCGATGCGCGCGGTCAGGTGCACGAAAGCATTGTCCGGATCACCGTCGGCGACGAGGTAATGCTCGCAGCGGTGGGCGCGAAAGCGCACGCCGCCGAGGGCGAACACGCCGGTCTCCATTGCGGTGTCATGCAAGGCCTTGAACAAGCCGTCCAGGTCCAGGTCATCATCGAGATTGGCTGAATACTCCAGGATGAAATGGGGCATAGTCAGCCTACCGGAAATTCCGCGTTGATCTGGCCGGTGCCGGAACTGGGAAAATAATCACTGATAATCTCCACCGGCCGGTCGTAGGCGTCCCAGCCCAGCATGCCCAGCAACATCGCGGTGTCGTGCATCCAACCCTCCCCGTGGCAGCGGTACGCGTATTCGTGGAACATCTCCGTGAAGGTCTTGAAATCGCCGCGCTTCCACAAGTCCACCACGCGCAGGTCCATCTGCTGGTAAAACTCATCGCTGATCTGGAAGATCTTATCGCCGGCATTGGAGTTGTCGTTGAATCGGTGGGACAGGGAACCGCTGGCCAGCACCATGACCTTGTTGTCACTTTTTTCTACCGCCTCTCTCACCGCCTCGCCGAAGATGCGGGAGTCGTTCAAATCGTGCCAGGCACACCACGCCGCCACTGACACCACCTTAAAGTGGCCATCCTGGTTCATGTAGCGCATTGGTACCAGGGTGCCGTATTCAAGGGTCAGGCTGTCGACATGGTGCGACCGGGTGTTTATCCCGCGGGCGTTCGCGCATTCGGCAACCAGGTCACCCAAGACCGGATTGCCGTCATACTCATAGGCCATGTCCTTGATGAAATGGGGGAGTTCGTGGCTGGTGTACACGCCCTTGAAATGATTGCCGCTGTTGATGTGGTAACCGCTGTTCACCAGCCAGTGCACGTCAAACACCAGCGCGGTATCCGCGCCGCGGGCGCGGGCACGGCGGCTGAGTTCATAGTGGCCTTCGATGGCATCCTCGCGGCAACCCTGGTGGGGGCCGGGGAGTTCTGACAGGTACATGGACGGCACATGCGTAATCTTCGCGGCCAGTACAATCTCACCCATTTTCTTCTCCCAGGTATGTATCAACAGGTAAGTAGGCTGCCTTCATCACATTCCCAGCACAGGCACTTTATGCGTACCGTGAGCAATGCATATGTTCTTGGTTTCCATGTAAAATTCGAAGCTGTAGTCGCCGCCGTCGCGGCCTATGCCGCTCTGCTTCATACCGCCGAAGGGCGATGGCAGGTTACGGTTGTTCTCAGAGTTGACCCATACCATGCCGGCTTCCAACGCCTCTGCCATGCGGATGCCGCGTCCGGAGTCCCCGGTCCAGACATATCCCGCCAGGCCATAGGACGTATCGTTAGCCAGGGTCACGGCTTCTGCTTCATCGGTAAAGCGGATCGCAGTCAGCGCCGGCCCGAAAATCTCTTCACGCGCAATCTTCATATTGTTCGCGGCGTTGCGGAACAGGGTGGGTCTGAGGTAATTGCCGGGTCCCAGGTCAGTCACCCGCTCGCCTCCTGCGGCAATGATCGCGTTTTCATCCCGCGCCGCATCCACGTAACCCATTACCTTCTCCAGGTGGCTGGGATGGATCAGCGGTCCCAGTTCCGTGGCGGGGTCCAGCGGATGCCCCACCCTGATGTTATTGACCCGTTGTTCCAGCGCGTCGAGGAACCTGCCGGCGATCCCGTCCTGTACCAGCAGGCGGCTGCTCGAAGTACAGCGTTGCCCGTTCAGGCTGTAGATCATAAACACCACCGCGTCCAAGGCGCGCTCGAAATCGGCATCATCAAAAACGATAACAGGGTTCTTCCCGCCCAGTTCCACGTGAATTCGTTTCAGCGTGGCAGATGCCTGGCGCATGATGTGGGTTCCGGTCACTGTTTCGCCGACGAAGCCGATGGCCTTGATCGCGGGATGCTCAGTCAATGCCTTGCCGGCGCTTTCACCGAGGCCGTTGACGGTGTTCCACACGCCGTCGGGCAGGCCCGCTTGCTTGCTTATCTCTGCCAGCAGCATGGCCGACAAGGGACTGAATTCCGCCGGTTTGTGCACCACCGTGCAACCGGCTGCCAGGGCCGGCGCAATCTTCCAGGTAGACAGCATGAACGGCGTGTTCCAGGGCGTGATCACACCTACCGGGCCGATGGCCGTGCGTTTCGTATAGTTCAGGTGCTGCTGCTGATGCAATGACAAGCCGTTGCCGGCCTCCGGGGCCTTATCTGCAAAGAAACGGAAGTTCTCAGCGCCGCGCGCCGCGGCCGCGCGCATGAAGCGGATCGGTTGGCCACAGTCCATACTCTCGACCAACGCGATTTCTTCGGCCCTTTGCTCGACCAGGTCAGCAAAACGGTGGAGGATTTGCTTGCGTTCCTTCCCGGGGCTGGCTGACCAGGCGGGGAAGGCCTCCTGTGCGGCCCGGCAGGCGTGGTCGATATCCTGCGCTGAACCTGCGGCAACAAGGCCCAGCGAAGTATTGTCGGTCGGCGTCAGGTTGTCAAAGGTATCGTTGGAAACGCCGGGATGACTCTCCCCGTTGATATGATGCGCGGTGACGTTATCCCTGAAACGTTGCAAATAGCCTTCGGCCTTTTTCAGATTCTCTTGGAGTTGTCCGGTCATTGCTTCTTCCAGTTATACGGTCTGCCCCCCGAAATAGTCCTGCTCACTGATCACATAATTGATCAAACAGCCCACTTGTTCAACTTCTATTACGACCTCATCCCCCGGTTGTACGTCCGAGAGCCCTTTCGGCGTTCCGGTCGATATCATGTCGCCCGGCTGCAGGGTCATGAACGCCGAGATATATTCGATCAGGAACGGGATATTGAATACCATGTCCCGTGTCGTCCCTTCCTGGCGCAGTTCACCGTTGACGCGGGCGCTGAGCTTCAGGTCATGGGGGTCGTCTATATCATCCCGGTCGATGATATACGGCCCCAGCGGGGAGAGTGAATCCCGGCATTTCACCCGCAGGTTGGGCCGGTAGTAATTTTCCAGGTAATCCCGCACCGCGTAATCGTTGCACAGGGTATAACCACCGACGTAATCCATGGCTTCGTCCTGTTTTACCTTGCGGGCCGTCTTTCCTATTACCGCGACCAGTTCCGCCTCGTAATGCATGTACTCGACATGGTCCGGACGGTAGCTGCGCTGCCTGTGGCCGGTAAATGTATTGGGCGTCTTCAGGAACAACAGCGGCTCCTCGGGCGCCTTGAACGCAAGTTCCGCCGCGTGGTCCACGTAATTCAGGCCCAGTGCGAGCACGGTACCGTGCGGCGGCGGTAACCAGGTGACTTCATGCTCCTGCCAGGTATTGCCATCCTTATCGACGACGCTGTAATCGTCGTTGACGATCACCTGTTGCGCCTTATCGTTGATTTTTACTCGTGCTGATTTCATCTGATAATTATTCCATACATCAATCCCTGCTCCTTATTATATGATTTACCAATGAGCCGAGCTGCGTTATCTCCACCCTGACTTCATCGCCCGGCTGCACGGCTACCCGGCCCGGTGGGAAGCCGGTGACGACCACCGCACCCGGAGACAGTGTCATGAACTCCGTCAAGGTCTCGATAATCGCGGGTATGCTGAGCCTCAGGTCCTTGGTCGAGGCCGTTTGCTTCAGTTCTCCGTTTACGTAGGTCGATATAGCAAGGTCATGGGGGTCGGTAATTTCCCCCGGGTCCATAATGTAAGGGCCGACCGGGCCGTACCCGTCCAGACACTTGGTGGTCACCGGCGGCCTGAAATAGCTGTCTTCCGCCAGGCTGAAGTCATTATAGATGGTGTAGCCGCCGATATAATCTAAAGCCAGCCCCCTTCTGACCCGAGAAGCAGTCTTGCCGATAACCAAGGCCAGCCCCGCCCCGGTGAGGATTTGATCAACCTGGCCAGGACATACTATCTCATCTCTATGCGCCGCCAGCGTATTCACCGGCTTGATAAAAAAAACGGGTTGGCGTGGCGGCCGCTGATAGGGAGGGTGACGGAAGGCGCCGGCAAATTGATCGTAATGCTCGGCGTAATTCAGCGCCACACAGATTACCGGCTGATCGGTAATGGGCAGCAACCGGACGTTTTTCAGCTCCGTTGTTGTCTTGTTCAGATGGATACGGTTCTGCTCATCAAGGTTGGCCGCTCGTAAGGTTCCATCTGTATTAATCCTGATTTTCATTTTTGACACTTTCGGCCAACTGTCGCGCGCTGTTAGCTAGCAGCAAGGTATCAGCGCCGACACCGATCATGTTGGCCCCATGGTTGCGATAATCCTCTATTTCAGCCGGGTTGAAGGCCAGGATGCCAGCCGCTTTACCGGCCGCGCGGGCCGCGCTCAGCGCTGACCGCATCGCCTTGACCACATCCGGATGGCGGGCATTGCCAATATGGCCCATGGTAGCGGACAGATCGGACGGGCCGATAAATATACCGTCGATCCCTTCCACTTCCAGTATTGCCGGCAAAGCTTGCATGGCGCGCTCGGTTTCTATCTGGGCAATGACGCAGATTTGTTCATTCGCCTTGTGCAGGTAGTCCGGTATCCCGGTCCAGTGCGCTGCTCTGGCGATGGCCGTGCCCAATCCCCGCGCGCCGGCAGGCGGGTAGCGCGTCGAGCGTACTAATTCCACTGCTTGCTGCGCCGATTCAACCATGGGAACTACCAGAGATTGCGCGCCCGTATCCAGCAATTGCTTGATCAGGTTGCGGTCGTCGGACACCGGGCGCACAACGGCTTGCGTGTCATAGGCCGCAATGGTCTGCAAATGTCGCAGGGTTGTGGGCAGGTCGAATGGCCCGTGTTCGGTGTCTACGACCAACCAGTCAAATCCGGCGCCGGCACAAATTTCGGCGCAGGTGTTGTCCGGCAACCCCAGCCAGATTCCGTATTGCGTACGGCCAGTGGCCAGGGCCTGTTTCAGGCGGTTCACGGGTAACTGCATTGATTTCTCCTGTATGGTTGTTGCGGGAAGCTCTGGCTTAACCAGAGACTACTTACACAAGTTTGCTTAGAGGCGACTCAAAGTCATAAATCACCAGATAAATTTCCAGAGGTGGAAATGAAAAATGCCGATTTTCCGTTTCCTTCAATTTCAATGCCTTAAGCGATTGAAAATGGCGGCACATCCCTATGTCGCACGGGCGCCTCTAAATTTCAGAGGCATTCTTAAGTTGGCTTCAGGCTTGTTGCCTGAAACTGCAATCAATACTTCCCAAGCTGCCGTAGTCGGCTCGGAAGACATCACCCGGGCGCGCGTTCACGGGCCGCGTGAAAGAACCCGACAAAAGTATATGACCGGGTTCCAGCGCCACGCCGTGGGGCGCAAAGCGTCTCGCTATCCAAGCTATCCCGTTGGCGGGATGGTCAAGCACACCTGCGGCCAGGCCGGTCTCTTCCACTACACCGTTCCGGTACAGCGCCGCGCCGCACCAGCGCAAGTCCATACTGTCCGGTCTGATGCGTTGTTCGCCAAGGATGACAGCGCCGCTCGCCGCGTTATCGGAAATGGTGTCCTGTATTCTGCGCGTATAACCGCTGTCTGGATCGACCCGATAGCTGCGGGCCGCAATCAGTTCCAGGGCAGGTATCACACAATCGGTCGCGCGCATGACCTCATCCACGCTCACATCTTCGCCTGCCAACCGTTCCTTCAAGACAAACGCCAGTTCGACCTCTATCCTGGGGTCGGTAAAATCCGCGGTATCAATTTCGACTCCGCTGGTAAAAAACATGTCATCCAGTAGAGTCCCGTAATCGGGTTCATCTATCTGCATGGTCATCTGCATGGCACGCGAGGTGAGGCCGATCTTATAACCCTTGATGGCGCGCCCTTCGGCCTGTTTCAACGCCATCCATTGCGCCTGAACCCGATAGGCGTCGTCCAGGCTCATGTCCGGATGCTCCAGGGTAACGGCCCGCGCTTGTCTCCGTTCCTTCTCCGCCATGTACAGGGCTGAGGCAGCCCTGGCGATTTGTTCGTCATTCAGCATAGCAAGGAGGGATGGTAAGGAAATATATACTTCGGAAACTTTCTGATTTCTTGATGATTTTAATGAAGATCAGAACCTGTTTCAAGGAATGAATCCACCTGGTAACCCTCGATAGCAGGTCACAGCACAAACTCGGTGCCCACGCCGGCGTCGGTGAGGATTTCGTTGATGAAGGAATCGGCGTCTCCCCTGATGATGTGGGACTTGCTGACGCCGCGCTGCAGGGGACTGAGACAGGCCTTGACCTTGGGGATCATGCCGCCGTGGATCACGCCTGATTTGATCAGTTTTCCGGCCTGCTCTGGGGTGAGTGTGGGCAGTAACATACCATCCGCGTCCCGCACGCCGTCCTCGTCGGTCATCAATATCAGTTTCTCTGCCCGGATTTCCCCGGCGATAGCGCTGGCGACTTCATCGGCATTAACATTGTAGCCGGGTTCTCCGTCCTCCATCCCCGAAGTGATCGCGCTGACAATGGGTACGGCTTCGGCAGGCAATTGCTCCAGCAATGGCGTATCCACCCGGGCCGGTTCGCCCACATAGCCCAGTCCGGCGTCCTTTTGCCTGGAGCGCACCAGGCCGCTGCTGCGGTCGAAGATAACACCCCGGTATCCTCGGTGGGCCACCGCATCCCGAATCACGCGGCTGATTTCCAGGAATACGTCGTTCGCGAGGTCCAGGACTTCACGGGAAGTGACCCGCAATCCGTCCAGTTTGCTCGGTTTCAAGCCAAGCGCGTGCATGCGCCGGTCCAGTTGCCGGGCGCCGCCATGCACAAGGATGACACTGATGTCCAGGCGCTTGAGAAACGCAACATCACTGACCAGGGAGGGTATCAGCCGCTCGTCCTGCAATATCGAACCGCCGATCTTGAGCACGAATTTTCTGCCCTGGAACGCCTCCAGGTAGGGAATGGCTTCCCTGAGGGCCTGCCCGTCAAAATCATGTTGTTCGGCGAGTTTCCTGGCCGTTTCCAGTAAAACGAGCTTGTAGGGCATGCAGAATTGTAGAGGAAATTAGAAAAAAGCAAGTTTGATAAGCGTCTGATTATACTTTCGGACGATGTCGAATACAAACAGAGAGCCTCTGCTTAAGTCCTCACAGGTTCTAAAGATAAATCCGCAAGTCTTTCCAGGTAATGAGATGCTCGCGCAGGATATGTTACGTCTACGGCGTGCTTGCGACCGAAAGCATAACTTGGTGAGAGGCGCGGATTGATAGTAAGATAGCCGAATGAAGAAGGCTCTGACCATTGCTCTGATACTGGGAGCCGCTGCTGTACTCGGTTATTTCATCGCGTTGGACAGTGGCTCGGAAATGGGCGCGGTGTCCCTATCCCAGGCTGATTGCAAAGATGCATCTGAACATCGCGAAATGGTATGGTTGGAAGGCGGGAGTTATACCCGGGGAGCAACCGGTTTTTATCCCGACGAAGGCCCGCAGGAGACAGTGCGGGTTGATGGCTTCTGGATCGGCAGGTTCGAGGTAACCAATGCCCGATTCAGCGAATTCGTGGCAGAAACCGGTTACGTCACCGTGGCGGAACGCCAGCCGGACCCGAAAGACTTTCCCGATATCGATCCCGCGTTGCTGAAGCCGGGTTCTGTTGTATTCACCATGCCCACGCAACCTGCCGGTAACCTGACCCAATGGTGGCGCTTCGTCCCCGGCGCTAACTGGCGTGAACCCACAGGGCCGGGCAGTTCCATCGACGGGTTGGAACATCATCCGGTGGCGCATATTGCGCACGAGGACGCACGGGCTTTTGCCGAGTGGCTCGGCCATGACCTGCCGACCGAGGCGCAGTGGGAGTACGCGGCCCGGGGCGGACTGGAACGCGCCGTGTACGCCTGGGGCGATGAATTCCTGATTGACGGCCAACACCAGGCCAACACCTGGCAGGGGATATTCCCGATGGTGAATGCCGCGGAAGACCATTATTCCGCCAGCGCGCCGGTCGGCTGTTTTCCTGCGAACGGGTACGGCTTGTACGATATGATCGGCAACTTGTGGGAATGGGTGGACGACTGGTATTACCCGGCCCATGGCACACCAGGGAGCGGCGGCCATGACCCGCGCCAGCCCGGCGTGCCGGTAAAAGTGATCAAGGGCGGTTCCTATCTGTGCGCGGAAAATTATTGCCGGCGCTACCGGCCAGCCGCCAGGCACGCACAGGAGCTTACACTGAGCGCCGCGCATATCGGCTTTCGAACCGTGAAGAATGGGAATTGAGATGAAGTTTGTCACTTACCTGCATAACGGCCAACCCGGCTGGGGCCTGCTGAATGACGGGGTCATCGCTGATTTGAGCCATTTTGAGCCTTCTCTGAAGGCAGCCGTGAGCAAGGGCAACCTGGCAGACGCACCCGGCGCTGCGGCAAGCGGCAAATCCGTGCCTTTGGCCGAAATTACCTACCTGCCACCGATACCGGATCCGGCCCGAATCCTCTGCATCGGCCAGAATTATGCCGCGCACCGAGATGAGATGGGTGGAGACAGGACAGCGCATCCGCTTATTTTTACACGCTACCCTTCCTCGGTATCGGGGCATGACCAGGCTCTGATCAAACCCGCGGAAAGCAATGAGTACGATTTTGAAGGAGAGCTGGCGCTGATCATCGGCAAGCCCGGGCGGCGCATCAGCCCGGAACAGGCATTGGAACATATTGCCGGTTACAGTTGTTTTATGGACGGCTCGGTTCGGGACTTCCAGGTGCATACCACGCAATACATACCCGGCAAGAACTTCGATGCCTCCGGCGCCTGCGGCCCGTGGATGATCCCGGCCGAAGAACTGCCGGACCCCAATGCGGGTTACCGGCTCGAGACCCGCCTGAACGGCGCAACGGTGCAGAGCACGACCACTGACCTGATGCTGTTCCCGGTGCCGGCGCTCATCGCCTATATCTCCACGTTCACCACGCTGGAGTCCGGGGACATCATCGCCACCGGCACACCGGGCGGGGTTGGTTACAAGCGGCAGCCACAGCTATACATGTTCCCCGGCGACCGGGTTGAAGTGGAACTGGAGGGCATAGGCGTATTATCAAATACGATCGTAGAAAATTAACCTGGTTATTTCCGAATAACTACCCATGCCGATGAAACCTGCCCGCTTATGATGTCTGCTGGGGGCAGGAATCCAATATGCAAATCTTATTTATAATGAGTTTTGTTGCCTACTGGATTCCTGCTTCCGCGGGAATGGTAAGTGTTGGAAGACAATATCTGACTAGCCGGGTTCGAGTTGCGGCGCGCGTAACAGGTATATCGCGACACAGGCAAGGATCAGCGGGATCGCGAAGATGATAAAGTTGACGCTGGTTGAATAGCCCATATTGATGAGCACGCCGCCGAGGTAAGGGCCGATGATCGCGCCGGTCCGGCCTGCGCCGATGCTCCAGCCGACGCCGGTTGCGCGAATTTTCGTATCATACAGGCACGCGGCAGAGATATAAAAACCGACAAATCCGCCCAGTACACAAAATCCCAGCGCAAAGGCCAGTATCAGCAGCAACCCCACCTCAGGCGGGGAGAATCCGAAGGCCAGCATGAAAATGACACCGCCGATGAAAAACCAGATGATCAGGGGGCGCACGCCGAACCGGTCAGACAGGTAGCCCAGGATGGCGCCGCCCAGGAATGCGCCAAAATTCAACGCGGTGCCGATGTAGATGCCCTTGTCAATTGGCAGTCCCGCGTCAACGGTAATCTTCGGGACCCAACTGAACAGGAAATACAAGGTCAGGAATGCCATGAAGAAACCGCACCACAACAGTAGCGTCCAGTTGCGATACTCCGGGGTCAATATATTTTTCACTGAAGGCTTTGCCACGGCTGCCGGCGCCGCCGGCATGGATTCCAGTTGTGGCCAGCCCATACGGGCCAGTATCCGGTTTATTTTCGTCAATGCCTGTGCGGGTTGACGGGAGGAAAGAAATTCCAGGGATTCCGGCAAAAACAGAAAAGCGCACAGGGCCGCCGCAAATGACAGGGCGCTGCCGAAATAAAATACCGCCTGCCAGCCATATGCCTGGATCAGCCAGACCGCGGCAAACCCACCCACGGTCGCGCCCAGCGGGTAGCCTACCTGCATAAAGCCCACAGCCAGGCTGCGTTTCCTGGCCGGCATATATTCGGCAACCAGGCTGGTCAGGCTGGCAAGAATGCTGCCGATCCCCAGTCCGGTCAAAACCCGCATCGCGATCATCTGGTTGGCGTTTTCGGTCATGCCGGTTATGGCCATGCTGACGGCGATGGCAAGGAGCGAGAGCAGTATCATCGCACGCCGGCCTATCACGTCCGTGTACGGGGCGATGAACGCCGCGCCCAGGGTCATGCCGATAAGTCCGGCGCTGAAGATGATGCCCAGCGTATAGGGCGTCAACTGCCATTCCTGGGAGATGGTGGGGGCGCTGAAAGCGATGGCCAGCACATCGAACCCGTCCAGCATGTTCAGGGCAAAACAACCCAGGACAACCCGGAGTTGCAGGCCGCTGATGGGCCTTTCATCTATCAGTTGACGTATATCTGTCTGCATTACGGATTTTCCGTGTAAATTTTACTCACTGAGCTACGCCCCATACCATTCC
Organism: Gammaproteobacteria bacterium; assembly: GCA_965221695.1. Taxonomy (GTDB): domain Bacteria; phylum Pseudomonadota; class Gammaproteobacteria; order Eutrophobiales; family Eutrophobiaceae; genus JAAXHV01. The sequence goes on along the minus strand of OZ244905.1, from coordinate 2,803,469 downwards.
CGCTGTTACAAACTGCAAGGGGCGATAATTTATCCGGACAGGCATGTTAATATGGTCACAGGACGGCGCAGGGCCGGTTTTTCGATAACAATCAGAATTTTTTATAATTTATTATGATCAGAGCTTTTGAGGGTATCACACCTGTAATACCCGCTTCCACTTATATTGACGAGATGGCCGTGGTTATCGGCAACGTAACCATGGGGGAAGATTCCTCGGTATGGCCCGCGGCGGTAATCCGGGGAGACATCAACAGCATAACCATCGGCAGTCGCACCAATATCCAGGACGGTTCGGTCCTGCACGTGAACCACGAGTCCGATAGCAATCCCGGCGGCGATCCGTTAACCATCGGCAGTGATGTAACTGTAGGCCACAAGGTCATGTTGCACGGCTGTACGATTCAAGACCATTGCCTGATCGGCATGTCCTCAATCATCCTGGACCGGGCAGTGATCGAATCGCATACGATGATCGGCGCCGGCAGCCTGGTCTCATCGGGTAAGACCCTGGAGAGCGGCTATCTTTACATGGGCGCGCCGGCGCGCCAGGCGCGTAAACTCACGGACCCGGAACTGGCCTACATAGATTATTCCGCGCAACATTATGCCCGGTTGCAGAAAAGACACCGTGCTTCCGGTAACTGATTTATAAGAGAACGACCATGGACCTTGCCAAACGCAAACTTATCGACCTCCAAGCCTATCTCGCGTTCATGGACCAGCACAATCACCTGGTCCGGGTAAAAAGCGAGGTGGACCCCGCCTTCCAACTGGCAGGCATCGCCCGAAAATTCGAGGGCGGCAAAGCTTTGCTGTTCGAGAAGGTCAAGGGCAGTAACTACCCGGTGTTGATCGGGCTGTACTGGAACCGTGAATTCATGGCGAAGTTTTTTCAGACCACCAGCGCCCGGCTGCCGTTCGCGCTCGCGGATGACATCCGCGCCTGGCGCAAAAGCCCGATTGAGCCTGTAACGGTGCAACAGGGTCCGGCCAATGAAGTGATCGAGGCCGACCCCGATTTGGGCGCGCTGCCGATACCTCACCACGCCGAGGGCGACGGCGGGCGTTACCTGACCTCCAGCGTCGTTATCGCCAAGGACCCGGACACAGGGGTGCGCAACCTGTCTATCCACCGCATGATGGTCACCGGCAAAAACCGCTTTACCCTGCTGCTGGAGGAACTGGGGCACCTGATGGACTATTTCAAACGAGCCGAAGCCAAGGGGCAACCCCTGGAGCTGACTGTCAACAACGGCGCAGATTACGCGATGAGTATGGCGGCGGCTTCCCCGGCCTCCGCTGCGCCCATGGAAATGGATGAAATCGGCATTGCCTGCCAGATGCACGGCGCGCCGGTGCGGCTTATCGAAGCGCAGACCGTAGGCGTGGAAGCCTGGGCCGACGCGCAATTCGTTATTGAAGGGAAAATACTTCCGGGTGTGCGCGAACCGGAAGGCCCGTATGCTGAAGTGACCGGCTATTACGCGGGCGTAGACGATCGCTGGGTATTTGAAGTCTCTGCGATTACCCGCCGGCGCGAGCCGATTTTCCATTCCATTCTATCGGGCAAGGAAGTCTATAACGCCTACGGCCTCATCGCCGGCGCCGGGGCGTTTGACAAGATACACAGCCTGGTGCCGGAGGTGACCGCGGTACATTTCTCCGACGGCAGCGTACCCTACCACCTGGTGGTGCAGCTCGACAAAAAGCATGAGGGCAGCCAGCGCAACGCGATCATGGCCGCGTTCGTCTCGCTGGCGTTTGTCAAGACGGTCACCGTGGTGGACACGGACGTGGATCTCTACAGCCTCGCGGACGTGGACTGGGCGGTGCAGACGCGCTGCCGCTTCGACCGCGACCTGTTACCGATACCCGACGGCATCGGCCACCGTCTGAACCCCATGGTCGAGAACGACAAGTGGACCCGGCTCGGCATCGACGCCACCGTGCCGTTGCCCCGGGAAGACAAGTACCGCCGGGTTACCATGCGCGAGGTAAACCTGGACGACTTCGATATCGAGGGGGCTTAGTACTCAGTAAACTAGCGCTAGCCCCGAGAACGATTTTTTACTTACTGGAACCGGTAGCGGACGGACGCGCCGAAGGTCTGCCTTTCTCCGAAGATATCCAGCTTGAAGAAACCGATATTGTTGATATAGGTCAGGTATTCCTCATCGAAAATATTGGTTCCGTATAGCGCGATTTCCCATTTATCGGTCGCCAGCGCAACCCGCATGTTGGCCACCCAATAATCATCCGATTTGTCGAAAGCCGCATTGGTCGCTTCCAGAAAACGGTCGTCTATCCAACGGTAGTCCACACCGATGATCAAGTCCATGCCGTCAGCCACCTGTTGCTGCCAGCGGGCCGCGCCGTTGTAAGTCCACTCGGGGGAATTCACCGGGCGCTTGCCTTCCAGGGGGATGACGCCCGTATAGGTGGAAACCGTGCGCGGCGTGTCGTTGAATTCGGCATCCAGGTAACCGATGCTCTGTCTCAGGTACAGACTGGGCACCGGCTGCCAGGTGATATCAGCCTCAAATCCGGTATTCAACTGCTCGCCGATATTACGCGTGATAGGCACCAGCGGCGAAACCGGGTCGTCCACATTGACCTGCACATCGTCGTACACGTAACGGAAGGCCGACGCATTGATGCGCAAGGTGTCATCCAGTAACTGGTACTTGAAACCCAATTCCACCGTGAGCAGTTCTTCCGGGTCAAACGTGGTGGCTGCGCCCGCGAACGGCAGGCTGTAGCCGCCGCTGCGGTAACCGGTGGTCAAGTTGGAATAGACCAGCAGGTCATCAGCCGCGCTCCATTCGATGCCTACGCGCCAGGAGAAATCCCTGTCCGTGCGGCTGTCGTTGTAAAGCGGCGCTTCGGGCCCCAGGAACGGGCAGGCCGGGGAACCGTTCGGGCCGGCCGGATAGGTGGTGATGAAGCACGGGGTAACAAACTTCTCCTTGCCGAACTGCGGCAACAGGCCAATGCCCATCAGCGCATCGCTGACTTCAATATTATCGTCCGTATAACGCAATCCCAGGTTGAGAGTCAGGTTGTCGGTAAAATCGAACTCATTGTGGACAAATACGGCAATGGATTCCGTATCCAAGGCAAACTCGGAGAAGAACTGGTCCGCAAACGGCGGGGTTATTGTCGGCACCTGTTGCTGGCTCAGGTCGGAACCGTCGACCTGGTCCAGGTCGTCGTTTTCATAGAAAAATCCCAGGATATAGCGCCAGTTTCTGCTCAGAAAACCGGTCAGCCTGAGTTCCTGGCTGATCTGGTTCATCTCGTCGTAATAGTGAGTGCTGGTCGAGTTGAACATATCGGCCTGGCTGTCGTCAGTATGGATGCGCTCGTAATATTCATAGGCGGTAATAGAAGTCAGCGTTGCATTGCCTATTTCATAATCCCAGCGCAGGTAACCACCATAGAACTTGTCATCTACCGTCGGCGGCTTATTCTGGTTGATGGTATGTATGCCTTCAGGCTCGAATTCACCCTCAGGGTAACCATTCAGGGTCGCGGATCCGCCAGTCTTGGAGCAGGTCGACGGGCTTTTCGACACCTCGCCGGTAAACAGTTGCGGACACAATCCCGGCGCCCCCAGGTTAAAAATTCCCGGGCCTTTCCAGGCGGTCTTATCGCTCTTGTCCCGGCCGCCGTGGACCAGCGCGCGCACGGTCAGTTTGTCTCCGGTCCACAGTAGCTGGCCGCGTACATCCAACAGGTCCGGCCGGCCGTGTTCGTCGCCGGAAAACAGGTTTTTCTGGGGGCCGCCGTTGCCGAATTCCGTGTTGAAGGAGACACGCCCGCTGAGCCCGTCGGACAGCGGAGCGTTGACCATGCCGGTGACCCGGTAGCGTTCATGTTCGTCCATCCCGGCTTCCAACTCGGCCTCGAACCGGTCCACCGGCGCCTTGGTGTAGAAGTTGATTGAACCACCGGTGGTGTTACGGCCGAACAAGGTGCCCTGTGGTCCTTTCAGCGCCTCGACCCGCCCGATGTCGTAATGGCGGCGCGCCTTCATCCAGGGTTTGGCGATATAGACTTCATCGAAGTGCGTCGCCACCGGCGAATCGAACTGCCCCTGGAATTCATTCAACCCGATACCGCGAATATGCACGCTCTCCAGGTAGGTATTGTTTGCATACGCCTGCACATTTGAGATTTGCGCCGCAAGACCGTCAAGAGTGCCCCGGGTCAATTCCCGATACTGTTCGTCGTTGAAGGCCGCTACCGTCAGCCCCACATCCTGGACCGATTGCGCGCGCTTTTGCGCGGTAACGATGATCTCTTCCAGCGCCGTAGAACTGTCCTGCGCATTGGCTATGGAGAAAACGGCGAAAAAAGTGAGGGTCACAGTTACAACACGACGTAGAATTTTACTGGTCAACATCACAATACACTCCCGCAGGTCATTTGCTGTATAGATTGTACTAACTGACTTGCGCCCCACACCATTCCCGCGATAGCAGGAATCCAGTGAAACAATGGGTCGCCCCGCGGGCGACACAGTCAGAAGCTTCTGCAAGCATTATAACAGTATAGTTGACCCCGACCAATTTTGCCGCTTAACCTAACCCGAATATCTCACCAATTCGCTTGTCAGCATCGGGTAGATGTTTGCTGTCAATGAGTTGTGATAATCTGCCGAGTATTTTGCCATTACACACTGCGCTTGATGCGCCCTCACTGGTCTTTTTTGCGTTAGCGGGCACATGTTCCCTCAACCAGAAGAACCACTATGGTTTCGGTCACGAGCGCCCGCGTACTGACGCACAAATCCGCCTGGAGCGGATTTGGACATCCGAAGGATGCCCGAAGGGGGCGCCCCACGGATGGGGCGCATCAATAAATCCTCAGCGATCATCGCATCAATTGGTGAGATATTCGGACTAAGGAAGCTCTGACTTAATCTCAGAGCTTCCCTAATTGCGCGGGCGTCTCACCCGCATCAGGCTCGCGGACTGCGCCCGCACGCAGGCGGGACGCCCGCGGTCCCAGGGAAATAAGCAACAGATGCGTCAGTATTTGATTCCCCGGCGCCAACAGGTTTGTTATAGTAAGAACAACTCTGAGTTAACCAGCTCACCAACTATGACATTCAAACTGCCTGACACGGGAGAATTGAAAACGCTGGCGGCGGCCATGGGGTTGTCGCTGGATGACCGGCAAACGGAAACCCTGCTCAGAAACTCAGGGCCGTTTGCCGAGGGCTACCGGTTTCTGGATGAACAGGGAGACAACCTGCCGCAGGTCCGCTATCCGGAACGCAGTTACCGGTTTCCGACGCCGGAGGAAAACCCTCTTGGCGCCTGGTATGTAAAGACTGACCTGCCAGGTAATGCTGAAGGGCCTCTCGCCGGGCGCACGGTCGCCATCAAGGACAATATATTCGTGGCGCAGGTTCCGATGATGAACGGCGCTTCGATCATGGAAGGTTTCATGCCGGAGTTTGACGCCACGGTGGTAAGCCGGCTGCTCGACGCCGGCGCGACGATTACGGGCAAGGCGGTCTGTGAATTTCTTTGTGTTTCCGGCGCCAGCGTCACCGCCAGCACCGGGGTTGTCCGCAACCCACACAATCCCGCATATTCGGCCGGCGGTTCTTCCTCCGGCAGCGCCGCGCTGGTTGCCGGCGGCGCGGTCGACATGGCGCTGGGCTGCGACCAGGCCGGCTCGGTACGCATACCGTCCAGCTTTTGCGGGGTTTATGGCATGAAGGCGAGCTTCGGCCTGTTGCCCTACACGGGTATCCTGGGCATGGAAGCCATGCTCGACCATGTCGGTCCGATGACCGCAAATGTCAGCGACAACGCTTTGATGTTGGAAGTCCTTGCCGGTTATGACGGCATGGACAGCCGCCAACGCCAATTACAGACGCGGCGCTATACCGATGCGCTGGGCCAGGACGCGCAAGGTATGAAAATTGCCGTGCTCCGGGAAGGCTTCGAGCACCCGTTGTCGGACCCGGTTGTGGATCATTGTGTGCGCGCGGCCGCGGACCGGTTCGCCGGCCTCGGCGCCGAGGTGTCCGAGATTTCCATTCCCATGCACCGGGACGGGGTTTCGCTGTGGGGCGCAATTATCACCGACGGCCTCTGGGAAACGCTGCGGTACAACGGCTTGGCGATGAATACCAATGGCTTCAGTTCGCCGACGCTGGAAAAATACTTGTCCGGGTGGCAGAACAAACTGGCGCAGTTTCCGGTAAACCTGCACCTGGTATTGTTGCTGGGCAAGTACCTGGAACGCTACGCAGGCAAGTATTATGCGAAGGCGAAAAGCCATCTGCCGAGGTTGGTCCATGCTTACGACAACGCGTTGCAGAACCATGACCTGTTACTGCTGCCGACGACATTGATGCAGGCGCGCAAAAACCCGACGGCTGACGCGGCGGACGCCGATGATGAGATTATCCATGTGGCGTTGAATACCGTGCTCAACACCTGCCAGTTCGATATCACCGGCCACCCGGCCATGTCGGTTCCCTGCGGCCTGCGCAACGGGCTGCCGGTCGGGATGATGCTGGTGGGGAAACATTATGATGAACCGGCAATCTACCGAGCTGCTTACGCGTTTGAGCAGTCCTGTGACTGGCGCGAGATGTAATTGTCAATGAGTTTTACCAACTTACCTGCCTCCCCACTTCATGCTTCCTTAGTACTATAATAGATAAATATTTTTTCCCAGGTTATCAAATCATGCGTAATTATCTGCATATCGACCTTAAGAACCGGACCGTGCGTGCCGTTGAGCAGAAAGGAGAGGAGCTGGTGCGCGTAGGACGCTACCTGATCGCCAAGACCCTGCTGGAAGAGAATATCGCCGGCGTGGACCCCTTGTCACCGGCAAATCCGCTGATTTTCTCCGCCGGACCGTTCGCCGGCACCAACTTCTCCAACGCCAACCGCACCAGCGTCGGTTGCAAAAGTCCGCTCACGGGCGGCGTCAAGGAAGCCAACGCCGGCGGCACCCTGGGCGTGGCGCTGGGCCAGTTGCACCTGTCGGGATTTACCCTGCACGGCGCCGCCGATGAATGGATGATTATCCACCTGAGGAAGGACGGTAGTGTCAATTTCGATGCGGCTACGGGTTTCATGGGTATGGGCAATTTTGAGACGGCCGCCCTGCTGCATGAAAAATACGGCAAAAAAGTGAGCCTGGCCCTGTGCGGTCCCGTTGGCGAATACCAGGGCCTGCTTGCCGGGATCGCGGTCAGCGATACCGACCGGCGCCCCGCGAGGCTGGCAGCGCGCGGTGGTGTCGGCGCGGTCATGGGCAGCAAGAAGGTGAAAGCCGTCGTTGCCGACCTGGATCGGATGCCGCAACTGCATGAGCGCAAAAAAGTCATCGGCGCGGTGCGTAACTATGCGGAAAAACTGGGCAAAGACCCGATGATCGACAGCTACAAGCGCTTTGGCACCGCGATGATGGCGGACTACACCAACCATGTGGGCGGCCTGCCGGTGCGCAATTTTTCCTCGGGGCGGCTGGTCGACACCAATATCGAGACCCTGAAGATGGGCGGCGACTTCATCCGCGAGCAGAATATCGCCCGCGGCGGCGAGCAGGATCATGCCTGCATGCCCGGTTGCCTGATCCGCTGCAGCAATGTCTATGCCGATGCCGACGGCAATGAGATCGTGTCGCCGGTCGAGTACGAAACGCTGGGGTTGCTGGGGACCAATTGCGGTATCAAGGAACCCGATGACCTGGCCCGGCTGAATGCCGTCGCCAACGATCTCGGCATCGACACCATCGAAGCCGGCGCAATGGTCGGGGTACTGATGGAGGCCGGCCTGGGCGAATTTGGCGATGTGGACTTCGTCACGGATGTGCTGGAACAGGTACGCGCGGGAACCGAGCAAGGCCGTCTCTGGGCCGGCGGCACCGCGGCCGTGGGTGAACACTATGGGGTTGAACGAGTGCCGGTCATCAAACGCCAGGCCATCAGCGCCTATGACCCGCGCGTGATCGAGGCCACCGGCATTACCATGATGCTCACGGCCCAGGGCGCGGACCATACCGCCGGCAACGTCCCCAAGATGGAGACCGCCGACAAGTCCTTGGATGAGATAGCCGGCGCCAGCCACGATGCGCAGGTAGTCACCGCGGCAACGGATTCTCTTGGATTTTGCGTGTTCGGGCGTACCGTGACCAACACCCAACTGGAACTGATCACCGACGCCATCAACAGCGCGGTCGGGACTGAACTGGAACCGTCCTTCTTCCGCGAACTGGGTCGGGAGACCTTGCGCCTGGAGCGGGAATTCAATCGGGCTGCCGGCTTTACTGAAGCGGACGATGAACTTCCCGAGTTCTTCTATACCGAGGCGCTGGAACCGAGTAACCGTGTGGCGCGCTTCCGCGCCCGGGAAGTCAACGAGTTCGCTGCCGGCTGGTGGCGGCAATAAAATAAGAGTTCGGCGTTAAGTCCACTCTGGGGGAAGACTGATGATTCAAGAGACTGTCTGGCTTATATCACTCTCATTTATGGCCATCATCGCGGCCGTTTTCATTTATGTCGCCGTCAACACGTCAAAAACCGTTCCGGATTATGATACGGTACTGACACGCGCATTGAGTTTCAGGGCGAAACTCTTCTGGACACTGCTTGTCGCCGGGGTCGTTATCTTCTTTGCTACCACCCAGGTGTTGCCATATGCGACGACACGCGGTGAGATAACTGCAGATGCCGTAGAAATCGATGCGATCGGAAGACAATGGTTCTGGCAACTGAGTCAAAACCAGGTTGAGGCCGGCGCTACCGTGATATTCAACGTCACCACCGAGGATGTCAATCATGGTATGGGAATTTACGACAGTGAACTGCGTTTACTGGCCCAGACACAGGCGATGCCCGGGTACGAAAACAAGCTGAAATACACGTTCAACGAGCCAGGCCAGTACAGGTTGATGTGTATGGAATACTGCGGTCTGTCCCACCATGCGATGATCATTCCTTTCATCGTCAAGTGAAAAATGTCAACTAGCGACCTGGTGAGAAATCCGGGTTTGGGGGTATTGTGATGACAAATGAAGCTTCAATCACACCAATGAGTAAATCTGCTCGGTACGCGATTATTTCCTATCTTGGGATCAGCGCCCTGGTGTTTGTGTTGATGATGATGCTGGGATTGCTGATGCGCATGGGGCAGGCGCAATGGCTGACCATACCACCGCATATTTTTTACCAAATCATGACCGCGCATGGCGCCGGTATGGTGGGCATTTCCGGTCTCGCTGCGAGCGCCGTGCTATGGTATTTCCTGCGCCGGCATGTGAACCTGACCAGCGGAATATTATGGGCCAACCTGGCCTTTTTCCTGCTCGGCGTCGTCCTGATCCTGGGAGGTATCTTCCTGGGCGGATACGGTGGCGCCTGGACCTTCCTGTTTCCGCTGCCGTCCCACGGCATGGGCTTGTGGGATGTAAGCGGCGCGGCATCGTTCCTGATTGGCCTGCTCCTGATTGGCGTCGGCTTCCTGTTGTTGTACCTGGATGTGGCGCGCGCCATCATCTCGAAATACGGTAACCTTGCACGCAGTCTCGGCTGGCCCCAGTTATTCGGCAACAGCACAGATTTTCCACCTGCCTGCGTGGTCGCGTCAACCATGGCGCTGATCATAAATATCGCCGGCATCCTGGCAGGCGCAGTGGTATTGACCATGATCCTCGTGAACCTGTTTTACCCGGCCTTTAGCGTCGATGCCCTGTTGGCGAAGAATCTTATTTTCTTCTTCGGCCATGTCTTTATCAATGCGACCATTTACCAGGCCGTAATCGCAGTTTATGAGATCCTGCCAGAATATACGGGACGTCCCTGGAAAGTAAACAAGGTATTTCTTGCAGCCTGGACGGCATCGACTTTCATGGTGATGTTCGTGTACCCACATCACCTGCTGATGGATTTCGTGATGCCAACCTGGATGTTATTAATGGGACAGATCCTGTCCTACCTGAGTGGGTTGCCGGTTCTCGTAGTGACCGCGTACGGCGCGTTGACCCTTGTGCACCGGTCAAATCTTCGCTGGGACATGGTATCAGGACTGTTATTCGTATCCATCTTCGGGTGGGCGGTAGGCGTGATACCGGCCGTTATCGACGGAACTATTGCAGCCAACCAGGTCATGCACAATACCATGTGGGTCCCTGGTCATTTCCACATGTACCTGATCGTGGGCCTGGTCGCGATGCTGTTCGGTTTCATGTATTACATTGCCCAGAACGGCGCCCCCAAACTGCTTGATAAACTTGCATTCTGGGTCTACCTGCTAGCCGGCGCCGCGTTCTGCATGAACTTTCTTGCCAGCGGCCAGGCCAGCGTCGCGCGCCGCTGGGCGGTTCACCTGCCGGAATGGGTCAGCTACAGTGAGACAGCTTCTGTACTGGCAATTGGCATCGCGCTGTCTGCGCTGGTGTTTGCCCTGAGGTTCCTGGTCGGCATGGGGAATGCCCGTACAGCGTGAAGCCGTGGGTTAGCGTACTCCTGGCGCTCGGCATCAGCGCAGGCGGGCTGGCGACTCTGGGCTGGGCCACGGACGGCTGGACCACCTGGACTACCGAAGCCGCGCGCCGGCGCTCACTACTGAGCCAACCTAGGTCACTGCCGGATATTGCAGTCCAGCGCGAGACGGGAAAACACGCAAGCCTGCACGATTTTGACAAACCGGTACTTGTCATGGACTTTATCTTCACGCGTTGCACGACCGCATGCATGACGATGGGCTACCGGTTCAGCCAATTACAGTCAATACTGGCCTCTGCCGGGCATGCTGAAAAAGTACAGTTATTAAGTGTCTCTTTTGACCATGACCATGACGGACCGGAACAACTGTCCGCATACCTGCGCAGGTTTTCGCCTGAGCCCGGATCATGGTCCGCCCTGAGGGTCACGAACAGGCAGACATTGGACGAGCTGCTTGACAGCCTCGAAGTCATTGTCCTGCCGGAACCTGATCTGGGGTACGTACACAATACTGCGATATACCTGGTCAGGAAGCATCAGATTGTGGGTATTTACGATGTTGATGACACAGACGCAATGATCCGGCATATCACTTCACTCATCTGAACCATGTTCCTGCTCGGTTCGGTTTTGTGGCTGCTCATCGCCCTCACTCCAATGGGTTCATTTCTTGAGGCCTCATTACTGACGCACGTGCTGGTTGAAATACCGCTGCTGATTTTCACCGGCATCACGGCAGGCCGGCTAGTCACACCACACATGTCCCGCGTCCTCAACAGTATCAGTATCCCCTGTGTTCTGCTCGCAGGTTTTACTCTCGTGTTCTGGATGATACCCAGGTGGCTGGATGCGTCGGTGAATGACGAGTTCGTTGCTCTAATGAAATACATTTCCGTGCCGTTACTGATCGGCATTCCCCTGGGGCTGTGCTGGCGTAACCTGCATTTCATAGCCAGGGGGGTGGTAAAAATCGAATTTCTGGCAATGCTGTTCAGACTTGGCTGGATCTATCTCGTCGCGCCTGATCGGCTTTGTAATAACTACCTGTTAAGCGAACAACAGCAACTCGGAAATCTGCTTATCATACTGGGCCTTATACTTGGAATGATCTGGCTCGGACAGGTGTTTTTCAATACCTCCGGATACCGGCCCGGACAAAAACTGAAAGGGTCTGGCAATGCTTGAATACGCGATCGGTATCCTTCCTACCAAGCAGTGTGAGCATTTTACCCGCAGCGACAACGCTGCGGGTTTTTTTGCCGTGGAAGCGAAGCTGTGGGGGTTTAATCACAGGTTGCTTTATGTATGAGCCTTTCGCGATATTCCCTGGGAGACGCGCCATAACGCTCCCTGAACCTGCGGCTGAAGTGTGCTGCGTCATTGAAGCCGTAGCTGAAGGCGATCTGGGTGAGGCTGTAATCACGGAAGGCATGGTTTTCCAGCGATTCCCGGCATAATTCCAGGCGCTTGTCCAGGATATACCTGGAGACGGTGGCGCCCTTGGATGCAAACAGCATGCGTTGGTAACGCTCGCTGATATGGTGGTGTGAGGCGACCTGTGCCGGCGTCAGTTGCGGGTCTCGGATATTGATCTCAATGTACTGCTTGATACGTTCCAGCAGGGCAGTTCGGGCAATCGATTGGCCGTCCAGTTCCGGTAACGAGGACATCGACCCCATGGCCAGCGCTATCAATTCGATGATGTGGTGGTTGATCACGCCGCGTTCCTGTGCCGACAGGATGTCCAGGCGCGCAGCGACGGACTGTATGAACTGCGATGCCAACGCGCCCATGGCAGTTTGTGCGGATACCCGGCGGGCAGTGATATTCTCCGGCCTGACGAACTGTTCCGCCAGGGAGTGATAGGGAATCTGCAGTACTATCTGGCGAAACGGCCGATCGAAATGCAGGAAGTATGGCCTGGTGCTGTCATACAGTGCAAAATCTCCCGGGTGCAGTTCCGCAATACGGCCATCCTGATTAATGAAACCAACCTCATCCATTTGTAAGCTCAACAGGAACTCGCATTCGGTGGATTTGGCGATCTGTTTGCGCGACCGGATAACATGTTGCGCATCGGAATTTACTTCAGAGACACGTATGTCTCCGAGTCGGGCGCCGCGGATTTTTCCCTTGAAGTCCTTATGATGATTTTCGATGGTGCAGTCCAGTTGCACGAATTCATCACAGATCATGTCTATCCAGTATTCAAGCTGGTCTTTTTCGGCAACATCCTCTGTCGTAGTGATATGCCCTTTTGGAAGCAGAAAATCGGACATTGAAGAATACCGGGATTTACTTATCAGTATAGCCCGCTTTGCTCACCGCACGCGTTCAAATCGGCCCATCTATTTCACGACAGACAACCCTGAAGTCGAACCGGCATGTGTCTCAATGTCCAGGGTCCCCGTATCGTCCTCTTCCTCAGCAGGCGTATCCAGGTATTCGACTGGCGTGACCGGAGCAACATTCAACAACAGGCGTGTGACATCCGGACGGGAGTAGTGTCCGGCCGGGTCGGCAAAGGATTTCGCTACCGTGATGGCGCCGAAGTCAACTTCTGCGTATAACAGGCCCTCGGCATCTTCTGCCAGGTAGTCACACAAAGGCGCGCCGTCCGGCCCGAAGATCATCGCATGACCGCCGCCGGGCGGGAGCAGGTCCTGTTTTGTCGGGGTAGTGGCCATCAACTCAACCATGTCCTGCGAAATGAGCCCGCACGGCGCAAGAAAATAACATGACCCCTCGGCTGCATACACCGAAGATGCCGCCATGTTCAACTCCGGTCCAAGGCTGTAGGCCTTGTCACGGTACAGGCTGAAGGTCGGCCAGGCGCCGATATGTACCTGTTCATTCTGGGCATACATCGCATACTTGCTCAACGGCTGCAAATGCTCCCAACAGCACAGACCACCCACCCGGCCAAGTTCCGTCTCATAGACACGCAAGTTATTGCCATGGCCATCGCCGAACACGGTGCGTTCCACGTGGGTTGGTTTCAGCTTGCGCCGGATGTCCAGCAACGCGCCATCTGCGCCGATGAAAAACTGTGAGATGTAACGTGAACCGCCGTCCCGCTCACTGGCGCCCATTACTACCATGATGTCATTATCCCGAGCCGCATCGCAGAGCTGCTGCAACTGCGGGCTGTCCTTACCCAGGCTGTTTTCATGGTATTGCTGCACAAAACGCAGACCATCGATCGGGGAATCCAGCCAGATCCACCACGGGTAACCCGGTATCCAGGTCTCCGGGAACCCGATCAGCCGGGCGCCGTTACGCGCCGCTTCCTCAATTAACGCAATCCCCTTGGCAACCGTGCCTTCCAGGTCCAGGAACACCGGCGCCGCCTGGACCACGGCTACTTTGTATTGTTCCAACATCTGCAAATTCTCCTGTTAGCCCGTATTTCTCAGCAGGTGTTGCGGGCTAGCCTAAAACCGGTACCTGAGCAGCCCGCCGAACTCCCGCGGGCGGTTGTAATTCGCTTCGTGGAACCCCAGGCCGAAGTTGGAGTCGCCGCTGGTGATAAAACGTTTATCCGTCAGGTTGACGCCGAATACGCTGAATTCCCAGTTGCCGGCGCTGAAGGTCAACGACGCGTTCACCGTATGATACCCATCCTGGTACAGAAACGGGGAATTTTGTGCATCGTTGTACAGGTCGTCGGTATAGCGGTAATCGCCACGCACGATCAGTGAACCCCAGGGCAGCGGGTGGGAATATTGCGCCGAGACATTCACCGTGGTTTCAGGGGTATTGGGCAGTTTTGTATCCAGGTTGACCGCCTGCGCCACATTCGTGGTGGGCAGGTTGAGCTCATCGTACTCTGCGTCGATGTAGCCGAAGCCGGCGTTGAGCAGCAGGCGCTCATGGAGCGCTGCGGTCAGTTCCACTTCCACGCCGATGATATCGGCGACACCGGCATTCTGGGTCAGCGGGCCACCGCCGGTCTCGAACAACTGGATCTGCACATCGCTGTACTCACTGACAAACCCCGCCGCATTGATGCGCAGGCGGTCGTCCAGACCTTGCCATTTCACCCCCACCTCGTAGGACTCCAGGGTCTCCGGGTCGAACGGCAGCGGGTCCAGGCGGGGGACCACGTAGCGGTAGTTGAAGCCGCCGCTTTTGTACCCGTCCGCATAGGTGAAGTACAACAGGGTATCGTCGTTGAGCTGGTAGTCGATGCCGGCGCGGAAATTCAACTCATTGAATTTCTCCGATACCTTATCCCACATAACAAGCGCATCTGCCGGCCCCGGGACCGCGAAGGGCGGGCCAAGAATTGCGACGACCGCGATGTTGCCCGGGAACGGGTCAGGTGAGATATATTGGCGGTATCCAAATCCTTTTTTATCTTCCGTATAGCGCATCCCGAAGGTCAGCGCGATCTGTTCGGTGACGGCGAAGGTCCCTTGGCCGAAAACCGCCTTGCTGTCGTTATCCACCGTTGAGTAATTGTTGATGTAAAGCGGTAACGCTATCAGACCAACGGGCGTCGGCAAGGCCCCGTATATAGGCACGAACACATCATCGGCGCCGTCTTCCTCGAAATAGTAGGCGCCGAGCACATATTGCAAGCGCTCGTTGAACCCTGCGCCGGTTAACTGCAGTTCCTGGCTGAACTGCTCGTGGTTGTAATTGGGATTGGAGGTCTCCGTGATCTCAACAGAGGAATTATCCGGGTCACGGTAGAACTCACCTTCCGTGTCGCGATACGACGAGATCGATTTGAACTCGAACCAGGGAAGCGACCAGGTGAAGGTCAGGGTAGCGCCGAAACTTTCTAGATCAGTGCCTGTGGGCCCGGTTGCCAGGGTCTGATCGGCAGCGCCCGGTAAAAATTCATTGAGAGTGTAAGGCGCAGCGCCGGGGTTGGCCGGCACGAACACCTGGTTGTAGGCCCAGGTACTGCTGGGCGTCAGACCTTGCGCCGGGTCACCGGTGAACTCGGTGATGCCGACCATCACGCTGCCGGCGCTCTGTTCGTCGATACTGGTGTAATCTACGGTCGCATACATCTCGATGGCATCCGCCGGCTGCAACAGGAACGATGCGCGCACCGACTGCCGGTCTTCATCACCCAGCCGATCCCCGACTGCTATTCGGTCCACGAAGCCGTTCCTGTTCTTGCTGGAAAAGGCGAACTTGGTGCGGAACTTATCCGTAACCGGCACATCGAGTGAACCCTTGAAATCCGTCCTCTCAAACTCGCCGAAAGTGGCTTCCAGCATCCCGCCGAAGGTCTCTGCCGGCCGCTTGGTAGTGATGTTGATGGCGCCGCCTATCGTGTTGCGGCCGAACAGGGTACCCTGGGAACCGCGCAGAATTTCGATTCGCTCAATGTCCACCACATCCAGTACGCCGCCTACCGCGCGGGATGAATAAACGCCGTCAATATAGGTTCCCACACCAGGATCCGTGGTCATCGCAAAATCCAGTTGCCCGATACCCCGGATAAACACCGCGGCGCCATTGGACAGGCCGCTGATCGGCGCAGTGGTATCAAAGATCACATTGGGCGTGAAATCCGCGAGTTTCGATATGTCGCTGATCATGCGCGCTTCCAAGGCTTCCTCGGTAAACGCGGTAATGGCGATGGGTGTGTCCTGCAGGTTTTCCTCGCGCTTTTGTGCGGTGACGACGATCTCCTCTATCTGCGGATAAGCGGTCATCGGCAGAACCATGCCAACTAATGCTGCGCTCACCAGCAATGAATTCAAATGGCGTTTCATAAGTCTACCCTCCAAATCGTTGTGTAACCTCCGGGACTTGACCAGAGGTTCCTTATGTATCGGTGTCCCTGTTTGGAAAGCATCCGCAGAACAGTATAAACGTATTCCAATGGCAACACATAGACATAGCGGAAGCAAAACTTGTATGTAGCGGAAACCGCGCTGCTGACCTATCCTGCATGCGGTTACAATACAATCAGACATCTGTGAGTTAAACGGTATAATCGACCCATGGCGAAATACGGTGATATAGGCAAGGCGCGGCAGACCAGCCGCCAGGCGCGGCGCATATATGAATTTATCCGGCCCGCCGAGATCGATTCCGGTGAGACAGCCCATTTTCCGGTGATCATCGCCGGCGGTGGTCCCATCGGCCTGGCCAGTGCGATAGACCTGGCGCGTTACGGCATTCCCTCCGTGGTGCTTGAGAAATACAATACCGTCAGCGACGGTTCGCGCGCCATCTGCTGGGCGAAACGCACGCTGGAAATCCTGGACCGGCTCGGAACCAGTGAGCGCATGATGGAAAAAGGCGTGGTGTGGAACCAGGGCTGGGTCTATTTCGGCGAGGAAACCGAACCCATCTACAAGTTCGACCTGTTGCCGGACAAGCAGCAGAAGTTTCCCGCGTTCATCAACCTGCAGCAGTTCTACGCGGAAGAGTACCTGATCGACCTGTTCCCAGAGTATCCGCTAACCGGGGTTCGCTGGCAGAACGAAGTGGTCGGTATCGAGAACGGCGCCGACAAGGTTGTCGTTACCGTGAGCACTCCCGACGGAGAATACCGGCTCAGTTGCGACTACCTGATCGCAGCAGACGGGCATCGCAGCCCGATACGCGAGGCTCTGGGTCTGGACTTTGTTGGCCGGGTGTTCGAGGACAATTTTCTGATTGCCGACGTGCGCATGAAGGCGGACTTTCCCGCGATCCGGCGTTTCTGGTTTGACCCGCCGTTCAATCCCGGCCAGACCTCGCTGATCCACAAGCAGGCCGATGATGTCTGGCGCATCGATTTCCAGATGGGCTGGGACATCGACCGCGATGAGGTGATGAAGGAGGAGAATATCGACGCAAAGATTCGGGCATTTCTCGGCGCCGATATCGAATTCGAGTACGAATGGGTGAGCCTGTATACGTTCAAGTGCTGCCGCATGGAAAAGTTCGTTCATGGGCGCACCATCTTCGCCGGCGATTCCGCCCATCTCGTGTCGCCGTTCGGGGCACGCGGCGCAAACGGCGGGCTGCAGGATGTGGACAACCTGGCCTGGAAACTCCACCTGGCGCTGACCGGCGCCGCGCCGCCCACCCTCATCGACAGCTATGACGATGAACGCATCCTGGGCGCTGAAGAAAACGTGATGAATTCATCCCGCAGCACAGACTTTATGACCCCGAAAAGTGAGGTCAGCCTCGCGTTCCGCAACGCCACGCTGGAACTGGCAAAGGATTTCGAGTTTGCCCGCAGGTTCGTCAACCCCGGCCGCCTGTCCATGCCCAGTGTCCTGGACGGTTCGCCCCTGAACACGCCGGACGAGGATGAATTCAGCGACAGGCTGCGACCCGGCGCGCCCTGCCTGGACGCCCCGGTCACCATCAATGGCGCTGATACCTGGTTCCTGAACCTGTTGGGAGACCGCTTCGTCGGCATTTATTTCAGCGACGACGGCAACACGCCGGCGGAACTCGACGCAGTCGGCTCGGAGCAAATCCCGGTCGATACCCTGGTGGTATCAGGGACAGGCAAAAACCGTATCACGGACAGTGACGGCCTGCTTTATCGGCACTACGATGCCCGCCCGGGTACGTATTACCTGGTACGGCCCGACCAGCATGTCGCCGGACGCTGGCGGGAGTTCAACAGGGAAAAGGTGTCGAAAGCGCTGGCCCGGGCCACCGGGCATTAGTACTAGGGAAGCTCTGAACAAGTCCATCCTGGACTTGTCAGAGCACGCAAAACAAAAATGCGATTTTTGTTTTGCTCTCAAATTCAATGACTTATCGTCATTGAATTTGGCGATACATCCCTGTATCGCAGGAAACTCTGACTTAATCAGAGTTTCCCTAGCGTTACAGCAGGGCCGCTTCCAGCGCGACATCAATCATCTGGTCCAGGCTGGTCTGGCGCGCTTCCACCGACAGCCCGGTGACGGCGCGGGCATCGTCGGTAACAGTGCACAGCGCCACTGCCTTAGCGCCGTATTCAGCGGCGACTCCGTAAATGCCGGCCACCTCCATCTCCACCACCGGGACATTCAAGCGTTCCATCACGTCCCACATCTGCTTGCCCGGCGGCGGGAAAAACAGGTCGGAGGAGAACACGTTCGCAACGTGAAACGGAACAGCTTGCACCTTTGCCGCGCTGACAGCATTCTGCAACAGGTCATAATCGGCCAGCGCCGCGAAATCAAATCCGTTAAAGCGCACCCGGTTGACATTGGAATCGGTCGACGCGCCCATCGCAATAACGATATCCCGCATTTTGACTGATGCCGAAATCGTCCCGCAACTGCCGACCCGAATAATGCGTTTGACGCCGTAAGCGGTGATCAATTCAGTACAGTACACGCAGGCCGAGGGTATGCCGATACCATGCGCCACAACCGAAACATTCATGCTCTTGTATGAGCCGGTGAAACCCAGCATGTTGCGAACATCGGATACCTGCCGAGCATCACTGAGATATTTTTCGGCAATGTATTTCGCCCTCAACGGATCTCCGGGCATGAGCACGGTCTCGGCAAAATCACCCGGCGCGGCGTTGAATATACTGGCAGTCATGTTTCTGGTTTATTTCTTAGGTATTTGTGGCGATTTATTCCTGTGTCACAGGAACCTCTTATGAGTTGTAAGTCAGTTCAAGTTGTGACATTCATTTGTCATAGGCTAGTACTAGGAATATTAACCTGTATTTGTAACAGTTTAAGAATAAGATCATTTAGTGGTTGTAGAGAATTATCCTTGAATTTTTCATCCGATGCCCTGGCATCTACTTCTCTAAGCGCTTTTATATAGTCTTCTCTATTTTGACGTAGCAGTTCAGGTAATATGGTGCCACCGCCCAACCAGCCGCCTTCTTTTATACACAGCACGAAGTAACATGCAGCTCTGGCAGTTCTTCCGTTTCCATTCACGAATGGGTGAATACGATTAAGTTGCCAAAGAACATAAGATGATAATTCCACAGCACCAGCCGCATCCCACCATCGATTGACTGAATTAACAAAATCATCCATCAGGGAATTTACGAGATAATGTGGTGGTGGCGTGTAATCTCCAACTTCTACTTCACAAGGGCGATATTCGCCTGCATTAATATGAAGACAGACTATGGCATGATAGTTTATTGCTTTTATTATTGTTTGTGAGAGAAAGGGTCGACCAATTTCAATAGACGCAGAGACTATTGATTCCAGAAAACTGTAATGACGACCACCGTTCGAAACCTCAAGGGCTTCATATATTGGATCACTTTCGTTTTGTCCCGTTAATTCATAAAGTATCATGCACTCTACGTCCCGTGAGTTTTCTCCAATACAGCTTCCACAAAATCACGCGTGATGGTGCTCTCACTATCCAAGGTTCCCATAACAAAGGATATTCTTTGTTGGCGTTTCTGCTCTGGAGTCATTTGTTCGCCAGCCTTTTTCAAGGCGCCAAGAATATCTTTTTCTCTCTGAGGACTTATTTTCATTGACTCTGCCACTGTTCCTCTCTGCATGATTGATACTAATCTCTGATACTAATCTCTTTCCTACTGGGGAAAATTAGTATAGCATCATTTGTCAAGCATATATTGCTTACATCAATACACTATCAGGGCAACCCCTTTCTCGACCTCCCAACACCGTCGCATCATCTGCGGCACCCGCTCAACATCCATGGGCAGGGAACTGATATAGTATTATGTGTCGGTCTTCACCTTCTTCCCGGAAGATGGCACTCCCACTTCAACTCTATCACTGTCTTGATCCCCGTTCACGCCGCCGCTTAGCCACAGACAAGCACACACTTAACGCAGGTTATGCTGTTTCCGTCCCCACCCAGTCCTGTATTCTTAAATTATCCACCTGTATGAATTCCTTAACGTTATGCGTGACAAGTGTTGCTCCCAAGGTGGTGGCGTGCGCTGCGATCAGTAAATCATAGGGGCCAATGAGGTTGCCGCGCTTTTCCAGCTCAGCGCGCAGGTTCCCCGCCGAATAAGCACATTCCCGAGTCCACTCCAGTACCTGGATATACGCAAGAAAACTATTCAAGGTCGCGCTGTTGCGGCGGCGTTTTCGTGATTTACTCACGCCGTACTGCAATTCATACAGGGTGATGGTCGAGATGCCTACCTCATCAACACGGTTTTTTTTCAATTGCTGCCGCACATGAACAGGAGAATCATCCATGATGGCGATGGACGTATCCGTATCCAACAGGTACCTGACCACCTTCAGTCCTTTAACGCCGCGCGAGGCAAATCATTCGGCAACTCAGCGCCCTCAACGGAAAAGTCACTCGATAACGGTGGAATATCTTCCATAAAACCTTCCCATGATATCGGCAGTGGCGAAATAATGATGTTTCTACCTTGTTTTCTAATCAGCACCTCTTCGCAATCTACCCGAAAATCACGCGGTAACCTCACCGCCTGGCTATTGCCGCTTTTGAATACTTTTGTTGTCTGTTGTTGCATCAAACCTCTAGCCGAATACTAAAAGTATATACGGAAGTATATACCAACAGAGTTCAGACAGCAAAACATATTATGTCTCTCACCGTAGACTTAACTGTAGAGCCGAGCATTGCTATACTCTGATCATCTTGAATAATCATCTGACAACAATCTTGATTATCCTGGTCTGCCTGACCGGCACGCTGCTTGCCGGCGACTTACCGAAAAATTCGTCTACAGCAGTCGGGGCAGCGGATGCAATTGAAACTTTTGCGCTACAGGTAGATATCTGCCAGACACCGGACCCTGCGACGCCTGGTCCTCCGGCTACGCCGTCGACTTGCTGGTGAAGCGGCTTGGTGAACTTTAACCGATTACTCCGCCGGGAAAAATGTAGCCGGTCTTCTTTCACCTTCGTCAAAAAACCGCGCGCCCGTACCAATGCTGTTGTAATCGCCCAACTCCAGCCTGGCCCTGTGCGCTTCTTGCAGCAGCTTCCTGACGATATGCGGATGTTGTTCGGACAAGTCAACCTGCTCTGCTATGTCTTCCTGCAGGTCGAATAACAGCGGCTCTTCAACCGTATCCGTATAACGGCCGAGCCAGGAGATGTATCGTGTGTTTGCCTGCCGGGGCAGGACGAGTTTCCAGCGGCCGGTGCGTACTGCCTGTAACTGTGTAAGGGAATAATAGAAGTAACTCGTGTGCGGACTTTTCGCTCTTGGATGATCGAACAGTATCGGACTGATGTCGGCGCCGTCGAATTCGATACCCGCCGGCAGTCGGGTTCCGGCCAGCTCCGCCAGGGTCGGGTATATGTCCATTATCGTCACCAATTCGTTACTGACGGCCGCTTCCGGGATCTTCCCGGGCCAGCGCATGATGGCGGGCACCCGTACGCCGCCCTCCCAGTTAGAGTATTTTTTGCCTCTGAGAGGCGCAGCGCTGCCGGTGTATTGTTCGCTATGGCCGACCTCCGGGCCGTTGTCAGAGAGATAAATCACCAGTGTCCTGTCATCCAGTTGCAATCGGTCCAGTTCTCTGAAAATTTCACCCATGCTCCAGTCCAGTTCCTCCACGGCGTCCCCGTAGGGCCCGCGTACGGACCTGCCCTTGAACCCGGCCGATGCGCCCATGGGCAAATGGGGCATGTGATGAGCAAGATAGATAAAAAACGGTTTGTCACGGTTATCCCGGATATATTCAATCGTTTCTTCCGTATATTTCCTGGTCAGCAGGTCCACATCCGCAGGACTTTCGATGACCTCTCCGTTACGCATCATCTCGGGGATAAAGCGCGCCAGGTCAACATCACGGGTGTAACCGTGGTACATGGGCGTGCCGTAGAAGTAATCGAAGCCCTGGGCATTCGGCATCAATTCAGCCTTGAACGGTCCCTTGCCGCCCACCCGTCCCGGCGGTTGTGGTGGCGGAGCAAAATCCCAGGGTTCGTCACCATCTCCGGCCATGTGCCACTTGCCGATAATCGCGGTCGCGTAGCCGGCAGCCTTCAGAGTTTCGGCAATGGTTACTTCGCGCGAGTGCAGGATAGTATTCGGGTTTTTCCTGTTCTCAGGCTCAGCCACCCTCACCGGATAAGCGCCGGTGAGCAACGCCGCCCGGGACGGTCCGCAGACCGGCTGGGCGTAAAAGCTGGTGAACCTGATGCCTTCCTGCGCCATCCGATCCAGGACCGGGGTCCTGATGTCCTTCGAGCCATAGACACCGATATCGTTATAACCCTGGTCGTCGGTCAACACCACGATGAAATTCGGTCTTGAGGATTCTTCATTATTTGCCGGTTCCCCATACGGTGAATCCGTGCAGTTAACCACTATCAGAAGGAGGACGGAAATAATGATTGGAAAAAATCTGGCCTGGATACGGTGTATCCGCATGGTGCTAGGGAACCTCTGATTTAGTCAGAGGTTGCTACGATACAAGGATGTATCGTCAAAATCAATGACTATAAGGCATTGATATTGTGAGGAAAACTAAAATCGCATTTTTGTTTTCCGTGCTCTGACAAGTCCAGGATGGACTTGTTCAGAGTTTCCCTAATACGGCGTCTCCCCGCCATCGGTATTGATAGCCTGCCCGCGGATGATGTTGGCGTGGTCGGATAACAGGAATGCGGCAACGCGTCCGATTTCCAGGGGTTCAATATGGCGTCCCAACTGCGCCGGCGCCATGGTTTTTATCAGTTCTGCCGGGTTCTCGCCAATACGCTGGCCGACCACTTCAGCGACTTCCATCAGCATGGGTGTGTAGACTCCGCCGGGGCAGATCGCATTGACATTAATATTATGAGCGCTGAGCTCGTTTGACAGCGAACGGGTAAGATTGATTACCGCGGCCTTGCTGGCGTTGTACCCTGCCATGTTCGGGTAACCCACTTTTCCGCAGTTGGAGGCGATATTGACGATAGCCCCTGGCTGTTTCCTGCCGATGAGTAATTTTGTGAACGTTTGGCTGCACAGGTGTGTGCCAATGACGTTAACCGCCAGTTGGGCCTGCCAGTCGTCCACACTGGCTTCGAGATCCGCTCCAAGACGAATGGTTCCGGCATTGTTGACGAGTCCGTTCAAATAGCCAAAATGCGAACAAGCCGCGGCCAGGGCCTCTTGAACTGAAAGTTCATTCGCGACGTCAAGCGTCGTTGCCAGCGCCGCGTTATCGGAGATGGGCAATTCCGCGAGCAGGGATTCCCGCGCGGCAAACACCGCATGTTCATGCAGGTCACCGATAACCACCTGCGCCCCCGCTTCCAGGGCAGCATGAGCAATGCCGTAACCGATACCTCTTGCGCCGCCGGTAATAAATACAACCTTATCTTTCAGCAACATTTTATCTTGGACTTGCATTTCTGCGCCATTTTACTCCAGATGATGTCAACCTGGAAATACGATCGTATTATCGTTGAAAATTGAAATTCAGAATTTTAGTTTTCAATATTAATACGATGATTTGTCAATCATATAATGTTTGCAAAAGCCTGCTTGCATATCAGTTATACTGAACATAACCTGTATATCAACTTCAATAGCGGAGGGCGTGAACCGTAATGAATGCCATCGCCATAAGGTTTGCTGCCGGCTGCCTGCGGCGGTAACCATGACCGATACCGAGCAGACCGATATTGGAACACCTGGAGTATCTTCCGGCAGCGCGCCGTTGGATTTCCGGACTGAGCCGGCGCGCTATCGTCATTGGAAGCTGGCAACTTCCGGGCCGATTGCCAGGTTGGAGATGGATGTGGATGAAAGCGGCGCCAAGTTCTCCGGCTATGAACTCAAACTGAATTCCTACGATATCGGCGTTGATATGGAACTGTACGATGCCGTACAGCGACTGCGTTTTGAGCGCCCGGAAATAAAGACCGTAGTGGTCAGCTCCGGCAAACCCGGCATGTTCTGCGCCGGCGCTAATATCCGTATGCTGGCGCGGGCTTCCCATGGCCATAAGGTGAATTTCTGCAAGTTCACCAACGAGACCCGAAACGCCATCGAGGAAGCCGGGGAATTCTCCGGCCAGCGTTACCTGTGCGCGCTGAACGGCAGCGCGGCCGGCGGTGGCTATGAGTTGGCGCTGGCCATGGACTACCTGATCCTGATCGATGACGGCAATGCCGCGGTGTCGCTGCCGGAAACGCCGCTATTGGCCGTGCTGCCGGGCACCGGCGGGCTGACCCGGGTCGTCGACAAGAGAAAAGTCCGCCGCGACCTGGCGGACGTATTTTGCACCGTAGAAGAAGGCGTGAGGGGGCAGCGCGCAGTGGACTGGCGACTGGTGGATGAAACCGTATCCGCTTCCCGGTTTGCGCAGCGGGTAGACGAACGGGCACGGGAAATGTGCAAACTGTCCGACCGCCCCGACAAGGCAAGAGGAGTGCGACTGACTCCGCTGACCCGTAAGACGGGCGCGCACAGTATCGAATATGACTGGCTTGAGCTTCAATTCGACCGGAAAAACCGCAACGTTACGCTTGCCATCAAAGGCCCCGACGCCGCAGCCCCGGATACCATGGCGGAGGCGCTTGACCTGGGCGCGCAATTCTGGCCCCTGGCCCTGGCCCGTGATCTGGATGACGCTTTGTTGCACCTGCGCTTCAACGAGCCGGATATCGGCGCGATCATTATCAAGAGTAGCGGTTGCGGCGCCCTCGTAACGAGCCATGACGAATTCCTGCGGCGGGGCCGGGACAACTGGCTGGCACGAGAGATAATCCTGTACTGGAAACGCACGCTGAAACGGCTTGAGGTTACATCACGTAGCATTTTTGTGCTGGTTGAGCCTGGAAGCTGCTTCCACGGTATCCTGGCGGAAGTCCTGTTTGCGGCGGACCGCAGCTACATGCTGGACGGGCAGTTTGATAATCACGACACACCGGCAGCCACTATCATGTTGACAGAAAGCAACTTCGGGTTGCTGCCGATGGCTAATGGATTGACGCGTCTCGAAACCCGTTTCCTGGGCGAGCCGGAACGGGTCGCCGACGCCAATGACCACGCTGGCACAGACCTTGAAGCTGCCGAGGCGGCGCGTCTGGGACTGGTTACGTTTACTCCCGATGACCTGGATTGGGAGGACGAGATCAGATTGCTGTTGGAAGAACGGGCCAGTTTCTCTCCCGATGCCCTGAGCGGGATGGAAGCCAACCTACGCTTTGCCGGACCGGAAACCATGGAGACCAAGATATTCGGTCGCCTCAGCGCCTGGCAAAACTGGATTTTCCAACGTCCGAACGCGGCGGGTGACACAGGGGCGCTTCGACGTTATGGCACGGGCGCGCGTCCCGAGTACGATAACCGGCGCGCCTGACCACGGGTTAGCGCCATGAATACTGTAGATTACGACAACCTGATACCCAACAATGTGGGCCTCGCCACTGACCGGCGCCTGCAACGGGCCTTGGAGAAGTGGCATCCGGGTTTTATCGACTGGTGGAAGACCATGGGGCCGGATGGTTTCCAGGATCTGGAAGTCTACCTGCGCACCGCAGTTGGTGTGGAGCCTGAGGGCTGGGCCCGGTTTGGTTACGTAAAAATGCCGGAATACCGCTGGGGCATATTGCTGGCGCCGCAAGAAGAAAATCGCAGCATTGCCTTTGGCCAACACAAGGGTGAGCCGGCATGGCAGGAAGTCCCAGGAGAATATCGCGCAATGTTGCGGCGCCTGGTGGTTATCCAAGGCGATACGGAGCCGGCTTCGGTGGAACAGCAGCGCTACCTGGGGCATACCGCGCCGTCCCTCTATGACATGCGCAATGTATTTCAGGTCAATGTTGAGGAAGGAAGGCACCTCTGGGCGATGGTGTACCTGCTGCATAAATATTTCGGTCGCGATGGTCGCGAGGAGGCGCATGAGTTGCTGATGCGCCGTTCCGGCAACCAGGACAAGCCCCGTATCCTGGGGGCATTCAACGAAGCAACACCGGACTGGCTGTCCTTTTTCATGTTTACCACCTTTACCGATCGCGACGGCAAGATGCAACTGGAAGCGCTGGCCCATTCCGGCTTCGACCCCCTGGCCCGCACCACCCGCTTCATGCTGACCGAAGAAGGCCATCATATGTTCGTGGGTCGGACCGGTGTGGAACGCGCGCTAAGACGCACTTGTGAGATCATGCGCAAACATCATATCGACGACCCAACCGATATGGCAATGGTCAGAAACCTGGGCGTTATCGATCTGCCGACAATACAGAAGAAAATCAATTTTCACTACTCCGTCACCCTGGACCTGTTCGGCGCGGAGATTTCCACCAACGCATCCAATGCGTTCAACGCCAGTCTGAAAGGGCGTTTCAGGGAAACCACCATTGATGATGACCATCTGCTCCATCACAGCGTGTATCCGACTCTGAAGCATGTGAACGGGCGGCTGGTCCGCGTAGACGAGCCGGCTATCAACGCGGTAAATGCCCGCTTGTGCGATGATTTCATCGCCGATTGTGAACAGGTCCTGGCTACCTGGAACAAGGCCATTGCCAGGCACGGCTATGACTACCGCTTGAGCCTGCCCAGCCGGGCCTTCCATCGCGTGGTGGGCGAGTTCAGCGATATTTACACAACGCCTGGCGGCGAAGTGATCAGCCAGACGCAATGGGAACAATGCCAGGAGCAATGGCTGCCGAACGAGGACGACCTCGCCTTCCTGCTCTCACTCATGCAGCAGGTTACCGAACCAGGCGGATATGCTCACTGGATTGCGCCGCCGCGGGCCGGCATCAACGGTAAACCCGGCGACTTTGAGTACGTCAGAATTGCTTAACCCGGCTATTTCACAGAATGGCGCGATGACCGCGCAGAAGTTTGCGTCAGTGGGATCTCATCCGGTCCACATGCCTGCTATGCCAAGCGAACATGCATGCGGCAGTAGTGGTCAACGCTGTTGATTTTCCCCGATATGTATTGTCAGGACTCCAGAAGCGATTGCTGTTACGGAACTATCCGGCGGCACAACCGTAGTTGAATCGGTTTGCAGAATAACCGCGGGACCTGGAATCCTGGTATTTAACGGCAGCCTCCCGCGCCGGTAGAAAACGGTTTCATACTCGTCCAGTTGTTCTGCGCGCCGAAACACAGTCAGGTCACGCTTGACCACGGCTTTATCCAGCGACCCACCGGCAGCCACCGTTGGCGTTCCAATCTTCGGCATGGGACCGATCCCTGTCAATCTTATATTGACGAACTCTACCGGGCTATCCGGAAAGCTGTGGCCGTACTCACTCCGGTGCAAAGCATGAAATGCCGCCAGTGTTTCCTGGATAGTATCCTCATTGACCTCGCCGCCGGGCACAGGCACACGTAACTCGTATCCCTGACCGACATAATGCATATCGGTATAACGCAGGAAACGTGTTTCACTCGGGTCAATGTCATCGGCTTCAAACTGCTTGCGAAGTTGCGCCTCCATGTCTGAAAAACCATTGTTCAGACGCTGAAAATCAATGGCTGTGGACAGCAGAAATGCTGTTTGAATGAGGTCATATTTCAAGTCCGTGGTTAACAAACCCATGGCTGAGTTTATCCCCGGACAGGGCGGAACGATGACTTCCGGAATTTCCAGAATGCGGGCAACCTCTGCGCCGTGCAAGGGACCGGCCCCACCGGAGGCTACCAGCGCATAATCACGCGGATCAATGCCTTTTTGTACGGTGCGAGCGCGAATCGCATTTGCCATATTGGCATTAAGCAGGGCAATGATTCCTTCCGCAGCATCCAATAGCGGTATCCCCAAGCGATCCGCGAGACGCTGCACGACTTTCCGGGCCGCCCCGGCATCCAACTCCATCGCTCCGCCCAGAAAATTGTCTTTATCCAGCCTGCCCAATACCAGGTTTGCGTCAGTGACAGTCGCCTCGATTCCCCCTTTGCCGTAAGCGGCAGGGCCAGGTATTGCACCGGCGCTTTGCGGGCCAACCTTAAAACCGCCACCGTCATCAAGGTGAGCAATAGAGCCGCCGCCCGCGCCTATGGTGTGGACATCAACCATGGGAACCATGATCGGATAGCCTCCAATGAATGTGTCGCGCGCAGAAGCCTCGGTAAATGCGCCATTCGTGACAACCCCGATATCTGCGCTGGTGCCGCCAATATCAAACGTAATAACATTTTGCTGCTTAGCCAACTCGCCCACCCAGGCTCCACCCAGAACGCCTGCGGCGAGCCCGGACATCATGGTATTGACGGGCAAGCGCGCGATCGTTTGCGCAGTTGCTACGCCCCCATTGGAGCACATGATGTGCAACTCTGCCCCGATATTATGCGCTCGCAATGCCTGTTCAAGGTTGTCTACATACTCGCGCACCAACGGCCCGATAAAGGCATTCATGGCAGCCGTTGTAAAACGCTCGAATTCCCGAAACTGGGGCGAAACCTCGCTGGAAGTGGTAACAAATGCGTCCGGACACAGTTCTTTTACAATGGATTTGGCGCGCTGTTCATGCGCTGGGTTGAGATAGGAGAACAGAAAACAAATTGCGACTGAGCTGATACCCGCCTGTTTTAATTCCCGCGCGGCCTGCCTCACCTCGTCTTCATTCAACGGCACGAGCGTCTCGCCATTGGGTGGCGCCAGTCGTTCGCTGACAGTTTTGCGAAACCGCCGCCTGATTAACGGTCTTACCTGCCAGGGGATGTCCTGCATGATTGAATAATGCTGTGGTCGCTGGTGACGGCCGATATGAATAATATCCCGGAAACCGGCTGTTGTTATCATACCGGCCGGCGCGCCCTGATACTGCAATACCGCATTGGTAGCCACAGTTGTGCCGTGGAACACATGCGCGATATCTGCGTGGGCGACGCTGTTATGTTCGCATATTTCAGCAATGCCCCGGATCACGGCTATCGACGGGTCATCCGGGGAACTGGCAATCTTGTGGATTGCCATGTCAGAAGTGGTCGAGTCGGTCAGAACAATATCGGTAAATGTGCCGCCGACATCCACGCCAATGACTTTCATGCCTGCATGTTGTCCCGATAAAAATGTGTCATGATAAACAGCGTGAGGGTTAGTCAATCATTTTGTCTTTAAAGTATTATATCAGGTCATCCCAGTAGTAATTTAAAGAAGCTCTGACTTAATCAGAGTTTCCTTAATCCGACAAGGCGGATTCAACTTCAACTTGTGCCCTGAATACGCTACGATATCCCCAACCTGAAAAACAGGTCACCCACACCGTCGGAATTACAAAATGAACATGGCCGACCCGCAAAACAGACCGGAACCAAGCGCCACACGGGTAGACCCGGTAACCGCCAGTATTATCTACGGCGCGCTGGAAAATATCGCAATTGAAATGGGATACAAGCTTATGCGCATGTCGTATTCCAGCATCATCCGTGAATCCGAAGACTTCGGTGCCGCATTGTGTGACGCGCAAGGCCGGCAACTTTGTGAGTGCAAGAAGAGCACGCCGTTGCAGTCCGGTCCTATTCCGGGATATGTCCAAGGAATAATGAAACAATTGGATGCGCGCGGCGAGACGTTGCGCGCCGGTGATGTGATCATTCACAACGATGCCTATAACGGGGCTTCACACAGTCCGGATATCGGCTTTTGCGTGCCCGTGTTCTATGCCGGGAAACATATCGGCTTCGCGATGACCACGGCACATCACCTGGACATCGGCTCATGCGAACCGGGCAGCGTTGGCGTTTCCAACTGCGCTGACGCCTACGCGGAAGGATTGCAGTTCAAAGCCATCAAGGTGGAACAGGAGGGCGTCAGCAATGGCGCCGTATGGCAACTGATACGCGATAACGTCCGTGTCCCCGATTTGATTGTGGGCGACATGGAGGCCCAGATTGCTGCCTGCCGTGTCGGAGCCGAACGGTTTGTCGCGCTTATTGATCGATTCGGGCTGGAGGTCTTAAATGATGCGGTGGAAGACCTGTTCGATTATTCCGAGCGATTGATGCGCGCGCAAATAGAGAAAATTCCTGACGGGAGCTACACCGCAACAGGTGTGGTCGATGGTTACCTGGATCATCCCGATCCCGAATTGAAATCACTGCCGATAAAAGTGACTGCCACCATTGCGGGCTCCGAGTTGACGGTTGACCTGAGCGGTACGGCCGACCAGGTCGAGGGTCATGCGATAAATATGCCGTTCACAGGAACGGTTGATGTGTCCATCTGGTTAACCCTGCGCTCTATCCTGCTCGATACGGAAGCGCATGGTGATATTCCGCAAAATGCCGGGTTATATCGACCGATCCATATCACCGCCCCGGAAGGGTCGCTGGCAAACCCGATTTTTCCCGTGCCGACCATGGCGCGTGTCTCTCCAGGTAATGTTCTCGCGGACACGCTGATGCGAGCGCTGGCGCCTGTTCTGCCAGAACAGGTCAGCGCCGGCATCGCCAATCTCAAGGCTCTGGGTTTTTCCGGCCTGCGCGGCGAACAGCGTTGGGTACATATTGAAATATTTGAGGGCAGTTATGGCGGGCGCTTTGGCAAGGACGGCATGGATACTGTGGACACCCTCTATGCCAACACCCGCAATAATCCCATCGAAGATATCGAAACCCATGTGCCGCTGCGGGTCAACCGCTATGAATTACGGGACAATGCCTGCCCCGCAGGCAAGTGGCGCGGCGGGCTTGGCATGATCAAGGAAGTGGAATTTCTGACGGACGGCTCGGTCAGCGCGGAAGGTGACGGCCATTCCCATCAAGGCTGGGGGTTTGAAGGCGGCAGCAATGGCGTATCATCGGCATTGGTCCTGAAACGCAAAAACAAGGACGAGATAAACCTGCCATCAATGCTACAAACCCGGCCGGCGCTGGCAGGGGATCGATTCATCGCCGTAGGCGGCGCGGGCGGCGGTTATGGCAATCCTTATGAACGGGACCCGAAACGCGTGCTGGACGATTATCTGGATGGTTATATTTCCCGTAATGAAGCGCGGGAGCAATACGGCGTTGCGATAACGACCGCGCATGCATTGGATGTTGAGCGAACTGCCTGTCTCAGAGACTCGGACCAGTGACCCGGATACCGAAAATCATTACCGAGCCTTTGAATAAGGACAATTTTTCCGAATTTGGAGAAGTCATTCAGAGGCCGCCTGAAGGCGCCCGACATTTCTTCAATGATCTGCTTGAAAACGCCCGCACAGGCGCGCGTGTCGACCTATCCCTGGCAACGATAAAACCGGTCGATAAGCTACCCCTGCGCGCGACCGTGATGGAACGCCACCCATTTTCGAGCCAGACGTTTTTGCCATTGCAGGCATCCAGGTATTTTGTCATTGTCGCGCCGGATAGTGATGACGGGGGGCCGGACCTGGCCCGGGTCAGGGCCTTTTTGGCTCATGCTGACCAGGGAATTACCTACCGCTGCGGCGTCTGGCACCACGGCATGACAGTGCTTGATGAAACAGCGGTGCTGGCAGTTTTAATGTGGTGCGACGGCACCAGCGGGGATGAAGAGTTTCTTGATATCAATGCGCCGTTTGACGTTGCGCTGCCCGTTGACACGGAAACGTAACATAGATGGATGAATGTATAGTGGCTTATTCAGCGAAAAGAGACCTGATTGGTTATGGCTCGAACCGGCCCGATCCGGCCTGGCCTGGCGGCGCGCGCCTTGCGCTGAATTTTGTCTTGAATTATGAAGAAGGATCTGAGTATTCAATCCTGGACAATGATGCTCGTTCCGATAACGCCTTGACAGAAGTCGGCGGTTACGATCCCGGGTTGAAAGGTCGCGACCTGGCCGCGGAATCCATGTACGAGTACGGTTCCCGGGTTGGGTTCTGGCGTGTATTGCGCTTGTTTCAGGAACGCGACCTTCCGTTAACCGTGTTTGGTTGCGCCCTGGCGTTGGAGCGCCATGCTCCTGCTGCTGAAGCGATAAAACAGGCAAACTACGATGTCTGTTGTCATGGCTGGCGCTGGGAAAATCATTACGATCTTGACATTGATACAGAGCGTGAGCATATCCTCCGGGCCATAAGATCGTTGCAAAACACGGTTGGCGACAGACCCTACGGCTGGTATTGCCGCTACGGTCCCAGCGTCAATACCAGGCAACTGATTGTCGAAGAGGGTAACTTCCTCTATGACTCGGATGCGTATAATGACGATTTGCCTTACTGGGTTGAGGTTAACGAACGCCCGCATCTGGTTGTCCCTTACACTCTAAGTAATAATGACGCCAAGTTTGCCCTGGGTTCTTTTTCCACCGCGCGGGAATTCAGCGATTATCTTCAGGACTGTTTCGATGTCATGTACCGGGAAGGTGAAACACAGCCCGGAATGATGTCGGTTGGCCTGCACCTTCGGGTCATTGGCCATCCCGCCCGCATTCCCGGCCTTGAACGCTTTCTCGATTATGTCTTGAAGCATGATGATGTATGGATCACCCGCCGGCTTGATATTGCCAAGCACTGGATTGCGGCGCATCCTTACAGAAATTAACCCTGACTCCATTATTCATGCCAGTCACAACTCATGGCTGCCGGACCGGCATACCAGTCAACAATGAATAATAACGCTGGCAATTCAAGAATCGAAAGCCTGAAACCGATCGGTCTCGGTGACAGGGTATTCAACCTGCTGTCCTACACATTGATGCTTTGGGCGTCGCTCATTGTTATCCAGGGCTTCGTGCTGGGTCAGGCGTTGCTGCCGCCCCAAGGAAATCTTTCCCTGGTCCAAGGCGCCGCCGTCATACTGGTATCTGCGCTGATCATGACCGTGTTCATGAGTCTCAACGGTCAGGCCGGATTACAGTACGGGATTCCGTTTTGTATCCAGGCGCGAGCGTCTTTCGGTATTCGCGGGGCGCGGCTCCCCGAGCTGATTCGCCTGCTGCCGGCCATTGTCTGGTATGGCTTCGGCACCTGGATTGCGGCGCTGGCCATGGACGGCATTATCCGAACCCTGGTCGGATTCACCGCCGACGGCATCCAACTCATTTATTTTATTGCTTTTCTTATCGTTCAAACCTGGTTTGCTGCACGCGGTATTCGCATGATGAAATGGTTTACTGTAGGGGCATCCATCGCGCTGGTGATAATCATTGTGCAGATGCTGTTTTCTACATTGAAAAGCGAGCAGTTTGAAATCAGCGAGACCTGGCGCATCAGCGGCGACTGGGGCTGGTCATTCTGGACCGGGGTGAACGCCACCGTGGGCATTCTTGTCGCGGTCATGGTCAGCGCCAGCGACTTGACCCGTTATCTCGAAAACAAACAACGCAGCATGTGGCTGGGGCATTTATTCGGAATCATCCCCCCGTTGGGATTGATGATGTTTCTTGGCTTCGTGTCCGCGGTGACAACCGGTCAATGGGACCCCATCCAAGCATTGATGCAATTGTCGCCAGGCCCGGTTGTCATGATACTGATGTTGGTTTTCATCCTGGTCGCACAATTCAGCACAAATTTAACCATAAATATCTTACCCCCGGCATTCATTTTCGAAGAGTTGTTCGGATTCAGTTGGCAAAAGGGAGTTATTCTAACGGGTATTCTTGCGAGTCTCTCCTTTCCCTGGGTTCTGCTTGAAAGCGGCGCGCATTTTGTTTCTTTCATTAATTACTACACTGCCTTTTTCGGACCGCTGCTGGGTTGCATGCTCGCCCAGCGCTGGTTGGAAAAAGATCCGTTATCGGTGAAAGATCTGTACGACGAGACCCCGGAGAGCAGGTATTGGCACATTGTCGGGTTGAACCCGGCCGCTATCATCAGCACACTGGGAGCTTCCACCGTCACCATGGTCTGGTGGCTGCAGATTTCCTGGCTGGTGGGATTACCACTTGGAATAGTCGGCTATATCGTTTTTGATCGTCTGTTCAATGCTTTGTCAAATCGATCCGACATCGAACAAGGAAGCGCCTGATAAATGTTGGCGGTTGATACAAACAGGGTGATTGAAGATTTACAGCGGTTGGCTGAATTCGGCAAATTTGAATCAGGCGTAAACCGGCGCGGGTTCACTCCGGAAGATATTGCCGCGCGCGCCTGGTTACTGGCGCGTATGCAGACAGCCGGGTTGGATGCCGAGATTGACGGTATCGGCAACGTAATAGGAAAAACGCCGGGCTGCAAACGCTATATTATTATCGGCTCTCATTCAGATACCGTTCCCAAGGGTGGATGGCTGGATGGCGCCTTGGGTGTCATCTTTGGGCTGGAGATAGCCAGAGCATTGCAGGAAGCAGGCGGCAGCGCCGATATCGGCGTAAAAGCCACATCTTTCAGCGACGAAGAGGGCCGTTTCAGCGGATTGCTCGGCAGTTCCGTTTACACCGGACTGAAATCGCCGGAGCAAGCGCTAGAAGCCGTTGCCGATGACGGTACTGCGCTGAAAGACGCGTTACGCGAGGCCGGCTATGCAGGTCGCGCGATCGCCGGATTTGATTCGCTCCGGGATGTCGCTTGCATCGAAGCGCACATCGAACAAGGCCCGATGCTGGAAAGTCATGGCAAGATCATCGGCATTGTCACCGAAATTGTCGGCGTTGGCCGGTCTCAAGTATTTTTCTTCGGCGAGGCGGGGCATGCAGGCACCGTACCGATGACGATGCGCAAGGATGCCGCGGCCGCGGCCTATGAATTTGCCACGCTGTTTGCGGATTTTTGCCGCCAACACGGCAGCGCTTCTACGGTTTGGAATATCGGCAATTTGCGCCTGGAACCGGGAGCGTATAATGTAACCGCCCGGGAGGCGGAGGCGTTAATCGAATATCGGGACGGCTCAGCGGAAATACTCAGCCGTATCAACCAGGCTATCCCCAGGCTAGCGGCTGAAGTGGGAGCAAAACACAGAGTCGGTCATAAATGGGTCCCTGGCGTCCAAATTGC
Source organism: Gammaproteobacteria bacterium (assembly GCA_965221695.1). Taxonomy (GTDB): domain Bacteria; phylum Pseudomonadota; class Gammaproteobacteria; order Eutrophobiales; family Eutrophobiaceae; genus JAAXHV01. The sequence goes on along the minus strand of OZ244905.1, from coordinate 2,768,265 downwards.
TTCGGAAACCATGGATTCAAACCTCGTTGAACGCCTGGAAGCGGCTGCAATGCGTTGCGACGCCCCATGCATGCGCATGCCCAGCGGCGGCGGCCATGATTGTATGTTGTTTGCAAAAAAAACGCCTACCGCCATGATTTTTGTGCCCAGCGTCGGCGGCCACAGCCATGTTGTTGCCGAGGACACCCATCAGGAAGATATAGCCCTGGGGATTGAGGTGCTGGGCGAACTGGTTTCTGATATTATTGAAAACGGTCTGCCCGAATGAAACAGGCAACTGTATCTTACCATTACTGGCCCCGTCAAAAATCCCCATGAAAGTCCATCCGAATGTGATGTCCGCCGTTGAACGCTTCGAGTTGCCGGAGGAATTATGCTTCGGGCAGACTCTCGCGCCGATCATGTACCGCGTTGATTATACAGACGGCGAATGGGGCGAAGGCGAATTGCTTCCTTATGCTGAGATAACCATCGATCCCGCTGCCAGGATATTCCATTTCGCACAGGTCGTCTTTGAGGGACTGAAAGCCTATCGGGGAGAACATAAGCAGATAAAATTATTCAGGCCGGAAATGAATGCCGCCCGGCTTAACCGCTCGGCGACGCGTATGCTCATGCCTGAACTGCCAGAATCATTTTTTATTGAAGGCGTGTCCGCGGTTTCCGCCTATGCCGGCCCGCTCGTTCCGGGATTATCAGGCCAATCGCTCTACCTGCGTCCGTTGATGTTCGCGACTCATCCTTCACTGGGTTTTTTCACATCCGACCGCTTTTCATTTTTTGTCATCGGAAGTCCCTCGGATGCCCTGGTCACGGGCAGTCTGCGTGTCGTGGTGGAGCGAGAAGGGACTCGCGCGTCAACAGGCGGCGTCGGAAATATCAAGGCCAGTGGTAATTATGGCGCATCCCTTTATGCAACATCGACAGCAATGGATAGCGGTTTTCACCAAACACTTTGGCTTGACGCGCGTGAGCAAAGATACATTGAAGAACTGTCGGCAATGAATTTTTTCGCGGTGATCGACGGGGAACTGCATACCCCCGAACTGTGCGGCACGATTCTCCCCGGTGTTACCCGGGATTCGGTGATTGCCCTGGCAAAAGATCATGGCCTTCCGGTTCGGGAGGAAAGGCTGGCTATTGATACGTTGCTGCGGCAAATCCGCGCTGAACGGTGCACCGAGGCCTTTGCCTGTGGCACCGCGGCAATCGTTGCGCCTATCAGTGTGATAGCTGAAAAAGACGGCGCTACCTTTGAATTGCCTGAGGCTTGCGGTCCTGTCGCCAAAAGATTGCGAGAGGAACTGCTTGATATTCAGGAAGGTCGGGCGCCGGACAAATTTAACTGGTTGCGCGAGGTTGCGGGTTCGTAAATTGAATTCCAATTCAGTTTCAGCTAATATGAGGATAGTCTGTTCCAAGAAATTGTTCCCGGTTGTTTTATAAATACAACACCTGTCAGGGGGGCTTGTCAGATGCCATCGCAAACAACTTTCCAACGGTTACGAATTTCCCATTTCTGCCGTAACCTGTGCGTTGCCTTCGGTTTGTTTATATTCTGTGTCACTGCGCCGGGCCAGGTGTTGGAAGAAATCGTGGTAACTGCCCAGAAGCGTGAGGAGACGCTCCAGAATGTCGCCAATCCGGTCACGGTGTTTTCAGGCGAAGACCTTTACTCGCTTCGCATCAAGGAACCGAGGGACCTGGCCATGCAGACACCGGGACTGCTCACCAAGCTGGGTCCGAACGGACTGCGAACCGTGAGTTTTTACCTGCGTGGCGTGGGGATTAACGATTTCACCGGCACGGTTGATTCATCGGTCGGCGTCTATGTGGACGAGGTCTACAAGCCGACACCGGATACCCTGAACTTCGCCCTGATGGATGTAGAGCGGGTTGAAGTGCTCAAGGGTCCGCAGGGAACACTCTACGGCCGCAACAGCACTGGCGGCGCGGTCAACATTATCTCGGCCCTGCCCACGGCTGAAGCGGAAGGCTATTTGCGCGCCGGTTACCAGCGCTACAACACCGCCACAGTCGAGGGCGCGGTAAGCGGCCCGCTCTCTGAAACCCTGCTGGGTCGGGTATCGGTTGCCGGACAGCTCAGCGATTCAGGTTCAGGTTACTCTTACAACCGCCTGACAGAAAATACAATGGGTGACGACGACCGCTTTGCTGTGCGCGGCCAGCTCCATTGGCTGCCGACAGAGGATTTCGATGCCCGTGTGATCTTCAACTACGGTTACCACGAGTCAGAGGAGCCGCTGCTCGAACCTTCCCATGCGCTTGACCCTGCCGGGGGTGGAGTCTGCGCCCCCGTGCTGGCGGGAAAACGCGCTGAGGGGCAGTGCGTGGGATTGCTGGGACATTTTGACCCGGACGACAACCGCTTCGATACCGAGGCCGACGCCGAGCCCATGGTCGAAATGGAAAATCATAACGTGGTGGCGCATATCAACTGGCGTTTGCCGCGTTTCAGCGTCACCGCGATCAGCGGTTACGAGCAATTCGAAAAGGAGCAATCGCAGGACCTCGACGCCTCACGGTTCAAGATCGGTAATAACGACACCATCGATAGCGAGGTAGACAGCTTCAGCCAGGAAGTGCGTATCACGTCGGATGATTCCTGGGGATTTGCGTGGATCATAGGCGGTTTTTATTTTCAGAGCGACATCGCTTGGTTCCAGACGATTGACCTTAGCGCCGTCGCGATTCCGACCAGCAACGGAGCCGACCAGGATACGGAATCCTGGGCCGTCTTCGGCGATATCACCGTCCCACTTACCGACCAGATCGAGGCCGAGGCAGGTTTGCGTTTTACCTATGAAGAGCGCGAATGGACAGGCGGCTCATTTATCGGCACGTATACCGACCTTGATGACGCTTTTACTTCCCTGACAACTCCCGGTTTCACACCTTGTCCATTGTCAGCCTTGCCTATTACAGCAGGCGGCACTTGCGACGGGTTTATGCCTGGCGGCCCCTTGGATTTCGACAACAAACAGGAAGAGGAAAACGTGGACTTCCGTGTCGCACTCAAATACAGCCCGACCGACGATATGATGTGGTATATATCAGTCAGCGAAGGTTTCCGCAGTGGTGGGTATTCCGGCGCGGTAATTTTTTCCCAGCCGTCGTTGCAGCCGTTCGGCGTCGAATCCCTGCGAGCCTACGAGGGCGGCTTCAAGTGGACCTTGCTGGACGGACGCATGCAGTTCAACGGCAGCGGATTCTTCTATGACTTTGAAGGGTACCAGGCTACCTTCGTGCGCGGTACCGAGGTGAGCGCCCGCCTACAGAACGCCGGCGATGTGGAAATCTTCGGGGCCGAGGGTTCTCTGCAATGGCTGATGACTGACCGGCTCTATATTGATGTCGGCTTAAGCTGGCTGGATAACGAGATCGTCAAGACCGATGTGGTCCTGTCTTCGTTGGCAGGCGGACCAGCCTCAACCATCAAGGGTAATGAAATTACCAACGCGCCCGACTGGTCCTTCAATGGGAGAGCGCGTTACGAGTTGCCCATGATGGGAGGAGTTCGTCCTTACCTCCAGGCTGACTTCAAGTATGTCGACGAGCATTTCCTGGAACCCAACAACCGCCTGATCCTGGAAGAAGACGGCTACTTCCTACTGAACGGGCGTCTTAGTTTCCAACAGGATAACGGCAACTGGGACGCAGCGGTGTGGGTCATGAATCTCACTAACGCAAAGTACATGTCCTCCGGCCAGGATATTATTTCGGCCCTGGGATTTGCCCATCAGATGCAAGGACCGCCGCGCACCTATGGCGTTGAAGTCGGTTATAACTGGTAAAAGCGAGACCGGACCAGGGGGCTTCTGAGGTTCAACCGGCGGTTCGCTGTTTCCGGATTGCTGCCGGCCTGCCCTGGGTCTTTGCCTGCTGACCTCCGTTACTCAAACACCAGGCGCCTGGTCTGGTGGGCATTTATATAGTCCCAGTCATAGCTGACGCCCAGGCCGGGGCCGTCGGGAACGGGCAGAAATCCGTCGGCGGGCAGGTCCTCCGCCCGATCCGAGTAGCCACAGGTATATACCGGCGCTACGATGTTGGGCATGTCCGGGCCGACCAGCGCCATTTCATACATCAGGGTGTTGCGCATCGCCGACATGCACAGGCGATGGGCGGGGCCGACAGCATGAATCTGCACATCCAGTCCCATGGCTTCGCAGAAATGGGCTATTTTCATTACGCCCGTGATGCCCATATCGTATTCCGGGTCTGCATGGATCATGTCGCACCCGCCGTTGACCAGAAAGGACGCTTTCTGTTCCAGGCCGCGCACATGCTCGCTGACCAGTAACGGCGTTTTCAGTTTTTCCCGCAGGCGGCTGTGCGCGAACGCGGAGACCGACGCGTCCTTGTAGGGGTCTTCATACCAGAGGCAACCGACCTCGTCGGCTACCCTGCCCAGTTCCAGGGCATCCATCCAGGTTTCCAGCATGCAGGCCGGATCAATCATCACCGGGTAATCATCTCCCACCCTGTCCCGCACGCCGCGCAGGTTTTCCATCTCACGCGCCAGTATGCTGTTGCGCCAGCCGTGGATCTTGAAGCCGTGGAAACCGGCAGCGAGGCAGTGTTCGGCATAGTCGGCAAAATCCGCCGGCGTGTGCAACCCGCCCGGGCTTTCCTGGCCCCCGTAGGTGCTCGCGTAGACCGGCAACCTGTCACGGTAGCCGCCAAGCATGCTCTTGATGGATACGCCGTGGAGCTTGCCTGCCAGGTCCCACAAGGCAATATCCAATGGGCCGTGCCCCATGTGGTCATAGGCCCGTATTTCCCATTTCAGGTCGTTGTAGATCTGTTCCCTGTGTTCGGGGTCACGCCCGACGAGCAACGGCGCCAGCATGGATGCCTGGCCGAACGATGACGGCGTTCCCACCCAGTTGGTCACATATTCACCTGTTGCGCCTTCGTCGGCGCTGATGCTTACGGCCCAGCGCCTGGCCTTGAACCGGTTGCCCTTGACATAGGCCATGTTGCCGACACCGGCAGCCGCGGTCTCCAGCCCTATGTTGTCCACGCCAAACTCAAATTCCGTCAGGGCCACCGACTTGATACGGGTCATAAGAAACTCCGGTCAATCATTCACGTCCAGCCAGTAATTATCACCGTTACTCATGGGCTTGATATAACCGGCGGTCGGTGTGGGGAAATGGCTGCCGATAATCAGGACCTCGGTGGCGGCATACCGTTCCAGGATCTCCTTCCTGGTGAGCAGGCCTTGCGCGGAGTCGGAATCTGCCGAACTGCACCAATCAGGCCGTGTCATCTGTACCGGGTGGTGGATAAAATCGCCGGTAATCAGCGCCTGGTTGTCTTCGGACGAGATCAGCACGCTCACATGACCCGGAGTATGGCCGGGTGTCGGTATCAGTCTAATTTCGGGACAGACCCTGTAATCCTGATCAACCAGTTCCATCAACCCCGCCTCTACTACAGGCCGGACGGACTGCTGCATGACCGGGCCTATCTCAATCTCCTCCTCATGGGCATCCCAGTGCTCCCACTCTGATTTCGCCACCAGGTAGCGGGCGTTGTTGAAGGTTGGCGTCCATTTACCGTCCACCAGCATGGTATTCCAACCCACATGGTCGACGTGAAGATGCGTGCACAGCACCGTATCGATATCCTCCCGCGCATACCCGGCGGCCTTCATGTCTTCCAGAAAGTTCGTCTGCATATTATTCCAGGTGGGAACCGCCAACTGCTTGTCATTGCCGATACAGGTGTCGACCATGACCTTGTGGGCGCCGGTATCGACAATCAGACCATGCACGCTGAAAAGAAGAAACCCTTTTTCATCCATGAAGTGCGGCTGCATCCAGTCGTATGCCAGGCACTTTTCGTTTTGCGCGTCCGGCAACACAAATTCGTTGTCTCCGCTGACGACCAACTCAACCACACGGGTTATTTTTACCTTGCCTATTTGCCATTGCATAAGTTGTCTCCAAAACTAAGGAACCTCTGATTAAGTCAGAGGTTCCTACGATACAAGGATGTATCGTCAATATCAATGTCTGTAAGGCATTGATATTGTGAGGAAAACAAAAATCGCATTTTTGTTTTCCGTACTCTGACAAGTCCAGGATGGACTTGTTCAGAGTTTCCCTAATCAAACAGGCGTTTGCCCGATGCGAACGCCAGGTAGAATACCAGCCCCAGCAGGTATACCAGCGCTGCGAGCTGAAACACCAGCGTCCACGAACCAGTCAGCCCCAGTATCATTCCGCTGACATAAACGCCTATGATACCCGGTATTGTGCCTGCCGTGTTCGACAGGCCCATCAAAACGCCGGCGTATTTCGGGGCTATGTCCAGGTGGTTGACGATGAAAGCGCCCGCATTGAAGGCTATAAAAATATTGGCCAGTGTCATCAATGCAATCGCGGCTTCTGCATTATCGACATTACCGACGAACATCAGGATCAGCGCCGGTCCGCCAAAACCGATGACTTGCATCAACTTGCGGATTTTTATTGTCTCCCAACCACGCATGGCCAGTCTGTCTGCGAGCGCGCCGGCTATGTTAAAGAACAGGAAGGCGGCGATGTAGGGGATCATTGCATACAAGCCCACCGCATTGAAATCAACCTGCAACCCCTTGTTGATATAGGTGGGCATCCACGCCAGCAGCACGTACACACCCCAGTTGGAACAGAAATGGGCCACGATGATAGCCCAGACGGCCGGTGTGGTTAACAACTGGCCCCAGGGCGGCGCCTGTGTTGCCGTGACCGGCGCCGCATCCCTGCGTATCAGCGCGCGCTCTTGCTCGCTGATACCCGAATGCAGGTCAGGATGCGACGCAGCGCTTTTGTGCCAGAAGATGAACCAGGCAAAACCGGCGAGACCGAATGAATAAAATGCCCAGTGCCAACCGAAATTGACGATGATCCAGGGCGTGGCTGCCATGCCGAAAACAATCCCCAGGGTCATCGCAGAAAAGGTAGCGCCAATGGCGCGGGAAAACTCATGACGCGGCAACCAGCGACCGTAGAGACTGTAAACGGCCGGCAACGCCACGCCTTCGCCTGCGCCCATACCGATACGCGCCAGGAGCAGTGCGCCGAAACCGGCCATTGCAGCTACGGGTGTGACAAACGTGAACAACGACCAGACCAGTACCGCAACTCCCAGCACAAGCTTGCCGCCATGGCGATCCGCCAGGCGGCCACCGAGGACCTGGGTTAACAGGTAACCGAGAAAAAAAGACGACAATACCATGCCCTGTTGTTCCGGCTGCCAACCCATGTCGTCAGCCATCGGTATGATGGCAATGGAAATGTTCACCCGGTCCATGTAGCAGATGAACATCGCGATAACCGCCAGGCCGGTCAGCGTGTAACGCCGGGGCCAGTATTCCCGCAGGGAGGGATTCAGACTATTCACCGGACTGCGGACTGAGCCTTGTCTTGACGCCACGGCTTTGCTCTGAACATAATCAGAATTAAAAGGAAAAGGGACTAACCTATTCCGGCATGCGCAGGATCGGCTTGATCACCTCGCCGGTGACGGCGCTGTCATGTACTGCCCGGTCGATATCGGCAAAGTCATAGAACTTGACGAAGCGGTCATAGGGGAGCCGCCCCTGCCTGAACAGGTCGGCCAGGAACGGTACAAAGACCTGCACATTCGCTTCGCCCATCACCACACCGCGCAGGCCGCGCCCGAAAATCACCTGGTCCATTTCCAGGGGCACGGTGGCGGCGGCAGGCGTCACCCCAACCTGCGCACACCAGCCGGGCGGGGCAAGGCAGTTGACCGACTGGATAACGACTTCGGGTACACCCGTGCATTCGACCGCATAATTGGCGCCGCCGCCGGTAATGGAATGGATCGCGTCAACCACATCCTCCGTACCGGCATCAAGCACATGGGTCGCGCCCAGTTCGCGCGCCATTTCAAGCCGCGCGGGCCGGATGTCGGTAACGATTATGCAGGTACAACCCGAAAGGCGCGCGCCCATCACCGCGGCAAGCCCTACGGTTCCGGCGCCGAAAATCGCGATACTTGAACCGGCGCTCGGACGCAGCGCATTCATCACCGTGCCCACGCCGGTGGCAAGTCCACAGCCCAGCGGCCCCAACAATTCAAGGGGTAAATCGCCGGGGACTTTTATTGCGCCTCTTGCGGCGCCGATCACCCGGGTGGAAAATGACGACTGGGCGACAAACCGTCCCCGCATCGGCTCTCCATCGCACACCAGGCTGGTGCTGCCGTCAGTGCGCAGGCCACTCAGGTTGCGCTCCGGGAATTCGCGGCAGTAAAACGGCAACCCCTGGTGGCAATTACCGCACCTACCACAGGAATCGCCACATAACACGACATGGTCCCCGACCTGTAGATGGGTGACTTCTTCACCTACCGCCTCGACAACCCCGGCGCCTTCATGGCCCAGCACCATGGGCAAGGGCAATGGAAATGCCTGTTCTTTGACTGCAATATCCGTATGGCAGATACCGGTCGCCGCAATCCTGACCTGTACTTCGTTACTGCGCGGTGGCAGCAGTTCCATTTCGCGAAAATCAAACGGCGCCTCGGGCGACCGCGCAACGGCCGCCAGTGCATGTACGTGCATAGGGTTCTCCCGATGTTATTCGCTTTTATTTCACCGCAGAGTAACACAAATTGTTGAACAGGGTCCCTGAATAGATATCTTGGGAAACTCTGAGACTTAATCAGAGGTCCCCTTGTTTGGGATCACGACCGGCGATCAGGACAGGGGTTGCTCAGTCAGGGATGATCAGGTCCGGGGCTATATCCACGCCGAGGCCGGGCGCTGACGGTACGGTCATGCACCCGTGTTCATCAACCAGGGGTGGATTATCCATCAACGCAAAAAAATTGCGGTAATCGCCGACGGGTGGGTCGTGGATCAGCTCCAGGTACGGTGCGTGCGGCCAGCTTGCCACCATGTGCATATGGGCGATCAACCCGAGTTTCACGTAGCCGTTATGGGGGGCAACCTGTTTGCCGTATTTTTTTGCAATCTCCCCCACCTTCAGGGTTTCGGTGATCCCGGTCAATACCAGGCATTCCGGTTGCAATATGCTGTAGGCGCCCAGTTCGCACATCTGTTGAAACTCGTAAAGGACAGCGGCATTTTCACCGCCTGCCAGGTCTATCTCCACCGAATCATTCAGCCTGGCCAGCTCCTCGAATGCATAGCGCGGCCTGGGCTCCTCCAGCCATACGCAGTCAAGCTGTTGCAATTCCAGCGCGGTGTCGTACGCGCGCCGGTAGTCCCATCTCACCCCCGGTTGCCAGTCACCCTTGGATTGTGCCTGGTTGGCATCCACCATGATGCGCATATCGCTGCCCACTGCGTCCCTGACCTTGGCCACCGTGCGGATATCTTCCGCCATGGTCTCATGGTGCAGACGCAGCTTTATTGCCTGCCAGCCCTGATCCCTGAGCCGGCGCGCCATATCCGCCCTTTCCTCAGGCGTGGACAACATGATCATTGCGGCATAGGGCACAATACGATCCTTACTTCCGCCCCATAGTTTATACAGGGGCAAGCCCCTGGCCTTGCCCACGATATCCCACAGCGCGATATCCACTCCGGCCACATGTTGGTAATGGGTCCCTGCCTGAAGGTAATACTCCAGCATCGCGCTGAGCTTTTCCACTTCCATGGGGTCCCTGCCGATGAGTATCTTCTTCAACACCGGGATGAAGCGGTCATCCACCTCCGGACCAATTCCGGCAATACCTTCATCAGTCAGAACTTCAACAAAACCGCCGCCCCCTTTTTGGATCAGCATCTGATCGCCCGGACTCCAGGCCAGTTGCACCGTCCCCACTTCCTCGATGACCCGTAAACGGCGCAGGCGCACATCTGTTATCTGCATGGTATTACTCTTCCGGCGGCGACAGCCAGGTCAGTGTCGCCTGTTGCTTATCGCCTGTTGCCACGGCCCTGTCTTCCGAGGCCCGCGCGCGCACATAGTGGTGAATTTTTTCAACTTCAGCCGTAGTCAGGATATCCCCGAATCCCGCCATGCCGTTCGCGGACAGGATCCCATCACTGACGATATCATGGAACAGGGCATGGCTTTGGTCGGACATCAGTCTCAGGTCAGGGATAGACCCACCCGAGCGCGCCAACAGGCCATGGCACGTGGCGCAGAAGTTGTTATACAGCAGTTCTCCCTGCGCAATCACCATGCTGTCCACCGTTACCGCGGGCTGTTCCGGTATGCGCTTGTCCAACGGCTCGGGTTCGGGCAGCAGCGCATCTCCACCGAGGCGAAATGCCAGCAGTTGTCCCCTGTTCCCGTATTTGCTCGTAGCCGTGTCCGCTTCGCCGCCGAACAGGTCGGCGCCGCCGCCACCGGTCAGCAACGCAACATATTGCGTGCCGTCGATGCTGTAGGTGACCGGCGGCGCAAGTATGGATGTCCAGGTATTGAACTGCCATAAGCTGTCGCCGTTTTCCTTGTCGTAGGCAGACAAGACACCGTTGGCATCCCCCTGGAATACCAGGCCGCCCTGTGTGGCCAGTACCCCGCCGTTCCAGTAATAGGGATTGCGCACCTCCCAGCGGGTCTCTCCACTGATGGGGTCGAATGCCTTCAGCGCGCCTGCCGGCGCCGGTTGGGTCGCAACATTATCAACAAACAACTGCGCCAGGCGCCCGACCTCAAGGCCGATATTCCATCTGCCGGGGTTTCTCTCGAAGCGCCCGCTCTGTTTCCATTCATCGGCCATGGCAAAGATAAGAGGACTTTCCTGGGTGGGGATATACACCAGGCCGCTCATTTCATCGACGGACATGGCCTGCCAGCCATGGGCGCCTGCGGAACCCGGCAGCACCCATTTTTCCTGTTCGAGATAATCCAGATCAGGGTTTTCCACGGGCCGCCCGGTTTCCAGGTCGACATGGGTTGCCCAGTTCACTGCGCTGTATGGGTGCGCGCGCAGCAATTCACCGTCACTGCGATCAAGCACGTAGAAAAACCCGTTCTTCGGCGCCTGCAACAATACCTTGCGCAGTTCCCCGCCGACTTCCAGCTCCGCCAGGGCCATGTCCTGCACCGCGGTATAGTCCCAGTTATCCGCCGGTGTGGTCTGGTAATACCATTTCATCCTGCCGCTGTCGGCATCCAGGGCTACGATTGAGGACAGAAACAGGTTGTCGCCGCCGCCCGGTGAGCGTATCGCGCGCGCCCAGGGGGAACCGTTACCGACGCCGATATAAAGATGATTGAATTCGGCGTCGTACACGATCGAATTCCATACTGTCCCGCCGCCTCCGTATTTCCACCATTCATTACCACTCCAGGTGGCAACGGCCAGTTCCAGTTCGGGATGTTCGTAGGGTTGCGAAGGATCGCCGGGAACGGTATAAAAACGCCACGCAAGTTTGCCCGTATCCGCATCGTAGGCCGACACATATCCCCTCACGCCGAACTCTGCGCCGCCATTGCCAATGTAAACTTTGCCGCGGGCGGCCCGAGGCGCGCCGGTGATGGTGTAAAACCGGTCCCGATCGATGAGCGTGTCCACTTGCCAAACCTCTGCGCCGGTCGCCGCGTCCAAAGCTATCAGGCGACCGTCAAGACTGCCCACATAGACGCGCCCGCGGTATACGGCAACGCCGCGGTTGACCACGTCGCAACAGGCGCGCCGCGACCAGGCGCCGGGCACTTGCGGATCGTATTTCCAGCGTATTGAACCCGTGCGGGCATCAATGGCGAACACGCGGCTCCAGGCGCTGGTGAGAAAAAGTGTATCGTCCACGACGATGGGCGTTGCCTCCTGCGCCCGGTTCGTGCCCATATCGAGCGCCCACGCCAGACCCAGTCCGGATACATTGGACTTGTTTATCTCACTGAGAGGTGAAAACCGCTTCTCACTGTAATCACGCCCATGGGCCAGCCAGTTGTCGGGGTCATCCGCATGGTTCAGTATGCGCTCGTCATCGATCTGACCAAACTCCGCTTCCCCGTTGGTCGCGGTCAGCACGCCATCCGCGGGAACATCCGGTTCGGCACAGGCCGTCAGGGCTATGCACAAACACAGGAGGAGACCGGGACAATGCCTGAATTTATCGGCATTCTTCGGCATCACGGACTGTACCAGACGGGACTGCTGTATGCCCTGTCCTGTATCTGCGCAGGTACCTGTTCCGGCAGAGCCGTATTCAGCCGCCGAGCCTCCAGTGTCGTCCAGCGGGGTTTGGGTATCTCAAGGACCCTCAGGTAATAAAAGGCATGCTGCCGGGGATCAAAATCCGGGTCTTGCCAATAGGTGTGGAAACCGACTGCGCCGTTTTCCGCAACGGCTGCATCATGGATGATTTCATGAGTGTCTCCATTTTCATCGACCCATCCCTTGATGACCTGGACCCGTTCAAGCGAAACGCCGGCCGGGTCCTTGAGCGCATTGATGATGAACGCCGGCCCGGAGTTTGCCGGGGCGGCGCTCAGTGTGCCGCCCATGGGCACGCCGTTTCGATAACCATTGGCGGCAAAATCGTCGCCGTTTGCATCCTCGGGCAGGAAATCCCAGCCCGCAAAATACTGTAGCCTGATACGCGAGCCGGTGGTGGCGTAAACTTCTCTGCGTTGCATGGCATCGAACAGCGCGGCGCGGGTATTTTCCGTTGCCCAGACCGCGGCATAACCCGAGGCAACCATCTCGTAAGCCCAGATATCGTATGTCTTCCCCTGCCTGCCCTTCACAACCGAGTGGTGTGTCAGGCGGTGCAAACCAGGCTCGTACACGGAAAACTTGCCCCAGAAGTTCCGCTCAGCCACGGCGGCAAATCCGGTATGCGCATCCGAACTGCCGATCAGTCCGAAACGGTACGGATTGGCGCCGACCTGCCGTTCGAGTCCCAGGCCCGTCTGCAGCGCCGCGCGCGCATATTCGGCCTTGAGCATCCCGGTCTGTTTCAGCGCTGTTGCAGTGATGTTGCCCCTGTCCCAGTTCTCGAAATCGGCAAAAAGGTCCCGGGGAGATAATTGCGGATGTGTCTCCGCGTCACCCTTGATCTGGGTGACTTCATACAGGGGTTCCCAGCGGGACCTGGCGCGAGCGTAATCCCCGTCGATCGGTCTACCCTCGAAGTCTGTTTCCGGGAACATGCGACCGTTGCTCATATTACCGTTGTGGGGAATGGCAAGCGCCCTGCCCCCCGTGTCCGTCTCGTAATTCTCCAGGAACGCCCAGAGTTGTTCCGGGTCATCGCCGTCAAACGCCGAGAACGGCAATACCGTTCCTGCCTTTGCGGCGCCGTCCCGGAAAATGACCACCCTGTGCAGGTTGTTCCCGTCCGGCATCGAGGTCCACTCAAAACCGATGAATGCGGTAAACCTGCCCGGTTCGTTATATCTGTCGGCAAGTTCGATAAAGCGCCCCCAGGTGGAATGCCTTATATCCGTATCATCGAAACTCGGGTTGTTCGTCTCAATGTCCTCCAGGACTTCAAACATCGCTTTCCAGGTCTGTTCCCCATCACCGCTGTCTATCATGTCGCGCCAGCGCCGGGTCACAGCATTTTTCAATACCAGCGTATCGCCATCGCGTATTCTCGGCAGCAAGCCGAGATATTCAGCATGGTCACTTACCACCAGAAAGTCCAGCGGCCTTTCCAGTTTTGCCGGTGCGCCGCTGTGGCCTTCGACGGCTTCGCCGCGGGCGAAACGGAACGCCTCTTCCGGACCAATGCGAATGTTGCCGTTCAGCGATGCGTCGGGTGAGTTGTTCGTGTGTAAATGGGTGTCACCCCAGTACAGGCTGGTATCACGCGCAGGCGCCCCGGGCACAATAACTGACAGCATCGCCACGACCAACAGCGTGCTGTAAAAAGGCGTTCCCGCTTTGCAACCGGTTCGCATCACCAAAAGAGGAACCGTACCAGCCGCTCTTTCGCCGGGCAGTTACCGATTATGCAAGTCAGAATTTAACCTCTGCCTGCAGTGCGACGACGCGCGGCGGGTCGGAGAATGCCGAACCGGCCTTGCCGCCATACAAACCTGCCAGCGGAATATCATTCTGCTGGTGCGAAGTCTGCTTGTCGGTCAGATTCTTGCCGATGACAGAAAAGCGGTACCTGCCGTCGGGTGAGGCCAGGCTCAGGGTGGCATTGAGCTTGGCATAGTCTTCCTGCACATAGTCCGGATCGAGATCGCCTGCCAGGTAGAAGTCATCCGAATAGGTGAGATCGCCGGTCAGCCCAAGTTCCCAGCCCTGGTAGACAGGCACGACCAGATCCGCGTAGATATTGAATTCGATATCAGGCGCGTATTGCAGCGGGCGACCCGACAGGTCACAAAAGTCCGCGATTTCGTTGCCGGCAGCGTCAAGCAAGCAGGGGCCGGATTCGTAGTTATCGTATTCGGCGTCCAACCAGACAAACGCGCCGCCTACACTGAATTGATCCGTGACCAGCCAACGTGCGTCTACATCCAGCCCCTGGGTGGTGGCCGAGGCTGCATTGCCTACCAGGAAACTGGCGACGGAGAAGGTTGAGACCTGTAGGTTGCTGTATTCCGAGTGGAAATATTCGGCATTGATATACGCCCTGCCGTCCGCCAGTGTCATCTTGGCGCCGTATGCAAACGACTCCACCTGCTCGTCTTCAAATTCATATTCCGAGAACACGCCGGAATTAAAGTCCTCATCAAACCCGCCGGCCTTGAACCCTTCTCTATAGGTTACATAGACCATCAGGTCATCACTTGCATCAAATTCACCGGTCACGGCAAATGGGACGTCATCGGTCTTGCGTTTCACGCCCCGGAGGTCATGTTCCACACCGATAACGCCGTTATAGATTGCAGCGATGGCCGGATCCGGCACGGCATTGTCCAATGTAGACACATCGGAATACCAGAGCCGTTTGTCAGCCGTTTTGCGGTCCTCCGTATAACGGGCGCCCAGGATCAAGCGCACCCGGTCCGTGAAATTCATCGTGGCCTCGCCGAATACCGCCCAGGTCTCGCCATCCTGCCGGGTCTGCTGGTTCCTGCCGAGGCGCACGATGGGAAATACCGCGGCCAATGCGGACTGACCCAGGTCAAGAGACGCTTGCAGACGGGTTCGATATTTATCATCGGCATAATAGGCCCCAATAATATATTCGATGAACTGGTCCTGCGGCGAGGTGATGCGGAGCTCCTGAGAGATGGTCTCCGAATCCTGCCGTTGCGGTCCGGCAACTATCCTGAGGTTGGTGTGATCATTATTGGTCAATGCCTCAAAATCGAAGGCGACATAGCTGGTGATGGACTTAACCTGGTGACCGCCGGCGTTCCAGTCCAGGGTCAGGGTCACATTTTCCATGTTGGTATCATTGAACAGACCGTCAAAAAACGGATCGCCCGGGGGCGCCGGGATGGAGACCCGGTAATCGAATGCAGCTTCCGCCTGCGGGTCATTGGCCTGCGTCAGCGCCAGGTGATTGGCCGACAGGAACTGCGGCTGGGTATGGTAACCGCCGGTCACGTCATAGGCGCCGAATTCCCCTTTCAGGGTAGCGCTGAAATCAGGAGTGATATCCCACTGGATGGTGCCGCGGATGAGATAATGCTCGCGTTGGTACGGGTCGGGCACACCGGGGAGCGAATTTTCGATATAGCCATCGACATCGTAGTATTTGCCGGCGAGACGAATACCCACGTTGTCGCTGAGCGGACCGGATACGACTGCAGTGAACTCCTTGCCGTCATACTCCGGATCCCAGTAGGCGCTGATACTGTTTTCCCATTCCTCGGTCGGACGCCGGGTTTCAATATTGAACGCGCCGGCAACGACATTCTTGCCGAACAGCACGGTCTGCGGGCCCTTAAGGACTTCCACACGTTGCACATCAAAGAAGGGGTTGCGAAAGGCGCGGCTGCGACTGAAATAGGCGCCGTCTATGAACATGCCGACGGACTGTTCAAAACCGTAGTTCTGCCCCGAACCGACGCCGCGGATAAAAATATTGGTTGCCGCCTGAGCTTCGGTCATCATCACCGATGGCATGCGCAATGTCAGTTCATCAAGACTGTTTATCGAAGCGTTGTCCAGCGCCACGCCGTCCATAACCGATACGGATACCGGCACATCCTGTAAACTTTCCTCACGCTTGGTGGCGGTGACGATGATTTCTTCAAGGACGGCGGCAGAGGAGATACTGGAACTGAAGAATAGCAACAGCAATGTACAATGAAAGAAATTTTTCATTTTTATAACACCCCCATAAAATAGTAAGCAGATAATGCCGTGTTTTTGTAATCTATGTCAACATTTTATGATTTTGGGAAACTCTGAACACGTCCATCCTGGACTTGTCAGAGCGCGTAAAACCGTCCCTACCTGAATTAAAGGAAACCCGACGCTATGAACAACATCACAATTACCCGCATAGAAACCCTGCGCCTCAGTTCCTACGGCAACCTGGTCTGGGTCAAGGTACATTCGGACCAGGGCGTCTACGGCCTGGGCGAGACTTTTCTGGGCGCCGAGTCCGTCGAGGCGCATATCCACGAAACCATTGCGCCATACCTGCTGGGGAAAAACCCGTTGCAACGGGACTTGCACTGGAAGCAACTGCGGGGCTACCTGGGCTTCAGAAGCACGGGCGCAGAGATGCGGGCGCTGTCCGCGATTGACATGGCGCTATGGGACCTCTGGGGCCGGCTTACAGGACAGCCGCTGTATGACTTGCTGGGCGGCAGGTCGCGGGATGCCATCCGGGTTTACAATACCTGCGCCGGTTATACCTACATCCGTTCCACCGAAGGGCAGAAGACATCGAACTGGGGCATAGGCACGGAACACGGACCCTATGAAGACCTGGACGCGTTCCTGAACCGCGCTGACGAACTGGCGCTCAGCCTGCTGGAGGAAGGCATTAGCGCGATGAAAATCTGGCCTTTCGACTTCGCCGCAGAACGCAACCTGGGCAACAGAATAAGCGCCGCGGAACTTGACGCGGCGTTGGAGCCATTTGAGAAAATCCGCGCCGCCGCGGGCGACCGGATGGACATCATGGTCGAGTGCCACTCGCTCTGGAACCTGACCACCGCAATCGCTATTTCCCATGCGCTGGAACCGTACCAGCCTTATTTCATTGAAGACCCCGTGAAGTCGGACAGCCTGGAAAACCTGGCCGAGTTTCGCGCGCGCGCATCCATCCCTGTTTGTGCGAGTGAGACGGTGGCAACGCGCTGGGGTTATCGGGACCTGTTTGAGCAGCGCGCCACCGATTTTGCGATGCCGGATATCGGCTGGGTCGGCGGCATAACCGAAGCCAAACACATTGCCAGCCTGGCCGAGGTTTACGGACTTCCGGTGGCGCCGCACGACTGCACCGGCCCCGTGGTATGGGCGGCATCCGTACACCTGTCGCTTAACGCGGTTAACGCGATATTCCAGGAATCGGTCCGGGCCTTGTACACCGGCTGGTACAAGGACGTGACGACCAAACTGCCGGTCGTGGAAAACGGCATGGTCACGCTGGACCCGGACCCGGGGATCGGTATTGACCTGCTGCCGGACCTGCACAAACGGGACGATGCCAGCGTGCGGGTTTCCAAGGCCTAGCCTGGGAGCGCGGGCGTCTCGCCTGCCTGCGGGCGGAACGCCCGCGCTCCCAGTATTTGAGTTTGGAGGCTGTCAGGTATTCAACGGATTGAATATTTTTCAGTCCTGACGAGAGTGTCATTTATTCTAAGAAATGATATGCTATGCAACGTATTCACCTGTTGTAGCGTGTTATAAAATCCTTGCCATAATGGTGAAGCAGGTAGAATGACTGTGAGATAAACAATGTCAAAGATACGGTTTATGCTGACCAAGTTAATTCCTTTCCTGTTATTGGGGTTGGTATTTTCCGGCCCTGTGCTGGCGCAATCTTTTGAAACGGCGAGACAGGCCTACCTGGCCAAAGACTACGAAAAAGCCTACGAAATACTGCAACCACTGGCTGAGGACGGCAACTCGGATGCGCAAAGAATGCTTGGCCTCATGTATGACTATGGCCATGGCGTTAACGCAGATTCTGCCGAAGCAGTAAAATGGTACTTGCTTGCGGCGGATCAAGGGCACCCCGACGCCCAATTCGAGCTCGGCGTCAAGTACTTGCACGGTGATGGTGTCACAAAAGACCCGTCTAAAGTCATGCAATGGTGGAAGCTGGCCGCGGCGGCCGGGCAATCGGATGCGCTGTTCAACCTTGGCCTTTTGTACTTCAACGGCAGTGAGCAGATTACCCGGGATTATGAAACAGCCACCCGGCTTTTCCGCCAAGCAGCAGAGCAGGGAAACGGAAATGCGCAATACAGCCTGGCTGTCATGTACGCCTTCGGTTACAGCGTCGACCAGGACTATGATGTAGCGCTACTCTGGTTCAGAAAAGCCGCTGACGCCGATGTCCCACAGGCGCAATTCAACATGGGCGTGTACTATGAAAATGGTTACGCGGTAGAAAAGGACCTGGTGGAGGCGAAAAAATGGTATCAACGCGCGGCCGCCGGGGGTCTGCAACAGGCAGAAGAAAGCTTACAAAGACTTGCTTATGTCGATATTGAAGAGGACACGACCGTATCGCAAGCGCCTGCAATGCAGGAAACAACAGAACCCTTTGCGCAGGCAACTGAAGAAGATACGGTACCTGCCGTCGAGGAAACACCGATTATAGCTGCTCAGCCGGATGAGGACGCTGCCGAGACCGCACTGAGCGTCACGCAGGAGGAAGCGCCGACCATAGCCGCTCAGTCGGACGAAGACACAGCCGAGACCGCACTGTTCGATGCGGAGAAGGAAGCGCCGGAGATCGTTGCAGAGACCGCGGAGACCAGCCTTGCTCAAACTGCTGCTGAGGCAACTGAAGCAGAAGACACAGCGCCTGCTGTCGAAGAAACGCCGACCATCGTAGCTGCTCAGACGGATGAGGACACCGCCGAGATCGCGCTGAACGCCGCGGAGGAGGAAACGCCGGAGACTGTTGCAGAGACCGCGGACACCAGCCCTGTACCAGCGACAGCGGAATACATTGCGGCTGTACCAGAGGCCATTTCCGATCTGGTTGCGACCACCAGCGAGGTCATTTCCGATGAAGATGAGTTGGCTGGCGAGGATGCCTCTGACGCCGGTGAGACCGCTATCAGGCGGGAAGACTGGGTCGCCGCACAATCTCCGTATCACTACACTTTGCAACTGGCCAGCTTTTCCAGTGAAGAACGTGTGCTAAATTTCCTCAAACAGAATAACCTGACACAGCAGATTGCCTATATCAGGATCGAGATCGAGCAGATAACTTACTATCGCGTGTTTTATGGTCTGTACCATGACTATGAGCTTGCCGAAAGAGCTATAGATGATTTGCCCGATGAAATACGCAAACTAGAGCCTTGGGTAAGAAACTTCTCGGTACTGCAAAAATCGATGCGGTGAAGTTCGCCAGGCGATTGCCGATGAGATAGAAGGGGAAAAGGGAATCCAGCCGGATAGTCCTGTGTATAGAGTCTTTATAATGCCTTCGTTTCAGTTGTCCCGGGCCAAGCGAAAGCCCAGATAAGAGCTGTGATTCGAACGGGAGCTCCCGTAACGGTGCGCGGAACGCAGGTTCCACGGTGAGCTGTCCCAGGCCCCGCCCCGAATGACGCGCCGGCTGCAGTCCCCATTCGTCCAGGCGCTACCGTCTGTCGGGGCGCCCACATAACTCTCATTCCAGCAATCTGTCACCCACTCCCAGACATTGCCGTGCATGTCATACAGCCCGAAACTGTTCGGCTGGTAACGGCCCACTTCGGCGGTGCGTTCGCCCACACCGTCCGAGCAGGACTTGTTTTTCCAATCAATATCCGTCCCGCTGTCCGCATGGCTGGCAAACCGGCACAGTTGTGACTCATCATTGCCGAAATGATACTTCGTACTGCTCCCGGCGCGCACCGCATACTCCCACTCCGCCTCGGTCGGCAAGCGGAAATCCCCATCGGTATTGCCGTTCAGCCACTTCACGAACGCCTGCACATCATTCCAGTTCACGCACACCACCGGGTGCTTGTCTCCGACTGAAAACCCCGGATTGCGCCAACTCTTGCCCTCGGTGTACTTCCATCTTTTTGTTGTATAGACAGAACAACCTGCTTTGCCGTCCGTATAACGCTCCGCATCCGTGAGGTACCCCGTCGCCTCCACAAACCGCTGGAACTGGCCCACCGTTACCTCATACTTGCCCATGCTGAAGGCCGCGACTCGCACACTGTGGACCGGTTTCTCAGCGTCAGCGCCTGTCAGGTCCCCCATGCGGAAACTGCCGGCAGGGATGGAGACCATCTCACCGGCATACTGCAGCGCCTTCTGCCGGGATGCTTCCCGCGCCTGTGACAGGCGTCGTTCCGCATCCGCTAACCCCGGCGCGTCCGAGTCCAACTCCCGCACGAGGTTGAGACTGTCTTCCGCCCGGTCCAATTTGTCTTGCTGCATTGCCGTCTCAAAGGACTGCCAGTGTCTCTCGATTTCCTGTGCTATTCGCTGGCGCTCCTGTTCCGCCTGGCGCGCCGCTTCCTCGGCCTGGCGCAGGCGCTCTTCTTCCGCCAACCGCTCGACATGAGCCTGCCGGGCTTGTTCCAAACGTTCTTTCCCCGTCAACAAGAGTGGCGAATCCGGGTGCAGGTCGCGGATGCGTGAGAGATACCCCTCCGCCTGGTCAAAATCCTCCTGCTCCAGAACAGCGCCGAACAGGTCCATGTAACTCCCGATCACCCGCTCCATCCCCGCTATGGCCTCGGGGTGCGCGGAGGATAAACCCAATACCCGCCGGTACTTCTCCCAGGCGTTGTTCCCCTGCGGACTGGTCAGGCGTCTTGCCTCCAAGTCGGCTTCGGCTGCAGCCAGCAGCCGGGCGACTTCGTCTTCCTCAACCGGCGCGGCCAGTGTGGGCGCGTCAGGCCCGGAGCCTTGTTCTGGCGTTACCGTTGGTGTTTGTGCATAGGGTTCTGCTGCTAACTCTGCTTTGCCCTGTGCGTTTGCCTGCGACTCAACTGCCGTGGCGGCGCCGTCTACGCCAAGCCCGGGCATCCCCTGATACAGCCGCCAGCCCTGCCAGGCGCTCGCTCCCAGTAACACCACTATCACCGCGGTCAGGGCCATGCTGTACCAATTCATACCCTGGCGCTCGGTGGCCGGAGCCTTTGCAGACCGTGCCGTTGTATTAGGCGCCGGTTTGGCGGCTCGTTGCTTGCTCCCGCTCCCCACCAGCGCCTCACTCCACTCACCCACCCCCTGCGGCCGGGACTCCTCATCCACCTCGATGGCCCAGTCTATCGCCGCCAGCAGCTTCGCACTGTACCTGCTCTGGCCCACCTCCGCCGCCATCGCCAGGTCCTTACCCCCTTTGCGTTGGGAGCGGGCCCGGGTCACGGCATCGGGCAACTCCCCGTCACCCGCGCCGCTGATGCACTTGTACGCCACCATCCCCAATGCATAGATATCACTCCACGGTCCGACGGCGTCCGCTTTGCTTTCGTACTGCTCTATCGGGGCATAGCCCGGTGTCAGGATGCTGGTGATTGACTTGGAACTCTGGCCCACTGCCTGGCGCGCGGCGCCGAAGTCCAGCAGCACTATGCTGTCGTCTTCCTCGCGCAGCATCAGGTTGCCCGGTTTGATGTCCCGGTGCACGTAGCCAGCCTCGTGAATCACAGCAAGTCCCGATAACACTTCCTCCAGCAGGCGCAGCAGGTCCGTTTCCGGCAAGCGCCGCTCGCGGCTTAACCGGGTAGCCAGGGTCTCGCCATGGATATGCTCCAGCGCCATGTAGGCCGTGCCGTTGGCCTCGAAGAAACGACGCACCTTGTTGAGATGCGGATGGTCGAACCTGGCCAGCGTGCGGGCCTCGTCCAGGAACCGGGTCAGGCCCCACTGGTAATCCCGGGCGTCCGCATCGGATATGGGCGCCACTGTATTGCCGGCGGTGCGGGTGGCGAAATCCCGCGGCAGGTATTCCTTGACGGCCACCACCTTGTCCAGTAATTCGTCATAGGCCCGATAGGTGATGCTGAACCCGCCGGCGCCCACCTGCGCCTCCAGCCGAAATTCTTCAAGGCGCGTGCCGGGCGGTAGGGCATGCAGGTGGTCGGAGTTCATGGAAGGCCGTCTTTGTTTGTTATGTTTGCCCCGTAAATCCGGTGACAGAATTAAATTGTGTCACCGGTTAAACCGTATTCTAAGGGGGCCTGGGAAATCGTGTCAATGCGGAAAATTCCCCTCCCGCCGCGTTACCATGCCCTCACCTCAGCGTTGCCATCCTCATTGACGAAAATGGTTGCCACCAGGGGCTTCTCACCCACGTACCGCAGAGTGATGTCCGGCAACTCCGTCCTGCCGCGGGGCGTCAGCGCCGCGCCGCGCACCTGCACGTTGCCGGTTGATCCATCGTAATATTTGTAGTAAACCTCGTAGGCGCCCGGCTCCGCGGCCGGGTGCAGCCAGATCTCATTGCCGGGACCTCTGGTGTTGTCCTCTTCCAGTTTTGCCAGGGAACCGGGGATGTGTTTGCGCCCGTAGAAGAACTCCCGGCCTTGCGGATCGATCACGTGCAGGTCGATATCGTCCGGCGTGCCCCAGCTGATCACGACCAGCACGAATTTCTTGCGCAATTCATTCTCGCAGGATTGCAGTTCCTGTTGCATCTGCCGGTTGCGGTTCTCGCAGGCGCCCAGCGCGGAATCCAATGATGCAACTTCTCGCTGTTCAACCTGGCAGGCGTTTAGCGCGGCCTCTGCCTCCCGGAGTCGGGCCTGGCACGCGCCGAGTTGTTCTCGTGCGACCTGCAGTTCTTGTTCCAGGGCGGGGTTCAACCGGGCGCGGACCTGCTCCAGTTCGGCGCTGGTTTCCTCCAATCGCGCATTGGCCTCAGCCAGTTGCGCCTTGACCTCGTCCACCCGTTCCTGGGAATCGCCGGTGTTGGGAAAATAGGGAAACAAGACCACGGAAATAAGGATAAACGCACCCAGCGCGGAGGCGAACAGGTCCAGCGCGGACATGTTGAAGACATTGATCTCCTTGCTGCGTAGCCTCACGGGCGCTTCCGAATCAGGCCGATACGAGCAACTCCATGCCGCCTAGCCGCACCGTGTCGCCGGGCCTGATTCGCATGGGTTTGAACGGCGCGCAGGGTTGCTCACCGTTGATCACAGTGCCGTTTCTCGAATTGAGGTCTTCGATAAAATAGCCGTGACCGTTGCGGGTGAACCGGGCATGGCGCTTCGATATCCGGTCATCGTCCAGCGCCGTATCGACCAGCAGGTGATGGCGCCCCAGGGTGAAACCGCCCCGTTTCCGATCCAGTTCCTCCTCCGGCAACGGGATATTCACCGGTTTGCCCCGGCTGTCAAAGCCCGTAAGTACGACGTTTGCCGTCCCGGCGCGGGCTGCGCCCGGCGCGGGCAAGCGCCCTGCCGGTTTGAAGCGCCGACTGAGTGGTTCGATTGCGTGGCCGGCGGCCCAAACAATGGCCTGCCGGGGTTTTCTCAAGGCCAGTATCAAGGCCAGCAGGGTCAACAGAGCCAGCAAGGTTACGAACAGATTTTGCTGAACCACGCGCTGGCGCGCCGCTTCCTGTTGCCGGAGCGCCTCCTGTTCTGCCTGTCGGGCACGCTTGCGTTCCCGTCGCGCGGCTTCCTGATCCTGTTGCGCCCCCTGCTCCTCCCTGAAATGTTCTTCCTGGTCATCAATATCCGCGCCACCCTGGTAACTCAGACCCCAGAGGCTGAGAAATATCAAACCGCACCACAATGAACGGTTCATTCAGAGACCTATCCGCACCGTCATCGTCACGCGCCCGACCTGCATGCGGCTGCCGTCGCCCAGCGTCTGCCGGGCGCCGGGACTGAGGGGCACGCCGTTCACGACGGTCCCATTGGTCGAGCCCATATCTTCGATCATCACCTGCCCAGACACCAGCATGAGGCGGAAATGGCGGCGGGAGACCTGTTCGTGATTGATGACGAACTCGGATTCGGAGGGACTCCTGCCTACCGTGACACCTGAGGGTTTGACCAGTGAGGCGCCGGGTATTTTCAGGGCGATGCGCTCGTTCTGCGGCGTGACACCCTCGATAAACACGTCGGGGGCGCCGGCGCGTAGCTGCTCCCTCTCGGAGGCGTCTGACAGGTCTGCCTCTGCCCTGTCCAGGTCCTGGGCGAACTGCTGTTTTTCCTGTTCCACGCGTTGCAGGTGTTTACGCCTGGCGCGCAGGACCAGGAAGAAGACCAGCGCCAGGACGAAGACGACCGCTAGCGATAACAGCAGGATCTGTTTCCCCGTATGCGTCGCCTGCCGGGCTTCCCGCCGGGCCTGTTCGGTCTCCTGCCGCTCCACCTGCAGAGCCTGTTCATTCTCCTGCTGTTGTGCCTGCAGGGCCTGTTCCTTCTCCTGCTGCGCCTGTTCAAGTTGTTGCTGCGCTTCTTCTTCCAAACGGCGCTTATCGGCTTCGGCACTTGCCCGCTCCGCCTGCAGGGCCGCTTCTTTCTCTTGGCGCGCCTGTTCAAGCTGCTGTTGCGCTGCTTCCCGCTCCAGGTTCATTACCGCCTCCCTGCGCAGCGCTTCCTCCGCGGCGGCAAGGGCCAGGGCTTCGGCATTTGCCCGCTCCGCCTCTTTTTCCTGCTGAAGTTGTTCCAGCCGCAGTCGCGCCTCCTCCTCCGCACTCTGGCACTCCGCCTCAGCGATGGGCAGGGTCAGGTTGGCCGACGCCAGGATCACGCTCAACGAGTAGGCCGCCAGGGAGATGGCGCTACCCTGTTGTTGGGGATCGAGAGTTCTCGGCGGGAAGCCCTTCCTTTGCAGCACGCTGACACCGACCGCCTGGTAACAACGGTTGAACAAGGGCGTCCCGGCGGCCGCCGTATTGAACAGGGCATTATGCACGATTGCCGGTGTCTCCTCATCCGTTGCAGGCAACCGCGTGACCGTGCCGGGAACGGGCACGAACGGCTCCGCCCGCACCGGGTCGAACCGTACTGCATAGAGCGGCACCGCGGCTTCCAGCGTCGTTCTGGCAAACTTCAGGGCGGTGAGGCCGTGCCCTTCTCCTGCGATCCTCAGTAGCATGAGGCCGGTGTCTTCATCTTCATCAAGCAGCGCAGCAGTAAAGACCTGACCGCCTGCAACCGAGACAAGGTAGTACTCCCGGGCGCGTAATTCTCCGGAATAAGTCAGGATATGGCCCTGGTCGCTGATGCTGAATCCCGGCGTGCGACGTGCGGCGGCGTCCATCCCTTCTCTTATGACCACCAGGTGGGGCCGCACCGCACTGAAATCTACGGGTTCGGGAACCTGCACAACCGCGGCAATCGCCGTGGCTGTATCCGCTGAGGGGGCGGCTATTTGCGCTGGGTCCTCCGTTGTCACGGGCGTATCAGCAGGCACAGCGGGTGCAGTGGCAGAGGAAACAGCCGGCGCTTCTGCGTCATCACCGGTCGTCTGGCTGTTGCCTGCCGGCAGGTACACCAGAAGCGCACACAACATCAATGCTCGTATTGCTGTCATTGCTTCCCGTCACGAGTGTCTTGACGCGCCGGTCTACCGGAGAAGGCATGTATGGCTCGGGCGAAGATGCCGGGCCGCTTTGCCGGCGCTTCCTGTTCCTGTGCCGGGCGCAACTCGCAGGTTCGGGAGGGTTTCACTTGCTGCTCGAATACGGCATCCTTGTCATCTGTGCTGATGCCCGCCAGTACGCCGTGCAGTGAATCATGCCCCTGGCCGACCCGGTACGCCAGCGCCGTAGTATTGTCCTGCCCGCGCACCCCCGCCATGGCAACTGCGTCAAGCAGGGCGTTCACTATCTCATCGGCATCGTCCGCGCGGGCCTCGATGACATCTGTCATGCTTTGCCCGGACAGGGTTTCCAGGCCGTCGCTGGCCAGTAAAACGAGATCACCACTCTCCAGTTGGAAACCGTCCGCGTTCATGTCAATCAGCTGAACCTCCTCGCCGAAAATGGCCGAGCGTAGCTGGTTGATCCGGTAATCGCTCAGCGCCTCTTCTTCGGTCATCCTGCCCAATTCGACCAGGTCCAGCAACAGCGGTTTCATGGAATGGTCCGCATTCAATCTCTGCAAATGTCCCTGCCGGCACAGCCACAGTATGGAATCGCCGACGCTGGTCCAGTAAAGGGTCGACCCGACCACCAGCGCGGCCACCAGGGTGCAACCCATCTCGGACAGTTCCGGATCGGCCTGTTGTTTTTCCCTGACGGCGTTGTTGGCGGTGTCGATGCCGGCGCTGAAACGCTCTGCGATCCCGGTTGCATCGCGGTTGAAGCCCTCCTGGAATGCCTTGACTACCGTCTCGCTGGCAACGGCGCCGCCGGCATGTCCGCCCATGCCGTCGGCCAGCACGAGCAGCAGGCAGTCTTCATCCGGAGGTTCCCGGCCCTGGGAAAGCAGGCTGAGCGAGAAATAGTCTTCCTGGTAATTTCGGTCTCCCTGGATCTGCTCTCCCGACACCCACTGCTTGAGGGCATTCATAACGACCTGTTACGTGTAGTCGTCCCAGTCAAACTGATCGCAACAGAGCGGGATGAACAGCAATTCGGTGTTCCCAATCGTGATCCGGGAAAACCCGGGCAGTTCGGTCGGCGCCAGGACAGGTTTGCCTTCCAGGTAAGTGAGGTTTTTTCCGGCGCCGTGCTGCAGGTAAAACTTCTTACCCCTGGGATCGTAGGTGATCGTTGAATGGTCGCTGCGGGAGATCAACTCGTCACCGAAATCCACGCGCACTCGCTCGCGCTCATCGCGTCCGACTGAATTCGAACCGTTGCCGACGGCCATGTAGTTCCCCTGTCCCGGCCCACTGACGACGACCAGCCAGCCTACGGGCGGGTCGTCCATGGCAGAGGACGTCGCGTCCTCAGCGCCCGTACCTGGAGCCGGTGTCTCCGGCTGTTGCCGCCCCGTCCTGCCGGGCCGGTAGATCCGGGTCCTGGCTTCCCCTTCCGCGACACGGGGCGAACCTGCCAGCACCGTCTGGGCCTCATAACCCGATGACTGGCCGGGGTTGGTCTCGGGAGACCTGCCGGGGCCGACCGTGGCGCCGACAGTGGAGCGCCCCAAGGTCGGCAACACCGGATCACCCACTCCGGTAGTTCTTGTCTGTTCCTTTATGATGTTCCCGTCCGCATCGCGTTTTACCGGCATGATGTCCTCCCCTTCTGGTGTTGCGGTTGATGAAAATTTAACAGAAAACCACCCTGCGTTCAACTTGCCGACACCCACTTGCCGACACCTCCCTTCGCCCCTTAACCGTCATTCTTGAACCCACCCGTCATTCCTCTCTCCTTCCGTCACTCATTGCATCCTTCCCTGGATACAACCCTGCGGGCAGCAGTCGCTGCGCAAATCGGCTGTCCTGCCGATTTGTCTCGCGCAGGCGACCCCCATCAAGTCTCGTACAACCGGTTAATCAGGTTATCCAGGCAATACTGCCCTATCCGGTTCAGCGACGCTTCCTCCTGTCCTTGTACGACATGCAGCGCGAACATCAGCGCCGCGGATTGCAGCAAGGCCAGCAAGGTGGTAAAGAACGCTACGCCGAGACTCTGGGTAAGCTGTTTCAGCAAGGTGGGGTCCTGGAAGTTGTCGACGCTGCCGGCGTTGCTGAGCGCCAGCGCGATGCCGACCACGGTGCCGATGAACCCCAGGGTCGGGATCAGCCAGACGATATAGCGAATGGCATTGTACCTCAGCTCGACCTCGTGCTGGAACAACTCCAGGCTGGAGTTGAACATGTTGTTTGCCTTATCAATGGCGCCGCTGACCTGGAACTGCAGGATACAACGGGACAGCAGGCGTTGCAGGAAATAGGAATCCTCCGCAGCGCCCGGCGCCGGGTGCATGGTTTCCTTGACGCGCTGGTACACGCCGCCCAGATCTTGCTTGCGCAATAGGGTTGTGCTGTCCTCCGGCAACAGTCCCAGGCGGATCTGGCTGATTTCCCGGTCCGTCTGCAGGTAGCGCGACAGCAATTCTCCCGCCCCGATGAAGAACACCAGCCACATGATATTCTGTATCGTGACCGGGTAGGGCATGAACTTCGAATTCCGGTCCAGCAGGAAGTCGGCGAAGAAACCTTCGGAGAAAAACAGGCTGAGCAGGCCGATGAAGATCACGCCCGCGCCCAGCGCCCCTATGAATATCCTCATTCTCTGGTTCATGGTCTGTCTGTCCGATTACATGGGAATCGGCTCGCCCGTTTCCGGGTCGCGCATGACCCCGCGGCCGGCATCCACATGTTTCTTCTTATCGGCGCCTGGGGTACCGCCGGGCTCCGCCGAACCGCCGGGACCCGTTCCACCGCCGGCAGGCAAGCGGGCAATGTCCGCCAGCAGACTCTGCACGCTGACCTCAACCTCGCCGAAACGCACCCTGCCGCCTGCGCCGACGAAATCCTGGGTAAGCCTCTCCCAGCGCCTGCCCTTATCGATGAAAGTCCCGCAGGCGCTGGCGCAATCCGTGACGTATACCTGCCCGCCGGATACGGGAATCAACTCTGCATGCCTGCGCGACACCGTCTCATGACGCAGTACGATGGATGCGGAGGGGTCTCGACCGATACTATAACAACGAATCCTGGACATGGATGGTCGGCATTTGCATGAGATTGTCAGACTGGCGCTTTGTCACGAAATCAACGTTCACGATAGGTCCTCCTTATGACTTATGCTAATCAAGTATGGGGGGGTTGTCCATAGACACAGGATTTTCAAAACCAATTACGGATGTTGCGGACTATACAAACCGAATTACATTGGGTGATAAGAGGTTTGTGCCTCGCAAAGTTCGCCGTACCGGCGACTTGTTCACCACCCGCCTGTACACCTTCCTCGCCAAGCGCCGGTTTTTGTTGTGAACACGGTACCGTATCGCGGGTTCTAATCCCGCTTTGCCTTCATTGGAAACAGATCACCACAAAAACATTTACCTTGCATATTTAATATTTTGTGTTAGTATTGCTAGCATGTATGAAAGAGAGCTTACACAGAAAATCATCAAAAGTCTCAGTCAAAATCCGGCTGTTGCCATTCTTGGCCCGCGCCAGATTGGCAAGACAACGCTTGCCCATGAGATCGCCAAAGGGCAACCATCTGTTTATTTGGATCTCGAGAACCCAGAGGATTTCCAAAAGCTCAAAGACCCTGCCCACTATCTAGAACTACATGCAGATAAGCTGGTCATTCTCGATGAGGTCCAACGCTACCCTGATTTGTTTATGTCACTGCGCGGAATCATTGATGCCAGACGTCGTGAGGGGCGCGGAAACGGACGCTTTCTTGTTTTAGGATCGGCAACCAATGAGTTGCTAAAACAAAGCTCTGAGAGCCTTGCTGGCCGCATTCATTACTCTGAACTGACTGGCTTAAACCTTTTTGAAATTGAAGAAACATCCGGAGAGCCCTTACAAAAGCTCTGGATACGTGGTGGGTTTCCCGACAGCTATGCCGCTGAAGATGATGCGGCCAGTCACCAGTGGCGGCAGAATTTTATTCGCACCTATCTGGAACGAGACATCCCTCAGCTAGGACCAAGAATTCCAGCAACGACCTTGATGCGCTTTTGGACCATGCTTGCCCATACACAAGGTGAACTACTGAACGCGTCAAAACTCGCAAGCTCTCTTGGCGTAGAGAGTGTCACCGTTAGTCGATATCTGGACCTCATGGTTGATTTGTTATTGGTTCGCAGGCTAGAGCCTTGGCATGGGAACGTCAAAAAACGGCTGGTGAAATCACCACGTACCTATGTACGCGATAGCGGTCTTGTGCATGCCTTGCTGCAAATTCCGAATTATGAAGCTTTGTTGGGGCATCCTATATTCGGAAAAAGCTGGGAGGGGTTTGTCATTGAGACCATTATTAACGCCTTACCTTCAAGCGCTCATCCGTTTTTCTATCGCACATCTGCTGGGGCAGAAATTGATTTGGTAATTGAGTTTGGTCTTGATGAATACTGGGCCGTTGAGATCAAAGCAAGCCGAACTCCAACCTTGAAAAAAGGCTTTCACATGGCCTGTGAAGACTTAAAGGTAAAACAGAAATTTGTTGTTTACACTGGCGAAGATACATTCCCCGGCAGCCAGGACACAACCATCCTGTCACTAGCACATTTCATTGAAGCGCTTGGAAGACTCCGGACTTTACCGGACTATTAGATGGCGGAGAGGGTGGGATTACAAACTACATCCATGTAGTTTGCCCCTCCGGGGCCAGCTACGCTGTTCAAATTCGCTCCCAGCGAATTTGTCGAACCCGTATTTAATTACCGTGGGTTCGAACCCCATTGCATCAACATTCATGGCACAGGCGACAGAAGCGCCTGTGCCATGAATGTTACGGAGAGGGTGGGATTACAAACTACATCCATGTAGTTTGCCCCTCCGGGGCCAGCTACGCTGTTCAAATTCGCTCCCAGCGAATTTGTCGAACCCGTATTTAATTACCGTGGGTTCGAACCCCATTGCATCAACATTCATGCCACAGGCGCCAGATGCGCCTGTGGCATGAATGTTACGGAGAGGGTGGGATTCGAACCCACGGTACGCTGACGCGTACAACAGATTTCGAGTCTGCCCCATTCAACCACTCTGGCACCTCTCCGGGCTGGTTATTGTAGCTGATTATGCGGTACAGCACATTATCCCTGCATCGCTGCGCAGGGCAACCGCATAGAACGGTTGGCAAAGCTGCGGAATTAGTCCTTAAGACTGTAGACTACAAGGCCGCTGCGCAGTTTCGGTTCAAACCAGGTGGCCTTGGGTGGCATAATCCTGCCGGAGTCAGCGATGGCCATCAGTTCCTGTATCGATACCGGGTGCAGAGTGAAGGCAACAGCCATTTCGCCGCTGTCCACCCTCTCCTGGAGCTTCTCTGTGCCGCTCACGCCACCGACATAGATTATGCGCGGGTCGGTCCTCTGGTCGTGAATGCCCAGTATGGGCGCCAGGATCAGGTCGGACAGGATGCTGACGCCCAGCGCCGACATCACATCATCGGGATTATACGTACCGGGCCGCGCGCTCAGGCGGTACCAACTGCCTGCGAGGTACATGCCCATGACGCCGGGTTGCTTCGGTCTTACGGGCCGCCCTCCAGTCCTCTCAACTACGAACGCCAGCCCCAACTCGCGCAGGAATTCATCTTGTTCAAGAGCGTTGAGGTCGGTGACCAGCCGGTTGTAATCGAGAATTTCCAGTTCGCTGTCGGGAAAATGTACAGCCAGAAAGAAATGATGTCCCTGATCCGCATTGCTCTTTTGGCCTTCACTGTCCAGTTGCTGGCTGACGATCGCGGCAGCAGCGGTGCGGTGGTGACCGTCAGCCACGTAAGTTGCGGGGATGCCGGCAAATGCGCGGATAATCGCAGCAACGGTCCCAGGCTCATTGACGATCCAGAACCTGTGCTGCACCGAGTCCTCGTCAACGAAGTCGTACTCCGGTTGCCCCGATTTGATTGAATCTACAAGATCGCCCATTCGCCGGTCATCGCGATAGGCAAACATCACCGGCTCCACGTTGAGCATTGTTGTACGAATATGGTTCGCCCGGTCCGCCTCCTTGTCAAACCGGGTCAATTCGTGTTTCCTGATACGGCCGTCCAGGTAATCGTCCACAGCGGCGGCGGCGACAATGCCCGTCCTCGGACGCCGGTTCACACTTAGTTCATAGATATACAGGCATTCCTGTTCATCCCGGACAAATGTCCCGCTATCGACCAAGGCTTGGAAGTTTGCCGCCGCGGCACGGTACATTTCCGGGTCACCGGGTTCTGTGCCGGCGGGATAACCGATCTCCGGTTTGACGATGTTCAGGAAGGAATACGGGTTGCCGGCTGCTTCCTCCCTGGCTTCTTCCGTTGTGATCACGTCATACGGTCTTGATGCAACCCTGGCAACCCTGTCCCTGTCGGGGCGATAACCTCTGAAAGCCTTGATTAACATTATTGGGAATTTACAGGCTGACCTGTATCACCTTGTTTATCGCCTCGATTTGAGCCAGTTCCTTCATCAGTTCATTGTTCAGCGGGGTCGACACGCCAATCACCGCGACCGCTTTGTCGCTGCCGGATACGATCCCCAGTTGCATACGCGAAATGTTGATCTTTTCACCTGCCAGCAGGTTGCTGATGGCGGCGATCACGCCGGGTTGATCATTATGCCTGGTAACCAGCAGGTGTCCTTCCAGCACGGCTTCTATCTCGTAATCGTTGATCCTGATCAGGCGCGGGTATCTTCTTTGGAACAGTGTCCCGACAACCCGCGTTTCGCCTTCACCGTTATGCACCGAAAGGCTGACCGCTGAATGGTAATCCGGATGTTCGCCACCACGGGCCTCCACCAGGCTCAAACCCTGTTGCTCGGCGATATGTTTTGCGTTCACCCGGTTTACCTCGGTTGACATATGGACACCCAATAACCCCACCAACCCCTCCGTGGCGATGCTGCTCATGTCCCGCTCTGCGGCTTCGCCAAACAGGGACACTTCCAGCCGGTGTATGGAGTCCGGAATCATAAGACCGAGCAGGTTTCCCAGGCGTCTCGCCAGCGCCATGTACGGCTGCAGCTTCACCAGTTCCTCCGATGATACCGCCGGCAGGTTGATCGCGTTAATGGGTTCACCGGTCTTCAGGTAAATGCTGACCTGCTGTGCTATCTCGATGCCGGCCGCAGCCTGTGCTTCCCGGGTCGATGCGCCAAGGTGCGGCGTCAGCAATACGTTATCGAGTTCCAACAGGGGAGAACCATCCGGAGGCTCGCGGGAAAATACATCCAGCGCCGCGCCGGACAATTGCCCGCTCTTGAGCGCTTCATATAACGCGGTTTCGTCGACGAGCCCGCCGCGGGCGCAGTTGATCAGCCGCGCGCCGCGTTTCATTGTCTTGAGCCGGTCGGCATTGATGATGTTACGGGTCTTGTCATTCAACGGGCAATGCACGCTGACAAAATCCGCCTCGCTGAGCAGTTCATCGAGACCGACGCCGGTAACGCCGTCGGCGAGAAACTTTTCTTCGGTAACAAACGGATCATGGGCGATTACCAGCATTTCCAGGGCCAGCGCCTTGGCTGCCACAATCCTGCCGATATGCCCGTAGCCGATGATGCCCAGGGTCTTGCCGCTCAGTTCCACACCCATGAAGCGGGCGCGCTTCCATTCTCCTGCTTTCACTGAAGAGTCGGCCTGGGGCAGGTTTCGACTCAGGGAAAAAAGATGCGCCAACGTCAGTTCCGCCGTTGTCGTTACGTTCGCGTCCGGGGTGTTGAGCACCACAACGCCTTTGCCCGTGGCATGGTTGACGTCAATATTATCGACACCAATGCCGGCCCTGCCGATTACTTCAAGCCTGCCGGCCGCGTCCAGGACTGGCGCCGATATCGTCGTGGCGCTGCGCACGATTACCGCATGGTACGCGCCGATTTTCTCACATAACCCGGCCTCATCAAGTCCGGTGATATGATCTGTGATGAAATTCTCCTGGCCGTCAAGGAATTCCTTGCCTTCAGGCGAAATCCTGTCGGCTACCAGTATGCGTTTCTGCCGGTTCTCTTTAACCACTGATCAACTCATCAATGTCCCCGGCCAGTTTGCGCGTCAGCTTGTGCACTTTACCGGCATCCCGGCCTTCCACCATTACCCGCAACACAGGCTCGGTACCCGAACAGCGCAACAACACCCGTCCCAGGTCATCGAGCTGTTTTTCAACTTCTCTCACCATGCCGTCGATCTCCGGATAATCCTGAAGCCGCACAGGTTTGCGCAGGACTATATTCAATAACGCCTGTGGAAATTTTTTCATGCCACTTTTTAAGGCACACAAATTCTCTCCGGTGTCCAACATAGCTTTCAATACTTGTAGCGCGGAAATGATGCCATCACCCGTATCCGAAAAATTCCTGTTTACGATATGGCCCGATTGTTCACCTCCCAGCGTCAGATTTTTTTCATCCAGCATTTCCGCGACATATCGGTCTCCCACCTGCGACCGGTAAAACTCAAATCCCATATCCCTCAGCGCTTGCTCCAGTCCCAGGTTGCTCATCTGCGTGCCCACAACGCCCCCATTGAGCGTCTTTCGTTGGTGATTTGCAATGATGTAGAGCAACTCGTCGCCATCCACCAGTTGGCCCTTATGATCGACCATAATCAAGCGGTCGCCATCACCATCCAGCGAGATGCCGACATCCGCCTGGCATTCCAGCACGGTCTGTTGCAAAACTGCCGGTTTGGTGGCGCCGCAGCCGTTGTTTATATTTAAGCCATCCGGTTCCACACCTATCGCATTGACCGTGGCGCCCAATTCCTCAAACACCTTGGGCGCAATCCTGTAGGCTGCGCCGTTAGCGCAATCGACCACCATACGAATACCGTTCAGGTCACAGTCGATCCTGCTTTTGCAGTACTCTATATACCTGCGCGCCGCGTCCGTAATCCGGCGCGCCTTGCCCAGCTTGTTCGGTTCCACAACCTCAATGGAACTCGCCAGATGCTCTTCTATCAATAATTCGACAGCATCCGGCAGTTTCCTGCCGTTTCTGGAAAAGATCTTGATGCCATTGTCAAAATAGGGGTTGTGGGAAGCGCTGATCACTATACCTGCCTCGGCGCGGGTATTTTTTGTCAGGTAGGCTACGGCCGGCGTCGGCGTTGGGCCAAGCAGGCGAATATCAACGCCTGCGGCAGACAGTCCCGCTTCCAGCGCCGATTCAAACATATAACCGGACACCCGAGTATCTTTGCCGATAAGAATGGGCCCTGCGTTGTTTTTATGCAGCGCCTTGCCAATAGCCCAGCCCAATTTCATGACAAAATCGGGCGTGACGGGTTCCTCGCCCACCTTGCCGCGAATGCCGTCGGTGCCGAAGTATTTGCGTGAATTAACCTGCATACGATAGAGAATTGTTGCTGGCGGCAAGAAAACCCGGGACAACCTGTTCCGTGGCTGAGAGGTTATACTTCAGGCTGGACGGGCCGGCCCGTCCATGGCAGGGCCTTCAACTGGCTCATCATCGGTTTTCTGCTGTGTTTCATCAGGTCCGGACTGTGTGCCACGCGTCTTATGATTATTGCGCCAATCAGCCGGCGGTCCGGGCTCCTTGCCTTCCATGATGCTGTCAATCTGACCGGTATCGATGGTTTCATACTTGACCAGGGCCTCCGCCATCATGTGCAGCTTCTCCATGTTTGCTTCAAGCAACTCTTTTGCGCGCTGATAGTTCAAATCAATGATGCGCCTTACCTCTGCGTCAATATCATTCTGTGTGGCAGCGGAAACAGTTGAGTGCTTGGTCACGGAATGTCCCAGGAAGACTTCTCCTTCATCCTCCTGGTAGGCGAGCGGTCCCATTTTTTCGGACAGCCCCCATTTGGTTACCATGTTTCTTGCCAGCAGCGTGGCGCGCTCTATATCGTTGCTCGCCCCTGTTGTGACGGCATCTTCTCCGAAAATCAGGCTCTCGGCGATACGGCCGCCGAACAGGGAACAGATTTGGCTCTGCAAAAACTCTCGGGAATAGCTCAACCTGTCCTGTTCCGGCAGGAACATGGTGACACCCAGGGCGCGTCCGCGCGGAATAATAGTAACCTTGTAGACTGGATCATGATTGGGAACAAGCCGTCCGACAATGGCATGACCAGCTTCGTGGTAGGCAGTGAGTTTCTTTTCCTCATCAGTCATCACCATGGAACGCCGCTCGGCGCCCATCATCACCTTATCCTTAGCCCGTTCAAACTCCTCCATGTCAACCTGTTCCTTGTTGGCCCGCGCCGCGAACAGCGCCGCTTCGTTAATCAGGTTGGCCAGGTCCGCTCCGGAAAACCCGGGCGTGCCGCGCGCGATGATAGAGGGATCAACATCATCGGCTAATGCGACCTTGCGCAAATGCACCTTGAGAATCTGTTCACGCCCCCGGATATCCGGCAATGGGACGACCACTTGCCGGTCAAACCGCCCAGGGCGCAGCAAAGCCGGATCCAGCACATCGGGCCGGTTGGTCGCGGCTATGACGATAATGCCTTCGTTGCCTTCAAACCCATCCATTTCAACCAGAAGCTGGTTGAGTGTCTGTTCACGTTCATCATGACCGCCGCCAAGACCAGCGCCGCGGTGGCGTCCTACCGCATCGATTTCATCAATGAAGATGATACAGGGCGCGTGTTTTTTCGCCTGTTCAAACATGTCGCGCACCCTCGAGGCGCCTACGCCGACGAACATTTCCACGAAATCCGAACCGGAAATGGTAAAAAACGGAACCTGCGCCTCACCGGCTATCGCTTTCGCCAGTAGGGTCTTGCCTGTGCCCGGTGAGCCTACCATCAATACGCCCCGTGGAATCTTACCTCCCAGTTTCTGGAACTTGCCCGGATCGCGCAGGAATTCAACCAGCTCGACGACTTCTTCTTTCGCCTCCTCAACGCCGGCAACATCGTTAAATGTAATCTTCACCTGGTCTTCATTCAACAGTCGCGCCCGGCTCTTGCCAAACGATAGCGCGCCGCGGCCGCCGCCACCCTGCATCTGGCGCATGAAGTAAATCCAAATGCCCAGTAACAGTAAGATAGGAAACCAGGAGATAAAAGCGTGCGCCCAAAACGAATTCTTATTGGGCTCGGCGCCCAGCACCTCCACGTTATTATCCAGCAGGGTGCCAATCAGGGCATCATTGCTGGTTTCCGGACTGTACGTGTTGAACCGGGACCCATCCGCCAGGTTGCCGGAGATGGTGTTGCCCTCGATAATGACGGAGAGCACTTTGCCTGTTTTTACATCCAGAATAAACTGCGAATAGGGAATGGTGGTATCGATGGGCCGGGCCCCAAAATTCTGAAATACCATCATCATGACCAGGGCGATGACTACCCACAATAATATACTTTTTATCATAACGCCTTATGCCTGAGCTTTATCTCAACAAACGGACGAGCGCCTGCCAGCATACATCCTATCACTTACATTGTTTGCATCACCTGACAGATCAACGATGGACTTGTTCAAAGCTTTCTTAAACCTCATAACCTTTTGCCAGGATGTATACCTCACTGGAGTTCGTCCTCGACGCCTTCGGCTTGCTCACTGATACTTTAGCAAATTTCTCCGTCAATTGCTTTCTGAATGCGTCGCTGTCAGCTCCTTGAAACAGCTTGACCAGAAAATGCCCGTTACCGCGCAGCGCCGAACAGGCTATTCGGAGAGCGGTTTCCGCCAGTTTCAGACTGTTGGCCTGATCCGCGGCAGCTATGCCTGATAAATTGGGGGCCATATCAGAAATTACAAGGTCAACGCGGTATTCGCTCAGCCGGGCGATACAATTCTGCAGGTTGGCTGCATTGCTCAGGTCAGCTTGCAGGAAGATCACATCGGCAATAGGCCGCATCGCCAGCAAGTCGACCGCGATGACTTTGCCGTCGGGCCTAACCTTTTCAGCCACGTAGGCTGACCAGCTACCCGGCGCCGCGCCCAGGTCAAGCACCGTCTGTCCCGGGCGGAACAGTCTGTGACGCCGGTCCAACTCCTCAAGTTTGAACACCGCGCGAGAACGCAGTCGCCGGCTCCGGGCCAGGTTAACGTACCTATCCCGGTTATGTTCCTGCAGCCAGCGTTTGGAACTTTTAGACATATCTCGACATTATTAGCGCGCGGGAAGCGCGCCGCATACCGTCCCTGTGACGTCAAATATACGCAACCGACAGGATCTCGTATTCGACCACACCTCCAGGCGCATCGACCTGAATGATATCACCCTCTTCCTTGCCAATCATGGCCCGGGCTATCGGGGCATTTACGGACAGCAGTCCCTGGTCAATATCCGCTTCCATCTCCCCCACAATCTGGTAACGGGCTTCTTGTTCTGTATCAAGATTAAGTAATTCTGCCGTTGCGCCGAAAACGATTTTACCGTCCGCGTCGATTTTCGTCACGTCAATGATTTCCGCGACGGCTAGCGCCTCTTCTATGGTCGCGATGCGACCTTCAATAAAACTCTGACGTTCGCGCGCGGCATGATATTCGGCATTTTCGCTAAGGTCTCCATGCGCCCTGGCCTCCGCCAGGGACTGGATGATTCCGGGGCGCTCTACCGTTTTCAATGTGTGCAACTGGCGGCGTAAACGCTCGGCGCCTATAGCTGTCATTGGCATTCTGTTCATTTTGTTGTCACCCATGCAGTTCCTGTAGGCAGCGTATGGTATCGATATGACCATCTTCCAATGCTGAAATTATAGCCTTCGCGCCAGCAATAGTAGTCGTATAGAACACTTTGTGCTGGATGGCGGTAGTTCTGATAGAATGAGAATCCATAATCGCCTGCCTCCCTTCCGTGGTGTTGACAATAAGACTGATTGCATCGTTTTTAAGCATATCGACGACATGCGGCTGCCCTTCAGCCACCTTGTTTACTCTGGCGCATTCTACGTCGGCCTGTTTGATTATTTTAGCCGTGCCCTCAGTGGCGCACAGGCTGAAGCCTACTTCGACAAAGCGTCGGGCTAGCAGCGCTGCCTCAGCTTTGTCCTTGTCGCGAACGCTGATGAACGCCATGCCGCGCGCCGGGATTTCCTGGCCGGTAGCCTGCGCCGCCTTTCTAAAGGCTTCTCCGAAACTGGCGCCGATACCCATTACCTCACCGGTGGACTTCATTTCTGGTCCCAGTATCGGATCAACACCAGGAAATTTGGCGAACGGGAATACAGCCTCCTTAATTGAGAAATAATCCGGTCTGCCAACAACTGTTATCCCCTGTTCGGCAAGGCTCTCTCCCATCATGCACCGGGCTGCGATTCGGGCCAGCGACACACCCGTGGCCTTGGAGACATAGGGCACGGTACGGGAAGCCCGGGGATTGACTTCCAGTACAAAGATATCATCCCCCTGGATAGCGAATTGCGTATTCATCAGCCCGCTTACATTCAGGCCGCGCGCCAGCTTTTCCACCTGCAGCGCAAGCCGCTGCTGCAATGTCTTATCCAGGCTGAACGGCGGCAATGAACAGGCCGAATCGCCGGAGTGTATGCCCGCTTGCTCGATATGTTCCATGATCCCGCCGATGATCACTTCTTTGCCGTCCGCTATCGCATCCACGTCCACCTCGATGGCATTGTCGAGGAACCGGTCCAACAGCACGGGTGAGTCATTGGAAACCGCGACGGCCCGTGACATGTATTCATTCAGGTCGGTTTCGTCATAGACAATTTCCATAGCCCGGCCGCCCAGCACGTATGACGGGCGCACCACGATGGGATAGCCGATTTCCTCTGCCAGGCGGATTGCGTCGGGCAGGTTCCTGGCGGTACGGTTGGAAGGCTGTTTCAGGTCCAGCTCCTGCAGCAGCCGCTGGAACCGCTCTCGGTCTTCTGCCAGGTCTATCGAATCCGGACTGGTGCCGATGATCGGCGCGCCTTCCGCCTCCAGGTCGCGGGCCAGCTTCAGCGGTGTCTGACCACCGAACTGAACAATGACTCCGCGCGGCTGTTCCAGGTGAATGATCTCCAGCACATCTTCCAACGTCAGCGGTTCAAAATACAACCGGTCGGAGGTATCAAAGTCGGTGGACACGGTCTCCGGGTTGCAGTTCACCATTATCGATTCAAGGCCGGCGTCCCGGAT
The DNA here is from genome assembly GCA_965221695.1 of Gammaproteobacteria bacterium. GTDB lineage: Bacteria > Pseudomonadota > Gammaproteobacteria > Eutrophobiales > Eutrophobiaceae > JAAXHV01. The sequence continues at coordinate 2,728,649 of OZ244905.1, read as the reverse complement.
CGCAAACGCGGCCTGCACACAGCAGTAATCAAACTCGATCCCCTGCCCTATGCGGTTGGGGCCGCCGCCCAGCACCATGATCTTGTCCCTGGCGCCGGGCTCCGCCTCACATTCTTCATCATAAGTCGAGTACATATAGGCCGTGGTCGCGGGAAATTCCGCGGCGCAGGAATCGACCCGCTTGTAGACTGGCCTGATATCAAATTTGTGACGCCGTTGCCTGAGCGCGGTCTCACTGGTGTTCAACAGGGTAGCCAAGCGGCTGTCCGAGAAGCCTTTTTGTTTGAGCCGGTAGAGTTGTTCCCGGTCGATGGTCTGGAGTTCGGCGCCGGACAGGCGCTTTTCCTCCTCGATCAGGTCCCGAATTTGCGCCAGAAACCAGGGATCGATATGCGACAGAGAATAGACCTGCGCCAACTCCATGCCATGCCGGAACGCCTCGCCGACATACAGCAGGCGTTCCGCACCGGGGTTGCGCAATTCGTGGGAGATCCTGTCCAGGTTGCCACCGTTCACTTCCGTAAAGAGATTGATGAATCCGTCCACCCCGATTTCCAGGCCGCGCAAGGCTTTTTGCAGGGATTCCTGAAACGTCCGGCCGATTGCCATGACTTCACCAACCGATTTCATCTGGGTGGTGAGTTGCGGGTTGGCCTGGGGGAACTTCTCGAAAGTGAACCTGGGTATCTTGGTAACAATATAATCAATGGTCGGTTCGAATGAGGCCGGCGTGGCGCCGCCGGTAATCTCATTATCGAGTTCATCCAGGGTGTAGCCTACGGCCAGTTTTGCCGCGACCCGGGCAATCGGGAAACCCGTTGCCTTGGAAGCCAGCGCAGATGAACGCGACACGCGCGGGTTCATCTCGATAATGAGCAGCCGGCCATCTTCGGGATTGACGGCAAACTGTACGTTGGAACCGCCCGTGTCCACCCCGATCTCGCGCAGCACGGCGATGGAAGCGTCGCGCATCAACTGGTACTCCTTGTCCGTGAGGGTCAGGGCCGGCGCGACGGTGATGGAATCGCCGGTATGCACTCCCATTGCGTCCACATTTTCGATGGAGCAGACGATAATACAATTGTCCTTGCGGTCGCGCACGACTTCCATCTCGAACTCCTTCCAGCCCACCACCGATTGCTCCACCAGGATCTCATTGGTGGGCGAGGCTTCCAGTCCCCGCTCACAGATTTCGATGAATTCCTCCCTGTTCCAGGCAACACCGCCGCCGCTGCCGCCAAGGGTAAACGAGGGCCGGATAATCGTGGGGTAGCCGACATGGCGTTGGATATCAATGGCCGTATCAAGGTCATGGGCCAGGTCCGATTCGGGCATCGCGAGCCCAATCTTCTGCATCGCGTTGCGGAATTTTTCCCGGTCTTCCGCTTTGTCGATGGCTTCCTGGTCAGCGCCAATCAGTTCCACATTGTATTTGTCCAGCACGCCGGTGCGAACCAGGTCCAGCGCGGTATTCAGGCCTGTCTGGCCGCCCATGGTCGGCAACAGTGCATGCGGGCGTTCCTTCTCAATGATTTTGGCGATGGTCTGCCAGCGTATCGGCTCGATATAGGTGGCATCCGCCATGTCCGGATCGGTCATGATCGTCGCCGGATTGGAATTCACCAGGACGACCCGGTAGCCTTCCTCGCGCAAGGCCTTGCATGCCTGCGCGCCGGAATAGTCGAACTCACAGGCCTGGCCGATGACGATCGGGCCGGCGCCGATGATCAATACGCTTTCTATGTCTGTTCGTTTGGGCATGTATCTGTCAGCCACAGAGGACACAGCGATTTCATTTGTTTGCTTCCATCAGGTCCATGAAGTGGTCGAACAACGGCTTGAGGTCATGGGGACCGGGGCTGGCTTCAGGGTGGCCCTGGAAACCGAACGCCGGGAGTTCCCGGTGATGGATGCCCTGTACCGTATCGTCGAACAATGACCGGTGCGTGACCGTCAAAGTGTCCGGGATGGAATCTTCCGCAACGGTAAAACCGTGGTTCTGGCTGGTGATCATCACCCTGCCGGTCGCCAGTTCCTGCACCGGGTGGTTACCGCCATGATGGCCGAACTTCATTTTCACCGTTTCCGCGCCGCAGGCCAACCCCAGCAACTGGTGTCCCAGGCAAATACCGAAGGTGGGGATTCCCGCGTCCACAATCTCCCTGATCGCGTTTATCGCATAATCACAAGGCTCGGGGTCGCCGGGACCGTTGGATAAAAATACGCCGTCAGGCGCACTGGACAACGTCTGTTGCGCGCTCGTGGTCGCCGGCGCCACGTCCAGTTCACAGCCCAGGTCGCAGAGAATGCGCAAGATGTTCTTTTTCACACCGAAATCATAGGCGACAACCTTTTTCTTGCGCGCCGTCTCCGGTCGCCGGTGGCCTTCTCCCAACGACCAGACACCCTCTTGCCAGCGGTAGTTTTGCGCAGTCGTGACTTCACGGGCGAGGTCCATGCCTTTGAGTCCGGGGAAGTCCCGGGCCAGCGCCAGCGCGCGCTCGGCCTCCGGCCGCTCGCCGGCTACAATGCAACCGCTTTGTGCGCCCTGGTCCCGCAACAGCCGGGTCAGGCGCCGGGTATCGATATTCGCAATAGCGACGACTTCGTTGGCAACCAGGTAGTCGGTGAGGGATTGCTCGTTGCGCCAGTTGCTCGGCAGATAGGGCGCCTGCTTGATGATCATGCCGGACGCGTATACCCGGGCGGACTCCATATCTTCCGAATTGACGCCCACATTGCCGATCTGCGGTTGGGTAAACGTAATGATTTGGCGGCAGTAGGATGGGTCCGTCAGAATCTCCTGGTAGCCCGTCATTGAGGTATTGAACACCACTTCCCCCACGGCCGCACCGTCAACGCCGATGGAATCGCCGTAGAAGAGACTGCCATCCGCCAGCGCAAGTAAAGCCGTATGACCCAACAAATTCCTCCATTCACCCGAACTTCGCATCAACTGATAGAAAATTCAGGCTATAGCAATACACATATAAAACGGGAGCAATCTTCCGATTACTCCCGTCTACCAACATGGTACAGTGTACTAAATCAAGGGCTTCGGTGTCGATTGGTTTTTTGTGTACGTTTTACTAACTGACGTGCGCTCCGTACCATTCCCGTGAAAACGGGAATCCAGTAAACAGATGAGTCGCCCTGCGGGCGACACTTATTTGACTGGACTCCCGCTGTTGCGGGAGTGGTACGGGGCAATACCTTGGCCTGTGCTATACTGACGCCTACCACCGCTGAGCCTCCCCGCACTGGCTCTGACGGCTGAGGTCGGCTTCCGGCCTGCATAGCGCGGCATTAGCCTGGGAGCGCAATGTAAGCTTAACACCAATAACTTTCCGGCACAGCGCTTGCAAATTAACCTTAAGCGAGTCCAGTAGAGGCTGAAACCGTGAAGACGTCAAACCTGGAGCAAAATGCGGCCGCGGTAGTTCTGGCGGCGGGAGGTTCAAGCAGGTACGGCCAGTGTAAACAACTGGTTGAAATAAAGGGTTCCAGCCTGGTGCGGCTTGCCGTGAACAAGCTCCTGGCGCTGTTCGCGCCCGGCCGGATCAATGTGGTCGTCGGCGCCAACTCGGAGGCCGTCGCACAAGCTGTCGACGACCTGGGAGTCAACATAGCGCTCAACAAGGATTGGCGCCAGGGGCTGGCATCCTCTGTTCAAGCAGGAGTGCGCAGTCTTGAGCCGGACTGTCCGGCCGTGATGATTACCTTGTGCGACCAGGCGCTGGTTACTCAGCAGCACCTGAACAGCCTGCTCAACCTTTGGCTTGCCAGCCCGTCCGATATAGCAGCCGCCCGCTACGCCGGCGTCATCGGCACACCGGCCATCATTCCCGCAGAGTTTTACCCGCAATTGCTGGCGCTGAAAGGCGATACTGGGGCAAAATTAATGCTGAAAAACAACGCCGACCGGGTCAGCACACTCCCTCTTGCCGAAGCCGAATTTGACCTTGATGTGCCCGCCGACCTGGAGAAGCTCAGGAACCTCTGACTTAATCTCAGAGGTTCTCTTAATCAACCGGCGTGTGTTTTTTTCTGTTATATGCCGCTTCCCAGTTGTCACCGTCAAACTTTTCCACCGTAACGTTTATTACCTGTGACCGGTCGAGGCAGTTGAGGTTGACGCTGTAGCCCTCGGGGAATGAGCGCGGCACGTAGAATGACTTGACGCCGCAAGCGCCGCAGAAATAGTGTTGCGCGACACCGGTATTGAAAGTGTAGGTCGACAGCGCATCCTTGCCTCGCAGCAGCCGGAAGCGCGACCTCGGGACCTGCAGGTGCAAGTAGCCGCTCATCCGGCAGATGGAGCAGTTACAGTCCATCACGGTGATCGCAGCGGGGGCATCCACCTCGAACTTCACCGCGCCGCAATGGCAGCCGCCTTTATGTGTCAGCAGCTCTTCGCTCATTCAAGGTATCCTCACGCTGCCAACGGCAAGCCCTTATGTTTGCGCTTAAGCCTGCCTTTGGGCAATTTTTTAAGTTTCTGTTTGATGTACAGGGACGGCGTACTGTTTACAACATACAGGGCATGCTTGAAATCCGTCCCCCTGGAACTTAAGAAAACTCTGAACAAGTCCATCCAGGACTTGTCAGAGTACGGAAAACAAAAATGCGATTTTTGTTTTCCTCACAATATCAATGCCTTACAGTCATTGATATTGACGATACATCCTTGTATCGTAGGAACCTCTGACTTAATCAGAGGTTCCTTAAGTTTCGGATAAACTGTTCTCTTATGTCAACCGATATTTTTCACCCGGTGACCGCGTCCTGGTTTAACAGTGAATTTGCCGGACCGACGCCGGTACAGGAGGACGCCTGGCCTGCGATAAAACAGGGCAAACATGCCCTGATTGCCGCCCCGACCGGTAGCGGCAAGACCTTGGCCGCGTTCCTCGCGGCCATTGACGACCTGGTGCGGGAAGCTGTGGCCGGCCGGCTTGCTGATGAGACGTATATCCTGTATGTCTCTCCTCTGAAGGCCTTGTCCAACGATATACAGAAGAACCTGCAGGGACCGCTGCAAGGCATCCGCGACAGGATGCAGGCACAGGGCTTGGCGACGGCGGACATCCGCGCCCTGGTGCGAACCGGTGATACCACGCAGGCAGCGCGCGAGCGTATGCGGCGCACGCCACCCCATATCCTGGTCACCACCCCGGAATCCCTTTATATCCTGCTCACCAGCAGTTCCGGTAGAAATATGCTGCAAACCGTGCGCAACGTGATCATTGACGAGATTCATGCCCTGGCGCCAAACAAACGGGGGGCGCACCTGGCGCTTTCACTGGAACGGCTGGAGGCGCTCACCGGACGCCCGTTCGCGCGTATCGGCCTGTCTGCGACTCAACGGCCGATAGAAGAGATTGCCCGGTTCCTGATCGGTAACCGGGAGCAACAGTGCAACATCCTGGATCGCGGCCATGCCAGGCGTATGGACATCGCGCTGGCGCTTACCGACTCACCCTTGGAAGCCGTGATGGCCGGCGAGGTATGGCTGGAATTGTACGCTCGGCTGGCTGACCTGATTGGGCAGCACAGGACCACGCTGATCTTCGTCAATACCCGCCGCCTGGCCGAACGGGCCGCGCGCGCGCTGGCGGAACGGGTAGGTGAAGAAAATGTGACCGCCCATCACGGCAGCCTGGCAAAAGAACATCGCCTGAATGCGGAACAACGGCTGAAACGGGGAGAACTCAAGGCGCTGGTCGCGACTGCATCGCTGGAACTGGGCATCGACATCGGAGATGTGGACCTGGTGTGCCAGCTTGGCTCGCCCCGATCCATTGCCGTGTTCCTGCAACGGGTTGGACGTTCCGGCCACCACCTGGGTGCGACTCCAAAGGGACGACTGTTCCCGCTGAGCCGGGATGACCTGGTGGAATGCGCGGCGTTGCTGGACGCGGCGCGGCGTGACGAGCTGGACCGGCTCGCCATACCTGAGGGCCACCTGGATGTGCTCGCGCAGCACCTGGTCGCGGAGGCTGCCTGCGCGGAGTTGCAGGAAGATGAATTGTTCCGGCAAGTGACGCACGCTTACCCGTACCGGGAACTGACGCGGCAGAAATTCACGGAGGTATTGGGCATGCTGGCGCAGGGGTTTTCCACGCGCCGCGGCCGGCGCAGCCGGTACATCCACCATGACAGCGTCAACAAGCGCATCCGGCCCAGGAAGAGCGCGAGGCTGACTGCCGTTACCAACGGCGGGGTGATACCGGACCAGTTCGATTACGATGTGGTGTTGGAACCGGAGGGCCATTTTATCGGGACATTGAACGAAGATTTTGCATTCGAGAGCCTGCCTGGCGACATCTTCCAACTGGGCAATACCTCGTATCGCATCCTCAAGGTCGAACAGAGCAAAGTGCGGGTTGCGGACGCACAAGGCCAGCCTCCGAACATTCCGTTCTGGTTCGGCGAGGCGCCGGGCCGGTCCGATGAACTGAGTCGTGCGGTCTCACGCCTGCGCAGCGTCATGGATGAAAAACTGGCGCAGGGCGGGGATACCGCATATCACTGGCTGGTTGGCGAATTAAATCTGAACGAGGCGGCTGCACGCCAGTTGACCGATCACCTGGCCGGCGCGCGCGCCGCCCTGGGACGCGTCCCGACCCGGCAGGATGTCGTGTTCGAGCGCTTTTTTGACGAGGCAGGAGACCAGCACCTGGTGCTGCACAGCCCTTACGGCTCCCGCATCAACCGCGCCTGGGGCCTGGGCCTGCGCAAGCGCTTCTGCCGGCAGTTCAATTTTGAGTTGCAGGCCGCAGCCCTGGACGACAGCATTGTCATATCCCTGGGCGCGATCCACAGCTTTCCCCTGGAGGATGTGACCCGCTACCTTAATTCCGCGAGCGTCAGGGACGCGGTCACCCAGGCGCTGCTGGCGACGCCGATGTTCCCCACACACTGGCGCTGGAATGCCACCACGGCCCTGGCCGTCAGGCGCAACAGCGGCGGGCAGAAAGTGCCCGCACAGTTCCAGCGCAGCGATGCCGAGGACCTGATGGCGGTGGTCTTCCCCGACCAACTGGCCTGCCAGGACAATCTCATCGGAGAAAGGGAAATACCACGGCATCCGCTGGTAGAACAGACCGTCAACGACTGCCTGAACGACCTGATGGACATTGCCGGACTGGAAGAAATTCTTCGGGCATACGAGAACGGCCGGATCCGCTTCCATTGCCGCGACCTGGGCGGGCCCTCTCCGCTGGCACAGGAAATCCTGAACGCCCGGCCGTATGCATTCCTGGATGATGCGCCGGCGGAAGAACGCCGCACCAACGCGGTCATTGCCAGGCGCTTCCTGGACCCGGCCGACGCCGCAAACCTTGCCCGCTTGAGTCCGGAAGCCATCGCCCAGGTACGCAGTGAAGCCTGGCCGGCATTCCGTGACGCAGATGAACTGCATGATGCGCTGATGCTTACCGGCGTGATGAGTGCACGCGAAGGCAGCGGCGATAACCCGGCGCTGGCAGACGGTCGCCCCTGGTTGCCTCGGCTTATGGAGGAGAAACGCGCAACCGTGCTGCGCGCCGGCAAACAGACCCTATGGGTTTGCGCCGAACGGCTTCCCCAGGCTCAGGCAGTATATGCCGGCGGGCCAACCACTGCGGCTGCCGGCTTGCCCCCAGCGCCTGCTTCTTCTATCGATACTGCTGCCTCCCCACCATCCCGGCGCTCCTCTGCCGCCATCACGGCGGAAGCAAAAATCCAGTTATCCGAGATGCCGCCAGAGGCAGCCCTTGGTACAGGAAGACCTGCCAGAGAGTCCGCGCTGATCGAACTTGTGCGCGCCCGGCTCGAATGCTGCGGACCCGTGACCGAAGCCGAGTTGGCTGAACTGTTTGACGCAAGCGCCACCGAGGTTAACGCGTCCCTGCTGGCATTGCAGAACGAGGGCTATGCGATGCAGGGCCGGTACAGCCCTGACGCCGTGGAGACAGAGTGGTGCGAGCGCGGCCTGCTCGCCAGGATGCACCGCTATACCATTCAATCGTTACGGCAGGAAATCAAACCGGTAACAGCCGCCGGCTATATGCGTTTCCTGTTTGCGTGGCACGGTATGGGTGAAATACGACCCGAGGGTGACGCCGCGCTGCTGGCGGCGCTGGAAAAACTGGAGGGTTACGCCATTGCCGCGGCTGCGTGGGAAAAGGATATCCTGCCTGCCCGCCTGAACGACTACTCCAGCGCGGCCCTGGACCGCTTGTGCAGTAGTGGCCGCATCGTCTGGTCGCGCCTGCGTTCTGCCAGGCACAGGGCTGCAGCGGATGAAATGTCTGCGGGCAAAGCGGTATTGCTGAGGAACACGCCCATCACCCTGCTGGACCGTGAACGCCTTGACCTGTGGCAGAAACTTCTGCTGCCGGATGCGATCCAGGGCAGGAAGTTATCGTCCGCAGCAGCAAAAACCCTGGACACCCTGCGGCGCCAGGGCGCATCATTTTTCATGGACCTGGCGCAACAGACCGGTTTACTGCGCACCCAGGTGGAAACGGCGCTGGCTGAACTGGCCGCTGGCGGCGCCGTCACCTCAGACAGCTACGCAGGGCTCCGGGCACTGATCACACCGGAGAGCAAGCGCCCCGGCTACGGCCATGGGAGGCGACGCCGGCGAGCGTCGAGCATGAACAGCGTCGATGCCGCAGGGCGCTGGTCGGCCATTGTCAGTTCAACGGAAGACCCCGAAACCCCGGAACAGCGCGCCTGGCCGGGCACGGACGAAAACACGCTGAGCGCGGTTGTCGATACCCTGCTGAAGCGTTATGGTGTGCTGTTCCGCAAGGTACTGGAACGCGAACCCGACTTACCGCCGTGGAGAGAGCTGCTGTATATGTGCCGGCGCATGGAGGCGCGAGGCGAGATCCGTGGCGGTTATTTTGTCGAAGGCTGCTCCGGCGAACAATTTGCCCGACCGGAGGCGATTGCCTTGTTGAGGAAACAGAAAAACGCCACGCAGGAGCTGCCTCCAGTCGTCATCTCCGCCACCGATCCGCTGAACCTGGTAGGCGTGATATTGCCCGGCGACCGCATCCCGGCCTTGCATACCAACAGGATATTGTTCAAAAACGGCTTGCCGGTCGCAAAACAATTGAATGGAGTGACTACCTGCCTCACCGATGTCTAACCAGCCGCCCGCTGGGAAATTGACAAACTACTGGCCCGCCGTCGCAACCCTGCCGGTTATGTGGAGAAACCGCCAGCAGGCATGACCTGATTACGTCATCTCATCCGAGACGTTGTTTGCAAACTCTAAACCCTTATGATCAGCTCTCTGCACACCCCGATTACATGTAACTGTTGGCACAGAACAAGGTATTCCCCCGTACCACTCCCGCGAAAGCGGGAGTCCAGTCAAATTCTGTGTCGCCCGGAGGGCGACCCTTTGTTTCACTGAATTCCTGTACGTACCGGAATGTTCGGGGTGCAGGACAGTTAGTAAAATTTACACAGCATATATCAGCAAAATCTCAGTGCAGGTTGTACAGCGCGCTGACTTGGTCAAGGAACCGGGTTTGTCCACCATGGCCAGGATGCCGTATTTTGATGGCTTCATGCCCATGTCTCAGACGGTTTACCGTCTGCGCCGCGTCATTGCCGATTGCAACAAGCCGACGAGGCTTCAGAAGCAGGATAAGCTCAGAGAGAAATTCTTCCCCGGCCCTGCGTTCGCGCGCGTTATGCGAGCGATTACTGAAAGGATTATCGGGTTCATGAGGATGCAGTGGGAAGACATTCCACAGGAAAACGGATAATTCAATTTGCGCAAGCACGCGCCAGGTTACCGCTGCTGTTTGTTCAGTAACCGGAGCGCCTTTTGTTGGCCGTTGAATCGACAGCTTCCAGCGTTTGGCATGGGCCTGAATATGGGCGTCATCTGTCAGGGCCAATCCAGTCCGCCTGCCTCCACGATAGCCAAGGTCTCTCCCAATCCAGAGGGAATCAATTTCCTGCTCAGTTGCCGCATCCAGCATAGCCTGCAATGCGTGTGACCGAAAGACTGGCGCACCATCCAGGTCGTGAACAAAACATTGATCCGAATAAGGGTTAAACGTATTCTCAAAATCGAGTTCGCTCAATGCTTCGACAAATTGTTGTCCGGGAGTCATTTCTTTACGCGCTGTCAAACGGCTTGTATTCCACGTTATGATTCATTCGGTCTCGGACAACGATCCCTCCATTGTGGTTTCACAACTGTCTAAACCAGAGATTAGTTTTTCAACCGATAACGGTTGGTTTGCTTTTTTGTCAGGTTAGCCGACTGTGTCAACTGGCTGTTGAACTCTAAGTGCGTGTAGGTATTTCAAATTCCACTTCGGCGCCACTACCCCATACTTGTTCTTCGCGTGAATAATGCCCTTTCTCAAGACCTAGTTTTATTCTTTCGATCAATTTTTCCATGCAAAATACTTTAACAACCATATCAGGGATTTACAAGAAGCTCCCGCTAACATCTTGACGGTGTCAGTGTAAAGATAAAAGAGGAATTGATTTGTTACAAAAGCGGACAAATCAATTTGTTGCTAACAGAATCTCCCGCTAATATGGAAAACACTATCTCTCTCTTGAATCTGTTTCCAGCAGGAACTATAATATGAGTAACATAGCCGTCACGCCTCTTAACAATGCGCAACCTTGGCGGCTTTTTTTTGCCTGCGTACCGAGGATCTCCAGTGGCAGAAGCCTACACGAAATCTCCGCTCACGTTTGAACAACAATCGGTCACTGACTTCAGCCGGAAACCGGCGACGCATATTACACGACCGAACAAAAGCAAACGTCCAGAGCTTCTAACGGTCAATGGCAACGCTGCTGTGGTAGTCCAGGATTCTGAAACCTACGAAAAAATAGCGGTATTGGCAAACTATGCCGAGAGCGTGCGGATTATCAGACATGCCCTGTCTGAACAAGGCCGGCCACTTGATGAGTTCACAGCTGAGTTTGAAGCCAGGCATGATATCAACCGTTGAAGTCATACCATTTTAAGAAAGGATACATCCGTACTTTTTTCAAAGCTTTGAAGAACAGGCAGGTAATCTTCAAACAGAGTCCTTACTTCCCTCGTACTACAGTTACCACGTTGAATCCAAATCAGTTTGGGATGAGGCATTGACTTGACTGCTTTGAGGAAAAAATCCGAACCCTTGGAAACAATTACAAATCCATGGTTTTTCGCATAGGCCCAGATAGTTTCATCATCGGCTCTGGCCAGTCCAACATCGCGCACATGTGCGGAACCGGGAAAGTTGGTCGAAAGAAAGCCAGTTAGACGGGGTGACAGGTTTTCGTCAACAAGCAGTTTCACTTTTTTGCGCCAATACGAATTTCCGTTTTCGCTCGGCAGCAAATGCCAAACATGCTTTGATATCTTCTGGTTCTAAATCAGGAAAATCAGCTAGGATTTCTTGCTCTGTCATTCCGGAAGCAAGATATTCCAGTACGTCATTGACAGTAATTCGCAACCTTCGAATACAGGGTTTGCCTCCCCGTTTGCCTGGTTCCACCGTAATTCGTTCATGATAAGACATGTAGAAAGTATAGCAATCTCCGGATATTCCGAACAAGTGAAAAGTGACAGTTGGAATCTCAGAAATACTTAATCATCACAGGTTTCTTATCGATTATCTGCGTTATCGGCTGGTGCGGCAGGTTTAACTTGCATCACGCTGCCGACTTGTTTGGGCAACGGCAACTCTGCTTGGCTTTCCCTTGTTAAACTGTCTCCCCAATCCTGTTCTGCTTCCCACATAGCGAACTCGTTATTACCCACAGGCTGTAATTCGTAACCTTTGCGGTGTTTTTCTTCCAGGTGTATAGCGTGATAATAATTTACCATCCGATTAATCTACCTTTGGAAACCGTCTGGATGTGATCAGAGTTGATGGCGCATTCCTTCGGCATACCCTCTGTTGAAGATAGTACACAGGGTTTGTTCGCGTGCCAGCGATTGGTCCCGCTCAAGTTGCAGGTCTACGCCTATGAGCGGAGATTGCCGCATCAGACCGACGAATGACGGCTTACTCCTGGCAAGCCGGGTATAGTCGTAACAGGAAAGGACAACAGCGGCAGGCTTGCCGTGTACAGTGATTTGTTGCGGTCCGTTATTCTGAGCGGACTTTACCAGCTCACTCAGGTCCGCCTTGGCTTCCTGTAATTGCCATTTTGTTTCTCTTATCAATGCGGTCTACCCAATTCTGATCTGTCTGGTCAGACTGTAAGAGTATATTCAGTTTAGGTCAAATTTATACGCATTGGTGTCAGGTGCAAGTAAACTGGTAACTTGACGAACCTGTTGTATCCGCATGAATTGGCAAAACGGGCTTATGCCATTCTCAACCGGCAATCAACCAACGCAGCGAGAATTGAGCGTATTCTCACTCTGGCAGACGAAGTTAAGATTTCGCCCTATACAGTTGAAAAGCAAGTCAACAACTATGCGGCGCAGATAAACAAACCAAAACTCTCCCTTGGCAGGGGATTTCCCGGCGCCGTGACAAATTTCAATAAAGCATATCCCAACCTCAGCGCAGCGCTGTTTGGCAACTTCAGGGGCGATAGCCGCGCAAAGCCTGACGCGCGGGAGTATATCACTACGGTCGAGAAAACCTTTGAGACGCCATTCTTTGGCATTTTGCGCCGATACCTTAAACAGCACGAGAAAGGCCCGGGCTTTGTTCAAACTGTGTTGGATATGCCACTTCTGGACGCGCGTAGTATCCACGCAGAATTGACCTGATGCCGTGATCAGAGGACACACCTTCGAATACCCTTGGGAATACACATTCGACGCGATCCCTGCAGCGTTATGTGCTTCTCAATGACATGGTATCCTGAGCACGAGCGTCCTGGGGCACCCATATCCAGCCTTAATTTTGGGAAACCTTAGAATCTGGAGGCGTAAGCGAATCCCGCTTTAAGGATTTAACCTTTGATACTGTGATTGTAATAGAATCTCCCGCAAACGCGCATTGGTGAGGCTACGTACTGTAACTGGAAACCCGCTTCTAGGTCTATTTGCGTGCGTATTTGCTCAGGGATGACAATCTGGCCTTTAGAGGACATTTTCTTGATTGAAACGGTTGTTCCTCGAATCTTATGTCATAGTCCTACCAGCGCGCTGGCTTTCTGATGTTGGTGTTGGGAATTTGGTCCGGAAGTTGTGATTGTCTCAAAGCATTCGGTCGGATGTGTCTCGCAAAATCCGCGTGTAACATGAGTTGGCTGGACGGGCGGCCAGTTCCCGGTGTCACCAATCCAATCCTCTTGCCTTGATGCTCCCTCACAAGGCGCATTGCCTCGGCGATATCGCTATCATTGCTAACGACAACTGCACAATCATAGACATTCAACCAGCTATCATTTAGCAAGTGTACGGCAAGGTTAACATCCGAACCTTTCTCCTCGGTTCGGATTACTTTGGCAGAACGCTGTTTTCCCACAGGATGTGCAAGCGGCGCCCTGACTTTATGACTCAGAAAATGCCCGAAATACACGTCGACTTCAGGTCGGAAATGCCGAAGTGCGCGCAGATAGGCCTCTTGCCGTTGTGGTTTCAACGGGTCCGCAGGCGTGCTTGAAACGTGAGCCGTGAAGTACTTTATGGCCAGGATGTCGTGTTTGGGTTGGAGGACTTTCTCGAATAGAGCGGTCAGATCCAGCCACTTCCAGGCCGTGTCTTTCAGCGCGCCATAGTAGAGGTTAAAACCATCGACATAGATGTATGTGCGCATTTCTCACCAAAAAAAGCAGGGGCCTCCGTAGAGGCCCCGCGGCCTGCGGTCGAAGCCGCAGGGGGTATAATCATAGTCTAAGCGCTTAGGTCGCAAAAATCCAGTATATATGCAGAATTCACCATCCGCTTAATCCACCTTTGGAAACCGTCTGGATATGCTCACAGTTGATGGCGCATTCCTTGTGCATACCCTCTGTTGAAGGTAGCTCACAGGTTTCTTATCGATTATCTGCGTTATCGGCTGGTGCGGCAGGTTTCACTCGCATCACGCTGCCGACCTGTTCGGGCAACGGCAAAGCGGCGTGGCTTTGCTTGATTTCGGCCAGTCTGTCCTGGATCGGGGGTGGAATTTGCGTTACCCGTCGCTGGTTCATGTCCATGAACAGGCACAGCAGTTCACTGGTGGCGGCCAGGTAGCCTTGTTCGGCGTGGTACATGTGGTGAAAATAATGGAAGCGTTTGGCATCGTAACCCAGCAATTGGGTGGTTACGGATACTTCGTCACCTTCCTTCACCTCACGGAGATAATTCACATGCATTTCCGCCGTGAAGGCCGAGAGATTGCTGGCGGCCCTGTATTCGGCGGTCAACCCCATGAAGTCGAAAAAATCGTCGGTGGCGCGGTCAAACACGAGGACATAGTAGGTCACGTTCATGTGGCCGTTGTAGTCGATCCATTCGGGGACGATCAGTTGCCTGTTTGCCCGGAATGGCGCTTCTATCGGCATAATCAATGCAACCCCAGCACGTCCTGCATACTGTACAGGCCGGTTTTCTTGCTCATGACCCATTGCGCGGCGCGCACTGCACCGCCGGCAAATGTCTTGCGGTTGCCGGCGACATGCTTGATCTCCACCCGTTCGCCCTCGCCGGCGAACATAACGGTGTGCTCACCCACAATATCACCGGCGCGTATGGTCTCAAAGCCGATGGTCTTGCGATCGCGCGGGCCGGTAATACCCTCTCGCCCGTAAACCGCGCATTCTGCCAGGTCGCGCCCCAATTGCGCCGCGATGATTTCTCCCAGGCGCACCGCAGTGCCTGACGGCGCATCGATTTTGCGGTTATGGTGAGCTTCTATAATCTCGATATCCGTGCTGTCACCGACTATGCTTGCGGCCAGTTCCGTCAGTTTGAAACACAGGTTAACACCGACGCTCATGTTGGGGGCAAATACGATCGCGATATCTTCGCTGGCCCTGTGCAGTGTCTGTTGTTGCTCACCGGTCAGGCCGGTGGTACCGATCACCACTTTTTTATTGCCTGCACGGCAAACTTCCAGGTTTTTGAGCACCGCATCGGCCCGGGTGAAGTCTATCAGCACATCGAAGTCATCCAGGACGGTTTCGATATCATCGGTCACGCTGACTCCGAGATTGCCGATGCCGGCCTGTTCGCCCGCGTCCCGGCCTAGCGCCGGTGAGCCGCGTTGTTCAATGGCCGCGCCCGCCGTGATCCCTTCGCTCTCGCTGACAACTTCCAGGATGGTTTTTCCCATCCTGCCCGCGGCGCCGCATATTGCTGTTTTGATCATGGGTGAATAAGGTGTCTCTTTGAGACGGTTATTTTACTGGATTCCCGCTTGGGTGGGAATACAGCTTTTCCGGCCGGTGGAACAAAGGGTCGCCTTTCAGGCGACATAGTATTTTACTGGACTCCCGCTTTCGCGGGAGTGGTACGGGAGAATGCCCTGGTCTGTGGCAACTATTTCAACCGGTGAAACAAAGGATTGCCCCACGTTCTATATGGGTAAGCTCTCCGGACTACACTGTAATATGACTGGACTCCTGCTGTTGCCCGGGCATGCAGTGCTTTGAGCATGCGGGTCAGCGGTTGGCGTTTTCGAAAAATTTCTTCACGCTGTCGAACCACTTGCTGGCCTTAGGGCGGAAGCGTGATTCATCGTTCTCCATGGAATCCTCAAGGGATTCCAGGATGTCTTTCTGTTGTTTGCTCAGGTTTACCGGAGTCTCAACCGCGACGCGGCATAACAGGTCGCCTCTTGCAGCCGAACGCACCGAGCGCACGCCCTTGCCGCGCAGGCGGAACAACCTGCCGCTCTGGGTTTCCGGCGGGATGCGCAGTTTGATTTTGCCGTCCAGCGTGGGTATTTCTATATCCCGGCCCAGGGCGGCGGCGGCAAAACTGATTGGCACTTCACAGTACAGGTCCGAACCGTCGCGGGTAAATATCTCGTGATCCTTGACGATGACATGTACGTAAAGATCGCCGGGTGGGGCGCCGTACTCGCCGGCTTCACCCTCGCCGGTGAGGCGTATCCGGTCGCCGGTATTGACACCGGGCGGGACTTTTACGGAAATAGTCTTGCTGTCGCGGACCCTGCCCTGCCCATTGCACGTGCGGCATGGATCATTGATGATGCTTCCTTTGCCGCGGCATTTGGGACAGGTCTGCTGCACCGAGAAAAATCCCTGTTGCATACGGATCTGTCCGGCGCCGTTGCAGGTAGGGCACTGGGACGGACTCGATCCCCGTTTGGCGCCGCTGCCTGAACAGTCATTACAGCTTATCAGCCTGGGTACCCGTATCTTGATGGTGGAGCCGGCAATGGCTTCCTCCAGGTTCAATTCCAGGTCGTAACGGAGGTTAGCGCCGGACTGGGTGCGTTGGCCGCCGCGTCCTTGCGCGCCGAATATGTCTCCGAACACACTGTCGAATATATCGCCGAAGCCGCTGAAACCCTGGCCGTCCGCGCCACCGGCCGAAGTGCTGACCCCGGCATGGCCAAACTGGTCGTAAGCCGCCCGTTTCTGCTGGTCGCTGAGGATGTCATTTGCCTCCTTGGCCTCCTTGAATTTTTCCTCCGCTTCCTGGTCATCCGGATTGCGATCCGGATGGTACTTCATCGCCAGGCGGCGGAAGGCTTTTTTTATATCGGCGTCAGACGCATTTTTTGATACGCCAAGAACGTCATAGTAATCTCGTTTTGCGGCCATAACCTGCATTTCTCGCCGATTTACTTCTTGTTGTCATCCACTTCCTCGAATTCTGCATCGACGACATTTTCATCGCCGGGTCCGTTATCCGTGCCCGCGGGCTTGCCCTCACCGTTGGCGCCCGCCGCTGCGGCCTGCTGGTATGCACGCTCCGCAAGTTTGCCCGCGATCTCGGTCAGTTTCCGGGTTTTCTCCTCTATGGCCTCCTTGTCATTCCCTTTAACGGTTTCCTCTACCTCGGCTATTGCAGATTCGATGTCTTTTTTCTCCTGTTCTTCAACCTTGTCGCCCAGTTCCTCCATGGATTTTTTCGTTGAATGCACCAGGTTCTCCGCCAGGTTGCGGGCCTCGACCAATTCCTTTGCCTGCCGGTCTTCCTCGGCATGGGCTTCCGCGTCTTTGACCATGTTCTCGATTTCCTCATCCGACAACCCGCTGGAAGCCTTGATAACGATGGATTGTTCCTTGCCGGTGGCCTTGTCCTTGGCCGAAACATTCATGATGCCGTTGGCGTCGATATCAAAAGTTACCTCGATCTGGGGTATGCCGCGGGGCGCAGGCGGTATGTCCGACAAGTCGAAGCGGCCCAGGGACTTGTTGCCCGCGACCATCTCGCGCTCGCCCTGCAACACGTGCACGGTCACCGCTGTCTGGTTATCATCCGCGGTGGAGAACACTTGCTGTGCCTTGGTCGGGATCGTCGTATTCTTCTCGATGAGACGGGTCATCACGCCGCCCAGAGTTTCAATGCCCAGCGAGAGAGGCGTGACATCGAGCAGCAACACATCCTTCACGTCACCGCCGAGTACACCGGCCTGGATGGCCGCGCCCACCGCAACAGCTTCATCCGGGTTGACATCCTTGCGCGGTTCTTTATTGAAAAACTGCTTGACCTTCTCCTGTACCTTGGGCATGCGGGTCTGTCCGCCTACCAGGATGACGTCAGTGATATCCGCTGCAGCATAGCCGGCATCCTCCAGGGCTACGCGGCAAGGCTCTATGGTACGATCAACGAGGTCTTCCACCAGTGATTCAAGTTTGGAACGGCTCATCTTTATGTTGAGATGCTTCGGACCGCCGGCATCCGCGGTGATATACGGCAGGTTGATATCGGTCTGCTGGCTGGATGACAGTTCGATCTTGGCCTTTTCCGCAGCCTCTTTCAAACGCTGCAAGGCCAGCGGGTCATTGTGCAGGTCGATACCCTGGTCCTTCTTGAATTCGTCGCACAGAAAATCGATGATACGCAGGTCAAAATCCTCGCCGCCCAGGAACGTATCGCCGTTGGTGGAGAGTACTTCGAACTGGTGCTCACCGTCCACTTCGGCAATTTCAATGATGGATACATCGAACGTGCCGCCGCCCAGGTCATAGACGGCAATCCTGGAGTCGCCCTGTTTCTTGTCCATGCCATAGGCCAGCGCCGCGGCCGTAGGCTCATTGATGATGCGCCGAACTTCCAGCCCCGCGATCTTGCCTGCATCCTTGGTCGCCTGGCGTTGCGAATCATTGAAATAGGCCGGAACGGTAATCACCGCCTCGGTCACTTTTTCACCCAGGTAATCCTCAGCCGTCTGCTTCATTTTCATCAGCACGCGCGCCGAGACCTCCGGGGGGGCCATCTTCTTACCTTTTACATCAACCCAGGCATCGCCGTTGTCAGCCTTGACGATTTTATACGGAACCATGTTGATATCCTTCTGCACAACATTGTCATCATAGCGCCGGCCGATCAAACGTTTGACCGCAAACAAGGTGTTGTTGGGGTTGGTGACCGCCTGGCGCTTGGCCGACTGCCCTACCAGAACTTCATCGTCGTCGGAAAATGCGACGATGGACGGCGTGGTTCTGCCGCCTTCGCTGTTCTCAATAACCCTGGCCTGGCCGCCTTCCAGAACGGCAACGCAGGAATTGGTCGTGCCCAGGTCTATGCCGATAATTTTGCTCATGTTCAAGCCTCTTGTATATTGCTCAGAATTTTATTGTCTTACCAGAGATATAAGTGTGGGTTATCACCCCGAAATTCAAGGATTACGCGGGACACAGCAAGGTTCGGTGAAACGCTGAAATCGCCAGAAATACCAAACTGATATTGCCCAGGCCCCATAATCTGACCCCACTATTTCGCAACCACTACCATCGCCGGTCTGACCAGTCGCCCGTTCAGTTCATAGCCTTTTTGCATTACGCTGATGACCTTGCCTGAATCAGCGCCCTCCAGTTCCTGCATGGAGACGGCCTCATGCCACTCGGGGTCGAATTTATCACCGGCCGGATCAATGGCTTTAACCCCGAACTTCTCCAGGCAGTCGAGCAGCATCTTCAGGGTAAGGTCCATCCCTTCGCGCAAACTCTCGATGTCTTCCGCCGACTGCGATGCGTTCATGCCCAATTCCATACTGTCGATAACCGGCAGTAATTCATTAAGGAAGCGCTCCAGCGCGTACTTATGGGCATTCTCAACATCGCGCGCAGTGCGTTTACGGATATTCTCCAGTTCCGCCGAGGCGCGCAACGCGTTGTCGGCATGTTCCCGGACTTCCAGGTTCAGCCGTTCGTTTTCCTGCTGGAGTTCGGCAATCTCTTCAGAAATCTTGTCCGGGTCGTCACCGGCCTCCTCCTGACCCAGGGGTACCGCTCCGGTTATCTCCTCTTCTGACCGTGCTTCAGCCGGGGAAGATCCCCCGTTTGTTACAGGCTCTGCCCCGTTGCCGGCATTTTGTTTTTCTTCAACCATCATGATTAGACCATTATGTCCTGATCGATAATAATGAATTCCGGGCGCGCGCAACCGGCGCCCTGTTACCCGTAGAAGAAGATATGGACTAATTCGTAGAATTCAAGACCGAGCCCAGAATTCTTGCGGTCACATCCACGACCGGGATGACTCTTTCGTAATCCATACGGGTGGGCCCGATGACACCCAGCACACCGAGGACCTGGCCTTCGCGCTGGTACGGAGAGGTAACAATACTGCAATCATCCAGCACCTCGTAGCCGGATTCTTCGCCAATGAATATCTGCACGCCCTTGGCGCTGATTGCGTTCTCCAGCAGGTGAAGAATGTCGCGTTTCTGGTTGAAGCTCTCGAACAATCGTTTCAATTTTTCCAGGTCGCCCAGTTCCGCCACTCCCATCAGGTTGGTATGCCCTGAAATCACCACGTCATCCTCCGCGGTTGGCGACACAAACGCTTTTTGTGCCATTTCGATGGCGGTCTGCATCAGATCGTTAACGTCTTTCTTAAGCCTTCTCAGCTCGGTGAGCATCTCGCTGCGAATCGTCTCCAGATCCTTGCCGCGAAAGGTGGAGTTGAGATAGTTTGCGGTTCTTTGCAACTCAGATTGCGGGTAGGATTTTGCTGTATGTATGATCCGGTTCTGGATCTCCTTGTTACTCAACACCAGTATGACCAGGATTCGATTCTCAGACAGGGGGATGAATTCGATATGTTCGAGCGAATTCCGCCTGACGCGCGGCAGCATGACCACAGCGGCCAGCTTGGTAATATCGGACAGCAGGCTTGACGTGCGCACAACCAGGTGCTGCAGATCGGCTTCCGCTTCCATCTCCCGCGCCATACGCTCCACCGTTCGTTCTTCCAGTTGTTCAACGCTGAGCAGACTGTCAACGAACAGGCGGAAGCCGCGCGCCGTGGGGACGCGTCCGGCCGAAGTATGGGGAGAACGCAATAGCCCCATGTCCTCCAGGTCGGCCATCACATTGCGGATGGTAGCCGGGCTCAGATCCAGGTTCGAGTCCCTGGACAGGGTACGCGAACCGACCGGATGACCATCGTGGATGAAATGCTCCACCAGTGATTTGAACAAAAGCAGACTGCGTTCATTCAAATCCTGTACGGATTCCAGACGATTTTTTGGCATTGTTCAGTGTAATGTGGCAAAGTTTCTCAATGGAAAATTTAACACTCTATTCATGGCAGTGCAAAATCCTGCCCGGTTACTGGGTAAATTACCGGGTAAATCACCGGCTAAGTCATGATGAGTCAAGACACCGGCCAATATAAACCATGACCATGTTCAACACCATAGCTATCATTACAAATAATAGCACTTCTGAAATAATTTATACTTTACAGACAGTTATAGACTACCTCCAGGAACATAAAAAGGAAGTTATCTTAGATGAGTTCTCCACCACGCTGGTGCCCAACCTGAATCTGCCGCAGGGAAATGCGGAATATTTCGGCATGAACTGCGATCTCGCGATAGCCATAGGTGGCGATGGCACCATGTTGCGGGCCGCTCACCTGTTGGCCGATTACAACGTGCCGTTACTGGGCATCAACCGCGGACGCCTGGGATTCCTGGCAGATATTCCCGCGAATGCGGTGGTCCGCCGGCTGGACGAAATCCTGCGCGGTAACTTCATCGAGGATGAACGCTTTCAATTACACTGCGAAATCGAAAGCCAGAGCAAGACCCTGATGGAAAGCCACGCTTTCAACGATGTCATCATACAAAAAGGCAATATCGCCAAGCTGATAGAACTCGAGACCTTTGTTGACGGTAATTTTCTTCACCGGCAACGTTCCGACGGCATGATCATCTCCTCTCCCACCGGGTCAACCGCTTACGCGCTGGCAGGTGGAGGCCCGATATTGCATCCCGCGCTGAACGCGCTGGTGCTGGTCCCCATCTGCCCGCATACCCTGAGTAACCGCCCGGTGGTCATTGACGGCAACAACGTAGTGGAAGTCATCATCGGTACGCCGCAAATTGATCGCGCTTACCTGACCTGCGACGGAGAAATCGTCTGTGAACTGGTTACCGGCGACAAGGTGAACATACAGAAGAAGGACAAGAAAATACGGCTGATCCATCCTGCGGACCATGATCACTTCAAGATCCTCAGGGATAAACTGAATTGGGGTTGAGCCGGTTACCCGATGCTGAAACATCTTTGTATTAACAATCTGGCGGTAATTGAAAATCTCGAGCTGTCGTTCTGTGAGGGCCTGACGGTGCTTACCGGCGAGACCGGCGCCGGCAAATCCATTTTGATCGATGCCCTGGGGCTGGTGCTGGGCGACCGGGCGGATACCACAGTGATACGAACCGGGTGCGCACGCGCCGAGATCAGCGCGCTGTTCGATGTGGGTGGAAATGAGTCGCTGATGCAATTACTGGACGAACAGTCCATCACCTGCGCAGAAAACGAATTGCTGTTGCGCCGGGCGGTTAACAGGGAAGGCCCTTCGCGCGCTTATATCGATACCACTCCCGTCCCCTTGCAGTTACTGCGCGACATCGGCGCGCTGCTGATAGATATCCATGGGCAACACGAACACCAGAAGTTGTTGAAAAGAGATGCGCAAAGGGAATTGCTGGACGGCTTCGGGGACTATGACGAGGTCCTGGCGCGGGTCAGTCGGGCATACGAACACTGGGACGAAATAGACAGGGCCTTGCGTGCACTCACCGAACCTGACGGAGATGCAGGTGAACGATTATCCCTGCTCAGGTACCAGGTGGAGGAACTGCAGGCGCTTGAAGTGGAAGAGAACGAAGTGGAACGGCTGGAACATGATTACAAGCGTCTGGTCAACATGCACAGCTTGCTGGAAACGGCACAACAGGCCCTGGACGGATTATATACCGGCGAAAAGTCGGCAAACGACAGGATCAACCACATCAAAAAGGATCTCGCTGACCTGGAACGCTTCGATTCAACCCTGGCAACCATAACCGGACTGCTGGAGAATGCGTCTCTGCACATTGCCGAGGCCAGCGACGAACTGCGCTCTTACCTGGGCAAGCTGGACCAGGACCCTGCGCGCCTGGGTGAGGTGGAACAACGCATGGGGAAGTTGCACGATTTGGCCCGCAAACACCGGGTACAGCCGCAACAGCTTTACGCGCACCAGCAATTGATAACGCAGCAACTGGGTACGCTGGAGCACAATCGCACGCGCCAGGCGGAACTCGAACAGGAACAACAACGGGCGCTGGAGGAATACCGATCGGCCGCAGATGAACTGGGTGAATGCCGGCGCCGGTGCGCGGCAGACATGGCTACGGACATCAGCGACAGAATACGTACCCTGGGTATGCCTGAAGGGAGATTTCAAATCAATGTCACCCCGGGTGCGGACCTGAAACCCCACAGAAACGGGAACAACCAGGTGGAATTCCTCGTTTCCACCAATCCCGGGCAAGCGTTGTTACCGCTGAGAAAAGTCGCCTCCGGCGGTGAACTGTCGCGCATCGGCCTTGCGCTGCAGGTCAGCGCAAACCGGGACAGCGGCGCGTCGACGTTGATTTTCGACGAAGTGGACGCGGGAATTGCCGGCGGGATCGCGGAAATCGTCGGCAACCGGTTACACAGCTTAGCGGAACGCCGGCAGGTACTGTGCGTTACCCATTTGCCGCAGGTAGCCTCGCAGGGCGATAACCACTTCAGGGTAACGAAAACCTCCGACAGTATAACCACTGAAACCCGGGTCGATGTGCTGACGGATGAACAACGGGTGGAAGAAATCGCCCGCATGCTGGGCGGCATCAGGATATCGCAACAGTCCCGTGATCATGCGCGGGAAATGCTCGCAGGTTCCGGTTAAGTAATCTCTGTCAAGTCCAGGATGGACTTGTTCAGAGCTTCTTGCGATTCAAGGATGTATCGCCATATTCAATGACTGCAAGTTATTGAATATGTGAGCACAACAAAATCGCATTTTTGTTGTGCGTGCTCTGGCAAGTCCAGGATGGACTTGTTCAGAGCTTCTTTAATACTCTATGCCTTTCTGTGCCTTGATGCCCTGGTGGAAGGCATGGCGGATTTCCTTGACCTCGCTGATGGTATCGGCAATCTCCAGCAATTCCGGGATCGGGTCCCTGCCGGTGATAATCACGTTCTGTTTCTCCGGCCGGGCCAGCAGGACTTCGCAGACGGCGTCTGCCGGCAGGTAGCCATACTTGAACATGTAGGTTATTTCATCGAGGACCACAATATCGTAAGCAGGGTCCCGGAACAACGGGAGCGCGTCGTTCCAGACCGCTGCCGCGGCGGCGATGTCCTTCTCCCGGTCCTGGGTGTCCCAGGTAAACCCAGTTGCCATAACCAGGTGTTTCACGCCCAGTTGTTTGAAAATCGCTTGCTCCCCGGTCTTCCATTTACCCTTGATGAATTGCACCACCGCGCCTTTTTTACCGTGACCAATGCTTCTGGCCAGGGTGCCGAATGCCGAACTGCTTTTTCCCTTGCCGTTGCCGTACAGGTAGAGGATGATCCCGCGCCTTGTTTTCGCCGCCGCGATCTTGGCGCGCACCTGGCGTTGCTGCTCCTGCATCTTCTGCTTGTGCTCGTCAGCGCTGATTGTCTTGTCGGTCATCTTTCAATCTCATGGGTTATTCAACCTGATATTGTCCGCCAATCTATACCATTACCGCAACAGCAGGAATCCAGTGGACAACAAAACTCTTTGTAATATTAGGGAACCTCTGATTAAGTCAGAGGTTCCTACGATACAAGGATGTATCGTCAATATCAATGACTGTAAGACATTGATTTTGTGAGGAAAACAAAAATCGCATTTTTGCTTTCCGTACTCTGACAAGTCCAGGATGGACTTGTTCAGAGTTTCCTTAGGGAAACTCTGACTTAATCCAGAGGTTCCTTAGCTTGCCCAAGTATTCATGCGGCAATCCCAGGTTGAAAGAGCGCCAGCGCGCCCGGCGCCCTTGTCAGTTCATCGGCTTCGATAATGGAACGACAAGAAGAAGTTCCGATCGAAGGAGTTGTAGGTATTGACAGTCTGGTACGACTTGTCCAGCAGGTTTGCCGCCTTTGCGCGTAATGTCAGGCGCTCATTTAGACGGTACTCTGCCGATAAATCCAGCGTCACGAACCCGCCGACCCTGATCGTGTTGGCGGCATTATCGAACCGATTCCCTTCGGCAAGCAGTCGTGTGCCGAAGCTGAATCTGCCCAAATCCCGTCTGAGGTCAATCGATAACCGCTGCTTCACCCGGCGTGCCAGCCTGTTCCCCGTGTTTTTATCCTCGGGATCGAGATATTCCACAGCCAGCACGGCATCCCAATTATTCCATTGCGCGTAAAGCTCGCCCTCCACACCGGTTATTTCAGCCTCGTTGGCGTTTTCCGGGGCACAGTTGAAAAACTGGTCACAGACGGTAACGATGAGGTCCTCCGCCTGCATGTGATACGCCCGCAAATGCCAGCGGAAACGCGCATGCCGGCCCTCCAGTCCCGCTTCCCAGGAATCGGCGGTCTCCGGCCGCAGGTCCGGATTACCGAAAAAAGGAAAAAACAGCTCATTAAAAGTGGGCGTCCGGTAAGCGGTACCGTATGCGGCATACACACGCAGCGCGTCACCCCAGGCGTAATTCCAACCCACTCCCCCTGTCGTCTTGTCGCCAAATACCCCATCATCGTCCCAGCGAACCGATGCCAGTAACTGGTGGCCGTGAAAATCCACGCCGTACTGTCCGAACAGGCCAGTGTTGTTTCGACGGGTGCGGTCGTAGCCGCTGGAACTGCTGACCTTGTCTTCCCGGTAATCCACACCGAATGTCAATGAATTATCATTCAACAACGCGATATGGTTTTGCCATGACAACTGCCGGAGCCGGCTGTCGAAGCGTGAAGAGCGCCCACCCGACGGGGAGAAATTATCTGCTTCATCCCGGGACTCAGACAACTGCAAAGACATGTTCCAGCGCTCGAGCGGGCTGATTGAAAGCGAACCACCTGCGACCTGTTGCAGGTAGTCGGTCTCATCCTGGAAGTTACCGTCGTATTCTGTAGTACCTTCCGTCCTCAGGAGGAAGGCCTCGATCCTGCCGTCAGCGCTGAATTCATAGCCCGCGCGCAACTGCATGGAAAGATTGTCATAACCGTCTTTATCCGGCTGGTCGACACCAAACAGGCCGCTGATAGGTTGTCTCGCATCGATACCGCGGGTATCAAATCGAGAAACGGCAGCGCTGTAGTCAAAATCCCGGTATGCGCCGCTGACGCCGCCGGTAACTTCGAAGGCGCCGTAAGACCCGCCACCCGCATCCAGGCTGTAACGGGGCTTTTCTCCTGAACCCCTGCGGGTGGATATCAGAATCACGCCGCCCAACGCCTCAGACCCCCAGAGACTGGAACGGGGACCGCGCAGGATTTCGATACGGTCCACATGCGCCAGGGGGGTATGGTGAAGGGGTGCATAGCCAAGGGTTGCCGAGCCAACCCTGACGCCATCAACAACGACCAGCGCGTGATGGTTCTCGGTGCCGCGCAGGCGGACCGCCGCCGCTTTGCCGTAGCCGCCGCTGACCGCCACGTCTATCCCGGCGATGCCGCGCAACAGATCAGGCAGGGACTGTACTTGCCGCTTCTCGATCTCCGCCCGATCAATCACGGTAACAGCAGCCGGCAACCTGTTTGCTTCAATGGGCGCGCGCGTCCCGGTTACGATAATTTCTTCCTGCTGGGCTGCCTGGATCACCGGCCCGTAGAGAACGGCGCAAACCAGCAGCGCCCGGATAACTGCTTTGTTCACATCTTCACTCCCGTAGAATTCGAACTCAGACAGCAGCAAAGAGGGAACAATGAGCAGGTGAATGCCCTATGCCGCCCTCCGCAACATGTCATTAACGGCGCCGGGCTTCAGACGTGTTTCACACCAGATGGTGAGTCACGCGGGCTGGTCCCGGTCCGGCATATCCAGGTCGGTCTCCGGACTGACAGCGCTGACTGTCGCCAGTCAACGTCCCGAACACCTTCCCATGCGATGCACAGTGGTAACGTCCGGGACCAAGGCTGATCACCGTTGCGGGGGCAGTGCTGGAATCACTTGTGAAAGCTCACCAGGCTTCCCGTTAATCCACCCGGCAGACCTGCCCGGTGGAAACCTGCATACAGCGGCGATTATAAACCATTTTTCAGTGATCCGAACGCCCCGATTGCACGTAACTGTTGCCTAAGGCCAAGGCATTCCCTCGTATCACTCCCCCAAGAGCAGGAGTCCAGTCAATACAGTGTCGCCCGAAAGGCGACTCTTTGTCTCACTGGATTCCCGTTTTCACGGGAATGGGATAGGGGGCATGTCCGTGAACACCGCCACCATACCACTCCCGCGAAAGCGGGAGTCCAGTCAAATTCAGTGTCGCCCGCAGGGCGACCCCTTGTCTCAGTAGATTCCCGCTTTCGCGGGAATGGTATGGGGCAGCGGGAATAATCTTGTTAAATCGATCTCTTCTTCTATCACATCGGCCAGGCGGTCGATCTGCTGCTCTCTGATGGCGCGGTAATCCGTTGCCTGTGGCCGTTCCAGGCCCGCCCATTGCAGTAAAGCTGAACAAGCCGCGTCGTCATCGAACAGGCCATGCAGGTAACACCCCAGGATGCTGTTGTCTTCGGAGATCGCGCCATCCTGCCTGTCCGGTAACAGCACTGCCGGCCTTTGCAGAGCTTTACCTCGCGTGATCCCGGCATGTATCTCGTAACCCTCGACCGGGGTATCATCGAACGCCAGGCGAGCGCGTAGCCGTTTCAACTGTTTTTGCGGGCGCAACTCCGTTTCCATCTGCAGCAAGCCAAGGCCCTCGCTGCTGCCAGGTTTGCCTTCTATGCCCAAAGGGTCGGCGATAACCGATCCCAGCATCTGGTAGCCACCGCAGATACCGATGAGTTTTCCTCCATAACGCAGGTGCCGATAGATGGCCGGGAACCAGTGGTTGTCTTGCATCCATTGCAGGTCATTGCGCACGTTCTTGGTGCCCGGTAATATGATCAAGTCAGCGGGTGGGATTGCCTGCCCGGGACCGATAAACCTGAAATCCACCTGTGGGTGCAAGCGTAATGGGTCGAAATCGGTATGGTTGCTGATGCGGGGAAATACCGGGGCGATGACTTTGAGCGCGTGTTGTTGCGGCAGAACATCCGCATTCGGCGAGATCGCGTCTTCCGCGTCCAGGTGTAACCCGTGCAAGTAAGGCAACACCCCCAATACCTTCTTGTCCGTGTTCTGTTCCAGCCAAGACAACCCCGGGCGTAACAATTCAATATCACCGCGGAACTTGTTGATCACAAATCCGCTCACCCGTTGCCGTTCGCTGTCGCTGAGCAGGGCTAGCGTCCCGACCAGGTGCGCGAACACGCCGCCCTTGTCGATATCAGCGATCAGGACAACCGGGCAATCGGCCACTTCGGCGAAACCCATGTTGGCAATATCCCGATCCCGCAGGTTAATCTCCGCCGGGCTGCCGGCGCCTTCTACCACGATATACTGATAACTGTCCTGCAAACGCCGATAGGATTCCATCACGGCGTGCAGCAAAGCAGGTTTTCTTTCATGGTATGCTTGTGCATCCAGGGTTGAGTCGACCCTGCCGTGTACGATTACCTGTGCGCCGATATCGGTATTGGGTTTCAGCAGCACCGGATTCATATCGATCATGGGTTCCAGGCCGCAGGCCCGGGCCTGCAGAGCCTGGGCGCGGCCGATTTCTCCGCCATCCACGGTAACAGCGGAATTCAATGCCATATTCTGTGGTTTGAATGGCGTGACGGATAATCCCGCACGAGCCAGGACCCGGCATAGCCCTGTGACCAGTATGCTTTTGCCGGCATCGGAGGTCGTGCCTTGTATCATTATGGTTTCAGCAGGCATTGCTATCGGAGATAAATTTGAGATGGACAGTATAGAGCAGATATCCCGGGCCAAAGAAAAAAACCGGTCGCTGGTAACTTGCGCAGCGCTGTTGCTGGGTATGGTTACGCTGACCCCTGATAGCGCATACGGCGCCCGAGTGATCACCGCGGTCGACGATATCGGGCGGACGGTAACGTTGGAACAACCGGCCACGCGCATCGTCAGCCTGGCGCCGCACATCACTGAGAACCTGTTTGCCGCGGGCATCGGTGACAGGGTCATTGGGGCAGTCGCTTACAGTGACTACCCGGCGGCGGCGCGCAGGATTCCGACGGTGGGCGGGTATAACAATATCGATATAGAAACGATACTGGCCCTGCAACCCGACCTGGTGGTTGCCTGGAAAGAGGGGAATCAATACCAACAGGTTGAGAGACTAATGAAACTGGGTCTGACCGTCTATGTGAATGAGCCTAGCGAGCTTGAAGATGTTGCCGCGGATATCATCCGGTTCGGAATCCTCGGAGGGCGGGAAGCCGGAGCCCGGGCCGTTGCCCAGGCTTATATTGACAGGCTCTCGGGGTTGCGCAACAGGTACTCGGGACTGGAGAAAGTTACCGTTTTCTACCAGGTCTGGCCCAGTCCGCTGATCACCGTTACGGACAGGCAGATCATCGGTAATGTGATCCGGTTATGCGGCGGTTCCAATATATTTGCCGGCCTGGGCAGCCCTACGCCGGCGGTGGGCAAGGAGGCTGTGTTGGCGGAAAATCCCGACACCATCATCGTCAGCGGGATGAACGAAGCGAGACCGGACTGGCTGGATGACTGGAAGCAATGGTCTTTCGTCAACGCTGTAAGGTACGGCAACCTGTTTTTCATAGACCCTGACATTATCCAGCGCCATACTCCCCGGATTCTGCAGGGAACGCGGCAACTCTGTGAAATACTGGAACAGGCAAGACAGAATATCAGTCAGGCCGGGAGGTGACAGATTTCAGTATCTGTCAGACAGTCTAGTACTCTTTCAACTTAATTTTGACATGTTCAGAGCCACACAGCGACGACAAGACAAGGCGCAGCCCGCCGGGAATGGCGAGTCCTTGCCAAGGGCTGCAACGCCGTATTGGCGTCGCTGTGGGGCTCCCTGCGGGCGGGCCGGGAAGCGGTCGCCCGCTGCGTTACGCCGCTTGCGAAGGGCGCGCCATTCCCTGCGCGCCGCGCCTTGCGCTCAACCGCTTCCCGACCCGCTGAATATGTCAAAATTAAGTTGAAAGAGTACTAGCAACAGGATGTGATGACCGGCCGGATCGTGACGGGTAGCCGCCGGCACGCTGTTCGACGGCGCAGTGGTCGGAGACCTATCAACTCCGGGGCCAACTATGGGGTCAACTATGATCTCGGGGTCAGAACTTCAAGCTTCATGCTGTTTCGGTTTTACATAGAGCACGAGGCTGTGGTCGTGCAGCTCGTAACCATGTTCTTCTGCAATCTCCCGTTGCAGCATTTCGATTTTGTCATTTTCGAATTCGATCACCTTACCGGTCTTGATGCAGACCATGTGGTCATGGTGATTACCGCGGTCCAGTTCGAATACGGAATGACCGGCGTCGAAATGGTGGCGAATGACCAGTCCGGCGCCTTCAAATTGCGTAAGCACCCGGTACACCGTCGCCAGGCCCACATCTTCGCCAGCATCGAGCAGGGCTTTATACACGTCTTCCGCGCTCAGATGTTTTTGCGCCGACGCCTCCAGGATCTCCAGTATCCGGATGCGCGGCAGTGTTGCTTTTAAACCTGCCTCTTTCAGAGACTTGCTGTCCATAAGATGTTTCCTGACTTGAATAAATAATAGCCCGGATCGCTCGCCAGGCCGCCTATTGCTACCACTAAGTTTTTACTATCTACAAGTTATGGTCATTCTCACACTTTTCGATATAACACGCTGCGCTTGATACGTTGAACTCATCATCTGGTGAG
Source organism: Gammaproteobacteria bacterium (assembly GCA_965221695.1). Lineage (GTDB taxonomy): Bacteria > Pseudomonadota > Gammaproteobacteria > Eutrophobiales > Eutrophobiaceae > JAAXHV01. The sequence goes on along the minus strand of OZ244905.1, from coordinate 2,698,342 downwards.
AAATGCGGATTAAAGTCAAGTATACTGCATATGGAGAAAAAAATTGTAGTTTTAGGCCCGGAGTTGCTGTCTTATGAGATATATATTGCTGTTATCGGTTTTTTTACTCGTCGCCTGCGCCCACGAGGGAACTTTCAAACTGCCCGGGGTGTATCGGATAGATATCCAGCAAGGAAGTATCATCGACAGCAAAATGTTATCCCGGTTGAAGCCTGGCATGGATAAGAACCAGGTGCAATTCATTATGGGAACGCCTACTCTGGTCGACCCTTTTCACACCAATCGCTGGGAATATATCTACACGTTTTCAAAAGGCGGCCGCAAGCGCAAACAGCGCCATGTCACGCTGCACTTCGAGGACGATAAACTTGCCTATATAGACGGCGACGTGGCGCGGGGGCCGGAAAGGCCGGAGGATTTGGCAAACAAACCCACCCGGATCGTCGATGTTCCACTAAGAGAGCACAAACAACGCGGCTTTTTTAGCAAACTGATCGGCAAACTGCCGCTTCCCGGTGACGGCGTCGGGGAGGAGCCACCGGAGCAGGAACAAAAGCAGGATACTGCCGAACCCGACGCCCAGGTTGACCAAAGCCCATAACCCGTATATTGCAGTGGGGATGATGGTAATTCAGGCGGGGAAGTAATAGTTTCTGTCTGCGCTTGTAATTTCGTGGATGGGGCGCTGATAGAGGTTCTCCAGGCTGGACTTGTTAACCACCTCCGCCACCTCGCCACATAGTAGTTGTGCTCCGCCCGGCATCAGGATGACGTGAGTGCAATACCTGGTGATCAGGTTGACATCGTGCAACACCATCAATAAGGCTCCGTTCCTGTCTCTGACCCGCTGACGGATCAGATCGAGAACCTGTATCTGGTGGTGAAAATCCAGGTGGTTGGTCGGTTCATCCAGCAGCCACAGCCCCGGGTCCTGCAACAACAAGGTGGCGATTGCCAGGCGGCGCCGTTCCCCACCGGACAAGGTGTCGACTTGCCGGTCCTGCATCGACTTCAGGTTCAGTTGCGCCAGCGCGGCGTCCGCCAGGATAGCATCCTCACGCTCTCCCCCCGGCCAGAAAGACTGGTAAGGAAACCGTCCGGTCAAAACGGTTTCCTTTACCGTGGCCGGAAAAGTGTCCTGACTGTCCTGAAACAGGACACCCACCTTCCGGGCCAGGCTCAGACGCCGGTAATCACGCAGGTCGACATTATCCAACATGACCTTCCCACCGGCCGGCTCTCTCAACCCGGCGAGCGTATGCAGCAAGGTGGTTTTTCCGACCCCGTTGCCGCCCAGCATGCCCCAGCGCTCCCCAACCCTGATTTCCAGGTCAAAATCCCGGCATATAAGTGTCTGCCCGATGTTTACGGTCAATGCTTCGGTATTTACCGTCAATATATTCCGGTCCGGTCTGTTGTTAACCTGCATCATGGCCTCTGTCTCGCCAGGCTGGATTGCAACAGCAACAGAAAGACAGGCACACCGATGAACGCGGTCAGAACTCCAACGGGCAGTTGCCTGGGCGCCAGCAAGGTGCGCGCCAGCATATCGGCAAACACCAGCAGTATGCCGCCCGCCAGCACGGAAGCTGGTAGCAGCAACCGGTTGTCGTTACCAATCAACAACCTGACTGCGTGGGGGATAATCAGCCCGATAAAACCGATGCTCCCGGCCTGCACCACTGCTGTTGCCGTCAGTATCGATGCCAGAAAGTAAATGATAGTGCGCAGGCGATTCACGGACACGCCTAACGCGGCAGCTTGCAGGTCGCCAACCGCTAACAGGTTCAAGGCTCGCGCGTAATACATCGCCAAGGCTAATGCCAGGACCAATACCAGAAAATAATGTCCGCCGGGCTGGCTGAAGCTGAGGTCGCCCATCAACCAGAACAACATGTTATGCAACTTGGCGGCTGGACTGAGGGCCAGAAGAAAACTGATCACTGCGCCCCAACCGGCAGCGATAACCACTCCCGTCAGAAGCGTTTTCAGCGGGTTCCAGCCGGCGCGCGAGCCTGAAAATATGAATACCATGAACATAGTCAGCAACGCGCCGAAACAGGCGCCTAATGTAAGCCAGGCGCCGGCCAGACCCATGCTGATGGCAAGTAGCGCGAACACCGAAGCGCCACCTGACACACCCAGGATATAAGGTTCCGCCAACGGATTGCGGAGCAGTATCTGCATCAGCGCGCCGGCCAGCGCCAGCATCCCGCCCACAATAAAACCGGAAATAACCCTGGGCAGGCGTAATTCAAATACGATCTGTGAATTGAGCCCCGGGGTTTGTTCGAGCAGGATACTGATGATTTCCGGCAACGGCAGCGGAGCTGAACCGCTTGCTAGTGAAACCAGCCCGACGCTGAGCGCGATGACAATCAATGCGCAAAAAAGCAGCGCTATCTTGTAACGAGGCGTGGAATGCAGGTTGACATTCAGCAAAGCCATGGATGACTTTTCTAGCCCGACTATCTCATCAATTGATGCGATGATCGCTGAGGATTTTTTGTTGCGCGGCGGCGGCGCGCCTCTTTGGGGTCCACTTTCAACGTTTGATAAATCTCAATGCGGTCGCCGGCATGGACCGGGGTATGCAATTCCTTTTTCCTGCTAAATACCCCCACCTTATTCTTGTCCAGGTCGATTTCCGGATACATTTCCAGTATCCCCGATTGCTTAATAGCTTCTCTTAATGTCGCGTTGACCGGAACTTCCTGTCTGATTACTTGCGCGCCGGTCACGCCATAGACAATCTCAACCTCTACCCGCGGCGCTGCGGCCTGTTGTCCCACGTCAGCCCAGAAAGCCGAATACTTCCTGCAAAAGTATTAAAATCACCCCGGCAGGCGCAATGAATCTCGCTGCTACTTTCCAGGCCAGGTACGTATATTTGCCCAGCTTCAGTTCGGCTAAAGAGGAGGATTCGGACATGAACCAGCCCGCAAAAACGGCTATCAACAACCCTCCAACCGGCAACATGATATTGACGGACAGGTATTCCATCAAACCGAAGAACGTCATTCCGAACAGTTTGACCTCAGACCAGAGATTCAGGGACAGCAGTGAACCAAGCCCCAGCGCCCACGCAACCAAGCCGGTGGTAACTGCCGCGCGCACCCTGCTATGGCCCGTTTTTTCAACCATCCATGCGGTAACGGGTTCAAGAATGGACAAGGCCGATGTCCAGGCGGCAAACATCAGCAGGGTAAAGAACACCACGGCCAGGGCGCTGCCATAGGCCATCTGGCCGAAGGCGATGGGCAATATCTTGAAGATCAGGCCCGGTCCGCCTTCTTCCGGCTGCAGTCCGAAGCTGAACATAATGGGAAAGATGGCCAGGCCCGCCAACAGCGCGACGCCGGTGTCCATGATGCCAATCGACACGGTCGTGCCGGGGATGGAGGCTTTATCGGAAAGATATGAGCCATAGGCCATGATGGCGCCCATGCCCAGGCTCAAACTGAAAAATGCCTGTCCCAGGGCAACCAGTATCGTGGATGGTCCAACCTGGCTGAAATCAGGTTTGAACAGGTATGACAGGGCTTCGGTAAAACCGGGGGTGGTGAACGAATAACCCACCAGAAACAGCAACATCAGGAACAGGGCCGGCATCAGGTAACGCACTGCGCGCTCCAACCCATGTTCGATACCCCTCGCAACTACAAATACAGTCATTATCATGAACAAGGTATGCCAGGCCAGCAAGCGCTCCGGGTCGGACACCAGCGCGTTGAAAATAACCTGGGTCTCCTCTGCGCTCGCGCCCTGAAACATGCCCGATACGGCGCGCATGATATAAGCCAGGGTCCAACCGGCCACAATGCTGTAGAAAGTCAGAATTAAGAAACCGGCCAATACTCCCATAACGCCTACCAGTCGCCAATGCCTGTTGCGTCCTTCTTCCACGGCCAGGTCTTCCATGGTATGGATGGGGCTGCGGCGGCCACGCCGCCCCAGCATGATTTCGGACATCATGATCGGCAGCCCAACCAGGACGATACATACCAGGTACATAAGCACAAACGCGCCGCCGCCGTTTTCTGCGGTGATATAGGGAAATCGCCAGATATTGCCCAGCCCTACGGCCGAGCCGGTAGCCGCCAGGATGAATATCCACCTTGATGACCATTGACCATGAACGGATGTGCGATTGGAAGCCATTTCTTCTCTCTATTGTTTTTTTTCGATTCTGCGGTAATTCGTTCTTTTATACAAGCCAACGATGCCCACTCCGGCTATCATCTGCAAGTTCCTGGGAACTTTGGCGTCTCAGATGCGTGATCATGCCGGTTTCAACGGACTGGCGACACGGTATTTGAATCGAATGATATACTTCAGATGAATGCTTCCCGCAGTATGACCAGTGACGAAGAAGAAAGCCAAAATCCCTGACAATACGATCACCCTCAATAAAAAGGCGCGGTTTGAATATCACATAGAAGACCGGTTCGAGGCCGGCTTGGCCTTGGAAGGGTGGGAAGTAAAAAGCCTGCGCGCCGGAAAAATACAGATCAACGACAGTTATATCCTGCTGAAAGATCGAGAAGCTTTCCTGTTCGGCGCCTTGATTACACCACTTCCGACGGCTTCCACACATATCAAGCCTGACCCGCAAAGGACTCGTAAACTACTGTTGAACCGGGCCGAGATAAACCGTATGGCAAGCGCAGTGGAGCGGCAAGGGTATACGGTGATTCCGCTGACGATGTACTGGAAAAACAGCCGCGCCAAACTGTCTATCGGCGTTGCCAAAGGAAAGAAAACCCATGACAAACGTCAGGCTGAACGCGACCGTGACTGGCAGTTGCAAAAGCAGCGGCTGCTGAAGTCCGGCTAGTTCTTCCTGGCTCTCGGATGGGTCTGGTCGTACACGCTCGCCAGATGCTGGAAATCCAGGCTGGTATAAATTTGTGTGGTACTGATGTCCGCATGTCCCAGCAACTCCTGAACTGCTCTGAGATCGCCACTGGATTCCAATAGGTGGGTGGCAAATGAGTGGCGCAGCATGTGCGGGTGCACATTGGTATCCAAGCCCTGTTTCAATCCCCAGTGGCGCAAACGCTGCTGCACTGAGCGGGCGCTTATGCGCGTGCCGCGGGCGCTGACAAACAACGCGGTCTCATCCAATGCCGCTATTTTCGGCCTGACCTTCAACCATGAGCTGACTGCATTCAGGGCATAATTGCCCACCGGCGCCTTACGTGTTTTGTTGCCCTTTCCGGTTACCGTTACCAGCCCGTCGCGGATGTCTACACTGTAAAGATCCAGGCTAACGCATTCCGCAAGCCGCAGTCCGGAAGAATACATCAGTTCCATGATGGCCCGGTCGCGCAGCGTAAGCGCCTCATTGCCCTTTAGCTCGACCAGCCGGGCCGTCTGGTCTACATCCAACGTTTTTGGCAATCGTTTTTCAGTCTTCGGCGTCGTAATCCCTTCCGCCGGGTTCTTTGTTACCTCTCCCCTGGCTAAAAGATATTTGTAGAATGCCCTGATGGAGGACAGGTGGCGCCGCAGACTCCTGCCGCTGGTTCCCTGCCGGTGTCTTTGTGTGACATACCCACGTATCTGGCGGCCGTCCAGCTCCTGCCATTCCTCTATATCAAGCTGTTTGCAGAAATCCAGAAAAAACGCCAGATCGCCGGCATAGGCCTTGCGCGTATGGACTGAGAGATGTTGCAGGGTTCCCAGAAACGCATCTATCCTGGCTATTTCAGAATCTCTCACGATAGTATGTTATGTCACTATCCAGGGTTTCAAGATAAAGCTCAGCGCTTCGCCCAGGTTTGCCAGTAACTCAACGCCCATACCTTGCTGGAATCGTTCCGGGTCGCGGCTACCTATGGCCAGTACGCCACCCCAATCGTTCCCGCGCAGCGGCGCCAACACAACGGATTTGATATCTACGCCGTCCGGACCGAATAAAAAAGCTTGTTGTTCCATGGTCGGCGCGCCTACGACCGGCAACCGCTTCTCTATTAATGATTCGAATAAGCCTGCTTCTCTTAACTCTTTTCCGACAAACTCAGCCAGCGCTGTACCTGTGCTCCCCGATGGTTCAGCAAACAGTCTTACGACCACCTGCTCCGCCCTGAAATTGCGTTTCAGATTTTCATAGAGTGTTTTAAATATCTCCTGCGGGTCGCCCGCATCTATCAGGGTCAGCACAAGGTGGTGCATCCGGTGCGCCAGATCTTCATTGAACTTGGCGATTTCAATCAATTCATGCAAACGTTTGCGGGCCTGTTCATTCTGTTCACGCAACGCCTTGACCTGCTTTTCTACCAGGGAAACTGCGGCGCCGGTAACATGAGGCACGGCCATATCGGCCAGAAGATCAGGGCGGGTGAGAAAAAAATCCGGGTTGTTTCTCATATAAGTCTCAACCTCTACCGCGCTGATTGAGGAGTTTTCCGATTTATTTTGTTTTGTTTTCATAGGTTGATGCTTCCCTCGTATACGGTTGCGCTTGGTCCTGTCATCCAAATCGGTTCATTATCACCATGCCATGATACCGTCAAGCTGCCACCTGGCAGTGACACCTCGACTTTGCTCTCAAGATTATACACATTAATTCCCGCGACCACGGCAGCGCAGGCCCCGGTGCCGCAGGCGAGGGTTTCACCTGCGCCGCGTTCGTAGACCCGCAGACCGATATGCGAACTGTCCAGGATCTGCATGAATCCAACATTGACGCTGTTGGGAAACAAGGCATTGCCTTGAAGCTGCGGACCGATGACGCTTACCGGAGCGCTGTCAAGGTCTTCGACCAATATAACCGCATGGGGGTTGCCCAAGGACAGGGCTGCAAACTCAATGTCCGCCCCATTCACTTGGACCTTGTATAACTGTCTTTGCCCGGTTACGGCAAGCGGTATGCGCTCAGGCATGAAATCGGGGCGCCCCATATTTACTCTGACCAAACCGTCCTCAAAATAGAGTTTAATCAATCCGGCGCCGGAATCGGCCACCAGTTCGTCCTTGCAAATGATGTTGTTCTCTCGCAGATAGCTGGCTACACAACGTATGCCATTGCCGCAATGTTCGGCCTCACTGCCATCGGAATTATAAATGCCGTAAAGAAAATCCGCTTCATCGTTACGACTCGGGCGAATCACCAGGATCTGGTCGCATCCAATGCCCAAACGGCGGTGAGCAATTCTGCGCGCCTGTTCAGGGTTCAATTCAACGGCTTGTTCCAAGGCATTGATGACCACGAAGTCATTACCCAGACCGTGCATTTTGGTGAACTTCAACAAAGGCTTAGCTTTCCGTCGCGCCGGCCTGCTCACGCATCAAGTGTATTGTCGAAGTGGGGAACGCGCTCTGCGCGCCGTGCCGCTCAATTATTTCAATGATCTTCAGCATGACATCCTCCTTGATTTCGTGGAATCTGACCCAGTTCGTGGTTTTGGTAAACGTATAGATAAAAAAGTCCAGCGATGAAGGCGCGAACTTGACAAAATTGACTATCATGGTCAGGTTCGTGTCAATCTCGGGATGGTCTGTTAGCATCTGCTTCACGTCACGGGTAATTGCGGCCATCTTGCCCGCATCCTCATAGCGTATGCCAATGGTTTCATAGATGCGCCGGTTGGTCATCCGCTGCGGGTTCTCCACGGCAATATTGGCAAACACGGAATTGGGAACATAAAGCGGTCTTTTGTCGAAAGTGCGGATCCGGGTCAGCCTCCAACCGATATTCTCTACCGTTCCCTCTATCTCTTTATCCGGCGAACGGATCCAGTCGCCGACCTCGAATGGCCGGTCCAGGTAGATCATCAGTCCGCCAAAAAAATTGGCCAGTAAATCTTTAGCCGCAAATCCGACCACAATGCCTCCCACACCGCCGAAGGCCAGTACCCCGGCCACACTGAAACCCAGGGTCTGCAACAGGATCAGAAATGCAATAACGAAAACCGAAATGCGCAATAACTTGGCAATCGCATCGGCAGTGGTGCGGTCAAGCGGCGCGCCGGCCTCTGATCGTGACTGGAGATAATACATTTCACCCCGATTAATAAACCTGACCAGAAACCAGGAGAAGACAACTATTACTCCCATATAGCGCAGCGGATCAATAACCTCAAAAATGGCCGCGTCGTGTTCCTTGCTGACAATATCGGCGGCGAATGTGATGCCCAACAACCAGATCAAAACAGCCAACGGCTTGCCGACAGCTTCGAACAAGGCGGTATCCCAGGGAATCCTTGTCTTGCGAACCTGGGTCAGCAACTTTGCTATCACTCGCTTCTGTAGCCAGTCCAAAGACAAGACCACAAGGAGAATGACCAAGATCTGCGCTATCCACGCTTCATGTATGAGGTGGTTCCAGACATTGTTCAAATAATGTTCTATTTCCACTTGCGCTCCAATCAGAAAACCCGGGTTATGCCGAAACCGCGCCGTTCCAGCAATGCCAGGATGCCATCTTTGCCCGGCAGATGTAACGCGCCTACGGCAATAAACGCGCTGCCCGCTTCCAGCGCCGTCTGCATTCTTTCCACCATCAGGCGGTTTCTCCTGTTAAGCAGCTTTTCCGTCAAGGTCTCGTACAATGTATTATCACCGAATGAATACCGCTGCCCGTAGGAAGACAGGCCCGCAAGGTCCCCGTCTGCGTACAGCGAGATCATTTTCGCAAAATCGCCCTCCAGTATCTCGCGGTGGCACACGGCGTCCGTCAATAATCGTACCTGATCGTCAAGTGAAAAACTATTGAACAGACCACCTTGTTCTACCAGAGATTCAAGTCCCATGATGCCTATCCCCGCCTCCCGGGCCAACTGCAGCAAACGCTGGTCCAGTATCACGCCCAGATCGGCAGGATAACTCATCGTCAGATACGCAGCCCAGGGCTTCATTGCAGTAAGGTCGGTCTCTGTCAGGTGATACGCGCTCAATATCGCAAGCGTCTCGGCATACAGGTCGGATGAAATGATATCCCGAAGTCGCGTTCCATCTGTGAAGAACATCATATTGCGCAATGCTTCAATCCCGTCCGGGTCAAATATCGCTTCCATGATAAAAATCCTGCTGCCGGCCAGAATGTCCCTGACCTTCTCCAGTTGCGCGCTGACATGACGCTCTGCAACATGGATGGAACCAAACAGGTAGCTCGGTGGACCAGCTTGATGAGTTACCCGCCATAACAGACCATGCCCGTACTCATCCGGGCCGGAATAGGGAATTTCATTGATCTGCAACGGGCGGCATTCAATGCTGTCTGCCGGGACTGTGACAGACCAGAATAGTAACAGTAAGGCCAGAAAAAAATTACGACATAAGGTTGTCATCATCCAACTCCAATTCCGGCGTCTTGTCCAACCCGGAAATTTCCGCGCCGATCCGCAGCCGTCTTTCGCTTGTGCAAAATTCATTAAAAGACAATCCAGGATCGGCGCCGCGCATGCGCATCAGCCTGAGTTGGGAGGCCGGGTCAGGGCTGACCTGTAACTCATCCAGCAGTTCCAGAACAGCCGCCTGGTTATTACATACCAGAACCATGTCACAACCGGCCTCCATTGCGCGGGACGCGCGTTCCGGATAACTTCCGGCGAACTCCGCGCCGGCCATGCTGATATCGTCGCTGAAGATAGCGCCCTGGAAATTCAATCTCCCCCGCAAAATCTGTCTTAGCCAGATGCTGGAGAAGCCGGCAGGCTTATCATCCACCCGAGAATAAACGACATGGGCTGGCATGATGGCCGCCAGGCCTGCGTTGACAAGGCTCTCGAACGGCGCCATGTCCGTCATTAAAATAGCGCCGTAATCTCGCTCGTCTACCGGTATCTCATGATGGGAATCGCCTTTCACATGACCGTGACCAGGGAAGTGTTTGCCCACTGCCATCATGCCGGCGCTGCGCATGCCTTTCACCAGGAATTGTCCCAGGCGCGCCACCACGTCCGGGGAGCGATGGTAGGCGCGATCGCCAAGGAAGGAGCTGATTCCGGAATCCAGATCAAGCACTGGGGTAAAACTGATATCGACACCAGCGGCAAGCAGTTCGCTGGCCAGCAGCCAGCCGGCGTCTTCCACCAATGACAAAGCTCTTGTCGCATCCAGTCCGTAGAGATCGCCGAAACAGCGGCTGGGAGGCAGTCGGGTGAATCCTTCGCGAAAACGTTGCACCCGACCTCCCTCGTGATCCACAGCGATCAGCAGCGGAGGATTGCGCACTTCGTGGATATGGGTGGTGAGAGCGATTAATGTTTCCGGGTCACGGTAGTTGCGCGCAAACAGGATAACCCCACCCACCAGCGGATGCAGCAGCATATCCCGCTCGTCCGCCTGCAACTCGACGCCGCGCAGGTCCAGCATGATCGGTCCCAAGGACATATCCGACTTACCGAAAATCCTTCCAGAACTGGTACACGGGGAGTCCGGTCTGCTCCGCCAGCAGGGCGACATCGTCCTGGAACCTCTCTTGGAGCATCCTCCTTGTGTCCGGAAGCATTGCCTCTTTTCTCAGGTTCACTTGCATCACTTTACTATAGATCTTCTTTGAGTGGGCATACAACGGCGTGGCTTTGACCATGTTCTTGATTTTTCTGACAACCCGTTCGTCTGTCATCAGCCGGTGCAACACCCGGTTTTGAGGATATCCCGAGATGTTTGCATGCGCGTTCTCCTGGTCTGCGCGCAAGCGGGGGAGATTCAGAAACTCTAATACTTTACCCGTTGCCTGACCGGTTACGATATCCTCCTCAAACAACAGCGCTAAAACCCGCTCAAATTTTTCGGTATATGCTTTTACCTGTTGCGCGTATAATCCACACCTCACGTAGAACCACCCCCAGGCCCAGTTTTCTTTAATGCGTTCTTGCTCCGCATTCAGCGCGTCTTCAAAACTCAACTTCTCCCGGCCATCCCGCACATGGTGCAAATAATTCGAATAGGCGCGGTCTATGGGATTGCGCAAAACGATAATAATCGGAATTCGCGCATCTTTTTCGTTGAGAATTTTGCTGACGGCGCTTTGGAAATAGTAGAGATAATCAGGCGAAATATCTCCACATAGTTGGTCTGGTTCAGCCTTCTTGAAAAGCTCTCGATACTCATCCAGAGAGCGGGTTACGGTATTCGCATATTGAGGCGGAGGCCCTGCGAATTCACGATGCGTACAGGAAAAGTATTGGCATTCTTTGCGCTGGGGAATGAATATTCCAGGGTGTTTTTTCAAGGTCTCGAACAGAGTCGTAGTGCCGGCCTGCGCGGCGCCGACTACGAGAAAATCAACTGGATTATCTTGTTCCAAATTCGTTATCGACATCGGCAATTGTCCATTATTTATGTAGCGTGCTCCTGGCGGAATCCGGGATCCTGTTGTACAAACCCCGGCGGGAAAACAAATACCCGTGTTTCCAAAAAAAATAACAAAGTCCCTGGACATGTTTCCAGAAAAGGGGGGAGCTCATGGACCGTGTAATCCTGCGTTCCTCATGCATAACGACGGCTTCGGGATTATACACCACCGACCAACCGGCCAGTTGCAGGCGCAAGCAGATATCAACATCCTCCGGAGCATAAAAGATTCGTTCGTCAAACAAGCCGGCATCCTCTAACGCGCGCCGGCGGATAGCCTGGCAGGCGCCGATGACATAATCGACCCGCCGGGTCGTGCGGTGGTCCCAGTCTGCCATCTCTATCTTGCGGTTAACATATTGAGCCAGAGGCGAAGGCAGCCGTCGGGCAAGCTTGTCGAGCAACGTTGGAAAGTAGCGGCACGATAACTGCAGTTCCCCATCAACGCCTATCAGTTTAGGTCCACACAGTCCCGCTCCGGGATGGTCCTCCAGATAACGGATGAGGCAATCCAGCGCGCCAGGCTGCACGACCGTGTCATCATCAAGAATAATGATGTAATCTCCCCCTGCCACACGAATACCATGGTTGCGGGTCAGGGTAACGCCATGGTTTTCGGGATAACACAGCAACTGCGCGTCGGGTCGGACATCCTTGATGATGGCGCGTGTTTGATCCTGAGAACCATTGTCGACCACAATCACTTCGTAGGGAAACTCGGCCAGCCCCCGGCTGAGTGAGGCCAGGCAGGAGCCGATCTGCCGCTCGGAGTTCCAGGTCAGGATAATGATTGAAACAGTAACCCGGCGCGCAGACTTGTCCTCTGTTACCGATTGCATTTGCGCTTAATCCCGGTCCGAGCTGTTGTCGGCAACAGACGCGTCCGCGCCGTAAAACATACGTTTGATCGCGACCCAGACGGCAAGAAACAGCAATTTGAGGTCCAACCAGGGACTCATCGTTTCGATGTACAGGTTGTCGTACTTCAGTTTGTAAATCGGGTCGGTCCAGTAGCTGCCACGCACCTGGGCGAGTCCGGCAATACCCGGCCTGACCCTGAGACGATCCGAGAATCCCGGCGCCTCACGGTTGAACTGTTCAGTTAACGCCGGGCGTTCGGGCCGCGGACCCACCAGGCTCATCTCACCCCTGACAATATTGATAACCTGCGGGATCTCGTCAAGATGCAACCTGCGCAGCATTTTTCCGACGCGGGTGAGACGGGGATCATCTTCCGCGGCCCAGACCTGACCGGTCTTGTTCTCTGCATCCTGGATCATAGTGCGGAACTTGATGACCTTGAAATGCTTGCCTCCCCATCCTACCCGTTCCTGCGCATAGAACACCGGGCCACGATCCTCCAGCCAGATCGCGAGCGGGACCAAGATCCAAACGATCAGCCACAGGGGAAAAAACAGAATATAAGTGATCGTGATAACAGTCAGGTCAAAGACGCGTTTATACCCGTCACGCACGCCAATTTTTTCATTCACGGGTTAACTGGGAGGTCTGTGAAATTCATAGGTTCCTACGATACAGGGATGTGCCATATTATGACAAGTCCTGTCCCGGAGTAACACGCCCCAGGGCAACCCCCTGGGAGCGCGGGTGTCTCGCCCGCGTCAACCAACACCTGCCCTCTTAGGATCACGGGTATCACGCATCAACCATTTCAGTCCGTTTCTCAGGTAATCTCCCGGCGCGCCGAAAACCTCAAACGGCATATTTGCAACAATCCAGCGGATGGATTCAGGACGCGCAACAGCCGGCGCGCAATACACTGCGGCAATCGCTGTCGCAATCCAGACAACAACCTCAATGGACAACAATACGCCGACCGCCAAGGACATAGTCCTGGCCTGCTGCGTGACCAGCCAGAGTAGCAGTACAACCCAGACGCCAACCCACAATGCCGGCGCCAGACGGCGCAGAAATCGGCGCCAACTTATGTCCAGCAACGATAGCGTTAACTGCGCCAACAACAGGGAAGCGATAATCTGGGCGCCGACAATCGCAACAACCACGCTTTCCAGGCCCCACCGGCTCGCAAACCAAGCGCCGCCTACGACTAAAAAAGCATGAATCCCCTGACGCCAGGCCTGGCGATATACCGCGCCCAGAGCGCCGATGGTTGCAAGGTTCAATACATCGCACATCTGGAATAAAACGGCAAAAGCAAGAATCTGCAGAAGCATGACAACCGGCTCCCACTGTCCTCCCAGTATGACTGAAACGATTTCGGGAGCGCATAAAAACAGCATCACACCGATCAGCAGGGCCAGCAGGGCCAGGATCTCAATACCATGCAGGTAGATGGTTGCCAGACGGGCTGTTCCCTGCTGCCGCTGCGACATCGCGGGAAACAGAACTTGAAATAAAGCGTGATTGAAATAGTTTCTTGGCGCCACAACCAGTTTGTCGGCGCGCGTATAGTAGCCCAGCGACGTTGCCCCCAGCCAGCGTCCGACGACAAAATAGCCGCCCTGCCGGGCGATGAACTCAAACGAATGGGCCAGCGAAAAGCCCGCCCCCATCGTCAGTAGTTCCGTTGCCTCGCGCGTCGCCCAGCGGGGATAAAGAAGCCTGTGCGTATAGCGTAACGCTACGATGGTATGAACTGCCTTATGCATGATCTCGCCCCAAACCAGGGACCAGACGCCAAATCCCTGGAGAGCCAGCGTCACTGCGGTAACGCCATAGCCGATAGCATACGCGAGCAAATCGGCGGTATTCAATTCCCTGAAACGCAGGTCGCGTCGCAGAAGATGGACAGGAACACTCCCAATGCCTTCGATAATGAATATGACGGATAATACCTGCAGGACGCGCGCCGCCGTCGGTTCGCTGAAGAATGCGCCGATCGATGGCGCCAGCAACCAGGCCAGCGCTGTCATTGTGATGGCGATGATCATCGACAGCGCGACGCCCACCTGAATATGGCCATCGGTCAACTCAGCCCGTTGCACAATTGCCGGCCCGACCAGCGCCAGGCCAAACCTGGCGCCGAGCATAATGAAAATCCAGGCAATGCCGATCAGACCGAAATCGACCGGCGTCAGCAGCCGCGCGAGTAGCGCCAATACCAGTAGCGAAAGTAACGCCTTGATAACGACAGCGGCAGAAGACCATCCCATCCCGCGTAGCGTGCGCGCGCGCAAGCTCGCCCCACGTTCGCCGTTGTTACTCATCCTGATTCATGATTTTTCGGATTATCAATACAAACTGCGGATTATAATCCTTTCATGGCCGGATTTCTTACTCTGGACAAGGAGTATAAACAGCGCTGCGCTGATATAATCAGTCAATGTCACGCCCGCGCCATAAACAACCTGCCGAACCCACTTCGGCATCGATAACATCCCTTTCCCATGAAGGCAGAGGTATCGCCCGAATCGGCGGTAAAACCGTTTTTATTGACGGCGCCCTGCCGGGTGAGCGCGTCCGGTTTCGCTACACCCGTAAGCGCGGGCAATTCGATGAAGGAAGAGTGGTGGAGGTCGATGAACCATCAGGTTTACGGGTCGAACCCCGCTGTCCGCATTATAGTGTATGCGGCGGTTGCAGCCTGATGCATCTTGACCCCGGGGAGCAGGTTCGGCACAAGCAATCGGCGCTGCTTGAACAGTTGCGGCACATAGCCGGGATCAAGCCTGAACAAGTCCTACCGCCGCTGGCTGCGTCCGACTGGGGCTACCGGCGTAAGGCCAGGCTGGGCGTCAAATACGTCGCCGGTAAGAAAAAGGTACTGGTGGGCTTCAGGGAAAAACACAGCAGTTACATTGCCGACATGGATTCCTGCGCAGTCCTGCACCCGATGCTCGGAGAAGAAATCGGGCAGCTCAAGGAATTGATGCACAAGCTGTCTGTCTACCGGCAAATACCCCAGTTGGAAGTGGCTGTCAGCGATGCGGTGGCCGCCGTGGTGATCCGGCACCTGGCGCCGCTGACTGACACGGACAAAACCATCCTGGCCGACTACGAAACAACAAGCGCGATCAGGTTTTACCTGCAACCTGCGGGACTGGATAGTGTACACAGCCTGTCCGACCAGACTGAGTCGGAGTTGCGCTATCGGCTGGACAAGCACGGCATCAGCATAGAATTCTCGCCTCTCGATTTTACCCAGGTGAATTTCGATCTCAACGCGATGCTGGTCGACCGGGTAATCGAACTGCTGGACCCCGGCGCCGATGACTCGGTCCTTGACCTGTTCTGCGGGCTGGGCAACTTTACGCTTCCGCTAGCAAAATACGCGCAACAGGCAACCGGGTTGGAAGGCTCAGAAGACCTGGTGCTGCGCGCGCAAGACAATGCGCGCAAGAACGGCCTCA
Source organism: Gammaproteobacteria bacterium (assembly GCA_965221695.1). Lineage (GTDB taxonomy): Bacteria > Pseudomonadota > Gammaproteobacteria > Eutrophobiales > Eutrophobiaceae > JAAXHV01. The sequence continues at coordinate 2,682,707 of OZ244905.1, read as the reverse complement.
GCAACGCTAACTTCAGCGCCTGTGACCTGTCGAAACCGGATGCCGGTTCTCTTGTATCCGAACACGTGTACAATAAAGTCCTGCTTGACCCGCCGCGCAGCGGCGCCCGGGAGATCATCGAACAACTGGACCTGGAACAGGTGGAAAAACTGGTGTACGTTTCCTGCAACCCCGCCACCCTTGCCCGAGATGCCGGTATACTGGTGAACCAGGGCGGGCTGGGGCTGTCCGCGGCCGGCGTGATGGATATGTTTCCACACACTTCCCATGTTGAATCCATCGCGTTGTTTGAATAAGGTAAGCTCTGGACTTTATCTCTAAGGTTCTTCAGGCACAAAAGCAATGCAGTCCGTTACCCACAGGATCAGTATCGATTTGACCCGGCAGGTGTTGCAACTGCTTGGGCCTGCCGGCGTCGTCCGTGAATATTCCGTATCAACCGGAAAAAACGGCATCGGTGAACAACTCGACAGCGGTTGCACTCCGCGCGGCAGGCACAGTATTGCAGAGAAGATCGGCGCCGGGCAACCATCCGGCACGGTGTTTGCCGGCAGAGTACCCACCGGAGAGATATACCACCCGGCATTGCGCCGGCAGCATCCGGGGCGCGACTGGATACTTACCCGCATTATCTGGCTGCAGGGAGAAGAACCGGGGTTCAACCAGGGTGGTACGGTGGATACCTATAACCGTTACATCTATATTCATGGCGCACCCGATGATATGCAGATGGGCGTTCCGGGTTCAGCGGGATGCATACGCATGCGCAACAGTGACGTGACTGAGCTGTTCGACTTGGTTGAAGAAGGGTGCGAGGTAAACCTGTTCGTATGAGAGTGGTCCATGGGTGACAAGACGATCCTGCTGACCGGCGGCGCCGGTTATATCGGCAGCCATGTCGCGTTAGATCTGTTGCAGGAGGGTTACGAGGTCATCATCCTCGATGACCTGTCCAAAGGGTTTGCAGAGGCGGTCATGGACTGTGAACTGGTTCAAGGGGATACCGGTAACAAGGAACTGCTGGCGCTGCTGTTACAAAAGCGGCAGGTAGCTGCGGTCATGCATTTCGCCGGCTCCACGATCGTCCCGGAGTCCGTTCTGAAACCCCTTTGGTATTACGAGAACAATACCGCAAAATCCCGCAACCTGCTGGAGGCCTGCGTGCAAGCCGGCGTCAGGTATTTTGTATTTTCCTCCACGGCCGCGGTATATGGCATTCCCGAATCCGGAACAGCCACCCTACAAACCCCCACCGAACCCGTGAATCCCTACGGAAGGTCCAAACTCATGACCGAGGTGATGCTCCGGGATGTCTCCGGGGCGGGCTCCCTGAAGCATGCGATCCTGCGCTATTTTAACGTGGCCGGCGCCGACCCGAAGGGCCGCATCGGGCAGTCGACCCCCGATTGCACCCTGCTGATCAAGGTTGCCTGTGAAACGGCGCTGGGGAAGCGCGGGGAGCTATATATTTACGGCACGGACTATCCGACCCCGGACGGCACTGGCATCAGGGACTACATCCACGTGAGCGACCTGGCCGACGCCCATGTTCAAGCCCTGCGCAGCCTGGAAAACGGAGGTGATTCCATTACCGTAAATTGCGGCTACGGACATGGTTACAGCGTGCGTGAAGCGCTGCGGGCATTGGAACAGGTCCACGGCAGTCCCATACCCGTTGTCGAGACCGGCCGCCGACCCGGCGACCCGCCACAGTTGATCGCGGACGGCAGTTCAGCGAAGAAAGCGTTGGACTGGCAGCCTCGCTATGACGACCTGGAGTTTATTGTCCGTACCAGTTACGACTGGGAAAAGAACCCGCGTTACTGATACGTGAATGGGACAGGCTTATCCTGTGCCTGGGTTACTGCTCAGCGCCCTCCCAGGCTTCAAGAAACGCCGCCAGGTGCGGCTTGTCCTCGGCCGCCAGGACCTGTTTCAACCGGTCGCACGCCTGCTGATGGCCCTGCTCTGAATAGCGCCCACTGATCAGCAGAAAGCGCAGGTAGACCAGGTAGGTGTTGAGCACATCCGTTTCACAATAATTGCGGATCGTTTCGATCGCGCCGGCCAGGTAACTCTCCCATACCTTGCCTCCTGACATGCCCATCTTGCCGGGGAAACCCAGCATCGCGGAAATATCGTCCAGGGGCGCGGCGGCGCGCAGTTCGTAGCCGGCCAGCACATCCATCAGGTCCGTATGGCGTTGATGGAAGCGGTTGAGGTAATTGTTCCAGCGGAAACTCTGGTTCTCGTCACCCGTCTCCCAGTAGCCGGGAGCTGAGATACCATGCAGCAGCGAGCGATAATGCAGCACCGGCAGGTCAAAGCCGCGGCCGTTCCAGGAAACCAGTGTCGGCGTGTATTTTTCGATACCGTCAAAGAAGCGCTGCACCAGTTCCTCCTCAGATGATTCCGGTGTGCCCAGTGACCAGACACTGACGTTATCGCGAGTCGCGAGCACGACCGAAATCGCCACCACCCGGTGCAGGTGCAAGCGCAGAAAGTCGGAAGTATTGTCCGTCTCCTGGCGACGGATTTTGAACATCGCCTCGGCGGTGTCCTTATCCGACAGGCCTTCCAACCCGTACAGACGCCGCCCGCTATCGATGTCCGGGATGGTTTCGATGTCAAAGACGAGAATATTCAATCCGGGAAGACACTTGAGGAGAGGTAACGGTCGCCGCGGTCGCAGATGATCACCACGATTAGCGCGTGTTCCAATTCCTCAGACAAGCGCAACGCGGCTGAGACTGCGCCGCCGGAGGAAATGCCGGCAAAGATTCCTTCATCATCCGCCAGCCGCCGGGTCATTTCTTCCGCTTCTGCCGGAGTCACATCAATGATCCGGTCCACCCGCTCACGCTGGAAGATCCTGGGCAGATAGGCCTTGGGCCAGCGTCTGATACCGGGAATGTTTTCATCGCCCGCCGGTTGTACCCCGATGATCTGAACCTGCCGATTTTTTTCCTTCAGATATTTAGAAACGCCCATAATAGTTCCGGTTGTCCCCATCGCGCTGACAAAATGCGTCACGCTGCCATTCGTGTCCCGCCAGATTTCCGGGCCTGTGCCCTCATAGTGCGCCAAGGGATTATCCGGGTTGGCGAACTGGTCCAATATCTTTCCCTTGCCTTGTTTTTCCATTTCCTGAGCCAGGTCGCGGGCGCCTTCCATGCCTTCCTCTTTTGTAACCAGTATCAGCTCTGCGCCGAAGGCGCGCATCGCGCTGCGCCGCTCAACGCTGAGGTTGTCCGGCATGATCAGAAGCATCCGGTAACCACGAATGGCAGCCACCATCGCCAAGGCGATGCCCGTGTTGCCGCTGGTGGCTTCAATCAGCGCATCGCCGGGCTTGATCTCTCCACGCTGTTCAGCCTGCCGGATCATGCTCAGCGCAGGCCGGTCCTTGACCGAGCCCGCTGGATTATTGCCTTCCAGTTTTGCCAGAATGGTATTGGAACTGTCGCCGGTCAGGCGTTGCAGCCGCACCAGTGGGGTGTTGCCAACGCTGGAGTCAATGGTGGGATAATCGAGCGGCGTTATCTCAGACATTGTCTTACACCATCTCCCGGGCCATTATGATAGCGTCTTCTCTCCCGAACCTGGAAGGATAATAATTGGGGCGAGAACCGACTTCCACGAAGCCCCGGCTTTGATAAAACCTGCGCGCGGCCGTATTGGAAGGCCGCACTTCCAGAAACGTGGTGACTGCTCCCTGTGTCCGGGCGTAGTCCAGCAGGTTTTTCAGCAAAACATCGCCCAGTCCCATCCTGTGATATCCGGTGTCCACGCACAGATTCAGCAGGTGCGCCTCATCGGCCCCCATGGAGAGGATTGCATAACCGGCGATTTGTCCATCCAGCTCCACTACCCGGCAACAATAGTTGTCCCGCAAGCAGCCCTTGAATATGTTCCGGCTCCAGGGAAACGCATACGCCGCACATTCAATCTGCAACACATCGCCGATATCCGTCTCCGCCATGGGGCGCAGGGTTAACTCGTCAAGTTTCAGGACGGCATTCATATCTGTTCTTTATAGACGGTCATTGCCAACTGCAAATCCTGCCAGGACTTTCTTTTCTCCCGCGGCGAACGCAACAGGTAGGCAGGATGATATGTTACCACGACCGGAATGGGGGGGTCACCGTACTGGAAACGTTGGCCGCGCATTTTTCCGATGGGTGTTTCCGTCTTCAGCAGATTCTGGGCTGCAACCCGGCCCAGCGCCAGGATAAGTTTGGGTTTAACCGCGCTAATCTGCCGCGCCAGATACTGTTCGCAAGCCAGGACTTCTTCAGGCCTGGGGTCACGATTATTTGGCGGGCGGCACTTCAGGATATTGGCGATAAAGACCTGCTGCCGGGACATTCCCAACGCGTTCAGCATAGCGTCCAGCAGTTTTCCGGCCCGGCCGACAAATGGTTCGCCGCGCCGGTCTTCCTCGGCTCCAGGCGCCTCGCCGATCAGCATCCAATCCGCATTCACATCGCCCACGCCGAATACCGTCTGTGTTCTGTTCTCATGCAAAGGGCACAAACGGCATCCGGCCACCTCGCGCTGCAGAGCTTCCCAATCCTGGATAACATTACCCGAGGCGACGCCAGCGGGCCCGCCAGGCTCAATCTGGCTGCTTAACTCAGTGACATCCGTATCCTGGCCTGCCGCGTCCGCTTGCCCGTTATCGGACTCCTGTCTACCGCCCTCCATATTGCGAATCTTGTAGACCTCTATGCCAAGGGCGCGCAGGTATCGATATTGCCGGGGCGCAAGCCTCATACTTGTGGATGTATCTTACTGCTTATCGAACAAGCGCGGTTTATCGCATTGATATAGGCTTTTGCCGACGCCGCTACTATATCGGTATCCGAACCCCTACCGTTTATCACATGCCCGTCCTTGTTCACCCGCACCGTCACTTCCCCCTGCGAATCCGTCCCGCCGGTAATATTGTTGACAGAGAACAACTGTAATTCACAACCGCTGGTAACGAGGGTTTCAATGGCCTTGAACACCGCGTCTACGGGACCGTCTCCCTCGGAACTGCCTGGCGTTTCCTTTCCGTCTATGGAGAGCGTCAGCTCAGCCCGAGGCGTTTCGCCGGTTTCCGTTACCACTTTCAGCGAAACCAGTTTGATTACTTCCTCTCCGTTTTGCATATTGTCCGTGACAAGAGCCTGCAGATCTTCGTCGTAGATCTCATGTTTTTTGTCCGCTAACTCTTTAAACTTGACAAAAGCGCTATTCAACTCTTTCTCACTGGAAAATTCAAACCCCAGATCTCTCAATCTGGTGCGAAAGGCATTGCGACCGGAATGCTTGCCCAGCACCAGTCGGTTTGCTGTCCAGCCAACATCCTGGGCGCGCATAATCTCGTAGGTTTCGCGACTCTTGAGCACCCCGTCCTGGTGGATACCGGCTTCGTGGGCAAAAGCGTTGGCGCCCACCACAGCCTTGTTTGGCTGCACCGGAAAACCCGTCACGTTCGACACAAGTTTCGAGCAGTTCACGATCTCGGTCGTATCCAGCCCGGTAGCGCAAGGGAAGTAATCGGCGCGCGTCTTCACAGCCATGACAATTTCTTCCAACGAGGCATTGCCGGCGCGCTCGCCAAGCCCATTGATGGTGCATTCCACCTGCCGGGCGCCGCGCATGACCGCAGCCAGGGAATTGGCCACGGCCAGCCCCAGGTCGTTGTGGCAATGCACCGAAAAGACCGCCTTGTCGGAGTTGGGCACCCGTTCGATAAGATTACCGATGGTCTCCCCGAACTGCGTGGGGATGCTGTAACCCACCGTGTCGGGGATGTTGACGGTGGTGGCGCCCGCGGCGATGACCGCTTCGATGATCCGGCACAAAAAATCCAGTTCCGATCGGCCCGCGTCTTCCGGAGAAAATTCGATGTCATCGGTATATTTTTTTGCCCTTTTCACGGCCTTGACCGCGGCATCAATCACCTCTTTCGGTTCCATCCTGAGCTTCTGTTCCATGTGGATGGGCGAAGTCGCGATAAACGTGTGGATACGTCCCGCACGCGCCGGTTTCAGCGCCTCGGCTGCCGCGTCGATGTCCTGGTAACCGGTGCGGGCCAGGGCGCAGACCGCGCTGTCTTTGATGATTTCCGCCACCGATCTGACGGCCTCGAAATCTCCGCCGCTGGCAATCGGAAAGCCTGCCTCAATCACGTCCACCCGCAGTTTCTCCAACGCCTTGGCGATGCGCATCTTCTCGCCACGGGTCATAGACGCGCCGGGACTTTGCTCGCCGTCCCGCAATGTAGTATCGAAGATAATCAATTTGTCTGTCATAGTCCTGCTCCTGAATCAGGATACATTTTGCCTGTAAAAATGAGAAAAAAGTTCTTGAATGTCGTGAGTATCTGCCCTTAGCAGGGCAGGAGGAGCAGGCGCAGGGAGGCAACTGCCAGCAAGCTGGCCGAAGCAGAATAGAGGGAATTATTCAGATCCATACGCGAAATATAGTGATAATAAAAAAAAAAGCAAGCAGAATATATTTGATCAGTCCAAGGCAATGACATATTTTTCACCTGGTTACGGCGCCGTTTAAACGCCAGATGATGATAGACACATGATTATAGAAGGCGAACACCTGCTGCCCTGTGCCATTGACAAAGCCTGGCAAGCTCTGAATGATCCGGCTATGCTGAAGCTCTGTATCGCCGGCTGTGAGAGTATCGAAGAGACCGGAGAAAACAGCTTTGAATGCCTGATCGTCGCACAGTACGGCCCGGTGAAAACCCGTTTCAGAACCGTGTTGACAGTAACCGGTATCAATGCGCCCTATTCCTATACACTGAGTGGGGAAGGAAAAAGCGGCGCCGGTTTCGGCAAAGGCAGGGCGGAAGTTCAGTTGAGCCAGGAAGTCGAATTCACCAGGCTTCGCTACCAGGCGGAATTTTCCGTGGGTGGCAAACTGGCCCAGGTAGGCTCCAGACTGGTGGCTTCCACCACCAGGAAGCTGGCCAACGATTTCTTCACCCGGCTCACCGCGGAGCTTGCCGGAAAATAGTAGTTATTCAATCTAAAATTGCCTGACAGCGCTTGCTTGAACACCGCCTCCGCACTACTCCCACGGAAGTGGGAGTCCAGTCGAATACTATGTCGCCTGAAAGACGGCCCGTTATGTCAGGTTCTTTCATTATCCACAGGTGTTATACTTCGCTTTCATACAAAATGATGGGGTTAAGGCATGAGCAAGTTCAACGAGATCGCGCTGGACCTGATGAAGCGCACTGCGGCGTATGTTCCGGATTTTGATTTTGAGGGGGCCGACCCTGCCACAGCAGAAAAACCCTGGAAGAATTGGCTCAAGGCGGAACTGGGTTTTCGCAATCACTGGTATCCGACGGAAGCCAGTCGCAATATCAGGAACGGTGAACACAAGGCCATCAAGCTGTTGGGAGAGGATATTCTGTACCTGCGCCGTGGTGGGCGTCTGTATGCGATAGAGGATCGCTGCAGCCACCGCGGCACGCGTTTCTCCAAACGCCCTGTCTGTTACACGGACGATACCATTACCTGCTGGCATCATGCTTTTACCTTCAACCTTGACGACGGCCGTATCCGCTGCCTGTTGAATGACCCGGACTCTTCTCTGGCAGGGCGCAAGGGAATTAAGAGTTACCCGGTGCGGGAGGAAAAAGGTGTGATCTTTACCTTCGTCGGCGATATGAATCCGCCGCCACCCTTGGAGCATGACGTGCCCCCCGGTTTTTTTGATGAAGATGTGGCGATATGCGTGGCTGACCCCTACTTGGTGAACGCGAACTGGCGCTTGGGTTCCGAAGGCGGCTATGACCCGGGCCATCATTACATTCATAACTGGTCGAAATTTTCCATTAATTCACGCATACCCATGACCTTCGGCTGGGTCTCGAAAAAGGAAGCTGTGCTGGAGACCAGTATTTATGAGTTGATGGAGAGCGGGCCCAAGGGATTTACCCGGTTAGCGGCAGAAACCAATATGTCCATGACCGCAAAAATTCCCGGGCGCAACGGCGCTGGTGATACGGATGTCATCCTGCCCATCGCCAAAGGTCAATCACCCAAAGAAATAGAGCTCCTGGGCCAGCACGCGTTCACCACTGAAGTCGGCGAATGGCTGCCCTGCGGGCTGAAGGTGAATCCGTGGCCGTTCCCGGGTGTGGTACACAACGAATATTACGTTCCTCGCGATGCCAATTCCCACTACTATTTCCAATGCGGCTGGAGACGGGTGGAAAATCAGGAACAGGCAAGCGAATGGGCCGAAGGCGACCTGGGGCAGGTGCGCTGGAAAGTTCCCGTGGTCGATGACTTTACCGTGCAGGATGCGGAGGCCCGGGAATATATCCATGAGTTCTACGCCAGTGAAGACGGCTGGAACCAGGAACAAACCGCGCGCTTTGACATTGAACTGCTGATGTGGCGGGTATTTGCCGGCGAGCATTGCCGCGGCATCCAGGAGGAAAAACATACCAGGGGACATTTCCGGAGATAACAGCAGGATAGCTTGCAGGCCATGAGCACGGTATTGCATATCGATTGCAGCGCTCGCGCCGGCGATTCGATCAGCCGCAAGCTGTCGCAGGGTGTGGTTGACCAACTCATCAGAGCTGAACCGTCGCTGCGGCTGATTCGCCGCGATTTGGGCGCCAGCGCCCCGCTGCCGGTAAACAACACGGAGGCAGAAGCGTTTTTTACGCCGCCGCCGGAGCGGACGGCGGCGCAAATCACTGCGCTGGCTGCTTCGGATACGCTGACGGAAGAGTTATTGTCAGCAGATACCTTGGTGTTGGGCGCCCCCATGTACAATTTCAATGTGCCGGCCAGCCTGAAAGCCTGGATAGATTTCGTGGTCAGGCCAGGCAAGACCTTTCGCCGGGTTGCGAACGGCAACCTGGAAGGTCTGTGCGGAGGCAAGAAAGTATATATATGCACGGCAAGCAGCGGCAAGTCCAAGGACACAGACATGGATCATCTACGCCCTTACCTGAACGTGATTTTTGCTTTTATCGGTATCAGCGATGTTGTTTATTTCGATGCGGAAGGTCTTGCCTGGGGAGAACAGGAACGGGCTCGATCCATCAATGCGGCCGTTGAGAGTATCCACCGGCATTTTTCCGATAGTTGATACATTGGGAAGGCGCTGAACAAGTTCATTCCGGACTTGTCAGAGAGCGCGCATCCCTGTAACGTGGGAGCTTCTGATTATGGGGTTCCTTAACCACAAGAATTGACTGAAAGGAGGAGATGCGGCATGTCAAAAATCAAGGGTCTTGGTTATATCGGTTGTGAGGTGACGGACTTTAACGCCTGGGACAAGCTGTTGGATACCGTTTACGGACTGGAACGGCGCGCTGACAGCGGGCAAACAACCCGGCAATACCGCATGGATGATAATCACCACAGGCTGGCTTTGCATAAATCGAACCACAACAAATTGAAATACATCGGCTGGGAGGTGGAGTTCCAGGGTGACTTGGACCGGCTGGCTGGCGAATTGGACGACAAAGGCATTGCGGTGGAACCGGGTAGCCCCGAGTTGCGCGAGCGGCGCGCGGTGATGGACTTGTTCGTGGTGGAAGGCCCTGATGGGATTCCCCTGGAGATCTTTTTCGGGCCGGTTCAGGACTTCAAACCGTTTGCGCCCAAGCGCGGCATGGAGGGCTACAATACCGGCGACCTGGGCATGGGGCACCTGGTGCTGGCGACGGCCGACCGCATGGCCTCGGTAAAGTGGTACGAAGACCACCTGGGTTTCCGACTGAGCGACCATATCTTCTGGGATGATATTCAGGCAACCTTCCTGCATTGCAATCCCCGCCACCACAGCCTGGCTTTCATGAACCCGGTTGGCGGCATGAAACCCGGCGAGTTGGGCCATTTCATGTTCGAGAGCCTGTCCTTGAATGACGTCGGGCGCGCCTATGACATCGTGCACGAACACAATGTGCCGCTGGCCTTGACCCTGGGCAGGCATAGCAATGACCATATGATGTCGTTTTATATTTATTCTCCTTCCGGCTGGTGGATCGAGTACGGCCACGGCGCGCGCCTGATCGATGATGCCGACTGGGAACCGAAATTTTACAACTCCCCGAAGATCTGGGGCCATGAACATGTGCCGCCCCCTGAACTGACGTCTGGCGGTGAACTGCATAAACGGTAACAGAATCATCCGCAGATGATGCAGATTAACGCTGATCAAATCATGCCACTCCCGCAATTACGGGAATCCGCTGATACGACTATCCTTCCCACGGCGCCAGCAATGTTGTAGAGATGTCTGAGATGAAGCACGCAAAAGCCCTAATCCTGGGTTCCGGACCGGCGGGCTATTCTGCGGCGGTGTATGCCGCACGCGCTAACCTGAAACCGGCGCTGATCACCGGGATAGAGATGGGAGGCCAGTTGACGACCACTACCGATGTGGACAACTGGCCCGGCGATGTGGAAGGTCTGCAAGGCCCTGAGCTGATGGAGCGGATGCGCCGTCATGCAGAGCGGTTTGAGACAGAAATCATCTTCGATCAAATACACCAGGTCGATCTTAACGCGAGACCGTTCAGGTTGCAGGGCGATTCGGGCAGTTACAGTTGTGATACCTTGATCATCGCCACCGGCGCCTCCGCGCGTTACCTGGGGCTGCCGTCCGAGCAGGCGTATATGGGAAAAGGCGTCAGCGCCTGCGCCACTTGTGATGGCTTTTTCTACCGGGGTGAGAAAGTCGCGGTCATCGGCGGAGGCAATACCGCAGTGGAGGAGGCTTTATACCTTTCCAATATCGCCAGTGAAGTTATCCTGGTGCATCGCCGGGACGCGCTGCGCGCGGAGAAAATATTGCAGGACAGATTATTTGAGAAGGAACGAACCGGCAACGTCACAATTTTCTGGGACCATGTGCTGGATGAAGTCAAAGGTGATGAAAGCGGTGTGACCGGAATACGGATCAAGCATGTGAAGTCCGACGAAACCACCGACCTGGAATTGAAAGGCGTATTCATCGCCATTGGCCATACGCCCAATACGGAGATTTTTGCCGGCCAATTGGAAATGAATAACGGCTACATCGTGATCAAGAGCGGGTTGAACGGTAACGCGACCGCGACCAGCGTCCCGGGCGTTTTCGCGGCCGGCGATGTCTCCGACCAGGTCTATCGGCAGGCTGTGACCTCGGCCGGATTTGGCTGCATGGCCGCGCTGGATGCGGAGAAATTTCTGGATGAAGAAAACTGACAGGCTACGCGTGTTGCGTTTCAGACTGATAGAGGAAGCTCTGGTCAGACAGAAGTTCCTCCAACACAGGAGAAAACTATGACAAGTATCTGGAATCACTTGCAGGGAGTAGCATTCAAGCAAAGCTATTATAATGCCGGCAACGTCAGGACACGCGTTATTGAAGCCGGCGAGGGTCCGGTCCTGGCACTGCTGCACGGCACCGGCGGCCACGCGGAGGCCTATCTGAAGAACATCGAGGCGCATGCAAAACACTTTCATGTCTATGCCATCGACATGGTGGGTCACGGTTACACCGACGCCCCGGCGCTCAGCTATGATATGCAATGCTACGTGGATTTCATGAAAGATTTCCTTGATGCCATCGGCGCAGACAAGGCGCATATATCCGGTGAATCGCTGGGCGCAACGGTCGCTTCCTGGTTTGCCCTGCAACATCCGGATCGAGTGAACAAGATCGTCATGAATACCGGTATGATGCTGCCGCCGGACGAGGCAGGCGCCGAAGAATTAAGAGATCTGCTGGAGCGCAGCCGCAAAGCCACCGGCACGCCGGACCGGGAAGCAGTGCGCCAGCGCATGCGCTGGTTGATGCGCCGCGACGAGGACGTGACCGATGAGATCGTCGAAGTTCGCTACCGGATCTACCGGCAACCAGGCCGCGCCGCGGTGATAAGAAAGATAGCGGAACAAAGTATCGGCGCGTTGCTGGACCCGGTCGAGCAGGAAAAATGGTACAGCCCGGCGTTGCTGCAACAGTTGACCTGCCCCACTCTGGTATTATGGACTCGTTACAACCCGGGACAGCTTGTGCCACTGGCGGAACAGGGCGCCGCGCTGATTCCCGACAGTGAACTGGTGGTGCTGGAAAACTCCGCCCATTGGCCACAATGGGAAGAACCGGAAGCGTTCAACAAGGCGCATATCGAGTACCTGCTGAAGTGATCTTTTGGCGGCGCGGATTACATCAGAGATATTCCTGATCATTGTAAAACTGACATGAGCGAGATAACCCGCACCCTGCTGGAAGAGACCCAGGACCAGGTGGAACAAGCCCGGACGAAAGCGGCGCGGGCGCGCAAGCCCTGGCAGGTATGGCTTGACGCGGAGTGGGGATTTCGCAATTACTGGTATCCGGCGGCGTTGTCGCGCCACTTAGGTGAGGGCGATGCAAAAGGGATTGAATTGCTGGGAGAAGAAATCCTGCTCACTCGCCAGAATGGAAAGCTCTATGCCCTGGAAGACCGATGCCCTCATCGCGGCATCCGCTTCTCGGCGCGCCCTCTGTTTTATACGAAGGAGACATTGACCTGCTGGTATCATACCTGGACCTTTGACCTGGAGGACGGCAGCCTGCGCACCATACTCAGTTCACCCGACTCGAAGATGATCGGCAAATGCCGCGCCAAGGTGTATCCGGTTGAGGAACGCAAAGGCATCGTGTTCGTCTTCGTGGGCGATATTGAGCCGCCACCCTTGCATTATGATGTTGCCCCCGGACTGCTGGATGATAATGCCGTAGTCTATTGCGGCGAACCCTACGACATCAATGCCAACTGGCGGCTGGGTTGTGAGAATGGTTACGACCCCGGCCACCAGTTCATTCACAACTGGTCCGAGATGTGCATCAATGCCGGCATGCACACCTCCTACGGTTATACTTCCACTAAGGAAGCGGTGCTGGACACAACCCGCTACGTTGAGCGGGAAGACGGCCCGAAAGGCTTCACCCGCAAGGTGGAGAAAACGGAATTCAAGCACGAAGCATCCATACCGCTGCGGGACGGCGGGCGCAAGGACCTGGTTTTGCCTCTCGCAAGAGGCAAGTCACCGGAGGAGCTGGCGCAATTAACCGATATCATTCGCCTCGGCACCGTCGGACTCTGGATGCCTTGTTCGCTTAAGGTCACCACGTTCCCCGCGCCCCAGTGCACTCACTACGAGTTCTACACGCCAAAAAACAAGGACGCACACACCTATTTTCAGTTCGGCGTAATCCATACCGACGATGAAGAGGAAGCGGAACGCTGGTTGGGTGAGGATGGCAGAATCATGTGGGAGGTGCCGGCAGTGGAAGGCTTTACCGTGGATGACGCCTTTGCCAGGGAGCAGTTACATAAGTACTACGCCGAGGAAGACGGCTGGCAGCGGGAACGACTGTTCCAACCGGATGTCGAACTGACCATGTGGCGCCGGTTTGCCAGCAAACATGCGCGCGGCATTCAGACCAAAGACCATACCCGCGGCTACTTCAGACGAGACTGACGCGCCCGGTGCGTGAATTGACAACCATTTGACTCAGAGACGGACTATGACCGGCTGCAAAGCAAAAGTATTGGAGAGCAAAGCCACTCCTCGCGGCAAGTATCCCCATGCCCGGCGCGCCGGAGATTACATCTTCATCTCCGGCGCCAGCGCAAGACAGGCCGACAACACCGTCATCGGCGCGCGGGTTGTGGATGACATGGGCACATACGACCTGGACATCCGGGCGCAAACCCGGGCGGTATTGGATAACATCGCCGATATCCTGGCCAGCTTTGACGCAACACTGGCAGACCTCACTGAAATTACGGCTTTTCTTGTCAACATGAATGATTTTGCGGGCTATAATGAAGTCTATGCAGAGGTGTTCGACTATCACGGCCCGGCCCGTACCACGGTCGCCGTGCATCAGTTGCCACACCCGCAGTTATTGATAGAAATAAAGGCCATTGCCTATAAACCTGAATAATGAAACCTCCAGCGGAGAGTCGATATGAATGACGGTCAGATTATCGCCGGTTTTTTGGCGCCACATCCACCCCACCTGGTTTATGGTGAAAATCCGCCGCAGAACGAACCCCGCTCGCAGGGCGGCTGGGAACCACTTAGATGGGCTTACGAACATGCCCGCAAAAGCCTGGAAGCATTGAAGCCGGACGTATTGCTGGTGCATTCGCCGCACTGGATCACCCAGCAAGGGCATCACTTCCTGGGGGTAAGAAACCTGAACGGCAAGTCCGTCGATCCTATTTTCCCTAACCTGTTCCGCTATACCTTTGAACTGGAGGTGGATGTGGAACTGGCGGAAGCTTGTTGCAACGAGGCTGCCGCCATGGGTCTGACCACCAAGATGATGCGCAATCCCAACTTCCGCGTGGATTACGGCACCATCACTACGCTACACATGATACGCCCGCAGTGGGATATCCCGGTGGTGGGCATCTCCGCCAATAATTCGCCGTATTACCTGAGCACGGAAGAGGGCCTGGAAGAGATGGACGTATTGGGCAAGGCCACCCGCAAGGCCATTGAGCAGACCGGTCGGCGCGCGGTACTGCTGGCATCCAATACTCTGTGCCATTACCATTTCCACGAAGAGCCGATACCGCCTGAGGACATGTCCCAGGAACACCCGCAGAACTATGCCGGCTACCTGTGGGACATGCGCATTATCGACATGCTGCGCAGGGGCAAAATCGGCAAGGTGTTTGAAGTCCTGCCCCAGTTTATTGATGAAGCCTTTGCCGAGGTAAAATCCGGCGCATTCACCTGGATGTTCGCCGCTATGGACTACCCGGAACTGCCGGGAGAACTCTATGGTTACGGGACCGTGATCGGCACCGGTAATGCGGTGATGGAATGGAATCTGGTGCAGGCCGGCCTGGCCAAGGCAGCGTGAGATGCCAATGAGCGTCGTCTCCGCATTTCTCGTGCCTGGTTCCCCGCTTCCTCACATGCAACGGGACAATCCGCCCTGGGGCGATATCGCCACGGCCATGGAAACCGCCGGCAAGGCCCTTGTAGCCTCGTCGCCGGACCTGATCGCCATCTATTCCACCCAGTGGATCGCGGTGCTCGACCAGCTATGGCAAACCCGGCCTGTCCTGCGCGGCCTGCATGTAGACGAGAACTGGCATGAATACGGCGACCTGCCATTCGACATGAAGATCGATATCGAATTTGCCGAGCTGGCGCTGAAGAAGACAGCAGCGGCCGGGATCAAGGCCAAGGGCGTTGACTATGATCACTTCCCCGTGGACACCGGCTCCATCGTTGCCTCGAATTTCATGAACCCGGGCGGAGTCATACCTCTGGCTATCACTTCCAATAACGTCTACCACGACTGGCAGATGACCGAATCCCTTGGGCGGGTCGCGGCCGAAACTGCCGCGGAACTGGGCCGAAAACTGGCTGTCATCGGCGTCGGCGGCCTGTCAGGCTCCATCTATCGCCATATCATCGATATCAGCGAAGACAAAATCGCCGATGCCGCAGAAGATGAATGGAACAAGAAGATACTATCCATGATGGAACAGGGCGATACGGAAGCGCTGGCAAAGGCCTGTCCCGATTACGCCGGCGCGGCGCGGGTGGACATGGGATTCAAACACTTCGCCTTTATCCTGGGCGCCATGGGCGGCCGCTTCAGTAACGCCACAGTGCACGCTTACGGCCCTCTTTACGGCAGCGGCGGCGCGGTGGTGGAATTTCACCTGGAGGAGCAATGAGTAAAGCCAAACTGATCGAAACAGCAACGATTCCGCCGCACACGGGCAGCCACGGACATATCAGGAAAGGACAATCACTGAGAATTATCGATATTGAGGGACAACAGGTTGCGGACTTCGTCGCAGTCAAATACGGCGACCCCGCAGAGTTCCAGGATTGTGTATACACGAGCTGGCATCATGGCCGTTATCATTGGCGGGAAGGCGACACTATTCGCAGCAACCTGATGAATGATATGTGGACAATAACCAGCGACAAGACCGCCAACCACTATACCGGCGGCGGTTTTTGTTCCAATGCCGCGCGCCGGTTGTACCTCAATACCGGTGGCAACGGTTGCCGGGACACCATTCAAGAAGAATACCGCAAGCTCGGGTTCGACCCGAACTACCTGCAATCCGTTTCCTGCTTCAATATCTTCATGACAGTCAACTATACACCCGAGGGAGAGTGGCTCATCGACCAACCCGTTACCAGGGCAGGAGACTATATTGAACTGCGGGCGGAAATGGACCTTACCTGGATGGTATCAGTCTGCGCCTGGCCGGAAGTGGTGAACGGCGAACGGCCCACGCCTCTGCGCTTTGAAACCTATGACCCGTCGAATTAATATGGCGGAAGAAAAAACCATAAAGCATACCGAGTTCGAGACCAACTCTGTCAAGCAGTTCTACCTGGAAGATGACACAGCGGTGGCCATCTACAACCTGGAAGGGGAATATTTTGCCACCAGCGACATCTGTACCCACGGCCAGGCGTACCTGTCCGACGGCGACATCAGGGGAGACGAAATAATCTGCCCTTTTCACGAAGGATCATTCGACATCCGGACTGGAGACCCGGTCGACCCTCCCTGTGTTATCCCTCTTGACAAATATGAAACCCGATTGGGCGACGACGGGTATATCTACGTCACCCTGAAACCTGCATGATCAGGTCGTCTTGCTCAATGTCGCTCGTCCCGGCCCCTGAGATCCCGCCGGCTCATCTGCCCGCGCAAAGTTCAATTCAATGATGACGCCATCCGGGTCATTGACGAACAGTTGCCAGATACCAAAATCCTGTATGTCGTTTTCCTTGTGTTCTAATCCCAGGCTCTCAAAGTGGGCGCGCATTTCATCAAAACCCCGCGCCTGGATTGCCAGGTGATCAACGGCGCCGCTGCCGCGGGATATCTCGCCATCCGGACCTAATGCGGCATACCCGGCCATGAGATGAAACATGGTCTCCCCCATCTGTAACCAGGCTCCAGGAAAATCAAAATCCGGTCGCTTCACTTTTTTCATGCCTAGCGCCTCCATGTAAAACTGTTCGCTGGCTGCAAGGTCTCTTGTTCTCAATGCGACATGGTGCAGGTCAGTTAACGGCATAAGCGTCTCCCCCGTATAATTTCCAACCTGGGTTAATCCGCCAACCCGACTTCTTCACGAGTGCGGGTGCAGGAATCGATGACAGTATAGATCGCTTCTTTGATGGTATTCTCCAAATCGGGGATGCAGGCAACGCCCATCCCGCCAAGACCTTCAGTGAATTCCGCCGGCATGTCTTTTTCGCCCAGCCAGGTATAACCGATACGCACCAGTGGGAAACCAGTCCGGTTGATGGTGGCGGCGTCGGTCTGTCCCGCCATGTGCGGGGCGCCGGGATAGGGTTCGCCATGCACTTCACTCCAGGCGCGCAGCGCCGACTGCACCACCCAGTGCTCCGGGTCGGTTGCTGACGCGTCGCAGGTGACGATGGTTTCCCATTGCGCGTCCACGTCAGTGTGCCTGGCTGCAATGTCTTTCATTACCTGGTCAAATTCCCGCTCCACCTCCGCGGCCTTCTGCAGCGGACTGGTGCGCACATCCAGCCAGATCTCGGTTGCCGCGCCGGGGAAGGCCGGTTTGTCCGGCCAGCCGCAACGCAAAGCGGCGATCCAACCCTGGGGCTTGACCTGGTCGCTGGTGTGTTTGTCCGGGTATTCAATCAACCATTCCTCCAAGTCCAGGATCACCTTTGCCGCGGGGACGATCGAGCTGCGAAAGCCCGGCACACCGCGGGGAATGCCGGCATAACCCATGGTGCCCCATACGGTTACCTTGAACCACACCATGCCTGGGTGCTCATAGTAAATATCATCCCAGGGTTTGCAGATCACGCCGAAATCCGCGGTCACGCCATGGGACAGCAGGTGGTTAACGCCGTTACTGATGCCGGCATGGTTACGCTCCGGCGCGATCCAGGGCATGCCGCCGCCAGCCGTGGCAATGATCACATCGCCCTTGAGGTCAACCTCAGCCTCCACCACACAGGTCAGGGCTTCGGTCAGCAAGGCAACCATGGATTTCGGGTTGGAAGCGCCCAAGCCGATTACCAGGTCGCCGTCAATATAGGGTTCCGGGCGCATATCTGCCCGGTGTTCGGGCCCGGCATGGGGGATGTCTTTATCCGGGTCGCCTTCCAGCAAGGTGTCAATAGGCGCATACAACATTAGCGTGGGGCCGTCTCCCGATCCTTTTACCCGACCGTAGCAGTTGCCGGAAATCTCCGTGATGGGCTGGTAACAGGCCTTGATCCCGACGCTGTTCAGGTAGTCAGTCATGAATTCACAAGCTTCCCGTTCGGCGCCGGTGGGACTGTGTTTTGCAGTCAGGTCAAAGATCAACTGCTTCAGCCGCTCCAGGTCAATTTTGCTGCAAGCTGTTTCATACCACTGTTTTTGTACGGGACTTAACGGAACTTCTTTCGTCGCCATTGTGGTCATATCCACTCTCCGTAAAATTATGGAAGCTCTGACTTAATCTCAGAGGTTCCTTAGTATGTTGGAATTAGACATCCGGATGCTATGGTTGATCGATAGTGTACCCTGTCAGGGATTGCAAGTATGCGGAAAAAGCCAGCAAACGCGCGTCCTGACGCTTGGCGCAAACCAGTTGTACGCCAACGGGCAAACCGCGCGCGCCTTTTGTCAACGGCAAATTCATGCATGGTGTCTTCAAAAAAGTCCAGATCCTGTTGAACATCGGGTCGCCGGTATTGTCCAGACCCGGTGGCGCCTCATCCGCCGCGCTGGGCGTAATAATCAGTTCTGCGCGGGCAAAGACCTCGCTGAGAAAGCGTTCGCCTGCGACCATAGCGGCTGCCATCCGGTCGCTGAAAGACTCATCCACCCGGCGGCCTTCAGCGACCAGGGCGCGGGTTTGCGGCCTGGTTTTATCCGGGTGGCTGTCCGTGATAGGACCCAGCGACTGGCTGGCGCCATGGGCGAGGCAATCCTGTTGAACCTCCATGATGCCCTGCAACAGGTCCTCATCCGGCTCAATAATATTGATGCCGCCGGACTTTAGTTGGCTGACAAAATTGTTTATTGCAAGCTGTGTTTGCGCCGTGGCCGCAGCCCAGGCCGGCGTGCGCACAAAGGCAACGGCAGCGGGTCGCCGCGCTACCGGAAGCGCCATTTCCTTATCCGCTAGCGCCTGATGCAACAGGGCAAAGTCCGCGACTGAGCGGCTGAACGATCCCAGCGTGTCCAGCGCCGGCGCCAGGGGATGGACACCGGCTAGAGAATAACTGTCGTAAGTCGGTTTGTAGCCGAGAATGCCAGTATAACTTGCCGGGCGGATAATCGACCCCGAGGTTTGCGTTCCGAGGGCCAACGGCACATGAAAATCGGCCACCGCGGCCGCTGAGCCACTGGAGGATCCGCCCGGTGTATGTCCCAAGGCATGGGGATTGGCGGTTTTGCCGGGCGCATAATAAGCATATTCGGTGGTGACCGTTTTTCCCATGAGCACTGCGCCGGACTCTCGCAGCAGGCGGACACATGTCGCATCCTCATCCGGATAATGCCCGGCATACACATCCGAACCATAACAAGTAGGCATGTCGGCCGTATTCATGATGTCTTTAATTGCGATTGGCACGCCATGCAATGGCGTTTTCCGCGGCCGTTCATCACAAGCCCTGGCTTGCGCCAGCGCTTGATCCGGATCCAACCAGGCCCAGGCCCCCACTTGTTCTTCTCTTGCATGGATACGCTCAAGACAGGCCGTCACCAGCTCCACCGTGGTAAATGCGCGTGAGGCAATGCCTTTGGCTGCTTCAACAGCGCTGAGGCGATGTAACTCTGTTGTCATAATTCCTCCTGAATTTGTGAAAAATTCCTGTATGATTTTTCATTCTACAGATTTATAATGACTGCTTGGACATTTATCTTAAACATAACATTAAAGGAGCTTGCTATGAAAAAAATCGCAATTATTTTAGCGCCGATAGCATTTATTTTATCGGGTTGCGGTACCGAAGCGCCAACTTCTCTTGAGGTCAACAAGTCCATACAGATCGATGCAAGTATTGATGCGGTCTGGGACTACGCCGGCGATTTCTGCGCCATCAGTGTCTGGCATCCCGCGGTTGTGGGCTGTGAAATCATGGAAGAGGATGGGACAACCTACCGCATGCTGACCCTTGGAGACGGCGCCCAGCTCAAGGAACGGCACGATGGTGAAACGGCTACCGGGTACTCGTATACAATCATTGAAGGACCCTTGCCGGTCAAGGATTACAGTTCGACATTCGAGGCTGAAGGTGATGCGATGACTACCACCATCAACTGGTCATCAACATTCATGGCGGAAGGCGTTACAGATGAGGAAGCCGTGGGAGTCATTACCGGTATCTACGACGGCGGTCTTGCAACCATCAGCGATAATTTTTAACCCATATCGCAGCAACCCAGAACCCGTTTGCGCATCATTGACTGCGCAAACGGGGAAACTATAGCTTGTTCCAGACATGGCGCCGGAACAAGGTCTGTGTCAGCATTCGGGCGAGACGCTCGTATGCGCAAAAGGGAGTTATCGGTCCGGGATTTCCCCGTGTCCGGCCACGAACCGGTGGGCGGCAAAACTGTTTGGGACTGTATTGCTGCAGTCATACAGTTCGTTGTGAGGCGCCGTTTCGGCAAAAGCCAGGGTCAGGTGGTATAGAGGCAAGGCCGAGGACGGGATTTCACCCGGTTTGAATTGGTCGAGGTATGTCAGTATCTCGTCCAGCATTGGCAGCATAGCTTCATAGAACTGCCGGTAATCATCCGGGGTTGCGGCCCAGCGTTGTTGGGAGCGCTGCAACTCGGTGGGAAAGGCCCAGATTCCGACAAAAGGTTCCAAATCAGAGAATTGTTCAGGCAGCAGGGTCGTCGGCCTCATTACAATCAGCGCCCCATATACTCGTGCCAGTGTTTGTGGGTATTCCTGATCATCAGTTCTTCATCCATCAAGACCATTTCTTCCAGGACGCCGGAGCGCAGGGCCTGGTAGGTGTCTTCCATGGTCGAAGTGTCTTCCAACCAGGCATTGCGGTGCAGCGCGTTGGTATGGGCAATCGCCACACGTTCGCTGACGGTTTCCGGCTTTCTGAAATAGTTTGTGCCTTCCCAAAGGGTTTTATCCACCGCAATGGGCCAGAATTGGTGATGAAAATAGGCCATGCCCGGATAACCGTTACCGGCGCCCAGGTGCAATACAGTATTCGGAAAGAATACGGAAAATTCAAACTGGAGATCCTGTCGCTTCTCCGGGTTGATATTATCCGGCAGTTCTTCTAGATGAGGCCGATGCCGCGCCGACATTATCAACCTGCCACCCAGGTTTGCCGTCACGGGCGTCGGTTCCAGTCCGGGCACAGGGGGGACGTACAGACCTGAGCTGCTGTGAGGACCAAAGCACCGGAACTCGGTATGTTCCAGCGTCGCCAGGCTGGGAAATGTGCCCTTATGAATGGTCGGAACATGATAGCCTTCGGAGAACGCATACAGGGCGACTTTCCAGTTACAGTTCAGCACGGTCGAATAGCGCAATCGCACAGTCGCTTCATGGTACGGATACCCGGCAAAGTGGCGCGCCATGCCGTCCAGGTAATCGATCAGGGTTTGCCGCGGTTGTTCGGCAAGATTAATGAAGATGAAGCCTTCCCATTCTTCGCAGTGTATCTGTTTCAGGCCCAGGCAGGATTTATCCAGGCCGGCAAAATTCTCCTGACGGGCGACCCCGCGCAAGGCGCCATCGGTATTGAACGTCCAGGCATGGAATCGGCAAGTTAAGGTATGCGTGGCCGTATGGCCCAGAGATTGGGCGCCGGCTTCCGGGATGAGCTTGTTGCCGCGATGGGTGCAGATGTTATGGAAAGCCCGCGCCTGCCCGTCTTTCCCACGAACGATAATCACAGACGTATCGGCCACATCCAGGCGGCGCAGTTTGTAGTCGCCGGGTTCTGCCAGCTCCTCGGCCCGCGCAACATATAACCAAGCCTGCTTGAAGATACGTTCCCGTTCCAGTTCAAACAATTCCGGGTCGATCAGCGGCTTGACATCCACAGGACCCGTACCCAACTCGGGATAGCGGGTGGTGAACGGCATTGCTTGTTCTAATTCATCGGCAACAATTGTCATGTCGTTTACTCTGTAAAGATATCCAGAGGCAGGAACGCGGACACCACGAAATTGGGCACATCCACCATTTCCGATATCCTCAGGTCTACTGCGACACTGCATATCGCATAAGCCTGTTGTTCGCTGTAACCCCGCTCGCTCACCAGATATTCAATCATGTTCAGCAAGGCGTTACGCGCCGCAAGGGTGGCGTCCTCTGCTTCCGCCACGCCATCTTTGCGGCAGGATTGGCCGGTCGTGGCAAAGAACCGTTGTGGAACGGCCATTTCCGGCGCAGTAAAGTAGTCATCCCGGTAGAACTGCATATCCTTGATGTTGCGTCTGGCCGCTTCTCCTTTCAACAGCTTGAACGAACCGTAAAACGTTGCGCTCATCTCGACTGCGGTGCCACAGCTTTCATTGTCTCCCTGAGCGAAGTGGGAATCGCCCACCGAGAACAGCGCGCCTGGCGTATATACAGGCAGACGCACCGTGGTGCCGGCAGTCAACTGTTTGATATCCACGTTGCCGCCGGTTTCATGGGGAGCAACGGTGCGCATAGCCTTGGCGGCAATACCCGACTCTCTGGGCACGGCATCGGCGGTATCCGGCAGCAATACCATGCCGCCGCGAGCCTGCAAATCTGCTTCCCGCCGGTTGGTCTCTTCCAATAGCTCATGGGACGGCGCGTTACCCATCACGCCCATGAAAGGCGCGCCCGGTATCTTTACGCCCGGCAGGTCCGCGGACATGGCAAAGCCGTCGGCGATATCCCAATGTACGATATAAGGTTCAGTAAACAGATCGCGCAGGAAACCAAACCCTGGAACCTGTACGGTGAAACCAAACGGCTCCGGCGCCACTTCCATAATGTTGATTTCCAGGATATCGCCAGGCTCCGCGCCGTTTATATAAACCGGGCCGGTCAACGGATGCACCAGGTTCAGATTGGTGGCGGCAACCTCTTTCGCCGTGGTTTCCGGTTTCAACTGTCCGTCAAAAGCATCTCGCGTTTCCATGCCGATGATCTGCCCCGGATCAACTTCTGCAGCCGGTTGGATATCCGGGTGCCAACGGTTGTGCCCCGTCTCCGGCTCATCGCCAAGTTGCAGCGTTCGATCAATTCGGATGTATGTATCCGCTTTAATGGTCATAACAGAACCTCCTTTCCAGGCCAGTCAAGGCATTGCTGATATTATCGGTCAAAATCAGGCAAGTCATTCACCTTCTAATGTTCGTCATCCCCATGCACCGCAATAAAGCGTTTTTCTTCAAAACTGTGGGGCACGTTCGGGTCGCCGTCATACAGTTCTACATTGGGCGCAATTTCCGCATGCATCAAGGCCAGGTCAAACAGTCTTGCGGAGGCTTCCGGTAGCTCTCCCAGGGGATACTCATCGACATGTTGCAGAATGCGCTCCAGATAAGGCAGCACAGCTTCATAGAAGGCGATTAAATCGCCCCGGGTTGATGCAAGTCGCTTATCCCAGCGGGTATTCTGTGTTGGTTTCGCCCACTCGCTGGCCCAGGTTTCCAGTTCTGCAAAACCGTCGGGTAACAGTTGCGCCATTACCGCCCCCTCAGCGGTTGTTCAGATATTTTTCCAGCACATGATAACCATGTCTGACGAGGATTTCTTCATCATGCAGGTTCATGTATTTTTTGCTGCCGGAATTGAGCGCATAGAACGTGCCTTCCATTGTGGCGGTGTCTTCCAACCAGGCATTACGTTGCAATACCATCGCGTGCTCCAGCGCCCATTTTTCACTGTTGGTGGTAGGCTCCATCACATAATACTTTCCTTCCCACAGACACCGTTCATAACTGATAGGCCAGAACTGGTGAGTGAACCAGATACCTTCCGAGACGTGCAACAACCAGTTGGGAAAAAACACACTGAGTTCGAACGCATAATCGTCGCGTTTTTCGTCATTCAAGCTGGGCGGCAGGATCGTCTCCCTGACGTTGTTCACCAAAGATCCGCGCGCCTTGGTCTGAGCCAATGCAGCCACCGGCGGCGCATCCTTGGGTGGGTTGAAACAAACGGCGGTGGTGCGGTGGTCGCCCAATAGTTTAATCATCTGCAACCCAGTCGAAAACGTGCCGGGGAATGAACCGGCATGGATGGTGTTCACATGGTAAGCCTCGGCAAACGCATCCAGCCCCACCTTCCAATTGCAGTTCAGATAGGTGTAATAGGTAAAATTATGCGCTATTTCGCTGTAAGGAAACCCCGAGAAATGATTGCCCATTGCGCCCAGATACTCTTGTAACCCTTGCGCTGGATTATCATCCAGGTTGATAAATATAAACCCTTCCCAGGTATCGCAGTGGATGGGAGTCAGTCCATTTTCTGACTTTTTGAAACACGGCGGCATACCGGTTTCGTCCTGAGCGCCGATTAACTCGCCCTTGTCGTTATAGGTCCAGGCATGAAAACGGCAGGTGAAGGCCGCTTTCTGCCCAAAGTTGTCCCATTCGCCTTCCGGCACGACGACTGTGTTTCCTCGATGGGAGCAGGTATTATGGAATGCCCGAATCGCGCCGTCCTTGCCCCGGATCAATAACACCGTGGTACTGGCAAACTCCAACCGCTTGAGTTTGTAGCAGCCCGGTTCGGGTAATTCATTGTCCCGGCCCACATGCAGCCAGACTTTTTTGAATACTTTCTCCACCTCCCTGTGATAAATGTCCTCCGAAATACAAGGTTCGGTCGGTACCGGATCTTCCCCCAGCCAGGGATAAGTTTTTGCCCAGCGTCTTTCTTCAGCAACGGCAGCGCACATGGTAACCTCCTCCCACTTTTGATTTATTATGGGAAGCTCTGACTTAATTAGAGATTCCTATTATAGTATAATACAAATTCCGAGCTGCGGGGTCGGACCAGCCGGGATAAAAACACGGACCATATCCAATGACTGAATCGTTACGTTTTGGCACCTACGTCGAATTTCAGTGCCCTCCCGGGCGCGACCATGCCGGTCTGATAGAAGACGTGCTCGCTCTTGCCGTACATTCCGACCAGGTCGGTTTCGATGTATTCACTACATTGGAACACCCGTTTTATGAGCAGTTTGCGATCAATCCCAACCCACTGGCCGTATTCACTCATCTGGCCGAGCGTACCGAAAACCTGCGTTTTCGCGCCTTATGCCACACTTTGCCCTTACACAATCCCATGGTGCTGGCAGGTGAGATTGCGATGGTGGATATACTGACGAAAGGGCGCATCGAATGCGGCGTGGGACGCGGACACCCATGGTTATGCGGGCCGGCTGACCTGCCCATGGAGGAAAGTATGGGGCGCTACGTGGAAAGCCTGGCAATACTGCAAAAGGCCTGGACCGAGGAGCGCTTTTCCTATAGTGGCAAGTATTTCAATGTCAATGACGTCAGCGTCGTCCCCAAGCCTGTACAGAAGCCCCACCCGAAAATCTATCAGGTGGGCACCAGTGCCAAGTGGTTTACCATGGCCGCGCAAAAGGAATGGGGTGTAGTGGTCGGCGGGCCGGCGCCTAATGTGGCTTTCAAGAAAGCGGTTGACGTTTACCGGGAGGCCTGCGCTGACGCTTCTACCCGACCCAGTGTCGGCTTTATCAAGGCGATATACCTGCACGAAGACGAAGCAGCAGCCCATGCTGAAGTCAGGCAGGCTGCCGTTGACTTTGTCCGTTATAACGTCGCTCCGCAAATGACCATCTTCCCATCCAACGATACAGAACGGGAACGCCTGGTAGCCGCCGGATATCAGTTCTATACCATGGACTTCATGCCGAACATCGGCAGAATGGAATACGATGAATTGATCGAAAATGACATATTGTACGTTGGGACTCCGGATTCTGTGGGATTAAAACTGGAGGAGTTGTACCAGGATTTCCTGTTTGATGAGCTGATCATCATCAGCCATTATGGCGGTCTGACGCGAGAACAAGCCATGCGTACGCAACAGCTCTTTGCCGATCATTTGATGCCCGAGTTACAAAAAAAGGTGACCACATGAACGATTCAAATAAAACCGAAGAACTGTTAAAACGCCTGGAAAGACTGGAAGCAATGGAAGAGATCCGGCATCTTAAACAGCGCTCTGCCCTGGCTGCCGACCCGAACATGGATATTGACATGTTCGTCAACCTGTATACGGAAGATGGAGTGATGGAGTTCACCAACTGGGATACGACGCTGCAGGGTCACGCAGAGATTCGCGCGTTTCTGGAAGTCAACCCGTTCACCTGGATGTTCCACTGCCTGTTGCCGGTCAGAATTGAAGTGGCCGATGATTGCCAGTCAGCCACAGCGCGCTGGTATCTGTTCGAGGCCGCCACGGTGCATAATTCCAGAACCGGGGAGTATGACCCGGTGTGGGTGGCCGGTTACTACGATGACAAAATGATCCGGATCGGCGGTGAATGGAAGCTGACCCACACCGCCCTGACCCAGGAAATCCTGTGCAGCTACAAGGAAGGCTGGGGCAAGACCCGGGTCAGTATGGACGAAGACTGGATCAAACCGGTGGGTGAGTTGAAACAACAGTTGGAGGGGTAACGCGTCAAGGACTACCGCCGCCATCCAGCGCCAGGCCGACGCCGTTCACATAGGACGCAGCGTCGGAAGCCAGCCACAGCACGGCTTCGGCAATGTCTTGTTGACTGCACAATCTTCCTACGGGCAATTGTTCAGCGAAACTGCTTTTGATTCCCGCGTTGCCGCCCGTCATACGATCCAGGATGGGCGCGTCCACCGCGCCGGGGCAGACGGCGTTGATCCTGATCCCGGCCTTGGGATATTCCATGGCCGCCGCTTTGGTCAACCCCATGATGCCGTGTGCCGCGGCGCAATATGCCGCGTAGGCGGGAAATCCTACCAAACCCCAGTTGCCAGCCATATTCACAATGGAGCCGCCACCGTTTTTAAGCATGGCGGGTATCTGGCATTTCATACCGCGCCAAACACCGTTCAGCTTGGTATCGATCATATCCTGCCAGTCCGCTTCGCTTTCGTCGGCGACTTTGTTTCCGGTGCCGGCCAGACCTGCGTTATTAAAGGCCACGTTAAGTTCACCGAAGGTTTCCAGCGTTCTGTCCACGACATTCTGCACGGCATCCGCTTCTCTGACGTCTGTCTGCACGAACAGACCGTTGCCATCCATCGCCTCAATGGAACGCGCCACTTCGTTGCCGTTATCCTGATTGCGTCCACCGATCACGACATTGGCTCCTTCCAGCGCAAACTGCAAGGCCGTGGTTCTGCCGATGCCGCTGGTTCCGCCTAGTATCAATACCGTCTTGTCTTGGTAGCGTTTGGTCATTACATCCTCTTTTGTAAAGCCTTAACAAACCTATCCTGGAGTTGTCAGAGTACCAATATCCTCGTGCTTGTGCTGTAGTTAATCAGCTTCCTTCATTATACTGTAATTTGATCCATCTCTGCCGGGAAACCATCATGATAAGAACTATTGTTTTGACGATCGCCAGTTGTTGCCTGTTGACCCATATCACTTATTCCGCCGACGATACGAAAAAATGGTGGCCGTCCGAGTGGGGCGCGGATGACCAACTTGGCGCGCTGAACAGGTTGACTCCGAACAAGGTTCTTGCCGCGGCCGGTTTGATAAAAGAAGGAAAAATCTACGACATGGGCCGGGTGTTCGAGGAAGACATGCCTTTGTTCGACCTGACGCCGCAGCGTCGCAAGTACACTCTGACTGTGCCGGGCGCCACTTCCTGGGGGCCCTTGGGGGACAACCGGCTGGCCTGGAACGAAGACTACATCGCCGGGCATATCACCCAGGACGGCACTCAGTTTGACTCCCTCAGCCACATGGCGACAGTCTTGGGGAAACCGGGCGACCTGAACGAAGTGCGCTATTACAACGGCCATAGTCATGCCGAGATCGGCACTGGGCGAGGTTTCAGCAAACTGGGCGTGGAGCATGTTACGCCCATCTTTACCCGCGGCATTCTGATCGATATCGCCGGCTATAAAGGACACATGCTGGATTGCACAGAAGAAGTCACGCTTGCCGACCTGCGCGCGGCGTTGACACGGCAGGGAATGGATGAAGATGTTATTCAACCCGGCGATGCGTTGTTCTATTACACCGGCTGGGGAACCTTGTGGAAGACCGATAATGCTCGATTCAACCAGTGCGTGCCGGGGCTGACGGACCGGGCCGGCGACTGGGTGGTGGGCAAACAGGTTGTCCTGGTCGGGACCGACAATTGGGCCGTTGAGACCATCCCCGGACCTGATCCCTCGCAATTTGCCCCCAACCACCAGAAATTCCTGGTGGAAAATGGAATTTACATCATGGAAAACATCGATTTCAGCGCCCTGCTGGAAGACAAAGTCTACGAATTCGCTTTTGTCTTCGGCGCTATTCCGTTCAAAGGCGCAACCGGTTCCCCCGCGCGCCCGTTTGCCATCAGGTAAGGATAAAGCGCGCCTTACTGTATAACGACAGAAACGCTCAAATCCGTCGCGCCGTAGCCGCGGTAGTGCGCCGTGTATCGCCGGCCTTGTTCCGCTTTTACCGGTCCGCCAATGGCGCCCAGACTGATCACGTCGCCCGGTTTGATCGTATCGTTTCTGAGTTGCAGTTCCTTCAACAGATACAGCACGGAGTTCAATGGATGACCAAGAATTTGACTGCCGTGGCCGGTGCGTAGGATTTGTCCTTTGTCGTCCGATAAGCGCAAGGCCATGTCAGGAAGGGATTCGATCAATTCACGGGTATTATCCACGATAACGGGCGCGCCGACCACACCCCACCTGGCCCCCACATTGCCCGCCATCAACAACGCAGCTCCGTTGCCACGGTCCAACTGGAACAACGCGTCGGGCAATTCGATGAATGGCAAAATGGCATCGATATGCTCTGCCACAGCTTCGATTGAGCCGGCCTGATTGATTGCCGCCGACCGTACCCGTGCCAGCAGGTCCAGCTCTACCAGCAATGAGGTAGTGGAAGCCAGTTCCAGCGTGGCGCCGTCCGGCAGCAGCATGTTCTCAAACAGAACCCCAACCAGGGGCCGGGCGATGCCGAACATTTCCTGAACTTTGCTATCTGTAAGTCCCACCTTGTAACCGGCGCGGCGGGAAGCATCATCCAGCAAACTGATTACATCGGTCTGGAGCACACGCGCCTTGTCCATATCGTCAATAAGCTGATAATAACAGTCATCGACCATGCTCCGGGACTGCTGTGCCTGGATATAATGCTCGGCAAACCCGGCCAGGCTGCATGCCATCGCTGCAGGCAGCGTACACCACAGCAACAGGAACCATATCAGTTTAGCGGGCAATCTTCGCATAATTCAAAGGGCCTTATTTGTGGATGCGCTGACATAATCAGAATTTCCTTGTGTTAATCTGTAACCTCAACGGATTATACAATAATGAAAACCAACTCTATCATGCTTTTCGCCGCGCCGCTTGCGGCGGTCGTGTTATTCCTGCTGCTGCGTTACTCAGGCATCGAATATGTCATAGCCGCCACCGCTGCCATCACTTTACTGACCGCGATCTGGTGGGTCACGGAAAGCATTCCGATCCCGGCGACTTCATTAATCCCGTTTTTTGCCTTCCCACTGGCTAATGTGCTGACCCACAGGGAAGCTGCAGCCGGCCTGGGCAGCCCGGTAATCCTGCTGTTGATGGGCGGTTTCATGCTGGCAAAAGCGCTGGAACGATCCGGGGTGCACAAACGCTTTGCCCTGGCTATTCTGCACACGGTTGGCGGCAGTGGGAAGCGCATCGTGTTCGCCTTCATGTTAACCGCGGCCATGTTGTCCATGTGGATCAGCAACACGGCCACGACTTTGATCCTGATACCCATTGCCCTGGCGGTGCTCAAACAGGTGGAAGACAAGACCTTGTCGATCGCCGTCTTGCTTGGTCTCGCCCATTCCGCTTCCCTGGGCGGTGTAGCAACCCTGATAGGCACACCGCCTAATATCATTTTCGCGGGGGTCTATTCGGAGTTCACCGGTCTTGAGTACACGTTTGTGGAATGGATGAAAACAGGGTTGCCGGTTGTCTTGTGCGGTTTGCCCCTGATGGCTTTATGGTTGACGCGCAACGTCAAATGGAAAGAGGCGCTGGATTTACCGGCAGCCGATCCATGGCAGGTGAACGAAGTGCGGGCGTTGATTGTATTCGGAATCACCATAGCGCTTTGGATTACGCGCTCGGAACCGTTTGGCGGCT
The DNA here is from genome assembly GCA_965221695.1 of Gammaproteobacteria bacterium. Classification (GTDB taxonomy): domain Bacteria; phylum Pseudomonadota; class Gammaproteobacteria; order Eutrophobiales; family Eutrophobiaceae; genus JAAXHV01. Next base: position 2,652,362 of record OZ244905.1, on the reverse strand, counting down.
GGTCGGGCCTGCTGGGGACGCCTGGAGTGGGCGATGCCAGCGTAGCGCTGGCTGCCGTAGTCGCCATGTTTTTGTTGCCGTCCGGCAAGGGCGACCGCCTGCTGGATTGGAAAACAGCAGCGGATATTCCCTGGGGCATGTTAGTGCTGTTCGCCAGCGGCATTACCATCGCCAAGGCATTTTCATCCAGCGGTCTTGCGGAACTGATCGCGCAACAACTGGCAGTGCTGGCAAAGTTTCCCCTACCCCTATTGCTGTTATGCATTTGCCTGGGCGTGACCTTTCTGACCGAGATCACTTCCAATACCGCAACGACCACCTTGTTGATGCCTATCTTCGCGGCCACGGCCATTGCCGTGGGGGTGAGCCCGGAACTGATGATGATACCGGCCGCGATGTCGGCTAGCTGCGCCTTCATGCTACCGGTTGCCACCGTGCCTAATGCCATCGTATTCGGCACAGGCCAACTCACCATAAGGGAGATGGCGCAGGGAGGATTTGTGCTGAACCTGATATTGGCGGTGGTGATAACCCTGGTTTGCTACCTGACCCTGGGCTGAACTTAAGGAACCTTTGATTGAGTCCAAAGGTTCCTTAATTCAGCGCTCATTGCCACAGCATGCGTTTCAGCGTGTCGTCCTTATTGATGAAGTGATGCTTCAACGCCGCGCCTGCATGACCGACAACCAGAAACAAGGTCGCGTAGGCCAGGTAGAAATGGATGTCGATGGCAAGCTCCCTCAACTCCTCATCCACATCCACGATCGCAGGTATCGCAAACCAGTTAAACAGTTGAATGGGCTTTCCCGCGGAGGTGGAAATCAGGTAACCGGTCACCGGGATTAGCAACATCATTCCCCACAGAATGTAGTGCATGAGCTTTGCTCCGGTCTTTTCCCAGGTTTTCAGACCGGCTACCGCTCCGGGCGCAGGGGTATACTGCTGCCAGCCGATCTTGACCAGCGCCAGGGCCAGAACCAGGATACCCAGCGATTTGTGGTAATGCAGCGAATCGTTATACCACTTGTCATAATAGGTCAGATCCACCATGTACCAGCCCAGCCAGATCAAACCGAGAATCAGCGCGCCGATCAGCCAGTGCAGCAGCTTGCTGAACAGGCCGAAACGGGACGCAGTGTTCCTGATCAACATGAATCAGACTGCTGTCGGAAAATACCTGTATTACTTCCTGATTCCTTCGATATACAGGTCCAATTGCATCTCATCCGATTTCGGACCCAGGTCGTACATCATGCCGAAGTCAGAACGCCGTAGGGTCACACTGCCTTCAAAGCCGGCGCGATAGCCACCCCAAGGATCATCCCCTTCACCTATGAATTTCACGTCTAACGTTATCGGCTTGCTGACCCCGTGCAGAGTCAGTATTCCGTCCAGCTTGCCGCCGCTCGCGTCACCGTTATACTTTGTGCTCTTGAAAGTCGCTTCCGGATATTTTTCCACGTTCAGAAAATCCGCTTCGCGCAGATGCTTATCCCGTTCCGCATGATTTGAATCAATGCTGGCCGTTTTGATCGTCACGTTAATGGACGACGCTTCCGGGTTGTCCTTGTCCCAGGTGAAAGTCCCGCCGAAGTCATTGAAACGACCAGTCAGAACGCTGTAACCCAGGTGATAGATGCGGAACTGTACCGCTGCGTGCATACCTTCAATGTCAATCTCATATTCAGCGGCAGCGGCGCTTTTGCCGAATACAGTCAGAGCGGAAGCAAGCAGTACGATATTTATAATACGTTGCAATGTCATGAAGTGTCTCCTTAAGTCCTGGTCTTATTCAGGACTGTTGATTATAAAACAGCTACAGAAATAATAAAGAAAACTCTGAACAAGTCCATCCTGGACTTGTCAGAGTACGAAAAACAAAAATGCGATTTTTGTTTTCCTCACAATATCAATGCCTTACAGTCATTGATATTGACGATACATCCTTGTATCGTAGGAACCTCTGACTTAATCAGAGGTTCCTAAAGCAAACTCAGAAAAGTTCATCCCGGCCTTAATCAGAGGTCAATACGCCCCAATGCTCGGCGATATGGCTGGCCGAGCGCAACGCCACGGCGTGGGCGGTGAAGGTGGAATTCACGCTGGAACTGGTGGGAAAGACGCTGGGGCCGCCGATAATGACATTGGGCACATCGTGTAGTTGCGCGTATTCGTTGGTCACCGATTTGCTCCTGTCCTTGCCCATAATCGTGCCGCCCATGATATGTTGGCCACCCGGCGGGCTGTGCCAGGCTTCGGTTGCGCCGGCGGCCTGGAATATTTTTACGCCCAGATCTGCCGTCTGCCGCCAGAGCTTGCGCGCATGATCATCAAGGTTGAAGTTGGCTCGCGCCAGACGCATGCCGAACTTGTCCTTGTTGTCGGACAGCTCAATACGATTGCTCGCATGGGGCAGGCATTCACACACCCCGACCATGGCGCCCAAATGGCGGCTGCCGCGTTTGACGAAATCGTGCAAATCATTGCCGAACAGGTCGGCCCGGCTCATGGCGATGCCGAGCAGGTCATTGGGCTTGGTCCCCAGGCCGATTTCCCACTGTCTACTGCCGAAGATAGCCTCGCTTTTTTCCTTTTCAAAACCGTCCTGGCTGAATAATTGGCCACCGCTGACACCGAAATAGCAGCGTGTCTCCTCCTTGAACATCCCGAAAATATTGACCGCCGGATGGGACATCAGGTAATGGCCCAGCGCGCCGCTGGAATTGCCCAGGCCATCGCTGTGCGCGTCGCTGGCGGAGTTCAGTAGGATGCGGCAGTTCTCAACGGTGAAAGCAGCGATAACGACTGCATCCGCCAGTTGCTCATGGCGCGCGCCGGTCTTATCATAGTATTCAACACCGATGGCTTGCTGTCCGCTCCGGTCCGTGAGCACACGGGTGACATAACTGTCAGCCCGCATCATAGCGCCGGATTTTACCGCTCTGGGCAGGTATTCGACCAAGGGGTTGGCCAACGCGCCCGTCGGGCATCCCGCATCGCACCAACTGTCATAGATGCAGGCCGGCCTCCCCTTGTATTCCCGGGACAGGATGGCAACCGGAATAGGCGAGGTGCGCAGGTCCAATTCGGTAAAGCCGCGCGCCAGGATCTCGCCGTGCTCAAACACGGGCAAGGGCGGCAATGGGTAAGGCGCGCCCGGCGGACGCCAGACTTCCTGCTCCGCATCGCCGGACATGCCCACATCTTCCTGCGTCTGGTCGTACCAAGGGCGCAGTTGCTCATATTCCAGCGGCCAGTCCAACCCCTTGCCGTAGAGTGTTTGTTCCCGCATGTCTTCCGGATGATACCTGGGCCATACCGCATAATGATGCATTGCCGCGCCGCCGAAGCCGTGCCCGGCATTGAAGTTGTACCAGATACTGTCCTTGCCCTCCTCGTATACGTGAGGCGCTCCCCATTTCAGGCGTCTGGCCCAGATTTGCGAGCTGTATAAATCCGTCAGTTTACGGTCCGGGCCTTTTTCCAATACCACTACGCTTTTCCCTGCCTCGGCGAAGATGGCCGCATAGACGCTGCCGGCTGCGCCGCTACCGACGATTACGACATCCACTTTTTCGGGCTGTTTCATGTTACCAAGTCCGCGGTGGTTCGATATGTGCCAGGTAAGGAATGCCCAAATGCGCAAAACCTTCCATAGTGCCGTACACCACGTCCACAGCATCATTGCGCAGCGCGTGATAAACCAGTGGCGGTGGGGGGCCGTTCCAGCCGGCGATGTTTCCATCGCGCAGTGATTCGATCAGGGATACTGCGCCGGCCTGGTGGAGATCAACGATACTCACGCCATATATTGTCTCGCTCACCCTGCTGATTTCCGCCAGCGCAGACCGGTAGAAGTCCGCGTAAGGCGGCTCCAGATTGAAACATTTGATGAACAGCAAGCTATCATTGGGGTCAAGAGACAACTGGTGGTCGACAAAATACGCCACGCCGTTTTCTCTGGCGCCGGACAGCAAATGTTCACAGATCGCCTCCAGAGTGTCGACTTCCTCCTGATTCAGAATTGAAAAAGGAACGCTTCTGGCGTAAGCCTCTCGCGGGGTAAGCAGAAGCGTTTTGCCTGCCACGGTAAAGCTCAAGGCAAGACCCGACTGCCTGATGAAATCTCTGCGATTTAATGACATGTCCGATAATATATCAAGGAAGCTCTGGACAAGTCCATCCTAGCACCGATTCGCTTGTCAGCATCGGATAGATGTCTGCTGTCAATGAGTTATGATAATTTGCCAAGTATGTTGCCATTACACACTGCGCTGGGCGCCTCGGGCCGCCCGTTTATTCGGCACAACTATCTTACAAGCAGTTCCAGCACGTTCTGCACAAAGAAGAATGCGTAAAACAGCGCGGCGCAAACAATCAGCCCTCTGACCCACCAGGGGCTTCTGACCGAACGTGGCAATGCCATATGGTTCAGAGCCAGAATATGGATGGCGCTCACCACGAGTACAAAACCGGCGACATTGGCGGCAATCAGCGCCAGCGCTTTGGGCTGGGCCAGGTTGATGGCGATACAGCCCCACAGCACAAAAACTCCCAGCAGACTATAGTACAGGCGCCGTATGTCGTTGCCGGTGATGCGCCGGACACGGTCGCTCATGCTCCAGACCAGGTCGGTATTGATACGGACCATCAGATCGATGGTGACCAGTTGGCTGCCGAACAATATCCAGAAGCCGTTGATCAAGGTAACAAAGCCCAGCAGCTCGCCGCTTTCCCGGGCCAGGTATTCGGCCTGGAACGCGCCAATGGATAGACCGCTCAGTTCCGTCCCCGCAGGCACGATATGCGCCGCCAGGATACAGTTCAGGAACATACCGACAAAACAGCCCGCAGCCCAGACCAATATCTGGTCGCAGCGCACGTATTGCCACCATACCCGCCAGCGCGCCAGGTTGGCTTCGGTCGCGGGAAAGACGCTGCCCACGGGTGATACCGCAACTTTCCTGCCGCCAATCAGCGTGGAGATATACCCCACCTTGGCGCCCATGCCTATCCCCTTGTCCCGCATGTAGTTGCTTACGGTAAGATTGGCCATGCCCCCGGCGCCGGCGAATGCGGCAAAACCGCCAATCAATACCCAGTTTACGTTTTCCGGTATTAACAGGAAATCGAAACCCGGCGTCAGGCCAAAGAAGCCCAGGATTCCTGCCCACCAGGTTTCCGCGGGCACGATAAGCGCGCACACGATCAGCAGAAAACCGAACACGAACAACACCATAAACCAATTTACGATTTCCAGGGTGCGCTCGATCTTGCCGCCCACCGCAACGATAGCAGCGCAGACCAACAGATTGGCAATGCCCAACCAGCGCATTACGGATTCATCTCCCGGGCCCGGAAGGTGGCCGGTAAAACCGGCAAATAACGGCGCCGCGGAAGCGGCAGCCCAAGCCGGCCAGCCCACATGAAACAGCGACAACAGGATGTAAATGCCGCCCCAGAACAGCGGATGTGGCGCGAGCCGCAGAAACCCGTTGATAACGGGCTCGCCGGTGTAAACCGTGTAACGCACGAATTCCATGTTCAGCACAAGTTGCAGGATAATGGCGACGGTTACCACCCATAGCATTGTGAAACCGTATTGCGTTACCACCAGCGGGCCCAGGACCCACTCCCCCAACCCTATGGATGTGGACAGGACAATCGCGCCCGGCCCGATAACCCGGACTGCATTGCGGAAATTGAAATCAGGCGGGTCAGGCAGGTCGGCCACGTTCCAGGCCGGTCCGGTACCGGGCGATGGCGGCAACCGGGAGGGATCATTATCGGGCAAATGTTCCGCTGCGTTTTCTGACACGACTTCCAACTCGTTCTGATATAGGGACAAATGTAATAAATGATTTGCAGTTATAGTAACATGCGTGGCTGTAACAGTTATTCAGTGGGCACACTTGGATGTTGCCGGGCTAACTGATCCTGACGTTTGCAAGATTCATCTGCTCTGATACCGTTTTTACCGCTGACACCGCATTCCGCATTTCGTCCGGGCCGAAGCGTCCGATACAGCCAATCCTGAAACTGTCCTTATGCGTTAATTTGCCGGGATATATAACATAACCCAGTTCGCCTAACCGGCGGTAAAACTCGGGGAAGTTGAATGATGCAGTCTCCGGCGCCAGAAACGTCACAATGACCGGCGCCTGCAACTCGTCAGGCAATAGGGTCTTGAAGCCGAGTTCCCGCATCCCGTTCACAAGCACGCGGCAGTTTTCCCGGTAACGTCTGCGCCGTCCCGCAATACTGCCTTCCTGTTCGAGTTCCCGCAAAGCCGTGTCCAGCGCCAGCAGGCAGTGGGTGGGCGGCGTAAAGCGCCATTGGCCGGTTTCATTCATGTAATGCCATTGCCGGTACAGATCCAGACTCAACGAGTGGGCATTGCCCTCGGTGGCGGAGAATGAGTCCTGGCTCGCAATCACAAACCCTAAACCGGGCACGCTCTCTAAACACTTATTGGCGGATGCGGCCAGCGCGGCAAATGGAACTTCAGCGGCGCTTAGAGGTAGCGCGCCGAATGCGCTCATGGCATCGATCAAAAGTTTTCGTCCGCGCTCAGCTACTACCTGCGCCACAGCCGATACAGGATTTAATATGCCTGAAGTGGTTTCGCAATACACCAGCGCAACATGCGTGACGCTGTCGTCGGCGACCAGCGCCTGGTCCAGACCGGACAGAGCGACAGGTTGATCTTCAGGCGTTTCGAGCGTTCTGACCTCCCTGCCCAGGTAGCGGCAGATTTCCGTGATGCGACGACCGTAAGCGCCGTTCACCAAGTTAAGCAGCTTCCCGTCACGCGGCAACTGGTTGGCGATCATAGCTTCCACCGCAAATGAACCGCTACCCTGCAGGGGAATGCATAAATGTGTGTCCGCGGCGTCACACAGGGAAAGCAGTTCTGCGCAGACCCGCCGGTTCAGTTCGATGAAACGGTCGTCCCGCGAACCGTAATCATGCAGCATGGCCTGTTTGACGGTCACAGATGTGGTCAAAGGACCGGGCGTCAGCAACAACGGGTCGCTATCCGGCAACGGTTCCATTTTTTTCGATCTCATCGGGTATTGCGTGATACTCTGGACTCAGCGCCGACCTGGCGAATAACAATAGTGATACGGACAGGAGATTGTAACATGTCAGATACCGTTTTATATGCGACCGAGGGCGCCGTTGCTACGATCACCCTCAACCGCCCTGATGCGCTGAATTCGTTTGACCGGGAAATGCGGGCGGACCTGGCTGCGGCCACCTCACGGGCTCGTGATGATACGGCGATACGCGCGGTCATACTCACCGGCGCCGGCCGCTGTTTCAGCGCCGGCGCGGATTTGAAGGCGGGCTTCAGGACCGGGGCGGAGGTTGAGCAGATAGTAAACGAAGAATACCGGCCCAGCCTGATCGACATCGCAGAGATGGATAAACCGGTCATCAGCGCCATCAATGGGTTTGCCGCCGGTATCGGCCTGTCCTATGCCTTGGTATGCGACCTGTCAGTAATGGGAGAAAACGCGTTTATGTTGTGCCCGTTCAACACCATCGGCCTCGTGCCGGACGGCGGCTCGACCTGGTTGCTGACCCGCGCCATGGGATACATGAACGCTTATCAAATGGCGGTCGAAAATGACCGTATGCCCGCCACGCGCTGCGCGGAACTGGGCCTGGTCAACAAGGTCGTAAAAGATGATGAATTGGCGACCGCAGCTCGTGATTGGGCGATGAAACTTGCAGATAAAGCGCCACTGGCGCTGGCGCGCACCAAAAAAATGATGCGCCAGGCCCCGACACTCAGCTATGCAGAGGCCATCAAAGCGGAAGCCGCCCTGCAGCGCCTGTGTTTCGACAGCGCCGACTGCAGGGAAGGCGTTACGGCATTCCTGGAAAAAAGAGAACCCCGGTTTACCGGGACCTGAATTCAAGGTGACTGCTTCAGCCCATTCCGTTCCCTCCCCGGTTCAGCCGGTGCGCTGGCAAGACGGCGAGTTATACCTGCTGGACCAGACCAGGCTGCCGGGGGAGATCATAGAAGAACGGCAAAGCACCGCCGCCCAGGTCTGCGCTTCAATAAAGCAACTCAAGGTGCGCGGCGCCCCGGCAATTGGTATCGCCGGGGCCTATGGCCTGGTCGTCGCGCTGCGCGACAAACTGCGCCTGGACCGGGAGTCATTCATCGCCGAAATGCACAATGAGGCCGCCCGCTTGGAAGCTGCGCGTCCGACAGGGGTAAATCTGCGCTGGGCCCTGCGCCGTCAGGTAAAGCATGTCCTGGAAATGATCGGCGCCGGACCGGAAGAAATGCACACGGAACTGCTGGCCGAGGCAATCCGCATTCACGATGAAGACCGGCGCATGTGCCGGGATATCGGCGTAGCCGGAAAAACGTTGATTAAGCAAGGGATGGGCATACTCACCCATTGCAATGCCGGTCAACTGGCTACATCCGAACTAGGAACGGCTACCGCGCCCATGTACCTGGCCCACCGGGAGGGTATCGACTTCAATGTATTCGTGGATGAAACCCGGCCCCTGCTGCAAGGCGCGCGTCTGACGTCCTGGGAACTGCTGCAGGCCGGTATTGACGTTACCCTGATCTGCGATAATATGGCCGCGACGATGATGGCCCGGAACAAGATCGATCTGGTCATCACCGGCGCCGACCGGGTCGCCGCCAATGGTGACGCCGCCAACAAGATCGGCACCCTGGGGCTTGCCATCCTGGCGCGCCATTTCAAGATTCCGTTCTATATTGCCATTCCCTACTCAAGCATTGACCTGGATGCCGCAAGCGGCGACGACATTCCGATCGAAGAGCGGGCGCCGGATGAGGTTACCCACTGGGCCGGACATCGGACTGCGCCGGATAACGTTAAGGCCGGCAACCCTGCCTTCGATGTCACGCCCAATGACCTGATTACGGGTATCATCACCGAACGGGGTATCCTGCGAAGTCCCTACGATGAAGCGATTCGGGCTCACTATCCGTAGCTATATTGTAACTTTTTCCAGATACACGGTCTGACGCCCCACACGGCGCTTGTTGGCCGCAAGCCGGCTACATCGAGTAGCTGATCCTGGCGTAGACCAAGGCGCCGTTGTGGCCGGCCGGGGAGTAGCGCGGGTACTTGCGCCCGTTGCCGGTGTTGATAGCTTTGTCCGGGTATTCATTTAGCGCGTTTTCCGCCCCCACCGAAATGGCTAGGCCACTGGCGAAGTTGTACTGGGCCAGCAAGTCCACGAGGCCGTAGCCGTCGAATTCATCGGCGCTATGGTCGTCGTACCACTCCCCGAAATAGCTGTAGCGGCCCATGAAGTACCAATTGTTGACGCTGTGGGTCAGCGTCATGTTGAAGCGCGTCTCGGGCGCGCCGCGCTCCAGGTTGTCTACGGTGTCGCCGGCGGCGATCGTCGAGCCGCTTCGGAAGTTCTTCACCTTGGTGGTGGTGTGGTTAAAGGAGGCCAGCAGGTCAGTCCTGCCAAGGTCAGTTTCCCAGCCGTAGGTCAGCACCACGTCCACGCCCTCGGTCTTGGTGTCGAAGTCGTTGGTGAAGTAGCGCACCGACGTGAATTCCGCGGCCTCTGGCACGCCGTCCGCGATCAGCGCCTGCTTGATGGCGTCAGTGACGTCGTACAAGCCTGAGAGCGCGATGCGGTCATCCACGTCAATGCGGAAGTAATCCGCCGTCAAGCTCAAGCCGTTGTCCAGCGTCAGCACCGCGCCCAACGTGAAGTTCTCCGATTCCTCGGGCTCCAGCTCTCTGCCGCCGAGGGCCATTGCCACCGGATGGGTGGAGCCGATGGTGCCGCGCTCCTCGAAAGCGTTGGTGGCGGCATTGACCACGGTGGAGACGTTACGGGCGTTGGACTGGCCGGGCGTCGGGGCCCGGAAGCCGGTGCCGTAGGAACCGCGCAGGGCCAAAGCGTCGGTAACCTGCAGGCGGGTCGCGAACTTGAAGTTGGTGGTGCTGCCAAAGCCGTCGAAATCCTCCCAGCGCAGGGCGCCGCCGATGCGCCAGTTGTCGGTGACGTTGACCTCCGTGTCGACGTAGGTGGCGATGTTGGCCCGATCCCAAGCGCCTGAGGAGGCGGGGTTGAAGCCACCGAATCCGTTGGAGCCGGTGCCGAACCCGTACTGCTGGTAGGGCCCGATTTCCCAGGAGGCGGGCTCGCCGGTGGAGATCTTGAACTTCTCCTCGCGCCACTCGAAGCCGCCCGCAATGTTCAGGTCCGAAGCCAGGCCCACGTCCATGGGGTAGGACAGGTCGATGTTGAAGTTGGTGTCCCGTTGGGTGTACTCGCCGATGTCAAAGTCCCGCGGCGAGTTGGCGCCTAAAGACGGGTTCAGCGAGTTTTTGAGGAAGCCGTCCATGTTGTTTTCGCCGACGCTGGTGGAGACGTCGTACAGCAGTCCGTTGGACAAGCCGCCCTTGACACCGGCGAACAGTGAGTAGTCGGTCATTTCCGCGCCGAAGATGGGCGTGAAACCCTCTGGATAAAGCTCAACGAACGAAAAGCAATTCGGGTCCGCTGCCACCGCATCGCGATAGGCCAGCAGGTTTTCGGCGGTGGAGGGCACGCCGTGCTTCTCCTGGCAGCCGTCCCCCGCGGTCAGGAAGATGTTGTCCCCGGTCTTGTACACACCGGTGCGGTTCATGGGGCTGCGGAAGAAGAAGGGCGTTTCCACCTCACGGCTGGCGAAGTTGCCAAAGGCGTAGAACTCCATGCTGTCGTTGATGTCGATGCCGATGTTGGCCACTGCTTTGATGCTGTCGCTTACCTTGGGCGAACCCCAGGGCTTGGCAGGGTCCGCCACATTGGGAATGTCCAAGTTGATCAGGGCTGCGGCGTCACGGTGCTGCACGCTGCGCTCGGTGTCCGAGGATTGGCCGAATTCCAAGCTCAAGTTGAGGAAGCCGGCGCCGCCCAGCGGCAGGCCGGCATTGCCGGCAATGGTGGTCAGATCTTCGCCGCTGTCCTTGGTGTAAAAGCCGTGCTTGACTTCAACGGATAAGCCTTCGGCAGCATCCTTGAGCACGAAGTTGAGCACGCCGGCGATGGCGTCGGAGCCGTACTGGGCAGCGGCGCCGTCACGCAGCACCTCCATGCGCTTGATGGCGATCGCGGGAATGGCGGAGATGTCCGGCCCTTGGGCGCCATTGGATGCGCCATTGGAAATCCACTGAATGACCGAGCCGCGGTGCCGACGCTTGTTGTTCATCAGCACCAAGGTGTGGTCGGGCGCCAAGCCGCGCAGGTTGACAGGCCGCAGCAGGGCCGCAAGGTCGCGGGACGGATTGTCGTTGACGTGGAACGAAGGCACGAGGGCGCGGATCAGGTTGGACATGTCACTTCCACCCTGGTTTTCAAAGTCCTCGCTGCTGATGGTGTCCACCGGAACGGAGGAATCTTCAACCGAACGGGGGGCGCCGCGGGTGCCGATGACCACCACTTCCTCGATGGCTTCGGCGCTCGCGGGCGCCGCGCTGGCGCCGACCGGCAGGGTGGCAAAGGCGATAAGCGAAGCGGCAGCCGCCCACTTGAACCGCCATGGAATTCGGTGTTGGGTTGGTGTCTTGCTCATGTCAGATGCCGTCCTCCTCACGAACTGTGTGGTTGAATTTTGAACATTTATGCCCCCTCGGAAAAGGCGTCAGTACGCTGCTTTTGGACCAAGGGAAGCTTAGGCTAGGAGTGGTGGTTGCCAAAAGGCTATAATAACCGAAGGCACTGGCCAGTGTCAAGGATCATCCAAGCTGCGGGTTGCAGTTGATACCTTGATACTACTTCATTAGAGTAGGAACAACTCGGAAAGAGGCCTGGAGCGCAACCCATGAGCATGAAATACCACTTCGCCAGTGACAACACCGCCGGGATAATACCCGAGGCATGGGCCGCCTTGTCCGATGCCAACCAGGGCTTTGCCGCCGCATACGGGGAAGATGAATGGACTGCAAAAGCTTCAGATATGGTTCGTAAAGTATTCGAGACGGACTGTGACGTTTATTTTGTATTCACCGGCACCGCGGCCAATTCCCTGTCCCTGGCCGGCATCTGCCGGCCGCAGCATAAGATCATCTGCCATAAGCTTGCTCATATCGCTACCGCCGAGTGCGGTGGCCCGGCTTTTTTCTCCGGCGGCGCCGGGATGGAAATTCTGGACGGTGATGCCGGGAAGATTCAGCCCGATGATATAGAACGTGTTTTGCAACAACCCTTCGATTTTCACTACCAGATTCACAAAGCGATATCCATCACGCAATCGACGGAAATGGGCGCCGTTTATTCGGTGGATGAAATAGCAGCCATCGGCAAGGTGGCAAAAGACAATCATCTGCGCTTCCACATGGACGGCGCCAGGTTCGCCAACGCCGTTGCCGCCCTGGGAGTGACGCCAAAAGAGGCGACCTGGCAGGCGGGGGTGGACGCGCTGTCTTTCGGCGCGACGAAACTGGCTTTGCCTGTCGGGGAAGCCATTATATTTTTTGATAAATCACTGTCCGCCGAATTCGGTCATCGCTGTAAACAGGCCGGCCACGTGGCATCCAAGATGCGCTTTCTCTGCGCGCCCTGGGTTGGCTTACTGGAAAACGGGGCCTGGCTGAAACACGCCCGCCATGCGAACCGTTGCGCAGCCCTGCTGGCCGCGGGGCTGGAACAGTTTGCCGGGACCGAATTACTGGCGCCGGTGGAAAGCAATGCGGTGTTTGTCAGCTTTCCTGAGGCCGTTCACCGATCAATGCGGGAAAAAGGCTGGATTTACCACATCGTAAGCGGCGCCACAGGCGCGCGCCTGATGTGTTCCTGGGATACGACCGAGGAGCATATCGGTCAATTCATTGCAGACTTGAAGAACTCTTTTTCAGTTTAGCGCTGGCCGCCTTCTACTCCATTGTCAGGACGATCCGGCCGCGCGCGCGCCGGTCACGGACCTGGATAAGCGCAGACCGGTAATCTTCCAGTGGAAACCGGGTGATTGGGGCCGGTTTGATTTTTCCTGCTTCATAGAGCGCGAATATCTCCGCGAAACATTCTTTCATCAACCCCGGTTTGCGCTTGCGATAATCACTTACTTGCAAACCGCTCACCTCAATGTTTTTCAGGAGCAGATAATTGGCCTTGATAACGGGAATCCGACCCGCGGCGAAACCGATAACCACCATTCTTCCGCACCAGGCAAGCGCGCGTATTGCCGCATCAAAAATATCATCCCCTAATGGGTCCAGTATGACATCGGCGCCTCGTCCCCGGTTGGCCTCAAATACCTGCCGGCGCAGATCTTCTCGCAGGTCGGGGGCGCTGAGGTCGATTATTGCCCCGGCTCCTGCTTCAAGCGCCATATCCTTTTTTTCCGGGCTGGATATGCCGGCCAGTGTTTTCGCGCCCATGGCGCGCGCAAGCTGCAAGGCCGCATAACCCACACCACCTGACGCGCCCAGAACCAGCGCTACCTCATCTTTCCGGATACGCGCCCTGTCCCGCAAAGCTACCCAGGCCGTATCGTAAACCAGCGCCATTGCCGCGGCATCGGCGAAAGACATCAAGGCGGGAAGGCGATAACATTGGTCTTCGGCAACCTTTACCCGTTCCGCATAGCCGCCCTCCTCCGCCATGGCCAGGATCCGGTCACCGACTTTGAATTGGTCCACTTCCTCACCCACCGCTTCCACCACCCCGGCAGGGGCCTTGCCGGGCACAAACGGGCGCTCCGGACGAAACTGGTAATTTCCCGCTATCACCAACAAGTCCACGTAATTCACCGCAACAGCCTTGATGTTGACGAGTATTTCACCGGGACCGGGCAACGGTTGCGGCATTTCGCCGAATCCGGTCGCCTCAATCTCTCCAAATTCAGTGACGATGACCGCTCGCATAATCCTTATCTCTTGACCGGTTGCGGATTGACCCGACCGGCGTTGATTAAGGCAAGCAGGTCACGCTTATTAACCTTGCCCCCAGGGGTCATCGGCATGTCATCAATCTCGAGCAGGTACTCGGGCATGTCGTATTTCGACAATCCTTCATCCTCAAGACGTTTGAGAATTTGCTTCGGGTCAGGACCAACACTATTGGCCGGTTTAATCACCAGGCATACTTTTTCTCCCAGACGCTTATCCGGGATCGGTATCGCAGCAGCCTTATCGATGTCAGGGTGGCGCGCGGCAAGCTGTTCTATTCGGGCCGGGTAAATGTTATGGCCGCCGCGGATGATCACGTCCTTGATACGCCCCATAATATGCAGATAGCCGTCTTTGTCCAGGCTGCCCAGGTCCCCGGTCATAAACCAGCCGTCCGAATTCAATGAACCAGCCGTAGCCGCTTCATCCTCAAAATACCCCAGCATCAGGCTGGCCCCTTTCCCGCCAATCTGACCGACCTCACCAACACCCAATTCCATATCATTGTTATCGAGAGACCAGATTTTGAGTTGGTAGCCGGGACAGGCTCGTCCTGCCGTCCCGATAATCCGCTCAGGGACAGTGTCAGGCAAGGTATAGTTGTGGGAATGGGCTTCCGTCATGCCGTAGCCCGTTTGCGGCATGATGCCATAGTCCAGCAACTCCGCGACGACATCTGCGGGCGCCTGCGCGCCGGATATACGGAAACCCGTGATTTTTTCGGGCGCCTTGTTCCCCGGTTCCTTTAACTCCATCAACAGGTCAACGGCATGGGCCGGCACACCGTAGATAAATGTCGCCTCGGTCCTGAGCAGGTCATCAACCAGGGATTCACCCGGGGCAAGCTGACTCAACACGACCTCTGCCCCGCTGTACAGCGCGCTGACCATAGCCCCGAAACCCAGGTTATGGCTCAACGGACTCAATGTATAGATGACTGAAGCAGCGCTGAAATGCCAGTCCGCGGCCATGGCGCGGGCGTTGGCCAGCAGAGTATTGTCACTGTGCATGACGCCTTTGGGCGCGCCGGTGGTTCCCGACGTCAGCGCCAGGTAGACGTGTGTGTCGGGATCCGGTTGTGCCGGCAGCGCGGCAAAATCCGCGCGAGGCTGAGACTTCAGTAAATGACCAAAAACGGGTCTCCCGGCATTGTTCGACCTGAGCGGTTGCAGGGCATAGCGCTTGGGAGGATGCTTCAAGCGCGCCAGTTCAGCATCGACATCGCATCGGTCCGCATCCGCGCCATAGCCCTTCTCGCTGATCAGCGCGGCAGCATGAAAACGATCCAGTATCTGTATGATCTCCGCAACCGTGTGATTGCGGTGTAAGGAAGGGCAGCAACTATAGCGGTTTCTTGAACAGGCCAGCAGAACAATCACGGTTTCCAACCGATTCGGTAACCAGACCGCCACCTGTTGGCCAGGTTCAACCCCGTTTTCAGACAAATCCATCGCCAGGCGTTCTGCCGCCGAGATAAGCTGCCGATAGGTAAAACGGCGATGCCGATCGCGCACGGCAAACCGTTCCGGCGTCTTACCGGCATGGTCCTGAATGATCTGAAACAGGGTTTTATCTTGCCAAAAACCCGCGGCACGGTATTCACGCCGTTGCGCCGCGCTGTGTGTTGTGATTTTCAGGTTATTCATTTTTCCGCTATTATTCTGTAGCCCATTCTATATCGGATCAAGCGGCTTGGAACTGAAAACTCATAACCGGTACACCTACTCTCCCATTTCCGAACGACCGGATTACCACTGGCCGGATGGCAAACGGCTGGCCGTCTATTTCGCCTTGAACATCGAACATTTCAGTTTCGGCGAAGGCCTGGGGCATACCCCTACCCAGCCGAGCACGCCACCGGACGTGCGCAATTATTCCTGGCGCGATTACGGCCTGCGAGTCGGTATCTGGCGTATTTTCGATCTGTTTGACGAGCTCGATCTGCCGGCCTGTCACCTGATGAATGTTGCCGTCTACGACTACGCGCCACAGATTCCCGCCCGTATCCGCGCTCGCGGGGACGAGTTCATCGGCCATGGACGCACCAATTCCGAAGAACAGGCTGGCTGTTCGGAGCATGAAGAACGTCTGTTAATCGGTGAAACCACCGAAACGATACGCCGGCACGAGGGGCAGACCCCCGGCGGCTGGATGGGCCCCTGGATTTCCGAGAGCGCGCATACGCCCGACCTGCTTAAGGAGGCCGGTTATCGTTACCTGCTTGACTGGGGCGCAGACGACCAGCCCTTCTGGATGACCACCCGGTCCGGCCCGATACTTTCGATCCCCTACCACATCGAAATCAACGATTCGCCGGCGCAACTTACGCGCCGTCATACCGCGGATGACTTTACCCGCATGGTCACTGCCCATTTCGATGAGCAACTGCGCCAGAGCGCCAGCCAACCTCTGGTCTTCAGTCTTGCCCTGCATACTTTCGTCTCAGGCCAGCCTTACCGTCTTGCCGGCCTGCGGGATATCCTACTGCACATCGTTAATCACCCCGACGCCGACAGAGTCTGGTTTACTCGCCCCGGCGCCATTTGTGACCATATCGTTTCCCTACCGGCAAAAACCGTGCCCTAAAGTAAGAGATCCATCTCTAATTCAGCACACCTTTGATTTCGGGATGCTCACAATTTTCTGATGGCGCTGACATTGCTGGGTGTCCTGAATTGGCTGTGGATGTCCTGAAGTTGGCGCCGGCATCGATCGGTTGCGCATAAATTCCTGTAAGATAAACCTATGGTTGATCAATCTGCTGACGTGCTGATTGTCGGCGCCGGCAATGCTGCGTTTGCGGCGGCGCTGGCGGCGCGCGAGCATGGAGTCAAAGTAGTGATGCTGGAATGTTCGCCGGAACACGAGGCCGGTGGCAACAGCCGGTTTACCGCCGGCGCAATAAGGGTGGCCTATGATGGTGTGGAAGACCTGAAGTCCTTTATGCCGGACCTCAGTGAGGAAGAGCTGGCTAACACGGATTTCGGTAGCTATAGCGAAGATCAGTTCTTTGACGACATGGGCCGGGTGACCGATTACCGCACCGACCCCGACCTGTGTGAACTGCTGGTTAAAAACAGTCGCTCAACATTGTTATGGATGCGCTCTAAGGGGATCCGTTTTACTCCGATATATGGCCGTCAAGCGTTCAAGGTTAATGGAAAATTCAAATTCTGGGGCGGCCTCACGGTCGAGGCATCGGGCGGCGGTCCCGGCCTGATCGAAGCCTGGACCAGGGCTGCAAACAAGGCAGGCATCGATATCCGGTATGAGACGCGGGCGCTGGAGTTGTTGCATCAGGATGGGCGGGTGTGCGGGGCGCTGGTACGCCACAATGGCAGGAACTACGCCATCAACGCCCGCAGCGCTGTTCTTGCCAGTGGCGGTTTCGAGGCCAACAGCGAATGGCGCGCTCGTTATCTTGGCCCGAATTGGGACCTGGCTAAGGTCAGAGGCAGCCGTTACAACGTGGGCGATGGCATTCGCATGGCCTTGGACATCGGCGCATCTCCAGCCGGCAACTGGTCTGGTTGTCACGCGGTAGGCTGGGACCGGAACGCGCCGGAATTCGGTGACCTTGCAGTAGGCGATGCCTTCCAGAAACACAGCTACCCTTTCGGCATCATGATCAATGCCCGTGGGGAACGTTTCGTCGATGAGGGGGCTGATTTCCGAAACTACACTTATGCGAAATACGGCCGGGTCATACTGGAGCAACCGGGCAACTTTGCCTACCAGATATTTGACGCCAAGACACTGCATCTGTTGCGAGATGAGTACCGCATCAAACAGGTTACCAGGGCTATCTCCGATACCCTCAAGGGCCTGCTGGCGCAACTCGATGGCGTGGACCCGGCCAGCGCCATGACCCACATCAAGGCATATAATGCGGCGGTGCAGACATCGGTACCTTTTAATCCCAACGTCAAGGACGGCCGCGGAACCAACGGTCTTGACATCCCGAAGAGCAACTGGGCCAATACCATCGACAGCCCGCCATTCCATGCGTACGGAGTCACCTGCGGCGTGACTTTCACCTTTGGCGGCCTGCGTATCGATAGTAATGCAAGAGCGCTAAACACGGATTACCAGCCCATACCTGGACTCTACGCGGCCGGGGAGCTGGTAGGCAACCTGTTTTATTTCAATTATCCTGGCGGGACCGGGCTGATGTCGGGGGCGGTATTCGGTAAAATCGCTGGAGACTGTGCAGCCCGCGCATTGTTGAAAAGCTGAATCGGTAGAGGAGGTAGCTATGGAAACCCTGAACAAGCAATCGGAACAGGCAGTCTATGACCGCCAAGGCTTTGGTAAAAACCTGGAGCTGACGCCGCCGGCAGGATTGTTGATAGTGGATTTCATCAACGGCTTTGCCGACCCGGAGGTGTTCGGCGGCGGCAATATCCGTCCGGCTATCGGGAAGACCGGCAAATTGCTGGCGTTGGCCCGCAAGCGCGGTTGGCAGGTCTGCTATACGCGGGTGGTATACTCCGATGACGGTTCTGACGCCAACGTGTTTACCGACAAAGTGCCGGGATGCCTGGATTTCACCGAAACCTCCGAACTCAGCCAGGTCGTTCCGGAACTGCCGCCCAAGCCGGGCGACCTGATTATACGCAAACAGTTCCCTTCCGCATTTTTTGGAACACACCTTGCATCCGCGTTGGCGATGAAGACCATCAGGACTTTGTTCATCAGCGGAGCGACCACCAGTGGCTGCGTGCGCGCCTCGGCCGTTGACGCCATGTGTCACGGCTTCAAGCCGGTGATCGTCGAAGATTGCGTCGGTGATCGTTCCGTCGAGCAGCATGAAGCCAACCTGTTTGACCTGAAAATGAAATACACAGAAGTCATGACGTTGAAAGAGGTTGAAGAGCTGAACCACATTTAGGATTTCTCTCCCGATGATCCCGAAAAACAGCGGTTCGGGCGCGCCGGTTCGCCGCTTGGAAGACCATGACCTGTTGACAGGCAGGGCCCGGTTTGTTGACGACCTGCAACTACCCGAAACATTATGCGCCGCTTTTGTGCGCAGCCCTTACAGTCATGCGCTGGTTAACCGGATTAACTCGGAGGAAGCCGCAAAGGTTCCGGGTGTAACAGCTATTCTCACTCTCTCTGACTTGCAACCCCTGCTCACCAATACCAGGATGGCCACGGGTCTGCCAAGCAACAGCATACGTCTCGATGTCAAGCCGCAAGTACTCGCCGGCGACGAAGTGGTCTACGCGGGCGAACCAGTGGCAGTGGTGATTGCCTGTTCTCGCTACACTGCGGAAGACGCGGCAGACTTGGTCGAAATTGACTATGAACCCCTGGATGCCGCGGCCGATTGTCGCGCTGCCCTCAGCGCAGACAGTCCGACCGCACACCGAAAGCTCTCCCACAACCTGGCTGCCGCCTTCGAGTTCGACTACGGAAATACAGAGCGCGCCTTCCGCCACGCGCGCTGGGTTATCAGGGAAACCTTCCACTTGCACCGTGGCGGCGCTCACTCCATTGAATGCCGGGGCGCGCTCGCCAACTATGATCCTGCCACTGCGCGCCTGACGCTATGGACATCCACGCAACGCCCCCATGGGGTGAAGCGGGTGATATGCGACCTGCTGGGTCGCAATGACGAGAGTGTGCGCGTAGTCGCGCCCCAGGTCGGCGGCGGGTTCGGACCGAAACTGGTGTGCTATCCGGAAGAGCTGGTCATCGCCCTGTGCGCAACCATGCTGCAACAGCCAGTGAAATGGACACAAGACCGTTATGAATACTTCCTCAGCGCCACCCAGGAACGCGACCAGTATTGGGACGTAGAAATTGCGCTGGACGCCGATGCTAAAATCAAAGGCGTGCGCGGCGCCTTGCTGCATGACCACGGCGCCTACACGGCGCGCGGCCTGAATGTGCCGTATGCTTCCGGTATCGCGCTGCCCCTGGCCTACAATATCCCCGCCTACCACCTGGATGTCTACGTGGCGCTCACCAACAAAGTTCCGGTTACCCCGGTGCGCGGCGCCGGTCAACCCCAGGGAGTGTTTGTGATGGAACGGCTGCTGGACCGGGCTGCCGGTAAATTATCCATTGACCGCGCCGAGCTGCGGCGCCGCAACCTGGTCAGGAAAGAACAGATGCCCTGCCGCAAGTCTCTGCGTCTGCGTGGCGATACCGAAGTCATCCTGGATAGCGGCAATTACCCGGCAACCCAGGAACTGGCGTTACAACACGCCGGCTGGGAATCGTTCAAGGAGCAGCAGCAATCAGCCCTGCTACAGGGCCGGCATATAGGCATAGGTTTGGCGAATTTCGTTGAGGGGACCGGGCGCGGGCCTTATGAAACAGTCACGGTGCGCATCAACGCCTCAGGCAACATTGTCGTCGCCAGCGGCGCCACGGCCATGGGCCAGAGCACGCAAACCATGCTGGCGCAAATCGTTGCCGAACAACTCGGCGTAGACCCGTCCGCAATCAACGTCATCTGCGGCGATACGGATGCAACGCCCTTGGGCTTCGGCGGCTTCAACAGTCGCCAGACCGTCATCGCCGGCGCCTCGGCTCATGCCGCCGCCAAAGCGGTAAAGGTCAAGGCGTTTAAACTCGCAGCCCAGCTCATGGAGACGGCGGAGCATGATCTGGCGATTAACAACCAGACCGTATTCGTCAAGAACGCGCCCGACAGAAGACTGACATTTGCGCAACTGGCCCGCGCCGCATCCGGCCTGCCGGGCTTCAAACTCCCCGTGTCCGGGCTGGAACCGGGACTGGAGGCCACAGAGTCCGTGATCATCGATGATATGGTGTATGCCAACGGTTCGGCCATAGCGGAAGTTGAAGTGGATATCGATACCGGCCAGGTCGCGATACTGCGTTTCCTGATCGTCCACGACTGCGGCCGCCGGCTGAACGACATGATCGTCGACGGACAGGTTCTTGGAGGCATCGCGCACGGCGTCGGCAACGCCTTATTTGAATGGATGGGTTTTGACGAAAACGCGCAGCCCGTTACCACCACGTTTGCCGACTACCTCCTGGTAAGCGCGGATAAGATGCCGCCAGTCCAACTGTTCCATCTTGAATCACCGACCCCGTTTAATGAACTTGGCGTCAAGGGCGTAGGCGAATCGGGCTGCCTGCCAACACCCGCTGCCATCGTCTCTGCGGTTGAGGACGCGCTGACGCCCTTGGGCGCGCAACTCAACCAGTCTCCCCTCAGACCAGCCGCGCTCTGGGAATTGATTCGCTCAGCCCCGAATAGCGCGCCACCTGAACACTGGCGCACGCCGGATATCGACAATAACGCTTACCGGCAGGAAACGTTGGACGGTGAATTGCCATGAAACCCGCGCCTTTTACTTATCATCGCCCCGGTACCCTGGAGGAGGCCCTGGACATCCTGTCTGAGGTCGCGCCAGATAACGGCCGCATCCTTGCCGGAGGGCAAAGCCTGGTTCCGATGATGGCGCTACGCCTCGCCTTCCCCTCACACCTGGTAGACATCAATGATATCCCGTCCCTGCAAGGCATTGAGGTGGAGCAACAGTCGCTGGTAGCGCGCGCCCTGGCCAGGCATGCCATGTTCCGGCAACCTGCTGTCCCCGGACCGCTGGGTGAACTGTTGGCAACGGTTGCCAGACATATCGCGCATTACCCGATACGCCTACGCGGCACCTTCTGTGGAAGTCTTGCCCATGCCGACCCTGCCTCGGAATGGTGTCTTGCAGCCATTACACTGGGCGGATCGGCGCTGGCTCAGAACCGAAATCGCAGTAGGAAAATTCCCGCCGAGACATTGCTTCAGGGCCCGATGGTTACGGCGCTGGAACCAGATGAAATGATCACCGCGACGCTTCTGCCACTCCCCGACAACGCGACACGTTTCGGTTTTTTCGAGTTCAACCGGCGAGCTGGAGATTTTGCCCTGGCGATGTGCCTGGTCACGTATACTCAGGTAGAGGACAGGATGACCGGCGTGCGGTTGGGTGTGGGCGGCGCAGAAGATGTCCCGCGGCGACTCACGGAAGTTGAACAGGCGCTCACAGACCAGCGGCTTACAGAGGAGACAATCCGGGCGGCCTCCGACCTCGCCGCGCAGATCATCACACCCATCGAAGATATTCAGACACCGGCTGACTACCGGCGTCAGCTCGTCAGAACTTCCGTCAGACGCGCGCTGGAAGCGGCGCAGGATTCAGGCAATGGACAATAAAGTCCCGGTCAAGCTGAATATCAACGCCAGGGATTACCACGTTAACGTGGAGGCGCGGCAAACCCTGGCAGATGTCATTCGCGAGGAGTGCGGACTGACCGGCACACATGTGGGCTGCGAACATGGCGTGTGTGGGAGTTGCACCATCATCGTTGACGGCGCGCCGGCACGCGCCTGCCTGATGTTCGCAGTGCAAACCGCAGGGAAAGCGATCAGGACTATCGAGGGAATGGCCGATGGGACCGAACTGCACCCGCTTCAACGGGCATTCAGCGACAACCACGCCCTGCAATGCGGATTCTGCACCCCAGGGTTCATTATGCTGATTGCTGCCATGCTGGAACAGAATCCCGCGCCTACCGACCCTGAGATCACTGAGATGCTATCTGCCAATCTATGCCGTTGCACCGGCTACCAGAATATTTTCAACGCAGTGAAACAATATGTGGGAGAATTGAGTTAGGCAGGGTTTCTTGCGCTTGCGTGCGAACCAGAGGAACAAAGAACAATGACTGAAATAACCGAAACTTCCACCAGTAAATTTGTCTCCGTCGCAGGAGTGGATATCCATTACAACGATGCCGGCGCGGGCGAGCCAACGCTATGCCTGCACGGCGGCGGTCCCGGCGCCACCGCCTGGAGCAACTTCAAGCAGAACATCCCCGCCATTACCGGCGACAAACGCCGTATGTTGATGATGGATATGCCGGGCTATGGCAAATCCGGATTCCCCGATGGTTGCGACGAGGACTTCTTCGATTTCATGGGAATAATGATTGACAATTTTCTGGGCGCGCTAGGCATCAAAGGCGCCGTAGACATTATCGGCAACTCTCTCGGCGGCCAGGCCGCGCTCGGGCTGGAGCGTTGCAAGCCTGAGCGGGTCAAACGCCTCGTGCTGATCGGCAGCCAGCCCACTTCCGCAGGCATCGTCATTCAACCACAGCCCCAAGAAGCATTAAGAAACATCTTCAATTACTATGCCGGGGAAGGGGCGACCCTGGAGAAGATGCGGCGCCTGGTGGAAAGTCTCTTATACGACCCCTCCCTGGTCAGCGATGAGACCCTGCTGGAACGGTTCGAGGCAAGCAAGGACCCGGGACAGATGCGTCTGCTGGGTTTGCCGCGCCGGGATCTCTATTCCGAACTGGATCAAATCGCCTGCCCGACCCTGCTGATTTGGGGCCAGGAAGACAAGGGCGGCGCCCTGGAAGTCGGATTGCAGATGCTGAAAAGAATGCAGAATGCCCGTATGCACATCTTCCAGCGCTGCGGCCACTGGGCCCAGGTGGAACATCAGGCGGAGTTTGAACGGGTCGTACTGGACTTTTTTGCGCCGTAACACTCCCTCGAAAGAGGGAATCCAGTCTAATTCTGTGTCGCCCGAAGAGCCTGCCCCCGTGAAAACGGGGGGCGACCTCTTATTAATTCCCGCTTCAATAGTTATACCGCAAACTCACCCCATAGCGGCGCGGTTTCTCAAATGATTGCTCGTCCGAACCGTCGACGATGGCCAGGTCAAAGGCGCTGTTCTGCGCCCGGCTGTCGGTGAAGTTCCTGACAAAACCGGTCACCTGCCAGTGGCCGTCAGCGCTGTGCCAGGTGAGACTGGCATTGCCGATCCAGTTGGAGGGCAGCCTGTGGCTGTCGAAATTATTGATATTACCCCAGGCGTCATCCGCGAAGGTGCCGTCCAGTTGCAGGGCGACGGAGCCAGTAAGAACATTCGGAATGGTATACCGGCCTACCCCGGAGAACTGCAGATCGGGGGTATAAGTGGGCTCCACGTTGCGGTACACATTATCCGCCACTTCCAGGTCCTTGACCTCGGTGTCGATATAGCTGAGGCCCAGCCAGATATCCAGGTTATCTACTGGCGTGGTCAGGACTTCGACCTCGAAACCGTAATATTCGGCATCGGCATTGAATACGGCCCCCGATGTGCCGACAAACTGGAACGCCTGGTAATCTTTATAATCATAGTAAAACCCGGAAACATTCAAGCGCGCCTTGCCCCCGGCCAGGGCGGATTTGAAACCGGCCTCATAAGCCCAGAGTATCTCCTCATCATAGCCATATTCATCCTGGGTCAGCGGCGTCAGTAAGGGACCGTTGAAATTGCCGGCCTTCACGCCGCGGTTGACACCTGCGTAAATCAACAGATCGTCGTTGGGGGTATAGTTAAGCTGTACCTTGCCGGACCAGAGAAAGTCTGATGAGGTGTCGGAAAACGGCGGCAGAAATTCGATGGGAATCGCCGGCGCAAAAATCACGCCCAATGGCTGCGCGCCGTAAAACGCCGCGCCGTCGGTGCGGCCATCCCTATCGTTAAAATACAACCGGTTGGTATAGGAATAGTCTTTTTCCTCGATGATGGCGCGAAACCCCAGGTTGACCATTAACTGATCGCTCAGGTCATAGTCGATCTGGCCGAACACGGAATAGGAGTCGGTTTGCAGATCGACATCAGTAGTGGCCTCCAGGTAGGTATCGCCACCGACGCCAAAGCCCTGTTCACCCGTAATCAGGTTGAGTGGCGTGCCGGCGCCGGGGAATCCGAGCGGGATTCCAGTGGTCGTGTTGAATACCGGTCCGAAGAACAGGCCGCCGAAGGTATTGATCCCGCCTTGCTTATCCTCCAGCCCCTGGGCCGAGCTAGTGTTGATATGCAAATAGTAAGCGCCGGCAATCCAGCGGAACCGCTGCGCTTCCCCTTCCAGCCGAATCTCCTGGGTAAACCATTCGCTTTCGAACTGGCGTATGAAATTGGAGCGCGGCGTGGGGGCAGCGCCGACGTCACCGCCCTGGTATTGTTTCATTTTGGAATAACCGCTTACCGCGACCAACTTGGCGAAGTCCAGGTCCCAGTCCAACTTGCCGGATATACTCCACAGTCGGATTGAGTTTGCGTCCTTGGGCGAATGATCCAGGTTGACATCCAGTCCATCCCTGCCTCCCGGCTCGAAACTGCCGAACAGGTCGCCTTGATCATTGGGCCTGACCGCGTCAAAATCTCCGTCGAAAACACTGTTTTCGCACCCTCCTGTATTCACGTTTATGGCCTCGCAAAGCGTGCGCACGTCACTTTGCAGGCGGGTATTCACCGTATCGTCAAACGCCCCGTCCCCATCGGTATCGTCGACAAACGCCACGGACGGCACGCCCTGGTAGGCCCAACCGCCGAACTTCTGCTTGGCGTACTGTCCCTTGACCAGGAAATTCATATCGTCATTGGGTTCAAACAGCAGTTGGCCGCGCGTGGACCAGGTTTCCTCCCTCCAGGAATCGTTGAAGTCATCCGGGTCAGGCATTAACTCAGGACCGCGGCCAAAGGCCTGCAGGACCGCTGGCGTGGGCGGGATGCCGACCTCTTCGATATTGTTGTGATACATCGAGCCATGTTTACTATAAATGCCTGAAAGGCGACCGGATACTGTATCCGACAAACTGCCACTGGCCGCGCCCTCAACCCGGACCTGGTCGAACCGGCCATATGTCACATCGAGAAACCCATCGGTTTCCTGGGAGGGCTTATTGGTCAAAAAATGTACCAGTCCGCCGGTGGCGTTACGACCGAACAAGGTCCCTTGAGGGCCTTTAAGGATTTCCACTCGCTGCATATCATAGGTGGCAAACAACTGGGCTTGCTGGGCGGCCTGGTAGACCTCATCCACATAAATCGCGTTCGGCGCCTCGGAGTGGTCGCCGAAATCATTCTGGGTGGCGCCGCGGATGGTGAACTGTTGCTGGTCGCCGCCGCCAGGCCCGGAAATATAAACGCCGGGGCTGTAACGAGCCAGTTCCGTATTATTGACGATGCCAATCTCCCGCAACTGGTTGCCGCTGAACGCGGTGATGGCGATGCCTACATCCTGGATGGACTGTTCCCGCTTCTGCGCGGTAACCAGCACCTCTTCCAAAATGCCGCTCCCTTGCGCCAGTGCCGGCTGGATAAAACCTGCCAACAATATGGCTATAGCAACTCTCCCGCATAAACCTGAAATGCCCATGTATGACATGATAAGACACCCCCTCAATTTATTATGTAAGGATCGGTACTCTTTCCGGTTACTATTGATATGTTCAGAGCACGAAAATATCTTTGTGCCGTTGACACCTCAGAGGTAATTATGAATTCTCATTATCTGGGTATTAAATGCTTCAAAGATATCGTTATAATAGTTCGCGCTGACAGTGTACACAATTATTGATAATTTTATCAGTAATCTTGTACGCGAATAACCGGCAGAAAATAATGATCTTGTTCAGCGCTTTATAATAATTTCGACTCGTCCGGAACTGCTTATGAAATACATCGAACCTGCCAGTCTGTCCGAGGCGCTTGAGATACTGGCCGCAGACGCTGAGGCCCGCTGTCTCGCGGGCGGAGCCACCTTGGTGGCCATGCTGAATGCAGACCTGGTGGAACCTTCCACCCTGGTCGGATTGCGGCAAATCCGCGAACTCGCCGGGATCAGTCGGGAAGGCGGCCACTTCCGTATCGGCGCCATGACCACCCATACACAAATCGCCGCTGATGAGCGGTTGACCGGCAATGCCGCGGTGGCGCGCGACGCCGCAGGTCAGATTGCCCACCCGGCGGTGCGCAATATGGGCACCATCGGCGGCGCGGTAGCCCACGCCGACCCCAATGCCGATTTCCCCGGCGCCCTGGTTGCCGCCAACGCCGTGCTCGAAGTTGCCGGCCAATCGGGAACCAGACAGATCCCGGCCGATGAATTTTTCCTCGATTTCCTGGAAACCGCGCTGGAAGAAGGTGAGATCCTCAGCGCCGTTTTGATCCCGGTGGAACCGGCGCACGCGGTCGGCAAACATCTGAAATTCAGCCGCACTCATGGCGACTACGCGACATTGTCTGTTTCTCTGGCGCTGGCCATGGATGCCGATACCTGCGCTTATGCCAGGGTAGCGATCGGATCCGCAGGTCCAACCCCCATCCACCTGGACGAGGCCGACGCAATCCTGATCGGCTCGGAGTTGACAGTAGAGGTCATCCGGCAGGCCGGTCAGATATTGATGGAGGCGGCTGATCCGATGGATGACGTGCGCGGCAGCGCCGAGTATCGGCGCGCGATCATTCCAGGGCTGTTGCAACGGGCCGTGGACGAGGCGCTGGAACGCCATGCAGCATCCGGAAAACATTGATGAGTCAGGAATTGATAATGACACAGCTATCTGGCTGACGGGTTAAGATTTTCGGCGCAATGCGGATGAGGCCCGCGACCCGACGACAATTCCTGAAACAGGCCGGCGGCTTGACGTTCTGCCTGGCTTTCGTCCAACCGTTCGGTTTCAGCCGGAGCGCCAACCACGCAACCCATCCCAGAACCACTACCTTCAATGCTTATGTGAATATTTCTACTGACGGGACTGTCACCATCATCAATCCCGCCGCAGAAATGGGACAAGGCGTGATGACCGCGCTTCCCGTCATCGTGGCGGAGGAGTTGGACGTGGATTGGGACAAGGTGCGCATCGAATCCTCTGTATCCTTTGGTGAGGTCTACGGCGACCCACTGTTCCTGGATAGGATCTTCACCACTTCCAGCCGCTCGATAGCTAATTACTACCCACGCCTGCGCCGCTTTGGCCGGCAGGCGCGGCAGGTTTTGCTACGCGCTGCTGCAGACCGGTTGCGGGCGCCCGTATCCGAATTAAGCGCCGAAGCCGGCATGATTTTTCACCAAAAAACCGGGCGGGCGCTCAGCTACGGTGATGTTGCCGCGCACGCGCATGCGCCGATTGAAGACGCTGCGCCCCTGGAGTTCAAGTCCCGGGAGAACTACCGTCTGGTGGGCAAACACATACCCCGCCGCGACCTGCCTGAAAAAGCTACCGGCGCGGCGCAATACAGCATGGATGCCCGGCCTGCGAGATTGGTTTACGCGACAGTATCGAGAGCGCCGGTTGAAGGCGCCACCGTTCAGACTATCAACGAACGCGGGGCGCGCGCTATAAAAGGCGTCATTGATGTGCTGACACGGCCCGAGGCCGTGGCAGTAGTTGCCACAAATTATCCTGCTGCCTTGAAGGCTCGCGCGCGGCTGGATATCAGTTGGCATGAAGTGGAAGGCATGCGCCATTTTGACAGCGAGGAGGCGATGCGGCAGCATATCTCTGCGGCGCAGGACTTGTCCAGAAACGGTTTCCCCTGGGACGCGCAAGGAGATATTTCCTCTCTTGCCGACGCGGCAACACAGGTCTATTCAGCAGAATTTCGCACGGATTACGTCTACCACGCGCAGATGGAGCCGTTGAATGCCGTGGTCTCGGTCAGCAACGATGGAAAAAAAGCCGAAATATGGGCCGGAACCCAGGCGCCGGCGAACACGGTTGACGCGGTGGCTAGGACGCTGGATATTTCGCCTGACGGCGTGAAGTTGAACCGCTCCCTGCTGGGCGGCGGCTTTGGGCGACGCACCGTGCCGTCCATGGATTTCGTGGTGGACGCCGCCTGGCTGTCGCAGACATTGCGACGGCCGGTAAAAGTGGTGTGGACCCGCGAAGACGACCTGCGCAGCGCGCATCTTAAGCCGATAACAGCTCACTACCTGCGCGCCGGCATAGACAACCAAGGCAATATTTCGGCCTGGCAGCACCGGGTGGCCAGTGACGAATCCATCAAGCTGCTGGACCGGCCCAGTTACGAGGCATTCGGCAAGGCGCCGGTGACTTCCATGCTTGGATCATCCCACCGTAGCGCAGAGCAAGGGACAGCCAATGCCTACGACCTGCCGAACCGGCTGGTTGAACATATCGGGATTGATACCGGCGTCCGCCTCTATCCCGTGCGCGGTGTTGGGGCCACTCCCAATAACTTTGCTATCGAATCGTTTATGGACGAACTGGCCGAACGCCTCGATTCCGACCCGGTTGCATTCCGGTTAAGGCTGTTGCGTCACTCAACAAGGGGCAAGCGCATCATTGAAACTGTTGCCGGGATGGCCGACTGGCAACGCACAGGCGCTGGGCGAGCGCTGGGAATCGCTTATACTCACTACGTGGATACCGTGGCCGCGGCCATCGCTGAAATTTCTTACGACCGGCAACGGGAAACGATCATCGCGCACAACATGTGGGTCGCTGCCGATGTCGGCCTTGCCATCCAGCCGGACAACGTCAAAGCGCAACTGGAAGGCGGCATTATCCACGGACTGGGCTACTGCCTGTCGGAACGGATTACGATTAAGAACGGCTTGATTCAACAACGAAACTTCAACGATTATGCGGTGCCGCGTATCGCCGATGCGCCACCGGTACGGGTAGAACTTCTGAGCGGTGACGGCGAACCCACCGGCGTCGGCGAGACCGGTTCGATCCTGGCGCCCGCGGCCGTGGCCAACGCATTTGCCGCATTGACCGGGAAACGCTTACGCCATATCCCATTCACGCCGGACAGGGTCCGGGAAGTAATGATGGGTTAGGGAATGGACTTGTTTGGAACTTGGTCTATATAATGGGCGCAAAAGTATTTTTGAATTTCCATGAGACGGAAACATCACACGATCTGCGGTTAACAGGAAGCAACCATGACTGATAAACAATCCATAAGCTTATCCATTAACGGCGACCTGCATGATGTAACAACTGATACGCGCCGGACCTTGCTCCAGATCTTGCGCGAAGATCTGTCCCTGACCGGAACCAAATGCGGCTGCAACAACGGAGTATGCGGCAGTTGCACGGTGCTGGTGGACGACGAGCCCATGCGCGCCTGTCTGATGCTGGCGGTGGCGGCGACGGAACGAGAGATCACCACCATCGAAGGGCTGGGAAGCGACGGAGACCTGCATCCCGTGCAACGCGCGTTCATCGAGCGCCATGGCCTGCAGTGCGGCTTCTGCACCCCCGGCATGATCATCTCCGCAAAAGCCTTGCTGGACCGGAATCCCAATCCGACTCTTGAGGAGATACGCAGCGAATTGAGCGGTAACCTGTGCCGCTGTACCGGTTATGTGAAAATCGCTGACGCTGTTTCATCCCTGGTTGGCGCCGAGGCGTAACCAGACTGATTTCATGAAGGGGAGAGAGACTTGACCTTACTCCGTTTCGCATGTTGCCGTCGGATAGGTGGTTGCTGTCCATAACATATTCGGACTGCCCCCAGCTAACAGAAGAGAACTGACATGAGCGCAAACCTGGCTGATGACCTGCACATCAACGAGATTATCGGGGCCTCCGTCCCGCGTATAGAAGGCCCGGACAAGGCAACCGGACGGGCGATATATACCGACGATATTAGCCGCCCCGGCATGTTGCACGCGGCGCTGTTGGGTAGCCATTACGCCCATGCCCGGATCCTGTCCATCGATACTTCCCAGGCAAAAGCGTTGGCAGGCGTGAAAGCCGTCCTCACCGGCGCCGACCTGCCATTGAACTACATCGGTATGTTCATCAAGGACCAGTTGCCCCTGGCCACGGACACGGTTCGCTATGTGGGCGATCCGGTGGCCGCGGTGGCCGCGGTCGATCTGAACACCGCCAGGCGGGCCCTGCGCCTGATCGAGGTTGAATACGAAGAACTGGAACCGGTGTTTGATGTTATAAAGGCCTTGGAACCGGACGCGCCGGTCGTTCACGAAAAACGTGATGAATACCCCTGCATGTACGAGTTGCCCAAGGAACCGAACGCCATCTGTTATACCGAATTCATGGAAGGCGATCCGAACGCGGCTTGGGACGAATGTGATGTGGTCGTGGAAGGCGAGTACCGCCTGCCGGCCCAGTATCATGCCTACATGGAACCTAGTTCCACCGTGGCGGAAATGGACAGCAGCGGTAAAATCACCTTATGGTCCTCGACCCAGGGGGTGGCCCGCTCTCAGATGTACACCGCCATGGCCACGGGCCTGCCCATGTCGAAAATCCGCATGATTGCGCCGCGTATCGGCGGCGGATTCGGCGGCAAGTGCGAGTTTACCAACCAACCCATCACCGCGTTGCTGGCCCAGGCAACGGGGCGGCCGGTCAAGCTCACCTACTCGCGCGAAGACGACATGACCATGATGAAGCGGCGCCACGGCGGCGTCATCTACATGAAGACCGGCGCCACAAAAGACGGCATTCTGATCGCGCGCGACTGCCGGATCGTTCTCGACGGCGGCGCGTATGCCGATGAGAGCCCGGAAGTCTCGCCGGTAGCGGCATTCTTCAGCCGCGGCCCATACCGCATCCCCAATATGCGGGCGGAAGCCTGGGCGGTTTACACCAATCTGTCACGGGCCAGCGCCTTCCGGGGCTTCGGCAATCCCCAGGCCAGCTTCGCCAGCGAATCGCAGATCGATGAGCTGGCGGAAAAACTGAATATGGACCCGATCGGTATGCGCATAAAAAATGCCCTGGAACAGGATGACAAGTTTTTCTGTGGCAAAACCATTGAAAACGCCACGATACGCGCTTGCCTGGAGAAGGTCAGGGGCGCATCGGGCTGGGACGCAAAACGAAATGGTAGCCTGCCGGCTCGGCCCGGTAAACGGCGCGGTATCGGCGTGGCTGCCGTGAGCCATATCTCCGGCCTGGCCGGCGCCGGCGCGAACGTGTTGCTGAATGAAGACGGCAGCGTCTCGCTGAACTGCGGCGCCGTGGATATCGGCCAAGGATCGGATACGATCCTGACCCAGATCGTGGCCGGGTCGCTGGCATTGAACATGGATCAGGTCAATTTTGCCGCGCCGGATACGGATTCATCGCCCTTCCAGTTCCAGACCGCGGCGAGTCGCAACACCTACGTGATCGGCGTTGCAGTGAAACAGGCCAGCGACGAGGTCAGGGAACAGGTATACCGTCATGCCAGTGAGATATTCGAGTGCGATAGCGCCGACCTGGAACTCAGGCAGGGCGGGATGGTCGGCGTGAAAGGGTCGCCGGACGCAGTCTTGCCGTTTGCGGCAGTGGCCGGCAGGGCGATGTGGGAAACGGGCGGCCCGATCATGGGATCTCACAACTGGCTGTACACACCGCAAGAACGCATGGATCCCAAGCGCATGACGCTGGGCGGGTTTGCGCTAATGCCTGACGCCATCGGTATCTTTACCTTCGCCGCGCAGGTTGCCGAAGTGGAGGTCGACGAAGTAACCGGACAGGTGGAAGTTCTGGAGTTCTGGTCAGCCCATGATGTAGGCCGCGCCATCAACACCGCCTCGGTTGAGGGTCAGATAGAGGGCGGCATCGCGCAAATGCTGGGCTATGCCCTGACAGAGGAAATGTTGTGGGACAACGGCCGTATGCTCAACCCGAGCATGATGGATTACAAAATACCCGGCATGGCGGATGTCCCGCTCAAGATTCATCCCCTGATCATTGAGACGCCCGAAGACACGGCGCCGTTCGGCGCCAAGGGAGTCGGTGAAATTTGCGCGGTCGGGCCGGCGCCCGCTGTCACCAATGCGATAAAACACGCGACCGGCGCGCGCATCAACGAAATTCCAGTCACGCCGGAGCGAGCGCTCAGGGCGCTGCAATCCACAGATGACACAGGTTAAAGCGACCCGTAATCAACTGGATTCCCGTTTCCAGAGGAATCGTTTATGGGGGTGCGGGCGTCTCGCCCGTGTCAGATACCATTCGCGGTTAACTCTGCGTCACCTGCGTATAGAATCGCGTTCATGAAAGTTGAAAAGACTTTCACCGTTCGGGCAGCCCCGCAAGCAGTCTGGGATTTTGCCAAAGACCCGGAAAAAATGGCGCAATGCATACCAGGCTGCAAGACAATCACAGCCGTCGATGCGACGCGTTACAAAGCCCATGTGGTTGTCAAAGTTGGCCCTATCTCGGCAAAATTCAACCTGAACCTGGAGATCATTGAGGAGACACCGCCGCTGGAAATCATTTCCAGAACCAGCGGCGAGGAAGGAACCCGCGCCAGCATATTGACGGCGCACAATATCGTCCGCCTGACCCCTAATGAAGATGGCTCTACCGAGGTATATTGCAGTTCGGAATCATCCATCACCGGTCGCTTGGGCAAATACGGAGCTGGCATGATGATGAAAAAAGCCGATGCCATCTGGGATAAGCTGGCTGGAAACATATGCGAAGCAATTGAAGGAACTGCGGACAACAACGGAAGAGTTTAACCTATTCGTTTACAAGAATATCCCCTCACGATGCCAACATGGAAAGGTAAATACACACATTGAAACCGGCTAAATTCAACTATGTCCGGGCGCAGTCCGTAGACCAGGCCCTTGAGTTGCTTGAACATCAGGCAGGTTCCGCCAAAATCCTTGCAGGAGGACAGAGCCTGAATCCCACTCTTAATATGCGCCTGTCAACGCCCGACCTGCTCATAGACATCAACGATCTGGATGAACTGAAGGGGATTACATTAACGGACGGCATGTTGCGAGTAGGCGCGCTAACGCGGCACGCGGAACTCGAACGGTCGGAACTGGTTTCAAGACACACTCCCCTGTTGGCAAAAGCTATCACGCATGTGGCCCATGCCGCCATTCGCAACCGGGGGACTCTAGGCGGCAATGTGTCGCTGGCTGATCCGGCCTCGGAGCTGCCTGCCTGTTGTGTCGCCCTGGATGCGATGATCACTATTCAGAACAGGCAAGGAACCAGAGACACTCGCGCTCGTGATTACTTCAGAGACCTGTATGAAACAGACCTGCGGGAAAACGAATTGCTAAGCTCGATAGCTTTTCCTATCGCCAGAGAAACGACAGTCTGCGCCTTCCGCGAGTTTGTGCGGCGCAAGGGCGACTTTGCCTCTACCGGGCTGGCTGTTAATGCGGAGCTTGAAGACGGTCAGTTCAGTTCGTTCAGCCCGGTGTTTTTTGCCGTCTCCAACACTCCCATGCTGGCCGCCGGTGTCGCGCAACGCCTGGTGAACACGCCACTGACGAACGAACGCATAGAACAGGCCATCGCCGTTCTGGCCGATGATGTGGATATTGCCGGCGACACGCACATGAGCGCTGAGATGAAACAACATCTGGCAAAACATTATCTGAGAGGAGTTATTGAGGAGCTGCGTGAAAAACTCTGACTTGATGAAAGATAAAGAGCCACATTTTTTTGTGTCCGTGACGGTCAACGGCGAACTGGTCGAGGCCGATGCGCCGGCGCGGGAAAGTCTGGCAGATTTTCTGCGTCACCGTGTAGGACTGACTGGCGCCCATGTCGGCTGCGAACAGGGCATCTGTGGCGCCTGCACGGTCAGCCTTGACGGGCGCATTGCCCGCTCCTGTCTGACCCTGGCGGCCCAGGCCCATGGTCAGCGCGTGGACACCATAGAAGGCATGACCGGGAGCGGCGAACTGGCTGCGCTGCAGGCAGCATTTCTCAAGCACAATGCCGCGCAGTGCGGATTCTGCACGCCCGGCATGTTGATCACCGCAGCGGAATACCTGGCCAACGGCGGCGGCACAGACCGGGCCGCGATCCGGGAGTTCCTGTCCGGCAACTACTGCCGCTGCACTGGCTATCACGCCATCATCGACGCGATCGCGGAGGTTGCTGGTGCCTGACCCGCGCAGCATTGATCCTGACGCCGCCAGACCTGGGGGGCGCGAAGTTGATCCGGATATTGCCAGACCGGAAGCGCGCAAGTTCGTCCAGGGTCGAGGACGCTACCTGGACGATATCTCGGTCAACGGCATGCTGCATATCAGTTTTGTGCGCAGTCCCTACGCCCATGCAAAAATTGTCGGCATCGATACCGCGGCAGCGCTGAAGATAAGCGGAGTCAACCATGTTTTCACTGGCAGGGAACTGGCGCGGGTGTGCCGCCCCTGGCACGCGCGGCTGACCAACCTGGGGGAAATGAACAGCGCGCCGCAAGCGGCCATGCCCACGGATGTGGTTCGATGGCAAGGCGAGCCGGTAGCGGCAGTCGTTGCGAGCTCACGAGCTATTGCCGAAGATGCGGCGGAACAGGTCGAGGTAGATTACACAGAATTGCCGGCGGTCACAGACCCGGAAACCGCGCTCAGACCGGATGCGCCCTTGGTCCATCCTGAACTTAAGACGAATCTTGCCTGGTCCATCAACATCGATTCGGATGGAGTGGATAAAGCCATAGCCGGGTCTGATGTGGTTATAGAGAGAACATTCGAGGTGAACCGGCAAACCGGTGTCACCTTGGAACCCCGTGGCGCCATCGCCGATTATGATCCAGCCAGACGCCACCTGACTCTGTACCTCACCAGCCAGGTTCCCCACATCCAACGCTATATCTATGCCCGGCAACTGGGCCTTAAAGAAGCAAATGTGCGCATCATCTGTCCGGATATCGGCGGCGGTTTCGGCCTGAAACTCCATGTTTACTCCGACGAAATAGCCACTGCCGCGATCAGCATGTTGATTGGCCGGCCGGTGAAGTTCGTTGCCGACCGGTTGGAATCGTTCGTGTCCGACATCCACGCCCGGGGGCACAGGGTAAAAGCCAGGATGGGAGTCAATACAGACGGAGCCATCCAAGCCCTGGAAGTGGACGACCTGGCCGGGGCCGGGCCTTATCTGATCCATCCCCGCACCAGTGTAATCGAACCCCTGCTGGTCGCCATTTGCACGCCCCTGGCCTATGACCTGAAACAGTACCGCGCCCGCGCGGCGCTGGTCTACCAGAACAAAGTCAGTACCGGCCAATACCGTGGCGTAGGCATGCCGGTTGCCAGTCTGGTGGCGGAAGGCATGGTCGATGCAGCCGCCAGGACGATCGGACTGGATAAGGCAGAGATCAGGAAACGCAATCTATTCAAGGATGACGCCTACCCGGTTACCGGCATCTCCGGCGAGTATCTGGAGTGTCTCTCCCAGCAGGCCTCCTTGGACAAGCTGCTGGGCATGATGGATTACCGCGGATTGTGCCGGCAACGCGATGCGGATCGCAAGCAAGACATTTACCGGGGTATCGGCTTGACAACCGTGGTAGAGGGCACCTCGCCCAGCCCGGCCCTGTACGCCGCAGGCGGCGCGCCGATCAGTTCGAGGGACGCCTGTACTCTGCGCCTGGAGGCGGATGGCAACATCTCCTGCGCCACGGGCCTGACCGACCAGGGTCAAGGCGGCGAGGCTGTGGTGACATCCATCGTGTCCTCGGTCCTGGGTATGTCGCGGGATGATATCAATGTCGTCATGGGCGACACCGCTACCACCCCGTTCGGCGGCGGCACCTGGGCTTCCCGGGGCACAGCCATCGCCGGCGAGGCATGCCTGCTGGCGGCGACAGAGATGCGGGAGAAAATACTGGAAGTGGCCGCGGCAGTCCTCGAACAGCCGGCGGATATACTCACCATATGCAACGGCGACATCATCAACCTGGAGACAAACGGGAAGGTTTCGTCCCTGGCGCAGATTGGTAATACAGTCCATTTCAATACGCACACGCTACCGGCTGAATTTGAGCCGGAACTAATCGTGACCCGCCATTACAGCCAACGCCAGCAACTCATGGTGTATGCCAATTGCGCTCTCGGTGTGTCCTTGGAAGTGGACGTGAATACCGGCCTGGTCACGCTGCACAAAGTGTGGGCGGTGGACGATTGCGGCCGCATCGTCAACGAGAAACTGGTGGTGGAACAGTTGCGCGGCAGCATT
Organism: Gammaproteobacteria bacterium; assembly: GCA_965221695.1. GTDB lineage: Bacteria > Pseudomonadota > Gammaproteobacteria > Eutrophobiales > Eutrophobiaceae > JAAXHV01. The sequence continues at coordinate 2,615,699 of OZ244905.1, read as the reverse complement.
GTTCAGGGCATCGGTTCCAGCCTGTACGAAGAGTGCGTTTACGATGAAAGCGGACAGTTGTTGAACGGCAACATGTTTGAGTACCTGCTGCCCATGGCCGGGGAGATGCCTGACATCGAAGTCGGCCATATCGAAACACCCACCCAAGCGACACAACTGGGCGCAAAAGGCTGCGGCGAAGCCGGTATCATCGCGGTCTGTGGCGCCATCATGAACGGAATTAATGACGCGCTGGAACCCTTCGGCGCCGAGGTGACCGAACAACCGTTCACACCGGAGAGAATATTGAGGGCGTTGGGTAAGATATAAGGAATTTCTGGTTTGAGCTCAAATTCTTGAGCCCGGATTTCTGCCCGGACGCGGCCATGCTCATGCAGATAAATCTGTTCCAGTACGGTATTTTCGAAAATTCCTCTCTTTTATTACCTTGTATTACAGTCTCTAAAACTCTTTTTATACCTTGTATTTTTGACTGCTCAGCAGTATATTGCCTTTTTCATTTCCGGTGACACCAACCATGAAGCGTTCTATTGATGCTGTGCTGCGAGGTTGGCGAAATGATTCCCGACGCAAGCCGTTATTAATTCGTGGCGCGCGCCAGGTAGGCAAGTCTTATTCCGTGAGCCTGTTCGGAAAACAGGAATTCTCCGATATGGCCGTTATCAATCTAGAAGCGGAGCCTCAGGTTGCGGAGATATTCAACAGCATGAAGCCTCAGGAGATACTGAACAAGGTCGAAATACTGACTGGACAAAAGGTAGTTCCCGGCAAAACATTATTGTTTATTGACGAGATCCAGGCATTTCCCAAAGCTGTTGCTGCCCTGCGTTATTTTTATGAACAAACGCCGGAACTTCATGTGGTTGCAGCAGGTTCATTATTGGAGTTAGCCTTGAACGCAAGCGGGTTTTCGATGCCGGTGGGACGTGTGCAATACCTTCATATGAAGCCCATGAGTTTTGAGGAATTTCTGCTTGCCCAAGGACAGGAGTCAGCAGTGGAAGCGCTTGCGCATGATCGGGCTTTGTTCACGGAACCGGCTGTTCACAATGCGATGCTCAACAGGGTAAGAGAGTACCTGCTGATCGGCGGGATGCCGGAAGTCGTGGCAGAATACCGGCAGTCCGGCAGTTATGAGCGCTGTCGCCGTATTCAGACCTCACTACTGCAAACCTACCGGGATGATTTCAACAAGTATGTAAAATTCGGACGATTGGAACACATCGGCAAGGTCTTTCAATCCGCTGTGCAACAGGTGGGTCACAAATTCAAATACGTCAGGGTGGACCCCGACGAACTGTCAAAAAATACAAAAAACGCTCTGGATTTACTGGCGCTGGCCGGCGTCTATCACAAAGTGATCAGATCCTCTGCGGAGGGTTTGCCCCTCGGAGCAAACATCAACGAACGTTTTTTCAAGGTACTGTTTCTAGATGTCGGCTTGATGCAAAATCTATGCGGCCTGGCTTCGGATATTATCCTGGAAAAAGACCTTATGAAGATTTACCGGGGGGCATTAATGGAACAATTCGTAGGACAGGAACTCATCGCCAGCCAGGACTGTTTCGACAAACCGGCGCTGTATTATTGGGCCAGGGAGGCCAAAAACAGCAGCGCCGAGATTGATTATGTCTGCCAGTCCGATACCGACCTGGTACCGGTAGAAGTAAAAGCGGGAAAAACCGGCAGACTGAAAAGTCTGCACCTGTTTCTCCAGGAAAAACACCAGGAATGGGGAATTAAAATATCAACCGCGCCACTGCAATATGAAAAGCCGGTACTGTCCATACCATTTTACATGGTCAACCACTGGCGGGCGTTGTGGGAGGGTCGGGAGGATATGAGACTGGGGGCTGATTAAGCCGGATGTGTCATAAATTTGCCGTTATTTTTCTCTCTGAAGGAATTCCAGTAATTCTTTTTTAACTTTAACCCCAAGATCATTAATGTCGATGCGTCCTTGTCCCACAGCTGATGTCAGGAGTTTTCTAACATGGTTTTTTGTTAGCCGTTGATAGCGGTTTTCTTTCAAAGCTTTAACAATGCAATAAGCAATTTTACCAAGTCTGAGATAATCGAGTCTGCATACATCAACATGTCGCTTGGACAGTTCAATGGCAGGTGTACGCCCTTCAGTGTTCTCGAGAGTTTGACCATCTTCCCGTAAATCATCATCAGCCAACCAAACAATATCAAGCCTGTCAATCGAATCACGTCCTGCAGCTATAGCTAGCGCTGCCTCTTCGAGTTTATTCTGTTCCGCAATATCGCATCGCCAGAAGGATAGAGTGTTATTTTGTGTCCTTAGGTCGCTGGTAATTGCATCTGCAGAGATTTCATCCTCGGATAAACCAGGCTTGGACTCCCACTTGGCGCGCGTAATCTTCCGTGCAAGAAACATACATCTAGTCGCCCAAATCAGTTAACACATCGCTGATGTAGTCTCGAAGCCACGGCTCCGATTCAGTATGTTGCTCCAAAACAGGACGCATTTCTCTATCGGCCCACAACTCAGCCACTTGTATTGCGGCGTCTCTTATCTCTACATCGTTTATGGACAAAGCATCGCGCACCAGAGTTGTGCGCCAGGCAACAGTCCCCAGATGAGGTTGGCGTCCTAAACATCGCAGAACTGAGGCTGCAAAACTTGAATACGACTCATTCAAAGAAAAAGCCTGCAACATGTCGAGAATGTTTTGGTTTTCTCCGGTTTCCAATAAATCTCTGATAATATTATCAGCCGGATGATCTATGCCATCCTCAACTGGTTCAGCTTCAAAGGTTGTCAGCAACCTGTTTTCAAGTTGGGCTCGTTCTTTTTCATTAATAAACGAACCCTGGTCCCATGTTTCTTCAAATGCGGGTAAATTCAAATGCATTTGAAACAGGCCTGCAACGATAGGCGAATCAATTAGCGTCCTGTACGTTTCACAGGATAGTAATTGAGTTTCAAGTTCCTTCATTCTTTTTTGCGCTGACGCGGCATTTGAAGAGACCGCGAATGAGCCTTTAGTCATGGGTACCCAACTAGAATTACCAGAAAAGATCTCCGGCTGACCGTTTGCAATAAATGCCTTCGGAATTATCTTCGAGAGTGCGTAGCGCTGAGTTGGTTGACTTTCAGTCAGATGCATCAAAAAGGTCCCTGGCCTGATCTGTAATTATGGCTTCAAACGCTTCTCTTTCACGTTCACGTAACTCACTGACTTTTGTCATTGCTTCTTCTTGTTTTACCGGCTCAGCATCCTGCCAGATGACATCGAGATCAAGAAGAAAGCCCGAACGATTTGGAGGCGTCTCAATTGACCCCTGCAAAATTATCAATTGGACATTGTCTTGATAGTTATACTCAGCGCGACTCATAAAGCTATCATGGTCTGGTAATCCACTTACATTCGGCAAGGCACATTTTATGTAGTTCTCTATCTTAACTATCTCCTGTGGGACCACAATCTTGTTTATGTACCTGATACCGATACGATTTACAGCGTTCGGCTCCGACACTTTCCAGTATGCTTCAATTGCCCTCTGAATCCTCAGGTAGAACTCATCCCAACCACTTGCTTCAGAATCAATAGCAGTTTGGTAGGGACGCAGAATATGAACACTAAGGACATCCGGACCCACTCCAATCATCCTCGTGCCGTCTTCTGTCAACAGTTGAATCTTCGCCAGACCTTCACCATACCGAAGATTGGGAGGCTTGCCATCTTGGGTTTCCAATCCAACCTGAACCACCTTGTGCTCTTGAGGCTTACCTGTGTAATTATCACTCAATTCAGTATGTAGTTTACCAGGAATAGTTAAATCCCATTCCTGACCGGGGCTGAAGTGAAATTCACAAATTGCCTCCTCTATGGGTGGATTTTTATAACGGCGGCGTTGACTCATGATCAATATAACCCGAACATCTCATGTATTACGTTATCCAGATACAAGCGCCTGATCCCTCCGCAATCCTGCCACATTATATTCAGGTTTGTGGCTATCTGAACTCTCAAGAAACTCGATATCTTAGCCCTGGCTGTAAATCTCTTAATTTAACTCTCTGCTAAACTTATCTCAAGACTCTTTCATACAGAAGATCATCTTGAACTCTTCATATATTCTATCAACTTTCGGTCGTCTGCAATGCATCATCATACGCTCTCCTGAATTCCCGACAGGATAAAGGATACCCGACATCGTTATGCCCAAGTTTAAACCCGGGTGAAAACACGTATTGCGATCGGCCTTGACAATAAAATCTCAAAGCGCATCGTATGTCTCAATGTAAATGTCGCGCAGATTCCGACCCCGGTAGACCCAGTACCGCGTTGGATTAACTGGATTATCGGTACCCAGCAACTCTCTGGTGGCCGCCGTCAATGAGGTTGACTCTCCCCTGAATTCAACCTTGCGCTCAGAAACAACCAGAACGGTTTCATGCGGCGGTTTATAAAACTGTAGATCAGAACCAACCGGAATGCCCATTTCCAAAAAATTCAGACTCGGACGGCGAGCATTGAGTTTGTTCGACGCATCCCTGGCCTCCGTATCAACGGCGTCCGCCTCCCGCTGGAGGTCTGGCGTAACATTTTCGTCGGCCATCAACTCAAGCAATGCAATCGCCTGCTCCGGTTCAATGTCAAAGAACTCCCGCCTGGGATTCAGTCGATATGGCCCGAATGCGCGATGAAATGCGCTTTCAACCTTTGCCTCATCATTAACCCGAGCGGCAAAAACACATTCAAACGGGACCGGCACGCCTGTGGAGTACAGTTCATTCAACCTGGCATTCATGCTGTCGCGTGCGGTTCTCCCAATCTTGACCAGACCCGGCATGGCAGGATTGGTCAAGACATAAACAATGCCTGCGCTTGGTGTTTCATTCATTTGTTCAAGTTAACCTGAAGTTGCTAGGCGAGGCAAGACATTTTCTGCGTGATTTGTATAAATATTTTTGACTTGCCAGTGCGCTGCACCATGCCCGTGAAAGCTGCCCCAGCATGGTGTAAGCAGGGGACGAGAAGACGGTGGAGATGGTTTATTGACCAACTACTCCCTGGCCGGCTGCGCCGCCACCCGTATGATGAACAGCAAGGACAACAGCATGGCGCTTATCCCCATGTATAAGACCAGGGTATAATCCTCCCCGCTTTGCAACAGCGCGGCACAGGCGGGGCCTGCAGCTACACCAAGATTCGCGACCATGTTGGACAAGATCAGCAGCCGGCCGCTGCTGTCTACGTTGGCGATGGAGGCCATCAGATACGGCAGAGTAAAATACCAGGCGAAGCCATACAGACCGGCGCTGATGATATAGGCGGTGGTTGAGAATTGGCCGAGCAACAGTGCCATGCTGAGTACGGCCAGGCCGCTGCCGACCACGACCGGGACGATGCGGCTGAAGCGCGTGGACAGGTATGCCGCGGCGCTAGCGCCGACAAAGCCGAGAAAAATACTGGCTGACAAGGCAAAGGTAATGGTCCGGTTCGGGATAGCTGCAGCCGCGCCAATGCGTTCGTAATAAGTCCAGATACCCATGATGCCGAATTCAAACAGGAAGATCGCGGAAAAGCCCAGGAAGGCCCAGGTGTAAACGGACCCGGTTGCTTTGACCTCAGGCGTGGGCCCGGTTGTCGCCCCATCAGGAATTTTATGAATGAAGATCAGTAACAAGGCATGCGACACCGCCAGCAATAAGAACACTGCGCCTACACCAAAGGCGCCAATCAATCCAGGCAGAAAGATCAGCCCGACAGACCCCAGCAGCAATTGCAGGCTGAACCAGAAGCCGAGACTACGATCCGGGTCGCGAGCGCTGTGGATCACCGCCATGCAAACGGCCAACTGGACGCCGGCGGCAAACCCGGAGACAAAGCGGACCGCCAGATAAGCCGAAAAACCAGACAGCGAACCAGTAACCAGGTTCATCAGAATGACCATGGCTATGGAGCAGTAAAGGGTAACGCGCCAACTGATCTTTCTCACCCAGATGGCGGCAGGTATCGGCGCCAGGGCAAATCCGGCCAATTCCGATGAGATCACATAGCCGCTCTGCTGGCTGCTGAACCCAAGCTGGGTTACATAACCGCCAACCAGCAGCGGAGCAAAGAAAAACACGGCCGCGCCACAAGTATTCAACAACGATAGGATGGTGAGGACGCGGTAGTCTTCGATGTGATTATTCCGGGTTCTGGTCATAACCTCGCCCGAACATCATAGTATTCATAGGCTGTCCCATATTTACAAAGGGATTTGCATATTTGTTGAGTTCCCCTGGAGGACCGGGGGATTATACAATAAGTCGTCTTACAGACGACCCATTACATGAGCGGCTTGTGACTTGACAGCATGTTCCCCCTGGGTCTCGCCCGCGTGCGGACGGCCAACCCGTCGCATGCCCGACTACCGGCCGATTGACGCGCGTGAGACCTCCACGAGCCCAAGAGAAACGCTTGAATAAATAGCCAAATACTGTTTTGATCCTGACGTGTACCCGAGGAGATGAAGAATGAATTGGCGTGACTATCCGCTGGACGAACTGCGGCGCCAGTACCTGACCAACCTGACACCCGACATGGGCGATCATGTGCGCCGCTACGAGCAGCTCAGCGATGAACTGGTTCGGACCCTGCCGGGCGCGCTGGACCTGGCTTACGGCCCTGCCGGTCCGCGCCAGACTCTGGACATCTTCGCGCCTGATACGGACGGCGCGCCCATACTGGTGTTCATCCATGGCGGCTACTGGTTCTTCAACAGCAAGGAGCCGAGGCGTTTTCCAGCCCGTGAGTTCACTCCCCGCGGCATTGCCTGGGTTCCCATCAATTACCGGCTGGCGCCGGCCGTAACCATGAGCGAGATCGTGGCCGACATAAGAAACGCGGTGAAATGGCTGTATCAACATGCCGCGCAATACGGCTGTGACCCCGACCGGATTTATGTGAGTGGTAACTCCGCCGGCGGGCACCTGACCGCGGAACTGCTCAGCGATGACTGGCCGGAGCAGTTTGGTCTGCCCGTTGACGTGGTAAAAGGCGCCTGCGCCATCAGCGGCCTGTACGAACTGGAGCCACTGCTTGAATGCGAACCTAATGAAAAGCTGCGACTGGACTCTGCTTCGGCTCGGCGCTACAGCCCGATTTTTCACTCATCCGGCCAGCCCACGCCTGCCATCATCGCTTGCGGAGGGAATGAGTCCGCCGAATTCCGCCGTCAGACTGCGGCTTATGCGAGCGTTCTCAGGGAAACAGGGTATCCCGTTACCCATATGGAGGTGGCCGACCACGACCACTTCTCCATTATCGGTGAACTGGCAAATTCGAAAAGCCCGCTGTTTCAAGCCATTATCAGGATGATTACGCAAGGTGGGCAGTCCGGTTCCGCCGAAGCGGTGAGAAACCCGGGTTAAAGCGCTATCATATGGGATGCTCGACAGTGAGGAAACTAACGTGAAGTTCAGCCTGATACTGGCTCCACAGGTGATGGACGGAATGCCGGAACCGTATGAACATATCGCCGAGCAGATCAGTTTTGCCGAGGCGTTGGGGTATAACACGGTCTGGCTGACCGAGCATCATTTCAGTCCTTACGGGAGACCGCCCGTCCGGCGCCGGCGGTAACAGGCTGAACGGCACGGAGTATCGTTATGGGCAAGCAGGCAGACAGGCTGGAAATGATCGACTTGTTCGAGGCAGCTTTGCGGCTTTGCAAGCTGGATTCGAGTCAGAAGCTCGCCGTGCTCTCGGAAAACGACAACCTGCAGGATTACGCCGAAGCATTCCTACGCGCCGGCGACAACCTGGGCGCAGTGACAACCCATGTCCATCTCGCCTCCGCAAATACGGCAGGCGCAGACGCTTACCTGGGCGATCTGGGCGGCAATTCGCTGAAAAATAACAGCGCGGCCCTGGCAACTCTGAAAGAAGCGGACCTGGTTATCGATCTGGTCTTCCTGCTGTTTTCGACCGAGCAGATAGAGATACAACGCGCCGGCACGCGCATATTGCTGGTAGTCGAACCTTTCGAGATATTGAAACGCCTGTTTCCCACGGAGGCCATACGCCGCCGGGTGGAAGCCGGGGAACGGCGCATACGGGCCGCGCGAACTTTGCGCTTTACCAATCGGGCAGGGACTGATGTCATCTATGAACTGGAACGCCTGGACGGGCCGCCGCCCCGGTGCATACTGACCGAGTACGGTTATACCGACATCCCGGGACGCTGGGACCACTGGCCCAGCGGTTTTCTCGCATCCACCGGCACGGTGACCGGCGTCGAAGGCCGGGTAGTCATGGACGCCGGCGACTTGATCCTGCCTCAAAAGGTGATAGTGGAAACGCCTATTGCGTTCAGTATCAAGGACGGTTACATCACCGGCATTGACGGCGGCGCGGATGCCTGGCGGCTGGCTGAGCACATGGAAAGCTTTGACGACCCTCGCGCCTATGCCGTCTCGCACATAGGCTGGGGTCTGAATGAGGACGCAGTGTGGGATGTGACCCTGCCTGGGATATGTATGGACGGGCGGGCCTATTACGGCAATGTCCTGTTTTCCACCGGTCCCAACACCGAGTTCGGCGGCGACAACGATACCGCCTGCCACCTCGACCTGCCCATGAAGAACTGCTCTTTGTGGCTGGACAACGACATCATCGTCAAGGACGGTCACGTAATCCCCAAAGACATGCAAGCACGAGGATCATAATCCATGATTGAAGCTCTAAGTTCAAAAAATCTGCCCGCTCCCAGGTTTCGTTACAGCCCGTTAGTCAAGGCCGGGCCATTCTACAAAACCGCCGGCATGATCGCCCTTAATATGGAAACCGGCGAACTGGAACCCGGCGGCGCCGGCGCAGAAACCGCCAGGATCCTCAGCAACCTGCTGGAAGCCCTGCCCGATTTCAGCTTGTCCCTCGATGACCTGTTGAGCGTCACCATCTTCACAACGCAAATGGACCGGTTCCCGGATATCAACAAGGCTTGGGAAACCGTTATCAGCGCTGACATGCGCTTGCCCGCCCGCACTGCCGTCGGCGTTACCGCGTTGCCGCTCAACGCCGCGGTGGAGATGGAGTTCTGGTTTTACAACGGAGTTAGAGCTTAACCCGGATATCTCGCAAGCCCGCCTGGAGTGGATTTGGATATCTGAAGGATACCCGGAGCTGGCGCCCCAAGGATAGACGCATCAAAAAACCCGGCGCAATCATCGCATCGCCCGGTGAGATCTCTGGGTCAGTCCTCCATCAGTTCCTTGGTGACTCCCTCATAAAGCGAGGCGTCGATCATTTCCGGCAGATGGATGGTTCGCAGGTCGGCGATATTGTCCATGCCCTGGATCGGCGCTGTGGGCGGATTCCCGGGTTCGCCCAGTTGCGCGGAGCGCTCGGCGTTGGTGGCGCCGATGTTTGGTTCTTCTCTCAAGTAATCCGGTTTGCCGTCAGCCTCGCGGAACAAGGGGATGACTTCCTCAGCGAACATCTGCATGTTTTTTACAGCCATCCAATTCGGCATGGGACCGGAAGGCGAACCAGCGCAGAGCACGCCGCCGGCGCCGAGTTCATCGCAGTATTCCGCATAACCTTCAGCCACCGTCTGTGGCGAACCAACGATAATATATCCTTGCTTGATCAGGTCGTCGTAGCTCAGGTCTTTTGGCGCTTTGGCGCCTTTATCACGCACGGCAGACCAATAGCCGCGGAAAGACCGATCACTCATGTAGCCGGGCGGGAAATAATGGCTGGACTTTATCTTCAGGCCGGTATTGAACAGCCACTGCATATGGGCCTTGGCTTCCCGGTGCGCCTGCCGATCTGTTTCGGCGACATAGGTGGGGATAGCCGCCATGCACTGGTCTTTCGGCAACTCATAACCGCAGAGCTCTGCCTCCTCCTTCAACTTGTCGAAGGCCCACTTGCACATCCAGGTGGGCGCGAAGATCATCATATAGGTGTACCGGTTCCTGGCGCACTCACGCAGTGTCTCCAGCGAACCCATGCCCGGCAGCCACACCGGCGGATGGGGTTTCTGGATGGGACGCGGCCACAAATTGACATTGGGGATGTAATAATGCTTGCCCTGCCAGGTAAACGGTCCAGGTTCAGTCCAGGCTTTGAGGATCAGTTCATTGGCCTCCCAGAACCTTTCCACGGAATCCGTGGGCGACACGGGATTGTTGAAGTATTCACAACCGATGCCGCGCACGAAGCCGGAGATGATACGGCCGCCGGAGATCACGTCCAGCATGGCAATCTCCTCTGCAACCCGCACCGGGTTGCCATGCAGCGGAATGGCGTTGCCGACGATACCGACAGGCATGCGCTGCGTCCGGGCAACCACCATGGCCGCGATCAGGTTGGGAGACGGCATGGTGCCATAGGCGTTGGCGTGGTGTTCATTGACGATGGCGCCGTCGTAACCGTATTTTTCCGCTGCCACCAGGAGATCAATGTACTCGTTATAGAGCTGGTGGCCGCGTGTGGGGTCGTAATATTCGTTGGACAGTGTCACCCAGGACGAATCAAATTCGCTGGACCTGGGCACATAACCGTAGGGCATCAGGTGGAAAAAATAGAATTTCAGCTTGTTCATCATCTGTTCTCCTCAATGAACTCCAATATCGCCGCTGCGGTTTCATCGGGACGTTCAACACACAACGCATGCCCTGTTTCCGGGATGCTGACAGTTTTTGCGCCCGGTATGATTTCAGCAAACCGGTCGGCCATCTCGCCTGGAACCAGCCGGTCATCCTCGGCCTTGACCAGCAGGGTCGGAAACCCGATCCTTTGCAGCCGATGTTCCAGCGCCAGGTTGTAACGCGGCGACCAGACCAGCTTAGCGAAGGTGGAAGCTTCATAATGAGCCTGACAGAGTTCATCGAAATCGTCCGGGTCCGGGGCAACCGCTTCCAGCGCCGTCTTGTCGTTGAACACCAGTTCAGCAGATTCCTCCGGCAGCAGTTTGAAATAGTCCACACCGGGATTGTCAACCAGGCGCAGTCCGATGGGAACGATCAAAGTCATGGATTTCAAACGGCGTGGATAATAGGATGCGAATTCGGCCGCGGTCCAGCCGCCCAGCGACCAGCCGATCAGGTGGAAATCAGTGATGTCCAGTTGAGCCAGGAATTGATCATAGTGAATGACAAGATCGTTGAAACTCCGCAACCAGTCCGGACGGGGCGTTTCTCCGAAGCCCGGATGTTCCGGCGCGATAAAATCAACCGCCTCCGAGAGGCGCTCGTACATGGGCAACCACCTGCGTGTCAAGCCCGCCCCATGCAGGAATAGCGTCGGCTCGCCGTTGCCTTTGCGCCGGTAGGCTGTGCTCAGGCCATTCACGTCAATAAACTGCGGTTGCGTGTAATAATTACGCGGTTTGGGAACATCCATAACTTTCACATCCTCAGTTTAAAATGCGCCGGCGGCCGTTTATGCAATATTCTGCTGACGGCCAGTACCGCGATGATACTGGCGCTGGCAGAAACAGCAAAGAGAATAAATGACGCATCATAATCGCCCGTTCTTTCCAGCAGGTAACCGCCTGAATAACTCCCCAGTATCGAACCGGCGTAACCGAATGTGAATATCAGACCCAGCGCTTTGCCTGAACTGTTTGACGGCGCGATCATCGCAGCGATGCTCATGATGGTTACAATGACCTGAGAATGTCCCCAGGCGATCATGGTAATGACCATGACAGTCAGCCACAACGGCAGGACCGATGCGCTCATCAGGATGAGAATGCCGGCGCAGGCCAGGACTCCTCCCGAGACGCATAACAGTACTATCCGGCGCAGGTTTGCGCAGAGAAAACCGGTAATTATAGACGCCGGGATTGCCGCGATACCGAACATGGTAGCGCCAACCCCGATTTCAGCAGGAGAATAATTATAAACTTCGTCCAGATATACGGGAACCCAGGTCAGCGTCCCGTAGAGCTCAACAAACAGGATACAAGCGCCGAACGCCAGTAGCATGACCGAGGGATTGCGTAACAGGTCGGTCATGGTGACAGCGCCTTCATTGCCGGCGGTTTTGTCCGGCTTGGCTGTTTGCGGCAGGCTTCTCAATATCGGGATGGATGCTGCGAAGAGAAGCAGTAAAGACACCGAATAGATACGCGCCGTCCAGCGCCAGCCCAAAGAATCAGCGAGTATCGGCGTCATGAACAACGCCAGGGCAATGCCAACGTTAAGCGAACCGTTTATATAACCAATGCCCTTGCCTACCTGTTCCGGGGGCATGTATTTCGGAATGGCATCGACCGCGGCGATAAATATAATTGCGATGCCGATGGAAACCAATACTCGCAGCGTCAGTAAAACATGATAGTTATTGCCGAATGTACCCAGGATACCCAGCAGCCCAACACAAAGAAGACAAACGGAGATAACCGGCGCGGCGCCCAGTTTGTCCGTCACTGAGCCGGCCGGCAAGCTGGCCAGACACCTGACCACGGTATAAGCCGTCATGAATAAGCCAGCCTGGGCATAACTGATTTGTAATTCGTCAACAAAGACCGGAATCATCGAAGGTATTTCAAATACCTTGATGAAGGCAAACAAGATGGCAAGATTAACCAGCCAGATGATTCTCATGAAAAGCCCTTAGAGTTATCAGGAGCCACCATTAACGCCCCGTTTTGTCTTGCATAAACCTTCATAATCAGATCTCTGCACACGCATGTAAATCTTGGCACAAACTAGAACATTCCCCCGTACCACTCCCGCAACAGCGAGAGGCCAGTCAAACACTGTGTCTCCTTGCTACTGAACCACTCCCGCGAAAACGAGAGTCCAGTCCAATACTGTGTCGCCCGAAGGGCGACCCTTTGTCTCACTGGATTCCCGCTTGCGCGGGAATGGTATGGGGCGCAGGTCAGTTAGTTAAGGAACCTCTGATTAAGTCAGAGGTTCCTACGATACAAGGATGTATCGTCAAAATCAATGACTGTAAGGCATTGATTTTGTGAGGAAAACAAAAATTGCATTTTTGTTTTCCGTACTCTGACAAGTCCAGGATGGACTTGTTCAGAGTTTCCTTAAATTTACACAGCAAATAGAAAATTTGGCTAACGTAATTTGCAGCGCCATAGTCTACCAGAACTGCGCTGGGTTAATGTAGTTTAGGGATGAACTTATGGAGCAAGACGGGATAATCGCATACTGTTCAACGGCCAGGGTCGTTTTGCTCTGATGTTGTTTCGTAGTATTCTAATCATTGAATTTCCGACACGTTGAGTTTGAGATGCGAAGCAGACGCAGTCTTTCCCAGCGCATCATGGAACATGCCGAAGCCCTTCCGGAGGCCGTGCCGCTGTGCCCGGTCGCCCAGCTTCACCTCGGCAACCGGGCCCCGGTATACCAGGCATTTTCTTGCCTTGCACGATCCGGATGAAAATTTACGGCGATATCGATTCCGGTAACTGTCTCAAGGTGAAATATACTGCTGATTACCTGGGACTTGGGTATGAGTGGAAAGATGTGGATATAATGCAGGGAGAAAGTCGAACCCCGGAGTTTTTGCGGATAAATCCACAGGGGCAGGTACCGGTGATACAACTTGACAATGGGGCTTGCCTGGCCCAGTCCAATGCGATTATCCGCTATCTTGCCCAGGGTACCATGCTGCTACCCGAAGATCCCTATCTTCAGGCGAAGGTAGACGAATGGCTGTTCTGGGAACAATACAGCCATGAGCCCTATATCGCCGTTTGCCGCTTTCATATGCACTACCAGGGAAAATCCAGCGGGTCACGCGAACCCTGGCGGGTGGAACGCGGTGAGCAAGCGCTGGGTTATATGAACAATCACCTGGCAGGGCGCCAATGGCTGGTTGGAGACAAATTGACCATTGCCGATATTGCACTACTTGCTTATACTCGGATTGCGCACGAGGGAGGGTTCGAATTGGAAAACAGTCAACATGTGTGGCAATGGGTGCGTGAATGTGAACGGCTTTTGTCACTGTAGCCGCCTGTCCGTTGCAGAGATGTTTGCCGGCGCTGGGTTTGCTGGAGTGTAACTTGAACAAGATTCTTAAAAATTTTGCAATACTCGTGATCATTCTGGGTCTGCCTTTTGCGGCGGTCATCCTGGATGCCCCGCCGATTAAGCTGTTCGGTGGCAAGGTTGTCGGACTCCTTGAAGACCCGCTTACCGATGGCATGTTCGTTTCCGAAGATACGGACACTTTCAGTCCGGGCCTTTCTACCGGCATCCGCTTCCCGGCCATCCGGGCGCTCCATATGGGGCAGGAGATTACCAGTATCGATCAGTTTATGGGCGAGCGTGGGGGAGTCTTCGTCGCAGTACGCTCGGCGGACTGGTGACCCTACTGCAAAAGGCAACTCGTGCAGTTGCAGGAACATGCGGCAGACTTCGAGGAGGCTGGTCTCGGCATCGTTGCGATCACTTACGATGCGCCGGCGTTGCAACAGGAGTTCATTGATGCTGCCTCCATTACCTATCCGCTCCTCTCGGATATTGATGCGGTAACCATTAAGACGCTCGGCATCTTGAATGAGCGGTACGAACCGGGGGAAGCCGCATACGGTATCCCTCACCCTGGAGTGTTCGTGGTCGATTCGGAGATGAAGATTGCCGGCAAGATCTTCGTCGAGGATTACCAAGTGCGAGTAGATGGCGAGGGCACACTTGCCTATGCATTGGAAGTTCTAGGCGAGTAATGGCCGGACTTGAGCTTGAGGCCAGGCTATCATATGGCCAGTTTGAAGTGCGCCGGTATAGCCGAATGTAAATATCGCCCCTAAACCGGATATCTCACGGATTTTACAACAGGGCGTGACGGTATATCTGGGTGGCACTCGGGCTGACTAAGTTCGTTATGCACGATCATTACCTTCTGTCGCTCCCGTCCAGAGATTCAACTTCCATAATTGACCCCTGATCGTAGTGGTAACGCAAGTAGCGCCAGTGGACAGCATCCGATAACGCTCGGGGGCGCATCACGCCGTAACACTCTCCCCGGGTTCTGACGCTTTGGTAGTGAGCGCCATAGCTCCTGGCATCTCGTAACGCATAGCCGAGTTGCTGTGCTTCTCCGTAGTCGTCGGGATGATAAATCGCGTGCCCGGTCAGTTCCCGCAAGTCGTGTAAAGATGCCGCGCCCAGTTGCGCGCGTAACACGCGCATCTCCTGGGTGGTTTGTTCAATTCGGGAATCCTGGAGAAACCTGGCTCGATGAAAGGAAGACTCAGCAATAGCTACTGCCTCGTCAGCCGCGCAGTAATAGATACCGAAGTCGCGGTTGAACCGTCCTCCACGACCGTCCACTGGCGGGTGGGTGAAAGCAGCCATAATCCAGGATGCGCCATCTCCGTAGACCCGATCTTCCGGTGGTACCAGTCGAATATCCCCAAGCTCATCACGCAACCTGGGATTGGTCAGAGACTCCACCGCATAGAGCACATCCCAATCCTCCGGATTGGATACACGTTCAAATAAATCTATCTGGGGGTAGCGAGAAAGAATGACCCGGTACACTGGTTCATTCACTTCACTGTAGGGCAGCTCTTCCACATTGATCACCAGCCACCCCGCTCCGCATTGAGGAAATCTCTGACCACGGCCAGGTCTACTACATGACCGGCCAGAAGCCGATCCAGCGGCGCTGTGCCGTTGAAGAGCGGATTGTCATTGGGCGAAGACAGCCACTGATCGGCCTGAGCCTGATCGGGCAACAGGATTTGCAGCGACTTGTAGATACCCAGGATATAGCTGGCCCGCTCCAACAAATCCCGTGTCAACTTGGCTTTTTGCGGCTGACCCTTCCAGTTGTAAAGCGTTTTCTCGTTGCTGAGTCCCAACAGGGTCATTTGCTGGGCGCCGGTCAGTTTCCACTGACTGAAGATATTAAAAATCGCCGGCAGCAGGGAACTGGTTACACTGGAACCACGTTGCAGCAATTGTTCGGCTTGAGCGATCATATACACCTCCATTACTGTAAAATTACAGCGACGTAATACAGCTTAACAGACTGTATTATTACAGTCAACTATATCAGAGATACTTCCGGAAGGTACTGGCTGTGATGGTGACAGCAAAGGCAAATGCAACCGGCAATATGAACCAGGATGGATGTAGGCTGAACGGCAACACCAGAGTAAGCCCTGCCGATTTCGACAAGCGAGACGCAGACATCCAATGCCAGGAGCATGACACGGGGATTACGCAACAGTGTGCCAACAGCAAAGGCAAACCTGGCGTTATATCCCATCAAGTATCATTTTGATCCCCAGGACGAATAGTGACAGGTACAGGATCCTGTATACCAGTTCCTCTGAAAGCTTATGCAGCAGCCAATAGCCCAGTTTTATTCCCAACGGTGCGATCGGCATCAGTATCAGTGAAGTCGTCAGGTTGCGCAGGGTCAGCAGGTCCAGGTAGGTGTAGGGAATCAGCTTCACATAATTGATGAAGAAGAAAAACATGACCATGGTGCCGATCAGGGTTTTCTTCTCCAGGCGCTGGGACAGCATGTAGACGCTCAGCGGCGGGCCACCGGCATGCACCTGGGTGCTGGTGAACCCGGCAACACCGCCCCAGAAATAAGCGCTGGCCTTCCCCGGCTTGGTTGCGCGCTCGGACAGGCGCAGCCAATGGTTCAGACTGAAGCTGACGGCGATGACCCCGACCATGATGCGTACATGGTCTTCCGTCAACTTGCCCATCAGCAGCGATGCCAGCGCAATACCGATGACACTGCCCGGGATCAGCGCCTTCAGGTGGGAGACGTCAAAAGCATGACGAAAATTCCAGGCAGCAAGAATGTCCATGACGCACAGGATCGGCAACAGTATGGCCGCAGCCGTGAACGGGTCGACAGCGAATGACATCAGGGGCACGGTTATCGCCCCAAGAGTCCCGGCAAATCCTCCTTTTGCAATGCCGACGAACAGCACGGCGGGAACCGCGATCAGGTAAAAGAATGGGTCTGTGATAAACTCCATAATGTTAACTCGGATACCTTACCGGTTCATCGAATAGATTTGCGTCAGCAGTTGTGGGTGATCATGAACAGGGTGTCGCCCGCAGGGCGACGCTTTATTTTACTGGATTCCCGTTTGCACGGGAATGGTATCGGGGATAGGTTATACAAAATACACACAGCAAATTAATTTAAGGAAACTCTGAACAAGTCCATCCTGGACTTGTCAGAGTACGGAAAACAAAAATGCGATTTTTGTTTTCCTCACAATATCAATGCCTTACAGTCATTGATATTGACGATACATCCTTGTATCGTAGGAACCTCTGACTTAATCAGAGGTTCCTTAATATGACATCAGCAAGCAACGCCACAATCAGGATTGACAGTGACCGGCTATGGTCATCCCTGATGGAAATGGCCGAGATCGGGAAAACGCCGCGTGGGGGTTGTAACCGCCAGGCTCTTACTGCGGAAGACAGGACGGGCCGGGACCTGTTTGTATCCTGGTGCAAGGCTGCCGGTTGCACGGTGACCACCGACGCCATGGGCAATATCTTCGCCCGCCGTGCGGGCGCGGATGATTCGCTACCGCCAGTGATTGCCGGTTCGCACCTGGATACCCAACCCACGGGAGGGAAGTTTGATGGTGTATACGGAGTTCTTGCCGGTCTTGAAGTGATCCGTACCCTGAATGACCAGGGTGTGGAGACCCGGCACCCGTTGGAAGTTGTAAGTTGGACCAACGAGGAAGGCGCCCGCTTCGCGCCGGCGATGCTGGGTTCAGGGGTATGGGCCGGCGCGTTCGACCTGGATTACGGACACGACCGCGTGGATAAGGAAGGAAAGACCGTAAAAGAAGAATTGCAGCGAATCGGTTATCTTGGCCCTGAGCCATGCCAGCCAAAACCGCTGAAGGCCGCATTCGAAGTCCATATCGAGCAGGGTCCGATACTGGAACATGAGGGCCTGCAGATCGGCATAGTGAACGGAGTCCAGGCCATTGGCTGGTATGACCTGATCATCGGCGGTGTTCCGTGCCATGCGGGAACGACACCGATGGAGGTGCGCCGGGACCCGTTCATGGCCTTGCACGGGATACTGGACAAGCTCTACCAGCTTGCCGACGATTTCAAGCCCCAGGCAAGAATTACCTTCGGCGATATCAGGGCCGAACCCGGCGCGCGCAATACCGTGCCGGAACGGGTTATCATCACCGCAGATCTGCGCCACCCCGAACGGCGGCAAGTAGAGAACATGGCGCGGATTATGCGTGAAATCGTCAGTAATGAATGCGCAAAATACCGTTTGTCCGCGGAAGTCATGCAGGAGCTTGAATACGCGGCCATTGATTTTGACGAGGGCTGCATTAATGCTGTACGTACTGCGGCCGCCACACTGGGGTACGACGCCAGGGAGATGGTAAGCGGCGCCGGCCACGATTCCGTGAATGTGTCCAGGGTAGCGCCCACCAGCATGATCTTCATTCCCTGTGAGGGTGGACTAAGCCACAACGAGGCAGAAAATGCCAGCAGGGAAGATGTGGAAGCCGGCTGCAACGTTCTGCTGCACGCGATGCTGGAGATGGCTGCGGGCTGAGGGCCGGGCAACCGCATCCTTTGAATCCTGACACCCGCTGCGCCGTTAAGGCGCGATAAATCGGTCACTAATTTCCTGGGAGCGCGGGTGTCTTGCTCGCGTCTGACTGGCGGGCGAGACGCCCGCGCTCCCGGAGAAAGCGGTAAAACACAAAATGTGCGGTTGCCCTGCGGCTGAGGGTCAGCCTGGCTGTTCAGTGAAGAAGGTTTTGATCTGGTTGGCCAGGGACTTGCAGGCATTTTCCTGGACCCGGGCCAGCATCGGGATGGGGATGATTATCGCCGGCATGAACGAGGTGCCTTTGGTCTCGGCATTGATCTTGCCGGACAGGGCCAGTTGTTTGAAATCCCAGATGCTGGCCTCATAGTTCGCCTCGTCTTTCCAATAGGCAAAACCGAAACACCCGCCGCCGCCCGGTCCCACGGCACAGGACACGGAACCGGAGGAATCCGTTCTTTCGGTAGCGCCGTCAATCCAGACAAAATAACGCAGGTTAAAATCGTTGAACTTGTCGGCAATGACCGGGATCTGCGCCAGCTTACCCAGGTTCCTCACGTCCATCGGTGCGGTACTGGTCTCGAAGTACGGGTACATGCTGTCGATAAAATCCTTTTCCGGGATCACGTTGATCTCGGACTGCCCCTGTGTCACCGACTTGCCGACACAGTTTATGAAGTCGTCCTCGGTCTCATAGCCGGAGCTGTGGCGCCGGCCCAGTATCACAATGGACTCGCCACCGACTATCTTTGCAACAGAAGTTTCCCGATACTCGTCGATCACAGTGGTGCTCTTACACCCGGCCAACAGGACCAAACCAACCAGTACGATGATATTCGACAGGATTTTCATACTTGCGCAATGCACATAGATGTTTGTTACAACTTTAAATTATAGTCTAATATTGTGTCGCTCGCAGAGCGACCTGTTGTTTTACTGGATTCCCGTTTACGGGTATGGGATGGGGGCGCTCGGGTTAGTCTGCGCTATTCTGCGCCATCTGTGGATAAACCACCCAAGTCATCTGCAGGTGTCAAACCTTCAAGCCAGGTGTTGACTGCTTCTACCTTTTGAAAGCCCAGCGCAAATTTCGCGCCGGCATCCCGCAGGGCCTGGTTGACTGCGGCGTTCAGCCCCTTGTCGCGGCTCTTCATGAACTCGGTGGACGATTTGCCGTAACCGGTGACCGACCAGTTTGCAATGGCGCTGCCATCGGCGTTGTAGAGCGCTATATCGTATTTTATCCAGGCTTCATAAAATTCCGAGCTGGTTTCCGCGGGGAGCGCAAACTGCATTTCCGAGACGCTGGGCGCCAGGACTGCGTCGACGCCTGCGCTGGCCTCAGTACTCGTTACTTCCAGTGTCTGCACGAACATGGAGCCGAGGATTTGTTCGAACAAGGCCACATGAGAGGAGCCGCTATCGATCTTCCAGTTGGGCCGGTCTTCGGAATTTTCCTCGTATGCGAAGTTACGCAATTCATCCCCGAGGTAAACGCCGATGGTTACCGGCATCCTGGCGATGACCGGGGTGGGTATCTCGCTGTCTACCTTGAGCGAAACGGATTGCTCACAGGCGCTGAGAATTAACACTATGCCGGCAATGTAAAAAGGTCTTAAGTTCATATTATCGCGCTCCTGGGTCATTCAGGCCGACGTAAGCGCCGCCGTTTTCGTGGGTCAGTTGGCGCATCAGCGACGCATAACGCTTGTTGGTCAAAAGGAAATGTTCAGATGCGCTGGATGGAACAGGAAAGCCGACCGCATGGATGCGCACCCGCGGATTGCCGCCCTTGTCCTTCGGGTTGATGCGCGCAACCGTATTGAGAACCTCCCGGATTGATGGGCCGGTAAACTCATCGCCGTATACGTAGATGCTGATCTTCTTTGCGGGATCATAAAAGGCGCGGATAGCCCGGGTGATACCTTCCACCGGGCTGCTGTTGCTGAATGCGCGCCAGGAACGCAAGGTTCGGATGATCACCTGTCGCCTGCCTTTGGTATCGGGAATCCACTTGTTCCGGTACTGGGAAAACAGAAAATCGCCCATGTCGCTCATAATCTGTATCCCCTTCAAGCGGGGGTATACATCAAGAGTGGTAATCAACTGGTTGATCATGTTCTCCCAATGGTAGTTCACCATGCTGCCCGAGGTATCGATGATGAAAATAACATACTCGCTGTCTACCGGTATGCCGCCAACCAGGCCCGTCCGAACGCGGTCTTCTTGTGACAGCAGGCGTTTCATCTCATCCGTGAGCTGCTGCAGTGCCAGCTCTAGCTCTCCTTTAATGATGACGCCGACCGCGGCGTCATCTCGCACACTGTTATAACGCAGTTCTTCCTGTGCCAGTTCCGCTTGCAGGCGCGCGACCCGCAGATCCCATTCCGAACGCTGCTCATGTTTGGCGTCCAGTTCACGATTGAGGATTTTGGCCTCGCCGCGGATTTCAAATAACTGCACCTGCAATTCCCGAACAATACCCTGCATGGATTCCAGCGCGCTCTCCAGGATGGGGCTGTCTCCGGTCTTGGCGATCATCAGCAACAGTATGATGGCGCCAAATCCGCAAGTGATGACGTCCAGAAACGAGATGCTGAACGCCTCGTTTTCCCGCCGTTTTTTCCTCATGGCCAGTCCTCGCTCGGGATGAGAAACGAGCCGCCCGTGTTCAAAGCCAGGCGCCAGTAGGCAAAAGCCGCTTCCGGGTCGCCTTCCAGCGGCGCCAGGATAACGTTAACGGGCACATTGCCGGGCATCTGCTTTATCGCCCTGGTGAACAGGTTCAGGCGTTGCTTGCCGGTAATGGTGACGCCGCGCAGGTTCCTCGAACCCAGCGTCGGCAGGCCATCCGTGATCAGGTAGACGTTGTCTGGCCGCGGTCGCAACTTGCCAATCGCGGCAAACGCGTTTTCCAGGTTGGTGCCACCCTCCGGCACGATCTTGCCGAGCTCACCCATCGCCGAATCCAGTTCCGGCTTGTTGCTTATGTCCAGCCACTTCCCGGTCAAGCCCGGCAATAGCGAGCGGGTTTCCGTGTTGAACACATAGATCTGGTATTGGCTGTCTCTGGGGAACCCGGCAACGAGCCATTCCACCATGCGCAAGGTCTGCACCCATTTGGGCGCGTTGCGCTTGAGCCCATCGCGCATATTGCGAAAGCGGATGATGTTGACGATGGTATCGTCCAGCATACTGCCGGAGACATCCAGCAGAATCAATATGCGTTTCCCTCCCAGTTTCAGACCGGTCAGGTACTCGCGGTTGCCATCGCCCACCAGGCGCCGGACATTGCCTCCCGTGTCCTTGACCTCCTCTTGCAACTGTTGTCTCTGTTCCTCCAACTCCTTGATATTCAGCTTCAAGCGGTCCAGTTCCACAGTGCTGGTGGTATCGGTCAACTGGTCCGCGAGCGAGCGTGTTTCCCGGATCTTCTCCATGATGCGCCGGGCCATGCCTTGCGCAAGCGCCAGTTGCTCGTCAATTTCCGAGATGGTATTGCGGGCCTTGGCAAGGTTTTGTTTGCCTTCCAGTATCTCCTCCTCCAGCAGCATCACCTCAGCAGTCTGGTCCCGGGTGTCAACAGGAATAATGGTATGGGTATCGACGTTATGCTTGATGATAAGGAACAGCAGCACCACCGAGCCGAAGCCGCATGACATGATGTCAAGGAACGACAGGCTGAAAGGGGTCAGCAGTCTCTTGTTCCTCATCTGTCTCCGGAGAGGGGTTCCTGTCCTGCCGCCAGCGTCCTGATCAGGGTAAATGCGCGATCCGAGTTGGCAAAACTGATGTTATCACCCAAGCTGAGACTGACATGACCGCGCACGGTATGACCGTTGACATAAATCTCTGTGCCGGCGTCCGCCGGGACCAGGGTTGCCGCCGCACCGTTCAGGGTCAGCGAACAGAGGAATTCCTGCCCGCCGGATGCGGATAATGCGCCTTGCGCGGACAGGTATAACGGGGCCTGTCCAAGCGGGTGGGCCTCTGCATCCACCAGGAGATGGGTCGGACCGGCTTCAGGTTCTTGCGCCAACGCGGTTGCTGTGCCGCTGATTGCCGGTGGTTCGCCAATGGTCTTGAGTTCGGTAACGAAATAAATTCCGTCATCCCCGGTTTTGCGCTCCGACGCATAATCCATGCAACCGGCAAAGACCGCGCGCTCGTCCAGGATGCGAACCTCGTTACCGCTTGCGGCCAGGTGTTCGGTAAACATCGGAAGCCCGGCCAGACGCTTGTTTACCAGACAAACTCGGGCGCTGTCGGCGCCGGCGCTGATCCGGTTATACAATGGTTCCAAAGTTTCTACCAGGCGTTCCCGACTCACCCGAGCCTGGTAACGTGCGTTCTCGAACCCGATATCGACCAGGGAGTCTGCCTCGGTCCGGAGTTCTTCCAGGCATTGTGTCAGACTGTTGCAAAGGGCTTGTTCTGTTGCCGCATGATGCAGCGGGTCGAACCGGGATTGGCGGATGAACAGGTCAGCGATGTGATTCAAGCACTTATCCTGAATCTCCAGCAGCCCGACATCGTCAATCACTTTCACTGCGACGCGCTTCGCGGTGCCTGAAACCTCCAGGGAGGTGACCACGGTCTGGTGCAGTTGGATGTCCAGGTGGTTGTAACTGCCTGGCCCGGCCGTCGCCGCGGTTGCCGCCACTGCGGCGTCCACCAGGCCGGTCACCGAAAACGGAGAGGCTTGCGCCAGGCCCAGCAGCAACGAGAGCTGCGCGCTGGTGAAGCTACCGGGCACGGCAAGAAGCGCCTCCTCCACCTCGCCCGCCATGTCATGCAAAGCAGACAAGTGCGCAAAGGCCAGGTCGGCATTATGCCTGGCGAGTTTCGTCTTGTGCTTGAGGTTGTCCTGGTTCAGGTTGCTCCAGAACCGGCTGAAGGTATTCCTGGGGTCAATATGCGTGGATTGCAGCGCCGCCTGCCCCAGCTCAATGCGGTCCTCCTTGATCACGGCAATGCCGGGGCTGCGCGCCACGATCTGTCCGGACTGGACCAGGGTGACCTCCGAGTCGTTCAGTTCTATGACTGCGATGTTCATTCAAACTTCTGCCGTTTGCTTTTACCGGACTTGCAAGTGGCGCAACAGGTTGACGTCGCAATAATTCTGGGAGTCCAGTACCAGCCGTTCCTGTAGCAACTGTAACTGGTGCATCAGGAACATGATGAAGATGCTGATAATCAGTGCGATGAACGTGGAGTTGAAGGCCACTCCCAAGCTCACGGTTACGCCCACAATATCGCCTTCCACTGCGCGGTGGGCCTGCCCCAGGGCTTCGCCGATGCCGCGCACGGTGCCGATGAAGCCGATGGAAGGTATCGCCCAGATGATGTACCTGATCATCGACAACTCGGAATCCAGCCGGTCGGATTCGGTCTCGCATATCTCTCTGATGGCCGAGGACACATCTTGTATATCCGCGGTGGACCCGAACCGTTGCAGGGCCGCCTGCAACGCCCGCGGCAACAGGTATTCCCGTTCGTTTTCCGGCAGCGCCTGTAACGGCCTGATGTATTGCCGGGTATCCTCGGGCAGGATAGTCGCGCCGGGCGCCACTTCCAGCAGGGACCGGCTCAGCAGCCGTCTTTCGGAGAGCGCAAACCGGGCCTTCAGGCCGATGATGGCCACGACCCACAATGCCAGGATAAAACAGGCCTCCTGTTCAAAGTCCTTGATCACAATATAGACGGAACGCTTGACCTCATAGCTGGCGCCCGCCTCCTGCTGTATGCGTTGCTCCTCCAACAGGGCTTCCGCGTTCGGCCGGATCACCGCAACATATACCGCATGAACGATGATGATCGCAGCGATCAGCGTAAATAACTGGTAGAAAAAGTCTGTTGTCCGATTAAATTTCATAACAGGGCTGATCCGGGTTATATGTCTACAGGAAAATCCACGGGATAATCCTCGGAAACCTCCTCAGTCGGGTCGAAGATATCCGGCGCAGCATCGACGATTTCCTGCTCAGCCTGCGGCTCCCCTGTTCCCTCTTGGGCTTGCGCAGCCTCAGCTTCGGAAACATCCGCCGCCTGCTGCGCCATAGCCGTGAAACTGGCTAGCGCGAGTAATAGGATTGTTCTATACATTGAACCGGATGGTTTTTCTAAAGATGTTCTTTGATTTGACTGCTGATAAGCATAATCATTCAATCATATGCTGAGAATGTCGGTAAGGCAATCCCGGTTTCCTACTGAACACTCATCCATATTATGTATCGGGAAGCTCAACCCTCATGATCAGCACCCGGCGTAACTGTTAACCCAAGCTTGTTCATGCCTCCGTACCACTCCCGCGAAAGCGGGAGTCCAGTCAAATAATGTACTCAAGCGTACCAATCAACATAGTATCTTTGAAAAGTTTACCCGGCTTATGCAGTCGTCTCGCTCATAAACTTCCGGGCGCACTCGTAATGCCAGTTGGTCCGTGTTGTGGTGGTATGCTCATATAATTTAAAACCTGGCGCGTACGGGATTTTTTCGCTACGGTAAAACAGGCGTTTGGGCGCATTGATGTTCTTTGTCAGTTCATTCAGCAGCGGGATATAGCCTTGGCTCACAAAGCATACTATTTCCTCCCTGGTATCTGTTGGCAGCATCTGCAGGTCCCGGTAGTCATCCCGCTTTCTCCTGCGTTTATAGGTGTCAGCCTGGTTACTGAAAGTGATATCGTAGCAAGGTGTCAAAAAGTTCGCCGGAATTAACCCCCATCCTGCCGACAGAATATAGAGTTTTTCCAATCCGTAATGCTCTGCAAGGAGCCCATAAGTTCGGTTCTTATAAAGTTTCCATGCGGGCAGTAATCCGAACGGGTTGTTACCCGGAGCATCGTTATAGTTCAGCAGTTCCTTCCGCCATGAATTACCAGTATCTGAAATATCATCCGGATGAGCATGTATGTAGCGCTCATTGGTCGGCGCTTTGCGCGGGTCGGCAACGAATAGAACTTTTTGGCCTTCTTGTCGGCGCAAATAGCCGGCATTTTGTTGTTTGGATGCTGCGCATTGAATAATGATTATCATAATGTTTACTTCATGTCGTGTACCAGTTCTTCCAACGAATCGAGAAAAGCCGGGTCGTATCGTTCAGCAACATGGTTCTGGTTCCATAGCCCCGACTCTCTTACCAATGGACGATTGCAGAACTGACCAAGCCACGTGGGCGATGGTGGGTCAAGAGACATTTTGCCGTAATTGCTCAATAACGCAATCGCATTGCGCTCTATATTCCCGCGGAGACTGTCAGGGCCAGGTTCATCGTTAATGTCCAGCCACAGAAACGGCATTGCTCCAACGACTCTACTGACAGCTTGTTCCAGTAATATCTCCTGCTGTCTTATCTCGGATTTGGCGGTGCTGCCTTGGCCCCAGGTCGGGTAATCGAGACTGTCTCGTCTAATCAGGGCTGTGCCGACTATCAGTCGGAAGATCGAACCACGATGGTTGCCACCGCCGCTTTGCGCCTGTCCTTTATGCTGCGATAACCGTGTCCAGAGCGTGGAGCGAGAACCTGTCTTCAGGGCATGTGTGCCGACCCTTACTATACGACGCCCCGAGCTTGTATGATCCCGGTTCTCGCCTGCTTCTCTGAAGAAGTAAACACCTCGTTGTGGCCAATTCATGCGACCTGTGCATTCAGACAACTTACAAGCGCCGCCAATGTTTTGTTCGAGCTGATCGATCAGATTATAAAATCGCAGCAGATGTTGTTTGCGTTCGTGATCCATATTCTATTCCGTATCGACAAAGAGGAAAAAGCTGCTGAGTTTCCTTAACTTGTAAGCGCTGTGTCGGAAAAGATATAGCGCTAAGCCGCCCTTGGGGGCGCGGGTGTCTCGCCCACAGGGAGGTAACCTTTTTACCTTATCCCGTGGTCAGGACCTTCATTGACCCGTGGAAATGCAACGGGTCCCCAAATATCTGACGCGGGATTATTTTGCATGTCTGTCTCCATAATTTTTAGAATCGCTGGGACAAGTCTGGCCATGATACGACTCCCATCCCTGACTTGAGACTTGCCCCAACCTGTGGCAAACGTTGCGCCACCGTGAAATAGTTGATTTCTGAGCACATAAAGTCTCGAGAAAACCTCGCGAAGAACTGTTTGAATATCATGATCGTGTAGGGCTGAAGACACTGTTTTATTTCGTCTTTCGAACTCGCGCCTCCAATTAATGCTGTTATTGGCATCCTTGAGCGAACGCCAGAACAAATAGAACACGTAATGATTTTCCAAAAGCTCACGAGTGGCATTGGAGAATGTTCTCCACAACGTGGTTCTGATAGCTTGCTTCGTATCTCGTTCTAAGATTTTGGCTAAAAATTCGTTAAACTTTTTAGACTCAGTCGGGTTGTCGGCGTCACTATCATTATCAAGCAGTTCGCGACCATATGCGGCATTAAATGCTATCCAAAGAAAGATAAACTGCTCGCAATCAAAAGCAGCCTTATCCTCATCAGATACGGCTTTTTTGCGATTTGCCTCGGCCACCTCGCTTCGTTTGAGCCAGCTCTCGGCGCGCCGTATCCGGTCTTCGTTATGTTGTTCTTGAGGTACTTCCTGGATATTTCTTGTCATTGTTATTCTCCAAGGCTGCATTCAGAAAAGATTTGCGAATTATACAGCCAATCAGAATGCACTCATTACATATATCCATAGCATGGCTGAAAGAATAGTTGGACGCGCGCCAAACTCTTCCGTGAAAGTCAGGTCATGTCAGCCAGGATTCGACTCCATGGCCAAGGCATTCCTCCGTACCACTCCCGCGAAAGCGGGAGTCCAGTGTAATACTGTGTCGCCCGCAGGGCGACCCTTTGTCTACTGGATTCCCGCTTGCGCGGGAATGGTACGGGGCGCAGGTTAGTCAGTAAAATCTACACAGAAAATATTTGACTTTGGTACGCCATAGGCGTATAAGGGGGTGGTCAGATGAAAAAAGAACTGTTCAATGAATTGCTGGAAAGCATGCACGAGATGGACCGGATAGTCGGGGGCGAGTTGCCACCTGGCAGGGTCACCCGGTTTTCCGAACCGGAGGTAAGGCAGATTCGCGAGAAGACCGGTCTGAGTCAGAAGCATTTTGCTGCACTGCTTGGTGTCAGCAAGCGTACCTTGGAAAACTGGGAGCAGGGTCGCAGAAAGCCAGCCGGTCCAGCCCGAGCGTTGCTGAGGATTCTGTACGCAGACCCGGAGCATGCGTTGCGTGCGCTGCATGGCCATGCCGAGGTGGTGTAACCGAAACTGCCATACATCGTATTCTAATATTGATCAGACATCAAAACCATGATCCCTGAAAACACCATTAATCCCTTCAGGCCAGGAATCGGACAAGTCCCCCCGTCCTTCCCCGGACGGCAGACAGAACAACACCATTTCCACACATTGATCAATGAACTGAAACAACAAAGCAGTCCATCCAAAGATACTCTCCTTTGCGCACCCCGCGGCAATGGGAAAACAGCATTGCTCACATGGCTAGAAAAAGAAACTTCAAGACAAGCAGCCGAAGAGATCGATATCATTGACCTTACGCCTGATGATATTAATACAACCCTGGAACTTGTAAACGCCCTCGCGCCAGCCAGTCATAAGAGAAACCTGCTCAGCAGATTAGAAGGGAATATCAGGGCCAGCGCCTCTGCTGTCCCTGTTGGCATACCCGCAGAAGCCAGCATAGGCGCAAAACTCAACCCGGAGCAGCAGGTTGCATTCACCACCGTTGCAACTGCGTTGACACAACGCTGTTTAAAGAAACCGACATTGCTGATACTTGACGAGGCTCATAACCTTGAACGACCAGTTGGTCAAGCATTGCTGAACGCCAGTCAAAAAACCAAAAAAAGAGCGCCGTTCTTACTCGTCATGGCTGGAACACCCGGTCTGCGGGAGCATCTCGGCACACTATCTTCAACATTCTGGGAAAGAAACTACAAGATCTACCCTGGACTACTTTCTGCGGAAGATTCTCTCAAAGCGATCCTCGATCCGTTAAAAAAATATGCTATTACATTCGACGACGAAACCATGAGAAACATAATCAAGGACAGCCAGGGGTATCCTTATTTTACCCAGCTTTGGGGAGAAGCTCTGTTCAAAACGCTTCAAGCACGAAAGCATACACATATAGACAAAGAGATTGCCACTCAATCGCTTAATGAAATAGAAACTCAAAGACAGTCATTTTATGCCGATCGATACAGCAAAATAAGAAAAGAAAAATTACTTCTTCCAGCCATTCAACTGGCCAATCACTTTGAGAACAATCACACCATAACAGAAAATAATCTAACAACACTATTTAATGCCATAGACAAGAGATTGCCAGAGAACCTGACCCCTGACACAGCAAGAGACAAACTAATAAATGAAGGTTACATCTGGCAGTCAAACCCGCTGGATCAAGGACTGTACTACCCGGGCATTCCCACATTAATGAACTATATTAAAAGAATTGCCAAGCAGGAACCATGAGCCCCGGTTCCTGAAATAATCAAAGACGAAGGTATCCGGATGGATATTAAAGTCTGAAACGCCTTCCGGTCGCAGGCCAACAGCCAGGTTCACCCTATAACGAAAAGAAACCGACACACAATTGATGCTTATCCCGTTCAATCCGCAAAACGGGCAATCCTGAAGCCTACGTCGTTTCGGGCCTTGTTGTCGTAGTCGCGGAATGACAGGCGTAGTTGGGTAATGGCGCCGTGTGCCCAGCTTGAGCCGCGGATGACTCGGAACTCGCCGCTTGCCGGTCCCATGGGGTCGAGTTCAACTTTGCCGCCGGCGCTGACTTCGACGCCGTAGAAATCGTTGACCCATTCCGCGACGTTGCCGCCCAGGTCGAACAGGCCTTTGCCGTTGGGCGGAAAACTGCCTACCGGCGCGCTGACGACATAACCGTCATCGTAGTTGACGATGACCCTGCTGAACAAGGATGCGGCTTTACGGTCGGCGTAATTGCCACTGTTTTTTGTGGGAGGCATCTCTGCGCCCCAAGGGAACTTTAGCGTTTGCCCTGTGCTCGTGGTACGCGCGGCCCAGGCCCATTCCGCCTCGGTCGGCAGGCGGTAGCCGTTTGCGGTGTTATCAAAACCGGTAATTTTGCCGTCCTGTTCAACGTAGAACGGGGTCAGGGAGGCTTCTTTGCTCAACCAGTTGCAATAGTTTGCCGCCTGCTCCCAGGTGAGTTTTACCGCCGGCTGTTTGTCCCCATTCAGGCTGTTGCCGCGCTCGGCCCCGGACGTAAAACCCTTGTCGAACAACCGGTATTCCTGATTTGTCACCTCTTTCAGCGCCAGGTAAAACGGCCGCGTGAGCTTGACGTTGCGCAGGATTTCATTGGCCCCGCGCCCTGGTTCCCGGCGCGACGCGCCCATGGTAACGGCGTCCGGGTACAACAGCTTCAGGGTTTGACCGGCCGGCGCCGTAATGACTGGTTTGAGAGCCTCCAGCTTTGCCTGTTTGACCGACTTCAAGCGCACGACCAATTCATGCTCGACTCCGAAATGGGGTGTCAGCTCAGTCTTGTAATCGACGTAACCCTGCTTGCGCACCTCGATCCGGTGTTTGCGAGTGGGCAACTGCAAAGTACGGCTGCCCTCTCCAACCGGCGCGCCGTCGACGAATAATTGCGCATCAGCAGGATCGACCCTGACTGCCACCGCCACCAGTTCCGGTTCCAGGGTTACAGATAGTCTTTTCTGCTCGCCCGACTGCGCGGTCACGGAGTTCGTGGCCGGGTTGTAACCCTGTTTGAACAGTCGAATTCGGGTGGCTTCTCCGGGCGTGATTGCGACTTCCAGCGGCGTCAGGCCCATGAAGTTGCCGTTGATGGTGGCATTCGCCCGGGCTGGCGTGGACACCAGGAACAGCGTGGCGTCTGCCGGTTCCAGCCTGATGTCGGAGAGGGACTGTGGTTTGCCCGCGACCACGTTAATCGAGTCCTGCCAGACCTTGTAGCCGTCTGCCTTGATCCTGATCTCATACCTGCCCTGCAGCAGTTGCGCGCTGAGCGGCGTTGTGCCAAGTATTTCGTCCCCGCTGAACACCTGCGCAGCAGCCGGTTCCGACGCAATACTGACTTCCGCCCAGGCCGGCTTTAACTCTGCGCTCACCGACTGTTCACGATCCATTCCTTCTATCATTATCTCCCCGCGCCATGGCAGATAACGCTCGGCCCTGATCTCCAGCAGATACTCGCCCGGCGCCAGGTCGCCGACGCGCAACGGCGTGTTCCCTCTGGAAATACCGTCCAGCAGCGCCTCTGCGCCGGTTACCGCGCCGCTGTCGATGAGCAGGTGGCCGGGCAGTTTTTCCAGCCGGTACAGGTAGTGTTGGGCAGCCTCTGCGCTGACGACAAGTGTTTCCCGTAACGGCCGGAAGCCCTCGGCGGAGACGAGAAGATCATGGGCGCCGGGGCGCAGCAGGTAGCGGTGCGCCAGCTTCAGTTTCAGTGAGCCGGACAGCTCTATGCCGGCATTCGCGGGCTCTGTTTCGATATAAACGGCTCTGGCGCTGAACATGAACCACGCGCAAAACGCGCCGAGCGTCAGCAACGCGGCGATGAGGAAACGCCGCGGATTAACCCGAATGGATCGGGCGGATTTTTTTGACGAGAGCGGTACATACTGTGCCGCCTCGATTCGGCCGGGCCTGTCTTCATTCGTTGAGGGATCTTTTGACATGGCTTCAATCAGACTGGCAGATACATCGGGCGATCCCAAGCTGGTGGCACCCGCGCTCCCAGCGTAGTGTCGAGCAGCGCTTGGTGAAAGCCAAAAGCTTCGTGTTTGAGCTTGCGCGCAGGTTCAAGCATGTTGTCTAGATCTTTTCGCTGCTGCTGACAAGCACTGGCGGCAGGGCTTTGTCAGGATCAACAAAGAATTCAACGCGTACATCGCGATAACCGTCACGGCGTCCGGCGGCCACGTAGTGGCCCGGGCGCAGCGACAGGCTTTTAGTAGTGAAATAACCGAGTTCACCGACCTTGTAGAGGGTGACCCGGGTCTGGCTGTCGGACCTGAACTCCACCGTTACCGGCGTATCCGCCAGGGCCAGGATGCGGTTCAGTTCCGCCAGTTGTCTTGTCAGCACGGGACCCGGTTCGGACAGCGATTGTATCCGATCACGAAAACCGGCAACTTCCGTATACACACTGTTGTCAAACAGCCGTTCCGGTTGGGCCAGTATCTGCTCCAGCCTCGTGTGTATTTCACTGCGCAGGGCTGCCCGGTCCCTGGCTTCGCGGGCATTGCCCAAACTGTGGTCCAGCTTCAGAGCAACATCGTATGCGGCAACAGCGCCCTGCCAGTCCTCGTTCTGTTGGGCGGTTTCTGCCTGTTGCAACGCTGCGTTAATCTTTGCTGAGGTGATTCGATGTTGCGTCTGCTCAAGGCCGTTGCGTGCGGCCCGTGAACGCGGCTTCAGTTTGAGCGCGTCGGAAAACGCGTCCCGCGCCTGCGCATATTGCCCTTGCTCCAGCAAACGGAAACCCGAAGACATGGCCTGGTTGAAGGCGCCCTCGCTGATAGCGCTTTCCGCTGACTGCAGTTGTTGCCGGGCACGCTCCGATTGGCTGTCCAGCGCCAGGGCCTGCTGGTACAGGGCTTTGGCCTGCTCTGCGTTGCCATCCCGCAACAACTCATCGCCCCTGCCAACCAGGCCCATGACCTCATCTAAGGTCTCCGCCCGTTCCATCCCTTGCAGCGCTGACCGATCAATGGGGTCGATGGCGAGCGCGATAGTGAACGCGTCTGTGGCCGCCGCTGCATCGCCGGCTGACAACGCCGCGTTGCCGGAGTCCATGGCGCCGGAGAATAATTCCTCCACGCCTTGCAGCAACCCGGTGAAGATTTCCAATGCCTGGGCATAATGATCATGTGCCTGGGGGAAATTCTGCCGGCTGTATTCCGCATCACCGGCTCTGGCATGTTCCAGCGCGCGCTCGTATTCTTTCCTGCCCCATACCGTCACCCCCTTCTCTTCCAGGGTTTGTTGCACCTCCAGCAACTGTTCCAGAATTTCCTGGCTCGCTTTGCGCTGGGAGAATTGTTGCGCCTTCCGCCAGGGCGCATCGCCTGCGGCAACCGCGCTCTGCGCCGGTTGTGAGGCATTCCCGACGGGTAATGCCGGTTCCGACACGCTCGGCGCAGCCGCGGGCGCCGTCCTGCCGGGTTCGATAACGGGTTTGTCAATCCAATGCGGCAGCAGGAAAACAACCAGCGCGGCGACGCACAAGGACGCGCCCGCCCCCAGCCATAGCAGGGGCCGGTTGCCGAAGCGCGGTGTTTTCTGTTGTTGCGCGGGGGCGGCGGTCAGGTCGACCGCCGCCGGCTTGATGGGAACAAAACCGGGATCTTCAGGACCCGTCATTTGCCGGAATCAATGGCTGTCCGGTTTCCGTAGCATGAATTTCCTGCAAAATCCGTCGCCATTGACCGTATTGTTCATTTACCGAACCCGATAGAGTAACCGTGCGGTCCTCCAGGTCTATGGAATGGGGTTCTATCTCCGAATCCAGGGAAGCGGACACCTCTTCCAGCGCTTCCACATGGATCTTGGCCTCTTCACGCTTTTGCAATCCGCTCTGGATCGCGGCCGCGCCGGCGCCGATACCGACCCAACCGGCAGTATTTGCCGTCCGGCTGTCAACGCCCTGGGCCAGGATGCCGGCCAGCACGGCCAGCGCGCCGCCGACCAGTCGGGTGTTCGCTTCCGACCTGACCTCCTTTAATGCCTGGCTTTCCAGGTAGAATGCCTCGCGCCATTCCCGGTACGGCTCCTCCATCTGGTCGACGAACGAGGCGTAATACTGCTGCAACGTGTCGACGAAGATGTAGTCCCGCTCCCGGATCTGGCGAACCTGTTGCAGGCTCGGGTCATCTGCGGCGGGCAGGCGTTTCACCACATAGCGTCCCTTGTCATCCAACGCCAGGTAATCGTGGAACACCTGCGGAGAGAAATCCCGGGCAAACTTCAACTCTGCAACGGTACGCATGTTCCGGATCTCAGCCGCGTCATACAGGCTGCGATAACCCAGCAAATCGTTAGCTATCTGGTTGTAGACCCTCTGGAACGGTTCGCGGTCATTGGAAGTCGTATCGTCATACGAGTACTTCCCGGCCACCCCTGTATATTTCTTGCTGAACCAGCGTTTTCCCGTCGCGTCTTCCACGGTAATTTGCAGCCACAGGTTTTCCCCGTCAGACTTCAGGATTTCCCCGTCAACCCACAGATCCATTTCGCTGAGGCGGTCCGGAATCACCCGCACCACGCCCCAGTTGCCGGTATGCTGCAGTGTCTCCATCAGTTTGTACGGCATGAAACGCGCCTCTGCCTCGCGAATCTTCGGAAACACACCCTCTTCCTCAACGCTTAACGTGTCAGTACCAGGGTTGAAGATGCCGATCCCCACATCCAGCAATAATTCTTCCGGCGTCGTCTCGGCTTCGATCGCCACTTCCTCGTAACTGGTTGTCTTTACCGTGGTCGTGTTGCATGCAACCAGGCTGAAACATGCCAATACAACGGTCGCTGCCAGTTTGAAATGACTTGTTTTCATCTTAAATCTCGCTTGTACTTGCGATATTCGTCCCAGAGCTTTTCCCTTAGCTCGGGATCCTGTTCTTTCATCGCGGCCTCGCGCAATTGGCGCGCAATAATATCGTCATCCTTGGCATCCGCCAGATCAGGCGGGACCTGGCTGTGGCTGCGTGTCGGGATATTCATATCGCCCTTGATGGATGCGGGGTCGGAATCCACCATTGCGGTCTGCAAGGGCCCTTCAGCGCCGCCTTGCGCCGGATCGTTCCCGGCAAGCAGGTCATCATCCTCGGGGAAGTCCGCGAAGCCCTCCTGGTCCGCGCGCTGCCTGTTTGCCTGCTTTTCGTTCAGCATCAGCTCGTCGAATTCGGCAAAACCCTGTTCCAGTTCCTTGCCCAGGGATTGCTTCTTCTCGGCATCGGTAGTTGCCGGATTGCCGCCACCAGCCTGTGGCGTTTGCCCGGCAGCGCTCTCGCCCGGTTGCCCCGCGCCGGGCCGTTTATTGAGTTCCTCCAAGGCTTCCGCCAGGATTTGATCGTCGCTCTTGCCCTGGCCGCCGACGCTGGGTGTAGAGCCGGCCGGTTGTTGTGCTGCGCCGGTCTGCGTCGTGGGCTGACCTGTGCCGGCGCTTGCGGGCGGGGCGCCGGTCGACGGCGTTGGTATGGAGACCGTAACAGGAGCGGAGGCGCCCCCACCATCACCCGAACCGGTTGTGGGCAGCCCCGGCACGCCCGGTACGCCAGGCACACCGGGCATGCCCGGCGCCTCCACCTGTATGGATGGGCCGGAAGAACCGGTTGAGCCGGGGGAGCCTGATGGCCCGGGCGATCCAGGCGACCCTGGCGCGCCCGGCGCACCGGATGTCCGGCTTACGGGCGTCGTGTTACAACCGGCCACCAGGGCCAGCAAGACAATAATAAGCGAAGGTCTTAATGCTCTTATTACGTTTTTTGTAAAATACATAAGTTATTCCCCGCACCCGCATTATCTTAGATTGTTCTGGACAAGTCCATCCTGGACTTGTGAGACCACGCGCAACCAAGTCGCCACCTTACCA
The DNA here is from genome assembly GCA_965221695.1 of Gammaproteobacteria bacterium. Lineage (GTDB taxonomy): Bacteria > Pseudomonadota > Gammaproteobacteria > Eutrophobiales > Eutrophobiaceae > JAAXHV01. Next base: position 2,580,563 of record OZ244905.1, on the reverse strand, counting down.
CTCCCGCGCAAGAGGGAGTCCAGTCAAGCAAGGATCAATAGTACGTTAAAGTTCGACAGGATTCAGTGTAAATCGTTCCCTTCCTGCACTGAACGGGTGTGGTTGGTATGGTTTGGTGCAGTCTGTTTTCCTGACCATGTCAAGATGGATCGGGATCGCGCAACATCGTTAGCAGGATTGCGGCAACGAGAGAACCCAACGCCATGATGAATGCAACCCCAGCCAGTCCCTCGCCGCTTTCAAAAAGGATGCCTGCTATTATCGGGCCAAGAACGGCGCCGGCGCGACCAACACCTATAACAAAACCAGTGCCCCCTGCGCGTAAATGCGTTGGAAACAATCGGGCAAACAAGGCATACAGGCCGACAATTGCGGAATTGGTAAATATTCCTGCCAGGCAAGCGACTGCAGCCAATGTTGTCAGGTCGGACTGACCTTGTCCGAAGATGTTGACCATTATCACTGAACCTGCCATCGCAAATATGACCAATCTTCGCAGCCGAAAATAATGTGTTAACCACCCGAACAGATACGAACCAGCGGCGCCGCCTACGCTCGCCCAGACCAGTACGCCACCGGCTGCTGAGGCAGCAAAGCCCATATCTACGACTATCTTGGGCACCCATTTTAAAATGAAGTAAAAGGTCATGATATGCGTCAGGTAACACAGGGTGAGTAACAGGGTAATACGGACCAGGCCGGGCGAAAACAGGTCCCGCCAACTGGCTTTGGGACCTTCTTCTGCAAGTTCCGGCAATGCATCAATAATACCGTGCCCCATGCGTTTTAATGTGGCGTTTATCTTTTCCAATGCCCCCGGTCCCCGTTTATGTACCAGGTGAGCAATTGACTCGGGTAAAAATAGCCACACTACCGGGAACATGGCCGCTGTTCCTACTGCCCCGAGCAGGAACACCGATCGCCAGTCAAAATATGCCAACAGCATCGAAGCGAAGGTACCTCCGATTATTACTCCCAACGGATATCCGGCTACCATCACTGCAATGCAAAAGTCACGTCGCCTGGCATTGGAATATTCCGCTACCATGGCGTTGGTCGAGGCAAGCATACCGCCTATTCCTAGACCTGTGACAAGACGAATCAGTGACAATGTGACGACATCTCCCGCTTGTGCTGCCAGAAACATACCCGCTGTCATCAATACCAGGCAAAGCAGAATCATCGGTCGGCGGCCAAAGCGGTCCGCAACTCCGCCCAGAAAAATAGATCCTATGGACATGCCTATCAACTCCATCGACAGTACGACACCCAGCGCAGCGCGGTTGATCCCCCATTCCGCGGCGATACCTGGCGCAGCGAAACTGATTGCCAGGACATCAAAACCGTCCAGGCCGTTAAGCAATACGCAAATGCAAACGGCGGCGACCTGTAGTCGCCCCATGGGCATTTCATCCAGAATCTGCTGAGGGTTATTTCTCATATCACTGGCCTATGAACATTTCTTTAAGTGCGTGCTTCAGAATTTTTCCTGCGCTGTTCCTGGGTATTTTTTCCAGCTTCAGCGCTTTGCGTGGTAACTTGTAGCGGGCAAGTTTTCCGCTGAGAAAATCAGAAAACTCTTCAATCGTAACAGTTGCCGAATCTGTGACGTAAAAAATACAACCGACATCCCCCCACTTTTTGTCAGGAACACCCGCTACTGTTATTTCCGTCACACCAGGAAATTTGGCCAGAAGCGCTTCAATTTCGGCGGGATAGATATTTTCACCGCCGGATATATACATATCCTTTTTTCGATCAATAACTCGATAGAAACCATCTTCGTCGATCATCAGGATATCACCGGTAAGGAACCAGCCGTCGTCGGTAAAATATTCCGAGTAATCATTTTCCCGCTGCCAGTAACCGGCAGTGACATTGTCTCCCCGCAACTGCAATTCGCCTTCAATACCGTCAGGAACTGTATTTCCATTGTTGTCCACAAGTCGATGACCGATACGCGGTGTCGGCACACCAACAGAACCTGCTTTCGAGTCAATGATGGTTCTGTCCAGGGGCATGCCAAAAACAGTGCCTGCTTCTGAGCTGCCGTACCCGTCAACAAGCGCGATACCATCGTTCAACCACTCGCGGATTTGTGCCTCCGGATGTGGCGCGCCACCTGTAAAAATTGCTTTAAGGTGACGTAATTTTTCAGGATCAAAACTATCCTCTCTGCGTAAGGCACGAGCCATCTGCGGAACACAGAAAAAGTGGCTGATGTTAAGCTCCGGGTCTGACAACCGGCTCAGCGTGCGTTCAGGAACAAAACCATCCGAAATGACAACATGCCCACCTCGCAGAAATGGTGGTCGAACTGATGTGATCAATCCTACTATGTGAAACATGGGCGATTCACAAAGAAACCCGCTCTGACTTTCCACATCTCCCAATATCGAAAAGTTGATAGCGGTCTCCGTAATGTTACGCTCACTGAGCATGACACCCTTGGGCTTACCGGTGGTACCCGAAGTATAAAGAATCAAAGATGGCAGGTCCGCCGATACCGCAGGTGGAAAAGCTGGCTCGCAGCTATCGCAGCGCTCAAATAATTCTTCGATAGGCTGGTAATCAACACCAACGCTTCCCGCCATGCTGTCACCCATCAGCAGGGTCGGCATACAGTCATCAATAAGGTGACTAATTTCCGCAGGAGAGAGCCGCCAGTTCAAGGGAACAAATATAGCGCCCATGCGCGCGCAGGCCAGGTGGAGAGTAATCAGCTCCGCCCTGTTTTTCGAAAGAGCGGCTACCCTGTCTCCTGCCGCTATTTCGCTCGTTTGAAGCGCTGTTACGCAGCGGGCGATGCATTGATCAAACTGTGAGTAGGTCCAGTGACGCTTGTGTGCCAAGTCGGAAACCGCCAGCTTGTCTGGCCGAAAACGCGCATGTAGCGCTACATAATCCATTTCCGCGGATCGTCCTCAGTCAGCCTGTTTAGACTTGTCGTATGCTCCCAGACCCGGCTTGTAGGTCTTTTCATCTATAAATTGCTTAATTCCCGCTTTGCGACCCTGATTATCAAAAAAGTTTGCGGATTCCTGTGCTCGAATCAGGAAATCCTCAGCATTGTCATAAGTCATTTCCATCACCCGGCGAATTGCATCCTTGGTTGCCTTCAGCGCCACGGGGTTCTTTTCCAGCAAAGTCTCAGCCACTTCAATAACACGGCTTTTCAGTGCTGCCTGAGGAACCGCCTCGTTTACCAATCCCCATGCCGCAGCAGTTTTGCCATCAATGTTCTCTCCCATCAGGGCGTGATACATCGCATTCCGCATATTCAGCAAATTGGTGGCAACCTTGGTTGCCCCACCGCCGGGCAGGATGCCCCAATTTATTTCGCTAAGGCCGAACTGCGCGTCTTCTGCGGCAAATGCCAAATCACAGGCATGGAGCGGGCCGTAACCACCGCCGAAACACCAACCATTAACCATTGCTATCGTAGGTTTCTGGTACCAACGCAGCTTGCGCCACCAGCCATAGGCTTCGCTCTGGGCTTCCCGGATAGCGCCAAGACCTTGTGCCTCGGTTTCGCGGAAGTATTCTTTCAAATCCATGCCCGCAGACCATGCTGTTCCCTCACCGGTCAGGACCAGCACGCCAACATCCTCTCGAAACTCGATATCTTTAAGAACGCGCATCATCTGTCGATTCAGTTTGGGACTCATGCAGTTACGCTTTTCGGGGCGATTGAACCTGACCCAGGCAATCTGGTTCTCAATCTCGTATGCAACCGTATCTTCTTCTTTTCTTTCAGCGCTCATACAGATAAATCCTCCAGTTTGTAACGTGCCGCCAATGATAAAAGTCTCTGGCGCAGCAAAGATCAAACGCTGCGTCGCCGTGGGACCCGCTCATTTCACTTCGTATACTCTAATAATAACCGCACGCGGTTGTTTTATGGACGTAATTGTTCCGACAAACAGGCTTTTGTTCAGCCAGTCATACTTTCCCTTGGGGGCATGAAATTTTGGAATGGTTCGTCTGTAGCGCCCGTCATCATCCGTGTAACTGATACCCTGGTTGTCCACTATGATGACTTCCCCATCAGATGTTCTGATCGAATACAAGGCGATAATTTTCTTTATTCCGTCGGCGCGCACGACCTGCCAGTCTGCCCCACCGGGCAGCACCTCCCCGGAAATTCCGTTTCCTGTAAAATAACCGCCGGTAATTGGAACGATATAGCGTTGCCCATCGTCTGTCTGCCCCACATCAATCGAAGCAGTCAAGGTGACGTATAGCTGAAGCACTGGCTCAGCGCCGACGCCGGGCGGTTTGGACGGGTATTGCTCAAAGATGGATTCTTGATCTTTATTGGCTAAGCATGGAAGCGAAATAACAATCAGTAGAGAGAAAATAAGCGGAATAATTTTCATTATTTGACCGGACTCCCGCTATTGCGGGAGTGCTATGGGGTAATGTCCTGGTCTGTGCCAACAGTTATATGCAATCGTGGCGTGCAGAGCTTCTTTAGAAGAAACCGGCATTCACACCAAGGTAGAATGAACGGCCAATGCCGTCGTAATATCCCTGGTTGGTATTCGAGAATACGGTGCCGACCGGTTCACCACCAAGTTGAGGTGGCTGCTTGTTACTGATGTTGTTGATACCCCCATAGATTTCAAACTTATCATTAACATTTACGCGTGCAATCAAATCAAAGTAGTCATACGAATCCGCGCCTTCGATGGTGGTAGCGGCGCCTCCGACTGCTGAAATGTCATCCATGTCTGAAATATGACGCCACACCCCGGTGAGTGTTACAGGGCCTGTTTCCACAGTCAGGGAGTTGGTCAGCCTTAATTCAGGGTAAGCTACGGTCAGGTCGACAAGTCCGGCAAAGTCGGCAAAGTCTTCGTCTGGGAAAGCCTGAATTTTATGCTTATCAAGAATGTTAACGTATGACGAGAAGTAAATGCCGCCGCCACCGTTGCCCCAGACCAGCTTCTCCACCGGAAGATTGAAATTTGCCGATATGTCGATGCCGGATGTTTTAATTCCACCCAGGTTCAGGATCGGTTGATTAACCGGATCAAGATCAAACGCGGTTGTCGCAGGCGCCAGAACCGGACGGTTGATTTGCTGGCATGGGAAATAGTTATTGTCATAAGTCGGATTGGATGTGCCATCCAGGTTGAAACACTTGGTCATGATCTGCTGTGCTGACAAGGTCTCAATGGCATTGTCAATCTTGATGTGGTAGTAATCGACGGTAATCTGAGCGCCAAGATTGCCAAGGTCAAAATCAAAGACTGCGCCAATGGTAAAAGTATCGGCTTCTTCAGGGGTCAGGTCGGGGTTGCCGTTTGTGAAAGTTGGCGCCGATGAACCGGGTTGAGTATAGCTACGGTCAGCGCCTTGAAGCGCGCAAAGCGCTAATTCAGCAGCTCGGTCCACACTTACACCTCTATATCGAGAGCTGCAGGGATCAAGGAAAGGTTGAACTCGCAAAAGACTGGCCCTGAAGAATTCCTCAACATTGGGCGCTCGAACAGCATGTTGGAAGCCACCGCGCAACATGAAGTTGCTGTTCACTCGCGCATCAACTTCAGCCTTATAGGTTTCCTGCGAACCCGCAGGGCTATAATCCGAATAACGCGCGCCCATCGTCAGGTTCATGGAATCGAGCATCTCAGCGTCGGAAATGAGTGGCAGCAGAACCTCACCTGAAATATCGACAACATCTATTTCTCCTTTCGTGAACCCGGCGCTCGCCAGGTTTGCCAACTCCCCTGCAGCTATATCAGCGTCAGGATCAAACTCATAGGTATTTTCACGGTATGATGCGGTCAAGGCAAAACGGGCTTCGCCAGCCGGCATATCAGCAAGCCTTCCTTCTAACGTGGCTTCGACGATGATCTGTTCCAGAGTCGTATCGTTCACAGGTGTACGAGAAACGAATTCCAGACACTCGGCAGACAGCGGGGCGCTTCCTCCGAATGGATTAAAGCCGCCCGCACAAAGAGGGCTAACGCCGGTCGCCGCATCCGTTGTATCAATAACGTCCTGAACGGCTGCGAAATTCACGGAACCGGAAATTGTTCTGTCAGATGTTTCTGTTCTACCGTAAGAGAAGTGAATATCCCAGTTATAGTCGTGCTCTCCAAAGCTTCCGCTCAGTCCGCCAAGAACCTGGTATACATCGTTGTCAGTCTCGTAGACCCGGTTTCCGGCTTGTACAAAACGAATCTGGTAGTCGTTGATTCCAGCAGGGCCGACTAACCCGGCAATGTCCGGAACCTGATTCAGATAAAAGTTGTCTTGGGGTATCCTTATGCCCCAAATTCCTGCTGAAATTGGCTCTGCGCCGACGTTAAAAGCCGTTGAAGACGCGTACAGGAACTGTCCGTAAGCCGTAATACCATTATCAAACTCAAAGTCGGTCGTACCGAACACGTTTGTTTGTTCCAGCGGTACCTGTATCCAGTTTCTGAACTGGCCATGGGTTCTGAGTGTTCCTCGGCTGTCAATCAGCAATGGAAGCTCGGTAATTCCGTTGAAAGTTGTCCCGCCAGCGCCTGTAGGTGAAGAAGTATTACTCGCGTTGAATGCCGTACCGTCGTTATTGGCCGAGATCAATTGACCGCGAGGTAACAAACGGGAAGACCCATACGCCGTGAACTGACTTGCTTGAGGATTTACATTGAAGAAATCTCGTTCGAAGTAGCGAACACCGCCACGGTCGGTAAATTCTGCTGAAATCAGAAGGTTGCCCCTGCCGTTAGCGTAGTCTGTTCCGTAGGCCGCACCGATTTTGTAGTTGTCCTGACCGGCGCCATCCAAGACAGAGTACTGGGCCTGGAAGTCCAGGCCGTCCAGGTCTGTACGGGTCTTGAAATTCACGACACCGGACAGGGCGTCAGAACCATAAGTCGCTGAGGCCCCACCCGTGATAACCTCGATTTTTCCAATCGCAAGTGATGGAATCGTGTTGATATCAATGGCGCCGTCAGTTCCTGAAGATATCAGACGGCGCCCGTTCATGAGAACAAGGTTGCGTTTTGCTCCGAGGTTTCTCAAGTTCAACGTCGCACGACCTGCGGTTCCACCATTACTGTCATTACTGTAGTCACCACTCCCTGGAGCGAATTGAGGAAGGTCCTTCAGATAGTCATCAATCGTTGATCGGCCGGAATAGACGATCGATTCCATTTCAGTAGTTACCAAGGGGCTGGGCGATACAAAGTCACTACGGGCAATGCGTGAACCGGTGACAACAATTTCCTCCAGGGTTTCCCCTTCCTGGTCCTGGGCTATTACCAGGTTACCCGACAGGGTAATTACGTATCCGAACAATACCATCAAAAAAGTGCGGGCGATGGTAGGCATTGATGCAGTAGGTTGTTGTTTCATTATAGTCCCCCGAGTCACTGTTAGTAGGGTTGGTTCGAACCGAAGGCGTGGCATATTCAATGAATATCCCGATTGTCAGCAGCAGACAGCCCCACAAGTGAAACTCAGTGTATTTCAGAAAAGCAGGCACCTTCCGATACTGAACTTTATACAAAAAAATGCAACAATTGTTCCACTACCGTCGTCCGCTAAGATTCGCATATTCCAGGAGCGATATGAAATTACCAAATTCACATGTTTGCCTCATTATTTTTGCGCTGGCTTGCCTGGGCAAACCGGGACTGGCAAGCGCCGAAACCAGGGTTGATTCCAATGTCATCTACGGAATGTACTCTGGCCTTGCATTGCTGATGGATGTCTATTACCCGGAGAAACCCAATGGCTATGGCATCATTTTTATCTCTGGAAGCGGCTGGACCCGCGAACTAAGCCTTGATGCAATTCCGCTTACACAAACCGGTCAGGAGAAGATCTACGCACAACCGCTGGCGCAAGCCGGCTATACGGTATTTAATATCAATCATAGGGCCGCGCCGCGTTTTCGCTACCCTGCGCCACTCGAGGATGTTCAAAGAGCAGTCCGTTATATCCGCTACAATGCGGAAAAGTTCGGAATTGTCCCGACGCGTATCGGCGCGATGGGAGGCTCCTCAGGCGCACACCTGGTCAGTATGCTTGGCGTCATGGATGGTGACGGCGACCCGACTGATCCCAACGAGATAAACCGCGAAAGCGCAAAAGTGCAAGTTGTGGTAACACGCGCAGCGCCTATGGATCTCCGCGACAACCCTGATGCGCCATTGTTCGGTTTTCGAACAAATGCAGCAAAAAAGGGAAGTGTCGAATCTCAATTGCTCGCAGAAGCTTCGCCGATTACTTATGTTACGCCCGACGATCCGCCCTTCCTTCTGATACATGGAGATGCTGATCCGGTTGTTCCGTATGATCGCTCCGTCAAAATGCATGCTGCGCTTATACAGGCCGGTATTGATACCGAACTGTTACCGGTGCAGGGTGGCGGGCATGGACCACGCTTCGAGGCGAGCCAGGTAGTTAATGGCAGCAGGGTCAGGCGAGAACCGGACGATCCACCCGATTACATCGGCGCAATGCTGAGTTGGTTCGACAAGTATCTGATTAACAGAGAATAGCGCTCAATTTGAGTAGCGTTCCAGGTTGTTTCTGAGCAAACCCATTAACTTGTCGCGGAACACATCATGAGTTCCTTTTATCCATGCAGCCGCTAACGGCAATTCCTCTATGGGCTTGCCTGAATGGTTTACCAAAGGTCGAAAAACCACTCCCTGAACCACATTTCGACTAGCCCAGTAAGGCACGATGGCCGCGCCGATTTCCGCGCCAACCATGTTGATTATGGTCTGTTTCTCTTCTGCTTGCTGGACGATGCGAGGCTGTAATGAAGCATCCTGAAAAAGCTGTATGGTCAGGTTGTGACTATGAGGCCGGCTCCTGGGTGATGGTAGTATCAGTGGAACGTCTGCAAGGTCATCGACACGCAGCATGACGTGTTTTGCCAGTGGATGATTGGCCGGTAATGCGACAATGATGCGTTGGTTGAGCAGGAACTCAGATTCAATTTCGGCAAATGGCCATTCCGGCTGGCTGATAATTGCCACATCAAGCGCACCCGATAACAGCTTCGGTAACAGCCTGGCGCTCTTCTCCTCCAGCAGGCGTAATTCCAGTTCGGGCACCAATTCACGAAAATCATGAATAAGCTGTGGTATCAAGCCGATCGCGGCGCTGTCCATCGCGCCAATTCGAAATACCCGCTCTTTACTCGTGGCAGAACTTCTGACCCGGTCGGCAACCTCAGTTGAATGTTCAAGCAAAGACTTGGCTTCCTGCGCCAGTGAATGCCCGCTCTGAGTCAGGGCAACATCGCGAGTCGTGCGGGATAGTAAGCGTAGCCCCAGTTCCTGTTCCAGCAGGTTGATATTTCTGCTGAGAGAAGAGGGGAGAATGTTCAATCGTCTTGCGGCACGGCCAAAATGAAGTTCCTCTGCTACAACAACATAGCACCGCAAAAGATTAAGGTTCACCCGGAGTGCCTATAATTCATAAAATTAATATAATCATCGCAATCAGTGCTGTCAACGATGAATAAGGCTACTGTAACGGTTTTGGTTGACCACAGAGAAGAATGAAAATTGGCCGAAATTCCAACACAGACCACAACGATTGAACAGCGCGTAATTCGCAAATTGACGCGGCGAATAGTGCCTTTCATCATGTTGCTCTATTTTGTCGCGTATCTCGACAGGGTTAATGTCGGCTTTGCTGCGCTGACCATGAACGAAGATGTCGGTTTGTCGGCAGCCGCTTTCGGCTTTGGCGCGGGTGTTTTTTTTATCGGATATTTTCTGTTTGAGGTGCCTTCGAACCTGATCCTGCATCGAGTCGGCGCACGCATCTGGATTGCTCGCATCATGCTCACCTGGGGAATCATTTCCGGCGCTATGGCGTTTGTGCAGGGACCTACAAGTTTCTATATATTGCGCTTTTTGCTGGGCGCTGCAGAAGCAGGTTTTTTCCCTGGAATTATTCTGTATCTCAGTTACTGGTTCCCTGCGCAACAGCGCGCGGGTGTGACTGCGCTGTTCATGGCGGCCGTACCGATATCAATTGCGTTGGGTTCGCCGATTTCCGGTGCGTTACTGACCATGGATGGCGTGCTTGGCCTGCATGGTTGGCAGTGGTTATTTCTGGTTGAAGCCGCTCCCGCAGTGCTGTTGGCCGGGGTTGTTCTTGTGTACCTCACGGATAGACCGGAACAGGCGCAATGGTTGACCGAAGAAGAGCGGAACTGGTTGATTGCCAAGATGCAGGCCGAACAACAGAATGTGGCAAATGAACACAAAACCCAGTCGGTATTACGCGGCCTTATCGACCCATGGGTACTTTCGCTGGCGCTGATTTACTTTGGTACCTCCGCAGGGCTTTACACTGTGAATATCTGGTCTCCACAGATTATCGCCCAGTACGGTATTGGTCCCCTGGCCACAGGTATAATCAATGCAATTCCGCCGCTGTTCGCGGTCTTTGTCATGGTGTTTTGGGCCAGACATTCTGACCGCACCGGCGAGCGAAACTGGCACGTAGTGGGAGCCTGTCTGGTCGCCGCCATGGGGCTGGTACTCGCAGCGTATTCCACCAGCCTTATCCTGGTGGTTCTGTCACTGGCGCTGGTAAGCGCCGGCGTCAGCTCTGCCAAGCCACCCCTTTGGAGTATCCCCACCCAATTTCTCACAGGAGCGGCCGCCGCGACCGGTATTGCGACGATTAACTCGATTGGAAATCTGGGTGGTTTTGCCGGTCCGTTCATCATCGGCTGGATGAAAGAACAAACGGGAGAATTTAATAGTGGGTTGATCAGCGTTGCCGCTGCATTGATCTTTTCATCTCTACTGGTGCTTCTTCTGGCGCACCTGCGTAAGCGGCAATGAAATATATCAATTACACTCTCAAGTCAGGAACAGCTAATGAATAAAAATAAATGCGTTTATAACATTGCAGCCATACCGGCAGATGGTATCGGTATTGAGGTGATTGCTGAAACCATAGAAGTGCTCAAGGCAATTCAAATGTGCTTTCCTGAAATAGGATTCAACGTTGAAACTTTCGACTGGGGCTCGGACTATTACAAGAAACACGGCGTGATGATGCCGGAGAACGGGTTGGAGATACTAAAACCATTCGATGCAATCCTTTTCGGTGCGGTAGGCGCTCCGGATGTGCCCGATCACATTACGTTATGGGGCTTACGGCTGGAGATTTGTCAGGGATTTGACCAGTACGCCAATGTAAGACCAAGCCGGCTGCTACCGGGGATATCCTCACCACTGCGCAACTGTGAGCCAGGGGACCTCGACTGGGTAATAATACGGGAGAACAGCGAAGGTGAATACTCGGGTCATGGTGGTCGTGCCCACAGGGGTCACCGGGAGGAGATCGGTACGGAGGTAGCTATTTTTACACGAGTGGGCGTTACCCGAATCATGCGCTACGCTTTTCAAATGGCAAAATCGAGACCCAGAAAACTGCTAACCGTCGTAACCAAATCCAATGCTCAACGACATGGTATGGTGATGTGGGACGAGATAGCGGCAGAAATAGCGACTGAATTTCCGGAGGTCAGGTGGGATAAAATGCTCGTTGACGCTATGACTGTGAGAATGACTCTGGACCCCGCAAGCCTGGACACGATAGTCGCCACAAATCTGCAAGCGGATATCCTTTCGGACCTTGCCGGCGCGCTTGGAGGTAGCCTCGGCGTTGCGCCTACTGCAAACATTGACCCGGAACGACGTTATCCTTCCATGTTCGAACCCATTCACGGCGCGGCCTTTGACATCACCGGTAAAGGGGTTGCCAATCCCATTGCCAGCTTCTGGACTGCTGTACAAATGCTCATTCACCTTGAACAAACAGAAGCGGCCGAAGTATTAATGTCGGCTATTGAGCAAACAACAGGCGCCGGCATTCTGACGCCGGATGTTGGTGGCACAGCCACAACAAGCGAGGTGACCCGCAGTGTTGTCGATGCCATCAATAATAATTGTATGTACAAAAAGGCGGTATAGGGCGGAGCGAAAAATCAATGTACAGAATATCAGAGGAAATAATGTATGAATTTTGAACGTCTTAACCCGCTTACCGGGGAATTGGCAAGCAAAACCGTGGCGATGCAGCCATCGGATATTCCGGCAATATGTGAGAAGGCCCAGTCTGGTTTTCAAGCCTGGTCAAAACAGGGCCCAAATAACCGTCGCCAATTATTGATGGCAGCCGCTGAAGCGCTTGAGAAAAAAAAGGATGCGTTTCTCGAGGCAATGGCAAATGAGATCGGCGCTACTGCCGGCTGGACTATGTTTAACCTCATGCTGTCAGCCTCCATGCTGCGAGAGGCAGCATCGATCACCACGCAGATTAGTGGTGAAGTCATTCCTTCGGACAAACCGGGTTGTATGGCAATGACCTTGCGTGAACCTGTAGGTGTGATTCTCAGTATCGCTCCCTGGAATGCGCCAATAATTCTTGCTGTCAGGGCGATTGCCACTCCTCTTGCCTGTGGAAATTCCGTCATATTCAAGGCCTCGGAAATCTGCCCGCGGACCCATGAACTGATCATTGATGCATGCAATGAAGTGGGGTTCCCGGAAGGGACTATCAACATTGTGACCAATGCACCCGAGTCGGCTGCTGAAGTTGTCGGCGCTATCATCGATCACCCGACAGTAAAGCGAATAAATTTTACCGGCTCCACTGCAGTCGGCCGAATCATCGCACAGCGCGCTGCCACCCATCTCAAGCCCTGTTTATTGGAACTCGGCGGCAAGGCCCCCTTAGTAGTACTGGAGGATGCCGATCTTGACGAGGCTGTGAAGGCCGCAGCCTTCGGCGCCTATATGAACCAGGGGCAGATCTGCATGTCAACCGAGCGCATTATCGTTGTGGATGACGTGGCGGAAGAGTTTGTACAAAAGCTCAGGGATAAAGTGGAAACCCTTGTTGCCGGGGATCCGCGAGAAGGGAAAACGCCGCTTGGAGCTGTTGTTGATATGAAGACTGTTGAGCGGGTTAACGCACTGATTGAGGATGCCGTAGCGAAAGGCGCGTCTGTTTTGGTTGGCGGCACAAACGACTCAGTATTGATGTCCGCAACGCTGGTTGATCGGGTCACTGCCGGCATGGATATTTACTCTGATGAGAGTTTTGGTCCGGTGGCAGGGATTATTCGAGCCAATGATGAAGCCGATGCCATTCGTATCGCCAATGACACGGAATACGGCTTGAGCGCCTCAGTGTTTACCTCAGACGCGACAAGAGGTCTCAAGGTCGCGCGGCAAATTCAATCCGGTATCTGTCATGTCAATGGTCCGACCGTACATGACGAAGCGCAAATGCCCTTTGGTGGAGTCGGCGCTTCCGGCTACGGTAAATTCGGCGGGAAAGCAGGTATTGACAGTTTTACGGAACTGCGCTGGATAACGGTTGAAAGTGAACCCGGTCACTATCCTATATAACATCGAAGGATCTGAAAAATTCCGCGGTTGTTGCGCCAGGTGACATTCCCTTTGCTTTTTGCAACAGCGCGGCGCTTCCAGGGGAAGATATCTAATCAGGTCGTGATTCCGGGGCGGGCCGGTGCCAGCATGCATGCTGGACGCCCGTACTCCCAGGGGGTGGTATACTTTTGCATACTGGTGTTATTCAAGGAACCTCTCGCTGAATCGAAGGTCCCTAAAGACAACGAGGTAACCTGTGTATGCTCAAAAAAATCATCCTGAGCGCCTGTCTGGCATTGTTGTTTTCCGACCACGGGCTGGCCGCACCGTTCAGCCATACCTGGCGTATTGAGGATCTTGCCAGAACCAATGCCGATACCATTGAGTTGCGCGACAAGAACAACAGGCTGCTGAAGCGCATTGATTCCAAGCAGATGATCTATCTTTATTCGGTGATGCAGGCGCTTGAGGAAGTTTCGGAGTTGCGTTCCGAGTTGCTCATCACCGATGGTGAACAACCGAATGCGTTTGCCACCAAGGGGCTAGCGGAACTGACGCCGGTGGAACCCGGTGGCAACAGCGCTGACCCCGAGAAAGTCAGCCTGCAAGGCAAAGCCATTGCGGACAGCAAACCGATCGACAAGGACAATGCGGTTGAAATCAACATCATCGGCATAAACTTCGGCATGCTCGAGTTGCTCGGTCTGGATGTGCACATGGCCGCCGCGTTGATCGGCCATGAACTGGGCCACCTGAAGTTGAATCACGGTGAAGATCACAAAAACAAGCGCACTACCGACATACGCACAGCCTCCAACACCCGATACAGCCGCGACAATGAACGGGAAGCGGATTACCTGGGCGCGATCTGGGCGGTCGAGGCCGGTTACGACCCGCAAGGGGCGGTGCGCCTGCAGGAACTGGTTTATAAAATGAGCAAGCGCCTGTCCGGTGGATTTTCCGGTACGCACCCGTCTTCGATTGAACGCATCACGAAACTGAAGTCCCTGGCGCGCCGCCTTTCCCAATAGCGCGGATATCTCACCAGGCGATGCGCGGACTGACTACCCTGTGCGCAAATAAGCGTCTTGCGCGCCGCCTGCGTCTGCGTCATACCCAGGAACAGTTGCGGCGCGGGCAGCGCGCCTGGGAAAGTCCCGATATATTGCCCTGGCAGGCGTGGTTGCTGCGCTTATGGGAGGCCCGCGCAGAAACCAAGGAGGTTTTGCTCAGCGATCGGCAGGCGAACGTTCTCTGGCAGCAGGTGATCGAGGGTTCCGCGCACAAACATAGCCTGTTGCAGGCTTCAGCGGTCGCGGCACAGGCCGCCGCGGCCTGGCAGCGGCTGCAACAATACCGGGTCCCGATATTTCCGGACGGAACCGCGCTGAACAAGGATACCGCCGCCTTCCGAGACTGGTCAGATGAATTCCAGTCGATTTGCCGGCGCAACAACTGGATCGATCACGCGTCCCTTGTGGACACGCTGTTGCCTGGTATCGCCGACGCGCGCGACATAGGCGCCGGTGAGCTGGTCCTGGCCGGCTTCGACAGGTTAACCCCGGAACAGGCGTTGTTGTGTGAAGCCTTGAGAAATTCCGGGGTCACTGTGCGTGTTGACCCGATCAACGATCGGAACGAGTCGGCGCAAGTGGCTGATTTTGCCGATATTGACGAAGAGATCCGGGCCGCCGCGATCTGGGCGCGCCAGTGCATAGAAGCCGACCCGGCATGCGTGGTAGGCATCATCGCGCCGGACCTGCGCCGGCTGCGAACCCGCTTGCACCGTATCCTTGATGATACGCTGGCGCCAGGCAACCTGTATTACCCGAACACAGACAATACGCTGCCGTTCAGCGTTTCCACAGGCCAACCGCTGGCGGACTACCCGCTTATCCATGTGCTCTTCTCGCTGCTCTCATTGGGTGGCAAGATGCCGCTGGACCTGGATAACCTCGGCGTTCTGCTGCGAACACCGTTTATCCGTGGCCATCAGACGGAATATTCGCAACGGGCCTTGCTCGACGAGAGATTGCGCTCCCGCGGGCAACTTACGATTAGCTGGGACGACCTGACACACTTGATCGGCAGTAAGACACCGGGCGTTCCGATTCTGGGCGGCATTTTGCGCGAGCTCCGTGCCCTGATTGATGAGCTGCCCGCGCGCCAGTCGCCCGAGGCATGGGCGGCTGGATTTACCCGGTTTGTTGAAGTTCTGGGCTGGCCGGGTGAGCGGCCGCTGGACAGCGCCGAATACCAGCAGGCGCAAGCCTGGAACGCGGCGTTGGACAAGCTGGTTTCGTTGCGCGTCGTCAGGGCGCAAATGACCCGGGCTGAGGCATTGTCCCAACTGCGGCGCATCGCCGAGGATGGTTTCCAGCCGGAAACCGCAGAAACACCGATCCAGGTTGTCGACCCCCAGGGCGCGGCTGCGATGGCTTTTGACGGCATCTGGATGCTGGGCCTGAGCGAGGAGGCCTGGCCGCCGCGCCACAGGCCCAATCCTTTCATCCCCATCGCATTGCAGAAACAGTACGGGATGCCGGGGGCCGATACGGAGTTGGCGCTGGAGCAGGCCGAGGCGTTGCAGGCTGCGCTGGTCCGGTCCACGCCGCATATCATTCTGAGCCACGCCCGCAATGAAGCAGACCGCCCGTTGCTGGCGAGCCCGCTGTTGCAGGGGCTGGAACCGGCTTCCGAAATACAGATGCCGCCGGCCGGTTCGGCGAACACTTCTGTGCCGGGGGAACCGGCGGCGCAACCATTCCTGGCGACGACTTATGACCAGGTGATATTCCGCAGCAGGACAGAAGCGACCCTGGAAACCATTGTGGACTCCATCGCGCCGCCTGTTGCCGGCGACCAGCGCGGCGGGACCGCGTTGTTCCGCGACCAGTCCCAATGCCCGTTTCGGGCTTTTGCCAGGCACCGGTTGCAGGCCCGACAACCGGAACAGGCGGATATCGGCCTGGACGCAAAAGCCCGTGGAATCCTGTTGCACCGGCTGATGGAAAATGCCTGGTCAAGGCTGCAAAACCAGGAAACCCTGACCGCCATGACCGATGAGCAACGGAAAACCCTGGCCGAAACCCTGGCGCGCGATGTAATCAGGGACTCGCGCAAACATAATCCGCTGTTCCTCAACGAGCGCTTCGCCGCGATGGAACGCGCCCGGCTGGCGCGGATACTGGATGAATGGCTGCAACTTGAATTGCAACGGGCGCCGTTTTCCGTGGTCGATATGGAAGCTGAGATGCACGGCGCGATCGCAGGTGTGGAATTTTCCGCCAGACTGGACCGTGTTGACGAGCTGGAAGACGGCCGCCGCGTGATCATTGATTACAAAAGCGGACAGGCCAGCGCCTATGCCTGGGCAGGCGAGCGCCCGCGGGAACCGCAGTTGCCGCTCTACGCGGTGAGCTACCCCGAACCCGTGGCCGCGCTGGCCTACGCCAGGCTCAAGCGAGGCAAGGATTTCGGTTTTCATGGGCTGGCTGATGCTGAAGGTATATTGCCGAATACGATGGCATTTGCCCAGGACAGGCTCGCAAAAAAGCTGTTGGATGGCGCGGATCAGCCCGAAGCTTCGCCTGAATGGGATGAGTTGTTCAATCGCTGGCGCGATGTGCTGGAAAACCTGGCGGACGAATTCAGCCGCGGCGTCGCCAGCGTAACACCGCAGCCGCGTGCTTGCGACTGGTGCGAACAGCAACCTTTTTGCCGTATTCATGAAGTCAACGCGCAACTTACGGAGCAAGAACGGGATGATTGAAGGCCGTCCTGTTGATCAGCAAAACCGGGATCGCGTACTGGCTCCGGACCAGTCTTTTATCGTCCAAGCGCCGGCCGGTTCGGGCAAAACCGAGTTGCTGGTCAGGCGCTACCTGCGTCTGCTGGCGGTGGTCGGCGCGCCGGAAGAGATTATCGCCATCACCTTCACCCGCAAGGCTGCGGCAGAGATGCGGCAAAGGATCATCAGAGCATTGAAAGAAGCGGAGGCCGCGCGCGCCGGCGCGTCGCAAGACCCGAGCCAGGATGGCGACAAACCGCCGCTGGCAGCCGCGGCGCTGGCCAGAGACAGCGAGCTTGGCTGGCGGCTCACCCAAAACCCGGCGCGGCTGAAAATCCAGACCATCGATTCCTTTTGCGCTTCCCTGACCCAACAAATGCCACTGTTGTCGGAACTGGGAGGGCAGCCGGATATTATTGAGGACGCCAGTGACTTGTACCGGGAAGCGGCGGCAAACACGTTGAAGCTGCTTGAGGACGACACAACGGAAGACGGGCAACAGGCAGACAGAGGCGCTGCCGTTGCAATCCTGCTGGAACGCCTGGATAACGACCTGCCGCGGGTCAGGGATATGTTGGTCACGATGCTGCAAAAACGCGATCAATGGTTGCGCTACGTGACGGGGCAACCTCCCGATCGCGCCGACCTGGAGCGCGCACTGGCGCATTTCGTGGAGGCCACCCTGGAAGCTACCCTGGCGGTCTTGCCGCAGCAATCGTTGCCGGAGTTGGCCGATTGTATCCGCTATGCGGCAGCCAACCTGGAAAACGCGCCCAGCAGGATAGAGGGCTTACCCCGCCCGGACGCTGCCGACCTGCCGTATTGGCAGTATGCGGTCTCCCTGTGCCTGACAACCAAGAACGAGTGGCGCCAGGGCGTGGACAAAAGGGCCGGGTTCCCGGCGGGCAAGGCCGGCGCCGATATGAAAGAGCGGTTTCAGACTTTGCTGGCAAGGTTCTCCGAGAATCCGCGCCTGCTGGAACTGTTCCGGGAAATCAAACGGCTGCCACCGGTCAAATACAGTGACGAGCAATGGCTGGCGCTCGAAGCGTTGTACCTGTTGCTGACGCTGGCCAATGCCCAGTTGCACCTGTTGTTCGCCGCCCGTAACCAGGTGGATTACACCGGGCTTTCTCTGGGCGCGTTGCGGGCGCTGGGAACCGAAGAAGAACCGACCGATCTCGCTCTGTACCTGGATTACCGCATCCGCCACATCCTGGTGGACGAATACCAGGATGTGTCCATCAACCAGTACGTGTTGCTGGAGAGACTGACAGCCGGCTGGTCGATGGAAGATGGTCACAGCCTGTTCCTGGTGGGCGATCCGATGCAGTCCATCTATCGTTTTCGCAAGGCCGAAGTCGGCGTGTTCCTGAATACCTGGGAGCAGCAGCGTCTGGGCCAGGTTCCCGTCAATCCGGTCAGAATCCAGGTGAACTTCCGCTCCGACCCGGCAGTGGTAAATTGGGTGAACAAAACGTTCCCCCTTGTGCTGCCCGAGGTGGCGGATGTCACGCGCGGCGCGGTCGGCTTTACGCCGGCCAACGCGTTTAAAACCTTGACGGGTAAAACCGGCGCCTACATCCATCCGATCCTGGTATATGGCGGAAAACGGGATGACGCGCGGGAGGCCGAACTGGTACTGGACCGGATTGGCAACATCCGGGCCGCATCCAACTCCGATAGCATTGCGATACTGGCGCGCAGCCGCTCCCACCTGAAGGCTATCACAGCCCTGCTGACCCGGCAGGAAATACCATTTCGCGCGCTGGAACTGGACCCGTTACAAACCCGTCCCGCGATCCAGGACTTGCTGGCGCTGACCCGCGCCCTGCACCATCCCGCGGACCGTGTGGCCTGGCTGGCGTTGCTACGCGCGCCCTGGAGTGGATTGAGCCTCGCAGACCTCCTTGCTCTGTGCGGCGGCAATGAGAATGGAACCGTCCTGCAATGCTTGCGCGATCAACATCTGCGATCAAAACTCAGCGCCGGCGGGCAGCGCCGCGTGGAGCGCCTGTGCCGCGTGATCGAGGAAGCCTGGGTGCGCCGGGGCAGAACGACGCTCAGACGCTGGGTAGAGGGCGCATGGCTTAACCTGGGCGGCCCGGCCACCCTGGACCAGCCCGCCGACTTACGCAACGCCGAACGGTTTTTCGGCCTGTTGGACGAACTGGACCAGGGCGGCGACCTGACCAACCCGGAGGAACTTCACCGCCGTGTGGATGAGCTCTATGCCGGCGCCGACACCCGCGCGGACGACAGCTTGCAGGTCATGACCATTCATAGCGCCAAAGGGCTGGAATTCGACCATGTCATCCTGCCCGGTCTGTCCCGGCCGCTTCGGCCTGATGAAACACAATTGCTGCTGTGGTCGGAAAACCCTTACCCGGAAGGTTCCGACCTGCTGCTGGCGCCGATCAAGGCGAGCGACGAGGAGGCTTCACCCATTTATGATTTCATCAGCCACCTGGAGAAGCAAAAACAACGTTACGAGGAGGGCCGCCTGCTTTACGTCGCGGTGACCCGGGCGCGCAAACAACTGCATCTGATCGGCAGCGTGCAAGTGGAGACGGATAATGAATCGGTGGCTCTTAAACCGCCTGCCGCCAACACCTTGCTGGCGCAACTGTGGCCGGCGCTGGAGCAGGATTTTGAGGACTGTCTTGCTGCGCAGTATCCGCCGCCGGACGCGCCCAGTTCGTTTACTGAGGCGCGGGATATCTTCCTGCGGCGGTTGCGCGCGGACTGGCGGTTACCCGAGCCGCCACCCAGGACAAAATGGACGCCGTCCCATTTGGTGGATGACGATCTCGCTGAGAGCGCGCCGCAAGACGGTAAGATCGAATACCTGTGGGCGGGGCGCGCCCTGATGCACACCGGCGCCGTCGTGCATCATTACTTGCGCTTGATGGCTGAGCAAGGAGTTGAACGCTGGGATTCAGCGATAATCCGCGCGCGCCAACCCTTGTTCAGAGAATCCCTGCGTGGTCTGGGCGTGCCCGAGCTGGAGCTGGATACGACCTGCGCTTGGGTGGAACAAGCGCTGAACGGCGTCCTGCAAGACCCCAGGGGCCGCTGGCTGCTGGCCGCACACGAGGAACAGAAAAACGAATATGCATTGAGCGGTGTCCATGCAGGCAACATCGTCAATATCATCATCGACCGGACCTTCATTGATGAGCAAGGCACACGCTGGATCATCGACTACAAAACCTCGCGCCACGAATCCGGCGACATCGACCAATTCCTGGACATGCAACAGGACCGCTACCAGCCACAACTGGAAAAATACGCCAACATCATGTCCGCCCTGGATGATCGACCCATACATCTCGGGTTGTACTTCCCATTGCTACGCGCCTGGCGCGAATGGGAGTTTTCGTGATGAGGAAGCCAAATTCCTGACAGCGGTAGACATCATGTTTGAGCTTACCTGCAAGCTCAAACACATATGTATGTAACTATTGGCACAGACCAGGGCATTCCTTCGTACCACTCCCGTCCCTGCTCAACGCCATAAAGGGGCAGGCCGGGAAGCGGGAGTCCAGTCGAACACTGTATCGCCTATTCACCATACCACTCCCGCGAAAGCGGGAGTCCAGTCAAATACTATGTCGCCCGCAGGGCGACCCTTTATTATAAAAATCAGGCAAATCAGTCTGTAATTTGGCACTGTATCATGTCGACCAGCCCGTTTGCGCTGCCTCTCGTTGCCCCCTGATTCCCGCATAGAGTTCCATGACAGTTATGCTTGATAACTGCGCCGTCGCCGTCAAGTCATGGATATAACTGACTGCCTGATCATTTTGCCGCAGATAATCGATGACAATGCAGTTATCAAGGAGGGTATGGTTCACTGCTTCAGGTCGTCAATCCTGGCGTCCAGTTCAGCGCGATAGTCAGCGATATACGACTCAATGTCTTCCCGATCTTTCCAGACGCCACAAGCTTGAGTCCAGCCCTCCTGCCAGCTTGCCTGTTCTTTTCGGGCTTCTTCATCAGCTCCCAACTGTGCTACAGGGAACCAGTCCCTGCGGGGTCCGTTGTTCTTCCGAGCAAGATATAAGGTCTTCACTGCTTTGAAAAAAGGTCTTGTAGTTGTTGAAAATTATAACATAATGAGGTGATTGCAAACTCTCTGGCGGCATGTGACATCCAGCCATCAGGTATCCGGTTTCCGCCCGTCGCGTTGCTCGTTGGCGTCGGCCAATGTCTGCGCAGTAGGGGAGAGATTCAATTCCGTCCATTGAGGAAAATGTGATAAAAGCTCACTACCTGCAACATGTTCCTTTTGAGGGGTTAGGCAGTATCGAGACCTGGTTGCAATCGATACGCGCGGACGTCACGGTAACTCGGTTTTTCGATGATCCGGCCCTGCCGGAGCCGAGCAGCCTCGACCTGCTGATTATCATGGGCGGGCCAATGAGTGTCAATGACGAAGACGCGTATCCCTGGCTTGTAAAGGAAAAACAGTTTATCCGCGCGGCCATCGAAATGAACAAGGCGGTAATCGGTATCTGCCTCGGCGCGCAGTTGATCGCCGGCGCGATGGGCGCTGCCGTTCGGCCTAACCCTGAAAAAGAAATCGGCTGGTTCCCGGTTGTAGGGAACGCGGCTGGCGGCGCAGGACAGCCATTTGCGTTCCCCCCGGAGTTGCCCGTGTTTCACTGGCATGGGGAAACCTTCAACCTGCCAGAAGGAGCGACGCTGCTTGCATCAAGCGTCGCTTGTCAGAACCAGGCATTCCAACTGGGACAGCGGGTCATCGGTATGCAGTTTCACCTGGAAACTACGCCTGCAAGCGCACGATCCCTGGTTCAACATTGTCGGGACGAGTTACAGCCTTCCACTTATGTGCAGAACGCGGCGCAGATACTTGAGGTTGGAGACTCCCAATACCGCGTAATCAACACCTGGATGGACAAGGTATTGCAGTTCGTTACCGGCGTATGATCGCGCTGTTCACAGACTACGGGCTGAATGGCCTCTACCTGGGACAGGTGGAAGCGGTATTACACCGTTTTGTGCCGGGAGAAAAAGTCGTCAACCTGCTGGCTGACGCACCGCGTAACAATCCGAAAGCCTCGGCATATCTGCTGGCCGCGTTCAGCCAGGCCATTGCGGCAGAACCGGGAACGATTTTCTTCTCTGTCGTCGATCCTGGTACTCTTTCAACTTAATTTTGACATATTCAGAGCCTCACAGCGACGCCAAGACAAGGCGCAGCCCGCCGGGAATGGCGCGCCCTTGCCAAGGGCTGCAACGCCGTATTGGCGTCGCTGTGTGGCTCCCTGCGGGCGGGCCGGGAAGCACTCGCCCGCGTCGTTGCGCCGCTTGCGAAGGGCGCGCCATTCCCTGCGCGCCGCGCCTTGCGCTCAACCACTTCCCGACCCGCTGAATATGTCAAAATTAAGTTGAAAGAGTACTAGTGTCGGCAGTTTCGATGACCCGCCCGTGGCGCTCGAAGCGGACAAGCAATGGTATGTGGGCCCGGACAACGGCTTGTTCGATATTGTGTGCCGGCGCAGTTCAAGCGTACATTGCCGGCGCATCGACTGGCAACCCGAAACCCTGTCAGCCAGCTTTCACGGCCGGGATTTGTATGCGCCGGCAGTGGCCATGCTCAGGAACAATCAGGACATAGGCCCGACAATTCCCTGGAACGATCGGCATGGCTGGCCAGACGACCTGGAGGAGCTCGTCTACATCGACCACTTTGGCAATTGCATGACCGGACTCAGGACCGAGACACTCGCCAATAACAGGACAATCCGGGCAAATAGCATCACGGTTCCGCACGCGCACACCTTCTCTTCCGTCCCCCGCGGCAGCGCGTTCTGGTACGGAAACTCACAAGGACTGGTCGAAATCGCCGTCAACGGCGGCAACGCTGCGCAACAGTTGAACCTGCGAATAGGCAGCAAGTTGATTTGTTAAAATCAGGATATACTCTCGTTAAAGGCGCTCATCATTGTTTTCTGGTGGGGATATCCCTTCTGGAAATACTGTGTCGTCGTTAAAATCTCCAACACTATCGAGCTGATTTTGTAACAGGGACGATCCCTTCAGATTAGATGCGACAAAATTGGATTCAGATAAATCTGTCTTGCCAAAAACACAGTTCATCAAAACGCTGTCGGAGAAATTAGACCTTGACAGTTTGGTATTGCTGAAATCGGCATTGAAGATATAAGCATTGGATAAATCTAAGAGGTATTCCCCTTCTCCAGGTTTTTTATCATGCTCCACTTTTCTCTCCCTAATTACTGCGATGGCTGCTTCGACATCCATGGGCATGGGTTCCGAACTAAGCAGGTCTATCAGTTCGCTCTTGTCAATGAGCCGATTTACTGCCTCAGATCCATATTTTTCATTCTCTCTTTCTTTATACCAACGCCGGCTTTCTTGTCTTACATAAGAAGCAACAATATCCATAATCATAGGATGGAGTCTCGGATTCTCGTCTGCCAACCTCCCCAAAGCATAGATGCCACCTTGCCTTGCTGCCTCTCTTTCATTGCCGAGTAATTCAACCGATTTTGCAAATGCATCGGTAACAGCTTTTTCCTTTTCAGTTTCAGTCTGGAGTTGTAATGATTCGGTTCGGTTGTATGCCAGATACAAGCCAAGGGGCGCAATCCCTACTCCTAGCAAAAACAGGCCTATGCCCCTTAATAATTCAGGTTTGTTATCGATAGCTGAGACTTCAACCAGACAAAAGACAGCCGCTATAGAAACAGGCACAATAACGAACAACCAAATGATGCCGAGAAGAATCTTCCCATGATTTTTCAAAATCCCTTTTATATTCATATCTGTCTACCGGCTCAGACGGCTGCTACATAATTAGCCAATATATTATTGCCCGTAACTATAAGGAAAGACCCGCATCGGCTAGTCTGGGTCTTCGTTCATCAAAGAACGGCTGTTTGATTAATCCATTGTCCCCTTTTCTGCAACGACGCCCGCAATTGGGGCAACGGTTGGATTTCGGCCATAGGTCGGAGGGGGCGGATGCGTCGAATGTTGATTCATATAATGCCAGCGTGTTCTCCCATGCGACGCGCAGATTATGTGCATCCTCCTCACCCCTCATTCCGAAATAAGGAAAGTGATGCAACATGTAACCCAAAAACTGCTCGCAGTCCTCCATATATTTTTGTGTGTCAAGTATGTGCAGGTGCCAGAAGTCATCGACATAACTTGAAGGCACGACGGGCACATCAGGGTTTTCAAAACAGAGAACCAGAAACTTGCGGTATTCTTGTGCGACCCTGCCGGCAAATCCAAAAGACCATCCATGACCTTCGTCCGCATCCATCGCTTTGACGATGATCGGCTCCAGGTCCAAATCCAAGAGAATACGCTGTTTGTTCATTATCAATCTACCTGAATAATTATTATAGCCTCAAGGTTTGGACTTTCAAGTAGGGCGCTACATTGTGACATGATAAATTTTCCTTGCAGTTCATTATATTCATATCGGCTTAAAACAAGTTGCCACATTGCAAATGGGCGTTGCAAATGGGTTGGCTGAAACTGTAACTGTGTTACACTGAGTCCCACTATCGATCGGAGACGATAAAAGGAAAAACTATGGCGAAGCCCGGCGCACGCACGTATTTTGAGATGAGGTTGCCCTTCGACGGCGACCCGATTGAAACCGCTATCCTGATGGCCGAAGCAGATCGGTGGAGTGACCATCACCTGCTCTACGAGTGCAACCAGGAAATCATGCTCGGATTAGGTTCCCACGCCAACCTGATGGTCTACGAAGACAAGGCCGTGCTGCACACTACCGATGACCAGCGGAGCTTTCCGAATGAGGATTTCGGCAGTACCGT
Organism: Gammaproteobacteria bacterium; assembly: GCA_965221695.1. Classification (GTDB taxonomy): domain Bacteria; phylum Pseudomonadota; class Gammaproteobacteria; order Eutrophobiales; family Eutrophobiaceae; genus JAAXHV01. The sequence goes on along the minus strand of OZ244905.1, from coordinate 2,555,544 downwards.
GGCGACCGCATTGGCGCAGATCGACATAGCTGACTGGCGCGTTTATGGCGTGGCGGATTTCGAGTTGTCTCGGCACCTCTTCGGGCTGGCGCTGGCAGATGCGGACCGGCCGCTGATGCGCATGTTCATCCCCGAGGCCGAAGCAAGGTTTACGCCCGGGTCGGTTCTGTTGCGGGCGCTGGATCCAGACACTCTCGACTCGCTGCGCGCCGACTTCAATGCGGCCGTTGATGACCGGAGCGGAGCAGCTTTGGCGCTTCGCGACAGGGTCAAAGGACCGGCGCTGGATATGACGGTGGTTGACTCCGAATCCAAGCGCCAGTACGAGGATATGGTCACGAACGCATTAAAGGACATCACCTCGCACCAGTATCGCAAGGTGATTCTTTCTCGACCCGTGGAACTGCCAGGGCATGTTGACCTGCCGGCAAGTTATCTGAAGGCGCGGGCGGCAAACACGCCTGCGCGCTCCTACGCCGTGTCCCTGGACGGCGCCAGGGCGGTCGGGCTGAGTCCGGAAACCGTTGTCGAAGTCTATGACGGCAAGGTATTCACGACTCCTCTTGCAGGTACCCGCGCAATGTCGAACGATGTCGCCGAGACGCTGCGGCTGCGCGAAGACCTTGTCAGCGACGCCAAGGAGATCGCCGAGCATGCGATTTCCGTATACCTTTCCTTCGATGAGATGACCATGGTATGCGATCCGGAAACGGTCCGGGTCACGGAGTTCATGCTCGTTGCGCTACGGGGTACGGTGCAGCACCTGGCGTCCCGCCTGCAAGGCGAACTGCTGGACGGCTGCAACCCATGGCATGCGTTCTGCGCGCTGTTCCCTGCGGTGACGGCATCCGGCGTCCCGAAACGGGAAGCTGTAGATGCTATCGGAAGGCTGGAACCTGCCCCTCGCCGGCTCTACAGCGGCTGCGTTTTCGTAGCAGACGACAACGGTATGCTCGACGGCGCGCTGGTACTCAGAACACTTTTCCGGAATAAGGAAAAGACCTGGCTACAAGCAGGCGCCGGCATCATGAACCTGTCCAAACCATCGCGGGAGTACGAGGAGACATGCGAAAAACTCGGCTCCTTCTCTAACTATTTGGTGACTGCGGGCGATCGCAGCGCTACCTGATAAGGAGTTTGTATTATGAATTCACAAGCGCGCAATCCGGAGGAAACGGGAATGGACCTGCACGCGGAACACGAAGCGGCGGCAACGATTGCGACACCGGGTCTTGGTGGGACCATGAGACTCGATAACTTCAATGCGATCGCCTTTGAATTGGCAATGCGCAAACTGATCAGCGAAAGCAGCGGCGCGATGATTCTGGACATGCAGGCGGTCTCGTACATCAGCAGCGCCGGGCTGCGCGTAGCGCTGGTCGCCGCCAAAGAGTTGGAGAAGCAGGACCGCCAATTCCGCTTGTGTTCACTCAGCAAGCCCGTGCACAATGTTTTCTCGGTCGGCGGTTTAGTTGCGAACATGCACATCTGCTCGGACCGAACAGAAGCGCTGGCATCCCTGGCGAGTTAGATCGCCGCATTTTGACATAATAAATTTCCCTTCCAGCTCAGAATATTCTTATCGGCTGTAAACAGGGTTGCTGAATTGCAAATGGCCGTCGCTGCAATCAGCCGGTCTGCCGGGTCGCCATGAAAATCCGCCAATTCGGCAGCCATAATGCCGACTTCACTATTCACAGCTCAAACGTATCAAACCTGCCGGAATGGATCTGTTGTTTCAGTCAGGTCTGTCTTCAGGGGAAGACGTAATCAGTTACTGAATGGCGGCGGACCGCTGATGTTGATGGTCCCGACCATGCCTTGTTGTTCGTGGCCGTCTTTGTGGCAGTACAGTTTCAGGTTGCTGCCCTTGGTCATCGGATAAAAGAACCATTCGACGGTGGCGCCGGGTTTGACTTCTATATCGGACACCGCGCCGTGGATTTCCGTGACGGTCTTGCCTGAACTGTCCGCAACCTCCACTTTCCTGGTAAAGATGCGGGTCGTGAAGGCATCAGAGGTAAAATAATGGTCGTCCGAACTGGGATTGTGCAACACCAGTTTGTAGTATTTACCCCGTTCAAAGGAAAGGGTGTCCGGGATGAACTTCATTTCTTCATCGGCGTTGCCCAGGCTTACTTTCACCTCGATAGCCGACGGGCCGTGACGCTTCTCTTCAGCCCATAGCGATGCTGCGCACAACAACAGGGTCAATACCGCCAGTTTAAGAAATTTCATCATCTCCCCTCCAGTTTCAAGAAGCAAGTTTGCAATATCGGGATTTTTTCCCGAATTGTCAATGAAATTTTCCTATGGGTTTTCACCCCTGCTCCAGAGAGTTCGGTCAGGTGGAGATTCGGGTCTGGTTGTTAACCGAGGAACCGGTTTACTGCGTTGTTGAGCGCGTCCAGTTGTTCCAGGGGGGGAACATGGCCGCAGTTGGGGATCATGCAGGTTTCGGCTTGTTTGATGGACGTGGAAAAAATCTCCGCGTAAGCGGGCGGAATTAACGCGTCGTTTTCTCCCCAGACCACGAGGGTGGGCGCGCTGATCCGGTGGATGCGTTTGTTCAGTCCCTTGTCCGGGATGGGCCAGATCACCTTGGCGGTGCAGCCCAGGGTCCAAAGGAATTGCACCAGACCCTCTGCGGCCTCGGCCTCGTCATCGGGCTGGGTCAGTGCGGCCTGCACCAGCTCGGAGGCGGTGTTGTGGAACAGTGCGGCGGCCAGTTGTTGCGCGTCCTTGGCAGTCCAGTCGGCGACGGTGTAAGGCCAGTCCTTGTGCCAGAGGCCGATGGGCGCTATCAGCGCCAGTCTGCTGATGCGTTCGGGCCGGTGCGCGGCCAGTTCAGCGGCCAGCATGCCGCCGAAGGAATGGCCGATAAGAAGCGCTGATTCGATTCCCAGTCCGCTGAGCATATCGTCATAGGCCAATACCGCGTCCCACAGGTCTTCAACATGGTCTATATCATTCGGTTCGCCGGGGTAGGCGCCGGGAAAATAAGGCGCATAGACCGTATACTTTTCAGCCAGTCCGTGCAGAAACGGGTCCCAGTTCAAGCCGCTGGCGGCATGCAGGAAAACCAGTGGCTCGCCCGAACCCGCGACATCCACCCTGAGGTCGAGCAGCCCGCCCAGGACGGACACGGTTTTGTTGTGGATATCGGCCATCGCGCTTTCGCTCAGGCCGCCTGCCGGACGGTTTGTTTGCAGTTTTCCGGCCACCAGTGGTTTTCCCAACCTTCGTCATCCCAGACACCGCGCAGGTGTGGCAGCACATCGTTGGCCAGCCGGCCGATATTTTCCATCGACTCCTCGTGAGACATGGAGCCGAAATGCGGCAACAGCATCAGGTTGCCGACCCGCAGGCGCTTGACGATGCCCAGCAGTTGCTCCGTCACACTCGCGGCGCTGCCGGTCACCAGGTACTCGTTCTCCTTGAAGTCCTTGTAACTGCTCTTTTTCAGCGTGTCGAATGGCGGCAACGGCTTTTTAGTAATCAGGTAACTCAAGCTGCTGTGAGTCATGTGCCCGGGCGGCATGAACAACGCCTCGGGGATGTGCAGCAGCTTGTGGTAGAAATATTCGATGTGTCTTGCGTAAATCTCGTCCGCGGCCGCGTCGGTCTCAGCGACCCCGACGGGGATCAGGTAGCCGAGCCGGTAGGGGTTGTTGTCCCGGCCCAGTTCCGCGGCCCGCTTCCAGTAGCCGCCGACGGTCTTGTCCGCCCCTTTGGCCCCGAAATAGGTCAGGTAGCAATAGCAATAATCATTTTTCAGCACAAAATCCCAGGTGCTGGGGCTGGCGTTTCCCGGCACCCAGATGGGCGGATGGGGTTTTTGCACCGGGCGAGGCCAGACGCTGACCATCGGTAGCTGGTAGTACTTGCCGTTCCAGGAGAACACTTCTTCCGCCTGCCAGGCCTTTGTGATCAGTTCATGAGCCTCGCGGTAACGCCCCCGTTGTTCCATGGGCGCAAAACCGTAACTGTGGGCAAAATCACCGCCCAGGCCCACCGGGAAACCGGCGACCATGCGGCCTTCGCTGATGCAGTCCAGCATCGCGTATTCTTCGGCGACGCGGATGGGTGGATTGAGGAAAACGGCCGTCTCTCCCATCTGGATGATGGCAGTGTTGGTTCCGCGGGTCGCACGCGCCAGCACGGAACCCATCATGTTGGGGTTGACCATGAAACCGTAGGCGTTCTGGTGGTGCTCGTTGGTGCAGACACCGTCAAACCCTGCTTCGGCGGCATATTGCAGCTCATCCAGGGTCCAGTTGTAGTACTGGGCGGCCTTGCCGGCATCGGCCACCTTGGGAAAAGGCAGCGTGAACCAGGACGAAGGATAGGTCTTCTCGAACCCCTCCGGCAACTCCCGGTAGGGCATCAGGTGGAACATGGATATTTTCATGGGATCATATTATCGAATCTCGGTAAAATAAAACAGGTTCAATTTTCTAAGGCGCGCAGCCTGTTAGCAATACTCACTTGCCAACTTCGAGAAGGTAATAACCGGCCGGGTCGTAGCGAACGGTATCCCCTGGAGGAATAAAGACAGTCGTGGTCTCCTCTTCGATCACGGCTGGACCCTGAAGGGAAAAACCAGCGGAGCGTCCCATATTCCGGTAAATGGGGGTGGGTCTGAATTCGCGTGTATCCGGCATGATCACGTTTCTGGTCTCCTGCGGTTTGAGCGTTACTTCAGGCCTTGCTGTATCGCCTCGGGCAAACGTCGGCGCCGAAGTGTCTACGACAATACTGGTTCTTAAAGAAACGATTTCCGGTTCATTTTCCGGTTCCGAATAGGTATAAAGTTCTTTGTGTCGCCGGTGAAAATTTTCTCGCAGCAGGGTCAGTTTGTTCGCATCCATTGCGCCGACGGGCGCTTGGACGTCACAATAATGGATCTGGTCCACATATTTCATTTCCGCGCTGCGCTCGACCCGCACCGCGCCGCGCCTTCCTACTCCCAGCGCTGACTTTCCTTCTTCCTCCATATCGTTAAACAGGCGGTCAACCAGGTCGATGGACAGCTCGGCCAGGCGCGCGGGGCAGGCGCGAATGGCATCATAGCGCAGATTAGCAGTCGCCTCGCCCATAGCGCAGAGCGCGCCGGCTGTGGCTGGAACCAACACTTTTTCAATACCAAGTTCTCGAGCCAGCATGGCAGCGAAAGCAGGCCCAGCGCCGCCGCCAGCAACCAGCAGGTAATCCCGGGGATCATAGCCCCGTTCAATGGAGGCAATGCGTATACCTTCCACCATATTTTTTGAGGTGACCTCGATAATTCCGTGCGCGGCGCGGCACAGGTCGATACCGGCGGGTATGACAATGTGCTTCAGGATTGCCTGGTGGGCAAGGTTTTTATCGATTTTCATCCTGCCACCCAGCAGCCCAGTATCCGGGAAGTAACCCGCCATTACTAGCGCATCGGTCACTGTCGGCTGTGTACCGCCCCGCATATAACAGGCTGGCCCCGGGTTGGCCTCGGCGCTATCAGGGCCGACTTGCAGTATGCCGCGTTCATCCAAGCGCGCAATACTGCCACCACCGGCGCCGATACTGGTCACGTTAACCATAGGCAAACCAACCCGGATACGAGCAACGTCAGCCTTATCGATGACATCCGGCAGGCCGTTGCGCGCCAGACTTACGTCGAAACTGGTGCCGCCCATATCAATGGAAATAACGTTTTCATGGCCCAGTTCACGCCCGTACCAGAGCGCCGAGACCGGACCCGCTGCCGGACCCGAATTCAGCGCGGTGACCGGCCGTTGCCTGACTATCTCAGGCGTGGCAACACCACCGTTGGACTGCATAATATACAACCTGCCCACATAACCGTGCTGGACAAGCGCGTTTTCAATCTCTGAGAGATAGCGATCCATTATCGGTCCTATATAGGCATTCGCCGCAGTTGTGCTGGTGCGGGTATATTCGCCTGGCCTGGGCAGGACATCCACCGAAGCGGTGACGAAGCAGTCCGGCAGACGACTTCTTGCCTTCTCCAGAATTTTTCTTTCGTGACTGTCATTAGCGACAGACCAAAGACAGGAAATAGCAAGAGCCTCCACCCCTTCCAGAGCCATTCTTTCCAGTTGTTCTTCCAGTTGGGCTTCATCCAACGGGATGCGTACCTTGCCGCCGGCAATCATACGCTCCTTCACCCCAAGGCGGCGTTGCGCCGGCACGATCATATCTGCCGGGGGATAACGAAAGTCCCAACGATGGCCATCTTCCTTATGGCCCAACCTAAGCTCCAGGGAGTCCTCGTGACCGACAGTCGCCAGCAGTCCGGTCCTGGCGCCGTTACGTTGGATGAGGGTATTCAGCGCGATAGTGCTGCCATGCACCAGCGCCGCGCAGCGACCGATAAAGTCCGGAAATGCCATATCGGCCTTGCCGGCCAGTCCTGCCAATCCGTTCAGCATCACGGAGACTGGATTGAGCGGGTCTGACGGCGTTTTATGAACCATTATCGAACCGTCATCCGCTAGGGCGACAAAATCCGTAAAGGTGCCACCAGCGTCAACACCGATACGGTAATTCATTTTCTCTTTTCCCTTCGTAACAATGCGGTGCCGGCAGAATCAATTTCAAATGTCTCAGGATGCAGTTTTACTCCGTACTCCAGTTTTGCGCCTTGCAGCGACACTTTTTTGTTAACCACGTCATCGCGCACCGCTTCCGGCGGGCGCGTAAACGGATCTCCCGCGCCGCCGCCGCCGGAAGTCTGGCTGCGATAACACTCTCCCGGTTTGATGGACAATACTTGGTTGCGGTTTACTTCATGAAGTATTTCACCGTCTCTGATATGCCAGCCCCGGGCCACTTTGGGGCCTGCCAGCTCCGGGTGGCAACGCGCCTCGCCCACAGAGGGTGGAGGATGATGAGCGCCCTCTCCCCAGGCAATCACTGTCATGTCATGATCGATGGGCTCTATCTCCGTAACCAGACCGCATCCGCCGCGCCACCTTCCTGGCATCCCGGAATCCACTGCCAATTCCAGCCTTGTCACGATAATCGGCGCCAGAAGTTCGACCAGTTCGGTATCGCCGATTTGCGCCCCGCCAAGACCGGCCTGGGCGCCGATAGCATGCCAGCCATCGGCCAGGTTGTTAACCGCGCCTGCACCCCCGATTAAGGACGATATCAACAGGTCCAGGTAAGGTTCGTCATTTTCCGGGCGCGTTCCGGCAATATTAAAAGCCCAGGTATGGTTCCAGCCGGCAACGGCATGTGTCGAGTCAATCTGATTAAGACCAGTACGGATCAGGTCGCAAATAGTTTCTTGCGGCCCGCCGGTGCAGTTGACATGAGGAGCAGGTTCACGGGCGTTGAGCATGGACCCTTCAGGTCCGAAATCCACGCTGACCGGGCGGTATAATCCTTCGTTGAACGGCGGTTGTGTCTGCGCCCACATCAACAATCCGGCATAGACGCCGGACAAGGTATTTGAACGGTACGAGTTGGTGAAAAAATCCAGTTGTGGAGGAGACATGAGCCTGATCTTCAGTTCATCTCCAAGCGCCTCGATCTCCGCTTCCAAAATCTGGTCGCCACGGCCATGACCGGTGTCCTCCGCTACAACCCGGGAATGATACGCGCCGTCGGGCAAGGCTTGGATCTTTGCGCGCATATGCGCTTCCGCCGCATCCAGTAACGCTTCCACGCAGGCCTTCATCGTCGCCTTACCGTAACGCTCCAACAAGGCCGTCAGGCGTTGTTCTCCTAGTGTAATAGCGCCCAGTTGGGCATTCATATCGCCGCTCTGGAACCTGCGCGAGCGAAAGTTGGTCAGGATCATATTCAATATGTCACGGCGCAGCTCACCACGGTCAACCAGTCGTATCGGCGGAACACGTAGTCCCTCTGCAAAAATCTCTTTCGCTTCGGGGTTATAACTGCCAGGCACAGGTCCGCCCACATCCACCATGTGGCCCTTGCTTACTACCCAGAAGACCAGTTCATCCTCAAAGAATAGGGGTTTGTACATGCACATATCAGGCAGGTGGCTACCGTCGTAAGTAGGGTCATTGTGCAGGTAGATATCTCCTGGATTGATTTCTCCCGCAAAAAACCGGGCTACCGCCTTGGTAGCAAGAATCATTGAACCGAGGTGGGTGGGAATGTCCTCGCCCTGTATGATCATCCTTGCTTCCCAATCGAACAGGGCGTTGGAATAATCTCTGGCTATTGCATACACGCTGGAACGTCCGGTCTTTTCCATGGTGGCGGTCATAGCCCGTTGGGTTGCTTGCAGCGCGCCCTGCACAACGGAGAGGGTTATGGGGTCGATCTCGGCTGTCATATCCCGCTTTGGCTATCCGGTTTTGTATAGTCGGGAGATTTCAAAGCGGTTATCAGGAAACAGATTTCAACTTTGATTCCCATTTGCGGACTCTGTCTGTAGCAGACCAGCGTCTATCATATCAGTTAAACACTTATGATAGGCAGCCACTGCGCGCGCAATATCAGCCTCATCGTGCGCTGTTGACAACCAGCCCTTTGATGAGGAAATCAATACCCGTTCTCGCGCCAACCGCAATAATAAGTCACGACTCAGGTCCATGCGACTGCCGACAATTTGTCGGTGGTTGACAATAGTCTGGTCGGTAAAAAAGATATTGTACACCGGTCCCACACCGACTACTTGAGCGCTGATCCCGAGACTATCGATGACATTCCTGATACCCGCCCGGATTGACTGTCCGACCCGGCTTAACAGATCAAACGCGCCGGGTTTTGTCAGTTCCTGCAGGGTGGCGACACCGGCTGCGGCCGCCATAGGATTAGCATAGAAGGTACCACTGAACAAGACATAATCCGACTTCGCCCGGTTTGCGAATACAGACAAGTTAAGCACATCCTCACGCCCGCATAGCGCGGCGGTGGGGTAACCGCCGCCAATGATCTTGCCGTAGCAAGCCAGATCCGGGACCACGCCGAATGCCTCTTGCGCCCCACCCCAAGCCAGGCGAAAGCCGGTAATCATCTCATCGAAGACAAGCAGGCTGCCGTATTGGTCCGCGAGTTCCCGCAAACCCTTGAGAAAACCCTCTTGGGGCGGCGCCACCCCCAGTATCGGCTCCAGAATAATCGCTGCAACGCTGTCACCATGTTGTTTCATAAGGTCTGACGCCATGTCCAGGTCGTTGAAGTCGCTGAGCAGCACGGTACGGCTTGAACCCTCGGGAATGCCTGCGCTATTGACCGGCGCAGCAAGAGGGTCATAATCCCCGGCGAGAAAACCTACTAGCGAATAATCATGGCAACCGTGGTAGGCGCCTGCGCACTTGATGATCTTTTCGCGTCCGGTAAAGGCCCGGGCTAGCCGCAAGGCATAATAGGTAGCTTCCGCGCCGGTGGTTACAAAACGCAGTTTTTCTGCGCAGGGAGAAGCGCTCACTATCAATTCGGCCAGTTCGGCAATGGATGCGGTGGGCTGGTAGCAGGTTGAGCATCGCTCCAGTTGGGCTTTGGCCGACGCCATCACAGCGGGGTGGCAATGTCCCAGGATCAAGGGGCCGGAACCCATTAACAGGTCCAGGTATTCGTTACCCTCCTCATCGTACAATTTGCTGCCCCTGCCCTTGGCGACCAGGAAACGCAGCTCCGGCGGGTAGGACAGCAACGTGCCCAACTCGCCGTCGGGCAGTGAATCATTGAGGGAATTCAGTAATTCCGACATGATTTGTCTCCATTCTGCTCACTCTCAGGGTAACATAACAACTGGAGAAATGGGGGAAAAGAAAATGAAATCCGACTACGAACATGCAAAACTGAACTTCAATAATGGCCTGCTGGAAATGACTTTTCACTCCGAAGGCGGCTCATTGATATGGAGTGGCGCGGTCCATGATGAACTAGCTGCGTTGTTTGGCGATATATCCCGCAATCCAGATGTCCGAGTAGTAATCATGACGGGCGTCGGCGATACTTTTTCCGGCCCTCCCGCTGAGGATTTCAAATTTCCCGTGCTCAACCCCGAACAATGGGAAGGAATCCGCTGGCATGGCGAACAATTGGTGATGAACCTGCTCAACATCCAGGCGCCGGTGATAGCCTGTATCAATGGGCCGGCGCTGAGACATCCGGAAATCCCCTTATTTGCCGACATTGTGCTGGCTGTTGAGGATAGCTCAGTGCAGGACGCGGGGCATTTCCTGGTCAATGCGGTGCCGGGAGATGGGATGCATATCGTATTTCCAGCATTGCTGGGCATGAATCGCGCCCGTTATTTCCTGATGACCGGACAGACTCTAAACGCGCGAGAATGCAAAGACCTTGGCCTGGTAAATGAAATCCTTCCTAGTGACAAACTGTTGCCCAGAGCCCATGAATTAGCAGATATGCTGCTGAGCAAAAACCCCTTGATGCTGCGCTATACCCGCAACCTGCTGGCACACCAGATCAAAACCACAGCGCATGAACTGCTGGGCTACGGCCTGGCCCTGGAGGGACTAGCCGTCGTCGACCAGGGCCAGAAACTCAAACAGAAAGACTGACACCAACTTAAGGAAATTATGACTAATTCAGGTTTCTTAGCCGGATGCTCAAGAGGGTCTTGCTGTCGGGGCATTTCAACCCCTTGCCAACGCCTGGGTTAAATTCGGCAGCCAACGCTGCGCGTTAGCGGCGTTTGCCGTTAATCATGGCCAGGCTTAGGTCAGCGCGAACATCCGGTTAGAATAAGCTCTGTTGGCGGTCTGCGTTGACAGGTGGTTCAAACAACCCGGTATTCAGTTCGAAACTTTTGGTATTCAAGCCGAACTTCTTGCAGGCGTTTTGGAAACGGTTTTGGATTAGGTTCGCATAAACACCCGTGCCGCGCTGGCGGGTGAAGTATTCGGGATCGTTCTCACGCCCCGACCTCAAATCGCGCAGGATGCTGAATACATGTTCCGTCTTTCCCGGCTCGTGGGTCTGAAGCCACTCGCGGAACAACTGTTTGACTTCGTGCGGCAGGCGCAACATCACGTAACCGGCCCCCTTGGCGCCGGCTGCCGCAGCTTGCTCCAGCACGCTTTCCATTTCCGAGTCATTGATAAAGGGGATGACCGGCGCAAACATGACACCCGTTGGCACGCCGGCGCGGTTCAGGGTCTGTACGGTTTTCAAACGGCGCGTTGGCGCTGTGGCGCGCGGCTCCAGGCGCCGGGCCAATTCATGCTTGAGGGAGGTCACGGACAGGAATACTTTAACCAGGCCGTCCGCGGCCATGGGTTCGAGCAGATCCAGGTCTCTTTCGATCAACCAGGATTTGGTAACAATGGACAGCGGATGCCGGCAATCATGTAGAATTTGGATAATATCCCTGGTGATACGAAGCTGCCGTTCTGCAGGTTGATAAGGGTCTGTGTTTGTCCCCATCGCGATAGGCGAACAGGCATAGCGTGGTTTCCGCAGTTCTTTCAGTAAAACCTCCGCGGCATTGGTCTTAGCAAATATCTTTGTTTCAAAATCAATGCCAGGCGATAAATCCACATAGGCATGGCTGGGGCGAGCGTAGCAGTAAACACAGCCATGTTCGCAACCCCGATAGGGATTGATCGACGTTTCAAACGGGATATCCGGCGACTGGTTACGGGAAATGACCGTACGCGGGGTTTCCCGGTAGATTTCCGTGGGGATAGGCCGTTCATCGTGTTCCAGCGCCCAGCCGTCATCAAATTCAGCGCGCCGATGTTCCAGGAACCTGGCATCCACTTTTGAGGGCGCGCCCCGACCTTTAACCCGCATTTCTCACCAAGTCGCTTGTTGTCCTACGACAATAGAGACATTGTCCGGGCTAGATCAGAGTGAGACCAGTCAACCCTGTAAATAAGTCCTGGCAAATTTGCAAGCCTTTTCGACTATCATTGGAGTCAACTCCTGTGCTGTTTCGGTTTCACCACGGGTGTGGACCCAGCCCAGGTAGGTGGTTGATCGTGCAGCCAGGAACAACGGTAGATCTTCAAGGGTTTCATCGGTCAACTCCCTCTCCGAGCGGTATCCGCTGATCAAGGCATCATAAGCCACTTGATAACCAGGATCGTCCAGGAAGAAGTACAACACCGTGGCGATATCAAATAGATACCAGCCAAACCCGGCATCATCAAAATCAATGACCCGCACATGCCCATCACTGACCAGTACATTCTCCACCACCAGGTCTGCATGGATAAAACCATAATGTTCGGGTCCCTTGTCATACTGCGATAGCTGGTCCCTGATACGGTTTCGCATTAACTGGATCAACTCACGCTGGTCACTGGAAAGCGCTCCCAGTTTCCAGAATTTCCCCCAAAAGGGTTCCTCGCCTACCAGGCCATCACAGTCCCAGGCATGACGCACCAGCGTCTTCTGGATCGACCACTCACTCGACTGGTTGTGCATCCTGGCCATGATCTTTCCAATTGTTTGAAAAGAATGGCGGATACCGTCCGTATCACTCCCCAGGCCTTCTTCAAAATTTCCCAGTGGCTCCGAATCGATCCATTCAAGCAGGTCCACCTGTCTTGCCTCGGGAATATTATTTACGGTGATTGTCGTAATATATCTATTATCTGTCGTGGGGACGAGAGTAGGGACTTCTACTCCATAATCCGCCAGGGCCTGCATCCAGTAGATCTCAGCCTCTATTTCTTCATCGGTATGGTAACCGGGCCGGTGTATACGCAGGGCATAAGGCGTCCCATCCACCGTAGTAATTTTATACACGGCATTTTCCCTGATTTTGATCAGGTCAATCTCCCTGGCTGTTATACCCCAGGCCTTCAGGGCTTCGACAGCCATAGTCTTCAATTCTTCTCCCTGTTCATCGGGTGTAAGGGTATAGAATTTGTTCATAATGACTGAAAAGCCTTATCCAGTGTTGCAAGTAACAGGCCTGCATTTTCCGTCGCAAAAGGCATGGGTGGGCGCATTATTAACACGGACCCATTGCTGCGTAGCGCCTTACAGGGTCTGGCTTTTTTCGCAAAACTCGCGCGCCTGAACAGGGCTTTCCGGGACGTAGGAACCACCGTCCACGGCAATAGTCTGCGCTGTCACATAAGCGGCATCTTCCTAGTACTCTTTCAACTTAATTTTGAAAGAGTACTAGTATAACATGCAATTGGACTCAGCTAATGTCCTTGAGTATTTCCCGAGCGGCATTGTGACCGGGGCAACCTGTCACACCACCACCCGGATGGGCGCCCGATCCACACAAATACAGGCCTTTTACCGGCATCCGATAACTTGCGTAACCAGCAACGGGGCGTAATGAGAACAATTGGTCTGTTTGGATTGCGCCATGGAAAATATCGCCGCCGATGAGTCCATATTCGCGTTCCAGATCGAGAGGTGACAATGACATACTGCCAAGCAGTGAAGCGCGAAAATTTGGCGCATACTCATTGACGGTATCGAGTATCAGTTCCGTCACTTCATTCTTGACTTCGTCCCAGTTTCGACCGTTGGGCAGGTTAGGGTTAAAGTGCTGGCAGAACAGGCTCGCAACATGTTTTCCGGGCGGCGCCAGCGAGTCATCGTATATGGATGGGATCACCATCTGAATAATAGGCTTGCTTGACCAGCCATCATTCATTGCATCCTGCCAGGCAAGGTTGTTGTAACGGAGCGAACTGGTGATAAAAATACTGCCGCCTAAAAACTGATCATAATTATCCTGGTCTGCGATACAGGAAAAACGCGGTAATTCACTCATTGCGACATTCATTCGGAATGCGCCGGACCCGCAGCGGTAATTGTTAATCCGGCGAATGAAATCAGCGCTCTGGTGTTCTGTTGGAACCAGTTTCTGGAACAGAAGTTTGGGATTGACATTGGCAGAGACAGCCCGCGCACGATAGGTTTTACCCTCTTCAGTCACTACACCGGTCGCCTTTCCATTCTCGACCAGCACCTGCTTAACGGCTTTGCCCACTTCAATCTGCGCGCCATGCTCTATTGCCGATTTTGCCATCGCCTGCGTGATACTACCCATGCCACCACGTACAAGCCCCCATTCCCCTTTCTTACCATTGACTTCACCGAAAGCGTGATGCAACAGCACGTAAGCCGTACCACCTGAATAAACAGATTGAAAGTTACCTACCTGGGCCATGTAGCTTTCCAATGCCATTAAAAGGTCACCTTCAAACCATTCCGCAAGGTAATCGGCAACGCTCATGGTGAACATTTTGATTACTTCATGCTGGAGTTTCGGGCTTAGTTTACGCAACTGATTGGCGAGCAGTCCTGCGCGCCATAAATCACCAAGCCCCCCTCCTATATTAGGTGGCGTTTTAAGTACCATATCCCGCAATACGTCAGCGATTTCCTGAATTAACAGATAAAACTCCTTATAACGATCTGCATCTTGCTCAGAGTGCCGCCGTATGTCGTTGAGAAATTCACTGAAATCCGAACCACCGTAAAGATAGTCATTGTCTTGCCCCAGAACCAGAGCCCCGGAGGATCTTTGGATGATGTCAAGACCGTATCGCTTCAACTCAAGGTCATCAATCACTTTGGGATTCAGCATGCTCACACCATAGGCGCAAGTGGAATTTCGAAAGCCCGGGTGAAACTCCTCTGTGACTGAGGCGCCCCCAACAATATTGCGTCTTTCCAGAACTTGTACCGACAGACCGGCTCGCGCCAAATATCCGGCACAGGTCAAACCATTGTGGCCTGCGCCGATGATAAGAACATCTGTTTCCATCAGGTCACTCCTGTTAATTGTACAGAATCAATCAAAACGAACAGAGGCTGTTACACCATATGTAGCCGGATCACGGGTAAAGCATTCAACAAACCCTAAGAAACTGAAATCGAAGCGATATGCACACTGCTCATCATCCAGAATATTTTTGCCCCAAGCGGCGATTTCATAGCGCCCATCGGGTCCGAATTCATAGGCGCCTCGAGCATTTACAGTCCAGTTGCCGGGTTCTCTCAGCAGCGGATTGTTACCGGGATCATTGGAATATATGCTGTCAAGATAATTGAAATTGGTTTGCAAACTGGCAACGCCATTTCCCAGGTTCCATTCTTTGCGCACCAAACCATTAAAGCTGACGTCGGGGATATTAGGAAGTTTATTGCCTGAAAAATCAGTGCCTCCACCAAAATCAAACTGGTCGAATTCCGAATCAAGAATGCCCAATCCCAGGTTAACAAACCAGCCATCCGCCGGTATCCATTGAAGTTCAATCTCCGCGCCGTCGATGGTTGATTCGGCAGCATTTCTGAGCACCACTTCCCCATTTACCACCTGGTTTACCTGCTGGTCATCAAATTCGTTTCTGAAAATTGCCGCATTAAGTTGCAGGGCGCCATTCAGCCACGTAGTCTTTACCCCAATTTCATACGCCAGCAAAAATTCCGGTTCAACAATAAATGGAATTTGCGGTCCGCCAAATAACGGCGCCATTGATAACAGAGTACGCGGCGCGGTCTCGATCACACCCGTATTAAAACCACGGGAAACACTGGCATACAACAAGGCATCGTTGGTAACCTGAAAATCCAGGCCCACTTTCCAACCGATTTCTTCCCATGTCTCATCAAAGGTTTCAGAACGTGTTCCGAGCAGAAATCCCGGTCCATTTGGCAATTGCGGCAGGGAGAACCAATTATTCGGTGAAATCAACGTGCCCGGCGGCAAATTGGCATCGGAAACCGCAACGTTTCGTCCCAGTAACGTACCCTCTTTCGTTTCTTCCGTGTAACGGAGGCCGCCAGTGAACTTCCAGCTTTCGGTCATAGCATAACTGGCTTGGCCGAATACAGCCCAGCTATCCGTATCCTGGTTGAGCAATGTTCCGGTCCCGCGTCCTGGTAGTCTGTTGAGAGACGTTTGAAATGATTCGAGATCTTCATGAAGGTAATAAAAACCTGAAATCCATTGCAATGGGCCATCGCCGGTAGATGTTATGCGAATTTCCTGGGTAATCTGATCGGCTTCCGAGACAGTATGAAAACCAAAGAAATTCGTAGCGCCATCACTGTCCTCCATAGCGGCTTTTTCATTACCCTCGTATGCCGTGATGGATGTCACTGTAAAACCGGCAAATTCCCAGCTTATATTGGCAAAACCGCCATAGGCATCAATATCTTCCAGAGGATTTGGTTCGTTGGCAAAGACATCGGTAAAACCACCGGCTTCGACAGCGCCAAATGCGTCAGAGCAAACACCGCCATCAAGTTTCGGCGTCACCGGACAAGGGTTCGCTGCAAAAGGGCCGCCGGGGTTATTCGGATCGGATATACCAATAGATTTCGGGCGCCTGTTTTCACCGCGGTTCAGACCACCGTGGATATTTAACAGCACATCAATATTATCGGTGACATCCCACGCCAATTGAGCACGACCGGAGTATTTTTCAATATCAGATTCCTCTATACCCAGAGTCTGATTATCAAACAGACCATCTCTTGATTGCACATTAAATGCGGCTCGGACGGCAACATGATCGCTTAAGGCCGTCCCTGCAGCGATATCCACATCGAATTGGTTAAATCTTCCATAGGTCATTTCCAGCCTGGCATTACTACCATCCTCCACACGTGGCTTGCGTGAAATAAAATTTACCGCGCCACCGGTTGAGTTGCGCCCGTACAAGGTATTTTGAGGACCACGCACCACTTCTACACGTTCTATATCGAACAGCGCAAATAAATTAACTGACTTAGAGTTCAGGTAGACTTCATCTGTAAAGATGCCGATGCCACTGGTTGCATTGGCGAAAAATACGTCATTGCCAACGCCGCGAAGAAAAACATTTCCCCCGGAACTACCGTATGGGGCTGTCCATTCCAGATTGGGAGTCATGTTTGCAATGTCATCGGTGCGCAAGAATTCCATATTCTGAATGGCTTCTGAGGAAAAAGCCGTTACTGAGATGGGAACGTCTTGCAGTGATTCAGTACGTTTCTGTGCTGTTACCACAACTTCCTCAAGCGCCGTTTGTGCAACTGCGATGGTCATCGCAAGATAAGAAAAACATAATCCTAAAGATAATTTCTTTAGCATTGAAATTATTAATGATTTCATATAGCTACCCCACTCTAGCCATTAATCTCACCAGCTAGTGAATCTTTAGATATTGTCGAATGATTGAATTACCAGGTTTCAAAGGTAGAAAATAAATTACTGAACATCCGTTCAAACAATAGCGCATTTTGAACGGAAGTTCAATAATTTAATTCATAACACTTTTCACCTTTCAGGCTCATTACATATTCGAAAAAATACTCTTGCTATGCAGCAGGCGGGGAGGTTAAATCTGCCCCGGCACTAATTGAGGGAAGTACCAGGGTTCGGCATGTTCGGGTATTGCCCACCTGAGCGGGGCTCGCGGCGATGTTTCGCTTAACAGGCCTTCATCCTTCAACTGTGCAAGCAACCTGCGTGCGCTACGCTCCGGCATGCCGCAAAGTTCATAAGCCCTAGGCCGTTCCAACTCACCGTTTACGTACGAGTGGTACAGAACCAGCGCGGCCACCTCCTTGATTCCGGCGCTGATTGTCGGGACGCGATCATCGTTACGCGCCTGTATGTAGGCAGAGATTCTTTTTTGCATTTGCCCCAGTTCAAGGAGGCCGGTGATATATTCGACCTGGTCGATTGCCGTTTTAAACATGTAATGACAAAACCTGGTCAGTCCCTTTTGGCTTAACAGGCCGCGGCCATCGTAGGCACCCTGTCGGGGAGTGTCGGCGTTCGCTAGTAGTGCTTTGTACTCCCTCGATGTTCTGGCCAGACCGCGGCTGATACACCACACCCCCACACTGTTTGCGCCCAGACTGGACAATGCAGCGTCAGTGAACAGCCTGGCAACTCTTCCGTTACCGTCCAGGAACGGATGTATCCAGACAAGTCTGTGGTGTGCCGATATAAGCGCGATATATTTCCTGTCTCCGCTGTATTGCGCGGGATGGTATAGCTCGCAGAATTGTTCCATCAGTGAATCCAGGTTGCCCGCTGCCGGCGGCACATGCCTGCCTACTATGACGGGGGCAGAGCGCCATTCGCCCGGCACGACCCTGCCTGTTAGGTTTCCCGTCTCGTCTTTGATTTCACGCATACGCTCGGGGAGCTGCGCATAAAACTCCCTGTGGACAGCTTTCAAAAAATCACATGAATAGATCGTATCCTGGTCTGGGTCCTGGGCCCTGATCCAGTTCTGGACATGGATATGCGCAACGGATTCCTTCTGCAAGTCCCGTTTCAGGGGATCATCGTGATACTTGCCTTGTTGCGCTGCGCGGATTTCATGCGGGAGGGTATTATTGCCTTCAATCAGGTTGGAGTAATATGAATTTATGATGGCCATGTATTGACGGATTGTTTCTTTCGTCACGTCAGCCAGATGCCCGGCCAGTTTCGCATCGGCGCGCGCCAGTGACATCGCCATGTCTGGCAATCCGGAGTCGTCCAGCGCTTCATTGCCGGGTATGAACGGCGTAAAATCGTGACTGGTTGCCGTCATCAATAATTCACCTGCATATTGGCCACTTTAATGGTCGGATATTAATTAGATAACTACATGTTTTGTAGATTAAATATATTATAACATCTAGAATATCACAATTATTTGGCCACATAAATGACCGCCGGCTCTACTCGACCGGCATGCTGGCTGGGGCGTCGCTGTCTTTGATGAAGAAGACCAGGATCTTCGCCGGTTCCGTGTTACTGGCGTTGTTCGCAACGGTGTGGATGTCGTCCGGGTTTTCGTAAAAGGTCTGTCCTGCGGTAAGGATCTTTGCTTCATCGCCTTGCACCTGCATGACAACGGAACCTTCCAGCACGTAAACGAAGGTGTGGGCGTTATGGCGATGCGGCGCTGACACTTCCCCGGGCGCAAATTCCACGGTCAGTAGCTGGCCGGTCTTGCCCGGCATATCCTGTAAATCCTGATTAAACAACACGGTTACTTCAGCGCCGAGGGCAGAGAACGGCAACAGCGCGATACTGCCGAGTAATGCTGGGTATAATATAGAAAAACAAAGCTTTTTCATGATGTCCTCCGGGTTGGGATGGGAAAGCCCTGGTTACGAGTTCATAAATCCTGGCTCCAAGCGTGTCAATTATGTCTTGCGTAAACCGTTTGGTAAATATCTGTTCCTTAGGATAAGATGCCTGACGAAAACTCATCAGCCAGATACGCCGCTCTTATCCAGCCCCGCAAACATCAGGTTCAGATATAACTCTAAAACGATAAATGGATACACCAAAACAGTAATGTCGATTCCATATGAAAACATTATCAAGTCGGGTACCGCGACCGCGGATAAAGGGCGAAAATGCGTTAACCAAATTATGGACGCCGCCAAGTATATATTAATTAACGAAGGCTATACGAAATTCACGGTACGTAACATCACGAAGAAAGCCGGTATTCATATAAGTAATGTGTATTATTATTTTCCTGGTAAAAAGGAACTGATTCACGGTCTTATTCACTCCATCGTCGAAGACTACACCGAAAACCTCAAATTACCTCTTGTCGATCATGAAATAAGCCCGGAAGAACAATTTATGAAGGTGATAGATTACCTGTTTAAAGAGATCAGCAATCCGCAGGTTCGCCGCTTTTTTATTCAATTCTGGGCTTTGCTTACCGCAGATGAGCACCTTGCTGATGAATTAATCGACGAGTTTTTTGGTATGTACCGTAATCGCCTGTACCATTTGATTGAACCAATAAATCCGGCCCTGGGGCAACAAGAGATAAAACACCGGACGGTTATGATCGCGGCTATGGTGGAAGGATTAATGATAATATTAGGATCAGGAGTGCACCAACAAACTGATTTATATGGCATTGAAAAATCAGTAAAACAGCAAATACTGAAATTGGCCACTAGTCCATGATTGCATTATCCGGCTATCACAGGCCGCTAAATTTCCCCGGAAAGCGCAATATTCATGGCCTGTTTGCGAAACTCGTTTTCAAAGCCACGAGCTATTGCCGCAATTTTTTATCAGGTCCGAGTACAACCATCATAATTAAAGACTGCTCATAAGGGCGCCTGTAAAACATCCCGGAAGGTACTCAAATGCGCGCGGAAGAAAATCAAGCTCCCAATATTCGGGGTAATTTTGAGGTCAGAGAAACGGGGCCTGTCGCATGGTTCAAATCTAATGTTATGTTTGCCATCTATGTGCTGGTGACTTTTTTTCTTTGGGCGGTATACGGCGCCATCGTCCGTCTGGCCTATCGCAAGGCACAGAAAGAGGGACGGGTTTTTTATGTGGACCGTTTGCCTTTCGGGAGGAATAAGGATGAGAGCTAAAAATCCACCGCCACCAGACCGTACCCATGATTACGCCGGACAGCCTCCCCTTTCCGGAAACGATATAAACGGATTGGGTGTCAGGACTAAAAAAAGACCCAGAATACTTGCACCTGACGATTTCGCCGTTCGTGATTACGAGTGGAAGGATTTGTGGGATTTCTTTTTTTTTAACCTGTCCTGGGCCACGTTCAGTGGGCTTGTATTGTCGATGTACGCCAGCAGAAATGCTCGAGGAAAAGTCGCTCCCCGCCAGGTCGCCGTCGATGATCCTGCAAGCATGTCAGCACAACTCAAGGAAAAAGCAAAAGAATTGGGAGCCAGTATTGTTGGCATCACCGAGGCCAGGGATGATTTGTTGTTGTATGAAGGCGAGGAGTCTTATCCTTACAAGTACGCGATAAGCATAGGCTTTGAGCAGGATCGCGAAATAATGAAGAACGCGCCTCAGGATGAAGCCGGTGTTGAGGTCGTGCGGATTTATCGCTATGGAACGTTGACTGCGAATAAGGTCGCCGCGTACATTCGTTCCCTGGGATGGCCGGCGGAAGCCTTTGGTTTCGGCAGGGATATTCTGATGATGCCCGCTGCTATTGAAGGGGGGCTTGGAGAACTGGGTAAGCATGGGTCTATGATCAGCAAGGAGCACGGTTCCAACTTCCGGTTGACTCTTGTGTTGACCGATCTTCCACTAAAGATTGATGAACCAGTGGATATTGGTGTGCAGGATGTATGCCTTACCTGCCAGGCCTGTACGATAAATTGTCCGGTTGGCGCCATTTCAGACAAAAGGCAAATGGTCAGGGGGGTGGAGAAGTGGTATGTCGATCATGACAAGTGTGTCTGGTATTTCACGAAAACAAACGGCTGCTCTATCTGTGTTGAAGTTTGCCCCTGGTCGGAACCCGGAAGGGGCGCCAAGCTCTCCGAAATCATGTTGGCCAAGCGTGAAAAAAAGAAACGCGCGGCAAAAGGGGAGAGCAAACAATGACAAAGCAACAAAGTTTAGAAGATAAATTGCGGTCAATC
Organism: Gammaproteobacteria bacterium; assembly: GCA_965221695.1. Lineage (GTDB taxonomy): Bacteria > Pseudomonadota > Gammaproteobacteria > Eutrophobiales > Eutrophobiaceae > JAAXHV01. The sequence continues at coordinate 2,534,241 of OZ244905.1, read as the reverse complement.
GGCGACCCGCCCGCGGTCCCGGGGGTAGGTTTGATAACTAACCCTTTCGGTACAGTGCTTGCAAGATAAACATAACAGACCGGATATCTTATAAACTGGCGCCATGACGAAAAAACTTAATGCCAAAATATTGATAGAAGCATTCGGGCTCGAGATATTGCCGCTTGAAGGGGGACATTTCCGGCAGACTTACCGCGCGGATGAAAACGTTCTCGTGAGCGCGCCCGGCACAGAGACACAGGTAAGCAAACCGCGTTCGACTGCGATCTTTTACCTGCTATCGTCAGAGCCGGATTCCTTCTCGTCGCTGCATACTCTGCCCACCGATGAAATCTATCATTTCTACCTGGGAGACCCGGTTGAATTGCTCTTGCTGAAAGAAGACGGCCGCAGCGAGATCATTACGCTGGGGCAGGACGTAACGAACGGTCAGCATCTGCAGTTTGTTGCTCCCGCCGGCGTCTGGCAGGGCGCTCGTATCATCCATGGGGGAGAGTTTGCGCTGCTGGGCACAACCATGGCGCCGGGTTTCATCGACGCTGATTACGTCCCGGGTGACCGCGAACAACTGCTTGAACAGTACCCGGATAGAGCAGCGCTGATCCACTCCCTGACGAGGTGAGAGCGGGGGCAGATTCCATAGCGTTCAGGGAGGGTGTCACTTGCCCCATATATAAATCACGTCTCATGCTCGAGTGACACATGCTCTCGTTCGGTCTCCTGATGAAACCGCTTTGGCATCAGTGCCCAGTCCCTGGCTTCGACCAGGAATGGTATTGTGGATTCCCGCAGCGACTCCTTAAAATCGGCTAATTGGCAGGTTGGTATCGCTTTCAAGCCAGGACCACGCAACACGAGGTCCAAGTCGCTGCTTTCGTGGCTGCGACCATTCACCCGACTGCCGTATGCCCAGACTTCGACATCGGGCAAGCTCTTCCGCAATAGCGCCTGCAATATCCGGCGGTGCCTTGGTTCCAGGTGTAAGCAGTCAGCCATCTTCCCCCGACTCAATAATGTCCGCCAACGTCTTTGCATCAGCGACAAACGCAGGTAGGAGTTTGAGCGTTGCTTCGGCAAAATTCTCGCCGTAGTCGTGAGCCGTGTTGTTGCGATTGTCGCGATAAGAAACCCAGCGTTCGACGGTGTCAGCATCCATCAGACCGTGTTTAGCTGCATGGCGGAAGAGGTCTTTGAAGGCCAGACGATCCGCTTGCAGGTTGCTGGCAAAGAATGCTGCGATACGCTTGCGCAAGAGCTTGCCACTCTGCTCGAGTACCAATTCAAACTCTTTGACGCAGGCGGCGCAGTAAATCTCGTACAGAATATCCTCGGTGTCGTCAAGCCGCTCGATTTCGTTAATGGCCCGTTCGAGCGATGTTAAACACCGGTGCAAAAAGGTGGTGTCGAGCTTCACGCGGGAATGCCCTTACACCTTGTCATGATAGTACTCTAGGTTATGCAATATGAACAGTCAACCCGATTATCCAACCTATTATCCACTGCCATTTTGGAGACTGCTTCACGCAGGCGCTGACATGCCAACCTGGATGCCTTCCAGCTATAGGCGTCGGTAAGATAACAAATCCGGAATCGAAAGCGTAACATTTGAGCCGTTTGACAAGTTCCAGCGCAGAGCTACTTTACTTATAGACGACTAAATGTCAAATAGAGTTACAATATGGTTTGAAGAAAACGTATATCCGATGAATTGCCATTGTCTAGAGGATATGGTTATTGTGGGGAATCCGGCTTGTTAGTAATACAGGGTGATGTGCGGGAATATATGCTTTGATATGTGTCCGTTGAACACTTGAGGAAGTTTTTTAATATGCGCAGATTATAAACATCCATTTGTATATTCCTGGATTCTATTTTCTTTATTTTACGTTCAAGTTTCTTGATATCACCTTGCAGGAAGTAGATTGTGCCTAACACATATTCATTCCAGCTCAAGAAATCAGCGGGACTGTCACTATCATCAAGCGCTTGATAAAATTTCCCTATCGCATCCTCATATCTTTCATCAACAGCGGCTAATTGGCCGGAATGAAAGTTCAGAATTCGAATTTCATATTGATCCAATCGTGTTTGATTTACCGCGATGTACTTGTGAATTAACTCTTGTGCTTGCTTGAAATCCCCCGTATCAGCGACACATCTCCATGACAAGGGTGAGCCAACAGCTTGATCAAACACATCAAAAGTCAGCGTGCTGAAGTCAGCCGAGGCAACAGCACAGGTCTGTTCTTCCTTTGCTTGTGCCAATGTTATATTACTGGTTATCAGAAAGAGGCATGTGATCCATCCTGCAAGCGCAGTACCTTTGCCAGTTAATTCTGAAACCATCCGGACCGCAAAGTTCTTTATACCCCGGCCGAAGTTTCGGCCAGCGACATATCCACGACTGAACGTAGCGCCTCCTCTTTCGTAGCACCGTCCAGCAGGCTGATCCGATAGCAATCGATCTGCCGGTCGGCGCCGGCGCCCTCTCGGATGATATTGAGTACATAATGTAATTCGTCTTCGCAGTCCAGCGCCGCGGCATCATCACTGAGTTCGTCAACCAGTCGGGTTACCATGTCGGCTATGTCCACGCGCCCGCCGTTCATCGTATCTCCAAGAAAAGCCAATACGCCGTAACGCTGGGCAAGCCAGATGTTTTCGGCAATAATTTCGGTGGCGGGTTCGGGTGGCAAGCTGCCTTCTTGCGCTTGCCTTAACAACCGGCGCACCAATGTAGCATACAACGCGACTATGCCCAGCGTGTCTTCCAGCCGCGGGCAAATATCGCAAATGCGCAATTCGACTGTCGGATAAGCATGGGACGGGCGAATATCCCACCATAATTCACTGCCGTCGCCGATAAATTCCATGCGCTGATAATCTGCCACTATGCGATCGAAATCCGCTTTCGAATTCAGCTCCCTGGGCACGCTGGTTCGGGGCAGCGCTCCCATCAGGTTGAGGCGTCCACACTTGAAGCCCGTTTCCCTAGCGCCGCTGAAAGGCGACGAGGCGGACAACGCATTGAATACCGGCAGGTAACGCCTCAGCGCGGTCATCACCTGGATACGGGTCTCCGGGTCGCCAAAGCCGGCATGAATATGCAGGCCGCCGACCAGCAACCGCCTGACACTTTCCTGGAACGTATTCGCAAAGGTCTCGTAGCGATCGTTGGGTGTGGGCAACTGCTCATCCCAGGCCGCAAACGGGTGGGTGGATGTAGCCAATACCGCCGCGCCGTGCTGCGCGGCGCCGTCGATCATCACCCGTCGGGTTTCCTTTAACGCACTACGCACATCATGTACCGATGTGCAGACCCGGGTACTGATCTCAATCTGGGAACGCAGGAATTCATGCACCACCTTGTGTGCTCCCTGGTTTGCCTTGCAGGTCTCGAAGATTTGCGGGTCCGGATCGGCCAGTAAATCCCTGGAATTCGGGTCCACTAGGAAAAACTCTTCCTCTACCCCGAGGGTAATGTTCAGGTCATCAAGGTTGTTGTTTGAATTCATACTTTATGGGCGCTTAAATGGAGAAATTATATTTTGTTGTGTAGATTTTTATTACCGACCTGCACCCCGTACCATTCCCGTGCAAACGGGAATCCAGTGAAACAAAGGGTCGCCCTCAGGGCGACACAGTATTTGACTGGACTCCCGCTGTTGCGGGAGTGGTACGGGGGAATGCCTTGGTCTGTGCCATTTGTTACTTGCAATCGGAGTGTGCAGATACCTGATCATGAGGGTTTGGGAATCCCTGAGAGACTTAATCAGAGTTTCCTTTATTTATTTCGGATCCTGGCGAGGATGCCGTCCAACTCATCCAGGGAGTTGTAGGCGATACGCAGCGCGCCTTTGCCCTGCTTTTTTTGTTGGATGGTAACGGCCGCGCCAAGCTGTTCGGATAATTCGGTTTCCAGACGCCTGATATCGGGATCATCCCGATCCTCTCCGGGTTTCAACACGGTTTTTGTCTTCTGCAGGCGCCGCACCAGGGACTCGGCCGCACGTACTGAAAGACCCGACTTGATGATCTGCTGCGCCGCCCATCTCTGTTGCTGTTCGCTTAGGGTGAGCAAAGCGCGTGCATGGCCCATCTCCAGTTGCCGGTTTTCCATCAAGTGTTTGACCTCATCGCACAACTCCAGCAGGCGCAGCATGTTGGTGATGGCCGAGCGCGAACGTCCTACGGATTCGGCAATGGATTCATGGGTCATATCGAATTCTTTCGCCAGTCGCGCCAGCCCGCGGGCGTGTTCAAGCGGGTTCAGGTCTTCTCTTTGGATATTCTCAATCAGGCCAATGCACATTGCCGCGCGATCATCCAGCTCTCTGACTACCGCGGGAATTTCATGCAAGCCGGCCAGTTGCGCCGCTCGCCAGCGGCGCTCGCCGGCGATGATCTCAAACCTGCCGGAATCGTCCAGGGGTCTGACCAGCACCGGCTGCAACACGCCTTGCGCGCTGATCGAATCGGCCAGTTCCTGCAGGGCGTCCGCGTCAAAATCCAGCCGCGGTTGGTGAGCGCCCCGCTGCAGCAATTCGACCGGCAGGGTGCGCAATTCTTCTGCATGGCCGCCAACCACGGCACCGGTCGTTTCCATGGGGCCCAGCAAGGCCTCCAGTCCCCTGCCCAGTCCACGTTTTTTTGCGCTCATTTATATTTCCTGAAATTCATGCCCTTATACCACTCCCACAGCAGCGGGCGCTCAGTCAAATGTTAAGGAACCTCTGATTAAGTCAGAGCTTCCATAAATCTCACAGCAAATATCAGGCTGCCTGGTTTTCCCGGTTTATCATTTCGCCGGCCAGGTTGAGATAGGCGATCGCGCCGCGTGAGGTTCTGTCATATTGTATAACAGGCAGACCATGGCTGGGAGCTTCAGCCAGGCGTACGTTGCGCGGGATAACGGTCTCGTATACCTTGTCGCCGAAATGTTTAAGTAATTGTTCGGACACCTGATCCGACAGTTTGTTACGGGGATCATACATGGTGCGCAGCAGCCCGCCGACCTCCAGTTTCGGATTATAGTAGCTGCGAATATTCTCAACGGTGTCCAGCAGGGCTGTCAGCCCCTCCAGCGCATAGTATTCGCATTGAATCGGGATGAGCACGCTATCGGCAGCGACGAGGGCGTTCACCGTCAGCATGTTCAGTGAAGGCGGACAGTCAATAAAGATATACTGGTAATTGGCGCGCACCGGCTTGATCGCGTTCTGCAGACGGTCGCCTCGCCCTTTTTTCTGCAACAAGGCCACCTCGGCGCCGGTCAGGTCGGCGTTGCCGGGCGCCAGGTCATAACCGCACAGCGGCGCTTGCAGTAGGATATCCTGCAGATTCATGTTTCCAGCCAGGACCTCATAGCCGCTGTGTTCCAGCCCGTTTTTGTTGATGCCGCTACCCATGGTGGCGTTGCCCTGCGGGTCCAGGTCAATGAGCAGCACCTTGCGTTTGGCCGAGGCCAGGGATGCAGCCAGGTTTACGCTGGTCGTGGTTTTTCCGACCCCGCCTTTCTGGTTCGTCACCGCGATGATCCTCGCGTCTTGCCCGCTGAAGTAGTTCATTCTTTAGCTCGAATATCTCATAGTTCCAACACTACCAGACTTCTGTGCGCATCGATACCGGGGACATGCAATTCCTCCACTGTAACGGATTTTACCCGGGCGGCCACTTCCTGCAATTCCGAATCCGGCGTCCTGCCTTTCATCGCCAACAATCGGGCGCCAGGCTGCACCAAGTGCTCCACTGCCCTGTAACAGGCGGGCAGGGACCCGAATGCCCGGAAAATAATGGATGAATACGGGGTAGATGACAAGAACTCCTCTGCCCGGGAGTGGACGATCTCGACATTCCCGACCTTCATCTCGAACAGTAACTGCTGTAGAAAACGCACTTTTTTACCATTTGAATCCAGCAGAGTCCATTCCGCATCCGGCTGCGTCAGCGCCAGGATGAAACCGGGCAGGCCGGCGCCGGCGCCGACATCCAGGCAACGCTCTCCGCGAATATAAGGCAACGCGGCAAGACTGTCCAATATGTGCGCATAAAGCATCCTCTGTTTATCGCGCACACCCGTCAGGTTGTAGGCGCGATTCCATTTGGCCAGCAAGTTGATATATTCGAGATACGCGTCACAGGGACAGGACTCCGGGTTCAGGCCCAGTTCTGTCAGGCCCCGTTGCAGGTTGTTGACAAGCTGATCTTCACTCAATGACATGAACCCGGTCAAAATAATTCCATAATATCATCCGTACCCGACTGATGGCATGCCCGGACTTGTCTGGCCATGGCGCCGGTTGCTAGTTAAGGTCACTCTGAGGATTAAGTCAGAACTTCCTAAAGTGAAATAATCCGGGATTTTTTCACTTTTCAAGTGAAGGAACCTCTGAGATTAAGTCAGAGGTTCCTACGATACAGGGATGTATCGTCAATATCAATGACTGTAAGGCATTGATATTGTGAGGAAAACAAAAATCGCATTTTTGTTTTCCGTACTCTGACAAGTCCAGGATGGACTTGTTCAGAGTTTCCTAAATTTTATCATGCCGGCATCATGTAACCGGCGTGGGTCACGGGAGTGGTCAGGGTATCTCGTATCCTGCTATTGGCTTGGTGGTAGGCGGGGGCCAGGTATGTTTGCTGTGGCTGAGGCCAGCCAGGATCATGGTTTCTGCCAAGCGCACTGTCAACGGCAGAGGGTCGATGACGGGCACATCTAACCCCGCCTCGAGCAGGCCTCGGCGCATGGCCGCAGCGCTGCCAAGGAAGCCTGTGCAGCCCAGTATCAGCGCGTCGGCGCCGTGCTGCCGCGCCGCCAGCATGGCTTTTTCCGTCAGCGCATCATTCAGCTTATCAGGGTCGTGGCCGATTTCCAGCACCGGTATATCGACTGCCTGGAACGAAGCATATTTGCAGGTGAGTCCGTACTTTGATGCGAGGTTGTCGATGAGCGGGCGCAGGCGATCCAGTACCGTGATAAAACCAAAACTGTGCGCGAGCAGGCTGGCCATGTGCATGGATGTCTGGCAAGGGCCGAACACGGGCACAGATACCGCTTCGCGGCAGGCATCGACGCCGGGGTCTCCCATGCAATCAATGACAATAGCATGGGCGCCGTCCCGCTGTGCCTGTATAGCCTTGGCGATGGTGTCCGGGACGCTTAGCGCTTCGTCGAATTCGGATTCTATGGATGCGGGACCTTTGTCGAGAAGTGAATGCCGCAGCTCCAGGTCCGGGTGTTCCAATTCCCTGAGATCATCGAGTTGCCGCACCCCGCGCGTGATGATGGGCGTAATTACCTGGATAATGGTTTTCATGCTTGCCCCAGGCCTTCACCAGTTCAGGTCCAGGCTGACCCCGTAGGTGGCGGGCAGCCCGTAGTTTGCGCCGAAACCGACCGTAGAGGTCAGCACTTGGGTACGGTAGACTTCGTCGGTGATGTTTTTGCCCCAGAAGTGAATGCCCCAGCCCCCGCCGGCGGCGCTGATGCCGGCACGGGCGTTGGCAATCCAGTAGCCGTCTTCCAGGGTCTCCTGCGGCTGGTTGACGATGTCGTATGAGACATCGTCCTTATAGGACGCATCCAACATGATGTCGGCTACCAGGCCCGGTGTCAGGTTCCATTGGTAGCCCACTGCGGCATTGAAATTCAGGTTCGGCGAATTGGGCAGGTCGCTCCCCTTTTCTACATTGGGCACAAACGACTTCGTGATCTCGGTATCCAGCAAACCCAGACCGAGACGTATGTCCAATCCGGGCGCGGCGCGCCATAACAGCTCAAATTCCGCACCGTACACCTCCGCATCGCCGGCGTTGGTAATACCGAACAGGGGGCCGATATCAGCGGGACCCTGGAATATCGGACCGTAAATCTGCACGCCTTCATAGTCATAGAAGAACCCGGCCAGGTTAAACTGCAAGCTGTTGTCCAGCAGTTGCAACTTGGCGCCGATCTCATAGGCGGAAACAAGCTCTTTGTCGAACGGTTGCAGGTCGGCCGCGTTGAAGGTGAGCTGACCCTGAAAATTGCCGGACTTGAAACCACGGCTGAAACTGGCATACAACAAGGCATTGTCGAGTCCCGTGTAGTCGATACCAGCTTTTCCTGACAGGTTTGATACGTTGTATTCATTGTTGACCGTCGGGTGAACCTGGACCGCAGCCCCGCTGCGGCCCAGGTCTGCGAAAGTGAAGGCATTCTTGAACTTTTTGTCTTCTTCCGTATAGCGCAGGCCGGCGGTGATCTTCCAGTCCTGATGCAACTGCCATTCGGCATGGCCGAACACGGCATAGGAATCTGCTTCCTGGTCGTATTCATTGCCGATGAAGGTGAATGGGAACGGCAGGTCTACCGTATCGAAGTAATCCCGCGTTGACACCTCGTCGCGGCCGTAGAACAGGCCACCGATCAATATCAGCTCCGGCCCGGTATAGGTCAGCCGCAGTTCCTGGGATAACTGTTCAATATCATTCAGGAACAGCCCGTCCAGGTGCACTAGCGCGGAACCGTCCCGGTCTTCAGCGTGGCTGCGTTCGTAGTCCTCATAGCCGGTAACAGAGGTCAAGGTCAGCGCCGCGGACAAGTCCAGGTTGACGGTCAACGATGCGCCATGGTTTTCATTGTCCAATTGCGTGTCGTTTCCGGCCGCGGAGCTGTAAGGGTCGGCAATACCGTCATCCTCTGGCGTGAACAGGTTGTCCACCTTCACCAGCAGCGTATCGGACTTGTCGATGCCGCCATGCACATTGAGCAGGATATCCAGCGCTGCGGTTGGCTTCCAGTTGAGCAGGCCGCGCCAGGCAGTACGTTCGATATCGCCGACCTTGCCGCCGCTGGCCCGGTTTTGCTGGAAGCCGTCCGCGCGCTGGGAGGTCTGCAAGGCGACACGGCCGGTCAGACCCGGCGCCAACTGCCCACCCAGCGCGCCCTCGAGCATGAAGTGGTCATACCTGCCGTAATCAGCGGAGAGGTAGCCGCCAGCTTCCTCAGTGGGTTTCCTGCTGATGAACTTCATGGCTCCCGCAGTGGTATTGCGGCCGTACAGTGTGCCCTGTGGGCCTTTCAGTACTTCAACCCGCTCCAGGTCGAACATCTGGAAGCCGAGCATGGCCGGGGAGACCAGGTACACATCATCGACATAAATCCCGGCCGCAGGGTTGTTATTGACCGCATAATCATTCAGGCCCAGGCCGCGAATACTGACATTGGTGATACTGTTGCCGAAGGTTTCGTTGATGTTCAGGTTGGGTGTCTGCGCGGCGAGATCGACAGGTTGCCCCAGTCGCTGCGCGCGTACAACCGCACCGGCGACCACCGTAACGGCAACGCCGACATCGTTCAGGTTTTGCTCGCGCTTTTGTGCGGTGACAATGATCTCCTCGATCTGCAATCCGTCTTCCTGCGCCGGCGTACGCGCTGCCCAAGACAGCACAACAGGCAGCAATAGTATGTATAAGATGAATTTGCTGGTATTTTGCTTCATTTATCCGTCCTCTTTAATTCGGGTCTTCATTAACGTTTCAATGGGAATAAACTCTTCTTCAAGACCGAATGCCTGCGGGCCAATCACCATCGGCGGTACGCCGCGGGTGGCCGGCAAAGCCAGGCGAAGCACGCCCACAGGTTGCAATCGCCGGCGTTCGACAAACGCATTGGTGAAATGAGTAGTCCCAACCATAACGGCCTGAACATCCGCGGCGGCAACCCCGGAATGGGCAAGCACATGGCTTATTGCAGCCAGGATGCCCTCGCTGACCCGCGCGTGGGTACGCGCCTTGTGCGCGGCTTTTACCTCGCGCCCGTCCATCAACACCGCATCGGTATTGGTTCCCCCCACATCCACGCCTATTCTGATAATTGCAACACCCTCCGTAACACAGGACACCCATACTGTCCTGCCCCGTTTCATTTGTATAACCTATGCCCCGTACCATTCCCGTGAAAACGGGAATCCAGTAAACTGAAGAGTTGTCCTGCAGGCGACACCCTGTTCTACTGGACTCCCGTTTTCATGGGAGTGGTACAGTAAAATGCCTTGACCTTGTGCCAACAGTTGCATGCCACCGGTCGAAATTTTCAGGTTAGACGGTTTTTATCAGAAGTCATCACGTTTGAGGTGTGGTTTACCGATTGCGTTGAGTAGCGCCGCGTATTCTGCGTGAATCCATAACCTGCACGAACGGGTAGGTCGGGCGCTTGCGCTATTGACACACAGGATTCGCCAACATAATGTAATTCCATGAAGGCGATACCCGGATCGGAATTCAATTCCCTGTTCCCGCCCTGGCTATTGCGTTCAAAGGTGTGCCCCACCCGCCAGCGCGTGGACGTATTGAAACGACCATCACTGATCAGGCAGCTCGACGCGTGCCTGGATGCTACCTTATCCCTGGTTTGCGCACCGGCTGGCTACGGCAAGAGCACGCTCTACGCCGACTGGCGCAATAAGTTGCTGCGGGCCCAGGTAAAAACCTGCTGGCTGTCGCTGGAAGAGGAAGATAATGACGCATTCCAGCTTCTGACCTATATTGCCTATTCGCTGTATGTAGGCGGTGTGGACTTTGCCCGCGCCGGCATATCGGAAAAATTCCATTTCAGCGAGATTTCCGCAGACACACTGCTGAACGTGGTCCGTCGTGTAATCGAAGTCGACGAACAAAAAATCGTTCTCATTCTTGATGACTTCGAGACTCTCAATGAAGACGCGATCGACAGGGTAATCCACCCATTGTTGACCCATGCGCCGGCCAACCTGCACCTCGGGGTCGCAACCAGGGACGACCGCAGATTGAAGGTGGCGAAGTTGGAAATGGAGGGGCTGGCGCGCCGTCTTCCGGCGCCGGCGCTCAATTTCACGATGGATGAACTCAAGCTGTTCTTTGCGGATTACCTGCCGGAGGAAACCATCGTCGAGATACTGCGTATTACGGAAGGCTGGCCGGTGGCAGTCCAGATGCTCAGGAGCTCCCTGAAGTCCGACCGCGACGTCAACCGGGTATTGGCCAGGCTGACCTCGACATCCAGCGTCATTACCACTTACCTGTCAGAGCAGATATTTCAGGGATTGGACAGCAGGTTGCAGGGGTTCCTGATGGATATTTCGTTGCTGGACGGGATTTCCTGTGAACTGGCGGACTTCTTGCGTGAAACCGAAGACAGCGCTGCCCTGTTCGATGCCTGCCTGACATTGAACACACTGTTGCTCCCGTTTGAACAGCTAAGAAACGCGTACCGGCTACACCCGTTGTTGCGCGAGTATTTGCAGCATAAGCTGTCACTCGCCGACCCGGAACGCGCAATACGGTTGCATCTGCGCGCTGCAGATTGGTTCGTCGGGAAAAAAGATCTTGTCCGGGCTGTCAGACACGCGCAACAGGCAGGCAGTCCACGGCGAGCCGTGGAGATCATCGAACAGATGGGCGGTGTGATGTTATGGTTGCGGGAGGGATTGACGCGTCTTCGAGCGGCGCTGGCGCTGCTGGATGAAGACACTGTTTGCGCGGCGCCCCGGATCACTGCTATCCGTTGTATCCTGGATATAAAAGACGGGAAAGTCTACCGGGCGCGCGACCGTTACCTTGCGATGCAGACGCGTTACCCTGCCTCACGGGATAGTTACGACCCTGCGGAGCGGGAGCGCATTGACCACGAACTGATGCTGGTGGAAACACTGCTCGCGTGCTACGAAGGCAAGATGTTGTCCGAGCCGTTCTGTTCCCGACTCAAGAGCAACATTTCCATGATCGACCGGCACGATTATGCCAACCTCGGTTACCACTACAACCTGCTCTGTGTCGCCTACGCACAGCGCGGGATGTTACGGGAGGCTCGCCACTATGCCGGCGAGGCGCTGAAAAAATACCGGCTGATTGGTTCATACTACGGCGAGGCCTACATCCGATTCCACCAGGGCGATATGGCTTTCGCCGAGGGAGACAGCGACCAGGCGCGTAATCACTACCAGGAAGGATTGAACCTGGGAAGGCGGCATTTCAATGATGACCTGGGCATCAAGCTCGTCGCCAGGGTGTTTACGGCGGAGTTGAATTACGAGATGAACCGGTTGCGTGGCCTGTCCAACACAACCGCTTCCATTGCCAGGCAACTTGAAGAACATGAAGCCTGGTTTGACATCTACGCTGCGGGTTATACGACTGCGAGCAATGTTGAATTTGCCAGGCACGGTATTGACGCGGCAGAGTCATTGCTGGATCGTTCGCTGGTCTATGCGGAAGAGCAGAAGCTGGAACGTTTAATCAACCTGCTGGTGTTTCAGCGTATCAACCTGCTACTGCGCGCCGGGCTGGACAGGAAAGCAAGCCGCGCGCTGAAAAATTCGGGGCTGCGGCTGGAACATTATCGAAATCCGGGACAGAGTGATATTGCCTGGCGCGAGCGTCACGCCGCAGTCAACTCGATTACGATGCTGCAAATCAGAGAAAAGAACTATGATGAAGCGCTGGCAACACTTCGCTATTTCTCTCGCCATGCAGAATCCAGCGGCCACCTGAAACCGAACCTGAAATACGCGTTATTGGCGAGCCTCGCGTATCAGGGGAAAAACGATCCCGCCTCTGCGTTCAAGTACCTGGAACTGGCCCTGGGGCTGTCCTTGCGGTCTGGTTTTGTACGACCGTTCATCGACGCCGGTAACGAATTGCAGGAGATGCTGGGATTGTACCTGCAAGCGCCGGCACATACGGCTGCTCCGGCCGAATACAGGCAGCAAGCTGCCGCAATAGCCGGCCGCTTCAGCGCCGCCGAAGTCCCTGACGCCGATGACGAACTGTTGAGCAAAAGAGAGAATGAAGTTCTCACGCACCTGGCCCAAGGCCTGTCCAACAAGCTGATTGCCAGAAACATCGGTATTTCGGAGAACACGGTCCGTTTTCACCTGAAGAATATCTACCACAAACTCCAGGTGCATAACCGCCTGCTGGCCATTACCGCAGCGCAGGAAAGAAAGATAATTTAGGCGACTCTTACGAGGCGTTTTTCATTAGGGAATGCTTCTTCAGATGTACCCGCAACAGGGACACCGCCGCGGGGGTGACGCCCGGGATGCGGGAAGCCTGGCCCAGGGTGTGTGGCCGTTGCTTTGAAAGTTTTTGCGCCACTTCCGCCGACAGGCCGATCACCGAGAGGAAATCCACATCATCGGGAAAGCGGGCATCCTCATCCCGCCGGTTGCGGGCTATATCCTGTTGCTGGCGTTCGATATAGCCGTGGTACTTGGCTTGTGCCTCTATCTGCTCGGCAACTTCCGGCGTTATCCCGGCAGGCTCAAAACCGGGCAGGCGCGCCAGGTCTGCATAACCGATGTCGGGACGGCGCAGTAGCTGCAGCAGGTTGACATCCTTACGCAGCGGTTGTCCAAGCGCCGCCTCGGCAACATCCGCAGGCAGGGCATTCGGTGCAATCCGAAACGCAGCCAGGCGTTGCTGCTCTGCGTCAATCGCGTCGCGCTTATCCTCGAAACTGCGCCATCTCTCATCATCCACCAGGCCGAGTTCACGTCCGACCTCGGTCAGGCGCAGGTCGGCGTTGTCCTCCCGCAGCAACAGTCGGTATTCAGCCCGACTGGTAAACATGCGGTAGGGTTCGGTGACGCCGCGGCTGGTCAGGTCATCGATCAGCACGCCGATATAACCTTGGTCGCGGCGCAGGCTCCACGGGTCACGTTGCTGGATCCGCAAAGCCGCATTGATGCCGGCCACCAGTCCCTGGCAGGCGGCCTCTTCATAGCCGGTTGTGCCGTTGATCTGGCCGGCGAAAAACAGGCCGGAGACGGACTTGGTCTCGAGCCACGGTTGCAGGTCGCGGGGATCAAAATAATCGTACTCTATCGCATAACCGGGCCGGGTAATACGCGCTTGTTCAAACCCGTTGATCGAGCGCACCAGGTCGTGTTGCACGTCATAAGGGAGGCTGGTGGATATGCCGTTCGGATAGACTTCCGTCGTGGTCAATCCTTCCGGTTCGACAAAGATCTGGTGCGAGGTCCGGTCGGCGAAGCGCACGACCTTGTCTTCCACCGAGGGGCAGTAGCGCGGCCCGACGCTCTCAATCATCCCGTTGTACATCGGCGAGCGATCCAGACCGGCGCGGATGATGTCATGGGTGCGTTCATTGGTATGGGTTATATGGCAGGACACTTGCCGCGGCCGCTGTGCAGGCGCGCCCAGGAACGAGAATACCGGTGTGGGATCATCGCCCGGTTGTTCGGTGAGGCGGCTGTAATAAATGCTGCGACCGTCGATGCGCGGCGGCGTTCCGGTCTTCAAGCGTCCAGTGCGGAACGGCAGGTCGCGCAGGCGTTGTGCCAGGGTATTGGCCGGCGGTTCACCTGCGCGCCCGCCCTGATATCCGGCTTCGCCCACGTGGATCCTGCCGGCCAGGAATGTGCCCACGGTCAACACCACGCAGGGGGCGCGAAAACACAGGCCCGCTTGTGTCACGACACCGGTAATACGGTCGCCTTCGATAACCAGATCATCCACGGGTTGCTGAAACAATCGCAGGTTATCCGCGCCTTCCAGCAACGGCCGGATGACCCCTTTATACAGGCTGCGATCAATCTGTGCCCGGGTGGCCCGCACCGCCGGTCCCTTACGGGCGTTAAGGATGCGAAACTGTATCCCGCTTCGGTCCGCAGCGGCGGCCATGACCCCTCCCAGGGCGTCTATCTCTTTCACCAGGTGGCCTTTACCGATGCCGCCGATGGCCGGATTGCACGACATCTGCCCCAGGGTATCGATGCTGTGGGTCAACAACAGGGTATGCGCGCCCATGCGCGCGGCGGCCAGGGCCGCCTCGGTCCCGGCATGACCACCGCCGACGACAATAACGTCATATTCCTGTTCACTGGCGCGCATAGCTCACCTGGCTGTGTAATGAAGCATAAGGGCGTGAATTGTAATAAAAATGGGAGGGAAATAATACTTCGCCTCCTATCGGCTAGGGCATTATTTGCAAAACTGCCATATATTTTGACAAATAGTTAACAAAACTGCTACAGTTTTTCTTTAATTCCACAAAAACACTAGCAAATTATGGCAAATCTCCTCTTGGTCACCGATACCACCACACGCACGGTCCTGCAAACGCGCTATCGCCGCGGTGAACTGACTCGGGTGCGCAATTGTGTCTATGTGGATAGCCATGATCCTGCTGAGATAGCGAAGGTCATCAACACGGAGTGGGTGGCGATTGCCAATTTTCTCTTTGCCGAGCCGGTTGCTGTTTACAGAACAGCGTTTGAACTCGGCCCCTTCAACAACCGCGTCTATTTAATGGTAGCCCGGGGCAAACGCCGTAGCGTCTCTGTCGGTTCACTGCAACTGAGTATTGAAGCCGGCGATGTGGAACATGGCATTGAACCTTTCGGGCCGGCGATGCGGCGCAGCTATGTGCCGCGCCAACTGCTGGAAAATATCACATCGGTACGTACTGAAAAGGGCTTCAAAAAAAAATTGGGGCGAGAATGGGTGGAGGAACAATTACTGAATGAAGTGGCTGTTCGTGGTGAAACCGGTGTAAACCGGCTGAGAGACGAAGCCGCTGTATTGGCGCCATTGCTTGGTATGGAAAGGCAACAGCAAGAACTCAATAAAATGGTATCAGCCATATTAAAGACCTATCCGGCTCATGGTGTCTTAACGACACGCGCCGGTTATGCGCAGGCGTTGGGCAAGCCCTTTGACCGGGAAAGGCTTGATCGTTTTTCTGAGTTATCACGTTATCTCAATAAACTCGATTTAAGTGAATTCGCCTATGTCTATGACAACGCCGGTTGGCGCAATCTTGCTTTCTTTGAAAGTTATTTCTCCAATTATATCGAGGGAACACAATTTACCATTGAACAAGCCGAAGACATTGTCACCACCGGCCGGGCGCTGTATCAGCGGCATGAAGACAGCCATGATTTGTTGTCCCATATCGACATTGCGCGAGACCACGCTGAAATGACCCGTACCCCTTCTGGCGCCGACAGTTTAATTGACATACTGAAATCACGACACAGTATTTTGATGGCGCAACGTCCTGACAAACAGCCGGGTCAATTAAAAACCGCGCCCAATCAGGCGGGCACGACGTACTTTGTTCTGCCGGAACAGGTAGAGGGCACCCTGTTGCAGGGGTTTGATTTATACAGGCACGTGAAGGCCGGTATCAAACGCGCTTTATTCATGCATTTTCTGATTGCTGAAGTGCATCCATTCAACGACGGCAATGGACGCATGGCGCGTATAATGATGAACGCTGAGCTGGTAGCGACTGATCAACACAAGATTATTGTACCGACAGTGTGCCGTGAAAATTACCTGGGTGGTTTACGCCAGGCGACGCGACAGGACAGCTTTCGCACCATCACCAAAGTACTGCACCAGTTGCAACAATACACCGTTGCAAGAAACTGGTCATCTCTCGACGATGTCAAGACAGAATTGCTGACGCATGCAGCCGACCGGGAAGCCAATGATGGACTGATGAAATTTAACAAACAACTGAGTCAATATACGGGTGATTATCAGGCGGGCTGAGCATAAAAGCATATCTTTATACCGTGTGTGGGGTTGATAATCCTGCCCCCAGAATTTTTAGAATTTTTAGTTGTCATATGGCAACCAAGGTAGTATATTAGGGAAGTTCTGACTTAAACTCAGAGGTTCCTTACTATTCTCACTACAATCATTAGAGGAAGTAGATGCAACACCCCTATAAGGAGATTGATGCGGTCATTCGCTATGCGAAATCAAGAGGATGGACTGTAAAAAAAGCCGGCGGTCATGCCTGGGGTATTTTGATATGCCCGCAGAACAGCGTTGATTGCCTATGTGGGCAATTTTGTCGGATGTCGGTCTGGAGCACTCCGAAAAATCCCGGCAACTTTGCCAGAAGATTGAGACAAAAGATCGACGGTTGTATCTATGCGAACATTGATGATCAGGAATAATCAAGATGACGAAGACTTTTGACTTTACATTGACATTTTCACTCTCGATAAACAGTTCCAATCCGGAGAATTACCTGGATGCCCTGTTCGAGGCGGGTTGTTGTGACGCAATAGTTGGAACCGGAGTGCCGGGTTCCATAGCTTTGAATTTTTCACGTGACGCAAAATCAGCAGAAGATGCAATTCAGCAAGCAGTACGTGACGTCCGCAAAGCAATTCCCGATGCGGAATTATTAGAATTAAAACCCGATCTGGTCGGCATCTCCGATATAGCCGGATTACTCGGTTGTTCGCGTCAGAATATTCGGAAACTGGCAACGAAAGGCAATTTAAATTTCCCCAAGCCCACTGTTTCCGGTAGCATTCCGCTTTGGCATTTCTATGAAGTGGCTAAATGGCTGATCAAGAACTCCAGGATAAAGATTAAACCAAAGGAAGAGGATGTTGAGATCGCGAAAGTTACCTTTCAGAAAAATCTGGAGGTTCAAGGAAATCGTTATCAGGCGCTCGCGAATTAATAGATGTAGCTCGGACTTAATCAGAGTTTCCTAAAGATGAATCAGAGCTAAGTCATACTGAAAACTGTCCCTTCCTGGTTTCTGTGAGTAAAATGGCAGGGATACCCAACCATTGCAGGTGTGTCATGAAAACTCATCAGTCAGCCAAACTTTTTTTCTTCTGTTTCCTGTTTCTTCTTTACGGTTGTGAGCCTGCCGAAAATGAAGTGGAACAGCCGGGTTCTCTCGAACAGCAGGTCGAGGGACTCTGGTTCTACACCGGTTTGATTACCGCGGGTGGCGAGGATTTGCCGCTGGACGGCATCTTCGTGTTCCGAGACGGCATATTTTTGCAATACGCCCAGTACACCGGTGAGTCGTCCCGGGAGCAGGGGTCGATGGCCCATGCGGGGCCTTATTCGGAAGGCGACGGTTCTATCCGTCTTGCGGCTGAGCAGACCCTCAGCACGGCCCCGTCGGAATCGCCTCCGCTCACGTCACGCGGTCTTACGGAGCACGAGGTTGATGTTATGCGCGCGGGAGATGAACTGACATTGACCTTCATGCACAGCGGAACGGTGCAGAAATTTGTGCGGGCCGGACCCGCTGAGGGCGAGGTGTACAAGTTGGAACTCGGCGCGCTGGCGCTCGTAGACGGCTATCTTGTCCTTGTCAACGGTGATGAAGACGGCATTGAAACCGGTTATGGCAGGTATGAATCAGAAAATAGCGCGATCAGTCTCAATACCACCTACTGGACATCTGCGAATCGATCTTCCGCTACCAACAGCAACCATAGCGGCATGAAGGTCACATTTGATGGTCAGAGCCTGACCCTGGAGGATGGCCGGCGCTTCCAGGTCCTGCCCTGAATAACTGGCTGTTACTGTACTCTTCACCTTTAACACTTATTCACGCCGAAATTAACAATATTATGGCGTGAATAATGGTGTTAATCACGCCGCATCCGGTAAGGGCTTAAAAATTTACCCTCCCTCGTATACCAATAGTCCTCGGGCTGCCGTGGAAACGGCTGTCTTCATACCCTGGAAATGCGCCTCCGGGATTGCCAATGATAATCGCTACGTTGTTGCTATCTGTTAAGTTGGCGCCAAACAGGCCAACTTCCCAGCGCGCCGTTACATAATTCACGGAAGCGTTCAGCAGTGTTTGACTCGGGGTCACTCTATACAGTCTGTTACCCGTGGCAAATATATTACCGTATTCATCGCGATACTGAATATCCCCTCTGAAGGTCAAATCTCCACCTCCACCAATGGCGAGAGGTACCGTGTATTCCGTGTGAAACGAGGCAATCCACTCAGGAAACAATGGCGCTTTTTGCCCGTCCAGCGCCACCACCCCCGGAGGACCAAATGCGCCCGGGGAAAAGACATCATCCTGGGCTTCGGCATTGGTATAACTGGAATTCAGTCCTACCATCCAATTTTCAGTTACCTGGAACGAAGTTTCCAACTCGACACCTGCGCTGTGGACGGTGCCTTCATTAACGCGGTAGTAATAGCCGCAATCCAGTGCAAACTGTGACTGCACATCAGTCCAGTCAATAAAAAATACCGTTGCATTAAGCGTAACTCTCTGGTCAGCCAATTGACTTTTGGCGCCCAGGGCATAGTTGGTGAGTTCATCGGATCCAAATGAGACGGGGCCAG
Source organism: Gammaproteobacteria bacterium (assembly GCA_965221695.1). Lineage (GTDB taxonomy): Bacteria > Pseudomonadota > Gammaproteobacteria > Eutrophobiales > Eutrophobiaceae > JAAXHV01. The sequence goes on along the minus strand of OZ244905.1, from coordinate 2,515,113 downwards.
TCAGTCCATTACAGAAATTCGATGCCACAGGTTCGTTCACTGCTCCATACCTGAAGCCTTCAGAGACTTCAGCAAACAGGAGTAGATCGTCATTGGGCGCATAAGAAAGATTCACCCGGTAGGTAAAGCCATCTTCCTTGGGATTCCCGGCATTTGTTAAGGGTAAAAACACCGGTGGTGCGTTTGGGTTGGGGAGAAACGACGAACCCGCCAGACCACTGAAGGAGAGCTCGAAATCCTGCTCAAAATCAAAATAACGAGTGCCGGCAGACAGGTTCCATTGGTCGTTAAACTTGAAATTGGCGTCAACAAAAACAGCCAGTTGCTGTTCATCAATGACATGTTGTCCAAAGAATATGGTATCAGGCGAGTCGGCGCCGAAGAAAAAGACCGAGGCCAATTCGGTTACCGCGTCTAATCCTGGAGCGATATTCACCTGGTCATAAAGACGTTCAGTATCTTCATAGAATGCGCCCAATTGCCAGGTTAACTGATTTTCCTGGGGAGACAGCAAACGAATTTCCTGTGTAAAGGTTTCAATTTCATTAGTAAGTAATGAATCGTTTTGCCGCAATGGCAAATTGTTACCGATAAGGTTTTCAAAGTTCCCCGTAGGACGAACCTCCATTTCGCGATCGATATAGCCTGTGGATGACACCAGTGTCATCCCGGCAATATCGATCTCCGCCGTGATATTTACCAGCAGAAAATCATCTTCATAGCCTTCGGGAGTAATCGTCTCGATTATCCTGTCATCAGTACCTGTGCCAAAATAAGCATTGGTGTTCCCGTCAGCCTCTACGTTCGAATAAATGATACTCGCATCCAGCGTTACACTTTCAATACCAGTAAATCTTAGTGCGCCGCGCACCTGGGTAGTTTCGACAGTGTTCGCGTCATCCTTTCCGGTTCCCACATTGTCGATAAATCCGGCATCTTCGCCTTGATACACGGATCCCAGGAACGCGACTGAGTCAGTGATTGGAATATTGACTGACCCGCTTACATTCCAACCCATGTCGTCCGAATCCGCAACTTCAGACAAGACACCCTGAATTTGACCGCTGAATTGTTCGGAATCCGGCTTTTTCGTTATGTAACGTATGGTTCCTGCCATTGAGCCTGCGCCGTACAGAGTCCCCTGAGGACCGCGCAGAATCTCTACTCGTTCAAAATCAACAACTTTTAAATCCGGCGTTGCGCCCTGAATGGAAATAGGCACATCATCCAGATAAATTGCGGTTAGCGGTCGGTCTGCGGTTTCAGTGGGCTGAAAGTATCCATTGGCAATGCCGCGAATCGTAGTCTGAGTCTGCCCTGGTCCCCGCTGAATGATATTGACTGACGGCACACTCTTCACAAAATCAACAATACTGCCTACGCCGGAGCTTACAATATCTTCCGCAGACACGGCAGAAACCGACAACGGAATGTCCTGGAGCGTTGCCGCGCCGCGCCTGTTTGCGGTCACTACTACCTCTTCGATCTCTGCATAACCCGGTAATGGAAATACAGAAAAGGTAATTATCGAAGCCAGCGAAGCGCCGGCCAATGCGACGTGAGAAATGCCATTTTTCAAATTAAACATGATGATATAGCTCCTCTGAAAATTATCTCTTCAGCGTTCAGTCCCAGCAAAATGATTAGCCATTCTTCCGGTTTCATCTACTCTTCCAGCTTAATTTCCGGGTCAACTGTATACCGGTAAGCGTTCAATTATCTATTTCGGTCACGAGCGCCCGCGTACTGACGTACAAATCCGCAACGATCATCGCATCAATTGATTGGTTTTCGGGTTAATTCTTCGATTTTTAACCTTAATATTAAAAATTTCGCCCGTTTCCCTAATTTACGTATATCCCCGCACAATACTATCTATGAAACAGTCTTCTTTGGGGGGATACCCAAGATGTTAAATGTAGTCGGTCTATATCTTCACGGTGTTTTTTATACCGGCCAACCAGGTGAAATCGGAGTAGAGCCGGAACTGGGATTCTGAATCATGGCAGACTACCGTTCAGATATAAGCAAACATCTTCATTCAAGGCGGGCGCTGTTAAAATCGGCGCTGGCCCTGGCTTCGCTTACTGTGCTGGGCGCGTGCGGCCAATCTTCACCGTCAGACAAAAAACGCGCCGCCAGACTCAGGGAAGAGCTGGCCATACGCAACATTGAGCATACCTGGATCCCGTTGCCGGACGGCAGACGGCTGGCGGCCAGGATCTGGTTGCCCACGAATGCCGAAGCATCCCCGGTGCCGGCGGTGTTGGAATATCTTCCCTACCGCAAGCGCGACCTGGACCGCAACAAGTCAGAACCTGCGCATGTCTATGCCGCGGCGCGCGGCTACGCGGGTGTCAGGGTGGATATCAGGGGCACCGGAGAATCTGATGGCATCATCAAGGATGAGTATGAGAAACAGGAACAACTGGATGGTCTCGAGATATTGAAATGGTTGGCGCAACAGCCATGGTGCACGGGGGCGGTCGGGATGCGCGGCATTTCCTGGGGTGGATTCAATTCTTTGCAGATTGCAGCCCTTAATCCACCGGAACTCAAGGCAATCGTCACGCATGGCAGTACCGACGACCGTTATACTGATGATGCCCACTATATCGGCGGTTCCCTGGCCCGGGCGAATTTTGAATGGGGACAATTGTTCATGAATGTCCTGTCCCTGCCCCCTGACCCGGAGTTGTTTGGCGCTGGTTGGCGCAAGGAGTGGCTGAAACGCCTGGAGGCCGTGGGACCGGTGACCCACAACTGGATGCGCCACCAGCGCCGCGACAGGTACTGGCAGCATGGTTCTGTCAATGAGGACTACAGCCGGATCAAGTGTCCGGTTTATGCGGTCGGCGGCTTTGTCGATGTCTACACAAATACTGTTCCACGCTTGCTTGAGAACCTCAGTGTCCCCAGGAAGGGGTTGATGGGGCCCCATGGACACAACGTTCCCGATGAAGCCGCGCCCGGCCCCGCAATCGGCTTCTTCCATGAGGAAGTGCGCTGGTGGGACCACTGGCTCAAAGGCATTGATACAGGCATCATGGATGAACCCATGCTGCAGGTTTATATGCAGGAAAAGGTGCCGGGACAAGTGTATCCGGACCCCGTCCCGGGACGCTGGGTAGGGGAGTGGACCTGGCCCTCGGACCGGATCAGAGACAAAACTTACTTTTTGAACGCGGCGGGCCTGGCTGAAATGCCGGCTGCCGAAACAGCGATATCCCTGGCGCCGGATCAAACCGTCGGGGTCAGCAATCAAGCCTTTCTTCCGTTTGACATGGAAACGGAATTACCCCGGGATCAGTCGGATGATGACAACAAATCGTTGACCTTCGACTCTGACGCGCTCACTGAGGACATCGAAATCTGTGGCCATCCGGTGGTGAAACTGGCGTTTTCCGTTGATAAGCCGGTTGCGAAGGTCGCCGTCCGGCTTAATGAAATCCGGCCCGACGGCTCATCCTGGTATGTGACTGCCGGCTTGCTTAACCTGACCCACAGAAATGGACATGCGGAACCCGAAGCGTTGTTGCCGGGCGATGTTTACCAGGTCGACGTACCGCTGAATGTCATCGCCTATCGTTTCAAGAAGGGGCATCGGATCAGGGTTTCGATATCGGAAAGTTACTGGCCCCAGGTATGGCCTTCACCGGAGGCCGTGGAACTCACGGTCCATACCGGCGTGAGTAAGCTGGTTTTGCCGGAGCGGCCGGCTGCGTCCGAAGACCTGGAGAACCTGGAATTTACCGATCCGGCCCCGTATGATCGAAGTGTCATTACGCCAACCGCCGCTGGCGATCATAAAGAGGAATTAGTCGGCCCCGATGAGAACGGGCGGTATCAGGTCCGTACCCTCAGCGATTCGGGAGGTTTGCTGATTAATGCGATAGGCACGGAAATGAGATTACGATCCGAGTGGATGTCGACTATTGAACAATCCGACCCCAACAGTTCTGCCTGGAGCGGGTATTTCTCCATTGAGCTCAAGAGGGGCGACTGGGATATCAAGACACGATCAAATTTTGAATTGACATCGGATCAGACACATTTCCATGTGACAACCGATTTGGTGGCGCATGAAAAAGACAGTGTCATTTTTTCGCAGGAGTGGAAAGACAGCATACCCAGAGACCTGGCATAGTATGATGTTCTACATACCAAAATGACCATCCAAACGCTAACGCTGGTTGATATTGTCCTACGGGCTTGCCATTACGGGAATGGCAGGTAACAAGGAACGTTTATTTTGGCTTCCTGAACTCCTGTCTTATCGTCTTGCCTGCCAGGAAATAGTGCAGGGACGACCACAGGCCGAATATCAGGCTGACCACCAGCAGCGCATAGCGCAGTGAATGCTGGTGGTGCTCGGCAGCCAGGTAATCACTGATGATACCCACCACCTGGGGGCCGATGCCGCCGCCTATCAGGTTGGTGATCAACAACAGCAACGCGGCAGCCATCGCGCGCATTCTTATATCGGCCAGGCCCTGGACCACGGCGAAGCTGGGCGGGCCTTGCATCACCCCAATCATGAACGGCAGGAACAAGGACAGGTAGGCAATCGTCGGGTTTTGCGTCAGGAAGGTCAGCGCAAACATGGGTGTGGATACCAGTATCGCCAGCGAAGGCACCCAGACATACCAGCGCAAATCGGTGGCGCCCAGCCGGTCCGCCAGCCAGCCGCCCAGCAACATGCCGATGATCTGGGAGACGCTCAGGATGATCGCCAGCCAGGCGCCCACCACGCCGATCTCCAACTCGAACGAGCGGGTGAAAAAAGACGGCAGCCATTGCACCACACCCAGCCAGACCACCGTGTACAAACCGGTGCCGACCGACAGGTGGCGAAAGGTCGGGCTGGCCATCAGCGTCTTTAATGAAAACCAGAAAGGAGGTGTAGCCGGCGCGCGCGTCAGGCCGTCAGCCGCGCCGCGCGCCGGTTCGTGCAATTTGCGATACACTACCAGCGCGACCAGGATGCCGGGTATGCCGACGGTAAACAGCGCCGCGCGCCAACTGTAGAGCTGGGTGATCCAGCCTCCCAGCATAAACCCGATCAAGATCCCGACCGGCGCGCCCAGTGAGAAAATGGAAATCGCCCTGGCGCGTTGTTCTACGGGAAACAGGTCGGCGATCAGGGAATGTGACGGAGGGCTGGCGCCCGCTTCGCCCACACCGACCATGATCCTGGCAATGGCCAGTTGCGCGAAATTCTGCGCCAGGCCGCACAGCGCGGTCATTGCGCTCCATACCGACAGAGCAATCGCAACGATATTTTTTCGGTTATAGCGGTCGGCCAGGCGCGCAATGGGAATGCCCATGGTGACATAGAACAGGGTAAACGCGAGGCCGGTGATGAAGCCGATCTGCGTATCGCTCAAACCCAGGTCGGCCTTGATCGCCGGCAGCAGCACGGCCAGCATGTAACGGTCCATGTAATTGAAGAATGACACCAGGAACAGCAATGCCAGCGCCGTTCTCCGCATCGATCTTGTAGACGTATTCACTACTACCATTCCCGCAATGGAAACGGGAATCCAGTCAGCAAAGCTTTCATATAAGGAGTTTTGTTGTCCACTGGATTCCCGCAGTTGCGGGAATGGGACGTGCTGTCAGACAAGTTCATATTGAATGACTGCTAACCTGGCGCTTGTGGCGGCGGCAGGTGGGTTTCTTCCAGTGCCCTGGCCTTGATCTCCTCAATGGTTCCGCCGAAATTGAACATGGCCGGCTTGCCCCGGTCAGCGCTCAAGCGTGCGCGCAGTGCTTGAGTAGCCTTCTCGTCGACACTGCCGTCATCGTTCAGCGCGACACCGTAGCGTCTTGCGCCGGCGGCGCTGACCAGGCCGCGGGCGACATCAAGCCGCACGATCTCAGCATCGCGCTGGTAGGGGTCGCCCCAACCTCCGCCGCCCCAGGTATTGAAATACAGCACATCGCCCACTTTTACCTCGACATTTTCGCACTTGGACGGCAACCACTCTTCGGAACCATCGGCGCGCGCCAGGCGCTTGCTGGAACGCTGCCCCGGCTCGCCGCCGTTCACGCCCCAAGGGTAGGTCAGCCAGCGTTCATCGTGGATGGCGATGGCGCCGTCGCAGAGGAACCGGTAGGCCACGCTCAGGCCGTTGCCGCCGCGATGCAGGCCGGCGCCGCCGGAATCGGCTATCGGTTCATATTGTTCGATGCGCAGTGGAAAATAGGCCTCGATAAACTCGTTCGGCACGTTGGTGAAACCTGGCCACAGGGAATGGCCGTCCGGACCGTCACCGGCCGGCCGTCCGGGGATGCCGCCGAAGCCGATCTGGAACAACTGGAACCACTCGCCGTTCTCGTCATAGCCGGAATAGAACAGGTGCGGGCTGTCGGAAAAGCCGGCTGCGTTCAAGGCCTCCGGCGCGCCCTGTCCGAGCAGGCCGCCCATTACGTCAAAAATACGCCCCAGGGCATGGGTGCGGCCGGACAGCGCCGCAGGGTAGTTCGGCTTCAACAGCGAACCCTGGGGGATACGCACGTCAACCAGGTCGTAAAACCCGTCATTGAACAGGATCTGCGGATCGAACAGGTTGATGGTGAACGCGCCGAAAAACATCCTGAACATGTCCTCGCTGAGGAAAAAATTGATTGAGCTGTCCGCTTGCCGGTCGGTGCCGGCAAAATCGAAAATGGCCCGGGAGCCTTCCCGCCACAGCGTGCATTTGATCTTGTAAGGCCCGCCGCCCACCCCGTCATCACAGACGTAGTCCTCAAAACTGCGCGGTTCTTCCGGCACGATCATTTCGATGATCTGCTTCATGGCCGCATGGTTACGCTCCAGCATCATTTCCATGGTGGAGTAGAACACGTCATCGCCGAAGCGTTCCGCCAGCTCAACGCAACGCCGCGCCGCGGTATTGCAGGCAGCAACCAGGGCATTCAGGTCGAAGCGGTTCCATTGCGGCGTGCGCACATTGTGCAATATCAGTTCCAGCATATCGGACTGCAACTCGCCTTTGCGATACAGCTTTGTCGGGGGGATGCGAATGCCTTCCTGAAAAATCGTCGTTGCCTGCACCGGGATACTTCCCGGCGTCATCCCGCCGTTATCCGACATATGCCCGAACATCGCCGACCAGGCGATGTGTCTGTGATCCTTGAAGATGGGCGTCAGTACTATCCAATCCGGCAAGTGGGACACCGCCGCCCCGCATCGGTACGGGTCATTGGTAAGGATAATGTCGCCCTCTTCGATGGTCCCGTCGTAGGCTTCCATCAGCCCGTGGATGAATGAGCCGAACTGGCCGACCACCATCTTGCCATCCCGGTTCGCCACCATCGGGAAACAGTCGCCCTGCTCGCGGATGCCGGGCGACATCGCAGTGCGGAACAGTACCGCGTCCATCTCCACGCGCACGTTGCGCAGCGCATTCTCAATGATGTCCACCGTTACGGTATCAACCGGGACGCGTTCCAACGGACTCGTGTTCTGCTCGATAATTTTGCCGGCCATCGCTGTTGTCCTGTTCGGTTATTCGGGCTGGATAATGAGGTTGCCCAAAGCGTCCACCGCCGCATGGAAGCCGGGCAGTATCAGGGTCGTGGAATCCATTTCGGCGATGATTGCCGGGCCCGGCACCACCAGTCCTTCATGCAGTTTTTCCCGTGCATAGATAGCGGCCTCATGCCATGCGCCCTCGTAATAATAGCGGCTGTCGCGAATCCTGCAGTCTTCCAGCCGGGTCTGTGTGCTGCTGGTATCCAGTTCGGCCAGGTCTTTCTGTTTGACCCTGACGATGGCGCGTATCATGACGATTTCATGGCCTTCGCCCAGGTCGAATGTGAACAAGCGCTTGTGTTCGGCATCAAAGCGCCTGGTCAGGCTGAGAATGCCGCTTTCAGCCAGTTCCTCGGCGGTAAAATCCAGTGTGATCTGGTACGCCTGTCCGGTGTAACGCAGGTCCACCTGGTAAAGCGCCTCCAGGTCCTGCTGCACGACCCCGTCTGCAACCAGAGATTCGGACGCGCGTTCGCGCAAGGCTTCCAGGTCCTGTAACAGGTTGTCCGCGCCGGTTTCCTCCGCCATCGCGATATAGGTGCGCGCCGCTTCATCCTGGACTCGGGTGGTCGCGTCGCCGTAAGCGCACAGCACACCGGGGCCGGGTGGGATGATCACCGGCCAGGAGCCTGTCAGGATTCCCAGGGCGTTGGCGTGCAGGGGTCCGGCGCCGCCGAAACCGACCAGAGAGAAATCCCTGGGGTCATAGCCCTGTTCCACGGACACCAGCCGCAGTGCGCCGAACATGGATTCATTGACGATTTTGATGATACCTTCGGCAGCCTCCATCAGATCGATCCCCATCGCGTCGGCCAATTTTTGCACCGCAGCCTCCGCCGCGGATTTATTTATCGCCATCGCGCCGCCCAGTTGCGCATCCGCGGGTAGATACCCCAACACCACGTTGGCGTCACACACCGTGGGTTCCTCGCCACCCTTCATGTATGCGGCCGGACCGGGAACAGCCCCGGCGGATTGCGGCCCGACACGCAGCGCGCGGGTCAGCTCCGGGACAAAAGCGATGGAACCGCCGCCGGCGCCCACGGTGCGCACATCGACCGACGGCGCCCTGACGCGCACATCGCCGACGATGGTTTCCCGCCTGATCAGCGCTTTGCCATTCTGAATCAGCGCCACATCCGTCGATGTGCCGCCCATATCAAACGTCAGGATGTTGTCGTAGCCTGCGCGGCTGCAAAAATACAGCGCGCCAGTCACGCCGCCGGCAGGTCCGGACATCAGCATGTTCACCGGCGATTGCGTCGCCGCCCGGCCCGAGGCCAGTCCGCCGTCAGAACGCAGAATGGACAGGATAACGTCGCTGCCCATACGCTCGGCGAGCGCGGCCTGCAGGTTATTGATATAGTTTGAGACCTCCGGTCGGACATAGGCGTTAACGACCGTGGTTTCAGCGCGCTCGTACTCCTGCATCTCGGGCACGACCTTGCTGGATATGGAGATTGGAATATCAGAGAAAACCTCGCCGGCGACGGCCTCTGCGCGGCGCTCGTTCTCATCGTTGATGTAGGCGTTAATCAGGCAGATGGTCAGCGACTCCACCTCTCCCCTGGCGTGCAATGTTTGCAGGTCCCGTCTCAGCGCCGCCTCGTCCAGTTCCCTTATGATATTGCCTTGGGCATCGATCCGCTCATCCGCTTCTATGGTCAACTCCAGCGGGGCCAGCAGCGGCTTCTTCACGTAACTGACCCAGCCGCCCAGACCACCCGGACAAAATGAGCGCGCCACCTGCAGAACCTGGCGGAAACCCTTGGTCGTGACCAGGCCCACCCTGGCGCCGCGCCCGGTGAGAACGGCATTGGTCGCGACGGTGGTGCCGTGCATTACCCGGGAGATTTTACCGGCGTCGATATTGTGTGTGTCACAAATCCGCGCAATGCCGTTCAGCGCCCCGATCGAGGAGTCTTCCGGCGTGGACGGCACCTTGGCGGTAAATGTCGCGCCGCTCTGCTCATCTATCAGCAACAGGTCGGTGAAAGTGCCGCCTACATCAACACCCAGTCGATAACTCATTGTTTCGGTCCGTCCTCCATCCCGGTCACCAGTTCCAGGGCCTGCTTGTAGGGGGCGCTTTCCTCCTCCTGCAACCCCTCCAGCTCCGCCTGGATGATACGGGTGATTTCGCCCAGAAACACCGCCCGGCGCGCGGCGCGTTCTTCCAGCGCCGCCTCATCCGGCTGATAGTTTTCTATCTCCGCGCGGGTGAATAAGTTGTTCTGCTGCGCCAGCCGTTCTACCGTATCCAACCGATCGCGCAGCACGGACACTTCTCCCGCCAATCCCATCAGCATGGCCAGTAATTTGTCAATGGCAGGATCGGAAAAGAAATACGGCCTCTCACCCTTGGCCTTGCGTTTCAACTTCGGTTCAGCAGACATCGGTTTCAGGTCCCGCGCTTTTCGGCGCCGTACAGAAACCACAGACCGCCACCGCCGAAATCACCGCCCTGGAATACCTTGGAGCGCCGCGCCTGGGCGATCTGGTAAGCGCTGGGCGCCATTACTTCGAATACGGTCTCCGGGTCGAAGCCGGCCTTCCGGCTCAGTTCAACGTAATCGATATCATGGGCGCGGCCCCAGAACGGTTCGTTGTTGTTGTAGGTGTCCCAGTCCAGCATGAAAGCGTCAAACGCTTCCAGGTCCTTGTAGGGAGGCGTCTCGGCATGCACCATCAGCCCTCCCGGCTTGAGCAGGCGATGGCATTCTGCAACGACGCGCCGAATCGCCTTCTCCGAGGTCTCGTGCAACAGGATATGGGAAACCACCAGGTCGAAGGAGGCGTCCGCAAAATCCGTCTGTTCGGCGTTCTGCTGGGAGTAATGGACTTTTGCGCCCAGGGATTCGGCACGCGCATGGGCGTATCGCAGCATCGGCGCGGCCACATCAATGGCATGGGTCTCCGCTTCGGGCCACGCCTGGGCATAGGGAACCGTGCTGTGGCCCACCGCACAGCCCATATCCAGGATACGCGCCGGGTTGAATCCAGGATAGTTCTGCTTGATCCAGGCAACGGCGCTGGCGCCCATATCGGCGTTGTCCGGCCCCATCTGCCCCATCGCATAGATAAAGACCGCGCGATCATAAACAGCGCCGGGCGCGACATCGTCTTCGGTCACTTCGGTATGGTAGCCGCCAGGCTGACAATGGATATCCACGGCCTTGTGATAACGCGGAATGGCCAGGTCCGGGTCAAGTCTCAGACTGCCGCCTGCGCCTTCCTCAGGTTTTGCCTTCTCTGCCAGCGCACGCAGTTCTCTCTGCACCGGCTGTTGTGATGCGGACCACATCATTTCCTGGCTGGTGCGCAGTAGCGTACTGAACATACGATAATGCGGATCAAGGGTCATCACATCGCGTATTTCGAAGCGGTTATCCGGTTCCCGCCCGTTTTCCTGAACAAACGCCGGTTTGACCCGGCGCTCATACGCGAGCCGGTTCCCCGGATGGACATGGGCAACGAGATGTTCCTTGAAAGAACGCACAAATTGCTGTCTGGCCAGCTCGTCGTGATTCGGTTCCGGTAAAATGGCGTGCCTGTTCTGCTCCAGCTCACTGGTCTGCATGGTTTTGCCCTCGCCTGTGCATGAATGAAGAAACCCGATTATAAAAGAAATTGGTGCGGGCTAACGATTGATTTTATTGTTACATCAATGTACTTTGACAAAGTGCCAGCAAAACGAATCAAGCCAATACCTGTATTATGGACGCTACGCTGACATTGCTTAGCAAGTACCACCACGGAGTCCTGGACCCGGGGTCGCCCACGCCGTTGTACCACCAACTCTACTCCATCTTGCGGGATTGTATCCTCGGCGGTGTGCTGGAAGACGGAACCAGGATGCCCTCGGAGAAGGAGTTGTCCGCCACTTTCAAGGTATCGCGCATTACCGCTCGCCGCGCCCTGGACGACCTGGCGGCGGAAAACCTGGTTGCGCGCCAGCGCGGCCGCGGCACGTTCGTGAATTATCACTATCATCCGGAATTGCTCAACGCACCATTGACGGGCGCGCTGGAAAGCCTTGAGCACATGGGCAGGGAAACGAAAATCAAGGTCTTGAGCCTGCGCTTTGTCCGCCCGCCCGCCGATATTGCCGATGAATTCGGCGTCTCCGACGAACAATTGCTGTGCCACATGGTACGAATCAGGAGCAACCGCGACCTGCCGTTTGCCTATTACGACAGTTGGACGCTGGGGTTTGACCAATCCATCCGCAAACAGGCGCTGGAAAAGTCCCCGCGGCTGGAGCTGCTGCGAAACTCCGGAGTGAAGATTGCCCGCGCCGAACAGACCCTGAGCGCCGAAGCCGCGCTCTCGCCCGCGGCCGATGCCCTGGGCATCGTACCGGGCAAACCGCTGCTGAAACTGATACGGCGTTCCTTCGGCGAGGATGGAAAACAGGTGGATCATTTGAATGCGGTATACAACCCCGACCGGTTCCAGTACCGTATGTCTCTGACTCTCAAGTAACGATCCATAGTATTATTCCCAAAGAAGTTATCCCTCATACGGCCGTTTAAGGAATTTCCCCGCGGGCTCGCCGACGATGTTGCCGTCATAGATCAGGCGGCCGCGCAACCAGGTCTGTTTCACCCGGGCCGATAACTCCATGCCGGCAAACGGCGTGTAACCCTGCGTGGATGGCGATTCCTCCGCCTGTATCACCCAGCTATCATTGGGGTCAACCAGTACCAGATCGGCGTCACAGCCGGGGGCGATATCGCCCTTGCTGTTCAAGCCATAACGACGCGCCGGGTTGTAGCTGATCAACTCGGCGATCCGATTCAGACTCATGCCACGGCGAGTCCCCTCGCTGACCAGCGCCGGCAGCAGGTACTCCGTGCCGCCGAAGCCTGATTTGGCCAAAAATACGTTATCCGGTTCGCTCTCGTTAACTTTCATCTCATGTCGGCAACAGGCATGATCGCTGACTACCCAGTCCACTTTTCCGTCCAGCAGCATTTCCCACAGGTACTCCACATCTGCGCGCGGGCGGATTGGCGGGTTGACCTTGGCCAGGATACCGTTTGGCGATTCCGTATCCAGCATCAGGTGGCCGATGGTTACCTCGCGCCGGAAATCGATATGAGGAAACGCGTCCGCCATCAACAGCGCAGCCTCGACCGCCTTGCGGGATGACAGGTGCAACAGGTTGATGTTCACGCAATCGGTTTCATGGGCCAGGTAGGAGGCGATGAATATGGCCAACCCTTCGGAGTGGGGCGGGCGCGAGGCATGGTACGCCGGCAGGCCACTGAGCAGGCCTTCCTCCTCGACCAGGCGCGTATACGCGCGCATGATCTCGGCTGTCTCACAATGCATACTCAAGCTGATCTGTTCCGCCCTGTCGGGAAAACGATCCATGGCCCTGCGGATACCGCGCATGACAAATTCAAAATGGGCGAAATCGTACCGTTCATCCTTGCCGATCATCAGAAAATCGCTTTGATCGTCGGATTTACCGTGCAGGCCGTGAGAACCGTAAAACATGAAAATCTTGAACGAGGTCACACCGAAACGCTCGATCAGTTCATCGATCTCATCGATATGCGCCGCCATCATCGGCGCCAGGTGATACGCATAATCGACATGGAACCTGCCTTCGGACAGCGCCAGCGCCTCCGGAAAAAACTCCCGATACGGTCCGCCTTTGTTCAGGTAGTACTTGCCGGTGCGCAGGTAGTTCAGACTGGTGGTTACCCCTCCCATGGCCGCGGCGCGGCTCTCGCTGACCGCATCCTCTGCCAGCGGCGCATAAATACCCGTGTGCATGTGTGCGTCGATAACGCCAGGGAATGCCAAACGCTGCCTGCCATCCACTACTTGCGCGGCTGTGTCTGGGTCGATATCCGGGGCTATGCGCGCAAACTTGCCTTCGCTGATCGCGATATCCGCGAGTTCCGCCGTGTTGCCGTGCGGCCTGACAACTCTTACGTTCTTAATCAAGAGGTCGATGCTCATAACACTTTCATAGTACCCTGATAAAGTTCTAATGATATACTTTTATAACATAATTTGGGAAACAATGCCGATAAACCCTCATGATCAGGGAACAGCACACCTCGATTGCATGTAACTGTTGGCGCTGGTCAGGGCTTGTTTGCATACCACTCCCGCAACAATGGGAGAGAGACCTGTCTCATCTTATCTTAATCCGGGCAAACCTGGGATAGCGTAGATGGCAACAACTTTATTTGAAAAAATATGGAATGACCACCTGATAACCGACTTGGGGGACGGGTCCTCGTTGTTGCATATCGATCGCGTGTTCCTGCACGAGCGCACCGGCAGCATTGCGTTAAGCTCCATGGCAGAGAAGCGGCGCCGGGTGAAAAACCCGAGCCAGGTGTTTTGTACGATGGACCACATCATCGACACGCTCCCCGGCCGTAATGATGAGACGTCCATGCCCGGCGGCCAGGCGTTCATCACCAGCACTCGCCTGCAAACCCAGCGCGCCGGTATTACCCTGTTCGACATCAACGACCCGCGCCAAGGCATATCACATGTGATTTCCGCTGAACAGGGTATCGCCCTGCCAGGGCTGACGGTAGTCTGCCCGGACAGCCATACCTGTACCCTGGGCGCGCTGGGCGCGCTTGCCTGGGGAGTCGGTTCCAGCGATTGCGAGCACGCGCTGGCGACCGAGACGCTAAGAGTTGTCAAACCAAGACAAATGGCGGTGCGCTTGGAAGGCAAGTTGCCTTCCGGTGTCACCGCCAAGGACACAATCCTGCAGTTGATAGGACAATACAGCGCGTCCGGTGGTAGCGGTTACGCGCTTGAGTTCTGCGGCCCGGGGGTGCAACATCTTCCCATGGAGGCCAGGATGACACTGTGCAATATGGCCGTCGAGTTCTCCGCATTCACCGGGCTTATTGCGCCCGATGATGCAACCCTGGATTATGTCGCCGGGCGCGCGTATGCGCCGGCAGGCAATGATTGGAATGCGGCGCGGGAATACTGGCACAAACTGCGCTCCGATGAAGGCGCCGTGTATCACAGGGAACTGCGCCTGGACCTGGCACAGGTCGAACCCAGCGTTACCTGGGGGACCAGCCCGCAACATGTTACCGGCATCTCCGGGATGATACCTGACCCGAACGATGAACCTGATGCGACCACGCGCAACGGCATGGAGCGGGCGCTGGATTACATGGGACTCAAGGCCGGCGACGCGATCACCTCGATTCCGGTTGATGCGGCGTTTATCGGTTCCTGCACCAATAGCCGGCTCAGCGACCTGCGCGCCGCCGCGGCGGCGCTCAAGGGCAACAGGATTGCGCCGGGGGTCAAGGCCATCTGTGTTCCCGGGTCCACGCAGGTGAAACGTGCGGCGGAGCAGGAAGGTCTGCACGAGGTCTTTCTGGATGCCGGGTTCGAGTGGCGCGAGGCGGGCTGTTCGTTGTGTTTCTATGCCGGAGGGGAAGGTTTCCCTGCCGGCGCGCGTGTCATAACCAGCACCAATCGCAACTTTGAAGGACGCCAGGGCCCGGGAGTACGTTCGCACCTGGCGAGCCCGGCAACCGTCGCGGCCTCGGCGTTGAAAGGCTGTATCGCGGACGCACGCGAAGTAGTACACAACTGATGAAAGCTTTTGTCGTCCACGAGGGCGTTAGCGCGCCATTGCTGCGCAGCAATATCGACACCGATAGCATTATTCCCTCCCGGGAAATGCGCCATGTGTCGAAAAAGGGTCTGGCAGAAGGCCTGTTTGCCGGCTGGCGTTACCTGGAAGCGGATCGGGAAGCGCGCGTCATCAACCCGGATTTCGTACTAAACAAGCCGCAATATGCCGGCGCCAGCATCTTGCTCGCAGGCAGAAATTTCGGTTGCGGCTCATCCCGCGAGCACGCAGTCTGGGCGCTGCTGGAATACGGCTTCAGGGCCGTTATCGCGCCGGAGTTCGGATCGATCTTCTACCATAACGCGGTGCGCAACGGTCTGCTGCCGGTAACACTACCGGAATCGGCAATCCGGGCGCTGATCAGCGCCACCGGGACCGCCTCATCATCCGCGCGCCTGACCATTGACTTGCGAACCACTACGGTGGCGGACCCTGCCGGGTCACACTACCGCTTCGATATCGAGCCTGTCTACAGGGAAATGCTGCTGCGGGGAATGGACTCGATAGACATGACGTTGCAGCATCAGGATAAGATCAGCGAATTCCAATCCCGGGACCGGCACACACGCAACTGGGCCTACCTGGCTTAGCCCGAAAATCTCAATTGGTAAGATATTCTAGGCCAGCGTCCGCGCTGCAATCAGTCCATCGATATCCGCCTGAGACAAGCCCAGTTCTTGCATCACCTCACGGGTATGTTCGCCCTGTGTCGGCACGTCTCGCCGCAGACCCGGGCGCTTGCCATCCATGCGCACCGGCAACGCCGGCAGCCTGGTCTGTTGGCCTTCCGGTGTGGTGACGTCCAGCAGGCCGCCGGAGGCCAGCAGGTGCGGATCGTCAAACAGGTCTTCCGGCCTGCTGATCGGAGCATAGGGCAGACCGCATCGGTCCAGCCGCTCCATCAACTCTTCGGCGCGCAGCGCCTGGAACAGCGAACGCACGCGCGGGATAATCACGTCCCGCCGGCCCACCCTGCCGGTATTGGCGGCAAGAGAAGGGTCCCGGGAGAAATCATCCAGGGAGAAATGATCACAGAACTTTTTCCACTGGGTATCGCTGACCACGGCGACAAACACCTGTTTGCCGTCCTGGCATTCGAAGATGTCATAGATTGCCCAGGCTGATACCCGCACCGGCATGGGCGGAGCCGGTTCGCCGGTTACCGCATACTGCGCCATATGCTGGCCGACCAGGAAGGCGGTGCTTTCAAACAACGCGCTGTCAATCCGCTGCCCGCGGCCCGTGCGCCGGCGCAGCTCCAAAGCGGCCAGAATACCGATCACACCGAACATGCCGCCGGCCACGTCAACCACCGATGCGCCGGCGCGCAGCGGCTGCCCCGGCGGGCCGGTCATATATGCCAAGCCGCCCATCATCTGGGCGACCTCGTCCAATGCGGTACGCTGTTCGTAAGGCCCGGAGAGAAAACCCCTGGCGGAGTAATACAGCAACCCGGGATTGTCTTTTGCCAGTTCATCGTAGCCGTAACCCGCCTGTTCCATCGCGCCGGGTCTGAAATTTTCAATAAATATATCGGCCTTGCTGATCAGGCGTTTGGCGATGTCCCGGCCTTGATCCGACTTGAGGTCAATACAGACACTGCGCTTGTTGCGGTTATACATCGAAAAATAGCCCGCGCCCGAGCCGCGCAGCCGCCGGGTATTGTCGCCTGCCAGCGGTTCAAGTTTGACAACATCAGCGCCCAGGTCGGCAAGCAACAGCCCCACGCATGGTCCCATGACCATATGGGAAAACTCAATAACCCTGATGCCGGAAAGCGGTAATTCGTGATCTGTCATAATATTATGAAACCTCTGGACTTAATCTCAGGAACCTCTGACTTAATCTCAGAGGTTCCCTCAGGGGTTCCTAGTACTAGTGTTAACCGTGCGGTTATCGGCAACCTTAATCGTAGTCCGATAAGTCAATCGGCAGTATGTTATATTATTATAATATTATGACAAGTCGACCTGCCCCCTTTCTGAAGCGCGTTGCGCCGGATAAGATGTCTGCAGACCTGCGCGCAGCCTGGCGCAAATCCATGCAATTGCGCGGCGACGCCACTTTTTTTGAAGTATTCGGAAACAACCCGGCGTTGTACGACTGGTATACGGAAAGTTTTTACGAAAAAGTATTCCACGGCGGTTCTGTCCCGCGGCGCATCAAAGAGTTGGCGCGCCTGCGGCTGTCCACAGTCCACGGCTGCCATTTTTGTAATCAGGGCAATCGCGCAGACGCCCTTGATGCGGGCCTGACAGAAGCTGAAATCGGCGGGTTGGACGATTATGAAAACGCCCCGTTCAGCGCCGCGGAAAAGGCTGCTCTGCGGCTGGCAGACCAGATGCTGCTCACCAACTCCGACGGCGTGTTGTCACAACCCCTGTACAATGACCTTAAACAGCATTTCACAGACGCTGAACTGCTGGAGTTGGGATTGACCCTGGCCGTGTTGAGCGGTATGGCGAAATTCCTGTTCGTCTTCGACCTGGTGGAAAAGGAAGACTATTGCGCGTTCGGCACAGGGCTATAAATAGATTAGTTCCAGCATTTCACCCGCCGGGCCGGCGCAGAAGCCCACTCGCCTGCCGTTATAAGGCGGTTCAGCCAATATGTTGTTGTCGCCATTTTCCTGAGGGGAAGCACAACTGAAACTCACCATCGCGATGCCTGTTGGCAGCAACCCCTGCCGCGCCGCACCACGGCCGCTTGCGGCAGGCAATTCATCCAGTTCCAGCAGGTATCCGGGATCGCCCAGGGTGAGCGCCGAGATCCGGTGCAGATGCGCGCGCGGCAGCTCATGCGCGGCGGACATCATGGTCACCCGCGCATCGATGTCCGGCGCATCGGCGAACGCGAACCGGGTGCGATAAAATTCCTTGGCCGCGGGCAGGGAAGCTACCGCCAGGATCATGACAAAACACCAGGCCACGACCTGGTCGGTCGGCGCGAGGCTGAAACCGGGAATATCTCCCTTGATCTGCGTCAGGTAGAGCGCCTCTCCCGCCGGGCCGACCACCTGGCAGGCGCGGATATTGTCGGTGAATGACAGGTCGGCGGGCGGGCCGGCAACGGCAAACGGCGAATCGGCCAGGCTCTGCGCCAGACTGTCCACATCGTTAACGAGAATTTCGGCTGCGTTCCATCCGGCTGTGCTGAAAGGCGGTGGCGGCGGTTCTGCATCAACCTGGAGCAGTCTGATGAAATGCGTCGTATCGCGTTGCGGCGCCAGCAGCGTGTAGTTCGTCCCGGCCGCTGTTTCCAACCCCCATAACCGCGCCAGCGCCGTGGATATCTGCCCTGCACCGACCCGACGGTAATGCAAATAGCCGCAATAGGCCGCTTCAACCATAGCCGGATCAGCGCAACCCAGCGTGACCATTTCAATTCTGTGAAGCATACTCATCCCGCCAGTTCCTGTGCCCCAAGCCAGCAACAAAAGCGATTGTGTCGCATGCAAACCACCCCGCGCCTCAAGCCAGCAACATGAGCGATAATGCAGGCAAAAAACTGACCAGCAGCAAGCCAACCAGCATCAGCAACAGGAACGGTGCGACACTCTTGCAGGCTTCCAGGAAGGTGACCTTGAACGCGCCCATCGCGATGATCAGGTTAAGCCCGAACGGCGGGGTCAGATAACCGATCTCCAGGTTGACAATCATCACGATGCCGAAATGCACAGGGTCCATCCCCAGACCCTGGGCGATGGGCTTTAGTGTAGGCGCCAGCACCAGTATCGCAGAACCAATGTCCATGATCGCGCCGACCAGCAGCAGGAACAGGTTGACGCCCAGCAGAAATCCCTGGGGATTAACAACATGTTCGGCAAACCACGCGCTGGCCGCCATCGGCGCCTGCTCATAGGTGAGGAAGGTATTGAGGCTGACGGCAAACATAAGCACCGGAAACAAGGAACCCAGCAACCTGGTGGTATCTTCGATCACAAGATGAACGCTTGCCGGTTTCAGTTCGCGATGAATGAACAATTCCACTACAAACGCGTATACCACGGCCACGGCGGCGGATTCAGTCGCGGTGAAATGGCCGCTGTAGATCCCACCCAGGATCAGGATGGGCATGAACAAGGACCAGACACCCTGTTGCAATGCCTCCCATAACTCACGCAGGTCCAGCTTGCCGGCAGGGATGTTACGGTTGAACCAGAGCGCATAAACGCTCATCAATGCGGTCAGGACCAGCGCCGGCAGGATTCCGGCAATAAACAGGTCGGTAATGGAAGTATGGGTCATCACGCCGTACAGGATCAGCGGAATGCTGGGCGGCACAATGATCCCAAGCGTGCCGGCAGCGCACAGCGCGCCCAACGAAAAAGCTTTGGAATAGCCCGCTTTCAGCAATGCCGGGTACATGATACCGCCCACCGCCAGCAGCGTAACTGTGGAAGAGCCGGAAATCGCGGCAAACAACGCACAGGACAGTACTGTGGCGACGGCAAGACCGCCCGGAATTGGCGCGCTGGCGGCTTTGACCAGGCGCACCAGCCGCTCTGCCATCGAACCGCGCGTCATGATCTGGCCAGCGAGAAGAAACAGCGGGATGGAAAGCAGGATGTCCTTGTTCAGCGCGTGCCAGGCATCCAGTATCACATAACGCAACGGTTCATCGCCAAATACCCAGTAAACATAGAACGCGGCCACGCCCAGCGCCACCACGAGATTCTGGCGCAGCAGAATGAGGGCCGTGAGCAGTACGATCAGGAGCAGGGTCTCAGTCATTGGATGAGGACTCAGGGGCGATACGCAACGGATCCTGCGGCGCCAGCTCGGGATAAGCAGCATAAACAGCATGGCGAACGCCTACCAGAAAAAAAGCCAGCGGGAGCGCCATCAGGACCGGCCAGATGAGGATCGGGAGCAGTGTCGAGCGCTCGCCCAGTTGCATAGACTCCCAGGTCAGTTGCGCGCCGGCGCCGGCTGCGAACAGGCAAAACGCACTCATCAAACTATCCTGCAAGCGCATGATCACGGGGGCCCAGCGCGCCGGCAGCCAATTATCGGCAAATCGCGGCCGCAGGTGGTTGCCGCCTGCCGAGGCCAGGCCCAGACCAAACATTACTACGATAATGTTCGCATAAACCCCGGCCTGGCGCGCCCAGTGCAAGCCCACGCCGGTGAGCTCCCGGCTGAACACGTCAAGGAAAATAGCTGCAATCAGCAGCGTAAACGCGGCGCTGGTGACGATGCGCTCCATGCGCCCCAGGAGTTGCAAAAACCGTTCTGCCATATGTGTAATTTATCCTGTATAACCTGTGCTCGGTACCATTCCCGTGCAAACGGGTATCCAATAGACTGAAGAGTCGCCCTGCGGGCGACACCCTGTCCTACTGGACTCCCGTTTGCACGGGAGTGGTACGGAGGCATGTCTTGGTTTATGCCAATAGCTACATGCCGACGGGGTGAGCAGCGCCCTGATCATGAGGGTTTGGAGGTTTATACCGAGTTCTATTAATGATATAACAAATAAAGGAACCTCTGATTAAGTCAGAGGTTCCTACGATACAAGGATGTATCGTCAATATCAATGACTGTAAGGCATTGATATTGTGAGGAAAACAAAAATCGCATTTTTGTTTTCCGTACTCTGACAAGTCCAGGATGGACTTGTTCAGAGTTTCCTAAACATTTAACTGTCATCAATAACCGGAATGCCATTACTTCAACGGGCCAGCCTGATAATTCTGTTGCTGGCAGTCATGATTACCCAGATCGGCGGCTGCGCAGAGCGCGGGGACAAGCAACTGAAGGTGCGGGTCACCTCGCTCGGCATACCGGATACGCCTTGGCATGATTTCTGGCTGCGCTTTGCGGCGACACTGGAACAGAACGACAGCGCCGGGGAGATCGACCTGGACCTGTTTATTTCCGGGGAGTTGGGCAGTGAAGAGACGGCGCTCGCGAACCTGCGCCGGGGCCGGATACAGATCGGTGGTTTTGCGTTACAGGGGGTCGCAACACTGATCCCGGAACTGAACGTGCTGTTGGCGCCCTACCTGTTTGATTCCCGCGAGGAAGCCGCGTTCGTGATGGACCATTACCTGTCCGATGCGTATGCAAAACTGTTTGCGGAAAAAGGACTGACACTGATCCAATGGTCGGAAGTGGGCTGGTTCTATATCTACGGCAAGAAACCGCTGTTGACGCCGGCGGCAACCCGTGGCATTTCCATGAGATCCTCAAACGCCCTGGGTTCGCGCTACTTCGCCGAGGCTATCGGCGCCGACCTCATTCCCCTGAGTTTTGCCGAGGTGATCCCCGCGTTGCAGACCAACCTGATCGAAAGCGGCCAGACCGGCGTGGGCATGTATACACTCGCAGGGATTGCCAGGCCGGCGCCGCACCTGATGCTCACCCGGCACGCGTTTGACATGGGTCCCATCCTGGCCAACAAGGACTGGTATGACGGGTTGCCCGAACGACTCCGGCGGCTTGTTTTCGACAGCATCGAAAGCGCCGAGGTGAATCGGACATTGATCCGCGCGGCGCTGGATAATTATTTCCAAATATCTCTGCCGGCAATGGCCGTGACCGTGCACGAGTTGGATGCGGAACAACAAGCGCAATGGCGGGAGCGGGCGTTGCCCACCCACCCGAGATTGCTTGAAGAGACGGGTGGACAGGCCAGGCAGATTTATGCTCTGGTGCAACAGGGAAAAGCTGAGTTCCAGTCCGCATCCAAGTCGGCATCGTTGTGAAATCATAGCCATGCCATACGGTAAATCTGGCATGATAGACCAGGTATGATAATAAACTGATGAGGAAGCCCCATGTCAAACAACATCAAAGCCATTGATGCCGTCGTCAATATCTGGACGGAGGAAGCGTTATCGCACCGCCCGGGTTGGCGAGATGAATTCTTCGCCGGCAAGATGAGAGCCGAGCAAAGTCTGATGCGGGGGCTGTCGCTGGAACAGATGATAGACCTGATGCAGGAGGCCGGCATCGAACATGGGTTCCTGATCGCCGCCAAAGCCGGACGGCCCGGCTTGCCCGGATGTTATCACCTGCCGCCGGATATCGTGGCCGCAGCCGTGAACAAATATCCTGATCACTTCTCCGGGCTGCTGGGCATCGACCCGTTCATGGGCATGGCCGGACTCAGGGAATTGGACAACGCAGTACGAAATATGGGTTTTATCGGCGCGCACCTTTACCCGCACTGGTTTGATCTGGCGCCGGACCATGCGAAATACTATCCGTTTTATGCAAAATGTTGCGAGTTGGATATACCGATACAGATCCAGGTCGGACAGTCCATGATCTACTCAAAGGAGTTTCGCTGCAAAAGCGTGGGACAGCCCATCAAGCTGGACCCGGTGGCCTGTGATTTCCCTGAGCTGAGGCTGGTCGGCATTCACGTGGGCATTCCCTGGGCGGATGAGATGATCGCCATGGCGTGGAAGCACGAAAACGTGTACATCGGCGGTGACGCGCACAGCCCGAAATACTGGCCGCCGAGCTTCGTTAACTACCTGAACAGCTACGGCCAGGACAAGGTAATCTTTGGAACGGATTTTCCGGTGCTCAATTTCAAACGCACCCGGCAGGAGATCGAGGGTCTTGGGTTGAAACCGGAGGCAATGCGAAAGTTCCTTCGGGACAATGCGCGCCGCGTCTACCGCCTCGACTGACTCCTGACAACCATCCATGAACCTGGCTTCCATCCTTCGCTGCCACGCGGACAGCTATGGCGACAAGACGGCCATTGAATTTCGCGCAGAACGAATCAGTTATCTCGAATTGTGGCAATACCTGGAAGACTATGCGGCTTGCCTGCACGCACACGGCATCAGATCGGGAGACCGGGTCGGCCTTGCTCTGAAAGAACACCCCTGCCACTTGATCCTGCACTATGTTCTGGCCCGGCTCGGCGCAGTGATCTTGCCGGTCGACCATCGTTGGACTCTGACCGAAAAAGCCGGAACCGTGACGGCATTCAACGCAAAACTGCTGATACTGGAGGAAGATGGCGACGCGCCGGCGCATATCGACACACTCAGGATCAGCAGCGACCTGCAAGCAGGCGATGTCTCCCGTCTGCCGTCTATCCCGGATCATCCCGACCTGCCTTTGCTCATATCCTTATCATCCGGGACCACCGGCAGGCCCAAGGGCGCGCAAGTTACCCATGAGCAGATGTATCAGCGATTTATTAGCCAGTGGGTCACTATCGGTTTCAACTCTCAAGATCGGTTTCTGGGGTTGACGCCACTGTACTTCGGCGCCGGACGTTCATTTGCGATGGGCTTTCTTGCCGCCGGCGCTACGGTCATTCTCGATCCGCCCCCGCATACGCCCGAACAACTGGTCTCGACCGTAAATGGGTCTCGCGCGAGTGTCACATTCATGGCGCCGACTCAACTGCGCGGGTTGCTGCCGCTGCACAAGGACCAGTTATTGTTCCCACGATTGGATAAGTTGCTGATAAGCGGCGCCGCCCTGTACCCCGGCGAGGCAGAGGCGATACGCGAAAAAGTGAACCCCGGACTGATAGGCTATTATGCGTCCAGCGAAGGCGGTGGCATTTCCGTGTTGAATACCGACGAGTTCAATGACTACGCGCACACCGCAGGTCGGGCCACCTTCAGAACCGAAGTTCAGATCGTGGACCGCGAGGACAAACCGGCAAAACCGGGAGAAACCGGCCGCTTGCGCTATCGCGGACCCGGTGTCGCTATGCGTTTTATCGACGCAGACGGACAGGAACATCCCGCCGCGGCCGACGGCTGGTTCTACCCCGGGGACCTGGCTGCCCGCCTGGACAGTGGACATATCGTGCTACGCGGACGCGACAAGGATGTCATCAACCGTGGCGCCGTGAACATATATCCGGCTGAGATAGAGGCCGTTCTGATGCAAATGCCCGCAATCAGGGAAGCTGCTGTCGTGGGTGAACCATCAGAGAAATTCGGGGAAACCGTTGCCGCGTTCATCGTAGCAGACGAGGCCATCTCAATAGAGGCGCTGGACGCACACTGCCGCCAACACCTGGCGCCGTATAAGGTTCCGACCCGTTACGTGTTTCTGGATCACTTGCCCAAAAAAGCATCAGGCAAACTGGACAAGACCGCGCTACTGGCCAGGCTAGAGGGATAACGACATCCCTCTCTCGTCTAACTGCCATAGCTGGCCTTGCTAGAGTATTAAGATAATCGAATCGCGACCATGTTGCTTTGACAAGCTGGAAGGAAAACTGTAGGTTACAGATATGGGCGGAAGCTGCACAGCTACCGGACCAGGACGTGATTACAACTTAACTGATAGGGAGGTGACCCATATGACCAGCACAGCGCTTTACCAAGCATTGATTGAAGTCGGCGCATCGCAAGAAAACGCCAACAGGGCAGCGGAGGATGTGGTTCAAATGTCGGAGTTAGCGCACCTGGCGACAAAGTCTGATATTGCGAAACTGGAAAGCAATACCAAAGCTGATATTGCGGCGCTGGAAACTCGACTTATAAAGTGGGCAGTGAGCTGTGCATTTCTGTTTGCCGGCATTGTCATTGCCGGTGTGTGTATAGTGATGCAAGTCATGTTATCTCCCGGAGTTGCCCAGTAGTCACGGACAGTCTTCTCCGGCGCTCTCTGTAGGCGCCCTCATGATGTTGGCCTGGAATGCGGGCCAAGATATCCGGGTCAAATCAGGTTTTGTTTGATTAAGTCCTCTATCACGGCGCGTTGCGTGCCGATGAAGTGCCCTCGGTCTGGCGTGACTGTATTGCCTGCGGTATCCAGGAGGGTATTGGCCGGGTAGCGGGTTTGCGGATAAGCGATATGGGCGTACAGTTCCAGGCGCTGGCGCGCAAGCAGGTTGGCCATTCCGGGACGGCGGCGGCGGCGGCGCAGGGACGCGATGTCGATTTCATGGTTCGCAACCATACTCTCTCCCGGGCCGGCCACGGCAAGCACATGGCCATGATCATTGATGATTTTTGACATGCCGTCCGTTGAGGATTCCGGTATCCCTATACCGCTGATGCCGGCGCTATTGGCCGAGATGACATAGACCTGGTTTTCGATGGCCCGGGCACGTTTGCTCACGTCCTTAGGCGTGAGTTCCGGGCTGCCCACTTCACTGCTTGAATGCAATATAGCCTCGGCGCCGCGCAGCGCCAGCGCACGGGCAATTTCCGGGTACAGAATCTCTTCCGAAGCAACAGTCGCCAAACGCCCCAGTTCGGTATCTGCCACCGGAAATACGCCTTCTATCCCATAATGGTCCAGGTAACGATCCCAGACATCATGGGGTGTCGGCGCAAACAGGGAAATCAGGCGCCGGTAGCGATGGATTACATCGCCGCTTGGGGCCAGGATGAAACAAGTCTGAAAATAAAGGCCGGGAAACGCCGGGTCCAACTCATAAGCATTGCCCGAAAGAAAAATATCGTTATCCTGGCAAATCCGTCCCAATGCCTCATACTCAGCGCCTTCCATTTCTATGCCCGCTTTTTCGCCCCAGGCCGGCACGGAATCACCCATGGGGAAGCCGGTCAGGAAGTATTCAGGCAGAACAACCAGGCGGGTATCGGCGCCGATGAATCCCTTGCTGGCCGCAATCTGGCGCGCGCAGGTCTGTATGGCGGCATGGATCGCACGCCGCGCCTCGGTGACATCCAGGGCATTGACGGCGCGACAGCGGGTCTGTAAGGCCAGCGCGTAGTAGCAGGTCAAAAGTTATAATCCGTCCGTTAATAACACGGTGACATCCAGCGCGCCTGCGCGCACTTTTTTCAGTTCTGCGTAGTCGTCCGAATCCCAGAAGGCGCGCGCCGCTTGCATGGACGGCCATTCGGATATCACCAACGCCTGGTAACCCCAATCTCCTTCCAGAATTTCAACTTCGCCTCCCAGCGCCCGGTAACGTCCCCCGTGTTTTTCAACCAGGGCAGGCATGCGTTGCGCATATTCAGAAAACTGTTCGGGTTTGGTAACGGTAGCTTGTACAACCATATAAGCCGGCATAGCATTTATCCTCTATCTCTCAAGGTCAATCAACTCGTAATACGTTTGCATGTAACCACCCACTTCGCCGCGCAAAAACACAAAGTCGTTATCGGCTGTGCACCAGATATTGTATTCAGGGTGCTCCTCCGGCAGTTGCCCGGCGGTATCAACATAGCGAAAGTGATGCGCATCAAACTCGCCGGCTGGCACCGTGATCCGCTCATCGCCCACATACTCAATGCCAAAACCCAGCTTGAACAACATCGGACCTGTTGCGCCGCGGTGGTCGGGAGACGTCACCATCATGTCGGGAAAAAACATCTTGCCTGGCCCCTGTCTGCGGTCATAAATATATAAACCCAGGCTATCACCGGATATGGGGTGGCTAGCCAGCCATCGTATACGTTGTTCCAGTTCAAAACGCTGGGAGACACGCCCATCGCGGATGTTGAACATTTCCGTTTCCGCGCTGTTATGACTAAATCGCATCCAGCCTGAGCCTTCAAACTCATCATCAATGGTCAGCCGCACAAAGCAATCCAGTGGATAGTAGTCTGCATCCAGACTCAGGGTCACATCGCGTAAAACAGTGGGCGGATCGTCGATCTCACACAACGCGCGTAAAGTGCGTTTGCCATCTGTATGCGTTGTGATGATAAATGATTCGCGCCCGCGTTCCTGACCCCACCGATCAGGTTTATGACTGGTGTATAAAATTTTGCCGCGTATTGTTCTGTGTTTCATTATGCGGGAACCCGTTTTCCTGGTAATCTTTCACCATTACACGCTGCGTACAATTTGCTTTAGCTGAGCGCAAGCATAGCGCCTGAACGGCACTTCTTACATACTAGCTCGACGCTGTAACCAAGTCAAAGAGGAAGAGAAGCGTATACATGCGCTGTTTGTCTTATCGTCACTTTTCGTATATTTTTGACGGCATAATGTACAAAAAAATGGCCAAAATACGACAGCACAGTTTCTTTCTTTTCGGTGAGTGCGGCTCTGAATTGACCCCGGCTTGGTTCACGCAATAAAGGCCAATTTGGCCTGTGTGCGTAATTGAAATATGGCCGGTAAACTGCTTTCTGCAAGCCTTGCAGAGCGACTCACTCTGGCCCTGAAGTCTGACAAGTACAAGAACAGCGGGACATTATATTGACGATTAACCCTTTCATCGAAGTTCGCAACCCTCGTACCGGTAAAATCGACTATCGCTTTGAGCAGGTTGGAGCGTCAGAACTGGTGCGGATGGCAGCCGATCTGCGTCACGCACAGACCCTGTGGCTCGAACGCGGGGTGGAAGCGCGCTGTCAGACCCTGCTGCAACTGGCTGAGGCCATGTCCAATCAACGCGATCGGCTGTTTGATGCCCTGTGCGCCGATACCGGGCGCGTCGGAGAAACCGAACTGGAGATCAACGCGGTTATTTCCAGCATAGAGCGCTGGAGCGGGCTAGCGCCTGATCTGCTGACCGTGGAGGAGAACAAAAACACCTCTGTGCCGTTTATTGAGATCGGCAGCCAGGCTGTGCCTTATCCGCTGACGCTGGTGATTTCGCCGTGGAATTTTCCGCTGCTGTTATCCTGCATCGATGCCATTCCTGCGTTGCTGGCTGGCAGCGCAGTGATTGTCAAGCCGAGCGAGGTCACGCCCCGTTTCGTCGAACCATTACAGGATATCATTGCCGGTGTTAAGGACCTGCCCACGGTGTTCCGCTTTCTCCCCGGAGACGGCAGCCTGGGCAGCGCGCTCATCGGCCATGCCGACCTGGTCTGTTTTACCGGCAGCGTCAAGACCGGCAGGCAGGTGGCTAAGGCCTGCGCCGATAATTTTATCCCCGCGCAGCTTGAACTGGGCGGCAAAGACCCGGCGATAGTCACCGCCGGCACGGACATAGAACGCGCGACCGCAGCGCTGTGCTGGGGCGGCATGGTGAATGCCGGACAGTCCTGCTTGTCTGTCGAACGGGTGTACGCTGAAGCCCCGATTTACCAGGCGCTGATTGCGGCGCTCGCGCACCAGGCCAGCCGCCTGAAGCCGAATACCAATGATATCCACAAGGGCGAGATTGGGCCGATCATATCCGAACGCCAGCGGGACATTCTCGAAACTCACCTTCAAGATGCCGTTGCCAAGGGCGCTAATACCGAATGTGGCGGCAGAATCATTGAGCATGATGGCGGCTTGTGGTGCGAACCGACGGTATTGTCAAATGCCAATCACGACATGCTGGTGATGACGGAAGAGACCTTCGGACCGATACTCCCTGTAATGGCCTTTGATACGGATGCCGAGGCCATTGAGTTGGCCAATGACACCGTTTACGGCTTGTCGGCAGCCGTATTTGCGAATGACATCGGGCGCGCCCGCCATATTGCCGGCAAGCTCGACGCCGGCGCGATCAGCATCAATGATGCTGCGTTGACCAGCGTTATGCACGAGGGGGAGAAACAAGCGTTCAAGGCCTCCGGCATGGGCGGTTCGCGCATGGGACCGGCCTCCATCCGGCGCTTCCTGAGAAGCAAGGCGTTGATCGAGAACACCCAGACAAGTTGGGACCCCTGGTGGTACAGAGCGCCGGATAAATGCTGAAAACCATCCTCATCGTCACCATCATGGCGGCCAACCTGATGCAGGTGGAACAGGCCTATCGGGATGAACTCGGATACCAGGTCGCGCAGCGCGGTGCGATCTCGCAAACTCTAGCTGCCTCCTGGAACGCAGCGTCGCTCACCGGCCAAGACTATGTAATGCTGCAGCCCTCAAGCAACGAAGCCGTTTATCTGCGTTTCATAGAAGACCCCTCCGGCGCGCAGGTAGAGCCTATGCGAACCGAGGGCTGGAACGCGGTGGAAATACTCGCGCAAGACCCCGATGTCCTGGCGCGGACGTTGGACCGTTCAACGCATTTTCGCGTGGTTGGCCAACCGCGTTATCTCACAGAAAAACAGAACATCAAGGCCATGCAAGCGCTGGGGCCAGCGGGCGAGTTGATCTATTTCACCCGCATCAGCGACCCGGAGAAATCCGGTTTCGGCCTTCTGCCCGCGCAGACATATGTTGACCGGGTATTCATCATGGTGGTCGGCGCCCGCGACCATTCCGCCCTCGCTGAGTTTTACCGGACAGTCCTGGGCATGACCGTGACCGCGCCGATGCAATACCGAATCGGCGTATTGTCCAACGCGTATGGCCTGCCGCCGCAGACCTTGCACGAGCTGTCCATAGTACAGTTGTCGGAACGCTTTTTGATCGAGTTGGATCGTTACCCTGAAACGGCTATGCGTCGAGACACTGTTCCGGGTTCCATGCCTGCCGGCATTGCCATGGTGACATTTGAGGTGACGGAGTGGAAATCGGACCTGCCCTATATTGGCGGGACCGCCCGCCCGCCATCATATCCGTACCTGGAGCGCCGCGCCGGTGTAGTAATCGGCCCTGCCGGCGAGTATATCGAGCTGGTCGAAGCGACATTGGCAACGACTGAGAATGTCCCGGCAGATTAACCGGCATTTCATCAATGTGCAGGGGCGATGGACGCACTTCCGTTCGGGCGGCGCCGGATCGGTCGTGCTGTTGTTGCACCAGTCGCCTCAATCCTCAACGGCCATGCTGCCGCTGGCGGAAAAACTGGTTTCCCGTCATTGCGTGATAGCGCCTGACAGTCCCGGTTTTGGCCTGTCCGACCCGCTGCCGATAGCAGAGCCGACCATTGAGGACATCGCGCACGCGCTGGATCAGTTCGCGGACGCCATTCAGCTTCCGCCGGCAACGGTCATCGGCGTTCATACCGGCGCGCTGATTGCGCTGGAATTTGCGCTGCGGTTCCCGGACAAGGTCGATTTTCTGATCCTGGACGGACTCGCGCTGTTCACCGAAGAAGAAAGCGCCGATATCCTGGAGCATTATCTGCCGCCGTTCACACCGAACTGGGACGGCAGCCATTTGACCTGGTTATGGGCGCGGTTGCGCGAACAGGCGATCTTCTTTCCCTGGTACAGGAAAGATCGCGGCGCGCGCATGTATTACGATATGCCGAACGCGGACTATCTGCATGGCTGGTTCATGGATTTCATGTATGCAGGCGATAACTACCGCGGTGGGTATGGCGCCGCGTTCCGTTATCATAACAGTGCGGCGATTAAGCATATCATTCCGTCTGCCGCCGCCTTATATCGCAGCGGTGATGTACTCGAGTCTCACCGTCAGCGCTTGCCCGCGCTGCCGGAACATGCCTGGTCGGAAATTATCCCATCGGGACCCGGCAGGCTGGATGATCGAATCATCGAATTGTTGGGCGAGCGCCGCGTAGAGAGACAATTGGCGTGGCGGTATCGGCGCCATAAAGACCCTCCAACGGCAGAGCCTGAACCCGCTTATATCGATATCGGCGAACAACAGCTTGCCATGCTGGCAGCGGGTGAACCGGACCGCCCAACAGTGTTGTTGTTGCACGACCTGGCGGGGTCTGCGGCTTCGGCGCGCGCCCTGGTTTCAGACCTTTCTCGCCACTACCGCGTTATCTGTCCCGACCTGCCGGGACATGGCGAGAGCGCCGATGTTCTGACTGCCGGATTTTCCATCAGCACGGTCGTTGCCGCATTGTCGGAACTGCTGGCTGCACTTGGTATTGACGCTTGCCGATTGCTGAGCCTGGGCGCGGCTTGTGTGTTCATGCCGGGTTTGATCCGGCGCAACCCCGACATGTTCGTCAGCACGGGAATGCACAACCCACTGCTGCTGAGCGCGATAACCCGTAGTGCGTTGCAGGACCGTTTTGCGTTGCCCATCGAGCCTGATGAGTATGGGTTGCATATCACGAAACTCTGGTACGCGTTGCGTGACGCCCGGCTGTTCTGGCCATGGCATGAGCCGTTAGCCGCCAATATCCGTCTGGATACTCCGAGCCTGGATCCGGAGACGCTTCACCAGTCCTTGTTCGATGCGCTCCGCTGCGGCAATAATTACCACCTGATCTGGCAGGAGTTTTTCGCAACCGATGTGATCAACGCAATGAGGACACTGACCACACCGCTCTCGGTCAGCCTGAGTCAGACCCATCCCTGCCGGGAAGAAACACTTTCCGCATTAGCGCATGTGCCTACAACAACCTGCCGGGAAACATCCGACAACTGGCCGGAGATTACCGCTGCGCACTTTGATGGGGATGGAGCGTGAAGAAATGTAACTGGCTGATTGCCGTGAAATCCATGTGATGATGAAACTCTCAGGAACACCAGTACTCTTTCAACGTAATTTTGACATGTTCAGAGCCACACAGCGACGCCAAGACAAGGCGCAGCCCGCCGGTAATGGCGAGTCCTTGCCAAGGGCTGCAACGCCGTATTGGCGTCGCTGTGTGGCTCCCTGCGGGCGGGCCGGGAAGCGGTCGCCCGCGTCGTTGCGCCGCTTGCGAAGGGCGCGCCATTCCCTGAGCGCCGCGCCTTGCGCTCAACCGCTTCCCGACCCGCTGAACATGTCAAAATTAAGTTGAAAGAGTACTAGACCCTTATGATCAGATCTGTGTGCGCACCGACTGCACATAACTGTTGACAAAGACCATGGTATTACCCCATACCACTCCCGCCCCTGCTCAACGCCATACAGGGGAAGGCAGAAAAGCGGGAGTCCAGTCCAATACAGCGTCGCCCTGCCACCAAACCACTCCCGCGGAAGCGGGAGTCCAGTTAAATACTGTGTCGCCTGAAAGGGGACCCTTTGCTTCACTGGATTCCGTAGCCTGCACCCATAAAAAACGCGGTTTGCAAGGGAATGGCATAGGTCAGTTAGTAAAATTTTACACAGCAAATTTTCGTGAGATTCCGCTCAATGAGCTATTCGACATATGTGCATCGATACTGGTCAGCATAGTACTTTTTTGTGTATGTATTTTTAAAGTCCGAGCATGCTGATAAATTGTTGTAGTAACCAAAAAAGAGGGATGTCTTCTCCCATGACCCGAACATATTCCTCTTCTCCAGGTATACGGCTTTACCATCTGTGTTCCGATTAAAGCTGAGATAGGTTTCCAATGGCACAAGCCACAGGGTTAACCAGACTATGATGGCTATAAACAATATAAGCTCGATAAAATAACTCATGTCTGTCCTTCATAATTAATGTAAAACTTTGTCCAAGCTGACCATAGCCAGCCGCATCTATATTAATAATTTGCCTAGGTTGTTACAACGAATCCATCTGCCCCACCTTGACAATTCGGACACCTGCGCTCATGGGCATCGCATCCATTCGCTCCATACCTATGTTGGCAGTGTTTACATTCCATTTCCCAAATTTTCTGCACTCTAAAATTGGGGGATGGCTGTGTCGTTTTTTTGATCAAGACCTGTCCGTTACTGTTTGAATCATTCTCATTCATTACCTACCTCCGTTGCTTGTTTTCCAGTGACAGCCAATTTATCCGCGAATCACTAAACATGCCTTATTGAGTAATGACACATCATCTGATAAACCCGCTTGCAATATCGCAGCGCCAATTAATGAGCGCGGATTAGCGCAAGTTATGGCATTGTGAGTTTCTGGATCAGGCAGATACCTGTAAAACTGATTAACAGCAAGCTCAGCATCACCAGTGTGGGTGTCAGTCTTTGACTCGCCGCTGACAAATGCTTCCCAGAGAAAAAGACCTGCGTTTGATTGTATGAAGGGTGACCACGTGAAATGTATAGGGATGTAGTTTCTAATTTTGTGCTGTATACGGGTCAGTATCCAAACAGTTTCCGATAATCCAGCCGCAAGTGATGTTGCGCCGCCTTGAGCACTCCATGCACGATTGCCTTCACCCTCGCGGGCACATGTGAGGTGTTCTGGTTTGTGTGGCACGGGAATAAAGAGCGGACACTCGGTCAGACTCTCATCAATCCTGAGGTTCGGGGATGCAGTTGTAAACCATGACATAGTTTTCGCAGGCATCGCTTGTAGTACACACTGTCCTTTCCTTCGGGCCTCCTGGATATGTCAAAATTTCTTCGCTGGTCACGCATGCTGTCCGAGAGTACGTATCAGCACAATCCCAATAGTATTCCGGATGTGCAGTGCGATTTGAGAGTTCACAATATTTTTGCGCCAAGCTCAGCGCTTCCTCTTTACTAAAACGGCTCTTACATGTCTCCCACCATTTTTCAGTATCCCTACATTCGGTATCAAGTACTACTTTTGTTTCTTCCCATTTCACGAGCGTAGGCGATTTGAGAGTGGTGCTTAGTAAACACCCGCTTATTAGGAGTAGGAACGCTATCAGGAAGACAGTTCGCATAATTACAAAGATCCCATACACGTCTGCCGCAATAGGTTGTTCCCAATAGTTTACAATAATGTTCTTATTTTGTTTCTTCACAACCACATAGCTTCCTCAGATTTACGTAAACCCGGACATGGTCTTGTCGTTCTTATTCCGTTGTTTGTATCTTGCCATCTTCTAGATTTTTTGATTGAACTGGTTATTGTCTTTCTGACACCCTGTCGGACTTAGCTTCTGTATAGGTATTTTAATCGATAACCTGATTTGGTGATACTATACATTGTTCGATATTGGCAGCTCCGATGCGAAATTCAGATGTAAAACTTTGAGCAAGCTGACCGCAACCAACCGTACCTATCCGCAATGATTAAATTTTCAATTCGTTGTGTCAGTTTTGTCCTATTCGTCTTAGTAATCTCACTGCCCGGTTCCTTGGTAATGGCGCATGACACCCCTTGCCCGGAAACGACAGAATTGACGGCAGAAGAGACTTTTAAACAATATCCAGGCTGTTTGACGTTGTTGGAAACACTGTTACCGAAGCTGATCGAGGTGACAAGAAAAAGCGCACTCGCAGGGGGCGCTCCTGAGGCGGGCAGATCAGAATTAGAAAGCGTGACAGGGAACAACACAACCGGTGAGATTTCCTACCAGCCTGGCGACACATTTCAAGATTGCTCGGAGTGTCCGGAGTTGGTTGTGATACCTCCCGGCGCATTCATGATGGGCGCGCCGGAGTGGGAGGAGGAGAGTGGCGATGTCGAACGCCCGGTGCATCAAGTAAGGATTGCTTACTCTTTCGCCGTAGGCAAATACGAGATTACATTTGCCGAGTGGGATGCGTGCGTGTCTGCCGGAGGGTGCAGTCACACTCCGCATGATGAAGGTTGGGGCCGAGGTCGTCGTCCGGTGATACATGTGATTTGGGAGGATGCACAAGAATATGTACAGTGGCTTAGTGAGAAGACTGGGCATCCTTATCGTCTACCAAGTGAGTCGGAATGGGAATACATGGCGCGAGCGGGCACAACGACCCCTTTCCATACGGGTGAAAGCATCACGCCTGAACATGCGAATTTTCGGGGACTGGGTAGTTATGGCAGTTATTTGGGTAGAGGATTATACAGGCAGGAGACTGTAGAGGTAGGGAGTTTTATGGCTAATGATTTTGGTTTGCATGATGTGCATGGCAATGTCTGGGAATGGGTGCAGGATTGCTGGCATAACAGTTATGAAGGAGCGCCGAATGATGGTAGTGCTTGGGAGTACGATGAATGTGGATACCGCGTCTTGCGTGGCGGTTCCTGGCTCTGGAGTCCGAGGAACCTGCGATCGGCGTGGCGCGGCGGGTTCATGTCCGACCTCCGGAACATCGACATCGGGTTTCGTGTGATCAGAGTGCTCACCCCATAATCATTACCATTTCACCTCTAATGAGGGGGCAGAGGTTGAATCCTCCCTTGGCGTTTCTGAACTGATAAAAGTGGGTACTACGAAATCAGATTTATGACTTATCAGCACTTGCTTGGAATAGTAAGTTTTCAGGGAGTTGAAATATCCCATTCATACGGGCGTCAGCCAGATGTAATCTTTGGATCGAAAAGGTTCTATCTTAGGTAAGAGTATTCATCCTTGCTCGCAAGATATACGCTGACGACTTACCAGGTTTTCCCGCCTACCCAACTGCCTACTACGCCTTTAAACTTCTGTATGTTGACTTCCTGCCAGACACCGGCCTGGTAATATGGATCGGCGTGTATCATTTGTGTTGCTTCATCAAGGCTATCGACCTCGAATATCAGTAGGCTGGCTACCGGACCTTTTCCGTCAGGGCCCATCACCGGGCCTGCCACCTTGATTTTTTCCTCAATCTCTTCAATGTGCGCAAAGTGTTCCGATAGTTTACTTTGCCTGGGTTCAGCGCCGCCCGGCGCGTCTTTGCAATAAACGGATACGAGCATGAAATTTCTCCTCAGGTCAATTCTGGACAACCACTTTACCATGACAACATGCCAGTTTGCGGCTGATTAGGGAAGGCCAAGATCCTGCATAACAACGAACAGACGGGCGACCGGTTACGTCTGGCGTCAGGTCACCTACGACAAGAGCATATAGATTCCCAATTTGCCGATTGAAAACGCAATGTATATCAACTTGAAAGCTTGAAATATGAGGGTTGTTCCAGCAAAGGAAGATTCTTCTTGAAATAAGATGTAACGCCTACTATAGTTTGCATGACTGCCATCGGACAATATGGACATGCCAGGAAACTCAAGGACAAAAACGCTTCTTATTTATAAGAATAGTAACGGAAGGGAACCTTTTACCATTTGGCTTAATGGAGTAAAAGATGGTAGAGATCGGCGCCGGATAATCATGAGACTCAGACGGCTGGAACAAGGAAATCTCGGTGACGCTAAACATATCAAGGGGCGTTTATATGAATTGCGTTTGTTTTTCGGTCCTGGTTATAGAATTTATTTCGGCAAAGATGGGAATTCGCTTATCGTATTATTGGCTGGTGGTGACAAAAACAGCCAGGAAAAAGATATCCGGGTAGCATTACAGTACTGGGAAAAATACAAGTCCAATGAGTGAGTTGAGAACTTTTGACAATCTTGAGGAAGATTACTTTCGCAGGCACCCTGATGAGGTGGATGCTTACCTGTCAGAAATCTTTGACGAATATGCGCAGGATGGAGATTCTGGTTCGTTACTTGCCTCACTGCGAGTTATAGCCAAGCTAAAAGGTATCTCATTACTTGCGGCAGAAACAGGGATGTCCAGGCAGGGATTGCAAAAAGCGCTTTCCCCCAAAGGGAACCCGCGCCTGGATAATATCAATGCAGTTATTCATGCTTTGGGCTATCGCCTGATGCTTGAGAAAATATGATCCAGGACTCCACTCGGCTGTGATGCGCTACCGTTAAAGCGCCTAACCCGCATTTATCAGGCTGCATATTGCTGCCGGCAACATGATTGCTGTCAAATGCGGGCTAAGTTCCAGGTCACGGCTCAATCATGGGAATGATGATGGTGCTTGTGCGTATGCCAGTGGCTGTGTTTGTGGCCGTCGGTGTCCGGTTCGTTGTCCAGAAAGTCCGGGCCGCGTAACGCTTGCGTTTGCTCGAAGTCTTCCGGGCCGTGGGGGTGGTTGTGGGAGTAGCTGACCATCCACTTGTACAGTAACGGGTCACGTTGGTAGACCCGTGCCGCCGCGCGGCACTGGTTTTCCTTTGGCGTGGACCAGGGATTGTAGTGGAAGTAGTTGAACAGTTTCGAATCGACCCTGCCCAGCGCGATACAGCCGAATTCCGACGCGAACGCGCCATGGTTAATGTATGCCGGGCGCCAGAAATAGCCGCCGGTGGGGATATCGCCGAATTGCATCATCCAGGACGTACCCCACAGGTGGTACGATTCCTCCGCGCAGTCATGGTAGGAAATGTTGTCCTGGTAAAACGCCGGCGTCATGCAGTACAGGAACGTCATCGCATGGGAAATCGGATTGTAGTTCAGCAGCTTGATCATCACGCCGGAAGCCACTGCGGGTTTGACGATGTTGCCCGGCTCCCAGATGATGTCCAGGTAGGAGTCGACGTCATGGTATAAATTTGTGTGGGCAAGGTGATGATGTTCGGTTGACTCAACCAGGCTGGGTTCGCCGGTGTTGTACATCATCAGCGCCAATGCGCCCTTTTCTGACTTGATTGCGGGCATGGCATACCCTGCCGGGACATAGAAGTAATGGCCCTTGCGTACTGTCCGCTCATCCAGTTGCAGTTCTCCCTCAATAACGATCATCTCCCATTCCGACCAGGAAAAGCCCGGAACCTGGCTGTAACCGCCGTCCAATTGCACCGTCATCGTGCAAGCGCCGGTATCGGTATCCATGCTCAGCATCTTGTAGTGCATGCCCCGGCCGAAGCCCGGTAACAGCATGTTCTTGAATCCAACATCACGGTCTACAAAGGGTTCTATGTGTGGACGCGCCATAATATTTCTCCTGTCTTAGTTTATTCGCTTTCTGCCCCGTACTTCCAGAGCACCCGGTCTTCCCTTCCTTCCGGCTTTGCCGGCAGGTTTTCCCGTTTGATCTTCACCTTCTGGTCGCCGTCGGCATTAAAGCCGCGCAGGGAAATCCGGTCGAAGAATTCTTCGTACCATTTTGCCCGCGTCGGCGCCAGGTCGTTC
The DNA here is from genome assembly GCA_965221695.1 of Gammaproteobacteria bacterium. Classification (GTDB taxonomy): domain Bacteria; phylum Pseudomonadota; class Gammaproteobacteria; order Eutrophobiales; family Eutrophobiaceae; genus JAAXHV01. The sequence continues at coordinate 2,477,518 of OZ244905.1, read as the reverse complement.
AGGTGCTTGTCGATTTTTGCGTAGCGTTGCTCCTGTTCTGCAAGTTCCTCGCTTACCCATTCTTGCTCCTCCTTGCTGCGTTCATGGTCGATAAAAAGATTTTTAAAAGTCATGGTCCACCTCTGTTTCTATGGAATAGCCGGGAATGGAATCATTTTCCCGAATTACCTCTGTGCGATCGTGTCAGCAAGCATATATTGTAATCAGAAAACGGCAACATCGTCATATGCCACCGCCTTGTTTTCATAGCCTTGCCAGTCTTTGCTCACGCGCTGCTCGTCAACCAGCGTTCGTTTCAACAACTGTCCTTCTCGAAACCATTGCCAGACCCTGGCCCGGTATTGCCCGCAGTCGCTGATTTGAATCATCTCGTAGAGATACAGACCCGGTTCATTATTTCGAGTCCAGTGCAGCATGATGGTCCTGCTGTTCTCATCCAACGGCACTTCCGCCGCCCAGCCGGTAATTTCAGTATAAAACACGAGGCGGTCCTGCTTGACTATAGCCGGGAAATCCCGGTTGTCTTTCCTGCCGTCCGCCCAGAAATAATAGTTGGTCTGATGGTAATCGTCAGCGCCGATCATGCGGCACAGCACCCTGGATTTGTGTTCATCGATCTTGTTCCCGTCCTTGTCAAAATAACGGTAAACGCCGTCCCACACGCCTTCGTGACGCGCCAGCAGCGGCATTTTTTCTCTCAGTGACATCTTAATTTCCTCCTCTAAACCTTCATGATCAGAACTATGCAGGTCCGATTGTATATAACTATTGGCACAGGCCAGTCCATTCCTCTTAAATTCTGTGTCGCCCGGAGGGCGACCCGTTTTTTCTCTGGATTCCCGTTTTCACGGGAACGGTATGGGGCGCAGGTCAAAACGCTGGTCTGCCAGGCTGCGCCGGGCTACCTCCAGCAGTGGTTCTGTTTCCGTCAGGCAAAGTTCCACCGCGCAATCCAATCGCTCCAGTCGCGTTGTCAGAGGATAACTCATCAGCTCATGCCGCAGCTCGCTCACTACAGGCTGCGCCTGCCAGAATTCCGTGACGCGCGCAGTGAGGTAATCCGCATCCAGGTTGCATTGACCGGCCAGCGCATGGCCGGCGTCTCTGGCATACCAGGGCCAGAACAATTGCCGGTCCCGTAACCAGTGCCAGGTCTTCAGCAGATGCGAGCCGTCGGTCTCCGGTATGAAATCAGGGCAAAACTCTTCGAGTTCCCATTCATCGGAGAGCGCGGCATAATCAACCGGGTTAACCAACATCAATTTCTCGATGGACTGCCCCAGCCGTTGTGCGACCTCCACGGCAATGGCCGCGCTGTCTTTCTCGGCCAGGACCGCAAACCGGTTCCAACCCAGGGCTTCAACCAGTTCAACCAGCGCGCCGGCCAACCCATCGACACTCGCTTGACCTGTTTCCGGTCGGAATGATAATCCATGTCCCGGCAGGTCAGGAACGACGGTGTGGTATTGCGCGGACAGGCCGGCGACGCGCCCGGCCAGGGAACGCTGGGAGCTGCCGAGGTTGTGCAAGGCCAGTAACGCAGGTTGTTGCGTGTCCCCTGCGCAGAAGTAATGGTACAGTCCCGTATCCAGGTGAAGAAATCCTTTTCCCGTTCTGAGTGTAGTGTCCGAACTGTTGAGTTGGGGACTGCTGCTCCGTGAACGGGACGCTTGCTCGGTAACAATGGACCTGAACGCGCTGCTTCGTTGTTCACGGGTCGGGCCGCAATGAAGCATGGAGAAATTGTCCGGCCATTCCACCGAGTCAAATCGATCGGTATAGGGTTTCAGGATGCTGCCTTGCCAGCGCATGATGGTGACGGGTACGGTAATGGGCTGTACCCGTCCCATTTTTTCGTTGGCAAACGCGGCCCGGTAGGCCCGGTCATAGTCTTTGCCCGCCTGCAGGAACTCCATGGCCATCTGCTGTGTCATCTCGGTATTGACACCGCCTCCCGGCAAGCGGGTCTCGGCAGTTGTCTGGTGCCAGGGAAAGAACAGACCCTGGTCCCGCGCCACCGACCAGGTCCTGGTTAAATGACTGCCGGTCAACTCCGGTGTCAGGTCGGGAAAATAGCCGGCTACGATGCGCGCCCTTTCTTCGTCGGTAAAATGCGCGGCATTGTCCAGGATCAGGTAATCCACAATGGCGCTGTAGGTCTTGCTGAATTCTATCGCGATTTGCGCGCCCGTGGCCGTCCCGTACAGGCCAAAACGATCCAGGCCCAAACGGCTGGTAAATGTATGCAAAGCCGCCACGTAACCGCTCAGGTCTTCGCCCGGTTCCCGCATGGGGTCGGACCAGCCGTAACCCGGCGTATCGGGCGCGATAACCGTGTTGAATTCCGCAGCCACCCGGATGAACGGCGCCAACGCGGCCGAGGACATGGGCGAGGCATGCAGCATCACCAGCGCCGGCCCGCTCCCGGCGGTGCGGAAATGGACCTGTTGCGGCGCCTTGTCGCTGCCTATGTCAATGTAATTTTGTCTGATTTGCATGGATCACTGATACTGTTAGCGCACCAGGGATACGGTAACCGCACTGGTTTTTTTGCAATGTAAGTAAGTTTTATTAACTGACCTGCGCCCCCATCCCATTCCCGTGCAAACGGGAATCCAGTGGAACAAAGGGTAGCCCTCTGGGCGACACAGTATTCGACTGGACTCCCGCTTTTGCGGGAGTGGTACAGGGGCATGCAGAGATCGGTTCATGAGGTTTCGACAAATATTCTTCCTCTTGCGAACTGGCGGTTATCAGGACAAACCCAGCGCGCCGGGGTTAATTCGGTTATCGGGGTCCAGCACGCGCTTCACCTGCCGGACCAGATCCCAGCTTGCCGGTTTTAATCCCTGCTTGTACGGGTAGGCCTTGCCGACTTGCAGGTGCGCGGCGCCGGTTTCACAGAAAAATTCGAGCAGTTTCTCCCTGATCTGCGCGACCGCCTGACGCGCTGCCGGGTTTTCCTCAAATCCCGGAAGTTTTTTCAACACGCCCGGTTCCACGGTATCCCGGTGTATTTCAGTCATCGCATCCGGCCAGAAGAAAACAGGTTCAACCACGAAGCAATGCGTCGATACCGTTGCGAATAAAAAGCCGACGCCGATACCCTCCCGGTCCATGCGTTCACGTTGTTCCGAGAATATTTTTTCGACACCATCAATCACGGCAACAGCTTTGGAATGGGGGACCAGCGCATGCACCGGCGCCCAGCGTTCGCCATGGGGGCCGACAACATTATTCAAGGGAGTAAACGGATTGGCCCTGAGTATTTTAGGGATGCTGTTTTCAATCTCCCGACCCTGGCTATCCGAACAAATCTGCCGGACCCGGTCAAGCCGGTCATCGGCCAGGGATTCGCCGCTTTCCTCTACCATAACATGCAGAGAGTACCCGACATCATCCATGAAACCTCTTCCGGCAAGCGCCGTCTGTGCGCCGTCTTTCAGCGCCGCAACCACGCCGCCACTTGCCTTCATGACGCCGGCAAGCGATTTTACATCCCGTAACAGGCTCTCGCGTTGCAAGCGCTGGCGTTGCAGAAAAGGATCGAATCCGAAACATTCCATTGCAAGGTCAGCCCTTGAAATCGCGCTCATTGCCCCGGCCATGTCGCGGTAATCATCAAAGGCAAAAGAAGCAAAGCGATTGGCGGCCAAATCAGGGACCAGTTGCAGTGTGGCCTTGGTTTTAATTCCCAACGCGCCGGTGTCACAGCAAAACAGGCCGGTGAGATCAGGACCGTAGTGTCTGAAAAAAGGCGCGCCGTTGCTGTGGGCGTTCGATCCGGTATCCAGTATGGTCCCATCCGCGAGGACCACCTCCAGGCTCAGCGCCGAGTCAACCGCGCTGCCATATCGACCCGAACCCCAGAATATGCTGTTCTGGGACAGGCTGCCGCCGACGCTGGCCTTGATGCCGGAGAGCGTGCCCCAGTATGGCGTGCGGCAACCGGTTCCGCTCAATGCCTCGCGCAAATCCTTCCAGGTGCAACCCGTTTCCACGGTCACGTACATGTCTTCGGTATTACACTCTACCACCCGGTTGAGCCGGCTCATATCGAGCAGAATAGTATCCGGTTCCGCCGGTACGTAGCCGCTGGTGTACGACATACCGCCGCCGCGTGTTACTACTGCGTGGCCCTGTTGTGTCGCGGCAGCGACAACTTCGGCGACCTGCGCGCCGGAACCTGGCCGCACCACTGCCAGAGCCGGCAGGGCCTTGGTATAGATATCCTGGGAGTAAAACGCGCAACTCTGTTCATCGGTCAGAACAAATTCGGCCCCGACTATTGCGGCTATATCGTCAACCACTGTAAATTTATCTGCTGGAGTCTGTGGCACAGTGCAAGAAATTCGAAACAAGTTGTATTATACTTATAACATTATATCATTGTAGAAAGAAACGATCTCTGATTTAATGCAGGTCGGGGAAGCGGTTAAGCACACAATATGCATTTGCCCTGGTCAGGGTCTCTTGAACGCTGGCCCGAAAAAAACATGGTTGTCATATCATGAATAATACACGGGTTTTACTGAAACAAAGAACCGAGGGATTGCCCAAAGAGCAGGATTTCGAACTGGTCAACTCAGCGTTACGTAAGCCCGATGCGCAGGAGTTGTTATGTGAGACTTTATGCCTGTCATTGGACCCGTACCTGCGCGGAAAGATCAGCGGCCGGCATATTTCCGGCGCGATCAACGTGGGTGACCTGATGGCCGGAGAAGCCATCAGCAGGGTTCTGGAATCGAACTCGGACCGGTTCAAACAGGGCGATATCGTCGCTGCTCACAGCGGCTGGCAAAGCCACCCGGTTGTCGGGGAAGACGCAGCGCGGCCGGTAAACCCGGAACTCGGACCACTATCCACCCTGCTCGGCATCCTGGGGATGCCGGGCCTGACTGCCTATGCCGGGATGACCCGGCTCGCCGATTTGAGAGCACAAGACACGGTGGTTGTCTCAGCCGCGTCCGGCCCGGTCGGGTCAATGGTCGGACAGATCGCCAAGCGCCAGGGTTGCCGCGTGGTCGGTATTGCCGGTTCCGAGGAAAAATGCCGCTGGACGGTAGCGCAAGCCGGCTTCGATCACTGTATCAATTACAAAACGGAAACGCTCAGAGACAGTCTCAGGCGCGCCTGTCCCGACGGTATTGATGTCTATTTCGATAACGTGGGTGGCGACCTGTTGCAAGCCTGTATGGAACAACTGGCGTTGGGCGCCAGGGTTATCCTGTGCGGGTTGATCGCGCAGTACAACACGGACGAGTTGCCTCCCGGACCCAATCCGGGCTTCATCATCAAGGCCAGGGCCACTGTGCGCGGCCTGGTTGTCTATGATCATGAAGACCTGCGCCCCGAGTTCGAGCGGCAGGTCAGCCAGTGGCTGAAACAGGGAGAGCTCTGCTACAGGGAAGACTGCGTGCAAGGACTTGCGCACGCGCCCGCGCTGTTTTGCCGCCTGATGCGGGGAGAAAACTTCGGCAAGGCCATCGTTAAGGTCGCTGAGTGAAACTTCACACGTTATCCGAGGAGGATGCCTGCGATGAGTAAAGTACCCACCGATTTTCGCCGCGCCACGATGCTGGTGAACGAGATTGAAACGCCGCTGAAAATCTATCGTGATATTCTTGGCCTGGAAACCTACTACGATAATGAACTGGTTATTTCCGGTCTCGGTTTGCCGGCCGGCGAGCCGGGTTCAAAGGCGCGCCTGGTCATCCTCAAGGCAAACGATCCCTACATCGGCATGCTCGGCATACTGCAATACCTGGACCCGCCATTGCCGGAAAGGGGCGAGTATCCAAAAAGACTGGGTGTCGGTGATACCGTATTCGTGATGAGTGTTGCTGACGCTGAGCAAGCGCATCGCGAGTTGCTGGATGTTCCCGGGGTGCACATAAAAAGCGAACCCCATGTGTCCGAATATCCCAAGCCCGACGGTGGCGTATTCAAGCTGCTGTGCATGAGCTTTTTTGACCCGAATGGTTATTTTATTGAGGCGAATCAGTGGTTAAGCCGGTGAGCCGATCTGTATTTCTGGTATTCGCGCTCACGTTTGCCTGGTTAAGCGCACCCTTATGCAGCGCCGCAACCGAAGCAGACTTTGCCCGATTTCTTGACTGGTTCGAGGGGGAATTCGATAACTACGAACAGGTCTGGCAACAGAAACAAGACAATGAGCAGGATATCCTCGAGCATATCCATCACATCTTCAAGCCGGCCCGTGTTCCCGCGCTGGGCGACAACGTATTTTTTGTCAAGCAGTACATTGACGGCGACTACGACAAGGTCTACCGGCAGCGGCTCTACCGGTTTTCCATTGATGATCAGGAAAACGCCATTCTGTTGACCATCTATTCATTCGCCGACGAACTGAAGTACCGGCTGGCCGACCAGCAACCAGCGATACTTGAAGACTTGGACCTGGATGAATTGAAGACCCTGCCCGGTTGCGAGGTGTTCTGGAAATGGAATGGCGAATATTATGACGGCTACATGAAACAGGACGCTTGTTCGATTATCTCAAGACAAACGGGCAAAAGAATATATATCAACGATACCTTGCGCCTGACCGACTCGTGGATATGGATTCAGGACCAGGCCCATGATGCCGGCGGCAACCGCATATTCGGTCATGATGTGCCGCATAAAAACAGGAAAGTGAAATTCTACCGGGGCTGGATGGCGGTAAAAAAACACAAGGTCGATGCCGGCGCCGACCTGTCAGACTGGGTCTTCACGAAGATCGGAAGGATGCATAACGAAGGCCAGAAAATACCCCTGCTGGATGAAAGCGGCAATAATACCGGCTATACCTTGTCGTTGGAGACCCTGACCTACCAGCAAACCCAAATACCGGTTCTGAAAATCGGAATCATCGAAGACAGTACCGGCTACACACTCTCTTATTCCTGGACTGATCCGGATTCACATCGAGTGGGTCTGAATGTGCGCTGGTTCCAGGCCGGACTGACACGAATCGATGAATAATTCCACAAAATCAGAACAACAAACCCATAGCGCCTATCCCAGCGCCCGTTATGCCTGGTATATGGTAATACTGCTGACTATTGCCTATGTTTGTTCCTTCATAGACCGGTTCATGCTGGGGCTGCTGGTGGAGCCGATTAAAGCTGATCTCGGCTTCTCGGACACGCAACTTGGCCTGTTGCTGGGACCCGCGTTTGCGATATTCTATGCCACCATGGGACTGCCCCTGGGCTGGCTCGCGGACCGCTACCGGCGCGGCTGGATCGTGGCGGTGGGCATCACGGTCTGGTCCGCGGCGACCGTCGCCTCCGGCCTGGTAAAGAATTTCTTCCAGATGTTCATAGCCCGCATGAGCGTAGGCATCGGCGAGGCGACCCTGAGCCCGTGCGCCATCTCCATGATTTCCGACAGCTTTCCCAAGGAGCGCCGGGCCAAGCCTATCGCATTTTACAGCATGGCCATATCCATCGGCGCAGCCATTGCGTCACTGTTCAGCGCGACGGTACTGGTCTGGGCCAAGTCCTCCCCTGAAACCAACCTGCCGTGGATTGGAACGGTTGCGCCCTGGCAATTTGCATTCATTGCCGTGGGATTGCCGGGGTTTGCGCTGGCATTGCTGTTTTTTGTATTGCGGGAGCCAAAGCGGCAGGAACGGGGCATGACCGCGGGCCTGGGCAATGCGTCATTAATCGATACCTTGAAGTTCGTGCTGCAAAGATGGAAGGCCTTTGCCAGCTTCCTGACCATCTTCTGTCTGATGACTACCGTCGCTTACAGCCAGGGGTGGAGCGCGGCCCTGTTCATGCGCACCTGGGGTTGGGAAGCGTCACAGTTCGCACTGGTAAACGGCATCGTGCTGCTGGCCGTGGGCCCGGCAACAGTGAACCTGGCCGGCTGGCTTTGTGACCGCTGGTATGCCGCCGGGGTGACCGACGCCGCGTTACGCATTGCCATCATCGGCGCATTCATCATGGTGATTACCGGGGTTATCGCGCCGTTAATGCCGACAGGCGGCATGGCCATGCTGATGTTCGGCATCAATGCAGTGGGCCTGGCCATGACTACCGCAACCGGCGTGACTGCATTGCTGAACATGACCCCCGGCGAGATCCGCGCCCAGGTGGTTGCGTTTTATTACATGGCCATCAGCCTGGCCGGATTGCTGCTCGGGCCGACCACCATAGGGATCCTCAACGACCAGGTCTTTGGCGAACTGGGCTTGAAATATTCCATGGCGCTGCTGCCGTTCATCTACGGCGTACCGGTGCTGTTGCTGGTTCCGGTAACCCTGCGACTGTATGCCGGCGCCTGCGCGGATATGCTGCGCGCAGGAGATTGAGCGGCTTTGAGTGAATTACTGATATCACAGCTATAGGTTTCTGATTGTGAACAAGACTGTTATTACAGTATTGCTGGCGTTGTTACCGGCGGCGCTGCAAACCCAGGCATTCGCCATTGACAGAGAGTTGCCTGAGACAGGGATCAGCGGCGTATACGAGGTCATGGTCGGAACCGATGACGCCGAGCAACTGGTCGAGTACTTTACCGAGTTCGGTTTCAGCGTAAAAAATGAGGCCAGCATAGACGGCGCAAGCGCGCAGAAATTGTACGGGGTGAATTCCGGGTTGCGTTCAATCCGTATGCAGAATGGCGCGATTGACAGTCATGGGCTGCTGCGCATACTGGAATGGGAACAACCTCTGGGCGCGGGAGTCGGCTATGCGCCGCCGGAGACCGTGGGCCAGCGCATGGCGGTGATGCGCACCCGCGATATCCATCGCGTGCATGACACGTTTCTCGATTTACGCAACAAGGCCGGCGAGCCATGGTTGAGCACGGAGCCGGTTTTCGACGACTTGTACGGTCTGGATACCGGCAAGCGATCCATCAAGGACAGGCGTGCCGGCGTGCGCGAAAATGCCGTGTACGGGCGGCTGTTTAATCACGTATTCTTTCAACGTTACGGTTACACGATCCCCGGCTACGGCACTGTCAACGAGGCGGCGCCATTGCAGACCAGCGAATTCACCCACCATGATTTTATCGTCAACGGAGACCTGGAGGAGGTGACAGAATACTATATGTCCGTGCTTGGTTTTCTGGCGGAAAATGAACCTGTGATCGACGGCGACTGGCAAAAAGGGCCGGGCCAGGTATTTCTTATGGAACCCGGAGAAAGCCATTGGTACCGGGGCTTTGTCTCACCGAACAATATCTGCGGCAAGCTGAAATTCATCAGTGCGCGGGACCCTGAGCATGTGCGTGACCGCAGCCGTCACCAGCGTGTCGGGGAACTGGGCATAACCCTGCACAGCTTGTATACACCGGCGCTGGAATATGTGCATGAACTTGCCCGCGAACAGGGTTTGCAACCATCAAGCATCATGCAGAACGAGTTTTCGGAACGCTCGTTCCTGTTTACCGGTCCGGACGGCGTAAGCTGGCAGATCCTGGATCAGCCGCAGATTGAGAACCCTCCAACAACAGAATTCGAACTGGTGAGGATCAACAATTAGCAACGGCTGTTTTCTCTGGTAAGAAGACATGACAAACGCATATTATGTGTTTCACCGCTTCCCTGGGGGCGCGGGCGTCTCACCCGCGTCAGACTGGCGGGCTGGCGGTTGCACTGCGCAAGAAGACTGAAACATGACAAATTGACTGCCCCGGATTCCGCTCGAAGGCACATTGAAATGCAACGCCTGCTAACCTCAACCGATATCACCCGCCGCAAACTGCTCCGGGTGAGCGCGGCGGCTGCATTTTCCAGTCTGTGCCGACCTGCTTTCGCTGCGCGTAAACATTTTGACGTTATTGTTATCGGCGGCGGACTTGCCGGATTACAGGCGGGACGACTATTACAACAGCAAGGCGTGGATTTTTTGTTGTTGGAGGGGTCGCAACGGATTGGCGGACGGGTCCATACGCTCGATGACCTGCCCGGCCGGCCGGAAGCTGGCGGCGCCCGCATCGGGACCAATTACCAGGCGCTTAACCGGGCGCTGGATGAGTTGAAGATAACGACCACCTCCATCAGCGCCGGCGCGCCGGGGATGACGCTGCTGGTGAACGGTCATCTCAGCGCCGTTGAGACATGGGGTGACAGCCCGGGTAACCTGTTGCCGGAAAGCCTGAAAGACACGCCGCCATACGGGTTGTTGCCCAGGCTGCTGCGCAACGGCCGCTTCCTGGCCGACCCGTTGGACTGGTGGAAATCCGAAAACAGCGTGATGGACATCCCGTTGCAAGCTTACCTGCAACAAATGGGCGCCGATGAAGAAGCGCTGAGACTGGTCGATGCCAACCTGAACGGCGAGAGCATCGAGACGCTGTCGGCGCTGGACCTGCTGCGCAAGCTCGCGATACTGCAGGGCGCCGGCGCGCCGGAGGATGTCAGCGGCGGCACGCAACGATTGCCCGATGCCATGCATGCCTCAATCAGGGCTTTTGTGGAGACAGGCAAGCAGGTAACGGGTATTTCTACCACCGGCACAGGGGTACGGCTGCACACCGCCGATTCCGACAGCTACACTTGCCGGTTGTGCCTGCTTGCCCTGCCGTTCAGCGTGTTGCGGCGGCTGGACATCCAGGCGCCCATATCCCGTCCCAAGCAACAGGCGATCACGCGTATGGGATATACCCCTGTGACCCATGTGCTGCTGAAACCGAAAAGTCCGTTCTGGCTTGCCGATGGCTTCAGCCCGAATATGTGGACCGATACCGATATGGGCAGGATTTTCACACAGACCAATGAACAGGGCGAAGTGATACGTTTACGCGCCTGGATCCAGGGCGCAGCGGCTGCTCGCCTTGAGAGCATGCCGGACAGCGAACTCGGCCAACATGTCATCGCGTTGCTGGCACATGCCAGGCCCGCTACCAAATCGCAACTTGAAGTGGAACGGGTCATCGCCTGGGGGAAAAACCCTTTCGCCTACGGCGCGTTTTCCCACTACCTAGCGGGTGGGGTCGGGCAGTTCAGCCAGGCCGTCAGCCGGCCCGAGGGCCGCTTGCATTTCATCGGCGCCCACACCGAACCTTCCGCATCCGGCATGGAAGCAGCCGTCAAATCCGGCGACCGAGGGGCACAGGAAGTGATTGAACGTCTGTCTTGACCTCTCATGCCAGTCAACGCAAACGCATACTTAAAGAGTCGCCTTCCAGGCGACACAGTATTTGACGGACTCCCGCTGTTGCGGGAGTGATAAGGCGGCGATGTTCACGGATGCTCCCTATCATACCAACGCATATTGTAAAATTAATGTTGACATTGGTTGACACATCGTCTTAAATGATATAAAGATATAACATTCTTACAATTGCAACAACAGGCAAACATTCTCATACACCTTGAGATCAGGCAGGGGGCAGTTATTATGTTCACGCATCATTTACATCGTTGTTGGATCCGTTCGGGTGGTCTGGCGCTGGCCATCGTATTCACGTTGACCTCATTAGTTCCATTGACTACGTTCGCCCAGGACTCCATAGAAGAGATTATCGTCACAGCTAGAAAGCGCGAGGAAAACCTGCAGGATATTCCCCTGACGGTGAACGCGTTTACGGAAGCGGCGCTGGAAGAGCGGGGTATCACTTCCTTGCAGGATATTGCTGATTACACGCCGGGCTTCGACTTCGCCCAGGCCTTCGGCAGGAACGATTTTCGTCCGGTCATAAGAGGCCAGGCCAATATTCTTGGCCGCGCCAATGCCGGCCTTTTCATCGACGGCATCATCGTTGAGGAAGGCAACGCCAGCGTTCCCTTGGCTGCCCTGGAGCGGGTGGAAGTGGTGAAAGGCCCGCAAAGCGCATTGTATGGCCGCTCCACCCTGGCCGGCGCAGTTAATTATGTGTTAAAAAAACCCGGCGATGAGTTTGAGGGTGAGGTCACTGCAGAGTATGGAGAGCGCGATCATTTTCGGGCTGAGATACACGGCAGCGGCCCATTGGGGGACTCCGCGGGTTTCGCGATTACCCTGAGTCACTACGAGCGCGACGGCGAATACGATAACCACTTTCCGGGCAACCCGCTGGGCACCCCGGCCATTAGCGACGATGTAGGCGGCGAAGAGACAAGCAGTATCACCGCAGTCCTGACCCTTAGCCCCAATGACAGGGTAAACCTGCAAGCCCACATCATGTACGAGGAGACCGAAGACGACCACTACGCGATTGCCGTGCAGTCATCCAGCGCGAACAATTGCTACCAGGTCACCCGGGGCGGACCGCTTGCCCAACCCCTCCCGCCCGCGGGCACACCCGAGGCCAGCGCGAACACGGTGAATTCAGCCGGTTACAACGGTAGCGGCTATTATTGCGGGCGCATGGATGTGGATGATGTGCTGGCGGCCAATAACGGCGACACAATGATCGAAACCAGCTTCTTCGATGATATGGGCACCGAGCGGGACAGCTTGCGGCTGGGACTGAAGGCCGAGTTTGACCTGACAGAGGCGATGACGGTCACGTCGGTAACAGGCTATAGCGATGTGGAAATAAATGCCGCGCAGGACCAGACTTTCGGTGGCGGCGATACCAGGATGCCGGTCGTCGGCGTTGGTCTGCCGTTCACGGTACAACCGTTCTCCGCGGCGCCGCGTATCTTCTCAAGGGTCGGGTTCCTGACCGCCGAAAATGATAATTTCGATGATTTTTCCCAGGAAATCCGCCTAAGTTATGACGCCGGCGAGGCGCTGCGCTATATGCTGGGATTCTACTATTACGAATCGGACATGAAAGAAGATCTGATCACTTCTTTCGACACCACTACGTCAACTTATATCGATGGCACCCGGTTGTTTGCTCCTTTCAACCCGACTTTTGCGCCCGCGGTCATTTCAACCAGCGCGTTTTATGAAGGCGCGCCGGCCAGGGACGATGGTCGGGAGGAAATCGAGAGCTGGTCGGTATTCGGTTTTATGGAGTTTGACTTCACGGAAAAACTGGGCATCGGCCTTGAGTTCCGCTATAACGAAGACGATTTCGATATCACCCCGGCCGGCGCAGATGAAAGCGTTAAAGGTTCGTTCAACGCCTTTCTGCCCAAGGTTTCAGTGAAATACAAGGCAACCGACAGGTTGCTGGTCTACGCCAATATCGGCAAGGGCAATAAACCAGGCAGCCTGAACAACCAGGCAGGGCTCCCGGAGGCTGATAGGGAGGTTGATGAGGAAACCGCCTGGAACTTCGAGCTCGGGATGAAATCCGCGTGGATGGACAACCGCGTGGTCGCCAATGCTGCGGTGTATCACATTGACTGGCAGGACATGCAACTCACCTCCACCCGGGCCGCCGTGGTCAACGGCCAACCGCGCACCTTTTCCATCCTGGAAAACGTTGGTAAAGCCACTGTCAACGGGATCGAACTCGATCTTTCCGCGCAACTGACGGATTTCTGGGATGCGCGCATCGGTTATGCCTGGACCGACACTGAAATTGATGAGTTCATCCAGTCAGTGGACGCCGGCGCATCAGCGGGCTCGGCGTTCCGCGAAGCGGCGCTGATTAACGGTTACTCCGCAAGCGGTGACGTGATCATCAGCGGCACCCACTTACCGCAGACATCCAGACACCAGTTTAACCTGTCCAATACCTTGCACGGTAATATGACAAATGACTGGTCCTGGTTCCTGCGCGCCGACCTGAATTACAACTCGAAGCGTTACGCGCAGGTCTACAATCTGGCCCATACCGGCAACAGGGAGGTCGTTAACCTGCGCGGCGGCATTAGGGGCGGGAATTTCGATATTGAAGTCTGGGTGGATAACCTGTTTGACAACGAGGACTCCGCCGCGCTGATCCGTTACGTGCAGACCAACAACCTGACCTTCAACCCGTTCAACCGGGCAATCGGTATTACCTTGCCTGAAAAACGGCGCGTCGGAGTCACTGCGCGTTACCGGTTTTAACCCGTATGGAAAATTTCCTCCCCCGATATTTTCTCCGGGTTTCTCGTACTGCCGGCATCCTCTGTTGATGCCGGCAGTCTTATTTTCTGAATGATAACAAGACTGATTTTTTACTAACTGACCTGTGCCAACAGTAACATACAATTGGGGTGTGCAGAAACCTGATCATGAGGGTTTTAAAATGAAGAATTCAACTGGACTGGTTGCGCAAGTTTGCTTCTGCGTTTCCCTGCTTGCTGCGAACAGCGCGGTGGCGCAAATCGACTTTGCCACCGGCAAGGGTTACATCCAGGCGCAGCGCAAAATCCATTGCTCGCTGAAAGATAACGATCCCGTCACCTATATGTGGCAGGGCAGAGGCTATGCCAGGGTCCCGGGAGAACGGGACAAAATGTTGTTTGACGTGCTGGGTATGAATGTCAGGCAATGTGTTACCGTTACCGATGCCGAAAAAGGCGAAGGCTACCGCTTGGTATCGCGGGAAATCATGCTGTACCTCGACCCGAAAACCGGTGAGATCTTGCGCGAGTGGGACAATCCCTGGACCGGGGAAAAGGTCGAGGTCCTGCACGTGGCCAACGATCCGGTCAATCAACGGCCACAATTCCCAGTGGGCAGGGATGGCAAGGAACGCCGGTTTGAACCCCTGGTCATTGATGATGTTGCTTTCATGGCGTTTGAAGTGCCCTTGTTTTATACCAATGTGCTGGGAGGGGATTACCAGCCCTATGTCGGCAACAGTTATCATGCGACAGAAATCTTTGACTTTAACGGCAACATAAACGATATCGCCGACCTGTCGAAGAACACCGCCGCTATCAACGTGGCGTGGGTACGCATCGCTCCCTGGTTACCGTGGATGAAAATGGGAGGACGCTCTGGATTGATGTATTTCAACGCGGTAGGCAGCAAGCTGAAAAGCTGGGACGACTTGCCGGCATTAATGAAGGATGAAATCAACGCCAACTACCCTGAGTACACGAGCCCGCCTCCTGGCGACGACGCCCGTACGAACGAGACCAGTTGGACTTATTTCAAGAAATATATCGACGCGCAAAAATAACTCAGGATAACTGCGCGGGATAAGCCGCCCATGGTTTGATCCCGGGTCCTGGATGACATTATGTTGTGCTGACAGGCTCTCTCTGTCATTCTAAACTCTCATGATCAGGGTATTTTTCCGAACCACTCCCGCGGAAGCGGGAGTCCAATCGAATACTGTGTCGCCTGGAGGGCGACCGTTTTAACATGTCCAAACCGCCGATATCTCTCCTGATCATTGCCAGTTCGTTCTCTCCGTTAGCGATGACCGCGTGTGTGCCGGCGCTGCCGGCAATCGGAAATGAGTTCGGACTGCCCATATCGACGGTGCAGTTCACGATTTCCATCTACCTGTTGGGGCTGGCCCTGGCGCAACCTGTGCACGGCATGTTGAGTGACCGGTACGGAAGACGGCCGGTGTTGCTGTGGGGGTTTGCCGTATTTACTCTGGCGACCCTGGCCTGTGCGGTGAGCGGTACGATGTTCTGGTTCATCGTATTCCGGCTTGTCCAGGCTGCCGGCATAGCCACGGCCACAGTTGTTACGCGCGCAATGTTTCGGGATAGCTTCAGTATCGATGCCAGCGCGCATTACACCGCTTACCTGGCCGGGGGCATGGGCGTGGCAACCATGCTGGCGCCGGCCTTGTCCGGTTACCTGATAGAAACCTGGGGTTGGCGCATGAGTTTTCATGCGATGACCGGCCTTGCCGTGGTAGTGCTGATGCTGTTGATATCAATGTTGCCGGAGACCGGTCGGCAACAGGCAAAAGCAGACCGTGCTGTCAGAAAAATCCGCGCCGACCTCAGCAGTCTGATTAAGTCCAGGTTATTCTGGGGCTACACCCTGGTATTCGGGTTCGGCAACGCTGCTTTTTTTACTTTCCTGACCAGCGCGCCGCTGTATTTTGAAGAGCGCTTGTTCACGGGGCCGACCCTGTTCGGTGTTTACATGGGCAGCATGGCTTTAGCCTATATCTGCGGATCGTTGATTGGCAGCGTGGTTATCCGCCGGCGCGGCGCCGAACGCTCATTGCAACTGGGACTGTGCGGCACATTTTTCAGCGCCGGGCTGATTCTGCTTGCGACCTGGCATTTACCGGTCGGCGTTTTAACCATCCTGATACCCTTTCTGTTCCTGTTCGCTTCCACAGGACTGGTCAACCCACCATCCATGGCCGGGGCGGTTGCGCATCACCCGGATAAGGCCGGCACTGCATCAGGGATCTCCAACAGTATGTCCATGGCCCTGGGTGCGATCGCGGCCGTCCTGGCTTCACTGATCTATAACGGTAATGTATTGAGTTTGTGTTTGCCTGTGGCAGTGTTTATTTGTTTCTCGGCGCTGTCCTACCTGGCGTTGGTTTTTCGCTATGAACAATGAATAATGTGTCGCCCGGGGCCGACCCGTTTTTTCACTGGATTCCCGTTTCCACGGGAATGGGATAGGGGGGCGCTGCGTAAACATTGCCAGAATACCACTCCCGCTTGCGCGGGAATGGTATGGGGCGCTGTTCAGTTACTAAAACTTACACAAAATAGTAAGGGAACCTCTGATTAAGTCAGAGCTTCCTAAGGTTAAAACCGCTTGTTCAAGGTCACCGACCAGGTTGCCGGGTCCTGCAGATAAACCAATCCGGCAAGATAAGAGACGTACTGATTCTTATCGGTGCAGTTCTGGCAGGATGCGGTCAGAGACCAGCCCTGCGTCTTATGCTCGATGCTGACACCGCCGTTGATGATGGTATAACCGTTTATCAGCGCACTGTCCTGGCCGCTGGTGCTGATATTGTGCTCGCCGTAATCAATGACGTTGATCTGCGGGACGATGTTTATGTCATCGGTGATCGGTATCTCATACCAGCCGCCTATCGATAACTGGTGCTCCGGCGACCGCACCGGCGGCGCAATATTGCCGTACGGATTGACGATGCTTTGCGCGCATTGTTCACCGGTGGTCAGACAGATTCCCTGCTGCGTGATAATCGATGGATCCAGGTTTTTATAGTCCGATTCCATGATGCCTATATTGGCAAACAGCGTCAGGTTATCCACCGGATTGGCAAGCAGTTCCGCCTCGAAACCATAGACCTCCAGGTCAGCAAAGTTCTGGGTGATGAAGGCAATGGAACCATCCACCGGGTTGACATAAGCCGACGGCAATTGGAAATCGGTTATATCGGAGTAAAATCCTGTCAGGTTCACCCGCACTTTTTTATCGAGCCACTCTGAGCGTATTCCGCCTTCGTAATTCCAGATCTTCTCCGCAGAAAACGGTGTTAGTGTCGCCGCGGCCGTGCCCCTGGCATTCCAACCGCCGGACTTGAAGCCGCGGGTAGCAGAAGCGTAAACCATGAAGTCGTCAGTGGCTTCAAATTCGATGGCAAAGCGCGGAGTGACCATGGACTCATCCTGCTTCAACAGAATGCCCAAGGCTTCTATATCCCTGCTGCCAAAAACATTTCCGGCCCGCGGGTTGCCGTTGTCGGTAATGCCGAAGTCCTTCTCTTCATCGGTGTAGCGCACACCGGCCGTTAGCGTCAACTGCTCGGTCACACGCAGGTCAAACTGACCGTAGACCGCCCATGAATCCACACTATTATCCATGGTTCGGTCGTACTGGATTAACGGGAACCCGGTGGGCAGGAACAGTCCGACCATGCCCAGGTTGAATATCTGCGCCATGTCGGTCTTGTTATCCTCGTTGAAATAGAAGACACCGGCAATGTAATCCAGCTTGTCGCCGAAGGACCCGGTCAGTTTCGCCTCCTGTGAGAATTGGTCGTGTTCGCCTTCATTGGCGATGACAAAACCGCCAGTGGTAAACGGGCCCTCATAGAAATCCAGCAGAAAGTCCTGTTCCAAAGTCAGGTAGCTGGTAAGGATATTAACGGTGCCAATGGCGGTTTCCCATTCGATATCGGAAGTGAAATGCAAGGATCGGGTATCATTGCCCAAGCCAAAGTTCTGCTTGTCGCCGGTCAGCAGGCCTGCATAGGGCGTCCCGTCAGTGACCAGTCCGGTCCGGGTGTACCGATCACCGCCATCGACATAGTTATACATGTTCGCATGTTCATTATCAATATAAGCCAACGCGACATTCCATGAAGCAGTATCCGTGGGTTCCCATAACAGCGCGCCCCGTATGCCGAAGTTGTCTTCATGATTGAGGCCTTTTTGTCCGGTCGTCAGATTATCGACAAATCCATCGTCATTGATGTAATAACCGGAAATCTTCATGCGTAACGTTTCCGCTGCAGGAATATCCACGCTGCCTCTTGCGGAAATCTTATCGAAACGCCCGCCGCCTATTTCAGCATAGCCGCCGAACTCTTCAGCCGGCTCATCCAGAATGACGCGCACCGCGCCGCCGGTCGTGTTCCGGCCGAACAACGTGCCCTGGGGACCTCTCAATACCTCTATCCGGTCGATATCGAACAACGCATAGTTGTTCGCATTCTGGCGCTGGATGAAGAAATCATCCACGTAGGTGCCTACCGGCGGGTCGAACGTGGCGATCGATTCGGTATTGTTCAGACCGCGCAACGAATAGGTGTTGGCGGTTCCCAGCCCGGTGTTGTTATGGGCAAGGAAGTTTGGCACCACCTGGGAAACATCCATGGTTTCAGTGATCCCCAGGCGGGCCACATCGTCATCGGTGAATGCTGAAACGGCAACAGGAATACTCTGGACATTCTCCGCGCGCCGGGTCGCAGTAACCACGACCTCCTCAATGCCCTGGGACCAGGACTGTGGCGAAAAAACAATCGCAAGGACAACGCCGGAGAGCAGAATATTGTTAATAGAGTTGGATCTGAAATTCACAACAGGTCTCCCGAAAGCTTTTTTATTATTGAACCCCTGAACCCTACTGCACCAATCTCTTCAGAGGGTTGATTTACCATTATCACACTGAATGTTATATCAATATATCAATTCTTCCGTGACATTGTAACTGTTTTGTTGTCTAAACGAATAAGTGTTGTGAGCAGGCAACAGGTTTCATTCAGGGTGCGAGGGGATTTCGATCCTACCACCGCCTACAGCGAGCCCCTTGGCATACACGACTTCCAGCCAGATCGCGCCGCTGGTCGTGACAGGCCCGTCAGCAAAACCGAACAGGCTGTAGGGGAGCTGGTAAACAAAGAAGTCCTTGGACAGTTGTACCGGCATGCCCGAAGCGGCGAGATTGTCCCGTTGCGCAATGCTGAGGTCGCCATAGATCATGTAGATAAAGCGGCTGGCCTGTTTATAATAACTGGCCTTGTGTTGTTTCGGGGCCTGCCAACCCGGGGGGATTTTTACCAGGCGGGCGCGGAAACCTTCCTTCTGATCATCGCTCAACCACTTCAACAAGCGCCCCGGTACCTTGGTATCTGTTTCCCACTCCAGGTCAGTCGTCGTGTGCACAATCCATGGATGCGTGAATTGTTGTACTGCCTGCCAATCCGGCAAGTATGGATCCGGTGTGTCGGGGAAATCCGGTTTGAAATGATCGCCGTTTGGCCCCACGGTGACAACACTACCGTCACCTTCCTCAAAGATCAGCAGGGTGCAGGCATTCTGCGCGCGCATCCCGCCGACTTCCCAGCCACCGCCGTGCAAGGAGTAAGCAGGACGGTCCAGCCAGGTACCTTGGGTAAAATGTGACAGCATCCCGGATTTCTGTTGCGCGCTGACCGGCTCATGGATGACAAAGTCGCCATCGAGCACATAAGCCCATTCATGCCAGTGATGATAGTGCGGCCCCAAGGGGTCGGCGGGAGGTGTCATATCCCAGCGCGGCGAGAAGTGCGCATAGATCAAGCTGCTGTCATCGGGCCCCTTGAAAAAGGTTTTCGTCTTTGATCTGAAGCGGGGACTGGTATCCCATGGGTGGCTGCCGACATCTGTGATTTGCAGCGGTTGCCATTGATCAGTGGCCGGCGAAACATCAGATGCTCCGACCAACATGGCCGAGGCAAACAGCAAAATACCAAGTTTGTAGTGGCGCTTCATGAATAGGTACTCCCGGTTGAAGGCAAGGATGAAAATCTATCACGTCGATGACCTGTTATCGAATGATCTAATGTTATAACATTAACTCAGACGCATGGCAAAACTCATCGCCAACCATCCTATAACGGCATTCAACGACACACGAGAGGTACGATTTAATGAAATTCTTATATTACAGCTTTGCAAAACCCGCGTGGTTTATCTTGCTGGGCCTGATGTTGTGCAACCAAGCGGCAGCAGATGACGCGAGCGACATTGCCGCGATAGAACAGGTCGCCCAACGCTGGATCGAATTATATGCGGCAGGCGACCTGGACGGCTTGATGACCTTGTACACGCAGGACGCAATCGTCGCGCTGCACGGCAGACCGGCATTGCGCGGCGTGGAACAGATTCGCAACTTTTTTGCGCCTGGTATGGGCAAGTCCAGGGTGACGTTCGAAATAGATATAGAGGAGATACAGATTCACGGCGACACCGCGCACCTGCTGAGCAAATATTACCTGACAAGCGAACCGATATCGGGCGGAGATACTTACCGGGATGCCGGTCGCTCGCTACTCATCTACAAACGAAACCCGGACAATGAGTGGAAGCTGTACCTCGATATCGACCAGGCCACGCCCGACGCCAGGTTTTAAATTTCACAGGGCAGGCGCCCATACGCGGGCGAGACGCCCGCGCTCCCAGGAAAACAACTGTATGCTTAAAATTCAAACTTCGTTATGCAAATATAGGCTGCAGCGAGGGTTGCCGCATAGACCGCAAGCACGGCCCACATGGTCTGGTCCACGGTACGGGTGATGCCCGCTTCGACTTCTTCTGAAGAGCCTTTTTCCGCCAGTTCAGCAGTCAGCCGGCCAACCGGCACGAACATCCAGTCTATGCCAATCGCAAACCAGTAGACCAGGCCGTAAATGACGATCTTGGCCGCGAGCCAGGAAACCATGTACGGGGTCCCCGTGATCATCGAGGCCAACCCGGTAGCGATCAGCAGCAGTCCGGAAAGACCCAGTCCGAGCCAGTTCAGGCGTTGCAGCCTGGCGCCCAGGGGCGTACCGATATGTTTCGCCGCAGACATGTTAACCGAAAGCAACAGCGCGGCAAGCAGCCACAGGCCAACCATGCCGACCGGTTCGACATTGAGCAACCCGGCGGCATTGGCCAGGTGCACACCCGCGGGCAGCATCACGATAAAACAGATGCGCGGGAGGGTATCGATAACCATGGCCATGTGCAGCAGCGCCAGGCGCGTCTCCACGGACAGGTTTGCATCGCGGAACTTCCGGGCCAGCAGCAAGACGCCCACATCGGTTCCCAGCCAGAAAACCAGCAGCAGCACATGGATAAACTTGATGACTTCGTAGGACATCAGCATATGGTACCTAAGGAACCTCTGACAAGTCCAGGACGGACTTGTTCAGAGTTTCCCTTAATTCATAACCAAAGTCCGCTTCAAACCAGGTTTGTCACCAGGATTCCGGCAATGGCAACCGGCGCCACCGTCCTGATAAGAAACCGCCAGATTGCAAACAGCCAGGACCGGTCGATTTGTAATTCCTCCAGCAGGGTGGCGCGGCGCACAAACCAGCCGGCAAAGATGGCGATCAGCATCCCACCTATCGGCATCATCAGGTTGGCCGTGAGGTAATCCATCAGTTCAAACAGGGTTTTTCCGGCGATGGGTCTGACCTCCGCCCACAAATTGAACGACAACACGCTGCCGATTCCCAATACCCAGATGACGCCGGTCACTAGTATCGCGCTGGTTTTGCGGCTGAAGTTACGCTGTTCTTCGACCCAGGCGACGGCCGGCTCCATGATGGCGATGGAAGACGTTACTGCAGCGAACAGCAACAGCAGAAAAAACAGGGCGCCGAACAGACTCCCGGCGGGCATATTGCCGAATGCAATGGGCAGAGTGACGAAGATCAGACCCGGCCCTTCGCCCGGCGCCAGGGCATTTGCGAATACCAGTGGAAAAATGACAATCCCGGCCATGATGGCCACCAGCGTATCGACCCCCGCGATGATCAGCGCAGTACGGGGAATGGACACACTTTGCGGCAAATAGGCGCCGTAGGCCATCATCAACCCCATCGACACACCGACGGAAAAAAATGCGTGCCCCACTGCAGAGAGCATCACGTCCGGGTTGATCCGGCTGAAATCCACCGCGAACAGGAACCTCAGACCTGCCTCCAAGTCACCCTCAAGCGCGCTGTAGACCATCAATACCAGCAACATCAGGAACAACGCCGGCATCAGTATTCCCGTAGCCCGTTCAATGCCGTTGCGCAGACCGGCGCTGAGGATCAATCCAGTTACACCCAGGAATACCGTATACGATAGCAACATGCGCAACGGATCTGCCAGCATGCGACCGAAACGTGTTTGTGCCGCAGAGGAATCCATCCCGGAAAACCCGCCGCTCAGGGACACGAATACATAGTCCAGCACCCAACCGCCCACAGCGCTGTAAAAGGTGAGAATCAGAAACCCGGCGCCGGCGCCGAGCCAGCCTACCCCCGACCACCACCGGGACCGGCTTTCTCTCTGTGCAATGTGTAACATCGCGGAGGGCGGGCTGCGCCTGCCGCAGCGTCCGAGCATCAACTCGGCGGTAAGAATGGGAACGGCAACCAGCGCGACGACGAACAGGTAAATAATGACAAAGGCGCTGCCGCCACTGGTCCCGGCGATATAAGGGAATTTCCAGATATTGCCAAGACCGATAGCCCCACCAATCGCAGCCAGGATAAACCCGGCGCGTGAAGACCATTGCTCGCGCGTTGTGCGTTCAGTCATGTTAACTAGTACTCTTTCAACTTAATTTTGACATTTTCAGCGGGTCGGGAAGCGGTTGAGCGCAAGGCGCGGCGCGCAGTGAATGGCGCGCCCTTCGCAAGCAGCACATCTCATTAAATTTATTAGGAACCTCTGATTTAATCAGAGTACGCCTATTTTACCATTTCAACACAACCACAAGCTCGGTAATATTGTGTCGCCCGGAGGGCGTCGCATAATCACATCTGGAGGGATTGTCCGAAACAAAGCTCACAGATCCTGCTTTTCCCCTATAATTACCGTTTTGCAGGTAAACAACAAGATGGCTGAGAACTATATTGACGTACACCTGGACGAGGTCCGCGCCGAATTCAAACTGCTTGAGCACTGGGTCTACCTGAACGCGGCAGACCAGATGGCGCCAGGTAATTACTGGCTTAAAGCTGTCCGCGATTTCTATAACTTCGTCGAATATGGCCGCATGGAAGACATTCCTACTGCTGACATCGCCACCCATCCATTCCTGCTTGCAAAATGGGACGAGAGCGTGCGTCTGAGCGCGCGCTTTATCAATGCAGACAAGGATGAGGTCACCAATGCATACCGGCCGGCGATCACTGCCAACCTGATCCTTTATAACATGATGGAGTGGTCGGAATCCGACAACGTGGTGATCACAGACCTGTCATACCCGTCTATCCCTTATATTCTGCAGGACCTGCGGCGCCGTCATGGCATTGAGATCCGGGTGGTACGCAACGTTAACGGCGAAATACGCATGGAGGATATGGAAAAACAGGTGGACGGCGATACCCGTATGGTGATTGTGGATCGCACTGCGGCGTTTTGCGGGTTCACCTTCGACATGAAGGAAGTCTGCCGGATTGCCCATGCCCAGGGCGCCCTGGTTCTGGATGACGCCATGCAGGCCCTGGGCGCAGTGGACATAGACGTTAAGGATGACGGCGTCGACTTTCTGGTATCAGGCGCCTACAAGTGGCAGTGCGGACCGGAAGGAGCCGGCATCTTTTACATCAAGCGTTCCGTCATGGACCGCATCGACGCCCGCTACCGCAATTACATCTGGGCGGATATCCCTGGTTCCATCCCCTTCGCAGACCGCGACCACGACAACCTGGCAAGCTGGAATTATCCTCCGGTGAACAACGCCAACCGCTTTTCCCAAGACACCACTATCGGTCCATCGCTGTTCGGCTGGGTGGCCACCCTGAAGTTCTACGAGAAGATAGGCATCAAAAATGTCGAGCAACGGGTGCGCCGCCTGGGCGCCTATACCGTCAACAGGCTGGAGGAAATCGGCTGCCGGGTAACCTGCCCCACCGACCCGAAAAAACGCCATGGCCTGATCACTTACACCACGGGAGATTACGACAAGGATCTGGCATTCTTCCAACGCTGCGCCGCTCCAGGCCGCGGCATGAGGCCTATCAAGATCTCCATGCGCGCCCTGGGCGGCGTAGGCAACCTGCGCATCAGCGCGCATTTCTTCAACACCGAAGAGGAGATTGACTACCTGATAGATCTACAGAAGGGGATGATGTGACTGAGATTTTAAGAGGCAGGATCCTTAAACTTAAATTTTTTGAAGACGCCGACACTGCTTTGATTGAGTTTTCTAAGCAATCAACGCTTGAAACCAAGAAGATTAATGAGAATATATATTGGTATTGCAGCAAATGGAAGCCTGATTGGAATGAACCTGAAGAAGGGACGTTACGTTCTAACATAACTTATCTTCCCGTTAATTCTTCGGGGAGAAAGGTACGTAGAGCTTGACAGTATAGTTTTGTGTAAGTAGCGTTCCTTTCTATACTGAAATACAGTAGAATCGCTTCATCAGCCTGCTATGATATTTTCAACCATTTTGTTCGTTATTCAGACAGGGATATCTGAGGACCTCTGTAAATCCGGACCATATCAGAATGCAATGAGCCGATAAATTAAGGAAACTCTGAACAAGTCCATCCTGGACTTGTCAGAGTACGGAAAACAAAAATACGATTTTTGTTTTCCTCTCAAAATCAATGCTTTACAGTCATTGATTTTGACGATACATCCTTGTATCGTAGGAACCTCTGAGACTTAATCAGAGGTTCCTTAACATATTATCACTATGACAAGGTAAATCCATGTTATCAAAGCTGCGCATTGATAATTTTCGAGCCTTTAAGCCGCTTAACATCGACAGATTGGGGAAAATCAATCTATTCTGCGGGCAGAACAATTCAGGAAAAACAAGTCTGCTTGAAGCTATTTTTCTTCTGTCTGGGGCCTCAAATCCCGGTTTGCTATTGAATCAAAACGTATTACGTGGCCTATCAATACATTCCGGTTCGAAAGAGGATATACAAAATCTATTATGGAAACCCATATTCCATAACCTGGATATGTCTGAGCCCATAGAAATTTCCGGTCATCATTCCTCTTGCGGAGATTTAAAGGTCAGACTGTCTCTTAAACAACCGAATTTATTTGAACTGCCATTTGATGATGGCAATGTCACTCTCGGAGAAAAACTCTACAGTAGTGAAACCTTTGTGCTCGATTACATACTGAATGGCACACCGAAGGCAAATTTTAATATCACTGTCACAAGCGGCGGGATGCAGGCTGAGTCTCAGTCGCCCTTACCGGAACCACCATTTCCGAGTACTATCCTTTCTTTCCGCAACAGAAATTCAGAGGAAAATGCGCAACGATTGAGCCAGCTACGGCGACAAAAACAAGGAGGCTTGATTGTTAAAGCTTTGCAAGTTATTGAGCCTAGGTTACAAAGTCTTGAAGTGAATTCTGCCACCGGAACCTCCATGATATGGGGAGATATCGGGCTTAATGAATTAGTCCCTTTACCTGTAATGGGCGATGGCATGATCCAACTTGCCCGTATTGTCTTGGCTATCTCGTCAACGCCCGATGGCGTTGTATTAATCGATGAGTTTGAGAACGGTCTTCATCATTCGGTACTCTCTAAAATCTGGGAAGTCACTAGAGAAGCCACTGAACAATTCAACACGCAGATTGTTGCAACTACGCATAGTTATGAATGTATTGAAGCTGCGAGCCAGACATTTGATGTGTCCGACAATGGCATATTTAATGTTTACCGTCTCGAATCCGCAGAGACAGAAACCAAATGTGTCGGCTATGACAAAGAGAAAATAAAAACAGCAATTGAATATGATATGGAAGTTCGCTAAATATGGGAAAACGAAAAGAGATTGAAAAACGCGCACAACTTCTTGTAGAAGGTAATGACCAGAGAAATTTTTTTGAACATTTTTGTCAGCATCTTTCCTTGGACGGGATCCAGATTCATGACTTCGGTGGTGTCAACGATTTAAGCAAATTCTTAGCCTCGTTTATTCAATCGCCCCGTTTTGCCCTCGTTACCCGATTAGGTATTGTTCGAGATGCTGAAAAAGATGCATTATCCGCATTTCAAAGCGTCAAATCCGCATTAGAAAATAACGATCTTCCGTCCCCTGAAAAACCGTGCAAGTTTCTCTCTGATCGCCCGGGACCGGGCGTACTGATCCTCCCGGGAGACAACGCAGAAGGTATGCTTGAGACATTGCTTTGCAGAACGATTGCAGAGGAACCTGAGTATATCTGTATTGATGAGTTCTTCAGATGTATCAAAAAACGGACCGGCAACTCCATAAAGCGGCCTGATAAATCCCTCGCGTTCTCCTTTTTATCAACCAGGGAACATCCGGAATTGTCAGTTGGTGTCGCAGCAAAAAAAGGCTATTGGAATTTGGACCATGCTGCCCTCAACCATGTCCGGGACTTCCTGAAACAGTTGACCACTCCAATATAAATATGAATCCTCGGATGTTTGACTAAGATAAGTACCAGCATAGCCAGCATAAGATCAGACCAGTCCTGAACGAGCATGAAAAAAACAAAAACCATCCAGCAGAAAATCGGTGAGGTACGCGATGCCGCGCTGAACTATCACCGGAGACCGCCTCACGGCAAACTGACGGTCCACGCGACCAAGCCGCTGGCGAACCAGTATGATCTGGCCCTGGCTTATTCGCCTGGGGTTGCCGCTGCCTGCGAAGAAATTGTGAGCGACCCGTCGGAAGCGTCCACGCTTACGACCAAGGGCAACCTGGTGGGCGTGATCAGCAACGGCACTGCCGTGCTTGGCCTGGGTTCTATCGGCCCGCTCGCCTCGAAACCGGTTATGGAAGGCAAGGCGGTGCTGTTCAAGAAATTCTCGGGCATCGATGTATTCGACCTGGAACTGAATGAGACCGACCCGGACAAACTGGTGGATATCATTGCCAGTCTCGAACCCACCTTTGGCGCCATCAACCTGGAAGACATCAAGGCTCCTGAATGTTTTGTCGTCGAACGAAAATTGCAGGAACGTCTGAGCATCCCGGTCATCCACGATGATCAGCACGGCACAGCCATTATCGTCGCCGCCGCCATCAGTAACGGACTCCGGCTGGTTGGCAAAGAACTGACGGAGATAAAACTGGTCACCTCGGGAGCCGGGGCCGCGGCCCTGGCCTGTCTGGACCTGCTGGTCGCAATGGGACTCAAGAAAGAGAATGTCATCGTCACCGACATAGCCGGGGTCGTGTACCGGGGCAGAAGGAAAATGATGGACCCCTACAAGTCCCGCTATGCCCGGACCACAAAAGCGAGAACACTGGGCGCCGCGATCGACGATGCTGACGTATTCCTGGGTTTGTCTGTGGGGGACGTGCTCAGACCGGCTATGCTCAAGCGCATGGCAGACAAGCCCATTATCATGGCCCTGGCGAACCCCGTTCCGGAAATCGCGCCGGAGACGGCGCGCGCGGTCCGGCCTGACGCGATTATCGCAACCGGCCGCTCTGACCTTCCCAACCAGGTGAATAACGTCCTCTGTTTCCCGTACCTGTTTCGCGGCGCGCTGGATGCGGGCGCGACCTGCATCAACGAGGAGATGAAAATTGCCTGCGTCAAGGCCATCGCCGACCTGGCCATGGCCGAATCTTCGGAAGTAGTGAGCCGGGCCTATGGCGGCCGCGACCTGATATTCGGGCCCGATTACATCATTCCCAAACCATTCGATCCGCGCCTGATCGTGCGCCTGGCGCCGGCTGTGGCCAAGGCGGCCATGGACACCGGCGTGGCAACCCGGCCCATCACCGATTTCAAAAGCTACCGCCAACGCCTTATCCAGTTTGTCTTCCAGACCGGCACTATTATGAATCCCGTCTTCGACCAGGCGGCGCGCGACCCGAAACGCATCGCTTACGCCGAAGGGGAAGAACGTCGGGTTCTGCAAGCCGTACAACAGGTGATCGATGAAGGCCTGGCGCGGCCGTTACTGGTAGGGCGCACGGAAGTCATCAACCACCGCATCGGCGAACTGGGACTGGCGATGGTCAAAGACAAAGACTTCGATGTGATCAACCCGGTCGAAGACCAGCGGTGCCTGGAACTGGCCGAGCTGTATCACGACATCAAGGGACGCGCAGGCATCTCACCGGACGAGGCGCGCCGCATCGTGCGCACTCAATCCACGGCGCTGGCGGCCCTGTTGCTGATGCACGAGGATGTGGACGCGATGCTGTGCGGCACGATAGGGCCATTTATCAACCACCTGACCCATGTGCGCGACATCATCGGCAAACGCGAGGATGTCAGGGATTTATCCTCCGTAACCGTGTTGGTGCTTCCCGAAGGAACGTTTTTCCTCTGTGATTCTCATGTTGTGCCCATGCCTGAAGTGGACGACATCGTGGCCATGACCCTGCTGGCCGCGGAAGCCGTTCAGCGCTTCGGGATCAAGCCGCGCATCGCGCTGGTTTCACATTCCAACTTCGGCACCAGGGATAACGTTTCTTCCCAGAAAATGCGCGCCGCGGCAAAAATCCTGCAAGAACGCGAACCGCAATTGGTCGTGGAAGGGGAGATGCACGCCGATGCCGCGATATCGGAAACCATTCGCGCCAATGTCTTTCCCAATTCCAAACTGCGCGGCAGCGCCAATACGCTGGTCCTGCCGAATATCGATGCGGCCAATATCTCGTATAACCTGCTGAAGATGCTCGGCGGCGGCGTGACCGTGGGACCCATGCTAGTGGGGGCAGCCCGGCCCGCCCATATCCTGACAAACGCATCGACCGCGCACGGCATCGTCAATATGTCCGCGCTGGCGGTGGTAGAAGCACAGAGCCTGAGATCTGAGGCGCAAATGTGAACTGAGAGCCATTGTGAGTTCCATCGGAATTGATATCGGCGGCACCTTTACAGATGTCGTAGTCATGGGAGAAGATGGTTCAGTAACTACGACCAAATCACCCACGACTCCGGGACGGTTACAGCAAGGCTTGGTAAAGGCTCTTAGAGCAGCGGCAGAAAAAGAACAGACCGATCTCGCGGCGCTGCTTGGCCGCATCGACCGAATCGCCCACGGCACTACCGTCGCGACCAATGCCTTCATCGAACGGCGCGGCGCCAAAGTGGCCCTGTTAACCACGCGCGGTTTCGAGGACACGATGATCATGCAACGGATGATGGGCATGACCGCCGGGCTCAGTCCCTCGGAACTGACTGATTACTCAAACAGGCGTGTTCCTGAACCGATAGTTCCCCGCTCACTTATCTTTGGCATCCGCGAACGCATCGATTACCGCGGCGAAGTGATCGCGCCGCTGGCGGAGCAGGACGTTTACGATACTATCGATAGCATAAACAAATCCGGGATTGAAGCAATTGCCGTGTCTTATCTCTGGTCTTTCAAGAATACCGCTCATGAACAGAGAACAATGGAAATCCTGACAGAAGCGTTACCGGGCGTATACCTGACGGCTTCCCATGAGTTGGCGCCGCGATTGGGTGAATATGAACGCACGGCAACCGCTGTCATCAATGCCTACCTTGGACCTCTGGTGCGGGAATATACCGATCAGCTTGACCGGAAGCTGGACAAAAGCCGGTTGTTCCTGCTGGATTCCAGCGGTGGCGTAATGACACCCGGGGAAGCGGGACGTTCTCCGGTTCGGTTATTGCTCTCCGGCCCATCCGGTGGTGTCACTGCCGCAAAGTACATGGGCAATCTGTGCGGCCATGACAACATTATTTCATTTGACATGGGAGGCACCTCCACGGATGTTGCCGTTATCGCATCAGGCGATGCGGGACAACGCCGTGAAACCGTTGCCGGCAAATACCATCTGCTGCTTCCTATGTTGGATGTTCGGGCCATCGGCGCTGGCGGCGGTTCAATCGCAGGAGTCGAGCCGGGCGGGTACATTTTTGTCGGACCCGAAAGCGCGGGGGCAGAACCGGGTCCTGCCTGTTACGGCTTGGGGGGAGATCGTCCCACCGTCACCGACGCGGACGTTGTGCTCGGCATCATCGATCCTGACGGATTCCTGGGCGGTAAACTTAGTCTGGACATGTCCAAGGCACGGCAGGCGTTGAAAGTGTTCGTGGCCGACCCGCTCGGATTGTCTATAGAGGAGGCGGCTGCCGGCATCAAGCGGATCGTGGATGCGCGCATGGCGGATCTACTGAAGACAGTCACCATCGAACAAGGCCACGATGCCCGCGAGTTCGTGCTATATGCTTTTGGCGGAGCCGGCCCCACCCACGCACCGGCCTTTGCTCTTGACGTGGTTGAAGAGGTGTTGATCCCTGCCAGCCAGTCCGTTTTCTGCGCCCTGGGCGCCATCGCATCGGACATCAGGCTAAGTGTCGGGCGTACCGAACCGAGGCGTTTCGACAGGGACGGGAAAGGCGCGCTGCAACTTGCTGATATAGAAGAGTTTTTCAGAGGCCTGGAAGACCGGGCCGATGAGTCCCTCGAACAGCAGAATGTCCCCCCTGAGCGACGCCGGTTCCGGCGCGTGGTGGAAGTGCGATTTATCCGCCAGACCAAGTCCCTGTCCGTGCCGTTTCCGGGCACGATTGAGGGCCTGGTGGAAAACTTCCTGAATGCATACAAACAACGCTATGGCGCTGAGGCCTTGCCGGAAAAAGCCGGCTTTGAGTTCGTTACCTATGTGGTTGAAGCCGTGGGGCTGTTGCCCCGTCCCGACAGCGTCCAATATCCCAGTTCAGGAGCTGATGCGAGACATGCCTGCACGGGCGCGCGTCCGGTTTATGATATAGTTGAACAGGGTTTCATAGATACGCCCATATACCGGGGAGAAGCTTTGCGAAACGGCAATCGAATAGCAGGGCCGGCCATAATCGAATATGACACAACCACCGTGGCTATCCACTCCGGACAGTCCGGCGCGGTGGATGAATTCCTGGGCATTTCCATCAGGAGAACGTGATGACTGACAAAATCGATTATGTGCTGGGTCCGACAGTTGCCGACTGGGACGCGCTGAACAAGCCGCTTTCTGTAGACCCGATCACCTTTGAGATCATCCGGCACAAACTCGCCGCAATCAACGAAGAGCAAGCCCTGGCCTTGAAAGCGGTATCGGTCTCCCCTATCGTTGCCGGCGCTGGCGATTTCAATAATGCCCTGTTCACTGCTGACGGCAGGCTGGCATCCATGGGACCCCAGGTGGTATTCCATTCCGGGGCCATGCCCGTCATCCTCAGGCACGTGATGGAGGATTTTGCCGACGAGGAGTTTGCCGATGGCGATATGTTTATCGTCAATGATCCCTATAAAGGCGCGGTGCACCATCCTGACGTAAGCATCATGGCGCCGCTGTTCTTTGAGGGGCGTCTGGTCGCCTGGGCCGGAGTAACCGCGCACCAGGTGGATATGGGCGGCATGGCAGTGGGATCCGTTTCGGTGCGAGCCACAGAAAAACAGCAGGAAGGGCTGATGATGCCGCCTATGCGCATCATCGAAAAAGGCAACTTACGCAAGGATGTCTGGCGCATGATCATGAACATGACCCGCCAGCCACAAATGGTCGGGCTGGACCTGAGCGGTTTCATCGCCTCCAACGTGGTGGCCCGGGAGCGCCTGGCCGAACTCATGGAACAGTACGGCGCAGACACAATCCTGACCGTGATGGAAGAGTTAATCCGTTATTCGGAGAGAAAGGTCCGGGAACATTTGCTGACGCTGCCTGATGGCGAGACCAGAACCTGTGGTTACCTGGACCATGACGGCAGGGAGAACAAGGTTTATCGCACCGATGTCAAGATAGTCAAGAACGCTGACAGGTTGACCATCGACATGTCCGACTCTTCACCGCAGGCTACGGGGTACATAAACTGTACCGAGGGATGCTTGGTCGGCGCCGTGTTCGGCGGGGTCGCTCCTCTACTGGGTTCTGGCATTCCCTGGAACCAGGGGATTCTGAACAGCATTGAGGTCATCGCCCCCAAGGGTTTGATTTGCAACGCCGTTGCGCCGGCGGCCACTGGCGCGGCCACTATCGGCCAGGGCTGGGTGATTACGCTGACTACCGCCCATGCCATATCGAAACTACTGGCGCTGTCGGAACACAGCCGCAAACATTCCCAGGGCGTGACGCATGGGACGATGGCGGCGCTGTTTACCGGCGATACCAACCAGCATGGAGAGCCTTTCGGCAACCAGCTAATTGATGCGCAGATTGGCGGCGGCGGCGCTAACCCGTTTGCCGACGGCCTGGACCAGACCGGCTGCTTTGTCTCACCCAGGCCGCATATTCCCAACATCGAATACAATGAGATGCATAGTCCCATGCTATTCCTCTACCGTTCCTTCTTCCCGGACACGGGTGGAGACGGTGAGCAGCGTGGCGGGCGCGCCGCCGGGACCGCGTGGACTCCTCACGGCGTAAAGCGGTTGCGTTGTTCCCTCACCTCACACGGCGTTGAGGTGCCGATTTCCTACGGCCAGTTCGGCGGATTTCCCGGGGTTTGCAGCAATGCCATGATCATCCATGAATCGAATGTCAGCGATAAATTCGCACAAGGCGAACTGCCATTAAAGCTGGATGACGTGCGCATGCCCATGGATGCGGATGCGCTGGGCGGCCGCATGCAGATGCTTGAAGCTAAGCAGGACGAGTTGCCACTGTACCCGGGCGATATCGTGCAGTATACCTGGCAAGGTGGCGGCGGTTACGGCGACCCGTTGCAGCGCGCGCCGCAGGCGGTGGCCACTGATGTGGCGTGCGGGCACATCTCGGCGCAGCGGGCGCTGGAAATCTACGGCATGGTAACGGGCGAGAACCAGGCAAAGACCGGCCAACGTCGGGACCGCATGCGCCGAGAACGCCTGGCAAACGCCGCCCAGCCTTCCCGAAAAGCCGAGCTTGGCCGCGTGACAGGCGTTGAATTATCGCGTTTCGGGGCCGGCTTAACGCTGGCGCGCAACGAACAGGATCAGTTGCAATTCGAATGTGAGTGTGGTCATGTATTTTGTGACGCCGTAGACAATTGGAAGGAGTATGCTGCCCTGCACAGCCTGAAAGAGGATGAACTGCCACCGGGTATCAGACTGCATGAGACCATAGAGCTGGTCGGGTATTTATGTCCTGCCTGCGGTCGGCAACACTCCCTGGATGTAAAGGAACGCGGCGTGGCGCCGTTGCACGATCTGAAGATCACCCGTTGGAGCGCTCCGGAAAATCTCTCATGATATGCCTGCTGCCGCCAAGCCTGTGAGACTCCTGCCGTGATTCCTACGGGAACTCCGTCCTGTCATCCCTGCGAATGCAATAATCTAATAGAAAATTATTCCCTAAATGCAACCTGAACCAAAATTCAAATTCTTCTTCGGCTCCAGCGTCGCGTTGGCCTGCCTCGTAGGCATGATTGGCAATACAGGAGCGATCCTGTTTGCCGGAACAGGTGTACTCATCAAACCCCTGTCCCTTGAATTCGGCTGGAGCCGCGGCGAGATCTCCCTCGGCCTGACCTGGCTCACGTTTGGCATTGCCCTGGGGGTACTGGTAAGCGGCAGGTTAATTGACCGCTATGGAGCCAGACGGGTGGTATGCGCATCCATTGCCTTGTCCATCCTGATAATCCTCACCGGACCGCTGTATGTCGCCACCCTGCCCCTGTTTTACACCATGATGATTCTCGCTGCGACGCTCGGTGCGCCTACCAACACCATTGGCTATGCGCGCGTCATTTCCAACTGGTTCGACAAGCGTCGCGGACTGTTCATAGGCATCAATTCAGCCGGCATTGGACTGGGATTTACCCTTGCGCCAATGCTCTGCAACTGGGCTGTGGGCATCGGTGGATGGCGCGCGGGGTATTTCAGCCTGGGCATGTTCCTGCTGTTTATGGTATTCCCCACCGTGTATTTTTTCCTCATCGACAAACCCGAAGATGTGGGCATGTTGCCGGACGGCGCTGCGCCGAGCGTTTCGGGACATCACCAGGCAAGCGACTCCAGCAGGCATCTATCACTGGTCGAGGCGCTGCGCACCCGCGTGTTCTGGCTCATGATCATCATCATTGCCTGTATTGCCTTTTCCCTGAACGGCATCTTCAGCCAATTGGCAGCCTTGCTCACCGACAGAGGCATTGACATGACCACGGCTGCACTGGTGGTCTCCACCATGGGTATCAGCATGGCCATCGCCCGTGTCGCCATTGGTTATATTATCGACAAACTATTTGCTCCCAGGGTGGCCTTCCTCGTTTTTCTCTGTGTATTATTCGGTGTCGGATTGTTGATCTACGGTCGGAGCACGGAACTTTATTTTATTGCCGCGATCCTGATGGGAATTGGCATTGGCACGGAGAGTGACCTCATGGTATTCCTGACCGGCCGCTATTTCGGATTGCGTCACTTTGGAACAATCTTCTCCTGGGTATTTATCGCCCACATGACCGGCACCAGCCTCGGGCCTTATATCATGGGCAGATCCTTCGATATCCATGGCAACTATATTCCCATACTCCAAACAAGCCTCGCCTTGTTGGCCTTGGCCACCGTGCTGTTCGCGTTTCTGGGGAGATATGATCAGTTACATATCAACCAGCGCCAATAATTCCACTCCTTCCTCCACCTTGTCACCCGCCAGGTAGCGCAAGGTCTGCACTGTGCCGTCATGTGGCGCAATAATTGTGTGCTCAATCTTCATGGCTTCCAGAATCAGCAACGCGTCACCTTTGCTGACCTGTTGTCCCACGCTTGCCATCACTTCGATGATCGTGCCTGGCATCGGAGCGATGAGGCTGCCGGTTGTTTCCTCTTCGGTTGAATGATCGGTATCGAGGATTGGCTGCAAACGGTAGGTAGCGTTGGAGTCAAAAACAGTCAGCTCTTTATCATCTGCAATCACTTCCACGCGTCGCCGTGTCGTATCCAGAATGGCTACCAACCCGTTGTCCGTCTCCAGCCAGCCGGATGCCTGCATGACCTGCCCGCCGGCACGGATAAGGTAATTATGCTGCGAATGCTCACGCCTGTTGCCTGAGTCGGTGACCCCCACTTCATGCTCCTCAATGCCGTCATGGAAATGGAAACGCTGTTCCTCAACCAGGTTGGGCCGCCAGTTGTCGTTGACCCACCAAGGCGATGTCGGGTCGTCTGAGGTTTTCGCTTTTTCGCGGGCTCGGGTGGTACGCGCCAAGGCCTGGTACAGCGCGGCCAGGGCAAGGATATCAGCGCTGACTGGCGCCCTGTCCGGTATCAATTCGGTATGGTGGCGATCAATAAATCCGGTGTCGAACTGTGCGGACTGGAACGCCTGGTGTGAGATGATCGAGTTGAGAAAATCCACATTGGTTGCCACCCCGACCACCCGGGTCCGGCTCAGCGCCTCCAACATACGCCGCAGACAGTCGCTGCGGTCTTGGCCCAACACGATCAGCTTCGCCAACAGCGAGTCGTAGTGAATCGAGACAGTGTCTCCCTGGCGCACACCGGTATCCACACGGAGTTGGGGTGATTCCGGCGGGAATCGCAGGTAGTTCAAGCTGCCGGTGGACGGCAGGAAACCGTTCTTCGGGTCCTCAGCATAGATTCGCGCCTCCAACGCATGACCGTTAATGGCAAGTTGTTCCTGGTTCACCGGCAGCGGTTCACCGGCGGCGACCCGCAACTGCCATTCGACCAGGTCCAGGCCGGTGATCAATTCGGTTACCGGGTGTTCGACCTGCAGGCGGGTGTTCATCTCCATGAAATAGAATTTGCCGCCACTATCCACGATGAATTCGACCGTGCCGGCGCCGGTGTAATCAATGGCGCGGGCGGCCTTGATTGCGGCTGCGCCCATTACGTTACGCGTTTCATCCATCATGCCCGGCGCCGGGGCTTCTTCCAACAGTTTCTGGTGACGCCGCTGAACCGAGCAGTCCCGTTCAAACAGGTGTACGGCGTTGCCTTGTTGGTCGCAGAAGATCTGTATCTCGATATGCCGGGGTTGTTCCAGGTATTTTTCCAGCAGCATCCTGTCGTCATTGAACGCGCCCAGCGATTCCCGCTTTGCCGAACGCAGCGCTTCGCTGAAATCCGCAGCGCTGTTGACTACCCGCATGCCTCTGCCACCGCCACCCGCCGATGCCTTGAGCATGATTGGAAAACCGATTTGTTCCGCTTCGCTGAGCAACAACGCCGCATCCTGGTTATCGCCGTGGTAGCCGGGAACAAGGGGAATACCGGCTTGCTGCATGATGGTTTTGGCCGCGCTTTTTGAACCCATGGCGTCGATTGCCCGGGGCGACGGACCGATGAAGGTGATACCGGCGCCAGCACAGGCTTCGGCAAAACCGGCATTTTCCGAGAGGAAACCGTAACCCGGATGGATTGCTTGCGCGCCGGTACGTTCAGCCGCGCCAACCAGTTTTTCCACTACCAGGTAACTGTCCCGGGCAGGCGCTGGCCCGATGGCGACAGTTTCATCGGCCAGACTCACATGGCGCGCATTGACGTCTGCTTCAGAATAGACCGCGACCGTCCTGACACCCAAGCGTTTTGCCGTATGGATAATGCGGCAGGCGATTTCACCGCGGTTGGCGATCAATATTTTCTTAAACATCGTTCCAATCCTGTGCATCCTGTAAATCCATGTTAAATTGTAATCACTTCAACCACGCGGGCTTGCGCTTCTCCAGGAACGCGGACAAGCCCTCCTTGCCTTCTTCCGAGGCGCGTATGCCGGCGATGCTCTCACTGGTCTGCCGCATGAGTTCCGGGGTTATCGGCTTGCCGGCAACGTCGAACACCAATTGCTTCGCCGCCTTCACCGCTTCGGGACTGTTGGACAGGACCAAACCGGCAGTTTTTTCGACGGCCTCATCCAGTGCGGATTCTTCCATAACCTCGGAGACCAGGCCGAGTTCCCTGGCGCGTTCGGCGCCAAATCGTTCTGCTGTCTGAAAATAGCGGCGCGCCGGTTTCTCACCGATGGCGCGCAACACATGCGGACTGATCGTGGCCGGGATCAAGCCAAGTTTTACCTCACTGAAGGCAAACACGGCATCGTCCGCGGCCAGCGCAATATCGCAGCACGCGACCAGGCCACAGCCCCCGCCCATGGCCGCGCCCTGTACCCTGGCGATTGTGGGCACGGGAAGAAAATTAAGCTTGTACAGCAACTCTGCCAGGGCATTGGCGTCCCGAACGTTTTCGTCCCGCGTGTAACCGGCCATGCGACGCATCCAGTCCAGGTCGGCGCCAGCGGAAAAGTTATTGCCGTTGGAACGTAACACCATGAGCCTGCAGTCCCGATTGCCGCGGATTTCGTCCAGCGTTTTGCTCAACTCCGCAATAAAATCCTCATTGAAGGCATTGTGTTTATCAGGACGGTTCAGGGTAATCGTGGTCACGCCCCGCGGGTCGGTATCGCAGGTGATATACGTGTATGTCATAAAACTACTCAGCCCGGTTACATGCGGAATATCCCGAACCGGGTTTCCTCCAGCGGTGCGTTCAGGGACGCGGAGATGCCCAGGCCCAGGACCCGGCGCGTGTCCTGCGGCGCGATGATGCCGTCATCCCAGAGCCGGGCGCTGGCGTAATACGGATGCCCCTGGGTTTCGTATTGCTGCCGTATTGTCGCCTTGAAGGATTCCTGTTCCGCGTCGGGCCAGTCGCTTTTCAGGTTGTCCAGCTTCACCTGCGCCAGCACATTGGCTGCCTGTTCGCCGCCCATGACCGAGATGCGGGCATTGGGCCAGGTCCACAGGAAGCGCGGGCTGTAGGCGCGCCCGCACATGCCGTAATTCCCGGCGCCGAAACTGCCGCCGATAATGACGGTGAACTTCGGCACCGAGGTGGTGGCCACTGCGGTCACCATCTTGGCGCCGTCCTTGGCGATGCCACCGGCCTCGTACTTTTGCCCTACCATGAAACCGGTGATGTTCTGCAAAAACACCAGGGGAATCCGTCTCTGACTGCATAACTCGATGAAATGCGCGCCCTTCAGGGCCGACTCGGAGAACAGGATGCCGTTATTGGCGATGATGCCTACCGGGTAGCCGTAAATATGGGCAAAACCGCATACCAGCGTTGTGCCGTACAACGGCTTGAATTCGGCAAATTCGCTGCTGTCCACGATGCGGGCAATGACTTCCCGCACCTCGAAGGGTTTGCGCGTATCCGCCGGTACCACGCCGCCGATCTCTTCGATGTCATAGGCCGGTTCAATCGTCTCCCGGGTTTGCAGGTCATGTCGTTTGAGCATATTGAAATGGCTCGCGCAGCGCCTTGCCAGTTCCAGGGCATGCTTATCGTTCAACGCATAATGGTCGGTCACGCCCGAACGCCGGGAGTGCACATCGGCGCCGCCCAGGTCCTCCGCGCTCACTTCTTCCCCCGTCGCAGCCTTGACCAGCGGCGGTCCGCCAAGAAATATCGTGCCCTGGTTTTTGACGATAATGCTCTCGTCGGACATGGCCGGCACATAAGCGCCGCCCGCGGTGCAAGACCCCATGACCACAGCAAGTTGGGGGATGGCCTTAGCCGACAGGTTTGCTTGATTGTAGAAAATGCGGCCAAAATGATCCCGGTCCGGGAATACTTCATCCTGTTTCGGCAAAAACGCGCCACCGGAATCCACCAGGTAGATGCATGGCAAGCGGTTCATACCCGCAATTTCCTGGGCGCGCAGGTGTTTCTTCACCGTCATCGGGTAATACGTTCCTCCCTTGACGGTAGCATCGTTCGCGACAATCACGCACTCGCGCCCGGCCACGCGCCCGATGCCGGTGATGATCCCCGCCGCCGGCACGGCATTGTCATACATGTCCCAAGCGGCGAGCTGGGACAACTCCAGGAAACGCGAACCCGGATCGCACAGATGTGTTATACGATCGCGCGCCAGCAGTTTGCCCCGCGACTGGTGTTTCTCCCGGGCTTTTTCATCCCCGCCCCGGGCAACGATACCAACCTTCTCGCTCAGGTCATCGACCAGGGCGCGCATAGCTGCGGAGTTGGTCTTGAATTCCTCCGACTGGGGATTAATCGCTGTCTTTATCAGGGTCATAGATTATTGTTGCCGCTGCGCACATAGCAGGCTTTGAACAACATATTGCAAGCGCTTCGGCAATATATTCTTCCTGTTTTTTCTGTGTTCTCTGCAAGCTTCCGATCAAGCGGATTCCTCGAACAGCTCGCGCCCGATCAGCATACGCCGGATCTCACTGGTGCCGGCGCCGATCTCGTACAGCTTGGCATCGCGCAGCAGGCGGCCGGTGGGAAATTCATTGATGTAACCGTTGCCACCCAGGGCCTGAATACCTTCCAGGGCCATCCAGGTGGCCTTCTCCGCCGCATACAGGATAGCGCCGGCGGCATCCTTGCGGGTCGTCTCCCCGCGGTCACAGGCAGAGGCAACCGCGTAGACATAGGCCCGGCACGCATTCATGGTGGTGTACATGTCGGCGATTTTCCCCTGCATGAGTTGAAACTCTCCGATGGACCGGCCAAATTGTTTGCGCTCGTGAATATAGGGGATAACCACATCCAGGCAGGATTGCATGATGCCCAGTGGCCCTCCCGCGAGCACGGCGCGCTCGTAATCCAGGCCACTCATCAACACCCTGGCTCCTTCGTTGACCTTGCCCAGGACATTTTCTTCAGGCACTTCACAGTCTTCAAAAACCAGCTCGCAAGTGTTGGAGCCGCGCATGCCCAGCTTGTCCAGCTTCTGCGCGGTGGAGAAACCCGGGAAATCGTTTTCTATGATAAACGCGGTGATGCCGCGCGGACCTGCGTCTGGGTCTGTCTTGGCGTAAACCACCAGCACCCGCGCATCCGGCCCGTTGGTGATCCACATCTTGCTGCCGTTGAGCAGGTACCGGTCGCCCTGTTTGTCCGCGCGCAGGCGCATACCCACGACATCCGACCCGGCGCCGGTCTCCGACATGGCCAACGCACCGGGGCGCTCGCCGCTGATCAGTCCGGGCAGGTATTTGCTTTTTTGCCGCGCATTGCCGTTACGGCGTATCTGGTTAACGCACAGGTTGGAATGCGCGCCGTAAGACAAGCCCACTGAAGCGGAAGCCCGGCTGATTTCTTCCATGGCAAGCACATGTTCGAGATAGCCCATCGCCGCGCCGCCATACTCCTCTTCGACGGTAATACCCAGCAAACCCATATCACCCAGCTTGCCCCAGAGCTGTGCAGGAAACTCGTTGGACCTGTCTATTTCATCAGCCAGCGGCGCAATTTCCGCTTGTGCAAAATCATGCACGGATTCACGCAGCATCTGCGCGGTATCGCCAAGGTTGAAGCTCAAGCCAGGATAATCGGAATTTATCATCATCTTCTCCCTGACCCTACGATAACGGAAAAATTCGGATTTTCAATTCCCCGACTAAGAAAAGTTAACAGTCAGGTCAGTTTTCCCCCGTCGCCACACCCAGGATAATGGCCGTGGAGCAGTGATAAATGGTGCTGTTCTCCATGCCAAGGCACCAGTTGATGTCGTTGTTGGAAAAGGCGCGGTAGGGAGGCGTGTCGTTCACGTTGTTATTGCAGAGGCAACGGCTGCAGGAGGTCTTGCCGCAGCAGTCGTTGTAGGAAATGATGTAGTTCAGGTTGTCGGCCGGGTTCCTGCAGGTGCCGATCCAGGTCATCGGGTTCATGCTGGTGCCGGGGGGGCAGGAATTGTGGGTGCCGCCGCAGCAACTGCAGAGGAAGCCGTCGATGGCGCAATAGCGCCAGTAGTCGCAGGATGCCGGATCGCCCGGGTCGGCGTCCGGGTTGCTGCTAGTTTGCGGCGCGACGCCGTGATAGCCGCTGCCGCCGCCGGTGTCCGCGGCCCGGGCAACGGGCAACAGCGGTACGGCCGCGCTGCCGGCCAGGGTCAGTCCTATGCGTTTTAACAGGTGCCGTCTAGAGGTGCTGTTAGCGACCTTTCGGGAAAATTTTTCAGTTAACTTATCCAACCAGTACATGACTGTATCTCTCTATGCTCTTGGCCCGCAATTTCAAAGCGATTATGTTTCCGTTAGCAACAAGCGACCTGGTGAGAAATGCGGGCTGGTATCTCCAATAACCGAATCGTTATTTAGACGCATGCAGAATAAATGGCGTCTCAAATGCCCGGCCGCCGATGAAACGCAACCATTCGCCCGTGTCCGCAGCATAAACGTCCAGGTCCATATTGCCGTTGGTCACAGCCAGGTAAGGCTGCTCACCCTGGGTCACTTCAATGGAAACACCCCATTCTTTCAGACTGATGCGGGCAACGCGCTGTTTCGCATCCACGTCGTACACCCAGACCTCGCTGCCGCCGCCTTTATGGGAGCCGTTTTCACCATCAGGGTGCATGAGCATAAACAGACGGCCGCTATCCTCATGGGCAGTGGCAATCTGCCAGCCGCCGGGGCGCCAGTTTGCCTGCCGGTCCGGTTCCTTAAGCAAAGACCAGGCGTCCTGCATTTCGGGGTCGGCTGCGTTCATATCGACCGGATGCACCATGCCCTTGAACGAGGGAAAATAATACACCCCGTCTATGACCGCTGGTTTGGCGAAAATAGGGTCAGTGTCGGCATCGAAAAAGGCAGGCGTGCGCGCCTGTTTCGAGATCTCTCCCTTATTGTCCAGGTGGGTGACCATCATGCTGTTATCGCCGCACAGGCTGCCGAAGCTGCGCTGTTTCGACGGATAGATCATCGTACAACCGCCGATGAAAACCTCTCCGAGAAAGGCGCGTTGCTCGATATCCACGACGCTCACGGAAGTGGCAGGCGTGAAATTGTACACCAGCAGCAGTTTTTCATTGTCCAGGAACTGCAGCGTGTTCTTGTGGGTGACGATCATGCCGCGCTTGGCTCCGGGCAGAACCACCTCGGCAATCGGCGCCAGGTTGACCTTGTCGTAGATGGTGATCAGGTCTGTCTTCTCTCCGCGCAGGCGCCGGGAGTACACGGACTCGGCAACATACACTTCCGGTCTCGTGGTTGCGGCGAGAAACGACGGAAAATGGGATGAGGGGATGGATCCCTTGTAATGGCGGTTCTCTGCTGCGACATCGACCAGGACCACTTTAGCGTCACTCAACGAGAAAAAGTTGGTGTCGTGGGCGTACACCCAGGTGTCCGGATAACTTGCCGGCAAAGTCTCCACTTTCGGAATCGTATCCACCGGCAATTCCGCCTGCGCCGCCACATACATGAACCCGAACATCAAGCCGAATATTGCGCGTTTCATTGCTGCCTCCCCATGTTTTCCAGGAAAATCAGTTTATCCTAGAAATTATACGCGATACTGCCTCCCACCCAGCGCGGGCGACCGTAGTATTCCTCGATCCAGCCAAGCACTGCGGCGATGTCGAAAGACTGCACCACGTAATTCTCATCAGTGATGTTCTCGGCAAATACGGCGACTTCCCATTTATCATCCGCGCTTGACCAGGAAAGACGGGCATTGGCGACATGATAACCGTTTTCGGTCACCGCATCCGCCCGCGTTACGGAATGGTGGTGCTTCGAGCGATAGTGGATGTCTCCCTGTATGGCCATCGAACCGTTGAATGCGGACCACTCATAACGAACCAGCCCGTTCACATTCCATTTCGGCGATTGGATGGATGTGGTTTTGCTGCCGTCGGCCAGGGTCACATCCATGTCGTTATAGGAAAGACCGAAAGCAACATCCAGGCCCTGGGTCGGGGTGAGGAACAATTCGGTTTCAAAACCGATACTCTCTGCGTCCGGCGCGCTGACCACGTTGGTCGCCAGGCTGACGATAGTGAATGCCTGAAAATCCTTGTAATCATTGTAATAGGCGGAAGCGTTGAGCCGCGCCAGGCCATCCATCAGGGTTGACTTGAAGCCTATCTCGAAGGCATTCAACTCTTCTTCACCGAAAGAGAATTGCGCGTCAAATTCATCCTGAGAGGATAAGACACCTTCCGGTTGCGCCAATACCAGCAAGGGATTCAACGGCGCATTGAAACCACCACCTTTCACGCCCCTGTTCCAGCTCGCGTAAGCCAGCAGGTTATCATTCGG
Source organism: Gammaproteobacteria bacterium (assembly GCA_965221695.1). Taxonomy (GTDB): domain Bacteria; phylum Pseudomonadota; class Gammaproteobacteria; order Eutrophobiales; family Eutrophobiaceae; genus JAAXHV01. The sequence continues at coordinate 2,434,434 of OZ244905.1, read as the reverse complement.
CCGCCAGTCCAGTTCCACCTTGGCCGACCACAAACCTTCATCGTAGGCGCCGGTGTAATCCAGTCTATCCAAGGGCGGATAGCCCAGAATTTCAATAAACCCTCCGGTTGGAACGGCAATATTCGGGTTGCCATTGCGTTCCACGCTGCCGTCATTGGGGAACCAGACTACGTTACTCTGGTAATGGAAATCGACATTCTCGTCAATCCAGCGAAAACCGCCAATGATCGTAAACTGGTCGTTGAGTTCATACTCCAATTGGCCGAACAGCGACCAGGAATCCTTTTGTTGCCGGTACGGATTGTCAACACCGACATACGCATCAGCCGGGTCGGGCAGCCCCAGCGCCGGGCCGGACAGACCAAAAAGTCCTGCCGCCAGAAAGGCGCTGACGGGATCGAAGCCGAAACTCTCAAAAGTCCCGACACCGATAGGATTGCCGCCCGTGCCGGCGCTGTCCGTACCCAGCCCAGGTATCTCCGCGCCGTTGGCGTCGGCAATATCGATATCCAGGTAATAAAATCCGGCTACCCAGCGCAGCGAGTCGGTTTCACCGTCCAGGCGGATCTCGGTGGACCACTGCTCAGCGTCCGTATTGAGAAAAAAGTTGAAATCGGCATGGGGGCTGGCGTCTGAATCTTCAATATAGTCGCGTTCCACTCCCTGGCGATCCATAATCACGGTTAGCAGGTTGTCGCCCAGTTGCCATTTCAGGGTACCGGTAAACCCGTAGGTTTCCAGGTCATTGTGGCCAAGCTTGTCGTAGTCGCCGGCGAAGTTGTCGCCGTCGTCATCGCAATAGCCGTTGAAGTTTGTGTACAGCGCACAATTGTCTTCCTTAACGCCGTTGCCCGCTGCATCCAACGAGCCGCTGACATTCTCAAAGAAACCGGTGCGGATCTCCTGCAGCGAATAGCGGGCGTTCAACAGCAGGGAAAAATCTTCGTTCGGCTCAAACAGGAGTTGCATCCTGCCGGCATAGTCATTGGCATTGTTCAGGTCATCGCCCGGGTCCAGGCGGTTTTCCACGTAACCGCTATTGTGGTGGGTGGACACGGACAGCCGGGCGGACAGCCCCTCTGTCAGCGCGCCGGTGACTGCGCCCTGGAATTTCACCTGGTCATATTCGCCCACGGTAACCTGTCCGTAGCCACCGAACTCCTGTTCCGGCTTGTTGGTGACGAAGTGAGCCAGGCCACCGGTAGCGTTACGGCCGTACAAAGTGCCCTGCGGCCCGCGCAGGATCTCCACCCGCTCCATGTCGAACAGCATGAACCCGGCGCCGGACATCTGCGAGATATACACCTCATCCACATAGAGTGATACGGGGCTTTCCTGGTTGGCGACGAAGTCACTGTTGGCCGCCCCGCGAATAGCAAGCGCGTAGTTCGCTTCGCCGTTCGGCTGCACGGTATGCACGCCGGGCGCCAGCGCAGTGATCTGCTGGGCATTGGTATAACCCAGTTGGCGCATCTGGTCACCGGAAAACGCGGTGATGGCGATGCCGACATCCTGGATATTCTGTTCACGCTTTTGCGCGGTGACGATGATCTCTTCCAGCACCTGGGCGTTGACCGGCCCGGCAATGGCGAGCGTCACCAGAATGAGCATGCTTCGTTTTATCATTTTATACCCCCTCGGATAGCTGTTGAAGAAACGATTTTGTACCCGAACATTCTTACACAGGCTATTTTAGGACAGATGTCTTAATAGGTCAATAGTCCTATACAAAATATTGTGAAAAAACCCTTGCCGCTTTAGAATAATTGCAAAATGCGGAACAAAAACCGATGCTGATACGAGAACGCAAACCCCTGAACCGGTCCGGCACGGCTACCCAGGAGAAAGGCATTACCCGCCTGATCAGCATCCTGGATGCGGCCAGACAGGTTTTCATGGAAGCTGGGTATACCGGCTTTACAATGCGCAGGGTTGCCGCGCGCACCGGCATCAGCATTGGTAACCTCAACTATTACTACCGTACCAAGGAAGATCTGTTGCATGATCTGGTGGAATACGTAATCAATGATTACCTGGTGGAATTCGAGAGCCGCCGGCAGGTTGCCGGGCGCTCTCCCGAAAAACAACTGCTGGCAGTGCTGAAATTCTGGATTGATGACCTGAGCACCCGGGAAACCACCATTTTCTTTCCAGAACTGTGGGCGCTTGGAAATCATGAACCCCGCGTGGCCGAACTGGTGGATGAACTGTACGCCAAGGCAAGGCTGCCGCTGAACGAGCTCATCCCGCAGATCAACCCGACGCTGACCAGGAAGGAGACGGAACGCATGGCCTTGTATATGTGCGCGGCGATGGAAGGACTGACCGTATTTGTGGGCAAGGACAAAGGCTGGGCGGGCCAGATCGAAGAGATTAAACGCATCACCATCAGGAATTTCCTGGATATGATCAAGAACACAAAAGGCAAGCGCAGACAAGACGGCACGGAAAATGTTTCCGAACAGTCATTATGACTTGCCTTCTTTTGTATCTGTGACAAACTGCCGTTATCAATAACGCCAACAAAAGGAAATACAGGACATGACCGACTCAATCAAATACCTCTTACAAGAAACTGATATACCTACATCCTGGTACAATATTGCCGCGGATCTGCCCGAACCACCGCCACCGGTACTGCATCCCGGGACCGGCCAGCCGATCACGCCGGACGACCTTGCGCCGTTGTTTCCTATGGCGGTGATCGAACAGGAAGTCAGCAGCGAGCGCTACATCGATATACCGGAACCGGTAAGAGACATACTCAAACAATGGCGGCCATCACCCCTGTACCGGGCGCGTAGACTTGAACAGGCGCTGGATACGCCGGCGCGCATCTATTACAAGTACGAGGGGGTAAGCCCGGCCGGGTCGCACAAACCCAATACTGCCGTGCCCCAGGCGTTTTATTCAAAGCAGGAAGGCGTGAAGCGCATCACCACCGAAACGGGCGCCGGCCAGTGGGGTTCGGCGCTGTCGCTGGCCGGCTCATTTTTCGGACTGGAAATCGAAGTCTACATGGTGAAGGTGAGTTTCAACCAGAAACCCTATCGCCGCGCCTTCATGGAAAGCTTCGGCGCCACCTGCATCGCCAGTCCCAGCGACACCACTGAAGCGGGCCGGGCGGTGCTCGCTGAAAATCCGGACAGCACCGGCAGTCTGGGCATTGCCATCAGCGAAGCGGTGGAACGGGCGATACAGCGGGACGACACTCGCTACGCGCTGGGCAGTGTGCTGAACCATGTGCTGTTGCACCAGACCGTGATCGGCCAGGAAACCATGAAACAACTGGAGATGGCTGATGACTATCCCGATATCATCGTCGGCTGCACCGGTGGGGGCAGTAACTTCGCCGGCATCGCGTTTCCGTTCCTCGGAGAGAAACTGCGCGGCGGTAAGGACGTACATATCATCGCGGTGGAACCGGCCAACTGCCCGACGCTGACCAAAGGCAGGTATGCGTATGATTTTGGCGACACCGGCCACCTGACGCCGCTGGTCAAAATGCATACCCTGGGGTCGAAATTCGTTCCCCCCGGATTCCATGCCGGCGGTTTGCGTTATCACGGTATGGGACCACTGGTCAGCCAGACGGCTGAACTGGGCCTGGTGCACCCGCGTTCATACCCGCAGTCTGCATGTTTTGAGGCAGGCATACAATTCGCCAGAGCAGAAGGGATAATCCCGGCGCCGGAAGCCAACCACGCGGTTGTCGCGGCGATAGAGGAAGCAATAAAATGCAAGGAAGAAGGCAACAGCAAGGCAATCCTGTTCAACCTCTGCGGCCATGGAAATTTCGACATGCAGGCCTATATGGATTATTTTGCCGGCAAACTGTACGACCAGGAATATTCCGAGGAAGAGCTCGCGATGGCGCTGTCGGGCCTGCCCTCGACGGCTGCCGCCGCCTGAAGTGAACACGAAACCTCCTGCCACCCATGACATTGTCATCGTCGGCGGTGGTGTCGCGGGCATCCACCTGGCAACAAAGCTGGGACGGGAATTCCGTTCCAAACCGGAAGTCTCGGTAATACTGATCGATGCCACGCTGACCCATGTCTGGAAACCGTCATTGCATGAATTTGCCGCAGGCTCGCGCGGCATAGGTGATGACGAAGTCAGTTTTTTATCGCATTCGGAAAGGAATAATTATCAATTCCGGCTCGGATATCTTGCGGGGGTTGATACCGAAAAACAGGAAGTCATACTTGACCCCGTCGCGGATGATGCCGGGAAACCCTTAACACCGAGGCGCACCCTGAGCTATGACACCCTGGTCCTTGCCATCGGTAGTGTCTGCTCCGATCTCGGCATTCCGGGCGTGACTGAAAACTGTCTGTTCCTGGATAACAGGAAGCAAGCACAAACTCTGCATCGTGAATTTTTAAACCTGTGTTTGCGCTATGGCAGTGGGGCATTGGCGGATAACAGCGATTCCATCGATATCGCCATCGTTGGCGGTGGCGCCACCGGCGTGGAACTGGCCGCAGAACTGCGCGAGGCAACGCATAACGGCATTGACACCCTGATCCCTCCCGATGATGTCCATATCAGCGTCATCGAAGCAAGTGACCGGCTCGTTCCGGGCTTGCCCGATCGTTTGTCGCGTGCGGTCCGGAGCGAGCTCGAGAATCTCAAGATTAATGTAGTATTGAACAGCCGCGTAACTCAGGTAACCGATAACGGTATCACACTGGACGATGGCCGAACCGTTGCTGCGCACCTGAAGATCTGGGCCGCCGGGATTGCCGCGCCTGATGCGGTCCGGTCACTCGGGCAGTTTGAACATGATCGGATCGGACGCATCCGGGTCGACGATACGCTACAGGCAGTCGGATACGACAATATCTTCGTACTGGGCGACTGCGCCAGTTGTCTCTGGGCCGGCAAAGACACACCGGTTCCCCCGCGCGCCCAGGCCGCCATCCAGCAGGCCGCGTTCATGGTCAAACAGGTCCGGCGCCGCTTGGCCGATCAGCCGCTGGCGCATTTCAAATACAGGGATCGGGGCTCCCTGGTTTCTATTGCCGATCAATCCGCAGTCGGCACATTGATGGGCAAAGCCCTGGGGGTCATCACTTTCGAAGGACGCCTGGCGCGCTGGGCCTACCTGTCGCTTTACCAGATGCACCTGTTATCGGTACTCGGCCTGACGAAAACCATTTATCTCCGCATTGCCAGCTTCTTCGCAGCGCGCACGCGACCGAGATTGAAACTGCATTGAGGTGACTAAACTGGCCGCAAAATAGTAGTTCCTTCACGTTTGCTTGTCAGCCTGTCTCCTGACCCTGACCGGCGCCTGTCTCTTCTTCTGCCTTTAGACAGCCGGTGATGATACTATGGCAATACATGCTTAGATTTCTTTTCAATTTTGCATTGTGGTTGATTATCCTGCCCTTGTCGAACATAAGTGAAGCTGAGGTTGTAAACTACGAATTCGATATTGATTACCGCGCAATCAACGTAACCGGCAAAACAATCACCGCGCTGGTCATCGATGGCAATATTCGCGGCCCGACCATTCAAGCCAACCTGGATGACACCCTCAGAATCACCTTCAATAACCGGATGGAGGTGGAAACCTCTATCCACTGGCACGGCGTGCTCCTGCCGAACGACCAGGATGGCGTCCCCTATCTGACCACACCCCCTATTGCGGCTGGAAGTTCGCTGACATTCGAATACCCGGTCACCCATACCGGCACCTACTGGTATCATGCCCACACCGGCCTGCAGGAACAACGGGGGTTGTATGGCGCGCTGGTGTTTCGCGATCCGGATGAGATCCGCAAGTACGACAGGGAGTTGGTCCTGGTACTGTCGGACTGGACCGATGAATACCCGGAAACCGTGCTGCGCAACCTCAAGCGCGATGCGGATTACTACGCACTGAAAAAAGATACCGTTCAATCCTGGCAAGGTGTCCTGAAACATGGCCGCCAGGCGATTCGGAACAGGCTGGCAGGCGCCTGGATCCGCATGGGACCCATGGACTTGTCCGATGTGGGTTATGACGCGTTCCTTGTTAACGGCAAGCAGAGTATGCATAACACTGAGGTGAAACAGGGAGAAACTCTAAGGCTTAGAATTATCAACGCGTCCGCCTCCAGTTATTTCAATGTCGAGTTCAGTGGCGGCGATATGCTCCTGATAGAAGCCGATGGCGTCCCCGTAGTGGAGACAACCATAGAACGCTTGCGGCTGGCCACCGCGGAAACCTATGATGTCCTTATTAAAGTGCGCGCTGCCAAACGTTATGAACTGCGAGCAACCGCCGAGGACGGCTCAGGCCATGCCTCCTATTACCTGGGCACAGGCGAACCGGTTCCTGTTCTGCCTGCGGCAAAACCCAATCTCTACCTGATGGGGCACGGAAGTCACAACCACGCGCACGGCGGTACAACCCATTCCGGTAGTCATGCTCATATGCGTCATTCGAGCGAATATGCCGACCTCAAAGCGAAGCAGCCCACTGGATTTGACACGGGCCGGAAAACCAGGGAAATCGACCTGACGCTAACGGGCAGCATGGAACGATACACCTGGTCGTTCGACAACAAAACCCTGACCGAGGTCGACAAGATCAGGATAAACAAAGGCGAAATTGTGCGTTTTAATCTAATCAACGAAACGATGATGCACCATCCCATTCATCTGCACGGCCATTTCTTTCGCGTGCTGAATGGCCAGGGTGAATTCGCGCCGTTGAAGCATACTGTGAACGTGCCGCCCATGGATACAGTGACAATTGAATTTGCCGCCGATGAAGAAAAGGACTGGTTATTCCACTGCCATAACCTCTACCACATGAAAAGCGGTATGGCGCGGGTGGTGAGTTACCTGCCCGCCGCCCAGGATGACTACCGTAACTCGGCTTTCTACCGTCATCACCGTGACAATGACAATCCCTGGTACTACTTTGCGGATATGTCATTCCAGTCGCAGATGATGTCCGGGCGTTTATGGGCATATAACAGGCGTTACGGTATTGAGTTGGAGTATGATTTTGACTACGACAACGAATACGATGTCGATCTTACGATGCAAAGACAGTTGACCCGATTCTTTGCCGTGTATGCCGGCGCCGGCTTTGAGAAAGAGCGCGCCCACGAGCAGAACAGGGGCATTGCCGGGATTCGCTATACGTTGCCGATGCTGATCGATTCAGAGTTGCGCATCGATTCTTCCGGTCATTTCCGTCTGCAACTGGATAGTGCAATACAGTTGACAGACCGTCTGCGCTTTCACTGGGACTGGAATACCGATGATGAGTATCGAGCCCAGTTCAGTTATGAGATTACCAAGCAAACCGTCATTAGCGGCGGCTATGACTCGGATTTCAAGCTCGGCGCCGGGTTTGAGTACAGGTATTGATGCCGTTGCGTATCACAGCATAGCGGCCGGCGCTAGTGCTGGCCGCGCCGGCCCGACTACCGGTGGGGCGTTGAGCCCACAATCAGTCAGCTACCAGTTGTTCCCGCGCCGCCCGGATTTCCTCAAGGTCCATATCACTCTCGTCCCAGAACTGTAAAAAGCGACGATACCAATCCCGGGACCGCACCTTGTCTCCCTGCTGTTCATACAGTTGGCCCAGTTGATAATGGGCTTTTACATAATGGATGGGAATGTCCAACCTGGGGTCGGTCAGGGCGACCAGGTTTTCCAGTTCGGCGATAGCGCCCTCCAGGTCGCCGGCCTGCCACCTGGCCCGGGCCATGCTTTCACGGTACAGGGGGTGGTCATATACCTTCAACGCGCCCTGGAAGTTGATTACCGCATCTTCCGGTCGGTCGCGGCGCAGCAGAATTTCGCCGTTCAGGTGGTAGAAGCGGCGAATATGGGAGCGGAATTCAGGGTCGTTCACCGAGTCGCCGATCACCCGCAACCGTTGGCCGGCATCGAGCAGCCGCCCTTTTTTGACCAGGGCCAGACCGACCAGGTGCTCGATATCCAGATTTATGTCGCTTGGGTCCCGCGCCAGTTCCAGCGCCTGCCCATAGCTTTCAATCGCCGCGTCAACCCGGCCGGTTTCGGCCTGGAAATAAGCGATGTAGAACAGCTTAAGCCCTTCACCCGCCGGATCGTTGCGCAAGCCCCGTAGACGTTTGGCTTCCAGCTTGTGTTCTGCGGCCTCGGAAAACCTGCCGTGGTAGGTGGAAATCAGCGCCAGCTCGTCATGAATTTTCTCCTGTGTCTCATTACCGGTCGTTTCGGCAAGCAATGACTCCAGGCGCTGTCGGGCCGTATCAATTCTGTCTTCGAGGGTGTCTGTCCTCGCAAGTTCCATGACAATCATGGGGTCGCCGGGCTTTTCCCGCTGTTTCTCATCCAGCAGTTGCCGGGCCAGGTCGAAATCACCGTCTCGGCGCGCCCGGACGGCATCGGCCAGGTCGCCATCAGGTTCCGGCAAGCCGCCGTAAGGCAAATCGCCCGGGAGTTGGGGCGTCCATCCTTCCCGCCGTTCTACAATGTAGCCGGCAAGCAGCGTTGCCAAGCTGTCGAAGTATGCCTGTCCCGCCTCGGCAGTGGCGCCGCGGGGATCACCCAGAACGCCAATCGGCGAGATGCTATGGGTACCGTCGCGGTTCAGCTTTTCACCCATCGCCCGGAAATCCCCCATGAAACCCTGTTCAGCGTTCTCCAAGTCGACCAGTTCCGGTTGGCAGGCCAGCATCAAAGCCGTTTCTGTCAGGCCGGCGTGACCGCCCGCCGCGACAAGATCGACTCCCAGCCGTTTTGAAGTATCGGACAGCGCGTCGAGAAAAGCATCAGCATCGGAAAAGGAAAAAATATTCACATGCGGATAGAGGACTCGAAGTTCCTGTTCCAGCTCACCGGCCATACCGAAATTGGTACCGTGGGTCGGGATAATGGCAACATGCCGAAACCCATGCCACGCGAGACTGTGAACATATTCATAGACCAGGGATTTGAGTATCCGGCCGCGTACGCTGATCGTCCCGGGGAAATGCATGTGATGAGGCGAGATGCCTAACCGGATGTTGGGTGTGACAAGAGCTTGTCCCACTCGTTCGGCTATCTCCGGCGCCAGGCAGTCGCCCGAAGCAGAGTCGGCTGCCAGCGCAAGATGAGGCCCATGCTGTTCGGTGGCCCCAATCGTAATGATTGCGGTCGTTATACCACTGTTCAGCGCTGCTTCGACTTCTCTCCATGTCTTTTTTTCCAATTCGTATTGCGCCGCCGCCGGCAGCGCCAGGAGCGACAGAAAAACCACTGTTACGGTTATTTTACGGTGCATAGAACCCCCCCCCCTCATCATGCCGAGTCTTACCTCAATACCTCAAATGCGACCTTACGGCCACGACCATAACGAAAAACAGCAAAGTCAACATCAAATGCAATCACGCGTGAGATCCCCTTACGTTACATAAGCGCAAAGGAAGTAAGGAAGCGCCGGGTCTGCCGGCAGCGATGGCTTTCGAGATCATTTGATCTATATGCTTTGCAATATCGGATGGTTCTGATATGCCGAGATCGAAGATGACAGAACGATCAATCTCTCTAGGCATCTCCTTCAGTTCATGCCCAATCAGGCGACGAATGTATTCAGCGAAGGAGATACCCAATGCCGCGGCGCGCATTCGAATCTGGCTGTGAAATTCGGATTCAAGGGAGATTTGAGTGCGTACAATCATGATGTAGCCACCATATTGCTGCTTTAATCATGTGTCAATACTTATCGCTTCTAACCCTGAGCGCAGTTTGTTAGTCGTTGCTATAGTCGATAAATCCAGGTTTTGCCAGCGTAATCCAACAATGGCCTTTTATACCTTGTATTTTAGACTGAAAAGCTCTTTTTTAACCTTGTATTTTTGACTGTTCAGCAGTATATTGCCGTTTTCTTTGTCGGTGACACCAACCATGAAGCGTTCTATTGATGCTGTGCTGCGAGAGTGGCGAAATGATTCCCGACGCAAGCCGTTATTAATCCGTGGCGCGCGCCAGGTAGGCAAGTCTTATTCCGTGAGCCTGTTCGGAAAACAGGAATTCTCCGATATGGCCGTTATCAATCTTGAAGCGGAACCTCAGGTTGCGGAGATATTCAACAGCATGAAGCCTCAGGAGATACTGAACAAGGTCGAAATACTGACTGGACAAAAGGTAGTTCCCGGCAAAACATTATTTTTTATTGACGAGATCCAGGCATTTCCCAAAGCTGTTGCTGCCTTGCGTTATTTTTATGAACAAACGCCGGAACTTCATGTAGTTGCAGCAGGTTCATTATTGGAGTTAGCCTTGAACGCAAGCGGGTTTTCGATGCCGGTGGGACGCGTGCAATACCTTCATATGAAGCCCATGAGTTTTGAGGAATTTCTGTTTGCCCAAGGACAGGAGTCAGCAGTGGAAGCGCTTGCGCATGATCGGGCTTTGTTCGCGGAACCGGCTGTTCACAATGCGATGCTCAACAGGGTAAGAGAGTACCTGCTGATCGGCGGGATGCCGGAAGTCGTGGCAGAATACCGGCAGTCCGGCAGTTATGAGCGCTGTCGCCGTATTCAGACCTCACTACTGCAAACCTACCGGGATGATTTCAACAAGTATGTAAAATTCGGACGATTGGAACACATCGGCAAGGTCTTTCAATCCGCTGTGCAACAGGTGGGTCACAAATTCAAATACGTCAAGGTGGACCCCGACGAACTGTCAAAAAATACAAAAAACGCTCTGGATCTACTGGCGCTGGCCGGCGTCTATCACAAAGTGATCAGATCCTCTGCGGAGGGTTTGCCCCTCGGAGCAAACATCAACGAACGTTTTTTCAAGGTACTGTTTCTAGATGTCGGCTTGATGCAAAATCTATGCGGCCTGGCTTCGGATATTATCCTGGAAAAAGACCTTATGAAGATTTACCGGGGGGCATTAATGGAACAATTCGTAGGACAGGAACTCATCGCCAGCCAGGACTGTTTCGACAAACCGGCGCTGTATTATTGGGCCAGGGAGGCCAAAAACAGCAGCGCCGAGATTGATTATGTCTGCCAGTCCGATACCGACCTGGTCCCGATAGAGGTAAAAGCGGGAAAAACCGGCAGACTGAAAAGCCTGCACCTGTTTCTCCAGGAAAAACACCAGGAATGGGGAATTAAAATATCAACAGCGCCACTGCAATATGAAAAGCCGGTACTGTCCATACCATTTTACATGGTCAACCACTGGCGGGCGTTGTGGGGGGGTCGCACATAATCCACCGGAATAACAGTGTTGCCCTATCTCTCTCTGACATGAGACGCGGCTGGAATGATCAGACTTTGAACCCGACTGCCTCGGCGACAGAACGCTGCCGCGCATCCAGCGTCAGGAACCACATCTGTTCCGGTTCCCTTGCAACATACAACGCCGAAGCCACATGCCACAAATCAGCGCCGCGCAAGTACCCGGCTTCAAGGACTGCTGTTATCTCAGGAACCAGTGGCCGGTCGGGTAATACCCACTTAAGGTTGGAGAAGATAGCCGGGGAGAAGTTGATACCTTCGCGCAAGCAGGCAGACCGGAGTTCCGCTTCAAGCAGGTTCGATGACAGCAGATATGGGATATCGCCAAGCTGATTAACCATTGCCGCGCCACTGCTTTCATCGAAGGCCACGGCAACCAGCGCAGAGGTGTCCACATAGGCAACACTCATTTGTTGCGCTCGTCGAGAAAACGTTTCAATGCCCCAGGACGGGAGGCCAACACTGAAAGTGGCCGCTTGGACTTACCCGAAGGCACGATGACCCTGCGCCGTTCGAGCTCTTCCAGCCTGTCCTCTATTTTCTCAGGACCTTGTTGAGTAGGCCGAATTTCAGCCACCGGTTCACCCCGGTAAGACACTGTCACCGTCCTGCCCTCCCGCACATGACGCAACACCTCGGAGAACCGCGCTTTGGCTTCATAAGTCGAATACACAATACTCATGAAAACCACTATATCTGGTCAGACTAGTCAGGTCAAGGTCAGTCGATTCTCACCCTGATTGCATTGGAGCGCGGCAGAGCCTTGCGGCAATTAATCACTCCAATCACCGTAAATTATGCGGTGAATAAGTCCCATAATTGCCTTAAATCATGTGGTGATTAATATGTGGATTTATCAATATCAAAACTGGTCTGACTTTACCCGCCTTTCGCTATATCGTCGGCTCTGGATATAACCCATTAATCTCATATAGCTGGCAGGGTCGCAATGTCGGCAAGCTGCCTGACGCCTCCGTCATGGCTTTGGCAGTGCCGCATCATCAGGCTCAGGCGCTGTCGTCAAGTGTGAGGTTGATCGGATAACAAAATTCGCAAGAGAAGGTATCCCGGACCGCCAGTACATCTGTTCAGAAGCGGGAAGATCTCCGTATGCGGGGCCTTCTACCAGGAACCCTGTGTGGAGAAATCGCATTTTCAGGGATTTGTGCGCATTGGATGAAATCCCTGCTTCTTCCAGCGTATCCAATGTTTGCGTTAATTCTGTTTCCAACATGGGGGCATTGTCCTGAGACAAAAAGCGTTCGGCGACCACCCTGGCTGCACGCAGCACCTGCCTGCCCCCAATATCTTCACTCAGGGGATCGTTTAATTCATTCAATCTGGCCTGATAGAGAGATATCCGTTCACGAATTACTTTGTCCTTCGTCATTTCCATGACCGCTCGGTTGATTTTTTTGTCATTAAGGCCATTATCCCAAAGCCCTTCTCCCCATAGCTGAATAAACCAGGGGTAGCCCTGTGCATCGGCAAGGATATCGTTCATCACGGCATCATCGATTTGCCATTTCTCTTCCTGAAACGGCGTAAACAGCGCCTCAAAGGAAGCGTCTTTATCAAGCAGGCCAGGGTAAACCTTATCGGCGCGCTCAATAAATGTAGCCGTCATTGTCTTCCCGGTTGAAGGGTCTTTGGGCCCGACAGACGTCAGGTGGCTCATTAATTCCGGCGTGCCCGCCAATATGAAACATATCTGCGCCTTGTAACGATTGGCGCTTTGGGCCAGATTTGCAATTGCGCCCGCTGATTCTCCTGTCAGGTTTTGCGCCTCATCAATGGTCACCAGGAGCGGAGGCATATCAGTGGCAGGCCCGCCTTCCGGCACGGCATGTTTCGACAACAATGATTGTTCCAGCAGATGCTCCCATGGCGGGGTGACAACATGGGGAACTGGAGTTTTGCCATATTCTCCCGACCCTGTAACGATACCCCCTCCCGCGTGCCATCCGTAAAGTATGGAATTGTCTATGACATTCTTGTCCAACACGCTGACCAGATCCGTAATTGTCCTGATGTTTCGGGAATGTGTGCTGATTATATTTCCGGTACTGAATTTACCGGCAAATTCTTTTTCTACCCAGTTGAGAAGAACTGTTTTTCCGACGCCCCGGGGGCCACTGATCAGTATATGTTTGGGCGCATACGGTCCGTCAGGGTGACAGATTCTGTTTAGCCCTTTATTTAATGCGCGCTGTTCCGCTACTCGCCCGGCCAAGACGGGCGGAGTTGCGCCAGCGCCGGGCGTATACGGATTGACTTTTTTTCTTGCATGCATCCTGGTTAATTATACCATCTGTCCCGACTACGACGGTTTTAGAGCGCAATTTATTTGAAAACTCCTTATTTATCAACGCGGGCGTCAGAAGAAACCGTTGTAGTGCCTACGGGCCAGCACGTATTCAATAAAATCAATCAGTTACCTTTGAAGCACGGGCATACCCCTTTGAGGATGATTTTGAAGGCTATATCAGCGCTTCAAAAATACGCCAAACAGGCCAAATGCGCCAACGATACCGAGCTTTGAGATATTCCGGGCTAAAAGAGGGAGGAATTTTCATTCAGAATCCGGGCAGCGGGCGAACTGCCTAGCCTCCGGTTGAGTAAGGCTAAAGACGAATTTATCGATAAAGAGCAAACTTAGTCAAATTCACGCTATTCCTGTTCCACAATAGTTTTTATATTCTCTGCAAGAACGTCAAAGCATCCATCTACAGCTTCCCTCAGGTTAAATGACAGTTCTTCAATGGTATCACCCTGTGTGACACAGCCAGGAATAGAAGGAACCTCAGCCCAGTAGCCGCCTTCTTCTGCTGCGTGAATAATGATTGCTGATTTCATAACAGAAATCCTGAGAAGTTTTTTGTTATTTCGCAAGTATATTACAGCACTCAGCCAGGATTTTTCGCATGCGCTCGTCGGTAAGCCCGAATGTCGCCTACACCTAATCGGCTTACGCCGCACCCTGATCATAACGGTTTGGAGTGTGGTATATTTACTTCGCTCAGGAACTCTGTGATTGAGTCAGAGTTTCCTGGATACAGTGTCGCACTGGTTTTCCGATGCGCTCACCAGACCGGGGTCTGTTCCGTGCTTGAGCCGGGAATGGACTTGGGCATAGTCTCTCCGGAATTATGATTTCTGGTAAAACGATGATTGCTTGCAAACAAATTGCCTACGTTACCATGGGTGTTCCTGACCTTGCCCTGATGGAAACGTTTTTAACTGATTTCGGCATGGTTCCGGCATATCGGACCAGCGACAGTGTGTATTTTCGCGGCGCCTCTTCCATACCTTATATCTATGTGGCGAAACAGAGTTCGCAAAACAAAATCATCAGTTACACCTTCGAGGCCGCAACTGAGGATGATTTACATGCGGCAGCGAAAGTGCCCGGCGCGTCTGCTGTGGAAGATATAGACGGGCCGGCCGGCGGCAAGCGAGTGCGCCTGGTCACACCAGGTGGGTTTCATGTGGACGTCGCGCATGGGATGAAACCGGTGGATGAACTGCCTTTACGCGAGTCGTATGAACTCAACTTCATGGACAGGAAGCGCCGCTTCAATACCAATCTCCGGCCCAGCCGCCACGAACCCGGCCTGGTCAATAAACTCGGGCACCTGGTTCCCTATACACTCAAACAGCAGGATGATGTTGAATGGTATATGGAGTATTTTGGCCTGCTTGCTTCAGATCATATTTGTGAACCCGGCAATGCCGATAACGTGCTGGCCACATTTTTGCGGTTTGACCGGGGCGATGAGTTCGTCGACCATCACGTACTGCTGGTGAGCGGCGCCCCTCGCATCGGCTGTCACCATACTTCTTTTGAGATGTGTGATTTTGACGCGGTTGCCAGCGCCCACGACTACCTGCTGTCCAAGGGTTGGCAGTTGGATGTCGGCTACGGGCGCCATTACCTGGGCAGCCTGATTTACGATTACTGGTTTGATCCGTTTGGCAATCGCATAGAGCATTATACCGATACGGATAAGGTCAATGCCTCCTACCAGCCGGTCTATTTCACCGGCACGGCTGACGAAACCACACAGTGGGGACCACTGCCACCGGAAGAGTTTTTTCTGCCTGAATACGATTTTGCCCGACACGATGAATTTTTGACACGCAAGGGATTCTGACCCTTGACTCCTGCGTCTTGTAATCTCCGGGAGGGCATGATACACACATGAACATGGAAATGACTGCAAGACGCCAGCCGGAAGCTCTTAACGTCAGGAATTGAAACATCATGGCGATGTCAGGAAAAAAAGCATCACAAAGCGCGCTGGCCTACGAAGCGCTTAAATGGAAAATTCTCAACTCCGAGTTGAGCCTGGGTAAACTGTACACCGAGGCCGAGCTGTGTGAACTGGTTAACTTTGGCCGCTCACCGATACGCAGCGCACTCTCCAATCTGCAACGGGACCGTCTCATTGAGGTCATACCCCGTAAAGGGATGATCATCTCCGGGTGGTCGACAGAAGAGTTGAAGCAGTTGATCCATGTTCGCCTGGTGATTGAAGCCGAGGTCGTCAGACTTGCCGCGACCCATGCGACGGTTGCCCAGGTCAATCACATGAAATCACTGATGGAGCAAGGTCGCGCCTACGTGAAAAAAAATAATCGCAAGGAATTGATGAGAATCGATCATGAATTCCATGGCATTTTAGCGGAGGCCAGCCAAAATCCTGTTCTTGTTGAACTGGCCAACTTCCTCAAGCAGCGATCCAACCCGCTGTGGTTTTTAATGATTACCGGCCCGGAGAAATTGCAGGAAGTACAAAGCGAACATGAGGCGATATTGGATGCCGTTATGGAATCGGACAAAAAAGCCGCAGTTGCCGCGATCAGGCACCATCTGAACAAGCTGGCGGACCTGCCTTATTGATTACGCTGTCTGGGAAACCTCCGAATAAGCTTATCGGGACTGATCAAAGATCACTTTCCCGTGCCGCAATGCCTACTTTGCCAATGCAAATCTTACGCTTGCAATACCGGTGTGAACCATATCTGAGATATTCGGGCTACCCTTACGCTTGCAATACCGGGGCGAACCATATCTGAGCTATTCAGGTAGAGCATGCTTCGCTTACAGCTCGATAATCCTGTCCCAGGGAGAGGCGCTGCTCCAGTTGATGCACACGCTCTGCCGGCGCATATAGCCTTTCCAGGCATCTGACCCGGCAGTGCGTCCGCCACCGGTTTCTTTCTCTCCGCCAAAAGCGGCGCCTACGTCTGCCCCGGTTGTTCCCATATTGACCTTGGCGATGCCACAGTCGCTGCCGGCGGCGGACAGGAACTGTTCAATATGAAAGACATTGCTGCTGTGTATGCCGGAGGCCAGGCCCTGGGCGACATTATTATGAATGGCAATGGCCTCATCCAATGACTGATACGTCATGACAAATACAATGGGCGCAAAGGTCTCCTCCTGCACACAAGGCCAGTCAGGGTCGCAACCGGTGATGATGGTCGGTTCGACGAAATAACCGGGGCGTTCAAGCCGCTTGCCGCCATAAACCACTTTTCCGCCCGCTTCGACTGCCGCGGCGATTGTGGCGGCAAAATCATCTATGGCTTTTGGATCTATCAGCGGCCCGACCAGCGCAGCTTCCTCACGCGGGTCTCCCAGGGTGATTTGTGAGAATGACCTGGCCAGGTAGTCCACAAATTTTTCGGCCGCATCCTTATGAACAATGCAACGTCGGGTACTGGTGCAACGCTGCCCCGTAGTCCCCACCGCGCCGAAGGTGACAGAACGGGCCGCCAGTTTCAAGTCTGCTGTTTCATCGATAATGCAGCCGTTATTTCCGGAACACTCGAGCAGGCAGCGGCGTCCAGGAGTTTCAGCCACCACGGCAGCTACGTGTTTGCCCACCGCGCTGGACCCCGTGAATGACACCAGCGCAATGCGGCGGTCCTCCAGCAGCCGGTTGGCAAGCGCATTATCTTGCGGGATAAACAGCGAAAACACACCGTCTGATCCGGTATCCTGCATCGCCTGGTTGGCCAAACGCTGTAAGGCCAAGGCTGTCAGAGGAACTTTGGGGCTGGGCTTCCAGATGACGGTGTTGCCGCAGATAGCTGACAGGAAACCATTCTGCGCCCATACCGCGGCAGGAAAATTGTATGCGGTGATGATGCCGGCGACTCCCAGCGGCAACCATTGATCATACATTCTATGTTTTTCGCGCTGGGATTGTTGCGCAAAGCCGTACAACATGCGGGATTGCCCGGCCGCGAGCATGGCCATATCGATACACTCGTTGATTTCAGCCTTGCCTTCCATCAAGGATTTGCCGGTATCAATGGAGACAATCGCGCCGAGCTCCTCCAACTTATCCTTCATAAGCTCGCCGATGCGCGCCACCAGCTTGCCCCGTTGCGGCGCGGGA
Organism: Gammaproteobacteria bacterium; assembly: GCA_965221695.1. Taxonomy (GTDB): domain Bacteria; phylum Pseudomonadota; class Gammaproteobacteria; order Eutrophobiales; family Eutrophobiaceae; genus JAAXHV01. The sequence continues at coordinate 2,416,790 of OZ244905.1, read as the reverse complement.
GTCATGCGCCAGGCTTTCTGGCAGGCTATAGCGTTGTCAGCGATATGACGATAATCTTCTTCGGTAGCGCTGGTTATAAGAGCGGTCGTCTCTTCGGTGGACGGGTTTATCGCCGCGAAACTGGCGCGCTCATTTATCGAAGTCCAGCCTGTGGCAGAGCAATAGGCGCCGGGATTAACGGCCTCTATGCCAAGGTCGCCGAGAATCCGGTCAATGTTGAATTTCATACTTGCTCCTCCGGGGGCGCAGCCTGTTGCTCTTGCCACTTGTCAAAGTCTGCCAGGCTTTCCTTTGTCGCGGGAAAAAGCCCAAAAATGGAACGTCCCCCGCGAATGCGCTGTCGGGCATACTCTTCATACTCGGCGGCCGCGGACGCTTTCATTGCAGTGTCTTCGGCAAGATGCGCAGGAACCACGACCAACGCATCGGCATCGCCCACAACTATATCACCGGGATAAACGGCCACATTGCCACAACCTATCGGCGCGTTGAGTTCCACCGGATGTAATGCAATGGGTGTCGCCGGAGTCACAGGCCGGCGCTGAAATGCCGGCAGCCCGGCGTCGATAATACTCGCGCTATCGCGCAACCCGCCATTAGTAACCAGCGCAACCACCCCGCGCATCTTCAAGCGTAACGCCATCATATCCCCCGCTACGGAAGCGCTCAGACAGTCCATCGCATCAATCACCAGCACGCTGCCAGCGGGGCATTCCTCTATCGCGCGCCGATGCAGATTATCCTCGCGCGAATAATTTTCCAGGCCATCCAGGTCTTCGCGACTCGGGATGAAGCGCAGGGTATAGGCGGGACCGGCAAAGGATTCCTGTTGCGCGCGCAGCGGAGCCAATCCTGACATGCAAGTGTTTTTCAAACCCTGCATCAGCAATACGTTGGCAATGGTTGCAGCGCCGCTTTGCTTCAGGGAAGCAAGATGCTGCCGGGACACTGCGGCAACTGTCATTTTGCTTCCTTGCCAACTTCAATTTCCTTGCGCAGGGCTTGCACAAAATTCTCACCGATTGAATCTGCGACCTTATTCATCATCCCCTGGCTGAACTTGCCCAAACGCCCGAGCAGGCTGATTTCCGAGCTGTACGTGACTTCTGTTGTTGCCTCATCCAGTGCCGTCAGCACCAGTTTGCTCTCCGCCTTTAGCCTGCTCGCCTTGCCGCCCTCGAACCCCCGGGTCAGGTAACGGGCAAATTCAGGGGGAGATTCTTCAAGGGTCTCTATGTCTACCTTAAACCTGGCCTTAATCATGCCGATTTTTACTCTGATGACGGCCTGGTACGTGTTCTCGCCGGTATCTTCAACCTGCTCACAACCGGGGATACAGGCGGCAACCGCTTCAGGAGAGGTAATAAACTGCCAGACTGCTGCGCGGGCAGCGGCAACAGTAAAAGATTTTTCAATTTTCACAACGACATAGAATATACATCAAAGCCTGCCAAGGCCAGCCAGTATTTTCTCAGGCGTAATCGGCAACTCCCTGACGCGCACGCCGACTGCGTTATAAATCGCATTGGCAATCGCCGGCGCAGGCACGATAAGACAACATTCGGCCAGACTCTTGGCGCCGAACGGTCCGGTCTCTTCATTTGATTCGATAAAGATACATTCTATTTTGCCAGGCATCTCCACCGCAGTAGGCATCTTGTACTCAAGGAAATCGCCGGTCAGGCAGGCGCCGGTATCCGGGTCAAACTGAACATGTTCCATCAGCGCATAACCTATGCCTTGCTGCACCGCGCCTTCCACCTGGCCTTCAGCGCCTGATGGATAGATCACGCGCCCGATGTCATGAGCATAGACCACGTGGTCAACCTGCACCTGGCCGGTTTCAATATCAACCGCCACCTCCACAAACATTGCGCCGCAAGGTATCGGAGTGATGTTCGGGTTCAGGCTGGATATGCCGACTATCGTGCCGCGGAACGGGGTGGAATCCGGCTGCGGTCCCTGGGGGGTGTCGTGTATCAACGGGGAATCCGCCCGAAACGCGACTTCCCGGATGCTTACCGCTGTTTCCTTACTGCCTTTGACGAACACCTTACCATCCCTGCTCTCCAGGTCCAGGGGATTGGCCTCCAGCATGGTCGCTGCGACCTCAAACATTTTCTGCTTGGCATTTTCCGCAGCCTGCCTGATTGCGCCACCGGCCGCGTAAGTACCCCGACTGGCATGGGTAGGGGCGTCAAACGGCACGTTGCCGGTATCGACATTGCTCATCCGCACCTGCTCGAAAGGAATACCAAGCTCTTCCGCCACCATCTGGCAGAATACCGTGTTCTGACCGGCGCCGATGTCCATGCAGGCAGTGGCAATATCCGCCGAGCCGTCAGGGTTCAGCTTCACCAACGCGCCCGAATGTTCGTATAAATCCGGCTGTCCGATACAGTTGGAAGTCCAGGTGGGCACACAAGCCATACCCAGTCCGCGTTGCAATGTGCCGGCATCGCTGTTGGGCTTCGTGCGGCGAGACCACCCGATGCGTTCAGCGCCCTGTCTGATGCAGTCTTCGAGGCGGTAAGTGGTAAACGCCTGGTTGAAAACCGGATGCGGCTCGCCTTCCTTATGGGTATTCCTGATCCGGACCTCCAGCGGGTCCAGCCCCATCTCCTCACAAATCTCATCCAACTGCGATTCCACCGCAAACGCCGCCTGCGGCGCGCCGTAGCCCCGAAAGCCGCCGCTGATCATATTATTGGTGTGTACCGAGATGCCTTCCCAGCGCCGGTTCGGGCAATTATAGGTGTACATGAACCCGAACAGCCCATGCACCATGATCACGGTGGAGCCGTGGGTCGCATACGCGCCGGCATCAAATGTGCTCTTGCCACAGCGCGCCGTAATCGTCCCATCCTGTTTCATCCCGGTCTTGAGTTCCATCCGTACCGGGTTTCTCGCACCGGTAATAAACTCTTCGGCCCGGCTGTGCTCGAACCTGACCGGTTGGCCGGTCTTCAAACTCATCAGCGCAGCCAGCGGTTCGATATAACCCAGGTCCAACTTGCCGCCGAAGCCACCGCCCATATATGGCGGCTTGATAACACGTATCTTACTTTCCGGAATATCCAGCACAAACGCGAGCTTCTCGCGCAAACCGAACAAGTGCTGGTTGGAACTGTGCACCGTCAGGTTGCCGGTCGCATCGGATTCCACCACAACCAGGCGCGGTTCCATATAACAGGTATGCACCCGCTGGGTCTGGTAGCTGTGCTCAAAAACACGGTCCGCGTCGGCCAGCGCGGCATCCACGTCGCCGGTTTCAAAGAAAGGGTGCTTGGCAATATTGTTCTGTGTGTAATCATGCAGCGCCGGGGCGCCCTCGGCCATGGCCTCGGCGGCGCTGAACAGCGCCGGCAGTTCTTCGTATTCGACATCAATCAATTCCAGCGCCTGTGCGGCGATCTCGATTGAGGTTGCCGCCACGGCCGCGACGGGTTGCCCGGCATAACGCACGACATCGCTCAATACCTGCATATCGTGATTGGCGCCATGTCCCTGTACCGGCATAAAAAAAATCGGATTGAATTTCTTCTTCGGCACATCGTCAGGCGTCAGAATTGCTTTCACACCGGGCAGCTTTTCAGCCTCGGTGGTATCGATTGACAGGATCCTCGCATGCGCGTAACTGCTGCGCAGCAACTTGCCGTGCAGCATGCCCGGCAAGGTGACGTTGACCGGATAGCCCCGCCCGCCCCTGACTTTATCAAGGGCATCGACGTTGCGAACGTTTGCGCCTATATACGCTGCTTCGGACATATCGAATTACCTGCCGGCCGCCGCACCGATAGCCTTCACTATCTTATGATAACCGGTACAGCGACACAGATTGCCCGCAATCGCTTGTCTGATCTCGGTCTCAGACGGATTGTTATTGTGTGCGAGCAATTCTTCCGCCGCCATGATAAACCCGCAACTGCAATAACCGCATTGTACTGCGCCCTGGTCGACAAAAGCCTGTTGAACAGCGCTCACGTCAGCCCCGGCCGCCAAGCCTTCAACCGTGGTGATGGCGCGCCCCTGAACTGACAGGGCATAGGTCATACATGCATACCGGGAACAACCATCGATTAACACGGTGCAACAACCGCACCCCCCCGTGTCGCACCCGCGCTTGGGGCCAAGCAACCGCAGCTCATCCCGTAATACCTGTAACAGCGTCGCACCCGGTTCAATGGCAACCTCTGTTACATCACCGTTGATATTCAGACTGACCAGTTGTTTCATCCTGCGCTCACCCACTTATTTCCAACTGCGCCAGGCAGCGATGCAGACAGCGCCGCACCAGCACCTCTGCCATGGCCTTGCGGTAACGGGACGAACCGCGATGATCGGACAACGGGTCGACATCCTCTTTGGCCAACGCAGCCGCCTGCTCGATTTTGGTCCGGGTCATGGCCTTGCCGCCCAAGGCCTGCTCTACGGACACGGCGCGCACCGGCACTTCCCCGACCCCACCGCCGACGAATACCTTGATGTCTGTACAGGTATTACCGTTTGCGCTCACGGCCACCGCGGCATTCAGGATCGCCAAATCGTTGGCGTTGGTTTCCAGTTTCTCAAACGCGCTGGCGCGGTTCTGTCTCAGCGGCACCCGGATTTCCTGCAACAACTCGTCTTCATTAAGCGCGTTTTCGAACAATGACAGAAAAAAGGACTCCAGCGCAATGTCTCTGGCGCCCGCCGAACCATACGCAACAATGCCGGCATCGAGCGCCAGCAAACTGATGGGCAAATCCAGAAACGGGCAAGCTGAGGCTACACTGCCACCGATACTGGCGGCATTTTTTATCTGCGGCGGCGGGTATTTCAACGCATCCCGGATCGCGCCAAGACTGGATTGCTGTTGTATATCCGGGCTGCTTTCCAATTGCCGTAACAGACAGGTGGCCCCGATGCGTAGTTGCTCATCGTTACTATCAATGTAGGCCAAATCCAGGTCGTTGATATCAATCAGGCGCTTGATATTGACAATCAGCCCGCGTGCGGCCAGCCCGTGGATAAAGGTGCCGCCGCTGACGATTAACGCTTCATCCTCATACTGCGTTAACAGCGCCGCCACTTCCTGCAGACGCTGCGGACGATGATAGTGTTCCAGACCGGTCAAGCTCATGAAAATGTCTTCGCTTTGATTGCAGCGGTGGTTGTTGCCATACGCCGGCGCAACCCTGTAATGTTCTTTATAAAATACTATATACTATTTCATAAAGTGGATACAACCTTGAGAAATTTATGACTCTTGAACTTAAAATCGATACCAATAATCTCGACCCGGACAAATGGATGACATTCGAGAATATCGAACTGCGCCAATATATCCTGTGGGAAGACGAGGTTACCGGCGCCAGCCAGGCCTTGCTGGATTTTCCGGCCGGTTCCGGGATCCCCGACAAACATTCACATGCATCAAACCAGTTCATGTTCTGCCTGGAAGGTGAATATGAATACACGGATTCGAATATTATTCTGACGCCCGGTTGTTTCTACATGAATCCGAAAGACCATCCCCATGGTCCGACCCTGGCCAGAAAGCGCAGCCTGCTGCTGGAAATTTATGACGGACCACACTACCACGATATGCCGGAGTATCATACAGACAAGACCATAGGCAGGTTGACCAATGCCCCGACAGGTAACTGACAAGCAGCGCATTGTTTCTGCGCAGGTTGCTGAGCCCGCCCCGAAACGATGGTCCAATTGTTTGCGGGTGGGGGATACCGTCTATATTTCCGGCATGACTTCCCGTGGCGCCGACCAGGTCACGATAGAGGGCGCAGATGAATATGAACAAGCCGGGATTATCTTTAAAAAAATACGCAACCTGGCGCAAGCGGCAGGGGGAGTCATGGATGACATCGTCATGATGACCATTTACGTGACTGATATAAGCAATAACCATAAAATCTGGAAAGCCAGGGAAGAGTATTTCAACGGCGACTTCCCCACTTGCACATTGGTCGAAGTCAGCGCGCTGGCCACACCGGAAATTTTCGTAGAAATCAACGCCATCGCGCGCATCGGCTGTTCAGGGTCGCCGGCTTGAAGCCGGGCATGCCGATATCGATGGCGGGCGTTGCGCCCGCGCTCCTGAGGAAATAAGTGATCGACTTATCAATTATAAACGGCACAGCGGGTGTCGGGATTTTAAGTATGCGGTTGTCCTGTCTCAGAGGTTCCTTTATTAATATTTTACAAAAAAGGTTAGCTGTAATATTATAAGGAATGTTATCAGGCAGTTGCCAATTCCCGGGGGATAATGACATGAAACTTACTCGTATTACATCCGTACTTTCTGGAATCATTCTGCTGTTATCGCCGTTTTCCATATTACAAGCCGCGGACGAACAAAGCCGGTTTTCAAATACGAATATTCAGGCGGCCTACACCAGTAGCGCAGATAATGATTTTCTTATCGGTTATGGTTCAAAAGGAGGAGAACGCTGGCAATTCAGGTTTGAGCATCAGAGTTATAACCGTATCGGAGAGAACTATGTCTTCGCGGACGTCGTAAAAATGGATGAAGACATCGGCGGCGCCTATGGAGATGGCGACGATACGGCCGTATTTGCGTTGTGGAATAGCAATATAAGCCTGGAGAAACTGTTTAAAACGGATTTCAACATACCGCTAATCAAGGATGCGGCGCTTGAGTTCCGCGCCGAATACGGCAGTTTCTATAACTATTATGCGGTTGCCGGTGGCGCCTCGGTTTACCTGGATATACCCGGTTTCACCGACAAGCCCGGAGAAAAGGTGCACCTGGTTTATTGGCGCCGGTTCAATTGCGATGATTTTATCACCGGACCGTTTGGAGACCCTGATGGTGATTGCTATGACGACCATAATTTCTGGGGCTTGAATATCAGGAAAGAATGGGAGATGTTCGGTATGAACTGGAATCATCAGACTTTTTTCCGTTTCCAGCAGTCTACCGGCAATGCTGATGATCCCGGCAATCCGGCGGGGCGCCATAACCGGATATTCCTTGAGCTGGAAGTATTCGCATACCCGTTCAGGAATTTCGCTATTGGCGGCCGACTGGAATATTTCTGGGATGAAGGCGGTATAGATTACGACCCGAACACCTTTGCGGTCGACCTGAATAACAAGGACGACTGGAGACCCATGGTTGTGTTCAGAATGGACTTTTGAGGAGCCTCTGATAAAGTCAGAGGCGCCAACGGCATCCACCTTTGTGGCACAGCCATGAATTGAAGGAACCTAGCTCACAATCTCCCAGGTCACCAGATAATCGGGGCTTTTCGCAGTTTTGCTGATGGTTGTGTTGACCACCTGTTTCGTGGTCTGTTCGGCGCTGGTCCGCGCCATTTTCAGTGCTGCTGCCATTTCCCTGCTCCAGTTGTTTGCGTTCTTGATGCGCGCCAGATCGGCGGTTGGTAATAACAGGGAATGTTGCCAGCCGGCGCCTGGCAGGTAGCGATGCTCGCCGTAAATCACCATTGTGCCGCCCTGGCTGCGGGCCAGTTCTCCCAGAACAAAGGCAGCGGCGCCTTTTGTGCAACCGGCAATAGTTGTTTCGATGTGCCCGGCGTTGTACAGATCGCGGAAAGTTGCCGCAGGGTCGTGCTTAAGTATATGGATAGTGTCAGCCCTGCTTTCCAATGCCTGCTTGAATTCAATGCTTTCCGCAATGCCGCGTTCATAGACGATTTTGAACTGCGCCGGCGGTAGTATCAGCGCGGCAACAGAAGCGGGCAAGGCCGAACCTGCGACGGATGCTGCGGCACATTTTAATATTCTCCTTCGGCTAACCATAGCGCTTACCAGCCCAGGAAGTCTGCCAGGGCATCCAACTCCGCGGCGCTGATTTCCGTGATGCGGAACGAGGGCATCTCGTCCAGTCCGCGGCGCACAACCACCCGGATGTATTCGCGGCTGAGATCATCCCGTTCGGTCAGCAGAGACTTGTCTTCACCTTTGTCCCAGGCCAGGCGCAGGGTGCCCGGGCCGCTGTTGTCTTCACCATGGCAGTGGATGCACCACTGCTGAAATACCCTTTCTCCGGTTGCAATGTCGTCCGCCCGGAGTGGATGGATCATTACGATTAAGGCAATGATGATGGGTGCGAACCGTTTCATGGTTGTCTCACAGGCGTTTCAGCCGGCGCTCTTGTTTACCTGCGGTTCCGCTTGGGGCGGCGCGCTATCGGGTTTGGTCTCCCGCAATCGTTGCGGCCAAATCCCTTGTTTGCCCGGGGCGAGTATGCCGTTCGGGTCCAAAGCGTCCTTGAGCTTGTTGTTCAGGCGCGCCAGGGAGTTGTCGTTCCAGTTGTAAGTGGCGGCTACCTGGTCCATAAAAGCAAGATGAGTCCGATACTCGCCATAACCGGCCTCCGCCGCTTCACGGATCAGTATGTCGAACAGTTGATACGCGCGTTGCTTCTTGTCGGGGTCGTTCTTGTCGAAAGCCAGGGTGTAGATATGGTGCATCTCGCGCCAACCGACAATGAAGACTCCCATATAATCGAAACCATGTTCATGGGCGCGCTGTTTCACCATATTGAATTGCCTGATGGCATCCTCGCCGGTGGTGGGCGACACCGGGGAGAAATCGATATGACCGCCACCGCCGACCCAGTTCACCAGCCCGAATTCAGTCAGGGTCGGAACCCCGGCCATGGTTTTGGCGCGGTGATGCAGGACATCGTTTTTGTCCTTCCGGTCTTCGGGAAAGTAAACCTGCGCGCCGGGAACCTGTGCAAAAGCATCTTGTATAATTTCCCAGTGAGCATCCATGATCTTTGGCGGGCCATACAGCGCTGAATAAAAATTCCATGCGCCGATTTGCTGGTCAGCCATGAGCTTCTTGCGGATGCTGTCCGGCAGCGGCCCGTCGCCGTCGTAATATTCGGTCCTGCTGGTATTCAGTGAGGCAACCAGGTGCAGGTCGCGGATGGTCGCGGCGTTTTGTATCACCAGGTTGACCTTCAGCGGTCGGATGATCTCCACGACCTGTTCGATATCCTCATCCCGCGGAAACGTGATCAGGTAAGGACGATAGCCCGGCGGTTCCGGCATCAGCCAGACACCCAGCTTGGTGACTATTCCGTAGTTGGACTGCGTAAATAGCCCGTCGTGGTACGGACCGAAACCATACTTGAACAGTTGCCAGGTATTATTCCCAGGCATGGAACCCATTCCGGTGCGGACAACATCGCCATCGGCCAGGACTACCTCCATGCCGCATTGGCGCATGAAGTGGTCGCCGTAAGGCGTATAACCTGCTCCCCGTTCCAGGGTTGTGCCCAGCACACTGCCCCAACCGGGGTCCGGCACATCCAGCCACAGTTTGATGCCGCGCTCCTGTATGTATTGATACAGGTCAAAAAAACTGACCCCGGGTTCCACCAGCGCATATCCAAATTGTTCATTGACTTCCAGCACCCGGTTCATGCGCTTCAGGTCCAGCACGACACTGCCCGGCAGACGCGGCGCGGCGCCACCGTAGGCCAGGTTTTTGCCGCAAGACACCGGCCATAGCGGTATGTTGAAATCGTTGGCGATTTTCAGAATGGCGCGGATTTCTTCAACACCGTCGGGCGCAATCGACGCTGACGGGCGAAAATGTGCATCATCGACTATTGCGTAGGGATCGCGATAACTGAGCAGTTCCCCGGTTTCTTCAGCGAATACCCAGTCAGCGCCGACAACTTTACGGAACGCGGCAAGGGCTTGTTCGAACTGTCTGTTATTGACACCAGGAGGAAGTATATTTGTCATGGTCCCCTTGCTTTTTCTTCTGAATCATAGCGGATGTGTATAATCATGTCACTATCTATTCATAACACATGAGAAGCGGGGATGGGATGACTACACAACTCAGTTTTGTCAGCGGTGTGAGCGAGAAACCGCTCATCTACCAGACCATTGGCAATGCCCTGGAGGCGGCTGCGCAGACGTTTCCGCAACGGGAGGCCCTGATCGTTCGCCACCAAAATATCCGCTGGACCTACGCAGAGTTGTTGCAGCGCGTGGATGATCTTGCGGCCGGCCTGGTTGCGCTGGGGTTTGTCCCCGGCGACCGGGTTGGAATCTGGGCGCCGAACTGTGCCGAATGGGCGCTTACCCAGTTTGCCACGGCCCGGGCCGGCCTGATCCTGGTGAACATCAACCCGGCTTACCGTACTTATGAACTCGAATATGCGCTGAACAAGGTGGGCTGCAAGGGACTGGTGACCGCCGCCACGTTCAAGAGCAGTGATTACCTTGCGATGCTCGCGCAACTGGCGCCGGAATTGGACGCCGCAGAACCCGGCAAGCTGTCATCCGACAAGCTGCCGCACCTGCGGACCGTTATTCGCCTCGGAGATGACGAAACGCCCGGCTGCTACAACTTCGCTGCCATATCTGCGATGGGCGGCGCTGCCGAACGGCAGAAACTGGATGAGCTGTCCACCCTGTTGCAACCCGACGATGAGATAAATATCCAGTTCACCAGCGGCACGACCGGCTCTCCCAAGGGCGCGACGCTGACCCACTTCAATATCCTCAATAACGGTTATTTTGTCGGACAGGCGATGAAATTCACCGAGACTGACCGGCTTTGTATCCCGGTGCCGTTTTATCACTGCTTCGGCATGGTGATGGGTAACCTGAACTGCGTGATCCACGGTTCCGCGATGGTCATACCCAGCGATGGTTTCGACCCGGCCCTGACCCTGGCTGCCGTCAGCGAGGAGCGGTGCACGGCCCTGTACGGCGTGCCCACCATGTTCATTGCGGAACTCGATTTGCCGGATTTCAGCAACTATGACCTGTCCAGCCTGCGTACCGGCATCATGGCCGGTGCGTCCTGTCCCATCGAGGTGATGAAACGCGTCGTGGCCGAGATGAACATGAGCGAGATTACCATCGCCTACGGCATGACGGAGACCAGCCCGGTCAGTTTCCAGAGCAGTACCGATGACCCGCTGGAACGGCGTGTTTCCACCGTGGGCCGCATTCATCCCCATGTGCAGGTGAAGATAATCGACTCGGCGGGACACACCGTTCCCAGCGGAGAAAAAGGCGAGTTGTGTACCCGGGGTTACAACGTGATGTCAGGATACTGGGATGACCCCTACCGCACCCGCGAAGCCATTGACGCAGCCGCTTGGATGCATACCGGCGACCTGGCGACCATTGATGCGGAAGGCTATTGCAACATCGTCGGGCGCGTGAAAGACATGGTGATTCGCGGCGGTGAGAATGTCTACCCCAGGGAAGTCGAAGAATTCCTGTACGGCCACGACAAGATACAGGATGTGTCCGTTTTCGGCGTACCGGACGACAAGTACGGCGAACAGCTCTGCGCCTGGATAAAACTGAAGCGGGGTGAGCACGCAGACGAAGCCGAGATCAAGGCCTTCTGCCAGGGCAAAATCGCCCACCACAAGGCGCCGCATTATATCCGCTTCGTCGAAGATTTTCCGATGACGGTCACCGGCAAGCTGCAGAAGTTCATCATGCGCGACAAGATGATTGAAGAGTTGGGCCTGACGATCCGGGAGACTGCATAGCAGGAATAAGTCCGCTACTGCCCCAGCTTTTCCGATAACAACTGGTTGACCTGTTTCGGGTTGGCTTTGCCCTTGGATTTTTTCATCACCTGCCCGACGAAATAGCCGATCATTTTTACGCGCTTTTCCGGCGCGGCATTGCGGTACTGTTCTGCCTGCGGTGCGTTTTCGGCGATCGCCTCATCCACCAACCGGCCTATCTCATCACTGTCTGTAACCTGTTTCAGTCCCTGCTTTTCAATGATGTCATCCACTTCACCTCCACCCTCCCATAAGGTCGCAAATACCTGCTTGGCAAGCTTGTTTGAAATCGTGCCGTCGGCGATACGTTGAACCAGTCTGGCCAACGCCGGCGCGTTCAGCCTGCTGGCATTGATGGAGCGATTCTCGCGTTTCAATGCCGCGCCCAAATCCCCCATGATCCAGTTCGCAATGGGCTTGGCCTGGCCGGGAGCAGCAGCAACGGCAGCCTCAAAATAATCAGCGGTTTCCCTGTTCGCTACCAGGTGGTCGCTGTCATACTCCGACAAGCCGTATGCTTCCATAAAGCGCTGCTGTTTTTGTTCCGGCAGTTCCGGCAGTTGCTGCCGAATGGCTTCAATGTAATCATTATCCACCACAACCGGCGGCAAGTCCGGATCGGGAAAGTAACGGTAATCATTCGCCTCCTCCTTGCCCCGCATTGAGCGTGTTTCATTCCGCTCCGGGTCGAACAAGCGGGTTTCCTGTATCACCGACTGCCCTGCTTCAACAAGGCCGATCTGCCTGTTTATCTCGTAATTGATCGCCTGTTCCACAAAGCGGAAGGAATTGATGTTTTTTATCTCGGCGCGGGTTCCCAGCCTGCTCTCGCCCGCGGGCCTGATGGATACATTAGCGTCACAACGAAACGATCCCTCCTGCATGTTTCCGTCACAGATATCCAAGTAGCGCACCAGTGAGTGGATTTTTTTCATCAGCGCCACTGCCTCCGCGGCGGAACGCAAATCCGGTTCGGAAACGATTTCGAGCAACGGCGCGCCGGCGCGGTTCAGGTCGATACCGGTAAATCCGGCAAAATCCTCATGTACCGACTTGCCTGCGTCTTCTTCGAGATGCGCCCGGGTAATGCCGATTTCCCTGGCGTTCCCGTCCAACTGGATGACTACTCTGCCGGCGCTGACTATGGGTAATTCATACTGGCTTATCTGGTAACCTTTGGGCAGGTCCGGATAGAAGTAATTCTTTCTGGCAAAAACAGATTGTTTGGCAATACTTGCGTTAATGGCCAACCCGAATTTTATTGCCATGCGAATCACTTCCTCGTTGGCAACCGGCAACACACCTGGGAGGCCAAGGTCAACAGCGCAGGCCAGACTATTGGGTTCTGCGCCGAAGTGATTGGCAGCTCCCGAAAAAATCTTGCTACGGGTTGAAAGTTGCGCGTGCAACTCGAGACCGATCACAGTTTCCCATTGTTCGGCTAAGCCGGATTTCTTATGTGCTGAACGAGTATCCAATTGCAATAAGCGATCTGATGAGAACCCAGAGTTACAGCCAACCTTCCGGAGCCTGTTCATGCCATTGCGTCAGTTGCTGATACTGATGCGCGACATTCAATAACCTGGCTTCCTGGAAATAATTGCCTATGATCTGCATTCCGACCGGCAGGCCATCACTGAATCCTGCAGGAATTGATATCGCCGGCAACCCGGCAAGATTGGCTGATACGGTATAAATATCTGACAAATACATGGCCACCGGATCGTCGAGCCGGGAACCCAGGGAAAACGCAGTCGTCGGGCTTGTTGGCGTTATAATGACATCAACAAGCTCCAACGCCGCGCGGAAGTCATCCCTCAGCAAGCGCCGTAATTTTTGCGCCTTGCGGTAATACGCATCGTAATATCCTGCGGATAGGACATAAGTCCCGATCATTATCCTGCGTTTGACTTCATTGCCGAAACCCTCGCCGCGAGAACGGCAGAACAGGTCGTTGATATCCTTGGGGTCCGGACAGCGGTGACCAAAACGAACGCCATCGTACCGGGAAAGATTTGAGGAGCATTCGGCCGATGCTATCACGTAATAAACCGGAATAGACAGCTCGGTGTGGGGGAGTTCGATATCGATAATCTCCGCGCCGCACTGTTCCAGCACATTCAGCGCGGCGGTGATCGCATCTGCAACCGGCTGCTCCAAACCGGAGGCAAAATATTCTTTAGGCAGCCCGATTTTCAGCCCTTTAATCCCGTTATTCAATGCTTCCAGATAATTATCAACCCGAACCTCCGCGCTGGTCGCATCTTTCGGGTCGAACCCCGACATGGCGGCCAATAACATGGCTGCATCCTGCGCGGTCCTGGCGATGGGGCCGCCTTGATCCAGGCTGGAAGCATACGCGATCATACCGTAGCGGGACACCCGTCCATAAGTGGGTTTTAACCCGGTCACGCCGCAAAACGCGGCGGGCTGCCTGATTGAGCCACCGGTATCCGTTGCAGTCGCGGCAGGCACGATCCTTGCGCTGACCGCGCAGGCTGAACCGCCTGAAGAACCACCCGGCGCCCGGCTTATATCCCACGGATTTCTCACCGGACCGTAATAACTGGTCTCGTTGGATGAGCCCATGGCAAACTCATCCATGTTGGTCTTGCCGATCATCACTGTTCCCGCCGCGTCTAGCTTCTCCATCGCGGTTGCCTGGTATGGAGCGATAAAGCTGTCCAGCATTTTTGACCCACAACTCGTTTTGAAACCTTCCGTACAAAAAATGTCTTTATGCGCAACAGGAAGTCCCGTTAACGGTCCGGCCTCGCCGGCGGCAATCGTTGAATCGGCTACCCTGGCCTGTTCCAGCGCATATTCAGGGAACAAGGAAATGAAGCAGTTTAGTGTGCCATTATAACGCTCGGCACGGTCCAGACAGGATTTCACAATCTCCGTGCTGCTGAGTTCCCGCGCGTGCAGCAGGCGGGATAATTCCGCGAGCGTATAACCGGACATAAATCAGAATAGCTCCGTACAGATACCAATACTATTCCACAAACCTGGGCACAATGTAGTAACCATCTCTTGTCACTGGAGCGGTTTTCTGAAAATCCTCGCGCCGGTTTGACTCGTTTACGTGATCAGGCCGGCGTTGCGCGGCAATTTCCAGAGGATGCGCCAACGGTTCTACGGCTGCCGTGTCGACAGCTTGCATCTGCTCGACAAGGACAAGTATATCCGTCAGGTCTTTTGCATACCCGGCTGCGGCCTGTTCTTCTAGAGTTAACCTTGCCAGCCAAGCGATATTTCGCGCCTCTGTTGTATCTATCGGCATATCAGTCCCGGTTTTGTTTATGGAACCACTGACTTAATCTCAGAGGCTCCTTAACTGTGGGCAATTTATCATATTTCAGGCTTGCCCAAAATACATACCACTGTTAAAGTTGTGTTTTTTTTGGTAGGCAGGAATGTTCAACAGGTTAAGAGGATTTTTCTCCAGCGATCTTTCCATAGATCTTGGCACCGCTAATACCCTGATATATGTGCGCGGCAAAGGCATTGTTCTGAACGAACCTTCGGTGGTTGCCGTGGGCAAGACAGAACATGGAGCAATTAATATTAAGGCGATACGCGCAGTAGGCACGGCTGCCAAGAATATGTTAGGACGAACACCTGAACATATCAAGGCTGTAAGACCATTGAAGGACGGCGTGATCGCGGATTTCACGCTCACCGAAAAAATGCTGCAGTATTTTATTCATTCGGTTCACGGCAACACGTTTTTCAAGCCCAGTCCCAAGGTGATGATCTGTGTCCCTTGTGGCTCAACCCAGGTGGAAAAAAGAGCGATACGCGAATCGGCTCTGGGCGCTGGCGCAAGAAAGGTCTACCTGATCGAAGAGCCTATGGCCGCGGCCATGGGCGCAGGTATGCCGATAGCCGATGCCAACGGCTCCATGATCCTGGATATCGGCGGCGGCACAACCGAAGTCGCCGTCATTTCACTGAATGGTATTGTCTATTCAGCCTCGGTAAGAATCGGGGGCGACAAGTTCGATGAAGCTATCATAAATTACATACGGCGCAATTACGGTACCCTGATCGGCGAGTCTAGCGCAGAAAAAATCAAACAGACGATAGGTTGTGCCTTCCCCCCGGATGAGGTAAAGGAAATGGAAATCAGCGGACGCAACCTGGCTGAGGGGATACCTCGCAGCTTTACCATAAGCAGTAACGAAATACTTGAAGCATTGCAAGAGCCGCTGATGGGCATAGTGGAAGCGGTTAAAGACGCGCTGGAAAAAACGCCGCCAGAACTAGGCTCAGATGTGGTCGATCGCGGCATCGTATTAACCGGTGGCGGCGCGCTTCTGCAGGATCTGGACCAGTTGTTGATGAAGGAAATAGGGTTGTCTGTAATCGTTGCGGAGGATCCGTTGACCTGTGTCGTACGCGGTGGCGGCCGTTTCCTGGAGATGCTTAATGAGTTAGGCGAGGATATTCTGGTGTTTGAATAATATTCAACTAGCAGGAAGAACCAATTAACCCTTTATTTCTTACAAGCATCTCCTCTCATGTGAAGGTAGTCATCTTCGCGCTAGCTTCGATAGCCCTGATGGTGCTTGACCACAAATTCTCCCACCTCGAAATTCTCCGCAGTTCGATTTCAACAGTTATTTATCCGCTCCAGTATAACGCGGGATTGATAGCCGAACTCCCCCGAAACATGGCGGCAATCATGGTATCGAGACAGGCGCTCATGGATGAAAACGAAAGACTGCGCGCCGAACAGCTACGCATGAATTCCAGATTGCAACGGGTCTTTATATTGGAGGACGAAAACCGGCGCCTGAGGGAGCTGCTGGAATCATCGGTTGAATTTTATGAACGAGTGTTAATAGCAGAACTTGTAGGCGTCGAACTTGAACCTTTCCGGCAACAGATTGTCATTAACAAGGGACGGACACATGGGGTATACAAGGGCCAGCCAGTGGTCGATTCGGGCGGCATTATGGGCCAGACTATCCATGTTTCTCCGTTTTCAAGCACCGTACTGCTGCTCACCGACCCGGCCCATTCAATACCGGTCCTGGTCAATCGCACCGGACTGCGCTCTGTGGCGGACGGTCTGGGTCAGGACAATGTCTTGTCGCTGGAGCACATCCCGGTCAACGCCGATATCAAGGAAGGAGATTTGATTGTTTCTTCTGGTCTTGGCAGGAAGTTTCCCAGGGGTTATCCGGTGGGAACCATATCAGCCATCTCGCATGTCCCAGGTGAGCTCTTTATCAGCGTACAAGTGACCCCAAGCGCAAAGTTCGGCGTTACCCGGGAAGCATTGTTGCTGTGGCCGGACCAGCCAGAAGACGCGTCTTCTGATGTGGCGTTGAAACATTGAATCCGTTTATCAGACACCACGGCGGGTGGGTGATCCTGCTGAGTTTCCTTATCGCCTTGCTGCTGACCACTATACCACTCCCCGGGGCGCTGACTGACTGGCGCCCGGCCTGGTTAGCCCTGATGCTAATCTTCTGGTGCATGGTCCTGCCTGAACGGATCGGCGTCGGAATTGCCTGGTTGCTAGGTCTGATATTGGACGCGCATGCCGGCGCGCTGCTGGGCCAGAATGCCCTGGCGCTGTCGCTGATTGCTTACCTCACGTTGCGGCTGCAAAAGCAAATCAGGGCGTTCCCGCCGCTACAGCATACAATCCTCATCTGTATGTTCCTCCTGCTGTTACAATTCATTAACTTGTGGATCCGCGGCATAATGGGTGTGCCTCCGCAGAGCTGGTTATTCTGGGCGCCGGTTGTCAGCTCCGTGTTGTTGTGGCCGTTTTTTTTCTATCTGATGAACCGCATCAGGCACAGATATAATGTCTTTTAACCCGGAAAATAATTAACCCGCATTTCTCACCAGTTCCCTGGTATCAAAAAAACACATATCAGCTCGTCGGAACCGCTCTGAATTCATACAATGTTAATTGATACGAACATTGATCCTGGCTGGAAAACCAATCTGATCCATACCAGAATCTACTTGACAACGGTCTTGATCCTGGCAGTCACTTTGCTGATCCTGTACCAGATTTTCTATCTCCAAGTTGTGAGACATGAGCATTTCACAACCTTGTCTAAGAGCAACCATATTAAAATCTTGCCCGTGGCGCCTTCCCGAGGTCTGATTTACAGTAGTGACGGCGTTTTGCTGGCGGATAATCGCCCTTCGTTCACACTGGAGTTGGCGCCTGAAAAAGTCTCGGATTTGGAGGCAGTTATCGGTCAGGTAAAACAACTTATCACCATCATGCCGGATGACATTCAACGTTTCGGTGAATTACGGAAAAGAAGCCGCCGCTTTGAAGGGATTCCCCTCAGGCTCAACTTGAGTGATGAGGAGGTCGCGCTGATTTCAGTAAATCGTCACCTGCTTCCCGGCATCGATATTGTCGCGAGTTCAAGCCGGCATTACCCCCTGGCGGAAAGTCTGTCGCACACGCTAGGCTATGTAGGAATGATAGATGAGGATGAATTCGAGCAACTGAACAAATCGAACTACCGCGGTACAACCTATATCGGCAAATCGGGAATCGAGAAAGCCTACGAAGACCTGTTGCATGGCCATGTGGGCTACCAACAGGTGGAGGTCAACGCACAGGGAAGAAAAATTCGCGAAATTCACAAGGAACATCCGGAACCGAGTAAAAACCTGCACCTTACCATTGATGCCTCACTGCAAATCCTTGCCATGCAAGCCCTTAGCGGCAGACGGGGCGCGATAGTCGCGATGGATGCGCGCAGCGGGGCAGTGCTGGCTTCCGCCAGTTCCCCCGGTTACGATCCCAACCTCTTTATAGACGGTATCGACAGAACTGTTTTTCGCAGGTTGCTGCAATCAAAAGACACCCCGTTGTTGAACCGGGCCTTGCAAGGCAAATATCCACCCGGTTCTACGATAAAACCCATGCTGGCCCTGGGCGGCCTGAATTTACAGTTGCGCGAGCCTGATAACGAGACCTGGTGTCCTGGTTGGTATTCGTTGAAAGGCAGTACCCGCCGTTACCGGGACTGGAAGAGAGAGGGGCACGGCCATATCGATGTGGTCAATGCCATCGCCCAGTCCTGTGATGTGTATTTTTATATCCTGGCCCACGACATGGGAATCGACGATCTCCACCGGACATTGATGGGTTTCGGTTTCGGCAAACCGACTGGCATCGATATCGGCGGCGAGGCCGCAGGCTTGATTCCGTCAGCCCAATGGAAGCGTGAGGCCCAGGGTCAAACCTGGTTCCCCGGGGAAACCCTGATAACCGGGATAGGACAAGGCGCTACCCTGGTCACACCGATACAGTTGGTCACGGCCACAGCAATCGTCGCAAACCGCGGCAGACAGGTTCGCCCATACCTGCTGGCGGAAGTAAGGGATTCAGCCACCGGACAACTGGTAATCAGGGCGCCTGAACAGGCAGGCAAACAAACCGTATTTGCCGACCCTGAAAACTGGGACGTGATCATACATTCGATGGAGGAGGTTTTACATGGAGAAAAAGGGACGGCGCGCGCCGCCGGCGCGGGCGCAGAGTATTACATTGCGGGAAAGACCGGCACGGCCCAGGTCATCAACATCGGGCAGGATGAAGAGTATGATGAGGATGAAATTCCCGAGGAATTTCGTGATCATGCCCTGTTTATTGCATTTGCGCCGGTCCAGGCGCCCGAGATAGCGATGGCCGTCATCGTTGAAAACGGCGGCAGCGGTTCAACAACTGCGGCCCCGATAGCCAGGGAATTGCTGGATCATTATTTTCACGGGAAAAAAAGGGCAAGCGCCGGATGAAACAGGAATCCCTGGCGCAAAGATTACACATTGACACGCCTTTGTTGCTGGGAATCATCGCGTTGAGCCTGATCGGTTACGTGGTACTGTACAGCGCCAGCAACCAGAATATGGATATGATGATTCGCCGTTCAGTGCACCTGGTGACGGCCTTGGTGGTCATGTTCGCGATTGCCCAAATTCCGCCTGCGCGCTTGTCGGGGGCCTCGCTTTGGTTCTATCTTGTCAGTCTCGGCCTGCTGGCGCTGGTCCTGTTCTTTGGCGAAATGGGCAAAGGGGCGCAGCGCTGGCTCGGCTTCGGCCCGTTTCGTTTTCAACCGTCGGAATTGATGAAACTGGCGCTGCCCATGGTGATTGCCCTGTATCTCAGCATGACGCCGCCACCCCCCACTGTCACAAGAGTGTTTATTGTATTGTTGTTCATCAGCGCTCCCGTACTCCTGGTGGCGAAACAACCGGATCTCGGCACGGCCTTGCTGATAGCCGTCAGCGGCTTTGCCGTCCTGTTCATCGCCGGCATAAGCTGGAAACTCCTGGCAGGGTTTGCGGTGGCAGCCGTCTCCTCGGCGCCGGTGATATGGAACCTGATGCACGATTACCAGAAAACACGGGTGTTGACATTCCTGGACCCGGAACAGGACCCGCTCGGTTCCGGCTACCACATCATACAATCCAAGATCGCAATCGGCTCGGGGGGGCTATATGGCAAAGGCTGGCTCAACGGAACCCAGTCTCACCTCGAATTCCTGCCGGAAAGATCGACCGATTTCATTTTCGCGGTATTTTGCGAGGAATTCGGGTTGATCGGGGTGCTGGTCCTGGTCAGCCTGTATCTGTTCATTATTGCCCGGGGACTGTATATTTCCGTGCAATCTCAGCACTTGTACGGAAAGCTGCTCGGTGTGGGTGTGATAGCCGGTTTTTTTGTTTATATCGCCGTGAATATGGGTATGGTGTCGGGACAATTGCCCGTAGTGGGCATACCGTTGCCGCTTATCAGCCATGGCGGCACATCGATGATGACTATCATGGCAGGTTTCGGTATCCTCATGGCTGTTCACACTCACAGAAGACTGCTGTCGAATTAATATGAAATACTCGCCGGTTATTATCGGACTGATGTTCTTCACTCTCGCCGATGTCAGGGCAGACCTGCTGCAACGTCCGGACGTTGCGTCATTTATCAACGAAATGGTTACGGAACACATGTATGACGCCGAAGAGCTGAATAACATCCTCGGCAGGGTCGAGCTATCGGAAAAAGTCATTGCCGCGATGACCAGGCCGGCCGAAGCGCTTCCATGGCGCCGTTACAGGGCGATATTCATCAAACCCGGACGCATACGGGGCGGCGCGGAATTCTGGCGCAGTAATGCCGCAGAGCTTGAGCGCGCCGCGGAAAAATACGGTATTCCGATAGAAATTCTGGTTGCGATTATAGGAGTCGAGACAAAATACGGGCGTATTACAGGCGGTTTCAAGGTTATCGATTCACTTTCGACCCTGGCGTTTGATTATCCGAAACGGAGCAGGTTTTTTACTTCGGAACTGAAACATTTTTTATTGCTTGTCCGGGAACAATCAATCGACCCGCACAGGTTGTCGGGTTCCTATGCCGGGGCAATGGGTATCCCGCAATTCATGCCGAGCAGCTACCGGGCCTATGCGGTTGATTTCGACGGGGACGGCCTCACAGATATCTGGGACAACCCGGCGGACGCAATCGGCAGTGTCGGCAATTACCTCCTGGAACATGGATGGAAGAAAGATGCTGAAATAACCCGTCCTGTAAACGTACCCGACAGCGATATTTCCGCATTGCTGACCGACGGTCTTGAGCCGAAACTGGTGATGGCGGACATGATTGAGGCCGGCGTCACTGCCGAGACTGAAATCGAGGCTTCAGAACCGGTAAAATTGCTCGAGCTTGAAAACCGGGACGGATACGAGTACTGGCTGGCGCTGCATAACTTCTACGTGATTACGAGATATAACCACAGCGCACTGTATGCAATGGCAGTTTTCCAGTTGGCGGAGGCAATCAGGATGCAATACCAGGCCGGCGCGTGAGTAAAGCCACTTTAACAAATTTTCCGACCCAGTGTGTGATCTCTGTGACAAAAATCGTCACACTGATTTCGCTACTCGCAGTCATTTCAGCCTGTTCCACTGCACCCCAAAAAGATACCGGCGCAACACGGACGCCGGCGGAATTGGTGAAAATCCCTGATGCCGTACCCAAGGTTGAACCGAGAAGCGCATCCGGCAACATGAAAACCTATGAAGTGTTCGGGAAAAGGTATTACGTGTTGGACAGCAGTGATGGATTTACCCAAAAAGGCATCGCTTCATGGTACGGGCCGAAATTCCATGGGAAAAAGACCTCCAGTGGCGAGATTTACGACATGTACGCAATGACCGCGGCCCACAAGACATTGCCCCTGCCTACTTACCTGGAAGTAAAAAACCTGGAGAACGGCAGAAAAATCATTGTCCGGGTCAATGACCGGGGTCCGTTCCACGACAACCGCGTGGTTGACTTATCCTATACGGCCGCGCTGAAGCTGGATATGATTGCGAAAGGAACGGCCCTGGTGGAAATCAGCGCTATCAATCCGCGTGCACATAAAACGGGAGGCGCTCCCGTTGTGACCCGGTCCCGGGAACAACGCAAGCCATTGGATTTTTACATACAGGTAGGCGTCTTTTCCGACTACAATAATGCCAGAAACCTGAAAACCAGGCTGCAGGGACTGGAAGCCCCGGTCAGGATAGACGAAACCACGTTAAATGGCGCTGCCGCGTTTCGGGTTATAATCGGCCCGATGACTGATATCGATATTGCCGACGGTATTGTCGGCCGCTTGGAACTGTTTGATATCCACGATCACCGTATCCTGCTGGAATGATCCACCTGTACCTTTATCTGCTTGTATAACATGACATTATGAATTACCTCAGAGTTAAACTGCTTGCCCTGCTTGTCGGTATCAGCCTGATAAGTCCCTCCGCTGCTGTCACAGTCGTGCCGCCGCCACCGGAGATCGAAGCTGTCTCCTACTTGATCATGGACGCGGACACCGGGTCTTACCTGGCCGAAAAAAATACAGACCGCAGGGTAGACCCCGCCAGCCTCACGAAGATCATGACCGCCTTCGTGGCAGCCAGCCAAATCTCCGGCGGCCATATCTCGATGACCGACCAGGTAACCGTCAGTGAGCGGGCATGGCGCATGGGAGGATCGCGCATGTTCATTGAGGCAGGGAAGCAGGTCAGTGTCGAAGACCTGTTGAAAGGCGTGATAATCCAATCCGGCAATGATGCCAGCGTGGCATTGGCGGAGCACATTTCCGGTACTGAAGAGGCTTTCGCCGACCTGATGAACCAATACGCGGCCGAGCTGGGGATGAAGCACAGCCATTACGTGAACAGTTCCGGCTGGCCTGACGAAAATCATTATACGACGGCCGGGGACCTGGGGATTCTGGCGCGTGCCCTGATCAGGGATTATCCTGAGGTCTATGCGCTGCATTCGATAAAGGAATTCACCTACAACAATATAAAACAACCGAACCGGAACAGCCTGTTGTGGAATGATGCGAGCGTGGACGGGATAAAGACCGGCCATACCGAAAGCGCAGGTTACTGCCTGGTAGCCTCGGCGCTGCGGGATGGAGTACGCCTGGTCTCGGTAGTCATGGGAACATCCGGCGAGGCTGCCAGGACCAAGGCCACGCAAGCATTGCTGAGTTATGCCTACAGGTATTTTGAAACCAGGACACTCTACCGCGCCGGCGAGAAGGTAACGGACATAAAAGTATGGAAAGGGGAACGCGACAGCCTGGAACTCGTGGTGGAAGAAGAGCTGGTAATGACCATGGCCAAGGCACACTACGACCGAATTGAGACGGTAATGACGGTTGAGGAAAACCCGACTGCGCCGATTGAAGCAGGGCAGAAACTGGGGCAACTGGAGCTGTCGCTGGATGAAGAGGTTATTGCAATCATGCCGCTGGTCGCGTCTGAAACCATTCCGGCAGGCAGTTTCCTTATCCGGCTCAGAGACCACATCAAACTGCTGAATCAAAACCGAAATTGACGACAGTATACCTGAACGGCAAATTCATCCCGCTGGAGCAGGCGCAGGTCCCTGTGCTGGACCGGGGTTTTATTTTTGCCGACGGAGTCTACGAGGTCATTCCGGTATTTTCCGGCGCACCGTTCAGGTTGGCTGAACACCTGCAAAGGTTGCGCAACAGCCTGGATGGTATCTCCCTGCGTCTGGATTACGACCGCGAAACATGGCAGTCACTGATAGATGAGCTGCTGAGACGGAACCGGGTGTCGGATGATTCATCGATTTACATCCAGGTTACCCGGGGAGTAGCCGAACGCAGCCATTTCTTCCAGTCAGATTCCACCCCGACTGTTTTTATCTACTGCAAACGATCGCCGGAGATGGACGTGAGCCATGGCGTCAGCGCTGTGCTGCATAAGGATATCCGCTGGGAGTATTGTCATATCAAAGCGGTGGCGCTGTTGCCGAACGTAATGTTGAAACAATATGCACGGGAGAAAGACGGTTCCATCGAGGCCATTCTACACCGGGACGGACATATCACCGAGGGTGCGGCAAGCAATGTGTTCATCGTGACCGGAGATGCTGTCTGCACCCCGCCCAAGAGTAATCGGCTGCTACCGGGAATCACCCGCGACCTGGTCGTGGAACTGGTCGGCCAATCGGCATATCAATGCCGGGAAGTCCCTATCAGCCTGGCCGGCTTGCAACAGGCCGATGAAATATGGCTCACCAGTTCCTCGCTGGGCATAGCGCCGGTGGTCAGACTCGACGGCCGGACGATTAGCGGCGGCAAACCCGGCCCTGCGTGGCATCAGTTGGATTCGATTTACCAGGCCTTCAAAAAATCAGCCGGCGGGAACAATGCGTAGCGTTAGCCCAGGACCCGTTCAGGGTTCAGGATATTGTTCGGGTCCAGAGTCTGCTTTAACAGCTTCATCAATGCCAGTTCTTCTGCGCTCCGGGATTGATGCAGGTACTGCCGTTTCATCATGCCGATACCGTGTTCGGCGGAAATTGAACCGTTGTATTCGCCCACCTGTCTGTATACCACATCATAGACCGTTTGCCTGTCATCCTTCCGTTCAACGGTGAACACCAGATGCAGGTTACTGTCACCGATATGCCCGAAAACCAGCAGCTCTGTGCGCGGCAGCAACGCGTGGATCTCCGTTTCAAGCTGCGCCAGAAAATCGGCCATGCTGTTAATGGGAACGCTCACGTCAAAATTGGCATTGTCCTGGATCACGGCCAGGGCTTCGCCAACGCCATCGCGTATGGCCCAGACGGCCTGGCGTTCGCGTTCGGATTGGCAAATCACGGCGTCCAGTATCCGTTCTTCCTCCAATTCACTCGCAAGTGCGTTTTCGAGGCGGCTTTGGCCGGATTTATCGTTGGTTTCGGTCAATACGTAGATCGGATAGCGCTCGTCAAACGGGCTGCTGACTGACGAAACATGCTCAATGATGTAATTGTAGTAGCTGTCCCACATCACTTCGAATGAAGTGAGCGCGCCGCCAAACTCCCGGCCCATGAAATGCAGGAAGCGCACCACATCGGCAAAAGAAGTCAGCGCGACCAGCGCCGTGCTCCTGCCTTGCGGTTTCGCGAACAGCCGCAAGACCGCGCGCGTGACCACGCCCAGGGTGCCCTCAGAGCCGATGAACAGGTGCTTCAAGTCATAACCGGCGTTATTCTTCAGCATCTTGTTCAATGAGGAGATAACCGTGCCGTCGGCCAATACCACTTCAAGGCCCAGGATCAGGTTGCGGGTCATGCCGAAGCGGATCACTTCGTTGCCGCCGGCATTGGTAGCAATATTTCCGCCGATATTACACGAACCGCGTGCGCCCAGGTCCAGGGGAAACAGGAACCCTGCCGCATCCGCGGCATCCTGAATGGCTTGCAGGGGGGTACCTGCAAGCACCGTCATGGTCATGGATGCCTCGTCCAGTTCCTCGATTCCGCTCATGCGCTCCAGGGATAGCGCCAACTCTTCTCCTTGTGGTGTGGCGCCGCCGCATAACCCGGTCAGACCGCCCTGCACCACTATCTTCTGTCCGGCGGATGAACAGATGCGCAGGATGTCGGATATCTGCCCGGTGGATGCTGGTCGGGCAACGGCTACCGGGGGATGGGCGGTTTCTCCCGAGCTGTCGGCATGGTATTTCGTGGATACCTCAGGGCCGGTCAGAATAACATCCGGTCCTAATTTTTCGGTTAACTGCGTGATAGCTTCATTCATGCCGGCAAAATGACGATACAGACGATTCAGACCATGCGAGTTTGGCATATTCAGGTTAAAATTGAAAGACTGTTATCACTACCGGGGGACTCACACCAATGACTTCCAAGCCTCCTTTTCGGGCTGATCACGTGGGCAGCTTGTTGCGGCCGCCCCATCTGAAAACCGCCCGTGCCGAGTTTGCAGACGGCAAAATCGATGCAAATACCCTCAAATCGATTGAAGATGAGTGCATTCGCACAGTGGTGGCGCGCCAGGAAGCCGTTGGCCTGCAAGCCGTTACTGACGGGGAATTCAGACGCGCCTGGTGGCACTTCGATTTCCTCGCCGGGCTGTCCGGTGTGGAACTGGTCGAAACCAGCGAGGGCATACAGTTTCATGGCGTACAGACCAAGTCGCAGAATATTGCGGTGACCGGCAAGGTCGGTTTTGACGGGCATTTCATGCTCGATCATTTCCGCTACCTGCACAGCGTCGCCGGGGTCACGGCCAAGATGACGATACCATCACCCACTGTGCTGCACTTCCGCGGCGGCAGGGCCTCGATCAGCAAGCAGGTCTATCCCGGTCTGGACGAGTTTTTTGCCGATACCGCAGAAGCGTATCGCCAGGCCGTGCACGCCTTCTACGCCGCCGGCTGCCGTTACCTGCAGTTCGATGAAACCTCGTGGGCGTATCTTTGCTCCGAAAAAGAGCGGCGGGCTTCCCGGGAGCGCGGCGATGATCCCGAATCGCTGCCGCGCGTCTATGCCGACATGATCAATCACGCGTTACAGGACAAACCGGAGGATATGGCGGTCACCACCCATATCTGCCGCGGCAACTTCCGCTCCAGTTGGATCGCGGAAGGCGGCTATGATCCGGTGGCGGAGATCCTGTTGGGGGAAATCGGCTATGACGGGTATTTCCTGGAATACGACACCGAACGGGCCGGCGGCTTTGAACCCTTGCGGTTCCTGCCGCGGGGCGACAAACGGATCGTATTGGGTCTGGTAACGTCCAAATCCGGCGACCTGGAGGAAAAAGACGCCATTTTGCGCCGCATAGAGGAAGCAGCCCGCTTTGCCGATCAGAACCAGTTCTGCCTCAGCCCGCAATGCGGGTTCGCATCCACCGAAGAAGGCAACCTGCTGACCGAAGACCAGCAGTGGGAAAAACTACAGATGATCGTTGAAATCGCGCGGGAAGTCTGGCGTTAGTATTTTCTCAGCCTGGTATTACCGAATAACGACCACTCCCGCGGAAGCGAGAGTCCAGTCAAACAAAGCAAGCTGTTAAAACGTCACTGGCGTGGGCGGCAACTCACCTTTTGCGTAGCGTTTCTCCAGGCCCGGCGTCAGGTTCTCCCAGACCAGCAGCATGGAGCGCTTCGGGGAAAACCCGCGATGGCGGATGTCCGCCGGCATACAGGCCACATCACCGGCCTTCATGGTTACCACGGACATCGGCGCCGCCGTATTCTTGTCAGCCACCTTCCAGGTTATCTCATCGGACATCTGGATGAACCACTCCACCCGGTCGTTGCCGTGGTCCACCGGCAGGATGTGCTCTTCCGATGTCGGGCAGTAAGCGCTGCTCTTTACCACGGAAACAATGGACGGGTTCCAGGTAACCGGCGAACGGGACAGGTATTTGAACAGGTTGAACGCCGCCAGTTGGCCTTCGAACCCGGCCTCCGCGTGGACCGCCGGCTCGGACTGGTCCACATCGGCGAACTGCCGGTTGACCGGGCGCCCGTTTTCATCGGAACGGATGGGACTGTCGCCCGGCAGGCCGACGAAACGCTCCGCCAGCTCCCGCTGAAAATTGACGGCCTCATCGTTGTTGCCGTTTTTCGGCCCACGGGCGCTGCCGGTCTCCAGGGGCGCGGCAAAGGGGTCAAAGCCGGCATTGGTCCAGTCCAATAACAACGACTTGAAACAGGCGAAGAGCGCGTCCGCATCGAAGCGTTCGGTAAAGTCTGTGCCGGAGTCCTTATAGGCCTGGTTGTACGCGCCCATGAACACATCCACCGTGCCGTAGTTGTTCACCGTGCCGAACACCTCGTCAAAATTCACCCAACCGTAGAAAAAGCCCCAGGCCACATCCCGCATCAGGGAGCGCAGGAAATTCTCCACGTCCATCACATGTGTCCCGGTCGGACACCGGATATGGGCAAAATATTCATCCCGGGTGAATGTGAACGAGCCGATCTCGAAGCGTCTGTAGCCGTTGGTCGGGTGCGGTTCGCTTGCGCTGTGTGCATCGGCAAGAACCGGCAATTCGTTTATTTTTTCCGCGGTGGCAGCCATAATCGTCTCTCCCCCGTATCAGCGCTGGCAGATGTCAGCCCACTTCTCAATGGACTCATCGCCCTGGATGGTTTGCAGTAATATCACGCTCAATTCCCCGGCGCAAAACTGGTAGGCGGCGCCTGCCGGCAGCAGCGTCAGGTGGCCCCGGCCGGCATTGACATGGCCCATCACCCGGCCTTCCGGCTGCCCGGCAAGCTGGACTGATCCCTCTTTTTCCCCGGGCGGAACCAGCGCCGGGTCGGAAGGCTGTATGAACCGCACCTGCATACTGCCCTGCATCAGCAAAGCGGTCTCATCATGGCTGCAAATATACCAGGGACTGTCGCCCTCGGCGCGAATGCACTCTATGGTATTCTCCAGGTTTTTCGCAACGACAACCCGTTCCCAAGGCCGGGCACTGCCGGCCACCTCGAACATATTGGAAAACAGGTAATCACGGGCATCTTCATTGCCGGTGATCTCCACGCCTCCCTTTTCATAGCTGTCAATACTGCCGAACAAGGTTGTCACAGACATGATGTTGTCTCCTGGTTCCCGTACCACTCATTTCATATCCTATCACAGGCGCTTTATGTTGCAGCCAATAAATGCCGATCATGCGGCGCTTCCGGGTGAAAATCAGGACCGACAGGAACAATGCCGGTCGGGTTCACCATGGTTTGACTGCCGTAATAGGAATGCTTGATGTGTTTCATGTTGATCGTCTCCGCAACGCCCGGTTGCTGATACAGATCGCGCGTATACCCCCATAAATTCGGATAATCCACCAGCCGCCGGATATTGCACTTGAAATGACTCACGTACACCGGGTCGAAACGTATCAGGGTCGTGAACAGCCGCCAGTCCGCCTCGGTGATTTGATTGCCGGTCAGGTAACGGCGGCTCTGAAGCCGGTCTTCCAACCAGTCCAGGGTATCGAACAACGGGTGTACCGCCTCCTCATAGGCCTCCTGGGTGGTGGCGAACCCGGCCCGGTACACGCCGTTATTCAAGGTGTTGTAAACCCGGCTGTTGATCCCGTCTATCTCATCCCGGAGGGGTTCCGGGTAATAATCACCCGGCGCGGCGCCGACCTTGTCGAATGCGCTGTTGAACATGCGGATGATCTCCGATGATTCATTGGAGACGATGGTGTTGCCTTGCAGGTCCCATAACACCGGCACGGTCACCCGGCCGCTATACTCGGGATCGGCTGCCGTATATACCTGGTAATGATATGTTGCATTATGAACGGGGTCAGGAATAACACCCTCGCCCGGTTCAAACGTCCAGCCGTGGTCGCCCAGGTGCCAGTGCACGACGGAAACGGAAACCATGTCCTTCAAACCCTTGATACTGCGAAAGATCATGGTGCGGTTGGCCCAGGGGCACGCATGGGAGACATACAGGTGGTAACGGCCGGACTCTGCCTTGAAACCTCCCGTGCCGGAAGGGCCGGCAGAGCCATCCTGTGTTACCCAGTTGCGAAACCGGGATTCGGAACGGATGAAACGCCCCTGGTTGGCTTCGGTGTCATACCACTGGTCGTGCCACTTGCCGTCTATCAACAATCCCATTCTGCTTTACCGTAATGTATCTGTGTTGAACACGCGATAGTATAGCATCGCGCGTGTTTTATTATTGCGGGGGTGCTATATTAAAAACAGCGTCAGCTACAATACGGCAATCACAGCTTTCCCGGAGGATAACCATCATGTCCGATAAACTGCCAGGCACGAGTCTGACCGGCCATCACCATATCACTATCGGCGTCGGCAACGTGCAGGAAGACTTCGATTTTCACACCAAGACACTGGGCCTGAAATGCGTCAAACGCACGTTGTTCTATGATGGCGCAACACCGGTTTACCACCTGTACTACGGCAATGACACGGGTGAAGAAAGCACGTTGCTCACCACGTTCCCGGTCGCGCACATTGGCGTCAAGGCCAAGGAAGGCAGCGGCCAGGTGAGTTATGTGAGCTTGTCCGTAGCGCCGGATTCGCTGCCATACTGGCACAAACGCCTGAAGGAACATGGTTTTGACGTGACGGAGACCGAACGCTTCGGTGAAAAACACCTCGATTTCCGATCCCCCCACAACATCCGCATGTCCATGGTAGGCGTCGAAGAGGATGACCGAACGCCCTATTCCGACGGGCCGGTTCCTGCCGAACACATGATCCGCGGCACCCATGCGGCCGGCGTGTCCACCCGCGACATGGAGTTCATGGCAGAGTTCCTGGAAGTGGCCTGGGGATCGCGCAAGGAGGCGGATGACAGCAACCTGGTGCGTTACAGTATGGGCGAAGGCGGCAGCGGCGCCTATACCGATTTTGAAATCGAACCGGACCGCAAACCGGGTTCCTGGACCGTCGGAGAAGGCGCGATCCACCACATGGCCTACAATGTGCCCAGCCGCGCCGAGCAGGACGCGATCAAGTTCTTTACCGAGGGCCTGGGTTACACGGATTTCTCGGATGTGAAAGACCGCGGTTATTTCGATTCCATTTATATCCGCACGCCCTCAGGCGCGTTGTTTGAAGCGTGCTGTTCGCACAAACCTGCGTTTACCTGCGACGAACCTTATGAAACCCTGGGGACAAAACTGATGATGTCGCCGCAAATTGAAGCCAACAAAGATGAAGTGCTCAAAGTGATCGGTGAAATCAGGTCTGACTGACGAATGAACTTTCAGTTTGCCGCGCTGCCCTGGAACATCATCTTTGCAGCCGGCGCCCGTAAGCGCCTGCCGGAAGAGCTGGCGAAACTCGGCTATTCCCGCGCCCTGGTTCTGACAACACCGCACCAGGCGGACACCGGACGGGAGATCGTCGAACAACTCGGAGACAAGGCGGCTGGCCTGTTCGATCAAGCCATGATGCATGTGCCCGGCGAAACGCTAGATCAGGCTATGGAGGAGGTAACGCGTCTGGGCGCAGACTGCTCCGTTTCCATTGGCGGTGGTTCCACCACCGGTCTCGGCAAGGCTCTCGCGTTCCACCTGGAGTTGCCCAACATCGTGCTGCCCACCAGTTACGCCGGTTCGGAGATGACCAACCTCTGGGCGGTGACCCGAAACGAGCGCAAAGTGACCCGGCGCGACAATATCGTCGTGCCTACATTGACGATTTATGACCCGGAGTTGACGCTGACCATGCCGCCCGCATTCGCCGCGGCCAGCGGCATGAACGCGATGGCCCAGGCGGTTGCCAATGCGGCCGCGCAGGACGCCAACCCCATCAGCGCGGCGCTGGCCCTGGAAGGCATACGCGCCCTGGCGCACAGTTTGCCTCTTATTATTTCGGATCCCGGCAGCGTGGTCGCACGCGCCGAAGCCCTGTACGGCGCCAGCCAGGCCGGCGCTGCGCTGGGTACCGGCACGACCGGCTTGCACCATCGCCTGTGCCACACCTTCGGCGGCACGTTCAACACCCCCCATGCCGAGACCCACACGATCCTGCTGCCGCATAGTGTGGCCTACAACAGCGACGCCAGGCCGGAAGCAACACAACGCATTGCGGAAGCCCTGGGCGTCAATGACGCCGCAACCGGCCTGTTTGAGCTGGCGCGGAAACTCGGCGCGCCGATCGCGTTGAAAGACATAGGGATAAAACAGACAGACCTGGATGAAGCCGCCGCGGTAACCGTGGAGAAACCGATTAACAACCCCGAACCGGTCACCCGCGCGCGGGTACGGGCGCTATTGGAGAACGCCTGGCACGGCCATCCACCAATGCCAGTGTAAGCTCTGAACAAGTTCATCCAGGACTTGCACATCCCTGTACCGTTGGAACCTCTGAGAAGACTTAACCGTGAAAAACCCCGTAAACATCACCGTATTCCGCTGGGCCGGCGCCTGGGGGCCTTTCAAGGTAAAAATACCCTGCGGAGAGTGTGCCCTGACCAAGGACATTATCCAGGATTGTATCGATATCGACCTGGACGGCTTACAGGTCGACCTTGACCTGCGCGACTGGCTTACGGAATGGTGGAAACCCCTGCTGAAGGGGGGCTGGCATGCCCCCATAGTACTGGTCAACGGCAAACTGATCTCCCAGGGCGCGGCGCTGAACCGCGGTGTACTGACCCAATCCGTGATTGAGGAAGCCGTCAGCAAAATTCCCGTGGAAGGCAATCATATCTACGGTAAGGCCACCTGTCCGCATTGCGTGCGCGCCAAAACCTACCTGGAGCAAGCCAACGTTGACTACCGTTACCATGATGTTGTCAAGGACCCCCGAGCGCTGTACGAAATGCTGGCCCGGGTAAAACCAATCATCGGCCCGAAAACCCCGGTCACGGTACCGCAGATCTGGCTGGGCGGCGATTATGTCGGCGGCGCCGATGAACTGAAACACATCCTCGACCTGCCCGCAGTGGAACCAAACCCCGATCGCGGCCAGTGTTCCCTGTCCCCTACCCGTTGATGTAACGGCTCCCGTCTTGTACCTGATACACGAATGGACTTGTTCAGCGCTTCCTATAATATATGCGCGATGAGAACCGTACCGCAGATAACCTTAGAGCAGGCTGCCGCCAAGGTGCGCTCCGGCGATGTGTTGATCGTTGGCGGTTTCGGTATGACGGGCAACCCGACCAACGTCATGCATGCGCTTGCCGAAACCGATGTAACCGGGCTTACCTATATCGGCAACAATGTGGGCGAACCCGGCCTAGCCGGCGGGCTCTGCCTGCGTAAGGGCCAGTTGAAAAAAGTTGTCGGGTCATTCTTCACCAGCAACCTCGAAGCCGTGGTGGCGGCGCAGTCCGGGAAAGTCGAATTTGAACTTCTGCCCCAGGGCACGCTGGCGGAAGCCATCCGCGCCGGTGGAGCCGGTCTGGGGGGATTCTTCACACCCACTGCGGCCGGAACGCCGCTGGCGGAAGGCTGTGAAACCAGGGTCATCAACGGAACAGAGATGGTATTCGTTCCCGCGCTGCGCGCCGATGTTGCCGTCATCAGGGCCTGGCGCGCCGATACCATCGGCAACCTGCAATACCGCATGACGGAAAACAATTTCAACCCGGCCGCGGCGACGGCCGCCGATCTGGTCATCGCTGAAGTGGAGGAGATTGTCCCTGCCGGCGAATTGGACCCGGATCATATTCATACTCCCGGTTGTTTCGTCGACTACCTGGTACAGGCCAGCCTCAACCCTGAGCACCTGGGCACCTCGGCATCAGTGGCGGCAAGCCGGAAAAAGGTGGATGAAGCCCGTATGACGATGGCCAGGCTGGCGCTGGCCGAGTTGCAGCGGGGCGATATCGTGAACCTGGGAGTCGGTATTCCCACCCTGGTGGCGGACTTGATCAAGCCGGAAGACGGCATCATCCTGCACTCCGAAAACGGTATGCTGGGCGTAGGGCCGGAACCCGAATCCGGCGGCGCGATGGAGTATCCGATCAATGCCGGCAAGGTTCCGGTTACCGCGCTGCCCGGCTCCAGCTATTTCGACAGCGCCGCCTCTTTCGGCATGATCCGGGGCGGTCACGTGGATGTGGCCATCATGGGCGGCCTGCAGGTGGACGAACAGGGCAACCTGGCCAACTGGGCCGTGCCCGGCAAACCGCTGCTCGGGGTCGGTGGCGCGATGGACCTGGCGTCCGGCGCCGGCAAGCTGATCGTGACCATGACCCATTGCGACAGGAACGGCAACTCTAAAGTAGCGTCCCGTTGTGACCTGCCATTGACCGCACGCAAGGCCGTCGATATCCTGATCACGGACCTGGCGGTATTTCATTTCGGTGACACGGGGATGCGCCTGGTTAAGTTGCTGCCAGGGGTCACGGAAGATGAGGTAAGGCAGAAGACCGCGGCAAACTACTTTAGCGACCGCCCTGTAGCGTTGGAAACTCTGACTTAATCCCAAAGGTTACCTGGCATCATGATCTTCGACCCCGTCCTCAATCTCATTGCCGCGCTGGTCCTGAGCTACGTATTCGTGCTGGCCGGACTGCACAAGTGCAAGGCGCCGGCAGAGTTTGCGACGACCTTGATGAATTATAAAATCCTGCCGGAGGGTTTGGCCCGCCAAGGCGTCTACTTGATTCCCGTGGTTGAAATCATGACCGGGGCAGCGCTGCTGATACCCGCGGTGGCGCGCCTCGCGGCGTTCTCGGCCGGCGCGCTGCTGTGTGTCTACATGATCGCGATAGCCATCAACCTGCTGCGCGGACGCCGCAGTATCGATTGTGGATGCGGCGGCCCGGCCCAGAAACAAACCATCAGCGAGTGGATGATCGCGCGCAACGCTTTGCTGCTGTTGCTCGCTGGTGTTGCCGGCAGTCAGACGCTGCCGCGCGTGCTGCTCTGGTTCGACTGGCTGACGATCATCCTGGCGGCCGTCATGGGTTGCCTGCTCTACAATATCATCAACCAGTTGCTGGTGAACAAAGACCTGCTGAAATCGTTGGTCCGCGAGGAATTCCATGCTTGAAGCCCTGATCGTCTCCAACCTCCTGCTCTGGATCATCGTGGTAATACTTGGCTTAATGGTATTTGCCCTGGTGAGGCAGATCGGCGTGCTCTACGAGCGGGTGGCCCCGGCCGGCGCGCTGATGGTGAACCAGACCCTGCGCCCCGGAGATGCCGCCCCGGAAATGGATTTGTTGACCATTGAGAATAAAAAAATCCGTGTCGGCGGAGTCCGCGAGCCGGCGCGCAGCCTGTTGCTGTTCTTTCTCGCTCCCGATTGTCCGGTGTGCAAGACGCTGCTACCGGCGCTGTTCTCGGCACACAAGGAGGAACGCGCCTGGCTGGATATCGTGCTGGCCAGCGACGGCCCGGTAGAACAACACCGCAAGTTCATCGAACAGCAGAAGCTGTCACGCTTCGATTACATATTGTCGGAAATCCTGGGCCGCAGTTACGGGGTAGGCAAACTGCCGTACTCGGTCTTGATCGACGAGCAGGGCAAGGTTGTCACCATGGGCATCATCAATTCCAGGGAACACCTCGAAAGCCTGTTCGAGGCAAAGGAACAGGGCGTGGCATCCATCCAGGAATATGTGAAGAAGTATCACTCCGCAGAGGCAGACTAACACGGGGCAAGGTAAAACTTATGGCTGATGATGGCGTCAGAATTCATCGCGGTTTGAAAGGAGTTTATTTCGACCGATCACCGGCAACATTCATTGACGGCCAGGCTGGTGAACTCCGCTATTACGGCTATTCGATTGATGATCTGGCCACGCATTCCAGTTTTGAAGAAACCACCTACCTGCTGTTGCATGGTGAGTTGCCGAACAACGCAGAATACAGCGCATTCGATGAACAACTCAAGACGGAGCGGGTACTGCCGGATTCTCTCTATGACATCATCAGAACCCTGGCTGATGCTCATCCTATGGACATACTGCGCACGGCAGTATCTGCGTTGGCCGCTTATGATCCGGAGGTTGAAGACTGTTCGAGAGAAGCAATTCTGCGAAAAGGTGTTCGACTCACTTCGCAACTGCCGATGATCGTGGCTGCTATCCATAGAGTCAGGATTGACAAACCCCTGATTTCGCCGGACATGGATTTAAGTCATGCAGCCAATTTTCTGTATATGTTACATGGCGCACCGCCCAGCGAAAATGCTGCAAGACTGATGGATCTTGACTTTATCCTGCATGCTGAACATGGATCGAATGCGTCATCGTTCACAGCGAGAGTTGTCACCGGAACAGATGCCAACCTGCATGCCGCAATAACAGCAGCCATAGCGGCGTTATCCGGACCCGCGCATGGCGGAGCTGCTGAAAACGTTATAAAGATGGCGCGTGAAATTGGCGCTCCTGAGAATGCAAAGGAGTACGTCAAGACCAGAAGAAAAAACAGAGAACCTATCATGGGTTTTGGTCATCGGGTTTACCGCGCGGAAGATCCACGAGCCAAACACCTGCGTGATGGTGTCGAACGCCTGTCGAGAGAGAAGGGTGAACCGCACTGGAATCGGATACTACAGGCCCTGGTCGAAGCGATGCAGCCTTATGCGCGCCATGGTGTCAATGTCAATGTCGATTTTTACTCCGGTGTGATTTATCACTTGCACGGCATACCACAGGATATCTTTGTCCCTATCTTCGCGGCAGGGCGTGTCCCGGGCTGGACATTACAGGTGCGGCAACAAATGGAAAACAATATTCTGATCAGGCCACTGTTAAGTTATAACGGTCCGGAACGGCGTCCTTACATATCTATGGAAGACCGTTAGCGGAAAAACGTGACATTTGTTCAGCGTTTCATAGAAAGCGCGCGGGCAACGTCGGCGCGTCTTGTGTTTCCGGAGGGCGATAATATTCGGATGCTTGAGGCCGCGAGCAGAATTGCCATTGAAGGGATAGCTGAAGTGTGCCTTATCGGCAAGCCCAGGCGTATCGAGGCATTGGCAGCGGATAACAACATACCGATCAGAGCCTGCTCGATTGTCGAGCCTGAAACAAGCAGCCATCTGGAAAACTATGCCCGCCTATACGCAAGCCAGCGCGGCAAAGTGAACCCGGGAATGGCGCTTCGGGCCATGCACAAACCGCTTTACTATGGAGCGATGATGGTAAGAGCAGGCGATGCTGATGCGCTCCTTGCAGGTATTGACAACCCGACACGCAAGGTTATTGAGGCGGCCCGGTTATGCATCGGTCTTGCCGACGGGATTCAGACGCCATCAAGTTTTTTTATCATGCTCCCAAAGGATGGCAAACCACTTGTTTTTGCGGACTGTGCGGTCAACGCTGATCCCACAGCGGAAGAACTCGCCGATATTGCTATTTCTTCGGCCAGAAATGCGGAGAAATTACTTGATGACGCGCCTCGCGTGGCATTGCTCTCGTACTCTACAAAAGGCAGCGCCCGTCATCCGCATGTCGATAAAGTCGTGCGCGCAGTGTCGCTCGCTCAAGAGCGGGCTCCTGAGTTCGCAATCGATGGAGAACTACAAGCAGATAGCGCGCTCGTTCCTGCTATCTCGAAAATCAAGTCAGGCTCTGCAAGTCCTGTCGCCGGGCATGCTAATGTGTTGATATTCCCGGATCTGAATGCCGGTAACATTTCCTACAAGCTCGTCCAGCGCCTTGGTCAGACCGATGCCATCGGCCCTATACTGCAAGGATTTGCTAAACCTGTTGCAGACTTATCACGCGGAGCAAGTATAGAGGACATTGTTGCAACCGCGGCGATAATGATATCGGCAGAGTAGTCCGTATTACTCGCCGGCAAGCCAGTTGTTGCATGAATCTATTATGATTACAGATACGCGCGCCCGGCTTAATGCGCAGCAACATATTGATCCAATTCTTCCATGTAGTGCGCTCTGGAATCCTCCGAAATCCAGGCTGATGAAAAAGCGTTACGCGTCAGGCGGATAATTTCATCCTTTGTATAACTGCCTTGTTTGTGCATTTCAACTAAAATATTGTTCAGATAGCGGCTCGCGAATTCTTCTGGATCATCTGAGTTGACCGATACGAGCAGTCCCAGTTCAAGCATTTTTCGAATACTCTCCATCCGCCGGGGAGCGGGGTCCGAAGGCCGCCAGGTCGGACACATGGTGAGTGGTATCTTCCGCTCTCCAACTATTGCCGTTAATTCAAGGCTGTCGATTACATGCAGGCCATGATCGATGCGTTCCACTTGTAACAGTTCCAGACACTGGCGAATATGATTGATGGAATTCTGCTGATTGCAGTCACAATGTGCGGTCAGGCGATAGCCTTCTTCACGCGCCCGCCGGAATACTTCTACAAACTTCAGGGGGAAATTATTCACTTCATAATTATCCAGCCCCACAGCGATAATCTGATCCTTAAACGGCGCGGCCATATCAAGTATTTCCATGCAGGATGCAGCGCTGTGGTCCCTCTGAAAACTCATGATCCAGTTTGCTTCGATATTAAAATCACGTCTTGCCTCTTCTCTTGCCTGGTTAATGCCGCCGTAGAATTCCGAAAATACAAGGCCTCGACTGGTATGTGCCTGCGTTTCAAACATGATTTCCAGGTAGATAATATTGTTTTCAGCAGATTTTTTAAAAAAAGCGTAGGCAAGTTCATAAAAATCCTGTCCTGTCCTTAATACACGGAGACAGTTCTCATGGTATTTCAAAAAATTATCCAGGGCAGGTTCGCCATAATCCTGTGCCGCCAACACTTCATCTTCATCCTGGTAGGGAAGATCCACTCCATTGCGTTCCGCAAATTGCAATAACATCCCGGGATCCAAACAGCCTTCAATGTGGACATGGAGTTCCGCCTTGGGCATCCCGGTAATGAAATCTGTTAAGTCGTGTGACATCATTTACTCAAAGATAACTGTCAAGCGCCTCTCGGATGATTCCTGACATATCATCGATTTGCGATTTTTCGATTATGAAAGGCGGCGCTATCAATGCTGCATCTCCAGTGGTCTTGACATGCACGCCGGCGTCAAACAAACGCTTCTGGAAATCATGTCCGCGCTTGCCTGGTCTCTCTTCAGCCAAAAGTTCAATAGCGGCCAGCATACCGTAACCGCGGATGTCCGTGATCATCGGATGCTCCTGTAGTTCGAATAAGGATTCCAGAAAATATCCGGAAAGGTCTCTGGCCCGTTGAAACAGGTCTTCTTTCTCATAAATTTCCAGGGTTGCAAGGCCCGCAGCACAAGCGGCAGGATGACCAGAATAGGTGTAACCATGGAAGAATTCAATCATGTCGTTTTCACTACCGTTCACAATGGCATCGTATATCCGATCGTGGACAGCAACGCCTGACATTGGCTGGGCGGCATTCGTCATAGCTTTAGCCATCGTAATAATATCAGGCGTAACGTTGAATTCCTGCGCGGCAAATGCCGAACCGGTGCGGCCGAAACCGGTGATCACCTCATCAAAAACCAGCAGGATGTCATACTGATTGCAGATTTCCCGCAACCGCTCCAGATACCCTTTGGGCGGGACCAGCACACCGGTAGAACCGGCGATTGGCTCAACGAAGCATGCAGCTATCCGGTTCTCTCCATACATCTGAACAATATGTAACAGATCGTTGGCCAGTTCTTGTCCGCCATCCTCGGGTTGGCCTTTGATAAATTTCCGATCAGAGGTTGCTGTACTACGCATGTAGGTTACACCCGGCAGGACACTGGTAAAAGCCTCCCTGTTTTTGACAATGCCGCCGAGTGACGTGCCTCCGATATTGACTCCATGGTAGGCCCGTTCACGGGAGACGAATATGTTCTTCTGCGATTGTCCTCTCGCATAGTTATACGCCATCACAATCTTCATGGATGTATCAACGGCTTCCGACCCGGAGTTTCCATAGAATATATGATTCAACGGTTCCGGCGTCATCGCCGCTAACCGGTTTGCGAGTTCGAACGATTTGGGGTGGCCGCGTAGAAAAGGTGAAGTGTAATCAAGTTCCAGTAGTTGCTTATGCACCGCTGCTGCGATCTCAGGCCGGCAATGACCACAGGGAACGGAAAACAGGCCGGAACAGCCGTCAATCAAACGTTCGCCCCTGGTATTCCACACGTATACCCCTTCTCCTTTTACCAGCAGACGGGGTTCCCGCTTAAAGGATTTATTGTCGGTAAACGGCATCCAGTGATTTTCCAGATCGGCACATGAGTAATTCTGCTTTGTGCTCATGGCGATTTCAGATATAAAGTCAACCGCTTCTGTTAGAGTATTGGTCATTTTGTTCATCTGCTAATATGATTGTTTAAGCTTTATATTTTTGTCCAGTGCAGATGTTACGAATCGACCCTGTTCTCAGGTAGCGCCAGAAATGAGTAAGCGATCGCACCAGCTAATGTGGAGGCAACTGATACAGCTTAACGAATCTGCCCCGGAAAGTTTGCAGATGCAAATTAGAAAAGGGCTGACCAGAGCTATCCTTGAAGGCAGGATAAGCATCGATTTGCCGCTGCCTTCCGGTCGTGAGCTTGCACAAGAACTGCAGGTCTCCCGTAATACGATCGTGCTGGCTTATCAGCGCCTTATAGATGAAGGTTACCTGGTCAGTCGGGAACGACAAGGTTATTTTGTCAACCCGGCGCTACTCAAGTCCAGACCATCGTTTCAAAAAAAACGGGGGGCGGATGACGGCGGAATTCCGAAATGGCAACAGAGGCTGAATACCGATCTGTCTCTGCAACGTAATATTCACAAACCGCCTGATTGGCAAAAATACCACTATCCATTCATCTATGGTCAGTCTGACCCTGCTTTATTCCCTATTGCTGATTGGCGGGAATGTGTGCGTCAATCACAAAGTGTGGCCGTGATCACGGCAGGGAGTTTGGACTATATCGATCAGGATGATGAGGTATTGGTAGAAGAATTGTGTATCCGGGTTTTACCCAGACGGGGTATCTGGATCAAGCCGGAAAACCTGTTAGTTACTATTGGCGCCCAAAATGCCTTGTCAATCATCTCTCAATTGCTTTTCAACAAAGACACCGTGATAGGTATTGAAAATCCCGGCTACCCTGATGCCCGGAATTTATTTTTATTGCGCACCAAACAATTGGCGCTGCTTGATATTGATGAAAATGGTCTTGTGATTAATGATAAACTCGACGGATGCGACTATATCTATATAACCCCCAGTCACCAGTCACCTACAACCGCTACCATGCCCCTGGATAGGCGTAAAGCCTTATTGGAAAAAGCGAAGCTGCAGGACTTGATCATTATAGAAGATGACTATGAAGCTGAAGCCAATTATATCCACCAGGCAAATCCGTCTCTGAAAAGTCTTGATAAGGACAACCGGGTCATCTACTGCGGCAGTCTGTCGAAATCACTCGCGCCGGGTCTGCGCCTCGGATTTCTTGTTGCAGATTCTGAGTTAATACGACAAGCCCGAATGCTGCGGCGGTTATTGTTGCGCCACCCTCCCGCCCTGGTACAACGCACAGTTGCCCTGTTTTTACAGCTTGGGCATTATGATTCCCATATCAGCCGTTTTAATCAGGCGCTAAAAAGACGCTGGGAACAAATGTGCGAGGCGCTTGAACAATATCTGCCGGGTTCGACAAACATTCCTGAATTTGGCGGCACGGCTTTCTGGGTACGGGGCCCTGACACATGTAATGCGCGTTTGCTCGAACAGGCATGTGCCAGACAAAGTATCTTAATTGAACCGGGAGATGTCCATTTCGGTCAGGGCGAACCCCCCATGAATTATTTTCGTCTTGGATTCTCTTCGATCACAGAAGACAAGATTAACGATGGCATAGCCCTGATCCGGAAGACAATGGCCCGTATGAGATAACAGAGCGTTTACAATATCGTTTTCTGGAACTTGGTATACAGCATAACTGGTTCTATTCTCAGAAAATATACAGATGTAGAGTGAACTTTATTAATATTACGAGAGTAACAATCAAATGACACGAATGAGTCCCAGCGAAGCCCTTGTTGAAACCATGGCTGCCCATGGCGTGACCAGGATTTTTGGAATTATGGGTTCCGCATTCATGGATGCCATGGATATCTTCGAACCTGCCGGAATAAAAATGGTCTCGGTAGTACATGAACAGGGCGCGGCACATATGGCGGATGGGTATTCTCGTGTAAGCGGCCGTCATGGCGTCTGTATCGGCCAGAACGGACCGGGGATCAGCAACTGTGTAACCGCCATCGCCG
Source organism: Gammaproteobacteria bacterium (assembly GCA_965221695.1). GTDB lineage: Bacteria > Pseudomonadota > Gammaproteobacteria > Eutrophobiales > Eutrophobiaceae > JAAXHV01. Next base: position 2,375,242 of record OZ244905.1, on the reverse strand, counting down.
CCGCCTATTGGGCTCATTCACCGGTAGTCATCATCACCCCGGAAGCCGGCACCATGGGCATGGGCCTGGGCGGATTCCAAGAAGCAAACCAGTTACCCATGTTTCAGGAGTTCACAAAATATCAAGGACACGTCAATAATCCGAAACGCATGGCTGAAATCACTGGTCGTTGTTTTGAGCGCGCGCTCTCGGAAATGGGTCCCACCCAGTTAAATATTCCACGAGACTTTTTCTATGGCGAAATTGATGCGGAAATTATGCAACCGCGTGCCCTGGACAGAGGACCAGGTGGCGACAAGAGTTTAAATGAAGCAGCAGACCTGTTAGCCAACGCGAAATTCCCGGTCATCATCTCCGGCGGTGGGGTCGTCATGGGCGATGGTGTGGATGCATGCAAAGCGTTGGCTGAACGTCTTGGCGCGCCGGTAGTTAACAGTTATCTCCACAACGATTCCTTCCCCGCCAGCCATCCGCTCTGGTGCGGCCCTTTGGGATATCAGGGATCCAAAGCCGGCATGAAACTTATCAGTAAGGCTGATGTCGTATTGGCGCTAGGCACTCGGCTGGGACCTTTTGGGACCTTGCCCCAATATGGAATGGAATACTGGCCGGAGAACGCGACAATCATCCAGGTAGATGCAGACCATAAAATGCTGGGGCTGGTAAAAAAGATATCTGTCGGCATCTGTGGCGATGCCAAGGCCGCCGCGGATGCATTACTGTCGCGCATTGACGCAAAATCCCTGGTGTGCGACCGGAGTAAGGAACAGCGTATATTGGAAATCAGCCAGGAAAAAGATGCCTGGGAAAATGAACTGGATGACTGGCTCCATGAGAAAGACGATTTCAGTTTAACCATGATTGAAGAAGCTGAGGGTAGCTTGCTGTCGCCGCGCCAGGTCCTGCGGGAACTGGAAAAGGCAATGCCTGCCGATGTGATGATATCCACCGACATCGGCAATATCTGCTCGGTCTCGAACAGCTATCTGCGCTTTGAACGACCGCGCAGCATGTTTGCTGCCATGAGTTTCGGCAACTGCGGTTATGCTTTCCCCACAATAATCGGCGCGAAACTCGCCGCCATGGACCGCCCCGCGATTTCTTACGTGGGTGATGGCGCCTGGGGTATGAGCATGGGAGAAACAATGACCTGCGTGCGTGAAGGCATCCCGGTCACTTCGGTGGTATTCAACAACAGGCAATGGGGAGCCGAGAAGAAGAACCAGGTGGATTTCTACGGGCGCCGTTTTGTGGCAGGGGATCTCGACAACCAAAGCTTTGCCGGTATTGCTCAGGCTATGGGCGCGGAAGGTATTGTTGTCGATAAACTGGAGGATGTTGGCCCTGCGCTCAACAAGGCAATCGATGCCCAGATGAATGGCGGCAAGACGACGATACTTGAGATTATGTGCACCCGCGAGTTAGGCGATCCATTCCGCCGTGACGCCTTGTCCAAACCGATACGCCACCTGGAAAAATACAAGAAGTATTCGTGAATGCAAGGTTTATTTTTCAGCAACACCCAAACCCAATTTAACTAAAGCCTTTTTATATGCAACGCTGCATGCATCAGCATGAGTGTGCCGTTCGTTCCTTATGTTGAGCAGGTAGTCCTTGGGATACAGTTTTTCTACCAGGGCTATATCTTCGCTGTTTACCTGAAGCATATAGTCCAAGTGCGCCCGGGGATCATCACATTCCGATATGGCTATCTGGTAGATAGTGGATTGATAAGCGGAATTAGGCGATGCAACATCGTGTATGGCATACCTTATCCTGCCGTCTTCCTCTTGGTCAACCAGCATAGAGGAAAATGGCAATGTCAGTTCAGACACCAAAGCAAAGTCTCTTTTAATCCCCCGTACCTCGGAACGGCTTAATTTAACGCGTCTTAGCACATAGGGAACTGTTATATCCACGTCAAATTCCGGTATCCTTGGATCTTCAGGATTCCCAAACGTGTCCGCATGAACGAAAGGGAGATGGGCGGGATCATTAAAATTTTCCACGTGGCGAGGCGCTGATACTTCCCACACTTCGGAATTGATTGTAATCGTCGTATCCGGGTTACTCATCACTTTCTCATTTCCAAGAATAGGCCAATCCGGCAGGGGTACTATCGGTTCGGGCTTCAGACAGACCCAGAGCAAACCATATCGTTCGGTGTTACGGTACGTGATGAGGTTAAAACTACCGGCGATAGGGGCAGATTGATCTTCCCGCGCCGGAATCCTGACACAGGTCCCGTCAGGCGCGAATTCCAACCCATGGTAGGGACAGATAATCCTGTCTTCTTTCACATGACCCATGCTCAGCGGAGCGCCTCGATGAGGACAGATATCTCTGGCTACGGTAACGCCCTGGCTGGCGCGAAATATGACCAGCGGCAGATCCAGTAATGTGAAGCGGCGCGGATTTTCATTGATCTCATCTATCAGGGCAACCGGGTGCCACATCGCTGCCAGAACCAGCCAGTCACTTTTTGTAATATCTGAATTTTCCGGATAACCGGAAGCATCACTTGCAAAATTTCTTGATAAAAACACAGGTGATATTTCCTGGCGCAATCAATCGTATTAGTACCTTAGTTCTTCGATCATGCTTGCAAAGGGTTTAAGGCCAGAGTAAAAAATAATAAAGGCTACCGGCACGAAGATCCCTCCAAAGAGTGACAGGGAATAATTTACTAACAATGGATCTTTAAACACATAGTCTGTAAAGAACGCCACCATAAACGGTCCGAGACCCGCGCCGATGAGTATCAGCACAAACAGGTAAATCGCTAATATCTGCCCGCGGAATTCATTGGGTGTGACCTGTGTGATGCAAGCCATGCCGACGCCTACATGAACGCCTATGAAAAATAAAGTTGGCGCTAACAGGCACAGGACCATAGCAGCGTTGGGCGCCAGCGGCGCCAGGATAAAAAATAACAAACCGACCGCGCCATAGACAGATACCCGCAAATAAGCATCAGCATGCTTTCGCCGGATCAACCAATCAGCCCAGACCCCGCCCAAAAAGGTCCCGATGCCGCCAAAGATCAATACCAGCAGGCCGAATACCATGCCCACCTCGCCTGGTGTCCAGGCAAAATTACGAATAAACAAAGTGGGCGTCCAGGCCAGCAAACCATAACCCAGCATGGCAGTGGTGGAGTAGCCCAGGGTGACGGTTGTATACACGCGAAAATGTGATGCGATGTACCGAAAGGTTTCACTCAGCGGCAAAACTTCCTGCTCATTCTCCAGTTGCAATAATTTATCATGTCGGACAGGTTCCTTGACGGTTAACAATACCAGCAGACCAACCAGCACACCTGGTAATCCGACAACGATAAATGTGGTTTGCCATGGCTGCAACACACCCACTATAGGTAACTCAAGCGCAGCGCTGTTTGCCACCAGTTGTACTACCAGCCCACCCAGAATAAACGACATTCCTCCACCTACATAGGGTCCCATTGCCAACAGACTGATGGGTTTGCTGCGTTTATCTCTGGGAAAATAATCAGAGATCATCGAATAACCACACGGCGATAGGGTCGCCTCGCCTACACCGACACCGACGCGGGCCAGGAAAAACACCCAGAAGGTTTTTGCCAACCCGCAACAAGCAGTCATAAGGCTCCATGCCGTGATGCCTACAGCAATTATGGTTCGACGATTTTTTGAGTCTGCCAGACGTCCGATGAGTATACCCATAAGCGCATAAAATACTGCAAAAGCGAAACCGTGCAGCACACTGATTTGCGTGTCGGTCAAGCTTAAATCCGCCTTAATGGGTTCTATCAGCAAACTGATGATTTGCCTGTCGATAAAAGACACAATGTTGGCAATCATCAATACCGTTGCGACGTACCAGGCGTACACAGGATTGGGGTAAGCATTTTTAAGACTGTTAGAAGCCATTGATGTATTGGTCATGTCCAAAACATATATAATTTAAAATACCGTAGGAATATGAGTCCGAGAAAATAAACAGGGTGGAAAACTCCACCCTGTTGATATTTATTACTTGGCTAGTACTGGCAATCAAAAACGATACGATACAGTACCTCCAATTTGTCGAGGCGGACCGCCCGGTAAGGACAAATGTTCAGCGATGAAAGTGAATCCATCAGCGAGCCATTCTTCATCGGTGAGGTTTTTGACCCAGAGTCTCGCGTCCCACTTATCGTCAGCGCTGGTATAACCGATACTGGCATTCAGTATCCAAAAAGCATCCTGAGACTCATAGTCTGTATTGGTATCAGTGAAATATTGATTATCCCGCCAGTGAGGATTGAAGGTCAGATCCAAGCGGCCGCCCTGCGCCATAGGCGCTGTATAAGTGAAAAACGCATTCATAGTTAAAGCCGGCGTTTTCGCAGTCCTGTTACCGGTCACATCACCTCCCCCAAAGCCGAGATCAAAACTGGTGGTGACGAATTCGGACTCCGTCCATGCAAAATTTGTATATATATTAAATTGCTCAACCGGTTGCCAATCAAGTTCAACTTCAGCGCCGTAGCCTTCCACATCACCAAAGTTTGCCAGCAAGGATATGCTACCTAACTCGCCACGCGCGCCCGGAATCTCAACAAAACCGATTTTGTTCGTATAATCATAATAATAACCTGATGCGTTCAGGCGTAAAGCCCCATTCAGGAAATCACCCTTGAAGCCGGCTTCATAATTATTCAAAAATTCCGGATCGGTGACTTCAAATTCATCGTTAGCCAATGCGCCACCATTAAAATCACCACCTCTGAAACTGCGAGACCAGGTAAACCAAAGATTGACTTCTTCCATCAGCGCATATTGCAATGAAACTCTTGCGCTTGGCTCAAACCAGTCTTCTTTCTTATTATCCTCATCAGCCAGTATGACATGCGGCAGGCTGAACCAAAGGTCTCTGCCGATAAATTTGTTGGTCAAAGTGGGATTAGGCGGCGCCAGGCTACCGGCGCGAATAGCGCCTTCCCGTTCATCCCAGGTTAACCTTACGCCGGCCGTCGCGGTAAAACGATCAGTAAAATCATAGGAAACTTCACCAAAAATCGCCTTATTTTCAGACTCTATAATATTCAAACGCCCGGCGCTGGTGCCGCCAAATGCCAAAATATAATTGGATCGAAAATATTCAAGTTCATCATCATAATAAAAACCGCCTATCACCCATCGTATCGGACCATCGCTGTTCGAGGACAACCTCGCTTCCACACTCCATTGTTCGTGTTCATCGTCAAAATTGGCCCGTAATACTCCGGATGGAGAGCCGTCCGTTTCATTTAAATCCTGCCTTTCGTTAGACTGAAACGCCGCAATCACCGTTGCAGTAACCGCATCGAACTCATAATCGATGAATAAAGCTGTTTGAAACAACTCCATTTTAGAAAATCCGTCTTCGCCTTGCTCAGTCGCATATACGTCTGAATTCGCTACGTCACCTAACAGGTTTACACAAGTAGACCCAGGCCGGCCACGCAGGGGGTCAGTACAGGAGAACCCGAAATCAAACGGATGTGCGCCTAGACCAAATGCCTTATGTGGGGTGTCCTCACCATCCAGCTCACTATAGGTAATGGACAACCTGGTTGTTAAACGCTCATCCGGTTGCCAGACCAGTTGGCCCCGGATAGCACCCCAGTCATAACCACCAGTATCATCATCTCCGGTTGCTGCCGGGTTAGCATTTTCAAAATAACCATCGAGGGTACGGAAAGTGCCACTGATACGAGCAGCCATTGTGTCAGTTAAAGGTAAACCAACTGCCCCTTCGAAGTTGTATTGATCATATTCAGCCGCGGTAGCGCTGGCATAACCATTGATTTCTCCACCTACTTCCGGCTTGACGGACACATAATTCACCAATCCGCCTGTTGTGTTTCTACCCCATAATGTTCCTTGCGGGCCTTTCAATACCTCTACGCGATCCAGATCGAAAATCAGGCCGGATGTGCCGAAGGTGGAACCGAATACGACCCCATCCTGATAAATCGCAGTCGCATTTCCTGCTGAGGACTGAAAATCATCAACACCTACGCCTCGCAGGCTGTACTCGACCTTCCCAAAACCAGTGCCGGCAGTAGTTAAACCCGGGATCGAATCCAACAGCTCTCTACCTTGAGCAATTGCACGTTTTCTTATTGTATTTCCGGTAATCGCTGACACAGCAATGGGCACGTCTTGCAGACTTTGTTCCCGCTTTTGCGCCGTTACGAGTATCTCTTCAAGCACACCCTGAGCCGTTACCGAATTCGAAAAAATGAATAACAATGCGAAGTGTAGCGTGACTCTTGCCATTCGATTAAAACTGGTCAATATTAGCCGCATTTTTTCTCCTCCCAAGTGGCCCTAAATTATCGCTGGTCTCATCATGCATATATTGCACAACAGGCTTAATTTACAGAAGGAAATGTAATCCACATAACCTATGTCCAAGTAGCGCCAAACAATAGCTAACCGTAGTACCAAGAATAAATTCTCTGTTGAAGAGTTCATCCGATAATCATCTGATAATATTTAATGATCCTTTCATATTCAACCCTATACTACACCGACTGTTTTCTGGTCGGATCCTTAACTTCTGATGTAATACACTTCATTAATTCAGAGGGACCTTTTTCCGCCGCTACCGCGAGTTGACGCAACCATTTACGATAGTATATCGATACTTTATCTGACTGAACCGATATTTCTTGGGAGGGGTTAGGAATTTCCTGAGGATATTGGCTTTCAATTACAGGCTTGTCTTCATTCAAAACCTGTTCCTGAAATGCAACATGCGGATAATCGGGTTTATCCTTATCATGATCGCGACAGGTAAATGAAAAAACCCGGCAGTTTTTTGAGTCGATTGGCGAGGCAGACATCCAGAGGATTGCCCTGTTGCCTCTGCCTGCTTGGGTATTGAGCAAGAATTCCGCATTCACGGTAAACGGGATCGTGATCTGATAATTGGTTTTTCCCATCAGCGCCAGATCCGGCACAGGCATATCTTCAGGCGCTTCAAAATAAAAAACCAGTTGTCCATCTACCCTGTCGACATACGGCGGAGTCACATTCATGATATTCGGATCAAATAATGTATTAGGGTGCACATATGGAAAATGTGCCAGATCAACATAATTCTCCAATCGTCTGGCTGCCGAAGTCCGCCAATCGTAAGGATCAATCTGGACTGCTTTGAAGTTCTTATCAGTAAATCCAGGACACAGAGGTATCTCTGTATCGGCGCTTGAATCCAAACGCACCCACACCAGGCCATAGGCTTCTTGCGCCTCGTATTGAGCGACCTTGGCAACTTCAGGTATGTCCATATCGGGACAGGACGGAATTTCCACACAATGACCTTTGCCATTGTATGCCCAGCCATGATAGCGGCATCGTAATTTGCCTTTATCGACAAACCCCAATGCGAGCGAAGCTGAACGATGACAGCACCTTTCACCAAGCGCGACAATCCCCTCGCTAAGTTCGACAATGACCAGGTTTTCACCCAGAAGCATGACTTTGAGTGGTCCTCTACCGCTCGGGGCCGCCGTATAAAACTCCTCCAGCGTACAGACTGGAAACCAAAAGTAACGCCAAACAGTCTCGCTGATCAAATCAGGGGTTGATGTTAGATTATTCATTTCCTATCCCAAAAGAAGCCGGCCAATCCTGATTATAGTCGGCTCGTGTATCGCCGGCAGGAGCGGCACAATTGTTGCCAGCATGTTGAGCGGCAGTCAGACCGTTTCCGATATTGACTAAAATAACGAAAATTACTGCAGAGAGGTAAAAATAATATTCGTTGTTTAATATTGCCATTTTGGGCATGCTGCTTTGAACAAGAGGATTCAAGCCGAAAATGTTATGAATCACATTCTATATCATTAATTTGTCCAGTATCCTCACTTGGCATGATCATTCGGGTCGGTGTGGTACTAATTTAAGGAACCTCTGAGATTAAGTCCCAGAGGTTCCTTAACTTCACCTTATATCATGAATGCATTTAAAATGGCTTCGTGTAATGGTAACGTAAGATATTTCCCATTGCCGATCACGATAGAAATCTAATCCTTAACTCAAGGAGGCTGGGCGTGTTCTTATCAAGCGATCATTCAAAAAACACATCAACACTCCCGCGAAACTGCAGCCTGAATGAAAACGACTGGAAAATCCTGGCCGGGCTCTGGCATCCGGTAGCATTCTCCAAGGATATCGGCCATAAACCTGTTTCAGCAAAATTGCTGGATGTGCCTTTGGTCATCTACCGAACCAACTCGGGAATCACGGTTGCAAAAGACATTTGCGCACATCGTGGCACGCCTCTGAGTCTGGGCTGGCTCAAGGACGATATGATTGTATGTCCCATGCATGCCTTGCATTTTGATGCGGAGGGAAGGTGCCGGCTTATTCCTTCAGTCGAAGACAAAAAACGTCCTATCTCTGAACGCCTGCGTCTCATCACGTTCCAGTCGGTTGAGCGTTACGGAATTATCTGGATTTGCCTGATGAATGATAAACCCGGGATTCCTCTCCCGGCATGGCCTGACCTGGAAAGTGACAGGTTTGCCACTGATCCGAGTATAAAGAAGATGGTCATTGACGAGGTTTGGAATTGTTCAGCGTCCCGGCATACCGAAAATTTCAACGATGCTGCGCATTTGTCTTGGGTCCACGCTGATACATTCGGCAATCCGGATATGCCAGAAGTGCACGAAATTGAAGTAGATACGTCAATACCATATATTCTTAAGCGTAATCGCCGGCTGGTAGAAAAAACTCTGGGACAGGAACGCCTCTCGCTCTTTACGGCGGAGTTGACGCTGCCGTTTTCATCTGCTCTCGTGGAAAAACATAGCGACGGTAACCTCGCCTACGCCATTTATGATGCGGCCTGCCCCGTATCGGCAAATAAGACACGGATATTTCAGATCATATGGTCGGGTTTCCCTGATAGCTACCCCCATTCCCATTTGGAGTTATGGGAGCAGGTCAACCGGGAAGATGTCGCCCTTGTGTCCAGGCAATGCCCGGAAGAACTGCCCCTGGATGTGCGTGAAGAGATCCATATACCGGCCGATACGGTTTCTCTGGCTTATCGAAAAGCCCTGAAAGAACTGGGGTTGGGAGCGCCTCAGTTTATTGAGTAAGCAGTTGTATTGTTACTGAACCTCTGATCTGACCTGGGAGTTTCCATGTTTTATGGAGTATGTTTACCCGCTGGTTACAGTTGTTTCATGACGCTCAGTGACAGCAAGCCGGATCGTCACTAAAATTACTAATACGGCCGTCAAAATCCCGCCTGTCAATGTAAAAACGCCTAACATTGTTACATTCCAGCGCTCCATAATTAAACCACCTGCAGCCGGCGCGATGGCAATCGCTCCCAGAAATGAAGTTGAAGCAATTGATGCCCAACGGCCTTCCCGGTCCAGAGCTGCTGCTGCGCCAAGAAGATAAGGCAAAGTAAAAAAGTAACTTATATTATTAAGTAAAACCGAAACGGTATAAACAATCTGATGGGGTACGGCACAGATCAATAACCAGGTAACGCCGTTAAGCAGTATCCCGATAATCACCGGCAAGCTTCTGCCGAATCGCAGATCCAGCCATGCAGCCAGCAGCCCACCTGACATTCCGATGATAAAACCTGCCCCGAGCAGAGCGCTGATTTGTTCAACTGCAAGACCAGAACGCTCGCCCAAAATGGCGAGATACGCCCATGGCGCGCTGACAACCATGACCCAGCTCAGAAGCGCAAACAAAGTAACACAACCCAGGACAAAATGAGGCAGCCGGGTTTTAGCGTTGCTATGTTTTTCTCTGACTGCGGCGGGGAAACAATACAACAGTGGTAGAGTACAGAACACAATCAATGCCAACACACCGTAGCCACCGGCGACACCGTAATTTTTCACGGCATAACCGGCCAACCAGATCATAACCGCCATGACCATCGCATTGAACGTTTTGACTAAAGCAAACATGCGATCCGGCGCGGCAGCGCCGGCAATGATTGCGCCGCCTGCGGCCAGGGTGGCGCCTGCGCCCAATCCAGCCAAAAAACGCACACACAGTAACGTCAAATACGACGATGTAAGCTGAATACTGATAATGTGTAAAGTTACTGCTGACAGGCAGCCGATAATGGCAATTTTACGTTTGGGCCACCTGTCAATGAACGGCCCTATCAGTATGGCCGTCAATGCAATCCCGGTAAACTCCGCCGACACCAGATAACCCGCTTTACTGGTGGTTATCGACATGTGCTGTGTTAAGGCTTGCACAACCAGAGGCGCCAGCGCCTGTGCCAAATTCCCGACCAGAAAGCTCCCCCAGCCGGCCAGGAAGATCAACCAGTGATGTCGATCAAGATTAAACAATGATTATTCCTGAATTATCTGGCCTCCAAATCTTTGCGGACGTATTCCAGCGTCTCGTTCAGCACATCCGTGTCGCCCACTTGGTTCGCCAGCAGCAGGATCACCTTGGCGTTGACTTTATGGCTTTGTTCGGTGGTCAGTCCTTCATGCAGGTCAATCAGTCGCGCATAAAAATCATCCGGGTCGGCAACGCCGAGTTCTGTCCGGAGTTTGTTTGCCATCAGCCTACCCCTCCAACGCCTCCCACATCTCCGAGTCCCGTTCCGCCGTCCAGATCTGCGGGTCGGCAATGCCCGAGGCAATATCGTAGGCGCGTGCCACGTCAAACGGCAGGCAGTGGTCGAAGATCACCCATTCGCCAAAGTCGGGCTTCAGGGCGGCGTAGGTTTCCTTGTAGATTTCCTTCAGGTCCTTCCCCTGTTTCTGGCCTGCTTCAACCGCGCGGTACATCGCGGTAACAAACGCGCGTGTGCCGTCGATACCTTCCCGTATGGTTTCCGGCGTCGCCAGCGCGTCGCCGCGTCCCGGCACCAGGGCCAGTGGTTTCAGCGCGCTGATGTTGTCCAGGGTTGTGGGCCAATCCAGCAGGTAGGCATCGCCGGTATACGGCGTGGCCCCATACTCCACCAGATCGCCGCTGTACAATACCCGTTCTTCCGGAAGCCAGACTACGGTATCGCCCTTGGTATGCCCGCGCCCCAGTTGCATGATCTTCACTTCCGTATCGCCCATCCACAGGGACATCTCCCCGGTAAAGGTGATCGTCGGCCAGGTCAGGCCGGGAATGGTTTCATAGCCGTTGAACAGCCTCGGGAAGCGCTCAAACTCGGATTTCCAGTCCTGCTTGCCGCGCTCGACGATGAGGTCATAGGTATCCCGGCTGGAGATGATGTGTTCCGGCTTGTAGGCGCTGGCGCCCAGTACTCGTACTGCGTGATAATGAGTCATCACCACGTATTTCACGGGTTTATCCGTGACCGACCGGATTTTTTCCAGCACCCGTTCGGCCATCAGCGGCGTTGCCTGCGTGTCTATCACCATAACGCCGTCGTCGCCAATGATCACGCCGGTATTCGGGTCGCCTTCCGCAGTATAGGCGTAGGCATTGTCGGCCAAGCGGCTGAACGTTACCTGTTTCTCCCCCAGGTCCGCCTTGGAAGCAAATTCTTTGACCATTTTTCGGTCCTCTGTAGAGTTTGGTTGCGGGAGGCGTATTGTAGTACCTGGGGTTGCCCGCCGCAATGATTAGTGCAAAGTTCAAGGGAATGGTACGAGGAAATGGCGCTGAGATTGACTAACACGTTGAATAAGCTAGACTGAATCGGTCTACGGTGTTGGGGTGAATAGAATGGGTAACAACAGATTACAGAACAAAGTCGCGATCGTAACCGGTTCGGGGCAGGGGATCGGCGCGGCCATTGCGCAGGTATTTGCGCGGGAAGGCGCGCGTGTCGTCGTGGCGACGCGCACGGAGAAAACCGGTCAGGAGACCGTCACACAAATCAGGGCGGAGGGGGGCGAAGCGATCCTGATCAGCACGGATATCGGCAAGGCTGCTTCAATAGACAAGGTCGTGAATAAGACCCTGGACGTCTACGGACAGATCGACATCATGGTCCATAACGCCGCTTCCTTCCTGGGCGGTCTTGTCGAGGAATACAAGGATGAGGACCTCGACACCGTGTTGGCGGTCAACCTGAAGGCCTGTTTCCGACTCGCCCACGCGTGTATTCCCCACATGAGAAAACAGGGAGCAGGCAGGCTCCTGTTTACCTCGTCCGTCACCGGGCCGCGGGTCGCGATGCCCGGCACATCCTATTATGCCGCGTCAAAGGCAGGGGTGAACGGGTTTATCCGCACCGCTGCCGTTGAACTGGCCGCGGACAACATCACCGTTAACGGGGTCGAACCGGGTTTTATCCTGACGCCGGCCATGGACTTGCTCGCTGACGATAACGCCAGGGCGGAAATGGCTCGTTATATCCCCATGGGCGAACTGGGCGAACCGAACGACATTGCCTACGCGATGCTCTACTTGGCCGGCGATGAGGCCAAATACGTGACTGGGCAGACCCTGGTCGTGGACGGCGGCTCGACACTGCCGGAGAGCCCCGTCTACATGAACGAGACGGAAGGGATACAGACCTTGCAGGGGTCGTGACGGGCAAAGTCAGCCCGCATTTTTCAAGTGATGCGATGTGCGCGCCGGATTTTTTGATGCGCCCCATTCTAGAGGCGCCCACTGCGGGAACCTTCGGGTGGCAACAGGCTGACAGGTGAGCAGTGCGGGCTGATGATGAACGCTGGATGCGGCGGGCACTGGACCTGGCCGAACGCGCCCGGGCGGAGGATGAAGTCCCGGTCGGCGCAGTCCTGGTAATGAATGATGACTGCATCGGTGAAGGCTGGAATCATCCCATCTCAGGCAATGATCCCACTGCCCACGCTGAGATTGCAGCTTTGCGCGCGGCGTGTGCGCGCCAAGGGAATTACCGCCTGCCCGGCGCCACGTTGTACGTAACCCTGGAGCCTTGCGCGATGTGCGCCGGAGCCATCGTCCTGGCCCGCATCAAACGCGTGGTTTATGCCGCCGCGGACCCGCGCGCCGGCGCCGCCGGCAGTGTGTTCAACATACTGCAATCCGAACAACTGAACCACCGCGTGGAGCTGGCCTCCGGGATCCTGGAACAGGAAGCCGCTGACCTGTTGCAGACGTTTTTTAAAGAGCGGCGCTTGCAGGTTAAGACATAACAGTCCGGTTTTTTCACGAACCTCGACGTTCAAAAAAATATGCAAGACCCACAGCTTGAAACTCTGCTGCTGCAACTCAGTGAGCAATTTACACACCGGCATCAAATGCTGACCACGGCAGAATCCTGCACCGGCGGCGGCGTTGCTTATGCGATCACGGCAATGCCCGGCAGTTCCGGTTGGTTTGAACGCGGGTTCGTTACCTACTCGAACCTTGCCAAGCAGGAACAGCTTGGCGTTTCCCACGAATTGATCGCCCGCTACGGAGCGGTAAGCGAACAGGTGGCTGCGGCCATGGCGCAGGGCGCTTTGCAGCACAGCCAGGCAGATTTCAGCGTAGCGGTGACCGGGATAGCCGGACCTGACGGCGGCAGTAACGAAAAGCCGGTCGGTACCGTCTGTTTCGGCTGGGGCGAACGCGATGCCGAAACCAGGACCACCCGAATAGTTTTCGACGGCAACAGGCAGCAGGTACGGGAACTCTCTGTGCTTACGGCCCTGCAGGGTCTGGCGGACCTGGTTGTCTTACAATATTAAGGAAGGAAGCTCTGAGACTTAATCAGAGCTTCCTTAAAATTATGTATGACTCGCGTAAGACATGATCAATTACTGGCCCGGCTATCAATGAAAAGACTGTTCTTCGCGCTCTGGCCCGATGCTGGGACACGCGACCTGCTCGCAGAACAAGCCGGCTTGATTCAGGTCAACACGGGCCGGCGCGTGCCACCGGAAAACTACCATATCACGCTGGCGTTCCTCGGCAATGTGAACGAACAGGACATCCCGGGACTGGCCGATGCCGCAACAGGTTTAAGCATCCCCGGGTTCACGCTGCAAATCGACCACTGCGGTGGGTGGAAACGATCGAATGTCGCCTGGCTGGCGCCCGCCGATACGCCTGAACCCCTGCTGGAACTGGTCAGACAGATAATCCGACTGAGCAGGTTAGCGGGAATCTCCGTCGATGAGCGGGACTACACTCCCCACCTGACCATTGCACGCAAACTATCCCGCCCGGTCAAGCCGCACGCGTTCGAACCTATCCAGTGGGACGTAAAGGAGTTTTGCCTGGTCGAATCCGTTACCCATGAGAAGGGAGCGAGATACCAGGTGGCGCAGTCTTGGGCGCTGAGTTAGCGCGTCCGCTATCACATCACCTCAACACCTATGAGCCAGTCGTGCAGGACCATAATGAACAACAGGTACAGCAACAGGCCGGAGACTACGGCAATAAGATCGTTCGCAGGGGTTTTCGGAAAACCGGGTACGGGACGAGCTTTGCGGTGTTTCATGGAGATGCGCCCGGCCACTGCCCAGACCAGGAAACTGCCGAACAGCAACACATCAGCAAGCGCGCCGTTGGTCAGCAAATGGGCAAAAGCCCAGATTTTGACCGAGGCGAAAGCCGGGTGTTTCACCGATGTCTTTATCTGTCCTGGTAAAAAGCTGGCCATGAACAGCGGAAACACGAACAGCATCAACAGAAAGTTGGCGTAGAGCAACCATGCGGGCGGCGTATAGAGGATGACGGGCGCATCGTTTACGATTCCATATCCCTTTGACAACAGGATCAAGCCAACCAGGGACGCGACGCTGTACAGAATCTTCCAGATACCCGTTCCCAGCCTCTCAGCCATCGCATCGCGCCAGCCTGCATTGACGATGGAAATGGAATGTACGGCAAAAAACAGTATCAGACCGCTAATGAACAGTAGCATATCTTCACCTCACCATGAATCGACCATGGCATATATTAACACGCCACCGTCAGAGCGCGCCGCTGACCAGAACGTTGGTCCCAAGTACAATGCGTTTTGAACCCAGGTTATGCTCCACGAATGGCATACAAAATTTTTTAAAAAAAGACTTGACCTTCTGATTTGATGGCATAGAATTGGAGTCATTGGGATGCCGTCGGGCGCCAGCGGCGCAGCGGCGGTGAAACTACCACCACCTTTACGGATAGCTAAAGGCATGGATTTGATAAACGGAGAACCCGTCCACATTTATCACGGCGCATACAGACCCTGTAACGGGTTCGTGCTTTCTTATACAGGCTCCCTGGTGGGGGCTATCGAAGTAGACGGCATCGACCCCGACGGGATGTCGCACAAGGACATGGAGGCATTCTCCATAGTGATCAGGAACCTGCTGAATATCCTGCCACAGTCCGTCGTGCTGCAGCACTATTACGTCCACTACCGCGATCAAAAGGTGTCTTTTGCCCCGCGGACAAATCCCGTATGCAACGCGTTGAACACCTACCGGGAAAGACACCTGAACCGGTTGCGCCTGGCGGGCGCCCGCTGTGTACTGTTCGTCGAGATGTTGCCCGAGCGCCAGGACCAGTCCAGCCTGGCGCTGTTCCTGCGCCACTTGTCCAAGTGCTTGCGCGACCCCGCATCCAGGGATTACGTCAAGCGTTTCATCATGTACGGGCACGCGCGCAATACATCGAAGCGCGCCCTGGACAAACTGGCGCCGGCGCTTGAAACCCGGATACGCGACATCATCAATTATTGCAGTGGCCTGTTCCGGACCCGGCAACTCGATCTTGATGAAACCTACCGGGTGATGAAATTCCTGGCAACCCTGGAAGTGAACTACCTGGACTCCGGGTTGCGTTGCCCGCAGGTCATCGATACCGACCTGTCAGACGGGCAGGTCACACCGATCAGCTTGAACGGCATGGACATCTTGCGGCTGCAGAATCGCAGGAAGACCTACGCGCGCGTGCTGTCGGTAAAACAGTTCAACTTTGACCGGTTCTCGCCCGGGCTGTTTGCCAGGGGGCCGATAAAAACGCCGGGGAACTACGTGTTGACCACCCGGTACAAAGGCATGACCGAGGCATCGAAGACATTGTTCTTCTTCAACCGCAAGAAGGAGTTGGAACGGGAGACGCTCAGTTTCACGGATTTTATCAAGGGACTTGACGGCAGCACGCAAAAGGACCGGGACATGCAGGTATTCCGCCCATCACTGATACGGAAATTCCAGGAACTTGATGAAGCGGCTTCCCTGAAGGATAACCTCGGACTGGTCGCCACCCACGCGGTGGTTTTCGATGCCGACATCAAGGAACTGGAACAGACCACGGCATTGTTGCAGTCCGCGTTGCAACAGAACCAGTTCAGCATACTTTGGGAAACCGTAGCGCAGACGGATGTATTTTTTGACCTGCAACCTTGCGCAGACCATCGCGGCCGGTTTTTTCGGGACATACCGCTTAATACCTCGCAATTTTCCACCCTGGCGTTGTTCTACAAGTCCGCCCAAGGCGCAAAAACCGTCGACGACCTGGGCGACGAAGAAGCGCAATATATCTTCTTGTCGGGGGACGATTCACCGTATTATTTCTCGCCGTTTACCGGCGGGAGGGGTTTTCTGATCGGCGTGGGCCCGGTGCGCAGCGGCAAATCATTCCTGCGCACCTGCACCGGGATCCATTGGCCCAAGTACGGGGGATTTTACCGGGCCATAGATATCGACCCCGGTTCCGAACCCATTGCCCATGCGTTCGGCGCCGACGCCGGGATCATACGCTTCGACGGCGCACAAGCGCTCTGCCTGAATTTCTTCTCGCAGGCGCGCGGCCAGGATGACACCTTGTTCATTGCGCATTTGAACCGCCAACTCATGGCGATGATCAGCACGAACGACTCCGAGGAATTGCGGCGAATGTCCGGCGCTGACCAGCTTGCCCTGGATCGTGCGATACGGCAGGCGCTCAGGTTACCGCGCCACCTGCAAAGCCTGACGGCGCTGCTGAAACACTGCCCCGGACCGGTGCAGAGGAAACTGGCCCGTTTCGCCGGGAACGGCGCTTATGCCCGACTGTTCGACGCCGAACAGGACGCAATCGGGTCGATGGACAGGAAGGTGGCAGTCTACAACCTGGCGGGCATCCGGGACGATAGCGTGGCCAAACCACTGGTGATGGCGGAAATTGCGTACCGGGTCATGCGCTTTTATGAAAACCCGGCGATACGCGCCTGTCCCAAGTGGCTCGATGTGGATGAGTGCCATCATATTTTGTCCGACCCTGAACTGACCAGGACGCTGTTGCTGGACAGGGTGCGCACCTGGGGCAAGCTGCTCGCAGGTATCGGCATGTGGACACAGTCCGGTATCGAACTCGGCAACATCGAAAACTGGGAAGCGCTGCGCAGCGCGGCCTCGACCTTTATCTTTACCGCCGACCCGGAGTTGAACCGGGACGCGTACCGATCGATCTTCAACCTGAAAGAGGGAGAGATGGAAACCATAAAAAGCATGATCCCGAAGCGGGAGTTTTACCTGATACAGCGTGATTTGAACGTCTCGAAGAAATGCATCCTGTCAGTCGAACCGGAGCAATACGTATTATCGACATCCAGTCCGGCGGAGCAGAACCTGTATTTCAAAAATGTCGAACGTTATGGTTTTGCAGCCGGCGTCAGCAAGACCATGGCGGCGCTGGCCGGCCACCCTGGGATGGAAGCCTGATGCGCAGGTTCGTATTTATCTTTTGCTGTTTTCTGTTCGGCGCGGCCCATGGCGCGGGGATTCCGACGGTTGATGCCGGAGTCATCGCACGGCAGATCATCGCCTACCAGCAGCAGTTGCGTGATTTTGAGATCCAGTTACAACAGGCAAACCTCAATACCGAACAGTTGTCCACGCTCAACAGGCACTTCTACCAGACCCTGAAGCAATACGATGACTACCTGCAACAGGTCAGGGGGTTGCAGCGCGTGATCTCCCGCAACGACTGGAACGGCCTGTTCCAGACGCTGAAGAACCAATACGGTATCAGCCCCTACGCGCGCATCACGAAGATCACCGGCAATGGCAACACCGCCCGGGAGGCGATAGACGCCGAGGTGGATAAACTCTATCGGGTGCCGGACCGGGCCGACGAGGTTCGTCGCCGGTTTGCTGACGCCGGCGTAGACCCAGCGCCTTGGGAAACCCAGGCGCACCGCCACCGGGCGCGTTACGAAGCTTACCGGGACCAGTTGGAACTCGCGCTGGATGGCAACCGGGAACTGCTCGAACGCTACCGAAAAATCGGGATAACAAAAGAGAATTTCGACCTGGGCGACAAGAGCGACCTGAACGCCCTGCAGACGGCGGTAACAACCAACTTCCATATCATCGATGAACTGCAGGCGCTGAATAAAATCCAGAACCAGCGCCTGCTGCATTCGAATCACGATTACATGCACGCGCTGTCAATGGCGCAGGCCCAGCGCCGGGCCGAAGCCGAACGCCTGCAACGGGTGGCCAACGAGAGCGCCGCGCCGCGGCCGTTCCGCTGGCGCGACCTGACACTTAAACGGGACTGATACGGGATGATCAGGCAATTTACATCAACCCGGACATTGCATCAGCGGATGCGATGCCCCTGTTGGAATTTCAGCACAGGCGGGTGCCTGCAACCGCAAGCGTGCCGCGGCGTACGGTTGCGGAAGCACATGCCAGCCGGCGCCAACAAGACAAGTGAGAGAGTGTCTGCCGGCGCACTACCCGGAGCAGGCGCGGCGTTGCTGGTCATGACTCCCGCGGCGCAGGCAGCGCCGATCGACCCTGCCGGCTTCCTCGCTGAATTCTTCAACAAGGCAAGCCGGCTGACCGACGATCTGATTGGCGTCTCCACGGAACTTTACCGTTTCTCGGAACTTGAATGGACTACGTTTACCGTGTGTGCGCTGGTCATCATCCTGCTCAAGTGGACCACCGGCGCGGCCGCAGTGAAGGACGTAATCTTCGTCGTACTGATGATTCTTATCGCACAGTCACTGCTGCAATCCTATAATTATCTGCTCGCGTTTTTATGGGAAATCATCACGGTCCTGTCCGACGATATAAGTCAGACTGCCTACCGGTCGCTGAACCTGGGCGCGTCCGGTATTGAATCCACCGGCGTGTTCCTGCTGGATATGGTCAACCAGATCATGGAACAGTTCACCTTTGAGCCGAAAACCGGCAATTCCGGATTTTTCTCGATGTTCACCAACTTCGCCATCAGTGTGCGCGATACCATATTCCTGGGCATCTTCTTTATTGTGCTGTTTATCGTCTTCACCGTGTCCTGGATCATATCGGTAGTCGGCCTGTGGAGCCTGCTGCTCGGCAAGGTGCTGGGGCCGATCTTTATCCCGTTCCTGATATTCAAACGCGCCAGCCCGTATTTTGACAGTTGGCTCAACTTCATGCTGGGTTCGGTGGCCTATTTCATCGTCGCGCAGATCAATATCGCATTTACCACTTTGATCGTGATCGAACTGTTCGATTCGATCATCGTTGACGGCGAAATAATGACGCTGACTCCCGATAATTTCCTGCAACTGCTGAATTATTCCGGGCTATTGATGATCGCGGTATATGCGATGTTCAGGACCGACCGGGTAGTGAGCGACCTGACCCGGGGAGGCATGAGCGCGTCGGGCGCGATTAACCAGGCTGCCTCCATGCTGTCTGCAAGACTGGTGAGATGATTTATGGAAATGACCGCAAAAACGATTGGCGCAGTGCCGGAAGGACTGGCTGCACACCTTAATCCCGACAATATTCCGGGCCTGGTGGTGACCAACAACAGGCTGTTGGCCGGCAATCTCGTGCTGTTGCTGGCATTCCTCTGCGCGCTTGCATACGGCATTGCAGTCACGCTCATTGCAAAGAACAATGAAAAACTGATTTACGTGAAACTGGCGCCGGACGGTACCTGGTTCATCGACACCCGGTTCGCGCACAAGGATGAGGCGGACTTCTTCCCGGCGACCATCGACCACCTGTTGAGCAACTATGTCACCCGCCGCTTCCGCACAGACCCGGCCACCATCCGCAATGACTACGGATTTGCGCTGGCGCTGATGGACCGGTCATTGGCCAATTATTTCAAATCGTCTTCCGGGTTTGACGCCGCGGGCAAAGCGGCCAGGATCAGGGCCTGTACAGATTGCAATATCAGACAAGTGGAGGTCAGAAATATTTACCATTTCGACATGGACCGCCTGGCCGGTGGCAATCCCGATGACACCAGTTACCGGACTAACGTATATATCAACGAATTACTGCTCTCCGGGGCCGATCAGCGCGTGCTGAGCGCCCGGCGGGCAATCGTTACATTGCGCTGGCGGCTTACCCCCCGGTCGGCCCTGTCCAGGGACAGAAATGTACTGATGGCAAACCCCATTGGCCTGAAAATTATCGAGGAGAAAGTTCTGGATGACCCGGCTTAACCTATTCCTTTTTCTGCTGGCAGTCAGCGCAACTGTTTATGCCGAGGGCGAACAGTGCCGCATGGTCAACTATGAACAGCATAAGTTCATACGCATCCAATCCAGGCTGCATCACGGCACCCATATCGAACTGCCGGAAATCCTGATTGCCAGGCCGGTGACCGGAAATCGCGACTTGTGGGATGTCGAAGGCGAGAACCGGCATATTTTCGTCAAACCGAACGACGCCGGGACAACGGAAGGCGGCAGCACTACCGTTACCGCGGTCTCACAAAGCAACCGCGCCTACCATTTCCTGGTGGAACGCTCGGATGATGCGTTTGACCTGTGCGTGGTCATTACCCATGACGGCGAATTCCTGCCGGAAGGCGCATTCTCCGGCTTTGATCGACGCGCCGAGGATGAGACGGCGTTTTACCGGGAACAACTCGGCGCGCTCCAATTACAACTTGACGAACAGCAACAGACCGCTACCGACAGGGTAAGCGCGGCGCTGGATGAGTACCGGATGCAACTGTTCACGGGCTATGACTGGAAGGGCGGGCGCCGGCCATACGGGAAAGACCTGGTCAGCGATGTTTATGATGACGGCCGTTTCACCTACATACGGGTACGCCACAACCTGGATGGCGCAATGTCACTGTTTGCCGACAACAACGGCCAGGAACAATTCATCGAGTACCGATACGATGAAAACAGGCGCATCTACATCGTGACCGGCATATTCAACCGAATCCATATGAAGGCTGACGCCGGGACGCAGATCACCATCAGCCGGCGCAACGATTATCGCGGGCAGCGGGACTTGTAGATCATGACGTCAAAGATGAACGAAACCAACCAGGTTGAGGAACAGCCGGCAACCTATAACCGGAATTTCCAGCTCATGCTGATCGGCGCACTGGTGTTTGTCGTCATCGTCATGGTGTATGCCTCGCTGTTCCGCTCAGGCCCGGCAGACAGACAGATTGAAGAGCAGGTAAAACGGGAGCTCGGAAAGCAAGCCCTGTCCAGTCCGGAACAGGAGTTTCGTGAACAGATCAAAAACCAGGAGAAGCGCTTGCAGAAACAACGGGAGGAAGACCTGTCAGAACAAAAGCACTATATCGATGAAAGGGCCGACCAATTGCTGCAGAACAACGAACAGGTCTTGCAGGAATTACTCGGTGGCGCCAAATCAGCGCTCGAATCCTGGGATGAGAATGAAACCGTGCGCGTGCGCCAGTCAAGACAGGCGGATTTCAACTTCGAGCTTTTTTCCGGCGCGCCCGAAACCGCGCCACAGGGCGCCGCTGATGCATATGGTGGGTTCCTGCAAGACGAACGGGCAATCCTGGCGGAGCTGCGCCAGGGGGTTGAAACAGGACCGCTACCGGCGCTTGCCGCGGCCGGCTTCAGCCCCGGAACGGACGCTGTCGGGGATCAGCCTCCCTTGTTGGACTCGCGACGGGGCCCGGCAGCCGGGGATGACGTTGCAGGAAGTACTGCGCGCCTGCTCAACCTGGCAGGGTACCCGGAGTCGGACCTGTCCGGACATCCCGGCGAAGACTATGCGCTGTTGTCCATCGGTTCGGTGATGCACGCAAAGCTGGACCAGAAAATCATATCAGATTATGCAGGCCCGTTCCGCTGCCGGATAGAACAGAACGTGATGGATGTTACCCAAAGATATGTTGTGATTCCGGCCGGTTCCCTGTGCACCGGACAGGTGTTGCAGACCGGCTCGGCGCACCCCAACCGCATCATCAACAACCGGATGGCCTTGTCCTTGCGCTGGATAGTGCGGCCGGACGGCACAAAGATCAAGTTCATCAGTCAGGCGCTTGACCACGAAGGAATCGGCGCGCTGAAAGGCAGAACCAATTTTCATTTCCTGGCCCGGTTCGGCGGCGCCGCGGCTTTTGCGCTGCTGTCCAGCGAAACTGCACGCGCAGATTACAGCAGCGGCGGGGCCGGCGCGACGTTTGAGTCGGATGTCGGCGAAGCGCTGCGTGAGGCCGGCGCCGACCTGGCCGCGCCGTATGCCGGCCTGGCGCCGACGCAAACGCTTGAATACGGCCGTAAGCTGCGGCTGTTCGTCTCCGAGGACATGTATATCCGTCCCTGGAGATCAGTGTTTCAGCGTCTTCTGAGTCAACGCTGATGGGCGCGTATGCAGGCAAACATCAGCTACCACTGCGGCAGGCCCATTGCCGGCCACTGGCACTCCTCGCCTGTCTGCTGCCTGCACTGTGCGGCGGATGCTCCTGGGTCCAGGCATTACAGGATAATTTGATGGTGTTTTCTGACAACAGCCGGCCGCAACCGCCGACCCTGCCACTCACCGAGGTCCAGGTACGAATGGTCTATCCGAATGGAATTATCACCGTGGACAATGCGGTTAGTTACCTGCTGGAACCCCATGCCTACCGCCCGGCATACCGGGATACTTCCGGCGAGCGCATCGCAAAGCGGGGATTTATGAATAATTTCGGCACTGACCCCGTGCCGATGTCCAGGGCCATGGAGCGGCTGTTGGGAGATGACGCGCTAGTGATGCTGGACCGGGCCACGAAGCTGTATGCGTTCCGTATGAAGAATCCCGGTGAACCGGGCATGGTATTTTCTGACCTGGACCCGGGCGCTGTTGCCGGCGGCGGGGTTACCGCATCACGGGAACAGGTCGACCAACCCGACCCTGACCCGATCGAGGATGCTGTGCCGGACGCCGAAACAGCGCCACACGATGCCGACCCCGCACACGCAGAAGCGGAAATCGAAAGCCCCGTTGAAGACCGGAACAACTGCCGTTCCATTCAATTCAGAAATCGGCAGATGTTGTCGGAGGCGGTCCGCAAGTACTTCCTGGATTGCGGGTTTAACGAGGTTTTATGGAAACTGGGCGAACCCGGGCGGTATGCGGACTACCGGCTGTCACAGGACATTGATGTCCCTTTGCCTGAACGTCACCTGGACCTGATCGAGTTGTTGCAGACCCGTTTCGGGATCGGGGTACTTATCAACGAAGACAACAGTATCGAATTCCATGATGAAAACAGCACACGTTAATCCGGCCGCCGGACGGCTGGCATGTTTACTGGCCGCGCTGGTTCTGCCGGCCTGCAGCGAAAATATCAGGCAGCGTGAACAGGAATTTAACGAAGCCATAGCGCGGCATCGCCAGGTTCTTGAAGAGCTGCGAACCGTACGCGCGATCAACACGCAGGCGAATCGGGTTGATGTGCCCAGTGAAAGAGCCTGGCTTTACCGTACTTACCGGGCCACGTACAAAAACCAGGGGTTGCGCGAAACACTGGAACGGCTGACGCCGGGTTTTCCGGTTGCGTACGCGCTCCCCGACAAATACAACCCGCCGGTCAGTTCAACCCCGGATGCGCTCACCGTGGAAGATCACCTGAACGCCATCAGCCTGCAGGCCAACGTGGGCTACGAGTTTCATCAGGGCATCCTGCTGATCACGCCCATGGTTACAAAAGAATATGAGGTGCCGCTGTATGGCGGCGGCAACAACACCATCAAGGTAAGCAGCAACAACCTGGGAATGGACAGAAACAAGCCCGGCGGCTTCGAAAACAATGTCAGCAGCCAATTGTCCGCACAAAATGATGTTCACCAACTGGTCAATACCGTGCTTGGCATCCAATATTGTGACCAGGTCAAAGGCGGCGAGGATGACGCTGCGGGCGCGCTGACCACGCATACCTATAACGACCAGGAATGCTACAGCATCAGTCCGACCGGCAACCTGCTCTCCATCAGCGCCCGACCGCAGCGAATTGTGCTGTTCGACGATGCCTACCGGAAGTGGTTGCAGAGCGTAACCCGGCAGGCGAATATCAAGATCACCATTGTGCGCCTGGATGTGACCGACCTGGCACAACAACATGTGGACCTCTCCGTGGTTCGTAATGCCAGCATCTATGCCAACATCAGCAATCTTACCCAGGATCTGACGGCGTCGGAGCTCAACGCCGGCGGCGGAGCGCTAAGCCTGAAGATCACCGATCCTGACAGCTCGTGGGACTCATCAGGCATCATACTCAAGGCGCTGGCGCAGGTGGGCAATATTTCCATTGACGATACCAAGGAGGCCCTGGTCTATAACAACCGCCTGGTGACCATTCGCAATTATCGCGTGCATCGTTATATCGAACGCACCAGCATCCAGCAGACCGACGCCGGCGGCACCAGCCTGTCCACCCCAACTGTGGAAGTCGGCGAACTCGAGACCGGCCAGGCGATCAATATTCTCCCGACCCTCACTGACGACCTGATTGCGCTGCATATCGTCATCAACGAGGCAAAAATCGATTCCCTGGACACCTATGATATTGCCGGCTCCTCCGGTGTGCTGCCGACCAGTTCCGGTAACGACAATATCTTCGACGTCACCATCGAGGACGGCGAGACCGTGCTGCTGGCCTCCACTCACCGGGAAGAAGTGGAGGTTAAAACCGACCGATCCGGCTTGTTGCCGATCTGGCCGTTCAACCAACTGACCGGGAATTCCGCGTCCGGTGGCAAACGCCTGACCCAGACGCTGTTCCTGATCCAGGGCAGTTTCAGATCATGATTGAGACCATCAGCTTAAATGCGCGGGACATCGACCTGTGCATTAACGCGGAGAGCCAGACCCTGCCGGAAGAACGGCGCCCCTGGTTGTATGTAAGCAAACGCCTGAGCGCGCTGAAGAAAAAATATTACCTGGAATCCGAGGGGTTTATTTTCTTTGACGAAGGCAGGGCCATCTCCATCGCTGCGCAGATCGTAAAGTGGATTCATACTGACATACAGGCCGGGCGGCACTACATTCTTCTGCCCTTCGACAACATAGTCTATGTGGCTGCAATTCGCGTACAAACGGATTATATTCTGGTGGAAAAGGAAGACCTGCTTGCATTCGAGGATTGTCTGGACTTAATCAGAAACAACCCGCTGGAATGCCAGGTGGCTGAACTGGGCAAGCTCAGCGATGCCTTCTTGCAGCACAATATTTCCCTGAAAGACCTGTATATCAATTTCGACACGGGCAAAAACAACCCTTTCCTGCTGAAACGCGGTTACAACCTCGCGGAACTTTCGCTACTGGCGCTGATACCCTGCATCAGTGTGTGCCTGATGGTCCTGCTCATATCGAACACCAATGTTCGGGAGATAAAGGAAACCACGCAACGCACAGTGCTCGCCGAACCAAGAAGCGTGATTCGCATTGCTACGGACCTCGAAGCCGTCGCCGCGCTCCTGAACGAGTTCTCGGCGCTGCTCGCCTACGAACTTGACACTATCAGCATCAATAAGTCTTCGAAAGGCTATCTGACCAGCGCAACCGGCCGTTATGATCAATCTTTCTCCCTGGATCGCCTGAACCGGATCGCAGATGCGCTGGAAGGCGCTTTCTCAGTGCAAAAGAACAACTGGACACTGCATTCATCACTGTTCAAACCACCACCGGGGGAGGACACAGACCTGGCTCCACTGTCAACCAGCTTTGAGCGCTACCGGCAGTTCGCCGAAGCAAACCATGCCCGTTTCAGCATTATCGGGAGCAGTCGCAAACGTGACACGGCAAAGGGCATCATCGAATTGAGCTTCGATTATCCGAACCGTACTGCATTACGCGTGTGGGTCCGGCAACTGCAACAGACGATTGTGCACGGTTACCTGCAGCAGGCCGGGATTGCCACAGACAGGCATTCAGGCTGGAGAAACCTCACCATCACCATAGAAATCATCGGAACCTGATATGAAACCTACCGTAATCACGTTGCTGCTCGCAACCTCTATGTGCCAGGTCCATGCGCAACCAATCATCGCGGATGACAAGGCTGTCCCGGCTGCCCGCCCGGCGCCGGAACAACCGGCAACAACCACCAAGCCGGCACCATCCGCCAAGGACATTCCCTGCCCCCATTGCAACCGCGAAGAACAACTTGTAATCGACCTGGTTTACTACAAACAGGTGCTGGATATCCTCGAGGCAATCAACCAGCAACGGGACCGCATCGATGCCGGCCTGCTGCAATCCGTCGATGCAGAGTTAATCCGGATCAGGCCGGACCTGGCTGCGTTGCTGAAAACGCGCAAAGCAGCCCCGAAAGCCTCTCCGGCGCCGGCAAAAAAACCCGCGCAACCGGTGAAGAAACCGGCAAAACCACGCAAAAAACCTGTCCCGAAGCAAGGAATTGACGGGCTGACGGTTGGGCATGTCAATGATGAAAACCAGGAACTCGGAATCAAGTCAAGCGTCGTGCTGATCAGCAATGGGCGGCCGCGCTCACTTGCCGTCGGCAGTGTGATCGAACACAACCGGCGCAGGTTCAAGATCGTCAAGGTGGAGCATGTCAAACACCGGGGCAACGGGAACCGGCACGAGGTGCATCTTGAAGACCAAGGCAGTAAACAGGTACACATCGTACCCTGGCAATGATGTTCAAGACCCTAAAAAAAAGGAACCCGGCGCCCACGCTGCCAAGCTTCGAACAGGACGCGCCGGATAATATGGTCCAGGACACACCGCTGATTACCAATTACGAAGAACTGGAAAACGTGCAGCTCACTACCAATGCCGATATCCTTTCGGAAACCCGAAAGATGAACGGCGCCTGCCCGGGATTCATCGCCGAGGATGCCGAACTCTACTGCATCGACCGCAGCGATCTCAACAAGCATGAAGCGCTTGCGTTGAATCAATTGATCAACCTGATCAGGGATGTGCATCACAAGGAACCTGTGATCCACGAGACCACGCGTTCGGTATTTGAATCCTTCATCAACAGGAACAAGGAGATTTCCCTGCAGCAACAGACCCGGGAAAGCTCCAACCAGGTCAATGAACTGCTGTCCCAGGCCATCAACAACAATGCTACGGACATCCACCTGGAGATCAAGAACAACAAGACGACCGTGTACCAACGTGTTTTCGGGCGGCTGTCGGTAAGCCAGTCCTTTGACAAGAGCCAGGGCATAAAGATCATTGCGGCCGTTTGGAACATCTACGTGAACCAGCCGTTCAGCAATGGCGACGTGGCCAAGGACGGGCGTTTCAATTACGACTACAAGGGGCAGAAATGGCTGTGCCGGGTATCTTACGGGTATTCCAAGGTAAATGATGAACGCAGCCTGGCCATCCGCTTGCGAGACATGAAGCTTATCCCCGATATCGCCACTCTCGGCTACCATGAAACCCAGTTGCAGACCCTGAAACAGATTTCGGCCAACAAGGGCATCACGTTGATCATCGGCGCAGTCAATTCCGGTAAATCCACGACCCAGACCGCGATCATGAAGACCCGGCCGGCGCTGGAGAAAAACCTGGAGATCTCCGACCAGATCGAGGTTGAACTGGACAATTTCGTACAAATCCAGTTGCCCATCGAAGGCACCGAGGAGATCATCCGGGAAAACAAGGAAAAACTCAGGCGCATTTCCACCCGTCACGATGTGGATTTCATTGCCATCAACGAAATACGCGACCGTGAAACCGCAGTGATGGCTTCTTCAATGATGCTCCAGGGGACTACCGGCATTGCGTCCATCCACGGTTCCGGCTGGGTTGACGCGATCAACCGGATGGTCTCCAAAACCGACCTGGGGATCAGCCCCGATATCCTGTTCTCCGAGTCGTTCCTGAGCCTGATCATCGTCCAGTCCCTGATAGGCGTGCTGTGCCACCGCTGCAAACTGGAACGGCATGCAGACCTGTTCTGGCACGAATATTATCGAGCGGGCTTCGGCGCCTATGCAAACCGGACTGTGCGTTACCATAATGCGCGCGGTTGCAACAACTGCCGGTATTCGGGAATAGAAAAACTGACGCTGGTGGCCGAATGCATACCGATCACCGAAGCCAACCGGCGCCTGCTGATGGATACCTCCAACCCCCAGGCGCTACGGGACTGGATGCGGGACAACGGCATATTGAATATCCACCAGCATGCCTGTACGAAAATATTCGAGGGCGAACTGGACCCGCTGCTCACGCAGCGCAAGATCGGTAATTTCAACAGAGCGAACCTGTACGATGCCTGGAATCATTAATAAACGGCTGCATCGTCTCAAGTCGCTATACCTGCGCGCCCTGTTGTTCAATCACGACAGCAGGAGATTCTTTTATGCCACCTTGCGCGAATACCTGAGAAGCCAGTTTCCATTGCTGGGCATTTTCAACCACATCCAGGAACACAGCAACAACCCTGCTGTGCGTGAAATCGCCAGGCTCAGCAAGCGGGCCATCCGCAACAACCAGCCTTTCGCGACCCATTACGCTGAGACCGGGTTGTTTACCGAACAGGAATGCAGCCTGCTGATACTGGGCGAACAGCATGACTGCATGGACACCGTCACAGACCTGTTGCTGGAGCAGGATTTGCGCGGGCCGGTGGTTTTGCAGGTCCTCTCCGGCAGCATCCAGTGGCTATTCATGTGCGTGGTCATCAGCGCAATGTCCATCTATATGTTGCCCTACCTGAAAAACTATACCAGCGGATATACGCTGTTCTTCGACTACGTGACTTTCATCAGCGCCTGGTGGACGCAACTGGCCGGGCTGACGGCCGGCGCTATTGTCTTTTACCACTGGTGCGCCTATCGCGTTACCGGACCGCTGCGCGCGGCGCTCATGGCCTGCGGCTGTTTCCGGTTTCGCGCGATGCTGACCGAACTGCGTTTCCTGAAAATCAGCCGCGCGCTGATTTCCACCCGCTTGCCGCCCGATGAGTTCCTGTGCCTGATGGAAACCACGTTCGCCGCACATCGCCAGTTCGGGCAGACGCTACGCGCAAGCAGGTCCAGGCTGAAAGAGGCCTCGCTGCTGCAGACGCTGAAGGATGTGCTGTCACCCTATGCATATGCGCATGTGCTGTCATGCACTCCGAACCAGACCCCGGAGGAGATCGCCAGGGGCTTCGATATGGCCGGACGGATGCTGGACATCAGGCTCTCCAGGGCCATCACGGCTTACCGGGCATTCTACACAGTCCTGTTTTTAAGCCTGAGCATAACTATC
Organism: Gammaproteobacteria bacterium; assembly: GCA_965221695.1. Lineage (GTDB taxonomy): Bacteria > Pseudomonadota > Gammaproteobacteria > Eutrophobiales > Eutrophobiaceae > JAAXHV01. Next base: position 2,345,904 of record OZ244905.1, on the reverse strand, counting down.
ACCATCCCTTTTGCCCTGGTGTCTATGGGTACGGGAATTGAAATCTAACCAAGAGGAGGAAATTATCATGAACCAAGTTGCGATAGTATTCGGATTAATCATTACCAGTATCGTGGGCCTCGGCGCGTACACCGCGTTGGCGCCGCTGGTCACGCAATCGGAAAACCGTAATATGGAAGCGGAGATCATCAACGTGATCAACGCGGCCTCGGAATACCGTTGGGTGAATCGCGGAGAAACCACCCTGGCCAGCGCCGATTTTGAGGATCTGGTAGATAACGGTTACCTGGACTCCGAGTTATATGATGACGGTACCGGCGAGAGTGTGATAGAAACAAACATTACTGCCAGTCCCGGTGCGACGACCCCCTCCATCACCTATGACGCCGGCGATGCGGAGAGCTGCAACTGGCTGCTGGACCGGGCGCAAGCAGGTAAATGGGCCAATGTTGATGCTGACAACACCACCAACGCCTGCGCGACTGCAACCCTGACTGTCGTCATTGAATAGGCAATGCCCATTACCTTATACCAGTTTGCGTTGGCGATTGCTTTCATATCGGGCATGACGATAATGATACAACCGCAGCGGCAAACCCGCGCATTCATGCAAACCCTGGAGGAAATCCAGGTCGCGGGAACCGAGTTCATCGGCGCCAATTGCGACGCTCTGCCCGAGACGGTAACCACAGAAGGTTTGCAGTCATCCGGCCACCTGGACAACGACTTCGCCGATCAAGGCGTCAGGTTCACATGGCGCCTCGCGGGTCACCCCACCATCAGTATCAATGCCGGGGGGGAAGCCGCCTACCTGGCATTCCTGGGCGCCCGCACACTCGGTGAGTTTGAAGCGGACAGTTCTCATACATTCATCCCTGCTTACGACATTACCTATTACCGCGCGGCGAACCACTGGTACAACCTGTTTGCCTATGCAGGGAACGATTTTTCCTGCAATACGCCATGAATATATTGCCGACCATTTATTTCATGCTGGTGTTCAGCCTGCTGTCTCTGGGACTGAGTTTCAGGATAGAGGAACGGGCGCGCTCCTTGGTTCCGGACCGGGTTCAGAACAGCATCGTACAACTCGCCCTTGCCCAGCACCGTTATATCTCGGACCCGAACAACCCGCAGGCAGGCGCTTATGCGGGAGATATCGATACGCTGGGTGATTACCTGCCTGTCTGGGAAGCTGAACCGGGCTTTGCCGAACCCGTGTTCGATTTTCCCGCAACAGGAGGGTTTACCATTCGTTATAACGCTACCAGTAACGCAGAGGCCGGTCGTATTTCCGCGCGCCTCGGCGCGGTGGCGCAGGTCAACGACAGTGAGGTCACGGTGGGTTTTGCCGACCCCACCGACCTGGCCTTGCTGGACTTATTCGTGACCCAAGAGCAGGCTGAAGACCTGTTCGTGCAACGTGCCGGTGACGAGATGACCGGCCCGTTGAGCTTCAGCGCCGGCATCGGCAACGCGCTGGACCTGAACGGAAATTCATTGGCCAATGCTTTGCGCATCATTGCCAGAAACTCTGACGCCAACGGTACCATCGAAGCAGACATCATTATCGGCGCCACCGCCACCTTCAACGACATACTCATCAACCCATAAGGATCATGACCATGTTCTACAAAACCACAATTCCGACATCTCTGGCCGTCATAGTATTGCCGGCGCTCCTGTTTATTCATACGCTCAATGCCCAGACCATCAGCGACACCGTTAAGCGCGCCAACGACTATGGCGACGAAGGTTACTGGCAAAGCGGTCAACCAGACATAATGATCCTGTGGCCGGAAGATGACCGAAATATCGTCAGACGCTTCAGTGGTAGCACGCAACACCCGTACCCGTATCGGTTATGGGTCGACCCAGATCGCGCAGGGGGATTTCCGGTACTGCTCAAAGACGAACCAGCGTTCAACAACTTCCTTGAACATATTAAAGCAAACCCGGAAAAGGATTGGTGTCAGATAGCCGAAACCTGGTCAGCGTGGACCGGCAATCCGCCATCCGGCTGCGGTGTGCGCAGTTACACACAACAAAGCGCTTGCACGGTGACCGGCGACGCTGAAAAACCCTGCCCGAACCTGTGCGTGCCTGCCGTCAGGAGCCGCACCGGGCAGGTCGACAACGGACCCTGTGAACCGGTTTCTCCACCTCCATCGCGCGTGCCATCGCCTCCGACAAGCGTCTGTTCAGTCAGCGCCTGGAAACCGTCCGCCGGCACGGTGTGTATCGGAGATAGTTTCTCTCAGTCCCGAACGCTGGCTGATTGCAGTATCGAGAACCGCACCGCGATCGGCACAAAATCATGCGCTTCATACTGCGCGGCAACGGCCTGGGCGCCTCCCGCCAGTACGGTCTTGAGCGGGGAAACCTTTACGCAAACGCGTACCCTGGCTGACTGCAGTACCGAGAGCCGTACCGCGATCGGCACAAAACCACCTGTCCCCTCCTGCGCGGCAACGGCCTGGGCGCCTCCCGCCAATACGGTCTTGAGTGGGGAAACCTTTACGCAGACGCGTACCCTGGCTGACTGCAGTACCGAGAGCCGCACCGCGATCGGCACAAAACCACCTGTCCCCTCCTGCGCGGCAACGGCCTGGGCGCCTCCCGCCAATACGGTCTTGAGTGGGGAAACCTTTACGCAAACGCGTACTCTGGCTGACTGCAGTACCGAGAGCCGTACCGCGATCGGCACAAAACCGCCTGTCCTCTCCTGCGCGGCAACGGCCTGGGCGCCTCCCGCGGATACAATCTGCGCCGGAAAAACCTTTACGCAGACGCGTACCCTGACCAATTGCAACGCCGACAGCAGGATGACAACCGGGACAAAATTCTGTCTGACCTGCGGGCCGCCGATGCACCAGTTGGGCAACCGATGCTGTGCACAGTGGGTAAACGGCAACAGTATCGGATGTTATTCGCTGGATTAGAGCAGCTTTGTTTATGCCGGCCGAAACCCGACACATCCCAAAAGAATCATTCCCGCTCCGCGGGATGATCGTGTCCTTCGCGGACATGACAACAGCAACCGACCCGAGGGCTGAAATACGCCCCCGGGCGTATTCCTCTCGTGGTCCAATCACAGGAGAAATATGATGAAGATATCACTGAAATACGTAGTGATTGTTTTTGTGCTCCTTATCGTGGGCAGCCAGGCAGTAGCCAGTCCATACCTGGCCGATGCCAGGAAGGTGATGCTCAAATGCGCACTGACGGAAGTAAAGCCGCAAATCGTTTATCGTGCATACGATAAGACCGGCAATACCACCCGCCGGAGCAGCAAGGTCGATAAGGACGAAAGTCTCGAGGACGCGTTGATACGCAGCAACCTTGGTTGCATCGTAAAGACAATAGACTCGATGCTGACGTACAAAAAACTGGAAAATCTTATCCAGTAGCTTCATTTGGTCTGCTGACCAAAAAAGCCGACCTCCGGGTCGGCTTTTTCTATGAATTTATCTGAAGATCGGCAGCCCGGTCAGCTCGCCAGTTGCTCTGCCAGTCGGATAATACCCGTTACCGGCAGGGCTGAGATCTTGTCGGTGAGGTCATACGCCTCAGCGCCGGGATAAATGACCCAAAGGTGTTGCAGGCGCAGGTCATTTATAGCAGTGTGCATTGAGCGATAAGTTCCCGGCGCATCGTTATACTTGCATTCGAATCCGTAGCGTTTGCCGGCAATGGTAACCAGCAAGTCCAACTCAGCGCCGCCGTGGGTCGCCCAAAAACTCGGATTTGTCGTATTCAACGCAGCCAGCAGTTGTTCGATAACAAACCCCTCGAAGGAAGCCCCAAGTTTGGGGTGGCCACTAAGCGCATCGAACGAGTCAAGGTTCAATAATGTATGCAACAGGCCGCTGTCGCGCAGGTACACTTTGGGGGATTTTACCTGGCGTTTCTTCAGGTTCTCATGCCAGGGTGTCAGCGCTCTGACCATGTAAGCCCCGCACAGTATATCGAGATATCGGCGCGCGGTCGCCTCACTATTGCCCATGGAGCGGGCAAACTCCGCCGCATTCCATACCTGACCATGATAATGCGCAATCATGGTCCAGAAACGCCAGAGCGACTCGGTGGGAATGGAGATTCCAAATTGCGGGATATCCCGCTCAAGAAAAGTCCGGGTAAAATTCTGTCGCCACAGAGCAGAATCAGCGTCATCCGCTGCAAGATAGCTGCGCGGGAAACCACCCTGGAGCCATAGTTTTTGCCAACGCTCAGTTCCCGTTTCGCTCAGATTGAAACCGGACAAATCTACCAGTCCGACGCGCCCGGCCAGCGTCTCTGACACATCTTTTATCAGCCCAAATGAGGCGCTGCCCAACAGCAGGAAGCGAGTTGTGTATGCAGTTTGGTCCAACAACACACGCATCACTTCAAACAACTGCGGTTGTCGTTGCACTTCATCTATAATAACCAGGCCGGCCAGTTGCGACAGGGTCTGTTCGGGCGCTTCCAGTTTCCGGCGGTCAACCGCTTTCTCCAGGTCGTAAAACGTGACTGCCGGCTCATCTTCAGCAAACATGCGCGCCAGGGTAGTCTTGCCACATTGGCGCGGGCCGGTTAATGCCACAGCCTGGTGGACACGAAAAGCGGCGTTGATAGCGGCGATAGCCTGGGGGCGTTCTAGCAACATGGTCGATATGATATTCCTTGAAAATCGTTAGATCAACTACCGATTTTCAAGGTTATTTGCTTATTGCCAACGTAAACCTTGCGTCAAACTTTGTTCGGCTTCGGTCTGTTCAGGATTCAGTTGCCATAACTTTGTCCCGGTTCCCTACATCTGACCAGCGGTATCCAGGGTAACCACGCCGACATCCATATCGCCCAGCCCGGCCGGGATGACCGGACATCGTTTTACTGGCGGCTTACTGCTCCGCGCGGTAGACTTCCTGGCCTGATACCACTGTCAGCAGGACCTGTGTGTTGCTGATGTCCTCCGGCGGGATCTCGAACAGGTTCCGGTCGAGGACGATGAAATCGGCGGACTTGCCGACCTCGATCATGCCTGTGCGCGCCGGCTGCTTACCGGCCACCGCGCCGTTGGCGGTGAATATCCGCAACGCCGTCTCCAGGTCAACCGCTTGTTCCAGCCATAACGCGCCCGGGGAGTTGCCATAGGGGTCGCGCCGGGTCACCATCGCCTCGATGCCCGGCCAGGGGTTGGGGTCGGGCACTACCGACGGCCAATCGGAACCGTAGATGATGTGCGCGCCGGCCTCCAGCAGTTGTTTAGTCGGCCAGAACCGGTTTGCTCTTTCTTCTCCGATCACCCCGGTCATAACCGCCACCAGCGGGGATGGGTACCACAGGATCGGCGAGAATTCCGCGATCACATTCAACTGCTTGAAGCGAGGGATATCATCCGGATGGATCAGCTCCGCATGGGAAATCTCGTGCATCATCCCCGAGTCGCCGTTGGCCTTGCGCGCCGCCTCAACGGCATCCAGCGTGACCCTGACTGCGCGGTCGCCGGTGGCGTGAACCTTCACCGTCAAGCCCTGGCCGTCCAGGTAGATCATGTCTTCGGTCAAACGCTCGGGAGAATGGATCAGCTTGCCGGTGAAACTGTCGCCATGCTTGTCGTCCGGCAGATATGGATCCAGCATTGCCGAGGTGCGGGTCGGCGGGATGCCATCCAGCATGATCTTGATGAATTCCGTACCGACATTCTCCGTTGCGTACTCGGCGCGCTCGCTGACGTTCTTCTCGTAATCGGTCCAGAGCATTCTCCAGGCAATACTGGTACTGACTTTCATCGTCAGCCGGCCACTCTCGTCCAGTCCCTTGTAGGCTTTCAGTGAACGCCCGTCCGTCAGCGCGTCCTTGATCGTGGTGACGCCGACCTTGTTCATTTCACGCATCGACCATTCCAACGCATCCTTGTATTGTTCCTCGGTATAGGCCGGCAACTTCGATATGATGTTATAGGCCGCGTTATCGACCAGGATACCGGTCGGCTCCATGCTGCCCTGTTCCCTGATGATTACGCCGCCCTGCGGGTCCGGAGTGTTCGCATCGATCCCCATTTCGGCCAGGGCCAGTGAATTCAGCCAGGCGGCATGCACGGTCGAATCGCCCAGGTAAATCGGATGGTCCCGGGTGATTGCATCGAGGATGTCCTTGTGGGGCACCGTGTCGGTTTCCATCAGCTCCATCGCCCATTGGCCGCCGCGAATCCACTCGCCGGGAGGTGTTTCGGCCGCGCACTCGGTCAGTTTCGCGACGATCTGCTCCACCGTGAAAGTAAACGGGAACCCGCACTGGAAGTTGTATTTTTCACCGGCCTCCATCGGGTGAGCATGCATGTCGTGGATCCCCGGCATCAACATCTTGCCGTCAAGGTCCACAACCCGCGCCCGATCCGAGGCCTGTGCCAGTGTTTCCTCGTTACTACCTACCGCAACGATCACCCCGTCCCTGACCGCCACTGCTTCGGCTGTTGGTTGTTCTGGATTCACCGTGTAGATAAAGCCGTTGGTATAGACCGTCTCCTGTGCGGGCTCAGCGCAACCGCCGCTGTAAACCAGCGCCAACAGCAGGATAAGTCTTGCAAATTTCAACGCATTACTGGTCATAGACATAATGATTCTTCCCATTGGTAAAACGTATTTTCAACCCATCAAACACAAACACGTCATTTTCGTCGACGTATTGTTCCCACAACACCAGCATATCCTGTAATTTCCCGGGCCGGGACTGCGCCAGGTCATTCTGCTCCCCCGGGTCATCCTCCAGGTTGTACAACTCCCAAGCCTCGTTGCCCCAGGGCCGGTTATTCCACAGGAGTTTCCAGTCACCCTGGCGGATCATACGCCGGTTGAACAGCTCAAGACCATATACATATTCCTGGTTATGGACAAACGGCTGCTCACCGATCAGGTGCGGATAGAATGACTGGCCAATCAACGGGTGAACCCGGCGGCCCTGAAATTCCGGGGCAGGATGGGAGACGCCTGCCAATTGCAGCAAAGCAGGCGCCACATCCAGGATGGTGATAAAGGCATCGGACCGGCTGCCGGCCTCGATCTTTCCCGGATATACCGCAATGGCAGGCGACAGCAGGCCGCCCTGGGTGGGGAAACCTTTATACATATGGAACGGCGTGTTGCTCACATGCGCCCAACCCGGCCCGGTGGAATGATAAGAACCCGACTTGCCCATGTTTTCATAGCTGTTATCGAAATTGGCAGGGACCCAGTCAGGATTTGTATAGATATCAAGCGGATTGTTGCCTTCAGCGCCGTTATCGGAGAAAAACAGGATAAAGGTGTTTTCATACTCTCCCGTGTCTTTCAGGTACCGGATCAAGCGGCCGATATTTTCGTCGAGCGCATCCACCATCGCCGCGTAAACCTGCATCCTGCGCACTTCCAGTTTCTTCTGCTCGCTGTCAAGCTCATCCCAGCCAGGCCATTCGGGATGCTGTGCGGCGGGTACCTGTCCTGCCTCGACCAGGCCGGCGGCCCGCATACGTTCGAGGCGTTGGTTGCGAATGGCATCGTAACCCTGATCATAAACTCCCTCATACTTATCGATATACTCCCGGGGCGCTTGCAACGGCCAGTGGGGCGCGGTATATGCGGCGTAGGCGAAGAACGGTTTGCCGTCCGTGCGGTTTTTATCGATGTATTCAATCATCTTATCGGTAAAATTAACGGACGAGTAAAAATCCTCGGGTAATGTCTTTAACCGCGTCCTGCCCTCCGACCAGTGCGCGACCGCCGGATATTCGGTAATCCCCTTCATATCGGCGAAATGACTCGCGCCGCCATGTTCCAGCCAGAAAGCTTCCTCGAAACCCCGGTCCAGGGGATAGTATCCTTCCTCGTAACCCAGTTGCCACTTGCCCGACATATAGGTGTGATAGCCGGCTTCCTTGAGCAGTCTCACGAAAGTAACGATATCCTTGTTCAGGAAGCCCTCGTAGCCGGGTTTGCCTTTTTGTTCATCGGACCAGAGCCCGTTCATGGTTCCCAGCCCGGCGCGATGGGCGTCTGCGCCGGACATCAACATGGCCCGGGTGGGCGAACAGGTAGGCGCGACGTGGAAGTGGGTCAGCATCTTGCCGGCATCCGCCAGCGCATCCAACTCCGGCGTATTGATCTCGCCGCCGAATCTGCCCAGGTCGGAATAACCCAGGTCATCGGCTATAATCAACAAAATGTTAGGTCGCGGGTCGGGGTTGTCTGTGGCAGCCTGATCAGAACAGCCAGCCAGCGCTGTCAGGGCGACTACCAGAATAATCACGCTAATTTTTTGCATTACGGAACCTGTTTATGTCAGAGGCTTCTACGGTTCAAGGATGCACGCGCTCCAATACACCCCGCCACTTTACCACTCCCGTGCAAACGGGAGTCCAGTGGAATGCTGTGTCGCCCGAAGGGCGACCCCTTAGTTTACCTGGATTCCCGTTTCCACGGGAATGGGGGTGGGGGCACTCCCGTGCGCCACACCACCTTACCACTCCCACGAAAGTGGGAGTCCAGTCGAACACTGTGTCGCCCGCAGGGCGACTCTTTGTCTCACTGGATTCCCGTTTCCACGGGAATGGGGGTGGGGGCACTCCCGTGCGCCACACCACCTTACCACTCCCACGAAAGTGGGAGTCCAGTCGAACACTGTGTCGCCCGCAGGGCGACTCTTTATTACCTGTAACCCCACTGCAGGTTCAGCCAGAAGCTGTGCTCCGGTGATATGTTCCAGGATTCTTCGCGCACGCCTTCAAATCCTACCCGCAGTACACTGCCACCCAGTAACACGTCGCTCATCTCCGTGCCCAGCATGAACCGGCGGGAACGTTCGCCCAAGCCCGTAGTGCGGCTGTATACGGTCCATAACCGGTCTCGGATGAACAGGCCATAGCCCACCTCCGTCTCCATGCCGAACCGGTACTCATCCGAAGTCGGACTGCGCTGGCCGCGCACCATGTCGTCAATATTACGCTCCCACAACTGCCGGGCGCCGCCCTCAATGCTGCCCAGACTGCGGACCGGACTGTAATGCGGCGTCAACCGCAGCATCCAACCGGTGCCGTCCGCCTGGTACGCCTTCTCCAACAACCCGCTCACCTGCCACTCACGGTAATTCGAGTTCGCCAGCAACCCGGCGCCGCGCAACTGTAACGCCCAGCCCGTGTCCGTCGCATAGCGCACACCACCGGCCAGGTCCAACCCGGCCCCGCTTTGCGCATCGCCGCCGTCAATACGCACGCCCAACTCGGCAAACTGCTCAAACTGCCCCGCCTCCATCGCCGCCATATGCCTGCCCTCCAATACCGCCCGCACACGCTGCACATCGATATCCGGCGCATCCTCGACCGACATTGCCGCATACATCGCCTCGCCCTGGTAACCCAACTGCCAACCACCACGCCGGAAGAAACGACCCGTCACGCCCAATGCCGCCGAGTACATATCCACATCAGACTCCTGCCGGTACCCCTCATCGTCCACCGTCAGGTCCAACTCGCCCAAACCATACCCCAAAGCGCCCCAGATACTCAGGTCCGGCGACACCATCCAGTCCGCATACGGATACAGACTCGTCAGGCTGATGTCGTAATCCCCCGTGAAGGCGCGCCGGGCATCACTGCGGTCGGTATAGTCAAACCGGCCCTCAGTGCGGGACAGGGCCGCGCCCAGCAGCAACTGCTCGGTCGCCTCGATATCCGCGCCCAAGTGGAAATTCGCCACGCCGCCGTCCCAAGTCACCGCATTATTGCCCTTGCTGCGCAGGTCGGTGTAACTGCCCTCGCCCCATAACGTGACCACTTTACCCGGCTCGCCGGATTCGCTACCGTCGTCAGCCCCGAAATTCAGCGGCAGCACAAACGATGCCCGGTTCAGCAACTGGCGCAGGTCGAACCGCCGCCGGTATTCCCAACCGCCCGGCGTGTCAAAGACATCGAACACATCCGGCGCTCTCTGTGTCCGTCCGCCGGTCCGGGACCCGCCCAGGGTCGGATCCACCCGGCTCTCCGTACCCGGCAATGCCTGTGTGCTGTGCCCGAATGTCTGTGTTATGCCAGACAGCGCCGGTCGTTCTTCATTGCCTGATAATGGCTGCCCGGTCTCGCCCGCAGACGGGCCGACCCGACTCGTTGTGCCAGACAATAGTGACCCGGACTCGATCCCGATCAGCGTCTCTGCCCCGGCGCCAAGGTCAGGTAATGCTTCCTCTTCCTCAGGCAGCGCCTCCATATCCAGCAGCGGTAACCCGGACTCTGCTCCATATGCAGTAGGCTGCCCTGGTTCCGTGCTCGGCGACGGCTTCACAGAACGGCCCAATATCGTGCTTGTTTGACCTGCCCCGGAACGTACCGAGCTGATCCGATCACTGAGCGCCTGCGTGGTGCGTCCGATTACCGACAGGGTCAAATGCGGCAACAGGTCTTCATGTACATCCGTCACCTGTACCGCATCAATCGGCGCCTCGCTTACCGTTACCGCAAACGTATCACTCACGGCTTCGCCTGTCTCATCTGCGGCCGTTACCGTAACGTTTGCAACGCCCACCGACACACCGGTCAGGGTCAGGTCGCTGCCTGACAGGGTAACCGTTACGATAGTCTCATCATCCGACACCGCCGTATACGTCAGCGTATCGCCGTCCGCATCGGTGAAGGCATTGCTAACGTCAACCTGTTGGACCTGGTCTACGTCAATCCCCTGGTCAGACAGCGGCATGTCTACGGCCGGCGCCCGGTTCGGCATCACGACCGTGACGGCAAACCGGTCACTCACCGTGCCGCCGCGCCCGTCATCAGCGGTCACTGTGACAGTCGTATCGCCGGCGGATGTACCGGTCAGGGTCAGGGTAGCGCCGGTTATCGCTACCGTGACGACGGACGTATCAGCAGACACCGCCGTATACGTCAGCGCATCACCGTCCGCATCGGTAAAGGTAGCGCTGATATCAACCTGCTGCGTCTGGTCTACGTCAAGCGTTTGGTCAGACAACGGCGTCGCCACTTCCGGCGCCTCGTTAGACAACGCGACCGTCACCGTGAACAGGTCGCTCGCCGTGCCGCGTCCGTCATCCGCAGTCACCGTGATGGTCGCCGCACCGACAGATACGCCGGTTAAAGTCAGGGCGCTGCCGGTTACTGTCACCGTGACCACCGTCTCGTCGGCAGACACTGCCGTATACGTCAGCGCATCGCCGTCTGCATCACTGAACGCGCCGCTCACATCAACCTGCTGCGTCTGGTCCACTACCAGCGTCAGGTCAGACAGCGGCGTTGCCACCACCGGCGCCTCATTCGGCGGCGCCACCGTTACCTTGAAGGTGTCGCTCGCCGTGCCACCGCGCCCGTCTGAGACTGTTATCGTGACATTCGTCTCGCCAAGCGCGACGCCGGTCAAGGTCAAACGCTCTGCCGAATCCACATTCACCGCCACGATCGATGAGGCATCGGTTGTTGCCGTGTAGATCAGCACATCGCCGTCGCTGTCGTTAAACAAGCCCATGATATCCAGAGTCCGGTTCTCATCCACCAACAATATCTGATCACCGGCCGACATCAGCAGGACCGGCGCATTGTTTGGTGGCGGCGGCGGTGGCGGTGGCGGCGGGGGTGTTGTCTCGTCCACATCGTCCACGGTTACCGTGTACGGGTCCGAGGTCACCGAGTTGCCGTCCGAATCCGTTGCCGTCAGGGTGTACACGTAGGTGTTGTTGGCGCCGTCGTCCGCCGGGTTCTCATAGTCCTGCCCCGCCAGGTTCACCGTCGCCCCCGTGGCGCTGGTGGCCGTCAGCCGGAACAGACCGCCGTCGGTCCCGCCCAGCGACCAGGTCACCGCGCCGATGGCATTGGCCAGCGTCGCCGCATCCGTGTGCGCCACATTCTCGTTCACCGTAGCGTCGGCCAGGCCCGTCAGCGTCAGGTTCGCCGTCTCGTTCACATCGCTCACCGTCACCGTGTACGGGTCCGAGGTCACCGAGTTGCCGTCCGAATCCGTTGCCGTCAGGGTGTACACGTAGGTGTTGTTGGCGCCGTCGTCCGCCGGGTTCTCATAGTCCTGCCCCGCCAGGTTCACCGTCGCCCCCGCGGCGCTGGTGGCCGTCAGCCGGAACAGACCGCCGTCGGTCCCGCCCAGCGACCAGGTCACCGCGCCGATGGCATTGGTCAGCGTCGCCGCATCCGTGTGCGCCACATTCTCGTTCACCGTGGCGTCGGCCAGGCCCGTCAGCGTCAGGTTCGCCGTCTCGTTCACATCGCTCACCGTCACCGTGTACGGGTCCGAGGTCACCGAGTTGCCGTCCGAATCCGTTGCCGTCAGGGTGTACACGTAGGTGTTGTTGGCGCCGTCGTCCGCCGGGTTCTCATAGTCCTGCCCCGCCAGGTTCACCGTCGCCCCCGCGGCGCTGGTGGCCGTCAGCCGGAACAGACCGCCGTCGGTCCCGCCCAGCGACCAGGTCACCGCGCCGATGGCATTGGTCAGCGTCGCCGCATCCGTGTGCGCCACATTCTCGTTCACCGTGGCGTCGGCCAGGCCCGTCAGCGTCAGGTTCGCTGCGACGCGGATGTTGAACTTCAGCTCGGCCGCATCGCCGTCGTTGTCAGTCACCTTGTACGTGTATTCGGCGGCCGTCTGGGCGGTGGTCGGCGTGCCGGTCAAGGTGCGAGCGCTGGCGTCAAACGTCAGGCCCGCCGGCGGGGTCGGCGTCAACGTGTACGTCAGTGGGGCGTCGCCGCCGGTGGCCGCGGGCAGGTTCAGCGTCGTGACCACCGTGTTCTGCGTGTAGCTCTGGTCCGCCACCGTCGCCGTGCCGAAGCTCGGCGTCGTGTCGGCGGCGGGGGTCGCCGTCACCGGCCCGGCGGCCGCGCCCTCGCCGCTGGCGTTCACCGCCCGGACCTCGAAAGCGTGCTCGGTGCCGTTGGTCAGCCCCGTCACCTCGTGTCGCACGGTCGTGGCGCCGCTGCCGGGGATGTCCGCCCAGGTGGCGGTGGACGGCACGGTCGCGCCTTCGCCGTAGCGCACCTGGTACTTGGTGATGCTGTCGTTGCCCGGGTCCGTCCAGGTCAGCGTCGCCTGGGCGTTGCCGGCTGCCGCCGCCAGGTCCGTCGGCGCCGATGGCACTGGCAGCGCCGTGATCGTGATGTTGAACGTCAGGCTCGCCGTGTCACCGTCCGCGTCGGTGGCGGTGTAGGTGTAGGCCGTCGCCGCCTGCGTCCCCGTCGGCGTGCCGGTCAGCCTGCGGTTGGCGGCGTCAAACGTCAGACCCGCCGGCGCATCCGGGGTCAGCGTGTACGTCAGCGTGCCGTCGCCGCCGGTGGCCGCGGGCAGGTTCAGCGTCGTGATCGCGGTGTTCTGCGTGTAGCTCTGGTCCGCCACCGTCGCCGTGCCGAAGTCAGGCATCTCGTTCGCCGCGATGGTTATGTTGAACGTCAGGCTCACCGCGTCTCCGTCACTGTCGGTGGCCGTGTAGGTGTAGGCCGTCTCGCTCTGGACCGCGGTGGGCGTGCCAGTGAGCGAGCGGTTGGTGGCGTCGAAGGCCAGGCCCGCCGGAGCGTTCGGGGTCAGGCTGTAGGTCAGCGGGACTTCGTCGCTGGTTGCCGCGGGCAGCGTCAGGGTCGCGATGGCCGTGTTCAGGATGTAGTTCTGGTCGTCAACCGTCTGGTCGCCGAAGCTTGGCACACCGCTGGCTGGCGTCGCGGTGACGGTATCCGAAGCGTCACTGCCGCCGGAGGCGTTGACCGCGCGGATTTCGAAGGCGTATTGGGTGCCGTTGGTCAGGCCCGTCACCTCGTGCCGCACGGTCGTGGCGCCGCTGCCGGGGATGTCCTCCCAGTTGGCGGTGGCCGGTACGCTGGAGCCGGCGCCGTAGCGCACCTGGTACTTGGTGATGCTGGCGTTGCCCGGGTCCGTCCAGGTCAGCGTCGCCTTGGCGTTGCCCGCCGCCGCCGCCAGGCCCGCCGGCGCCGACGGTTTCGCCAATGGCGTTGCGGAGACGGTGTTCGAGGCGTCGCTGTAGCCGGAGGCGTTCACCGCGCGAATCTCGAAGGCGTACGCTTTGCCGTTGGTCAGACCCATCACCGTATGGGTTGTGGTCGTGGCGCCGCTGCCAGTGATGTCCGCCCAGGTCGCGCTGCTCGGCACTGTCTGGCCCTCGCCGTGGCGCACCTGGTACTTGGTGATGCTGGCGTCGCCCGGATCGGTCCAGGTCAGTTCAACCTGCGTGTCGCCAGCCGTTGCGGCCGTAAGGTTGGGCGCGTTCGGCAGCGCGCCCGGCGCCGCGCTGGTGAAAACGATCTTCTGATTGCCGATCGTGTGTTCGACGCGGAAGTCGTCGTCCAGCAAGCCGTCGAGAGTGCCCGTGAACGTCGCCACCCCGTCCGAAATCTCGTAGATGTATCCACTCAAGTTGGCATCGTCCAATTGCAGGAAATTGCCGGATGTCTCGAAACGGATGTGGAAATTGGCGCTGTAGCCCATCATCTGGCTGAGGCTGCTGGAGCCTTCATAGGAACCTCTGCCGGTGGTCACGAAATTCGGCAGCGATGCGTAGGTCCTGACCCATATGTCGTTGGGCGGTTGAATCGCCCAAACGTTGGAAGCGCCCGAATCCGAAGCGTCGATCTTGATGGATTGTTGGCCGCCCGGCACAAGACTCGAAGTTTCATTGAAATCGAAGCCCCGAAGATCCACGCTGCCCGAGGCGGCGATGGTCACGGTGGCGCCATCGTCGGAGAAGGTGTAGGTCAGCGTGCGCGCCATGACCGGCGTGCCCCTGATGGTGGCGGCGGCGCCGGCGCCGCCGGCGTTGACCGCGCGGATCTCGAATGCGTAGCGGGTGCCGTTGGTCAGGCCGGTGACGTCGTGACTGGTGGTGCCGGCGCCGCTGCCGGTGATGTCCGTCCAGATTGTTTCTTCGGGGACGAATGCGGCGGCGGCGTGACGCACCTGGTACTTGGTGATGGTGGCATCGCCCGGGTTCGTCCATGACAGAGTCACCTTGGCGTCGGTCCCAACCGAGGTCAGACCCGTGGGTTTATCCGGCAGCGCCATGACGGTGATGTTGAACGTCAGGCTCGCCGTGTCGCCGTCCGCGTCGGTGGCGGTGTAGGTGTACGCCGTGGCGGCCTGGCCCGTGGTCGGCGTGCCGGACAGGGTTCGGTTCGCAGCGTCGAAGGCCAGGCCATCCGGGGCATCCGGGCTCAGGCTGTACGTCAGCGTACCGTCGCCGCCGGTGGCCTGCGGCAGGTTCAGCGTCGTGATCTGCGTATTCTGCACGTAGCTCTGGTCGGCCACCGTCGCCGTGCCGAAGTCCGGCATCAAGTCGGTGACGGGCGTCGCCGTCGTCGTGTCGGAGGCGGCGCCCGGGCCGCCCGCATTCACGGCGCGGATCTGGAAGACGTATGCCGTGCCGTTGGTGAGCCCGGTCACGGTGTGGCTGGTGGTGGAAGCGCCGCTGTCGTCGATGTCCGTCCACAGGCTGTCGTCGCCGTCGGAGAAGCTCGTGCCCGCCTTGTGGCGCGACTGGTACTTGGTGATGCCACTGTCGCCCGGATCGGTCCAGGCCAGCTCCGCCTGCGTGTCGCCCGAGGTGGCCGTGAACCCCGCCGGTTTGGCCGCCGCCGCGATGACGGTTACCTTGAAGATATCGGATGCCTCCCCCCTAAAGATGTCATCTACAGTCACTTCAATGGCTTCTTCGCCAGGCGTGTGGGCAATCACTCTAAATGCGCCCCAATCTATGGCCCTTGTGTTGACGTTGTTGCCGTTGTCAGGGGTGCGCAGGTACAAGCGTATTCGGTCACCCTCGTCATCGACGAACATGTCCGTCAGGTTGACCCTCAATGTGTTGCCGACCGCCAGGGTTTGATCCGGATAGGGTGGACTCTTCGCCTTCGGGGCGGTGTTGCTCGTCGTCACGACGGCGGATGTCGAAACCGACAGTCCGTAGGGATCCGTCCCCGTCAGGGTCAGTGTCGTCCTCTCCACCGCCCCCGTCGCCCTGTAGCGCAGATAGTGCGCGTCAGGATAAGCGTCACTGTAGCCGGGTTCCGCGATAAGCACGTCGAGATTGGCTTGCGGCGGGTTCGCCGTCCAGGTGAAGGTCAGTTCGTCGCCGTCCGGGTCTGAGAATCTTGGGCCAAATCCTTTCGTCAGCCTGACATTTCTGTAACGAGAGGGCAGTACTACTCCGTCGCTTCCGAATACGGAGCCTCCCAACACCGGCGCCCGGTTGTTGGCGCGCGGCAACATCGTGAGGGTCTCGGAGGCCGGCCCGGCGCCGTTGGCGTTCACCGCCCGGACCTGGAAGGCCCAGGTGGTGCCGTTGGTCAGTCCGGAGACGGTATGGGTGGTCGTGGTCGCGCCGCTGTTGGCGATGTCCGCCCACAGGCTGTCGTCACTGGGGGAGAAGCTCGTCCCCTCCTTGCGGCGAAGCTGATACCTGGTGATGGTGGCGTCGGAAGGATCGCTCCAGCTCAGCGTCACCTGGGCGTTGCCGCCCAACACCCGGAAGCCGCTTGGTTGCAATGGCGCACCGAGCCGCAGCACTGCTTCGTCCGAGGGGGTGCCGACGCCGCCCGCATTCAGGGCGCGAACCTGGAAGACGTATGCCGTGCCGCTGGTGAGCCCGGTCACGGTGTGGCTGGTGGTGGAAGCGCCGCTGCCGGTGATGTCCGTCCACAGGCTGTCGTCACTGTTGGAGAAGCTCGTGCCCGCCTTGTGGCGCAACTGGTACTTGGTGATGCTGCTGTCGCCGGGGTCGGTCCATGTCAGGACCGCCTGCCCGTTGCCTGAGGCGGCCGTGAGCCCCGTAGGTTTGGCCGCCGCTGCGATGACGGTAACCTTGAAGCTGTCGGACGCCTCGGCTCCAAAGATGTCTTTTACAGTCACGCTAAAGACTTCTTCTCCAGGCGTGTGGGCAAGCACGCTAATTGCGCCCCAATCTAAGGCCGTTGTGTCGATGTTATTGCCGTTGTCCGGGGTGCGCAGGAACAAACGTATATTGTCACCCTCGTCATCGATGAACATGTCCGTCAAGTTGACCGTCAATGTGTTGCCGACCGCCAGGGTTTGATCCGGATAGGGCGGACTCTTCGCCTTTGGGGCGGTGTTGCTCGTCGTCACGACGGTGGATGTCGAGACCGAAAGCCCGTAGGGATCCGTCCCCGTCAGGGTCAGGGTCGTCCGCTCCACCGGCCCCGTTGCCCTGTAGCGCAGATATTGTGATTCTGGATTGACCGTGCTCCAGCCGGGTCCCTCGATACGCACGTCGATATTGGCTTGCGGCGGATTCGTCGTCCAGGTGAAGGTCAATTCGTCGCCGTCCGGGTCTGAGAATCTTGGGGAAAATCCTTTCGTCAACCTGGCATTTCTGTAACTAGAGGATAGAACTTCTCCGTCGCTTCTGAATACGGCGCCTCGAAACACCGGCGCCCGGTTGCTGGCGCGCGGCAACATCGTGAGGGTTTCGGAAGCCGGCCCGGCGCCAGCGGCGTTCACCGCTCGGATCTGGAAGGCCCAGGTGGCGCCGTTGGTCAGTCCGGTGACGGTATGGGTGGTGATGGTCGGGCCGCTGTTGGCGATGTCGCTCCAGGTGTCGCTGTCGGAGAAGCTCGTTCCCACCTTGCGGCGAAGCTGATACCTGGTAATGGTGGTATCGGAAGGAGGATCGTCCCAGCTCAGCGTCACCTGGGCGTTGCCGCCCACCACCTGGAAGCCGCTCGGTTGCAGCGGCGGGCCGGGCCGCATTACCACATGCTCTGAAGCCGGGCCCGGCCCACCGGCATTCACCGCGCGAATCTCGAACGCGTATTGGGTGCCGTTGGTCAGGCCGGTGACGGTGTGGCTGGTGGTGCCGGCGATGTCGCCCCAGGTTGCAGTGGCCGGCACGGTGGCGCCCGCGCCGTAGCGGAGCTGGTATGTGGTGATATTGGAGTCGTTGGGGTTGGTCCAGTTTAGCGTGACCGTACTGTCGCCCGCGGTGGCGGCCAGGCCGGTGGGCGCGGCGGGCGGCATGGCGGGCGTGGCCGTGGCGGTTGCCGCGGCGCCGTTGCCGGCGGTGTTGGTGGCGCGCACTTCGAAGGTGTAGCCGGTGCCGTTGGTCAGGCCGGTGGCGATGTAGCTGGTGGCTGTGCCGTCGCTGAGCCCCGTCCAGGTGTCGGTGGCGTCGTTGAAGGGCAGGTCGGCGGTGGCCTTCCAGCGCACCTGCACGTCGCCGATCACGCTGGCGTTGGTCGGCAGCGTCCAGCTCAAGCTGGCCTGGGCATTGCCGGCGGTGGCGCTGAATTCCGTCGGCGCGGCGGGAACGGCCAGTGCCGGGGTTGCGGTGACGGTGCCGGAGGCGTCGCTGTCGCCGTTGGCGTTCACCGCGCGGATCTGGAACGCGTATTGGGTGGTGTTGGTCAGGCCCGTTACCTTGTGGCTCGTGGTCGTGGCGCCGCTGCCGGTGATGTCGGTCCAAGCGGTGCTGTCGGGCACGGTTGCGCCTTGGGCCTGGCGGAACTGGTACTTGGTGATGCTGGAATCGTTCGGGTTGGCCCAGTTCAGGGTGACTTCGGTGTCACCGGCGGTGGCGCTCAGGTTGGTGGGCGCGGCGGGCGCCGGCGGCGGTGTTGCCGTGTAAACGATCTTCTGGTTGCCAAGCGCAAGCTCAATGTGGAAATCGTTGTCGCCCAAGGTATCGAGCACAGTGCCGGAGTACGTTACCGTCTTGCCCGTCGGGTTATAGATGTCCCCGTTGAGGCTGGCCTTGTCCACGACCATGTACTTGCGGTAGGTGTTGAACAGGATGGTGAAATCGTTGCTGTAGTTGGCCAGGTTTAGTATTTCGGTGTAACCCGTATAGGAACTCAAGCCGGTCTTTATGAAGTCCGGCAGATCCTCGTAGCGCCTCGATGGGGCGCCGTTGCTCAGCGACGCCGGATGAAAAGCCCAGAGTTCATCGGTATCGTCTATCTTGATGTAAATGACGTGTTGCGGCACGGTATCCCCGACATCTGTGAAGCCAGACATATCCAGGCTTCCGGAGGCGGCAATGGTGGTGGTGGCGCCATCGTCGGAGAAGGTGAAGGTCAACGTGCGCACCGGGGTTGGCGCTGTGGGCGTTGTCGTCACCGTCGCCGAGGCGTCGCTGTTACCGGTCGCATTGACTGCGCGAATCTCGAATGCATATTGCGTGCCGTTGGTCAGGCCGGTCACGTCGTGGCTGATGGTGGTCGCGCCACTGCCGGTGATGTCCCCCCAGGTGGCGGTGGCGGGTACGGTGGACCCGGCGCCGTAGCGCACCTGGTACTTGGTGATGGTGTCGTCGTTCGGGTCGGTCCAGTTCAGAGTCACCTGCGTGTCGCCCGCTGCCGCAGACAGGCCCGTGGGCGCGGACGGGGCCGGCAGCGTTGGCGTGGCCGTGGCCGTCGCCGGAGTACTGTTGCCGGCGGTGTTGGTGGCGCGTACGGCAAACGTGTAACCCGTGCCGTTGGTCAGGCCCGTGGCCGTGTAGGTCGTGGTTGTTGCGGCCAGGTCAGTCCACGTATCGGTGTTGTCATTAAACGGCAGGTCTGCGGTGGCCTTGTAGCGGACCTGGATGTTGGTCAGTGTGCTGGCGTTGGTCGGGTTCGTCCACGTCAGGGTGACCTGGGCGTTGCCCGCCGTTGCCGTGAGGCTGGTCGGGGCGTCAGGTATCGCCAGCGCGGGGGTGGTCGTCACCGTGGCCGAGGCGTCGCTGTTGCCGGTCACATTGACTGCGCGAATCTCGAACGCGTATTGGGTGGTGTTGGTCAGGCCCGTTACTGTATGGGTCGTGGTCTCGTCGTCGCTGCCGGAAATATCACCCCAGGTTGCGGTGGCCGGCACGGTTGAACCGGCGCCGTAGCGCACCTGGTACTTGGTGATGCTGGAATCGTTCGGGTTGGCCCAGGTCAGGGTGGCTTCGGTGTCGCCCGGCGCGGCGCTCAAGCCCGTGGGCGCGGCGGGGGGCACCGTGGCTGGGGCCGCTGTCTTGAAAACGATCTTCTGATTGCCGAACGCGTGTTCGATATGGAAGTCGTTGTCGCCCAAGGTGCTTTGCAGGGTGCCCGTGAACGTGACCCTGTCTCCCGTCGGGTCGTAGATTGTCCCTGTGAGATTATCCGGGTCTACCCGCATCCTGTTGTGGAAGGTGCTGAATCGGAGGAAGAATTCGGCACTATAGTTGGGCAAGTTTTCGGCTGTAGGGGAACCTGAGAAAGGCTCAACAACCGTGGTCGTCAAGCCAGAGAGTTGATACTGACCCATCAGGCTGTTGAGGCCGGACGAGTCCGCCCCGATGGCCCAGATATCAGTATCATCGAAATAAATGGCGTCTTCGATTCCGATCGTTGAATCAGGCAGGGAACCGGATGCTGAGAAATCCAAACTGCCAGCGGCGTCGATGGACACGGTGCTGCCGTCGTCGGAGAAGGTAAAGGTCAGCGTGCGCGCCTGCTGCGCCTGGGCGGAGGCGCTCACAGCAAGCAAGCAGGCAAGACCCAGGCACACCGCGGGCACTGCTTGGAAGAAACGAAGTGGTTTGCGAAAAATCAACAAAAATCCCCTCAAAAAAGCGCCAACTCTTGATCCGTAAATAACCAACCCACCTAAGGAACCTCTGATTAAGTCAGAGTTTCCCTAAATATATCCCCATAGTCAAAGAATTACCTAAGGAAGCTCTGATCAAGTCCACATTATATGAGATCATAGACAAAAATAAACCATCAGCGGAATGGGATGGGGGCGCTACCGGGCGCCACACCACCGTACCACTCCCGTGCAAACGGGAGTCCAGTCTAATACCGTGTCGCCCGAAGGGCGACCCTTTGTCTCACTGGATTCCCGCTTCCGCGGGAATGGGATAGGGAGCACTCACGCGTGCCCCGCCACCGTACCACTCCCGCGAAAGCGGGAGTCCAGTCAAACACTGTATCGTCCGAAGAGCGACCCTTTGTCTCTCTGGATTCCCGCTTCCGCCGGAAGCGGATAGAGAGCACTCACGCGTGCCCTGTCACCGTACCACTCCCGTGCAAACGGGAGTCCAGGACAATACTGTGTCGCCCGAAGGGCGACCCCTTGTCTCACTGGATTCCCGCTTCCGCCGGAATCGGATAGAGAGCACTCACGCGTGCCCTGCCACCGTACCACTCCCGTGCAAACGGGAGTCCAGGACAATACTGTGTCGCCCGAAGGGCGACCCCTTGTCTCACTGGATTCCCGCTTCCGCGAGAATGGGATGCGACGCAGGTCTGTTAGTAACATTAACACAGCAAAAATTCGATCGAGAATATGATAAAATGCGCCCGTTTTTAGCTGACAATCCAAAAAAAAACATAATCATACAGGCGGGATAATCAATGAAACTATCACTAACCGCATTACCATCAAAACTCAATTATTCAATGGGGAAACAACTTTCGGTAGCCCTGACCCTGACAGTGGCCCTGACCTCGGCGCCGGCGTATGCTCAGGACAACATTTGGCTGGAGGAAGTGGTCGTCACCGCGCAAAAGCGCGCTGAGTCTGTGCAGGATGTGCCTATCGCGATCAACGCCATTGTTGGCGATCAGCTCGATGCGCTCGGGGTACAGGATACTGACGACCTGGTAACGCTGTTTCCGAACCTGAGTCTGCAGAACAACAGTTCCATCAACACCGGCGTAACCATACGCGGTGTCGGCACCAATAACTGGCACATCACCGGGTTGCACGCGGTGGGTCAGTACCAGGACGAGGTTTCACTGTTCAGCCCGTTTACGAGTCAGCTCGGGCTGTTCGATATGGAACGGGTAGAGGTATTGCGCGGTCCTCAGAATACGTTGTTTGGTCGCAACACGACGGGCGGCGCAGTCAATTACATCTCGCGCAAACCCAGCACCGCCGGCATTGAGGGTTATGGCTTTACCAATATCGGCAATGAAGGGCGCATTGATGTGGAAGGCGCGCTGAACATACCGTTCGGTGATCGTGCGGCCCTGCGCATAGCCGGCCAGACCGTGAATCGCGACGGCATTTTCCATAACGCCTTCAACGGCAAGAAAATGGGCGATATAGAACGCAGTTCCGGACGCGTGCAACTCCTGGTTGATATCAGTGACAGGACTGAAATCCTTGTTAACGGCCATGTCGGTTACAATCGAAGTGGTCGTGTTCCCAGCAAGGCCATCGGTTATTGGGACCCAGACGGCCCCAATGTCGTGGATGGCGTCGCCACGCCGGCGGCGCTCGCCGGCGCGCCCATCGACTGTCCGAGCGTACTCAGGGGCGGTTCCAGCCAGTTCAAAGGCGCCAGCGACTGCCTGACGGTACTCCCTTTTACCGGCGGCCAAACGGAAAGTCCGACGCTGGATGGCTGGCGCAACGTACAGGACGGCGCATCGGACCGGGCGGATGTGAATTTCGAAGGCGGCTTTTTGCGGGTCACCCATGAACTGGACAACATGAGCATCGTTTCCATCACCGCGTATGATCAAATGACGGTGGAATACAACCAGACGCTCAGCGGTATTTCAACCGGCCAGGGTTTCATGCCGGGACAAAGCGGGCATACCGAGGTGTTTTCCCAGGAAATTCGTTTAACTTCCGCGAATGACGGCGCTTTTCGTTGGATCGCCGGCGGGTACTATTCCAATGACGACAGCCGCCTGGCCACGATTATTTATCGGACAGACAGCGGCGGCGCGCCGTTCGGCATTGTTCCCTCCATCGCGATCGACCAGGAGGTGGATGTCTGGTCAGGCTATGGGCAGGTTGAATACGATTTTACGGATAAGGCGACACTTACGCTGGGCTTGCGTTACACCGACGACCGCAAGACCGGCAACAGCGCCGCCCGCGTCGCGGCCAAGACCGACAACGGTACGCCTGTGGGCGCGCCTTTGGGCCTCAGCACCTATATCGACCTGGACATGTTCGACCAGATCACGCTTGCGGCCGCCGACGGCAGCCGGCCTTGTCCGCCGCCGGTGGGAGGCCTGCCTTGCCGTTCCGACATCCCCGTCAAACAGGTACTGACCGAATGGGGCGGCAAAGCCGGGATAGACTATCGTTTCACCGATGACATCATGGGTTATGCCAGTTACTCCCGCGGTTTCAAATCAGGCGCTTTCGACACCCGCGCGCTGGCGGCCTTCCAGGGAACAGCCGACCAACCGACGGAAGCGGAATTTCTCGACGCTTATGAAGTTGGCGTTAAGTCAACCCTTGCCGATGGCGCGCTGGACCTTAACGGCGCAGTCTTTTTCTACCAATGGGACGACTTGCAGGTTTTTGACGTGGACAATCTTGGCCGTGTAGCCTTTCTGAACATCCCGGAAAGCGAGCTGATAGGCGCAGAGATCGACATCAAGTGGACGCCGACGGACAGCTTGTATATCCAGGCGGGCGTGGGCTGGCTGGACACCGAGATCAAGGACGCCGGCACCCTGGTGACACCGGTTGAGGGCGCGCCCCTGCCGCATTCCCCGGAGTGGAGTCTGACGGGCCTTATCATCAAGACCTTCCCCGTTGGCAATGGCCTGGTCTCCCTGCAAACCAACATTCACTGGATGGATGAGCGTAACGGCGCCTCCAGCGGTTCAAGGATAACCACCATCAACGACAGTTGGCAGTGGAACGCCCGGGCGACCTACGAATTCGGCGGCGAACAGCAATACCAAGTTGCCTTCTGGATAGACAATATCACCGCCGAGAAAACCTGCGGCAGCGTAGAATTGAACGGCTCGCTCAATTACATGGCGGAGTGCCGCAACCCCAACGGCGGCAAGGCCTTCTACGGGGTGAACCTGCGCTACGACTTCTGACCTGTTTAACGGGCCTGTACACAACGCCACAACGGCCGTGGCGTTGTGTCAGGCGGTTATCCATTCAGAGACTTGTCAACTGCGGCATCACCTGGTCCGCAAACCGCGCCAGCGAGCGCATCTCCTCGTCGTGCCCGATGTCACCGAATGCAGGTTGCAGCGCCAGGTAATTTACACCGGTGACCTCCACCTGCCGCGCCAGGGCATCCGCCACCCTGGACGCGCTGCCGTGCACGATCATGCCAATTTCCTCGGCCGTTTCAAAACGGGAAATCGGGCCCAGGTGCGGCGCCTCAACATTGTTTTCGACCCATAACTTGTGCAGCTTCGCGAACCAGTCGTTATAGGCCTGACGCGCTACTGCCTCCGCTTTGCGTTCATCCTGATGCACGTATAACATGCGCCAGGCCCCCACAAACGGTTCTGTGGGCACACCGGCAGGACGCAAGGGATCGTCCTTGTTCGCGTGCCACTCTGCCCGGTAGTTCTCGCTGGTCTGGCGAATAACCTCAGTAGACCCAAGAGAAATCGTGTGCATGCCCCGTTTGGCGGCTTCAGCCTGGCCCTGGGGCGACATCGACGCACTCCACAGTGGCAGCGGCGACTGTACTGTTTGCAAAACCATGGGCACGTTTTCGTACCGGTAATGCTTGCCTTTATAAGTCAACCTTGAGCAGCTCAATCCCTGGATGATCAAGTCCACCCCCTCAATGAACATGTCTGTGGCGGCATCCGGCTCAACACCGAAGAACGCCACCTCTATCGGCGACACGCCGCGACCCAGACCGACTTCCAGGCGACCGTTGCTGAGATGGTCCAGCATACAAATCTCTTCAATAAGCCGTAGCGGAATATAAAGTGGAACAAGGTACACCAGGGGGCCGATGCGTATGTTGGATGTTGCCTGCGCCAACGCCGCCAGGAAAATTCCGGGCGATGGCGCCGCGCCCAGAGGCGTGCTATGGTGCTCCGCCAGGTGATAGCCTCTGAAACCCGCAGCCTCCGCCGCCTGGGCTATTCTGATCCGCTCAGTGTAAGTCTTGTGCAACGGCTCAGCACGCAGGTCCAGGTGGTCAAAAATTCCGAATTCGATGGTCATGCTGTGATTCTCACGAATAGATGTCCCGTGCTGCATTGTACTCCAAACCCTTATGATCAGGGCGCTTCCGTGCACACCGCTACAATACCACTCCCGCGGAAGCGGGAGTCCAGTCGAATATTGTGTCGCCCGAAGGGCGACCCTTTGTCTCACTGGATTCCCGTTTCCACGGGAATGGGATGGGGGTACTTCCGTGAACATCGCCACCTTACCACTCCCGCGGAAGTGGGAGTCCAGTTAAATACTGTGTCGCCCGAAGGGCGACCCCTTGTCTCACTGGATTCCCGTTTTCACGGGAATGGGATGGGGGGGTGCTTGCGTGAACATCGCCACCTTTCCACTCCCGCGGAAGCGGGAGTCCAGTCGAATACTGTGTCGTCCGCAGGACGACCCTTTGTCTCACTGGATTCCCGCTTACGCGGGAATGGGTAACGCCGGGAGTCGGCCTGAATTAAATATTGTGTCCAAGGAACTCCCCATGTATCCTTATTCTCTTTTATAGAGAAACTCTGAACAAGTCCGCTTCCGTATCAACGGGACAGGCTCATAAGTTGTCAGCGCGCTGCGCATTCCAAGTCAATTTCAATAAAGAGAGCAAGCATGAAAATTCTGGTGCCCATTAAACGCGTGGTCGATTACAACGTTCGTGTGCGGGTGAAAAAAGACGGCAGTGGCGTGGAAACGGCCAACGTAAAGATGTCCATGAACCCGTTCTGTGAGATCGCGGTGGAAGAGGCGGTGCGAATTGTGGAAGCCGGTAAGGCAGATGAAATCGTTGTTGTGACCATCGGCGGGCGCCAGTGTCAGGATATTCTGCGCACCGCGCTGGCGATGGGCGCCGACCGGGCAATATTGGTCGAGACGGATGTGGCAACGCAGCCCCTGGCGATTGCCAAACTGCTCAAAGCAATCGCCGAGAAAGAACGGCCGGGACTTATCATTACCGGGAAACAGGCCATTGACGACGATAACAACCAGACCGGGCAGATGGTGTCGGCCTTGCTCGGCTGGCCCCAGGCCACGTTTGCATCCAGCATTGAGTTCAGCGGCGAAGGACTGCGGGTTGCGCGCGAGGTGGATGACGGACTGGAGACGGTGGATGTAAGCCTGCCGGCTGTTGTTACCACCGACCTGCGTTTGAATGAACCCAGGTACGTGAAACTGCCGAACATTATGAAAGCCAAGAAAAAACCGCTTGACGTGATGACACCCGATGAGCTGGGCATAGATGTGACCCCCAGCATAGAGGTTCTCCATGTCGCAGATCCTCCGGGCCGCTCAGCGGGAATCAGGGTCGCGGATGTGCAGGAACTGGTCGATAAACTGCATAACGAAGCGAGGGTGATTTGAGATGGGTATCCTGGTTATTGCTGAACACGACAACAACGCGATCAGGGGCGCCACGCTGAATACCTTGGGCGCAGCCGCGCAACTGGGCGGAGAGATAACACTGCTTGTGGCAGGCAGCAATTGCAGGGCGGCCGCTGATGCCGGCGCGGTTATCGCCGGGGTCAACCGGGTGTTGCACGCCGATGCGCCGCACTATGAACACGGACTGGCCGAGGAGCTGGCGCCTTTGGTGGCGGTCTGCTGTGAAGGCATGACGCATGTCCTGGCGCCGGCAAACACATTCGGTAAAAATCTGATGCCGCGGGTGGCGGCGCTGCTTGACGTGAACATGATCGCGGACATCGTCCAGATAGATTCTGCCGACACGTTCGTGCGCCCCATCTATGCCGGCAATGCATTGGCCACGGTGAAGAGTAATGATGCCGTCAAAATCATTACCGTGCGCGCCACCAATTTTGACGCGGTAGGCGCTGAGGGCGGTTCGGCGGGCGTCGAGAGCGTCGCCAACATGCCCGAGCCGGCCGGTCTGTCCGGCTTCGTCAGCCTGGAGAGCCCGGAATCGGAACGTCCCGAGCTTACCAGCGCCAAAATCATCCTCTCTGGCGGGCGCGGTTTCGGCAGCGGCGAGAACTTTCGCATGCTTGAGGAAGTGGCAGACAAACTTGGGGCAGCCATCGGCGCATCACGCGCCGCGGTCGATGCGGGCTACGTCTCGAATGATTACCAGGTGGGCCAGACCGGCAAGATCGTCGCGCCCGACCTGTATATCGCGATAGGCATATCCGGCGCCATCCAACACCTGGCCGGCATGAAAGAAAGCAAGGTGATCGTTGCCATCAACAAGGATGAGGAAGCGCCAATATTCGAGGTCGCCGACTACGGCCTGGTCGCGGACCTGTTCCAGGCCCTGCCGGCGCTTTCTGCCGAACTGGATAAGCTCGATTAGGAAAACCTGTGACTAATCCCGGCCCGGGTTCCGGGACAGCTATCGAACGTCAGCACCGGCCCTTCCTGGCGGCCGTTTTCATGCTCCTGGCGACGGTCTTTTTCTGCCTTTCCGACGTCATCGGCAAATGGTTGACGGCAATCTATCCGGTCGTGCAGGTGACCTGGATGCGTAGCGCGGTCGGTATCTGCGTGCTGCTCTGTGCCGCTGCCGCCACGTCCAGCCTGGGCCAGTTGAAGACCCGGCGTCCGGCATGGCACGCAGCGCGCAGCATTGTCAGCAGCGGCATGGTATTGGGCATATTCTACGGCCTGAAACACATTCCCCTGGCCGAGTTCGTGGCGTTGACCTTTTCTGTTCCTTTTTTCGTCGCCCTGTTTTCTCCCTGGTTGTTGAAGGAAAAAGTTGCGAAACAGAGCTGGTTTGCGATAACACTGGGTTTCATCGGCGTATTGTTCGTATTGCGGCCGACCCCGGATCACTTCCATATCGCACACCTGACGACCTTGTTTATGTCTTTCCTGATCAGCCTGATGCTGACCAGCGCGCGCTACCTGTCCACGACCGAAACCGGCTGGTCGCTGAATTTCTACCTGCCGGTTGCCGGACTCATCATGTTCAGCTATCCGACCCTGGTCTACTGGACGGTTCCGTCAACCGGGGACTGGCTACTATTCGCCATCCTGGGGGTATCACAAACCGCAGCGCTGGGCTGTTACATAGAGGCGTTACGCCTGGCGCGGCCAGCGGTAATGGCGCCGTTGGATTACCTGCGCATGATCTGGACCATCATCGCCGGCTACACCATCTGGCAGGAACTCCCGGACCCGTATACCTGGACCGGGATCATCATCATCGTTGGCAGCGGCATCTACATCGTGCGCCACAGTTACGTAAGCCGCACGGAGCATGTCTGAGCGCCGGCGCTAGCATTACTACAACAATGGGAGTCCGGTGGATCTGCTCTATAAGGAAGGTCTGCTCACTGGATTCCCGCTTTCGCGGGAATGGGACGGGGGCGCTTGCGCGAACCCCTTCTCCGAACCACTCCCGCGGAAGCGGGAGTCCAGTATAATTCTGTGTCGCCCCAGGGCGACCCATTGTCTCACTGGATTCCCGTTTGCACGGGAATGGGATGGGGGGCGCTTGCGCGAACCCTGCCACCGTACCACTCCCACGGAAGCGGGAGTCCAGTCCAATACTTTGTCGCCCGAAGGGCGACTCTTTAGTCCTCAAATCACCGCTTCGATCAAATTCGGGCCCGGTTCCGCCAGGTAGGCGGCCAGTTGCCGGTTCAATTCCTCAGTGGTCGTTACCTGGCAGGCGGGAACGCCCATACCTTTTGCCAGGCTGACCCAGTCCAGGGTTGGGTTATCTATATCCATCATGGAGCGGGCCTTGGCGCCCGGTGCGCCGGCGCCGACCCGTTGGTATTCAATATTCAGGATGCGGTATTTCCGGTTGGCCAGGACAACGGTGGTAACATCCAGCGATTCGCGGGCCTGGGTCCACAACGCTTGCAGGGAGTACATGCCGCTGCCGTCCGCTTGTATGCACAGCACCTTGCGATCCGGACAGGCCAACGCCGCGCCGGTGGCATTGGGCAGACCCTGGCCGATAGCGCCGCCGGTGGTGAACAGCCAGTCATGGGGTTCGGTCGTGGCGGTGGCGGGTATCAGGTTCCCGCCTGAACTGATCGCTTCTTCCGCAACCACGGCATTCTCCGGCATCAGCGCGGCGACGCTGACGGCAATGGTCTCAGGTGACAACTTGCCCGCCGGCAGCGGCGGTTTTTCCAGGGGCATCAGGATCGGGGAAACCCCACCCGCGCCGAGTTCATCGATCAGCCTGGCCAGCGCGTCGACCACATCGTCACCGGCCGCGGCCAGGTGGTGCACCCGGCAGTCTTCAGGAACCAGGTAGCTGGGCAAGTTCGGGTAGGCAAAGAAACCGACCGGTGGCTTGGTGCCGGCAATAACGAGGTGGCGTATGCCCGTCAGCGTTTCGATAATCGCTTCGGGAAAATACGGCAAGCGCTCGATACTAGCGCGCCCGGCGCCACGGCTGATGCGAGACGTAAACGTATGGGAAAACACCCGGACATTCAGATGGTTGCCGATCACGCTCGCGAGCCTGGCTCCGTCCTCCAGCAACGCGTGATCTCCCAGCAGCAATGCCGCCGGTTCCCCCGTGCGCAACGCCTCCGCTACTTCCTTCACCGCGTCATCTGCTACCCTGGGGCGGGAAGGTCGGAGCGCTTTTTGACCGGGATCGGCGGGGCAAGGGTCCCAGGAACAGTCTGCCGGGATGATCAGTGTTGCCACATGCCCCGGCGGCTGCATCGCCGCGGTGATTGCCGCCACCGCGTCCGCCGGTATGTCTGCGGCGGTCTTGCTTTCCTTTATCCAGGCGGAAACCGGTTGCGCATAGGCGGCGACATCCGATGCCAGCGGCGCGTCATACTGTTTATGGCTGGTTGCATGGTCGCCGACTACGTTGACGATGGGCGCGCCGGCACGCATTGCGTTGTGTAGATTTGCCAGGCCGTTGGCAAGACCGGGACCGAGATGGAATAACGTCGCCGGCAAACTCTCGGACATCCTCGAGTAACCGTCTGCCGCGCCTGACGCGACCCCCTCTGCCAGGCACAGCACACAATGCATATCGGGCACACGATCCGCGGCTGCAACAAACTGCATCTCCGATGTGCCCGGGTTCGTAAAGCAAGTGGTGATGCCGTTATTGACCAGGGTTCGTAAAAGGCTTTCCGCTCCGTTCATGATCCTGTCTTAAAGTTAAGGAAGCTCTAAAAAAGTCCATCCTGCACTTGTCAGAGCACGCACAACAAAAAATGCGATTATTGTTGTGCTCTCATGTTCAATATCTTTCAGTCATTGAACATCGCGATACATCCCTTTATCGCAAGAAAGCTCTGAACTCAACCAGAGATTCCTTGGTATCTGCGGCTGACAGCATATCGCCGTTGGGTGAATAGTATGATATATTACCGGACAGATAATTTGAATGGAAAGGGACTCGCTTCTTTTCTCATACCAGTGTTGTCCGACTCAATCTGTTAGGAGAGTAACCATTTCTTCCAGACGCCAGCTTGCCAATGCGATTCGTGCATTGAGTATGGATGCGGTTCAGCGCGCCAATTCCGGGCATCCCGGGGCGCCGATGGGCATGGCGGACATTGCCGAGGTGCTGTGGAATGATTTCCTCAGGCACAACCCGGCCAATCCCGGCTGGGTGGATCGGGATCGTTTCGTCATGTCCAATGGTCACGGTTCCATGCTGTTGTATTCTATCCTGCATCTTACCGGCTACGACCTGCCCATTGAGGAATTGCAGAATTTTCGCCAACTTCATTCGAAAACGCCCGGCCACCCCGAGTACGGCTATACCCCCGGGATCGAGACCACGACCGGACCCCTGGGCCAGGGCCTTGCCAATGCCGTCGGCATGGCCATTGCCGAACGCGTCCTGGCTGCGCAATTCAATCGCGGCGAACTGGATATCGTTAATCATTACACCTACGCGTCCGCGGGCGACGGCTGTCTTATGGAAGGGATCTCCCATGAAGCCTGTTCGCTGGCAGGCACCCTGGGCCTGGGTAAGCTCATCGTCATCTATGACAGCAACGGCATTTCGATTGACGGCGAGGTGCAAGGCTGGTTCACCGAAGATGTGCCAAAGCGTTTCGACGCTTACCGCTGGCATGTCATCCCCGATATTGACGGCCATGACCCGCACGCTGTCGGCCAGGCCATCAGAGAAGCACGGGCGACTAACGACAAACCCAGCCTGCTATGCTGTACTACCATTATTGGCCAGGGTTCACCCAACAAGCAGGGCAAGGCGTCCAGCCACGGCGCCCCCCTGGGCGCGGACGAAATCACGCTGGCGCGGGAAGCCATCGGCTGGCCTTGGCCGGAATTTGAGATTCCCGCGAAAATTTACCAGGGTTGGGATGCCCGGCAACGGGGTGCACAGTTCGAAAATGAATGGAATGAGAAATTTTCAGCCTATGCCAAACAGTATCCGCAAGACGCCGCCGAGTTCATGCGCCGGGTCAAGGGCGACCTGCCGGAGAACTGGCAGAAAACCAGCCAGGCGTATATCGAGACTACCCGGCAAAAAGCGGAAACCATCGCCTCGCGCAAGGCATCACAGAACGCCCTGAATGCGTATGGCCCGGCCTTGCCGGAACTCATCGGCGGGTCCGCGGACCTGACCGGTTCCAACCTCACGCTGCGGCAGGATTCCAGTGTGATCAGCGATTCAGCGGCTGCCGGCAACTATCTGTATTACGGCGTGCGGGAATTTGCGATGGCCGCGATCAATAACGGCCTGGCCTTGCATGGCGGCTTTATCCCCTATGGCGGGACCTTCCTCATCTTTACCGAATACGCCCGCAATGCGCTGCGCATGGCGGCGCTGATGAAGCAGCGCAATATCTTTGTGCTGACCCATGATTCAATCGGCCTTGGCGAAGACGGCCCGACCCACCAGGCAGTGGAACAGGCGGCGACCCTGCGCCTGATCCCGAACATGTCGGTCTGGCGCCCTTGTGACGCGGTTGAAACCGCGATCGCCTGGAAAGCCGCGCTGGAAAACCGGAACCGGCCCACCTCCCTGTTGCTGTCGCGGCAATCCTTGCCCGTGCTGGACAGAACCGCTGAACAGGTCGCGGCGATCGAGCGTGGCGCCTACATCCTGGTGGAACCGGAAGGCGAAGCGGAAATCATCATCATCGCCACCGGTTCGGAAGTTGCGATTGCCGCGGAGGCAGCGCAACAACTGAACGCCGGCGGTCAGCGCGTGCGGGTCGTTTCAATGCCCTCGACCGATGCGTTCGATAACCAACCGCAAGCGTACCGCGAACAGGTATTGCCCCCAACCTGCCGGCGGCGCATTGCCGTCGAAGCCGGCATACCAGATTACTGGCGCAAGTACGTCGGCCTCGAAGGCAGGATACTTGGTGTCCCGACCTTCGGCGAGTCGGCACCCGGCAACGCCGTGTTCGAGCATTTCGGCATCAATACGGAGGGGCTGATACAACTGGTTCAGGAAGTCTGATCACAACACCCGGAGCTATACATAATGACTATAAACATAGGAATCAACGGTTACGGCAGAATTGGCAGAAACATCTTGCGGGCGCTGTATGAAAGCGGCCGCACTGACGAGATACGCATCGTCGCGGTCAATGACCTGGGCAATGCCGAGACCAACGCGCACCTGACCCGCTACGATACCGCGCACGGCAAGTTTCCCGGAACGGTGGAAGTGGACGGCGATTACATGCTGGTAAACGGCGACCGGATACGCGTCCTGTCGGAACGGGACCCGGCAAAGCTGCCCTGGGGTGAGCTGGGCGTGGATGTCGTGCATGAATCCACCGGATTTTTCGCGAGCAAGGCAAAGGCCGGCGCGCACCTGCAAGGCGGCGCAAAAAAGGTCATTATCTCCGCCCCCGGCGGCAAGGATGTGGATGCGACCATTGTTTACGGTGTCAACCACGGTACCCTGAAAAAGACGGATACCGTCATCTCGAATGCTTCCTGCACCACCAACTGCCTGGCCCCGGTGGTTAAGGTGCTGCATGATCACATTGGCGTTGTAAACGGGATTATGACCACGATCCATGCGTACACCAACGACCAGGTATTGAGCGATGTGTACCATTCAGACTTGCGGCGCGCCCGCTCTGCCACCTTATCCATGATCCCGACCAAGACCGGCGCGGCGGCGGCGGTCGGCCTGGTGCTGCCGGAACTCAACGGCAAGCTGGACGGCTATGCAGTGCGCGTGCCGACCATCAACGTCTCTGTGGTGGACCTGTCGTTCCAGGCGGCACGCGCCACCTCTCACGAGGAGATCGATGAGCTGATGCAGGCCGCGGCGGAAGGCCCGCTGAACGGCATTCTCGCCTGTAACAACGCGCCGCTGGTTTCCATCGATTTCAATCACGACCCGGCATCGGCAACCTATGATGCGTCGTTGACCAAGGTCATAGACGGGACTACGGTAAAAGTGGTTGCCTGGTACGATAACGAATGGGGATTTTCCAACCGCATGCTGGATACGACTGTTGCCCTGATGAATGCCGGTTAGCCGGGAAATTCATATTCGCGTAATCTTGCACCACTACAATAGCCCGGATGGCGACGTTAGGTTTATCCATGGTTGATTATGCCCGCTGAGTTCATTACCCTCAATGACCTGGAACCGGCAAACAAGCGAGTCCTGATACGCGCTGATTTCAACGTGCCGGTGCGCGCCGGCGTCATTCAGGACGACACTCGCATACGCGCCTGCCTGCCCACACTGGAACGTCTGCTGGCCGCACCGGCCGCGCTGATCCTGATCTCGCACCTGGGACGTCCGAAAGAAGGACAATTTAACGACGAATTCAGCCTGGCCCCGGTCGCCAACCATGTTTCCACCCTGTTGGAGCGGCAGGTGCGCCTGGTATCAGACTGGGAGGAGGGTGTCTCAATACAGCCCGGAGAAATCGTTATGCTGGAGAATATCCGGTTCATGCCAGGAGAGACCAGCAACAGCGACCGGCTTGCCAAACGCCTGGCCAACCTGTGCGATATTTACGTGAATGATGCGTTTGCCACCGCGCATCGCGCCCAGGCGTCAACTCACGGCGTGGCCAGGTATGCCCCCATCGCCTGCGCCGGCCCGTTACTGCTGGCCGAGATAGAGATGCTGACGAAAGCGCTGGAACAGCCTGCGCGCCCTATGACGGCCATTGTCGGCGGCGCCAAGGTTTCCACCAAGCTGCTGGTTCTGGAGAACCTGATCAAACAGGTGGACCGCTTAATCGTCGGCGGCGGGATTGCGAACACGTTCCTGAAAGCCGCCGGCCAGCCTATCGGCAATTCACTTTATGAACAGGACCTGGTCGGCGCCGCGGCGGACATTCTTGCCTATGCCCGGGACCATGACAAAGAAATCCCCCTGCCGGAAGACGTGGTCTGCGCGAAGACCCTGGCGCAGGATGCCGCAGCGCAAGTCAAGACCCTGGCGCAAGTCGAACCAAATGACCTGATAGTGGATGTGGGTCCCCGGACCATTGCGGAGAATGACAGGATCATCCGTTCCTCTGCCACGATCCTGTGGAACGGGCCTTTGGGGGTTTTCGAGATCGATCAGTTCTCATCCGGCACCGCTTCGCTGGCGCGAGCGATTGCCGCAAGCCCGGCATTATCCATTGCCGGAGGTGGCGATACCGTGTCCGCTATCACCCGATTCGGCGTCGCAGACGGCATTTCCTGTATCTCTACCGGCGGCGGGGCATTCCTGGAACTGCTGGAAGGCAAAACGCTGCCCGCAGTCGCGGTACTTGAGGAGGCAATGAGAAACAGATAATGAATATTACCGCGTATCTGGCTTACCAGATTTTTGCAAACAGGGCGAAATGGGAAGCGACCAGAAGAACCAAAGCCCATTTCACTATCCTGAGCTCCTCTCTGATAATCTTCATCTCTGCCTCAATGCTTCCCAAACGGCTTTCAGTGTCTGCAACCGCTTGCGCGGCCTTGCGCGCAGCGTCTTCACTTGCCCCGGCTTCAGTCAGGGCATCATACAATTCAGATATCATTATAGACATACGCTGATTATACCAATAAGAAATGCGCAGAACAAAGATTATAGCCACCATGGGACCGGCCACCGACAGGCCGGAGATGCTGGAACACATGGTTGAGGCCGGTGTGGACCTGTTCCGGATCAATTATTCTCACCAGACCCACCTGGAGCACAAGGAACGGGCGCAGGCGCTGAAGGAAATCAGCGCCAGTCAAGGTATCGAGATCGGCCTGATAGCCGATTTGCAAGGCCCCAAGATCAGGCTTAAACGATTTAAGGACGGCGCTATTCTGCTGCATGACAGAGACGAGTTCATCCTCGATCCGTCCTTACCGGATACTGCGGGCGATGATAAGCAGGTAGGCGTCACGTACCGTGCGCTGGCGCAGGACGTCAATCCCGGCGATATCCTGCTCATCGACGACGGTCGCATCGTCCTGGAGGTGATCAACCTGGTGAAGGCACAGGTACACTGCAGGGTAGTCGTGGGAGGAAAACTGTCGGACAACAAAGGCATCAACCTGAAAGGCGGTGGCCTTTCCGCCGGCGCACTGACCCGGAAAGATCGCAAGGACCTGCAACACGGGGTCGAGATTGGCGTCGATTATTTCGCCATCTCATTTGTCTGTAATGCCGGCGACATCGAACAGGCGCGCACGCTGCTGGATGAGGCGGGCTCGAATGCAGGAATCATCGCAAAGTTCGAACGGGTGGAGGCGCTGAATAACGCCGAGGAAATTATCGAGGCGGCCGACGCCATCATGATCGCCCGCGGCGACCTGGGCGTCGAAATCGGCGATGCGGCCCTGCCCCCGGTCCAGAAAAAACTCATCAAACTGGCCCAGGACATGGACCGCCCCGTGATCACCGCCACGCAGATGATGGAATCGATGATCTACAACCCGATTCCCACCCGCGCCGAAGTGTTCGACGTGGCCAATGCGATCCTGGATGGAACCGACGCCGTGATGTTGTCAGGCGAAACCAGCATCGGCATGTTCCCGGACCGGGTCGTTCAGGCCATGGCGCGTATTTGCGAGGAAACGGAAAAACAGAAGGAAACCCGGGAATCGCACCACCGCATCAGCCAGGAGTTCAAACGCGTGGACGAGGCCATTGCGATGTCTGCGATGTATGCCGCAAACCACATCAAGGCGACAGCCATTGCAGCCCTGACGGAGACCGGGTCAACCTGCTTGTGGATGTCGCGCATCAGTTCCGGGATTCCCATCATGGCATTTACCCGCCACGCAACAACCATGCGCAGGGTAAGATTGTACCGGGGTGTTTATCCCGTACAATTTGACATTACGCATACGGACCCGCTGGAAGCCAACCAGGAAATGGTCGACATCCTGCTGCGGCGCAAATTGGTCAGTGAAGGTGATATTGTGCTTATCACCAAAGGCGACCTGAGAGGCCGGCGGGGCGGCACCAACAACCTGAAAATCATTGAGGTGGGAGATAGAACCGAAATTTGAAAATTGTCCCTGCCCACTTTACCATTACGACTTGTGAACCAGTACTCTTTCAACCACAGGAGTTATTCTGAATGACTGATATGACCGAACAGTTGGCGCAAACGGCAGCCGCGATGGTGGCGCCAGGCAAAGGCATTCTCGCGATAGACGAGAGCCTGCCGACGATAAAAAAACGCTTCGACACGATCAGTGTCGAATCCACCGAGGAAAACCGGCGCGCCTACCGGGAGTTGCTGATCACGGCGCCCGGCGGTCAGGAGTTTATCAGCGGCATGATCCTGTTCGACGAAACGTTACGGCAGAAGACCCGGGACGGCGTACCGTTCCCGCAGGTCATGATTGAAAATGGCATTATGCCCGGCATCAAGGTGGACAAGGGAGCGAAGGACCTCGCGGGACATCCCGGGGAGAAAGTGACGGAAGGTCTTGACGGCTTGCGTGATCGGCTGGCCGAATACCGCGAATTGGGCGCGAGGTTTGCCAAGTGGCGCGCCGTGATCACCATCGGCGACCATATCCCCAGCAACGGATGTATCGAAGCCAATGCCCATGCCCTGGCCCGCTATGCGGCGTTATGCCAGGAAGCAGGTATTGTGCCCATGGTGGAACCGGAAGTGCTGATGGATGCCGACAACGACATCGATGTCTGCTACTGGGCCACGGACAAGACCCTGAGAACGGTCTTCAACGAGCTCTTTGACCAACGTGTGGCGCTGGAACATACCATCCTGAAGACCAACATGGTCATATCGGGTAAAAAGTGTGCGGTCCAGGCGGGTGTACAAGAGGTCGCGGAAAAAACGGTGCGGTGCCTGTTGAACACGGTGCCCGCGTCATTGGCAGGTATCGTATTCCTGTCCGGCGGACAGAGCGCGACCCTGGCAACGGCCCACCTGAATGAAATGAACCGGAATTACGACAGCCTGCCCTGGCCGCTGAGCTTCTCCTACGGGCGCGCCCTGCAAGAGCCTTGCCTGAAGACCTGGGCTGGCAAACCGGCAAACTTCGGCGCCGCGCAAACTGCCCTGCTGCACCGGGAAAAATGCAACAGCCTGGCTTGCCTGGGACAATACTCGGACTCGCTTGAACAGGCCGCCTGACGAACCGGTCACCGCTGATCTCAAACCGGACGCCGCGGCTGCCTGGCAAGCATACCAGTCCATGAGCGCCAGCAAGGATGCGTATTTCACCCTGTTGCAGGCCCTGGATGAAAAATACAAGACCGGCGGCGAACCCGGCATCGCGGAAAGCCTGAAACTGGAAAAATTACTGGACGAACACGATCAAAAGGTAAAACTGTTCAACCAGGCGCTGTCCGCGATCACCGACCCCGACGCCAAACAGCAACTGGTGGAACTCCTGAAGGTGGCTGCAAACACCAAAACCGGCCATTAATTTTAACTGCCGGAAGTAACCTATGGAATGTACAAGGAGAATAAAGTGTTGGAAAAAATAAGTGAACCAAGAGCGGACGATTATGGTGGGCAATGGACTTTTCAGAAACTGGAAATACTTGAACAATATCTTGATGCCTATACCACCGCACTGAAAAATACACCGTTCAAACTGGTATACATTGATGCTTTTGCCGGGACTGGCTATATCAATCCCGACGGCGACAAACAGGACGCAGATGACTTTATTGCCGGCTCCGCGACTAGAGCTATAACGATTGAAAATAGGCCTTTCGACAAATTGATTTTTATCGAAAAAAGCCCCAGCCGATTCAGTAAGTTACAAAACCTCAGAGAAAAATATTCAGAGCGGGAGATTACTGTAAAACAATCAGACGCAAATATCTGCCTCCAAGACCTCCAGATAGATTGGCAGAAGTGGCGGGGTGTTCTATTCCTTGATCCATTTGCGACTGAGGTTGAATGGTCTACCATAGAGAAGATAGCACACTTTGAGGCCTTGGATACCTGGCTACTTTTTCCGGTATCGGCTATTGCGCGTATTTTGCCCCTATCACGAGAGCCAGATGAAATTGACTCGAGATGGGTTGATCGTCTCAATAGTATCTTCGGTAACGAGAGTTGGCGTCACCTGTATCAACAAAACCCTCAAGAAGACATGTTCAATCACTCCGGATATATCCGAACCACTGGGGTTAACGGTTTATTATCTATTTATAAGGAGAATCTGGCTAGGTTGTTTGGCACAAGACTTATGCCAAAATCCAAGACGCTGAAAACTGGTAAAGGCTCCCCATTATTTGAATTCATTTTTTGCGCAGGACATCAAAGAGGGGCGCCAATAGCAAAAGAAATAGCTGGTTACATTATTGACTCATCCGGATTTTAGTCATGTCAACACTCTCTTCAATCGAATGGACTGAGATCACCTGGAATCCTGTGACCGGTTGTACAAAAATCAGTCATGGATGCAAACATTGCTATGCGGAACGTATGGCAAAACGGTTACAGAGCATGGGGACGAAAAAATACCGTAACGGATTTACGGTTACTACTCACGCTTCAAGCTTGGAAGAACCGTTGAAATGGGTTAAGCCACGGCTCGTTTTCGTCAACTCAATGTCGGACCTGTTCCATAAAGCTGTACCACCGGAATTCATCAAAGCAGTATTCGATACGATGAACCGCTCGCCACTGCACACATTTCAGGTACTTACAAAACGGCCAGACCGAGTCAATCAATTGAATGATACATTAAACTGGACACCAAATATTTGGCTTGGCGTAAGTATTGAATCGGAACGTTGGTTGCCTCGTCTTGAGAAGCTGAAAAATACCGACGCGGCAATCAAATTCCTGTCCCTCGAACCATTACTGGAAAAATTGCCGGTTTTACCCTTGGAAGGCATTGATTGGGTGATACTCGGAGGAGAATCCGGACCGGGAGCGAGGCCCATCGAAGCAGACTGGGTAAGGGAAGTTCGTGATAACTGCCTGCAAACAAGTGTGCCCTTCTTTTTCAAACAATGGGGCGGCGTAATCAAGAAACGCACCGGTCGCACCCTGGACGGCAGGACCTGGGATGAAATGCCAAGTATCAAGAAATGTTAATCGATTTGCCGCCATTCCGCAGGTCATCATTTTCAGCTAACCGAAACCCTCATGATCAGACTCTGCACGCCCCGATTGCATGTAAATATAGGCACATGTCAGGGCATTCCTCCGTACCACTCCCGCAACAGCGGGAGTCCAGTCAAATACTGTGTTGCCCTGAGGGCAACCCTTTGTTCCACTGGATTCCCGTTTACACGGGAATGGTATGGGGCGTAAGTAATTCAGTTAGTAAGATTTACACTGCAAAATTAATTTCGTATAGACAGTTTGGGAAATTTTTGAACAATTGAGGGCGAATTGAGAAGCGCTACATGAAGCATGCAAAATAACCTCCCTACAAAAGACAGCCGGAGAATGGACGCGGTCCAGTCCCCCGTGGTGCCCCTGGTCGCCGACCTCATCAGGGAGACGCCGGGGACGATTTCCCTGGGGCAAGGCGTCGTCTGTTATGGGCCGCCGGAGGCGGCACTGCGCAACATGCTCGAGCATGCCGACAAGCTGAACCAGCTCTACGGTCCGGTGGAAGGCATCCCGGAACTGCTCACGATACTGACGCGCAAGCTGGCTGAAGAAAACCGGGTTAACATCGGCGCTGATCGGCGCTTGGTAGTCACAGCCGGCGCCAACATGGGATTCCTGAATGCGCTGTTTGCCATTACCGACCCGGGCGCAGAGATAATATTGCCGACCCCATATTACTTCAACCATAAAATGGCTGCAAAAATGCTGAATTGTGTGCCTGTCTCCGTACCGACAGACCGGCAATTCCAGCTTGACCCGGAAGTCGTACAAGCGGCGATCACCCCGCGCACCGCCGCAGTCGTCACCGTCTCGCCCAATAATCCCAGCGGCGCGGTCTACCCGGAAGCAACGCTGCGGGCAATCAATACACTCTGCCGCGAACGGGGGATCTATCACATCCATGACGAAGCCTACGAATACTTCGTTTATGATAGCCGGCGGGCCTTCTCACCAGCCTGCATGGACGCATCAAACCAGCACACGATATCCCTGTTTTCCCTGTCCAAGGCATACGGTTTTTCATCCTGGCGCGTCGGCTATATGCTGATCCCTGCCCATTTGCGCGCCGCCGTACGTAAAGTACAGGACACCAACCTGATCTGCCCACCACTGGCGTCACAATATGCAGCCATCGGCGCGCTGCAGGCCGGCCGTCAATACTGTGACCAACAGATCGAACAGATTGCCGCCAATCGCAGGTTTGTACTCAATGAGTTGCAGAAGCTGGACTGCGTCACAGATGATATACGATCCGACGGCGCACTTTACGTATTCCTGCGTCTCAATACCGACTTGCCCGATATGGAAATCGTCGAACGCCTGATCCGGGAATTCCGCATAGCGACAATCCCAGGCAGCGCCTTCGGCATGGAAGATGGGTGCTACCTGAGAATTTCCTACGGCGCACTGGACCCGTCAACCATGGAAGAAGGCATACAAAGACTGGTTAACGGGTTGCAGGTGATACTACGATAACGGCCGGTCTTACTTCGTATAGCGGAACAGGCCTCCTCTCGTGTCAATCGTTTTTGCTTGATCATCGCATTTAACGCATTGCCAATTTCATTGGGTAATATTTCCGGCGCGAGTGCTTCTACTTCAGCAGTCAGTCTGACAATCCTATCTTTTTCTGGCTCATAAAGCGCTACGGCTAAAATGATGTTTGTATCTGCAATCACATTCATTAGACATTTGTACAATAGCAATTGTATTTTGCAACACCCTTTCCTCCTTCTCCTGCTGAAAGCATGGATTTATAGCATATACATATCCCGTATTACCGGCTATAATTCCAACCCATGATTCGGAGTTTCAAGGATTCAAAGACGGAACGGTTTTTCGGCGGCCAAAGAGTGAAGACTTTCCATGGGTTTGCTGATCAGGCAACGCGCCGGCTGACCTTTTTGGACAACGCAGAATCGCTGCAGGATTTAGCGGGACTGCGGAGCAACCGGCTGGAATTGTTGTCCGGCAGCCGGACTGGACAATACAGTATCCGAATCAACCGACAATGGCGGATCTGTTTCCGTTGGGAAGACGAGGGTCCCTGTGACGTTGAGGTAGTCGATTATCACTGACGAGAATGAATACATGATTAAGAATAGTATGCGGCCGGTACACCCCGGTGAGATTTTGCGTGAAGAACTGGATGAACTGGGCATGTCGGCCAAGGCGATTGCCCGAGAACTGGGTGTGCCTCAAAACCGGATTTCAGACATATTGAGAGGCCGGCGGGGAATTACTGCCGACACGGCGCTGCGGCTGGCCCGCTATCTCAATACGACCCCGCAGGTTTGGCTGAACCTGCAAAACGCCTATGAATTGCGGGTGGCCGAACTGGAATCGGGCAAGGACATTGCCAAGCAGGTAAAACCAAGACAGGAGGCTGCTTAGCTCTATAGCTGAACCGCCCCGGGAATCCCGGAGACTCGTTAGTTTGAGTCATGCGGCTATGCATGACCGGTTAATTTCATCATAGTACATCTGTTCATATTCAGCCGGCGGCACATTGCCGAGCGGCGCCAGCAAACGACGATGATTGAACCAATCCACCCATTCCAAGGTGGCATATTCCACATCATCGAGTGTCTTCCATGGCCCCCGTGCCCGGATTACTTCCGTCTTATACAAGCCGATGATCGTCTCCGCCAACGCATTGT
The DNA here is from genome assembly GCA_965221695.1 of Gammaproteobacteria bacterium. Taxonomy (GTDB): domain Bacteria; phylum Pseudomonadota; class Gammaproteobacteria; order Eutrophobiales; family Eutrophobiaceae; genus JAAXHV01. The sequence continues at coordinate 2,303,931 of OZ244905.1, read as the reverse complement.
CATAGGAATCCCCCACACTGCCCACAGAGGCCTCAATCCCGGCCGCCGCCAAGCGCTCGGTATAGCGGATCGACAGATACTGACTGCCGTGGTCACTGTGATGAACCAACCCCTTGGCGCCGTGCCGTGACCACAACGCCTGCTCCAATGCGTCCAGCGCCAGGTCGGCGCTCAAGGAACGGCTGACCCGCCAGCCCACGATGCGCCGGGCATACACATCCACCACAAACGCCGCATAGGCAAAGCCCGACCAGGTCGCCACATACGTGATGTCCGCCACCCATAACCGGTTCGGCCTGTTGGCAGTAAACTGCCGGTTCACCCGGTCAGCCGGCTGCGGCAACGACGCATCACATACCGTCGTCCAGCGCGTTGCGCCCCGCCTCACACCCTGTATCTCAAGCTGCCTCATCAATCGCTCCACCGTGCAACGGGCCACCGCCTGGCCTTCCCGTTTGAGTTGCCGCCAGACCTTCCTGGCGCCGTATACCCGGTAATGCTCCTCCCAGACACGCCGTATCGCCTCACATAACGCCTGGTCACGCCGCACCCGCGCCGGCAACCGCCCAGGGTCCGCTGCCCGAGCCTTGTGCTCGTAGTAGGTCGACGGGGCGACCGGCAACTGCTTGCAGATCGGCTCGACCCCAAGGGCCTCCCGGTGTTGGTCGATAAAGGCCACCATCTCGCCAGTTAGCGGTCGAGCTCCGCCTGGGCGAAAAAAGCCGATGCCTTGCGCAGAATCTCATTGGCGCGCTTGAGTTCCCGATTCTCGCGTTCCAAGGCCCGCATGCGGTCACGCTCGACGCTGGTCAGGCCGGCGCGTTCGCCCTGGTCAACCTCTGCGCGTCTCACCCAGTTACGCAATGTTTCCGCTGTGCAGCCAATCTTATCGGCGATGGAAGTCAGCGCCGCCCACTGAGAGCGATAGGTCTCCTGATGCTCTAGGACAAGGCGCACGGCCCGTTCCCGGATCTCCGGGGGATAGCGTTTGTGTTTGTTCATTGCTCCATCCTCTCAAGAAATGGAGCCTCCGGCAAATCCGGGGCGGTTCAAGCACACGAAACGCTTTTTGTTCCCAAATAATCCTGTAACCCTCACTTTTGCAAGTGAAGTGCCAGATCAAGTTGTGACTTCTAGACATAATCAAACCAATTCCGAAACCTACACAATGTGCAACATTCTAGACATAAAATGATTCAAAGTGTTTCTCTCTATCATCTTTAAGCATTCCAACTGTCTCATCCATGAATCTGTTTCTATCTTCCCTAGTTTTAAACACCCAAATACAAACTGTATCTCTGCTGTGATAGATTGCTTTTAACTCATCATCAATATCGCAAATCTCTTGCGGAATATCTGTTTTAATGCAAATCATTTTATTCCCTCTGATGATCTGAATTTTTAATTTTTTGAATTTAAATCAAGTTTTTTTACAACGCCATCTCAGGAGAGATTTCCGAGCGGCAGTTGACAACATCTGACAGTTGTTTGCGGCTTATACCGAGTCTGTGAGCCGCCCCGGTCACGCTGAACCCAACTGCGTATTCCGGTTGATCGTAAACGCGGATTCCGGGATGGTGAACACCGATTCCGGTCTTACCCGGAAAGTGTTCACGTTCAACCGGAATCAGTGTTCACGATAAGCCAGAATCCGCGTTCACGATCAACCGGAATACGCACCAGGGTTGTTGCAACAATTGACTGAAGCCAGAATAAGCTGCAAGTACGCATAGAAAAAGAGTATTGAGTTGGCCAGCTTCCGCCTTAAGGTGAGTATAAGTATAAATCCAGTCCCGACTCGAATTCAATTTATGTGTTCGAGTAATCTGAGTTACGCCGATCCGGGGTAGACGGACTCGATCTTGTCCAGCAACCGGTACGACAGGATCTGGTCCAAGAGCAGCTTCAAGTGGACGCTATCGTAGATAACTGGTGTTCACGGTCGGCTGCAAAGGCAAGACAGGCCCTGATATCATCCTGGGTCAGCTCCGGAAAATCGTCCAGAATCTCTACTTCGCTCATGCCCGTCGCCAACCAATCCAGCACATCATAGACTGTGATCCGCATGGAACGGATACACGGCTTACCACCGCGCTTACCTGGTTCGATGGTAATGAAATCTTGATAGTTCATTGTCTGCGCCACTACATTGGCCAACGGCATAGACCTTATTCAGGACTCTTTACAAGCAATACTACATATTATTTGTGTTGTCTCAAGGGGTAAAGATCTTACAATGTAGTAACAATTGATCGAATGACATGCACTTTACGCCATGATTTGGCGCAGCATTTTCCAAAGGGATATCTTCAGTGACAAGAATGAGGTCATTCTTTTTTGCGGTTTCTGCGATTAATGCATCCTTAAAGTTATTTTCTTTCTTTTTTTCATTGTCCAGATCATTCCTAATTGGACGAGAGTTGTCATCCGGGTCAGTCCATTTTCCCTTGTCCCAGGGCGTGTAATCCCACAGTGTTGATTCGGTTGAAATATAATGCTCTTCCGAGACAAGAGAATTGAAAATTCGATTTAGCTTTGCCTGTTTCTCTTTATCCTTCATTCTCTCATCATTGATCTCTCTACGCTGGACATAAGTAGCAAATACCTCAACGCATTCATTCAATGACTCGACAGATATATCATTCTCAACAATCCTGTTGAAGATGACAGTATCAAACATACACTTAATTCGCTCTTTCATCACAAAATCTAATAAAGCAGCGGCGAATATGAAAAGCGAAATTGCGGCGAAGATAATAGTAATGGAATTCTCAATGATATTTCCCCTACACCTAATGTAGGTGGTGCTGCCAATTATCGAAAGTCAACTAACCAGGACGAACTTGAACGTTCTGATTTTGCCACCAAGAAGAAACATTATCTCAAAACTTCTTTCAGACTTGCCGGAAAAGTGGCCGAATATGACCGCTGGGACCTGGCAAACCTCAACCACTATCAATCCTGGCTGGCTGAGCAGGCGGCAAACACCTGGCGGGTAGATTGAATATGCCCCGCTATGAATTATTTCTAATAGTGTACTGTATAACCAGCATAGCGATGCCGCTCAAAATAACCTGAATCACTTAAGGAAACTCTGACTTAATCTCAGAGGTTCCTTAATTCGGAAGAAGATTATCTTCATTCCCGGTAGGTATTGAATCATATGCATCAGATAAGCTGTGAAAGTCAGGGAGACAGACGGGCGTTTCATCGCTGGGTCGAGGATGTATCCTCCATGATACACCCACTCGATCAGCAACCCATTGGATCAGCCAGCCAGTTCCGGGCCTCTGCGACAAGTTTCAATATCGATGCGATCAAGATCAACAGGATCACAACCTCTCCACTGCGGGTAATCAAAACCCCCAGACTAATCAGAAGTTCTGCCGATCCGGGAATGAGTATTTGCCTCATGAAACGGGGCCGGGCGATCTATGAATACGAAGGTGAAAGCCATTATCTTGCACCGGGGGACGTCATTCTCACTGACTTGTCTAAATGCTATGCCATTGAATTCAGTAAGACATCGAGTCTCTATACGATCATGATACCACCTGCGATTGCCAGTATCACGTTACCCCAGGCAAGGGATATGACTGGTAGTATGTTAACGTCGGATACCGGTATTGGATCCTTTGCAATAGACATGCTGGGTTCCCTGATGCGGCGGCAATCTGAATTGAACGCCGGGTCCGCCAACAGCGTCCACATCAGAGACACGCTGTTGCACCTGTTATGTGGAGCATATTATTTTGATGGTAACAGCATATTGCGATTACCAGAGCAGAAGTCTAACAGAAAGTTCGAACAGTTATTAAAATTCATCAACGATCATTTGGCGGACCACGACATAAGTCTTGAGGCGATTGCCGCGGAATTCCATATCAGCAAGCGTCAGGTCTACCAGTTGTTCGCTGAGATAGGTATTACCCCGGCAAGGTATATTTGGCTGTGCCGTATAGAACAGGCAGCCCGTAAATTGTCCAACCCCCAAAATGCCGCTGAGACCGTGTCAACCATTGCCTTCAATTGTGGTTTTAACAATATCCAGCATTTCTCCAAGTTATTCAAAAAATACTACGGGGTCGCCCCACGTGAATACAAGTTGCATCAGCTAAAGGGTCGCAGTAGAAATTAATTTCGTCTATGGAGGCGCCAATCTCTTCGAGATTCCATGCCTCGTCCTCCTGCCCTGTTCGTCCAGCACCCAGTAATGGGAAATATCGTCTGAGCGCCACTCGTATTCGAATTGTATTTCCTGTCCAATAAGTTCTACCCGGTTTGAATGATCCACATGGATGATGAGGTGGTTCTTGTCCATCAGTCTGTAGGTTCCCCAAGCCACGGTAAGCCCTTTAACTTCTTGCTGAGGATCTTCGGCCCTGTCTTCCCCGGTTACAGTGTCTTCTATCATCCACATGACCCTGCCCTTGTAGAAGGTAACGTGACCTCTGGCATGCTGGTAGGCATGGATACCTTCGAACTTTTTCTCAAGGCCAGCCATTGCATTTGAATAAACGATATTTCCCTCAAAGACAGTCATGAGCACCTTTGTGTCCTTCAGGTCGGCGGAGGGAACGTGCATGGGATCTCGGTCCAGCACGATGAAATCGGCGCTTTTTCCTACTTCCAGAGAACCGATTTTTTCTTCCATACCAACGGCTTTTGCCCCGTTGATAGTAAGCATATTCAACAGGTTCTGTCTGTCTATGCCCCTGTCTTCAATAACACCCTGGAGCGAAGGGAACAGGTTTGGTGTGCGGGGAAGCAGCCAGTCTGAACCGATGGTGACATTGGCGCCGCCATCCACCAGGGCCCGGAAAGGATAGGCTTCGGCCAGTTCCGGTAAATTAAGATGCCAGATCGCCGGAGATTGCTCCGCGGTTACATTCAGCAGGGCGAAGCGAGGGATATCCACAGGTTCGATGAAAATAGCATGAGCAATATCGTGATTAATGCCGCTTTGATGGTGTTGCCGGGTGAAGGCTACGGCATCAAGTGCGCTCCTCGCTGCACCGGTTCCCACGGCGTGTAATTTGACTTTTATTCCCAGGCGATCAAGCTCCAGAACTTTTTGATTCAGCCATTTTTGATCAAACAGCAGAAAGGTATCGTCTACTTCCCCGGTTAGAGGGTCGATCTGCGCATGGGTCGGAAAAGGGTCCAGCGGCTGTCCGTCAAGCCATATCTTGGCATGGTTTACGGCAATATGGGTTGAGGTATATCGTTCCCTGTTATTGAATGCCTCCCGAGAAAGTGCATTCGGACTGAATTTTTCATTGTCTATAACGATATGGGCGGCCACGTGGAGCGTCAGCTCACCCCTTTCATCAAGCCGTTTCAAGGCCCGCAGCAGACCGGGTATGGCGGAGGCTTCCTGCACGGAAGTGATACCGTAGCGATTGGCGATCCGGACAGCTGTTCTGATCGCCTCCAGGTAGGCCATCTCGTCGTAGTCAGGGATGACCCGGTACACCAGTCTCACTGCCGTCTCGATCAGCAGTCCCGTTGGTATTCCATTGCCGTCCCGAATAATTGTCCCTCCTTTCGGCGATTTAGTGGAGGAGGTAACGTCAGCCAGTTCAAGAGCCCTGCGGTTGGCCAGTGCATTGTGATTGCTGTAATCCGAGACCAGCACAGGTGTATCCGGGAAACGGGTATTAATGGCATTGCGCAATGCTTTCTCTCCCAGGAGGTCATTGGCAACGGGACCGATAATCAGCCAGTTCCCGGGCCTGGAACGCCGGCTGGAAGTACAGGCTTCCAATGCTTCGACAATCGTTTCGACGGTACCGGTACCTGCTCCGGGAGAACAATTGAATTCCCCGTATTTCAACTGTGATGCCAGCAGGTGTACATGCGCATCGTGCAGACCCGGCAATACGGTGTCGCCATTGAGATCAATTACTTCCGTACCGGGACCGATGAAGGGTTTTGCCTGCTCTGGAGTGCCCAACCCAGTAATCCACCCTGAATGTATGGCGAGAAACCCGGCAATGGGATTATCCTCGTCGACAGTATGGATACGGGCATTCAGGTAGACCTTTTCTGCCCATCGCTCTTGCTGAGCGTTTGCTTCGAAGTACAATAATGAGAGCAGTACCGCCAGCACCAATGCTGCCCCTGTTGGAATTTTTCTTCCTGCAATAGCCATGTATAAGGTACCGGAAGCCTTGTATTTATATCTGGGCGTAGATGCGATTCTCAATGCCCGGGTCCCATACTCTAGGCTGGAACGGGTTGTAATTTCTTTCCCCAGGTTGCAATGTATTTAGCTGAAATTGCAAACAGGCGAAACAGTGGTTTTGATCCCTTATCTGAAACCAAATTAACAGGACTTTATGCACTCTTAGTTAAAAATTTTGCAATCTGGGTGAAGAAAATTGGTCCCCCAGTTTATACGATATTGAATCCATGTAACAGAATTGCAGCGTTACGTTTGCCCTTTTGGGCACCGGTTCATTGAGGGGAATGTGAAATGAAAACGACAGTTAATACCAGACCGAGCACAAAAGTATTTCCAATGTGTATTTTTCTGCTCGCGGTGTCAAATTCCGTGCATGCCGTGCTGGAAGAAATAGTGGTTACAGCACAGAAACGCGAACAGAATGTCAACGACATTCCCATTACCATCAATGCCTTCAGCGGTGAACGCCTACAGGAATTGGGCATGCGTTCCGCCGAGGACATGGCCCTGCATACACCCGGTCTGACTGTAAATGAAACGGCGGCTACCGGCACACCGTTATATTCCATCCGTGGTGTTGGCTTTCAGGATTACAGTACAGCAGCAACCTCCACCGTTGGTCTGAATTTTGACGAGGTGAATATACCCTATTCTGTGATGACTCGGGGTGCCATTTTCGATGTCCAGCGTGTTGAAGTGCTGAAAGGCCCCCAGGGAGATCTGTTCGGACGTAACACGACAGCAGGACAGATCAATTTCGTCAGCAATCAACCTACGGAAGAACTTGAGGCCGGTTTTTCCGCCGGCTACAGTAGTTACAATACCCTGGACTTTGAAGGATTCATTAGTGGACCCATGTCAGACCAGGCCCGTGGACGTGTTGCCTACCGCACCACTCAGGCCTTCGATGGCTGGCAGAAAAATATCCTCGATCCCAATGACGAAAAACTCGGTGAAAAGGATGTGCACGCAGTCCGGGGTATTGTTGATCTTGATATCAGTAAAGATGCCACGATCACGCTTAACGCTCAGTATGTCAAGGATGACTCCGATAACCAGGCACGCACAGCTTATGATCCCGTTATCTTAGGGGGTCTGAATAATCCCTACATGCCACTGGGGGAATACCTCCTGCCCGGCGGCGGGTTCTTTGGTCAACCGGTACCATGGTTTTCAACCGGTGATAATGAAGTAGCCGGCTGGGACAACACGGTCACGCAGTTACGCAACGGTGTCAATCAGGTGGTAAACAATCGACCGGTCCGGGACAACGAACTGTTTGGAATCAGTGCCAAACTTACCTGGCAGATTGGTGGTATTGAACTGACTTCCATCACTGCCTACAACGAATTCGACCGCAACGAGAACAACCAGTGGGACAGCACCCCGGCGGAAAATGCCAATGTCAATAATCAAACGGACATAGAGCTATTCTCCCAGGAACTTCGGCTCAGCGGCGAAACCGAAACCATCACCTGGCTGGTCGGTCTTTATTATTCCGACGACAAAATGAACGAGGTCTATCATTACACCTTTGAAGATTCGGAATTCGGTATTGGCGCAACACAGTGGCTGGCCCTCGATCCGGGGGGCGCTTATACCAACACGGTCCTGGCCAATTCAATTGATGGTGCACCTTCGAGCGCATTTGCGGTATTTAATATCAACGAACTGGAAACCCGATATACCCAGGAATCCGAGTCTTTTGCAGTATTCGGAAATGTTGAATGGACCATGGCAGAAGACTGGCGCGTTATCCTGGGCGTTCGTTACACTGACGAATCACGCAGTATCGAGTCCTGCACCTACGATGCAGGCGATGGTTCTTACGCAGGCCTGTGGAATGGCTTCTTCGGCGCAACACTTCAACCGGGAGACTGTGCCGTACTGGACGACATCCCCACCTCACCGAATTTTATCCTCACACAAATCGGAAACGGGACACCAAATAACGCATTTCACACCCTGACCCACAAGATAGGTATGGAAAAAGCGATGTTCCGCGCTGTCATTGACTATACATTCAATAACGAAAATATGATCTACGCGTCTTTCAGCACGGGATTCAAATCGGGTGGCTTCAATGGCGCAAACCTAAATACTTCTACCCAGTTCCTGCCCTATGAAAAGGAAAAGCTAACTGCATACCAGATTGGCACAAAAATGCGTCTTCACGACGGCAGGATGCAGCTCAATGCATCCGCCTTCTATTATGATTACAAAGACAAGCAGGAAACTGACCTGGCCGTGGCGCTGGTTGGAAATATCTCCGGTCTGACCAATGTACCGGAGTCCGAGCTCTACGGTGTAGACCTTGATATAACCTGGCAACCAACTGATCCCCTGTTCATTTATCTTGGCGTAGCCTGGTTGAAAACGGAGATCGAGAGGTGGGATGCTGTTGATAACAGCAGCACCTTTGGTAATGTTGTTACCTTTGACGCTTCTGGCAATGACCTGCCAATGGCGCCACAATGGCAGATAAACAGCACTATTTCCTATGACTGGAATCTTGCCAACGGTTACAGGCTCACCCTTGGCGGTGATTACAGTTTCAAGGACGAAACAAAGGGCATCCGGCTGGATCGGCGTACTGAGGATTACTGGGTCATGAACGGGCGTCTTAGTCTCACCAGCCCCGATGATAAATGGCGCGCCACTCTATGGAGCCGAAATATCACTGATGAATATTATTATCCGGCTGCACATTCCGGCGGCGGTGTACAATGGAGCCGTGTCGTCGGCATGCCGCGCACCGTAGGCTTCACGGTTGACTACAATTTCTGACAGTCAGTTTGATGAATATTCAATTTCCAGACAGGTCTGACTAGCCGGGTATCTCAAAGATCACCGGGTTTTGGGCGGCTATTCTTCCAATGCTCTTTTAGCGCGGGTTTGGTGACTTTGCCCATGGCATTGCGTGGCAGGGCGTCGAGGCGCTTGACGTATTTGGGAATCTTGTAGGACGACATGCGATCGTTGCACCAGCTTTTCAGTTCCGCGTAATCCAGTTCGGCGCCGCTCTTCGTCACGATGAAAGCTGAGACGGCTTCTCCCCAGACTTCGTCTTCGGCGCCGATTACCGCGACTTCGGCGATGTCCTCGTGGGTGAGCAACACGCCTTCGATTTCCAGCGCCGAGAGCTTGTATCCGCCCGACTTGATGATGTCCACCGAGGTGCGGCCCATGATGCGGAAATAACCGTCCTCGATCACCGCCATGTCGCCGGTGCAGAACCAACCGTCGACAAAACTCTTGCGAGTGGCTTCTTCGTTGCCCCAATATTCCAGGAAAACATTGTCGCCCTTGATGCGGATTTCGCCTGGATTGTCTTCACCCGTGACGGGCTGATGCGATTCGTCGAACAGTTGCACTTCGACACCCGGCAGGGGTTGGCCGACATAGCCCGCGCGGCGCTCGCCGTGATAGGGATTGGAAATGCCCATGCCGATTTCGGTCATGCCGTAGCGTTCGAGCAGAACCTGGCCGGTGAGATCGCGCCATTGCTCGAACAACTTGACCGGGCAGGCCGCCGAGCCGGAAATGTTCAAGCGCATGGCCTTGAAGCCGGCGCAAATGGCTTCGACCTGTTTCGGGTCCTGCTTTTCCAGATATTGGATCAGTTTGACGTAAACGGTGGGAACGGCCATGAACACGTTGTAGACGCCGGCCGCCACCTCCGTGGTGACTTTGGGAATATCGAGTCCCGCGAACAAATGCACCCTGGCGCCCGCCCACAGCCCGCAACTGAGAATGTTGATGATACCGTGGATATGGTGCAGCGGCAGGAACAACGGAATCACATCATCTTCGGTCCAGCGCCAGGCGTCGATCAAGGTGGTGATCTGGGCGCGGATCGTTTTATGGGTGCTCACCGTTCCCTTGGGCTTGCTCGTAGTGCCGCTGGTGAACAGCATCATGGCGCGGCGTCCCGGATCGATCTCGGGCAACTCGACCGGCGCTTGCGCCAGCATTGCTTCCACGGTCAGCAACTCAATGCCGAGCGATGCGCATAGTTCGCGTAATTCTTCCGGCGCTTCGGCTTCAGCGAACATGCGCGTGACATTGGCGCTGCTCAGATAATGATCGAGTTCGGCGACTGCCGAGGCCACGTTCAGCGGAACGGCGATGCCCCCCGCCCGCCACACGCCATGCAGGCAGGTGACGTAATCAAGGCTCGCCGGCAGGAAGAAGGCGATGCGCTCTTCGTCCAGGTCGTCTCGGCCGCCAAGCAGTCCGGTCGCGAATCGATTGATGCGCGAGTTCACCTCGCCGTATGTGAAACTTGCCGTATCCGCAACGAGCGCGATGCGCGTATTGCCTTCGGTCAGATGAGAAAATGCTTGTTGTGACATATTGCACCCGCCTGTATTGTTCATAACAACCGCCGATGAATCTGCCACGGATCAATCCGCTCGGCGTAACGATTGAATCCGCCTGCCTCAGTCAGAACATAACTTCCACAACGAAAAACAGCGCCGAGGGACCCAACAGGCAACCCACACCGGTGTAGAACGTCGCCGTCATCGCGCCATAGGGAACCAGTTTTGGATCCGTTGCCGCCAACCCCGCGGCCACGCCGCTTGTGGTTCCCATCAGGCCGCCGAACACCATTGCCGACTGCGGATTGTCCAGGCCGATGTAACGGGCGACAAACGGTGTGCCGATCATCACCAGGATCGATTTCACCAGCCCCGCGGCAACGCTCAAGGTAATCACGGTATCGGACGCGCCAATGGCCTCTCCGGTAACCGGGCCGACGATATACGTCACCGCGCCGGCGCCGATAGTGGTGATTTCGGTTGGGTCGGTATAGCCGAATGCCACCGCCACCGCCGCGCCAACCACAAACGAGACAATGACGCCGGCGAAAATCGAGAGCACGCCCGCCAGGCCGGCTTTCTTCAACTCGCTTAATTGCGCGCCGAAAGCGGTGGCGACGATGGCGAAATCGCGCATCATGCCGCCCCCCATCAGGCCGATGCCACTGAGCAGCGCAAAATCCGCCACGCCGCGGTTGCCGCCGGTCACGACTCCGCCGTACCAGGCCGCGACCAGGCCAACGGCGATGGCGATGGCCGAACCGTGGATGCGCCCGGCGGTGAGCTTGTTCGCGAGCAGGTACGAAAGCCAGATCGTGATGCCAACGACAGCAAAAGCGACAATGAGGTTGTTGCGGACAAATACGGTTTCCAGCAATTCGGTCATCGCTCGGCATCCTCCTTGATCGCGTCGCTCTCCGGCTCCGCGCCGATCCTGCTCAGCGCGGGGACAAGGGCGAAACTGACCGCGACTGCGGCAACACCTGCGACCAGCGCGATCAGGCCGCCGTCAAGCGCCGCGGCAACATCCTGCTGCGCGGCCATGGCGACAACAATGGGGATGTACATCGCGCTCCAGAACTTCACACCCGAACCCGCCGCCCCTTCGGTCAAGGCGCTGAATCTAGCGGAATTACAGGCCAGCACAAGAAAGAGCATGGCAATGCCCACACCGCCGACATTTGCTTCGACACCGAGAACAATTCCCAGGCCTTCACCGATCAGCATGCCCGCCACAAGGCAGGCGGAGAGCAGGGCGACACCATAGATAATCATTCTTCCTACCTGTCCCGCTTCGACCAGCGTCTTGCGGCGTTCTCCAGTTGGTCATGTTGTCCCTGCGGCCAGTGGCTTACACGTTTGCTGTACCGTTTGGAGCCGTGGGCTTTATGCAAAAGTGTCTTGTTGCCGCGTTTGAAGAACGGGATTAGCGCCATGCCGGCGATAAAGCCGCCGATGTGGGCGAACCAGGCCACGCCTCCGCCTTCCGACGAGGTGAGCGCGGAACTGATCAATTGTATTGCGAACCACAGTCCCAGTACCCACAGCGCCGGCAGCCTGACCAGTTGTATGAAGAATCCCAGTGGGATCAGCACCAGCACCCGGGCGCGGGGGTAAAGCAACAGGTACGCGCCGAGCACCCCGGAGATCGCGCCGCTGGCGCCGATCATCGGAATCTCGGATGACGGGTCTTGCAGCACCTGGCCGAACACCGCCGCGACTCCGCACAGCAGGTAGAATACGATGAAGCGGCCATGGCCCATCGCATCTTCTACGTTATTGCCGAAGATCCACAGGTACAGCATGTTGCCGGCCAGGTGCATGAAGCCGCCGTGCAGGAACATGGAGGTGAACACGGTCATGGAGGGCGGCACCAGCGACAGTTCCGGGGGCAGTATTGCGTTGTCCAGCAACACCGCGGGGATGACTCCCAGGGCATAGATCGCCGCCTGGTAGCCTTGCGTACCCAGGGACGCCTGCCACAGGAAGACCAGTACGCAGACCGCGATGAAGGTAACGGTGAGTACCGGGAAAATACTCGTGGGGTTGTCGTCGTGGAGTGGGATCATTTTGCGTGTTATGCGTCGAGCAGCCTGTCCTGGGCCTCCTTGTACTTCGCGGCTGTCTGTTGGATAACCTGCTCCGGCAATGCCGGGCCGGGCGCTTGTTTGTTCCAGTCCTGGGTTTCAAGGTAGTCGCGCACGAACTGCTTGTCAAAACTCGGCGGACTGATGCCGGTGCGGTAGGAATCCGCGGGCCAGAAGCGGGATGAATCCGGGGTCAGCACTTCATCGATCAGGTACAACTCGCGGTTACTGTCAAAACCGAATTCCAGCTTGGTGTCGGCGATGATGATCCCCCGTTCAGCGGCATATTCCGCGGCCTGCCGGTAGATAGTCAGGCTGAGCGTGCGCACTTTTTCGGCCAGTTCGGCGCCCAGCAGTTCCACGGTTTGTGCAAAACTGATATTTTCATCGTGTTCGCCGGCCTCGGCCTTGGTGGAGGGCGTGAATATCGGCTCCGGCAATTGTTGCGCCTGTTCCAGACCGGCCGGCAGTTCGATGCCGCAGACCGCGCCGGTGCGCTGGTAGTCTTTCCAGCCTGAGCCGATGATGTAGCCGCGCACGATGGCTTCCACCGGCAGCGGCTGCAGCTTCCGGACCACGATCGACCGGCCTTCCAATTGCTTGACCTCATCTTCGCTCAGACCGGCGGAAGCCAGGCTGCGGCCGGTCAGGTGGTTGGCGATCAGGTTCTCTGTGCGGGCAAACCAGAAATTGGACACCGTGGTCAATACGCTGCCCTTGCCGGGGACCGGGTCGGGCAACACCACGTCAAAAGCGGAGATACGGTCGCTGGTGACGATCAGCAGGTGGTCGGCGTCCACATCGTAGATGTCACGCACCTTGCCCCGGTTCAGCAGGGGAAGACTGTTGATGTCTGATTGGAATAGTGAAGTGTTCGAGTCTGTCATGTCAGCTCCTCTTGTTGCTTATCTTTGCCCAGGTATCGCGCAGCGTCACGATGCGGTTGAACACCGGGCTGTCCTCGCGCCAGTCTTCCTTCTCGGCGCAGAAGTACCCCAGCCGCTCGAACTGGAAGCGTTGCTCCGGCTGCGCCTGCGCCAGGTCGGGTTCGATGAGACACTCGCCAAGCGTCTCCAGTGAATTCGGATTGAGGTAGGATTTCCAGTCCTGATCGCCCCGGTCCGGGTTGGCGACGGAGAACAGCCTGTCATACAGCCTGACCTGCGCCGGGCGCGCATGCCGGGCCGATACCCAGTGGAGCGTGCCCTTGACCTTGCGCCCGTCGGGGGCGTTGCCGCCGCGTGTTGCCGGATCATAGCTGCAACGCAATTCCATCACCGTCCCGGTCTTCTCGTCCTTGATGACTTCGTTGCAGGTGATGAAATAGGCATAGCGCAGACGCACTTCCCGGCCAGGCGCCAGCCGGAAAAATTTCTTCGGGGCATCTTCCATGAAATCATCCCGTTCTATGTAAAGCACGTTGCTGAACGGCACCTTGCGCGAACCCATGGACGGGTCCTGCGGGTGGTTGGCGGCATCCAGCAGTTCCTCCTTGTCGTCCGGATAGTTTTCAATCACCACCTTTAAGGGGCGCAATACTGCCATACGCCGCGGCGCCGCGGCGCCAAGCTCGTCCCGGATCACATGTTCCAGCACACTCGCATCGATAACGGTGTCGCTTTTTGTCAGGCCGATACGCGCGCAGAATTCCCGTATCGAATGCGGCGTGAAGCCGCGCCGCCGCAGTCCGGACAGGGTAGGCATGCGCGGGTCATCCCAGCCGTCCACATGGCCGTCCTCCACCAATTCGATCAGCTTGCGCTTGCTCAGCACCGTGTACTCCAGGTTGAGGCGGGCGAACTCGTACTGGTGCGGGCGCGAGGGGGTAGCCAGGTTATCGATAAACCAGTCGTACAACGGCCGGTGGTCCTCAAATTCCAGGCTGCACAGTGAGTGGGTGATATGCTCCAGCGCATCCGACAGGCAATGGGTGAAATCGTACATGGGATAGATGCACCAGGCATCCCCTGTTCGATAATGGACGGACCTGCGGATCCGGTATATCACCGGGTCCCGCATGTTCAGGTTGGCCGACCCCATATCGATTTTTGCCCTGAGCGCATGTTCTCCGTCGGCAAATTCTCCCGCTTTCATCCTGCGAAACAGGTCCAGGTTCTCGGCAACCGGCCGGTTCCGGAAAGGACTGTCGGTCCCCGGTTCCGTCAGGGTACCGCGGTATTCCCTTATCTGATCGGCGCTCATGCTGTCGACATAAGCCTTGCCCTGCTCAATCAATTCGATCGCAAACTCGAACAGCCGCATGAAATAATCGGAGGCAAAATACAACCTGTCTTCCCAGTCAAACCCCAGCCAGCGTACATCCTCCTGGATGGCCTCCACATATTTCATGTCCTCTTTTTCCGGGTTGGTGTCATCGAAGCGCAGGTTGCATTTGCCCTGGTATTCCGCGGCCATGCCGAAATTCACGCAAATGGCCTTGGCATGGCCGATATGCAGGAAACCGTTGGGTTCGGGGGGGAAACGCGTACGGATACCTTCAGGGCATCGGCCCTGTTCGATATCATCAGCGATGATCTTGCGCACAAAGTGTGGGGGGGTTAAATTATCCATTCGGTCATCGCGCCTTAACTACTGCTGACCAAGTCCGGCAAATCGCCGGCCAGGCCCGTGGCCCGGCGCATCGTGAAATTCTTCAACGACTGTAACGAATTATACAGTTCCATCCCGGCATTCCTCAGTCCCGGGATCGGTAAAGCCTGTGTTTCAAACAAGTATTTTAATCCTTCCAGGGCCATGATCACCATATAATTTTCGCCTTTGCGCCATCTTTCATACTTTCTCAATACCGCGCTGCCGCCGGGGTCGCGGCGTTTCGCGCCCGCAGCCGTAATGACCTGGAACAACGCGGCGACATCAAGCAGCCCCAGGTTGGCGCCCAGGCCGGCCAGTGGGTGGACGCAATGCGCGGCATCGCCGACCAGCGCGATGCGCTCTGTACAGTAACGCCGGGCCTGCGCTCTCTGTAACGGAAATCCCTGCCTGACGCCGACATCAGACAGCGCGCCCAGGGTGGATTCGAAAGCCTCTTCAAGCGCCTGAAGAAAATCCGTATCATCCATTGCAAGCAGTTCGTCCGCATGTTCCGGCGCGGTCGACCAGACCACCCCGCAGCGGTTCGGGTCTGCCATGGGCAGGAACGCCAGTGGGCCATTCGACAAAAACCGCTGGCGCGCCACTTGCCCGTGGTTCAATTCCGTCCGCACGATGCCCGCGACAGCCGCTTGCCGATACCGGTGGACCGGGTACCCTATGCCGGCGAGCTGCCGGACCTTTGACCTGGTACCGTCGGCGGCAACAAGCAGTTTTGCCGAAACCTCCCGGCCATCACTCAACGTCACCCTGATGGCATTGCCTGCGTCTGTGAGGTGCGACGGTTCGGCGCCTGTGTGTACGGAAATTCCCGGCAGGCCCACACGCACGGATTCCAACGCGCTGACCAGCAAATTCTGGGGCACGATATGGCCAAGCGCCGGCAGGCCGATGGCGGCGCTGTCGAAGTGCAGGCTGCCGCTGCCGTTCTCGTCCCAGACATGCATCTGCCGGAACAGGCCGATATCCTGCTCCGCAAGCTGCTGCCAGGCCCGCACCCTGGTCAGAATCTTCCTCGATGCCGCGGTCAGGGCCAGCACCCGGGCATCTTCCACCGGTTTATCGTCCACCGGCGGGCTGTTGCGCTCGACCAGGATGCAATCCATGCCGCCCGATGCGGCCAGTAATCCCATGGTGGCGCCGATCACGCCGCCGCCAATGATAAGCAGTTCCGTATCAGGAGCGCTGGGTCGTGCGCGGCGCCTTGTGCCGGATTCATGCTTCACTCCTGCCTTGCTCTTCCGGTCGGTCTTGCTCGGCTCCCCGGGTTTGGGCGCTGCTATTGGCGCCGATGGTGTCTGCAACCCCGCCGCACGCCGGATGAACTCATTTTTCAGTCTCGGCAACGCATCCAACGCCAGCATCATGCTGCCGCGTAATGCGGGCGTTATCGTATCGGTGCGTCCGGATGTCTTTTGCAGCAAGTCCGTGAAGCGGATGACCCGGCGCTGATCGGCTTGCCTGGATGATGCGTATGCTTCCAGAACCTCCGTCGCGCCCACATCGCCGCCGTCCCGTAGCGTTGCGCGCAATAGTCCCGCGAGCGCTGCCATGTCCCGCAGGGCCAGGTTGAATCCCTGCGCGCCGTTGGGGTGGATAGTATGGGCCGCGTTGCCCAGCAGCACGATCCGTTGGGCTATCTGCCGTTCGGGCTGTAATAAAACCAGCGGCCAGGACTGTCTGGGACCCGGACCGGTTAATTCTCCAAGGCGTTTGCCGAAAGCCTGTTGCAACAGCTTCAGATAACCCTCGTCGTCCAGTTGCAGGTGATCTTCCGCCTGGTCCGCCGGTGATACCAGGACCGTGACGCAGCGGTTTTTCCCCTTCAACGGCAGTATCGCGACCAGGCCACCGGGAATAAACCGCTCGTATGCGGTGTTGTGATGTTCCTTGGAAACCGTAACGTTCGAAACGATCGCCATCTGCCGGTAGTCATGGATGCTTGTCGAGATACCGGCCAGGTCTCTCAGGGTGGAAAACGCGCCATCCGCGATTACCAGCAGCTTGCACCGGATGACTGTATCTGTGTCTTTATCTGTATCTGCATCAGGCCGCGTGACATGCACCGCAATGGAACCCGGTTCATGTTCTATCTTTTCCGCTTTTGCCGGGCAGAACATCTCGATGTCGGCATGCCCGGCAATCTCCTGCAACAGTTTATTCCCCAGTTCCTGCGCGGGAACCACGTATCCCAGCGCGTCGAGATCGAGCATGCCGGCAGACATCCTGACAGAGCCGTAACGGCCCCTGGCGCTGACATGTATGTGCTCAATGGGACAGGCTGATGGTTCCAGTTTCTGCCACAATCCCGTCCCTTTCAGCGCTTGCAAGGAAGAACGTGACAAGGCAATACCCCTGGCATCATCATTGTGGGTATGCCCGGCGCGCGCCGGCCGCTCTTCCACCAGGGCGATACTGGTTTGTTCACCGGCGAGGGCACAGGCAAGGCTAGCGCCGGCCATACCGCCGCCAATCACTGCAATATCATACACAGCTCAGTTCATCCGTTATGCGCCATCAATGCCTCAATCTCGGAAATGCTTTTGGGCGCATCCCGACTCAGCACCTCATTCCCTGATTTTGTCACCAGCACGTCATCTTCGATACGCACGCCGATATTCCACCATTTTTCGGCCAGGCCCTCCTGCGGCGGAAGATACAATCCCGGTTCGATGGTCAACGTCATGCCGGGTTCCAGCAAGCGCCACTGTTCGCCCAGCTTATAATCGCCGACATCGTGTACGTCCATGCCAAGCCAGTGTCCGGTCTTGTGCATGAAATAGCGTTTGTAAGCGTCCTCTTTTACCAGGCTTTTCGACGTTCCCTTGAGGATCCCGAGAGAGATCAATCCTTCCGTCAACGCGTCAACTGCCGCGTCGTGGGGTTCATTCCAATGATTTCCCGGCCTCACTGCGTCAATCGCGGCAAGTTGGGCGGCCAGAACGACCTCGTAGACGGCGCGCTGGCTACTGTTGAAACGGCCGTTAACGGGGAAAGTGCGGGTAACATCGCTCGCATAACATTCATATTCGGCGCCGGCGTCAATCAATAGGATGTCACCTTCCTGCATTTCCCGCGTGTTATCGGTGTAATGCAGTACGCAACTGTTTACTCCGCTGCCGACGATGCAGGGATAGGCGGCGCTAAGCGCACCCTGGCGCATGAATTCATGCAGAAGTTCAGCCTCTACCTGGTATTCCATCAGCCCCGGCCGGCATGTCTGCATTGCGCGCACATGGGCATTTGCCGAGATCGTTGCGGCCTTGCGCATTTTTTGGATCTCCTGCCGGCTTTTATACAAGCGCATATCATGCAGGATGTGGTTCAGGGATATGAATTCTTCCGGCGCGTGAACGCCGGCGCGGACCTTGCCTCGCACCTGGTTGACCCAGCCGAGCACGCGCTGGTCGAACGTAGTGTCATTTCCCATGGTGTAATAAATCCGCTCCCTGTTCTCGAGCAATCCCGGCAGAATGTCGTCCATATCGGTAATGGGATAGGCGTCATCCGCACCGTAATCATTGCACGCGCCTTCCAGTCCCGCGCGGTAACCGTGCCAGGTTTCCTGCTCGGGATCACGCTCGCGGCAGAACAGGATAAATTCTCCCTGACTGCGACCGGGGATCAACACCATCACGGCTTGCGGTTCAGCAAACCCCGTCAGGTAATAAAAGTCGCTATCGGGACGGTAACGATAGGATACATCCCGGTTACGAATTTTTTCCGGTGCGGCAGGCAGGATGGCAATGCTGTCATCCCCGAGCATGTCCATGAGCTTCTTGCGGCGCTTGCTGTCTTCACTGATTTTCATGTTGTGGAGCATGGATTCCAAGTATGTCTTACGGTACCTTGATGCAACGTCAAAAGCAATAATGAGTCGCCCTGCGGTCGACAGAATAATAGACTGGACTCCCGTTTCCGCGGGAGTGGTTTGGTGGAAGGGCGACACTCTATTCGACTGGACTCCCGCTTCCGTGGAAGTGGTATGGTGGCAGTGTTGACGGAAGCGCCTCCTATCCCATTACCATCAAACTTGACCACCTTGCAGCCGCGTTCTATATTGGTACTGAATACCAGTGGTTTTATGGGAAACAAACAGCCGCGGAAACTATATCAATGTCAGAAAATAACCTTGAAAGCGTAGATTTGGGGGTTCTTGAGGCGCGGGTCGATGATCTCATCAAGACAGTCGATGCATTAAAAAATGAGAATTCTGCCTTGCGTGACCAGCAAAAAAATCTGATCAGTGAGCGCGCTGTGCTCATTGAAAAGACAGAGCAGGCAAGGTTTCGTATCGAATCCATGATTGCGCGGCTGCGGGCGATGGAAACCCGTTCATGACACAATCGAGTCCGGTTCGAGTAACGATTCTCGACAAAGAATACCTGATATCTGCCCCGGACGATGAGCGGGAACAGTTGTATGCAGTGGTGGATTTTCTCAACGAGAAACTGCTGGAAGTGAAAACCAGCGGCAGCATAGTCGGCACTGAACGTATTGTGATTATGGCGGCGCTTAATATTGCCAATGAACTGCTTGCATACAAACGCAAAAATAAGGACTATACTGAATCGGTAGACATGATGGTAAAACGCCTGCAAACAAAAATTGATGGCGTTTTAGTCGGTGACAATTAGTTTTGGGTATCTTCTGTCGTGTTCGCGCGCGGGCCTACAAAAACTTGAGCTTATTTCCTGTAATGGAGGGAACTGAACCGCGCTATTGTGTGCATGCCCACGAGAACTGGGAAGCCTGATATAACGCCCGCTGTTCCCACTTGAACCCTTGGTTCAAGTTTATCGCCCGTAACGGCACGACGGTTGATACCCACCTTACCCTACCTGTCGCCTTTCGCGACTCGTTAACGTATCAGTTCAAAAACAACCTGTAGGCAGGATTGTTCGTCTCTTCCGAATAGTCAATACCCAGGCCGTCAAGGAAATCCTGAAATTCTCCGGTCTGGTCTGACGGTACCTGTATGCCCATGAGCACGCGCCCGTATGCGGCCCCGTGGTTGCGGTAGTGAAACAGGCTGATGTTCCAGCGCGAGCTGAGCTGTGTGAGAAAATGCAGCAATGCACCGGAACGCTCGGGAAATTCAAACCGGTACAACAACTCGTCGGTGATGCCGGCCGCATGCCCACCAACCATGTAACGGATATGCATCTTCGCCACTTCGTCATTGCTCAGGTCAATCACCTCGTAACCCTTGTCCCGCAGATTTGCCAGTACCTGGTTCTTCTCCTTTACACCGTTGCGCAACTGTACGCCGACAAAGATATGCGCCTGTTCGGTATCGCAGTACCGATAGTTGAATTCCGTGATCTGGCGCGGCCCCAGGTTATGGCACAGGTTGCGGAAACTGCCGGGACGTTCGGAAATCGTTACGCATATCAATGCCTCCCGCTGCTCGCCCAGCGCTGACAGTTCAGCGATGTGGCGCAGCCGGTCAAAGTTCACGTTGGCGCCGCTGAAAATGGCAACCAGTTGCTTATCCCGCAGATTCTCCCGCTGCACATATTTTTTCAACCCGGTCAGGGCCAGCGCGCCCGCAGGTTCCGGGATGGATCGGGTATCCTCAAATATATCCTTGACTGCGGCGCAGATTTCATCAACATTGACCGGCAGGATCTCATCGACCAATTCCCGGCAGATGCGGAATGTTTCCTCTCCGGCCTGCCGCACCGCAGCGCCGTCAGCGAAGATGTCAACATGGTCCAGCGAGACCCGTGTTCCGGCTTTCATCGCCCGGTACATGCTGGCTGCGCCATCGTGTTCCACGCCGATGATGCGCGTGTCGGGGCTGTTCGCTTTCACGTACAGCGCAATTCCGGCGATCAATCCGCCACCGCCAACCGGGACGAAAATACAGTCCGGCGCCTGCTCACACTGTTCTAACAGTTCCATCCCCACGGTGGCCTGCCCGGCAATGACCAGGGGATGGTCGTAAGGCGGGATGAATGTCCTGCCCTCCGCAGACGCCAGCTCCTCTGCGTGCTGCCTGGCCTCGTCATAGGTATTGCCGTGCAGCGCCACCCTGGCCTCGAGGCGCCTGACCGCGCTCACCTTGATCTCCGGCGCCGTCTTCGGCATCACGATGGTTGCGCTGATATTCATCCTGCCGGCGGCCAGGGCAACACCCTGGGCGTGGTTGCCGGCGGAAGCTGCGATGACTCCGTTGGCTTTCTGCTCTTTGTCCAGCGAGGCAATCAGGTTATACGCGCCGCGCAACTTATAGGAAAATACCAATTGCTGATCTTCCCGCTTCAGCCAGATATGGTTGTCCAGGGTCCGGGAAGTCTGGTTGGCATAATCCAGGGAGGACCGCCGGGCAACATCGTATACCCTGGACGCGGCTTCGCTGATTAACGGTTGGTATTCTTCAAACATGTGTATAAGATAACATCACGCACGATTTCCGCCAAAGCCTGCCCTGCAAAACCGGGAACAGGCAGGCAAAAACCGCTAACCCGAAATATATCAACGGTAAATTCCTCCACATGAGTCAGGACAAGAAACAACGGGTCGCCAAGGCCGCAATCGATTACATTGAAGATGATATGGTCGTGGGTGTCGGCACCGGCAGTACGGTTAACTGCTTTATCGACGAACTGGCGCGTATCAGGCATCGTATCGACGGCGCCGTGGCCAGTTCGGTGGCGACCGAAAAACGTTTGAAAGAACATAATATTCCGATCATAGACCTGAACGGTGTACGTGAGCTCGCGGTATACGTGGACGGCGCCGATGAAGCCACGCGTCACCGGCAACTGATCAAGGGAGGCGGCGGCGCGCTGACCAGGGAGAAGATCACTGCTGCCGTCAGCAACCGGTTCATCTGTATCGTCGATGACTCGAAGCTGGTGGATGTCCTGGGCGCGTTTCCCTTGCCCGTCGAGGTCATCCCGATGGCCCGCAGCCACGTCGCCCGGGAAATCGTCAAACTCGGTGGCCAGCCGGTGCTGCGGGAAGACTTCGTTACGGACAACGGCAACGTCATCCTGGACGTGCACAACCTTTCCATACTCAACCCGACGGAGCTGGAGCAACAACTCAACCAGGTTGTGGGCGTGGTCACCAACGGCCTGTTTGCGCGACGCCACGCAGACCTGTTGCTGGTTGCCGATGACCAGCGGGTTAACACTATTGCATGATCGGGCTGATACAGCGGGTCACCTGTGCCCGAGTCGAAGTCGAAAACAGGGCCGTAGCGCAAATCGAACGGGGCATCCTGGCGCTGGTCGGTGTTGAAAAGCAGGATACTTCCGCATCAGCCAAACGGCTGGCCCAAAGAATAATCCAATACCGCATATTTCCCGACTCCGCCGGAAAAATGAACCTGAGCCTGCAGGACATCGCCGGCGAGCTGCTGCTTGTCCCGCAGTTTACGCTGCCTGCGGATACCCGCAAAGGGAACCGCCCCGGTTTCAGTTCAGCCGCGCCACCTGAAACCGGCCAACGTCTGTTCGATGAACTCGCCGACTTCGTGCAGGTAACCCATGGGCAAGTTCAAACCGGCGTATTCGGCGCAAACATGCAGGTCAGTCTGACCAACGACGGTCCGGTAACATTCTGGCTGCGGGTTTAAGGTTGCTTTTTGCAACCTCTAGTGTGACAGCCAGTCCCGGGGTTTGAGGAACTCCTTGACCAAGCGGGACTCGTCCGAGCCCGGTTCATCCTTGCGGTTGTATTCCCACTGCACGCGCGGCGGCAGCGACATCAGGATCGATTCGACCCGGCCGCCGGATTGCAGGCCAAATAACGTGCCGCGGTCGTAAACCAGGTTGAATTCGACGTAGCGTCCTCGGCGGTAGAGTTGGAAGTCCTTCTGTTTGTCCGAATACGGGGTATCTTTGCGGCGCTCGACGATGGAACGGTACGCAAGCATATAATGGTCGCCCACGCTGCGCATAAACTCAAAACACCGCGCAAACCCCCATTCGTTCAGGTCGTCGAAAAACAATCCGCCGATGCCGCGTGCTTCGCCCCGATGACGAATGTAAAAATAATCGTCACACCATTGCTTGAATTTCGGATAGACGTCTTCGCCGAAATCAACGCAGGCGGTGCGCGCGACGCGGTGCCAGCGCCGGGCATCTTCCTCAAATCCGTAAACAGGGGTCAGATCGAACCCGCCGCCGAACCACCACACCGGTTCCGCGCCGGGTTTCTCGGCAAGAAAGAACCTTACATTCATGTGGGAGGTGGGCACAAACGGATTTTGCGGATGAATCACGACTGAAACTCCCAGGGCCTGAAAACTGCGGCCTGCGACCTCCGGCCGGTTGACGCTGGCGCTTGCCGGCAGTCGCTTTCCGGAAACATGGGAGAAATTCACCCCCGCTTTCTCGAAAACAGCGCCGCGTTCCAACACGCGGCTGATGCCTCCCCCGCCCTGCTCGCGATCCCAGGCATCCTCACGAAAGCGCGCCTGCCGATCCAGGCCCTCCGTTTCGCTGCAGAGACTGTTCTGCAGCGCCAACAGGTAGGTTTTGACATCGTCTATGCTGATTGTTTCGCTCATATGCGCCGGAAAATTATGGAGGTGATCGGCCTATTACTCTTTGACTTCATTTTACCTTGTTTGCCCCAGTAACATAAGCATTGAACCCAGCACAGCAAGCGCATGTTCCGGCGCGCCCTTTCTCTGTATGTTAGACTTCGCACACATCTTCAACTCTGGCAAACAAACATGGGCAATGAAAGACGAGCATCGATTAAGAGATCGACGAAAGAGACGCAGATATCCGTCGACCTGAACCTGGACGGGAAGGGTGATGCAAGCCTGGATGTCGGCGTTCCGTTTCTTGAACACATGCTCGACCAGGTGGCGCGGCACGGCATGTTCGACCTGGCCATCAAGGCAAAAGGCGATCTTGAAATCGACGCGCACCATACCGTTGAGGACACCGGTATTTCCCTGGGGCAGGCATTCCGGCAGGCATTGGATGACAAGCGCGGGATTCGCCGTTACGGGCACGCGTATGTTCCGCTGGATGAGGCGCTCTCCCGGGTGGTCCTGGATTTCTCCGGCAGGCCCGGTCTGGACTACCATGTCGAATACCCGAGGGCACGGGTGGGTGAATTCGATGTCGACCTGTTGCGCGAATTCTTCCAGGGATTTGTCAACCATGCCATGGTAACCCTGCACATCGATAATATCCGCGGCAGGAACACGCACCATATCGCGGAGACGATCTTCAAGGCCTTCGGCCGCGCATTGCGGGTGGCCGTTGAACCGGATCCGCGCATGAAAGGAATTCTGCCCTCGACAAAAGGCAGCTTGTAACCCGGCAACCGCCCATGGGAGCACGCGCGCGCAAAACGGTCGCGATCCTGGATTACGGTTCGGGCAACCTGCATTCAGTCGCAAAAGCGCTTGAGCACGTGGCCGGTGGGGATTATTCAGTACTGGTAAGCGGTGACCGCAATACGGTGCTGGCGGCCGAACGCATTGTGTTCCCCGGGCAAGGCGCGATCGGCCAATGCATGCAGACCCTGGTTGCAAAAGACTTTCCGGCCCTGCTCAGGGACTGTATCCTGAATAAACCCTTCCTGGGTATCTGCCTGGGCCTGCAAACCTTGTTGGATTACAGCGAGGAGGACAATGGAACCGAGGGCCTGGCGCTGATCCCGGGGAAAGCGCTCAGGTTCCCGGCTGCCGCCAAAGATGCAAACGGCGACCCGTACAAGATTCCCCATATGGGCTGGAACAGGGTAAGACAGACAGCGCCGCATCCTCTGTGGAATGGTATCCGGGACGATGAACGGTTTTATTTCGTCCACAGCTATTATGTGAAGCCGGAAGATGAGAGAGATTCAGCCGGGCTTACGGATTATATCGTCAATTTCACCTCTGCTGCGGCGCGCGACAACCTGTTCGCGACGCAATTCCACCCGGAGAAAAGTCAGCGACCCGGACTCACGCTGCTCAGAAATTTCCTGGACTGGAATCCATAGAATGTTCAGTCTGCGCGTCTGAACATCCGATCTGCCGGTCAGGCCGGGGCAGGAGTTGGCTGCCCCCGATTTATTGATTAGAAATCAGGGGCGCTGGATTAACCGCAAATTCAAGTAAGAAACCTCTGATTAAGTCAGAAGTTCCTCAAGACACCGAGTCTTTCAGAGCCTTCAAAGGCGTAGCGCGCACAGCCACGGATGCCGGCTTTGCTGCGATGGTAATTCTCTCCCCAGTGGCCGGGTTTATCCCAGGTCGCGCCGGTCGAGCAGGTTTGATCACCCGGCTTAATTTAACGCCCATTGAAGGGATGGTAAATTCACCCGAGGCGCCGTTCTGCAGGTGACGCGTGGCCAGCCCGGCCATAGAGTCCAGTACTGCCGCAACCTGCTTTTTTGTCAGGCCTGTGTCCTCGGCAATATACGCCAGAATTTGAGATTTGGTTTGCTTTTCAGAAATCGCTTGCGGTTGGTAAGACATGTCTGCCCCTCTCTAAGGAAGAATAGTTTAATTGTCAGAGGAAACTGACGAATCAGAGACCCCTTTATTGTTCATGCGCCGTGGCGCTCCCTGTCAAAGATAATCTCTGGCATAGAGCTATTCACAAATAATGCCATCGGAATGCTCCTCCTGAAGCTATGATTATATTACAAAATCATTTGGGCTGTGTGGGAAATATTTTAATTTTTTTGTTTTTTCCGCTCTGGCAAGCCGCGGCTAACCTCAGAATGAAAAGAAGATAACAACTGTTCATTATCTGAAGGGCTTTATATATTCCGGCTTTGCCTCCCTGGCCAGCGCGCGCTGGGCGATATCGGTGCGATAAAACAATGCTTCACAATTTATGGCTTCCACTGCCTGGTAGACTTTGCGCGTGGCATCGGTAACACTGTCTGCCAGCGCGGTGATACACAGCACGCGGCCGCCGTTAGTGAGAATCTCGCCTCCGGCCTGCCGGGTTCCAGCGTGAAAGACCTTCGCAATCTCGTCTGCACGCGCAAGGCCGGCAATGCTCCGACCCTGGGTAGATCCTTCAGGATATCCTGACGAAGCCATCACCACACCCACCGCCGGGCGCGGGTCCCAGGAGATCGTATCCGCGCGCAATTGTTGCGCATGAGCCATATCACACAACTCCGGCAAATCCCCTTGCAGGCGCATCAGGATGGGCTGGGTCTCGGGATCACCCAGACGGCAATTAAACTCCAGAACCACGGGATTGCCCGCGGTGTCTACCATCAGACCGGCATACAGGAATCCGCGGTAGGGATTGCCTTCCTCCCGCATACCGGCAATAGTCGGTTCAATGACGCGCTGCATGATCTGGTCATACAGAGTTGCGTCCATGATGGAAGAAGGGGAATAAGCTCCCATGCCGCCGGTATTGGGTCCGAGGTCTCCGTCATCCCTGGCTTTATGGTCCTGGGAACTTGCCAGCGGGACTATGCTATCGCCGTCGCTTATCACGATGAAGCTGGTTTCTTCTCCATCGATAAAATCCTCTATGACGACCTGCTGCCCCGCAGCGCCGAATTTGCCGCCAGCCATCATATCGGTCAGAGCCTGCCAGGCTTGTGCATGGTTTCGGGCAATGATCACGCCCTTGCCTGCGGCCAGACCGTCCGCCTTGATCACAATCGGAAAAGTCCTCGACTTGAGATAATCCAGCGCCGCATCGATTTCGGAAAAGCTCTCATATTCAGCCGTTGGAATGTCGTGACGTCGCATAAAAGCCTTGCTGAAACTCTTGGAACCTTCCAGCCTCGCAGCCTGTGCGGATGGGCCGAAGCAGCGCAGCCCCGCGGCGAAGAATGCGTCCGTGATGCCAGCCACCAGCGGCGCCTCGGGGCCCACAATGGTCAGCGCCACGTCGTTACGGCGAGCAAATTCGATCAGTCCTTCTGTATCAGTGAGCCCGATGTTTTCGACTTTGTCCTCCAGCGCGGCGCCGGCGTTGCCTGGCGCCACGAATACTTTTTCCACTTCCGGTGATTGCGCCGATTTCCATGCCAGCGCATGCTCCCGTCCGCCGCCGCCGATGATCAGAACATTAAATGCCAAGCCGGGGTTCCAAATGGATCAGTGCCGAAAATGGCGCATCGAGGTAAATACCATGGCCATGTCATGTTCATCCGCAGCCGCAATAACCTCTTTATCCCGCACCGAACCGCCCGGTTGTATGACGGCCCTGACTCCTGACTGCGCAGCGGAATCGATGCCGTCCCGGAATGGGAAAAACGCATCCGAGGCCATCACCGCGCCGGCGACCTCAATACCGGCATCGGCAGCCTTGATAGCAGCGATCCGAGCGCTGTAGACCCGGCTCATCTGTCCGGCGCCGATGCCAATAGTTCGGCGTTCCCTGGCATAGACGATGGCATTGGATTTCACGTATTTGGCCACTTGCCAGGCAAACAGCAGATCTTTCAATTCCCCGGCGGCCGGTTTGCGCCGGGATACGACATGTAGCTGTTCAGGCTTGAGGACGCCCGTATCGGAGTCCTGCACCAACAATCCGCCGCTAACGCGCTTGAGTTCCAGTTGCGCGGGCTGGGATGACCGTTTGCCGGTAACCAGCAATCTTACTCCCGGCTTTGTTTCCGTTATGGAGAGGACTCCTTGTTCCAGGTCCGGGGCCAGAAGCGCCTCCACGAACTGCTGATCGAGGATTTTTTGCGCGGTTTCCGGATCCAGACTACGGTTAAAAGCAATGATGCCGCCGAACGCAGAAATTGGGTCGGTCGCATACGCTGCGGCATACGCTGCGGCCAGCGATTCGTCTTCAGCGACGCCACAGGGATTGGCGTGTTTGACGATCACACAAGCAGGCTCGCGGAATCCGGACACGCATTCCAACGCGGAGTCGGCATCGGCCAGATTATTGTAAGAAAGCGTTTTTCCCTGCAACTGGCGCGCAGCGGCGAGTGTTCCGGCGGCGGGATCGGGTTCGGTATAAAAAGCCGCGGACTGGTGGGGGTTTTCGCCATACCTCAACTCCTGGGCGAGGCTGAACTGCATGGTGTAAGTATCCGGGTAATTTCTGCTGTTGCCCATGTGGTCCGAAGCGCCCAGGTAGTTAGCCACGTTGGCGTCGTAGTTTGCCGTGTGTGAGAAGACTTTTTGCGCCAATCGAAAACAGGTTTCTACACTTAGCCGGTTGTCGTTTTCCTGTAACTCACTTAGTAGCGCGGGGTAATCCGCGCTATCGACGACAACGCCGGTGAATTCGTAATTCTTGGCTGCGGCCCTTAGCATCGCAGGGCCGCCAATATCAATGTTTTCGATCGCCTCCGTCAGGGCGCAGTCGGGACGTTTTATGGTGTCTTCAAACGGGTACAGATTGACGACCACCAGGTCGATGGGTGGAATCTCCAATTCTTCCATGATCCTGTCATCGACTCCTGGCCGTCCGAGCAGACCGCCATGAATCTTCGGGTGCAGGGTTTTAACCCTGCCGTCCATAATCTCCGGGAACCCGGTGAAGTCGGAGACATCCGTCACTTGGATATCATTGGACCTGAGCAATCTGAAAGTGCCACCGGTAGACAGCAACGCGATCCCCATTCGCTCAAGTTCCCGGCATAATTCCACGATCCCGGATTTATCCGAGACACTGAGCAGCGCGCGCCTTACACTAACCATGTCAGCGGACGATGCCGTATTTCTTCAATCGCCCCAATACCGTTCCCCTGTTCAAGCCCAGCGCTTGCGCGGCGCGGCTGACGTTGCCATTATATTGCGCTAATACGATTTCAAACAACGGCTTTTCAACTTGGGAAATCACCAGTTCATAGAGGTCCGAAGTATCCTGCCCATCCAGATCATTAAAATAATTTTTCAGCGTCTTTTCCACGCATCCACATAGAGGTTGTGAGGTGGAATCCGATATTGTTGAATCCTGTTTGGTCACAATGTCATTAATTCTATTATCATGTATTGTTATAGGCCTTCCTCTTATTATGGAAGCTCTGTTTAAGTCAGAAGTCCCCGCGATACAGGGATGTATCGCTCTGACAAGTCCATGACGGACTTGTTCAGAGCTTCATTAAGTCTATCCGGAACTTGTAGGAATTTCCTTATGGTCCAGTTGCGCCCATCCCCGCCTTCAACAATATCAAGCTATGCGCCCTTGCGCAATCCCTTTCGGCAACTCGCTTGTATTTCTTAGAAAGAACCAGCCATCAATAAAGGCGAAACAGGAAACTTACTGCTTCCTGTGACGGGCCGGAAACTTCCAGTTTGAGGTGCGCCGGCGCGCCGGGGAGCATGACGGAGGAGGACTTAATTCCCGGCTCCAGGTATTCCGCAGGCTTGAAACGGCCGCGGGAAAGAACTTGCCCTTCAGTAGAAAAAATAAGCAACTCAATGGCGGGAAAAGGCTGGATGAATTCGGCATCGTTGACCAGGGTGGCGTTTACCAACAGGGCATTCCGGTAACGTGGGTGTAGCGATACCTGTCTGCTCATCAGCCTGATGGCCGACAGATCACGAAAACGGATCGGTTTGCACTGCAAGCTCTCACAAATCTGCTCCACCCAAGGGAAGAGTCCCGGATACGCGCGCAACAGTTGATCTCTGTTAAACCAGGCAAGCTGCGCAACTGCCAGCGTTGACAGGATAAGAATCAGGCTCAGCCAGATGACGCGCGCGTAGGGTCGGGCGCTTTTTTCGGCATCCTCTGCCAGCTCTGGCGGCAGGTTAGTCTGAACTTCCAGCTCTTTGTCCAGATCTGACGTTTCAGTCTCTCTTGATTTAGGTCGTTGCGTCACTGCTTCATCAGGCGCTAGCGCAGTGTCAACCGCTGCGCTCTGTTCGAGGGACGCATCCTCCTCAATGCGTTGCGCCAGCGTGTCCGTCTGCTCCAACTCAACGCGCTGCGAAAACGGCGGCGCAGCGCTGTCATCTGATTGATGCGGGGTTAGCAGTTGTTTTGTCGGGGTATCATACAACCGGGCCAGAGCATGAAATGTCTCTCCACAATTACCGCATCTGACCCAGCCGTCGGCAGCGCAGAGTTGGGCCGCGCGGATCCGATATAGGCTTTCACAGGATGGACATTCCGTGAACAATGTTACTTGAGACCGTGTTTGTTTTCCAGATAATGGATATCGGTGCCCCCGGCAACAAATGCTGCGTCATCCAGCAATTTTTGCAGCAGGGGCACATTGGTCTTGATGCCTTCTATGACCAACTCGGACAACGCCGTGGACATACGCGCCAAGGCCAACTCGCGGGTCTCCGCATGGGCGACAAGCTTCGCGATCATTGAATCGTAGTGCGGCGGTATATGATATCCGTCATAAATGTGGGTCTCCATGCGAATACCCGGGCCGCCGGGTTGATGAAAACGTTTGATCTGTCCCGGCGACGGCATGAACGTGTCGGGGTCCTCTGCCTGGATGCGGCATTCCAGCGCATGGCCGCGCAAGCGGACATCTTCCTGTTTGTAACTGAGCAACTCGCCGGCAGCGGTCCGTAGCTGTTCCTTGACAATATCGACACCAGTCACCATTTCGGTGACCGGATGCTCCACCTGAATGCGGGTGTTCATCTCTATAAAGTAAAACTCCCCATCCTGATACAGGAACTCCATGGTGCCGGCGCCGCGATAACCCATTGATTTGCAGGCATGCACACAGATTTCACCGATTTCCTTGCGCATTTTCTCTGTAATCCCAATCGCAGGCGCCTCCTCCATGACCTTCTGGTGGCGCCGCTGCATAGAACAATCCCGTTCCCCCAAGTGGATGACATTGGCCTCCTCATCCGCCAGGATTTGTATTTCGATGTGGCGCGGACGCTCAAGAAATTTTTCCATATACAACGTATCATCGGCAAATGCTGCGGCAGCCTCGGCTCGGGTCAATGTCACAGCATTGCGCAAGGTCGCCTCTCCGCGCACAATGCGCATCCCTCTTCCGCCGCCGCCGGCGGCGGCTTTGATGATAACCGGGTAGCCCAGTTCTCGGGCGATTCTGCCGATTTCATCGATATCATCGCCTATATCACCATCGGAACCGGGGACACAGGGCACATTGAATTTCCGCATCTGTTCTCGGGCGGAGATCTTACTGCCCATCAGGCGGATAGTATCGGCGCGCGGACCGATAAAAATAAAGCCGCTTTCTTCGACCCTTTCGGCAAAATCGGCATTCTCTGCCAGAAAGCCATAGCCTGGATGTATCGCCGCTGCATCTGTGACTTCCGCGGCGCTGATGACAGCGGGGATATTCAGGTAGCTACCGGCGGACGCAGCCGGGCCGATGCACACCGCTTCATCAGCCAGCAACACATGTTTTTGATCGCGGTCCACTTCCGAGAACACGGCGACGGTCTTGATACCGAGTTCGCGGCAGGAACGCAGGATACGCAGAGCTATCTCGCCCCGGTTGGCAATGACCACTTTCTCAAGCATTGTTATCTCGCCTTTGATTCAGTCGAGGCGCCCCGGCTGGCGCAGAGGCTACTGGTCACGGATTATGAACAGGGGCTGCCCGAATTCCACAGGCTCGCCGTTGACACCCATGATGCGACTCACGATGCCGGCTTTCTCGGATTCCACCTGATTCATGATCTTCATTGCTTCTATGATACAGAGCACATCGCCCTTTGCCACGGTCTGGCCGAGTTCGACAAAAGATGGTTTATCCGGCGCCTGGGCTTCATAGAAAATTCCCACCATGGGCGAGCGAATGATATTTTCCTCAGGTTCCTCCGATTCTGCCGGTTCGGCGCTCGGCGCCGGTTCAGCCGCGGGAGCGTTGGGCTGGGTGGCGACTTGTATCTTCTGCGCCGGCATAACGGCAGCGGCGGGAGCAGGCTCGTGCCGGTTGCGGCTGACCCTTACAGAATCCTTATCCTCGTGAATCTCAATCTCATCGATGGCGGATTCTTCCAGCATTTCAATCAACTTTTTTACTTTTCGAATATCCACGCGCTTATTCCTTTATTTTCTCGGCAGCCAACTGCAAGGCCAGGCGATATCCCAACGCGCCTGCGCCGCTGATCACCGCAATGGCCTGGTCCGACAGGTAGGAATGGCGACGAAAGTCCTCCCGGGCAAACACATTGGACAGGTGAACTTCAATAAAGGGGATGGCAACGCCGGAAAACGCGTCCCGCAGAGCGATGCTGGTGTGGGTAAACGCTCCTGGATTGATGATGATATACCCGACGCCTTGCTTTTTTGCCTGGTGGATGCGCTCCACCAGTTTATGTTCAGCGTTGGATTGGAAACAATCCAGGCTGTGGCCTATGCGTTCGGCGGCAGTGATCAGGTCCCTATTGATGTCATCAAGGGTGGTCGTTCCGTAGATTTCCGGTTCCCGCTCCCCAAGCAGGTTCAAGTTGGGCCCATGTAATGCCAGCATTTTTGCCATGATAGTAAGATTATAAAGTTAGATCGCCACAATTTCAGCATATTAGCAGAAAATAGACGAAATTAAAGAAAAAAGAACCGGGCTGACTTACAGCAACTCCCTGATGATGTTTTCTGCTTCCTCGGTGGGCAGGACACCAGCTTTAACGTGGGTTATCAGTCCGTTCCTGTCGATGATCACAGTATATGGCAGAGCTCCCAGGTTATTACCGTAGAGCTGGGCAAGCTCCACGACCTCAAGTTCCCCGGCCAGTATCGGGTAATTCACCTTGTGTTGCGCGACAAACTCGCGCACTTCTTCCGGTTTCTGCAAAGCGATGCCGATGAACTGCAAGCCCTGCGCCCGGTACTTCTCCTGCAAGGCTACAAACTCAGGAACTTCTTTCAGGCAGGGTGGACACCAGGTTGCCCAGAAGTTCAGCGCCAGCACCTTGCCATCCCACTCGGTGATGGCGCGCGGCCGGCCGTCCAGGTCCGGCAGGGTGAATTCCGGTCTGTTACGGCCGATGACCTGCGCGCCTATGGCGACCTGCCTGCCGGAGTCGACGATTGCCGTTGGTGAATGGGCTGGGCGCTCCTGCAGATAATGGTACAAGCGATAGCCCAGGTAACCGGACGCAAGCGCCAGGCCCGTGAGCGTCGTCCATAAAACCGCCTGTTTCATGGAGACGGCAATTTTGCCAGGTGACTCAGGAACTGTTCCGGCCTGACGTAACCGATTAGACGGTATTCCTGCAATTCCCGCCTGTCAGGCTTGAAAAACAGAACGGCTGGCGGCCCGAACAATTGAAAACGACTGAGCAACCGTTGGTCTTCTCTATCGTTACGGGTTACATCGGCCTGCAGCAAGACCATACCGGACAAAGCTTGTTGAACAGACGGCTCAGAAAATGTGTTCTCTTCCATTTCTATGCAAGTGACGCACCAATCCGCATAGAAATCCAGCATCACGAATTTATCCGCTGCGCCCGCGGCAGCGAGGTTACGATCCAGGTCTACGCTAGTCTTGATGCGCTGGAAGTCAAGACTGTGTTTTGTGGCGGGATCTCCTGTCAGGCGCGCTAGAGGACGCAACATGTCCTGGGAGCCCGATAGCGCGCCGACGATCAACGCGCCTGCGTAGATCAAGCCGGCGATGCCTAGCGCCCTGAATAATTTGCCGGCACGCGCATTGCGATCCAGCGCGCCGAGGAGCAACGCGCTGACCATCACCAGCAACGCCCATAGGATCATCGCTATGTTGCCGGGCACGACGCGTTCCAGAAACCAGATTGCGACTCCCAGCATGATGATGCCGAAACCCTGCTTAACCTTTTCCATCCAGGCGCCGATGCGCGGCAATAATGATCCCGCGGAGGCGCCGATGACCAGCAACGGCAGACCGAAACCCAGACCCATGGAAAACAGCGCCGCGCCGCCCAGCGCCGCATCACCGGTCTGGCTGATATACAGCAACGCCCCCGCCAGCGGCGGCGCGACGCAAGGGCCTACAATTACCGCTGACACCGCGCCCATGAGCGCGCAAGCATACACGCCACTACCATGACGAGGCGTCGACAGGGATGAAAGCCGGGTCTGGAGGGCGGTTGGGATGCGCAGCTCGTATAAGCCGAACATCGACAAGGCCAGGATAACAAATATCAGGCTGAACGCGCCAATCACCCAGGGATTCTGGGAACTGGCCTGGAGATTCACTTGGAAAGAACCAGCCAACACGCCGAGCAGGGAGTAAGTCAGCGCCATCGCCAAAACATAGCTCAGGGACAACAGAAATCCGCGCCGGGTGGTTACCGTGCCGGGCTGGCCGACGATGATTCCGGACAGGATCGGGACCATCGGGAACACACAAGGGGTTAATGAGAGTAACGCGCCAAAGGCAAAAAATGCCACGATGTTGAGGATAAAACTGCCTTGTTTCAGGCGCGCAGTGATGCGGTCTTGTACCGAAAGACGGCCCTGACTGATGGGTTGTGCCGCTACGGTCTGTGCCAGGTTCACTTTGATTTGTTTTTGTTGCGGCGGATAGCAGACCGACCCTTCCTTGCAGCCTTGGTATCCCACCTGGAACCAGGCTTCGGAAAGTCCCGGGCTGGTGTGCAGAAGCGGCGCGACGATAGTAACCAACCCGGTATTAACGGCCACCTCGCCAAAAGATTCATCCTGTTTGATCTTGCCGCGCGGCGCTTGTATGGCCGCGCCATCGACTCTTATGCCGTCCGTCAGGGAGACGAATGAAAACTTGTCTCGGTACAGGTAGTACCCTTCTTCGATTACCCAGTTGAAACGCACGGCGTCGTGGCCATGAGGCATTGCGGACAATCGAAAGGCCTGGTCCGGGGCCAGGATGCCGGCGCCTGCCGGATCGCTACCGGCCGGGTTAACCAGGTTTTTCAGGCGCTCGCTGATGGATTGTGCGCACGCGATAGATGCGACCAGGCACAACGATACGGCGCCGGCCCGGCATAAATCAATAATAACAGCTCTTCTCATACTTAATGCGTCTGAAGATACAATAACAAGAAAGGATATAATAACCCAGGGCGGTGGAAACCTGCTTGAAAAATCGCCTCGCGATCTATACATTGAGGATGATGCCAACAATCAAACCCTTATGATCAGCGCCCTGCTCACCCATACGGCATGGAACTGTTCGCCCAGGTCAAGCTATACCTACGCACCGCGCCCACAACAGCGGGAGTCCAGTCGAACATTATGTCGCTCGCAGAGCCTGCTCCCGTGGAAACGGGGGGCGACCCGTTGTTCCACTGGATTCCCTTTTTCATTACGGGAATGGTAGCGAGTATAGGTTATATAGCAAAACTTACATAAATTAACCCATGTTCAGAATCCTTTTTCTGCTGTTTCTTACCGTTCCACTAGTTGAGATCTATTTTCTCATAGAAGTAGGACAGGAAATCGGCGCCCTGACCACGATATTACTGTGCATCCTGACCGCAGCCATCGGAGCCATATTATTGAAAATTCAGGGCATATTGACACTGATGCGCGCCCGGGAGAAGCTGCGCCTGGGAGAAATACCTGCTGATAACCTGCTGGAAGGGTTGATCCTGCTCGTTGCCGCCGTACTGTTGTTGACTCCGGGTTTCATCACCGATGTGATTGGATTTTTGTGCCTGGTCCCCTCCTTACGCTCAATGCTGGCCCTAAGGATGCTGAGCCAGGCATTTCATGACGACCTGCGCAGAAGAAACATTATCGTGGAAGGCGAATTCCAGGAGGAGGAGGATCATAGGCGACTTCGTTAACCCTTGTTCCCGCACACGCGGGATAAAGAGTCCTCTGCACAGGCGCAATATTCCTGAGAACGCGGGCGTCTCGCCCGCGTCAGCCAGCGCTGCATATTCCAATCCCGTGAAACCTGTCCCCACATGGCGCTAGCGAGGGACGGGAATTCAGTTAGACAACACCCTCTCAAATAAGTATTGTGTCCCAGGAATTACAGCGCCTCATTGATTACCTGTCCGGCTTCATCAACGAAGAACGCAGAAAACGCCTGCAAAGCATTCTGGATCAGAGGACTCGGCATATCACTGTTGTGCTGGAAGACATCTATCAGCCACAAAATGCCAGCGCGGTCATGCGAACCTGTGAATGTCTGGGCATCCAGGAACTTCATGTCATCGAAAATCGCCACGAGTACCAGTTAAACCCAGCGGTAACACAGGGCGCGTCAAAATGGATAGACCTGGTAAAACATCGCCGGGACGCAGCGGACAGTACTCGGCCCTGTATCGAAGAACTAAAACAACGAGGCTACCGCATCATTGCGATGGATCCGGCCCCAGCAGGCAAGACCTTCGATGAGCTGGACATCAACGACAAACTGGCGCTCTGCTTCGGCTCAGAAGAACCGGGCCTATCGGCAACCCTAAGGGACATGTCTGATGAGACCGTGAGAATCCCAATCCATGGCTTCACGCAGAGCTATAACCTGTCGGTCAGCGCCGGCATCTGCCTGTACGTCCTGGTCACGGCATTGAAAGCTTCCAATGTCAACTGGCGACTGGATGAGCAGGACGCTACCGGGCTCTATATCAAATGGCTAACGTTATCAACACCCGCCGGAGAACGCTTGCTGGCGGATTATAAGAAACGGCGCCTCGCTTCGCTAGAAAAACACCTGGGTACTAAATGACAGATATTCCAACTCATCGTCGCGTATGTTATCAGACCAGAAAAGTGTCAGCATTGATGATGAAATGCAGCCAGATGCTAACGATATAACCAAGCAGGATCGCCCAGGACCACTTGAAATGCGCAAAAAAGGTATACACTCCTCTGGCCTGCCCCATTACCGCGACTCCGGCCGCTGAACCTATAGAGAGCATGGAGCCGCCTATCCCTGCTGTCAGCGTAACCAGCAGCCACTGTCCGTGGCTCATCTCCGGATGCATCTCCAGCACCGCGAACATTACGGGTATGTTATCGATCAGGGCCGAGGCAAAGCCGACAAAGATATTGGCGTAAGTCGGTCCCAGATCCACATAGAAAAATTCAGATACGACAGCCATGTAACCGAGCGCGCCGAGCCCGCCCACACACAGGATGATCCCGTAGAAAAACATTAGCGTATCCCATTCTACGCGCTGCAGATTCTGATAAATATCATAAGAATTACCGTCGTCGTGCAACCCGGCCGTGGCAGAAAGCTGATCGTTACTCAAATTCATTACATTCTCTGC
The DNA here is from genome assembly GCA_965221695.1 of Gammaproteobacteria bacterium. Taxonomy (GTDB): domain Bacteria; phylum Pseudomonadota; class Gammaproteobacteria; order Eutrophobiales; family Eutrophobiaceae; genus JAAXHV01. Next base: position 2,266,686 of record OZ244905.1, on the reverse strand, counting down.
TTCCATCCGCAAGTGGCCGCGCCTTTGCAGGAAATAACCGAACAATTTCAACAGCCCCAAACCAGTCATCATGCCCAGTACCGGCGGCAGGTGCAGAAAGTTATGGAAAGAAACAGCCATGGCTATGGTCAACAGGAACAATACGATGACAATCCAGGCGCCATACTTGAGACTTGCTTTTTCTTCAAGGGCTGCCGGTCGCTCCTTGCTGACTGCAAAACACATGATGCCCGCCGTTACCAACCATCCGACCAGTGACGGAATAAACAAGGCAAAAAACTCATGAAATTCGACCAGTTTTTGTTGCCAGACCATCAAGGTCGTAATATCGCCGAACGGGCTGAACGCGCCACCGGCGTTAGCGGCAACGACGATATTGATGCAACCGATAGCAACAAAACGTTTGTTATCGCCCCCCACTGCGACAATCACCGTGGCCATCAACAAGGCAGTTGTCAGGTTGTCGATGATCGGCGACAGCACAAAGGAAATCAGCCCGGTAATCCAGAACAACTGGCGCAAGGTAAATTGCCGGGTAATCAGCCAGGCGCGCAGCACCGCGAACACCCCCCGCTCGTCCATGGTGTTGATATAAGTCATGGCAGCCAGCAGGAATAAAAACAGTTCGACAAACTCAAGCAGACTGTGGCTCAAAGCCGCTTCGCTGAAACTCTCCTGACCGTGCTGAACATAAGCCACAGCAACCAGCGCCCAGATTATGCCTGCCGCAACGATTGAGGGTTTTGATTTGCGCAGGCGTATATGTTCTTCGCTGATAATCAGACAATAGGTAATAATGAAGACAATCAGCGCGGCTATTCCCGCCCAATGACCGGTCAGGTTCAACCCTTCAGCACGGCCGCTGGAAACGGCCGCCAAAGCGGAAACGGGCGTCATAAAAAAAAGTATGCCGACCAGGATACCGCCGGGACAAACGGATGACTTGCGCATTTCTTTAAGAAACCTCTGTCTGATTTAGTGAAAGGTTCAAACGGTACAGTGATATGCCGTTAAGATCAATGGCTTTATATCATTGATTTTGTAAGTACAAGCCAGAAGGGCAACCGATTTGGATAAACCAAAACATACCTCCTTGCCACTCCCGGGAACACGGAAGCCCAGTAGAACAGTGTGTCGCCGGCAGAGCTTGCCCCGCGAAAACGGGGAGCGACTCTTTAGATTACCGGATCCTTAGTCTGTCCCCGTGAAAACGGGGGGGTTCACGGGAAAGGGCGATAGTACTCTTTCAACTTAAGGAACCTCTGATTAAGTCAGAGGTTCCTACGATACAAGGATGTATCGTCAATATCAATGACTGTAAGGCATTGATATTGTGAGGAAAACAAAAATCGCATTTTTGTTTTCCGTACTCTGACAAGTCCAGGATGGACTTGTTCAGAGTTTCCTTAATTTTGACATGTTCAGCGGGTCGGGAAGAGGTTAAAAACCCCGGTGCTCTTTAATGCGTTCGTAGGCCTGACGAATCTCGTGGGTACGCTGGGTGGCGATTTTCATCATTTCTTCCGGCAGACCTTTTGCGACCAGCTTGTCCGGGTGGTGCTGACTCATCAACCGGCGGTAGGCTTTTTTCACTTCGGCGTCGCCGGCATCTTGCGTGATGTTCAGCACCCCATAGGCATCGTCCAGTGAGATCCGTCCGCCACTGCCGCGGCGATGGTGCAGCTCGGCGGATAACGACGCCAGGATGGAGTCCAGTTCGTAGCCGGAGTAGCCGATTTCATCGCAGACCAGGCGCAACAGGTGATTTTCCTCGGGGTGCAGCACGCCATCGGCATACGCGGCATAACACAGGATTTCAATAAACATCCGCTGCAAGTTCGTGCGCCTGCCGATCTCCCTGCGGAACTGACTGAGCACGGCATGGAGGTCGAAGTTATCTTGCTTGCCTTCATTGAACAGGGCTTTTGCCGCGTCACGTTGCTGGGGTGTAAGGTCCATGTCCTCCATAACGCGGTTGGCCATGCGGATTTCATCCCTTGTGACCCTGCCGTCCGCCTTGCTGATATGGCCCATCGCGGAGAAGACCGCGGTAAAAAAGGCTGCCTGAATTCGGAACTGGTGGCCGCGCGGCAAACCGCCCGACTGGCCGGCGCTGCGCCTGCTCCCGGGCTGTTCAAAGTTGCCGCTCAGCCCCTTGTCAAAATTGCGTCCGACCGCGGCGCCCAGCACCGCGCCGATAGGGCCACCCAGCATGAAACCAAAGGCCCCGCCGGCCAGGGTCCCCCACCATGACATTACCCGGTTCCCCTTTTCATATTTATATGGTATTCATTCAAAATCGCCCGAAACTCCGCTGTACCTATCGGACTTGGCATGCCGGAGCAGGATTAAACTGGCTTTGTTCAGCATCGGCACAGGGTGCAAAATATTCACCACCATGAGAAACCCCAGCTTAGACATGCAGTTTAACAGGTACCCCAGCCTAATTTAAGCTCTCTGCATAGGCTGCGATGCTTTCTCGCGAAATATATCGCTGTTCCCCATATTAATATAGGTGTCAGGGCGTCCTGAATAATCCGTCGCGCGGTATGGCGAAGCGATGGCTGACACACAATCTGTGCCAATAGCATCACCCAGGAAACAATTGCCGTTCGGATAGCTAATAAACTGCCAAGAAATAAACAGTTTGACAGGCCCGACCCAATCCTGCCGCGGACCTTAAGCCAAAGAGTGGAGTTTTTGTAACGTATCGGGGTATTGTCGAACCAGCATAATCAATGCAGCAGCCTGCGTGTTCGGCTTTGCCCGTCCCTGCTCCCAGTTTTCCAGAGTTCGTACAGAGACGCGAATATGGCGGGCAAACACCGCCCGTGACACGTTGAGTTGTTCCCGGGTCTGCCGGATTAAGCCCGCGTCAATCGACAGCGGCGGCAAGTCTTGTACCGTATGGGTTCGTAACGTGATTTTCCCTTCACGATATGCGCGTATGTCTTCAATGCCCTGAATAAGTTCATCAAACAGCTTACGTTTCTTGTTCATTGCGGTTTTCTCCTGGCGGCCAGCTCTGCCTGCAGCATCTGCTTCAGTCTGCGTTTTTCTTCAATAGTGTGATTATACGCAATATGCGTATACTGTCAAATAATGTTCAAATTCATAATCCAGGGTCCAGTCCTTGACAGGGTTCGCCAGCCATCATAGACTGGCCTTGCCATACGACCTGTGATGGAAACGAATAAAGGAGAACAATGATGAATATCGAAAACACGGTTATAACAGTGCGGGACCTCGAAGGCGCACGTGAGTTGGGGCGTCTATCCGGGGAAGTGCGCGTGTTGAAGTGGAGTGCGGCCATCGTGGTTACCATGATGTTTGCCTACCTCACTTTCCTTGCCCAGCAAATCAGTGAAGTCCGCACTGACCTGACACAACAGAGCGCTACCACTCAGCAGCAGTTCAATATTTTACAGCAACAGATAAACGAAGTCCGCACTGACCTGACGCAACAAATCAAAGAGGTCCGCAGCGAACTGACGCAACAGATAAACGAAGTCCGCGGCGAACTGACGCAACAGATCAACGAAGTCCGTGGCGAACTGACGCAACAGATCAACGAAGTCCGTGGCGACTTGACGCAGCAGATTAACGTCATGCAAGATAGCCAGACTGCCATACGTGAGAGAATGACGGTCGTTGAACAACTGCTCGTGGCCGATTCGGGCTGACGGTGAACGGGGTCAGCGGTTCCTGATCGTGTCTTCCATCTGTTCTATGCTGATATGGCGCACATCCTTGCCTTCAACGAAATAGATGACATATTCGCAGATATTGCGCGCATGGTCGGCAATGCGCTCCAGCGCCCGGGCTACCCAGATCGCGTCCATGACACTGCTGATGCTGCGCGGGTCCTCCATCATGTAGGTAACCAGTTGTCGCAGTATCGCGCCGTACTGTTCGTCTGATTCCGGTTCCTTCCCGGCAGTGGCAAGCGCGCCCTGGCTGTCCATCCGGGCAAACGCGTTCAGCGCATCGCGAACCATATCCCTGACGAAAACGCCCATTGCATTGATCCCGATATAATGGGAACGCGGGCCTGACTTCTCCGCCAGGCTGATGGTCATCTTGGCGATCTTGTCTGCTTCGTCACCAATGCGTTCCAGGTCGGTGATGGTCTTAATTACCGCCATCACAAAACGCAGGTCACCGGCCGCCGGCTGCCGGCGCGCCAACAGCGTGATACATTCCTCATCGATGGATACCTCACAGGAGTTTACCTTGACCTCGCTTTCTATTATCTGCTCCGCAAGCGAGACATCGAAACTCGCCAATGCCTGTAGCGCATCAGAAAACTGCCGTTCGGCCAGGCCGCCCATAGCCAGCACATCGGACCGGATGGTTTCCAACTCATTATCGAATTGCCTGGAAATATGTTGGGTTGCATTGCTCATGGTATCTCTCTGTTGAGCTAGCCTCCAAGTTGCAACATGAAGGCTAGCCGTAACGACCGGTAATATAGTCTTCGGTCATCTTCTCGCTCGGGTTGGTAAACAGCGTATTGGTGTCGTTGAATTCGATCATCTCTCCCAGGTACATGTAGGCCGTATAGTCGGACACCCTGGCCGCTTGCTGCATGTTGTGGGTCACAATTACGATAGTATAGTTGGCCTTTAGCTGGTAGATCAGTTCTTCGACTTTAAGCGTGGAGATCGGATCCAGCGCGGAACAAGGCTCATCCAACAGGAGTATTTCCGGTTCGATGGCTATCGCTCGGGCAATAACCAGGCGCTGGGCCTGACCGCCGGAGAGACCCAACGCATTATCGTCAAGCCTGTCCTTGACTTCATCCCACAACGCCGCGTCTTTCAGGGACCTTTCCACTGCGGCATCCAGTGTCCTCCGGTCGTTGATGCCCTGTATGCGCAGTCCGTAGGCTACATTTTCATAGACGGACTTCGGAAACGGGTTGGGTTTCTGAAAGACCATGCCGACTTTTCGCCTGAGTTCGGCCACGTTCACCGATTTGGCAAAGATATCCTCTCCGTTAATCCAGATATCACCATCGGTGCGTACAATATCGATCAGGTCATTCATCCGGTTAAATGAACGCAGCAGGGTTGACTTGCCGCACCCGCTGGGCCCTATGAATGCCGTGACCTTTTTCTCGGGAACCACGAGGGTGATATCCTTCAGCGCCTGTTTATCTCCATAGTACAGGTTGAAACCGTTGACCTTTATACAGGGGTTTTCTTCAGCCAGAGACAGTTTTTCCACCTGCCCGGTCAGCGCGCCGATATTCACGCCGTGAGTCGTCGTTGCTGTTCTGTCCGGGTTGGTTGGATCGTTCACGTTTGTTCTTGTCCGCTCAGTGCTGCTCTGCCGCGCGATACTTTTCCCGTAGTGTATTACGGATTTTAATCGCGGTCAGGTTTAAACAGATTATTATCAGGATCAGCAAAAATGCCGTCGCGTAGACCAGGGGTCTGGCCGCCTCCACGTTCGGACTCTGGAATCCCACGTCATAAATATGAAATCCCAGGTGCATGAACTTCCTGTCCAGGTGCAGGAACGGGAAATTTCCGTCCAGCGGCATGGACGGGGCCAGCTTGACCACACCGACGAGCATCAATGGCGCAACCTCACCGGCGGCCCGGGCGACAGCCAGTATCAGCCCTGTCATCATGGCCGAGGCCGTCATGGGCAGGACCGTGCGCCACAGTGTCTCGGCCTTGGTGGCGCCTAACGCCAGGCTGCCCTCGCGGATTGCCCGCGGCACCCGCGCCAGTCCTTCTTCCGTGGAAACGATGACTACCGGCACCGTCAATATGGCCAATGTCAACGAGGCCCATAATATGCCCGGGGTGCCGAAGGTGGGTGCGGGCAGCGATTCGGGAAAGAACAACTCGTCAATAGTCCCGCCCAGGAAATAAACGAAAAATCCCAGCCCGAACACACCGTAAACGACCGAGGGCACGCCCGCGAGGTTATTCACGGCAATGCGTATCAGCCGCGTCAGCGGGCCTTGCCGGGCATACTCGCGCAAGTACACCGCGGCAACAACGCCAAACGGTGTCACCAGTACTGCCATGATCATCACCATCATCACGGTGCCGAAAATTGCCGGAAAAATGCCGCCTTCGGTATTCGCCTCCCTCGGATCGCCGGACACGAATTCCCAGATTTTCTCCAGATAAAACAGTATCTTTTCCGTGATACTCATCGCATTTGGCCGGTACGCCCGAACCACCTTGGCAAACGGGAGCTCGACTTCCCGGCCATCGGCAAGCGTCGCCACGAAAGAGGCCTTGTTCAGTTGTTCATACAACCGGGTAAGGCGCTCTATATAACCGTTGTACTCCGTTTGCAGGGCGGCGCGCTGTGCGTCGATTTCCCCATAGACAGGACTGTTCGCCGGTTCCTCTTTCAACGCCAGCCCCTTTTCCCGGAGGCGCAGGCGCTCCATCTGATAATTGATGTCGCCGATCAGGTTTTTCTCGATATGATGAATTTCCTCCAGTATTTTCTGACCCGCGGCAAGGTATTGCTGGAACGACTCCCAGTCCGAGCCGGTTTTCACTACTTCGCCGTTTTCCTTCACGGCCTCAAGATAACCATAGAAATTCCCCCACTCATACCGCTCTATGACCAGGATATCTTTCGGGTAGGACAGGTTTTCCATTGCGACCTCAAGCACCCAGCGGTAGTCGAAACCCAGGTAATCCCGGTTGCCAATCTTCACCAGTCGCCGCTCGATAATATCAAGGTCTGCCGGGATGCGGTCGTCATTCCCACCCAACCTGGCACGCGGCACTGACTCGTTATCGATTAATTCGCCGGCAAGCGGAATGACTGAACCGTCGCTATCGGTATAATCGAACGCGGCAACATTGCTCGGCCAGAAATGGCCCAGGCCGCGCACCATGATCAACAGGATCAGCCCGGTGACCATGATGATGGACAGACTGACCGCGCCGGCATTCAGCCAGATGTAGGGTTCGCCGCTGTTGAACCAACCTGAAAATGAGGCCTGTTTTTTCATAACGAACTGTATTTCACGCGCAATCTCTGCCGGACAACTTCCGCGATGGTGTTGAACAGGAATGTCGCCAGGAACAGCACCAGCCCGGCCAGGAACAGGATCCGATAGTGGGTACTGCCGACCTCGGATTCCGGCATCTCCACCGCAATATTGGCTGACAGGGCGCGGAAGCCCTCAAAGATATTCATGTCCATGATCGCGGTATTTCCCGTTGCCATCAGCACGATCATGGTCTCGCCGACCGCCCTGCCCATGCCTATCATGATCGCAGAAAATATACCCGGGCTGGCGGTCAGCAGCACCACCCTGACCACGGTCTGCCAGGGCGTCGCGCCCAGCGCCAGTGAACCTGTCGTCAGGTGTTTGGGCACACCGTAAACTGCATCTTCACTGATGGAAAAAATTGTCGGGATTACGGCAAAACCCATCGCAATGCCCACCACCAGGGAGTTTCTCTGGTCATAGGTGATGCCGAGTTCATCAGTCAACCACAACGGCATGTTCCCCGCGAACAACGCTATCTCCAACGGCTTGCTGAGTGCGAACGCGATAACGGCCGTGCCGATAATCACGGGCACGAGCAGCGCCGCCTCCCAGCCTTCCGGAACCCGGTGGCGAAACTGCACCGGCAGCCTGCTCCAGCAGTAAGCGGCGGCTATCACACCCACCGGCAACAGTAACATACACAAAAACAGGCCTGGCATGTTCTGCTCGACAAACGGCGCAAACCACAGGCCGGCAAGAAAGCCGAGTATTACCGTCGGCAGGGCTTCCATGATCTCGATGGTCGGTTTGACCAGCCCGCGCATTTTTGCCGACATGAAATACGCGGTGTACACGGCGCCCATGATGGCCAAAGGCATGGCAAACAACATCGCATAAAATGCAGCTTTCAGGGTGCCGAAAGCCAGCGGGGTCAGACTGAATTTCGGTTCGAAATCACTGCTTGCGGAGGACGACTGCCAGATATACTCCGGCTTGTCCCGGCTCTCGTACCAGATCTCACCCCTGATGGAGGACCAGGAAATTTCGGGGTGCTCGTTGTCTATTTCCCAGAATTGCAGCGTACCGGTTGCATCTTCCACCAGCATCGCATTGGCGCGTGGGGCTATGGCCAGTTGCGTCAGCCTGTTGTCATTGATTTTTTCCAGCTCCACAGTGCGATGCGCAGTGGTGTGATAAATGCCCAGGTAGCCGGTATCGTCTACCGCGAGGAAACCCTTCCTGAAGTATTCCGGCGCAATGGCGGTGATGCGCGCCGATTGTGAATCAAAACCGCGTATTTTTTCCAGTGTGTAGTTATTTTCCGCATCGCGAACGGGAAACCACTGGACGATATTTCCATCAGAATCGCCCACCAGGATGGAAATACCGCCACTGAGAAACGACAGGCTGGTAATCTCCGCCGGTGCGTTGACCGCCTGCACCCGTTGCACCAGTTCGGGTTCTGCCTTGTCACTGATATCGTAATAGGAAATCAACCCGCGTTGTTCTGCGACGTACAATTCTCTGTGTTCCACATCCATTAACAGGAAACTGACGTGGCCTGCGACCGGAATTTGACTCTTCGTGACAATGGTTTCCGCGTCATCGCTGAATAACGATTCCTCCTTTGCGATGTTCATCAGCAACAGCCGTTGGTCTTCCGTCAGCGCGGCAATGGTTGTCTGATCATCATCCGACTGCGCGGCAATCAGCGTAATTGCCCTGTCCGACTCGTCGATTTTCAGCGGCGTCTTGCCTGCGGGCCAGTCTATCCCCGGGGAAATGACACGAACGTCATTCGGGTAGCTGACATGGTACTCGTGTGTCGCGAGCAATACGCTGCCGTCCTCGAGACCCAAAGCAAGAAGCCGCTGGGACGGGTCGCCTGCTGCGAACGCGGTGAACTCGGCCTGGGTCTGTTCTGCGAGGAATTGCTGGTGTACCAGGCTGCCGTCCGGTGTATTGAAAAACACGACACGGCCGTCGTTGGTCACCCGCAGACCGATTTCACGCTGTTCTTCCAGCGCGTAATACAAGCTCCCGGTGTTCAGGTCCGCCGGGACCGGGTAGCTTGCAACCTGTTCAATGTGCGGTGGCTTGAACATCGGCAACACCACGTAAATCAGGTAAAACGCGATAAGCACTATCGCAATGATGACGCTGATACCGCCCAGCGCCATCAGGTAGCGCATTGCGACATCCTTCAGGTGGCGGTAATAACGGTGCTTCTCTGCGGCGGTAGAGTTGAAGTCAGTCAACAGCGATGTCTTGTCTGTCTCACCCATGGAAGAATACGCTAAGAAATATATCTGCTCTTCCGAAAAACGATCAGTTCACCGCCGGTTCTGAAGCGCCGATGAGGACTAACTGCTTTTCGGCAACCTTCGCAGGCAAAGGGATATAACCGTCCTTGACGACCACTTCCTGACCGGTCTTGGACATGATCATCCTGACGAATTCCCGTTCCAGTGGCGGCAGCGGGTCGTTTGGCGACTTGTTTACGTAAACATAGAGAAACCTCGCCAGCGGATAGCTGCCGTTCACGGCATTGGCCGGCGTGGCATCGGTGTACTCGTCCCCGCGCTTGCTTAACGGCACCGCGCGCACGCCGGATGTCTTGTAGCCGATACCGGAATAGCCAATGCCGTTGATGGACTTGGTAACGCCCTGCACAACGGAAGCCGAACCGGGTTGTTCATTGACGTTATTCTTGTAGTCTCCCTTGCAAAGCGCAACCTTCTTGAAGTAACCATACGTGCCTGAGACCGAATTACGGCCATATAACTGCACCGGCCTGTTACCCCAGGCGCCGTCGAGTCCCAGTTGGCCCCAGCGGGTGATGTCCTCCGGATGACCGCACTTGCGGGTCGCGGAAAATACCGCATCGACCTGCGGAATGGTCATGCCTGAAACAGGGTTGTCCTTGTGTACATATACCGCAAGCGCGTCGATCGCCACTGCGACGGGAGTCGGTTTGAAACCGTATTTTGTCTCGAAACCGGCAATTTCCTTGTCCTTCATCTTGCGGCTCATCGGGCCGAAGTTGGAGGTTCCTTCCGTCAGCGCCGGTGGCGCGGTGGAAGAACCGGCTGCCTGGATCTGAACTGTTACGTTGGGATAGAGTTTTTTGAACTCCTCCGCCCACAACGTCATCAGGTTTGCCAGCGTATCGGACCCTACGCTGATGATGTTGCCTGATACGCCACTGGACTTGCTGTAGTCAGGCAGGTCCGGGTCCAACTCAATCGCCTTTGCCGCCGTAGAAAACACCAGTGCGAGGATGAAGAAAACGTTGAATATAAGTTTGTTTGTCACGACATAATCTCCTGTAAGGTTCATTCAAGATTTCACAATGAGGTCTGTCGTATTGAACACCATGATTGTTAAGATAATATTACAGCGCGCATGGCAACATGATTCGACGCCAACTGTCGAGTCCGCAAAGGGCCGACTGGTATTCAAGGCAAAACCTCAAACCACAGCCAGCCATCATTCCTGCTTGCCGGGTGTCTGCGCAAGTTGAACCACCCGGTGTTCGGGAAACACGCATTTAACTGTTGTACCGTTGCCTGGCTCACTGCTTAGGTGCAATTCGGCATCGTGCTGAACCATAACGTGTTTGGCAATGGCCAGCCCGAGACCGGTGCCTCCCTTTTCCCTGGAACGGCTCTTGTCGACACGATAGAAACGCTCCGTTACGCGATGAATATGCTCTGCCGGGATACCCTCGCCGGAATCGGTTACTTCCAAACACGCGCCCGTTCCGGTGCGATACCATTTTATCCCGACTGCCCCGGCGCGCGGGGTATATTGCACGGCGTTGAAAACAATGTTGGAAAATGCGCTGTACAAGCTGTCATAGTCTCCTTTTACCAGCAACCCGGGCTGTGTGTCCAGGGAGAAACTATGGTCTTGCTCACCGCTGAGAGTCTGTGCCTCGCCGTGAACCACCGAGATCAACTCTGCCATGTCAACTTCAGTATTGAGGTTTGCAGAGTGACTGCTCTCCAGCTTGGACAATTTCAGCAGGTCCTCGATCAGGCTCTGCATACGCCTGGTCTGGTTTCGCATTTGTTTTATTCGTGGTCCCCACTCCGGCATCTGGTCGTTGGCTTCATTTTCCACGGCTTCGAGATAACCTGAAATCACCGTGATTGGCGTGCGCAATTCATGGGACGCGTTGGCAATAAAATCCTTGCGCATCCGGTTGGCGCGCTGAATATCAGTGACATTTCTCGCCACCAGCAGCAGCGACGATTCCGCATACCTGGTGATCCTGATTTCCAGGCCGACCTCTACGTCCACCGGGGCTGAGATAAACAGGCCGTCTGGCGTTGAACCCTTGGCCAAATCCGCCAGGTAATTCAGCAGCTCAGGTTGCCTGATAATATGGGTGATACGCTGGCCGCGGTCCCGGGGTAATCGGATGCCGAGGTATTCGGACGCTTTTGTATTGGCCCATTCCACTTGTCCGGAAACATTCATTACGATAACGGCATCGGGCAAGGCCTCGGTCGCTTCCTCAAAACGCGACAGAAAACCGGCAAGTTTCTCTTCCCGTTGCTTGTGATGTGCGCGCAGGGCATCGATCCCCCGGATTATCTCATTGATGACGCCCGGGACATCGGGGGGATTTTTTTGCTCATGTCCATGGCGCAGGGACTTGCTGATGTATCTCAATATTCGCTGTTGCCAGATCAAACAAGCGAGTAAACCGATTGCCAGGCCGGCGAACACGTTGCCCGCAAGCAGCCCCGCAAACCCTGAAAGAACAACTATGAAACCGAGCCGGAACAGGTCAGGATGCATTTAATTCCTGGTGGAGAAACGATACCCGACGCTGCGTACTGTTTGAACCAAGTGACTGTACTGATACGGTTCCAGGGTTTTGCGCAAGCGTCGAATGTGAACGTCCACGGTGCGCTCTTCAACATATACATTCTGCCCCCAGACCTGGTCCAGTAACTGCCCGCGCGTGTAGACCCGCTCCGGGTGCGAGATAAAAAAGTGCAACAGGCGAAATTCCGTCGGACTGATCTCTACGACTTTTCCATCTACGGTAACCCTGAAAGTATCCGGGTCCAGGGCCAGGCCTTCTACGGTGATTATACCCTCGGCATCCGTATCTTTTGTACGCCGCATTACCGCCCTGATGCGCGCCAGCAGTTCCTTCGTGGAAAAGGGTTTGGTGATGTAGTCATCCGCGCCGGTATCCAGACCACGCACCTTGTCCCCCTCCTCTCCCCGTGCCGTCAACATGATAATCGGGATATCACTGGTATCGGGATTGTTGCGAATACGCCTCGCATAATCGACTCCGTTCATGCCCGGCAACATCCAGTCAAGCAGGAGCAGATCAGGTCTGTCATCAGTAATCAGCGGCCGGGCCTCTTCGACATCTGCCGCTTCGCGGAACGTATAGCCCTCTTTCATCAGCGCATAGCCCAGCATTTCCCTGATCGGGGCTTCATCCTCAACAAGGAGAATTTTGCCTTTCATGGTTTGACTTTCCCGTAGCATCTGACTATTACACAGCTATTATATTACAACATGATGACAAGCTGCGGGATGTCCTCGTACCACACCCCCAACAGTGGGAGTCCAGTCAAATATTGTATCGCCCTGCCACGAACCACTCCCGCGAAAGTGGGAGTCCAGTCGAATACAGTGCCACCCTGCCACTGATCCACTCCCGCGAAAGCGGGAGTCCAGTTAAATACTGTGTCGCCCGAAGGGCGACCCTTTATCTCGCTGGATTCCGCTTCTCGCATACAACCCGGCAAATGCACTCATCAGGCTAGAAAAACACCTGGGTGCGGAATGACAGGTATTCGGGGTCGCCGTCGCCCATGCCCCAGTCACAGGTGTCGCTGCCGCGATCGCAGAATGTTTTGACGTAGTTCAGCTTGAACATCATGTTGTTGTTCACATACCAGTTCAGCGCGGCAGTGAGCACATCGCCGGAATCTGCGCCGATACCCGAACCGAGATCAGTGGAACTGTAGCGCAAACCCACTTCCCAACCGCCCCAACCGCCGCTGCCGACCGGGTCTTTCACTTTAACACTGGTGAACGCGCCATTTTTATATCGGCGGTTCTCCCCGGTGAGAAAATAACTGCCCTGGACGTAAAACCCTTCCATGTCGGTGGCGCCGGTGGCGCCGGTACCGTCAAAATCACCGTAATAGTATTCCGCGCTGGCCGCGAACGGACCCCAGATGCTGGCCGCTTCCAGGTTCAAACCCAGGAAATTATCGGCCGCAACCGACCCGTCGGAATCCACGATCCGGTCCCCCTCGGAGACAGCCGGGCGCACGCGGAAACGGTTCACCTTCTTGTTCGGATAATGTTTATAGCCGAGGGCGGCGCCGGCATGAACCAGTTGGTTGCCGGCACGGTTGACCGGTAGCCAGGTGGCTCGCGCGGTGACCCCCCAGCCATCGTCAATCTTGCGCTCGCTGATAGAGTCCGTGCCCAGTTCCACCTCCACGATATCCCCGGCGCTGTCGGTGAATGTATCGATATCGGCGGCATCGCCGCGCTGCCGCATCAGGTAGAAACCACCCGCAAGTGAGTGATTCTTGCCCCTGTTCTCCAGTGTGATGCCGGGTAAGCGACCACCGATACCGATGGACTCCGAGGAGAACAGGTCGGTAGGCGCTGAGCGTTCGATAAACGTGATGTACTTGGAACTGGTCAGCGTGCCCAGGGAGAACGGCGCCTTGCGCTGGCCGACGGTCACGGCAGCCGGGCTCCAACCTTTGTACTTTATGTACGCATCTTCGATTGACATGCTGCTGTCATCGGCGTCCTCAAAGTCGAACTGGAACTTCCAGTCCCAGTGTTCCCAGGCCGTGCCGGACAGGAAGATACGCGCCCGGCGAAACTGCTGCTCACTGCTCCCCACGTTGCCGTCGCCGTCATTGCCGACCAGGGTGAAGTCGTGCTGGGCGCGCCCGCCGATGCGGAACTTGTGTTCATCTGTGCTGATTTCCAATTTTCCCTTGGTCGTGATTTCCGGCGCCGGCTTGACCGCGGCGACCACCTGCGGCGTCGGTTCGGCAGAAGTTGGCGCGGAGGTTTCCGCGACGGTAGCCGGTCCTGTGTCCGTCTGGGCAGTATCCCTGAGCAACTCGTATTCCTGCTGGGTGATGCCCCCCTTGTCCCTGAGGATTTTCAACAGCTCCAACAATGCGTCATTGGCTGCATGGGCCGGCATGGTCAACATGGCCATTGTGCTGATCACCAATATGGCACAGGCATACCTGTTGATGGCTTTAAACATGTTATTTCTCCTTAAAGCGTTATGCTGATTTCTGGTGTATGGGTTCAGTAGTACCGTAGACGGATAACATCCGGTGCGATGATCACATCGCCTGGCGAGAAATCCGGGTCAGGTCAACTCTGGGAATTATTCTGAAAGGTTTATATGACAATACGGCGATGTTTATGTGACATTCCGGCTACAATGTGATGCCGAATGCCCGCGCTGATAGAGCAGGACCGGTATCCGGGTATGGGGCAGAACCGCCAATTGGCCGGCAATTTCCAAACCCTGAGCGCAAACGCAGGCCACCGCCCCCGGTTTCTCTTGCTATTCGTATCACGGGACTGATGCTACATCGTCAGGATGCTGAGCAGGTTTTTGTAGTCTTCCTCAACCCTGTTATCGTCTTGCCGCAGTTCCGCCACTTTCCTGTGGGCGTGCAAAACCGTGGTATGGTCGCGCCCCCCGAAGGCGTCGCCGATTTCAGGCAAGCTGTGGTTGGTCAATTCCTTCGCCAAGGCCATCGCCAGTTGCCGCGGGCGCGCGATAGAGCGGCTTTTCCGCTTTGACAGCAAATCCGCGACCTTGATCTTGTAATACCCCGCAGTGACCTTCTGGATGTTTTCCAGGGTAACCTGGCGTTCCTGCAACAGCAACAAATCGCGCAACGCATGCTGGCAGAACTCAATGTCTATGGGTTCTCCGGTCAGCCGGGAATTGGCGATGACCCGGTTCAGCGCGCCCTCCAGTTCGCGCACGTTCGACACGAAGCGCTTGGCAATGAAAAACGCGACATTGTCCGGCAGGTCAACCTCCGTGTCTTCCGCCTTGGATTTGACGATGGCAACCCGGGTTTCGTATTCCGGCGGTTCTATCGCAACAGTCAGTCCCATACTGAAACGGGATCGCAAGCGGCCTTCGATGCCGTCAACTTCTTTCGGATAACGGTCGCAGGTCAGCACTACCTGGTTTTTGCTTTCCAGCAAGGTATTGAATGTATAGAAAAACTCTTCCTGCGACCGGTCCTTGCCGGCAAAGAACTGGATGTCATCGATCAGCAGCACGTCCAGAGACCGGTAATTTCGTTTGAACTCATCAATAGTATTGTGGCGTAATGCCTTGACCATGTCGGCGACGAACCGCTCGGAGTGCAGGTAGGCAACATTCATCCCCGGCCGGTGTTCCAGGATCGAATTGCCTATTGCATGCATAAGATGGGTTTTTCCAAGACCTACGCCGCCGCACATGAACAGCGGGTTATACGCAGTGCCCGGGTTTTCCGCGACCTGTATCGCCGCGGCCCGCGCCAACTGGTTCGACTTGCCTTCCACGAAGGATGTAAACCTGTAGCTGCGGTTAAGGTTCTCCGGCAGGTAGTTGCGGCCGGAACTCGCCTCTTTCCTGTTCTTCGGCTGTCTGGTCCCTGTTTTCTGGCTGCCGACCTCGAGAGACAAGGCCAGCTTGCCGCCCCGGTTTTCCGAACGCAGTAATTCATCGATGCGCTGCAGGTATCTCTCATTGACCCAGTCGAGTACAAACCGGTTCGGCGCGAGCAGGCGCAACTTGTTTTTGTCTTCTATCGCCTGCAGCGGACGAATCCAGGTATTGAACTGCTCCGGAGGCAGTTCTCCGGCAAGCCGGTCAAGACATAATTTCCAAGCTGACATCTACGAACTGCGCCTCATCGGAATAAAACGGGAACGGGACATTCAAGTTTATACCCGTTGGACGGACATATCCAATACAATATCATTACAGAACCGGAAGCAGGGTCTGCCCTCGTTGACAACCCGGCGTCCATATAAGTAAAATGCCTGCGATTTTCGGAAACTGCAAAGATAGCCAATGAAACGTACATACCAGCCCAGCAATATCAAGCGAAAACGCCGCCATGGCTTTCGCATTCGCATGCGTACCAAAGCCGGGCGACAAATACTGAAGTCCCGCAGAGCCAAAGGCAGGAAGCGCTTGTCCGCTTGAGCCGTTTCCTGCGAAAACAAAGACTTAACAGCGCAGCGGATTACAATAACGTATTTAAGACATCCTGCCGCTCCCGGGATTCGCAGTTTGTTGTCCTGGCGCGCAGAAACGATAAGGGTTGTGCGCGGCTCGGTCTGGCGATTTCCAGGAAAGCGGTGAAGGGCGCGGTAACCAGAAACAAAGTTAAACGCACCATACGGGAAAGTTTCCGCGCACACACTGATATATTGTCAGGCCTTGACATCGTGGTCCTGGCGCAGCAACAGATAAAGCCGGATGAAAGCAGGATAATGAACCAGTCTCTCAGGGCCCATTGGCAAAGGATTCTGCGATGCGCGCAATAATCTCCAGGACAATCTCCGGAGCAATCCGCTGTTATCAGCGCTTTGTCAGCCCTTTCCTGGGCATGAACTGCCGCTTTTACCCGTCTTGCTCGAACTTTGCCTGTGAAGCCATTGAAAAACATGGGACCTTGCGCGGCTTGCGGCTCAGCATTCAACGCATATGCCGTTGCCATCCGTTTCACCCGGGCGGCGTAGACCCCGTTCCCTAGTCCGATCATATTATGGATACACCGCGGTTTATTCTCATCCTGGCGCTGTCGCTGGTCTCCATCATGTTGTGGGAAGCATGGCAGCGGGACTATGGCGCCGCGCAGTCCGGCGCTGCCGGGCAGGCATCGGCGCCTGTTGATGAAGATCCGGGAATTCCACAGATAAAACCCGACGAGCCGTCTACGCCCGATTTCCCGACCAAGGAGAGATCGGACGGCGCCGGCAGCGCTGTCGTGACAGTTGAGACGGACGTGCTGCGCATTAAAATCGACGAAGGCGGAACCATCGTCTATGCCGAGTTGCCTGATTATCCGGTATCGTTGGACAGAAAAGATCAGCCTTTCGTACTGCTGGATGACTCCGCGTCCCTGTACCACGTGATACAAAGCGGTATCGTCGGCGAAGTGGCGCCGACTCACAAGGACACGTTCACGACGGAACGGCAGACCTACACCCTGGACGCCGGCAGGGAGCGGCTGGAGGTGCCGTTGAAGTGGTCTTCCGCAGAGGGCATAGCGGTAACCAAGGTATTCGTGTTCGAACGCGGTTCCTACCGGGTTCAGATCAAGTACATCATCGATAACGCTTCCGGCGGCGATTGGGAAGGCCGCCAGTACACCCAGATAAAACGGGATGATCCGTCCAGGGAAGGCAGAAGACTGCTATACACGTACACCGGCGCGGTGCTCTCCACTCCTGACAACCGCTACGAAAAAATCAGTTTCGGCGATATGGAAGACAAGGATGCGGACGTGCAAGTCAATAATGGCTGGGTAGCGATGATACAGCATTATTTCCTGACCGCCGTTCTGCCTTCGGACACGGAGGCCACGTATCGTTACTATACCCGCTCGTTCTCTTCCCGGTATTATTCGATAGGCAGCGTTTCCCCGACCCTGACTATCCCTCCCGGGCAAAAGGGAGAATTGACAGGCCATCTTTACATCGGCCCCAAGCAGCAATCCGTGCTGGAAACCCTGGCGGAAGGACTGGAATTGACCGTTGACTACGGCGTGCTGTGGTTCCTGGCCAAACCGCTGTTCTGGTGCCTGGAACGCTTGCACGGCCTGACCGGCAACTGGGGCTGGGCCATCATCCTGGTGACCGTCCTGCTCAAGCTGCTGTTCTACCACCTGTCTGCCGCGGGCTACCGGTCCATGGCGAACATGCGCCGGGTGCAACCGCGGATAGTCGCGCTGCGCGACCGCTACAAGGAAGACCGGGCCCGCCTCAATCAGGCGATGATGCAGATATACAAGGAGGAGAAAATCAATCCGTTCGGCGGTTGTTTTCCGATCCTGGTGCAGATTCCCGTGTTCCTGGCCCTGTACTGGGTGCTGCTGGAAAGCGTTGAATTGCGCCAGGCTGACTTTATTTTCTGGCTCAAGGACCTCTCCAGCAAGGACCCGTTTTTCGTCCTGCCGATCATCATGGGGGCCACCATGCTGATCCAGCAGAGACTCAACCCCGCCCCCATGGACCCGTTGCAGGAAAAAGTGATGAAGGCCCTGCCGTTCATCTTCACGGTGTTCTTCGCTTTTTTCCCATCCGGGCTGGTGTTGTACTGGGTAACCAACAACATCCTGTCCATTGCCCAGCAGTGGTTCATCACAAAAAACCTGGAAAAAGAGGGCCTTTCCGCTTCCAAGTGAGGAGGCAGCAATGGTCGGCAAGCCGGAACAGACAGATACCATTGCGGCCATAGCCACGGCGCCGGGACAGGCAGCGGTGGGGATCGTAAAGCTCTCCGGGCCGGACAGCGGCAACATCGTCAAGGCAATATGCGGGGCCAAGCCCGGACACCGGGAAGCCCGGCCGACAACCTTTCTCGACGCGCAAGGACAAGTCCTGGATCGCGGCCTGGCGCTGTTTTTCCAGGGGCCGGATTCACATACCGGCGAGGACATCGCCGAACTGCACGGCCACGGCGGGCCGGTGGTAATGAACCTGCTGTTGCAACGCGTCCTGTCGCTGGGCGCCCGTTATGCGCGCCCCGGCGAATTCAGCGAACGGGCCTTTCTTAACAACAAGATCGATCTGTTGCAGGCAGAGGCCGTCGCGGACCTGATCAGCAGCGCCTCGGAACAGGCTGCATCCAGCGCGGCCCGCTCAATGCAGGGCGCGTTTTCCTCCCGACTGGATGAGTTGGCAAACAGGCTTATCGAGTTGCGCATGTTCGTCGAGGCGACGCTGGACTTTCCGGAGGAGGAGGTTGGCTCTACGGAACAGGCTGAACTGCAAGACCGGTTATCGGCTTGCCGGCGCTGCCTGGCCGAAATTTGCGCCGGCGCCGAAACCGGCAGGCTGCTGGCGGAAGGCTTGAACATTGCGATCATCGGCAAACCCAATGCAGGGAAATCCAGCCTGCTGAACCGCCTCGCCGAAATTGAGCGGGCGATTGTATCGCCGTTGCCCGGCACCACCCGGGATACCATCGAGCAACAGATCCTGATTGGCGGCATACCGGTCCGCATCACCGACACCGCAGGGATAAGAACAACCGGCAACCAGGTCGAGCAGGAAGGCATCCGGCGCGCCAGGTCAGCGGCAAACAACGCGGACGTGGTCATTCTCATCGCCGATGCGACCCTGGAAGATATCGGTGAACTCAAGAGCATCGCCGCAGACCTGGGCGCGGAAAAACTGTTGTACGTGTTTAACAAGATCGACCTCACCGGCCATGACGCCGGCAAACCCTCATCGGCAAACGACACGCGTGAACTGTATATCTCCGCCATGACGGGCGCGGGCGTGGACGCGCTCAAACAGGAAATAACGACCATGGTGGCCGGCGCGGACGTATCGGAGAACAGCTTCATTGCCCATACCCGCCACCTCAACATCCTGCACGCAGTCGAAGAAGCGCTGGAACAGGCCGCACAGCAGTACCAGCACACGCGCGCACCCGAACTGTTTGCCGAAGACCTGTCCCGGGCACAACGCAAACTCGGCGAACTCACCGGCGAGTATAGCGCTGACGACCTGCTCGGGGAAATCTTCTCCCGCTTTTGTATAGGGAAATAATGAGCAACTTCCTGTTCATCACGCTGAGCAATATCGGCGATGCGTTGCTGACGACTCCGGTATTGGAGTCCTTGCATCGGTATGATGAGACCGCGACCATTGATATCGTGGGTGATGCGCGTTCGTCCATGCTGTTCCTGCATTGTCCGTACCGGGGCGAGATTTATCATAAACAAAAGCAACGGTGGTTACGCGGGGCGCCGGCTCTGCTGTGGGAATTGCGCCGCAAACGCTATGAGATCGTGGTTGATTTGCGCACGGATGTCCTCGCCCGCCTGGTCAGGGCAGAAAAACGGCTCACCAAGCCAGGCAGGGGCGGGCAACCCCACGCGGTGGAGCAACATTTTGCCACTCTTTCGCCACTAATCGGAAGCCGGGAAATACCGCCTGTCGGATTGTGGCTGGGACCGGCGGACAAGGATTATGCCGCAACAGTCTGCCGGCAACTGCGCGGCAACAGGTGGTTGTGCATCGGTCCCGGCGCTAACTGGGAAAAAAAGATCTGGCCGGCGGAAAACTACGCGCTGGCGGCCAATGAACTCAGCGACGAGTTCGACGCGCTGGCGCTGCTGGGCAACGAAGCTGATAACCGGCAGGCGGAACTCATTGCCGAACACGTGCGCCTGCCCTGTATCAACCTGTGCGGTCGCGCGACACTGTTGCAGACCGCCGCAGTGATGGAACGCATGACCCTGTTTCTCGGTAATGACTCCGGCCTCGGCCACATTGCCGCCGCGGTCAACACCTGTTCGTTTACCCTGTTTGGACCCGGCAACCCGGAACGCTACCACCCCTGGGGACCTCTAGCGGCCTGGCATACGGCCCCGAATCGGAACATCGATACCATCGCCGTGAATACCGTTACGGAAAAAGTCAGGGAACACCTGGCCCGATTTTCCTGACCTGTCCAGGGCATGAGCATACTTTGTGTTTCACCGTTTTTCCTGGGAGCGCGGGCGTCTCGCCCGCGTCAGATTGGCGGGCTGGCGCCCGGATGCGCGGTTTCTGCAGTTTGATGATAGAATGACAGGTTAAATTATCATAATGTCCAAATGTTAAAGGAAACACAAGATGTCAATGGCTGATCGCGACGGCGTAATCTGGTTCAACGGGGAACTGGTTCCTTGGAGGGATGCGAAAGTTCACGTACTTACACACACCCTGCATTACGGCGTGGGGGTGTTCGAAGGCATGCGCGCCTATGAAACGTCGCGCGGCGCGGCTATCTTCAGGTTACACGACCATACTCGGCGCATGTTCCAATCTGCGCATATCCTGGGAATGCGCGTACCCCACACCCTCGACGAAATTAATGACGCCTGCGCCACGGTGGTGCTGGAGAACGGCCTGTCGGCGGCCTATCTTCGGCCGATCTGTTTTTACGGGTCCGAGGCGCTGGGTCTGCGTGCGAACAATCTCAGCGTTCACGTAGCAGTTGCGGCCTGGGAATGGGGCGCCTACCTCGGCGATGAGGGGCTGGAAAAAGGCATCCGTATCCGAACATCTTCTTTCACCCGCCACCATGTCAACATCTCCATGTGCAAGGCTAAGGCCGTCGGTCATTACATCAACTCCATACTTGCGTTGCACGAAGCCCTGGAATGCGGCTACGACGAGGCATTGCTGCTGGACAACGAGGGCTATGTCGCCGAGGGCAGCGGCGAGAACATCTTCATTGTACGCGACGGTATTATTTACACCCCGGACCTGACCTCCGCGTTAGAAGGCGTAACCCGGGATACCATCATGGTATTCGCCCGCGACCTGGGCATGGAGGTAATTGAGAAACGACTGACCCGGGACGAGGTTTATATTGCCGACGAGGCATTTTTTACCGGCACTGCGGCGGAAGTCACCCCCGTAGTGGAACTGGACAACCGGGCAATCGGGACCGGCCGGCGCGGCCCGGTCACCAGGAAACTCCAGAACATGTTTTTCGACCAGGTTAATGGTCGCAAGGTCCGGCGCCCGGAATGGCTGACCTATGTGGAAGAATCCCGCGAGGTTGCGCAGGCAGTATGAATGCGATCGGAGCCAACACGCCGAATGATCGGCAACATTATGTCATCAGCCGGCGGGATCTGCCCCTGTCTTGCCCACTGCCGAGCATGAGCCTGTGGAATTCGCACCCGCGGGTGTACCTGCCGATAGAGGAAACGGGCACGGCAAAATGCCCTTATTGTGGAGCCGAGTTCACGCTGGAAGCTATTGCCTGAACCGGTTTGAACCTCACATCCCGTCAAGTCTCATGCGACCCTGTCATCCTCTGGCAGATCTGTGACGGTAAACGCGGCCACCTGAGCCAGTCGACCGGGTTAATTGATGCCCTGCGCCGGCGCGTACCGCTGATAACATACCAGGTAACGGCGCCACCGTTGAGCCGCTCCCTGGCATCCTGCGTCAGCGGAAAAACGCCTTGGACAGGCGCTCTGCCGGCGCCGCTGGTGGCGATCGGCGCCGGCCACGCAACTCATGCCGCCTTGCTCGCTGTGCGCCGGGCACACCGGGCCAGGACCGTCGTGCTCATGCGTCCCAGCCTACCGCTGGGCTGGTTCGATTACTGCCTGGTCCCGGCCCATGACGACCCGCCGGCGAGAGATAATGTCATCGTAACGGCAGGCGCACTTAACCCCATACAGCCAACGCACAACCACGATGCGGAACAGGGCCTGATACTGATTGGCGGACCTTCCCGGCATTACCGCATGGACCCTGACGCGTTGCTGGCGCGCATCAGGCAATTGCTGGCGCGCCCGTCGCCCCGTAACTGGACCGTGGCCAATTCTCCGCGTACCCCCGTGCAACTCGCGCATGATCTTGCCGGACTTAAAAATGACCGCGTGGACGTCGTGTTCTGGGACGACTGTGGGCGTGACTGGCTGGCGCAGGCGCTGGCTCGCGCCCGCGATGTATGGGTAACCGAAGACAGTGTTTCGATGATTTGCGAGGCGCTCTCTTCCAGCTGTCGCGTAGGCCTGCTGCCGCTGCAAAGAAAGTCCGCAAGCCGCCTGCATCGCGCAGTCGACCAATTGCTCAAGGACGGCTTCGTCGGCGCCCACGGCGGCAACGATGTTGTGGCAGAGCTGCCTGTTTCACCGCGGACACTCGCTGAAGCCGATCGTTGCGCCGACCTGCTGCTGGAGAAAGGATTGCTGGCGCAAACAGCCGGTATCGCAACATGTCCTTGACCGTACTGCAAACGCTGCCGGCCCTGGAAACGGGCGGGGTGGAACGCGGGACTCTTGATGTGGCCGCTGAACTGGCGCGCCGCGGCCATCGTTCACTGGTCATGTCCGCCGGTGGGTCACTGACGGCTGAACTCACCGCCGGCGGTTCCCGGCACTATACCTGGCCTGTCGGCAAAAAGTCCCCATTCACACTGCTGCTGGCATTTCGCCTGCGACGTTTCCTGCTGGAAGAAAAGGTGGATATCTTGCATGCGCGCTCGCGCCTGCCGGCCTGGGTCTGTTACCTTGCCTGGAAAAACATGCCCGAGGCCAGACGGCCCGTGTTCATCACCACGGTACACGGCCCCTACCGCGTCGGCCATTACAGCGCTGTCATGACCCGAGGACAGAAGGTGATAGCCATTTCGAAGTTTATCCATGACTACATCATCGCAAATTACCCCCGCGTAGATCCCGGTAAGATATCGATCATTCACCGTGGCGTGGATCCCGATTCTTTCCCCGAGGGCTACCGACCTTCCGCGACGTGGCTGGCGCGCTGGCGCGCTGACCAGCCGCAACTGCAGGGCAAGACACTGGTTACCCTGCCCGGCCGCATCACCCGCTGGAAAGGCCACCTGGATTTTATCGATATCATCGGGCGTCTGAATCAGGCCGGAACCCATGTCCACGGCCTGGTTGCGGGCGGCGCGGAACCGCGCCGTGAAAGGTTCCTCAAGGAGTTAACCCGGATGGTTAACCGGCACGGTCTGGGAAACGACATCAGCTTCCTGGGTCAGCGTCACGACCTGCGCGAACTGCTGAGTATCTCCGATGTCGTCATGTCGCTGGCAAACATCCCCGAAGCCTTCGGCAGGACTGCGCTGGAAGCGCTCTCGCTGGGGCGTCCGGTAGTCGCCTACGCCCACGGGGGCGCCCGCGAAGTGCTGGAAGAACTGCAGCCTGACGGCCTGGTGGAACCGGGTAACAGGGCTGCCATCGCGGAAAAGGTTCAGGACTTTCTGAACGCCAGGCCAACTATCGCGCCGAACCGCAGCTTTACCCTGGAACGAATGCTGGACCAGACCCTGGCTTTGTACGAACAGGCGCACGCCGGATGATGGCTCCTTTCAGCAACCTGTACGCGCAACCGCCTATCGCATCGAATCGCAGCTTTACCTTGAGACAAATGCTGGACCAGACCTTGGCCTTGTATGCACTGGCTCGCCGGATGAACACTTCTTTCAACAACCTGAACATCCGGCCACCTATCGCCACGTTTTGCAGCTTTACCCTGGAACGAATGCTGAACCCGACCCTCACCTTGTACGAACAGGCGCGCCAGTTAAACACTCGTTTCAGCGGCCTGTACAAAGCCCTGTTTTCCGCTAGCCTGCCAGTGTTTCTAGAGGAATATCACAATCCCCTGGCCGATGCGTAAGGATATACTGATCATCAAGCTCGGGGCATTGGGCGATGTGGTCATGGCCACCGGTCTGATTGATCGGATTTTACAACACCACGCACCGCGCCGCTGCGTTCTTCTCACCAGTCCTTCTTATATCAAATTGTTTGAGACCTGGCCCAACCTGGAGTTGAAGACGTTTGACCGCAGCAGCTTGCGTTCCACCCTGGCAACCGCCCTGTGGGTGCGAAAACAAGGTTTTCTGCGGGTGTACGACTTGCAGTCCAACGACCGTACCGGCGCGCTGTGCGGCCTCTCGGGAATCCCGGAGCAGGCCGGCAACCACCCGCGCTTTCCCTATAACCTGCACCCGCAAGATCGCTATACCGGGCAGCGCCATATCCATGACAGGATGCTGGAAATATTGGAGGCCGCCGGGATTTCCACCGACGGCGTCGTTCCCTGCCTGCGCCCTTCCGCAGCGGACCAGCACAAAGTCAGCGAATGGTTGCAGGAGCGGGACCTGCCGGACCGAAAACTCGTCATCATGCATGCGGGCGCCAGCGCCCGGCGCCAGGAAAAACGCTGGCCTTACTTCGGGGAATTGGCCCTGTCCCTGGCGCAACAAGGCTATGTCACGGTCTGGGCAGGCGGTGAGCAAGACCGGCATACAAATGCTGACCTGGCCCGTATCACCGGCGTGAATGCCAATGCGGCGTTTTCATTTCTGCAACTGGTCGCGCTGGCCGGCCAGGCCAGGATTGCCGTTACCAATGATTCAGGTCCCATGCACCTGCTCGCCTGCGGCCCCATCCCGGTCTACGGCTTATTCGGCCCCACTGATTGGCGCCGCAACCACGCAGTCGGCCAGCGCGAGCGCGTACTATCCTTGAACAGGGATGAGGCCGTATTCAGGACAACCCCCCTGGCCGAGCTGCAACCTGCGCAGGTACTCCGACGGCTGGAACACGACGGGCTTCTGTAAGACAATGAGCGCCAGAGATTTCTTATTTCGCGGGAATAGTACGGAGGAAATGGCAGTGAACCAACAATCTTAATCTTCAGAGGTTCCTTAGAATAACTACGAGAAACGTAATATATGGCAACTGAATTTCCACCAACAAAGCTCGCGCCCGCTGATCGGCTGATCATCGCTTTGGACTTCGATCGTGCGGCCGAAGCTGAAAACCTGATCGAACAGCTCGGCAGCACGGTCAATTTCTATAAAGTAGGCTGGCAACTGTTCCTTGGAGAAGGCTGGCCGTTCATCAGCGCGTTGCTAGAGGCCGGCAACAAGGTTTTTCTGGACCTGAAAATCAATGATATCGACCGCACCGTGCAAGCTGCATTGGCCAACATGCCCAATGAATTCAACGGCAGGCTGGAGTTGCTGACCATCCATGGCGGCAGTTCCACGGTTACGGCCGCGAAACGCGGGCGCGGCGAGAACAGCAAACCCAGCCTGCTGATGCTCACCGTACTGTCCAGCATGGACGCCGCTGACCTGAAGGAGCTATCCCCGGACGGCGCCAAGCCAAACACCGACAACATCGTCCTGCGCCGGGCGCGGCAAGCCCTGGATGCCGGCTGTGAAGGCTTGATTGCATCCGGTTCGTCCGTGCGCGCCTTGCGCCGGGAATTTCGCGACCGGGATTTCCTGATCGTTACCCCGGGCATCCGCCCTGCCGAGGTCGGACATCACGATCACAAACGCACACTGACACCACGCCAGGCGATTGCTGACGGCGCAGACTACCTGGTGGTAGGCCGCCCGATTACACAAGCACCTGATCCACTGCGCGCGGCGCAATCCATCATCGCCGACATTCAAACCACAAACGATATAGTACCAACAGGAGGACCATAACATGGTTGCCGAAGTTGACCCCAAACAGGCCTGGCTGATGCTCCAGGAAAACCCCGACGCAATCCTGCTTGATGTACGCTCAAAGGTCGAGTTTGATTACGTGGGGCACCCCGTCGGGGCCGTCCACATACCCTTGCAGGAAGCGCCCGATTGGACTACCGACCCGGACTTTGCTCAAAAGGTGATCGAACGATTGGGCGCGGGCAGCAAGAACACCACCATCCTGACCCTCTGCCGCAGCGGCAAACGTTCAATGCTCGCGGCGCAACTGCTGGAACAGCATGGCTACCGGCACACGGTAAACATTGCCGAAGGCTTTGAAGGCGACCTGGACGAAAACCGCCACCGCAGCAACCGGAACGGCTGGCGCTTTCACAAACTGCCCTGGGAGCAGACCTGACAAGACCATCCTGGGAGTGCGGGCGCCCCGCCCGCGTGCGGTCACTCCGCTCCCCATAATGCATGCCAGCTATTGCATCCGGCGTTCTCACCATTGTTACACGCAAAACCGAACCTGCCCAATAGTTACATTTCTGCCCCTGTATACGTTACAATTATGCCGTTAATAACAATAAACCCTCGTAATATCATAACTTTATTGCTTATCTACCACGCATCACTATCACGAAGTTGAGACAGCGACTTGCTGCTGCCGGAGGTGTTGTGATTGAAGGCCCTGAAGCTTGTGGCTGCGGCAAGCCGGCAGCAAAAATGCAACCATAGTGCACAAATATCCGGTAAATCAGGCAACTATGTACACAAGATTGCTTCATCAAATTTCTTCAATTTGATCGTTCGCCCATTTAATTGCCGCTCCGCGCTTGTGTCCGCATTGACCAATATTCCACATGGGGCTTCAGGGTAGTTTTTCAGGAACTTACGCAGGCCTTGCGGTAGGTTTCGTCCTGACCAACTCTGTTTAACTTCAATGGGGACAGGAACCTGATTTTCAGACCAGATGAAATCAACCTCATCGCCTTGCCTGTTGCGCCAAAACTGTAATTCTGTGTTGGCGCGCAATCTTTTATGAAGTTCAAGGAAAACATGGGATTCATACAGAAAACCAGTATTGCTTCTTTCTTGGGGCGCGGCAAAATTTTTGATGATGGCATTCCTGATGCCATTATCAAAAAAATAATATTTTCTTGATTTCTTTAATTCGTTGGACAGCCTTCTGGAAAAACTGTGAAGCCCAAACACAACATAGGTTTGTTCAAGGATATCAAGGTAATTCACCACCGTCATATTTGATAACCTGATCTCTCTTGCAAGATTGGCGGTGGGGGTGATCTGTCCCTGGTTTTCTGCCAGATAATACAGCAGGTGATTAAATGCCGCAATGTTCTCTTCCCTGAGCAAGCCCTTGATATCATTGAGAATATATGCTTGAACGATTTGTGAGAGATATTCCATTTTCTCAGTTTTGCTTGCAAGGTGAACAAGCCCGGGCATGCCGCCAAATACGGTAAACTCTTCAATTGAACCGCCGGTCTGCCTCCATTCCTCCCAAGATAATGGGTAAACTTTGAATATACTCCTTCTTCCGGCCAGACTCTCCCGGAGGTGCTTATGAATTTCCAGTGATGACGACCCGCTGGCCACAATTTTAATTCTCTTTTGAGCGTCGTATATGCCCTTGAAGATTTTCGAGATGTTTTTGATATAGTGAAACTCATCGATAAAAATGATCGTATCGGGTGTTTTCGTCAGATCATAAAATAATTCCCGTTCCGGCCTGGAGAAAAACAGCAGGTCATCAGGGAACTCAGCATTGAAAAACCGGATATGCTGAAACTTCTCCGCTGCAGTCGTTGCCAGATCATTCATCAGGGTGGTTTTCCCAACCTGCCTGGCGCCGAGCAGAATCAGGACTTCCGGCCTGGTTAAGTGATCATTTAACCCTTTGAAAACAGTACGTTTAATTTTCATATTTACCATTTTATACCGAGGTGGTAAAAAAGTAAAATATAGAAGTAGTGAGACGCAAGTCAACGACGTGACAGGGGCCAGAAACAAAAGTATGATCTCACCCAGATAATCATGTACTTTTACGCGTCGGGCTCTGTGCTTTGAAAACAGTCACGTTCATATTGCTGGTTCTGTTCTCATTGGAGGCCACTTCCTCATGTGTCATCCTGCTGCATGGTCTGGCCAGGACCGAGCGCTCCATGAACAAGCTGGCGCGTGAACTTGAGGAACAGGGTTTTACACCCATCAACCAGGGTTATCCCTCAAGACAATTCCCGATAGAAAAGTTGGCGGGTCTCGCCATTGAGCCGGCGCTGGAGAAATGTGACGGAGAGAATATTCATTTTGTCACCCATTCCATGGGCGGCATCCTGCTCCGGCACTATCTTGAGGATAATGACATTCCTGGCCTGCAACGGGTCGTGATGCTGGCGCCGCCTAATCAGGGCAGCGAAGTGGTGGATAAATTGGGAAACGTCCCCGGTTTCCGCCTGATCAACGGCGCTGCGGGTCTGCAACTCGGCACGGATAGCGCAAGCGTCCCCATCCGTCTTGGTCCAGCCGATTTCGACTTGGGCATAATAGCCGGCACCCGCAGCATCAACCTGCTATTATCCATGCTGATACCCGGCGCTGATGACGGCAAGGTCTCCGTCGAGCATACGAAACTGACAGGGATGCGGGACCACATTCAAATACCTGCCACCCACCCCTTCATTATGAGAAACAACGCAGTAATTGCCCAGGTCATCCATTACCTCCGACACGGGAGGTTCCAACGCAACGGCACGTAGTTCTTTATGACGTAAACTCTCATCTCCTTAAGGAGGGACTACAGCGTTTTTTCATGCAGAGAAATAGGGCCGGACCTGCCTAACTATGTGTTTCCATTGTCTCTGGGTTAATGGAGTAAGCTGTATAGGGAAAAGAATCTTAAAACCTCGGTTTCGACGACAAAAAATGGGGTTTAAGGGAGCAAAGCAGACCCCTGCAACAAATCAACTCAATGGAAACAAAGAGATAGGTAGGGTTAAGCAGGTCCGACCCTGTTTATCTGAAGCAATTTCAGCGGTAATGGATAGGTTTTAGTCGAGTTTATGTCGCCCCAGGATCTGGTTTTAGTCCAGATTTCACCCCGTGGATATTGGTTGACCTGTTTGATGTCCTTGGGTCGTAACTGGTTGGTCCATTTAATCTCAACAGGATAGCATTGCCCGTTATTGACATAGGCAAGATCCACTTCACCCCGGGCCTTGATGTAATATGTGGGGAAAAAACGGCGGTGATGAGTGACCACGGCAGCCTCAACCAGGCGGGAGGCCCATTCCGGATCACGAACTAGCGGCAGGATCTGCGAATGGTAAGGATCACCGGACGGATTCACCCAGCCGTGCACGGCATGGAATATAAAGGGGTCGCAGAACATCAGTTTTCTGGCTTTCTTGGGCGCGGCAACCAGTTTGTCTTCCAGCAGGGCGGACTGTACAAAGACCGCGTCCATATTCACCAGCACATCAATATAATCAGCCACCGTTTTGGGATGATCAATGGACAGGTCACGAGCCAGGGCGTTCCATGTGACCTGTGAATTGTAGCGTTTGATAATAGCAGTCATGATTTCACGCAGGTAATTTTCGTGCTTGCCGCGTTTCAGCACATCGCCTCTTATCCAGTCGGAGTACGTATTCAAGGTGGTTTGATTTATCTGCCCGGTCCCGGCCAGGTCATTTATTGCTGTCAAATAACCGCCATGCATCAAGTACTGATCGAATTCCCCATAAATTGTATCGAGAATGTCTGCTTCAGGCTGCCCGGGTCGGCAGACGATATCATCGATATTGATGTCCGGGTTTTTCAGCTTCAGGCATTCCCTGAATGAAAGCGGATACATGTGGAAATCAACCACCTCAGCCCCGCCGCGCCGTCCGGGAAAGCGCATGCGCGCATCCCTGATTAAACCCAGGTCCGAACCGGTCAGCGCCAGGACGGTACGCTCCAGCATGCCCGCGTCTGCGGCGAATTTAACTGCTTTATCCCACTGCTGAATATAGGTTACTTCGTCTATAATCAGGTAGTTGATGGAATCCGTATGCGAATCGCCCAGTTGAGCCTGCATCAACCTCAGGAGGCTATGGTGGTCATCGATAAGTTCGCCTGTAAAAAAACTGATCGATACGGGTGCGACACCCTGTGCCAGCAATTCACTTATCCACTGTTTCAACAAGGTCGATTTGCCGATTTGCCGCCCTCCTCCCAGAGTGTAAATACCCGGCTTTGCAACAACTAAATCATCTAACACATCTGAACGATATTGATATGTTTGACGGCTTAGCAGGCGCAGTTGAGGGTCCTGTTCAGTAAACCCGGCAGGGTTTTCCAGGTGGGTGTTATGGGGTAGAAAT
This sequence comes from Gammaproteobacteria bacterium, assembly GCA_965221695.1. Classification (GTDB taxonomy): domain Bacteria; phylum Pseudomonadota; class Gammaproteobacteria; order Eutrophobiales; family Eutrophobiaceae; genus JAAXHV01. Next base: position 2,236,073 of record OZ244905.1, on the reverse strand, counting down.
CTCGGGTCCATATCACTAGCCTGGCATAATGAATAAATATAGTCAATATAAAATGACTAAATTTATTCATCACTGAGTTTTGTACCAAATCGGGTAAATTATTACTCACCACTTCCCGTAATGAGATAATCCTCGTACTGTTCCCTTTGCGATAATTTGCTGATCTATTCGGTTGCTATGTAAGTATTTGACAACCTCGAAGACTTCCATATAAAGTAACTCCTGAGAGCAGTCCCGAACTGTCGCCGGATGCGGCAGTAATGCAGAGGGAACAATAATCCGGGCTGCCTCCCGTGAGGTTTATGCCCCGCGGGGCAAGGGTCGGTTTTCCGGCCAAGTGAAATGAACAACGAGATGGGAGAGGAATAAATGACTGATATAGCTTTTGATACACTGAAGATGGCACAAGGCTTGAAGGACTCCGGCATGGAGGCCAAACAAGCGGAATCGGTGGTGATACTGGTGCAAGATGCGATTAATGAGCGAGTAGCGACCAAGGCTGATCTGGCTAAGACGGAGAATACGCTTCGTGGTGATATGGAGAAAATGGAAACATCGCTTCGTGGTGACATCGAGAATCTGCGGGGCGATATGGAGAAGATGGAAACATCGCTACGCCACGAGATGGAGAAGCAGGAAATATCGATGGACCACCGGCTCAAGAATCTGGAATTGCGTCTGATGGTAAAAATTGTCCTGATTCAAGCTGCGTTCACGGGTTCGCTGTTCACCGCTTTCAAGCTGTTTCTATTGCCTGGATAACACAGCCTGCAGGGCATTTAACTTCCTGTCCGCGGAAGGCCGCCGCATCGTGACCGCGCTGTTTCAGATTACCTGAAACACTATCCGGGCCCACTGGTCCCAGAAGTCCGGGCCAGGTCGGTCTCTAGGGTCGTGCGACCCCAACAGGTCGTATTGGCGCGTGTGGATGGTATAGAGTCATACCGTTAAACAGGGAAAAGAATCTTAAAACCTCGGTTTTGGCGGCAAAAAGTGGGGTTTAAGGGAGCATAACAGACACCTGCAACAAACCAACTCAATGGAAACAAAGAGTTGGGCACAATTAGGCAGGCCCGACCCTGTTTCTCTGTTTCTACGGGCCGCGTTTGAGCAAGGTTTGTAATTCCTGCCATTTGTCGGGGTGGCGCTGTGCCTGGCTGTAGCGTTCTTCCGGGTCTGTGCGCATGTCGAATAACAGGTAAACCTCGTGTTCCGGGAGGCGGCGCTGGATGTCGCGGTAGCCGGCCCTGACCACCATTCTCCAATTTTGCGTGCGCAGCGCGGCGATATGCTCATTGTTGAAGAAATACAGCGCCTGGTGCGGCGATGCGTCGTTGTTGCCCAGCAGGACCGGGAGGATATTCCGACCGTCAAGTTGTGCGCGTGGTGATGGCGCGCCGGCCAACGCCGCGAAAGTCGGTAGCAAGTCGATATTCATCGCTATCGCGCCGGCGCTGGTGGCAGCAGGGATCCGCCCCGGCCAGCGCGCAATGAACGGGACGCGGTAACCGCCGTCCCAGGCGGTGCCTTTACCGCCGCGCAAACCGCCGGTACTGCCTTCGGGAAAAGGGCCGTTGTCGCTGGTAAATATCACAACTGTGTTGTCGGCGAGACCATTGCGCTGCAACGCTGCCAGCAATTGGCCGACACTCCAGTCAAGTTCTTGCACCACATCGCCATAGGCGCCGGCGCGGGAAGTATTCGCGAAGGCGGCGGAAGGAACCAGGGGAATATGCGGCGCAGTGTGAGACAAAAGCAGAAAAAATGGCTGGCGCGTATCGTTTTCAATAAAGCGGAGCGCTTCCTCAGTGAAACGGCGCGTCAACGCGCCCTGGTCGAACGGCTCAGCCGTCGCCTGTGTATCCCGATATAACGGTTGTTCAACATCATTGGGGTGCAACAGGCCATAAAAGAGGTCGAAGCCCAGCGCATTCGGTCGTTGGGAAGGCTTGTGGTGACCCAGGTGCCACTTGCCGATCAATGCGGTGCGATAGCCATGCTGTTGCAGCAGTCCGGCTATGGTCGTCGTACCGGCCGGTAATCCGCGGAAGTCATTGACGGTAATGGTTTTATCGGCCAGGCCGTTTCGGATCGCGTAGCGACCGGTAAGCAGCCCGGCGCGCGAAGGCGTGCAGACATTGCCACTGGCATAAAAATTCGTAAGCCGGATGCCCTGCGCCGCCAATCCATCCAAATGCGGTGTTTCGATAAGACGGGCGCCGTACACACCGACATCGCCATAACCGAGGTCATCAGCGAGAACCAGCACAATATTCGGCGGTGTTGGCGACGCAGTATCGGCAAGACTGACGGCGCCCGGGTATGCGATGCCGCATAACAGGATTAAGCTTGCGACAACCTGTTTACGGCATCTTGAAATTATCGCGAAAGACATATGTTAGTGTCGCCTTCGGCGACGGTTTATCAACTGGATTCCCGTTTCCACGGGAATGGTTATGGGATGTTCTCCAGCAGTGCGGGCAGAAGCCCAGCAATCCCAGGAAGAATACAACAATTAACCCAACCTCTGTGCTACTCCTGCTCCGCTCAACACCATACACGGACAGGCTGAAAAGTGCATATGTTAGTCTCGCCACCGGCGACGGTCTGTCAACTGGATTCCCGTTTCCACGGGAATGGTATGGTATCTGCTCTGGCATCGCAGGCGGGGCGGCGGCGATTCATTGGCTTGCCGGTTCCTCGTTTGTCTCTTCATCTTCGGATTGTCGGCGGACAAATCGGCCCAGTACCAGGCCCAGTTCAAACAATAACCAGACCGGCACTGCCAGCAGCACCTGGGATATGATGTCCGGCGGGGTCAGCAACATGCCGACGGTGAAGGCGCCGACAATGATATAAGCCCGTTTGCGAGCCAGTGACTCTACAGAGGCAAGCCCCGTCCACACGAGCAGGATAATGGCTATGGGAACCTCAAACGCAACCCCGAATGCAAAGAACATCTTCAGGATGAAATTCAGGTAATGGCTGATATCGGTCATTACCGTCACCCCGGCCGGTGCGGTGGACGTCAGGAACGCGAACAGCAGGGGAAACACGATAAAGAATGCGAACGCGCAACCGAGGTAGAACAACAACACGCTGCTGGAAATCAGCGGCAGTACCAGGCGCCGTTCATTCTGGTACAGGCCCGGCGCAATGAATGCCCAGGCCTGGTACAGCAGGTACGGCACGGACACGAACACCGCGGCAAAGAAAACGAGTTTGAACGGCACCAGGAACGGCGCCGCCACCTCGGTTGCAATCATGCTGCTCTGTTCCGGTAATTGCGCCAGTAGCGGACCGGCCACCAGGGAGTAAATATCGTCGGCAAAGACGCTAAGAGCCAGAAACACGATGAACACACATGCGAGGCTGCGCAACAGCCGGTTGCGCAGTTCGGCGAGGTGTGCGATGAGAGGCTGTTCCGTATCAGAATCGGGACGTTGGGAGTCGTCCGCCATGGGATTCAGTCGTCGGAGATCTTGATCTTGCCGTGTTTGTCCGGCGCCACATCCATCAGCTTGTCCATTTGCTCCACTTGTTCCGTAAATTCTTTTACTTCATCGACACGCATCTGCTGTTCGAATTCATACTTGGCCTGCAGCGCATAACGGCGCAGTTTTGCCGCCCACCTGCCGGCGTCCCTTACCAGTCCCGGCAGCCTCTCCGGGCCGGCCACCAACAACGAAACCACGGCAATGACCAGCAGTTCCCAGAAACCGATGTCGAACATGGGGGGTCAGGTCTGCGCGATCAGGATTTGGCCGGTTTCCCTTTCTGGCCGTCTTCTACTTCGCCCTCAATGACCTTGCCGTCCGCTGTATCTTTTTCCTTCGCAGGCTCATCGTCCTTTATTGCATTACGGAACCCTTTGATCGCATTGCCCAGGTCGCCGCCCATGCTACCCAGCTTTTTGGTTCCAAACAACAGGGCGACGATCACCATGATGATCCCCAGTTCCCAGATACCAAAACTCATAGTTGATCTCCTGCAGAATGATTACTTTGGATCATTATGGCACAGAGTGGGAATCCAGTAAATTAATGGGTCGCCATTCAGGCGACGTAGTATCTGACTGGACTCCCGCTTCTCAGCCTGCCCCAATATGGCGTTGATCGGGGGCGGGAGTGGTTTTGGTGGCGGTCTTCATGGGAGCGGCCCCCTGTCCCATTCCCGCGTAAGCGGGAGTGGTTTTGTTGTGGAGCGGCGCCTAATCTGCATCTGCGGGAATGGTATTGTTGCGGAGACGCGCTGTAATCTGCGTTATCTGCGGATACTGTTTTCCCACGTCCTGTGGGTCTATTGATCACTGGCTGTCCGCATTTCTGTTAGCCTTTTCCTCGTGGCCGGGGGTGCCGAAGCGGCGTTCTAGTTCGGAGAAAACTTCGGCGGGATGAACATTGAGGTGGGACAGCAGCACCAGTGTGTGAAACCATAAATCCGCGGTTTCGTGTATCACCGCCTTGGGCTCGCCGGTTGTTGCCGCCTCGACCAGTTCCCAGGATTCTTCTTCTATTTTTTCCAGGATGCCGGCTCTTCCTTTTGCATACAGGTCGGCGACATAGGATGAAGCAGGGTCGCCTCCCTTGCGCTCGATCAACACTTCCGCCAACTCATGAATGATGTTCATTTCGATTTCTCCCCCATTACTTGTGGTAAATCTCCTTCGGATCTTTCAGGACCGGGTCGGCTGCCTCCCAACCTGTTTCCGTTTTGCGAAGGTAAAAACAACTTTCCCGACCGGTATGGCAGGCAATTCCTCCTTGCTGGTCAACCCGCAGCAGTAACGCGTCCCGGTCGCAGTCCAACCGGACCTCCCTGACTTGCTGCTCATGACCCGATTGCTCGCCCTTGCGCCAGAGACGTTGTTTTGACCTGGACCAATAAACCGCGCAGCGCTCTGTGCAGGTGAGCTCCAGGGCCTCCCGGTTCATCCAGGCAAGCATCAGCGCCTTGCCGGAAGCGTGGTCCTGGGTAATCACCGGAACCAGCCCGTCCGCGTTCCAGTTAACCTGCTCCAACCAATTCAGATCGTTCAAGCCGGACATGTTTAACCCCTTACCTCTATAGCGTGGTCCTGCGTAACCACCGGAAGCAGCCCGTCCGCGTTCCAGTTAACCTGCTCCAACCAAATCAGATCGTTCAAGCCGGACATGACTAATTTCTTACCTCTATACCGTGTTGCGCCATCTTCTGTTTTGCCTGGGCCACTGTATATTCGCCGAAATGGAAAATGCTGGCCGCCAGTACCGCATCGGCTTTCCCCTGGATAACACCTTCTACCAGGTGGTCCAGATTGCCCACACCGCCGGAAGCAATTACAGGAATGCTGACGGCGGCGCTGACCGCGCAGGTCAGGGGCAGGTCAAAGCCGTCCCTGGTGCCGTCCCTGTCCATGCTGGTGAGTAAAATTTCCCCGGCGCCGCACGCTGCCATTTGTTCCGCCCACAGAACCGCGTCTATTCCGGTTCCCCGGCGTCCGCCATGGGTAAAGACCTCCCATTTTGACGCTGTGCCGTCAGCGCTGGCCTGCTTTGCGTCAATGGCCACCACGATACATTGTGAACCGAACTCCCGGGTGGCCTCGCGCACAAACCCGGGGTCATGTACCGCTGCGGTATTGATGCTGATCTTGTCCGCCCCTGCATTCAACAGCCGGCGAATGTCATCCAGGGTGCGTATGCCGCCACCCACGGTAAGCGGAATGAAAACCTGGCCGGCCACCGCCTCCATCACGTGCAACATCGTATCCCTTCCCTCGTTGCTGGCGGTAATGTCTAAGAACGCGAGTTCATCGGCGCCTTGTTCGTCATAACAACGGGCCACCTGCAGCGGATCGCCGGCATCCCTGATATCGACGAATTTCACCCCCTTGACCACGCGTCCGGCGTCCACATCCAAGCAGGGAATAATTCGTTTTGCCAGTCCCATGACTATTCAAAAATTCGGGGGAGATATTAACGAGTTTTCGGTCGGGGTATGCTGGCCCGGGAGCGGATCAGGCGCCATCGCCACCCTGGACACTGCAAAGTTTATCGACCAGGTCCAGGGCTTTTTTCAGATCGAGACTGCCCTCGTAGATCGCGCGCCCGGTGATGGCGCCGGCAATGCCTTCGCCGGCCACGGAACACAATGCCTTGATGTCTTCCAGGTCCTTGATCCCGCCTGAGGCAATAACCGGTATCGTCACAGACCGCGCGAGTTGCACACTGGTTTCAATATTAACCCGGTTCATCATGCCGTCCCGGCCGATATCTGTGAAGATGATTGCGGATACGCCGTCCTGTTCGAACCGCTGGGCGATATCGATAACGTCGTGATGAGACAGTTTTGACCAACCGTTGGTCGCCAGTTTGCCATTTTTTGCATCGAGGCCGACAATAACATGCCCCGGGAATTCGAGGCAGATATCGGAAACAAAGTGGGGGGTCGTCACTGCGCGGGTCCCGATGATCACGTAGTTCACCCCCACGTCCAGGTAGGTCTGGATCGTGTCTTCATCCCGAATTCCCCCACCGGCCTGGATTTCAATATCGGGATGCGCTTCGGCTATATCGTGGATGATGTCAGCATTCACGGGGCGGCCTGACACCGCGCCGTCGAGATCGATGATGTGCAGCCGTTTTGCGCCGGTTTCGACCCACTTGCTCGCCATCTCAACAGGGTCGTTGTTGTAAATGGTTTCCTCGTCCATATCTCCCTGGCGTAAGCGGACGCACTTGCCGTTTTTTATATCAATCGCAGGAATTAACAGCATTGCGCGTTTGCAGATAAATCTAATTCAAATACCCTGATTCTCGTGTACAAGAACCAAGGAAATGCCTGTAAGAAACGTACACATTTGTTGTTAATGTTAGCACAGTATTTCAGCAATGCCGGAAAAGTTGCGCGCCATGTTTTAATGCGCCTGATCCCAGTTGGCGCCGTTACCGACGTCAACGATTAAGGGCACGCTCAGTACCGCCGCGGCGGACATCAAGCTGCTGATTTCCCGCGCATAGTCAGCCGCCTCAGCTTGTGCAACCTCAAATACCAGTTCGTCGTGAACCTGCATGATCATCCTGATATTTTTTTCCGAACGCAACAGTTTTTTGTCGATCTCGATCATCGCCCGTTTGATGATGTCGGCTGCCGTTCCCTGCATCGGCGCGTTGATGGCGGTACGTTCCGCATACTGGCGTCTGGCGGCGTTACCGGCCGCAATATCAGGCAGGTACAGGCGGCGTTTGAACACCGTTTCCACGTAACCGGTTTCCCTGGCTTGCACGCGGGTCGCATCCATATATTCCTTGACCGCAGGATACCGTTCAAAATACCTGTCCACGTAGCGGCGCGCAGAACCCCTGTCTATTCCCAGTTGCCGGGCGAGACCGAATGGCGACATCCCGTAAATCAGGCCAAAGTTGATGGCTTTGGCCGCCCTGCGCTGCTCGGTACTGACCTCAGCCATGCTTACCCCGAACACCTCGGCCGCAGTGGCCCGGTGAATGTCGCTGCCGGCGGCAAACGCGGCCAGCAGCGCAGCGTCGCCGGAGAGGTGCGCCATAATGCGCAGTTCTATCTGGGAATAATCCGCCGCCAGCAGCACGTGTCCGGGAGGCGCAATGAATGCCCGGCGTATTTTCCTGCCCTCCTCAGTGCGGATCGGAATGTTCTGCAGGTTCGGGTCCGATGAGGAAAACCTGCCCGTTGCGGCAACGGCCTGGTGGTAGGAAGTGTGTACCCGACCGCTGGCCGGGTTGACCTGTTCGGGCAACCGGTCGGTGTAAGTGGATTTGAGCTTGCTGAACTCCCTGTGTTTCAGGATCAATGCCGGCAGTTCGTGGTCTGCGGCCAACTCCTGCAACACGGATTCTGCAGTGGATGGCTGCCCCGTCGGGGTCTTGGCCGTGACCGGCAATTGCATTTTTTCGTAGAGTATCTCCTGGATCTGCTTGGGAGAGCCGATATTGAATGCCTGGCCCGCGAGCCGGTGCGCGTGCTGTTCGACCTCCTGCATCTGTTCCTTCAGTTCGTCACTTTGCCGTTTCAGCATTTCCTTGTCGATCAGAACCCCATTGCGTTCCATGCGTGCAATAACGCCGACCAACGGCATTTCGATACGCGTGTACAATTCCCGCAAGCCCGGCTCTGCGGCCAGCTTCGGCCACAGTGCACGGTGCAAACGCAGGGTAATGTCGGCGTCCTCTGCGGCGTAGGCGGACGCCTGTTCGATCGGCACCTGGTTGAATGGAACCTGTTTGGCGCCTTTGCCGGCCACATCTTCATAGCTGGTGACGGTCCTGCCCAGGTATTTTCCTGCCAGGCTGGTCATATCATGGCGGGTGGCCACGCTGTCCAGCACGTAGGACTGCAGCATGGAATCATGGGCTGTTCCATTCAGTTCAATGCGGTAGTTGGCCAGGACGTTGCGATCGTATTTCAGGTTCTGGCCGACAATACGCGGCTGCTCCGATTCCAGCAACGGGCGCAGTTTCTCCAGGACCTTGCGGCGCGAGATCTGCTTCGGCGCGCCGTCGTAATCATGGGCGACAGGCACATAAGCTGCCTCGCCGGGCCGCACCGAAAAGGACACGCCAACCAGTTCCGCCCGCATATAATCCAAGCTCGTGGTTTCCGTATCAAAGGCAAACAGCTCTGCGGTGGCCAGCTTGTCTATCCAGCGCTCGAGGCGCTCGACGGTGAGTACCGTTTCATATTGTTCCTCCGCCGGTTCCACATCCTCCTCATTCTGCAACCCGGCGGTGGGTTCCGGTTCCTGCGCGGGCACGGTTGTTCCGGGCGCGGCGCGCACGCCGCCGTTTATGTCCGGCAGCCAACTGCGAAAACCCCAACGTTTGTAGTGTTCCCTCAGCGCCATTTTATCCTGTTCGGTGATCAGCAACTGCTGCGGTTCGACGGGCAGTTCCAGGTCGGTTTTCAGGGTCACCAGTTCCTTGCTCAACGGAATCTGGTCCAGGTGTTCCCGCAAGTATTCTCCGACCTTACCGGTAAAACTGCTCGCCCTGGCCACGATCTCGTCCAGGCTCCCATGTTCCGCCAACCACTTGACTGCGGTCTTCGGCCCCACCTTGGGAATCCCCGGCACGTTGTCCGATGTGTCGCCGATCAACGCAAGGTAATCCACGATGCGCTCCGGCGGCACCCCGTATTTTTCGATCACGCCGGCCCTGTCAAAGCGGGTATTGTTCATGGTATTGATCAAGTGAATATCGTCATTGACGATCTGCGCGAGGTCCTTGTCGCCGGTGGATACCAGCGTCTGCAAGCCTGCGCCCGCAGCCCGGGCCGCCAGCGTGGCGATCACGTCATCCGCTTCCACGTTGTCAATGAGCAACAGGGGAACACCCAGCGCGCGGATAATTTCATGCAGGGGTTCAATCTGCGCCACCAGGTCGAGCGGGGCCGGCGGGCGGTTGGCTTTATACTCGGGATACAGGTCGTTGCGGAAACTCTTTCCCTTGGCATCAAAGACGACCGCAAAGTAATCCGGCTGCTCTTCCTTGTGGAGTTTGCGCAACATATTGATAACACCGTATATGGCCCCGGTCGGCTCTTTCTCAGAGTTCGTCAGGCCCGGCATCGCATGGTAGGCGCGGAACAGGTAATAGGACCCGTCCACCAGGGTCAATAATTTTTTTGGCATAGGCGAGCAAAATAATATCGGAAAACCCTGACAGGGTCAGCGGTTCCTTCAAGCCATATTATGAAACACAGATTGAACCTTGCCAATATTCGCTGTACTTTTTTTCATCTTGGGCTATGATTTGAGGGAACAAAACGAATACTACCGATGAAATATCTTATCTCTTTATTATTCTGCGCGAGCTTGATCGCCGTTTCTGCCCAAGAGGAGTATACGGAAGAGGATCTTGCGCCGGTGCCTGAACCACCGACCATACCGGACCCGTTAAAGAGCGGCCAGGCAATCGAACCGCAGGTGACCATCATCCGTAAGGATGACGCTATCATTGAAGAGTACCGCCTTGATGGGCGGCTTTACATGACCAAAATCACGCCTGCAGCAGGCCCTGCGTATTACCTGGTGGATCGTGACGGTGACGGTCAGATGGAAACGCGGATGAGCGAAATCTACGATGATTTTGTGGTCCCGCAGTGGGTCTTGTTCAGTTGGTGAGCGGTCTCTTCAGCAGCCGGCTTCTACCAATATCCCCAATAACCCAGCTCCAGGTACATCCACAGCATGTGCTCTGCTGACAGATGCTTGGACGACTCGCGCGCCCCCTCAAAACCCACCTTCAACAACGTCTCTTCTCCCAGCCGGCCGGTCGTCTCCGCGCCCACCGCAAAACGACCTGCCCCCTCGCCCAGGCCCGTGCCCTGGGTGTACAAGGTCCACAACTGGTTCCCGACAATCAGCCCATACCCCAACTCCGCCTCGGCGCTCAAGCGGTAACCGCCCAGTTCGTCGCCGTTCGCGTCACGCGCCAACCCCGCCACGTTTGCCTCCCATAACCGCCGCGTACCCTCCTCCATACCGCCAAAACTCCTCGCCGGCCGGTAATTCGGACTCAACTTCAACATCCACCCCGTTCCGTCCGCACGGTATGTTTTCTCCAACATTCCGCCTACCTGCCATTCCCGGTAATCCTCATTCGCCACCAGCCCGGACCCGCGTAACTGCACACGCCATCCGGTCTCGTTTGACCAGCCCAGGCCGCCGGCAACATCCAGCCCCGCCCCGGATACCACATCGCCACCGTCTACCCGCGCCCCCAACTCAACAAACTGTTCAAATTCACCCGCGGCGCCGCGCACGCGGTGAACGCCTTCCAGAATCGCGCGCAGGCGGTATACCTCCGCATCCGAAAATTCTTCTACAGACAACCCTGCGTACGTGACCTCCGCCTTTACCGCGGTCGACCATGCGTCCCCGCGATACAAAGAACCGACCATCCCCGCTGAGAACCCATACAAGTCCACATCCTTCTCCTCCCGGTACTCTTCCTCATCCACCTTCAGGGTCACGTCCCCCAGCCCATAACTCAATGCCCCCCAGGCATTCAGTCCGTCCGCGACCGCCCAGTCCGCATAGGGGTGAACACCTGTCAGACTGATCTCGTACTCGCCCGCGAGTGGCCGGCCGCCGGCGCTCCGGTCAACATAGTCAAACCAGCCCTCCGTCCTCGACAACGCTGCTCCCAGCAACAGTCCCTCGCGCAACCATCCGTCTATCCCCAGGTGCGCGCTTGCCATCTCGCCGTCCCAGTCCACCAAACGGTCGCCCCGAGCCGACAAGTCGGTGTACCCGCCTTCACCCCACAGGGTCAACGTCTGCCCCACGGAGCCGCCCTCCGACCCGGCCAGGCTACTCAGCGGCAACGCAAACGACAGATCATTCAGACCCCGTCTCAGCAACTGCCGTAGCGTCAGCAACTGCTGGGCGTCCCAGCCGCGCGGCGCATCGAAGACCTCAAAGCCGGCAACCGGCAGCGAAGCATATCCAATGCCGTCTTGCTCTGCTGCAGCGAGCAACTGCCGGCCGGGCGCCGGCTGCAAACCTTTTGCGCCAACCTGGCCAGGCTCCTGCATCACGCGCAACAACGGCAGCATAACAGTCCCCGGGGCGCGCCCGAGCGCAGCATCTGCCTGTACCAACTGCACGCCAGCCGCAGACAACAAAACCTCTCCGCCAGCCTGGCCAGCTCCTGGCATCAGGCCTATCAACGGCAGCGTGAAAGTCCGCGGGTCGCGCCCTGGCGCAACGCTGTCGGGCAATGACGAAAATGCTGAATTAATCGACAACAGCTCAGGTTCGGCCGGCCGTGAATCAGTCGCGCTTCCGCGCGCCGATGCGTTGGCAGGTCCAGAATATGCGGCGGCGCGCGCCGATCGGATGCGGTCGCCAAGCGCTTGTGTCGTGCGACCGGCGATGGCCAATGTAAGCTGCGGCAGCAACGCCTCATGTACCCCGGCCACCTGCGGGGTATCAATCGCAATAGCCGGCGCGGTGACGACCAACATGAAGTCATCGCTTGCTGCGCCGCCTGTTCCATCGGTTGCGGTCACGGTCACCATTGTCTCTCCGACTCCGGCGCCGGTCAGGGTCAGGGCGGCATTCACCAGCGTCGCGGTGGCGATAGACTCATCACCCAACGTAGCTGTATAGTTCAACGCATCATCATCCGCATCGGTGAACGCGGCGCTAATATCAACCTGCCGGGTCTGCGCTAACTCAAGCGCCTGGTCAGACAACGGCGTCGCCACTGCCGGCGCATGATTCAACGCCACCACCGTCACTCTGAAGGTGTCATCCGCCGTGGCCCCATGTCCGTCAGACGCGGTCACCGTCACAGCCGTTGCGCCGGCTGACGCGCCGGACAGTGTCAGGGTAGCGCCTGCCAACGCCACCGTGACAACGGAGGTATCGGCGGACTCAACCGTACATGTCAACTCATCACCGTCCGCATCGGTGAACACAGCGCTCAGATCAAGCTGCCGGGTCTGCGCCACGTCAAGTGTCTGGTCAGACAGCGGCGCCGCCACTTCCGGCGCATGATTCAACGCCTCTTTCGGCGTCTCGGTCGGCGTCTCGTTCGGCTGCTCTACCGTTACCGTGAACTGGTCGCTTGCCGTGCCACCGCGCCCGTCAGACGCGGTCACAGTCACATCTGCCGCGCCAACCGACATACCGGTCAAGGTCAAGCGAGCTGCCGCATCGTCCATACTCACTGCGACAACAGAGGATTCATCTGTTGCCGCCGAGTAGATCAGCACATCCTGGTCCGGATCGTCAAATATATCCGAAAACGCCAGTGTCCGACTCTCATTCACCTCCAGCGTCTGATCGCCGACCGGTGTGAGCAGGAACGGCAGCCTGTTTGGCAACGGTGGGGGTGGCGTCACCGTGACGGTAAACTCGTCGGAGACCTGGCCGTCCTTACCGTCGGCAGCCGTCACCGTCACCGTCGCGGTCCCCACCGTAACCCCCGTCAAGGTCACGGTTGAGCCCGACAGCGACACAGTCACCTTCGACAGGTCGTCCGAACTTGCTTCATATGACAGCGCATCGCCATCGGCATCCGCAAACACGTCGCTGCCGGTCGCTTCCAACTCCACCGTCACCGCCGACCCCATGCTCACCGTCTGATCGGCGATGCCGTTGGCCACCGCCGGCGCACGGTTGAGTGTCGCGCTTACCGTTTCGCTATAGACACTATTGGGTTCGAGTAACCGGCCGTTTTCACAAGGCTCGCTATAGGCCTGAACCCGAACATCGTATAAGACGCGGTCTAGCGCGACCCCGGTCTGCTCGCTCCTGTTTCCTATGGCTCCCTCCTTGATGACGAACTGTCTCAGCGCGCCGTTGCCCCACAGCTCGAACGTGCCACGATCAGCGTTGTTCTGAAGCCCTCTATAGGCTTGCAGAAATTCCGGTTCCGTCGATTTCTTGTACTCAACCTCGAAAGCCGATCGGCTTCCGGTGAGCAGGCATATCCCGCCGGTGTCGTCAACCCAGTCCCAGGATACCGTGAGTTGGGGCAGGTCATCACCGGCCGTGAGGCGCACATTCGACGGCGCAGTTGTCCGGGTTCTGCGGACGACCGTGACGTTGAACGAATCCGAAACCGACTGCCCGCCCGGATCCGCCGCCGCCACCGTCACGGTCGCCGTCGCCGTGACACCCTGCGCCTCCACTGTCAACGTCGTCCCCGACAGCGACACCTTGGCCGTGTTTGCCGCGCTCGTAGACACCGTATAAGTCAGCGTGTCGCCGTCCGGGTCGTTGAACACCGAGGAAATATCCACCGCCATGCTGGCGCCCTGGGCCAGCGTCTGGTCCGCGATAGCATCAGCCACTACCGGCGCCGCCGCCCGCGCCGGTGACGGCAGACCGACTGCCAGGCAAATCACAAGAATCAGGAGGCGCTTGATCCCGCGCCGAGACGAACCGCGCGCGTACTCGATTTGAAAGCCCGCATTCCGGCAGCGATTGAAAGATTCGTGCCGTTGACCCAACGGCGCCAACGCTGCCTGATGCGGCATCGGGCCTTCAGTCTGTCCGGCGTTGCGCTCGGTATGGCTGCTCTTAGCCGAAAACCGAGTCGCCACACTTTTCGAGGAAAGCGCTTTTGGCAACATAATTTACACACACCACGCCAATGATAGTCATATAAGCATACTACAACATGAGAAATATTGTCAACAATAAATTGTAACATATTGATTAAACATGATTTGTTCGTTTTTACTGGCACTGAATCGCGCCCGAAACGCCGCATCCGGCGCTTCAAGCACGTTTATTTTGGAAAGTCCTTCCGCCGCCAGACCGCACGAGGGTCAGCCGGGTTGAAGGATTACAACGCCTCCAAATAGTCGATCATGCGCCGGCGTTGCGCCGCATCCGGTGTCCGGCCCTTGCCGGCGGCCATATTGTCCCGCATGTGTTTGACCTTGGAGGTGGCCGGAATGATGCAGGTCACGGCCGGATGGCCGGCAATGAATTTGAGGAAGAACTGCCCCCAGCTTGCGCAATCGATCTCACCCGCCCAGTCCGGTAGGGGTTTTCCCTTGACCTTTCTGAACAGGCTCCCCCCCTGGTAGGGGCGATTGATGATCGTGGCGATGCCCCTGTCCCGGGCCAACGGCAGCAAGCGCGCATCCGTGGCCCTGTTGGCGGCGTTGTAAGTCAGTTGGACGAAATCCAGCGGCTCCGTTTTCATAATGGCTTCCAGTTCCTCGTGAAAACGGCCGTGCGAGGTGGTAATGCCCAGGTAACGGACGCGCCCCTGCTCCTTCCACTCCTTCAGGGTCTTGAGGTGGACTTTCCAGTCGCGCAGGTTGTGGATCTGCATCAGGTCCATGGTCGGCGCCCCCATCAGCTCCATGGACTCGTTCATCTGGTCGATGCCCGCTTGGCATCCGTCGGTCCAGACTTTTGTGGCCGCAAACAGCCCCGTGGTATTTTGCGTGGTTTTCAGCAGTTCGCCGACGATACCCTCCGCCGGGCCGTACATCGGCGACGAATCGATCATTTGACCGCCCTGGTCGAAAAACACCTGCAACACCTCGCCAAGCTGCTGCATCGGCGTGGCCTCGGAAAAAGTACTGTAAGTGCCCATTCCCATGATCGAGAGTCCCTCGCCGCTGGACGGGATAACGCGCTTGATCACGTCACCGCTGTTCGCAGACAACATTCGGGGCATAACAGCGAGCGCAACGGGCGCGGCACAGGTATGGGTGATGAATTGGCGCCGCGAGAGTGGGATATGTTTCATTCGGGTTCACCAGGGTTGTTTGGACCGCGCTGCAGGCGGTCCTGATCACAGGCATTCACGATGAATACTGCCACGATTGCCCACAACAAAGCAATACCCGGAATTTTTTACAAAGGATTAGGGCAACAGAAAGATAGTGGCCAGACCCAGGAAGGTCATGAAACCTACCACGTCGGTCACGGTACTCAGCATCACCCCGCCGGCGATGGCCGGGTCGACCCCGAATTTTTTCAGCACCAGCGGAATCATCGAGCCTGCCAGCGCCGCGCAGATCAGGTTGATGATCATCGCCAGCCCTATGATCAGCCCCAGGCCCTGGTTGCTGAACCAGAATGTGGCGACCAATCCGACCACCAAGGCCCATAGCGCGCCGTTGAATAACCCGACTGCGCATTCCTTGACAATCAGTGATCGGGCGTTCTGCCTGGAAATCTGGCCCAGCGCCAGGCCGCGCACCGAGACGGTCAGCGCCTGGCTGCCGGCGCTGCCGCCCATGCCGGCAACGATGGGCATGAGTATGGCCAGCGCCACCAGCTCGTGGATGGTGGCCTCGAAACGGCCGATCACCCAGGCAGCGAGAAACACGCTGAGCAGGCTGATGCCCAACCAGACAGCGCGGCGGCGGGCGCTGAGCAGGACCGAGGCAAACAGGTCGTCTTCGCCCAGGCCGGCCATGTTGCGCATGGTTTGTTCCGCCTGTTCCTGGATCACATCCAGGACGTCATCAACAGTAATCCTGCCGAGCAATTTCCCGTTTTCATCCAGCACTGCCGCGGAGATCAGGTCGCGTTGCTCGAACAGCCGAGCGACGTCTTCCGCCGGCATGTCCGCGGGAATACCGACAGCTTCAGACATGTGTTCGCCGACACTGTCTTCCGAGTTGTTTACCAGCACATCCGCCAACAGCAGCGCGCCCAGGTAACAGTTTTCCCGATCCACGACAATCAGACTATCGGTATGATCCGGGAGCTCGCCCAGTTGCCGAAGATAACGGGCGACCACATCCAGGGACACGTCCGCGCGCACCCATACCACATCCGTATCCATCAGACCGCCCGCGGTATCTTCCGGGTAGGATAGCAGCGAAGCGATCCGTTCGCGGTTCTGCGCATCCATGGACAACAGGACGCTGTCCACCAATTCCTCAGGCAGGTCCTGCAATATGTCCGCGGCGTCATCCGTATCCAGTCCCTGGGTCACCTCCGCCACTTCCCGGGGCTGCATCCGTTCCAGCAGACCGGCACGCACCACATCCTGGACCTCAGTCAGCACATCGCCTTCGACTTCCGGATCAATGAGTTCCCAAAGCGTTTTCCGGTGGCGCCCGGGCAGACTCTCCAGCAGGTCGGCTATCTCGGAGGGATGGAAAGGTTCCAGCATTGACCTGACTTGGTCAAAATTTCCTTCCTCCAGACACTGAAACAGCGCTTCTTCTTGGGTTAACTCTCGCATGGTTCCCGATATTACACCAGACGGATTAAACTCACATTTGTTCCAGTAGCTTTTCTACGTCTGCGGCTGTGCTGGCCTGTAAAGCGCGCTCTGCGACGCTGTCGAGTGTGGCCAAGTTGCTCTCCAGAATATTTTTTTTAACTTCCAGCAGAGAAGCCGGGTGCACACTGAACTCTCGCAAGCCCAGGCCAAGCAGCAACTGGGTAAACTTGATATCCCCCGCCATTTCTCCACACATGGCGACCGGGATGTTCGCCTTGGCGCCGGCGTCAATAGTCATCCGTATCAGCCGCAGCACCGCCGGATGCAGGGGTTCGTAGAGATAACTTACTTCATCGTCCACGCGATCGATGGCGATGGTGTACTGGATCAGGTCGTTCGTGCCAATGGACAGAAAATCCAGTTGCCCGGAAAAGATGTCCGCGCAAATGGCGGCTGCCGGCACTTCGATCATGGCGCCTACAGGAATCGCCTCGTCAAACTCTTCGCCCTGGTTGAGTAACTCGGTCTTGATCTCATCAATCATCTGCAGGACTTGCCGGGTTTCCTGTATGTTGGAAAGCATCGGGATCATCAAACGGATCCTGCCGTGGGCGGAGGCCCGCAGGATCGCGCGCAATTGCGGTCGGAATAAGGCCGGCTCCTTCAGGCACAATCGCACTGCACGCAATCCCAAGGCTGGATTCGCCTGATTGACGCCTCCCTGCCTGCCGCCATCCACCTGTTTGTCTGCGCCGAGGTCCACAGTGCGTATCGTCAGCGGTAATCCTTCCACGGCGCCAAGCGCCGACAGGTAGGTCTCGTAGTGTTCTTCCTCTTCAGGAGGGCCTTCCCTGTTCATATACAGGAATTCGGTGCGGTACAATCCAATTCCGCTGGCTCCCACCTGCCTGACGATCTCAAAATCCTGAGGCAATTCGACATTTGCCTGTAATCGGATCAGGACCTTGTCCAGGGTCTTCGCCGGCGCCTCTTTCAACCGGATCAGCCCGGCGTAGTATTCCCTGTCTTGCTGTTGCCGCTTCCGGTAATGCCGAAGGCCGCGTTCATCCGGGTCAATCAGCATAACGCCGGCATTGCCATCTACGACGACGATGTCATCTTCTCGAGCCAGTCGCCCACCGTTACGCAGGCCGACGATGGCGGGAATGTTCAGACTTCTGGCCAGGATCGCGGTATGGGATGTCGGACCGCCGAATTCCGTCACAAATGCGAGAATGCCGTGATGTTGCATCAGCACTGTATCGGCGGGCGTCAGGTCATCGGCGATCAACACATACCCGCCCATGCGGTTGTCAGGTTCTTCGTGGCGCAACGGTTTTTGTTTCAGCAGTATCCTCTGAATTCGATTTACCACGTGGTCGATATCGTTTTTGCGAGTGCGTAGATAAGGATCTTCCATTTCATCAAATACACGCGCCAACGCGTCACGCTGTAATTGCAGCGCCCACTCTGCGTTATGCCCAGCGGATCTGATCAGGCGCAACGGTTCTTGGGTCAGGACTGCATCATCAAGCATCAACAAGTGCGTGTCTATGAAGGGGGCAATATCCGGGGAAGTGGCTGCAGGGATATGATCCCGGATTGCCCGCAACTGCTGTTTGGCGAGGGATACTGCGTCAACTAGACGCCGGGTTTCCATTTCTGTCTGATCTGTTGCAATATGGTATTCTGGAATGTCTAGCCGGCCGCGCTCAATGATGTGCGCGCGCCCTATGGCAATCCCCCTGGAAACCCCCATACCGTGCAGTGACAGGGTCATATCTCTTCCTCGAAGCGGTTTTCGATCAGTCTCGCCAGCGCTCCGAGCGCCGCCTCCTCATCTTTGCCATAAACGGTCAATTCCAATTCCGCCCCTTTTGCTGCGGCCAGCATCATCAGTCCCATAATACTTTTTCCATCGACGGTTTTCGCTCCCGATTTAACCCTGATGTCTGATTCATACCCGGCCGCAGTTTCCACAAACCGGGCTGCGGCGCGGGCATGCAATCCCAACTTATTAATAATGATGAGGTTTTTTTTCAGCAAACTTTGCTGTCCGTAAGCAGTTGGTAAATCGCTTCTTCAGATTTTTGCCTCCTCAACCGCGTCAAGAATTCAGGACTGGCAAACATCTCAGCAAGTTTTGCCAGGATCTGTAAATGTTCCTCGGTCGAGTCTTCCGGCGCCAGCAGGGCAAATACCAGGTCAACCGGCTGGCGGTCAATGGCATCGTAATCCACGCCCTGCTTCAGTTTGATAAATGCGGCGGTCGTGGAAAAGTTGTTCTTCAACCGACCATGAGGTAGAGCAATACCGTTGCCCAGACCGGTCCCGCCCAGACGTTCTCGGGATAACAAGCAGTTGAAAACCTGTTGCCCGGTGGCGCGGTTGCCGGCGCCGTCAGCCAGCAGGAGCGCAAGGGTCTCCAGCACAGCCTTCTTGCTGGACAGTTCAGCATTACACAGAATGTGTTCGCGCGTCAGAATGTCTGATATTTCCATTGAAGCTACAGAACGAAGGTGATCAACTACGGTGGTCGGACAATTTTTCCTTGTGTTTCTTTACCTGCCGGTCGAGCTTGTCAATCAACCTGTCAATGGCCGCATACATGTCATTGTGTTCGGCATCGGCAAACAGGTTGCCGCGATTTACATGTATCGTTGCCTCGGCCTTTTTTCGTTCCTTCTCAACCGACAAGATTATGTGTACGGTAATGACGTGATCAAAATGGCGCTCTATGCGCTTCAGTTTTGTCGCCACATAGGATCGCAAGGCCGGGGTGATATCCAAGTGATGGCCGGAAAGGTTAATTTGCATGATGTCCTCCGTCATGTGGGTAAAAACTCCCTGGAAAACTCAGGGAAAAAGTAACTGGAAATGCGGGCTAAAATAAGTTCGTCCTTTTCCGCTCACTTGATGATGGTATTGATAGCGCTTCGCGGTATTTTGCTACGGTCCTGCGCGCGACCTGAATGCCGCGCTCCGCCAGTAGTTTGACTATTTTGTTATCGCTCAATGGTTTATCAGGATCTTCTGCCTGAATATGTTTTTTGATGAGCGCGCGGATAGCCGTGGCAGAGCAGGTCCCGCCTTGATCTGTGTTCACATGACTGGAAAAAAAATATTTCAGTTCAAATACACCTCGAGGCGTATGCATGTATTTACTGGCAGTCACCCTTGAAACGGTCGAATCATGCAAGCCCAGACTTTCAGCCACATCATGCAATACCAGCGGTTTCATCGCTTCTTCGCCATATTCCAGAAAAGCGCGTTGCTTCTCAACAATACAAGAGGCAACCCGCAGCAGGGTTTCGCTGCGGCTCTGTAGACTTTTGATGAACCAGCGCGCCTCCTGCAAATGATTTTTCAGCGAAACATTATCCGCGCTATTGTCCGCGCGCCGGATCATGCCAGCATAGTTTGTGTTGATGCGCACGCGTGGTAGCGCGTCTGTATTCAGTTCCACCTTCCAGGAAGCTCCTGCTTTTTTTACCAGCACATCTGGTGTCACGTACTCCTCATGGGT
This sequence comes from Gammaproteobacteria bacterium, assembly GCA_965221695.1. Classification (GTDB taxonomy): domain Bacteria; phylum Pseudomonadota; class Gammaproteobacteria; order Eutrophobiales; family Eutrophobiaceae; genus JAAXHV01. Next base: position 2,215,874 of record OZ244905.1, on the reverse strand, counting down.
ATCCTGCGCCTGACTGCCGGGCCGCGGGCGCAGGGATTGTAGCAATGCTGCCGCCTGTTCGAGTTCCTGTCGCCCCAGGCTCATACGTTTCGCCAGACGTTTGTAGTCGCGCATGGCCAGCAATTGCAAATGTTGCTCGGCCAGCACGCGCGCCGCATCCAGCCAGGGGGTGTCCGGCGGCAGTTGCGCCAGTTGCAGGCTCAGACACTCGGACAGGTCGCGAGCGCCGACTCCCGCCGGCTCAAAAGTTTGAACCAGGCGTAACGCCGCTTGTACCTCTTCCTCTTCCACATCGAAGTCGGCAGACAGGGTGGCGCGGATTTCCTCCAGGCTTGCGGTCAGGTATCCGTCGTCATTAATTGCGTCGATCAAGGCAATGGCAATAACCTTGTCGGTGACGGACAGTGTGACCAGATCAAGTTGCGCCAGCAACTGGCGTTGGAGATTACACTCTCCGCTATCCCGGTACTCTTCCGCGTAGACCTGCGCCTCCAAGCCACTGCGTGGCTGATAGGTCGCGGCATCATAGATATCTTCCCATACGGTATCAACCGGCAAGTCGTCCGGGATGGTGTCTTGATTGAAGGTTTCCGGGTAGTCGGACTCGTCGAGTTGCGCGGAGCCGGTTTCAGCGCCGTTGGCCTGCAGGCCGGTCGGATTGTCCTCGTCCAATTCCAGCATCATATTGGAATCCAGCGCTCCCTGTATTTCCAGGTTCAATTCCAGGCTGGACAACTGCAACATCCTGATGGCCTGTTGCAGTTGCGGCGTCATGGTCAAGCCCTGACTGAATTTGAGCGCCAGCGATTGTTTCATACCTGAAGTTTAGCTTAAAACCCGATCATTCCCCAAATTACACGGGGCGAGCTAAAGTCTGAAGTCGAAACCCAGGTACACATCCCTGACGGTTTCATTGGCCAGGATTTCGTCCGGCGTTCCCTCTGCCAGGATCTTTCCTTCATTAACGATATACACACGGTCGCACGCGCCCAGGGCTTCCCAGACATTGTGATCGGTGATCAGGATTCCTATGCCTTTTTCCCGCAGGTAGCCTGTTATCCGTTGAATGTCGTTGATGGAGATGGGGTCAATTCCTGCGAACGGTTCGTCCAGCAAGAGAAACTGGGGCTCTGTGGCAAGCGCCCGGGCAATCTCCACGCGCCGCCGCTCGCCGCCAGACAGGCTCAAGCCCAGGCTGTCGCGCAGGTGTGATACGTGGAACTCGTGTAACAGCGCTTCGGTTCGCCGCTTGGCTTCCGCCTTGCTCAGGTTCTTTCGCAACTCGAGCACAGCCAGGATGTTTTCTTCTACGGTGAGCTTGCGGAAGATGGATGACTCTTGGGGTAAATAGCCCAAACCGAGCCGCGCTCGCTTTTCCATGGGTAACAAGCTGATATCTTTTCCATCCAGGAAAATTTCACCATTGTCACAGGGTATCAGCCCGACGATCATGTGGAAACTGGTTGTCTTACCGGCCCCGTTCGGGCCTAACAAGCCAACGATTTCACTGCTGTTCACAGTCAGGCAGATGTCGTTTACCACCTGGCGTGAACGGAATGACTTGGATATGCCCTGTACGGATAAAACGCTCATGCTGGCATAGACCAATTCACGAATCGGGTTCCTTTTTCTTTTTCAGTATCAGTTTCACCCGACCCTTTTGTTCAGCAGAGGGCGCGCTTGCCGCTTCTTCGCCAGAGGGACGGCTCCACGCCTTTACCCGGCTTTGTTCGGTATTGTACTCTATCCTTTCTCCCACCAGGGTCGAAGTGTCCTGCTTCACCCAGGCATCCCGGATCAGCACCACGAGATTCTTCGTCTCATGATATTCCATGCGCATTGCTTTTGCCTGATCATGCACGCTGCTGTTGTCCGGCAACTGTTTATAGGTTGCGGGATTGCCTTCGATGATAATATAGTCCAGTTCATCTCCGCCCTTGCTGTAAACCGTCATGACATCGCCGGTCATGTGGATGGAACCTTGGCGCACAATCACATTACCACGGTAAATGCTGACATCATTCTTATCATCGAGTTCGGCTTCGTCAGCCTCAACCTCTATGGGCTGATCCTTATCCGTAGACAGGGAAAACGCCGTCAAGCTCCCGAGCAGGCAGGACAAGAGTAAAAATATGTCAACTGCGCGGCGCGACATTGGCTTCGGTTGGCGATGAATCCGGGTTAATAATGGTTTTTTCATGCTTGATTACTTCCAGTCGGCTTTCAGGCAAATACGCGCGCATACCCTTTCCGGTGATGACCGCGTTGCCGGTTACAATGGTCGTATAGTTGTCTGTTTCCGCATATTCCTCGTCAAGCGATACTTTAACCTGGGAGGCGCTGACTTCCAGCACAGGACTCCCCGTCTCATCGTATTCCCACATTTTGACAATGCCGGACAACAGAATGTTATCATTATCTCCTATCAGGCGTCCTTTTTCGGCATCGATATAGATCGGGAGTTCATTCTCTCTGAAAAATTCCACGCGCGGCCTGAGAAGTTCGGTGACGTCGTTATACGGATAATGTTCGAGACGTTGCGCCGATAGTTTGTTTTTCGGTTTGCCGTCCTGGTTCATGGTCAGTGTGGTGAAATCTTCCATGTAATAGTCCGGCGCCTGAGCATCGGCTCGCGCCGCACGATCAGCGTCTGCGGACAACCAGTTCAATAGCCATGCGCTGCCGGCAGCCGCGCCGATCAGCAATGCCAGTATCAGCAGTCGTTGAACCATTGCTTATAGGGTTTGCGCGCGCAGCAGATCGTGCATGTTCAGAACGCCTGCAAGCCGTTGATCCTTATCCAGCGCCAGCAAGGCATTAATCCGGTAATGTTCCATCAGTTGTAAAGCCTCGGCGGCCAGGCAGTTTTCACCAATCGTTCTGGGGTTTTTTGTCATCACTTCGGCGGTGGTGGTGGTGTGAACATCGAAACCCGCATCAAGGGCCCTGCGCAGGTCGCCATCGGTAAATATACCCGAGACTTCGCCCTGTTCATTCAGCACTGCGGTCATACCCAGTCCTTTTGCGCTCATTTCGAGCAATGTCCGACTCAGCAGGGTCTGCTCGCTCACCTTAGGCATTTCCTTCCCGGTATGCATAATATCGCGCACCGATGCCAGGCGTCTTCCCAGGGAGCCCTTGGGGTGAGAGCGGGCAAAATCTTCGGCGTTGAACCCTCGGGCCTGCAGCAGCGCAATGGCCAGGGCGTCGCCAAGCGCCAGGCACGCGGTGGTGCTGGCCGTCGGCGCCAGACCCAATGGGCAGGCTTCTCTGGCGACGCTGACGTCCAGGCAAACCGTGGCGGCCGTTCCCAGTGTGGACGCGGAATTGCCGGTCAGCGCAATCAGTGGTATATCCAGACGTTTTATCACTGGCAACAAGGCGCTGATCTCTGCGGTTTCGCCGGAGTTGGACAAGGCAATGACCACATCGCCCCGGGCGATCATGCCCAGGTCGCCATGGCCTGCCTCAGCGGGGTGGACAAAAAAAGACGGCGTGCCCGTGCTGGCAAGCGTTGACGCAATTTTCTGGCCGATGTGGCCCGACTTGCCCATGCCCAGCGCCACTACCCTTCCCTCGCAGGCCAGGATCAATTGGCATGCGCCGACAAAGTGGCTGTCTATACGCTGCTTCAGGGCGCTTACCGCCTGTGTTTCCGTGTCGATGACCGCGCGGGCAGCTCGTATCAGCTGTTCAGGATCCGCTTGTTTGACTGTCCCGGGCGCCAGAGACGGTCCCACAGGAGACATTTTTTCAACGCTTCTCATAAGGAACCCTTGATTAACAAACGGTACAGGGATGCGCCGTCTGTGACAAGTCCTGGGCGGATTTGTTCAGAGCTTCCATAAATCATGGCATCAGGGTTTGGCATGTTTTTCTCCAGGCCGGGATTACCCATGGAACAGCCAGTACTGGTAGCCGGCAAAGCATAACAGCAATAGCAAGCCTTGCGCGCGCTTGCGCCTGTTTTTACCCGAGCGAAACACCATCCACGCCATCAGCAGGGTCAACCCCGACATAACGAGGAAGTCCCGCAACAGGACTTCCTTGCCGAAGCTATCAGGATAGATAATACATGGTATGCCCAACACCATCAGCATATTAAACATATTGGAGCCGATCACATTGCCGATAGCGATATCAATTTCTTTCCTGGCAACGCTCATCAGGGAAGCGGCAAGTTCCGGCAAGCTGGTGCCGACTGCAATGATAGTCAAACCAATGACCAGGTCGCTGACGCCGAATTCCCTGGCAATATAGACCGCGCCGCGCACCAGTAGTTCAGCGCCTACCAGTAACACCACCAATCCGACCAACATCGAGATGACGGATTTGCCCAGGCTGAGAGCGCCATCCTGCGCGGCAGCGGCGCGCGCAGCAGCGGCGTCGCGACTTGCTTGTTTTACAATCCAAGCCAGCATCACGCTTAACGCGCCCAGCAGCAGCAGGCCGTCAACCCGTGTCAAGCGCAGGTCAAACATCAGCGCCAGCGCAATCAGCATTGCCCCCAGCATGAAAAAAAATTCCCGGCGCAGGGTGCGCGACTGAACCATCAACGGCGCAAACAACGCGGTAGCGCCCAGTACCAGGCCGATGTTGGCAATATTGGAGCCCAAGGCATTCCCTATCGCAATCCGGGTTTTTCCGTCCCATGCAGCTACCCCGCCTACAAACACCTCCGGCATGGAGGTGGCAACGCCCACCACGATCAGGCCGATGATCAGCGGAGATATGCCCAGCGCGCGCGCCGCGTTTGCGGCGCCGGCAACAAATCGGTCCGCCCCCAATGTCAGCAGGGCCAGACCGCCCAGCGTCGCTATCACCGCTATCAACATACTCAAACGTCCTGAAGATGGTATTATTCCAAGGAGCCTCTGACTTAATCTCAGAGGTTCCCTAATAATATCATCATTAGACCGCATATCTCCGATTCAACTGATGAAAGCAATGATCCTGGCGGCTGGACGCGGCGAGAGAATGCGTCCTCTGACCAATAACCTGCCCAAGCCGATGTTGCCGGTGGGTGGCAAACCGTTATTACAACATCACGTGGAAGCCCTGGCGCGGGCCGGGATTGCAGATCTGGTGATTAATCATTCTTGTTTTGGCAAGCGTATCGAGGCTTGGTTTGACGACGGCGCGGCGTTTGGCGTGAATATTCGTTACTCGCCGGAAGGCGACTCCCCGCTTGGCACCGGAGGCGGCATTAAACGGGCGCTGCCCTTGCTGGGCAATGAGCCTTTCCTGGTCATCAATGGCGATGTCTGGACAGATTTTCCCCTGGAAACGCTGAAATCGGCGCGCCCCGACCAGGCGCACCTGGTTTTGGTCGCCAACCCGGCGCATCACCCACAGGGCGATTTCGTTTTGCAAAACGGGAATGTGTCCGATTCCGGCGCGCCCAAACATACTTTTAGCGGCATTGGCGTTTATCGGCCCTCATTGTTCAAGTCCGTTGAAACGGCGCTATACCGCCATTCCCTCAAAAACGGCAAGCTATCAGCACAACAGGACGCAGCCTCTGCGACACATTTTCCGTTAGCGCCGTTACTGCGCCAGGCTATGCAAACACAGCAAGTCAGCGGAGAGCTCTATGGGGGTCTTTGGCTCGATATCGGTACTCCCGCGCGACTGGCGCAACTGGAAGATTATCTTGGAGCTTAATACAATTGCCGCGAGCGTTTTTTGCGCATAGCTGGTAGGGCGTGCTTGCATCCGTATGCGTGCGCAACAGCCGCGAACCCAAGCCCGACTTCACGCGGCTTGCTCATACCACTGGGAGCGCGGGCGTTAGCCCGTCTGTCACAGCCTGAAAGCTATTCAACTGGGAGAGTAGCCGCCGCTGCGATCTCTGCCAGCTTGTTCTGCGCCAGGCTGGCGGCCGTCGTGTCCGGATATTGCTGAATGATTTCCACCAATCGCTGCCTGGCAGGGTCTACTCGGCCCAGTTCATACTGGCAGAACGCGGCCTTCAGTTTTGCCTGGGAGAGTTTGCGGCTATCGGGGTAGCGCTGCGCCAGTGTGTTATATTCGACCAGCGCCTGCTCGAAGTAACCATTCACGTAGTGCGCCTCGGCCAGCCAGAACTGGGCATTGCCGGCGTGTTCGCTGTTCGGATGGCGCGCCAGAAATTCCCGAAACGCCGTCACCGAACGCTCATACAGGGACTGTTTCAGCAGGTTGAAGGCGTCCTGGTATTCCGCCGCAATCTGTTCCGGACTCGCTTCCTCTAGCGCTCCCGTGGCCATGCTCGCGGACATTCCTGGCGCTGCCGGTTGCTGCGTCGGCGTTACTGCGGAAATGTCTTCTCGTGGTCCAGACAACGCCATCTCCTGCGCCGGAGCGGGTCCGGGCGCCAAAGCAGGATCAATAGCCTGTTGCGGCGGCTCGTCCGAGGGAGCTGTCAAGGGAGCGATTGCTTCTTGCGTGCGGCTGGTTCCCGTAGTTGGCGGCGGGGCGGTCTCAATACCCGGCTGCGCCGCCGATTGGTCCGGAACAGTGGCTAAAGGCTGTATGCCGGCGCCGGCGCGGTCCGATTCCTGCCCGACCAGTTCCAGGGTCAATGGCGTTTCGGCCTGCGCGGCGCCTGTTGGTTCTGCCTCTGCAAACGGCGACAGGGTTTGCAACGGCGGCTCGTCGTTCGCCGGCGCGGCGCCGATGAGTGTGGTATCCGGGTCTTCGAAACGCTGTATGCGCATGTCCATGTCCGTATACATATCACGCTGCCGCTTTTTCAATTGCTCAAGCGCGTGGTTTAGCGTTTCCGTCTCGCCGCGCAGGCGATTGACCTCCATTTCCAAGGCATGAAGCTGCTGCACCATTTCCAGCAGGCCCTGGTTGGAGAGCGCGCTATCAATACGATCGAGGCGTTGCTCGACGCTCATCCCGGGGTCGGTGACCTGCTCCTGCGCGCCCGATCCGTTAACGCCGGCCAGGGCGACAATGAGCGGGATGACCGCCTGTGCTTCAGCCCGCATCGGTTATCGGCTCAGTAAACTAATTCCACGCGTCTGTTCAACCCCCAGGATTGCTCGTCGTGGCCGGGGTCGGCAGGTCGCTCTTCTCCGTAACTCACAGTGTTGATCTGCCCCGGGGAGGCGCCCAGCACAACCAACTGCTGTTTGACCGCCAACGCGCGCCGTTCGCCCAAGGCAAGATTGTATTCGCGTGACCCGCGCTCATCGGCATGTCCCTCCAGGGTGACACCCACTCCAGGATTGGCCTGAAGAAATCCGGCATGGGCGCGGACGATCTCATCAAATTGCGCGATCACGGCGCTGCTGTCGTAGTCAAAATAAATGATGCGCACAGACAGCAGGCTTTCCGGATTGTCCAGTTGTTCCAGCGCAGTGGCCGGGTCTCCTTGCGCGCCGAATGTCTGTGTTTCGCTACCGGCTTCTGCAGTGGCGTCGTCATCTGTTCTGTCGGCCAGGTCAGACTTGTCTACCACCTCCGGGGCTTGATCCTGTTCAGGTGTGGTGGCACAGGCCGTGATGAACAGGCCAACTACAAGCAGCAGCAGAAATTGTCTTATCATTAGCGATCTCCGATTATCAGAACTACTCATCAATTGATGCGCAGTGGCAGTGATGGCATAACTGACAGATTAGCACAATCCATTGTCAATAGGAACATAACACGCCTCTGACACATCCAGGATGGACTTGTTCAGAGCTTCCTTAATTAAGACCTATGATTAACCCGAATATCTCATTACCAATTCGCTTGTCAGCATCGAATAGATGTTTGCTGCCAATGAGTTATGGTAATTTATCGAATTTGAGCGCAAAACGCCCTTATTTCAGTCCGATGGAAATGGCCCCCAGGCCGGCTCGCGCACTTCGCCGTCCTGCAGGGCGAGGCGCTGATGTACTTCGCCATCCGCGGAAACTGCCGCCAGCTCGGAACCGTAGCGGCCGGTGGTGGCATAAATGATCATACTGCCGTTGGGGGAAAAACTGGGGGATTCATCCAAGCGATTATTTGTCAGGATGCTCAGACTGCCGTTACCAAGATCGAGATAGGCTATCCGATACTTTCCTTTAGACCCGTAAACCATGGTAATGCCGGCGCCGTAGGGAGAATAACGCGGCCGTGCGAAATATGATCCCTCGAAAGTAAGCCGTTTCGGCGCGCCGTCTTGCAGGTCGATTTCATAGATCTGCGGCGTGCCGCCGCGATCGGAGGTAAAAACAAGCCGGCTGCCGTCCGGCGACCAGTTCGGTTCGGTATCTATGGCGCGGTGGCGGGTGATGCGTTGCAACGTATTATCGGCCAAACGCAGCAAGTAGATTTCCGGGTTGCCGTCTTTTGACAGGGTCAGGGCCAGCCGGCTGCCGTCCGGGGAGAACGCCGGCGCGCTGTTGATGCCTGCGTGGGCAGCCACCTCTTCCCGTTGGCCGGTGCGGATATTTTGTACGAAGACCGAGGAGTTGTTCCCTTCAAAGGAAACATAGGCGAGATATTTTCCATCCGGCGACCAGGCCGGCGACATCAGCGCCTGCTCCGATTCGAGCAGCGTTATCGGATTGAAGCCGTCAGCGTCAGCGATTTGCAGGCTGTGCCGCGCTTGTCCGGTCGAATCCTGCGTCACCGTTACGTAGGCGATACGGGTATCGAAAGCGCCGCGCACGCCGGTGAGTTTTTCAAAGATGATATCGCTGATGCGGTGCGCGTTCCGGCGCAATTGCGCGCGTGTGGACTTGAGCCGGAATCCGGTTAACTGGCTTGCCTTATACACGTCCAACAGTCTGAATTCAATCTCGTAGTCCCCGGACAGCGTCTGTGTCAGGTTGCCGATGACGATGTTTTCCATGCGCAGCAATTGCCAGTCCCTGAAACTGACATGTCCGAATTCCACCGGTCGCTGCGGCATTTCGTTCACGTTCATAGTGGCAAAACGTCCACTTCTTGACAGGTTGTTAGCAATGGTCGTATGCAGATCAATCGGCTGTTCGCCGGGCGCCCCGTTCCAACCAAAAGGGATAATCGCAACCGGTAAGGTGTTTTCAATGCCGGTATCGATAATAATTTCCAGTTCACCCTGGGCCTGCGCCCGTATCGAGAGCAACAGGAACAGAATGAACAGGCAGCCGATGAGTCTCACGCTATCAGTCCTCGGGTTTAAATATGAAATTGAACTTCCTCAGGCGCAAGCGCTCAAAAACTGCCGGGTCCGAAGGCAACGGCAACGGCGAGGCCTTCTCGACCGCGGTGACGGCTCTTCTGTCAAATACTTCATTGCCGCTAGGTTTATTAATGGTCACGTTGATCACTTCGCCACCAGGTATGGTTTGCACTGATAATACGCATTCCAGTCCTTTAGGCAAACCGGTTTTGTTAAAGTTTCCGACCACCGCCTGATAAATTTCCGCGACGATATTTTGCAGAAGTATTTTATCCCGCGCCAACTGTTCCTGCGCGAGTTGTTTGCGCCGCGCAGCTTCCGCCTCTTGTTTCTTCTTTTCTTCTGCTCTCTTTTGCCGCTCCGCCTCGGCCCTGCGTTTTTCTTCTTCGATACGTTTGCGTTCCGCTTCGGCCTTGCGTTTATCTTCTTCTATTCGTTTTAGCTCCGCTTCGGCCTTACGTTTGTCCGCTTCGATGCGTTTGCGCTCTGCTGCGGTTTTGCGTTCTTCTTCCTTACGCTGTTTCTCTGCCTCGCGCTTGCGCTGTTCTTCTTCCTTGCGCTTACGTTCCGCTGCCTGCTTCTTTTTTTCCTCTTGTCTGCGTCGCTCTTCCGCGGCGCTGGCTTGTTGCTCCAGCTCGTTCAGCTTTTTTTCCATGGCTCGCTGTTTTTCCAGCTCCTGCTCCCTGAGCCGTTGCAATTCGTTTTCTACAGCCTGGTCATCGACTGTCACTGCCTCAACGATGTTTTCCCTGGGTTTGGGCTTAAAAACGGGCGCGCGCCGGGTGTCAAAATTAACGACCAACGCGCTGATCACTAAGATATGCAGCGCTAGCGAGTATAAAAATGGACGAAGCGGCAGAAATCTCATGGCATATCATTGTTCCGGCGGCGGTTCGGTGATCAATCCTATGCCTTTCACGCCAGAGCCTTGCAGCAGCGCCATAGCCTGAACCACGCGCCCGTAATTCACATCTGTATCTCCTTTTACCAGCACCGGGAGCTTGGGGCGGTATTTAACCAACGCGCTAACTCTGTTCACCAGAACCTCGGGCGAGACAGGCTGATCCTGATTCTCTCCGTAATTGATGAAAAAGTTACCCGCCACATCCACACTGATGATCACAGGGTCGCTGTCGCTGGCCGGCAATGGTTCCGAGGGGACTTGCGGCAGATCTATCTTTACTCCCTGGCTGAGCAGCGGCGCCGTGATCATGAAGATGATCAGCAATACCAGCATCACGTCGATATAGGGCACAACGTTGATCTCGGACATGGGGCGTTTGCGGATTCGGGAACGCATCATAGCCGCTTCAACCGTGCGCCTGGCGATGGAGTATCGCAGAAAACTCTTCAATAAACGTATCGTAGCGGTTGATTAACCGTTCCACGTCATTGGAAAAGCGATTATAGGCTATCACCGCCGGGATTGCGGCAAACAAGCCCATTGCCGTCGCGATCAAGGCCTCGGCAATGCCTGGCGCCACCATTGAAATCGACGCTTGCTGCACATTCCCCAGCGCGCGGAAACTGTTCATGATGCCCCATACCGTGCCGAACAGGCCCACATAGGGACTGGTTGAGCCCACGGTGGCAAGAAATGACAGGTGCGCCTCCAACTCTTCAAGTTCTCTGTTGAGCGCAACCCGCATCGCGCGCTGCGACCCTTCCATGATCGCCTCCGCGACCACGCCGCTGTTTTTCTGGAGGCGCACAAACTCCCTGAAGCCGGCCTCAAACAGGAGTTCCATACCGCTGGCTTCATGGCGCTGCCGATTAATGCGCTCATACAGGGGGGTCAACTCATCCAGCGACCAGAATTGCTCCTCGAATGCGTCGGCTGCGCGCTTGGCCTGGTTCAGCGTGACGCGTTTTTTGAATATCATCGTCCAGGACATGATGGAAGCGACGACGAGCATGAGCATGACTGCCTGTACCGGAATACTGGCATTGACAATCAGGTGAAAAAAAGACATGTCAGGAGTCATGATTAGAGTCCGTAATGATTGATTGGGGCATGGGGTTTTGTCTGTAACGTTGTAACGCCGTTAAGATTATCCATCCGTGTCGATTTGATCAAATAAATCCTCCTCAACCATTCGACTTTTCGGCACGGGCAGGCCGAAATGTGTCCAGGCATGTCGGGTTGCCATGCGGCCGCGGGCCGTGCGTATTATGAAGCCCTGTTGTATCAGATAAGGTTCTATGACGTCTTCTATCGTATCCTTGACTTCTCCCAGCGCCGCGGCAATGCTGTCTATCCCTACCGGCCCGCCGTCGAATTTCTCTATGATGGCCAGCAGCAATTTGCGATCCATCATGTCAAACCCGGAGCCGTCTACATTCAGCATATCCAAGGCGCGGGAAGCGGTCGCTTCGCTGATGCTGCCGTCCTCCTTGACTTCGCTGTAATCACGCGCCCGACGCAACAGGCGATTGGCAATTCGCGGTGTCCCGCGGGCGCGGGCGGCGATAGCGCTGGCGCCCGCCGGGACCGTAGGCACACCCAGGATTTTCGCTGAACGCATCACGATATCGGCCAGGTCTTCAATGGAATAAAACTCCAGTCTCTGCACGATGCCGAAACGGTCGCGCAGGGGGGACGTCAGCAGGCCCGCCCGAGTGGTGGCGCCGACCAGCGTAAAGTGCGGGACATCCAGTTTGATGGCCCGCGCCGCCGGCCCTTCTCCGATCATGATGTCTATCTGGTAATCCTCCATCGCCGGGTAGAGAATCTCCTCCACCACCGGGCTCAATCGGTGAATTTCGTCGATAAACAACACATCTCTGTGTTCCAGGTTGGTCAGCAGCGCCGCCAGGTCGCCGGGGCGTTCCAGCACCGGGCCTGAAGTCTGGCGCAAGTTCACGCCCAGTTCATTGGCAATAATATGCGCCAGGGTCGTTTTTCCAAGGCCGGGAGGACCGAAAATCAGCACGTGATCCATGGCCTCGGATCGTTGTCTGGCGGCGCTGACGAAAATTTCCATCTGTTCGCGCGCCACGGGCTGGCCGCGATAATCGCTGAGACGGCGCGGCCGCAAGGTATTTTCCGCGGCGACGTCTTCCGCTGAGCTGCGCGCTGAAATAACCGGATTGGGTTCGCTCATACTCGCGCCCGCTTTCACATCAGCGCGGCCTTCAAGGCAGAGCGGATCAGGGCTTCGCTATTCATATCGTCGGCGCCCATATCCTCAGCAGCCCGAAGCGCCATGCGACTGGCCTCCTGGGGCCTGTAGCCCAGGGTAATCAAGGCGCTTACCGCCTCGTTGACCGGGTCAACAGCCCTGGAACGGGGTCCGTCGGCATCCTTACCAGGCGCGCCGGCGATGCGCCAGTCATCCGGACGGTCGCGCAGTTCCACAATGAGCCGCTGCGCGGTCTTTTTTCCCACGCCCGGCAGACGCTGAAGCCGGACCGCATCGCCCATTTCGATACAATCTCCGAACTCCGCCGCGCTGATTCCCGATAGGATCGTCAACGCCATTTTGGCTCCCACCCCATTGACCTTGATCAGCGCGCGGAACAGGCCGCGCTCATCCTCGCTGCTGAAGCCGTACAGAGTATGGGAATCTTCTCGTACCGACAGGTGAGTCAGGAGTTCGACTTCCTCGCCTGGGTCCGGCAACTGGTAGAACGTATTCATCGACGCCTCCAGTTCGTAGCCAATCCCATGCACATCCAGGAGCAATCCTGGCGGTTGTTTTGTCACTATCCTGCCGCGCAAAAAACCGATCACAGGGAGCGTCCCGGCCGGGCCGTTGAAACTTGCTTGAGGCGCAACAGGTTCTCCCGCGAATGCCCATGGCACAGGGCGACCGCCAGCGCGTCCGCGGCATCCGACTGGGGAATGCTGGCCAGGCATAACAGGACTTTGACCATGTATTGCACCTGAGCTTTCTCCGCATGACCTTTGCCCACGGTGGCCTGTTTGACCTGGTTGGCCGTATATTCAAACACTGGCAGGTTACGCTCGGCGCAAACGGTGATGGCGGCGCCGCGCGACTGTCCCAGTTTCAGCGCCGAATCGGCATTGCGATACATGAAGACTTTTTCCACCGCGCATTCGTCCGGCTCGAATTCGCTGATTGCCGAGCTGATGCCGCGGAAGATCTGACGCAGTTTATCGGACAACTCTCCTGCCTGGGTTGTTATCTGGCCGTGCGCGACATGCACGGCCCGATTTCCGTCCATGTCGATGAGACCGTACCCGGTATGCAAAGACCCGGGGTCAATGCCGAGAATTCGTATCGTTTCGCGCCTGACGCCGGTATCAGTCATGGGTTGTCAACGTTTGCGCGCCGCCTGGCGCGCGCCAGTTCCACAGTCAATCAAGCTGGGCCAGGATTTCATCGGGAATATCCGCGTTGGAATACACTTTCTGCACATCGTTCAGGTCTTCCAGCGTGTCCAGTAGCAACGTCATGGTCTGCGCGCCACGCAAGTCCAGCGTCTGCCCGGTTGCCGCGCGCATCGTTACCTCTGCGGCATCGGGCGGGAAACCTGTCTCAACCAAGCTGTCCCTGACGTCGAGAAAGTCTTCCGGTGTGGTCAAGACGTCAACGGTTCCGTCATCATTGTTTGCAATATCCTCCGCGCCCGCTTCCAACGCAGCCTCCAACAAGGCGTCATCATCGGTGCCAGACGGGTAGGAAAGCTGCCCAACCTTGGAAAACAGGTATGCGACGGAACCGTCAGTGCCAAGATTGCCGCCACATTTGGAGAAGGCGTGCCGCACCTCAGCGACAGTGCGGTTACGGTTGTCAGTCATGCAATCAACCATTACCGCGACCCCGCCCGGTCCGTATCCTTCGTAGCGCACTTCTTCCAGGCTTTCGCCTTCCGCGCCGCCCGCGCCGCGCTTCACAGCCCGTTCGATGGTGTCCTTGGGCATGTTGCCGGCCAGCGCATTGTCGATGGCCGCGCGCAACCTCGGGTTACCGTCCGGGTCGGGGCCGCCGAGCCGGGCGGATACCGTGACCTCGCGGATCAACCTGCTGAATAATTTACCTCGCTTGGCGTCCTGTCGGCCCTTGCGATGCTGGATGTTCGCCCACTTGCTGTGTCCTGCCATATCTCTTTCCGGGTTTTAACGGAATGTTCCCATTTATGGTTTTATAATTCAAGTCAGGGCAGACGCATATCTTGATATATTGCGCGCGGATTTCTGTACGCGAAATGTTGTTGACAGCCCCCTGTACGGCTACGATAATGGCTGTTGGCGCCTATGGTGTGCCCAGGACGGGGCTCGAACCCGTAAGGCATGTAGGTCTGACTACAGAGGCCGGGGGAGTGACAGTCCCCTGTGTTTACCGTTTTCACCACCTGGGCAGAATAAACCCGTCCCTTTCGGGGGACGGGTTTTTTTATCATATTGACAAGTCCTGCGCCGGCCACGATAATGGCTGTTGGCGCCTATGGTGTGCCCAGGACGGGGCTCGAACCCGTAAGGCATGTAGGTTTCGCTACAGAGGCCGGGGGAGTGGCAGTCCCCTGTGTTTGCCGATTTCACCACCTGGGCAGAATAAACCCGTCTCCTTAGGGGGACGGGTTTTTTATCAGCCCATTCTGAGAAAAGATGTTCTGTTCGGCAAAGAAAACTTTCGCGTTTTTGTGATAAAACTCACAAAAAACGGAAAAAATCTGGGCGGTGCGATTATGACGCTTGGGTCAGGCGTCGCTGTTGCCGTAGATGACCTGTTTGCGTTGCGCGGCAAAGTTCAGCAGCCGCTCTATCGGTATGCGGGCGCGTTCGATGATCTCCTTTTCGACAAATACCTCGTTGGCGCCCGAACGGAGTGTTTCCAGCAGCTTTGTCAGGCTGTTCATCGCCATCCACGGGCAGTGGCCGCAACTTTTGCAGGTGGCTCCCCGGCCGGCTGTGGGCGCTTCGATAAAGGTCTTGTCCGGCGCGGCCTGTTGCATCTTGTAGAAGATGCCCTTATCGGTTGCGACAATGAACGTATCGGACGCCAGTTCGGTCGCCGCCTTGATGATGCCCGTGGTGGAACTGACCACGTCGGCCTGGGCAATGACCGGGGCCGGTGATTCCGGGTGCGCCAATACCTTGGCGGCGGGGTGTTTTTGTCTCAGTTCTCCCAGCTCCCTGCCCTTGAACTCCTCGTGGACGATGCAACTACCTTGCCATAACATCATGTCCGCGCCGGATTGCTCACGCACATATTCGCCCAGGTACTTATCCGGCGCCCAGATGATTTTTTCTCCTTGTTCCGCCAGGTGTCTGACCACTTCCACCGCGCTGCCAGACGTGACCATCCAGTCGGCGCGCGCTTTCACTGCGGCGCTGGTATTGGCATAGACCACGACGGTACGGTCCGGATAGCTGTCGCAAAAGGCGTTGAACGCGTCACCGGGGCAACCCAGGTCCAAGGAGCA
Source organism: Gammaproteobacteria bacterium (assembly GCA_965221695.1). Lineage (GTDB taxonomy): Bacteria > Pseudomonadota > Gammaproteobacteria > Eutrophobiales > Eutrophobiaceae > JAAXHV01. The sequence goes on along the minus strand of OZ244905.1, from coordinate 2,200,357 downwards.
ATCAGCTTGCAGTTCCGGCATCAGCACCCGTTTTTCCGGGTTCAGTATCTTTGCCGTCTCGCCCATGAAACGCACGCCGCAGACGACCAGCGTGGTCGCGTCGGATTCGTGGCCAAAGCGCGCCATATCCAGGGAATCGGATACATGGCCGCCGGTTTCATCCGCGAGCCGTTGCAGATCCGGGTCAGTGTAGTAATGCGCGACCAATACGGCATTCTGTTCCCGCAGCAGCCGCTTGATCTGACGCATACACGCGTCCCGCTCCTCATTCGCGAGGTGTTCGACAACCGTCTCGGGAACCTGTTCCGGCGGCAGCCGAAAATCCGGGGGGGTTACAACACTGTGCATTTCTTCGGAACCTCTGCCTCCAGCCGGCGGCATGTGATGTTCCCTGCTCATACCATGCTCAAGAGCTGTCGGACTGTTTACACTCCAGTCCTAGTTTAGCACACAAGCGGTTCCGGGTCGCAGCCAAGTTCTCAGATGAAACGGGTCGCGCCCCCGCCCCATTCCCGTGGAAACGGGTATCCAGTGGATAAAGGGGCACCCGAAGGGCGACACGGTATCCGGGTGTCGCGGCGGCCTGGACTGTCAACCTTGCAACCCGCAATCATCGGCCAGAAAATCCAGCAGCGTGCGGTAGAACTCCAGGTAATGGCGGTAGCTCAGGGTGTCGACCGTGTGTGCGGCGTCCACCAGTTTCAGGTACTTGTAGGGCTTGCCGCGTTTTTCCAGTTCCCGGGCAAACAGGTCGCTGTGCTTGATAGGCACAATCAGGTCGCGATCGCCGTGCACCAGCAGCACGGGCACATTCACCGCGTCCATATGGCGGAGCGGAGACAGTCCGCCGCGCCATATCTGGATCACGTCCCGGAACCGGTAATGCCATGCTTCCTTCTCGATCAACTCCATGCTGCTGACCCCGGCGCCCGGGATCGCGCAGCGGTAGATATTGGGATCGCGTAGCGCGCCTACCATCGCCGAGTAGCCGCCGTAACTCCAGCCGAAGATCGCCATCCTGTCCGGGTCGGCGATGCCCTGTTCCACCAGGTAATGCATGCCGTCGTCCACATCGTCCTGCATCTTGTAACCCCACTCCTTGTTCCCGGCGCTGTAATAGTCGAAACCGAAGCCCGTGGAGCCGCGGTAGTTGGGTTGCAGCACCGCGTAGCCGCGGGTCGCCAGCAATTGTGGCCACTCGTCCCAGAAAGACGAGTTCCAGTGCAGGGAATCGCGGCTGCGCGGGCCGCCGTGCGGGTGGGCAATGGCCGGATACGGCGGTTCGCCGTGGGTGGGCAAGGTCAGCACCGCGTTCAGCTTCATGCCGTCGCGGGCCTCGTACCAGATGACCTTGCGCTCGCCGAACTGTTCGGGTTCTATCGTGGATGCCCGGCCCAGCAACCGCAGCCGGGAACGGTCCTCCAACAGGTAGTAACGGCCCGGCTCTTGCGGCCCCATGGAGCGGATGATGATGTACTTGTCCTCTTTCGCCCGGTCATGAATGCGATTGAAATTGCCCGCCGGCAGCGCCGCGTCAATGGACGCCTGCAAGGCCGCGGCGGCCTCGTCAACATAGTAAATGCTGGGGCCATCGCCCACGTAATAAAACCCGACTATTGGCGGGTCCTCGTCTCCATCCACGCACTCCTGCGACACACAGGCGACGACAACATCTTGGGCGTCATAACGGTCGATTGCGAACAGCAGCTCCGGTTCCGCGTCTGGATTCTTCATGTCGAACAGGTAGATACCTTGCGTGTCACGGTCCCTGGCCCAGCGTACATAGGCCCTGTTGTAGTCCGGTGACTCAAAAGCCAGGACTTCCACGTAGCGATCCGCATCCACGTCCCAAGTCAGCCAGTCGGTCCAATCGCTCCAGCCGCCTTCTATGCCGGTGCGGAATTGCAGGGTAACGGTATTGTCGTTCCGGTTGGCGCGGCTGCGTACGCGTGCGTCTCCTTCTTTGTCGAACACGTAACCGAGGAAGTCCGCCGAGTGTTTGAACTCCGGGCGCGCCTGGCCGTTGTTCACGTTCACCTTAAACACCTCTGTGCCACTCTTCTCGGAATTGGCCCACTCCAGTAACACCCAATCCTCTTCCTTGGGAAGACGCGAAATCATCCTGGGCCTGAACAGACGCTGCACATAGGTCTCGAACGCGAAGCGGGTAATATTGGACTTGCTCGGCAACTCGACCCAGCGCCCGCCGTCGATGCCTACCGACAGCAGCTTCCACGCGTAGGTCTTTACCTTGCCGGACGCGCCGACGCTGTGCCTGTTGTAGCCAACACGCCGTCCCGGCACCTCCACCGGCTGGCGCGTGATGATTAGCAAGCGCCGGTCATTGGCCCAGTCGACCCTGACGATATCCATGTGTTCCGAGCCCAGGGTATACGGGTCTTCATCAAGTCGGGCGGTCTCGTAGACATCCACCACATAGTTCTGACCGGGGCCGGGCAGGCGCATCACGGCAACATGCTCACCGGACGGGGACAAATCCACATCCCGTACCATCGGCAGCATCGCAAACTCTTCCAGGGCCGGCGGTTCCAACGCGCTGGACGCGCCCGCATACAGGAGCAGGGTTACCAGCGCGGGCAGGATAAATCCGCGCGGCGCTGACTTGATTGCCGGGCCAACCGGCGCAGAATTTGTTGGAGCGGCTGCGGGTACGGCAATTCCGCGCGGCGTTGACCTGAACCATCGCAACCCCCGGCCGTCAGAACCGTGGCCGCCGGTCGGCAATATGCCTGCCGTTGGCGAAAGTCCCCGGCGCTCAGAACAACGAGGACAGATCATAACTGAACGAAGCGAAGATCCTGCGGTCGAGCAAGCTGTAACCGGCGCCAAGCGGGACATTGTAGTCGACAACCGTCGCAGTGGACGGGCTGTTTGGTCCCCAACCCACTACCGGCGGGGACGTGTCAAACAGGTTGCGCACGCCCACCACCACGTAGAACCGGCGGTTCGGGTCGCGGTAACGGATGGAGAAATTGTGAAAAAAGCGGTCATCCGCGTCAACGACGTTGGTAACGTTGCTGTCCCCGGTCAGCGTATAGATCGGTTCCTCGTCGGTGGAACCTATGTAGTCGGTGGTCCAGACGAAGGTGAAATCGCGCCACTGAAAACGCACATCGGACTCGCCGCGCCAGCTTGCATACGCGTGCCGGCCGGCGTAATTGGTTGGTTTCTCATCGCCCAGGCCGTACTGGTACGCGAGCAGGCGCGTGGCCAGGATATCCACGCTGAGGTCGCCGAACGAGAACTCGCGATCGGCGCGCACCGTGATGTCATACCCCGATGAGCGTTCCACCGCGACATTGATGTACGAGGAATTGACGCCGTCGAGCTCGCCGCTCTCCCGGCGCGCGCCGACCAGGCTGCATTCCTCCGCGCTGAAGTTCAATGAGTTGTAACAACGCGACAGGATGTCGCTGGCGCTAAGCCGGGAGATCGAGTTCTCAAGGTCGATGTCGTAGTAGTCAAACGCGACGCTGAGGTCCAGGCCCAGGGACGGAAACATGCCGGCCAGGTCCGGTGTGACGACAAATCCCAGGGACCAGGAGTCCGAGGACTCCGCCTCAAGTTCGGGATTGCCCCCCGAGGTGACCCGGATGCTTGATGTGGGCGAATAATCGGCAGGAATAACGCCCTGGTTCTCCAGCGCTTCACAATTCCGGTACTGGTTGCTGTTCGGGTCCACGTCCTGGGCCGGGTCGCGGAAGCGGTCGCAAGGGTCGGCCCTGGACGCGACAAAGCCGGTCACCGGCGCCAGCTTCAGGTGGAACAGCGCCGGGGCGCGGAACGAGGTGCCGAGTGCGCTGCGCACGCGCAATACCGGGTTGACCGCGTAATTGAACAGCAAGCGCCAGGTGGATTCACTGCCGTAGGAGCTGTAATGGGTATAGCGATAAGAGCCGTTCACCGTGAGTTCTTCCGCCAGGCTGACGCCGCCGACCCTGAAACCGGATAGCAGCGGCAGTTCCACTTCCGTATAGCCTTCGATGACACGGTCATTGCCTTTGGTGACCCCGGAAGAAGTAAAGCCCCATTGGTTGTCTTCGATCGACGCCGGCGGCGGCCGGTCATTCAGGCTGCGGCTGCGCCAGTCCATGCCCGCCACCGCGCGCGCTTCGCCGGCAGGCAGGTCAAACAGCCGCCCTTCCATGGAAAACCCTGCGATCCAGAGATCATAACTGGTCTTGAGCTGCTGCCGGTCGGTGATATAGTCCGCGGCGGCTGCGGGAATGGCGCCGCGCTGCAACGCGTCTTCACTGAACAAGTCCAGCGGAATACAGTTCGGGTCCGGGCCTTCTGCCAGGACGCGCGCTACTGTCGCCCCATCGAAATTGGCGCCGAACTGCAGTTGGCCCGGGTTCAGCACACACTGCAGGTTGCCGTCCGGCCCAATGGCAGCGGACAGGGCGCGCGCCACCTTGTCCTTCAGCAACACATCGTAGGTCCATTCTCCGCGGCTCCAGGAATAACCGCCGTCCAGCTTCCAGGTAAACTGGCCCAGGTCGCCTTCCAGGGCCAGGCGCAGGGCGCCCACATCGTTGCGCACTTCGGTGATCGGGCTCAGCAAGTCGTAGCTCATCAGCACCGGCTGGGCGATTCCGCCGATACTTCCGAACGGGTTGGTTGGATTGGCCGGGTGGACATAAGGGAAGAACTGCCGGTAGCCGCGGTTATTGTTGTCATCACGATGGGTAAAATAGAATTCATAACCGGCGCTGACCGTCCCCAGCAACCCGCCCAAGTCGAAATCCAGCCCCCCGTCGCTGTACGCCTGGATGCGCCGGCGCTCCGGCAACATGTGTTCCACGCCCCAGTTGCGGTCGTCCCGGTAGCCTTCTTCCGGCGTTTCTTCGCCGTTAATGATGCCAAATTCGCGCCAGGGGATCCCGATCCCGGCAAAGTTGGCGCCGGGATCACGTACCGTGCTAACCACCGGGCCCAACCCGTACACATCCACGAACCCGTACACTGAGCCGAAACACCGGCCACGGGTCGGCGCATACAGCGATGGATGGATATCGCCGTTGGTCAGCGGGCGTTCATTGCAGAAACTGTACGCCTGTTCGTCCCGGCCTACCGGCCCCATGGTGGTAAATTCGATGGCGGCGTCAACATAGCCGCGGTCCCAGGTCTTGCCGAACAGTCCGCTCACGGAACCGTAATCCAACTCATCCTGGTAATAGCCTTCAACAATGACGTCATCGAAACGCCGCTTGGTGATGATGTTCACCACCCCGGCGATCGCGTCCGCGCCATAGATCGAGGAAGCGCCGTCCTTCAATATTTCGATGCGGTCAATCGCGACATCCGGGATCGAGTTCAGGTCGACGCTGTTTACCTGGCCGCGGGTGCCTGCCGGGGTAAAGCGCTTGCCGTTCACCAGCATCAGCGTTCGGCCCGGATCCAGACTGCGCAGGCCAAAGGTGTTCACCCCGGGGCCGCCCGACACGACAAACCCGCCGAAACTGTTGTCGATCTGGGGGCCGGAGGCCAGTGCGCTGGATTGCAGAACCTCTGCGGTATTGGCCATGCCCGCGAGGATCGCGCTTTCCTCGGTGATGACGGTTACCGGTAGCGCCGATGTGAACGCATCGCGGCGAATGCGCGATCCGGTGACGATAATTTCCTCCGGCGCCTCGGTGACAACAGGCTGTGCGGGTTCTTCGTCGGTTTCTGCATCCGGCGCCGTCGCTGTGTCCCCGCCAGGTTGCTCGGCGTCCTGTTCCGTTTGCTGCGTTTCATCCTGTTGAGCGGGTTCCTGTTCTAGCTTCTCTGCAGCCTGGGGTTGTTGCTCTTCGGCCTGGTTGGTCGCCTGTTCGGCATGGCTCGGCAGACCGCAAACAAGCAGAAACAACGCGATGACAGACTGCCGAATCATGACTTTATTTAGCTTCTCTCCTGAGTATGGCTTCAAACCCTGACTTAGTCAGATGCTTGTTTGGAATTATAGACCAGTCTTATCCCCAGTTCACGCAACTGTTCCGGCGAAGCAGCAGCGGGGGCGTCCGTGAGCAGGCAACTGGCGGTCTGGGTCTTGGGAAACGCGATCACATCCCGGATCCCTTTGGCGCCGGCCATGATCATGACGATACGATCCAGGCCCAGCGCGATGCCGCCGTGGGGCGGGCAGCCATATGACAGGGCATCAATCAGGAAACCGAACTTCTCCCGCGCCTGCTCCTCATCAATGCCCAGCAGTTGCAGCGCCTTCAGTTGCATTTTCGGCTCATGGATACGGATCGAACCGCCGCCCAGCTCCATACCGTTAAGTACCAGGTCGTAGGCGCGCGACAAGCCCTGATGCAGGTCGCCATCCGGCTCTTGCGCCTGCGGTGCGGTAAACGGGTGGTGCAGGGAATCCCAGCGCTGTTCCGCGTCGTTATATTCGAATAAGGGAAAATCGACGACCCAGAGTGGCGCCCAGTCTCCCTGCAGCAACTTCAGGTCCTCACCCAGCGCTGTACGCAGCGCGCCGAGCGAGTCGTTGACGATGCGGGCCTTGTCGGCGCCGAAGAACACGAGGTCCCCGGTCTGCGCCCCGGTACGCTGCAATACGGCCTGGACCGTTTCCCCGGGCAGGAATTTCAGGATGGGTGACTGCAGCCCGTCTTTGCCCTTGTCCAGGTCATTGACCTTGATATACGCAAGTCCCCGAGCGCCGAACTTCGCCACATACGCGGTATAATCGTCGATCTCCTTGCGCGTGAGGCTATTTCCGCCGGGCAGGCGCAGCGCGGCCACACGGCCGTTTGCCTGGTTTGCCGGGCCGGAAAACACCTTGAATTCCACTTGTTGCATCAGGTCGCCGACCTCGACCAGTTCCAGTGGGTTGCGCAGGTCCGGACGGTCCGTGCCGTAGCGTTGCATCGCTGTATGGTACGTCATGCGCGGGAACGGGTCCGCCAGTTCAATACCCCTCACCTGCCTGAACAGGTCGCGGATCATGCCCTCCACCAGTGCGGTGATGTCGGCCTCATCAACAAACGACATTTCCATATCGAGCTGGGTAAATTCCGGTTGCCGGTCCGCGCGCAGGTCTTCGTCGCGGAAGCAGCGGACGATCTGGTAGTAACGATCCATACCGGACATCATCAGTAGCTGCTTGAACAACTGCGGCGATTGCGGCAGCGCGAAGAAGCCGCCGCGCTGGGTCCGGCTCGGTACCAGGTAATCGCGTGCGCCTTCCGGGGTTGCCCGGGTCAGCGCCGGGGTTTCAATATCAAGAAAACCGCGCTCGTCAAGGTACGCGCGGATGGCGCGGGTGACCCGGCTGCGTAACTTGATATTTTCCTGCATGGTCTCACGGCGCAAGTCCACGTAGCGGTAACGCAGGCGTATATCATCCTGCACGTTCTCATCGTCCAACTGGAACGGCGGGGTCCTGGCCTTGTTCAACAGTTCCAGCGTGTGCCCCAGCACTTCCACCTCGCCGGTCGGCATATTCGGGTTGAGCGTGCCCTCCGGGCGCCGGCGCACCCGTCCGGTCACGCGCACCACGTACTCATTTCTGAGCGATTCGGCCACGGCAAAGGATTCTGCGCGGTCGGGATCATAGACCACCTGGGCCAGTCCTTCCCGGTCGCGCAAGTCGATAAAAATTACCCCGCCATGATCCCGCCGCCGGTGTACCCAGCCGCATAGCGCAACCTCCTCACCGATCATGGCTGCCGTCAGTTGTCCGCAATAATGGCTGCGCATGGGTCGCTCCTGCCCGGTAAACCGCGCCGATCAGGAACCGGCTGCGCCGGCGTGTTCCTGCATGAGACGTTTGATCTTGCCGTCGGGGACAATGACTCCCATGGAGATGATGAACTTGAACCCGTCTTCCACCGACATATCCAGCTCTATGATGTCCCGTTGTGGCAGCAGCAGGTTGAAACCGGAGGTCGGGTTGGGCGTTGTCGGCAGATAAATGGACTGCAGTTGCAGGTCGGTGATCGCGTGGTCGGTATCAAGCTGCTCATTTACCAGGAAGCCGATACACCAACTGTCCTTGCGCGGATACTCGACCAGGACCACCTTGCGAAATGACTTGCTCTGGGAGGCCAGCAGGGTAGTAGCTATCTGCTTCACGCTGTTGTAGATGTTCCGCACCAGCGGAATCTTTCCCAACGCCGTCTCCCACAACTTTACCAAGCGTCGGCCCAGCAGGTTGGCGGCAAACATTCCAGTGAGAACCAGAACGCCGAACGCAAGAACAATACCCGCACCCGGAATGCTGAAACCCAACAATGCTTCTGGTCGATATTCCGGCGGCAACAACAGAATAGTGCCATCCAGGAGGTCGATAACAAACTTGATGATGGCTACAGTAATGACCAGAGGCAGCCAAACCAGCAAACCAGCTATTATGTATTTCCGCAAAGCAGTCATTTATATGTATATATTAAGGGAAACTCTGACTTTATCAGAGGTTCCTAAGCAAAAGCCGGCGCCCCGGCATAAAACCGGTGCAGGATACCATATTCTTAACTTGCTCAGCCAGCGGGAGCGGGCGGCGTGGCGCGCTTGTCAGACGGCTGCGCGGCGGTCTTTGTCTCGCTGGCGCTGCCGGTAACTTTTTCTGTGGTTTTCGCCTTGGTTTTGCTCTCGTCTCCCGCGGTCTTGGCGGTGTCGGAATCTGCGCTTTTGTCATCATCCTTGGCCAGATTTCTGCGGGATTTATCTTCCTTGAAGTCCGTTTCGTACCAGCCGCCACCCTTGAGCCGGAAAGCAACCGGAGACACTAGTTTGCGCAGGCTGTGTTGCCCACAGGCCGGGCAATCCGTCAGCGGCGGATCGGAGATCTTCTGCAATTTCTCGAGCTTATGACCGCAATTACGGCATTGGTACTCATAAATTGGCAAGGCGCGGCCCTCTGATTGATAGAACAGCAGGAAAAATAGTGTCGGCTTAGCGGAATTTCAAGTCTTCAAAAAGAATTCCTGGAATCAGAAACGGTATGCCACTTCCACTCCCCATACCCGCGGCGCTCCGACAACGCAACGCTGCATGCCACCCCCGGTTACCGGGTCAACCAGGTTCAGCGAGGTGGCCAGGGGCTGGATGAATATCACCTGACAATAATCCTGATCAAATATATTGCGCGCGAAGCCGGAGATTTCCCATTTATCGCCGGCGCCGCGCAATCCCAAGCGAGCGTTAACGATATCGTAGCCCGGTTGCATCGTCTGCGGCGACTGGTTCGTGTCCGAACCGACATTCTGTTCGGAAACATACTGGTATTCCGCGCGCGCAAACCAGCCCAGACCGTGAATCGGGAGACGATCAGACCATTCGGCTACGAGTGACAATTGCCACTGCGGCGAGAAGTGGTTCCTGTCTCCGGTCAGGTCCCGAGGCGCCAACTCCGCCACGGGGGTGCCCAGAAACCGGCTCACCTGGACGGATCTCCGGTAAGCGGCGATGTCGGCCGGCTGGCTGGTGGCGTCGGGAAAATTGCCGAAATCGGAATCCAGGTAACTCACTCCCAGAACGGCATAAAGCTGTTCCACAGGGCGCGCCTGGATGTCCAACTCAACACCTTGCTGGGTGAGCTCTTCGACGTTCTGCATAAGGAAATTTACGCCGTCGAACTTGCGATCCTGGAGATCATCGATTTCCGTATGAAAATAGTTCAGGTTGACCACTACCCGGTTATCAAACAACCCTCCCTTGGCGCCAATTTCGATATTGTCCACCGTTTCCGTCTCATACACCCGGTCAGCGCCGGTAGCCGCGGCAATGGAATCAAAGCCTTCGGGGTTAAAACCGCCTGACCTGAAACCAGTGGCATAGGTGGCAAACAGCATTACGCCATCGACGGGTGAATAACTGATATTTGCCAACCAGGTCAGCTCTTCCTCATCATATTTAAGGTCCGGATGCTGTTCCGGTATGCGCAAGTCGATGGTGAAGGGATTCTGAGGCGAAGGCGGCGCGGAAATCGGGTTGTTGACCACGCTGAGAAAGCTCCCATCCTTGTTACTGTCGGTCCAGCGAACCCCCCCGGTTACGCGCAGTTGGTCCGTAACATTGACAGTCAACTGGCCATACAGTGCGTAGTTGCTGACTTCCTGTCTGAAACGGGTAAACAGAGCATTGGTTTGCGCCGCTTCATCACAGTCCCTGCCTACACCGGCGGCGAGAAATTGGGCAGTCTGGGGACTGAGGTTGAAACTCAGAAAGTTACTCGTGAACAGGTTGCTGACAACCGGCGTGCAGAAGTCCGGTCCCTGGTCGAAAGACTGGTCGATTTCGTAATCTTCCTGGTAGAAATACGCGCCGGCAACGTACTCGATGAATCCGCCGGTCGGTGATAGTATCTGTAGTTCCTGGGACACGGTCTCCACATCGTAGAAAGTGATGCGCCGGATCAAGTCCATCGGTAGCCGCAGGATAGATTCATCCAGTGTGTCATTGGACCATTTCCTGTAGCCGGTTATGGAACGGACGCTATGGCTGCCCAGGCGCCAGTCGATATTGCCGGCGATGCCCCATTGCTCATCCTTGGCATCGTCCCGGTGGTCCTGGTGGACATTGTTATCAAAGCTATCCACCGTTTCCGGCAGTTCGCCGGAGGGCATGGTGAGAATATCGGTGGGAGACAGAATCGCGCGCAGAATCCCCAAATATTCCGGCAACACCGTGTCCGACAGCGCCTCAATCACACTACCGCCATTATTGATCCGGGAGTAATCGGCCGTCAGGGCAATGTCAAGCTCCGTGGACGGCTCAAAAAACAGCTTTGCGCGCAGGCCAAGGTCATCCCAATCGCCCACATCGCTGTCGCTGCCATCCCGGGTGAAGCTGTTCTCGCCATAGCCATTCCGGTCGGAATACTGAAAAGCCAGGCGGCCGGCTATGCCCGGCGCCAAGCCGCCGCTCAGCGCGCCAGACACCTGCGCGTGGTCATAATTTCCGTAACTGGCCCGGATGTTCCCGGAGAATTCCTCTTCGGGCTTCCTGGTGCGGATATTTAACGCGCCCATGGAGGCGTTGCGCCCGAACAACGTGCCCTGGGGACCACGCAGGACTTCGACAATATCCAGGTCCGTGAGGGTGCCAATAACCGATGACGGTCGCGGGATATAAACCCCATCCACGAATACCGCTACGCTGGGTTCTATAGCGCTGTTGCCCACCGATCCGACCCCGCGCAGGATGATGCGATTGTTCGCCAACTGGCTGGAGTAGGCCAGGCTCAGGTTCGGTGTATACTGTCCGAGTTGCTGCAGGGTGTCGATGCCCGAATCCTCCAGAAACTCTCCGCTGAAAGTGGAAATGGAAATGGGCACATCCTGCAAGGATTGTTCCCGTTTCTGTGCGGTAACAATGATTTCCTCTATGCCCTGAGCGCCGGCAACGCCGCTTGCCGCGACCAGGAATCCGCTCGCGAGCAACGCCAGCGAGTAATGTGACAGCCCACGCTTTGAATTAATCATTTCGCTTATCTCCCCAGGGTATCTTATGGGCTCCTGACAGACCAGAAACGCGCGTAGTTTACCACAGACTGGCAAAATGTATTTCAGCAACCGCAGATTCTATCTGCGATTAGGGCCGCGCATGTTTTGAATCCTGATCCCCGAGCTGCCGTTTAAGCGCCAGACACCGGTTGCTTATTTCCCTGGGAGAGGAAAAAGAAAAGCGCTCGATTGCTTAGCGCCGCGGGCGACTGTCTATTTTCCCGAATTCATGCCGAAAGTCATACGCCTGAGCGTGTCATCTTGCAACCGGAAATGGTGGTACAGAGCGGCGCACACGTGCAGCGCCAGCAACGCCAGCAGTATGATCGGAAATATCTCATGCAGGGTCCCGACCAGTTCGTTCATGGCCTCGTTCTTGTCCATCGGGAAGGCCACTTCAAACAGTCCGAAGAAAGGTACCTTGTAGCCGGCCGTGGCAAACCGGGCCATACCGCTCAGGGCCTGGGCAAACAGCGTGATATAGAGGCTGTAGTGGACAACCCGGGACGCGATATGCTGCCAGGTCGGCACGTGCGGCAGGCGCGCCGGCGTGACGTTCGTCCAGCGCCAGAGCAGGCGCGCTGCCAGAACGAACAGGAGCAGCAAGCCGAATGAGGCGTGCAACAGCACAAGTTCCAGTTTTTCCTGTCCCTGAGGAAGCTCCTCGGACATGGAGGCAATGACGATCAGCACGATGACGATGGCCAGGACCAGCCAATGCCAGGTTTTACTGACCAGTCCGTATTCTTTTTCGGTATTTTTAACAAGCATAACACTCTCCTGTTGGAGTGGCGGGCCGCGCCGGACAGTGCATCCCGGCGTTTTAGCTACAGAAACCTCTGATTCAGCCAGAGCTTCCTACATTATAGGTGAATTATTATTCCAAAACGAATTTTTCAAGCGTCGCGCCTGCGCGGCTTGCCGCGGCACAACGGGTTGAAACTGTCCGGACCGGTAAAGATGGGTCGTGCAGGAATCGAACCTGCGACCAACTGATTAAAAGTCAGCTGCTCTACCGACTGAGCTAACGACCCGGGAATAACATCAGCATGCGTTACGGCGGGGGGACGCCCATGACAATCGCATCAAGGAGAGATGATACCGGAGATTCTGTTCGCGGTAAAATAGTTGAGTTAAAATTTCCTTGAGCAAGCCAGGGCAAACGCATATCTGTTGGTTGCGCCATGTTGCCGGCATATTACTTCCGTTTGAATGAGACAAGTGTCTGGGTATATTCGCTTGGGTAGAGATTCGGGATGGCATATTCCTTGCGGGTCATCTTGACCAGGCCGACTCCCGGCGCGTACCACTGGCTCTGCTCAACCTTGATGATCCGGATGCCAAGCATGAGGCGGCGCGGCAGATCCAGGAAACCGACTGCGTCGATACGCAGGCAACGGGGGAAATATCCGGCAGGCACATCCACAGGATCGTCCAGGCTGGCAATGGTGTAATCCAATACCAGGCCGCGACTGAGCCTGTCCCAAGCGCCAGCCAGTTTTCTCGGCAGGTCGAACAAGTAAAGTCGAGAGCCGGCGTTCCATTCATTGCCCACGTTCAATGGATATCCGATAACAGGTTCTGTGCGCTCAAATCCTGAGGTTGTGTGACTGATCCCCTGGGTTGAACGGGTAAAATAATGTTCTTTGCCGTTCGCATATATCTTCGGGTGGTAGACGATGCCATCTATCATCCTGGCCGGTAAGTTGCGAACAATGGATTTTTGTTTGATCGGGATTTGGTTTTCCGTACTTGTTCTGCTTATGTCATAGGTCCATTCATGTCCGGGCGCGGTCGGAAAATAACCCGACTCTGGCGCGGCGCAGCCGCAAGCAAACAGGAAAACAAGGGCGCAGAGGCAGCCTGTTTTCATTTCCTCAGTTTCATGTCCCGCTCCAGTTGCAACTCGTCCTGCAGGAACGCCATCCGGGCCTCAATGCGTTCTGCCTGGTAATAATCCGGACGGGGAACTCCCTGTCGCAAAATTTGTTTGAGCTGTTCTATGGCCACCTGGGTTTCACCGGTAAGGAAATAATATTCGGCATTGGCAATACCTGACTCAACTTGGTCGCCGGCTTCAGCTTCGGCGCGGGTCAGATAATCATAATAAGTAATGTCCGGGGTGTGGAACCTGCCGAACTCACGCAGCTTATCGCGAGCCAGGTAGGGTTGTCCGCCTTTTAACAGCGCATTGCTGTAATTCAACATCAGCGGACGATAGTCCGGATACAGTCGTTCCGCCTTTGAGAAAATCGAAAACGCCGCATCATAATGCCCTTGTCTGACCTCGATGTCCGCCGCGACAAGCAGGTATGCGATATTTTCCGGGTCATTTGCCAGCAACAGCCGCGCTTGCTCCCGCGCCATCGCATATTTTCCATCCTCGGTCAGCGCTATGATATAACCGTAACGGTCCGCAGCGCGGTTACTCGCCCGCCCCGGGTCAGCAATACGGCCGGCGAAATAATCTACCGCCTCCTGTGTGGAAGCATAGGACCTTGCTTTCAGCTTAGCCCGTACCAGGAGAAAACTCTGGCTTTCGTTGTGGCTGTTGGCGGCGCCGGAATAGGCTGCCGCGCGCGCCGCGGCGTCAGCAATCCGGCGCGTAGTCAGCGGATGGGTGCGGAGAAATTCCGGCGCCTGGGCAGAAAAACGCGAGCTTTGCTGCAGTTTCTTGAAAAAATCCGTCATGCCGCTGGGGTCGAAGCCTGAACGCGCAAGCAACTGGATGCCAATGCGGTCCGCTTCCTGCTCGTTGGCGCGGGTGAAATTGATCTGCGCTTGTGTCGAAGCGCCCTGTACTGCCATCAGCGCGGCCTGCCCAGCCTCAGGGTTCTGGGTGGCTACCAGGATCGCCCCGAGCATAGCAGCCAGTGTCGGTATGCTCATTTTCTTTGACATCTCCACTGACCTGGCCATATGTTTCTGGGTCACGTGGGCGATTTCATGGGCGATGACGCCGGCAAGCTCGCTCTCGTTTTCGGCATTCATGATGATGCCGCTGTTAATCCCGACAATGCCGCCGGGCGCGGCAAACGCATTGATCAAAGGGTCGTTGATAACGAAAAACGTAAACTGCTGCTCATTGTTGTCGCTCTGGGAAACCAACCGATAGCCAATCGATTCGATATAGGTGTTGATCTCCGGGTCTGAGACGATGTCTGCCTGTTTTCTTACCTGGCTGAGAAACGCCTGGCCCAGGCGCCGCTCAAACTCCGGGCTTAGCAACCCTCCGGTTGAATCGCCGATATCAGGCAGATCCAAGGTCGTTACCTCGGCTGCGACCGGAGCGCACAGGCAACATGCCAGTAGTAGATGTATTATTGTTCGTGTCATCTGGCTGGTATTAACGGTGATCACTATTATCTTCGAGTTAACCGGCTTGGCGAAGTTCCCGTTTACGGCGCCACGGGACAGCACGCTGCGTCACTCGGGCTAGTGAGAAACGCGGCATATGCATGTAACATACCTCATTTTACCGCTATTTCGTTGCTAAGCCCGTATTTTTCACCGGGTTGGAGGTATTTTTTCAATGGCTCAGGCCAAAAACGCATTTTACGCGCAATCCGGCGGGGTAACCGCTGTGATCAATGCCACCGCTTGCGGCTTGCTGGAGGCCGCGCGCCGCAATCCTGGCGTAATCGCCAATGTCTATGCCGGTCGCAATGGCATCATCGGAGCGCTGACTGAGGACTTGATCGACACCGGGCAGGAGCCGCCGGAAGCTATAGCCGCATTGCGGCATACGCCTGCCGGCGCGTTCGGTTCCTGCCGTTACAAACTGAAGGGGCTGGATGAAAGCAGGAGCGAATATGCGCGTATGATCGAGGTTTTCAAGGCCCATAACATCGGGTATTTTTTCTATAACGGCGGCGGCGACTCCGCGGACACCTGCCACAAGGTTTCGCAACTGTCTGCGCAATTGGGCTTCCCGATACAGGCGATACATATTCCCAAGACGGTCGATAACGACCTGCCCATCACCGATAATTGCCCAGGCTTCGGATCCGTGGCGAAATATATTGCTATCTCCGTACGCGAAGCGTCCTACGATGTCAGCTCAATGGCCCGGACATCCACCAAGGTGTTTATTCTCGAAGTCATGGGGCGCCACGCCGGCTGGATTGCCGCCGCTGGCGGGCTAGCCGCGGATCAGGCCAACGACATCCCGGTGGTGATCCTGTTTCCGGAGGTCGAGTTTGACCAGGAACGGTTTCTTGCTCGGGTGCAGGACTGTGTTGAACGTCACGATTACTGCTCCGTTGTCGTGTCGGAAGGCGCGCGCTGGCCTGACGGACGTTTCCTGGCGGAACAGGGCAACACGGATGCGTTCGGTCACGCACAGTTGGGGGGCGCGGCGCCGGTCGTGGCAGCCCTGGTCAAACAAGGCCTGGGATATAAATATCACTGGGCCGTGGCCGATTACCTGCAACGGTCTGCGCGTCACATTGCCTCGAAAACGGATGTGGAGCAGGCCTATGCCTTGGGCGCGGCCGCGGTGGAGTTCGCCCTGGCCGGGAAAAACGCGATAATGCCGATCATAACCCGCCTCTCCGACCATCCCTACCGCTGGGAAATCGGTCAGGCGGACTTGGCCGATGTGGCCAACGCGGAAAAGTTTATGCCCAGAGAATTCATCAGCGTAGACGGCTTCGGCATCACCCCCGCGTGCCGCGCCTACCTGGAACCGCTGATCCAAGGGGAAGACTACCCGCCTTACCGCAACGGTTTGCCAGATTATGTGCGTCTCAGGAACGCGCCAGTTGCAAAAAAAACAACATCCGGGTTTGAACTTCCCTGATGAATCGATAAACTATTGGGCTTTTAAGCGCAAGCAACTGGGAGCACGGCTTTACCATGCGGTTTTTTCATTACATTATCAACCATTAATCTCAAAGAGGAACATACTATGTCGTCATTGGACATCGCCCTGATCTGTAGTGTTGTCGCCATCTTGTATGGCATCGTCTCGGTGCGCTGGATACTTGCGCAGCCGGAAGGCAACGAACGTATGCGGGAAATCGCCGCGGCCATCCAACAGGGAGCTTCCGCCTACCTCAACCGCCAGTACACAACTATCGGTGTGGTCGGTGTCATATTGTTCATCGTGCTGGGGCTCGCGCTCGACTGGTACACCGGTTTCGGATTTTTGATCGGCGCGCTGTTCTCCGGCGCCGCCGGTTATATCGGTATGAACATTTCCGTACGCGCCAACTTGCGCACCGCTGAAGCCGCCAACCGAGGTATGAACGCGGCCTTGACGGTAGCCTTCCGGGGCGGGGCGATTACAGGCCTGCTGGTCGTCGGGCTGGGACTGCTGGGCGTGGCGGGCTATTATGCCGCGCTGCAAGGTCTGGGCGCAGATCCAGATACTATCCTCCATGCCCTGGTGGGGTTGGCCTTTGGCGGTTCCTTGATTTCCATTTTCGCGCGCCTCGGCGGCGGCATTTTCACCAAGGGCGCCGATGTCGGAGCGGACCTGGTGGGCAAGGTTGAGGCCGGCATCCCGGAGGATGATCCGCGCAACCCCGCGGTGATCGCGGACAATGTCGGCGACAATGTCGGTGACTGCGCGGGCATGGCTGCCGACCTGTTTGAAACCTACGCTGTCACTGTAATCGCCACCATGCTGTTGGGCAGCCTGGTAGTCGAGGGAAGCGAAAACGTAATACTCTATCCGCTGGCGCTGGGCGGCGCATCCATTATTGCCTCCGTCATAGGCTGCTTATTCGTCCGGGCGGGAGAAGGCGGCTCCATCATGGGCGCCTTGTACAAGGGTTTGCTCGTGGCCGGGATACTGGCAGCCATCCTGTTCTACCCGGTCACCAACTGGATGATGTCGGATATCGCCGGCATATCTGCCGGCGCGTTATACGGTTGCGGGCTGATCGGCCTCGCCCTGACCGCGGCCATGGTCTGGATTACGGAATATTACACTGGCGTCGATTACGCGCCGGTCAAGCATGTGGCCGCCGCCTCCGAGACCGGGCATGCCACCAACATTATTGCCGGGCTCGGCGTGTCCATGAAATCGACCGCGCTGCCGGCGTTGGCAGTCTGTGCCAGTATCTGGGGCGCGTATGAGCTGGCCGGACTCTACGGCATTGCCATTGCCGCGACCGCCATGCTGTCCATGACCGGCATCATCGTCGCGCTGGACGCCTTCGGCCCCATTACCGATAACGCCGGCGGCATCGCCGAAATGGCGGAGTTGGATGAGAAAATCCGCAACATCACCGATCCGCTGGATGCCGTGGGGAATACCACCAAGGCCGTTACCAAGGGCTATGCCATTGGCTCTGCCGGCCTTGCCGCCCTGGTGCTGTTCGGCGACTACACCCATGCCCTGGGACAGGCTGGCATACTTGTGGAGTTTTCCCTGTCCGACCCAATGGTCATCATCGGCTTGTTTATCGGCGGGCTGATTCCCTACCTGTTCGGCGCAATGGCCATGGAAGCAGTGGGGCGCGCAGCCGGCTCGGTCGTGCTGGAAGTGCGCCGCCAATTCCGGGAAATACCGGGAATCATGGAGGGCACGGGCAAACCGGATTATTCCCGGGCCGTGGACCTGTTGACCAAATCCGCTATCAAAGAAATGATTATTCCTTCTCTGCTACCCGTATTGGCGCCTGTGATCGTGGGCAAGCTACTTGGCCCAGTGGCCTTGGGCGGGCTGTTGTTGGGGACTATCATTACCGGCCTGTTCGTCGCCATCTCCATGACTGCTGGCGGCGGGGCCTGGGATAATGCAAAAAAATATATCGAGGATGGCAACCTGGGCGGAAAGGGTTCCGAGGCCCACAAGGCTGCGGTAACCGGGGATACTGTGGGCGATCCCTACAAGGATACCGCCGGCCCGGCAGTCAACCCGCTCATCAAAATTATCAATATCGTCGCGCTGTTGATCGTGCCTCTGATATAGCGCCCCTGGCAAATGCGGCATGTCTTCAGCCTTGCTCATTTTCCTGGTCGTCCTCAATGCGCCACGCGAATTCTCCGCGCTCGAGTTATGGGAGAGGAAATGCAACGCCGGCGATGCTGCGGCCTGTGAACGCTTTGAGCGTGCGCAGACCGGGTCCGGTAGACTCGAGTTGCTGGATAAGCTGGCGCGCCGATTCGGCGCGCGCGCTGATAGGAACGAACTGGAAGAGAACGGCATGCCGCGACTGGACCTCGCCTACAAACAGGCGCTGCGCGATTACATCGACGCAGAACACGCGGCCGGCAACAAGGAATTGAATTATGATGGGGAAACCGTCGATTATTGCGCGGGCCACTTCCATGATTACTGGCGGAACAGAAAAATGTGGTGGCCCACCGATGAGAACGGCGGACCGAGCTGGACCGGCATTTATTATTACATCATAGATCACTACTACGGCATCTGCCTGCGACGCTATTTCAACCGGCTCTGAACCGATCAAACGGCAAGGCAACGCTGACTGTTTGCCCAAATCGTCAGCCGTTGCCGGCGCGTTGCGCCATGGACCAAAGTTTTTCGAGTTGATAATATTCCCTGGTATCGGGGCGCATGACATGGGCAATCACATCGCCAAAATCAATCAGGATCCATTCCGCCTGCTGTTGTCCTTCTACTCCTAGTGGCTTTATCTTTTTGATTCTCGCCGCCTCGATAACCTTGTCGGCTATCGCCTTGACCTGGCGGTCGGACTGCCCGCTGGCGATGATCATGTAGTCAGTCATGGTGGTGAAGGCGCGCACATCCAGTGTTTGTACATCCTGGGCTTTCAGGCTTTCCATCGTATCAATGATCAAACGGGCAATATTGTTCATGAGTACAAGTTGTTCTCTCTGATGTAGTCCCGAACACCGGGGGGCAGTATGTTTTCCGTGTCCTGCTCTCCGTTCAACAAGGCGCGCGCCTGGGAGGATGAAACATCCGGGACGGAGACCGCCGCTTTGTGGATACAGCCATTGGGGCGCGTGTGCAACTCCAGCGCCGAGGCGCAGGCGCGCGCGGCGTATCGCTCTTGCAGTTCCGGCGCCCAATTCGTCCCGCCCCGGCGCTTTCGGCTGACAATTACCAGGTGCGCGTAATCCGTCAGTTCCTGCCAGCGGCGCCAGGTTGGCAGCGACGCAAATGCGTCTGCGCCCAGAATAAAGCAGAACGCGCGTTGCGGTTCATCTGCACGTAGCGCGATCAAGGTATCGATCGTGTACGATATGCCGCCCCGCTTCAGTTCCAGGTCATTGACTGACAGTTGCGGATAGGGTCTCAACGCGCGCCGCAACATGGCCAACCGATGGCGCGGCGCGGCGCGGGTTTCGGCCTTATGCGGAGGGATGTTGGTCGGGATAAAGTCGACCCTTTCGAGGTTCAACGCTGCCACGCATTCCAGAGCGATGCCGATATGGGCGATATGTACCGGATCAAATGCGCCGCCAATCAAACCGATGGGTTTCCCGTTACTCACTCAATCCACACGGAGCCTGAAATCACTTTCTGATATGGCCGTCACCGATAACTATGAACTTCTGTGAAGTCAGCCCTTCGAGTCCGACCGGCCCGCGGGCGTGAAATTTGTCCGTGCTGATGCCGATTTCCGCGCCCAGACCGTACTCGTATCCGTCTGCGAACCGGGTCGAAGCATTCACCATCACCGAGCTGGAATCGACCTCGGCCAGAAAGCGGCGCGCGTGACTTACATTCTCTGTCACGATGGCGTCGGTATGCCGGGAACCGTAATACTCGATATGCGCAAGGGCTTGGTCCAGCCCGTCGACAATCTTCAACGACATGATTGGCGCCAGGTACTCCGTGAAGTAGTCCTCTTCGGTTGCCGCGGTTATACCAGGCAGGATCTGCCTGGCGCGTTCGTCGCCGCGTATCTCCACCCCGGCCGACTCCAACATGGGTCCAAGGCGCGCCAGCGTTGGTTCGGCCTGCGTTGCCGCCACCAGCAGACATTCCATTGTGCAACAGGTGCCGTAACGCTGTGTCTTGGCGTTATAGGCAATGGTCACCGCCTTGTCCACGTCCGCATGGCTGTCCACGTAAACATGGCACACCCCGTCCAAGTGCTTGATCACCGGCATCTTGGCCTCGTTGCTGATCCGTTCAATCAACCCCTTGCCGCCACGCGGGATGATCACGTCGATATATTCGTTCAGGGCCAGCATTTCCCCGACCGCGGTCCGGTCAGTAGTTTCAACCACCTGTACAGTCGTGCCCGGCAAGCCGGCGGATTGTAAACCGTCGACAATACAGGCGGCGATGGCTTGATTGGAGCGGATCGCTTCCGATCCACCTCTGAGTATCGCCGCATTGCCCGATTTTATGCACAGCCCTGCAGCATCCGCAGTAACGTTGGGCCGGGATTCGTAGATGATTCCCACCACCCCCAGCGGGACCCGCATACGCCCCACCTGGATACCGCTCGGACGGTAATTCATCCCGGAGAGCTCCCCGATGGGATCGGCCAGCCCGGCGACTTGCATCAGGCCATCCGCCATAGCTTTCACTCGGGCAGGAGTCAATTCGAGACGGTCGAGCAGCGCTGATGCGAGCCGATTTTCCCGCGCTGCGGCAAGATCTGCGCGGTTTGCGTCGGACAATTGCGCGCGCCGTTCCAGTAGCCGTTCGGCGATGGCTGTCAGCGCGGCGTTTTTGCTCCCTGCATCGGCGCGCGCCATAGCGCGCGCCGCGTCCCCGGCGCTCTTGCCCAATGTTTGCATGTAATCGTGGATATTCATCCTGTCAGATCTTGTTCAGCCCGTCATTTTTCTTAGCCGGTAGCCGGCTAAGGCAAACATAAATTGCTCCAACAGGCGCCAGCTATCCGTTTCGACGACCCCCTTCAGGGCCTTGTCGATTTCCAGCGCCTCAGCCAGCAGCGCCGACAGCCGATCCGGGCTGAAGCGTCTTAACAACATATTGATGCTCTTCCTTTGCCGTTCCTGTATCCTATGGGCGCCAAACACCTGTTCTTTGGGTTTGCCCCGGGCCAGTTCATGGGAAACAGACGCTGCCCGGCGAAATCCCCACATCAGTGCGCCGTAAACGTTGAGCGCTTCGATCCCTTCATCTCTGAGGCCGCGTAACATCCTTGAAACGCGTTCCGGTTTGCCGGCAAAAACATTGTCAATCAGGTCGAACACATTGTAGCGGGCGCTGTCCACCACCATATTCAGCGCCGCGTCGCTATCAATATCAGCTTGATCCACCAGCAGCGCCAGTTTGTCTATTTCTTGTTGTGCCGCTAGCAGATTTCCTTCGACCCGTTGCGCTATAAGTTCGGCGGCGCCTCGGGCAATTCGCTTGTCCCGGCGTCGGCAGCGGGCGATAATCCAACCCGGCAACTCGGCCGGCCCTACCTGCCAAACCTGTATACAGCAGCCACATTGATCCAGCGCTTTGAACCATTTTGTCTGTTGGGCCTTCCTGTCAACGCGCTCTGAGGTCAACAACAACAGGTTGTCAGGGTAATGGTTGTTTGCGTAGTCGGACAGCGCCGCGCCGCCCTCCCTGCCCGGCTTGTGGCCGCCCAGCCTCAGTTCGATGATGCGTTTGCTGGAAAACAGGGACAGATTGGCGCTGGCTTCCCGCAACTGGCTCCAGTCAAACCCTCCATCCACATCCAGGACTATACGTTCCTCATAACCCAGCTCGCGGGCGCGGGCGCGAATCTGGTCGCCGGCTTCCTGTAATTGCAACGGCTCGTCGCCGCTGACGTAATAGACCGGCAGCAGGTTGGCTTTGTTCAGATGCGTCGGGAGTTGTTCTGAGCGCAGCCGCATTCAATTTCTGTTTGCCAGCGTATTCAATCGCCGTATGATCTGTGTGGCAGCTTGTTCGACAAGCTCTTCCCTGATAGTCTCCTCCTCGGAGAATTTTCCCAGCGCAGCGTCTTCATCAAAGGTGTAATCGCCGCTGACCCGAACAACCTGGCCGGCAACCAGCGCTTCCCCATTGGCATCGCTGAGGCTGACGCGAGCGCTGAAAACGACCAGATATTCTTCAACCTTGCCGGTTTCGGGCGACACGCTAACGACCTGGCGCTCAAATTCTCCATTGGAAAGGGTCAACACATAGTCTGCTCCCTTGATACGGTCTGCCACCCTGATGCCGGACACAGTGAGCTGCGATTTCACCGCATCAGCCAGCGCGCCGGCGCGCGCGTCGATGTGGACGCTGTAACCCCCTTCGGCCTTGACCTGCGGGCTGTGGCCGCGCAAATGGTAACCGCAGCCCTGAACCAGGATTGCGACCAATAGAACAATATGCAACACAGAGATTTTCATTCCCGCAAAGGATACGGCGATACGCAATACGATACAAGGAAAATCAGGCGGCGGCGCGCTCCGACACGACGATGTTGACCAGGCGTTTTGGCACAACTATGACCTTGGTCACGGTTTTTCCGCTGATATGCCGCTGTACATTTTCATCGCTGAGAGCACTGGCGCGTATGCTTTGTTCACTGGCGTCCGGCGCGGCAAGAATCTGCGCGCGCTTCTTGCCATTTACCTGAACTACCCATTGCAACTCATCCTCGATCAGCGCCGTTTCATCTGCCTGCGGCCAATCGGCGTCTATGAGCGCCGTCTCCTTGCCCATAGCGCACCAGATTGCGTCGGTGATATGGGGGATGATCGGCGAGAGCAGCACGATCATGACCTCCAGTCCTTCGCGGCGCACGGCCGCGGCGCTGGCGGACTGTTCGTTCAAGCGGCTCAACACGTTCAGCAGCTCCATGACCGCGGCAATGGCGGTATTGAAAGTGTAGCGCCGGCCGATGTCGTCGTTCACCTTGACGATGGTCTGGTGGATTTTTCGGCGCGCGTCCCGTTGTTGCCTGGTCTGCGCTGCGGCATCGGCCTGCGCCGCGCGGCAGTTGTCGCGGGCAAATTTCCAGAGCCGCTTAAGAAACCGGTAGGCGCCCTCGATACCCGAATCCGACCACTCCAGGCTCTGCTCTGGCGGCGCGGCAAACATGATGAACAAGCGCACGGTGTCCGCGCCATACTGGTCGATGATGTCCTGCGGGTCGATGCCGTTGTTCTTTGATTTTGACATTTTCTCCCGTTTGCCTATAGAAACCGGTTGCTTGTCTGCTTTGAGCCGGGCAGCGCTGATCCGACCTTTGTCGTCCCGGTCGAATTCCAAGTCCTTGAAGTTGTAATAGGTCTTGCGGCCTTGCTGCTCCCGATAAAAGGTCTCCGCGACCACCATGCCCTGCGTCAGGAGGTTTTTGAACGGTTCCCCATGTCGGGTTAGTCCCAAGTCGCGCATCAGCTTTTGAAAAAACCTCGAATAGAGCAAGTGCAGCACCGCGTGCTCTATCCCGCCAACGTACTGGTCCACCGGCAGCCAGTAATCGGCCCGCTCATCCAGCATGGATTCATGGTTGTCGGCACAACAGAAGCGCGCAAAATACCAGGAGGATTCGAAGAACGTATCAAAGGTATCGGTCTCCCTGCGCGCGGGCAATCCGGTTTCAGGATGGGTGGCGTAGATAAACTCGTCCATGTCGTTTAACGGCGATCGCACGCCGGAAAACTCGACATTTTCCGGCAGAGTCACCGGTAGATCCGTCGCGCGCGGTGGCGCGGCGCGGCCTGCTTCGTCCGTTATCATGGGGATTGGGCAGCCCCAGTAGCGTTGCCGGGAAATGCCCCAGTCACGCAAACGGTAGTTGATCTTGCGCCGTCCCAACCCCGCTCCTTCCAAGCGGTCCGCTATCGCAGCAAATGCCTGTTCGGAGGTCAGGCCATCGAATTCGCCGGAGTTTTCGAGAATCCCTTGCTCCAGGTACGCGCTCGCTGTCAGGTTTATCTCGCCGCCATCTTTCGGGCGGATCACCGGCTTGATCGGGAGTCCCTGTTTGTTTGCGAATTCCCAGTCCCGCGCGTCATGTCCCGGCACTCCCATCACCGCGCCGGTTCCGTAACCCATCAGGATGAAATTGGCTGCCCATACCGGCAATGCTTCCCCGGTTAGCGGGTGCGTGACATGCTGGCCCAAGGGAACACCGGCTTTCTCCATGGTTTCCAGTTCCGCCTCGGTGGCGCCGGCATTGTGGTGTTTTTGCAGAAACGTCGCGACTTCGGCGTCCCGGTTTGCAGCGGCCAGCGCAAGCGGGTGTTCAATGGCTACCGCCATGTAACTGACGCCAAATAATGTATCAGGCCGAGTGGTGAACACTGTCAGTTTTTCCGACCCATCATTGATCGGGAAATCAATTTCCAACCCCTCCGAACGTCCGATCCAATTGCGTTGCATGGCGCGCACCGAATCGGGCCAGCCATCCAAGTTGTCCAGTTCTTCCAACAACTCCTGGCTGTAATCTGTGATCTTCAGGAACCATTGCGGAATTTCCCGTCGTTCCACTACGGCCCCGGAACGCCAACCTCTGCCATCAATGACTTGCTCGTTGGCCAACACGGTCTGGTCGACCGGATCCCAGTTAACCGGCGCGGTCTTCTTGTAAACCAGCCCCTTCCTGTATAACTCGGTAAAAAACCATTGTTCCCAGCGGTAATAATCAGGCGCGCAGGTGGCGAATTCCCGATCCCAGTCATAGGCAAAGCCCAACCGTTTCAACTGGGCGCGCATATAGTCGATATTCTGGTAAGTCCATCGGGCCGGCGCTACGCGGTTTTCTATTGCCGCGTTCTCCGCAGGCAGACCGAAGGCATCCCAACCCATGGGCTGGAGCACATTCTTGCCCTTCAGGCGTTGGTAGCGAGCAATCACATCGCCGATGGTGTAATTGCGCACGTGGCCGATATGTAGCTTGCCACTGGGATAGGGAAACATGGACAGGCAATAAAACTTTTCCTTGCCGGGTTTCTCGGTTGCCTTGAAGGCGCGCGCCGTTTCCCACGCGGCCTGGACTTCAGGTTCAATTTTCCTGGGCTGGTATGCTACATCCATCACGTCTGTTTTTGCTTGCATCAGGCGGCAAAGCATACAGCGCCGAGGCGGTGATGGACAAGCCTGAAAGATGTAACGGGACGGAACGCGACTTTTGATCCCTGGGGAGACGCGCAGAATCCGTCCCGCCTACGCGTTATGTTATTTGGTAGCGTCTCCCACCGTCAGCAGGTCTCTGTTTTTCTCCAGAAGGGTCTGTCCGATGCCCCTGATGTTTGTCAGTTCCTGCACGGATTTGAAGCCGCCGTTTTCTTCCCGGTATTCTATAATCCTTTGCGCGAACGCCTCACCAATACCGTTCAGGCCCATCAGCGTTTCCTTGTCGGCCCCGTTAAGGTCGACTGCGTCGCCGGCAAACAGGGTAAGAGAAAAGCAGAACAGCAGGGAAAAGGCGAGATATTTTAACGTTTTCATAATGGTCTCCAAATGTTTGAGTATTGAATTCCGTGATCCTGGACCACATAGAAAAGTGTATCAGCGCCGCGCTGACTGGCAAGAAAAAAATCAGCAAAAATGTGAGAAAACTCACAATTTTGTCAAAATTGTTTGCGCAGGGTGACTCCGTAGGTGCGCGTCTCGCGCAGGTATGCGGCGAGTTTTCCGTCCTGTAGTGGCACATCAAAGACCGCGCCGTGGTAATTCTCATCCAGCAGGTTGCGCGCCCACACAGAAACATCGAGATCAAGAGCTTCCAATACCAGTCCGGCGCGGGCGTTGAGCAGTCCGAATCCGCCCTGGCGTTTCAGGGGATCGATGTTTGCGTCCATGAAGATGCTGCTCCGGTGGTTGTAGTCCGCATGGACATAGCCGCTCAGGCTGTCACTGATGGAACGGGACAGGGTCGCGGACAGCAACACGGTATGCGTCGGGTTGGACTGTGTCCGATCGCCCGAACGATCGCAAAATCGATCGGTCGGGTTGCGCTGACCCGGATCCGGCATGCCGGTTTGGAACGGGGTCGCCACCCAGCAATTGGCCTGCTCAAAGTCTTTAAATTCGGTGTCGTTGTAGACATACGCCCCGCTGATTGCCAAGCCCTCCAGCGGCGCCCAGGCGATCTCCAGTTCGCCGCCCCTGGCCTCCACTTTTCCCGCGTTGCGCAGGTTGAAACCGGTTCCGGTGAATGCATTGCTCTGGAAATCATCAACAGTCGTGTAATGCAGCGCCAGGTTCACGCGCAGACTCTGCGCCGGGAAGAGCAATTTCATGCCCGCTTCGAACGAGTCTGACTTCTCGGCGCCGAACACCTGGCTGAACGCGGCCGGGATACGGTCAGTATTGGCGCCGCCCGACTTGAAGCCGGTAGCGTACCCGGCATACAGCAACATGTCATCGCTCGGGGTCCAACTAAGCCTGGCGTTCCAGGTGATCTGATCGTCCTTAAGCGTTTCATCCACATTCGGGCGAGGCGCAAACACGGGCTGCAGATAAAATCCCCATCCCGGGTAGGCAAGTTGCGCCAGTAGCGCCGGGTTCAGGGGAGCCAGGCCCTGGGTTGCCAGGACAAGGTTCGCGCCTATCGCGGCGAAATCCGGTGGGGGGGCGGTGGTATCCTGATAAAAAGATCCGTTCAGCTTTTTTTTCTCATCGGTGTAGCGCAATCCGGCCGAGAGACGCCACTGCTCCAGCAATTGGTATTCAACCTGGCCGAACAAGGCCCAGGCTTCATGATCCTGCAACATAACATCTAAGGCTCTGCCGCCGGGCGGGACAGCCGGCCCGGGCCGAGGGATCAATCCGCCGGTCAGCGCGGAAACCAGGTTGACTCCATTGATCACCGCGCCAAGATCCGGGTTGCCGTTGACGACAAACGCTTCAAAATCCGCGCCGAGCGCGGTGGCTGTCCAACTGTTCAGGTTCTGGTTGAAATAATAGGCGCCGGCCAGGTAATCGACACGTCCTCGACTGCCGGCTAGACGCAGCTCCTGGGTGAACACTTCGGACTCTCCGCGGTTGACTCGGATAGCAATATCAGCAGCATTGAAATCCACATCAGCATCATCTGTCGTGTTGAACGTTCGGTAGGCGCTGATCGCGGTAAGCGTGTCTGCTGCACCCAGGTCCCAATTCAGTTCCACCGATATACCACTGTCCTCATTTTTTGATTCCGGCAACTGGTTCATGCGCACAACATAGTCGTTGAATTCATCATCATTCACCAACGGAACGCCCAGGCCGGCCAACAGGGCATCTGAACCCGGACGACCGTCAAACGAGAAATAATTGCTCAGGTATGTGGCTGCGGCACAGCACACTTCGTCGATCTCGGCATAGTCCAGGATCACGCGCAGAGACAGGTCTGCTGTCGGCGTGTACAGCAGTTGCGCCCGCCCGCCGTATCGATCTCGGTCATTGAGCAGGTTATCGCCCTCACCGAGCGCATCGACAAATCCATCTCGACTGGTCATGAAGCCCGTCACCCGGGCCGCCAGCACACCCTCCACCAGGGAACCGCCGAAGGCGCCGTTGGCGCTGAACAGATCAAGGTTACCGTAACTCAGTTCCAGGTAACTATCCGTCTCGTGTGAGGGAGCCACCGTGTTCAGCAATACCGCGCCTGCGGACGAGTTGCGGCCAAACAAGGTTCCCTGTGGGCCGCGCAACACTTCCACTTGTTCCACATCGACGAGTTCATTGATGAGAGAACTCTGGCGCGCCCTGTAGACTCCGTCTACGTACAGGCCAACCGACGGCTCTAAGCCAAAGTTCTGGGAGCTGGTGCCGATGCCGCGCAGGGAAAAGTTCGCTGTGGTGGCGGTTTGGCTCTGGTCGACGATGAGTCCTGGCGCAGTCTGTTGCAAGTCAAACATGTCTGTGATGCCATGTTCAACCAGATGTTCGCCGGACAGGGCGGTGACCGCGACCGGGATTTCCTGTATGTTCTGGGCCCGTTTCTGCGCGGTAACGATAACCTCTTCCAAGTATTCCCGCTCCTGTGCTGCCGCTACTGTCACGTTTGTGAGCATCGCAACAATGAATGCGACCGGCAACCATCTGTTTTCGCTGTTTTTGTTACACATACTTCTCTGCCCCGGTTTTTTGAACGATCACATTGGTTGACATTATAGCGTCCTCAAATTTCGTGTCACCTTCCTGTATTATTTTTTTTATACTTCTCTTTTCCGCCTACCGTTTTGAAATCCATCAGAAACCGCATATTATGCTATACTGAAGCTTCTTTTCTGGACATAGAATTGATTGTTATGTACCGGTAGAGCAAGCTGTGAACAATTTGTATGAAATATAGTCTCTATTTTGTGGGTACAGGTTATCAACAGGGAATTAAACGGGAATCTGCTATGCAGTTCTACTCAATAAATGATTTATCTTTTTGATTTTAAATGGTTTTTTATTTTATGCCGGATTCGGCGCCGCTCTATAAAAACTATCATATATAATGAATCTTACTATTAATAGAGATGTTTTTCTGCCTGTGTTGAATGACCTCAATGGGGTCGTGGAAAATCGGCCTTCTCTGGCGATCCTTGCTAATGTCTTGTTGAATGTTTCCCCTCAACAGTTGCGTTTGACAACAACAGATATGGAAGTTCAGCTCACCGAGTCTATAGCAGGAGATTTTGGGCAAACAGGAGAAATTACCCTCCCTGCGCGCAAAGCGCTGGATATTTGTCGAAGCCTGCCAGAAGGGGCTGAACTCACGATATCCTCAGAGGACGAACGAATCACTGTTTCCTCGGGAAGAAGCCGCTTCTCGCTGTTATCATTGCCGGCGCAGGAGTTTCCTTTGGTTAACCCTGGCGAAGAGGATATCAGGTTCACCATTTCACAGAAACAGTTCAAGTCTTTGCTGGACAGAACGGCCTTTGCCATGGCAAAACAAGACGTGCGTTATTACCTGAACGGCGTTTTACTGGAAACGCAACAGGGCAGCTTGCGGGCAGTGGCCACAGACGGACATAGACTGGCCCTGTGCAATGTCAGCGCAACAATCCCTGCAGCAGAGCAGAAACAACTGATCATTCCAAGAAAAGGCGTGCAAGAGTTGGTGCGACTGGTAGAGGAAAAAGAAACGGACATGGAAGTCATCATGAGTAAAAGCCACATTCAGATTGTCTTGGATGAACTGATCTTTACCAGCAAACTGATTGATGGCAAATACCCGGACTACAACAGGGTTATTCCGGAGTTGTCAGTAACGCCCGTTGTAGCGCAAAGGGAGACGCTGAAAAGAAGTCTCAGCAGGGCGTCAATCCTCTCCAGTGAAAAATACCGCGGAGTAAAAATCGTATTGGAGCAGGGCAAACTCAGGTCATTGCTGCACAATCCGGAACAGGAGCAGGCGGAAGATGAGATCGATGTGGAATATTCAGGAGAAAACATAGAAGTCGGGTTTAATGTAAGTTATCTGCTTGATGCTGTCAGCAACATTGAATCAGACAAGGTAAGGCTTTCTGTTTCGTCCCCGAAGAGCGGCTGTCTGCTCCTGCCTGAGAAAGAGGAGGAGTGTAAGTACATCGTCATGCCGCTGTTGCTGTAGGCGCCAGATCAAATCCTTTGCGTATTGAATGGCTGCAAGTCAGAAACGTTCGCAATCTAATCGAGCAGAGAATTGAACCGGGCCCGGTTCTGAATGTGATTTGCGGACCCAACGGCAGCGGGAAAACGGCGCTGTTGGAAGCCATCCATATTTTGGGGCGATGCCGGTCATTCCGCACGGCAGTGATCCAAAGCGTTATCCGCTATCATCAAAAAGAATTGCAAATCAGCGCCGGAATGCGCCTGCCCGATCGGTCACTAGTGGTGTCCGGCGTAGAACGCAGCCGGTCAGCGTTGAATATCCGCTATAACAATCGAACAGTGCGAAAAGTTTCGGATCAGGCAGCGTTAATTCCGGTTATCACAGTCACGCCCGAAAGCCAACGGCTTGTTTCAGGAAGCCCAGTCTTTCGCAGACGCTGGCTGGATTGGTCAATGTTTCACGTGAAACCACGATATATTGAGACCTGGAGGGATTACCACAAGGCATTGAAGAGTCGCAATAGCTTACTTAGAAAAAACAAAGCCGATCAACTCGGCGCATGGGAACATGCGATGTGGCAGGCAGCAAAAGCGATGACTGAACAGCGGCGAATATTCATAAACGAGTTGTGTGATGCGCTGGATTCGGTGATAGAACGGCTCCGAATACCACCGATGACAATTGAGTACAATTGTGGTTGGCAAGCAGATGTTGACCTGGATCGCTTTCTGGCGGCCCAGCGACGGGCGGATATGGAGAAAGGCGTGACCCGCTATGGGCTGCATAGGAGCGATATTACTGTTTGTCAGGACGGCAGAGAAATCGGACAATTTTATTCGCGCGGACAGATCAAGCTATGTATCGTGGCCATTTCGCTGGCTTTGGACAGCGTGTTCAGAAACAGAACAGACCGTTCTCCTATTATTTTGTTGGACGACTTGCCTGCGGAACTGGACAATGCCGGACAACAGCGCATCATTCAAGCTTTGGCCGGGCAGGGAGGACAAGTTTTTATAACAACTGCGGGAAATTTCCCTTCAGTCGAAGACTTGCCAGCAAAAATGTTTCACGTGGAACAAGGGCAGTTCGTTTAACCTGAATATTGCGCTGGCGCAAACGAAGAACGCACAGCGCCGCCTCTGCGCGAAGGGACGATAAAGGAGAAATATCAGCATAACCCATTGACGCCAATCATTTTTCCGTTAGCGACAAACGTCCGGGACAGAACAGCCAGTTAGTTAAGAGAGATGCCTGGATATATTGCGGTGAACAAAGGCTTCATGATAAAATGGGTCTTTTCTGATAAGGATGGTGCGTAGTGCAAAACAACAGTTACGACTCTTCAAAAATCAAGGTATTAAAGGGACTCGAGGCAGTCAAGAAACGCCCGGGCATGTACATCGGCGACACAGATGACGGAACCGGTCTGCACCACATGGTTTTTGAAGTGGTTGATAACAGCATTGATGAAGCCTTAGCCGGGTATTGCTCCGAGATAAAAGTAATCATACATACAGACGAATCCATCACGGTCGTTGATAATGGACGCGGAATTCCGGTGGGGGCGCATGCGGAAGAGGGAATCTCTGCGGCAGAAGTGATCATGACAACTCTGCATTCCGGCGGCAAGTTTGACGATAACTCCTACAAGGTTTCCGGGGGGCTGCATGGCGTTGGGGTGTCTGTGGTGAATGCGCTGTCTCAGACTCTGGAGTTGACGATATGCCGCGATGGCTATGAGTTCAAGCAAGAATACCGAGACGGCGAGCCAGAAGCGCCGCTGCAACAGACAGAACCATCGGACCAGACCGGAACGGAAATCCGCTTTCTTCCCAGCAAGCAGGTTTTTTCCAATGTGGAATTCCATTATGACATTTTGGCAAAGCGCCTGCGGGAACTGTCTTTTCTCAATTCAGGCGTAAGAATTGAGCTCAAAGATGAGCGCAGTGGCAAATATGATTTGTTCGAGTACAAAGGTGGAATTGCAGAGTTCGTTAAGCACCTGAACAGGAACAAGACCCCGCTTCACGAGACAGTTATAAATATCGATGTGGAACGCGACGGGGTCGCTGTCCAACTGGCTATGCAGTGGAATGATTCCTATCAGGAAAACATTTTTTGTTTTACCAACAATATTCCGCAGCGTGATGGTGGCGCGCACCTAGCAGGTTTGCGCGGCGCGCTAACTCGCAGCCTGAATACATACATGGAACAAACTGGCATGACCGCCAAGACAAAAGTGACGGTAGCGGGCGATGACGTCAGAGAAGGAATAACGGCAGTGCTGTCCATAAAAGTTGCGGATCCAAAATTTTCCTCTCAAACCAAGGATAAACTGGTTTCCAGCGAAGTGCGGCCAGCGGTAGAATCGTCAGCGTTGGAGAAATTGCAGGAGTTTTTGCTTGAGCGACCGGGAGAGGCAAGGATCATCTGCGAAAAAATCGTGGATGCTGCCAGGGCGCGAGAAGCGGCACGCAAGGCCCGCGAGTTGACCCGGAGAAAAACCGCCCTGGATATAGCAGGATTACCGGGCAAGTTGGCAGATTGCCAGGAGAAAGACCCGGCAGCCTCGGAATTGTTCCTGGTGGAGGGCGATTCGGCAGGCGGGTCAGCCAAACAAGGTAGAGACCGCCGCTATCAGGCTATCTTGCCGTTAAAGGGAAAGATCTTAAACGTAGAAAAAGCGCGTTTCGACAAGATGCTGTCATCTTCGGAGGTGGGCACACTGATCACGGCTTTGGGCTGCGGCATCGGCAGGGAAGAATTTGACGTGAGTAAACTACGCTATCACCGGGTGATCATCATGACCGACGCGGATGTGGACGGGTCTCATATCCGCACCTTGTTGCTTACTTTCTTTTATCGTCAGATGCCGGAATTGTTGGAGCGCGGGCATATATATATCGCCCAACCGCCGCTGTTCAAAATAAAAAAAGGAAAAAAGGAGCGTTACCTGAAAGATGAAATGGAGAAGGAGGCGTATTTATTGGAGTTGGCCACGGCAGAAGCCGAACTGACTCGCGCGGGAGGAGAAACGCTCGATGAAGCCCAGAAAAAACAGCTTTGCGAATTGTGCGTGAGAATGAAACAGGAACGCGCGCGCCTTGCCCGACATTATCATCCTGATGTGGTCGACGCCATTTGCAACATGCCCATACTTGGCGCAGAAGATTGTTTACACAAAGAAAGGATCACAGCCTGGTTCGGCCAGTTGGAAGAACGTTTGCGCGCAGGAGGCTCCACCAGCGCGCAATACCACGCCGAAGTATTTTCCGGACCGGGAACCAGAGGATATGGGGGACGTATCGACATTGAAATTCACGGTGTCTCCTCCGCTAATATTTTTAACCCAAGTTTCTTCGCTGCGGCTGAATATCGCCGCCTCATGGCGCTTGAGGAACAGTTCGGCGACGCCGGCATGACGGCGCGCATTAAGGATAAACAGCATACCGCCGGGACAGTGACAGAAGCCATTGATTGGCTTTTGGCAGAAACGAGCCAGGGCTTGCATATACAACGATACAAAGGCCTGGGCGAAATGAACCCGGAACAGTTGTGGGACACGACTATGAACGCGGTTACGCGTAATCTATACCAGGTAAACATCGAAGACGCCGTTGCCGCAGACGAGGTGTTCACGACCCTAATGGGAGACCAGGTCGAACCGCGCAGGGAATTCATCGAAGAGCATGCCTTGATGGCGGAAAACCTGGATACCTGAAGAACTGGTGGCGGGTGAGGCCACCCTGACTCAGTTACCCAGAGAGACCGGCGCAGCCCGCGCCAGACACCAAACCTGAACGTGCCGCGCGCCGTGGCGTTTAAGCAGGCCCGCCAGTTCGTGCGCGGAAGCGCCCGTTGTCAGGATGTCGTCGACAATAGCAATATTATTGTAACAATTTGTTTTCATTAAAGAAAATGCCCCTCTTACATTTCTTTTGCGCTGTTCAGGGCGCAACTCATACTGGTATGCTGTCGGTTTGTGTCTGCGCGCCAGACACTCATCCACAGGCAGGGACATATATTCAGATAGCACGCGCGCGACCTCTCGCGCCTGATTAAAACCGCGGCGGCGCAAGCGCGCGCGATGCATGGGCATCGGCGCCAGACAGTCGGGGACCACCGCCAGATCTCGCCCGAGAGTTTTAAGCAAAGCCCCGGACAACGCATGAACGAGTTCCAAGCGGGCTTGATACTTCAAGTTTTTTATCATCTGGTCAACGGGATAACGGTAAAGGTAGCCGGAGAAGCAGGCATCGAACGCCGGCGCGCGCGGGAAACAACGGATGCAATTGGTGGCGCTGACCGCCGGACATCCGCAACCTGGGCAAGCGCCCACAGGCTGCCGCGGTAATTCCGTAACACAATCCCGACAGAACCGGCCGGCGGACAAATCAGCCGGCGCGGCGCAAAGAATGCATTGGTTCTTGATGAGCATGCCGCTTGTTTACACAGGAAAGTAGTCAGCTAAAAATAGCTGCTGGGGTTGACAACTTGGGGCAATTCGATAACATATTCATCCATGTCCATTAATGAAAAAGCGTTGAAGAGCGCTCCTTTTGCGACCCCGAGACATGACTGGAGCCAGGCGGAGATTTTAGCGCTTTACCGGCAGCCTTTGAATGATTTGTTACACCGCGCGCACGCGGTTCACCGTCACAGTTTCGATCCCAACTGCATACAGCTAAGCACGCTGGTCAATATCAAGAGCGGCGGCTGCCCGGAAGACTGCGCGTACTGCCCGCAAAGCGTGCGCTATAACACCGGCGTGGACAGTGAAGCGCTAATGTCCTGCGAGCAGGTGCTGGCGGAAGCGCGGCGCGCCAAGGCCTCCGGGGCAAGCCGATTTTGCATGGGCGCGGCCTGGCGCGGCCCGAAGGACAAGGATATCGACCGGGTTGCCGAGATGATTTCCGGCGTCAGCGCGCTCGGATTGGAAACCTGTGTTACTTTGGGGATGCTCAAGCCCGGCCAGCCGGAGCGGCTGAAGCAAGCCGGCCTGGATTACTATAACCACAACCTCGACACCTCGGAGAGTTTCTACTCCAAAATCATCAGCACCAGGACCTACCGGGAACGGCTGGACACGCTGCAACAGGTGCGCGACGCCGGCATTAACGTCTGCTGTGGCGGCATAATTGGCATGGGCGAAGCGGTCGAAGACCGGGCGGCGATGCTGCAGACCCTGGCGAACCTGCCCCAACACCCGGAAAGCGTGCCCATCAACACCCTGGTCAAGGTCGCCGGCACGCCGCTGGCCGAACAAGAAGATACGGACCCGATAGAGCTGGTCAGGACGATCGCGTGCGCCCGCATCCTGATGCCGCGGGCCTATGTGCGCCTCTCCGCGGGGCGAACCGGGATGACCGACTCGACCCAGGCGCTGTGTTTTTTCGCTGGCGCCAACTCCATCTTCTACGGAGAGAAGCTGCTGACTACCGAAAACCCGC
The DNA here is from genome assembly GCA_965221695.1 of Gammaproteobacteria bacterium. GTDB lineage: Bacteria > Pseudomonadota > Gammaproteobacteria > Eutrophobiales > Eutrophobiaceae > JAAXHV01. Next base: position 2,165,068 of record OZ244905.1, on the reverse strand, counting down.
AGTTTTCCAAGGATCAATCGCTGTTTAATCGGCTAGGACTGGTTGCCGATACGGAAGCAGCATCCGGAGACGCGGCTGCGCACTAGCAGTGATGTCCCACACCCTGCCGGCCGATCCGTTTTCCTTCGCTAAAGGCCTGGACAACATCAGGGCCGCCGGCCGCTTCCGCCGCCGGCGAACCGTCACCTCGGCACAAGGCGCACAGATCCGGACAGAAGGGCGGGACTATATCAATTTTTCCGGCAATGACTACCTCGGCCTGGCCAATGACGCCAGGGTGGTGCAAGCGCTCCGGGCCGCCGCGGAGGTTTACGGGGTGGGCAGCGGCGCCTCACAACTGCTTTGCGGGTACAGCCAGGCACATGAACAACTGGAACAAACGCTGGCGCAGCAACTGGAGCGTTCCCGTGTCGTGCTTTTTTCCAGCGGATACCTGGCCAATCTCGCGGTGGTCACTGCGTTTGCCGCACGCCGTGAGGATGCGATTGTGATGGACCGGGAAAACCATGCATCATTGATCGATGGCGCATTACTGGCCCGCGGGCGTCTGCGCCGATACCGGCATCTTGACGTGGCGCAACTGGAAAGCCTGTTGTGCGCCAATGCGCGCGCCCTGGTAGCCACGGACGGCGTGTTCAGCATGGACGGCAGTATTGCGCGATTGCCGGAAATGGCCGCGCTCTGTGCGCGCAGCAACGCATTGCTTGCCGTGGATGATGCACACGGCTTCGGCGTCCTGGGCAATAATGGCGGCGGCACTCCAGAGCATTATTCTCTGGATCAGGCGCTAGTTCCCGTGCTGATGGGCACATTCGGCAAGGCCTGCGGGGTATCGGGGGCGTTCGTGGCAGGCCCTGATGACGTGATTGAGACCTTGATTCAAACAGGCCGGCCCTATATTTACACGACCGCAATGCCGCCCGCCTTAGCTGCCGCAATCAATACATCCCTGGCCATCGTCGCGCAGGAATCCTGGCGCCGGGAAAAACTGCGCGCGCTGATTGCCCGTTTCGAGCGCGGCGCGCGACAACTGGGCCTGCCGGTCATTCCTTCAGAAACACCCATACAAGGCCTGATCGTCGGCAGCGTCGAGGCCGCAGTCAGCAGTGGCGAGCGCTTGCGCGCGCAGGGAATCTGGGTCAGCGCGATCAGGGCGCCAACGGTTGCAAAAAACACCGAGCGCTTGAGAATAAGTCTGAGCGCCGCCCACAACGACGAACAGATTGACCACTTGCTGGATGCGCTGGAACAACAGGCAAAACGGTTATGGCAATAACTGATCCGTACCAGCGGGACAAGACGGGCATTCGGCGCAATTTCAATCGCGCAGCCGGTGGCTATGACCAGGTTGCCGTATTGCAGCAAACCATTGGGGAGCGCCTGCTGGATCGGCTGCACGCAATCCGGCTTGAGCCGGCGCAAATACTCGACCTGGGTTCGGGAACCGGACGCTTGTCAGCGCAACTGGCGCAACGCTACGTTGCTGCCCGGGTGGTTGAACTGGACCTGTCGTTCAACATGCTGAAACAGTCAAGCACGAACACGGATGTTGCCGGCGCGCGCATTTGTGCGGACGCGGAACAGTTGCCCATAGCTGATGAGACCGTGGAGTTTGCTTTTTCCAACCTGATGTTCCAGTGGGTCGCCCGGCTGGACCGGGCGCTGGAGGAAACCTTTCGCACGCTGCGCCCCGGCGGCCTGTTGCTGTTTTCCACCTTCGGCCCGGATTCCCTGGCGGAACTGCGGGAGAGCTGGTCCGGGGTGGATGACCATGTTCATGTCAACGCATTTACGGATATGCATGATGTGGGCGATGCGCTGGTGCGGGCCGGGTTTGTTGACCCGGTGATGGAGACGGAGACGTTTACCCTGGTCTATGACGATGGCCGCGCCCTACTGCGCGAACTGAAGGCCCTGGGCGCCGGCAACGTCAATGCAGGCCGGCGCAAATCACTGACAGGCAAGCAGAATCTTCAGGCTATGCTGGCCGCCTACCAGTGCCGCTACGGCAATGACGGGTTGCCTGCAACGTTTGAGGCCGTGTATGGCCATGCCTGGGTGCCGGAGATAAAACAAGAACGCCGCGAGGAGTTGGAACCCGGCGTCTTTCCCGTCGCGTTTCGGGCGCGCCCCGGCACGGGCAAGCTGGATCCGAGCTAACGGGAAGACCGGCGGCCGGCATGGGTAACCTGTTCATTACCGGTACGGATACCGGCGTGGGTAAAACCTGGGCGACGCTGGGATTGATGGCGGCCGGCCAGGCACAGGGCAAGGTGGTCAATGGCATGAAGCCGGTGGCGAGCGGCAGCAGCCGGCAGCGCGGGCAGTTGCGGAATGACGATGCCGTGCAGATCCGGGACCGGTGCAGCCGGCGGGTGTCCTACCGGCTGGTGAATCCTTACGCGTTTGCGGAACCGATTGCGCCGCACATTGCCGCCCGCAACGCGGGTGTCGAGGTTGAACTGGAAACACTGGCTTCGGCCTATTCTTCCCTGACCAATGGCGCCGACAAAATCATCGTCGAAGGTGTCGGCGGCTGGCGCGTGCCGCTGGCGGACGGTATCCAGACCGAGGACCTGGTGCGGCGGCTGGATCTGTCCGTCGTACTGGTCGTCGGTCTGCGCCTGGGTTGTATCAACCACGCGCTGTTGAGCGCCGAAGCGATACAGGCATCCGGGCTGGCTTTTGCCGGCTGGATCGCAAACAGCCTGTGTACGGATTATGCGGAGAAACAGGCGACGTTGAATTACCTGTGTACACACCTACCGGCGCCGTTGTGGGGCTGCATTCCCTACCTGGACAAACTGGACGCGCAGGCCATAGGCGCCGGGCTGGATCACATTCCCTGGTAATGGTCATCGCGCCGCCCCGGCCGGCGCCGGCCCGCTCCGAAGCAGACAGGGTCAATGGAATGCGGGCCGGCGCGCAGGTTAACGCGCAGCCCGTTACAGGTTGAACGCGATCAGGCCCAGCGTCACCACGGTCAGCAGCGCCAACAGAATCTGCAAACCCCGCCCCAAGCGGTCTTTCAGGTCCTGTCTGATCTTGTCATGCAGGTCGGGCCAGGTATGCGCGACCAGGTCGCCCTGGGAGATCATGTTGACGAGCCGGCCTTGGTCGTCCACGACCGGCAGGTGGCGAAACCGCTCGTTCGACATGGTTCGCAACCAATCAACCAGGTCATCGTCCTCGTTCGCGGCGCGTACCCCGCTGTTCATAATCGCTGCCAGTTTTGTCTCGTCGGGATTCAGATTGTTTCCGAGGACGCGAATCATCATGTCGCGCTCGGTGACGATACCAGCTATCGAGCCGTCCTCATTGGTGGCGATGACGGAGCCGATGTTTTTCTCGCACATCACATCCAGCGCGGCGCGCACGGTTTCATCGGGAGAAAACGTGACCGGTTTCGGCTTTGTGTTGAAATTGGCGCTGTCTCTGATCTTCATTTGCAATACTCATTAATGGTGGATTATACTGGTCCCGATTTATCCGCTTGCCTCTGAAAAGCTTGCCTTTGAGAACACCATAGCTTCATGGAACTGGACCCGTTTCTGTTATCGCGCATACAGTTTGCCGCGAACATTACCTTCCATATCATGTTCCCATCGATAACCATAGCCTTGGGATGGATCGTATTGTTTTTCAAGGTTCGTTACAACATGACAGGGGACCAGGCATGGATGCAGGCCTATTTCTTTTTCACCAAAGTGTTTGCGTTGAGTTTTGCCATTGGTGTGGTCAGTGGTGTAACGATGTCCTTTCAGTTCGGCACGAACTGGCCGGGATTCATGCTCACAGTGGGCAATATCGCCGGCCCGTTACTGGCTTACGAAGTACTGACCGCATTTTTCCTGGAGGCCACGTTCCTGGGCATCATGCTGTTCGGTTTCAGTCGGGTTCCGAACTGGTTGCATACGCTGGCGACGATCCTGGTTGCGGTGGGCACCACCGCCTCCGCATTCTGGATACTGGTCCTGAACAGTTGGATGCATACCCCGGCGGGTTTTGAAATGATCGGCGGGCAGGCGCATGTGACAAGCTGGATGCAGGTCATCTTCAACCCATCCATGCCTTACCGGCTGATACACATGTTGCTTGCGTCCGGGTTGACGGCCGCGTTTCTGATCGCTGGGCTGTCTGCATACAGACTCCTGCGCCGCGGTCACGCCGCGGCGGTGATGAAAACGCTGAAGACCGGCGTCTACCTGGCTGCGGTCCTGATTCCGCTACAGATTTTTGTCGGGCACGAACATGGTTTGAATACCAAGCAATACCAGCCCGCCAAGCTGGCTGCGATGGAGGGGGCCTGGGAGACCCGCCGGGGCGCGCCGCTGGTGCTGTTGGGGTTGCCCGATGAAACCCGGCGCGCCAACCGCTTCGCACTGGAAATACCCTACCTTGCCAGCCTGGTTGTGACACACAAGCTCGATGGTGAGATCAAGGGCTTGAACGACTTTGACCTGCACCCGCCGGTCGCGCCGGTATTTTTCGCATTCCGGCTGATGGTGGGCATAGGGCTGCTGATGCTGGCTACCTCATGGCTCAGCAGTGTCCTGCTTCTGCGCAACAGGAAACTGCCGGTATACTGCTTGCGGGCGTTGGTGGGCATGACGTTCATCGGCTGTATCGCGACAATAGCCGGCTGGTACGTGACGGAAATCGGTCGGCAACCCTGGCTGGTGTACGGTGTGCTGACCGTGCGCGATGCGTTGGGGCCGGTGGCTGGTGGCAAGGTGTTATCGACACTGATCGTCTACCTGGGGATTTATGTTTTTCTCACGGTTGCGTTCATTTCCACGCTGTTTTACATGGCCGGCGCAGCCGGTCAAGGCGGGGGGCGCGATCCGGAAAAACAGGCGATGGTGGGCGAGGAACGAATGGCCGTGGCGCCGGCGCCGTAATGACCGCGCGCCTGGCTGACATGCTGCGGGCAAGACGGTGACGGAGGACCGCTAATGCAGCAGATCATCGCCGACGGGAGCTGGCTCCCTTATGTGTTTGCCTTTCTCATGGGGCTGTCCGTGCTGGTGTATACCACGCTGGACGGTTATGACCTGGGCGTGGGCATGCTCATCGATAATGCCCACGGGCATGAAAAAGATCGGATGATCGCATCCATAGGACCGTTTTGGGACGCCAATGAAACCTGGCTTATCCTCGGCGTCGGGCTGTTGCTGGTGGCATTCCCCAAGGCCCATGGCGTGATTCTCGCGGAACTGTACCTGCCGGTCGCGGTCATGTTGTTCGGGCTGATCTTCCGCGGCGTTGCGTTTGATTTCAGGTCAAAGGCGCCCTATCAGCAGAAATGGCGCTGGAACAACCGCTTCTTTTACGGTTCCCTGCTGGCTGCGCTGGCGCAAGGCTATATGCTGGGATTTTATGTCATCGGGTTTGACCGGAGTTGGGCGGGTATCATGTTTTCCTGCCTGATCGCAGTCGCCGTCGCGTCCGCGTATTGTCTTATCGGCGCCTGCTGGCTGATCATGAAATGTGAGGGCGGTTTGCAGGAGAAAGCCGTGAAGTGGGCAAGATACCACCTGGTCAATTCGGTGGTGGGGCTGGTCGCGGTATCCGTGGTGACACCGTTGATCAGTGAGCGCATCTTCGAGAAATGGTTCAGTTTTCCGGCAATGCTGGCGCTGCTGCCGATTCCCGTGACGACAGGGATCCTGGTTGCCGCTCTGTTCCTGGTCTTGCGGCACATGCCGTTTCCCCGCGACCGCTATTGCTGGTTGCCGCTGGCGTTGACGGCGGGTATTTTCCTGTTCAGTTTTGTCGGGCTGTCGTACAGTTTTTTCCCTTACATTGTGCCCGGACAATTAACGATAACCGAAGCCGCGGCGGCGCCGGCCGCGCTGCTAATCATCCTGGTCGGCGCCGCGATCGTGTTACCCGTCCTGGTTTGTTATACCGCGCTAAGCTATTTCGTGTTCAGCGGCAAGGCAACGGCGCTGCGCTATGACTGATGGCGCTGTGGGTGATGGCCCGGGAGAAATTCCCGACAATTCGACGGAAGTTTGCCGGGAAATGGTTACTGTGTTAATGTTGGACGCTTGACATTAACTGCTGTGTGTGGATGATTCACGAACTGCAAGCTGCGTGCGAGGGTAACAGGACTTTTGTGGTTGCCCCCAATCGTTCCATGACGTGGAAGGCGCTGCTGCTGGTATTTGGCGGTATCGCCGGGGTTACCCTGGCGGTCGGCTCTTATTTCTGGATACAGGGCTTCGTGCTGGTGTTGCCGTTTTCCGGGCTGGAGGTCCTGGCCTTGGGTATTGCGCTGTATATCAGCGCCTGGCGTGGTGGCGCGCGGGAGGTTATCACGATTACCGATGACCGTGTCTGCGTGGAAACGGGCAGGAGCAAGCCGGAGCAACGCCATGACTTTCAACGATACTGGACGAAAGTCGTGCTGCGGCAGCCTTGGGTGGCTTGGCACCCGAGCAAGCTGCTGTTGTGTTCCCATGGCAGGGAATTGGAAGTAGGCCGTTTCCTGAATGAACAGGAACGCCGCGGGCTGGCACAAATTTTACGATCCGCAATACATCACTATGCCTGATGACGTGGAGTAACAGACGATAACAACAATGATGCTGAGGAACACGGTATGTCTGCTGGACACATGAAAACTTTTTGGGGCGTGTTGATTTCCCTGCTGGTGTTGGCGTTGCAGCCGGCCTGGGCGGAGTATGCGTTGAACATGCCGGAAGGCGTCACCCCTCTGAGCCGCAATATTTACGACCTGCACATGTTGATCTTCTATATCTGCTGTGTGATCGCGGTGGTGGTTTTCGGAGTCATGTTCTGGTCCATCTTTCACCACAGGAAGTCCCGTGGCGCCAAAGCGGCCCAGTTCCACCACAATACCACGGTGGAGATTATCTGGACCGCCATCCCGATGCTGATTCTCATCCTAATGGCTATTCCCGCGACCAAGTCGCTGATACTTATTGAATCGACCGGTGATTCCGACCTGACCATCAAGATAACAGGCTACCAATGGCGCTGGCACTATGAGTATATTGAAGAAGACTTCGGGTTTTTTAGTTCTCTTGCGCCGGAGAGCAATGCGGCCAGGCAGCTCAAATCGGGAGTCGATCCCAACGAGATAGATAATTATCTGCTGGAAGTGGACAACCCGGTAGTCGTGCCGGTGAACACCAAGATCCGCTTCATGACCACCGCCGCCGATGTGATCCACTCCTGGTGGGTGCCGGCCTTAGGCTGGAAGCGGGATTCCATACCCGGGTTCATCAACGAGTCCTGGGCCGTCATCGAGGAAGAGGGAACGTACCGCGGCCAGTGCGCGGAATTGTGCGGGCGCGACCACGCGTTTATGCCGATTGTGCTGAAAGCCGTCAGCGAGGATGAGTACTACGAATGGGCCGGAGACATGATGGTGGCGGCCCTGGACGCAGATGTCGGCGCTGATCGGGAATGGAGCATGGAGGAACTGATGGAACAAGGCGAGCAGGTGTACGGCACGTTCTGCGTTGCCTGCCACCAGGTCAACGGCATGGGTATCCCCGGCGCCTTCAAACCCCTGGTCGGCAGCCCGGTTACGACCGGCCCGGTGGAAGGTCATATCGATACCGTAATGAACGGCGTGGCCGGCACGGCCATGGCGCCGTTCGGCATGCAATTGAATGATGTGGACATTGCCGCGGTAGTCACCTATGAGCGCAACTCCTGGGGCAATGAAACAGGTGACATCGTCCAGCCGTCCACGATTGCCGGCATGCGCTGAAGCGCGGCAATAACAAGAACAGCTATTACGAGGATTACAGCATGAGCAACGCTGCTACACACGAACACCATCACGACGATCACGACCACAAACCGACCGGGCTGGGTCGCTGGCTTTTTTCCACCAACCATAAGGATATCGGTACCATGTACCTGGTATTCTCGCTGATCATGTTCTTCATAGGCGGCGCCATGGCCATGGTGATTCGCGCCGAACTGTTCCAGCCGGGCATGCAGTTTGTCGACCCGCAGTTTTTCAATGCGATGACCACGATGCACGCATTGGTCATGATATTCGGCGTGATCATGCCTGCCGGGGTGGGGCTGGCAAACTGGATGATCCCGATGATGATTGGCGCTCCGGACATGGCGTTGCCGCGCATGAACAACATGAGTTTCTGGATTCTACCGTTTGCGTTTACGATGTTGCTGGCGACCTTCTTCATGGAAGGCGGCGCGCCGTCAGGCGGCTGGACCATGTATCCGCCCCTGGTCACCCAGCTTGGAGACGGGTTTCCGTTCCTAATTTTCACCGTGCACTTTCTCGGGGTGTCTTCGATCATGGGGGCGATTAACATTATCGCCACCGTATTCAACATGCGCGCCCCGGGTATGGGTTTCATGCAGTTGCCGCTGTTCGTTTGGACCTGGATCATTACCGCATTCCTGCTCATTGCGTCGATGCCGGTGCTTGCCGGGGCGGTGACCATGTTGCTGACGGACAAGTATTTCGGCACCAGCTTCTTCATTGCGGCCGGCGGCGGCGACCCGGTGATGTTCCAGCATATCTTCTGGTTCTTCGGCCATCCGGAGGTGTATATCCTGATCCTGCCGGCATTCGGCATTGTTTCGCAGATCATCCCGACATTTGCCCGCAAACCGCTATTTGGATACGAGTCCATGGTCTACGCCACCGCGGCCATCGCCTTCCTGTCGTTTTTTGTCTGGGCACACCATATGTTCACGGTGGGCATGCCCCTGGCCGGCGAGCTGTTTTTCATGTATGCGACCATGTCCATCGCGGTGCCGACCGGCGTTAAGGTTTTCAACTGGATCGCGACCATGTGGCGCGGCTCCATGACCTTTGAAACTCCGATGCTGTTCGCGCTGGCCTTTGTGTTCCTGTTTTCCATTGGCGGTTTCTCCGGGCTGATGCTCGGGATAACCCCGGCGGACTTCCAGTACCATGATACTTATTTTGTCGTCGCCCATTTCCACTACGTATTGGTCACCGGCGCGCTGTTTGCGCTGATGGCCGGCGCGTATTTCTGGCTGCCCAAGTGGACCGGCCACATGTATGACGAGAAACTGGGCCAACTCCATTTCTGGCTGTCGGTGATCTCGGTCAATGTGCTGTTCTTCCCGCAGCACTTCTTAGGCCTTGCGGGAATGCCGCGCCGGATCCCGGATTACAGCGTGCAGTTCACCGAGTGGAACATGATTTCCAGCGTCGGTGGCTTTGCGTTTGGCCTCAGCCAGCTATTGTTCGTGTGGGTCATCGTTAAGTGCGTGCGCGAAGGCAAAAAAGCGGACGAGCAGGTGTGGGAAGGCGCACGCGGCCTGGAATGGACCTTGCCGTCGCCGCCGCCGTTCCATTCATTCACCATTCCGCCGAAGGTGGATGGAGCAACTGCTCATTCATAGCGTGCAAGGGTGAACAAGGAGCCTGACAGTGACGACCGCGAGTTTTTTGCCCGCCGCAGAAAAGCGAATATTCGCGTTGCGATCGGCCTGGCGCTGCTCGCCGCGGCGGTGTATTTCGGGTTCATCCTGAGCCATCTGTAGGCTTATGTCAGACAAAAGCGTCAACAGGACTGTCAGCAAACTGCTGCTCGTAACCGCCGGCATGTTCGCGTTTGGTTATGCCCTGGTGCCGCTTTACCGGGTCTATTGCGATCTTACCGGGCGCGGCAGCGCACGCGTGGCAGAGGCGGATGCCGGGCTGGGCGCGATTGACGCCGAGCGCCTGGTGACCGTGGTACTGGATACCAACACCAGGGATATTCCCTGGACTTTCAAGGCGGAGCAACACAAAACAAAGGTTCGCCCGGGGGAATTGTCCGAGGCGGTGTTTATGGTTGAGAACCGATCCGAGCGCACCGTAACCGGGCGCGCTATCCCCAGCGTATCGCCGGTACAGGCCGGCATCTTCGTCAGCAAAATGGACTGTTTCTGCTTCACCGAACAGGTTCTGGCGCCGGGGGAACGCAAAGCGATGCCGGTAAGGTTTATCGTCGATCCCGATTTACCGGAACGGTTTTCATCGCTGACCCTGTCTTATACTTTCTTTGACGTGGGGGACAGTGACAGCGCTGCGCCCGGCGCGCAACAAGCCGCGCAAACCACGCAATCCACACAAGGCGCGCACGAAGCCAACTCCTGATAACGAATAACGCTGAAACGCGAGGAACACACATGTCAAATCCGCAAGATACCTATTTTATTCCTGAACCCAGTAAATGGCCGGTATTGTTTTCGCTGGCCCTGTTTCTTGCTTTTTGCGGCACCGCATTCATGTTTAACCAGTACCTCGCGACTGGCGAGATGCCGGGGTTTGGTTCGCACCTGTTGCTGCTGGGCCTGGTCGCGGTGTTCTACATGTTTTACGTCTGGTTCAAGGATGTGATTGATGAGAGCCTGAGCGGCGTGTATAACAAGCAGGTGGACATCAGTTTTCGCTGGGGCATGGGCTGGTTCATTTTCTCGGAAGTGATGTTCTTTGCCGCGTTTTTCGGCGCGTTGTTCTATGCCCGGGTATACTCCGTTCCTTGGTTGGGGGGAGAAGGGGCCGGCGCCGCCACCAACGAATTTCTGTGGCCGTCCTTTGAAAATGTATGGCCGCTATTAGCGACCCCAGACATGACCGTGGAAGGACTCACCAGCAGATTCACTGAAATCAAGGATGTCATCCCCGCATTCGACATCCCCGCGATCAATACCTTGATCCTGCTGTCCAGCGGCGTGACCGTAACGTTTGCGCACTGGGCATTGAAGAAAAACGAGCGCTCCGGACTCTGCTGGTGGTTGTTTGCGACCGTGTTCTTGGGGTTCATCTTTGTGATATTACAGGCCGGCGAGTACATTCACGCCTATCAGGACCTGGGACTGACCCTGAACTCCGGCATCTACGGGTCGACGTTTTTTCTGCTGACCGGCTTTCACGGCTTCCATGTCACCATGGGCGCGATCATGCTCACGGTTATCCTGCTGCGTTCCATCCGAGGGCATTTCACCAAGGAGAACCACTTTGCGTTCGAGGCGGTTGCCTGGTACTGGCACTTCGTCGATGTGGTCTGGCTGGGCCTGTTTATATTTGTTTATTGGCTGTAGGCGTCATCCCGGCCCAATGCCTGACCCAGTGTCCGGCCCGTTACCCGTCCCGGCAGGTGGCGCGGACGGGTTGATGCCGTGGGGCTTGATCAGGCCGGTCATAAAACCGATGAACAGCAGGACAAACAGGGCGACGGACAAGACGATCCTGAGTGTAAGGGATTTAACCGTGCGCTCACTTTTGCCCTTGTCCCGAATCAGGAAGAACAGCCCTGAAGCCAGGGAGATCAGGATGACTGCCAGCAGTAGTATAACAACCAGTTTAAATATAGCCGCGCCGCTCATGTTCTGTCTTTCATGCTTTACCAATGCCAGTATATCCTGTTTACCCGTTCCAGGTTTCTGAATATTCACCTGTCTTGATGCGCCCGCATGTCAAATCGCAGATTATTCCCGCGTTGGCGGCGCTGGTCGCGCTGGTGTTGTTTACCAGACTGGGTTTCTGGCAACTGGACCGCGCAGACGAAAAAAAAGCGCTGCAAACCGCGTATCACCAGCACATCAGCGCCGCGCCCGTTGACCTCGTACAGGCCACCGGCGCGCGGGACACTGCGCGTGACATGCACTGGCGGCGCTGCGTGCTGAACGGCAGCTACGATAAGGGCAGGATTTTCCTGTTGGATAACCAGGTATATCGCGGAACGGTCGGATACCAGGTGTTCTCCCGGTTCATACTGGAAGATGGCGCGACCGTGCTGGTTGATCGGGGATGGGTGGCGGCCCCCGGAAGCAGGAGCCAAGCGCCGCAAATCAGCAGCATTACCGGACCGCAGACGCTGACCGGTGTTGCCAGGCCGGTCCCGGTCGCCGGGATCAAGCTGGCGTCGGAAACCCCCGAAAACATGAGCGACAACCTGGTCCGGGTACAGCGCATCGACCTGGCGCAAATTGCCGCGCAAACCGGCTGGACACTGCTTCCCTATGTGGTGCAACTTGACGCAGACGCGCCCGGCGCGCTGGTATGGAACGCAACAGAACCCGGCTTCAACAGGGAAAGACACCTGGGTTATGCGTTTCAATGGTTTGCCCTGGCGGCAACAGTGCTGGTTATTTATATTATTCTGACAATAAGACAACGGCGGGTACAACGCCCCGCAGGCCGATGACAGCCCGCAAGCCAGCAATTCTGATTATATTGTTCGCGGTGTTTGCGCTGCCACCGTTTTTGTCCTGGTACGCGTTCAATTTTACCGACCTGGGGAAACAACGGGACACGGGCGGGCACGGCATGTTGATTGCCCCGCCCCGGCCGCTGCCTGACTGGACGCTGGTCGACCGGGGTGGCGCAACAACCCGCTTGCACGGCAAATGGACCCTGGTATACCCGCTGTCCGGAAAATGCGGTGAGGTCTGTCTTCAAAACCTCTACAAAATGCGCCAACTGCGCCTGGCTACAGGCAAAAACGCCGGCCGCGTCCAGCGCGCCATGCTCGTGGTGGGTCGCGACCGAAATGTGCTGACCCAAGAACAATGGCGGGACTTTCCCGGCCAATTGTTGCTGTTCCCTGAAAATATCGATGACGATGCACTGACGTCCTTGTTCGAACATTCGGCCGGAGACCGGCCGTTTGCGGCGGACCGGCTATACCTGGTCGACCCGTTGGGGAACCTGATGATGAGCTACGCCGGAAACGCCGAACCATCAGGCATCATCAAGGACCTGGGCCGCTTGCTCAAGTATTCCCGGATTGGATGAGAAACGGTTTTCTGAACCTCTCAGTCATCACGTTTCTGCTGGGCTTTTGCGTGGTGGCGCTGGGCGCGTACGTGCGCCTGTCCAATGCCGGCCTGGGTTGTCCTGATTGGCCCGGCTGCTACGGCGACCTGTTTGTCACCGAGGAGACCCGGGTCGCCGCCGCGCAACAGGCGAGCGAAGCCCGTCCGTTCGACATGGACAAGGCGCTGAAGGAAATGATCCACCGCTATGCTGCGGGCATGCTGGGCATCCTGGTTCTACTGATGACGCTATGGGTCTGGCGCGCGCAACACGCACAAAAAATCACTTGCTCCGTGCTGCTGACCCTGGTCGCGCTACAGGCGTTATTGGGGATGTGGACCGTCACCGAGTTGCTCAAGCCCATTATTGTTGTCGCGCACCTGCTGGGCGGCATGCTGATCCTGGGCATACTGTACCTGATCGTCCTCAGGCAGTTGCCGCGCGCCGGCGGTTATCGCGGGCATTCGTTGACCCGCACGCTGGCGCTGGCGGGACTGGTCGTTGTTGCCGCGCAGATGTTCTCGGGCGGCTGGACCAGCGCCAATTATGCCGCGCTCGCGTGCCCGGAGTTTCCCACCTGCCGTGACGGTTCGTATTGGCCGGAGACGGATTTCAGCGAGGGCTTTACCTTCTGGCGCGCAGGAGACATTGATTACGAGGGCGGGATTCTGGATGCGCCTGCGCGCACCGCGATCCATCTGGTTCACCGCGTCGGCGCGCTGCTGACATTTCTGGTGACGCTCAGCGCCGCGCTGTGCGCGCTGCTGCGCGCGGGGAAGCCGCCGCGCGCCGCCGCGACAGTCCTGCTGCTCGTCCTGGGTGTACAGGTCGCGCTGGGAATCGCCAACGTGCTGCTGCGCTTGCCGCTTCCGGTCGCCGTTGCGCACAATTCCGTTGCGGCGTTGCTGCTGTTATCATTATTGACTCTTTACCGGCAGGCGCGAGGCAGTGGAGATTGAGACGACAATGACAGAGAAAACGGCGGTTTGGCGGGATTATCTGGCCTTGTGCAAACCAAAAATAGTTTGCCTGATCGTATTTACCGCGTTGGTGGGCATGTTGCTGGCCACGCCCGGCATGGTGGCTTTTCCCCTATTGGCCTGCGCGTCCTTGGGCATCGGTCTGGCGGCTGCGTCTGCCGCGACAATCAACCATATAGTCGACCAGCGCATCGACAGCATTATGGCGCGCACACTGAAGCGTCCTTTACCGAAGGGCAAGTTGTCCAAGCGGGAAGCCGCTGTCTTTGCTGCTGCGCTCTGCGCCATCTCCATGATCCTCCTGGGCGTTTATGTGAACATCTTGACCGCGTGCCTGACGTTTGCGTCGCTGATCGGCTACGGCGTGGTTTATTCCATGTTCTTAAAGCGCGCCACGCCGCAGAATATCGTGATCGGCGGCGCTGCCGGCGCGGCGCCCCCCGTGCTCGGCTGGACCGCGGTTAGCAACAGCCTGGATCCTCACGCGTTACTGTTGTTCTTGATCATTTTTGCCTGGACGCCGCCGCACTTCTGGGCGCTGGCAATAGCCCGACGCAAAGATTACGAAAATGCGGAAATTCCCATGTTGCCGGTAACCCATGGACTTGATTTCACCCGGCTGCACATCTTGTTATACACCCTACTGCTGTTCGTTGTCAGCTTGTTGCCGTTTCTGACGGGCATGAGCGGCATAGCCTACCTGTTTGGCGCGCTGGCGCTGGGAGCCGGGTTTCTGTATTTTACCGTCAAGCTTCTGCGCACGGGGGAGGAAGCTACGGCCATGAGCGCCTTTAATTACTCCATCTGGTATTTGATGGGCTTGTTTGCCATCCTGCTGGTTGACCACTACATTCCTGCGCTAACGCGCCTTGCCGTCTGAAGCAGGTCAGCGCCGGCGGGCGCTAACCCGGATTTCATGCCGGCGAATCAGTCAGCGAAGGCGAGACGCAGTTTTTTCATCGCGTTCGCCTCCAGTTGCCGGATGCGCTCCGCGGAGACGCCGTATTCGCTCGCCAGGGTATGCAGCGTGGCCTTGTCTTCGGTTAACCAGCGTTGCCGAATAATTTCCTGACTGCGGTCATCAAGCGACAGCAATGCCGAACCCAGTTTCTGCCGATAGACCTGGTCTGTCTGCTCCATAGCCAGTTGTTCTTCCGGGGATGCCCGGTCGTCAATCAGGTAACCGGCCGGCGCGAAGCCTTCAGGCTCTGAGTCTTCATCAACGGGACCATCGTAAGATGTGTCGTAAGCATTCAGGCGCTTCTCCATTTCCAGCACATCTGCAGCGCTGACCCCCAAGTCCTTGGCAACGGCGTTTACCTCGTCCCGATTCATCCAGCCCAGACGCTTTTTGCGGGAGCGGAGGTTAAAAAACAGTTTGCGTTGCGCCTTGGTGGTCGCGACCTTGACTATGCGCCAGTTGCGCAGAATGAATTCGTGAATTTCCGCGCGTATCCAGTGCACCGCGAACGAAACCAGACGTACGCCCAACTCGGGGTTAAAGCGTTTAACCGCCTTCATCAGGCCGATGTTTCCCTCTTGAATCAGGTCCGACTGAGGCAGGCCGTAACCGCGGTAACCGCGTGCGACCCGGACGACAAAGCGAAGATGTGACATTACCAGTTGTTTTGCCGCATCGAGATCATGCAACTCATGCAGACGCCGCGCAAGCGACTGTTCTTCCTCGGCGCTGAGCATCGGGAACTCGTTTACCGCATGGATATAAGCTTCGATAGAGCCGGTCGGCAACGCCGGCTGTAATGCTAAAATATTGTTCATAAAGAGCCTCCACAGAGATATTAAACATAATGCATCTCCAGATAACTCATATTTTAGCGCTCTTTTGGGTAGAGCGCTAATAATTTTTCCGCTGAGAGCTGTTCTTATATGGGTTCAATCAAGCGCAGGTGGCGTTTTACGGACAGCCAAGACCCGATGAGACCCAGTCCTGCCCCGATGAGTAGCAGACCCAGAACTTCCTCTGCGCTAAGCGTCACCAGAAAAAACCGGTTGCCGTACAACTCCGCCAGGCGCGCAACCGGGCCTTGCAGCAAGCCTATGGAGACCTCCAGCATCAGCCATGCAAGCACGCTGCCGGCGAGGCCATGGAGCATGCCCGAATACAGGAACGGTCGAGCAATGAACGCATCGGTGGCGCCGAATAATTTATGCACCTCGATTTCCTGCCGGCGGTTGTGCACGGACATCCGAATTGTGTTGCCGACTACCAGCAGCACAGCGCCGGCAAACAGACCCGCTACGATCATCACGCCGCGTTGAAATACTTCTATAATCTGGTGTAACCGCTGCGCCCACTGCCAGTCAAACTGACCGAAATCGACTCCCGGCAATGCATTCAGTTCCGCCAGCAATGCCTTGTTGCCGGGGGTCGCTACCGACGCGGATTGTGGACGGATGACCAGCACGAACGGCAATGGGTTTTTGTCCAGAGCGGCTAAAGCATCGGCAAAACCTGAATTCTGTTTATATTCCGCCAGGGCGTCATCAGGACTTATCACGTCAACATGGCTGATATCAGCGCGCGCCCGTAACCGGTTCGCAAGCGCCAGAGCGCGCTCGCCCTCCAGGTCCGGGGATAGGAACAGCGACATGTGGGAAGCAACGTCAAGCTGAGAAGTAACCCGCTGAGCATTTTCCAGCAATGCATAAAAACCCGCGGGAAGAGCCAGGGAGATGCCGATCACAGAGATAGTTATCAGCGCGCCAGCCGGCTTTCTATACAGTTGTCCAAGGCTGGAAAAAAACGCGCGGGCATGTTCCAGCCACCAATGATTAAACCAATTGTGGCGCGCGCTGATTGGCTTGTTTTTGTTACGTTTCGGTCTCATCGGGGAGCAGGCAGCCATCCTGCAGGATGATAATTTTTTTGTTCATCCGTTTTATCGTGGCCAGATCGTGGCTTACAATCAGTACGGTGACACCGACCCGGTTGAGCAGTTCGAACAGTTTCATCGTTTCCCAAGACAGGGCCGGGTCCAGGTTTCCGGTGGGTTCATCCCCCAACAACAACGCGGGCCTGTGAACAACCGCCCGGGCAATGCCCACGCGCTGTTGTTCTCCAGTGGACAACGCGGACGGATAAAGTTTCTCCTTCGTCTGCAGGCCCACTTTTTCCAATACGGCATGTGTGCGTTTTCTTATATCCCGATATCGATAACCGGCGATGCGCAGTGGCAGAGCAACGTTATCGAAGACAGTATGCTCATGCAAAAGTCGGTGTTCCTGGAACATGAAACCGATGTTGCGCCGGTAGTGTGGAATGCGCCGCTGGGAGAGACGCGCCAGGTTATGTCCGTTGACGATAATCTGACCGCGATTATGCCGCTCGGTGAGCGTGATCAGGCGCAAGAGTGTTGTTTTGCCGGCGCCGGAATGGCCGGTGAGGTAGACCATTTCTCCTTGATCTATATGCAGGTTGATATTTTTCAGAATATCCTTGCCTCCCGGATAGCGCATGTAGACATCGGTGAAGCTGATCATGCGGGCAGATCCAGCAACGCAGACACAAAATCGCGCGCATCGAAGGGTTGCAGATCATCCAGCGCTTCGCCCACGCCGATGTAGCGGATGGGCAGGGATAATTGTTGCGCCAGCGCAAAAACCACCCCGCCTTTTGCGGTGCCGTCGAGTTTTGCCAATGCCACACCCGTCACCGGTACAGCCTGTTTAAACTCCCGCGCCTGCACAATGGCGTTCATGCCGGCGCCGGCATCGACTACCAACAAGGTTTCCACGCTTATCTGGGAGTCGACCTTATGGATAATCCGATGGATTTTTTTCAACTCTTCCATCAGATTGCCTTTGTTATGTAATCGGCCGGCAGTATCCGCGATGACAATATCCGTGCCGCGGGCTTGGGCCGCGTGGAGGGCGTTGTAGAGCGTCGCCGCGGCATCCGCCCCCGGTTGCTGAGCGATCACTGGCGCCTTGACTCGGGCTCCCCAGTGTTGAAGCTGATCGATAGCGGCCGCCCTGAAGGTATCTCCCGCGGCCAGCAACACAGAGCGACCCTGGCGTTGCAGACGTTGCGCCAATTTGGCAATGGTAGTAGTTTTGCCGACGCCGTTTACGCCGACTACCAGGATAACAAACGGTTTTTTTTCCGGGATGATCAGCGGTTGCGCGGCCCCGTCGAGCAAGGACACGAGGATTTCCTGTAGGGCGGTCAACACGTCTGGCTGCTGGCGGGCGTCCCGTTTATAGATATTCTCAAGACCGGACAGTATCCCGGCTGTGGTCTCAACACCGACATCAGCGCTAATTAATTGTGTTTCCAATTCTTCAAGCAGCGCGTTGTCAATGCCCGCCCTGCTCCTGATCAATTCGGTCTTATTGCCGAGAAAACGCGCGCGGGTCTTCTCCAGCCCTTGAGCAAGTCGGTGAAATAAACCGCTGCCTGATTTGTCCGCTGCTTTCATATTCAATAAGACAACGCCGGGCATGATCGCAGAATCAGGCTGTTATTCGCCTGATAGGGGAGCGGCAACATGATAATATGGCGCGCAAGATGATGAATATTCATGCCGGTAAAATAATAACACATGCGGGACAGACACTGTTGCCGCGCGTAGCGGGTTGTATCTGGGAAACTGAACCTGTTCGCCCTGCGCTTGTCAGAGGTTAGATAAAATCAAATCCTAGAGGGCTGTAGGCCAGCAAAATAAATTAATGTTGAAGTTTCGAATTATCTTAAACCACAGCCTATGGATTGGCGCTTTGGTGGCCACGTTGGCGTTATCGTCGCCCATGCATGCGGAAGTGCATGAATATCAGCTTGATAACGGTCTCAAACTGCTGGTGAAAGAGGATCGCCGAGCCCCGGTAGCGGTATCCCAGCTCTGGTACCGGGTCGGGTCGAGTTATGAACATGGTGGCATAACCGGCATATCCCATGCGCTGGAACATATGATGTTTCAGGGAACGGAAAACTATCCCGGCGGAGAATTCTCAAGGATCATTGCAGAAAACGGCGGCAATGAAAACGCATTTACCGGCAAGGATTACACGGCGTATTTTCAAACAATGGAAAAATCCCGACTGGAAGTCAGCTTCAGGCTGGAAGCTGACCGGATGCGCAACCTGCTATTATCGGAGCAGGAATTTGACAAAGAAATTGAGGTGGTGAAGGAAGAGCGGCGGCTGCGCACAGAAGACAATCCACAGGCATACCTGTATGAGGCCGCGTTGGCAACGGCGTATCAGACCTCGCCCTACCGTCACCCGATCATTGGCTGGATGGCAGATCTTGAGGCAATGCGCATCGAAGACCTGCGCGCATGGTATGACCGTTGGTATGCGCCGAACAATGCCATCCTGGTGGTGGTGGGAGATGTGCATCATAAAGACGTTCACAAGTTGGCGCAGAAGCACTTCGGCCCGATCGAGGCTCGAGCCGTAGTTCCGCCGCGGGAGATCAAGGAAGCTCCACAAGAGGGACCCAAGCGCATTACAGTAAAACGCCCGGCAGAATTGCCGCATCTGCTGATGGCCTATAAAACGCCGGCGCTGCGCCCGCAGGCCGAAGCGCCCGCATCCTGGGAGCCCTATGCGCTGGAAGTCCTTGCCAGCGCGCTGGATGGCGGGCACAGCGCGCGACTGGAAACCCGCCTGGTGCGCGATCAGGAGGTGGCAGCGAGCATCAGCGCATCCTATGGTCTGGCCAGCCGGCTGGATGGTTTGTTCATCATCCAAGCCGTTCCAGCCAAGGGGAAATCCGTTGGTGATGTGGAACAGGCGATAATGGAACAACTGGAGGATCTGAAACAGCAAGACATCGGCGCAGAGGAGTTGGCGCGGGTGAAGGCGCAGGCAGTTTCAGGCAATGTCTATGGGCGCGACTCCATGTTCTACCAGGCGATGATTCTAGGCGCCCTGGAGACTGAGGGATTGCCTTGGCGCCTGGTCGATGAGTACGTTCCGCAAATTCAGTCCATTAGCGCCGCGCAGGTAAAACATGTGGCAAACAAATATTTTCAGGACGATCGGTTGACGGTTGCGACGCTACAGCCGCAGTCCAGACAAAGCGGGCAGGACCAGCGCCGGCACACAGGCGGGGCCGGCAATGACGAATAGCAGACGGCAGAACACAGAACGCAGGATGAGCCGAACATTGTTCCGTTCCAGGCAAGCCGCCTGCGCGCGCCGCAGGGTTTTCCTGACCCTGGCGCCCGCAATGTTGCTGTGCTGGGCGCAAGTCGTCCTGGCAGCTCCCACTATTCTGAGCTGGCAGACACAATCGCAGAGTCAGGTCTATTTCGTTGAATCCGGAGAATTGCCCATGGTGGATGTGCGCCTGATCTTTGATGCGGGCGCGGCGCGGGATCCGGCGGGCAAGGACGGGCTGGCGATGCTGACTAACAGCTTGCTTGACCAGGGCGCGGCCGGGCTGGACGCTACCGGTATCAGTTTTGAGTTTGAGCGGCTGGGCGCGCAATACCAGGCTGATTCGGGTCATGATTACGCTTCCGTGAGCCTGCGGTCATTAACAGAACCGGCATTGTTGGGACCGGCCTTGCAGAATCTGCGCAGAGTCATTGTGGACCCGGCATTTCCCATGAAAGCGGTGGAAAGACAGAAACAGCGCGCGCTGATCGCGCTTGAGCGCAAGCAGCAGTCGCCGGCGGAGATTGCCCGAGACGCCTACCATGCGGCAATATATGGAGCCCATCCATATGCGCGCCCCACAGACGGCGCCCCGGAAACCATTGCCTCTCTGAAGCGAACGGACATCGTGAATTTTCACCAGGAGTTCTATAATGCCCGTAACTTGCGAGTGGTGATTGTGGGCGCCCTGAACAAAGAGCAAGCCGCAGCGCTGGCGGAGGATTTGACGGCAGACCTGGCGCCGGGCCAGGCGCTCGAACCATTGGCTGCCGTTGAGCAACTTGAACAGGAGCGGGAGTTGCGCATCGAACATCCGTCGTCGCAGGTACATGTGCTGCTCGGGCAGGCTGTGGTGACGCGCGGTGACCCGGATTATTTTCCGCTGTACGTCGGCAACCATATCCTCGGCGGCGGTGGTTTTGTCTCACGGCTGTATGCAGAAATCCGTGAAAAGCGCGGCCTGTCATACGGCGCCTACAGCTATTTTGCGCCAAGACGCGCCGCGGGACCGTTCACGGCCAGCCTGCAGACCCGGGGAGGACAAGAGGAACAGGCGCGCCAGGTCATGCTTGACACCATCCGCGAATTTGTCGAACAAGGGCCTACTCCGGAGGAACTGGAGGCGGCAAAAAAGAATATCAGCGGCGGTTTTCCACTGCGCCTGGACAGCAACCGCGAAATCCTCGGTTATATATCCATGATCGCGTTCTATGAACTGCCGCCGGATTACCTCGACACGTTCATTGAAAAGGTCAATGCGGTGACGATCGAGCAAATCCGTGACGCGTTCCGGCGCCGCCTGCAGCCGGACCGGTTCGTAACAGTGATGGTCGGGCCGGTCTCCAAGGATAATGGGTCGGACTGACTATTGAAATTAACCGGCGCGGTACGATAACCAGCGACAAGCCTGCATGAGCGGGGCCGGAAAAATACGGATCATCGGCGGCCAGTGGCGCGGGCGCCGATTGCCGGTAGCGGATCAGCCCGGGTTACGCCCGACCCCTGATCGGGTCCGGGAAACCCTGTTCAACTGGCTCGCCGGCATCGTAGGCGGCGCGCGCTGTCTTGACCTTTTTGCGGGAACCGGCGCGCTGGGGTTCGAAGCATTGTCGCGCGGCGCCCGCGCCGCGGTGATGGTGGAACAGGATAAACAACTGGTGCGGCAACTGGAAATCACCGGCGCCGAACTGGCGGCCGCGGGCGCCGAAATCATCCACGCAGAGGGGATTAGCTGGCTGGCACAACGGCAGGACCCGTTTGATATCGTGTTCTTAGACCCGCCGTTCAACGGGGATTACGTGAAAAAAGCTTGTGCCTTACTGGTAAACAGTGGACACTTGACGCCCTCGGCATATGTCTATACGGAAACGGAACGGGGAGTCAGCGCCGCATTGCGGGGATTGAAAGAACTGAAGCAGGCCCGGGCCGGGCAGGTAGAATACCGGCTGTACCACTATGACAGGAGCAATTTGCATGAACTTGACGGCAATTTATCCGGGAACGTTTGATCCGATCACCAATGGCCATACGGACATCGTCGAACGGGCCGCCCGCATGTTTGATCATGTCATCGTGGCGGTGGCGGGCAGCTCCGGCAAATCCACGACCTTTTCAACCACCGAGCGCGTTGCCCTGGCGCGCCAGACGCTGGCGCATGTCGGCAATGTGGAGGTTGCAAGTTTCTCCGGCCTGATGACGGCCTATGCCAAGCAGCGCAGCGCCCGGGTGATCGTGCGCGGCTTGCGGGCGGTATCCGATTTCGAGTACGAATTCCAGATGGCGAGCATGAACCGGCAGTTGTATGGGGAGGCGGAAACCCTGTTCTTGACGCCAACCGAACACCTGAGCTATATCTCATCGAGTCTGGTACGGGAGATAGCCGCACTGGGCGGCGACGTAACCCGTTTTGTCCACGAAACGGTCAATACGGCGCTACAGGAAAGGTTTTCAAACCCAGCATAAACAGTTGTCATGAACATCAAAAGAATAAAGATAAATGTCGTACCCCTGCTCACAGCTTGTCTGATTTTCAGCGCTGGTCCGTGTTATGCGGACGATGCGCCCGCCCATGCCGTTGCCAGCGCCCACCCGTTGGCGACCGAGGCAGGGGTCGAAATTCTGCGCGCAGGCGGCAATGCTTTTGACGCCGCGATCGCGGTCAGCGCCGCGTTGGGTGTGGTGGAACCGTTCAGTTCCGGTTTCGGTGGCGGCGGCTTCTGGTTGCTGCACCGCGCAGCCGACGGCAAGCAGGTAATGGTAGACGGCAGGGAAACCGCGCCGGCGCTCGCACATGAGCGCATGTATCGCGACGCGGAGGATAACGTGATCAAGGACGCTTCGTTAGTCGGCCCGTTGGCCGCGGGAATCCCGGGCATGCCGGCAGGCCTGGTTCACCTCGCGGAACACTATGGCCGCCTGCCGCTGCGCCGGTCCTTGGAGCCGGCAATCCGTTATGCTGAACAAGGGTTCAAGGTGACGTCCCGTTATCACCGCCTGGCAGCCTACGTGACGGACAGGTTGCAACGGTATCCGGCCGCGGCCAGGATTTTTCTGCAGAACGGCAACGCGCCGCGCATCGGTTACCTGGTGCGGCAAGAGGCGCTGGCGCGGACTATTGAATCTATCGCGGAGCATGGCCTGGACGGGTTTTACCGCGGTCCGGTTGCCGAACAGATGGTGCGGGAAGCGCGCAAACACGGGGGCATCTGGAGCCTTGAAGACCTCAATACATACCGGATAGTGGAACGCGAACCGATCATCTCCCATTACCGGGATACGCGCATTATTTCCGCGCCACCGCCTTCCTCGGGCGGGATTGTGATGGCCCAGGCCTTGCGCATCCTCGAACAGTTCGACCTGCACGCGATGAGCAATGTACAGCGCAAACACTATATTATTGAAGCCATGCGGCGCGCCTTCCGGGATCGCGCCGTGTTCCTGGGCGACCCCGACTTCGTGGACATTCCCGTTGACCGCCTGCTGGATGAATCCTACTTAGAGGGGCTGGCGCTGACGATAGACCCGGCCAAGGCGACTCCCAGTGACGTCCTCGGCAACGGCCCGGTACTGACCCAGACCGGAACCCAGACCACGCATTTTTCCGTTATGGACAAGGAAGGCAACCTCGTGGCGGGAACGCTGAGCGTGAATACCTTGTTCGGCGCCTGTTTTGTCGCGGAAGGCACCGGCATCCTGTTCAATAATGAAATGGATGATTTCTCCGCGAAGGACAATACCCCTAACGCCTATGGCTTAATCGGGCTTCAAGCCAACGCGATTGCGCCAGGCAAACGCCCGCTCTCAAGCATGACCCCGACATTCCTGGAAGCGCCCGGACGGGTGGGTGTTGTCGGCACGCCGGGAGGGAGCCGGATCATCAGCATGGTGCTGCTGGCGGCGCTGGATTTTGCCGACGAGCGGCTGCCCGACTCCTGGGTAAGCCTGCGGCGGTTTCACCACCAGTACCAGCCGGACCAGGTCCAGTTCGAACAGTACGGTCTTAACGAATTCGAACAGCAAACCCTGGCCGACCTGGGCCATGAATTAAAACAGATCAACCGCCGCTACGGCAACATGCAAGCTATTCTATGGGATATGAACGAGAACAAGGTCCACAGCGCCAGCGATCCCAGGGGCGAAGGCCAAGCTGTCACAATTGAATAAAACACCGGCGCAACCCAAGCGTCGCCAGTTTCTTACTTGATTATCAAGCTTCCAAAAACGAGTCTACCTCGACCTTTGCCTGCTTGAGAATCTCTCTCAGAGTCCCTTCAGGCATATCGCGCGGATGATTGGGAATGGTGGTATATCTGCCAGTATTGGGATTGAACCAGATCTCATGGCTGCCGCCTGCCTGTCAAACTCAAATCCCAATTTTTTCAGTTTCCTGATAACCTGCCGGTATTTAAATCCTGACAACCGGCCCATCAGGCGCCGAGAACCAGTGGGTAATCGAACGAATCTTCAGCATGTTTCAAATTGGCGTGTTGGCGGCGTTCCGCTTTTGCTTCCAGCAGTTTCTTGGCTACGTCGCGGGCGATTTCCAGTGTTTCGGTAATGGTACGTCCCTGAGCAACCAGGCCCGGGATGTCCTCACTGGTAGCCAGGTACACCCCCTCCGGCAGTTTCTCGACATGAACGTTGGCAATTTGTTCCATTATTATCTCCGGGTTATTGAAGAGCGTTACACAGGAGTATAGAGGGTTGAATTTTATATCGGTTCCATTCCGTATTCAAAAGAAAATTAGGGAAACTCTGATTAAGTCAGAGTTTCCTGCGATACAGGGATGTATCGCCAAATTCAATGACGATAAGTCATTGAATTTGAGAGCAAAACAAAAATCGCATTTTTGTTTTGCGTGCTCTGACAAGTCCAGGATGGACTTGTTCAGAGCTTCCTTAGGTTGGGTGAATCGACATTACGTGAGTGTAATTATCCTCCCCCATCGCTGCACGTCCGCTGGCGATGCTACTGGAACACGCAGGACGCCTGCGATCCCAGCCAGCGCAAGTAAACGATATCAACGTTGATACTTCGGGCGTCCGCCCGCCCGCAGGCAGATTAGGCGCCTGCGATCCCAGCCTGCACAAACAAACATTATCAACGTTGGCACTGCGGGCAATAAAACGTCGAGCGCTGCCCGTGGCGGATCTGCCTGATGCTGCCCGTGCAGTTCCTGCAGCGTTCCCCTGCGCGCCCGTAAACATCCAGCTCCAGTCTGAAGTAACCGGGAGCGCCGTCACCGCCGACAAAATCCCGTAACGTGGTGCCGCCCTTGGCCAGCGCCGCATTGAGCACATCTCTGATGGAAGCGACCAATGCATGATAGCGCGCCAGTGAGATGTTCCCCGCCTTGCGCAGCGGATGGATGCCGCTGCGGAACAAGGCTTCACTGGCATAAATGTTGCCGACGCCAACCACGGTGCGGCTGTCCATGATGAATGTCTTGACCGACCGGATCCTGTGACGGGACAGGCCATACAGGTACCGGGCATTGAAATCCTGTTCCAGCGGCTCCGGACCCAGGTCGCACAACAGCGGGTGTTGCAAGGGGTCAGCGCCAGACCAGTGGATGGAGCCGAAACGCCGCGGATCGCGCAGGCGCAAGCACGCGCCGTCGCTGAAAATGATATCGACATGATCGTGCTTGTCAGCCGGCGCCGATGCGGGAACAATGCGCAGGCTGCCGGACATGCCCAGGTGCAGGATAACGCAACCATGCGCCAGATATAAAATCAGGTATTTTGCACGCCGCCCGACCGCAGTGATGCGGTTGCCGACGAGCTGCCGCTCCAGGTCTGCCGGAAGCGGCCAGCGTAACTGCTGTTGCCGAATGGTGATAGCAGATATCGGTTTGTCGACAATGTGCGGAGAGATGCCCCGGCGCGTCGTTTCAACCTCTGGCAGTTCCGGCATGGTTTACGGTGTGTGGGCTTCAATGCAAATCATGGTATAGACATTGGAAAAGGCCGGGACAAAAGCCGGGTTGGTTTGTAGCGGCAGCGCGGACGAACTTCAAGCCCGCCCCCGATGGAACAGCCGGCCTAATTGCGACGCCGGGTGAACACCGGCGCGTCAGCCGCGGACAGGGACTCGTTATAACGGTAGCCTTCCAGGTCGAAACCTCTGAGGTCTTCCGGGTCCGACAGGCGGTTCAGGATGATATAACGGCTCATCAGGCCGCGCGCCTTTTTGGCGCTGAACGAGATAAATTTGTATTCGCCGTTCCTCTCCTCCTTGAAACCCGGCGTGATAATGCGGGCCGCCAGTTGTTTCGGCCGCACCGAATTGAAATACTCGTTGGACGCCAGGTTCACCAGCACCGGGCTGGCCTGCTCGGCCAGCTCCCTGTTCAGGGTCTGGTTTATCCGGTCGTCCCAGAAGTCATACAGGTCTTTTCCCCGGCGGGTCTTGAGTTTCGTGCCCATTTCCAGCCGGTAAGGCTGCATCAGGTCAAGCGGTTTCAAGACGCCGTACAGGCCGGAGAGTATCCGCAGGTGTTGCTGGGCAAACTGCAAATCCTCAGCGCTGAGGCTGCCCGCATCCAGCCCGGCATACACATCGCCCTTGAAGGCCAGCACGGATTGCCTGGCGTTGCCGGCGGAAAACGGCAGCGACCAGTTGTGGTAGCGATTCGAGTTCAGGTCGGCCAGCTTCGGGCTGATGCCCATCAGCTCACTCAGCCGGTGAGGTTCGAAGGCGCGCAGCTCGTCGATCAGCTCCGCCGAATCATCAAGGAAATCGGGAATGGTAAACGGCAGCGTCCGGGACTGCGTCTCGAAGTCCAGCGTCTTCGCAGGTGAAATGACAATCAGCATGGCGCCGGGGGCGTATACGGTACTACTTGATCTTGCCTTCTTTGTAGATCACGTGTTTGCGGATGACGGGGTCAAATTTCATGATCTCCATCTTGTCCGGCATGTTCCGCTTGTTTTTTGTCGTGGTGTAGAAATGTCCGGTGCCGGCGGACGAAACCAGGCGAATCTTGTCGCGCGCGCTGTTAGCCATCGTGTCCTCCTATACCTTTATGCCGCGCGCCCGAATATCAACCAGCACCTGGTCAATCCCCAGCTTGTCAATAATGCGCAGCCCCTTGCTGCTGACCCGCAATTTAACCCAGCGGTTTTCACTCTCCGCCCAGAACTTGCGCTCATGCAGGTTGGGCAGGAAGCGCCGCTTGGATTTATTGTTGGCGTGGGACACATTGTTCCCCGACATCGGCCTCTTTCCTGTTACCTGGCAAACCCGCGACATGGTAATGTTCTCTAAATAATATAAAGGGACGCGGATTATACACGGATTGGGCTTGCGAGACAAATGTAGTGTGTGTGTTGCTAACACTGTTTGATGTTAATGGTTCAATTCCTCAGTTCAGGAAAGATGCCGCCAAAACCCATACTGACCAGAAAATCCTTCAAACTTTTTTCTACCTTACAAGCCCGTAGGAGGCCATCTTCCCCCAGCGATTGATAAATCGACTTGGCATCAATACTTTTGAAATACTCTGGCCAGACTTTTTTCAACTCGGAAAAGGACGCATCAGCAGGAGGTCTTTTACTCTCACATCCGGGAAAGTGTCTCAACAGAAATGCCTCAATCTTCAGTTCGTTATAGATCAATTTCACGTTATGTTTTGCAACCAGCGGTCTTATCTTGTTGTCTCTATAAATAGACTGGCCTAATTTGTCCGAATCCAGCATTATGGCTTTTACAAAGTAACCCCCGCGGGCTTTCGAATTCCGTTTCATTCGCTTGATGGATTCTTCGACAATCTTTAACGGGTCTCCTCCTCCGGTCACATAATTACAATCAATATGTATTGGCAAATTGTGCTCGTCTGCAATCATCCTCAGATATTGTCCGTAACTTCTTTCGCTGAGACCCTCAACGCCCAGGAAAATCCTTTTTCGCGTCTTTCTTCCCTGCATGGGTAGCAAACCTCAACCGATATTCGGCACGGCGCCGAACACGCCGCCCAGGTATTTTTTATAATAGTTGTCCACTCTCCTGACCCCGGCAATGTCTTTTAAACCGTACACCTGGGTTCTGCCATTTGGTGTTTTCTGAGTGAAATAGATTTCCTCTTTCTCCAGGTGGTCAAGCAAAGATGCGTTGTGGCAGGCCATGAATAATTGCGCGTTATGCGGATTGGTGCGTTCATCGTGAAACCAGCCTATGATCTCCGGCATCAAAACAGGGTGAATATCATTGTCAATCTCATCCAGAACCATTAACCCTCCTTCTTTAAGCGCATAGTTGATAAAGGGAAACAGCGAAAAAAATTTTCGAGTTCCTTGTGATTCAAAAATCAGAGCCAGTTCATCATTCAACCCGGAATGCCTGAAATGGGGCATCAGTTCGTTTCCAGAAATCTTGTCCGCACGTATCGAAACCTGTTCGATGCCTAAGTCCAACATTCTTAATTTACTATTCAATTGTTCCAGGATATCTTCGTTTGATGCAAAATACTGAGTAGCCGTATTCTCATCGAAATCGTACTTTTGCAGCGTGGATACATTTGTGAAAATTGTATTCAACATAGAATTGATGGTGCCGGAGACCACATGGCCGTATTGAACCAGTGTAGGTATCACGCTGGCATTATCCCGAAAGGTTTGAAGCGGATAATCTTTTACCTTCACCTTAAACTCAGGCGAGTCCTTTATCTGTTCCCCTGTACGATGGAACAACCTGCGGAATTTGCCCTCTGGCGCAAAAGATAAACTTTCTGATTTAACAACCGGCCCAAACTCTGGTACGAGCGGGTTTTTGTTTCCCGGCCCGCATCTTATCTCCAAAGCGTAGCGATATATGCAAGGTTTTACCCCTTCGATCAGATCACCATCAAATTCTACTTCAAACCTCGAGATTCCATGCTGTCCCTCAGTATCGGCAAACGGCAACAAGGGTAGTTTATCTGTGGGCGTCAGATGAAAAGACTGGGTCAAAAACCACTTTATAAACCCCAATGCACGCAATACGGTCGTTTTCCCCGAGGCATTTGCGCCAAAAATAGAAACAACCTTGGGAATCCGAGTTGCGGATATTTCTTTTTCTATGCCAAAGGCAGACAAATCCGGTGCGTTGCTAGGTACCGCAAGATCAAGAACCTGTTTGTCCTTAATCGAATAGAAGTTTTCGATTGATATCTTTCTTAGCATGGCATTAAGACAGAAATTATTCTTACACGAGATATTAGCATAATATAATTAAATACTAATCGGCAAATACGACTTTTTTTTGTCTATATCAAGGCTTGTTAACCAACCTGCGCTCTGTACCATTCTCGTAAAACTAGTTCCAGTATGGTGTAAGTGCGGGGAAGGGGAATCCTGTGGTCAAAGGGGCGTCCCCCGTTTTCATGGAGGTAAGCCTTCAGTTGGCACGGTATTTGACTGGACGCCCGCCGTACAGGAGTGAAATGTCAATTATGATGTAATTCCTAAATTTATCTGTTTGAACAACTGTTCAAAGCGGTCAATTGTTTCAGGACTGATGTTGATATTCTTGCCCAACTCGGTTGCCCCATTTCGCACTGGGCTAAAATGGTCGAATCTGTTTTGTGGAAAGTTTTCAAAAAAGTATTTTTCAACTCTTTTTATAATACGCGGCATGTTTTCTAGACTCTCTTCAGAAAGACTTTTTGCAGTAAATGGATAGGCCATTTTGACTAATGACAGGTATTCTTCAACAGTAAACAAATCTTCAATATCTGCTTCATTTCTATCAACAAATTTATTTAACTGTATAATTTTATTGGGATTTAAGTATTTGTTTCTTACGAGATTTCCAATTCGTTGTGCGCTGTGAGTAGAAACATCTAACAGCACACAAATATTTAATTGATTTGCTCCAATTAATGACACAAAAGTAGCCAGCTTGTCTGCTCCGCCAACCGGCGTAATAACCCATTTTTCATTCAGCGATTCTTTTCCAGATTCTGCTAATATCATCGACATGGTTTTCAGGTATATCAAGTCCGAGGGGCCTTCCACTAGCAGGCAGTTTGGACCTAGAAACAGCGTCTGTGCCAAGCTATATCCCAAAGCAGCCTGTAACGGGAATGCTGTATTGTCATCGGCACTCAAATATTCAGAAGATACTTTCACGCCCTGACTGTCGATATCCTCAACAATTCGCACGCGCTCTAACTGATTGGCATCAACCATAAAGGGTGAATGGGTTGTATAAAATACTTGATGGGATGGTGCTAGAACATCATCAATAAATCTCAGCAAATCGGCTTGTGCACTGGCATGAAGATTCAACCCAGGTTCATCAAGTAGGATTATCATGTGTTCGTTATCTTCAGATAATTTTTTAAAGGCAGTTATAAATGAGAAGAACCAGACAAACCCACGTGACCGTTCATCAAATGGAACGGTTACACGATGCTTATTGTTCTTGATCCGAACATGGAAAACCCTCTGAGAGTTATTTTCATCAGACCTGTGTACGTCAAATTCGACTTCCAGAGAGGAATTTTGTTTCCAGTAACGAAATACATCATCAGTGATTTCATTTGCAATGGCTTCTAGTTTCGCTTTATGGTGATCATAATTTGCATCATCTTCCAGTTCTTCTGGTGTTATGCCAGCAAGGCCGAGTAAATCACTCAAGGTTTCAATACCTTCATCTTCTGAGTTGTCAATATCGCTCAATATTGCTTTCCCTTTCATAATTCGATAATCGTCAAAGAAGAATATTTTTGGGAGATGCTGCTCTAAGCATTTTGACCAAATTTCAAAATAGATGCCTTTTTCTGATACCTCATTTAAATAACTCAAGCATTCTTGAGCTTGTGTGTCATCATCACATTCTTGAAGAGCATTTAAGAGAGAATCAAGACTTCCTGCGGCCTTTGCATTCTGTGCGGCATTCCCAGTCAATCGGGTATTGTTTGTATAATGATCAACCCATTTTGTTTCATCTACAACGAACGATATATATTTTTCACCTGCATAATTTTTTTTAATTGATAATAGGGTTCCTGTTTTCACACAATCTCCAAATTTATCAGTAATCAAAGTAATATCTTGGGCTTCTAGTTCAAAAATTGCTTCGGCTACACTAGCAATACATTGTTTTTTTGCACCGACATCGCGTTGATACTGTACAAGATGTTTTCTGGGGTAATCCCTCACTTCGTCATAGTCAGCATTAGTTACAGGATTTAAACGATACAGCGCCTGAAAAAGTGCTGTTTTTCCGGCTTCGTTTTTTCCGACAAAACAAGTTACGTCTGGCTCGACTGTAATTTTGTTGCTGTCGTCTATATTTTTGTAATTCCATGCTTGAAAAGACTTTAGTTTCATGATGTATTCCTGATAATAATTACACAAGGCGATTGAGAATAAATAATACCTATTTGCTGATAGGTGAGTGGCAGCAAACTGATAATAATGTATAAATCATTCATTTATGCCTGTCATCCTGGTTGCGGATATTTTTTTTGTGCCAAAGGCGGGCAAATCCGACACATTGCTGGGCACCGCAAGATCAAGAACCTATTTGTCTCTAATCGAAAAGAAATTATCGATTGATATCTTTCTTGGCATGAGGCTGCGACAGAAATTATACATATCTCCGATATCAGAACATAAAAATTAAATATTAATCGCAATATACAACAATTTTTTGTCTATGTCTAGGCCTGATTTATTCTTATTGAAATAGCTCAAACAAACGGACAGCAATTCTTAAGCGTAAAGATAACGGTCATGTTGCGCTCTGTCCCGAGGTGGATGTCGCAAGCTAGGGTGCGCCCAGCGGATGAGGCGCGCAGCAATCTCATGGAAGCTTTGGAACTTTTTTCGAACAACTTCAACAGAGGAAATCCGGAAACGCTTACACTATGAAATCTATGTAACACAAATCGAGGTAGCTGTAGGTTTAGCTGAGAGAGTCCTATCGAGTAAATCAGTATGCCGGATACACGCCAGTCAAGGCGTTTCCCACCAGGCTCTGGTTAACTTGAATTTACGCAATTGCGCCCAATCCTGGCGCAATTTTAAACTGTAGTGGCAGTCCTTTTTCTACTGTGTCGCGAGCTGCGCGTTACTGTGATCTGATCCAATCGGCGAAAGGCCAAAGTGCCAGCCCCATACCGTGGGAGACAACTTCCTTGAGGATGGTTTTTTCCAAATGACCATTGTCGAGATGCTCCTCGAATTCGCCGAGTAGTTTTTCCGATCCTAAATTCCCGGTTATCATCGCAAGCACCGTGGTCATATCATCCACCAAGAGAACTGGTGAACCGCTGTAACCTTGCGGTGACGAGAAACTCAGCTCATACTCTTCATGGAGATTGTCTCTCCATCCTTGCCTTGGCAGGAGGCGTCTCTCTGTGTAACCCCTCAAGAGACGAGGTTCAAGAGAGACTAGGTTGGGTCCTTCAATGCGGCTCGGATAGCCATAGCACACGATCTCTGTTCCTAAATGAAACTCTTGGATATCGTCGGGTGGCTTCGCTATTTTGAAGAATGGAATAGCATTGTCCGCTTCGAAATTCATGACTGCGATATCTGCAGTGGGATGGACCACCACCGATATTGGCTGCCAGAACCTGTTGGATTTGCCCCTTCGGCCACTACCGTGTTCGAGAAAAATGCGATCGCAAGACACATCACTTACGATATGCGCAGCAGTCACCATCAGTCCTGGCTTTTCCAAGCCAAACGCAGAGCCCGCAAAATTGATGATTCTGTCGTTCTTGATACCTATGGGACGGACCAATTTATTGATATTGATAGTCATTCGGTAGGTATGGATCAGGGCTTTGTCAGCTCAATCCGAGTCAAATTTGTAGATTAATTCTTCCAACACAACACTTTTCCTGGCAATGGGCTTTCCTCCTTCCATCATTTCGTCTCGCCTGAGAGAATCTCCCACACTCGCTGATATCCTGTTCCCGACAGCGGCGCGCCTTGCGGTCTCACCTTATCCCAGTCGGCGGTGTCGAGTTCCTTGAGGAAGCCTCGCGCCTCTCCCACCGAGTATCGTTCTTCATTACCGCCTGTCATTTCCCGATATAAATTACCCAGTGCTTCTGCCACGCTGCGCGGAGCGGAATTCATGCGCATCAGCACCGCATCCTCGCTGCTCACGCCGTGATAGATCATTGCAGGAAGCGCATTGATCCGTCTATTGTCCGCATCCGACAGAGCGTCGAAATCGAGCCCCGATACCTGGCTCAGTGCCGAAACGCCCCATGTGCCGTTGTTGACGATAGTGCGATAGATTGCTCTGCAAGCATCCGTCAAAGCGTCCAACCCAGACTCGTCATTATTCTCACGCGAGAAATACTTCCTCGCGATTTCTTCCAGTCCTTTTCCATTGACCCAGTCGTTTGTGATCTCAGAAATGCGGATTTGGTCTACTCCCTTTCCAGCCAGTTTATCCAAATCCTGCTTGAGTTGCGGCACCTTCAACATAACACCGAACAAATCAGCCAATCTACCACCGTTGCCGAATAGGCTCTCCGGCACCCAGTCGGAAGCGGTGAGCTTGCGTTCGAGGTTGTTGATCCCCCCCAACGCAGCCTGCACACCTTCAGGCGAGAAACCCGTCAAGTCCGCAAGCTCGACTGTGCCCTCGGGAATCTCTGCGAGCTTGCGCGCGTAGTTTTGCGTCGCATCCAGCAATGCTTCCGCCTTTTGTCTTTGCGCCGGATCGTTACGCATGGACGTGTATCCGTAGGTCTGCCTTAGAAGCTGCTCGGAGTCCGCGAGCACCTCATCTAGGTTCTTCTTCTCTGCCCACAGATGGGCGATGTAACAACGAAAGTCCTCCCACTGATCCTGCCAAAGAATATCCGATAACCCCGCCAAGCCCTTTTGTTCCGCGAGCCTGTCCAGCAGCACCACGAGACGGGACACGAGCGCGCCGGTGTTCCGACTTACGAATTCGATTAATGCATCGCGATCCTTCCCTTCAGAAAGACCGACCACGCCGACACTATCGTGGTCGATACGGCCTGCGCGTCCCGCGAGATTCCAGAACTCCCTAGGCGAAACCTCTACCGACATCGGTCCCTGGGGCACAAACCGCGATGAGAGAAAGACGGAGGAAACCGGGAAATTGATCCCTTGCGCGATGGTTGATGTCGCGCACAACATCCGAAGACTACCCGTTTCCGCAAGCCATTCCATCAGTGCCCGGATATCATCAGATAGTCCAGCGTGATGGACTCCCACGCCCTTATCGAGTAAACCGACCAACTTGAAGTCTGCGCTTATCTCCGTGCGCAGAAAGTCTTGGGCCAACCGGATGTCTGCCGGCGTTTCGTCCAGATCGGGCAGACTACGCGCCGCTTCCTCTGCCATTTTCCATACGGTGGGAATAGTATTGGCCACTGTGATGCTTGTGCCCCGCGCTGACATGACTGCGCCGATCGCTGCCGTCTGTAAACCAAATCCTGTCTGCGTGCCTTTTATGAGAACCTGGCTCTTTGGCACCTTGAGAGGTTTCACGCCTCCCACTCTATGGGTACCATGAAGCGGCATGGCCTTCTCGGTCGCGGTCAGGGTCTCGAAATCAAGCCGCCAACCGGCGCGTTCGCTATCATCAGCTACCGCACGGTACAGACCAATAATCCGCTCATTGGGTTTCCACGGAACGGTACCCAAACTGATTGCACGCCCCGCATTGATATCATGCGCCAGCCAGCGAGCGACTGACTCCGATCCCTCGACATAAGGCATCAGTAAGAGAAAATTTGCCTGTGGGCAGTCACGCTTTACCGTTGCCAGAAGCAACTCAATCCGTAGCCCGCGGCTTTCAGTTTCTAAATTGTGAGCTTCGTCCATTACCACCAGGGCAAGTGGGCGGCCCACCTTCTTGTTTCGGATTACCAACGACAACTTCTCAGGCGTCGCGACAAGAATATCAAAAGGCTGTTTCTGGTTGGTGAGCAGTTCTTCCTCAAAAGCGTCCACCTCGACCGCTGCGGTTAACTGCTCGACACGCAACCCGATTGGCTCAAAGTCCATTCGCAAGCGTCTCGTGATTTGCGCTGACAGCGCTCGAGTTGGTGTAACGTAAACCACCCAGCCTTGTTCAGCCTGAAACTGATTCAATGCTTGAAGTATGCGGAACTGCGCGAGCAGCGTTTTCCCACCGGAGGTCGGTATGTCAATAACGATTGCTGTTTTTGCCTGATCGAGCAACCCCTGTTCAACCAGCGCCACCCGTTGTGGTGGCAATAGCTCGAACATCGGTTGACGCTCACGGTGAGTGATATAGCGCACAAAGTCAGAAGTCTGTGAATTGACCGCGCGCGTCGCCCACCAGAGTGAATTCGTTACCATGATGCGCGCGGTGGCGTGCAGCCACCGAAGCGTCATCTCATGTTGCGCATCCCTCGACGCAGCCGCTGCCTTGATCCCCGCTTCGAAGTGCTTGTCCAGAATGCCGAAGGGATCGCCATTATCTCCTTGTAACATATATGCCGCGAGCGTCTCAGTAGCTTTGGCCCAATGGTAAAGCGCCGCAAGGCGAAAGGCGATCGCTCTATCCACCGCCTCAGAACCGTTGCTCAGACGGCGTTCTTCGTAAATTTTCTGGTCGTTACGCAAGCCGGCGATGATCTCGCGAATTTGATCAAGATCGTCCCAACCATCCTTGCGAAACAAGCGCACCCAGCAGTCGAACAGCCTGTAGAGCAGTCTCTGGTCCCAATCCGTATCAGCAACGCTCGGCGCGCTTAACGATTGCCCATTATCTCTGTACCAGCGCCGCAAGTCGGACCAGCGATCCCCACAATAAGCAAGGGCAGAAAGATGAAGTACAAAGAACAGGCGCTCATGGGTCTCCATCGGGACGGGATGAAGTCGGCGAATATCGAAAGCGCGGAACGAAGCTGCCACAGCTTGGTCTCGAATACGCTGGTTCTCTCCAGCCGGACGGCTCAGCTCATCAATACCCTCGATGGCAGCCAACTCATAAGCAAGTGCGACACGTTCCAGAACTGCTTCATCTTCCTGGTTCTCAGTGAACGAGAAGCTGATCTGTCTGCCGACCGCTCGCTGTGCCAGACGCTCGCGAACGAGAGCATCCGTGCGCAAGATCTCATCCGAACCGATGGCGTCAATCGCCCAGTGTTCGTTCAACGACTCAAATGCTCCACTGGAAAGGCTCATCGTATCCCCCTCACCCGCTGTGCAACCATCTTCTCTCCGATATTTTCCAGACTTTCTTTCGGCAGGTAAAGCGCGAGCAACTCAATGTGCGTTGTGTCAGGACATCTGGTGCCAAGGGCATCGACCCGTGCCCGCAAATCACTTTGATGGGGCTTCACATCGCGAACGAGAAAACCGTAAAGTTGAACATCGGATGTATTGTGGAGATACCTTCTCGCCGCTCGCTTGAAACGCGCTTGCCAATGCGCCGTTCCCGCCCTGTGACTAAGATATTTCACGAGATCGTCACGGATATTTTCATTATCGCGCAGATCTTCGAGTTGCCGTTTCATGCCTGTGCGCCCGTACATGGCTCCTGGTGGGTATCTATGTTCGCTTGAGGTCTTGACTTCGCCGAACGCCAGACAATCGCCTTTGTTGTCGATCCCGAATCCGACCAGGTCCGCGCCTGGCAGACTGGACCCTCCCTTTCTCTCGTCACGTCCGTCCGGCCATGGGAAGCTACAGTTGCGATGGCCTGTCAAATAAGTCTCCGCAATCGCTTCGCCCACTTTCCAGTCTTCGATCTCGCTAGGACCATCCAGTACGCGGCGAAGCCCATCCCGGGCAAAATCCGTGTCCGCTATGGGCGCAAGAATCTCCTCAATGTTTGCCATGCCTTCGTCATCGAATAGCAAAGCCGCAACCCGATCATTCAGTGCTGTACTCAACTCGTCGTCCGACCATTGTAGCCCGACCCCTGAACAGGGGGCATGACCGATTTCGTAGACGATCTCTCCTGTGCTAACTGTCACCTACATCCTCCCTTTAACCGATTGATCTCAATGATCAACCTAATCGTGTGTTCACAAGAATTATGAAAAACTGATTCGCCGCAACGGATGGTCGGTTAGGATTAGTATCCTTCTCGCGAAACCATGCTGTCAGTCCATCGGTTTCCATCAGAGATATCGATTATGCACTTCCTTCAATAAAAAGGGAATAGAGCGATGCAGTTAATGTATCTGCCAAATGTGAGTCGCGCATCTCCACCTTGATATGGCGCGTGCAGATTCGACTATTTCAACGAATCACTGCTGCAGATCAAGTGGAGGTATAGACATTCACATGCGTTGCGCTAACAGGTGTTTACGATGAACCGGAACAACTGTTCACGTTCAACCGCAATCAGTGTTCACATTCGCCGGATTGCGCACGCGTTACAAGAGAAGACATTCAACTTGAGACTTAATCAACCCATTGTCTTATGTGACTCAGCAAGAAACAGGATCTTCGCCGCGGCCAGATGAAGCGCATATGCTGCCACATAATATGGTGTTTCGCTTGGTGTTGCACCTTGCCCGTGTGCTCCTTCCTCGTTTCTTACTTTGGGGAGACCAGACTTCAATATAGCGGCTAGCTGTTCAAACGATTTGCTAAGATAGTTCGGCAGAAGACCTTTTTCTCGAACCAGGTTTACAAGATCCGAAGCACGAGCCCCTTGTTCATATTGCCAATTTCTTTGTTTGCATATCGATTTTAGAGTGCTCTCAAATGCGTTATTCGCATCGACAATAGCGGCTTTCATATCGCCAGAGCGGTAGTGACGATGTGCCTGTAGAAATTCATCACGAGGCCCCTCAAAGCCAGGCTGTTGGAGGAATTGAAGCGCTGGTATAACAACTTCTGTGTGTATCAGATCAGAATCAAAGCGGAAAATCATCCCATTCTCAAATCTGTATCCCACACTGTTGCGGAGAAAACGCTCATTCAGTTCTGCGATTGCCTCGCTTGCAATTAGACTAATTCCACGAAGTTTGCGATCTTGGCTAGAAAATTTCCGTGCTTTCCTGTCAATGTATCGGAAACTGAGTTCTATGAGATCCAGTACTTTATCTACAGTATCTGATTTAATCAGGAAGTTTTTACAACGTTCATACTCATTGCCATGGTAATCCAAAGAGAAAACGCCATGTTCTCTAGCTACAGCATTATGGATGTATGTCCAAGCTTCGTTATTTTGGATAATACGAACCTTTTCTCGTCCTGTAAATTTATTAAACTGACCAATTGCATCACGCCAGATATAATCTATCTGAATACGAAGCTCTAGGGGAAGCTCATCGTAATCATATACGTCCGTTAAATCACCATTAGTGATACGCTTACGATAAGAATATAGATCATGCACTGGCATAGTTTCTTGAACCTAACACAAGGTCTACAAATTCGGCAAAATCACTGTTCCTGACTATCGATCACTTTATTGGAACTCGGGTGGTATTCGTGGAGCAGATCAATTTACACCATCAATCCGGGAACTGTAGGATCAAACCTGAACTTCCACAATTCAAGCGTTTTATCAGGCTCCCTGTTGAAGCGATGAAGCCGAACTTATGCCGGCTGTAAGCTATTGTTGCTTCTCTGCCAGTTTGCGATAATCGCACTCACTCTGAATTCCCTGCCAAAACTCGTCTGATTGTCCAAAGAACACACCAAAACGAATTGACACTTCAGAAGTGATTAAACGCTTGGCGCGAACAATTTCATTGATTGCACGCGGTGACATACCGATGGCGCGCGCCATTGCATTTTGTGAAATTCCCATCGGTTTCAGGTATTCCTCCAGGAGAATTTCACCAGGCGTGACAGGTGTATCATTCATGGTCATGATTTATAACCTTATAGGGAGAGATGTCAATGATAAACGATACACACATCAGTCACGCTGACGAATCTCCCTGAAATTCCCAGGTGATATTAGGCATCTGGCTCGTTTTTTATCACAAATTCCTTTAGGCGGTTGAAAGTTGGCGTCAACTTTCCTTGGCTCTTGGTGTGTCTTATGGATGCGCCTGGAAATATTTCGTAACACCCGGTACGTACTATTCCATTCATGAAATCAGCAGCCCTTTCTGGTGGGATACCCAGTTCTAAATATAACTTGTTTTCAAACCCCTCCCATAAGGTTTTATCCCAATAAGGGTTATCTGTATCATCTCCAAAACTATCAACGAGTCTGTCGAGAATGGTCAGAGCCTGAATTTCCTTGAACCCCAGATTGTCCAATATATTGAGAAAGTATTCATATTCGTCAATGTCGGCCGGACCGGAGTCGCCTAGCGAACTCTTTAGCAAACTGGCAAACATGCGAATTTTCTTACGCTGATATGTTTTAAGCGCTAGATCTACAGTTGTGATGTAACAGTGAAGAAAATCTTCAGACTCCAGAAGTTGTTCGTCATTTATCTGGTTCCCTTTGGCTAATTCATCAATAAACTCGCTGACACGCTCCTCTCGGATTTTACTCAGTGTTTGCATCATAAAGGTGTCAATAGCAGAGCC
Source organism: Gammaproteobacteria bacterium (assembly GCA_965221695.1). GTDB lineage: Bacteria > Pseudomonadota > Gammaproteobacteria > Eutrophobiales > Eutrophobiaceae > JAAXHV01. The sequence continues at coordinate 2,125,708 of OZ244905.1, read as the reverse complement.
AAACCCAAGGGGAATGAGTTGGATTAAGGGACGAAGAACCCGGTGTTGTTCATACGGAATAAGCAGTTTCGTAACAGCAGACATTTCTTATGTAGCTTTTTCCAGTTCGGGCAGTCCGGATATAATCTCTACCGTCTTCATGCTGACGGTCACCACTTTTCCGAGTAGTTCCAAGATGTATCGGGGATCATCGGACCATTTGTTCGGGTCGTTGATGATTTTGCTTTCCTTGTGTTGTGTGACCTGGTAGCGCTCCATGATCCATTCAATGGCGCTCTTGCCGTTGACGATATACCTGTAGGCATCTGGCGGGATCGCTTCGATGGTAATGTGGTCGTTATAGCGGATGGTCGTCTTGTCAGGGGGCCGGGCGCTGCCGCCGAAGGTCATCTTTTTCACCTGGTACAGTGTCTCATCATCCTGACTACCCTGCTCTGTGTGCTGGTTATCTTTTTCCTGTTGGTTCTTGTCAATCCGGATGGTCAGTGGCCAACGCTCTATGTTCTCATAGCCGACATGGAGGTCGGCCAGCGCCCTGCCGGCCTCGGAAAACCGCCGGAAGTCTTCTGGGCTGTCGACGAGAGGGATTCGGGGCAACATCTTCTTGAGATCCGCGGCAAACCGGGTCTTGTAGTCGGGGCTGTGCAGCAGGCCGTAGACGTAATAGAAGATGGCATCGGCATCAATGGCGCTGTTCCGGTACTGCTCCTGGAACCGGGTCACCGTCTCCTGGGGGATGTTGTCTACCCGGGGGTGTTTCGTCTCACCCATGTCCAGCGAGGCTTGCTTTTCCTGTTCGTCGGCTGAGAGATAGTGGTAGCGGGGAAAACACTGCGTGCCAGCATCAAGACAATTCAAATCAGGCATGGTATCCACCATCAGCGCAGAAAAGTCCTTGCTGGCGCCGATGCCGGAGACACAGATGGCGAGGTTTTGTGTGTTAGGGGTCGGGAAAAATTTTGGCTGAAGACAAACCATGTTGTTAAACTGGTCGTCAAAATAAAACTGTTGTTTTGTGAATGGCCTATAGATTCCAGTTCTTATCTTAGAATCATGGTATTGGCCAGTTTTAAGGAGTCTGAGATCATTTCTAATTTCCCTATCCCAACTCATTGTGGTCGCGTCATAATGGATAAAATCCTTTATCTCTGGTCGCTCGTTCTCCCTTTTTTCTTCACATGCCAGCCGATAACGCTCCACCTCACTGTTGTAAAACGAAATGGTTTTTTGCATGTTATTTGAAAGTGTTTCTTTGCAGAAGTTGTACACCCAAGCGTCACGGCTTGTCGCAACACCTCGACTATACAGGGTAAATACACTGTCCACTGTTCGCTTGTTGCGTTTGTTTTCCTTAACGCCCAGTGGAAGGTAGTCCAGAAACACCTCACTGCGCTGGTTAATCCAGTCATGGTGTTTGTTCGGTGTTATCGTTTCCCAGAGGTCCTCCATGTTTCCGATGCTTACAAAGTCCCTGATGGTGTCCAGTTTCTGATTCCTGTCAAGGTAATCGCCGATGTCGTAGTAGCGGATCTGGCATTCGCCTTTGGCATCCTTCTTTTTGACAAGGAACGTCAGTGTGATGCCGGCGCGGCTGCCTGACCCAAATATCTTGCCGCCTTCCCTGCGAGATAACTCACCGGAAGTGCGCTGGTTTCCTCTCAAGTTGAAACAGTAGATTCGGTTAAACTCCTCTGCCAAACAGCGGCGGAATCCATCCATGGCGTTACCGTCGAGCCAGCCACCGTTGCTCACGTAAGCAATGATGCCCTCATCGCCGATGCGGTCTGACGCCCAGCGGAAGGCCCGGATATAGGAGTCGTACAAGCTGTTTTTCAGGGTGGCCGTGGAATGCGCGGCATAACTTCTTGCAATGCTCTTATCCAGTCCGGGATAACGCAGGTTGGCGTTGTTGTCATTGGCACTGCTCTGTCCTGCCGAATATGGCGGGTTGCCCAACACTACCCGGATAGGCGTGTCCTTCTGTTTCATCACCCGTTCGGAGTTAATCGGAAATATCTGGTTCAGCATGTCGCCGTCTTGCTCGTTGATATGGAACGTGTCGGTCAGCACGATCCCGGGAAATGATTCGTAGTCGATGTCTGTTTCTTTTTCATCCTTTCTGAGTTTCTCCCGCAAGCGTTCGTGGTAGGTCTCCTCAATGTTCACCGCAGCGATGTAATAGGCTAGCAGGACAATCTCGTTGGCATGCAGTTCCTGCCGGTACTTGCGCGCCAGCGCTGTATCCGTGATCAGGTCGGAGGCCAGCAGTCTCGTGATGAAAGTGCCGGTGCCGGTAAACGGGTCCAGCACATGCACATTTTCTGATGAGAGGTGTTCACCACCGAATTCCTGCACCAGCAGGTCGTTGACGCTTTTCAGGATGAAATCCACAATCTCAACCGGTGTGTAGACAATCCCCAGGCTATCGGCCATCTTAGGGAAGGCTTCTTTGAAGAATTTCTCGTAGAGTTCGATCACGACCTTCTGCCGGCCTTCGGCGTTGTCGATGCCGCTGGCGCGCCGGCGCACGCTGTCGTAGAAGCCCTGCAGGCTCCTGGTTTCGGTCTCAAGGTTCTGCTCATCAAGCAATTCCAGCATCGCCTGCATGGTCTTTGAAACCGGGTTGTTCTTGATGAATGAATAGCCCTCGAACAGCGCATCGAATACCGGGCGGGTAATCAGGTGCTGGGCGAGCATTTCGATGGCGTCCGCTTCTGATACTTGAGGGTTGATGTTCTGGCGCAACTCCGTCATGAACTCCTCGAAGATCTCACGGTAATCGGCATCACTCTGCCCGACTAGCGTGGTGATACGGGTGATATTGCGTCCGGCAATATCGGCCACATCCTTAGCCCAGCTCTCCCAGTAGCGGCGGTCGCCGCATTTCAGGACCAGCCTGGCGTACAGGGCTTCTTTCAGGTCCTTAAGGTTTATCGGGAGTTGCAACGGTTCGCGGATCTCTTCCTCTCCGCCACCGCGCTCTCTGTCGTCGCCATCCCCATCGCCGCCGAAGCCGATCCCGACGACATTGATGCGTCCCTGCCGCCGCTTGTTGAGTTCAATCTTGTTGATCTCGGCATTGAACCGGTCATCGTGGGCGCGCAGGGCTTGCAACACCTGCCAGACCACCTTGTAGTTCTTTTCATCCTGCAATGCCTGCTCGGGTGAGCTGTCCTGTTTGACGCAGACCGGCAGAATCACGTAACCGTATTCCTTGCCCTCTGCCTTGCGCATGACACGCCCCACGGCCTGAACGACATCCACCTGTGAGTTGCGGGGGCTTAAAAACAGTACTGCGTCCAGCGCCGGGACATCCACGCCTTCGGACAGGCAGCGCACGTTGCTTAGTATCCGGCATTCGTTCTCACCTGGCTCGTCCTTGAGCCATTCCAGCGCCTGGTTCCGTTTCAGCGCATTTTGGGTGCCGTCAACATGTTCGACGGTACACCCCAGCGCTTCCTCATCGTCAGGGGAGCTTTCCCGGTATTGATTCACAATTCCTGAGAAAGTCTGCGCCACGGCCTTGGACATATTGATGGTCTGACAGAAGGCCACCGCCCGGCGCATGGGCGCAGTGTCTGTTTGCGGCAGCGCCTCTTCATCGGCTATGCGTTTCGACAGGCCGTTCCAGCAACCGACAATCTTCGACGCATCGTCCAGGTTGATATTGGCGCTGCCGCCAAGCAGCGGTTGCAGCGCGGCGTCGGCGTGATCCTGGTTCACCATCAACACCAGCACCTTGTAGTCGCTCAAGAGGTCCTTGGCTACCGCCTCTGAAAAATCCAGCCGGTGGAGGGTATCGCCGTATTTGTCCGTATCGTCCATGGAGTAGATCTCCGCGACCTGGTCTTTCTCCCTGGCGCGTTGCTTGGCGCTGTCCTTGTAGATGCGTGGGGTCGCGGTCATGTACAGACGCTTGTGTGCTTTGAGGTAATCGCCGTCGTGCACTCGAGTGAAGTAAGAGGCTTCCTCGCCCTTGAGGTCCACGCCGGTGGTGCGGTGGGCCTCATCGCAGATCACGAGATCAAAGGGCAACGCGCCTTGCTGCTGAGCCTCATGCACCACCCCGATGGACTGGTAGGTCGCAAACACCAGTTGCGCGTGTCCGTCCGGCAGGTCGCTTTGCAGACCGTCCGCCAGTTTGCGCCCGTCCGTAGTGGGTGGGATGGCCAGGTCGTAAGCATTGATATCTTCATTGTTGCGTCCGACCTTGCTGTCCGAGCACACGGCAAAGGTGCGGAGCCCGGCCCATTCGTGATGAGCCGCCCACTCGCGCAGGGATTGTGAGAGCAACGACAGCGAAGGCACCAGGAACAATATACGGCCGCCAGCGCCGGCCTGGCGTTCAGCGATCTTAAGAGACGTGTAGGTCTTGCCAGTGCCGCAGGCCATAATGAGTTGGCCCCGGTCGGCTGTGGTGAAACCTGCTGTGACATCGTCCACCGATGTCCTTTGATGGGGGCGTAACTGGCGCGGCGTGGCCTTTTCAAGTTCCAAATCCGGCAGCAGCGCCGACCAGTCCGTGCCCGCATCGTCGCTCAGCTCAGCCAAGTCCAGACGATGACAGGGCGGCTTGCGATTCTCAATGGCCCGCTCTGCATGTACCGACCAGTTCGCCGTGGAGGAGACCACCAGCACCTGTGAGAACGGGATATTCTTATCCCCCCACTCCTTGCCGGTAGCTGAGAGAAAGGAGTCAATATCGCGTTTTTGCAGGGTGTGCGTGTTCGCGTAACACTTGCATTGTATGGCCCAGTACTCCCCGTCATGGGTCTGGGCCACCAGATCGATGCCGACATCGCGCCCGTCTATCCCGTGTGCGCCTGCCCACTCGTCCCACAACTGCACGCTCTTGAGTTTATCCCGGTACAGCACCGACTGCTGGAAATAACGGACCATCACACGCTCGAACTGTTTCCCCTGCGCGTGATGGCTGTCGGCCAACCGGCGCAGCTCGGCGTGAACCCGGCTGGCCGGCAAGCCGGGGGTTACCGGTTGCGAATCATCATCGGTGGATGTGAAGCTGATGGAGGATTGGTGTTGGGCGGTCATGTTCGATGGGGGCGCATCGCAGCTTGAGCACGGTCAGTTTAATACCACTGGCGACATTTGGCCTTATAGTTATGGAGATTGATAGCCAACATTCGGGAAGTTGAATTTTATTCACGTTAGCGATTAATCATGTTGTGAGGCTATTTCTCTCATCATCGCCGTAATAGCAGTGTGAACTGCATTTAGTAGAGCAAGCGCATCGTCTACATTATCAATAGATTCTCCCGGATGCATTAAAGGATTTCGTTGCAAATCTTTTAAACTCTTCAAGTACACAATTATTTCCTTGGGAACATTTTCGACGTCCTTAAGGGCTTCGATGTATGCGCCCATGTTTCTATTATCAGGTTGTTTTGCGCGAACTGATTTCAGATACCTTAATAGCACACTTTCATTTGCACGATGAAAGTGGAATCCCGATGCGGTATACATCTCAAATACCAAGCAGCGCGCTCCGTCTTGGACATCTTTAACTGCTTCTGGGAACAATTCCGTAAAATTTGCTGGGAATAGTAACTCACCTTTCGCAAATAGTGTTCTAAGATCATATGCCCCCTTTTGAGTAGCAAGAAATAAATTACCATGTCTGAACTCAGCTTTGAAAACAGACTCAAAATCTCGCAATACTGTTCTTAAGTTGTAAAAAAGTGTCGGGTCTAGTATTTTATCTTTTTTTTCTGGTTTAATTGCTTCCTCACATATTGTTTCAAGTGCGAAAATTAAAGAATTTGCTGGCTCTACCATGATTCTGACGGCATCTGAATAATCGCTATCTGTAATAAATCCTTCAAGATAGTTTTTCGCAACGTAACAGTTGTACCATACCTGACCATATGTTCCCTTCTGATTAATTGTGTGCAAAGGCTGTATAGACAGACCTAAGCCGTAAAGATATGCGCCGTCAACCAAGATCATTAACGAGGTCTCCTAATTTACAAAATAAGATCAATCTTACACATCAATTACGAAAAACGTCTAGAAAATGTCGTTTGGTTTCAGGTTTGTTTCATTGCCGATTTTGCTGGGAGCACTGACCTGATCAAACCTCATGACCGTCCTCAAGCAAATCACATGTCGAAAGAAGCTGCCGAGCGTAGGTTTCAGCAGCGATCCGAACCCACTTGCGTATTTCACAGCAAAGCTGCCACCGATTACACGGCAAAGCTGCCACCCATTTCACACGAAAGCTGCCACCCATTACACGGCAAAGCTGCCACCCCCAAGGAGGTAGATAGCCGGCGCGTCTGACGTGGATAACCACAGGTATCCTGTGTCCTTGTTTCAATTGAAAGGAGGAACCGCAGATGCCTGCAAAGAGGTTGTCCATGAGAAAGATAAAAGACGTATTACGCTTGTGCTGGGGCCAGGGCCTGAGCAAACGCCAAACGGCCAGGAGTTGTGGCATATCCCGTCCGGCGGTAAATGAATACCTGCGCCGGGCTGAGGCGGCCGGGCTGCATTGGCCGTTGCCGGTTGAGTTGGATGACAGGGCACTGGATCGCCTGCTGTTTCCGCCCCCGCCGGTCCAGCCGGCTAGGGCGCGCGGGGTGCCCGATTGGGCGGCTGTGCACCGGGAACTGAAACGTCCGGGCGTGACGTTGATGCTGCTGTGGCAGGAATATCGTCGGACTCATCCGCACGGCTACCAGTATACCTGGTTCTGCCAACAGTACCGGGCCTGGGCCGGCAAGCTGGACCTGGTCATGCGCCAGACCCACCATGCCGGTGAGAAGCTGTTCGTAGATTATGCCGGGATGCATGCCCAGGTTATCGACCGGGTAACCGGGGCAGTGCGAGAGGCAAACATCTTCGTGGCGGTGCTGGGCGCATCGAACTACACCTATGCTGAGGCCACCTGGACCCAGGGTCTGGCAGACTGGATCGGCGCGCATGTACGCTGTTTTACCTACTTGGACGGTGTGCCGGAGGTGGTGGTGCCGGACAATTTGCGCGCCGGGGTGAGTAAGGCGCATCGGTATGAGCCGGACATCAACCCCACCTACCAGGACCTGGCCACGCATTACGGGGTGGCCATCATTCCGGCGCGGGTGCGCCGGCCCCGGGATAAGGCGAAAGCCGAGGTCGGGGTGCAGGTGGTGGAGCGCTGGATCCTGGCTGCGTTGCGTCACCGTCAGTGCTTCTCCCTGGCCGAGTTGAACCGGGCCATAGGCGAGTTGCTGGTGCGGCTCAACCGGCGCCCCTTCAGGAAACTGCCGGGCAGTCGGTGCGCCCTGTTTGCGCAACTGGATAAACCGGCCCTGCGCCCCTTGCCGGTCGATGCGTATGAGTACGCCGAGTGGAAGCAGGCCCGGGTCCATATTGATTATCACGTCGAGGTGCACGGCCATTACTACTCAGTGCCGCATGCGTTTATTAAAAAACAGGTGGAGGTGCGCATCACCGCCAACACCATTGAGTGCTTCTACCGCAACCAGCGCATCGCCAGCCATCGGCGCACACACCATAAAGGCCGCCATACCACCGTCCCGGCCCATATGCCCGAGGCACACCGGCAGGCCGGCGAGTGGTCCCCGCAACGCCTGGAACGTTGGGCCGTCCGTATCGGTGCGGCCACGGCACGGCTGGTCCGCCAGCGGCTGACGGCCCGCAAACACCCCCAGCAAGCCTACCGGAGTTGTCTGGGAATCCTGCGCCTGAGTAACACCTACGGCAATGACCGGCTCAACGCCGCCTGCCGACGCGCTCTGACCCTGGGCAGCCACAGCTACAAGAGTATCGAATCCATCCTCCGCCACGGCCTCGACAACCAACCCCTGACCGAGCAGACCGAGATGGAGCTCCCCGCGGCGCACGACAATATCCGTGGTCCGACCTATTACCACTAACCCACAACAGGAGAGCGCTATGCTGACACATCCAACCCTGGACAAACTCCACACCCTGAAATGCACCGGGATGGCGGCCGCCCTCACCGAGCAAATGGCCCTGCCCGATATCGACGCCCTGACCTTCGAGGAACGCCTCGGCCTGCTCGTCGACCGGGAACTCACCGAGCGCCACAACCGGCGCACCGCCAGCCGACTGCGACGCGCCCGACTCAAACACCAGGCCACCATCGAGAACATCGATTACCTCCACCCGCGCGGACTGGATAAAGCCCTGATGCAATCCCTGGCCACCTGCCAATGGCTCTGTGACCACCTCAATATCCTCATCACCGGCCCCACCGGCGTCGGGAAAACCTGGCTCGCCTGCGCCCTGGCGCACAGCGCCTGCCGGACCGGCTACACCGCCCTCTACCTGCGCCTGCCCCGACTCCTCCAGGACCTCACTATTGCCAAAGGCGATGGGCGCTACCCCAAACTCATCCACACCCTGGCCAGAACACAACTCCTCATCCTTGATGACTGGGGACTGGTCAAGTTGACCACCGAACATCGCCGCGACCTGCTCGAAATCCTCGAAGACCGCCACGGCGCACACTCCACTCTGGCAACCAGTCAACTGCCGGTCGAAAAATGGCACGCCATGATCGGCGACCCCACACTCGCCGATGCCATCCTCGACCGCCTGGTACACAATGCGTATAAAATCAACCTCAAGGGAGAATCCATGCGAAAACAGAAAAAAACATTGACGGCCATGACCCCAACAGAGTCATAATGACAATACCCACGTCATCACGCGCCGGGGGGTGGCAGCTTTGCTGCGTTCCGGGTGGCAGCCTTCACGTGAAACGGGTGGCAGGATTCAGTGAAATACGCAACCCACTCATTGTTAATTCTGAATGTGAAGAACAATACATGGATTATTGTGAGTATGAGACTCGCCCACGTTTCCATACCGAGCATCTGGATCGAAGCCAAGAACTCTCCCGTCCACAATTCGAGGACCGATATCCCAATAATGACCAAAGCGATCGCTTCCATGGCAAATGCCCAAGGTTTGAGTGCCCAGATATTTCGGCGAAAGCCATAGTTGATGTTTTCTCGAAACAGGAGTCCAAAGCGCTCACGATCTCTCGTCCTGGCCAGTAGCCACGAGATAGTGCTTTCATATCCCTGATCAGCACCTTTGGAGTTTGCCTGTTCCTCCTCGACAGAAGCCAGCGTCAATTCGGGCACAACCCGTTGCAAGAATGTTCTGTAGCGGTTCTTCGTCGACGGGTTAAGTCGTGAGTCGGCATGGCGTAACATGGCTACAGATGGTTTGCCACCCCACAATGCATACAGTTTAGGCTCCATAGTCTTTCCCCGGTCCCGGGTGATCTGGGCCAGAAAAGTCGTACCGCCGCAAAAAATAGCGAACCCACCAATAGCTCCCCACACCGCGCCAAATTCGGGAATCAACAGCACGACCGATACCAATAAGGGTAGTCCACACAGCAGCGCAGGGTAGTGCCTCGCCTTTCGCTCATATGGGTCGAGCAGGTAAGTCAACACATTCAACATATTCCCAGGCCCTCTGTCCCCTTATCCACTGGCCATGATCGCGTGGAAGCCTGCAGGGGTTACGATCAGGAAAAAAGAGGGCGTCAACCGAGCGAATGCCACTTCTTTTGCTGTAGCTCGATCTTTTCTGGACGGTCCGCCCTCAGAGACATGGCTGTGCCAAGTTCCGAGGCAGTGTAGCGACCAGCCGACAGTCTCCGAGTATTCCTGTAGCCTTTTGGATAATCCTGTCTTTCCTAGAACAAACTCTTCAGTCGCACGACGACTGTCATCCGGTGGTTCTAACACATCCACGACATGCGCCACCCGCGCTGTCTCTGAAAGCCTTCCCATGAGTACGCCGCCTGTTTCTACTTCATGCCAGCGGGACATCTCTTGCTGTATCTTTAAGCGTGCCCGAGGGTGAATATGAATGCTCCAAGCTTCTCCTTTGTCCGTCTGAACCACGACTACTGCGGGTGTTCGGTAGGTATGCCAAGTCAGACCAAGTCCGTCTTGAGTCAATTGGCCGATGAGGATTTCACCTCCATCTTCCGGTAGCCCTTTTTGCTGCCGGGACAGGAGATATTCCGACATTCCGGCTGCGAACAGCGAGAGCCTTGCGTCCGACATGCTCATCGTGAGTGAACCACATCCTTGTCCGGTGGCTTGGCGTGATACTGAAGCATCGCGGTCGAAGACGATCGATGCGAGCTTTGGCTGCTCTTTCAGAATACCGTAGAACTCTGCTATCAGATCGATGGTAGACGGATTCCGGTGCGGGCCTTCTACTGCAACTATTCCTATCTTCCCGCCAGCGAATAACGATACCTCGATAACCCGTGTGGGTATGTTGTTGCTCGCTCCGAAAGCCTCACGAACCACATGAGATGCTGTCGCGTTCAATACCGCCCAGGTCTTTTTCGACCAAGCCCCTTGGGTGTTCTTTCCGGTTGTCAATATTTGCATCGCATCTTCCGAGATTGGGATAGCTGTTTGGTTAAGACCTTGCAACGCTTGCGACAATATCCGCGCTTTCATATCGGTCCAGGTCACCTGTAATCCATCGGGAGTTGGCACAAGAGCGTGACGAGCCGCGTTGTGTGGCGACATTATAGACTTATCAACGACGACATTCGGACCGTTTCCAGTTCTCGCCAGATGAAGCGCGATTTTAGAGCCCAGACTACCCGCGCCGACGAGTGTCCATGAGAGAGCTTCGTCTCCCGAATTCAGTCCTGCCATTTGGGCAAGCAAATCTTGGGAAATGGCATTGCGTTGAGCAGCCGCGCGAACAGCCGTAGCTTCACCGTTGGCGAACAGTTGCGGGAACCAAACTTCCATAACATACGGACAAAGTTCAATTGGGCTCTTGCTTCCAATGATGGGAAATGGCCGACGCACCAATAGGATGACCGCCAACGTGTGTGGTCCCGACGATCGCAGCGCGGGCATGCAGGTTCTCAATTGGTTTAGACCAGCATCTAGTTGTTGTCTGCATGCGTACCCCTCAGCTCGTACCCTGAGACCCTTAACATTTTTCACCGTCTCAGGGAGATATGTGTCATTGATGACTGGCTTTCCCGAAGGATGTTTGCCTGGCCAAACTACCAACGCCAGCGACTGGCCATAACTCACCATGCGCTCGTTAGTGACCTCCATCGTATTAAAATAACCGCAAATTGTCTGACGATTCACCGGAGCGATGTCATTAATGATTTGCCCTTGCAGGAGCGGTGAACCATCGTCAGTAGTCGACTTAATATACTTCATCTTTACGAACCGATGACCTCCTCGCCGGTCTACTAAGTCCTGTAAAAATGCTGCATCTGCGACCAGGATGTCCGCAAACGAATCACGAAGCACCGGTTCCCAACCCTGATCCGGATCGATCAAAGTACCAAGGGCAGCGCGTTCGAGCCAAATTGCCATCTGGTTGAGAATAGCAGCCAGTCCCTCTCGCTGTAGCAACTCGGCCAGGTCACCGCGGTAGATACAAGGGACAGGACGGCCATCTGACAACCACGGTTGCATATGAGGGAGATTCCGATTGAAGTCCGCTCGCAACGAAAATTCAGGCGGCTCCAAGGGAAATCCATTTGGAAACACAATTCGTACTTCCTCTTGAAGCATGATACCAAAAGGGCTTCTACCTAGGCGCCGCCACTCGCTGGGTAGTTCAACGTTGAAAGTCACATCGACCGTGATGGTATCGCTCATCCCATTGGTCTTTGGTGCGCTACACGCTTTAACAGCCGGGTGTGCGCGGATCAAGACCAGAGCGCGCCGAAGCTCCTGTTTAATTTCGCTCCGGGCCATATTCAGAGCTAGCCGTGCGAATGGGGCTGCCGACCGATGGTCCCGGAACCTGACACTATGCGGGGGGCCATCATAGAGGTCACTAAGCGAATACCGTTTGCGCCGACTTCGAATTCCAAGACACCCGAAGTTCTTGCGGATTGGTGTTCACCGACACATTCGAATCGTCCTGATACTTTTTCCACGATCTTTTCGTACTCGCGCTTGGCCCGAATGCATGGTGGGTCATTGTTGTCGTTCTTGATCGGTTTGCTGCTGGCGACAATCGTGGCTCCGCTGCGAGCTTGCGAGAGGGCATTGAGCGCATCGTTGGAAACCTTTGCGTTTTCGCCCAACTCGCTCCAGCTATCGTGCGACAAACTATGCCAAGAGCAGTGGTGCGGGGAGAGCAGAATGTCGTAGGACAAAGAGTCTATATGCTTGGAATGGCGAAGCCAGAGCTTGTCCCAGATCACGACCCCAGCATCTCCTCCAGTAAGGAAACGGCATTTCTCTGCTTTCCCGTTTCCAACAAGAGAAAACCGCAATATCGTGCTGGAATTGTTCTTTGACATGACCTCTTCTTCATCGTCATCGTCGGCCGGTAATGGAGCGAGCAAAAGGGCAGTCATTGATTCGTCATGTTGCCCGTTGACTTGCGAGAACGGATGATCCAAGGGCACAAGAATCTGACGGAGGTCATCTGTTTTGCCATCCTCGTCCTCTCCAAGTATGAGGATGCGGTTGCCACCTCCTACTATATTAGGTGTATCCCTAAATACCCTTACACGACGCTTTGCTTCGGTGTTAAAAGCTTTTGCATCGTCGCATAGGATATGCTGTCGTGATGCTCTACGGAATACCATCGGCGAAGACCATACCTCCCTGATAAGTATCTTATCCGTTGATTTTGACCATTTACCAGGCGGTCCGAGGTGGAAGTGCTTGCGCAAACCGCGACAATGGTCTTCGTCAGGGTGGCTGATAAGCAACGCATCGATATAAAGCCTTCCCGCATCGTCGCGCACGAGGTTTTTTCGTAGCTTCGCTGCAACGTCGGGAGTATCATCATTGAGATCATCCGCGGCGGACCGAATGTTCATATCGATCAATATTCTTCGGCCTTCCTCTGTCTTGATGAAGGTCATATCGCCATTTCCGACGGAAAAAAACAAAATCTGAGCAGTCATGGTAGTAATCTCTAATAAGTAATATATGTCATTTCATAAATGATGGGGATGTAGCAACAGTTTTCAACCCGTTAGTTGACAAATATTTCTCATATGTGATATTTATCAACTATAAAGTATGGGAGAATAATGAGTTTAGGCCAACGCATAATGGTTTCACGCCGTGCTTCCGGTTTGTCACTTCGGGATTTGTCAGCCAGAATTGGCAACCGGGTGACGGCGCAGGCGATCAGCAAGTACGAGCATGATGAGTCCGTGCCGAGTTCCGGCGTGCTCATCGCGCTTTCCGATGCGCTCAATGTGCCCATTGACTACCTGATAAGCAGTAGTGACATTCGCCTGGAAGCCGTTGATTTCCGAAAGAAGCGGCTAACCAGTCGTCGTGATGAGGCACAGGTCGAGGCTAACATCCTGCGTCTGCTGGAACGTTATCTGACAGTTGAGGAAATCTTGGGATTGCCTACCGTTGCCTGGGATATACCACGTGATGCGCCCTGGCCGGTGCTGCGCGACCCCGCCGAAGCAGAGCAGGCTGCGTATGGCATGCGAGTTCATTGGAATCTCGGACTTGATCCTATCCCGAACTTGGTCGAACTTCTGGAAGAGCGCGGAATCAAGGTGTTCACAATGAGTCTTCCCAACATCGAGGGGCTTGCCGCGCGCGTGCGCCGCGAAGACAAGCGCGTCGCGTCGGTTGTGGTTGTGAACCAGGACGATTGGGGCGAGCGTCAGCGTTTCACCCTCGCGCATGAACTCGGCCATATGGCCCTTGAGCCAGCGCCGAAGGTTGATGGAGAAAAAGCCGCGCATCGCTTCGCCGGCGCGTTCTTAATGCCGGCTGAGACGTTGCGGGCTGAGATGGGCAAACACCGCAAGTCCATCGGCTGGGGTGAGCTGTTCGATCTCAAGAGGTTATTTGGCGTGAGTGTTCAGGCCCTGACCTACCGTTGCAAGGATCTTGGGATCTTCGACACTTCCCTCTTTCGGCATCTGTTCAACGAATTCGATCGCCTTGGATGGCGCAACCCTCCATACCAGGAGCCGTATGCCATGCCCGGAGAGCAACCCTCGCGGTTCGAACGGCTGTGTTTTCGCGCCTTGTCGGAAGGTGCAATATCCGAAGCCAAGGCTGCCGAATTACTCGGTATCTCCGCACGCGAGTTGAATCGCCTGATGGATGAGCCTCCCGCTATAAAGGCCGCTGCTGACGAAGCCCATGCCCAGTGAATGTCCTGGTGTCGGATACTTCGGTTCTTATCGACCTTGAGCGTGGCGAACTTCTGAGGCAAGTTTTTCGTCTGGATTTCGGCTTTGCCGTTCCTGATTTGCTTTATGAACGCGAACTTAAAGAATATGGTGGGCCGGAACTGCTCGGACTTGGACTTCGGATTGAGGAACTTGATGGTAATGCGGTTTCACTCGCTATGAGTTACCGTCGTGATGATCCGACACTTTCCCTGCCCGACAGCTTCGCTCTCAGCTTGGCAAAGACTAACTCTTGGACATTGCTCTCCGGCGATGGAAGATTGCGCAAGCTCGCCAAGGAAGAGGATGTCGCTTGCCACGGTGTTTTGTGGCTGTTCGATCAGATGTTGGCTCAAGGCATTGTGGGTGGTGACGATTTGTATGTTGGCCTGCAAAAGATCGCAGCTCACTCAAGATGCCGATTGCCTGATTCAGAAATCCAAAATCGCCTTCAGATTTATAAACCGACTGATCCATCCGACCAACCCGTATCCTTCAAACTGTCTTAGTTGAGACTAAAGTTATCGACATTCGTATCTGCGAGTACGGTGCCCTGGTGTCGCGCCATCACGTTTCACAACTCGATAGCACAGTCGACGCCGTGCGCGGCGAATAAATCCGCCAGATCGTCCACGGTAAGATTTAGCAATCCGGCTACGCGACGCACCGATACAATTCCTTGCTGAATGGCAAGCCCCAGGACTTCGGTGAATGGTTTGGAAAACAGGGGTGGAGGCTCGTCCGCCGCGACTTTGCGGCCATTGTTGCGCAAAGCGGCGTCTGGCAAGGCGCGCGCCACGGCTGGTTTCAGTTTACCGAGCGTAACCAGTCGCCAGCGTAGTGCCGAAGAGGTGACGCGCAATTCGTCCGCCACGGTGTTGAGCTTTGCGATAAGTTCGTTTTCTGCCAAGCTCGACCAATCCCCGTATTTTTCCAAGACCGCACTTGGCATCAATAGCGCAGAAGCGAAGCTGTTGGCAAGCTGTTCCACCCGATTGCCGCCGGTTTCCAGTATTTCTTCATAATGCTCAGGCGGCATAACATCCCAGGTGAGGATGTGAAACAACTCGTGCGCGAGATCGAAATGGCGGCGCCCCTCGATCTCATGGCGCGCAATCAGGACGGTATCCAGGTCAGGCAGGCGGCAAGCCGCGCCGGAAATACCCTCGCAGGTATCGACCATGAGTACCAGGATGTCCAGCTCCTGCTGCATGATTTCGGCAAGACGCATTGCCGGCGTGTCGCCAAGTTTGAACTTGGTTACAAACCGTTCGCCGATAAACGCGGCATCTTCAAAACTCGAGTGGCGGGTCAGACCCAGCGCCTGGCGCATCAGTGGAGTATCACGTCCGACCTATGGTGCCAGCGTGCGATATGCTGCTATCCAGCGGCTTGCATCGCGTTCATACTCATTGAGTTTCGCTGGTTCGACTCCCGAGTGCCGCTTCCAGTATTTCGACTGCAAGCACAAGTTCTTCTGCGGTCACGCGGCGAACCCCGGTCTCAATGGCGGATAGGGTTTGTCGGTCTTTGAAGCCGAACTCACGCGCAAGTTCGTCCTGGGAAAGTCCGCGCTTGTCGCGAAGCGCTTTGATCCGCTTGCCTATTTGTTGTGGAGCCATGACCTCCTCCGACACGCTTTATTCTTGCATATTATATAGCGCAAGAAATATATACATTAATCAATATGCGGGGAGATGGTGACGAGGTCTCTACTGCAAGAGAGAGAGTGCAAGAGAGAGAGAGTAGTAGCGTATTCTTACTGATGCTATGATGTGGTAGTCAAGTAATACAAATTGAGAAGGACGGGCAAGGCCTAGAATAACGGACATAGAATCGATGACGGTAATCCTATAGATGACACCTGAGCAAGTTATGGCGCTTGTTGCGTCCGGGGAATCTGAAAAGCTGGAGTTCAAGGCCACGACGGGAACCCGACGCGAGGCCGCGAGGACAATTTGCGCTATGCTCAATTATCGGGGTGGACATGTGCTCTTTGGTGTCACGCAGGAGGGCAATGTGCAAGGCCAGCAGGTAAGTGATCGCACGCTCGAGGAGGTAAGCGCGGAGATACAACGGATCGATCCGCCGGCATTTCCTGAGATAGAGAGGGTGCGAATCTCAGAGGTACGCGAGGTGATAGCAATTCGCGTCAGTCCAGGTTCATCTCTTCCGTATCAGTATCGGGGAGTATCTTACCGACGTGTCGGAAACACAACCCTGAGCATGTCTACCGATGAATACAACCGCCTGCTCTTCGAACGTATGCACAATGATCTACGTTGGGAAAACCAGCCTGCTGCTGGGTGGACTATCGATGACTTGGATGTGGCGGAACTCCGTAACACGGTCGCTGAGGCGGTGTTAAATGGACGCCTGAACGAACCGGGCAGCCGGGACCCGAAAGATCTGTTACACGGCTTGGGACTCATGCGAGACGGAGTCCTTTTCCGGGCGGCGGCAGCACTGTTTGGCAAGGCAGAGCGACTGGAATGTGATATGCCGCAATGTCTGCTCCGCGTAGCACGCTTTCGGGGCTTCGACAGATCAGAGTTCTTGGACAACCGGCAATTCATCGGCAATGCTTTCACGCTTCTTGCAAATGCCCAACGATTCCTCCGTGATACTTTGCCGATCGCGAGCCGCTTCGTCTCAGGCAGAATGCAGCGTATCGACGAGCCACTATATCCGCCGCTTGCCACGCGTGAAGCGATCGCTAACGCCCTGTGCCATCGCGACTATGCAATGGGTGGCGGCTCGATTGGTCTCGCTGTTTACGATGACCGCTTGGAGGTGACCTCCACGGGCCCACTGCACTTCGGACTGACGCCGGACGCTCTGTTCAGTCCGCACGAGTCTCGTCCGTGGAACCCGCTGATTGCGCGCACGTTCTACCGCCGCGGCATCATTGAGGAGTGGGGTCGGGGCACCCTAAGAATGGCAGATTTGGCGACCTCCGCTGGCTTGCCCTGCCCTGAAATTGAGGAACGTGGCGATTCTGTCACCGTCCGTTTCCGGCGGGCAGACCATGTGGCAGATGAACAATTCGCAAGTGGTTTGACAGAACAACAGGACGCGGTCCTGTCGCTGTTGCGTCGTTCCCACCATGCTCTTGCGCTCCGGGAAATACGCGCTCTATTAGGTCAGCAGATGAACGTGCGACGCGTGCGAGAAGACCTTGCTATTCTGAAGTCCAAGAGTTTGGCCGAATCCACGGGACGTGGTCCCGGCGCCCGCTGGAAGGCATTATGAAACAGATAGTTGGCCCATTCTGGCTTATTACGGCTTATTCTGGCCGATTGATCGATTTCTCCTCCCTTCTACACTTCAGATAGTGTTTGATATTCTTGACTTAAACAATTGGAGATGTGTCGAGCCTAATGCTTTTAAAGCCGGATTGCCATCTCCACCGAGATTTCCGTTCGCTCATTTACCAACTCTGACAGCGCTTGCCGTGTGACCCCGAGTCCCTTAGCTGCGCATGTCACGGTAGGGTCTAGCGGTTCCAGGCATTGCCGTTTCACGATACCACCAGGGTGTGGGGGGGGGGATTGCAGGGCCTTTATCGTTCTTCTCAGTGATATTCGATATCAGGATTATCAATCACAATTTGGGAACCTCTGAGATTAAGTCAGAGGTTCCAACGGTACAGGGATGTGCTCTGACAAGTCCTGGATGGACTTGTTCAGAGCTTCCTTAGATTATTTCAGATCAAAATAACATTTTGATAATAATATAGCGTAAAGTACTGGAGTAAATATATATCCAAGTAAGACAAAACCTACCACCAACAACATCCCGGTTATATCATCAAAATGATAATTTAGTACCCAGAGCCCAGATGACTTAAGCGCCTCCTGAAATAAGATCAGAGGAGTTAATATCATTGTCGAAATTTTAAACCAGTGAGAGGAAGAAAGGGAGTAACCACGTTTAACACTGTTCACAACGCTGAGATTATCAATTACCGAAGCAGCCGATGCCAGCATAAATGTTGGTAAATGCCTCAATGCTATATAGAGCAATAAAATAAACGGTAACGTGTGAAGCAATACACGTATAACAACCGTAATCGAAATTGGCTGAATGATTTCAGGCCATAGAAGGAAGGAAAAAGATATCGGCAGGGATAATATTATTGTGAACATTATCGACATACAAAAAAATTTGAATAAACATGTGATGAACCCTGGGCTTATTACGATTTTCCTGATAGTAAAGTCGCTATCTAATACCAAGGCCTGTTGCGTTCCACTATGAAATAGCAGCTTAATGATCAAGACCGGCAGCACAATATAGAAAAACACCGCACATATATATAATGACGCTTCAACTGCGAACAAAAACGCATCCTCAGTTCCCGGTTGCTGCATTCCATCAATCAACATCACTAAAATGTACCAACCAATACTCAAGGCTGCTGCTGGAACTAAATATGGAACTATTATTTTGATCATCAACGAAAAAGAAAATCTGTAGACCTCTAATATATTCAGTTTAGTAGCCATAACCCCCCAAGTATATTGATCAATAGGTGCTTTTACAAAGACAGACAGGCGCGATCAATTCCGTATCGGACAGGCTTTGCGGGCCGTTGTTCAGAAGCTTGAAGCGGGGTTGTTCGGTTTGCGTCCAGTCATGCCAAGACGTATATAACGGACTGTTCTGCCACCTTCGGCTTGTTATAATGGACAGTCTGAGGGTTTTGTCTCTTGATCTGGTCCGTATCTATCATCTAATAAATTCATGAATCAAGATGCAGATGATTAGGCAGCCGGATGTGAGACATAAACCGTTCGGGATTTGTTGACACGGACCGGCTGTGGTGTCAGGACTGTCGGTTCCGATGCCTGACAACCGGCGCCGTCCTCATGTCTATGCGCCGGTTTTCACATGAGACAGTGTATTATGTGCGGACGATTTGTGCTGAGCAGCGATGCGGACCGGTTGGCAGACCACTACGGTCTGGACACGGTCCCGGATTTCAACGGTGGTTACAATATCGCCCCGTCGGCGCAGGTACCGGTAGTGCGTCAAGCGACCGACAGGGAAGCGGCCGTCTGCCGTTGGGGGTTCATCCCCCGCTGGGCGAAGGACCCCGCAGTCAAACCTATTAATGCCCGCGCCGAGACCCTGGCTGATAAACCCTGGTTCCGGGATGCATTCAAGCGCAATCGCTGCCTGGTGCCGGTCAACGGCTATTACGAGTGGCGCAAGCAAAACGGCCGCAAGCAGCCGTACTTCATTCGCCTGGCAGGTGCAGACCTGTTATCACTTGCTGGACTCTGGTCCTGCTGGCAGGGGCCGGACGGCCCGGTTGAGACCTTCGCCATCATCACGACAACAGTCTGCGAGGCACTGGCCGGGATCCACGACCGCATGCCGGCCATTATCACGCCGACTGACTACGACGCATGGCTCAATGACGGTGGCCAAGGTTTGCTCGGGCCTTTTACAGGGAAGATGGAAGCGTATCCCGTCAGCAGCCGTGTGAACAATCCCCGCAACCAGGGGGCACCGCTTAGCCACGAAATCTCACCGACTTTACAACAGGGCTTGAAATAAACTCAATGCGGCTGAATATCAGGGACCGAGGCGACCGTTGCGGCGACCGACACAGTCATACCAGTCCCTGGTATAAGCTGCTTTGAGCGCTAATTTTGGGCGGTGGCCGTAATTCCAATGTGTCGATCTGTTGCTCCTTATTTTGCCCCAATTCATTTAAATCTGCTTTCCAGATATGATATTCTTATATCAAGCAAAGGGTGTTCTCTGACGGTGGTAGAGGGAAAGGCCCGCACAGAAAAAGGTCCCTCCCCGATGACAAGATCCCAAGGGGATCTCTCCGGCAACGGAGTAGTCGGGGAGGTCATCCACAACATTATTCTCTCAGTAATATCTCGTAGTTCCGGTTTGAAAGATGTCAAACTCTGTTTTTATCACGGGTTTGATTTTTTCATAGTGTTCGTGATCATTTTCTCATCCCTTTGTACACTCCACATAGTGTTTGAGGTCCCTGACTTATGCCATCGCAGATGTGTCGAGTTGGTAGTAGAATAATCTCTCCCAGCTCTGTTTGGACAGCGCCTATTAAACATACATCACAAAATATACCTGCTTCTCACAAAAGCATGCCTAAAAACAATAAGCCTCAAGAGAATAAGCAGCAAAATAGGAAACTCCAAAAACCTGCGGATCCGGGCGATTATCAAAAACGTGGGATTTAGCTCAGAAAAGCTATTGTTCGATAAACAATATACAGCAGCCGCCAGCCTTCTCTGGGAGCCATGGGCGTCTCGCCCGCATACAGGTTACTCAGATTGCAGCTTGCGGATGAAATCCACGATTTCCTTGAACACCGGCGAATCGAAGTCCCACACACCTTGCGATGCGCCTTCTCCAACTCTGGCTACTGGGTTATGCATAGCAGCCAAGTAGGCGTGCGCAAAGCTCTTGTCCTTGTTTGTTGACTTCATCGCATTGTGCTCGGCCAGACACTCCAGGTACTGCATGACGCACTGACCCGCATCGGATTCTTCCACAGACCGTCGACACAAGGTCTCGATAGCGCCCCCCTCCTCTCCGTCGGGCCCGTCGGGTACTATGAAAATGCCTACCGAAGGAGATGCATTCGAAAAAGCGCCGTGAGAGTCTGGAGGCTTGTATCCGGCTTTGCGAAGAGCACCGCTGACGCTCTCGAGTGCAGCTTTGGCATCATCGTCTGCGTCCCGAATGACGCCGATGGAACGAAAATCTTTAAGAGTCTTCACCTGTTTATTTACTGCAGAGAAGTTTAACGGGAATTGATCCTTTCCGCCAACATCGAATACTTGAATATCGGCATCATCGCCGATTTGCCTCTTAATCAATGCCTTAAACAAGTTGACTTCATCCCGGCCCTCCACCAGCAATAACCGCTTGCTATCAATCCTATGTTTATCCTCGGAATGGGGGTTTCCGTCGCGATGATTCTGCATTAGCGCACTTCCAGGTTGAGGTTACGCGCGCCTAATAGAGACTCTCCGGTAAAGGTGGCAACTTCCAACTGTCCCGTATTCTCGTTTCGGAACAACTGGTGGATCGCAAGATCATCTGGCGCATCTTCAAACGCGCCAATTGCTGCGTCGACGAGTTCGCCGCTGTGGGTGGTAGCAATGAATTGCACGTTCCACTGAGCCATCCATTCTCGCGCTCTATCCCAAACTGCACGATGAGCACGGTAATAGATGCCGTTCTCCAGTTCATCCGACAAAAAAATACCGTTCGGCGCTGCGGAGAAACCAAGCAGCAACCTGAACAACCTGACCGCGCCGCCTCCAAGGTCTTGAATTGGGAGTAGCTTCCCGCCTTCCATTTCTACCGAGATGTACGGACTCTCGCTATCATCGGCCAGTATTTCCACATCTTTGATTTCTTCAACAACCATATTCATTGCGCTCACCAACTCTGCCTTTTGGCCTTGCGTGCGCAAATCGGTGTACCTCTTTAAGTACTCGCCTGGTACCTCATTCTGGAATCTTGCGTTTTCTATGACGCAGTTGAGATGCTCTAACGATACAGTCGTAGGTTGGTGTAGCACCGTTCCATGCGACGTTAGATGAACACCTTTTGGAGCTTCTTCTACTAGCGCACCATCAAGGTAAGTACGGATGAATCCTACAATAGGCGGCAAAGTCGGCGCGCCTTCCCGTATTGGATGGGACGAAGGCACCCATTCGGCAGAGCCATTCAGTTTCTCAAAAACAAACGCCACGCTATACTCTTCTCCGTTTACCATTCCCTGAAGATCCAGTTTGTCATCTGTCAGCCGGGATATAGGGTCCAAGATCGGCGAGGTGGAACCAGAACGTTGGACATTGGCATTCCACAATAGCCCAGGGTTGTGTCTCCCGGAAAAAAGCCATATGGCTTCGAGCAGCGCTGTCTTCCCTATGCCATTCATACCCGTGATCAAATTGGCCTTTGTCAGGTGAGGTACCACCAGCCCATCAATGCCACGGTATCGAACAGCCGTGAAGCTACTCAAGTGAATCATCTTTTTTCTCCAAAAATTGGACCATCGTTTTTCAAGATTATACCAGTTGGCCATTTGCTTCGGGTGATGGTGAATTAACGACTGTGTTCGACTCACAACAACCCCCGTTCAGCCATGGATGTCACCAGTTTGTCGCCGACTACCAGGTGGTCTAGGACGCGTACGTCCATCAACGCCAGGGCTTGGGTCAGTTTTAGTGTGATCTGGCGGTCGGCCTGGCTGGGTTCGGCTATGCCTGAGGGGTGGTTGTGGGCAAAGATAATCGCGGCGGCGTTCAGTTCCAGGCAGCGTTTGACCACTTCGCGCGGGTAGACGCTGGCGCCGTCAATGGTGCCGGTAAACAGGATTTCGCTGTTGATGATGCGGTGGCGGTTGTCCAGGAACAGGCAGGCAAACACTTCGTGGGGGTAGCGGCATAACCAGGCTTTGACGTAGGTCTTGGTCTTGTCGGGGTTGCTCAGCGCCGGCCTGGCGCGTACCTCCGCTTCCAGGTAACGGCGGCCCAGTTCCAGCGCGGCTTGCAGTAACACCCACTTGGCCTCGCCCAGCCCCTTGGTCTTCAGCAGGCTATTGCGGTCCTGTTCCAGCAACGGGCGCAATCCCTGGGCCTTGGACAGCATGTCTCTGGCCATGTCGACGGCGCTGTGGCCGCTGTAGCCGGAACCAAGGAACAGCGCGATCAATTCCGCATCGGACAGGCTTTGCGGGCCGTTGTTCAGAAGCTTGAAGCGGGGTTGTTCGGTTTGCGGCCAGTGGCGGATTGCCATGTTGAACCTCCTTGTTCTGTAGGTAAGAGTAAGATAAGGCTAGAGCATACAGGATTAAGCGCAGGGTGACAACATGGAATGAACACAGGGAATGAAACTATGCGCTGGCGCCGATTATCGGCTAAACTTGCGCGATGCAATCGTTGACTGACAAACGCATCCTGGTGGGTATATCCGGAGGCATTGCCGCGTACAAGAGCGCCGAACTGGTCCGGCGGCTGCGCGATCACGGCGCCGCGGTGCGCGTGGTGATGACCCCGGCAGCAACCGAATTTATTACGCCCCTGACCTTGCAGGCGCTGTCCGGGAACCCGGTGCATACTGACCTGCTGGACCATGAAGCCGAAGCCGCGATGGGGCATATCGAACTCGCCCGTTGGGCAGATGTGGTCGTGATTGCGCCGGCCACCGCGAACTTTATTGCGCGCCTGAGCAACGGCCTGGCTGACGACCTGTTATCGACGCTGTGCCTGGCAACGGCTGCGCCGCTACTGGTTGCGCCGGCAATGAACCGGCAGATGTGGCAGAACCCGGCGACACGGGACAACATTGAACGCCTGCAGGCCCGGGGAGTCGCGTTGCTTGGCCCTGACAGCGGCGCACAGGCCTGCGGAGAGACAGGCCCGGGGCGGCTGCTTGAACCCGGGGAGCTGATTGAGGCGATCATTGCAGCCGGCAGGACGAACCGGTTTGCCGGCGTCAGTGTGCTGGTCAGTGCCGGGCCGACCCGTGAGTTTATCGATCCGGTGCGTTATCTCAGCAACTGCAGTTCGGGCCGGATGGGGTATGCGGTGGCCCGTGCGGCCGAAGAGGCAGGCGCGACGGTTACGCTGGTGTCCGGCCCTGTTACGCTCGCGGCGCCGGCGCGGGTCAGGGTTATTGATGTGGTTTCAGCGCAGCAGATGCAGTCCGAAGTTCTTGCCGCAGCGCCGGCTTGTGACATCTTCGTTTCGGCCGCGGCGGTGGCCGATTACCGTACCGGCAGGGCGGCGCCGCAGAAGATGAAGAAAAAGGAGTCGGACCTGCTGTTGCGCCTGGAGAAAACGCCGGACATTCTTGCGCAAGTCGCGGCGCTGGACAGCCCACCGTTCACGGTCGGTTTTGCCGCGGAGACGGAAAACCTGCATGACAATGCCAAGAAGAAATTGAAGGCCAAAAACCTGGACATGATCGCGGCGAACCGGGTGGGAGACGGCCTGGGCTTTGATAACGAAGAAAATGCGCTGGATGTTTTCTGGACGGGTGGCTCAAGTTCGCTGGCAACCGCGCCCAAGGAAAAGCTGGCCGGGCAACTGGTGGAACTGATCAGCGAACGCTATCGCGAAAAATCCTCCGGACAAGCGCAAAAGCCCAAAGTAAAAGACGTTCAGGACTGAACGCCAAGTGACCGTTTCAGAACTCCCCGCATCCATCTTCCGCGCCTACGACATTCGCGGAATTGTCGGCCAGACGTTGACGGCCGACATTGCCCGCTTGATTGGCCTTGGTATTGGTACCGAGGCTGCGGAAAGGGGAGAACAGGAAATTGCCGTGGGTCGGGACGGCAGGGACTCCAGCCCGGAATTGTCAGACGCGCTGATTGCGGGCTTGCGCGCCAGCGGCCGGGATGTCGTGGACATCGGCATTGTCCCGACGCCGCTGCTGTACTTTGCCACGCACTGGTTGCCGGCCAACAGCGGGGTAATGGTGACAGGCAGTCATAACGGCCCTGAATATAACGGCATGAAACTGATCATAGCCGGAAAAACCCTGCACGGGGAAGACCTGCAGGAAATTTACCGGCGCATCATTGCGGAGGATTTCACGCAAGGCCGGGGGAAGCTGTCTTCGTCTGATGTGAAGGCCGATTATGTCGCCCGGGTAGCCGCCGATATCCCACCCGTAGCGCCGGGCGCGGCGCTGAAGATTATTGTCGATTGTGGTAACGGCGTCGCGGGCGTGATCGCGCCGCAACTGTTCCGCGCCCTGGGGCATGATGTGGAAGAAATGTATTGCGACGTGGACGGCGCGTTTCCCAATCACCACCCGGACCCCAGCCAGCCGGAAAACCTCGACGCGCTGATCGCGCGGGTACAATCCAGTGGGGCCGATATCGGCCTGGCATTTGACGGTGACGGCGACCGGCTCGGAGTCGTTGACAGCGCCGGACATATTATCTGGCCAGACCGGCAGTTGATGGTATTTGCGAAGGATGTGCTGTCCCGCAACCAAGGCGCCGCCATCATTTATGATGTGAAATGTTCGCGCCACCTGAAAACCGTTGTCGAGAATAACGGCGGCGTGCCGCTAATGTGGAAGACCGGCCATTCCCTGATCAAGAGCAAAATGGAGGAGATGGAGGCGCCGCTGGCAGGTGAGCTGAGTGGTCATATCTTTTTCAAGGAACGCTGGTACGGGTTCGATGATGCCATCTATGCCGGCGCGCGCCTGCTGGAAATCCTGGTAAACAATGGACAACGTTCGGAAGCCTTGTTTGCGGAGATGCCGGAAGGGGTATCAACACCGGAACTGCGGGTCAGGTTGCCGGAGGCCTCGCATCATACCTGTATGCAGAAACTTAAGGACAGCGCTGAATTCCCCGGCGCGCAGATCATCGATACGGACGGCGTGCGGGTGGAATTCCCCGATGGTTGGGGCCTGGTGCGGGCCTCCAACACCTCTCCGGTACTTACCGTGCGCTTTGAAGCCGATGACAAGGATGCGCTGGAAACCATACAACAGCGCTTCCGCGAGTGGTTACAGGCGGCGGAGAAAGGTTTGCAGTTGTCGTTTTGATGAAATCCAGGTAATGCCACAGGGTCAACGCTGACCCCGCTTAATCCTCAGGCCGGTTCCGGATCCCGTATTCCGCCCGGTATTTCAGGATATCGTTGTACGGCCCTGAATACGCCGGGTCTTTGCCCAGGAATAGCGCCAGGTCATCGAGCGAGACAATCGGGACCACCGGCACCCCGTAATCACTCTCTATCTCTTCGATGGCGGAGCTGCCCGTATCGCCGAGTCCCCGTTCCTGGCGGTCCAGTGCGATGACCACGGCCGCGGGCCGGGCGCCATGGCGACGGATCAGGTCGATGGAATAATGGACCGATGTGCCGGCAGTAATGACATCGTCGATAATCAGTGTCGCGCCTTGCAGCGGCGCGCCGGCAACCACGCCGCCTTCGCCGTGGTCCTTTTCCTCCTTGCGGTTGAAACTGTACGGCAATGAACGTCCCTGCTCGCGTGCGTAGGCAATGGCAACCGCGGTGACCAACGGGATGCCTTTGTACGCCGGCCCGAACAACATGTCAAATTGCAGGCCGGCATGCTCAATGGCCTGCAGATAGAAGGTTCCCAGTTGGCCGATGCTGTTGCCGTCGTTAAACAGGCCGCTGTTGAAAAAATAAGGGCTGGTGCGTCCGGACTTGAGCGTAAATTCGCCGAATTGCAGTACGTTGTTGCGGATTGCGAACTCGATGAATGCGGCTTTGTGGTGTTCCACCGTTTCCCCGTCAAGGGCTGTGCGCGATCGCCCGCGGGCGCGCCGGCGCCGGCCCGCCGCGCTGTATGCGTGATTTGGCGCGCAACATCAGGCAGACAAGTGGCGCATACCAGGGCTGCAGCCGGGCTATGCCTCCCTTGAAAGAAGGCCGTTGTTTGATGCGATCGCCCCAGTTGCGAATATTGGGGTAATTCCGGAAATCGACCGCGCCGACGCGCCGGTTCATGAAATACGTGACGAACCAGGTGATGTCGGCATAGCTGAAGGTGTCGCCGACCAGCCATTCATGCCGGCTGAGCGCTTTTTCAATGTCGTCGTAGAACGCAAACAGGTCGCGTTCGGCTTGCGCGATCCTGGATTCATCGAATCCGGACAGAGTTTGCTGATGAAAGTCGATCAGCTCCTGGTCTTTCTGTTTCTCCAGGTAGTGGTCCATCATCTCGGGTTTCTTCGACGCGCCCAGCACCGTGGAATACATGTAGGTCTTGACCACAGGCAGGTGCCTTTCCGTCGCGGTATCGATCCACTCGTCCACCTCCCGGCGCAGATCCGGATCGGACGGGTACAGTGGGGGCTCCGGGAATTGCTCCTCGATATATCGCAGGATGTCTATCGATTCGGTGACGACCCGGCCGTCGTGCACCAGCGCGGGCACAAGCCCCTTGGGGTTGATCCTGAAGTATTCATCCTTCGTGTTTTCCTGGGTGAACAGGTTTACCGCATGAGGAGTCCACTCCACCCCCTTTTCTTCCAGCGCGAGGCTGGGTCGCTGGGCGCAGTTGGACATGAAGTAATAGTACAAGTGAAGCCCTTTCATCGACTTGATGTCAGGGTCGGGGTTCTCGAAGATCGGCATATCAGTCCCTCCGCGGAAACTGTGAAGATACGATTGATTTTTGAGAATTTTCGTTCAGTATACCCCAGCTATGAAGATAATTACATTAAATGCCAACGGCATCCGCTCCGCGTGTAACAAGGGATTTCTTGACTGGATGCTGCAACAGGATGCCGATGTCGTCTGTTTGCAGGAAATAAAGGCGATGACCGAACAACTGGACGACAGTGTCCTGCAACCGGACGGGTATTTCGGGTATTTCAACAGCGCGCAGAAAAAAGGATACAGCGGCGTTGCCCTGTATTCCCGCCGTGAACCGGACCGGGTAGACAGCCGCCTGGGTTGGGAGACGGCCGATTTGGAAGGCCGTTTTCTGCAGGCGGATTACCCCGACGTCAGCGTCGTGTCCCTGTACATGCCGTCCGGAACGTCAGGAGACGAACGCCAGGCCATCAAGTATGACTTCCTGGCGCGCTACGAGCAGGTGTTGGCGGACATCCTGCGATCGGGAAAAGAATTCATCATCTGCGGCGATTGGAACATCGCCCACAAGCAAATCGACCTGAAGAACTGGCGCAGCAATCAGAAAAATTCGGGTTTCCTGCCCGAAGAAAGGGCCTGGATGGACAAGATTTTCGGCGAGATGGGCTTGGTCGACGCGTTCCGAGTGGTGAACCAGGAGGCGGAACAGTATACCTGGTGGTCAAACCGCGGCCAGTCTTGGGCAAAGAACGTGGGTTGGCGTATCGATTACCAGGTGGTTACGCCTGGCCTCGCGCACAGCATCAAGGATGTTTCCATCTACAAGGACCAGCGGTTTTCGGATCACGCCCCGCTGACCATCGAATACGATATATAAGCCGGTGTTGAACCGGGCGTCGGTCGCGGTTTCACCCCCATTGAGATGTGGTCAGGAGTCTTACTCAGATGACACGGTGTTAAGCCAGGCGCCGGTCGCCGCGCCGGCCCTGTCGGGACTTCAGTCGGTAAAAAACTGCTGCTGAAACGAGAAACTCAGCGCGACAGACTCGCCTTCAGGGATAATATTCAGGTCGAAATTGAGCGTCTCTTCGTTATTCACGGTCGTTTCAGCGATATAGTAGAGCGCGCCGTTGCTGCTCAACTCCCGGGTTTTCAGGGTTTTCATTTGCCGGTTCAAATTCGTCGCGGTGGCTTCCACCTGTGCTTTGACCGGTTGACCGGTCGTGCCCATCACTTTTTTGAGCACGGAGATATTGATGATGGCGCGGTTCTTGCTGCGGCGGATTTTGTACAAGCGGGCTATCTCTGGCGATAACAGGTCCGTGGTAAACGCGATATAGTGGATGGTGTAATCACCGAAGGTCTTGGATTGTTCTGCGTTGGCGGCCAGGCCGGCTGCCATCAGTAAAAATGCGATAAAAGCGGTTGCAGTGCGGGACATCGGATGCTCCTTATTACTGGAAGTTCAAGAATACTATACCAGGCCCGAAACTGGCAACAGGGATGTGGAAGCCTGCGCGCACTGTGCCGATGTGGCAACTACGGTTTGAACCCGCATATTGCGCCAGTGGATGCGCTGGCCGCGCCGGGTCAAACGGCCAAGGCCCGTCCCAGGTCGGCCAGGGGCCTTACCAGCAGCATCAATGACAGTTGCAACAGAATAAACACCAGTATCGGCGAGAAGTCCATACCGTGGGTCGCAGGCAATAACCGGCGCGCAGGCTGCAAAAGGGGTTCCGACAACTGGTATACGAGCGCCGTTACCGAGTTGTATGTGCGCGGGCTGATCCAACTGAGAATGACCTGTACGAAAATCACGAACATGAAGATATAGATGATCAGTTTCAGCAGCTCGGCGGCGCTGAGCAGGATCAGTCCGGGAAGCGCGAGGAACACACCGAAACCGATCAGGCAGACCAGGAACAGCTCAATAGCCTGCAGCGCGAGCATAAGGATAATGCACGACCAGTCAACACCGGCGTATCCCGGAATGATGCGGCGCAACGGGCGCAGCGGTGGATTGGTCGCCGCCAGCAGGAATTGCGAGACGGGGCTGCGGGCGTCGGCCCTGACCATTTGCAGCAGAAAGCGCAGCGCCACCAGCAAAATGTACAGGGAAAAGATCGTATTGATCAAGTACAGCACGGCGTCGGACAGGTAAGAACTCTCCATCTCTCACTCCGCCTGTTGTGCGAGTTCCACCGAACGGTCCCGGCATGCCGTCAGCGCGCGCCGCAGCAACGGCTCCAGCCCGCCTTCCTGAAATACCTGCAATGCGCTCTCCGTGGTGCCGCCGGGGGATGTGACCCGCTTTCTCAGGGTTGCCGCGTCCGTGCCGGTTTCCTTCAGCATTCTTGCCGCGCCCAGCGCAGTTTCCACGCTGAGCAAATGCGCCTGTTGCGGAGACAGGCCTATTTCAGCGCCTATTTTTTCCAGCAGCTCGACGATCAGAAAAAAATACGCAGGGCCACTGCCCGAGACTGCGGTGACGGCATCCAGTAGCGCCTCATCGTCCAACCACACGGCAACACCAGCCGCCTGCATGATATGCATAGCCAGCCGGCGTTGTTCTGCGCTCACAGCCGCTGCTGCGAACAGGCCTGTTGCGCCGGCGCCCAACAGGGCAGGGGTGTTGGGCATCGCGCGCACTACCGGGCAGGCGTCGCCAAGCGCCCGGCTGATGGTTTCGCTGCGCACGCCGGCGGCGATGGACAGGACCAGTGGGCGTTCGCTATGCAGCGCGGATTTAATCTCGGCAAGTGCGGCAGGTAGTATCTGCGGCTTTATGGCCAATACCAGCACGTCTGCGCCGGGTGCGCCTTCCGCTATCGTTGCCGTGGCGCGTATAGCGTGCTGTTGCGCCAGCTCGCGCCGCCGGGTTTCATCCGGGTCGATGCCGGCCAGTGACGACGCAGGATGGCCATTCGCGAGAAGCCCGCTGATGAGGCTCATCCCCATGTTGCCGCAACCGACAAAGGTAATTTTTTCATCCTTCATGGGATAGGATCATAGCAGTTAACCCGAAAATCTCACCTATTGATGCAATGAACGCATCAAGCATGGTGTGTAATGACAGCATAGTTGATAGATTAGCATGACTCATTGACAGTAAACATCTATCCTGACAAGCGAATTGGTGATGAGATTTTCGGGTTCACCCTGGGAGTTTCAGGATAGTCCCGTTCAGTAGGATCGGGGTCCGAATAGCGCCGTACCGATCCGGATTATGGTCGCTCCCTCGGCGATGGCGGCCTGCATGTCATGGGTTGTGCCCATGGACAACGTGTCGAAGCGGTAGCCCTTGGTTATGAGTTGTTCGTGCAGGTTACGCAGTTTCCTGAATGCGCGCCGCTGGGTGTTGAAATCGTCTGCCGGCGCGGGCAATGCCATCAGTCCCTTCAATGCCAGCCGCGGATATTGGCGTAGCTGTTCTGCGAGTTCTTCCACTTCATCCGGCGCGACGCCTGACTTCGTGGGTTCAGCATCCACATTAACCTGTATGCAGATATTCAGCGGCGGCAGCTCCGGGGGGCGCGCCGCATTCAATCGCTCGGCAACCCGGATACGGTCCACCGAGTGCACCCAATCGAAATGCGTTGCGATCTGCCGGCACTTGTTGGACTGGATCGGGCCGATGAAATGCCAGGTAAGCGAATACCCGCTTAGCTGTTCGATCTTGGCCAGCGCCTCCTGCACGTAGTTCTCGCCGAAATCCGTCACCCCAAGCTGCGCCAGCGCGAGCACATCATCGGCTGCCCGGGTCTTGCTCACCGCGAGCAATTTCACACTGCCAGGCTCCCGGCCGAACTGCCGCTCCGCCGCCGACATTTCCAGGCGCACCTGTTGTAAGTTTTTGTTCAAGCTGTTCATCAGGCCAGTTTAATACGGTGTCGTCCTTCGGGCGACTCTTTGTCTCACTGGATTCCCGCTTTCGCGGGAATGGGTCGGAGGCGCTTATGTGGGAATGGGATGGGGGGCGCTTTCGCGGGAATGGGGCGGAGGCGGGGCTGCTGAGGCAAATTGCAGGCAATAAAAAAGGGTCGTAGTGACCCTTTTTTATACAACATGTAATATTGGAATTACTTGTTGTTGATGTACATCGTAACTTCGAAACCGAAGCGGATGTCGCTGTATTCAGGAGTTTGCCAGTTCATTATAGTCTCTCCGATTGGTTGATATTATGGGTTAAAACATCTTTGCCAAATATATTGCAGGTTCCGTGCCAACTTTAAGAAAAAACCCGCATAAATCCTTAAAGTTATTATATTTCAATTAGATACGATATTCATCCGAGATCGGGGAAAAAATATCTGGCGGAAACATGGATCATCAAATTGGTTGTAATTCTTCACTTTTCTGGTTGCTGGTAACCATTTTCGGAAATACTTCCTCTGCTTCGAACACCGGTCCGTCCACGCACACTCTTTGCATGGACATCTTGCCGTTACGGTAAACGGGGGTGGCGCAACCGGCGCAGCCGCCTACTGCGCAGGGCATGTGTTCCTCCAGTGAAACCTGGCAGGGCAGGGAAAATTCGCGCGCCAGATCGGCGACCGCGCGCAGCATCGGGGTCGGTCCGCAACTGAATATCTCGACCTGTTGCCGCTGCTTCGCGCCGAGCGCTGTCAGCCAGGTACGCGCCAGGTCGGTGACGAAACCGTCGTAACAGCCGGCATAACCCTGTTTGCTGGTGAGACGGGAGGGGATGCCCCAGTCTTCCAGCAGCGGCATGCAGGCAATCGCGTCGCCGGGAATACCATCGACGATGATCTTCGATGGTTTGGGGTTGAAAGGAAACGGGATCTCAGAGCCCATGATCACGAACGGCTTTACCGAAGGTGTCTGTTTCATCATGTGTTCGGCCAGGAAGACCATCGGAGGAATGCCCACCCCACCGCCGATCAATAGCGGAAACTTGAGGTAATCGCCCAGTTTGAACGGGTTGCCGATGGGTCCGAGCAGGTTGATGCAATCATCTACCTTCGAGCCGGCCAGCTTCTTCGTGCCTAGTCCATGGACCTTGTACAGGATGTCGATCCAGCCGGCGTCCGCATTGGTGCGCATGATCGACATCGGACGGCGCATCGGCAGGTCTTCATCGCAGCGCAGGTGGACGAAGTTCCCCGGCTGTGCTTGCGCGGCGGTCGCGCCGGCAGCCAGACGCACCAGATACTGGTCTGCTGGCAACGCCTGGTGTTGCAGGATCGTCGCATCTTCGACGAAAACCGTCTCACGGGTATGCGGATGCTGCGCCGGGCTATTCATCGTGAAATGCCGGCTTGCCGTCGATGAAGGTATGGATCACCTTACCGCCCATCTCCCAGCCGTCGAATGGCGTGTTTTTTCCGGCGCTTGCCAGCTTTTCGGCATTCACGGTCCAGTGCTTGCCTTCATCGAAAACAAACAGGTCGGCGGGCGCGCCCTCGGCCAGGGTGCCGGCGCCCGTGCCTGCGATGCCTGCGATGGCGGCGGGGCGGCAGGTCAGCGCGCCGACGATTTGTTCCAGGCTGAAACCGCGCGCGGTCATCGCGAACATCAGCGGCGCCAGCGCTTCCAACGTCGATGCGCCCGGCTCGGTGCTGCTGAACGGCGCGGCCTTCGCGTCTTCATCATGCGGTTGGTGGTCCGAACAGACCGCATCAATGACGCCGGAACGCAGCCCGTCCAGCAGCGCTTGGCGGTCACGGTCGGTGCGCAACGGCGGCCACAGGCGGCACTGGGCATTGAACCCGTCAACATTCATCTCGGTCAGGTACAGGTAGCTGATGCCGGCATCGGCGCTGACCGGCAGCCCCTGTTGTTTCGCGGCGCCGATGAGTTCCACGCTGCGCGCGCAGGACAGGCGGCAAAAATGCGCGCGCACCCCGGTCTGTTCGATCAATAACAAGGCGCGGCTGATGGCTATCGTCTCCGCGGTTTCCGGGATACCGGGCAAGCCCAGGCGCGTGCTGATTTTTCCCTCGTGCATCACACCCCCGTTTTTCAGGTAACTGTCTTCCGGGTGTATGAACACGGGCAGGTCAAAACCGGCCGCGTATTCAAATGCGCGGCGCAACACTTCCGTATCGATGATCGCGTTGTCGGCATTGGACAAGCCGATGCAGCCGGCCTGCTTGAGGGCGGCCACTTCGGTTAATTGGCGCCCGTCCAATCCCTTGGTCAGCGCGCCCAGCGGGTAGATGCGGGTCTTGCCGATCTCAGCTTGGCGTCGGTGAACAAGTTCGACGACAGACGGGTTATCCGTGACCGGGCGCGTGTCCGGCGGGACGATCATGCTGGTCACCCCCGAGCGTACCGCGGCCTCTGTTTCGGAGGCGATGGTTGCCTTGTGCTCAAACCCCGGCTCGCGTACATGCACGCTCAGGTCCACAATCCCCGGGCACACGAATTGGCCTTGCAGCGCGATCTCCAGGTCGGCGTTGAAACCGTCAACAGGTCTGCCAGCGGCGGCGATCCTGCCGTCAGAGATGTACAAGTCGCCCGGCTCGTCAAGCTGTTGCGCGGGGCAGACCAGGCGTCCGTTTCGGATGAGGATACGCATCAGTCTTCGCCCTTATCGGCGCCGCCGGCGACGCCCATGACCATGGCCATCACTGCCATGCGTATGGCGATGCCGTGACTGACCTGTTGCAGGATCACCGACCTGTCCCCGTCCGCGACCTGTGAATCGATTTCAATTCCGCGGTTTATCGGGCCCGGATGCATCACGATAACGTCGCGGTCGGCAGCACTGAGGCGCGCTTCGGTCAGGCCGTAGCACTGGAAATATTCCTCCTCGCTGGGGAGCACGGCGTTGTTGATGCGTTCCCGTTGCAAGCGCAACATGGAGATCACGTCCACCTCGCGCAGCCCTTCATCCAGGTCATGGAAGACCTGTACCCCCAGGCTCTCGATATCAACCGGTATCAGGGTTTTTGGGGCAATGACGCGGATATCACTGACTCCGAGCGTGTTCAGCGCGTGGATCTTCGAGCGCGCGACCCGTGAGTGGGCGATATCGCCGACAATCGCGATGCGCAGGGTCTCGAAATCCGGTTTATGCCGGCGGATGGTGAACATGTCCAGCATCGCCTGGGTCGGATGGGCATGGCGGCCATCGCCGGCGTTGATCACATGGACATTGTCCGCTACCTGGCCGGCAATGAAATGTGCGGCGCCGCTGTTGCCGTGACGTACCACGAACAGGTCGCAGTGCATGGCTTCCAATGTGTGCAGGGTATCCTGCAGTGTTTCGCCCTTGTTGGTCGCGGACGTGGCGATGTTGATATTCAATACGTCGGCGGACAGGCGTTTGGCCGCCAGTTCGAACGTCGTGCGGGTGCGGGTGCTGGATTCAAAAAACAGGTTGGCTACAGTTTTGCCGCGCAACAGGGGCACTTTCTTTACCGCCCGCCCGCCGACATTGGCGAAGGATTCTGCGTAATCCAGGATATTGGTCAGGATCTGCCGGCTGAGTCCTTCAGTCGTCAGGAAATGTTGAAGCCGCCCGTGCTGATCCAGTTGAATGGAGTGACCCGTCATTCTGCTGTCGTGATTTCCAGCGCAAGCGGTTCCGGGCCGGTGAGCTTGACCTGCTGGTCGGCCCCGATGTCCAGGTATTGTCCGCACACATCCGCTTGTATCGGCAGTTCCCTGCCGCTGCGGTCCACCAGCACCGCGAGGCAGATGCTCGCCGCCCTGCCGTAATCGAATAATTCGTTCATCGCCGCGCGCACGGTGCGGCCCGTATACAGCACATCGTCGACCAGGATTACGTGACGCGCATCCACATCGAAGGGCAGGCTGGAAGGCGTTACCTGAGGGTGCAGCCCGATACGGCTGAAATCATCGCGATAGAATGCAATATTGAGTTTGCCGAGAGGCTGGGAGGAGCGGTACAGATTGTGCAGTTGTTCGGCGATCCAGACCCCGCCCGTATGAATGCCGACAAATAATGGATTGGTCCTGTTGTGATCCTGAAAATACTGATCCAGACCGGTTTTCATGTTCCGGACCAGTTGCTGTACATCGAGGTTGTTTGCCGGCATAGTCTGGATCTGATCCTGTATGCCGGCCAGTATATCATTTTCCGGTTTCTCCGGCATCCCGCAGCCAGCCCTCCAGGATTACCTGGGCAGCCACATGATCAACGGCATCACCGTTTTGTTGCCGCGAGTGGGCCTCGACAGTCGACAGGCGTTCATCGGCGCGCTTGACCGGCAAGCGGTAGCGCCCGTGCAGTTTGCGCGCAAACGCATCGGCGCGATCGGTGATCGGATGGCGGCTGCCGTCAATGTTCAACGGGTTGCCGACGACCAGCGCCTGGGGTTGCCATTCGGCAATCAGCGCGCCGATCCGGTCCCAATCCGGGCGGTTGTTGCGCACGGGGATGATTTCCAGCGGTGTTGCGGTATCGGTCAGCGTCTGGCCCACCGCCGCGCCGATTCGTTTCGTGCCGAAGTCGAAACACAGCAGGGTGGCGGGGCGTGACAAACGGAGGAACTCGGGGTCAGGCGGTCCCGAAACCGGTCGATAACTGGTTGTGGTCGATGCCTAACAACGCGGTAGCGGACGACCAGCGCAACTCACAAGGGGTATTGAAAATAATATCCTGGTTTGCGGGTACGTTAAGCCACGCATTTTCCTTGATTTCCTCTTCCAGTTGCCCCGCCGACCAGCCAGCGTAACCCAGCGCGACCAGGAATTTATCCGGCCCGGTGCTTTCCGCAATCGCGTGCAAGATATCTCTGGAAGTCGTTATGCCCAGCGAGTCGCTGACCTCAATGGATGAATCCCACTTGCTGCCCGGTTCGTGCAGCACGAACCCCCTGTCGGTGTGCACCGGCCCGCCCAGGTAAACTGGCAGTTTCTCTATCGATTGATCATGCGGCGTCATCTCCATCTGGTCCAGGATTTCGCCCAGCGCGCAATTCGCCGGCCGGTTGATGACCAGCCCCATCGCGCCGTCCTCGTTATGCGCGCAGATATAGGTTACCGTTTGAGAAAAATTGGGGTCTCTCAGGCTGGGCATCGCAATGAGAAACTGGTTGGTTAAGTTACTGGCTTGCATTAGTCACCTCAGTGCATAATAGTATCCCTAACTGCGCCGGATTGCCACCGCGAAGTTAAACGCTGCCTATCTGAAGCCGCTCTGGTCCAGGAACTGCCAGGTCCTGGTGATATGCAGGACATCGGTTTCTTCGCGGATAGCCTCGGGGAAGGGCGCATACGGGGCCGCCAGTTCAACGATTCTTATCGCCGCTTCGTCGAGTACTTCATGCCCGGAGGACCTGCGAACGGTGATTTGATTTATCTTCCCGTCCGGGTTCAATGCGACGTCGAGCACCAGATCTCCGGAGATTTTTCGTCTTCTGGCTTCCTCCGGATAATTGAGGTTCCCCACCCGCTCCACCTTTGCGCGCCAGGCTTCCATGTAGGCCGCGTATTTATATTCGCGGGTATTGGCGGATATAAATTTCCTCTTGGGGCGGTTTGCCCTGGTTTCCAGTTTGCGTTCAACCTCTGAAATCAGGGCGGCCATCCTCAGGCTGTTGCTCATCAGTTCCGCCGCGCTGGGGAGTGTTGTCTGCGCGTCGTCTTGGGCTTTTGCCACGGTTGTAGTCGGGCTTTCAGTTGTTACCGCCAGTTGTTCAACGGTCTCCTTGACAGGCGCCGGCGCAGGCTGGGGCAACTCTGGCTCCGGCGCCGGTTCAACCTGCTGCGGCGCCGGAGGTTCGACCGGCTCCATTTGTTCCGCAATCGGCAACAGCGGCAGCGGTGAGGCCGGGACGGCCTGCGCGTCGGTATCCCCGCCACCGCTGAGGTTGGTTTGTGCCAGGACATTGGCTTCGTCCACCGTGTCTGAGGATTGCCGTACCAGAACGATATCCATGTATTCATAGCGCGGGTTTGCTTTTTCCTCCGGCACAAAGACGATACCCAAAACCACCAGGGCATGGAAAATCATGGCCAGACAGAATGTCAGGCTCAGACGGTCATCAGGTGTCAGCTTCGGCGGTCGAGTAGCCGCTGCTGCCGTTATAGCCGGTTTCTCCCAATTCAAATCCGCGCGCATCGCCGTGGTATTACTCAAAACGGCTACCCTGGTTCCAGGCATGTCTTCGCAGCAATGCAGTCGATGACCTTACCGGCGATGTCGCTGTCGTAGAGACGTTCGAGTTCCCTCACGCAGGTAGGACTGGTTACGTTGATCTCCGTGAGATAGTCACCGATAACGTCCAGCCCGACAAAGACCAACCCCAGCGCGCTGAGCTGCGGGCCGACCTGTTCACAGATCCAGTAATCCCTGTCGTTGAGGTCCACTCCCTTACCGGTACCGCCCGCCGCCAGGTTGGCACGTAGCTCGCCGCGCTTTGGAATGCGCGCCAGCGCATGTTCATAGGGCTGCCCGTCGATAAGCAGAATGCGCTTGTCACCTTGTTCGATTGCCGGAAGATACTGTTGGGCCATGATAAAGCTTTGCGAATTTCGGGTCAGGGTTTCGATGATGGTATTTGTATTGACATCCTCCCTGCCGGTACGGAACACCGACGCGCCGCCCATACCGTCCAGTGGTTTGAATACCACCTGGTCATGCTGTTCGATGAACGCGAGCAAGTCCTGCGGGTCACGGCTGATCAAGGTGGGCGGTATGCACTGCGGGAAATGGGTGATGAATGCCTTTTCATTGACATCCCGCAGCGCGTTCGGGGCATTGACCACCAGCGCGCCCTGCGCCGCCGCGTGCTCCAGGATATAAGTCATGTAAATGTATTCCATATTGAAAGGCGGATCCTTGCGCATCAGTATCACGTCCAGTTCCGGCAGCGCCAGTTCCGTGTGGCGATGAAATTGGTACCAATCGGAAGGGTCATCGGCAACCGTCAGGATACGGGCGCGTGCCAGCGGGATGTTGCCGGCAAGGTAAACATCCTTCATTTCCATGTAATAGATCTCCCATCCCCTGTGCTGGGACGCGAGCAGCAGCGCCAGGGTCGTGTCTTTTTCGACCGTGATCCCGGCAATAGGATCCATGATTACGCCCAGTTTCATCATTAGCCAGTATGCAAAATTTGTCGTCTTGCCCCATGCGAATGGGTGCAATTTCAGAGTTTCCTTAACGCAATATATTACCGTCCAAGTTGAAGAAAGGTAAGTCTGAGGTTTCCAAACAACAGCTAGCCTGTTAGTGTATCCGGATTGTGTGGCAGGTCAAAGCGCCTGAGCCGGATAAAACAGGGAATATCCGGGTCTTATGTGGAAACGGTGGAGTTATGGGCAGTTCAAGTTTGCGTATTGTTTCGAGAGAAAGTCCTCTTGCCATGTGGCAGGCGCAGTTCGTGCGCGCGCGCCTGCAGGAAACGCATCCCGGCCTGGAAGTCCGGATCAGTGCCGTAAAGACCTTGGCTGACCGGTTTTTGCACAAGGCGCTGTCTGAAATGGGAGGCAAGGGTGTATTTGTGAAGGAACTGGAACAGGCGCTGTTGAATCATGAGGCCGACCTGGCGGTGCATTCGATGAAGGATGTCACGGTAGACATGCCCGCGGGCCTGACGCTGGGGGCAATCATGGAAAGAGAGGATGCGCGCGATGTGTTCATATCGAATCGTTACATGTCCCCGGAAGAAATGCCGGCGGGCGGGCGCATAGGGACGTCAAGTTTACGCAGGCAATGCCAGCTCAATGCAGCCTACCCGAAACTGGCCCTGCGGGACATACGCGGAAACGTGGACAGCAGGCTGCAAAAGTTGGATAACGGTGAGTATGATGCCCTGGCGCTTGCCGCGGCCGGGATCAAGCGGCTGGGCAGGGAACACCGGATCAGCGCGTACCTGGATGTGGCAGATATGCTGCCGGCCATAGGCCAGGGCGCGTTGGGGATTGAGATCAGAGAAAATGACGCGCGAGTGGAGCAGTTGGTGCAGCCGCTGAACCACAGGCCGACACAGACCTGTGTGGACGCTGAACGGGCGTTGTCCCGGAAACTGTATGGCGGCTGCCACCTGCCGCTTGCCGGCTATGCGCAGATCTCAGGCGAGACACTGTCTATGACCGCGCTGGTGGGCAGTCCGGATGGTTCCAGGATAGTGAAAGACCGCATCAGCGGCGCTGCGGCTCACGCCGAACAACTCGGTTATGATCTG
Organism: Gammaproteobacteria bacterium; assembly: GCA_965221695.1. Taxonomy (GTDB): domain Bacteria; phylum Pseudomonadota; class Gammaproteobacteria; order Eutrophobiales; family Eutrophobiaceae; genus JAAXHV01. Next base: position 2,086,310 of record OZ244905.1, on the reverse strand, counting down.
GCCGAGGGGTTGCTGCGGCAGGGCGCGGACGAAATTCTGGCGGAGGTGATGGGCAATGGCAGATAATGACACGACTCTGTCGGGGTTAACTGTCTGGGTAACCCGGCCCGAGAACCAGGCGGGTAATCTGTGCGGGATGATCGAACAACGAAACGGCGCGCCGCTGCTGTTGCCTACGCTGGTGATAAAACCCTTGCAGGAAGCAGCGGCGCATCAATCTCTGCTGGCACATGCCGACGCAGCCATTTTTATCAGCAGCAATGCTGTCAGTTACGCGCTGGCGCAATTTCCGGACCTGGCCGTCACATTACGCGGCAAGACCATGCTTGCCGTCGGTCAGGCCACTGCCCGCAGCCTGAGCGCATCAGGGTTTGACCGGGTCGTGCAGGCCGGCGCCGGCGGCAGTGACGCGCTGTTGCGGTTGCCGGTATTGAGTGATGCGGCCATCAGCAACAAACGGGTCGTCATCCTGCGCGGACAGGGTGGTCGAGAGGCGTTGCGCGACGAGTTGCTGGCGCGCGGCGCGGTGGTGGACTACCTGGAAGTATACCGGCGGGACAAACCTGATATAAGTCAGGCAGAAATGACTGAATTCTGGCATGATCGGAAGCCGGGCGCGGTCATCATCACAAGCCTGGCGGGGTTGGATAACCTGGTCGAACTGACTCCGGCCGCTGAGAACCGCCGGTTGATGGAAACGCCGATGGTGGTGATGAGCGAGCGCATCCGGGAACACGCGCAGGAGTCGGGGTTCAGGCACATTGCCGTGGCGACGGATAATACCGATGCGGGCCTGGTGGATGCCTTGCTGGAGGTAGCTGAGAGAGTGATAAAGTGAACGACAAGAGTGACGACATGGCACAGGAAAAAGTCCTGGAAGAAACCGCCGAAGACACTGCTGCGAACGCGCACGTAACGGACGCTGCTGCGTCCGATACGGCTGAGCAGCCCGATACTTCAGAACCCGTGGATCAGAACAGGCGGAGCGCCGGCGGGAGGTCCTGGTTCACTACCTTGTTGCTCTTTATCCTGCTTGTCGGCGCCGCCGTCGCATCCGGGTATTATATTCTTGATATCAACAAACACCGCGAAGCTCAACAGGCTGAGATTTTGCTTCTGCAGGACAGGCTGGAAGCGCTACAACAGGATCATGCGTCACTGACGGAAAATGCGCGCCGGCGTGACAGCCGGTTGGCCCGGATCGATGAACAGCTTGGCGGTATATTGCGCAACCTCAACAGACCGCAGAGTCAAAGTCATGACGCTGTGGATTGGCAATTGGCAGAGATCAGGTACCTGTTGCGGATCGCGGCGCAGCGACTTGCGCTGGCCGGCGATACTGATACCGTGCAGGCGATATTACGCTCAGCGGATGCCGGGTTGAAGGAAATCCCGGACCCGACGCTCATCCCCGTGCGCGAACAGTTGATCGCCGATATCAACCGGCTTGAAGCGTTTGCCGGAACAGACATCACGGGTATTGTCCTGGCCTTGGGCGACCTGGCCGAACGGGTGGAACAACTGCCGCTCAATCTAAGCGCTTCCGCGGCAGAGGAGCCGGTGCCGGCCGTCGACCCGGTCGCGCCGGAAGGCCGCTGGCGCCAACTCGCGCACGCGCTGTGGCAGGAACTGAAATCGCTGCTCGTAATATCCCGCACCGACCGGAGTTCCGTCGCGCTGCTTGCGCCCCGGGAGCGCTTCTTCCTGCAACAAAACCTGCGCCTGCAACTGGAAGCGGCGCGCCTGGCGGTGTTAATCCGGGACGGGGACCAGCTCCGGGAATCCACCAGCGCCGGCGTGGATTGGTTGAATGAATTCTTTGATACCGGCGATGATCGGGTTCGCAACGCGCTGGAAATTCTTGACGCTGCAGCCAGTGCCGATCTGGAGCGACCGGTAGCATCGATTAATGCCACATTGAATGCGTTTGATGCGTACCTGGCGCAACAGGGCAATCCGGCCGCCGCGGGTGAAGCGCGGTAATGAGGTTATTGTTCACATTACTCGGCGTGCTGCTGTTGGCCGTCGCTTTGGGGTATGCGCTGCAACAAGCGCCGGGCGAGGTGGTGTTCAGCTTCAGAGGATGGATCATCCAGACCAGCCTGGTCGTATTTGCGATCGCGTTCATCATCCTGTTGTTGCTGGGTTATCTGTTGTTACGTACGCTGGAAAAGTTGCTGAGAATCCCGTCCGGCCTGCGCCGCTGGTCCGAACACCGGCGCGACAGCCGGATGTCCGCAGCGGAGACCGAAGCTGAACAACTGTCGTCCTATGCAGGGTTACTGCGCCAGGCCGGAAGCGCGCAAGACTCCAAGGCGCTGCAAAGCGCGTGGCGGAAGACACCACGGAAGCTGAAAAAAAAGAGCGCGCTGATAGGGGCTTATGTAAATGAGCGGCTTCGATTCGGCGGCGGGAGCGATTGCGAGGCGGTACTGCGGCAAGCGCTCAAGCGAGAATGGGAACCGGAACTGGTGCGCCTGTTCGGCCTGGTCGAAGGCAAGAACCCGAAGCAGCAACAGGAATTTGCGGAGGAGTATCTGCGCCGGCGCCCCGAGGACCCGCACCTGCTGTTGGCGCTCGGACGCTTGTGCAAAAAAAATCAACTGTGGGGAAAGGCCAGAAGCTATTTTGAACAAAGCCTGCAATTGCAACCCAGCCCGGCCGCATACCAGGAACTGGCTATCCTGCTGGATGAGCAAGGCGACCGCGCCGCGGCCGTAAAGTATTACCAGCAGGGCCTGAATATCGCAACCGGCACACACGAGGCCGCCACAACACGCGCGCTGGCGCAGTATCAGGGCTGACAGCCCGAAAATCTCACCAATTCGCTTGTCAGCATCGGATAGATGTTTGCTGTCAATGAGTTATGGTAATCTGTCGAGTATGTTGCCATTACACACTGCGCTTGATGCGCCCTCGCTGGTCTTTTTTGCGTTAGCGGGCACATGTTCCCTCAACCAGAAGAACCACTATGCTTTCGGTCACGAGCGCCCGCGTACTGACGCACAAATCCGCCTGGAGCGGATTTGGACATCCGAAGGATGCCCGAAGGGGGCGCCCCACGGATGGGGCGCATCAAAAAATCCTCAGCGATCATCGCATCAATTGGTGAGATTTTCGGGCTTGTACCCTTTCCGGTTAAGGAAGCTCTGACGTAATCTGAGAGTTTCCTTAATCCTCTCTCAATCTTCCGCTGTTTCCTTCACGGCCATGATGCGTTTGATCAGCGGTTCGATGATCAACTGGATGGCAAAGTTGGTTTTGCCGGCGGGGATCACGATCGTGTACGGCGTGGACATGAAAGAGCCATGCAGCATATCGAGCAAGTACAGGAAATCGACCGCCAGTTTCTCCCGGTTGCGCACGTGGATGACGGTAAAACTTTCGTCGCTTGATGGGATATGCACCGCGCCGAACGGGTTGGCGGTGTCGATGGTGGGAACGCGTTGCAGGTTGATATCAGTGCGGGAGAATTGCGGCGTGATGTAGTGGACATAATCATACATGCGCTCCAGGATCATGCCGGTTGCGTCTTCAATGCTGTAGCCGCGCACGGCCTTGTCCCGCTGGATTTTCTGGATCCACTCCAGGTTGATGATGGGCGTGATGCCAATGAGCACGTCCACATATTGGGCGATGTTAACCTGGTCGGTGATCAAGCCGCCGTGCAGTCCCTCGTACAGCATTAAATCCGTATTATCCGGCAGCGGTTTCCACGGCGTCAGCGTGCCTGGAGCGCCGCCATGGCGGGCAGCTTCTGCGTCGTTGTGGATATAATGACGCTGCTTGCCGGCGCCGTGCTCGGCGTACTCCCTGAAGCTGGCTTCAAGTTCCTGTAACAGGTTGCCTTCCGGTCCAAAGTGGGTGATGTGCTTCCCTTTGCGCATCGCCTCGCGGGAGAGTTGTTCCATTTCCTCCCGGTTGTAGCGGTGGTAGCTGTCGCCTTCTATCACCGCGGCGTTGATGCCCTGGCGATTGAATATCTTCTCGAACGCCTCTTTGATATTGGTTGTCCCTGCCCCCGATGAGCCGGTTACTGCGATAATGGGATGTTTTTTTGACATGCTCCCCCTTGCAAAATGGCGTGTGTGGGTCAACGCTTGCGCCCGGGAACAGGCGGCGCAAGGATAACAGACACTGTTATTTTATAGAAAGCCCTGAACAAGTCCATCCAGGACTTGTCAGAGCGCGCTCATCCCTGTAACGTTGGGACTTAATCTCAGAGGTTCCTGTACTTAATGGCAACCATAATCTAGCCCAGGGCCAATTCTGTTACATTCTGTCATCATGCAGCGAAACAAACCCACTGATCTCGCGCTTTATTTGCGCTTGTTGGCCCATGTAAGACCCCATCTGAGGATTTTTCTGATTGCCGTGATTGCCCTGGTGGTTCTGGCGCTGACCAGTCCGGCTATTGCCGCATTGTTCAAGAGGATTACCGAAGGGGTTTTTCAGACTACCGAGATCGACCTGGTTACCGGGGTGGCGCTGCCTGTCATCCTGGTCTTCCTGGTTGCCGCGGTGTCGTCATATATCAGCCGTTATGCGCTTGCCTGGGTCGCGGAGCGGCTGGTCATGGACTTGCGCGTGCAGATGTTCAACCGCCTGCAATCACTGCCTTGCGCGGCGCTGGATCGGCATACCACCGGCAGCCTGGTCTCCCGGTTCACGTTTGATGCGACCCAACTGAAAGAGGCGGCCACCAACGTCATAACCACCCTGGGCAGAGAGACATTGAGCATCATCGGCCTGGTGGCGTGGATGGCTTATATCGACTGGCTGCTGACCCTGATCGCGTTAACGGCCGGGCCGGTTATCCTGTCAGTGCTGTTGGCGTTGCGCCGGCGTTTGCGCAGGTTAAGCCAGCGCGTGCAGGATTCCATGTCCGAATTGCATCATGTGTTGAACGAGGCCATCGCCGCGCACAGGATCATCAAGGTTTTTGCGGGCCAGGATCAGGAGGGTGAGAAGTTCAGCGATACAGCCAATGCCAACCGTCGCATGCACATGAAATTTGTCGCAGCCTCAGCGGCAGGCGTGCCGGCGATCAACGTGGTTACCGCGCTGGCGCTGGGAGTCATCGTTTACGCGGCTGCGGCACAAGCGGGCGCCGAGCGGATATCCGTGGCTGAATTCAATTCTTTTTTTGCCGCGTTGTTGATGTTGTTAAGCCCGTTACGGCGGCTGGCGCGCATCAACGAGGACTTGCAAAAAGGCCTGACGGCCAGTGAGAGTGTGTTTGCCTTTATTGACCAGGAAGCGGAACCCGACACAGGCAAGACCGCCGCGGCGCTGACCGGGCACATCGAAATACGCGATCTGGGTTTTGCCTATGACGCGGCAAACGCGCCGGTATTGCAGGACATATCGGTCACGGCCCGGCCGGGACAGATGCTCGCTATCGCCGGCCCTTCCGGCAGCGGCAAGACCTCCCTCGTGGACCTAATCGCCCGGTTTTATGATATGACCAGCGGCGAGATCCGGGTGGACGGACATGACATACGCGATCTTTCCCCGGCCGCGCTGCGGGAGAATATTGCCCTGGTCAGCCAGCATGTGGTTCTGTTCAACGATACCGTGTTCAATAACATCGCCTATGGCGGCAACCGGGGCGCGCCGCCGGAACGGGTCAGGGAAGCCGCCCGCCTGGCCGATGCCCTGGGATTCATCGAAGCCCTGGAAGACGGGTTCGATACGGTCATCGGCAATGACGGTTCGCGCTTGTCGGGCGGGCAGCGGCAGCGCATCGCCCTGGCCCGGGCGCTGTTGAAAGACGCGCCCATCCTGATCCTGGACGAGGCCACCGCCGCCCTGGATACGGAATCCGAGCGCAGCATCCAACAGGCGCTGGAATCCATCCGCGAGAACAAAACCTGTATTGTCATTGCCCACCGCCTGAGCGCAATTGAGAATGCGGACCAGATAGCCGTCCTCGACAACGGCAGACTGGTAGAAGCCGGCACGCATTCGCAGCTAATCGTTCAAGGCGGGATGTATTCCCGTTTGTATGCCGGGGAGAAAGAGCGCGACAAGCCAGTCTAGAAATTGCTTATAAGGCGCTTATCAGCGTTCGCGTGAAAACGGTACTCAAGGGTGTGGGAAAACGGTATTCAACAGCGCGTGAAAACGGTATTATAGGCCGTAATGAATGAGTATCGAACCCGGTTGATCGACTCGCAACTGGCAGAACTGTTGGCAGAGCTGCCGTCCTTGCTGATCGTTGGTCCACGGGCAACAGGAAAAACGACTACCGCGGCCAGACATGCGGACACGGTTGTTCATCTTGATCGTCCCGCTGAGGCTGCTGCCTTTCATGCTGATCCTGATGCGGCGTTGCGCGACTTGCGGGAGCCGGTTCTGTTGGACGAATGGCAGGCGGCGCCGGAGGTACTGGGCGCGGTAAAACGAGCGATAGATGCCGACAGCCATCCTGGCCGGTTCCTGTTGACCGGGTCCGTGCGTGCTGATCTTGAGGCAGAAACCTGGCCGGGCACCGGCCGGGTAGTGCGAATGCCGTTGTATCCGTTGACTGTTGCCGAGCAAACGGGCCAGCTTGCGCGCCCGATACTCGACCGTTTGGCTATGGGCGAAGAACTGATGGCCGCTCCTGATACGCCTGACCTACCCGGTTATATTGATCTGGCATTGCGAGGCGGATTTCCCGAAGCGTCTCTTGCGTTGTCCGATTTTGCCAGGGAACGCTGGTTGGAAAGTTATGTTGAACAATTATTAACCCGCGATGCACAAGCCGATAGCGAAGGTCGCGACCCGGTACGACTGCGGCGATACTTTGAAGCGTATGCGTTGAATTCCGCCGGCCTCGCCGAACATAAAACCATTTATGACGCGGCCGGGATCAACCGCAAAACCGCGTTGGAATATAAAAGACTGTTGGCCAACCTGATGGTGATTGATGAACTGCCTGCATGGACATCAAACCGTCTGAAGCGACTTGTACTGTCACCAAAGCGGCACTTGATTGACCCGGCATTGTTGGGCGGGATTTTAGCTGTTGATACGCAGGCTGTATTGCGAGACGGCGATTTGATGGGACGTCTCCTGGACACATTTGTCACAGCCCAACTCCGGGCCGAAGCCACGGTGGCGACCACCCGACCCAGACTTTACCATTTGCGCACAGAACAGGGCCGAAATGAAATTGACATCGTGGCTGAACTACGCGGTCGGCAAGTTGTCGGGATTGAAATCAAGGCTGACAGCGCGCCGTCCGCCGGTGATGCGCGTCATCTGGAGTGGCTACGGGATAACCTGGGAGAACGCTTCACTGCCGGGGTCATATTGCATTCAGGCCCTGCCGTTTACCCACTGGGAGAGCAAATTATTGCCGCGCCAATCTCTACTTTGTGGGCGACAGATTAACCTGGTGGCGTTGGTTCGGATATCTGATAGTGACGCGATGTCGCTGAACGCGGCTTTCGGTTTCTGGACGACACAATTCAAATGTGGCAATGCTATCCGGAGCCGATACTGTAATTTGTAAAACCTCAAAAGCGACTTCTTCCTCGGTGACTCTGCCAGATTGAATTCCCATGTCGGAGTTCAAACAAAAAAATTGCTTAAGCAGGTATCTCAATCTCTTTGGCTGGTTGCATGATTTGGGAAACTCAAATTTCATATTTCAAGACAAAGCTGCCAACCTCTCGGCGCATTGATGTATGCAAATACATTGCATAACTCAATCGTTCCTTATATTCTTCGATACATTGGTTTAGCAACTGTGTACTTGAAGTAACCAACACAATCAATTAGGAGGATATCAGTGTACAGCGAACGTAGAGTCGCACAAATGGCTGCCTTTATGTTGATGCGGCGTGGCGGTCAGATGTCCCATTTAAAACTCATGAAGTTGCTGTATCTGGCTGACCGTGAGGCGGTCAAACGTTATGGCCGATCTATTTCGGAAGATAACATTGTAGCGATGCCCCATGGTCCCGTTTTGTCCAGAACATTGGATCATATTGATGGTAACTGTCATTCAATCACCGGAGGATGGGAACATTGGATATCTGCCAAAGCTGATCACGAGGTTTCTCTGCGCGGCAATCCGGAAATTGACGACCTGGATGAACTGAGCAGCGCTGACCTGGAGATTCTCGACGCAGTCTGGCAACAATTCGGCTGTATGACTCGTTGGCAAATTCGAGATTGGACGCATTCCAACTGCCCGGAATGGCAAGACCCCGAAGGTTCGGCAAACCCGATAACAAAAGAAGACTTATACAAAGCATTAGGTTACTCAACAGAGGCCATAACCGAATTACAAGCGGACTTTGATGACCATCGGCATATAGATGCGGTCTTCAATCGTTTGTGACTTTATTTATTCCCAGACATCGGGCCACTCTTCTTATACCCTCCGGCCCTGCTTCCGAGCCTGGGCGTTTCCACCTGTTTATCGTTCTTAACGATCCTGATCCGCATACCGGAGAAGGCGAGGTGTTGTTGGTATCTACCAGTACAGTAAAATCGCAATCTCATTTTGACCGAACCTGTATATTGAAAGCCGGTACACATGAGTTCATCAAAAAGGATAGCTTTATTGATTATGGAAAAGCGCGTATCGAGACTGTCCAAACACTCTTGGACGGTGTTTCACAAGGCATGTTTATTCAAAAAAACCCGATTGATAATAATCAATTTCAAAAAATTGTCACCGGACTGTTTTCTTCTCAGCATACCAAGAAGAAATTTAAACAATTTTTAGCCAAGCATTTTGGCAACAGTGACTACTGAGCAGCAAAGGTTTGGCGCCAAGCCTGCCTTTAGTAGCGTTGGCGTCTCGCCCACAGGTAGATGAAATGCCTGCTATCCCACTGAAAGATAAGTATCATGACTTTTATAAACGAAATCGCACGTCTTTATGAGCACTTTTTTCTATAAGTCTATTATGGATAAACTGATCTGTTGCTGAAATGCTGTTCTGGGACCGGGGTGTTCAAGACTTGATGGTGAAAGGAGATTTCACCGACATAGTCTAGCCAATACTGGTTCTACACTCAGCCGGCTAGCGTAACGATCGTACTACTCCCCCGCAATAGTCATGTTCTCGATGAGCACAGAGCCGGTTTTGATGTTGCCGCGGGTATCGACATCGTTGGCGATGTTGACGATGTGCTGAAACATGTCCTTTAAATTGGCGGCTACGGTTATTTCCTCTACCGGGTACTGGATTTCGCCTTGCTCTACCCAGAAGCCTGATGCGCCGCGGGAATAATCGCCGGTGACCTGGTTTACGCCGAAGCCGATCATGTCGGTGATCAGCAGGCCGGTGTCCATTTGCCTGATCAGCGCATCTAAGTCCTGTTCGCCGGTTTGCGCTACGAGATTATGCACGCCGCCGCCGTTGCCGGTGGGTGTCATGCCCAGTTTGCGTGCGGAATACGCGCCCAGTACATAGCTCTCCAGGACGCCATCCCTGACCAGATGTTTGCGCCGGGTGGCCATGCCGTCATCATCGAACGGCGCGCTGCCCAACTGCTTGGGCAGATGCGGTTGTTCCTCGAGCTGTATCTGCGGGGCGAATACCTGTTCACCCAGCTTATCCAGCAGGAATGAGGCGCGCCGATACAGGGCGCCGCCGGAGATCGCGCCGATGAACGCGGAGAACAGCCCGCGGGCGACCGGCGCCTCGAAGATTACGGGCGCGCTGCGGGTGGTCAGTTTCTTTGCGTTTAATCGGGACAACGTGCGGCGGGCGGCTTCCTGGCCTACGTGTTCAACACTTTCCAGCGAGTGCGGGTCGCGGGCCTTGGTATGCCAGCCGTCGCGTTGCATTCTGCCGTTTTCTTCGGCAATTACGGTGCAGTCGATATTGTGGGAGGACCAGTCCCAACCGTTGATGAATCCGTGCGTATTGCCGTAGAGGTATGAACCGCTGTAAGTTCCCACCGCCGCGCCGTCGGAGTTGGTCAGCCGCCTATCCACCTGGCGCGCCGTGGTCTCGCATTCCGTGGCAAGTTCGATTGCCTCCTGGGGGGTAATTTCCCAGTTGTGGTACAAGTCGAGATTCGGGACGTTCGTTGCCAGGTATTCGGGGTCGATCAGACCTGCGCAATCATCGTGGCTGGCGTGCCTGGCAATAGTACAGGCAGCATCGACGGTAGCCTCCAGCGCCTCGCCGGAGAAATCGGATGTGGAGGCAGAGCCTTTGCGCCCGCCCATATAAACCGTTAATCCCAGGCCCTTGTCACGCTGGTGTTCAATGGTCTCGACCTGACCCATGCGCACGTTGATCGAAAGGCCACGGCCGGTGTTGATATCCGCTTCCGCAGCGTCGGCGCCCAGCTTGCGAGAGCTGCTCAGGACCCGGTCTATTAATACGCGGGTATCCTGCTTATGAGAATGCATAGGTGTTCCTGATTTCAAAAATTGGCAGCCGGTCATTCTAACACTGTTACTCGGTTATTTCGGGACAGCAAAATAAATTCATGGGGTGTCCAGTAAAATACTGGCCTGAGGTCATTTTCTAACTTCGCCGCGCGGGTTACAATTCACTAATGGATGTATCCATTGTTTTAGACGGACTGAATGACGCGCAACGCGAGGCGGTTGCCGCGCCGCCGGGGAACATACTCGTGCTTGCCGGCGCCGGCAGCGGAAAAACCCGGGTCCTCGCACATCGCATTGCCTGGTATCTGCAAACGGAGCAGGCTGCGCCTTATGGCATCCTGGCCGTTACATTCACCAACAAGGCCGCCGCGGAGATGCGCTCCCGCATCGGGGCTTTGCTCAAGCGGCCGATTGGCGGTATGTGGGTGGGCACTTTCCACGGGCTGGCCCACCGGGCGCTGCGCTTGCATTGGCAGGAAGCGGGTTTGCCCGACAGTTTTCAGATACTCGACAGCGAAGACCAGTTGCGCACCCTGCGGCGGGTGATACGCGGCATGAACCTGGATGAAAACCGATATTCTCCCAGGGAGGCGCAATGGTTCATCAACGGGCAGAAGGACGAAGGATTACGGCCGCAACACATTAACCTGCACGGCGACCCTGTGCTGGAGCAGATGGTAGCCATTTACCGCAACTACCAGCAGACCTGTGATCGCGCCGGTCTGGTTGATTTTGCTGAGCTCCTGCTCAGAAACCATGAACTGCTGCGCGATCAGAACGACCTGCTGGCCCATTATCGGCAGCGTTTTCGCTATATCCTGGTGGACGAGTTCCAGGATACCAACGCGTTGCAGTACGCCTGGTTGCGCTTGCTCGCGGGCAACGACAACCACTTGTTCGCAGTGGGCGACGACGACCAGTCCATTTACAGCTTCCGCGGCGCACGCATGGAAAACATGCAGCGTTTCGAACAGGATTTTCCCGCGCCGACCCTGTTCCGGCTGGAACAGAACTACCGCTCGACCACGAACATATTGAATGCCGCCAATGCCTTGATCGCCAACAACAGCGCCCGCTTGGGCAAAAACCTGTGGGCTGAGGGCGCCGCGGGCGACAAACTGGAACTGTACTCGGCTTACAGTGAGCACGACGAGGCCCGCTACGTGGTGGAGCGCATCAACGCATCCCGCCTGGAAAATGTCGCGTATCAGGACAATGCCATCCTCTATCGCGTCAGCGCCACGTCGCGGGTGTTTGAGGACGCGCTGATGCAGGCGGGAACACCGTATCGCGTTTTCGGCGGCATGCGGTTTTATGAGCGCATGGAGATCAAGGATGCGCTGGCTTACCTGCGTCTTGCCGCCAATCGGGATGACGACGCTTCGTTTGAACGTATCGTCAATACACCACCAAGGGGCATTGGGCAGCGCAGCCTGGAAGAAGTCCGCAGCCACGCAAGAGTAGAAAATATGCCATTATGGCGCGCCACCCGCGCGCTGATTGCGGCGCGGCAGTTGCCTTCCCGTTCCCTGGCGGCGCTGGAACGATTCGTTGGCCTTATTGAACAGATGACGCAGCTTATCTCCGGCAATGACCTGGATCAGACGATGGACGAGGTGATCAAGGCAAGCGGGCTGGTTGAGCATTACCGGAAAGAAAAAGGTGAGCGCGGGGAGACGCGGGTGGAGAATCTCGAGGAACTGGTCAACGCTGCCGGACAATTTCAGGTAGACAAGGAGGTGCATGGCGATTTGGAACCGCTGGCTGCGTTCCTATCCCAGGCCGCGCTGGAAGCAGGCGACACACAAGCCGATGCCAATGCCGACGCGGTCAACCTGATGACCCTGCACACTGCCAAGGGGCTGGAGTTCGACCGGGTTTACCTGGTCGGCATGGAGGAAGGCCTGTTCCCCCACCAGAGAAGCTCCGACGATCCGGCACAACTGGAAGAAGAACGGCGCCTGTGCTACGTGGGCATTACCCGGGCGCGTAAGAAGCTGACCCTGAGCCACGCCCGTCACCGGCGCATGCACGGTTCGGAGTATTATCCGCAACCGTCGCGCTTCCTCGGCGAAATCCCGGAAAAACTCATCGACGAGATACGTCTTGGTGGGACGGTAACCCGCGATTTTTTTGACAAGTCGGCGGTGGATGCAGATGCGCCATTCGGGCCGGGCCAGCGGGTGTTGCATGCCCGCTTTGGCGAAGGCACTGTCATGAACCTGGAAGGCAGAGGCAGCCACGCGCGGATACAGGTCAATTTCGAAGATGCCGGCGCAAAATGGCTGGTGCTGGCCTACGCGAACCTGCAACCTGCCTGACCCGGCTCAAGGTTGCGATTCTGATAATGAGAGAGAAGATTGAGAAGAACAGTGTATAACAGTACCGACAATCCTTTGATGATGACACTGGCGCAACGGCTATCATGCCTGTTGCTGGCTGTCCTGCTCGGGGCCTGTGGAGACGGTCCCCTTGTGGAGGGCGAAAACGCAGTCATCGATGCCGGCAAGATCCATCGCTGGAAGATGGTTACCACCTGGCCGGCGAATTTTCCCGTGTTCCAGGAAGCACCGGAAATGTTTGCCGAAAACGTTCGTATCATGAGCAATGGCAGGCTGGACATCAAGGTGTTTGCCGGCGGTGAACTGGTGCCCGCGCTGCAGGTGTTTGATGCAGTTTCGCAGGGCGCGGTGGAAATGGGGCACGGGGCCGCGTATTACTGGGCCGGCAAGGTGCCGGCCGCGCAGTTTTTTACCACGGTTCCCTTCGGCATGGAACAAAAGGGCGTGGAAGCCTGGTTGTACCACGGCGGCGGACTGGAGCTATGGAACGAGCTGTATGAACCGTTCAATGTCATTGCCCTGCCCATCGGCAATACCGGGGTGCAGATGGGTGGTTGGTTCAACAAGAAGATAGAAACCATAGATGATCTCAAAGGCTTGCGTATGCGCATGCCCGGGCTTGGCGGCAAGGTACTGGACCGGGCCGGCGGCAACCCGATACTCATGTCGGGGGGCGAGCTTTACACCGCACTGGAGCGTGGCACGATAGATGCGACGGAATGGGTCGGCCCCATGCACGACCTGCGCCTGGGCCTGAATCGTGCTGCCGATTATTACTACTATCCCGGTTGGCACGAACCGGGAGCGCAACTGGAACTACTGGTCAACCGGGCGCGGTGGGACAGCCTGCCGGATGACCTGCAGCAGATAGTGAAACAAGCCGCCGCCGCGACCAGCGCTTGGGCTTACAGCGCGATGGAATACCATAACAGCCAGGCGCTCAAGGAGTTGTCAACGAAGAAAAATGTCCAGGTACTGCCATTCCCGCGGGACGTGATGCAGGAACTGCGCTTGGTCACCCGTGAAACGCTGGAGAGCGAAGCAGAAAAAGATCCCGATTTCAAACGCGTCTACGAAGCCTACCGGGCGTTCCAGGAGTCCTATCAGCCTTGGCACCGGCTTACCTCAAAGGCGCTGGAAGCTGATTGAGTCATTGATTTATTTTGTAAAAGGGGTCGCCCTACGGGCGACACAGTAATGGACTGGACTCCCGCTTTCGCGGGAGTGGTAAGGTGGCGGTGTTCACACAAGCGCCTCCCATTCCATTCCCGTGCAAACGGGAATCCAGTGAAACAAAGGGTCGCCCATTGGGCGACACAGTATTCGACTGGACTCCCGCTTTCGCGGGAGTGGTACGGTGGCGATGTTCACACAAGCGCCCCTATCCCATTCCCGTGCAAACGGGAATCCAGTGAAACAAAGGGTCGCCCTTCGGGCGACACAGTCTTGGATTACCGGTCTTGCCGTAACCTGCGCCGGTAGAAAAAATAGAATAACACGCAGAGGACCAGCAACCACGCCGAGGCCAGGTCTCCGACAAAGGGGTCGTAACGGTTGACCAGGTGGGTGTACGCGCTGTGGGGTGCCAAGTCGGTCATGTGCTGGATCAATTTCTCCCCCACTATCACGCCGGCATGTAGGCCTATACACAGGACCAGGCTGCCGCTGAGGAGCCGCACAAGGCCCAGCAGCAGGCCCAGAAAGAACAGGGACAGCATCGCATCGTATCTTGCCGGGTCGGCAAACTGGAACAGTGCGGGCGGGATCATGGTCACGCCGGTATGCCAGGTTATTATCGTATCCGCCGGCAGGTCGCGGAATTTCAGGTAATGCACGGCGGCATACACGAGGCTGACCACGACCAGCGCCAGCGCCTGGTTGGTCTGGCGGCTCAAGCCGCCGAGCATGGCGCCGCGGAAAATCACCTCTTCTACCAGGCCCACCAGCAGGCCGGTGACCAGCCACTTGAATAACAGTGGCGATAATTGATCCAGTGCAAGCAGCCGTTCTGCGTGAAACGCATGGACCCCGAGCAACAGCAGGTTGGCTTCGATCATCGCGACGATGACAAGCCCGACGGCCAGCCCCTGGAAGAGCCTGATATGGGCGCGTTGCGCGGTCAGGCCAAGCCGGGCCAATGACAGGCCGTTATACCGGGCAAAATACACCAGGCTGAACAGCAAGCCGCTGAGCAGTGTCGTTCGGGAAACGGTTTTTCTGAACGTTATCTCCCCGAACGAGGAGAAAATCTCATATACGGGAAATGCAACAAGTGCGCCGAACAGGATGGCGCTTAGGAAAACAGCGGAAAATACAAGCAGGGCGCGCATGGCCGTCTGGCCGGATACATGTTTTCGGCCCTATTCATCATTTATTGACTGTTCGCTACCATGTAGTCCACGGCTGCTTTGACTTCTTCATCCGTCAGGTTCATATTGCCGCCCTTGGGTGGCATCGCGATGAGTCCTCCTTCGCTGATGAATCCCTTGATCGCGCGTTCATACAGCAGCGCCATGCCCTGGGCAATGCGACTCTCCCAGGCGACCTTGTCTCCGACTTTAGGGATATTCGGCAAGCCGTTGTGGCAGCTTATGCAGAGGCCGTTGTATACCCGCAGGCCCATGTCTACCGGCTCTTCATTGGTGGCTACCGTTGCGACGGTAGCCACCTCCACTTCTTCTGCCGTGTCGCCAACCAGCGCGACCACGCCTACCGGAACGGTATTCGCGGCGACCTTGTTCGCCTGTTTGCGCGCGACGGCATCCTCGTCGACGCCAAAATACAGCGCCAGAACCAGGAAGATGATGATCATCACGGCCAGAAGACCGATCACGATCGAATAATTATAAAAAAACACTTTGTCCTCTTTCGAACTCATAGACACCTCCTATTTTGGAACCAAAGAATCAGGACGCTTCTGACTCGGTTTCAGAGGCGGGCTAATTCTTGCTGCTGCATTGTAACAATCTGGCAGGCAATGTCATACCACCTTGAGCTATTTCCCGTTGCCGGTGGCGAGTTCTCTTCGGCAGCAGTTTTTGCGCTCAGGTACTCTTCAATGCCCACTTTTTCCAGGACATCCTGGAATGCGTGGTAGCACGCGGGGTCGAACGGCTTTTCCTCGCCGTATTTGTCGCGCAGGGGGTGGGGCGGGTAAATCTGCATGACAGCAGGGTGTCCACACGGCAACACGGCCTTATCCTTTCCAAGCAAGCCGGGTAACAAATGGGTATGCGGCCCTGCTTCGGTATGGGCGCTTGTTTGCGGGATGGGTGTATAGACTTCGATACGGCCCAGCGCAGAGATGACGACGCGTTCCGGAGACGAGCTTTGCAACAGCGCCGGCAAAACTCGCTGCTGATCGGACAGCTTTTTTCCGCAGAAAAAACGTAATTCATTAGCCAGGTTTGAATCGCCTGTGCGCACGCAGAAACGCGCCAGGTCAGAGCCCAGGCCCAGGTCGAACAACTGCTTGTCCCGGTCCGGGGTACGAAGCGCGCCGACATCGGCGCCCAAACTCGTGACAACATGATTTGTTGGGATACGGGCACGCGCTGCCGGCAAGGCAAGGGCGATGCTTTGCGTCCATGACCCGGCGCAATGGCCGATGTCCTCATAGGCGAAACAGGCGAGTTCCTGCGCCAGATTCACGGCGATGGCGCCGCGGCCCGTCACGGCCTGTAGCGCGGTGGCGCTTTCCTCGAAGCTTATCTGTTCGCCGTCGTCATACATGAACTCCGCAATCGCACCGGATATTCCGTTACTCCAGCTAGATTCAGTCGAGTTCAGGTAGTGTCTGATCAGGCCGATAGTTGTTGCGCGGGATGCTGTTCCACGGGACTGCATAGCGGGCGTTCTGTGATATGAGGCAACGCTGTTCAGGTTTAAACCCGGTTCGGCGGCAGCTAATGGCTGTGTCCGTGCAGACGTTGGTGTTCTTCCTGCACTTCATCCTTGCGGCGTGCCAGCGCTTCGGCGGTCACCAGGTGTTTGTCTGCAACAATGCCTTCCAGAGCCGCTAGCCAGTGGTGGTAATAGGTATTGCCCAGGTCGGGGTCTCCGCCGGCGCGGGCCGCGGCAATTGCCCGGTTAAGCCGTTCCGCCCATTCGGCCCAGGTGAATAGACCTTCTTCATGCATTTTCAGGACCAGCGCGAACGCTTGCGCCTGCCAGGGTTCCTTGAATACGGGACCCTGCTCGTCCAGCGGTATCCCGGCGAGAGAGTCGAGCTCCGGCATCTGCATCGATTGTGGCCTTATTCGTCGTGGTCCATGTAGTCATCGAATAGGTCGATGTACAGGGAATCATTGGCCGGCGCGTCTTCGCCCCACAATTCACGGGCGCTGAAGCGTACGCTGTAGACATGCTGCGGCTTGTCCGGGCCGCCGTGGGCATTGGTATCGGGCAGGAGAAAGATACCATGATCTTGTTCCACCGTGCCGCGCCTGCCGCGGAGGTAACGGGGGATGCGCGTGTGGTGCGGGGGATTGATGTTCCTGGCGATGATCGCATCGCCTGCTTTGAACTTGGGAGGGATGTCGGCATCCACAAAGACCGGGATACGATTTTTCATGCCGTACTCCATCCGTTCCGTCGAGGCGGCCTCAATGCCGCTTGCCAGCTCCGGCGCCGTCACCACGCCGGATTCCAGTTCTTCCTGCGTCAGCACATTTTTCTGTAACATCATCCGTTCCAGGCTGTACAGCCATTTTTCATAGTAGGAGAAGGTCAGATAGTCAGCGGGAGGAATCGTCTCCGTCATGTAGCGTACCTCGTCAGTAACAAATATGCCGGCGCCCATGGTCGCAAGGGTCATCGCATATACCTTCTTTTCCCAGTCCTCGTGGAAGACCGGTTCGTCTTTTTCGATAGATACCGGCCCGACATTGTCCATGCCGCCGATGTCATGAATGCTGTTCATAATGCGCTATCCTCGTTCTGTTATTACGCAGTGGTTGCAAGCCCGGCGCCAACCATCGAGTCACGCGTGACGGTTTCCTGCAATTCCGCTTCACTCATGTTTTCCGTGCCCTCCGGGCGTTTGGGCAACACCAGGTACCTGATCTCCGCATTGCTGTCCCAGACCCGCACTTCGGTTTCTTCCGGCAACTCCAGGCCGAACTCCTTCAGCAGCCCGCGCGGGTCGCGCACCGCTTTTGCGCGGTAAGGCGTGCTTTTATACCAGTTGGGCGGCAGGCCCAATACCGGCCAGGGATAGCAGGAGCAAAGTGTGCAGACGACCAGGTTGTGAACCGCATCGGTGTTTTCCACGACCACCATGTGGCTGCCTTCAATCCCGCTGTATCCCTGTTGCGCCAATGTTGACGACGCATCTTCCAGCAGTCTCGCCTTGAAGTCAGGATCGGTCCATGCCTTGGCCACGATCGCAGCGCCGATATGCGGTCCGACTTTGTTTTCGTAATGATCGATGATCGCATCCAACGTCTCCCGCTGGACTGCGCCTTTTTCGATCAGCAATGACTCCAGCGCCCTGACCCGGAGCTGTACGTCTGACAACGGGGCGCGATGTGCTGTTTCTGCCATTTGGCCTTCCTCATCAGGTAGTTTTTCTGGGATTCAGCATGACACAAAGCCTGTTATCAATTCAAGCAGAGATTTTATTATCTGAGTGGCAGTCTGATACGGTGTCGCCCTTCGGGCGACGCGTTGTTTCACTGGATTCCCGCTTTCGCGGGAATGGGATGGGAGGCGCTTGCGTGAGCACAGCCGCCGTACCACTCCCGCGGAAGCGGGAGTCCAGTCAAACACTGTATCGCCCGAAGGGCGATCCTTTTTAAGTTGGATTCCTGTTTTCGTGAAATGTTGCTATGATACAGAGCGTTCACGGGATGAATTAGTCGCGTCAGGAGCCGATTTGACCCGGGAAGCCACTGAATTGTTCCGAGGACTCCCGACTACACGAACAACAATAAATTCTGATTCACTCATTGCGTTTCATACATAAAATATGCGCCAGTCACAATATGTTCTGCTGATAGTTGTCGGGGGCACGATCGTTGCCGTCAGTATGGGTATCCGGCAGTCGTTTGGTGTATTCCTGCAGCCGGTGGTCACTGACCTTGAGCTTACCCGGACCACGTTCGGACTGACCATTGCCATCCAGAACCTGGTTTGGGGTCTGGCGCAACCGTTTGCCGGCATGCTGACGGACAAGTTCGGCAGTTTGCGGATGCTGATCCTGTCCAGTTTACTGTATATCGCCGGCCTGGCGCTCACCGCATTGACCACGACTGCGACCGGCCTGCACCTGAGCCTGGGCATGATGGTGGGTCTTGCGATGAGCGGCACCACGTTTACGGTGGTGTTGAGCGCCATTGGCAGGCTGGTCCCGCCGGAAAAACGCAGCCTTGCATTCGGTATTGTCTCCTCCGGCGGGTCGATTGGGATGTTTTCGTTTGTGCCGTTAAGCCAATTGTTCATCGGATGGTACGGCTGGAGCACGGCATTTTTAATCCTCGCAGGATGTGTGATGATCGTGCCGCTGCTGACATTACTGCTCCGGCGCCAGGCTATGGAAGAAGCCAACAGCTCCAACCTGCCCGGGGAAACCCTGTCTCAGGTGTTGCGCAGCGCCGGCACGCATTCGGGCTACCTGTTGTTGAATTGCGGTTTCCTGGTATGCGGGTTTCACGTGGCTTTTATCGCCACCCACCTGCCGGCGTTCCTGAATGACGCTGCCGTTTCTCCGATGCGCGCGGCGTTTGCGCTCGGCTTGATCGGCGTATTCAATATCCTTGGCACCTACCTGGCCGGGCTGTATGGGGGACGTTACCGGAAAAAATACCTGTTGAGCGGGCTGTACCTCGGTCGCGCACTGGTGATTGCGCTGTTTATCGCCCTGCCCCTGAGCGAGATCACACTGGCGCTGTTCGCCGCGGCCATGGGGCTGTTATGGCTGGGGACCATTCCGTTGACCAGCGGCCTGGTCGCCGAGATCTTCGGGGTACGTTACGGCGGCACGTTGTTCGGCATCGTCTTCCTGAGCCACCAGGTGGGCAGTTTCCTGGGCGCCTGGCTGGGCGGTTACCTGTTCGAGACGACCGGTTCCTACTTGCTCATGTGGCAGTTGGCCATTTTGCTGGGCATTCTTGCCGCGCTGGTGCACTGGCCAATTCGGGATGAGCCGGTCACTGCGCAGGCAGCGGCGGTGTGACGTAGGCGGCAAGTAATGCGGCTGATTTTCAGCGGCGCCGTTCTTGCTCGATCAGGTAGTCGATGGTTTCAATGATCCGCTCATAGGAGCCGGCTGACGAACCGGTTATCAGGTATTTACCGTTCACGATCACCGCGGGAACGCCGGTAATCCTGGCATCCCGTGCCATGAGGAACGCCTGTTTCATCTTCACTTCGGTCTCATTGGAGTCGTAATGCCGGGCGAACTCTTTCTTGTCGAGCCCAACCTCGGCGGCGAAGTCAATCAGGCTGTCCCGGGTGTATATATTGCGTTGCTGGGCGTGCAGCGCCCTGAACAGCGGAGAATGGAATTGTTCCAGCGCGCCCATCTTTTCCGCGGCGAAGTAGCCGCGGGCATGAACGGTCCAGCGGCTGTTCAATACCCCCGGTACGGGGCGAAAAACCACGTCTTCAGGAATGGTCTTAAGCCATGATTTGACGTGCGGCTCAAAGGTGTAGCAATGGGAGCAGCCGTACCAGAAGATTTCGGCAACCTCGATTTTGTCACCGGAGCCGGTGGGCAGGGCAGGTTTGATCTGCGTGTAGGCGTTATCCAGGGACTGCGCCTGGGCCGCGCTCGAAATCAATCCCGCAAGCAACAGGCATGAAAGAAAGGATGAGATAATGCGCATTATAATTCACCGTAAGAGTGTAAGCCGGAAAGGAACATGTTGACGCCCAGGAACGCGAACAAGGTCACGAACAGGCCCACGATAGCCCAGGCTGCCATGGCTGAACCATGCCAGTTTTTGCTGATACGCATGTGCAGCCAGGCGGCATAATTCAACCAGACAATCAGTGCCCAGGTCTCCTTAGGGTCCCATGACCAGTATCCTCCCCAGGCCTCCGCAGCCCATAATGACCCCAGGATGGTCGCCACGGTAAAAAAGGCAAAGCCAAGCGCAACAGACTTGTACATGATGTCGTCGATGACCACCCGGTCCGGCAGGCGCGCAAACATCGGGCGCGGGTTTGCATCGTCGCCCCTGGCCAGGTAAGCCACACCCAGCATCGCGGCGATGCTGAAACAGCCGTAGCCGACAAAGTTCGCCGGTACGTGGATCTTCATCCAGTAGCTCTGCAGCGCGGGGACCAGCGGTTGGATTTCATGGGCGCCGCGGTCGAAGGTATACCACAACAGGAAGCCGATGGCGGCGCTGATTACCAGCAGCACGAACCCACCCAGGGCGCGGGTCCGGTAACGCTTCTCATAATGCAGGTAAATGATAGCAGTGGTGACACAGAACAGGATGAACACTTCATACAGGTTGCTTACCGGGATATGACCGACATCAGGGCTGATCAGGTACGATTCGTACCAGCGCACCAGCATCCCCGCCAGACCCATGCCCGCGCCGCACCAGGTCAAACCGGTACCGACGGCGGCGCTAAAAGCCGAACCCGAGAACAGCGCGAAGAAATAACTCAGGGTTGCCAGCACGAACAGAAAACTCATCCACATTACGGCCGACTGGCTGGCCAGGAAATACTGCAGCGCCACGCGTTCATCTGCCAGGGCCAGGTTGGCGTCATAAAGGTGGATGGAATACAGCGCCAGCAACGCAACGACGAGCAGCAGACGCCGGAGTTCGGACCAGGCGCTGCCGGCATAAGCCAGCGCCACGGTGAGACAGGTAAATATCCCCCACTCATACCCGTTCAGATATTCACTGAAACGCGCCAGCACAAAGCCGAAGCCGCTCAGTAATAACGCCCACCACAGGTAATCGGTCAGCGCCGGGGAAAAGCGGGACCCTGTCGGGAGAGCAATATCGGCCGTGGTTTCATCTGTTATAACGTTTGTGCGCATAGCTTATCGTTGGGTTAATTCAGTCTCTATTGTACGTGAAATCTGTTTGAAATAACGACTGAAATCGCGGGCATGGCGCGTGCGCGACCCGGCCAGTATTATTTCTGTCCCCGAATCGCCGGGCCTGACAATCGCCCATAGCCGTTGATGGGGTATGTAGAACAGTAAAAACACCCCGACTATCAGCAGGGTGAATCCAAGGTATACCCACTTCGCTCCCGGCGCGCGCGCGATTTGCAGCCCCGAAGCCTCCACATGTTCGAAGTCCGTCAATTGCAGGTAGTAAGGGGAACCGTACTGGTGCAGGGCTGACAACGTGACGATGGAGTCGTTGAGAAACTGTATATCCCACTCCGATATTTCTCCGGTGTCCATACCGTTATCGGCCAGTAAGGCCAGGTAGGCCTGTTCCAGCCCGAAACGCAGAATTTTCATCGATGCGCTGTTCACCGTTTGGACGGCCTGTTCATCCATCGCAGGGTCCAACTGTTGTTGCAATAATGGGAAGCCGCCATCGAGGAACAGGCGCATAATCCGCAACGTCACGTTACTGACATCTTGTCCGGTAATTTTTCCGTCCAGTGAATTTCCCGACAACAGCAGTTCCTGCCTGCCGGCGTAAATGCGACTGAGCCTCTCGGTATCTTGCAATATGCCAAGCAAAGCCAGGAAACGCGCGGGCGAACCGTCATCGTCGGCGGGAATATGCAGGTAGCGGAATTCGTCTTCCAGGGAGGAACGCACGCCGCTTAACAGGAACTCCCGCCCTTCCAGGGTAATGGGATACATGTAGTTCAGATATTCGTTTGCCCGCCCGTCTTTGCGGCGCAGTTTGAAGTTGATGCTGGGGCCGAAATCGCGGAATTTTTTGTCAATGACAGGATCTTCATTGGGAAAGATATTGAACTTGCGAAATTCCTCAACCTCCAACTGGTACGTCTCGCCGTTGTAATCCACGCTCGCAGATTCGCCCACGTTTACCGTATGGCGGCGAATGCCGGAAGAAGCCAGGTCATGCAACAGGAAGTCGAGTTTCGAGCCGCCATCGCCGAAACTGGCCTGGAAAATGGTGTAGCCCTTGTATTTGAGAGGATGATTCACCGCGATAGTCTTTGCCAGGCGCTGATCGCCGTCCTGGATAACGAGATCGCTTTCGAAGGATTTGGGCTGGCCGCTGGGGTAGTGTTCAACCCGGAAATCCTTGAGCAAGATGATAAAAGGCAACGGTTGCACCAGGTAGCCGGCGCCCAGGTTGATAAAGGCAGCGCCCACCGCGCGTCCTTCGGGTATGGAAACACTGGCGCGAAAAGACGTATTGTCCACCGGCAGCTTGCTGTTGTCCGGTATCTGGCTGATGGGCGCCTCCCGGGTCTCCGCCTGCAAGCGCCCGGTCAGGACATGGAATTTCAGCGGAACATTGCTGTCCAGAAAGCCGCCGATACAGATGATGATCACCGCGCAGTGCGTAAACAGGTAACCGTAACGATTGCCGGCGCCTTTCATAGCGCCCAGGCTGGCGCGGTCTTCCTGCCGCTTGATCCGGTACCTGAACCCGAGGAGTTTCAAGCGGGTAACGAGTTTCGTGACCGCTTCTTCGTGGGTGATGTCAGCGCGCAGCCGGGTGCAATGGGTCATGTTGAGCAACTGCGCTTCCTGCATGTCTTCCCGGTACTGTTTCAGCGTGGCGAGGATCCTCGGGGTATTACGGTAAAGACAGATACTCGTGGTCGTCACCAGGAAGGCCAGGATCAGGATGAACCAGCCGGTCGAATAGATATCGTACAGTCCCAGCCGTTCGAAGAAACCGTGCCAGAACGGGCCGAACTTGACTATGTAGTTCTGGTACGGTTCGTTCTGTTTGAGGATGGTGCCGATAACCGATGCCAGTCCCAACGCCACCAGCAGGGTGATCGCCAGGTCCATCGAACCGAGAAACCTTAATCCGGATCTCAACCTGGCGGGAAAAGGCGCCATGGTTCTTGCTCAGTTGGCAGGTTTTGCCGGCAGCCGTTGTTCAGTGCAAGCCTTGCAGGTAGTCGGCGACGGCCTCGATACTGTCGTTGGACATCCTGCCGGCGATATCGCGCATGACGCCGTTGCGGTCATTGGCGCGCGCTTCGGCTTTGAACGCTTTCAGTTGAAGCTCAGTATACTCCGCATGTTGCGCATTGATCCTCGGATAGTTCGCCGCGGGATTGCCGATGCCGGTAGGGCCGTGGCAGGCCATACACGCAGCCAGCCCCTTTGTTGCGTCTCCGGCGCGATACAAGCGTTCACCTGCATCGAGGTTTTCCGGCAAGGTCTGTCCAATCCTGGGTTTGAGGCTGGCGTAATACACTGCAAGGTCGGCAATATCCTGGTCGCTGAGGGCCATGACCAGCGGAGCCATCTGGTCGTTTTTCCTGTGCCCGGCGCGAAAATCTTCCAATTGTTTTCTGATATATTCAGCGTGTTGGCCAGCGATGTTCGGCCAGGTAGGGTTGTTGCTGTTGCCGTCAGGACCATGGCAGGCAACACAGGTTGCCGCTTTTTGCTTACCTGCTTCGATATTGCCCGCGGCAATGAGAGTCAGGGGGAACATAGCGAGGAGCAGGCCGCCGATCGATTTTTTTAACATCTGAAGACACCTTGATTAAAACGTATTATTTGCGAATGACGTTATCTTACCGAATAATTGGCATATAGGGATAGTCCGAAAGGGATTATTTCTGTCACAAAATATGAACAACAACCGATATCGTAGCGCTGTTTACCTGCAGAGCGTTCACCGGCTGTCGCAGTTGCCGCCGGATACAGGCAGGGAAGCGGTCTTTGCCGGGCGCTCAAACGCCGGGAAATCCAGCGTGATCAATACGCTTGCGGGACAAAAAGGGCTTGCCCGAACGAGCAGGCAGCCGGGGAGGACCCGGCAAATCAACTTTTTTGCCCTTGGCAATGAAAGCCGTCTCGTGGATTTGCCAGGGTACGGCTATGCCAAGGCGCCGAACGCATTAAGACAGCATTGGGGGCAGATCATCAATGCCTACCTGGAATGCCGAGAGTGTCTGGCGGGGATGGTCATCATCGTTGATATCAGACGTTGCCTGACCGAGCCTGACCGGCAGTTATTGGACTGGTGTGAGAATAAACGCTTGCCGGCGCACATATTGCTGAACAAGTCAGACAAACTTTCTCGCAGCGCGGGCCGGGAGGCGCTGGAAACAGTTGCGCGGGATCTCGGTGAGAACGCCAGCGCGCAATTGTTTTCAGCCGCAAAAAAACAGGGCCTGGATGAATTATGCCGGGCGCTGGATAAGTGGTTCCTCGCCCGGCAATAGAATAAAGAAGGCCCCGGGGTCGTGAGGGGGAGGGAGGTCCACCGGGGCCAGGTTACCCGACTGGGGAGAGCCGGGATTCGTTTACTATGACGCAATGTTGATAGCAAGAGTATGTGTTCGTTGCATATTAAGACCATAACAGTATAAAAAAGTTCCGCTTCTGCAAAGAAACGGAATTGTTATGCACAGATTCAGGCTTATCAGGGGGGGTCGGCGGGAAATCGTCTGCGATTCCGCCAGAAGAGCGAGATAAAATCTCTAACTAATTGAAATATATAGTATTAATTAAAGCGCTCAAAATTTAACAGTTTTGTCATATATCCAGTAATTTTCCATATCTTACGGACTGCTCCCGCACGGTATCCACAAAGTTATCCACAGAAAATGTGGATAACAAATTATCTTTAGTTCTGACAGGTATTTATGTTTTCAAACTTAGATTCTGTATCAAAGAAACATGCTAACTTAGACAAAGGAAATCGGCTGGGTTTGCTCGTTACAGGTAATTCCTGCGCTTGCAATGCCTTAGAATTATAAGTTGTACTTGCGGTTGAATTTATCCACCCGGCCGGCCGAGTCCAGGATCTTCTGTTTGCCCGAGTAAAACGGATGGCACAGGGAGCATACCTCTATGTGCAAATCCCCCTCGTAGGTTGACTGTGTGGTGAACGTATTGCCACAACTGCAGGTAACCTTGATTTCATAGTATGCTGGATGAATATTGGCTCTCATCGTTGACCCTTGTTTCATTTCGGGCCGCTGATTGTAGTGGAAATGGCTTAACAGTGCAAACAGATTTGCCGGCAAAACAATGAGCCGGCCGGCGTTACAACCGGAACTCCGCCGCAACAGGCGTGTGATCGGAAGGCCGCTGTTGCTGCCTGGGTTCAATATCAATCCAACTGTCGGCACAACGACGGCCAAGCGCAGTTGAAGCCAGAATCAGGTCGATACGCAGGCCGCGGTTAGCGGCAAAATCCCCTGCCCGGTAATCCCACCAGGAAAACGCATGCTGTTCCTGCTCAAACAGACGAAAGGTGTCTGTGAGTCCGCGGGCACAAAGCGCATCCAGCGCATCCCGTTCCGGTTTGCTGCAATGAATCCGGTCGCGCCATGCCTCGGGATTGTAAACATCGGCGTCGGCGGGTGTGATATTGAAGTCACCGAGCACAACGAGGTTCTCATAAGATTGCAACAGCGCGGCCGTGAATTCATCGAGCCGTGCCAGCCAATCGAGCTTATATGCGTACTTGTCCGAACCGACCTCGGAACCATTCGGCACGTACAGGTTCAGCACGCAGACATCGTCAACCCGCGCGCAAAGCACGCGTTTTTGCGGATCTTCCGGACCGGGCAGGCTGGTATGTAACACTTGTGCCGGCCGCCGGGTCACGAGGGCAACGCCGTTATAGGTCTTTTGGCCGGAGAATACCGCCCGGTAGCCGGCTTCGCGCAATGCCTGCTCGGGGAAACTCTCATCTTGGATCTTGGTTTCCTGCAAGGCCAGCGCGTCCGGACGATGGGCGTCCAGCCACTGCAATACCTGCGCCAGGCGCACTTTCAGGGAATTCACATTCCAACTGGCTATGGTCCACATGGGACTCGTCTCAGGCGCGCGCGTCGGGGTCGGCGGCAATTCCCGAATGTCGCAACAGGGCGTCGATTTCAGGTTTGCGGCCGCGGAATTCAACGAACAGATCCATGGGCTCACGGGAGCCTCCCTGTTCCAGGATAGAGTGAAGAAAATCCCTGCCTGTGGCGGCATCAAAGATACCGTTTTCCTCAAAGCGAGAGAAAGCATCGGCGGAAAGGACCTCGGCCCATTTATAGCTGTAATATCCCGCGGCATATCCCCCGGCAAATATATGGCCGAAACTATGTTGAAAACGGTTTTCAGGTTGGGCCTTGATCACGGCGACATCCCGCCTGACTTCATCCAATAGCGCCTGGATATCGTCGGTATCTTCGCCGCGCCGCTCATAATGTAGACGAAAGTCAAACAGGGCCAACTCCAGTTGTCTGACCATATGTATGCCGGAATGAAAGGTTCTGGCCCGTTGCATCTTGTCAAACAATTCGGACGGAAGCGGCTCGCCGGTTTCGTAATGGCGCGCAAACAGGTTCAGCGCTGAGCGCTCCCAGCACCAGTTTTCCAGGAACTGGCTGGGCAACTCCACTGCGTCCCATGGCACGCCGTTTATCCCTGAGACACCCGCATAATCGACCAGTGTAAGAATATGGTGTAGTCCATGGCCGAATTCGTGGAACAGGGTGAGCGCTTCGTCGTGGGTCAGCAGCGCAGGTTTACCTGATACCGGCGGCGTGAAATTGCAGGTCAGGTAGGCTACCGGCAACTGAACGGCGCCGTGGTTCAGTCTGCGCACAACGCACTCATCCATCCAGGCGCCGCCGCGCTTTTGCGGGCGCGCGTAGAGGTCGAGATAAAACCCGCCGCGCAACCGCCCGCCTGCATCTTTGATCTCAAAATACTTTACCTCAGGATGCCAGACTTCAATTCCCTCCTTGGCGCTGATGCTGAGGCCATACAAGCGGCCGACTACAGAAAACAGCCCCTCGACCACCTGGTGGGAGGGGAAATAAGGACGCAGATCCTCCTGTGAGAAAGCATATTTTTTTTGCCTGAGCTTCTCCGAATAATAGGGGATGTCCCAGGCGCGCAAGTCCTTCATGCCGTATTCCTTTGCGGCAAATTCCTCCAGGACGGACAGTTCTTGTTGGGCCACCGCTTTGCTGCGCGCAGCCAGATCCTGCAGGAAGGCCATAACTTCCTGCGGCGCGTCAGCCATCTTTTTTACCAGCGAATATTCCGCGTAATTGCTGTAGCCCAATAAAGCCGCAAGCTCCTGTCGGATGGACAGGATTTCTTGCATCAATGGACCGTTATCCCATTTTCCGCCATCGGGACCAAGCTCCGATGCGCGGGTAGTATAGGCGGTATGCATCTCCTGCCGAAACTGGCGGTCATCGGCATAGGTCATCACCGGATGATAAGAGGGGTATTCCAGCGTGAATAACCAGCCTGATCGATCCCGTTGGCGCGCAGTTTGTTCTGCCAACTCCAGGGCTGTGTCCGGCAGTCCGCCAAGTTGCGATTTGTCTGTGACCAGTCTGTTCCAACCGTGAGTGGCGTCCAGCAGGTTTTGTTCAAAACGCGTCTCCAGTTGTGAAAGTTTCTGCCGCAATGCCTTGTACTGCAGCTTATCCTGTTTCCCCAGGTCTATGCCCGACAGGCGAAAATCCCGCAAGGTATTATCAATGATTTTCCTGCGCGAGATATCCAGTTTGGAATATTCATCGCCTTCCGCCAGGGTCTTACAGGCGCGAAACAGGTCTTCGTTTTGTCCCAATTCCGTGTCATGGTCGGACATTTTCGGCACACAAGCGTTATAGGCGCGACGCAACGCTTCATTATCGGCAACCGAGTGCAGATGGCGCACAGCGGACCAGGCGCGCTGTAATCGATCATCCTTCTCTTCCAGGGGGCAGAACAATGTTTCCCAGGTATGCGCCCCGGGCTGTTCCAACAGGGACTTCAGCAAGGCGCGATGTTCTTCCAGTAGCTGATCGATAGCCGGTTCAATATGTTCGGGCTTGATGCGACTGAACGCTGGCAGGGTCAGGTTTTCAAGCAACGGATTGGTCATATTCTAAGGAAGCCTTGAACAAGTCCATCTTGGACTTTCTAGTGCGGCACATCCACGTATCAGAAGAACCACTGACTTAATCATAGGTTCCATAATATTAATAATGAGAATTATTTTCATTTATAAATCAACGGGTTATGATTGACTTGCATTGATTTTATTGCTATAGTTACTAAATCGAAGCCCGACATCACACTGAACAGCGGCGTTAAAACCGATGCCAATCGATATTATGAGGGGTTCAAATGCAAAACGTCAATGAACTTGCCGATTATCCTGGACTTGGTGGTTTTGATATTTCCCAGGAAATGTCTGCTCTCATCTCTAATTCACCGATAAATGATGAGCAAGCGATTTCGCTTGATGGTTTTGGGGAGTCGCTTTCTGACAGGGGGATCAGCTTTTTCAGTAGCAGCGATGATGATGACGATGATGATATAACAGGTGGCGATGGCGATGGCGACGGTGACGGCGATGGCGATGGCGATGGCGACGGCGACGGTGATGGTGACGGCGATGGCGATGGCGACGGCGACGGTGATGGTGACGGCGATGGCGACGGCGACGGCGATGGCGATGGCGATGGCGACGGCGATGGCGACGGTGACGGCGACGGCGATGGCGACGGCGATGGCGACGGTGACGGTGACGGTGATGGCGATGGCGATGGCGATGGTGACGGTGACGGTGACGGTGATGGCGATGGTGACGGCGATGGCGACGGCGATGGTGACGGCGACGGTGATGGTGACGGCGACGGCGATGGCGACGGTGATGGCGATGGCGATGGTGACGGCGATGGCGACGGCGATGGTGATGGTGACGGCGATGGCGATGGTGATGGCGACGACAGCGCTTCTTATGAAACCTCGACAAATGGAGTCGTTGTGCGTCTACATTCATCTCCGGTCAGGAAGGACGATGTTGAAGACGACCGCTTTAACAAAATGATCACAGTCGGATACATCAATGAAGCCGGCAAGACAGAACAGATACAGCTTCCTTATGTCATGCACCTTGTTGGCTCCAGACAGGCTGACGTGCTGGCCGGTGACCTGCGTGACAACATAATCAGGGGCGGCGCCGGCAACGACATACTGTATGGTGGACCAAGGGGTGGTGATGACCAACTCTCAGGCGGGGAAGACAATGACACCCTGTATGGCGGATTAGGCAATGATACGCTGTCAGGCGGGAGTGGCGATGACAAGCATTATGGCGGACCGGGCGATGATTCTTTAGACGGTGGCGCAGGCAATGATGTGCTGATAGGCGGCGCCGGCGCCGACCGGTTGGCAGGAGGCGAAGGTGAGGATACCTTGTCCTATGCAAACTCGACAGCAGGTGTCATGGTGCGCCTGCATAGTTTCACTGCCCGGCATGGCGATGCTGAAGGAGATGAATTTATCAGCAGAATAACTGTTGTTTATACCGATGAAACAGGCATGGCGCATGACATTGAACTTGCCGATATCATGCACCTGGTCGGTTCCCCCGAGAACGATGTACTGGCTGGCGATCTGCGAAATAACATTCTCAAAGGCGGCGCCGGTGATGATATATTGTATGGCGGCCCGCGTGGTGGCGATGACACACAGGAAGGCGGGACAGGCAATGATACCTTGCACGGTGGCAGCGGCGATGATGTGCTAGCTGGCGATGAGGGCAATGACACGCTTCATGGAGGGCCGGGCGATGATGTGTTCCTTTTCCGGATCGGAGATGGCGAGGATGTTATCGTCGACTTTACAGATGGGGAGGATCGCATCGATCTTTCTGCGTTCGAGCTGACCGATTTCGGCGAACTTACCTTGGAAAGTCTTTTGGACGGCGTCAGAATACATTTTCCGGCGCCACATGGTGGAGCAATTATATTAGAGGGATTCGACATCGCTGATTTGGATGCAATGGATTTTATCTTCTGAGAAATTTACGCGTCCGCAAAATTTAAAGGTTTCAATTCTTCGCTTGAACACAGAAGAAAAAATGCCGCTGAACCAGCCCTTCGCAGCGCATAGAGGACCTCACGCAATGCCTGAATTAACAGGGAGCGAAACGTTATCCAGGTTTACCCTGGTTGCCAAAGGCATTGATGTAAATCCACTATTATCGGAACTGGCCGCTGCCCCGGAAACCTGGTTGGCTGATACCAGCCGTCAGCGTAAAGTGCGGTGCCAACGGGACACGCAAAACATCTTTTTACGGACGGCAAAAAAACCCTTGCCTGCCGGCGCTGTCAATGCCAACGATGTCCATGAGAGCATTGCCACTAAGATGGCTAAAAGGTTCTCCAATGCACTTGCGTTCTGCGAGCAGATTGCCGATCTTGAGGGGGGCGAACTCGGTCGGGCAACGCTGGTTGCGCTGCAACCGGGAGGCTGGGTGCGACCGCATGTGGACGCGGGAGAATATTATCGGGCGCGAGACCGCTACCATCTGACATTGCAGAGCCTTGCTGGCAGCCCACTGACTTGTGCGGACGAAACTGTCGTCATGCAAGAAGGCGAATTGTGGGTATTCGACAACAAGTCCGAGCACCAGGCCAGGAACCCTTCCGGCACAGCGCGGGTGCATTTGATCTTCGATATATTGCCTATGCCGGGACGAGGTTACTATGTATGAAGAAACCCTTGAAATTAAGTCAGAGGTTCCTTAATTTTATCAGGCTGCAATATTTTGATCGCAGCCGCCAGCGCATGGGCGGACGAGTCGACGCGTATCGCGTTGTCGTAAACTTCAGTGCGCAGCGCGCCCAGCACGGCCTTCTTTTTTGAGATATAAAACGTGTCATGCTGGTCGCGAAACTGCAATTGCCGCAAGGATCGTAATCCGCGCCGGATAACGCGCTCGTAGGCGCTTATCCGGGCTGATTCCCCGAGCGCGCGGGCCAGCGCCAGCGCGTCTGCCAGACCCTCCAGGTAAGCGCCGGTGGATGCCGCATGAGGGGGACCGTATTCCGGTTGCCGCGGGTTGTAAAACCGGCCGCGCAGGTCTGGCTCCAATCCCTCCCATTGTTGCATCGGTAATAACCAGTCGTTGATTTCAAATACGAAATCGGCGAACTCGCGCTGCCCGGTTTGCTTGAAAAACGACACACATGCTTGCGTGTGCCAAGGCACGAAGGCTGGATTGCGGTCGCGATAATGACGGTCGCGACAACGTGAGAAGACTTCAACACAGCGTTTCAAAGGCGGGGCGAGGTCGGTTTTCCTGCGTCTTGCCTCAGCCCAGAACAACAGCGCCTCGCCTGAATAAAAGTTCCAGTTTTCACCATCCCGCTCCGGGGGAAAAAAGAATGTGCGAAAACCTTGTTCCTTATCAAACAGAGAATTAATGCCGGCTGCCAGCATTGACAACTCTGATAGGTGCTGCCCCTGGTTCGGGTTTTCCAGAATAGCCAAGGCAGCGATAGCCGCGGCGCCAAGTTTAGCGCCGGCATTTTCCACGATGGCGCCCCGGCCGTTGCCGATGTCCTGAAAATAACGTTTGAGGTTGAAACGAAGATTAAGGCTGGCAGCATCTAGCATTTCCTTATTTCCACGCAAGCGCGCCAGGCGCGAAAGAGACAGAGTCGCCAGAAACCGGCGTATGGCATTGTCGGCTGGAGATTCTTCACCGCGACTTGGCCAATATTTGTAGGGCAACGCGCCGCTGGGAGACAGGTTGCTGATCATCCATTTGCCAATGCCATCGGCAAGGTCAGCGGCGCGATTCTCATCTGACGCCGGCGTCGGCGCTACCAGAGTTGCGCCGCGATATAATTCCATTTCATCCGCCTCCCCGTTAGCCGGAAACAAGAATTGCCGGGCGGAAAAAGCGCGCAGGCTTCCTTCTGCCGCAAAATCACTGGCATTGATACCCCGTCTCTCAAGAAACCCGTCCAGCGCACGCTTGAAACGAATGTTGTGTGAGAGTATCCAAGTAGGCGCAAATCGAGCTATATCACCACGGAAATGAATTTCCATCCCTATCAGACCGCGCGCGCGCTGAGAAAAAACCCGCGCAAATCGATCCTGTGTAACAGGGCGGAAGTCAGAGCAGATACATATTTCGACGACATCTCCCTTGCGCGCTCGGCTTTGCTTCAGTAGTTGGTACGGAGAAACGTTTTCGGTCCAACCGTAGTGTTTTGCCGCGCCGTTGCGCCTGACACAAAACCAGGAGATTTCTGGGCGCGCTGGATCGGTATTCATGTTACTTCGGTGAGGGTCGGCAGATCATGCATATAAAGCAATCACAAATAAGTTCTCGCAAGTATAAATAATAACGATTTTCATTTAATATCAATAAGTTATACTTGACACACCTGTTTTGCTGCATTACGATTCATATTGGTTTCCGTTATTCGGACAGCCGTCAGAACATCTGAATTATGGAAACCTTAATTTCATTTTAATTTTAGAGGTTAGTTATGCAAGGCGACAAGAAAATAATTGAGTACCTCAACAAAATACTCAAGAACGAATTGACGGCGATCAACCAGTACTTCCTGCATGCCCGTATGTGGAAGGACTGGGGCCTGAAAGAATTGGATGAACATGAATACCATGAATCCGTGGATGAGATGAAACATGCCGATAAGCTCATCGAACGGATTCTGTTTCTGGAAGGGCTGCCGAATTTGCAGGACCTGGGCAAGCTGTTTATAGGCGAGAACACCCGGGACATGCTGGAATGCGACCTGAAACAGGAACACCTTGCCATCCCGATGTTGCGCGAGGCCATAGTCCATTGCGAATCCGAACGGGATTTCGTTACCCGCGAACTCTTGGAGGATATTCTGGACAACGAGGAAGAACATGTGGATTGGCTGGAAACGCAACTGGGGCTGATAGAAAAAGTCGGTCTTGAGAATTACCAACAATCCAAGATGTGAGGTCAAACGGTGCTACAGGTCAGAGGCGCGATACGCTAAGACGCCAACCTTTTTTCTGAGGCTTCCTGCCTTAGTCCAGGGGGAACAAAAAATATATGTTGCAAATGATTCTCATTTGTCCTATTATTCGTGTTACATACCAATCTTCAGTTGGAGAACATAACCAGATGTATGTATGTGTATGTAACGCGGTAACAAAACGACAAATCCAGCAGGCCATTGATGAAGGCGCCCGCACCACCGGGCAGCTAAGGCAAAGACTGGATGCAGAGCGCATCTGCGGGAGTTGTGACGACTGTATACAAGATTGTCTGGCAGAGGCTTTCATGGCTGCTTCTTCCTGTCTCAGAACCGCCACCGTAGAATAGCCACACTTCGGTTCGACCAACCTTGCGCTCGCAACGAAGCGCAACCATCCTAAGAATAACCAACGCAGAATAATCGCTGGTGCCCCGCGTTCTTTGTTAATATGTTAGCGCTATTGCAATTACAAATGAGAATGGTTATTATTTGCAACAAGTCTCGTGTTTAGTTAAAATTTGCTTCGGTTACAACAATGGAGTCGCTGGCCGACTGAATTAAGGAGCCTCTGATTAAGCGATGGGTTTCCATGACACAGGCATGTATCGCTCTGACTGGTACTGGAAAGACACGTTCAGAGCTTAATTAAAATACCAAGGTAGATGTTATGAGAGAATTTTTTTCAATGATATCCTGTTGGCGCGAACGTTATCAAAACAGCACATTGCATGTCACGCTTCGACGTCAGACCGCAAAAGTCGTTTGCGCGGGACTGGCGCTGACTGTTTCCTGCTACCAGGCGCTCGCTGAACAATACGATATCGATGAAGAGATGACCGTTGTCGGCAGCCAGACAGATGCCCGGCGAGTCGCCGGGTCGGCCCACTATATCGGCAAGGAGGAACTGGAGAAATTTTCCTATTCCGATATACAGCGTATAGGGCGCGAGACACCGGGTGTGTCAATACAGGTGGAAGACGGTTACGGACTACGTCCCAATATCAGTATCCGCGGCGTTGCCACCGAGCGTAGCGGTCGTGTTACTCTCCTCGAAGACAATGTGCTGATTGCTCCGGCTCCTTATTCTGCGCCGTCCGCCTATTACTTTCCTACCGCAGGCCGCATGTATGCCTTCGAGGTGTTGAAAGGTCCGGCTGCCATTACCCAGGGACCTTATACCATCGGCGGCGCGCTGAATATGATCTCGACGCCAATTCCTGAAGAGCTGCAAGGAATGGTCATGGCAGAGGGCGGTGAGGATGCGACCTACCGCGTCCATGCCCATTACGGGGGTGAACTTGGAAAAGGTCTTGGATTCCTGGTTGAAACCCATCAATGGGGCGCAGATGGTTTCCAGCGTCTGGATAATAACAGCGGCGACACCGGAATCAGGCTGGAGGATTATACACTGAAACTGCGTTATGCTTCGCCCGATTCCCGCCAGCAACTGGATTTCAAGTTTCAATATGCGGACCAGGATTCGGAGCAGAGCTACCTGGGATTGACCGACGCTGATTTTGAGCAGGATGCCTACCGCCGTTACGGTGTGTCAGAACTTGATAATATTGCCACCGAGCACTTCCAGTACATATTGCGCTATAAGCTTGAACTTACAGACAATCTGAATGTCGCGCTGACGGGATACAACAATGAACACGAGCGCAACTGGTTCAAAACGGAGGGACTGGATGCGGACGGCAGCGCAAATGCTCAAGAACTCAGCCGGACTAGCTGGTTCAATGTCATTCGGGCAATCAATGAGGGAAGTTCGCTGGGCGGGCTTAGCCCGCAGGAACTGCAAGACATCCTGAATGGAACGGTTGATACCGCGCCCGGTAGCATCCAGCTCCGGTCCAACGCCCGTGAATACTATTCCCGCGGCGCGCAGTTCGTTCTCAACTGGAACGGAGATATCGGCGCGTCACGCCATAACCTGGAGTTCGGAATCCGCTACCACGAGGACGAAGAAGACCGTCTACAACGCAACAGCAGCTATCACCAGGAAAACGGCAGGCTGATCCTGGACGACCTGGGCTTGCTCGGCAATGCCGGCAACCGTGTGCAGAAGGCTGAGGCGGTCTCTATTCATGTCTACGATCACATCGAGTGGGGCAATTGGGTGGTCAGTCCGGGTCTGCGTTATGAGGATATCGATCAGAAACGCACCCGCTGGAACGACCGGGGCGAACAGGCCGGCGCCCGCAATAAGTTCCGGGACAGCCGCAACAACAGTACCAAGGTCTGGCTCCCTGGTCTTGGCATTCTGTACCGCATGAGCGACAATTTGTCGTTGTTGGCGGGCGTCCACAAGGGTTTCACCGCGCCCAGTAATTCGCCGGACGTGAAAGAGGAAAAGGCAATCAATTATGAACTTGGGTTCCGCCATGCCAGCAACGGCCTCCATGCCGAAGTGATCGGGTTCCTTAGCGATTACGACAATATTCTTGGTGAATGCACCTCTTCCTCCGGCGTTGACTGCACGACGGGCGATGCCTTTAACGGCGACGCGGCAACGGTCGCCGGCGTGGAAGCGATGTTGCAAGTGAACCTGACCCCAAAACAGACATTCAGCGCGCCTCTCTCGCTGGTTTATACTTACATTGATTCAGAATTTGATTCGGATATCGCGGACACGGATTATTTCGGCGATGTGAACAAGGGCGACCCGATCCCTTATATTCCGGAACATCAGTTGCGTATATCGGCCGGCATCGAACAAACGCGCTGGAACGCGTATTTGAGCATCGATTACGTGGACGAAGTATGCGCGCGCGCAGCCTGCGGTGAGTTTGAACGCACCGACAACTCGCTGAATGTCGATATCGCCGGACGTTATCTGTTCAATGACAAAGTCACCTTGTTCGGTCGAATCGAAAACGTGACAGGTGAGGAAGCTATTCTGGGCCGGCATCCTTACGGCGCTCGGCCAAACAAGGGTCGAACCCTATCAGGGGGGTTGCGGGTTACATTTTAACTCGCGTTTCACACCCATTTATTGCCGGCTCGATTCCAGATGTTGTGGGAACGATGATCTCTGACACACGATATCAGATTGAATAAGCGCTGGTATATTCCGGCGCGATCCTTATATGCTGTGTAAGGTTTACTAACTGACCTGTGCCCTGTACCATTCCCGTGAAAACCCCCGTTTTCACGGGGGCAGGCTTTCAAGCGACACAGAATCTGACTGGACCCCCGCTGTTGCGGAAGTGGTATGGAAAATGCCCTGCCCTGTTCCAACAGTTACATGCATTATGCAGCGTCCTGATCATGAGGTTTCCTATACAAAAAGGGGCAATATGAAATACATATCCGTTTTATTTTCCCTGGTCCTGGCGTTACAAACAGGGCTGGCAGATGAAGTCAATGTCTACTCCGGCCGCAAGGAGGCATTGATCAAACCGTTATTCGATGAATTTACGAAACAAACGGGCATTCGGGTCAACCTGGTGACCGGCAAGGCGGATGCGTTGATCAAGCGCTTGGAACTGGAGGGTGAAAAATCGCCGGCTGACCTGTTGTTGACCGTGGATGCGGGGCGGTTATTTCGGGCGAAAGATCAGGGGCTGTTACAGACAATCTCATCCGTCACGCTCAATGAGACTGTGCCGGAAACCTACCGCGACCCTCAGGGGTACTGGTATGGCTTGTCAATCAGGGCGCGAGTAATAGTGTATTCCATCTCGAACCTCAAGCCGGACCGGCTTTCCAGTTACGAGGCCTTAGCCGACCCGGTCTGGCATAACCAGCTTTGTGTGCGCTCCTCGTCCAACATCTACAACCAGTCCCTGGTGGCTTCTATGCTTGCCCACCACGGGAGAGAGCAGACGGAGGCATGGATCAATGGTTTGGTAACCAATTTTGCCAGGGATCCGAAAGGCGGAGACCGGGACCAGATCAAGGCGGTGGCTGCAGGGCAATGCAACCTGGCGTTGGTCAACACCTACTATCTGGCAGGAATGCTAAGTTCGGATATCGGCGCTGAAGTGACCGCGGCAAACCAGGTTGCGCTGTTCTGGCCGAACCAGACTGGACAGGGGGATGGGCGCGGCGCGCATGTCAATGTCAGTGGCGCCGGGGTTACCAGGTCTGCAAGACACGAGGAGGACGCCGTCCGCCTGCTTGAATACCTGGTCAGCGTCCCGGCCCAGGAGTGGTATGGAAAGACGAACCATGAATTTCCGGTGAGGGAAGGCGTTGCGGGGGGGAGCATCCTGCAGTCGTGGGGTTCATTCACAGCGGACAGCCTGAACCTGGCGGTATTGGGAGAAAAAAACCAGGAAGCCGTGCGCGCGATGGACCGGGCCGGCTGGAAGTAGCTGAAAAGCCGGCTCGGCGCGTCTATGCTGGCTGACAGGTTAAGGCTTTATCCTCCCTGGGTCGTCCTGACCTTGTTGGCATCCGGAGTTCTGATGCTGCCGGTGGTCGTAGTGGCGGTATCGGTTTTCCAGTCCAGCGGCGATATATGGCAGCACCTGCACGAGACGGTTCTTGCCGAGTACATCAGCAATTCCCTGTTGCTGGCGCTCGGTGTGGGCTGCCTGTCTCTACCGCTGGGTGTTATCCCGGCCTGGCTGGTAACCCTGTACAGGTTTCCCGGCAGCCGCCAGTTGGAATGGGCATTGCTGATGCCGCTGGCCATGCCCGCGTACATCGTCGCCTATACCTATACAGGGATGCTGGATGTGGCCGGGCCATTACAGTCCTGGTTACGCGCGGAGTTCTCATGGCAATACGGCGATTACTGGTTTCCCGATATTCGTTCTCTGCCAGGCGCGACGCTGGTCCTGTCTCTGACGCTGTACCCGTATATCTATCTTCTGGCCCGGGCCGCTTTTCTGGAGCAATCCGCCTGCGTGGTAGAGGTGGCGCGCACCTTGGGCGTCAGGCCGGCGCGCGCGTTCTTCAAGCTGGGGCTGCCGCTGGGACGGCCGGCCGTCCTCGCGGGGTTGTCCCTGGTACTGATGGAAACGCTAGCAGACTACGGTACCGTGCAGTACTTTGGTGTGGCAACGTTTACCACTGGCATCTTCAAGACCTGGTTCGGGCTCGGAAGCAGCCTGGCCGCGGCACAGCTCTCCGCGTTGCTGATGTTTTTTGTGTTATGTCTGGTCGTGCTGGAACAGCGGTCGCGACGTTTGTCCCGCTATCACCATACCAGCGCCCGTTACACGCGCATGACGCAGACATCCCTGAATAATCGATACGCGCTGGTTGCGCTGTGCTTGTGCGCGACACCGGTTCTGTTCGGGTTCATCATCCCGGTAGCGCAGTTGATGTTATGGGCAATGCAAACCTGGCGTTCTTCAGTGGGAGGCGGTTATTTCGCCCTGGTCCGGAGCAGCCTTGAACTGGCGCTCATCACCTCCTTGCTCGCGGTTGCTCTGGCCTTGGCAATATCCTATGCCCGGCGTGAACATCCAGGGCATATGACCAACGGGACCAGTCGTATGGTGGGCATGGGTTACGCTGTTCCTGGCGCGGTGATTGCGGTGGGGGCGCTGATCCCATTGAGCTGGCTGGACCACCGCCTGGGAGACTGGTTAGGTTTCCTGACCGGCACAGATCATAGCCTGCTGTTCAGCGGGACAATTGCCACTCTGGTGTTTGCCTATCTGGTGCGTTTCATGGCCCTTTCCCTGAATACCGCACAAGCGGGCCTGGAAAGGATCAAACAGTCCATGGACGAAGCAGGGCGGAGCCTGGGTGTCAGCGGTTTCGGGTTATTGCGGCAAGTGCATGCGCCGATCCTGCGCGGGAGCTTGTTCACTGGCATGCTGCTGGTGTTTGTCGATGTCCTGAAGGAACTGCCGGCAACGCTGATACTGCGGCCGTTCAATTTTAATACGCTGGCGGTTCGCGCCTATGAATTGGCTAATGAAGAAAGACTGGCGGAAGCGGCGTTACCGGCGCTTGCGATCGTACTGGCAGGTATCATTCCGGTTATTATACTCAGTAGAGCAATTTCACGTTCCCGTACCGGCAATGCTTGAAATCATAAACCTCACGATCCGGTTCGATGGCAAAACCGTCATTTCAGACCTCTCCTTGCGTCTTGGGCAAGGGGATATCGGCTGTCTGCTGGGCCCGAGCGGCTGCGGTAAGACCACCTTGTTGCGCGCCATCGCAGGGTTTGAGCGGCCCGAGCATGGCGAAGTCCGGATCGATAGACGCTGTGTCAGCAGTCCTGCCGCGCTGGTTCCGGTAGAGCAAAGGGGTGTGGGTATGGTGTTCCAGGACTTCGCGCTGTTTCCACACCTGAGCGCGCGCGATAACATAACATTCGGTTTGCGGGAGCTTGCAAAAGTGGAACGCCAGCGCCGGATAGACGAGCTGGCGCAGTTGCTGGAGATCGCCGATTTCCAGCACAAATTTCCGCACCAGCTATCGGGCGGCCAGCAACAACGGGTTGCTATCGCGCGCGCGCTGGCTCCGCGTCCGGATATTCTGTTGCTGGATGAACCGTTCTCAAACATGGATATAGAGCTTAGGGAGCAGCTCGCCCGAGAACTGCGCGCAATCCTCAAGCGGGACGGCGTCACCGTCATCCTGGTGACCCACAACCAGCTTGAAGCCTTTGCTATGGCGGACGAGATCGGTGTCATCCATGACGGCAAACTGTTGCAATGGGATAATGCCTTCAACCTTTACCATCGTCCCGCAGATCCGCAGATAGCCCGATTTATCGGTGAAGGTGTATTGCTAGCCGGCGTCGTATTGAGCAATACGGAGATAGAGACAGAACTGGGCGTGCTGAGCGCCGCCGCTCCCCATGGTAGCGCGACGCGGTCCAGGGTGTCCGTTTTGATACGCCCGGACGACATTGCGCACGACGACGCCAGCCAACAGACTGCTCTAATTGAGGACAAGGTCTTCCGTGGCGCCCAGTTTCTCTATACCCTGGCCTTGCCCAGCGGCACCCGGATACTAAGCCTGGCGCCCAGCCATCACGACCACGCTATAGGTGAAAAAATAGGCATCCGCCCGGAGATCGACCACCTGGTAATCTTTCAGCCTGATTTTGCCGACTGACTATCATCCCCTTCTGTAAATTCTTTATAATGCCAGTATGGAAACGATCACTTGCTGCGTTCAATGACGGAAGAAAAAAAACCGACTGGGATTGCCCGCATCATCAGGGCCGCAATGTACTCCTGTCAAGGCTTGGTTGCCTGCTATAAAACAGAGGTGGCATTTCGGCAGGAACTGGCTCTGGCCGCAGTTTTATTGCCCCTCGGTCTGTGGCTGGGCGACAACGGGGTTGAACGGGCATTACTGGCCGGCAGTGTGTTGCTCGTATTGATCGTCGAATTGATCAATACTGGTGTTGAGTATGTGGTGGACCGTATTGGCGCTGAATACCACGAATTGTCCGGCAAGGCCAAGGACATTGCCTCTGCAGCCGTATTTCTGGCCTTGGGTAATGTCGTTCTTGTATGGGCGCTGGTTCTTTTTAATTAAGAAAACTCTGACTTAATCAGACTTTCTTTAAGCGGCGCCGGCAAGCTGTTGCGTGAATTAGCCTTCCTGCCGATTTTCGGGTTAAATTCACAGTTTCAACTCCCCGAAGTACACCTCGATGTTGTCCTCGATAAACACCAGCCGCACCCGGGTATTTTCCTGGTCCACTCGCTGCCCGTCCACTACCTTGGGCTTGAACCGCCAAGTCGGGGTGACATCCAGGGTTACCTGGTTAAAAATATTCCCCGGTCTCGATTCGACGATTTCCGGATTCATAACGCGCCCGTCCATGGTGACCGTGAATTCCACCAACGCCCACCCTGTCGGTCTGACGCCATCTTCGAAAATCGGGTATTTTGGTTGCATCACAAACAGCGGTACGGCCGGCCCGTCCTTATCTGGAGTATAACGGATTACCTTGTCGGCGTGGTCGGCAAATTTATCGTCGCGCAGGGCGACATACAATTTCGCCAGGCGGGAATGGTTTGCTACAACAATCGGATCATCTTCGACCAGGTTGTCCTCATAGATGCGCAACGCCTCCAGGTATTTCTGTTCCGCCTGCTCATAGTCCCGGCGGGTTATGTCGATATCTCCGAGCAAAGAGATAACGTCCGCGGAACGCACATTGCCCTGGCCAAAGTTCTCGTCGAAAATAGCCTGCGCCTCAAGATAGGCTGCCTCACCCTTGTCCATCTTTTCCTGGGCGATATGAATGGCCGCTTGCTGGACCAGCACATTGGCGATACCCGGCGCCCTGGCGCCTGCCTGTTGCGTAATGATCGAGATGATCGTGTCTAGCTCTTCGTTGGCTTTGTCCAGTTCTTGTTTGCTGGCATAGATCTTGGCATGGTCCTCATGAATGGTAATCAGATCCGGACTATCCGCGCCAAGTTGCTGGATCATCTTGGCTTTTGCCTGCAGCAGGAGTGGCTCAGCTTGTTCCATTTCTCCCATTATGATCAGGACATGGGCAAGGTTGACCTGCAGGACAGGAATCTTTTCATGGTCCGCGCCAAGTTCACCTATAGCCAGGTCAAGCGCTTTGCGCGCAAGATCGGCAGCGCGCGTATAATTTCGTTGTGAGTAGGCGGTATTATAGGCGCGATAAGTCTTGGTGAATTCCTTGGAGATCTGCGCATCTTCCTGGGCGGTCGCGATCAGAGAGATGAGCAACAAGACGCCCATTGTTATGGTGACAAAGCGCATTTTTAATCCCTGATTGTTCATATTTATATTGGTTCACACATCTGCGCGCATTTTACCACACACTGGACAATCAGGGTCTTTTGGCAGTGTAGCTATGTGCCATTCCATTGCCATAACGTCAATTAGCAGCAGACGTCCCTGTAACGTGTCCCCCAGACCCATGAGCAGTTTCATGGTTTCCGTTGCCTGGATGCTCCCGGCGATGCCCAGCAAGGGCGCCAGCACGCCGTTGGCAGTACAGGTTGCTTCCACTTCCGCATCGTCTTTGTAAAGACAGCGATAACAGGGAGAAGTTCCGCTATTCGGGTTGAATACGCTGACCTGCGCTTCAAAACGGATAGCGGCAGCGGAAACCAGCGGCGTTCCGGTCAAAACGGAAGTCTTGTTCACGGCAAAGCGCGTCGTGAAATTATCGCTGCCGTCGATAATGACATCCGCCTGCCGAGCGTAGTTCAATAATTCGTCCTCCGCCAACGCGCGTTCAATCAGAGTCAGTTTTACGTCCGGATTAAGTGCGCGCAAACGTTCGGCGGCAGCTTCTACCTTGGGCCGCCCGATATCGGCAGTATTATAGAGTATCTGGCGTTGCAGGTTGGAAAGGTCCACATGGTCAAAATCGGCAAGGATGATGTGTCCGATACCGCCTGCCGCCAGGTAAATGGAGCAGGCGGAGCCCAGCCCTCCGACGCCTATCATTAGGACCGTAGATTGTGCCAGCCGTAGTTGCCCTTGTGCGTCTATCTCAGGCAGCATAATTTGCCGGCTGTACCTCAACAGTTGTTCGTCGTTCATGGGGTCAGCCGCGCAAAGCGCAGGTATAGCGCTCAAGGCCGGCATAGTCGCGCTCGCTGCTGATATCACGGTAATAGTTGACCCTGAATTGTTCTCTGACGAAGTCAGCCTGGTCGTGGGCATGTTCGACGATCATAAAGCCACCCGGTTTGATATGCCTGAAAGCGCTTGCAATGACGATCCTGAGGCAAGCCGTACCGTTATGTCCGCCGTCCAGCGCCAGGCGAGGCTCATACCGAAGCGCCTCGGGTGGCAGCCCCGTGCGGGGAAAATGCACATAAGGGGGATTGCATAAAATGGCGTCGAAACGCCGATTGCCGAGATTCGCGAACCAGTCCGATCGCTCAAAGGATACATTGCCGGCATTGTTTGCTGCGGCATTCTTCCGGGCAACAGCCAGCGCATCGGCGCTGAGGTCTATGGCCGTGACCGCGCAATCAGGATGCTCGGCTGCAATGGCGATGGCGATCGAGCCGCTCCCGGTTCCCAGATCAAGAACCTCAGCCTGGCCTTGAACCGGAAGTCGCTCCAGGGCGGCTTCCACGAGCAATTCCGTTTCCGGTCTGGGTATCAGGGTATGGCGGTTTACCTGGAATGTTCTGGACCGGAATTCCTTGTGCCCGGTCAGATAAGCCACCGGGTATCCGGCGCGCCGGCTCTCCAGCAGGCGCAGGAAGTCTGCGACGGAAGCTTGCGGCGCAACCATCTCCGGGCAGGCATACAGTCGGCTCCGCTCAATTCCGAGCACGTTGGCAAGCAACACTTCAGCATCCAGGCGCGGGCTATCAGAAATGCCAAGCCGGCCGCTTGCAAACTGCAGCAATTGTCTGACGTTCCGCATCGTTAATACGCGCTCATTCTTCACCCAGGGCGGCCAGTTGATCAGCCTGGTGTTCGTTGATCAACGGGTCAATAATCATATCCAGCTCGCCCTGTAAGATTTCTTCGAGGCGGTACAGGGTAAGACCGATCCTGTGGTCGGTCACCCTGCCCTGCGGGAAATTATAAGTCCTGATGCGTTCCGACCGATCCCCTGAACCGATTAGATTGCGCCGATTTTCGGCAATTTCCATTGCCTGTTTCGTTTTTTCGGCGGCAAGCAGTTTCGCCCGCAACAAGGACATGGCCCGAGCGCGATTTTTATGCTGGGAGCGCTCGTCCTGGCATTCCACGACTATACCGCTGGGCAGGTGGGTTATGCGAATGGCTGAATCCGTTTTGTTAACGTGCTGGCCGCCGGCGCCGGACGCGCGAAAGGTATCCGTCCGCAGGTCGGCCGAATTGAGCTCGATTTCATTGATCTCGTCGGCCTCGGGTAACACCGCAACAGTGCAGGCCGACGTATGTATGCGCCCTTGAGACTCCGTTTCCGGCACCCGTTGTACTCGGTGCGCGCCGGATTCGAATTTCAACCGGGAATAAGCCTCGTTGCCAATGATGCGCATGGTAATCGCTTTGTATCCGTCAAGGTCGCTTTCCGTGGCGCTCAATAGTTCAAGCTGCCAGTTGCGCTGCTCTGTATATCGGGAATACATGCGCATGAGATCTGCTGAGAACAATGCCGCTTCCTCGCCGCCCGTGCCTGCGCGGATTTCCAGGAAGATATTGCTTTTGTCCGACGGGTCTTTTGGCAAAAGGAGTTTTTGTAGTTCCGCTTCCAACGCCTCGAGCTGCTGCCGGTAAGCCTCTATTTCTTCGGCGGCAAGTTCTCGTATCTCCTGATCGTCATCTTTCAACATGGTTTTGGCGTTGTCCAAAGCGGTCTGGCTTGAGAGGTAGTTGTTAAAGCAATTTACTATGGGGCCGATTTCCGCCGCTTCCTTATTAAGTTCCCGGTAGCGATTCTGATCGTTGATGACGTCGGGCACAGCCAACTGCGCGTAGATCTCTTCCCGGCGGACGCTCAGCTTTTCCAGTTTCGCTTGTAGACTTTCTTTCATGGGATAAATCCGCG
This sequence comes from Gammaproteobacteria bacterium, assembly GCA_965221695.1. GTDB lineage: Bacteria > Pseudomonadota > Gammaproteobacteria > Eutrophobiales > Eutrophobiaceae > JAAXHV01. Next base: position 2,041,319 of record OZ244905.1, on the reverse strand, counting down.
CCGGAGCGATTATGTATCTTCCTCGGAATGCAGATCATCATCCGGAGTCAGGTCGTACAAACTCCGGACTGCCCGAAGCATAGCCTCTTTGTCACCGGCATCAAGCCTGTTCAGCCTGGCGCTGGGAGGGTGGATCAATTTGTTGGTCAGCGACCGCGTCACTTCGCGCAGCAGGTCTTTGGGCGCCGCGCCGCGCTGCAATTTCAGCAGCGCCGCTTCCAGTGTTTGCGCGCGTGCCTGCTCTGCCTGCCTGCGCAGCGCCCGGATGGTTGCTATGATATCCTGTGAATCCACCCAGTCCATGAAACGGGTCACCTCGGCGTCGATAATCTGTTCCGCCTGCCCAGCCGCCTCGCGCCGGGTTTTGATATTGTCATCGATAATACTCTTCAGGTCGTCAACGGTGTACAAATAGATATCTTCCAGTTCGCCCACCTCGGGCTCTACATCTCTCGGCACGGCTATATCAAGAACAAAGACCGGTTTGTGTCTACGCCGCAACAGCGCCGTCTCCATGGCGCTCTTGTGCAGCAACGGGACGGAGCTGGCGGTAGATGAGATGACAATGTCAGCCTCATCCAGGCGCATAGGTATTTCCTCCAATGTGATCGCGTAAGCGGAGTATTCGCGCGCCAGTTTCTGCGCTCTGTCCAGTGTGCGGTTGGCGACAATCATCTTCTGCAGGCCACTGTCATTAAGGTGTTTTGCCGCCAGCTCAACGGTTTCACCCGCGCCGATGAGCAACACAGTCTGCCTGGACAGATCGCCAAATATCTGTTTGGCAAGCCGCACAGCCGCGTACGCGACGGACACAGGATGATCTCCGATCATGGTATTGCTGCGCACATCTTTGGCGACTTTGAACGAATGCTGAAACAGCCGGTTCAGCAATTTCCCAATACTGCCAGCTTCTCTGGCGGCCTGGTAAGCTTGTTTCAGTTGCCCCAGCACCTGGGGTTCGCCAATCACCATCGAGTCCAGACCGCTGGCAACGCGCAGCACATGTTTGACTGCGCCGGCGTCCGGGTGAGTGTAAAGATAGCCGCGCAATTCATTTCCCCGGCAACCATGAAAGCCGGAAAACCAGTCAATAGGTTCGGACTGATCGACCGCATTCAGGTTGCAATAGATTTCGGTGCGGTTGCAGGTGGACAGGATAGCCGCCTCGTCAATGCCCGTTTGCCTGGTTAACTCGGTCAGCGCTCCCTCCAGCACATCTTCGCCGAAGGTCACTTTTTCGCGTACCTCCAGGGGAGCAGTCGTATGGTTGAGACCAAAAGCCAAAAGCGCCATAATTGGATATATTCTATCACGTTGTCCGGTTTTGATTTACCTCGGGTTAAGGATACAATCGCGGGATGCGCTATATGTCAGCTATAAGAATACTCCAACGCCACACAAGCGTCGCCGTGTCGTGCCTGATCGCGCTCATGACGGCGTCCTGTGCCCAGACAAACCTGAACACGGTGACGCCTTTGGATTCCGAGTCAGCGCGCGCAGATACGGAAATGCAGGCGCAGATTACCGATGTCGAACCGGTACGCCCCAGAATAGCTCTTTCGGAAGACCTGCTCTACAAACTGCTGGTCGCCGAAATAGCCGGGCACAGGGGTATGCTTGACACCTCGATTGAGTATTATCTGGATCTGGCTCATCGCACCAGAGACCACAGGATAGCCGAGCGGGCCGCACGCATCGCGGTTTACGCCCGCGATGATGACGCGGCGCTGGCCGCGGCCCGCCTCTGGATGGAACTGGATCCACGCAATCCCGACCCTCACCAGGCGTTAGCCATCTTGACCTTGCGCGCTGGCGACCTGACGCAGGCGGCTGAACATTTGCAGGATATTTTTGCTTATTCGGAAGGGGAAGCAGACCAGAAGCTATGGATGATCGCCAATTTATTGGGAAGCGAAAAAGACAAGGAGGCGGCGCTGGAAGTGATGGAGAGACTGGTTGCTTCGCAGGAAAATACCCCCGGCGCGCTGTATGCTTTTGCGCATGTCGCAGCCAGGTTGGAAGATCTCGAGCGCGCGCGTGAATTGCTTGAGGACACGCTTGCCCTGGCGCCCGATAATGATAACGCGGCGCTTAGCTATATCGCGATCCTGCAGCGCCTGAACCATAAACAGCAGGCCTTGTCATGGCTGGAACAGAAGCTGGCCCAGCGTCAGGAAAATGACTTCAGCCTACGCATGGCTTATGCAAGACTGTTGATGGATGCCAGGCAATTTGACCAGGCGTTGGAGCAGTTCGAGTTGCTGGTCGTCCGGGCGCCAGAAAATATTGATGTCTTGTATGCCTTGGGATTGTTATATCTGGAGGACAATCGCCTGGAACAAGCCGAAACGCTGTTCAAAAAAATATCGGCGCAGGAACGTCTGACGGATGCCGCCAATTATTATCTGGGACGCATCGCAGAAGAAAAGCAACGCTACGACGAAGCCGTGGCCTGGTACCAGGGCGTGTACCAAGGCGAGCACTATTTTGATGCCCAGGTGCGGCTCGCCGTGCTGCTGGCAAGGGAGGGGCAGCTAGACGAGGCGCTGGACCATCTTCGATCTGTTCGACCGAATAGCGGACATCAAGAGCAAGTCCTGGTTCAGGCGGAAGGCGACCTGCTGATCCAGGCACAGCGTTATGAGGAGGCTATTGCAGTTTACTCGAAAGCACTTGATAAAGGATACAACACCGACCTGCTGTACGCGCGGGCCATGGCGGCGGAAAAAATCGGCAGGCTGGACTTGCTGGAAACAGATCTCAGGTCCATACTGGAGCGTGAACCAGATCATGCCCAGGCCCTTAACGCGTTGGGATATACCCTCGCGGATGCTACCGACAGGTATGAGGAAGCCTATGAGTTGATTAAACGAGCTCTGGAACTGCGGCCTACAGATTTTTATATCCTGGACAGCATGGGTTGGGTCTTGTACCGGTTAGGACGCCTGGATGAGGCTATAGAGTACCTCAGGAAAGCCTTGGATATCAGACAGGACCCGGAAATCGCCGCCCACCTCGGCGAGGCGCTTTGGGTCAGAGGTGAAAGGGAACAGGCAAAAAAAATCTGGGAAACAGCCTTGCAGCAGACGCCCGAAGACTCACGACTGTTGGATGTGATTGAACGTTTCATCCCTTAGCCCGCATTTCTCACCAGGTCGCTTGTTGCTACCCGAAACATATATGCCGTCAATGAGTTATATTAATATGGCTACTATTTCAACATTGCATGCTACGCTTGATGCGCCCTCACTTGTCTTTTTTGCGCTGACGGGCACATACTCCATCAACCAGAGCTACGGCTATGCTTTCGGTTGCAAGCGCCCGTCAGCGCAAAAAATCCGGCGCGATCATCGCATCACCTGGTAAGAAATGCGGGCTAGTCCGCAACGCTTGTCAGCGCCGATCATCCCTGCATGTCTGTTGCTGACAATTTTTCTGTGTGCTTGTGTACAGACGCCGGTAGAAAACAGGATCATCCCTTCATGGGACTCTCGAAAGCATGAATTGGCGCGGCTGGACGCCTGGCGCCTACAAGGAAGGATAGGTCTGCGCGCCCGCAACGAATCCGGATCAGGCTCTCTATATTGGACGCAACGCAAGGATGAGTTTGACCTTCGGGTAATCGCCCCTTTCTCCGGCAGGGTATATGAGCTGACCGGCGTAGAGGGTTCGGTCTCATTGCGCGCCGCCGGCAAGAACGTGTTGCAGGCCAAGGACGCGGAGTCCTTGCTCTACCAGGCGGCCGGATGGCGTCTCCCGGTGTCCGAACTGGTGTTCTGGATTAGAGGTCTGCCTGCGCCTTCCCTGCAAGTAGACCGGCTGCTGCTTGACGGGGAAAACAGACTGCGAGAATTGAGCCAGGGTGGCTGGTCCATACGTTATAAAACATACACTGGAATTGATGGCATAAGTTTGCCGGCGAGACTGGATCTGGAAAACGGGCAGTTACGCGTGCGCTTGTCCGTCAGACAGTGGAATCTGAACTGATGTCCCTGCAACACTGGCCTGCGCCGGCAAAAATAAATCATTTTCTGCACGTTACCGGTCGCCGGGACGACGGCTACCACCTGTTACAGACGGTGTTCCAGTTCCTTGATTTGGCTGACGAGTTGTTGATCGCCCCGACAACGGACGGACGCATTAGTTGCCGGCGTAATTACCGCCAGTGGCGGCAACAGGATGATTTGGTAGTAAGAGCGGCCAGACTGCTTCAGGAAATCAGCGACAGTGGCAAAGGAGCGGAAATACGCGTCCGCAAAAAGATTCCGATTGGCGGGGGATTAGGCGGCGGAAGTTCCGACGCGGCGACCACACTGGTGGCCCTGAATTACCTTTGGGAGTTGGGTTTGACCACAGACCAGCTCGCTAAGGCAGGTTTGAGCCTGGGCGCTGACATCCCGGTATTCGTGCGCGGGTTCGCCGCTTGGGGAGAGGGCGTAGGCGAAAAGCTGGTTGCTATGGACCTGTCGGAAGACTGGTATTTGCTGATCTATCCCAATGTTTCGGTCGCAACTGCGCAAATATTCAATGATCCGGGATTGGCGCGCGCGACACCTCGGGTCGCGCCGGACGATTTTCTGCAGGGAAGATGTCGTAATGACTGCGAACCGGTAGCGCGCCGGCTCTATCCTGAAGTGGCGGAGGCGTTGGACTGGCTCAATGTCCGGGCAAAGGCCCGCTTGTCCGGCACAGGGGCCAGCGTGTTCGCGGCGCTGTCCGGAAGAGACCAGGCCTTGGAACTCCTGCGCCTGCTGCCGGCAAAATGGCGAGGGTTTGTCGCCAAGGGATGCAATCGGTCCCCGCTGATAGAAAGATTGGCCCTGGCGTGTGGGTCAAAACGAGTTTTGACCCCTGAAGGTCGGGCTGATAGGCTTGTCTGAATGGACATTGCGGAACCGATCAAAGCGCTTGGCCCGGTAAATATGGAGACCTTGCGCGAACGTATTCTTGCCCAGGAACAGGCTGCCTGGTATGAGCAGGAACTGCGCCAGAATGCATACGACGTTCACCGATATACGGAATCCATTGTGCTGGTTTTCACAGACGGTTCCGGCTGGCCAAACATCGAAGTGAGCAAACAACCCGGCTGGGAGCGGCTGGCCGATGAGGCCCTGCCGTTGATGCGCGGGATCATCGGCAGTTGCTATCCTCCCGGCGGCGCCATCATTCGCGCCATGGCGGCGAAACTCCTTGCCGGCGGGAAGATAAAGCCGCACCGGGATGCGCACCCGTCATTTCACTTCAGCCACCGTATCCATGTTCCGATCACCACCAATTCCAGGGTGCGTTTCATGATCGATGGCCGTCCGTACCGGATGGAACCAGGGCAGGCCTATGAGATCAACAACCAGAAAGTTCACAGCGTGATGAACAAGGGCGCAGAGGATCGAATTACGTTTATCTTCGATTACGCGCCGCCAGCAACAACAAAAACGCGGGAGCATGAACATCAGTAATTGCCACGCGCAGGCCCAGCCGGGAAAGCTCGGATTTTGTCGACTATGGCGATCGTCTGTTGAATGTCGTGGATATCGACCGCCGCTACTGAACAACCCGTATGTCTGATCACACGCCGCGTCTACCCAGGTTAATCGCCACTTCGGTGGTGCGGGGCAGCCGGCAAGGCGACAGTCATGGAGGGATCTACAGCGTCGATTTCGAGCAGCGGGAGGCCTTCCAACACGTGGACTGGAATAACTCGGATATCGATTTTACCGGCCGAGGCTGGGACCGCGGACTGCGCGGCATTGAGTTCCATAATGACGAAATTTACATCGCCGCCAGCGATGAACTGTTTGTTTATAACCGTTACTTTCAGATACAGCGCGCATACAAGAATCCGTATCTCAAACACTGCCACGAGATTTGCAAAAGAGACAACCTGCTGTTCCTGACCTCGACGGGCTATGACAGCATCCTGGTGTTCAGCCTGACACAGGAGGAATTTACCTGGGGTCTGCATGTCGAAAAAACGCATTCCAAGTGGCAGATACATCAGTTCAACCCCGGATCCACGGACGGTCCAAACCTCGTGAACAAGTTGCACCTGAACATGGTTTCCCTGCATGATACCGGCATCTATTTCAGCGGCTTGCGCACCGGCGCATTACTGCGCCTCGGCAAGGAATTCAAAGTGTCAGAAATCTGTAACCTGCCGGCGGGCAGCCATAATGCCCGACCGTATAGGGACGGTGTGCTGTTCAATGATACTCAGGCCGATTGTGTGCGTTACGTGGGCCGGAATGGAGGGGATCGGATATTCAGAATAAAGCGTTACCCGGATGAAGAAATCCGTTTTGCCGGCGTTGACGATTCGAGAATTGCCCGCCAGGGCTTCGGACGCGGCCTGTGTCCCATCTCAGACAGGTTCATCGCTGGCGGTTCCTCTCCTTCCACAATCACCGTGTACGATCTTGACGCGAACAAGACGGTAATCAGCGTCAATCTGTCCATGGACATCAGGAATGCGATCCACGGCCTGGAAGTGTGGCCGTTCGACTGATTCGGCGGACCAGTCTTATCAGTAGTTATGCTATACTATTGCAACTCGCCGCAGTTCTCGGTCGAAATCTCATTGAAGGCGCCTTTGTAAACCAAAGCTTCTTTGACACTGTGTTCAGCAGAGGTCTATCGGAATTTGCAGGTGTAATGGGGCGTAGCCAAGTGGTAAGGCACAGGGTTTTGATCCCTGCATTCCCAGGTTCGAATCCTGGCGCCCCAGCCAAATTATCTGGTTAACTGCCACCAGGGGAAATTTATGGAAACTCTGAACAAGTCCAGGGTGGACTTGTCAGAGTACGGAAAACAAAAATGCGATTTTTGTTTTCCTCACAAAATCAATGCCTTACAGTCATTGATTTTGACGATACATCCTTGTATCGTAGGAGCCTCTGACTTAATCAGAGGTTCCCTATGTCATTAGATGATGTGATGCTGTTTTCCGGTAACGCCAATCCGGCCCTGGCGGCGGATATTGCGCGCAACCTGAACATGCCTCTCGGCAAGATTAACGTGGGCCGCTTCAGCGACGGCGAGATCATGGTTGAGATTGCCGAAAATGTGCGTGGTCGCAATGTCTTCATACTACAATCTTTGTGCGCGCCGGCCAATGACAACCTGATGGAATTGCTGGTTATTGCGGATGCGTTAAGAAGAGCCTCGGCTGAGCGGGTAACAGCAGTGATTCCCTACATGGGTTATGCTCGCCAGGACCGCAGGTCGAGGTCGGCCAGGGTGCCTATCTCAGCTAAGGTCGTGGCGGATATGATTGGCATCATGGGAATATCCAGGGTCCTGACGGTAGACCTCCATGCCGATCAGATTCAGGGATTTTTCCATATGCCGCTGGACAATGTGTATGCGTCGCCGGTGTTGCTGGGTGATATATGGCGGCACAAGTACGAAGGGCAAATTGTGGTGTCGCCCGATGTTGGGGGCGTTGTCAGAGCCCGCGCCATCGCCAAGCAACTGGACGATACGGATCTGGCCATTATCGACAAACGCAGACCGAAAGCGAACGAGTCAGAGATTATGAATATCATCGGCGACGTTAAGGGACGCACCTGTATTATTGTGGATGACATGGTGGATACAGCCGGAACACTGTGCAACGCGTCGAATGCCTTGAAGGATTTCGGCGCCGAGCGGGTGGTGGCCTACTGTACCCACCCGGTGTTGTCGGGCAGGGCTCTGGACAATATTACCACGTCACAATTGGATGAGCTGGTGGTAACAGACACCATCCCGTTGCGCGACGCGGCCGCCGATTGTGGTAAAATCCGCCAGCTAAGTGTTGGGACAATGCTGGCGGAAAGTATTCGCCGGATTTTCGAAGGGGAATCGTTGAGTTCAATGTTTATTGATTGAGAGTTATAAAATGCAAGCTTATGAATTAAATGCAAAGACCCGAACCGAGCTGGGAAAGGTCGCAAGCCGCCGTCTGCGCCGTTCGGGTAGAACCCCGGGCACCGTTTACGGCGCCGGGAAAGAACCACAGTCCATCTCGCTGGCGCATGATGAAGTGTTGCACCAGCTCGACCGCGAGGCATTTTACTCAAGCGTTCTGACGCTTAATGTGGACGCGCTGAGCGAACAAGTAGTAGTAAAAGATTTACAAAGACATCCATATAAACCCGATATTCTGCATATCGATTTTCTGCGAATTGACGAGAAACAGAAGATCACCATGCGGGCGCCGCTTCATTTTATTAATGAACAGCAGTGCGTGGGCGTAAAAAGCGGCGGCGGGATCATAAGCCGTATCATGACTGAGCTGGAAATCATCTGCCTGCCTGGGGACTTGCCGGAATACATCGAAGTGGACATGGCGAACGTACAGTTAGGCGAATCCGTGCATCTCAGCGATATTGTGCTGCCCGAAGGGGTGGAAATTTATGCGTTGCTGTCCGGTGGTGATGCGTCGGCATCGGTTGCGACTGTGAGTTTGCCGAAGGGAATGGTAGAAGAAGAGGAGGAGGCGGAAGAAGCGCTGCAAGACATCGAGGCGGAGGGAGCGCCGGACGCCGAGCCAGAGGGAGAGGACGAATAAGGAAGCGACGGGCATTTATGCCGCGTTTTTTTCCTTCACGTCCAATGTGATCGTCTCCTTGCCGGGTGAATCAGCCAACCGGACTCAAACTTATCACGGGCCTCGGCAATCCAGGTGAGGATTATTCGGCAACTCGTCACAATGCCGGTTTCTGGTTTGTCGACAGGCTTGCGCAAGCGAACAAGACTCAGTTTGCGGCGGATAAAAAGTTTTTCGGTGAACTTGCTCGGATCAGCGCAACGGATATGCGCTGCCTGCTGTTCAAGCCTACGACATTCATGAACAGCAGCGGGCGCGCGCTCAGGGCGGTCGCCGATTATTACCGTATAGAGACCGCACAGATCCTGGTTGTTCACGATGAGATCGATCTGGACGCCGGGGTGATTCGCCTGAAACGAGGCGGTGGCCATGGCGGCCACAAGGGTTTGCGGGATATCAGCGAAAAACTTGGCGACAGCGACTACTTGAGATTGAGGATAGGCATCAGCCATCCGGGTGACAAAAGCAAGGTGCTCGCGCATGTTTTGGGCAGGCCAGACCGCGATGATACGGCCTTGATCAGCGATGCAATCCAAAAAGGCCTAGAGGCTTTGCCGCTGTTGTTTGCCGGCGAGCAGGACAAGGCCATGACCCGTTTGCACACTCAACCTTCGGGCTAACCCGAATATCTCACCAATTCGCTTGTCAGCATCGGATAGATGTTTGCTGTCAATGAGTTATGGTAATCTGTCGAGTATGTTGCCTTTACACACAGCGCTTGATGCGCCCTCGCTGGTCTTTTTTGCGTTAGCGGGCACATGTTCATTGCACACATCCCTGTGCGCAACCCTGCGGGCGGCCTTCGCCGTGCAAATCGTCTATCCTGACGATTTGTCCCTCAACCAGAAGAACCACTATGCTTTCGGTCACGAGCACCCGCTAACACAAAAAATCCTCAGCGATCATCGCATCAATTGGTGAGATATTCGGGCTAATGAGCTTTAAATGCGGGATTATCGGATTGCCCAATGTCGGCAAGTCCACGTTGTTCAATGCGTTGACCCGCGCCGGCGCTGACGCCGAGAACTACCCGTTTTGCACTATTGAACCCAATGTCGGCATGGTTCCGACACCTGACCGCCGTTTATCGGCCATTGCCGGTTTAGTGAAGCCTGAGCGTGTGGTACCTGCCCAGATGGAGTTTGTCGATATCGCCGGCCTGGTAGCCGGCGCGTCAAAAGGAGAAGGACTTGGCAACAAGTTCCTCGGGCACATCCGTGAGACCCATGCGATGGCGCTGGTATTGCGCTGCTTTGAGGATGACAATATCACCCATGTCTGCGGCCGGATAGACCCGCTTGCGGATCTGGATATCATCCACACGGAACTGTGCCTGGCCGACCTGGAAAGTCTGCAACGAGCCTATGACAAGGCGGAAAAAGCTGCGAAAACCGGCGACCGGCAGGCCGCGTCACGCGTCGGGACCATCGCCAATGTCAGCGCCCATATCAATACGGGCGCGCCGGCCAGGGCGCTGCCGGCTGACAGCGCCGAATGGGACTTGGCTAAGGAGTTGGGCCTGCTGACGGCAAAACCGGCGCTGTACATCGCCAACGTGGAAGAAACCGGGATTACCGACAATATATGGTTGGCGCGCCTGGCGCGCCGCGCCGATGATGACGGTGCCGGGCTGATCGTGATTTCTGCCGCCATAGAGACGGAGATCAGCGAGCTTGACGAGGCGGGCAAAATTGAATTTCTGAGTGATCTGGGATTATCTGAACCCGGCTTGAACCGGTTAATCCGCGCCGGTTATGACATACTGGGGCTGCATACCTTTTTTTCCACTACATCCCGCGAAGTCCGGGCATGGACGATAAAAAAGGGAACTGGCGCCGCCGCAGCCGCCGGTGTCATCCACACCGACTTCGAAAAGGGTTTTATCCGCGCCGAAGTGATCGCCTATGACGATTTCATTGCGCACCAGGGCGAGCAAGGCGCAAAAAATGCCGGCAAATGGCGCCTGGAAGGTAAGGACTACATAGTCCGGGATGGCGACGTGATACTGTTCAGATTTAATGTTTGACCGCGCTCGTACCAACCGTCTCCTCACCGGAATGGGCAAACGCTCATAATGAGAAGTTCCTGCAAGTCCTATATAATCTCCGCCTATGTCCGATTACCTGATAGCTCCCTCCATTCTCTCCGCTGACATGGCCCGCCTGGGCCAGGAAGTGGAGGCGGTCCTAGCGGCCGGCGCCGATTACATCCATGTGGATGTGATGGATAACCACTACGTGCCGAACCTTACATTCGGTCCGGTGGTCGTGCGCGCGCTGCGGGATTTCGGCGTGACTGCGCCCATGGATGTGCACCTGATGATCGAACCGGTGGACCGGATCATCCCTGAGTTTGCCGCGGCCGGGGCTGACATCATCACTTTCCACCCCGAGGCGAGCCGCCATGTGGACCGTACCCTGCAACTGATTAGAGACCATGGCTGCCGCGCCGGTTTGGTGTTCAATCCGGCTACGCCGCTGGATCACGCACGCTACGTCATCGACAGGATCGACATGATATTGATCATGTCCGTCAACCCCGGCTTCGGCGGTCAGAGCTTCATTCCCGCGGCGCTGGACAAGTTGCGCGCCGCCAGGGGCATCATCGACGCGACCGGCAAGGATATCCGGCTTGAGATCGACGGCGGCGTGAAGGTGGACAATATCGCGCAAATCGCCGGCGCCGGCGCGGATACGTTTGTCGCCGGTTCGGCGGTCTTCGGCAGTGAGGATTATACGGAAGTGATTGCCGCGATGAGATCGGAACTGGCTCGTGCGGGGTGAGAACCGATGTTGTTGATGATCGATAATTACGACTCCTTTACCTATAACCTGGTCCAGTACTTCGGCGAACTGGACCAGGAAGTAAGCGTCTACCGTAATGACCAGATTACCCTGCAACAGATCCACGAACTCGAACCTGAATATATCGTGATTTCGCCCGGGCCTTGCACCCCCAGCGAAGCTGGCATATCGGTAGCGGTGATTAATGAGTTCATGCACAAGCTTCCCATCCTGGGAGTATGTCTGGGGCACCAGAGCATAGGCCAGGCGTTGGGAGGTCGTATCGTCCACGCCAACCGTATCATGCACGGCAAGACGTCAGATATTCATCACCGGAGTTCGGACGTATTCAGCGGACTTGAAAGCCCGTTTGTCGCGACCCGTTACCACTCCCTGGTGATCGAACAGGATTCACTGCCCGACTGCCTGGAAATTACCGCTTGGACGACGACGGAAAATGAGGACATTGATGAGATCATGGGAGTAAGGCATAAGGATTTTCCGGTTTACGGCGTACAGTTCCATCCCGAGTCGATTTTGACGACATTCGGCCATGACCTGCTGAGAAACTTTCTCCGGATGGACTTGCATTGATGGATTTCCAGGCCGCACTGAATGAAATTATCAATGGCAGCGACCTGTCCGATGACGCTATGCGGTCGGTGATGCGAGAGCTGATGTCAGGAAAGCTGAGCGACGTGCAGATCGGCGGCTTTCTGATTGCGTTGAGGATGAAAGGCGAGAGTGTTGAGGAAATCAGCGCCGCGGCCGACGTGATGCGGGAATTTGCCGTCCGGGTGTACATCGACCATCCGCACCTGGTGGACATCGTCGGCACCGGTGGAGACGGCGTGCGCACCTTCAATATTTCCACCACCGCTTCGTTCGTGATCGCCGCTGCCGGAGGGAAGGTGGCAAAACACAACAACCGCTCGATTTCCGGCATTTCCGGCAGCGCCGATGTGCTGGAACAGGCTGGCATCAAGCTGGCGCTGACACCGGAACAGGTCGCAGAATGCATCAACCGGGTCGGCGTGGGCTACATGTTCGCCCCAGCGCACCACCCGGCAACCCGGTACGCATCCGGGCCGCGCCGGGAGCTGGCGGTCCGCAGCATATTCAATCTACTGGGGCCATTGACCAACCCGGCTTATGTCAAGCGCCAGTTGATTGGCGTGTACCGGGCGGACATGCTTGATGTATTTGCCCAGGTACTGCAACGGCTCGGCAGTGAGCGCTGCATGGTGACGCATTCCCTGGACGGGCTTGATGAGATCAGCAACGCGTCCGCTACCGATGTGGTCGAACTCAAGGATGGAAATATTGCAAAATACCAGGTAACGCCGCAACAATTCGGGATAACCCCCGGGGTCCTGTCCGACCTGGTCGTAAGCAGCGCCGAACAAAGTCGCGATATGATGTTATCGGCGTTGGAGGACCACCCGGGGCCGGCCCGGGATGTCGTATTGCTGAACGCCGGCGCGGCGATCTACGTGGCCGGCCTGACGCCGGACATGGAACAGGGAGTCGAACTCGCCAGGCAGGCCATCGCGTCGGGAGAGGCATTAAAAAAATTACATGAGCTTGCGTCGCTGACGGCCCGGCTGGCCAACTGACAACAGGGTATTCAGATTGAATTCGACTGACGTGCTGGCGGCCATAGTGGAATACAAGCGCGCTTGGGTGGCTGCAAGAAAAGCGTCTGTGCCCCAGGCGCAGGTAATGCAACAAGCCGAGAAGGCTGCTCCTTGCCGCGGGTTTTATCACGCTGTGCGGCGCACAATCGATAGCGGTAACCCGGCGCTGATTGCCGAGATTAAGAAGGCTTCGCCCAGTAAGGGCGTCATTCGCGCGGATTTCGACCCGGTCGAACTTGCCCGAACCTATACCAAAGCCGGCGCCGCATGCCTCTCTGTACTGACCGATGAAAAATATTTCCAGGGTTCGGATCGGCACCTGCAACAGGCCAGGGCTGCGACCGGCCTGCCGGTATTACGCAAGGACTTCATCATCGATCCGTACCAGGTATACGAGGCAAGAGCCATCGGCGCGGACTGCATCTTGCTGATCGTGGCAGCCCTGGATGATGCGCGCATGCAGGAGCTTGCAACAACCGCGGAGGATATCGGCCTTGATGTGCTGGTGGAGGTACACAGCCGCGAAGAACTGGAGCGCGCGCTGCTGCTGCGCACCCCCCTTATAGGGATCAACAACCGCAACCTGCATACCTTTGAAACGTCACTGCAGACGACCCTGGACCTGTTGCCGGACATGTTCCCGGACCGGACCGTGGTGACGGAGAGCGGCATACAAAACCGCGCAGATATCGAGCTTATGCGCAGTCGTGACGTGCATGCCTTCCTGGTTGGTGAAGCGTTACTCAGAGCGGACGACCCCGGCGCCGAATTGCGCGCCCTGGTGGGTTAACACTATTTGACTGGACTCCCTCATTTCAGCTTGCCCCCCTCCCATTCCCGTGCAAACGGGAATCCAGTGAAACAAAGCGTCGCCCTTCGGGCGACACAGTATCAGACTGGACTCCCGCTTCCGCGGGAGTGGGACGGTGGAATACCCTGGCTAGCGCTTACAGTTACATGTAATGGGAGATAAGCAGCGTCCTGATCTCGAAGGTTCGGATGCGTCATTTATTCAAATCGAACAAGTCGTCCAGTTCCTCTCTGGCCTGTTCCTCTGAAGCGGCCGTGCTGCTTGCTCCGGTCTCTGCATCCAGGCCGAACAAGTCATTCAGGTCCGCGGCGGCCGTATCGGATGCCGAATGATCGGCGGGTTCCCACGCATCGGGATTTAACTCGAGGTAACCACAGAAATTCGGCCTGTCTTTGTCCTTGACGGCATCGGCGACCGGCTCGCGGCACTGTTTTGCCACCCGCGGGTCATAAAAGCGGCACATCCTGCATACGTGCAACGCCGCCTCGCATTGCTTGCAGTGGGCGCTTCTTGACAGTGGCATCAGCAGGTAGTTCAGGCCGGCGCCGCATTTCCAGCATTTCAGATCTTCCGGTTTACTTTGCATTTTGAATCCAATGTGAGCAATACCCGAACATTACAGAGCTTCCCTTAATCAAAGAATAGCAGCTTGACGATGAAAAGAACCAGCACGGTATTCAGCGCCAGCCTGATGACTCTCTCGCCATGCGTGACTTGTACATGTGCGCTGAGCCAGGCCCCGATGGAGGTGCCAGCGGCCAGGGTAAGGCCCAGGACCCAGAACAGTTCTGATTGCCAGGCAAACACGATCAGCGCAACGGTGGTGTACACGGTGATGATGAACGACTTGTGCATATTCACCCGCACCAGGTCCATACCCAGGGTCTTGTACAGGATCGGCAAGAACAGAAAACCTGCCCCGACCTGTATGAAACCGCCGTAGATTCCCAGGATAGCCATCAAAACATGCGCGAGTATCAGCCGCGGCTTGTGCAGTGGCGATCGGGTATAAGCCTGACCGTGCTTTTGTGTTGCCATGAACAGCATTACCACCAGCATGATGACTGCGAGGATCCGGTTGAACCAAGCGCCTTCAAGGCGAACGGCAACCAGCGCGCCGGCCAGCGCGCCGGGCACCGTGGCCAGGGCCAGGGTCAGGCTGAGTTTGAAATCGGAATAGCCTTTCCTGAAGAATGCAATGACTGCGGTCGCCATCTGCGCGAGTATCGCAATCCGGTTGGTGCCGTTGGCCACCGGCGCCGGCACGCCCATGAACAGCATGACCGGGATGCTTAACAGCGAGCCTCCGCCGGCCATCACGTTGACAAAACCGACCGCAATGCCAACGAGTAATAGAACGATGTATTGCCAGATTTCCATCCCCATTAACAACCGGTGACCTGCCGATGGAGTTCAGTCCTGCTTGCCATAATCCTTGAATTTTTCCAGGTTGACCTCCATCTCGCCATCGTCCAGCAGCACGGGAGTCCCGGCCATACGGCTGAGCAGGTATTGCTTGGCCAGTTCCTCCACGAGTTGCGCCATGTTGAGCGCCGTCTCCACATTGTTGCCCAGCGCAATTACCCCGTGATTGGCCAGCAGGCAGGCCTGGCGCCCGGCCAGCGCAACCAGCGCCTGGTCTGACAACGCCTGGGTGCCGTAGGTGGCATACTCGGCGCAGCGGATGGAGGCGCCGCCAGCCCCGGCGACCATGTAGTGGAACGCCGGCAAGTCCTGGCGGGTGCAGGACAATGCGGTGGCGCAGGGAGAATGGGTGTGCACAATGGCGTGTATATCCTTGCGCGCAATATAGATGTCCTGGTGAAAACGCCATTCACTCGATGGTTTCAGGTCGCCCTCGGCGCGCTGGCCGCGCAAGTCCATGGTGACGATATCCGTAGGATTCAGCGCGTCGTAATCCATTCCGGTAGGCGTGATCAGGTAGCCTTGCTGTATCCGCGCGCTGGCGTTGCCGGCTGTGCCCGTGCCCAGTTGGCGCTGCCGCAGGGAGCGGACCGCGGCTATGATGGCCTCGCGTAACGATGTATGATGCATGCCTGAATAAAGAACCGAGTTAGTCAGAGCTTGCATCATAGTATGGAAACGCTGAAACCGGAACCACATAATTAGCCGACGCGGGTGGGATTATGAAAAACAAACCTCTACAATACTGCGCGTTGTTACTGTGCTTGTGCTTGAGCGCTCCTACATTTCCGAGCGAGCTGGCGCAGCCGTTTTTCGCGCGGCATGTCATAGACCTGACCCATGAGCTTCACCGCGATATGCCGTTCTGGCCGGGCACAGCGCCGTTCGTGAAGGAACGCCTGGCCGATTATGACAAAGGTTACCGCATGCACCGGTTTACTCTTTGGGAAAACATCGGTACCCACGTCGATGCGCCGGCGCACTTCGTTCAGGGCCGACGGGCCGTTAACGAACTTGGCATAAATGATCTAATCGTCCCAGTTTTGGTGATCGACACCCGGGAACAGGCGGCACAAGACCCCGACTACGAATTATCGGTAGAGGATGTGCTGTCCTGGGAGGAACTTAACGGTCAGGTCCGAGCCGGCAGCCTGGTAGTGATGAACACCGGTTGGCACAAGAAGTTTGCTGCACCCAAGACGTATGTCAACCAGGATGACGCAGGTGTGTTGCGTTTCCCCGGGTTTTCCGTCGCCGCCGCGCAATTGCTGGTGGAGCGGGATGTTGCCGGCATCGGCATCGATACCTTGAGCCTGGACCCAGGCAAGGCGCTGAGCTTCCCTGTGCACAAGCTCATCCTGGGGGCCGGCAAGTTCCAGGTCGAAAATATGAATAACCTGAACGCGCTCCCTGCCGTGGGCGCTGTTGCAGTCATTGGCGTGCTGCCGGTAAGAGATGCCTCGCAGGCCCAGGCCAGGATTTTTGCATTCATGGAGTGAAAGACTAAGTCCTCATAATCAGGGCTCCGCGCGCCCCGAGTGCATCTAACTATTGGCACTAGCCAGGGTATTCCCCCATACCACTCCTGCGAACCCCACCGCTGAACCACTCCTGCAGAAGCGGGAGTCCAGTCAGATATTGTGTCGCCTGGGGGCGACGCTTTATTCTTCCATCTGCAAAGTTATATTTTGGAGACGATCCCTGGATTCCCGAACATAATCGTTATTGATTTCATAACCGACAAAATGGCGTTCGGCGCGTAAAGCTGCTTCGGCCGTTGTGCCTGACCCCATAAATGGATCCAGTACGATATCATCGATATAGGAGTAAAGATGGATAAGCCGAAGCGGTAGTTCAACTGGAAAAGGCGCCGGGTGATTGACTTTCCTGGCGCTCGTGGTCGGGAAACGCCAGATACTTTTGGTGCTCTCCAAAAAATCATCCCGGCCGATGCTGTCCTCGCGCACAGGCTGCCGCTTGAAAGTCCCTTTGCAAAAAACCAGGATATACTCATGCACATCCCGCAGGGTTGGATTGCTTGACGATCGCCAGCTTCCCCAGGCACAAGATGTTCCCGCGCTCGCACCCTTGTCCCAAATGATTTCACCGCGCATCAAAAAGTCACACTCATGCGCGATTTCAGTCAGGTACAAGTGCAAAGGGATATATGGCTTGCGCCCTATATTGGCGATATTCAGACAAGCTCGCCCGCCTTCAACCAATACGCGGTAGACCTCTCTCATCACATCAGTCAACAGCTCCATATACTCAGACAAGGTTAAGTCTGAGTCGTATTCCTTGCCGACGTTATACGGTGGCGATGTAATCATCAGGTGAACGGAATCGTCCGGCAAATGGCGCATGTTCCGGCTGTCTGCACAGTGAATCACATCCAATTGGTCAGGATGGTTATCCTTGTTTGGTGAGTAGCCTTTTTTCTCATTGCATTCCTGCAGGTCCTGATAAAGACGCTGAGCATAGAAGCTGCTGGAATCGTGCCCTGCGCGCCCACCCGTGCCGAACGCCGATGTTTTTGTTCTTTTTCCAGACTGACCCATATCTCAATCCACCTTCGATAAAATGCTCTCTACAAGCAGTGACTTTACCATAATTTTCTAACCTGAGATTTTGAACAGCTATTGCGAAATTATTTTCTATAATGAGAGACAATACACTAACCGCGCCCGTGCAAATCAGCAAAAATGGGAAACCAGTGGCCGTGATGGTATCAATGCATGATTACGAAAAGATAAAGGAACTGAAAATGCAAATGCTGAAAGAGCGAGCGCTACGCGCAAAAGCAGAGATTGCAGCTAACCCGAATATCTCACCAATTCGCTTGTCAGCATCCGATTGATGTTTGCTATCAATGAGTTATGATAATCTGCCGAGCATATTGCCATTACACACTGCGCTTGATGCGCCCTCGCTGGTCTTTTTTGCGTTAGCGGGCACATGCTCCCTCAACCAGAAGAACCACTATGCTTTCGGTCGCGAGCACCCGCTAACACAAAAAATCCTCAGCGATCATCGCATCAATTGGTGAGATATTCGGGCTAAAGCAACAATTGAGGGCGACGTTTTTTTTGATGAATTATTAGCTGAAACAGACGGCTAGCCCGAAAATCTCAACAGTCGAACGCTGGAATAAAAAAACGGGTTTCGGACAGCATTTCGTTTCTATCCATGTTGCGCCAATGCCCAGTTTACGTGTTCGCGCACCAGGGCAGAGGGGTGGTCTTTGCGCCGGTTCAAGGCATTCACGACCGGCGCCGAGGTGGGGGCGTTGCCCAGCGCGACGGCGAGGTTTCGCAGCCAGCATTCGTAACCGATACGCCTGAGCGCGCTGCCCGCCGTCTTTTCCAGAAACTCGTTTTCGCTCCAGAGAAAGCAGTCCACCAGGCTCACTGCATCGAGTCCGTGGCGCGGTCGGTAGTCCGGCTCTGAGGAATACTGTGCGAAGCGGTTCCAGGGACAGACCAACTGGCAGTCGTCACAGCCGTAAACGCGGTTGCTCATCGCCGCGCGGAATTCCTCCGGGATGCTGCCGCGGTATTCAATCGTCAGGTAGGATATGCAGCGCCGGGCATCGACCCGGTAAGGACCGACGATGGCCCGGGTCGGACACACATCGATACAGGCCGTGCAGGCGCCGCAGTGTTCCCCCGCAAACTCTTTGTCAACAGGCAGCGGCAGGTCAGTATAGATTTCCCCGATAAAGAACCATGATCCCGCCTGCGGATGCAGCAGGTTGCTGTGTTTGCCGATCCAGCCCAGCCCGGCGTTGCGCGCCAGCGCTTTTTCCAGTACCGGCGCGGAGTCGGTAAACACGCGGTAGCCGAACGGGCCAATGCTTGTCTCTATCCGTTGCGCCAGTTTTTTCAACCGTGCGCGCATAACCTTGTGGTAATCCCTGCCGAGCGCATAGCGGGATATGTATGCTCGATCCCCCTCCTGCAGCGCCGTGTGCGCGTCCCTGGCCTTGGGCGGCAGGTAATCCATGCGCGCGGAAATTACTCGGATGGTGCCGGGCCGCAACAGTTCCGGTCTGGACCGTTTTTTGCCGTGGCGTTCCATGTAAGCCATCTCTCCGTGCATTCCATGCTCGAGCCAGTCAAGCAAACGGCGCTCGTCTTCCTCCAACTCGACACCGGTGATGCCGACCTGTTGGAAACCAATTTCCTTGCCCCAGGTCTTTATGCTGTCAGCGAGTGCGCCCGGTTCCATAAAAGTTTCGCTTTCACCCCTCATATTGTCGGAGTAGAATAATCGTTTGTTCGAATAGCGCATCTAGCGTGTTGCGTAATGGCAGCATGGCCGACAGATTACCATAACTCATTGATAGCAAACATCTATCCGATGCTGACAAGCGAATTGGTGAAATATTCAGGTTGAAATGTTCGACTTTCTAAGTAAGTGGTATCAGCGGTATTTTACCGATCCCCAGGCTGCCTTGTTAGTCATTCTTCTGGCGCTCTGTTTTGTCGTCATGTATTTCATGGGCGAGATGCTGGCGCCGCTGTTGGCGGCAGTTGTCATTGCCTACCTGCTGGAGGGACCGGTCGACAAACTGACCAGCAGAAACATCTCCAGGGTTCCCGCCGTTTCAGTGGTATTTCTGTTGTTTATCCTGGTGATGGGTTTTATCGTCATCGGCCTGTTGCCAATCCTGTCCGGGCAGGCTAGCCAGTTTTTCCAGGAATTTCCCGGTATGCTCAGCCGCGGCCAGGAACTGTTGCTGCGTCTGCCGGTGCAGTATCCCGAAATTATTTCTGCCGAACTGGTTAACGAGATAGTTCTTGCCCTGCGTCGCGGAGTCGGTGACTTCGGCCAGGGGCTCGTGTCTGTTTCTATGGCATCAATCCCTGCCATTATCACCGTTCTGATATACGTGATCCTGGTGCCCTTGATGATCTTTTTTCTAATGAAGGACAAGGACACGGTGCTGAACTGGTTGAGCCGATTTCTGCCTAGCGACCGTACCCTGGTCAGTGACCTGTGGCAGGAAATGGACGCACAAATTGGAAATTACATACGTGGCAAGGTTTATGAGATCGCCATCGTGGGGACGACATCCTATATTGTGTTCAAGTTGTTCGGGTTGAATTATGCCTCGCTGCTGTCCATCACCGTGGGGTTGTCTGTGCTGATCCCGTATATCGGCGCCGCCGTGGTAACGCTACCTGTTGCGTTGGTTGCCTATTTCCAGTGGGGGTTTGACCCGATCTTTATCTGGCTGGTCGTGGCCTATTTCATTTTGCAGTTCTTGGACGGCAACGTCCTGGTACCCATCCTGTTTTCGGATGTTGTTAACCTGCATCCGGTGGCGATTATCGTCGCGATACTTGTATTTGGCGGATTATGGGGTTTTTGGGGCGTATTCTTTGCGATACCGCTGGCAACCCTGGTCAAGGCATTGATCAATGTCTGGCCGACCAGCGAAGAACACTTGCCGGAAGCAAGCGCTTGACCCGGATAGCGCTTTGGGAATCTCTGAGACTTAATCAGAGGTTCCTTAGAGAGATTTAACCGCGTCGAGCACCTGGTTCACGTGCCCTTTCACCTTGACCTTGCGCCACTCATTGCGCAGTTTGCCGGTTTCATCCAGCAGGAACGTGCTGCGTTCAATCCCCATCACTTTCTTGCCATACATGTTTTTTTCCTTGATCACGTCGAACAGCGCGCATAACTCCTCCGCTTCGTCTGACAGCAGGTCAAACGGGAACGACTGCTTCGATTTGAATTTTTCGTGAGACTTGATATTGTCCCTGGAAACACCGAGTATCACCGTATTGTGCTCTGAAAATGCTTCGATGTTGTCTCGGAAATCCTGCCCTTCAAGGGTGCAACCTGGCGTGCTGTCCTTGGGATAGAAGTAGATGACCACGTTTTTTCCTTTGAGTTCCGATAGCCGGATGGTTTTGTCGCCGGTAGCGGGAAGTTCGAAATCCGGTACCGTAGCGCCCGTGTTTATTGTATTCATACTGAATTCTCCAGTTTTGTTGGGGACAGACCCCTGTTTACAATCCGCAGGGGTGTGATTAATGTCTGAGCTTCCTTAGCCTCGAAAGCGGTTCTTATTTCACCGGTTCTATGATTGCGTCCAGGTTCAACTGGTCGCAGAACTCCAGGAAATCGTTGCGCAATGACGAAATGGAGATCTCCACCGGCACGTGAATCGTCAGGTGCAGTGAAAACATCTCGGTGCCGGTGTGAGACGCTTCGTAAGTCGTCGTGGATAGATCGCGAATCTGGATCCCGTTATCCAGGATAAAACGGGTTATCCGGTTAACCACGCCGATGCGGTCGCTGCATACGACGTCAATGGCATAAGGCATCAGGTTTTTTTGAGATTTGTTCAGCTCGGTACGGCGCATGTTGATGGTTATATCCTGTTCCTCCCCCTGCCTGTTGAGGGCGTCTTCCACTTTTACTACAGCATTCCAGTTACCGGAAAGTAGCAACAGCATGGAAAATTCCTGCCCAAGTATAGTTATTCGGCTTTCCCGGATATTACAGCCGGCCTCTGCGATAACGCCGGTCAGTCGTTCCGGTAGAGCAGGGTCGTATTTACCGATTACGGTGAGGGCGAGGAACTGTATCATTTTTGTAATCCGGGTGAAGCATCCTTATGGGGCAAACCTTATTTTCTTGTCATCAGCAAATCGGACAAGTACCATATTGTTCTGGAAAGAATACCAGTATACAGCAACAGACATATTTCCCCATTATACCCGAAAAGGTGTTGATCATGCAGCCCAAACACAAACTTTTCCATTCCCGAGCAATCGGGAGACCGGTTTAATATTATTACAGATGAAATCCATGTTCACAGGTAGTCTGGTCGCTATTATCACCCCCATGAAGAGCGGCGTGAGGGCCGATACGCCCTTGGATATGGAGAGCATGGCGCGCCTGCTCGAGTACCACATTGAGCAGAATACCGACGGCGTCGTCATTGTGGGCACTACGGGTGAATCGGCTACCCTGATGCCGGAAGAACACTGTCAGGTTATCAAGCAAGTCGTGGACATCGTCGCTAAACGCATACCTGTCATCGCCGGTACCGGGGCAAATTCAACCATTGAAGCCATGGAGCTGACGGCATATGCAAAGCAGGCAGGCGCCGATGCCTGCTTGCTGGTTACGCCATATTATAATAAGCCAACCCAGGTGGGCCTTTACGAGCATTTCAAGACGGTTGCCGGAAGTGTTTCCATACCGCAGATACTATATAATGTGCCGGGACGCACAGCCTGTGATATGTTGCCGGAAACAGTGTCCAGGCTTTCAAGGATAGATAATATCATCGGCATCAAGGAAGCCACAGGCAGTCTGGATCGGGTCAAAACCATACGAGAAGATTGCGGAGACGATTTTCTACTATTGAGCGGCGATGATGAAACGGCATGCGATTTTATGCTGCTGGGTGGCGATGGTGTAATATCCGTGACTGCCAATGTGGCGCCGGCAGCAATGAGCGAATTATGCCGGTTGGCGATAGCCGGAGAGCGGAACGCAGCCAAGGCGCTGGATGCTAAATTATTGGGATTGCACCAATCCCTGTTTCTGGAGTCTAATCCGATACCCGCCAAGTGGGCCGCACAACGCCTGGGTCTGGTTGAGGACGGTATTCGTTTGCCCATGACCTGGCTGTCCGAGGAATATCGTGCCGAGGTTGAGGCGGCAATGAAACAAGCAGAGGTTCTTTTATGAAAACAACGCTTTTAACCATAGCGACAGGCGTGTTCGGGATAATTTTCCTGGCGTCTTGCGCGTATATGCCCGATGTCGGCAAACTCCTTCCCGACAAAAAGAGTGAATACAAAAAAAGCGAAAGCATGCCAGACCTGGAAATCCCGCCGGATCTGACGGCTGACGCCATCAATGACTCCATGGGAATCCCGAACGAAGCGCCAGTGACCCTGTCCCGTTACAAAAACCCGCGCGCGCCGTTAAGAAAGGAAACAAGTCTTAGCATGACGGAGGCTGACGAGCAGTTGTTATCACTGTCCATCCCTGTAGCGCAACTGTGGCCAACGCTGATCGAATTTATCGAGTCGAAAAATTATGCTATTGAACTGGAGGATGAAAAGCTTGGCGTGCTTGAGACCGGTTGGTCACAGATCGATGAGCAGACAGGACTGCAATATCGGTATAAATACAGGGTTTTTGCCGAACCCGGCGCGACCCCGGAGGCTTCTGTTCTGATCATCAGCCAGCAGCGCCAGACCCGGCTCGATGAAAACTCTAACTGGTTGGATCGGGGCAAGGACAACGCGCTGGAGAGACAGTTTGCAGCCAATCTCAGTCTCTTTATTGATGCTGGCGGGCAGGCAGGCGGGCCCGCAACCGCTATTGCTGCTGGCGCGGTCCCTGATGCTGCGACCCTAGCCGGGCTGGATCAGGCGCTACGGGTAGTCGATGCCGGCGAGGGAAAGATGTACCTGAGCATACCCGAAACCCTGGAACTGGCTTGGAAAAATACCGGTGTCGCCCTGCGCAGTAGCGGGCTGCAGATTGTCGATGTCGACCAGGCCAAAGGTTTCTACACGGTTACCGGCGACGCTCCACAACGCCGCGAGAAGAAAGGCTTTTTCTCCAAGCTGGCTTTTTGGAAAGGAGGCAAAGATGCCAATGCTTCCTGGCAGATCAGTCTGACTGGTGTCGGCAACAGAACCGAGTTGATCGTAGTCAACGAAGATAACGAATGGGAAGCTACCGATGAAGCCGCCCGCATGCTGGCGTTGATCCGCGACCGCTATCCGATAATTAATTAAGGAAACTCTGACTTAATCAGAGATTCCTTAAATCCCGGGAGTGGTACTGAGATATATCCTGGTTTATGCCAACAGTGACGTGCCGCCGGTGTCAGCTACGTACTGATCATGCGGCTTTAGTTGAATGCAATTTTCTGCAATACATCATTTTTTTCTCGAATGTTCGATCAGGCGTCGACGCTTGCGTTGCTGGCGTCTGGTGAGGGTGTTGCGGATTGTTTTGTAGGGGTTATCGCCGCGCCTGAACTGAATAAACACCGGCGTTCCCGTCAACTTCATTCTTGTGCGGTAATAATTGGCTAAATAGCGGCGGTAATGCGTCGGGATGTCCTGGGTCTGATTGCCATGGATGATGATGCGGATGGGGTTATACCCACCGAGGTGGGCATACTTGAGTTTGATGCGACGGCCACGCGCCATGGGTGGAGGATTTGCTGTCGATGCTTCATTCAAAAAAGCAGTGAGGCTGGAAGCGTTGAAATCCTGCTGCCATGATCGGGTAATTTTATCAATGCTGTCAAACAGTTTCCCTACCCCCGTTCCATGCAAAGCCGATATGTAGTGGATACGCGCATAATCGGCAAATCCTGTTTTTCTTTCGAGCTGTCTCTTAATCGTTGATTTTTGCGAAGGGCTCAGTCCGTCCCATTTATTGACGGCGATGATCAGCGCTTTTCCAGCCTGGTTTATCAATCCCAGCAATGTCTGGTCCTGTTCGGAAATGGTATCCCGGGCGTCTGTCACAAGTATTGCGACGTGGCATGTTTCAATAGCTAGAAGGCTTTTTACAACGCTGAATTTCTCAATTTTGTCGGCGACTTTGCTGCGCCTGCGGATACCAGCCGTGTCAGTGAACTGGTAATCAGCGCGCCTGCGGTGAAAGCGCGTTGTAATGCTGTCGCGGGTAGTCCCCGGCAACGACGAGGTCAGCGCCCTGTCTTCTCCGATAATCCGATTGAGTAGAGTCGATTTACCGACATTGGGCCGTCCGATAATGGATACCCTGACGATGTCAGGGTTTTCTTTCGGCAATACGGCTGTTTGCGGAAAAGCATTCATGATGATTTCCAGCAGCCTGACGGTCCCTTCTCCTGTTTTCGCCGAAATGGGAACTGGCGCAGCGAACCCGCCGATGGCGTGGAACTCGGCAAGCGCGTGATCAGGTCCGAGACCGTCGGTTTTATTGACCACAAAAAAAACCGGCTTGGTCAGAGTCCTCATGATTTCGGCAAGTTCCAAATCCCCGGCGGTGAGACCTGCGCGGCCGTCAGTCACCCACAGGACGGCGTCTGCTTCGGTGATTGCCTGCGTGGTCTGTCCGGTTACTGCCGCGCGCAGTGGATCGGCGTCATCAGAGCTGCCCGCTATGCCACCTGTGTCAATTAACAGGATGGCGCAATTTTCCCGATCGGCATAGCCGTACTGTCTATCTCTGGTCACCCCTGGCACATCTGCGACCAGCGCCGCTCGGGAACGGGTCAGACGGTTGAACAAGGTGGATTTACCGACATTGGGGCAGCCGACGATGGCAATGACCGGAATCATGGCGGGTCGGGCTATCGGTAAGTATAAGCAGCCAGTTTGCCGTCGCTGCAATAAGCGTAAACTATCTTGCCTACTACGATGGGTTTAGCGATAACAGGTTCCTTGCACAGTCGTGTTCTGGCGTTGAATGCGCCGGTTTTCTTGTTGATCCAGTGCAGATAGCCTGCCATATCTCCGACGACGATCTGATCGTCGATCGAGCCCGGCGCGGTTACCGAGCGAGCATGCAAGTCTTCCAGTTCCCACAATACCGAACCGTCGAATCTGTCCAGCGCCCATATATGACTGTTCTCATCGGTCACGTAAAGGTTTTGTTCGTCGGCGCTGAAGCCGGCGTAGGAAGACATATCGTTGCTCCACAGGATGCGGCCGGATTCCAGTTGCACAGCCGCCACATGGCCTTGAAACGTGGCGATATAGACAGCGCCGTCCACAATCGTCGGTTGTGAATCAATGTCCACCATCCGCTCCAGTTCAGAGCGCCCGCGCGCGGCGGCGATACTGCTTTCCCAGAGTAATTTGCCGGTACGGACATCCAAAGCCGCTAATTTCCCGCCGTCAAATCCGGCTACCAGGATATCGCCGTCGATTGCCGGCGTGCTGGTGCCGCGGAGTGTTAACGGTGGCACCGTCCGGTCATAAATCCACAGGCGTCTTCCGTCGTCAGCGTCGAGACCGAAAACCTTGCCGTCGATAGTCCTGACGATAACGGTATTCGAGTCCCTTTGCGGCGCCGACAATACTTCGCTCGATACCCTGGCGCGCCACAACTCACTGCCGTTTTCAGCGGACAGGGAAACCACTTCTCCTTCCATGGAGCCGACCAGCAGCGTGTTTTCCCCATAACCGGGCCCACCAGTGATGCGAATATTTTCGCCGCGAAACCAGCCTGACTTGCCATCGACCGATTCTGACGCTTCAATTTTTTTTCGCCACAGACTTTTACCGTTGGTCGCATCCAGAGACCCAATCTCCCCGGCTGAATCGACTACGTACACGCGCTGATTGACAATGACCGGCGCAAGTTTCAGGTATTGTTCATCGGTGCCTATGCCATTATTCTTTTTCCAGAGTTCAATAACGTTGATGAGCGGCCTGAATTCGACCAGAGGATTAGGAGGTTCGGCATTGTCGCTGCTTCCCTTGAAATAATCGGTTACTCTTTCCGTTGCTGCGCAGCCTGACAGAAACAGCGCAATGAACAGGATCGCGATAACAGGTTTGGTCCGCATTTCACTCCGGTCCGGCGCGCAGGTTGTTTTGCCGCAAATCCAGCGCCTGAGAGTAAGCGTAGCAAGAGCGTCAGGGTTGGCCGATATTGTTGAGTTTGAGTTCAATTGTGGCAACATCTCGCCCGTCCGCGCGTAGTTTGTTGATGGCCTGCTGATATGCCGCGCGTGCCGCGTCAATATTCCCCTGCCTGCTCTTGATGTCTCCCAGCAGTTCGTCATAGTTGGCCGCGAATTCGCTCTTGCTCTGCCCGCTGATCAGCGTGTTCGCCTGCTCCAGTTGATCTCGGCTGATGAGAACGCGAATCAACCTGATACGGATGACGTGAGAAAGTGACGGGTTGCCACTTTCCTCCAGGGCCTGGCGCAGCCTCGTTTCGGCAGTCTCCAGGTCATCCGCGTCTACGGCCAGCGCGGCCAGGCTCATCAGGGCAAACACGCTATACAAGGTGTTCCGGTATTCCGCAAGTATTTTATCGGCGGTCTCCCGGGCCTCCATTTCGTTCTCGTCCTGTATCGAGGCGAGCAGTTCTGAATACAGAGCGGACGCGACTTCTGCGCGTTCAACTTTTTCGCCCTGCCAGTAACGCCAGCCGAATATCCCTGACACGCCCAGGGTCAAGCCGAGCACAACGGACAACCCGTTTTCACGCCACCATGTTTTAATATCTTCTATCTGCTGCGCTTCAGCAGTGTGTAAGTCCAAAGAACTTCTCCGATTTCAGACAATAACCGATTATACACGGTTAAGGAACTTCTCGGATACACGTAGGCGATAATTAAATGCGCCGCTACTCTCGCAGGAAGCGACTCCAGCGAAATAAGCGACCGATATCCAGCGCTGAAACGACTTAGTCGCTAACACTCAAAGTAGTGTTTGTTCTGTCCTGGTTCAGTAGCCGCGCAACTTCGATGGCAAGTTTATCCTGGGAGATTTCATATTGGTCCTCATCCGCGCGCAGCGGCTTGATGAGCGCGGTGTGTCTGGATACTTCGTCAGCGCCGAGTATCAGGGCGTAATCGGCCCCTGACTTATCCGCTTTCCTGAGTTGGCTTTTGAAACTGCCGCCGCCGCAATGCGTCATCAAGCGTAAGTCAGGCAGCTCATTCCGCAGGCGCTCCGCCAGCAGAACACCGGCTGTTAACGCCTCTTTGCCGGCCATAACCTGATAAAACCGAGGCGCGCTCAGGTCTATCTCCGACGGCATGGCTTCCATCAACTCCAGTATGCGCTCTAGCCCCATGGCAAAGCCGACCGCCGGGGTTGCCTTGCCGCCGATCTGTGTGACAAGATCGTCATAACGCCCGCCCGCGCAAAGCGTTCCCTGGGCGCCGAGCCGGTCGGTAACCCATTCAAAGACGGTGCGATTGTAGTAATCAAGTCCGCGCACCAAGCGCGGCTTGATTTCATAATCCACGCCGCTTGCGCCAAGCAATTCACCCAGCGCGGCAAAATGTTCAGCGGATTCATCGTCGATGGAATCAAGCAACGACGGCGCGCCGTTGATCAGCGTTTGCATCCCAGGGTTCTTGCTGTCGAGTATTCGCAACGGATTAGTCTCCAGGCGTCGTATGCTGTCCTCATCGAGTTGACCCCGATGATCGGACAAGTATTCGACCAGCAGGCTTCGGTAACTCTGCCGCGCCGCATAGGAGCCCAGCGAGTTCAGTTGCAGGCACAGATCGTTAATTCCCAAAGCTTTCCAAATGCGCGCGCAGAGCAATATAAGCTCCGCGTCAATCTCTGGGCTTGCTATGCCAAATGCCTCAGCGCCGAGTTGGTAGAATTGTCTTTGTCGTCCTTTCTGCGGTCTTTCATGGCGGAACATAGGCCCCTGATACCAGATTCGTTGCGGCCCGGAATAGATCAGCCCGTGTTGCAACAGCGCGCGCGCGCACCCTGCGGTGCCTTCCGGGCGCAAGGTCAGAAGTTCATCGTTGCGATCCCGAAACGTGTACATTTCCTTGTTCACAATGTCCGTGCCGACGCCGAGGCTGCGGGAAAAAAGCTCGGTTTTTTCAATGATGGGAAGGCGAATTTCCTGGTAGCAATAGGCGCGCAAAATGGCTTGCGTGGTTCGTTCCAGCAGACGCCATCGGGGCGTGTCATCGGGCAGCGCATCACGCATCCCCCTGACAGCTTGCAGTTTTTCCATTAGCCCTGATCCTCACCGAGCACGAAGCGGGCGATGCCGATGCCTGTCACATGCGGGGTGATATCAAAAGGTATGTTATTGATTTCAACTGTGCCGGCATTCGCGTTGCCAAGCAGAACGGAAAACGGGGCGACGCCGTTCAATATCAGCGTTTGGCCGGCTTGGGCCAGGTCGTAATACACTTTTTCATTGTCAGCATCGAATATCTCAATCCAGCAGTCCATGACCAGAACCACCGTAATCGTGTCGGGGCCGACGCCAGAGATAATCGTCGTACTTTCATATACGCGCTCGGGTTCGGAGGCATTCTCTGTGGCGGCAGGCGCCGTCTCCGGTTCCGACTCGGTTACCGGTTCTTTTGCCGTTTCCCGGTTCGGTGTTTCCGCCGCATCTGTGTCTCCTCCAATCTCCTCTGTATTGGTATCCTCAGGCAAGTAGTGGGTTGTGTCAGTATCTTCGGTGATAATGGCAGGGCGGTCCAGCCCGGCACTCGTCTCCACGGATTCCTGCGCATACTGGCTGCGCCAAAGGGCAACTGCGGCCAGCGTCAGAAAAAACACGGCCAGATAGATGATGATATGAGTCCAGTGGCCGGGCTGTTTCGTTTCAGGTTTCAATGGAGCCAGCGTTTCTGCGGCCTGTTTTGGCGGCTCTGCTGTGCCCTGCTTATGCATCGCCAGAATTTGATCCGCCGGCACATTGAGTATTTTGGCGTAGAGCTGAAGGTAACCGCGGACATAAAGCGACCCTGGCAAGTTCTCATGGTCATCCTGTTCCAGAGCCAAAATAACATTCGGTTGCAGGTACATCTTTGTCGCCATTTCAGCTACAGAAATGTTCTTTTCCGTGCGCAAGCGTTGTAGATATGCGCCGAGAGTGATTTCTTCTTCAGTGTTATGCCGCTCGCTCATGTCAACGCCAGTTCGTTTGTTGTTATTTCAGCCTGTGTTTGTCTGTTCCGGGCGCGCGCCCGTACGAGCCCAACCAGTTGGCCACAAGCGGCATCGATATCATCGCCGCGCGTCTTGCGGGTAATGGTAATGATGCCGGAACCTGTCAGTATATCCCGAAACCGGTCTGTTGTTTCCATGGAAGAGCGGCTGAAGCCGGCGCCGGGAAACGGATTGAAGATAATCAAATTGACTTTCGCAGGAAATCCTTTTAGCAGTTTTGCCAGTTCCCGGGCATCGTTTTCAGAATCATTTATTCCACGTAAGAGCACGTATTCGAAGGTGATTAGTTCGTTGCCCGTGGCCTCACTATAGCGGCGGCAGGCCGCTAACAGCTCGCGAATCGGGTACGACCTGTTAATTGGCACCAGTTCGTCCCGTAGCGCGTCGTTGGCTGCATGCAATGAGACCGCCAGACTGATCCTGCTGCGCTGGGACAGCTTAATGATGCCGGGCACGATTCCGGCAGTGCTCAGTGTCACGCGTTTGTTCGCCAGACCGAAGCCGAGATCATCGGTAATCAGCTCGACCGCCTCAAGGACATGATCAAAATTGAGCAGCGGCTCTCCCATTCCCATCAGCACAATATTGGTGATGACGCGCCTGCGGTTGGAAAAATAGCCCAGTTGTTTGTTTGCCAGCCAGACCTGTCCGATGATTTCTGCAACCGAAAGATTGCGGTTGTAGCCTTGTTTTCCGGTTGAGCAGAAGGCGCAATTCAAGGCGCAACCGACCTGTGAAGAAATACACAAGGTGCCGCGCTTGGGCTCCGGAATAAAAACAGTCTCGATGGCGTTATCGCCATCAACCCCAAAGAGCCACTTGCGGGTACCGTCTGTTGAGGTCTTTTCAGAGAGGATGGCCGGCAAATTTGAATAAGCGCTGCCGGTCAGACGCGCCCGCAAAGCCTTGCTCAGGTCGGTCATGTCGGCAAAATCGGTGACCCCCTGGTGGTAGATCCATTTCATTACCTGGGTGGCGCGAAAAGGCTGTTCCTTCATGCCGGCAAAGTAATCCCGCATGGCGCTCCGGTTCAGGTTGAACAGGTTAACGCAATTCATCGATAGTGCAGAAGTATCCGATTACAACCAGCGGCGAGGCGCTGAAGATCAGCACGAACAACTCACCGGGGGCGCGCGCAGATTTCTTCTGCGCGGAAAAAGAAGCGAATTTCATCGCGCGCGGTTTCTGGTCCATCAGAGCCATGCACCGCGTTTTCTCCCTGGTCGCCGGCCGGATCGCAGAAGTCCGCGCGAATGGTTCCGGGTTCGGCGTTCTTGGGGAAGGTTGCTCCCATCAGTTCGCGGTTCCTGGCGATGGCGTTTTCTCCTTCCAGCGTTTGCACCATGATGGGCCCTGAAATCATGAAATCCACCAACTCGTGAAAAAAAGGTTTTCCCTTGTGCACGGCGTAAAATTCGGAAGCCTGGCGCGCGTCGAGATGTAGCATTTTTGCAGCTACAATCTTCAGTCCGGCGTTTTCAAAACGTTGGTAGATGGCTCCAATCTGGTTGTTGGCTACCGCATCAGGCTTGATAATGGATAAAGTTTGTTCTACAGGCATATATTTTGTCCAACTTTACAAAGGAAGCTTTGAGATTAAGTCATAGGTTCTAACGGTACAGGGATGCGCGCGCACTGGCAAGTCCTGGAGGGACAGGTTTGGCGCTTCCCTGAGAATAACAGGCGCTAGTCGGCATTGGTAATGGCGTTACATTAACCCGGTTTCCAGGCGCGCCGCTTCGGTCATCATCTCCGGACTCCATGGCGGGTCAAAAGTCAGTTCAACATTTACCTTGTCGACATTCGGCGCCATCGAGATCTTGCTTTGCACATCCGCCGCGAGAAAATCGCCCATGCCGCAGGCTGGCGCAGTGAGCGTCATGAGCACATCCACCTGGTTTTCTCCGGCATCCGAGCATGATATCCGGCAATCATATACCAACCCGAGTTCGACTATGTTTATCGGGATCTCCGGGTCATAACAGGTGCGCATCTGCTCCCAGAGGTGTGCTTCATTGACCGAGCCGTCCTGGTTGGGTTCCTGGTCCAAATTGAGATAGTCGGACGGATCAAAACCGAGGGCGTCCGCATCCTTCGGTCCTACCTGGGCCAGGTTACCGTTGATATTGACCGTGTAATTGCCTCCCAGCGCCTGGGTAATGAACACCAGGCTGCCTTCAGGCAGCGTGATTGGCGTCCCCGTCGGAATCAGGATCGCATCACACTCGCGTGCCACCGTAACAGGGTCGTTGGTGTACATGATTATTCCGTAGATACCGTCGCGTGATCACCGGCCAGCAGCGCGCGCAACGTGTGCCAGCACAAGGTCGCGCACTTTACCCGGCTTGGATACTCCCGCACCCCTGCCAGGACTGCGAGTTTTCCCATAACGGCCGGGTCGATAGCCTGGGCGGAATCGGTCAGCAGTTCGTGGAAGTCGCCGAACAGGGTCTCGGCTTCCTGAATGGACTTCCCCTTGACGCCTTCGGTCATCAACGACGCCGACGCAATGGAGATGGCACAGCCTGAACCGTCGAAACTGATATCGCCGATGTGGCCATCGTCATCCAGGTTCAGGTACAGCGTCAGGCGGTCGCCACACAGGGGGTTGAACCCTTCCAGGGATCTCCCGACAGGGTCGAGCTTGCCGAAATTCCTGGGGCTGCGGTTGTGATCGACGATCACTTCCTGGTACAGGTCTTTGATATCGAACATGGCCGTTACTGGAAAATATGTTTTGCCTTGTCAAGCCCGGCAACCAGTTTGTCCACTTCTTCCGTGGTATTGTAAAACGCAAACGAAGCCCTGGATGTGGCGGGCACGCGATAGCGCTCCATCACCGGCATCGCGCAATGGTGGCCGGCCCTGATGGCTATGCCGTCGTGGTCCAGTATGGTGCCGAGGTCATGCGGGTGGATCCCATCCATCACGAAAGACAGGACACCGGCCTTCTCTGCCGCCGTGCCAATCAGCTTCAGTCCCGCGATGTTCGCAACTGCCCGGGTCGCGTACTGCAACAACCCGTGTTCATAATCCCGGATGCTGTCCATATCGACACTGTTGACATAGTCGATTGCCGCGCCCAGACCGATTACACCGGCGATGTATGGTGTGCCCGCTTCGAACTTGTAAGGCAGATCGTTGTACTGGGTTTTTTCGAAAGTCACCATCTTTATCATATCGCCGCCACCGTGATACGGCGGCATGGCATCGAGTAATGCCTGTTTTCCGTAGAGCACGCCGATACCCGTTGGCCCGAACAGTTTATGGCCCGAGAACGCGTAGAAATCGCAATCCAGCGCAGCCATGTCCAGCCTTGTATGGGGCGCCGCCTGGGCGCCGTCGATCAGCGTGACCGCGCCGGCTGCATGGGCCAGCGCCGTGATCTCCGCAACCGGGTTGATGGTGCCCAGGGCATTGGAGATATGGCCGATTGCCACGATCCGGGTATTGTCGCCCAGCAGGTTTTTATACGCGTCCATATCGAGTTCGCCGGCGTCATTGATGGGAATGACCTTCAGTGTGGCGCCAGTCTGTTCGCATAACAATTGCCAGGGGACGATATTCGAATGGTGCTCCATTTCCGAGATGATGATCTCATCCCCGGCGCCGAGTTTGTCCCTGCCGTAGCTTTGCGCAACCAGGTTGATTCCCTCCGTCGTGCCGCGCACAAAAATGATTTCCTGGTGAGACGCGGCATTGATGAAGGTTTGTATCTTCTTTCGGGCTGTCTCGTAGGCTTCCGTTGCCAGTTCACTCAACGTGTGCACGCCGCGGTGGATATTCGAATTGTAACCGCGATAGTATTCATCCAACGCCTCGATGACCTGGCGCGGTTTTTGCGCGGTGGCGGCGTTGTCCAGGTAAACCAGTGGCTTGTCGCGCACTGTGCGCGCCAGCACCGGGAAGTCCGCGCGGTACTGGTGTACGGGAAATCCCGAATCATCCAGTGGTTGTGCTGCAGCCGTCATTACATGAACTCCTTGATCAGGTCGGTATCAGGTAACTCGCCGGCGATGCTTTGTTCCAGCCGCGCGCGTATCTCCGGGAACCTGATGTCACGGATTATCTCATCGGCGAATGCATAGGTCAGCAGGCTCCTGGCGGTGTCCTCATCCACTGCCCGGGAGCGCAGGTAGAACAACATGTTCTCATCCAGGCGTCCCACTGTTGCGCCGTGACTGCACTTGACATCATCCGCGTAGATCTCCAGTTCCGGCTTGGTGTCGACCTCGGCATCGGCGGAGAGCAGCAGGTTGGCATTGGATTGGTGCGCCTCGGTCTTCTGGGCCTGTTCATGCACGATTACCTTGCCGTTGAACACGGCGCGCGAGCGCTCGTTCATAATGCCCCGGTAATGCTCGTTGCTGGTCGTGTGGGGCTGCTTATGCTCTACCAGCGTATGGTTATCGATATGTTGCCGGTTACGGGTCAGATACAGGCCGTTAAGGTTGATTTCCGCGCCTGGCTCCAGCAGTTCAACATCAATGTCCCAGCGTGCCAGCTTCGCCCCCAGCGACAGGGCATGGCAGTCAACGCGGCTGTCAGCCTCCTGGCTGATCCGGGTTTTGCCGATATGGTATGCGCGTTGGCTTTCCTGCTGGATTTTGTAATAGTCCAGGCGCGCGCCGGCCTGAGCCAGGATACTGGTATGGCTGTTCGTGAAATATTCCGCATCAGGAATGCCTGCGTAAGTCTCAATAATGCTTGCACCGGCATGACGGCCCAATGCGATCAAGTTGCGTGGATGCGACATCAATGACGGCTGGGTTTCGTCCTCCCGGCCACCGAGGTGGATGATGTGAATCGGCATCGGGATTTCCATGTCTTCGGGCACATGCACCAGCACACCGTCGTTGACGAAGGCCGTGTTCAGCGCGGTAAACGCGTGGCCGATATCTTCGTTGCCGAAATAGCGCTCCAACAGTTCGGAATTGTCTTCCCCGTCCGATTGTAAGGCGCGCAGGGTCGCCCCGGACGGCAGGCGCAGGTTGCGTGACATGTCGGCGGAGAAGCTGCCGTTTATGAACACCAGTTCGTGGCAGTCGAGCCGGGAGAAGCGCAGCTTGTCCACCAGCGCGCCATCAATATGCTGCGCGGAGAGTTTACCGAGCGTGAATTTTCTCCTGGTAATGGGGGTGATGTCGGTGTATTTCCACTGTTCAGTCCTGCGCGTGGGGAAACCGTGGGTCTTGAGGTACTCCAGCGCGTCGGCGCGGCGCGGCGCCGGCCATGAGGCTGCCAGCGTATCCCGGAACCGGTCGTATTCCGCGAGATAGTGGTCCAGGGCGGCCTCGCTCATGCGGCTTTGGCTCCCTGTCTTACCCAGTCATAGCCTTTTTCCTCGAGTTCCATGGCCAGGGTGCGGTCACCGGACTTGATAATCTTCCCGTCCGAGAGCACATGTACGAAATCCGGCACGATATAGTTCAGCAAGCGTTGGTAGTGGGTTACCAGGACGATGGCGCGGGACTCGTTCCGGAGTGTATTAACGCCTTCGGCGACGATCTTCAGCGCATCGATATCCAGTCCTGAATCGGTCTCATCCAGGATAGCCAGGCGCGGTTCCAGCACTGCCATCTGGAAGATCTCATTGCGTTTTTTTTCGCCGCCGGAAAAGCCCTCGTTCACTGACCGGTTCAGCAGGCTTTCGTCCATCTTCACCAGTTGCATCTTTTGCCGCACTACCTGCAAAAAATCAACCGCGTCCAGGGGAGATTGTCCCTGGTGTGAGCGAATCGCATTCAGCGCTGCCTTGAGCAGGTAGATATTGTTCACCCCGGGGATTTCCACCGGGTATTGGAATGCCAGGAATATCCCTTGCCGGGCGCGCTCTTCCGGGGAAAGTTCGAACAGGTTGTTGCCGTCGTATTCGATCGCGCCTGACGTGATGTCGTAGCCGTCGCGCCCGGCAAGCACGCTTGCCAGGGTGCTCTTGCCGGAACCGTTGGGACCCATAATCGCATGCACTTCGCCTGCATTTACCGCCAGGTTCAGGCCTTTCAGTATCTGCTTGTTCTCTACGCTCACCTGTAGATCTTTAATGGTTAACATTGTTGTCACTATTCCTCATATCTTGCTGTCTGGGATCAGAGTAAAATCGCTGTTATCGCGGTTGCCGTCAAAGTCTGGGGGATTTACCCTGACCTGATACGTCCTTTGATTATCCGACTGCTCCTTCCAGGGTGATATTCAACAGTTTCTGTGCCTCCACCGCGAACTCCATCGGAAGTTCCTTGAAGACATCCTTGCAGAAACCGTTGACAATCATGTTCACGGCATCCTCCTCGTCAATCCCGCGCTGGCGGCAATAGAACAACTGGTCATCGCTGATCTTGGACGTGGTGGCCTCGTGTTCAACAATGGCGCCGGCGTTTCCGGTCTCGATATAGGGAAACGTATGGGCGCCGCAGGTATCGCTCATCAACAGGGAATCACACTGTGTATAGTTACGGGCGTTATCTGCATCCTTGCTGATCTTGACCAGGCCGCGGTAGGCATTCTGTGCCTTCCCGGCGGAAATGCCCTTGGAGATAATGGTGCTGCGGGTATTTTTACCGATGTGGATCATCTTGGTACCGGTATCTGCCTGCTGGTAATTGTTGGTTACCGCGACGGAATAGAACTCGCCGTTGGAATTGTCGCCGCGCAGGATGCAACTCGGATATTTCCAGGTGATCGCCGAACCGGTCTCAATCTGGGTCCAGGAAATCCTGGAGTTGTTTCCGCGGCAATCGCCGCGCTTGGTCACGAAGTTGTAAATACCGCCAACGCCGTTTTCATCGCCGGGGTACCAGTTCTGTACCGTCGAGTACTTGATTTCGGCATTGTCCAGCGCAACCAGTTCCACCACCGCCGCATGCAACTGGTTCTCATCGCGCATGGGCGCGGTGCAACCTTCCAGGTAACTCACATAAGAACCTTCTTCGGCAACGATCAGGGTTCTCTCGAACTGACCGGTGTTAGCTGCGTTAATGCGGAAGTAGGTGGACAGTTCCAGCGGGCAGCGGGTGTTTTTTGGAATAAAGCAGAACGAACCGTCGGTAAATACTGCGGAGTTAAGCGCCGCATAATAGTTGTCCGCGACCGGCACGACGCTACCCAGGTATTCCCGCACCAGGTCGGGGTGGTTTTGTACGGCTTCTGAAAATGAACAGAAAATCACGCCAGCGTCCGCCAGTTTCTCCTTGAACGTGGTCGCCACGGAAACGCTGTCGAATACCGCGTCCACCGCAACGCCGGCCAGCATTTTCTGTTCGTGCAGCGGAATGCCGAGTTTCTCGTAAGTTTCCAGCAGTTTCGGGTCCACCTCATCCAGACTTTTCGGCGCGTCCGTTTTGGCTTTCGGGGCCGAATAATAGGAAATGTCCTGGAAATCAATGGGTGGGTAACGCACATGTGCCCATTCCGGTTCGGTCATGCGGGTCCAGCGCCGAAACGCGTCAAGACGCCATTCCAGCAGCCACTCGGGCTCTTCCTTCTTGCTGGATATCAGCGCAATCACTTCTTCGTTCAGGCCGGGCGCGACGGTATCCGTATCGATATCCGTGACGAAACCGTGCTCGTATTCCTTATGTACCAGCTCCTCAACTCTTGTCGTTTCATCCATCATGGTCTACCCGTTGCCCGGTTGATCGTCGGAAATACTGAAACTCTCGCCACAACCGCAGGTCTGACTGACGTTGGGGTTGTGGAATCTGAAGCCCTCATTCAGGCCCTCCTTGACGAAATCCAGTTGTGTTCCGGCCAGGTATCGCAGGCTCTGCGCATCGATGACGACGGTGACGCCGTTGGATTCAAACGAGCTGTCGTGGTCATTTACGACCTCTGCGGTTTCGACCACATACTGGTAACCGGAGCAGCCCGTAGGTTTGACCCCGACTCGCAGACCGATCCCCCCGGCATTTTTGGCCAGGTAGGTTTTGACATGCCTGGCGGCGCGCTCGGTCAGCGCTATTTCATTATTCGGCATAATTTACCTCTGTCATATTGCTGCTCATACGCGAAACATCACCTGGTCCTGTCTGGCTGAGACCTGTTTTACGGAGCTTCGCTGGACCAGGTCGGACAGGCTTATGTCACTGAGAAAGCTGGTAATGTGCAAACTCAGGTCTTCCCACAGGTCGTGCGTCAGGCAAGGCTGGTCAGCCTGGCAGTTTTTATGGCCGCCACAGCGGGTTGCGTCAACCTGTTCGTCAACCGCGCGAATCACGTCCGCCACGGAGATATCCGACCCGGGCTGCTGTAACCGGTAACCCCCACCGGGGCCGCGCGCGCTGACTATCAGACCACTCTTTCTCAGGCGCAGGAACAATTGCTCCAGATACATCAAGGATATCCCCTGACGTTTGGATATCTCCATCAGGTTGACGGGACCGAAGTTTTCATGCAAAGCCAGGTCCAGCATGGCTGTAACGGCATACCGTCCTTTTGTTGTCAATCGCATAGCAAACGCCACGAACTGTTTAAAAGAACGAATATTTTTACATATCCGACTATTTTAGTCAAGTATTTCCCCGTCACAAAAACACAGGACATTCAATAAAATTATTGGCGCTATTATCTCAATACAACCAGAGGCTTCTTATGGACAAGAACCCAATCCATGCTTGCGAATTTATGGAAAACCAAAACAACAGATCGTAGGAAGTACGACAAACAATCGTTGTGAACGGGCCAGGTCAGGTATTTTGCTCCTCAGCTTTTTTCCGGAGGCGTTCCAGGCGCAGTTGAGGCAGGAACCACTCGGGCGATAATTCTATGGCCTTGCGGTAGTCGGCTTCGGCGTTGTCAAACTCCAGGTTGTTTTCGTAAGCCATTCCGCGGTTGTAATGGGCAATGTGGTCTTTGGCCAGGGTCAATTCGATGGCGATGGTGTATTGCTGTATCGCCGAGTCGAATTTTTGGGCGAGCAAGTAGATATTACCCAGGTTGACATAGACTTCGCCGGTTTTCGGGCCAAGATCGATGGCAGCTCCGTAGTTTTGCATGGCCAACTGGTATTCTTCCATGGCGGCATAGATGATGCCCCGGTTAACATAGGTGGCCAGCAGGTCCTTGCGCTGCAGCTTGCCGTGGGCAATCGCCAGATTACAGTCCTCCAGGTCTTCTCTGGACGAGGAGTTCATCTGTATGGCAAGGGTCGCGGCCATGTAGCAGTTACGCGCGAAGGAACCGCCGCCGATAATGCTCATCGACTGGGTGTAACCGTTCACAGGGGGCAAGAGCAATGCCGCAAGCAAAACCAGCGAAATCAGCCGTAATGAAGTCATAAAGTGATTCTGTCGTTAGTTCTCCATCTCAAAGTATAGATAAAAAAGCCATAACTTACATGGTATATTGCAATGCTTCTAACCGTTCCGAAACGATACTAAACCAGGAAGCACAACAAATGATCGACATGAGCCGGGATAGTCAACCTTCCCCCGAACTTTTTCTCAAAGCGGTCATGGCCTACCGTGACTCCGCTGCGATAAAGGGCGCGGTGGAGCTGGATGTTTTTACCGCCTTGGGACAGGGCGCCGATACTGCGAAGACCCTGGCAGAGCGTTGCCAAACGGACCCGCGTGGCATGCGCATTCTGTGTGATTATCTTTGTGTGATGGGTTTGCTGGAGAAATCCGGTTCAAGCTATTCTCTGACAGGCGACTCAGCGGTGTTCCTGGACCGCAACTCCCCCGCTTACATGGGAGATGTCGTGGACTTCCTGCTCGACCCGTTTTTCATCAGGGATATCGGCGATGTGGCCAGCGCGGTGAGGAAAGGCGGCGTGGCGACATCCGTGGCAGGGTCCGATGTGCCCGGACACCCCATGTGGGTCACGTTTGCCCGATCCATGACCAGCCTGAACCGTATGCCAGCGGCCCTGTTGGCTGATTTAATATGTGCCGACCTTGGCGGAACGAATTTCGGGGATCGGGTCAGCACGCTGGACATTGCGGCCGGTTCAGGTATTTTCGGCATAACCCTGGCGCAAAAGCATCCAGGGGCAGAGATTTTCGCGGTGGACTGGCCCAATGTCCTGGAGGTGGCGCAGGAGAATGCGCGCCAGGCTGGACTCGGGCAACGTTACCACGCCATCCCGGGCAGCGCCTTTGAGGTGGAAACCGGGACCGGCTACAAGGTGATCCTGCTATGCAATTTCCTACACCACTTCGATGCGGCAACCTGCTCAAAGTTTCTGGCGCGCATGAAGGATGCCCTGGCGGCCGACGGCAAAATTTACACACTGGAATTTGTCCCCAACGAAGATCGGATATCTCCACCTTTTGTCGCAGGATTTGACCTGCACATGCTGCGCCAGACTCCCGCCGGCGATACTTACACAGCAGGAGAATATAGCGAAATCTTCGCCGTTGCCGGGCTTCAGGTGACCGCAGTAAATCCCTTGACCGGCAGCGCGTACACGGCCATAGTTGCAGGCCAAAAGCAATAGTGACCATAAAAGCCGACCTGCTGCAACTGGTGGAAACCGTTGCGGATGCTGTTGACCTGCCACCAATTGACTGGGTATACATCCCGGAGCCCGACCCCGGTCCGGAACGTCATACCGAGTTCGGCATCGTGACATTACGGGATGGCTCCGCAGGACTCTACTATGCTTGGCTGGGCGCTTCGCAGAAAGGCATGGGCAATCGCTATCAACCGGATGAGTTCCGGGGCGGACGCCCCATCGATCTGGCGCGCTACTGCGACAGTGATGACGAGGCGGATTGTTCCCTGGGTTTGGCCGCGATAAACGCGATCACGCGCCATGTATTCCGAAAGGCCAGGTTATCGCCCATGGACGCGCCGGATTCAATGGGGTTTCTGGATATTGCCAGCGCCGACCATGTGGGCATGGTGGGCTATTTCCCGTCGTTGGTAAAGCGGCTCAGGAACAACGGCAACAGGCTGACAGTCATCGAAACAAAGCCGCAGTTCCACAATCAGCAGGAGAATTTCCTGGTCAGCGCTGACCCGCGCAAACTGGAAGGTTGCAACAAGGTAATGATCACGGCATCTACCCTGTTGAACAATTCAATTGATGCGTTGCTGGAATATTCCCGTGGAGCGCAAAAGAGAGTGATCATCGGTCCGACTGCCGGCTTCTTCCCGGATCCCCTGTTTACCCGCGGCATCTCTGCCATCGGCGGTTCAGAAATCCGTTCCGCACAGCAGGCCCGGCAGCGGTTAAGCGCACACCAAGGTCTGGGCGAAAGCGCCCGGAAATTTCTTTTGTCCGCTAGTGACTATCCCGGCCTCACCCGACTGACACAAAGCATGTAACTGCAAACAGTTGTTTTATCTGTGGAAGCTCTGACTCAAAGAGGTTCCCGTGTTAATCTGCGTCATCAGCGGGTAGTTTTTGCTTCATCTCTTCCAGTTCCTGGTCCATTTTGTGCATGTGGTCGAGCAGCGCGTCGAGGGTGTTCTGTATCGGGTCCGGCATGTCCCGGCTGCCGCCATATGCGTCAAAACCGATCTTCCTGGCCATGGCCTCGCGTTGCGCTTTCTTGAGCTCCTCTTCCGCCTTTGATTCCCTGGCAATCACCCGTCCGGGTATGCCGACAACGGTGGCGTTGTCTGGCACATCCTTGACTACCACCGCGTTGGAGCCGATCCTGACATTGTCGCCCAAGGTAATCGGTCCCAGCGCCTTGGCGCCGGCGCCGATGATGACACCGTTTTTGAGCGTGGGATGGCGTTTGCCCTTCTGCCAGGTGGTGCCGCCCAGGGTGACGCCGTGGTAGATGGAGCAATCATCGCCGATCTCGGAGGTCTCGCCGATGACGATGCCCATACCATGATCGATAAACAGGCGCCGGCCTACCATTGCGCCGGGATGGATCTCCACGCCCGTCAGGAAGCGCGCAATATGCGCGCAGAAGCGGGCCAGTAGGTAGAGTTTTTTTCTCCATAGCCAATGGTTTATGCGATGCAGCATGATCGCGTGCAAACCGGGGCAGGCGATCAGCGTTTCCAGCGCGCTGCGGGAGGCGGGATCCCGCTCGAACACTACCTGTATGTCTTCTTTCAGAGTTTCGAACATGGTTGCATTATGTTGGAGTCTCTGGTTAAGTCAGAGTTTCATTTATTTG
Organism: Gammaproteobacteria bacterium; assembly: GCA_965221695.1. Classification (GTDB taxonomy): domain Bacteria; phylum Pseudomonadota; class Gammaproteobacteria; order Eutrophobiales; family Eutrophobiaceae; genus JAAXHV01. Next base: position 1,999,333 of record OZ244905.1, on the reverse strand, counting down.
GTTAACATAGCTCTGACTGAATCAGAGGTTCCTTAATCTGCTGATGCGCTCAAGCTGTTCGGTCAGCCTTTCAGCCGCTGTGTTCATGTCTGCCAGTTTATCACGTTCCTTTTGCACGATTGCAGGCGGCGCTTTATCGGTGAAGTTGCGATTTTGAAGCTTCCCATCCAGCCGTTCCCTGTCGGTATTAAGCCGCGCTAATTGTTTATTCAATTTTTCAGCCTCAGCAGCGGGGTCGATCAGGTCGGCCAGCAGCGCCATCAACATCATCGAACCGGCCTGCGCTGTGATTGCGTCATCGGGTTCCATCTCAACCTGCGTAATATCATTCACACTGGTCAGCGCTTGTATCCTGTTAGCGTTTGCGTTCAGCCATGCCTGTTCTTGCGCGCTGCCGCCTTTGACTTTTATGTCCAGCGGTTTCCTGGGCGCGATGTCTCGTTCAGCCCGGATGCGCCGCACTCCCAGGACAAAGGATTTCAGCCAATCCATCTCCGCCAGCGCCTCGGCGTTCTCCTTCACAACGCTTTGCCAATCGGTTTGCGCGAGCGCTTCCATGCCGATCATGCCAGCTATCTCCTCGGTGGAGGGATAAGGCTGCAACATGATCGTGTCGCCGTCCCGGTCCAACTGGGCAGCGATCCTGTGCCAGAGTTCTTCGGTAATAAAAGGTATGAACGGATGCAACAGGCGCAGCAGCATTTCCAGATCGGTCAACAAGGTGAGCAGGATACCCCGCTTGTATTCAATGGTAGACCGCGGGTCGTTCAGCGCGGCCTTCGATAATTCCACGTACCAGTCGCAATATTCATCCCAGGTGAACTCGTACAGAGCCTGGGCCGCCAGGTCGAAGCGATAATCGGCAATGCCCTGGACAACCTGGCGCGTGGCCTGGCCCAGCCGGATGCTTATCCAGCGTTCCGCGCTCCCGTACTCCGTATCGCCGGTTCGGAGGTCCAGGTCATGCTCCGCGACACAGAGCAGGACATACCGGGATGCATTCCAGAGTTTGTTGCAGAAGTTGCGATAACCCTGGATCCGTCCCGTATCAAAGCGGATGTCGCGCCCCTGCGTAGCAAGCTGGGCAAAGGTAAAACGCAACGCATCCGTTCCGAACGCAGGGATGCCGTCCGGAAACCGTTTGCGTGTCGCTTTTTCTATCTTGCTCTGTAACTGCGGCTGCATCAGGCTTTCAGTCTGTTTTTTCAGCAGTGGCTGCAGTTCGATACCGTCAATCAGGTCCAGTGGATCCAGGATATTACCCTTGGACTTGGACATCTTCTGGCCCTCGGGGTCGCGCACCAGACCGGTGACGTACACCTCCCGGAACGGCACATCGCCCATGAATTTCAGTCCCATCATGATCATTCTGGCGACCCAGAAGAAAATAATGTCAAAACCGGTAACCAGCACACTGGTCGGGTAGAATCGCTCCAGCTCCGAACTCCGTTCCGGCCAGCCCAGCGTGGAGAAAGGCCACAAGGCTGAGGAAAACCAGGTGTCCAGCACATCCGGGTCCTGGGTGAGGCGCGCGCCATTGTCGAGTTGGTATTTTTTTCGGACATCAGCCTCGTCTTTGCCGACATAGATATTTCCCTGCGCGTCATACCAGGCCGGGATGCGGTGTCCCCACCAGAGCTGGCGGGATATGCACCAGTCTTTGATGTTGCGCATCCACTCGAAATAGGTTTTTGACCAGTTCTCCGGGACAAAGCGGATGGCGCCGTTTTCCACCGCGGCAATGGCCGGGTCCGCCAGCGGTTGAATCTTCACATACCATTGGTCGGTCAGGTAGGGTTCGATCACCGCACCGGAGCGATCGCCACGGGGCGCCATCAGGGTGTGGTCTTCAATTTTCTCGATCAACTCCTGATCTTCGAGGTCCTTGATGATCTGTCGGCGCGCAACGTAGCGATCCATACCACGATATGCGGACGGCGCGTTGTCATTGATTGCGGCGTCAATGGTGAAGATGTTTACCAGCGGCAGATCGTGGCGCAGCCCCATCTCGTAATCGTTGAAATCATGGGCCGGTGTGATTTTAACGCAACCGGTGCCGAATTCGGGATCCACCTGCTCGTCGGCAATAACGGGGATGGCGCGCCCCGTCAGTGGCAATGTCACGGTCTTTCCCACCCGTTCCAGGTAGCGGCTGTCGTCCGGGTGCACTGCGACTGCGGTGTCTCCCAGCATGGTTTCGGGGCGTGTCGTCGCCACCACCAGACAGCCGTTGCCATCAGTGAACGGATAGCGAATATGCCAGAGATGGCCTGCTTCTTCTTGTGTCTGCACCTCCAGGTCGGAGACGGCTGTATGCAATACCGGGTCCCAGTTGACCAGCCGTTTGCCGCGGTAGATGAGGCCCTCATCGTACAAGCGGATGAATACCTCCCGAACCGCATGGGAGAGACCTTCATCCATGGTGAAACGTTCCCGGCTCCAATCCATGGATGCGCCCAGGCGCCGGGACTGCCGGGTGATGGCGCTGCCGGAGCGTTCCTTCCAATCCCATACCGCCTCGACGAACTTTTCCCGTCCCAGGTCATGTCGCGACCTGCCCTTGCCCTCCAACTGCCGTTCCACCACCATCTGTGTGGCAATGCCGGCGTGATCGGTTCCGCATTGCCACAAGGTGTCGGTCCCGCGCATGCGCTGGTAGCGAATTAATATGTCCATCAGGGTCTGCTGGAAGGCATGCCCCATGTGCAAACTGCCCGTCACGTTGGGGGGCGGCAGGGCAATGCTGTAACGGTTGGCGCCTCCCCGGGGCTTGAAATAACCCTGCTGTTCCCACATGACGTACCAGCGAGACTCGATGGTTTTTGGGTTGTAGGTCTTATCCATTCCGGTCAACTACGGGGATGGCCTGCTCGAATTTGGAGGAAGTTTCTTCAAGCGTCGGAATTTGTTCATCGAGCGCAGGCGCAGCCACGGGTTGAGCCAGTGTCGGTATGTCAGTCTGCCTGACCTGATCGCGCAGCTTAGGCAACCGTTTTCGGGTTCCAACTTTGCTGTCCTGCCCCGGCGAGCTGTTGCCGTTTGTTGTGGCCGGGCGACCGGAGTCAGACATGGCTGGAATCGATATTGTGGCTATGCATCTCCAACCCCTTGGCGCGGTAATCCCTGTAGCGCAGCCTGGCCTGTTGGCGGCCGGCCGGTTCGGATGGAACCACCTCTAGAATTCGCTCATACGCGTCCGGGTTGTCGGGCGCGGCGCCGGACAGGTTGATTAGAGCCCGGCGCGCTAACGGCGCTTCGCCCTCCCAGCCGATGACTATCGGGGAGTCTTCCACCACGGATTCACCGGCATCAATGGCAATGTGGGGCAAGAAACTGATATCCCTGAAGGTCCAGAGCAGGTCGTCCAAGGACGCCGCTTCTTCCCGGGAAGCCGCGTGGATATAGATATCATAGCCCTCATTCCTGATTTTATCGGCAAGCTGGCAGACAAAGCGGTAAGGCATAACGGACTCGTTGACGATATAAAAATCAGCTCTGGCCATACCGCCTTCAGCTCTGGTCTTCGCAATGCTGGATAAGGTATTGCGTCAGTAATGGAACTGGCCGGCCTGTCGCGCACTTGTTTTTCCCGCTTACCCACGCGGTTCCGGCAATATCCAGATGCGCCCACTGGTATTTTTTGGCAAATTTCGCCAGGAAACAGGCGGCGGTTATCGTGCCGGCATCGCGTCCGCCGATATTGGCCATATCGGCAAACGGGCTCTCCAGTTGTTTCTCGTATTCTTCCCAAAGAGGCAGTTGCCAGGCCCGATCGCCCGCGATTTCTCCTGCTTTGAGCAATTCGCCGGCGAGCGGGTCATGATTGCTGAGCAGTCCTGTGGCATGTTTTCCCAGGGCAACTACGCAGGCGCCGGTGAGCGTGGCTATGTCTATCACGGTTACGGGATCGAACTGTTCGCTATAGGTCAGGGCATCGCAAAGTATCAGGCGGCCTTCCGCGTCAGTGTTCAATACCTCGACGGTCTGTCCGGACATGCTGGTAAAGATGTCGCCGGGTTTTGTCGCGGAGTCGCCGGGCATGTTTTCAACAGCCGGGATTACACCCACCAGGTTGATCGGCAGTTGTATGCCTGCGACAGCAGCGACTGCCCCGAAGACCGAGGCCGCGCCGCACATATCAAATTTCATTTCATCCATCGCCGCGGACGGCTTGATAGAGATACCGCCAGTATCGAACGTGACGCCTTTTCCCACCAGCACGACCGGCCTGCTGTCCGCGCCTGCGCCCTGGTACTGGAAAACGATCAGTTTTGCCGGCTGGGCGCTACCTTGCGAAACCGATAACAGTGAATTCATGCCCAGGTCTTTCATTTCCGCTTCGTCGAGCGTCGTCACTTTCACCGATGCATACGTCTTGCCCAGTTCTACGGCCTGATCGGCCAGGTGGGTCGGCGTGCAGGCATTGGCCGGGCGGTTGGCCAGATCGCGGGTCAGTTTCACGCCCGCGGCCAACGCAATGCCGCGTGCCAGCGCGGGTTCGCATTCCGGCAGGTCCTTGCGTGAGGGGACCATCAGAGTAATTTGGCGCAGGGATTTTTTTGGCTCCTTGTTTTTACTCTTGAATTCCTTGAACTGGTACAACTCATGGTCGATAAACACTATTGTGTTTTGTATCTTCCAGGCATTATCTCTGTTTTTGACCTCAAGGGCCGGTAGGAAAAAGGCGGCGTCTATTGCGCCGGTCTGTTTTACCTGTTTAATGCTGTTGACGATGATCTTCCGGTATTGTCTGTCATCCAGTTCTTTCTGTTTGCCGCAACCAACCAGCAGCAGCCGGTCGGCAAAGATTCCGGGAACATTGTGCAACAATAACGACTGTCCGATTTTTCCATTCATATCGCCTTTGCGTAGCAGACTCGACAGTAGCTTGTCGCTGATGTTGTCAACAGCCTGCGCCACAGGCGTCAGTTTGCGGGCTTCATACACGCCTACGACCAGGCATGAGCTGCGTTGTTTTTCAGGGCGACCGCTTTTTATGTTGTATTCCATGATATTCTGTTCATTCGTGTAAATAAAAGGTGGCGAAACAAGCTCTGATTGAGTGGGAGCTTGCTGAATAGTATCCGATAACCGGTATTATAACCAAGCATTATGATCCTGCGACGTTATATTCACAAAGAAATTGCTGAAAAACTCGGTTGGATCATAGGCCTGCTATTGCTGATCATCATGAGCAACCGGTTTGTCAGATACCTCGCTGATGCCGCCGCCGGCGCCCTGCCCGCCGACCTGGTTTTACAGACCCTGCTGATGAAAATGCTCTCGACCCTGCCCAAACTAATGCCTATCGCTGTTTTTCTGGCAGTATTGCTGGGCCTGTCAAGACTGGCGCGTGATCGGGAATTGACCGCGCTGTCGGTTGCGGGCGGCGCGCGGCGCGTTGAAATGCTATCTGTGCTCCAGTTTTCCCTGTTGTTCTCCCTGGTCGTCTTTGCCACCAGTTTTTACATTTCGCCTTGGGCCGCGCAGAATACCGAGACATTGCGAACCCGGGCGGTAGCGCAAGCGGATACCGCCGGCATAGCGGCCGGCAAATTCAACGAGATGAGCAAAGGAGATCGGGTTATCTATATTGAACAGTTCTCGAATGACAGGAGCCGGATGGAGAACGTTTTTCTGCAGGTCAGGCAAGGGCGGCAAACCAGCGTGCTCAACGCAAACAGCGCCAGTTACCGGTACGGGGAAACTTCGGGCGGCAAATTTATATTGTTCGAGGACGGGCGAGGCTATACCGGGAGCCGGGATTCCCTGGATTACCGTATTACCCGATATCGGACTTATGCCGTGCTGGTTGAACAGGATGAGACGCAAACTGAATACCTGAAGCTGGAATCCCTCCCGACGGCAACTCTGATGGCTTCCAACAGCCCCAAACATGCCGCCGAACTACAGTGGCGCCTGTCGTTTGTCATATCGTCATTACTGTTGCCTGTGCTGGCGCTTGCCCTGAGCCGTTATTCATTCAGCGAGCAGAAATACTTTTCCGCATTCGTGGCCTTGCTCATTTACATCGTTTACAGCAACCTGCTGAGCATAGCGAAAACCTTGTTGAAACGAGATGACATACCGGGTTTCATCGGCCTGTGGTGGGCGCACTTGCTACTAATCGTAGTCATTGTCCTGTTCTTCCGGTTACCGCTCTGGAGGTTGAGATGGAAGAAGCGCGTCGCCTGGCCGGTTCCCGGACGAATTCCTGGAAATCTCTGAGATGATCAGCGCTTCCCGTAATATGGCGACAGTATGAAAATCATACAACGCTATTTTATCGTCAACCTGGTCTGGACTACGGCTCTGGCCCTGGCCGTCCTGGTTGGCGTGTTTGCGTTTTTGTCTCTTATTGACCAACTGGAAGATGCCGGACAAGGCAACTACGATACCTACCAGGCAATCAATTACGTGCTTCTGACCCTGCCGCGGCTGGCTTATGAGATTCTGCCGATCGCGGCGATGATTGGCGGCATGACATGTATGGCGTTGTTACACAGAAACAGCGAGCTCGACATAATCAGGCTCGCCGGCGTTTCGGAATATACACTCGCCGGTTATCTGGCAAAAGCAGCCCTGGTCATCGCGCTGTTTTCTGTCCTGCTCGGTGAGCTGGTTGTTCCTGTCAGTGAAATTAAGGCCAGATATCAACGTTCCATCGCATTGGCGGAACAGGTCGTCATGCAGACACAATACGGCTTCTGGGCCAGGGATGGAAACAGTTTCATCAATATCCGCAAAATATTGCCCGGCAATCTCATTGAGGAAATATACATCTATGAGTTCGACGAGCAGGACCGGATGCGCAGCAGTATCAGCGCTGATACCGGCCAATTTATTGATGGTCGCTGGCTATTGGAGAACGTTGAAAGAACGGTTATCGACAGCTCCGGTCTCAGTCGGGAGCATTACAGCAAGGCAACCTGGGCTTCCTGGATCGATGACGGTTTGATCAACCTGATCATCGTCAACCCTTTGCACATGTCCCTGTGGAACCTGTCTGACAACATCAGCGCGCTGAAATCCAATTCACAGAACGCCGCGGCCCATGAACGGGCGTTTTACGGAAAACTGGCGCGCCCGTTCACAATCATTGCTATGATTATTCTGTCCATACCGCTGGTTGCCGCGCGCGCCCGTTCAGACGGGCTGGGCCAACATGTATTTGCCGGCGCCCTGATCGGCGTGATTTTCTACTTTATCAATTCCGCATCCGGCCATATCGGCATCGTCTACGGCATCCATCCGCTCATCAGCTCGAACGCACCAACCCTGTTGCTGTGCCTGGTCCTGTTCACCCTGTTTTACCGGCGAAAACCAGTATTGTCCCCGAAAACCGATCGTGAAACGTCATCCGTTCCTCATCGACCAGAGCCCAGAGAAACCCAAGGCCCATTGCAGACAACGATACAATTGCAAGAAAAAATCTGACACTGAGGTTTTTCCAGTCAGGCGGCCTCCCGCCCCGGGTTGCCAGGTATATGCGCCAGGTGCGCATGCCCAGGGTTTGCCGTCCTGTTTTCCACTGCCAGACGAAATAAAACCATGAGATCAGCAGTAGGTACGCGCAATAATACGGGTTGCCGGGGACAAATGCTTTGCCGCCAGTAACGGCAAGCGCCGGCAGGGTCGCAAAAAACAGTAAGGAAAACAGCAGGCAACAGTCATAAGCAATGGCCATCAACCTGCGAGCGAGTCCGCAGTAATGATACTTGTCAGGTTTCATCAGAGCGGCAAGCCAATGTATTGCTCTGCAAGATCGCGCATGGCCGCTTCTGAATCAGCCAGACGCTCGAGTTCGTTCTCCTGCATACGCAGGTCAAACTCATCCTGGTTCGGAAAGCGGTGTAAGAGATTGGTCAGGCGCCAGGAGATGCGCACGGCCCCCCAAACCCGTTTCAAAGCTGTCCGCGAATAACCGTCCAGTTTTGCCATATCATTGTCATGATAGAACGCGGCTAGCGCGCGCGACAGATAATACACATCCGAAATAGCGAGGTTCAAACCCTTGGCGCCGGTCGGCGGCACAATATGGGCAGCGTCGCCGGCCAGGTACAAACGGCCGTAGCTCATCGGTTCGGCCACGAAACTGCGCAACGGTGCGATAGATTTTTCTATAGACGGTCCGGTAGCGATGGCATCTGCGATGTCCCGGGGAAAGCGCGCTTTCAATTCCGGCCAGAACCGGTCATCGGGCCAATCGGCAATGTCCGCGTTTATCTCGCACTGTATGTAATAGCGACTGAGCATGGGGTTGCGTTGCGATGCCAGGGCGAAACCGCGCGGGTGGTTGGCATAGATCACATCTGACAATGGCGGTGTTTCAGACATGATCCCCAACCAGCCGAACGGATACACTTTTTCATAGGTGCGCAGCACAGAAGTGGGAATGGCTTTCCTGCTGACGCCATAGGAGCCGTCGCAACCGGCTATGAAATCGCAATCGATGCGTTGCTCCAATCCATCCTTGACAAAGCTGACCCAGGGTTTGTCCGTATCGATGGCATGAGGCGTGACATCCCGCGCCTCATCAATGATCGTCCCTCCCATGGCGTCACGGGCCGCATACAGGTCTTCGGTAATATTGGTCTGGCCGTAGGCGACCATCTGTCTGCCGGCGTACTTCCGGGTATCGATCAGACATTGTCTTGCGCCGGCCCAGACGATCATCGAGCCGTCGTGAAAAAAGCCCTCACGGTCAAGGCGCTCGCCTACTCCCGCGCCGCGCAGTATCTCAACAGAGCCCCATTCAAGCAAGCCGGCGCGAATGCGTTGCAGCACATAGGCGCGAGAACGCAACTCCAGCACAATGCTATCCACTCCTCGCAGTTGTAACATCTGCGACAGCAGCAGACCTGCCGGCCCACCCCCGATTATTACCACTTGTGTCTGCATCTGGTTATACTGTATATGAGATTTTTTGAAACCCTGCTCTATGCAGGTTACGCAGGCGCCCAACCATTCTCATGTTATTATAGAGGCATGAATATAAATTTGTTGTGCCAATTCCTGCGCCGTATTTTCATCCTGGGCTGGTCGGCAGTCGCGCTATCGTTAGCCTTCAGCGCGCAGCTTGCCGCGTCTCCCGCCGCGCCCAAGTCCGCCATTCCGGGCAGATTGGTGGATATCGGCGGCTATCGCCTGCATATATATTGCGCAGGCGCGGGCGCGCCCACCATCATCTTCGATTCAGGAGTCGGTGGTTTCTCGCTGGAATGGTCCGAAGTTCAGAAAGTCCTGGCTCGCCGCACCCGGGTATGCTCATATGATCGGGCAGGCTATGGTTGGAGTGACCCCGGCCCACTGCCGAGAACCAGCAAACGAATCACCCGGGAGCTGCATACCTTGTTGGAGAAGGCTGAAGTGGCCGGTCCTTACATTATTGCCGGCCATTCGTTCGGAGGTTACAACGCGCAGCTATTTGCGCGAAACTACCCGGATGAGACCGCGGGACTGGTTTTGATCGACGCCTCCCATCCGGAACAGATAGAGCGATTGCCGGGCCCTGAACCGGGAACCATGAAGCGGGTCAAGCCTGGGTCGAACAGCTATGTTGTAACCTGGCATTTCCCCCATCCCAACTTTCCCGATGAGAATGCGCTGATGGCTCAACGTATCATGCAGAGTTGGAATCACAAGATGACCTGGCGCGAGGAAATGAAGGTATTCTCAGTCAGCGCCAAACAAGTACAAGTATCCCGGCCGATGCCTGAGGTGCCGGTTGTGGTGCTGACCCGCGGGCGAAGCTTCTGGCCGAATAATACCTTTTGGCATGAGACGGAACGTGTCTGGATGGAGTTGCAGGACGAGTTGTCCCAGCTTGGAGTCAACCCGGTACACTTGATTGCGGAACGCAGCGGGCATGTAATCCACCTTGACCAACCGGAAATTGTGATCACCGCCATGCAGACCATGCTGAATGCGAATTTCTCCCGAAAGTAATGGCTGACAGGAAGAAAACACGCGAAATTCACAAAACTGCTTGCTTAAATCAATTGGCGCTCCCTAGGGGAATCGAACCCCTGTTTCCGGCGTGAGAGGCCAGCGTCCTGGGCCACTAGACGAAGGGAGCGAACATACAAATCATTATAATACTGCTTCATGAACAAAAGCCAAGAGAAAGTTTCATACCTGCGTCCACAGCCGACAATCATTCCCAGCGAACAGCATAATATCTCGACGAAAAACATCAGCGAAGGAGCGCTGAAAGTCTTGTATCGTCTAAAAAATGCCGGCTATGCCGGTTACCTGGTCGGAGGCAGCGTACGCGATCTGCTGTTGGGGCGCGAACCTAAAGATTTCGACGTGGTGACGGACGCTACACCACAACAGGTAAGAGAGCTGTTTCGGAACAGCAGGCTGATCGGGCGTCGTTTCCGGCTAGCTCATGTGCGTTTTGGCAATGAGGTCGTGGAGGTCTCTACTTTCCGGGCGCCTCACGATGACGATCATGGCGCAGGGCACGTTGTCGACGGCCGGATTGTGCGCGATAACGTTTACGGTTCCATCGACGAAGATGTATGGCGCCGGGATTTCACCGTAAATGCCTTGTATTATAATATCGTTGATGAGTCGGTAGTGGACTATGTCAACGGCATGCGCGATATCAAATCCGGTTGTATCCGGCTAATCGGCGACCCGCGCCGGCGTTTTGTGGAAGATCCGGTGCGGCTGTTGCGGGCAGTGCGGTTTGCGACCAAACTGGGTTTCAGGCTCGGCCCTGACACCGAAGCACATATATCCAAACTGGCTCCCTCGTTAGGAGAAATTTCTACCGCGCGCTTGTTTGAAGAATGTCTGAAACTGTTTTTTAGCGGTTATGCTTTGCAGACCTTTGAACAATTGCGTCGTTGTGAGCTGTTCAAGGAGTTGTTTCCACAGACCGAAGAGGCGCTCACGGACCAGCGCGGCGGATTTCCCTATACGTTCGTCGCCAACGCCTTGCGTAATACCGACAGCCGACTGGCGCAAAACAAACCGGTAACACCGGGGTTTCTGCTCGCCGCTCTGCTATGGTTGCCCATGGATAAACTGGCGCGGCGCCATATGGCTCAGGGCATGAGTGAAATCGACGCCATCGCGCTAGCTGGAGACATTGTAATCTCCAGGCAAACCCGCTCTATCGCGGTCCCGCGCCGCTTTACGCGTTTGGCGCGGGATATCTGGCAAATGCAACCGCGTCTGGAACGGAGCGTGAACCGCCGGCCGCACCGGCTGCTCAACAACCTCCGGTTTCGGGCAGCTTACGATTTTTTGCTTCTTCGGGCGGAATCCGGGGAAGATGTCAACGAGTTGGCGCAATGGTGGACCGAGTTTCAACAGAACAACCCTGCTCAAAATAGCCAGTCCCGGAACAAACGAAACCGGCGCAGGCGGCCCAAAGCGCGGAATACAGGTTAGGGAAACTCTGATTAAGTCAGAGTTTCCTTAGATATATAAAAGCGGTTTGGTATGCCAGGTATGAGGAATGGAAAGTTACATCGGGTTGGGCAGTAATCTGGACAACCCGGAATGGCAGTTGGATTCGGCTTTGGCGGCTCTGGATGGTATTCCGGACACGCGCCTGGTGAAATATTCCTCATTCTACCGTAGCTTGCCGCTGGGTCCGAGTGAGCAGCCTGATTTCGTGAACGCCGTTGCGCTGCTCAATTCAAGCATGATGGCAGGACAATTGTTGCGACAATTGCAGTTGATTGAAAACCGCCAAGGACGGACCCGGAACGGACAAAAATGGGGACCGCGCACTCTGGATCTGGACCTGTTGCTGTATGGCAACCAGATCATTGAGGAACCCGAATTGTCCGTGCCGCACCCCGGAATCAGGCATCGTAACTTTGTTCTGGCGCCGTTGCTGGAATTGGCGCCCGACCTCGAAATTCCGGGACTTGGCAGGGCGGATCAACTGTTGGCCATGATCGGTCACGCGGGCATCACAAAGCTGGATCGGAGGCGCGCCGATGCGGGTTAACCCGCGCCACGCATCTGGAATAATATCATTACTTATTGATAAAAAACCGCTGATTAAGTCAGAGCTTCCATAATAAATTTTTTCTTATTCTGACTAGCGAATTGGCGAGAAATGCGGACTGAACAGAAATTCAAATATATCGTCGTAGAAGGCCCGATCGGCGTTGGCAAGACCGCGCTGGCAAGACGCCTCGCAGACACCTTGGACGATGCCCTGCTACTGGAGCGCATCACCGCCAATCCATTTATGCCTGAGATGTACCTGCGTCCTGGAACAGCCGCCTTATCGGCGCAACTGCATTTTTTGTTTGAACATGTCAAACAAGCGCGCGGACTGCGCCAGGGAGACCTTTTTCTGACCAGCAGCGTCTCGGACTTCCTGATCCAGGCGCACAGATTATTCGCCGAAGCCACATTGAGTCACGACGAACTGGATTTGTATTACCAGGTTTACCACTTGCTGGTCGGAAGCATCCCCATTCCCGACCTGGTGATTTACCTGCAATCTTCCGTGGATGTAATGGCAAAACGGATCCGGGAAAAAAACGGAGTCCCGGAGATTAAGATAGACAGGGAGTACCTGCATAAGATTTCGGACGGATACACCGAATTTTTCTATCATTATGACGCATCATCGTTACTCATCGTGAATTCGACGGACATGGATTTCAGCGCCAAGCGCGGCGACTATGATATGTTGCTGAATTACCTGGACAAGCTCAGACCCGGGCGGCATTATTTCAATCCCCAGGAATTATGATCGAAAAAGTCACCATTGCCCGATTGCGCAAGATGAAACAGGCCGGCGACAAAATCGTCGGTCTGACCGCATATGATGCGGGTTTTGCCGAAATACTGGATGCGGCCGGGGTGGAAATCACCCTGGTGGGCGACTCGTTGGGCATGGCGTTACAGGGTATGGAAGACACGTTGAGCGTTTCCATGAATGACATGATTTATCACAGTAGGATGGTCAGCCGAGCCTGCCGGCGGGCGTTGCTGGTGGTGGACATGCCGTACCGTAGTTATGAGACAGCAACAGCGGCCTGTGAAAATGCCCGCAGATTGGTGGAGGAAGGCGAAGCCGAGGTAGTGAAGCTGGAAGGCGGAGAGGAACATGCAGCCTCTGTAGCGGCCTTGGTTGATCAGGGCATACCGGTTTGCGGCCATGTCGGCCTGCAACCGCAGTCTATCAGGGAGTATGGGGGATACAAGGTCCAGGGCAGGGACAAACAACAGGCCGAACGCATTATAGCCGGCGCCCGCGCCCTGGAAGCTGCCGGCGCATGCATGTTGGTGCTGGAATGCATTCCAGCCGGCCTTGCCGAGCATATTACTAATGATCTGACGATCCCCACCATAGGTATCGGCGCGGGCGCAAACTGTGACGGGCAGGTGCTCGTGCTCTATGATTTGCTGGGCATTACTGCGCGTAGTCCGCGCATGGCAAAAAATTTTCTGGCTGGCGTCGGGTCTATCCAGGCGGCTGTTCGGGAATACGCGCGCGCGGTGAAGGCCGGCGAGTTTCCCGGGTCGGAGCATTCGTTTAAATAATGAAAGGTTTGGTTTTATCAGGTTACTGATCCGGGAGCGACTATGTCAGAGCCACAAATCGCGCACAAACATATTACCGCGCCCTTCAGCGGGACGCCTATCATGGAAACCGTGTCCACCCTGCATGGGTTGCGCGCGGTTGTCAGCAGGTGGAAGCGGGCAGGGCATACCATCGCCCTGGTCCCCACTATGGGCAACCTGCATGATGGGCATATTTCGTTGCTTAATCACGCCTCTGAGCGCGCGCATCGCACCATTGTGAGTATTTTTGTCAACCCCATACAATTCGGCAAAGGCGAGGATTACGAGAGATACCCCAGCGCCCTGGCCGAAGACAAGAACAAACTGGAAAAGCACGGGCTTGACCTGTTGTTCACACCTGACCTGGAAGCGCTATATCCCGGCGGCACCGATGCCGATACCCGTGTCAACGTGCCCGAATTGTCGAACATTCTGTGCGGCGAATTCAGGCCCGGCCATTTCTCCGGAGTGGCCACCGTGGTGGCGAAACTGCTCTGTAATGCGCAGCCGGACCTGGCCTTGTTCGGCGAAAAGGATTACCAGCAACTGCTGGTCATCAAACGCTTGGCGCGGGATTTGTGCCTGCCGGTGGAGATCATCGGCCTGCCCATCGTGCGCGAACACGACGGTTTGGCGATGAGTTCCCGCAACGCCTACCTGACGCCGGATGAGCGACGCAAGGCGCCGGAGATTTACCGTACCCTGAAGGCCGCCGCAGATGATTTGCGAAGAGCCGGGAAAAGCCTGGATGAAATTGAAAAATCGGCAATGCGCAGGTTGGAGAAGGCGGGCTTCAGAGCCGAATATGTCAGTATCCGGCGCGCCGAAGACCTCATGTTGCCGGCCGGGCAGGATACGCGCTTGTCCATTCTTGCCGCCGCATGGCTGGGCTCGGCCCGGCTGATAGATAATATTAAGGTTAAGCTTAACCCGGATTTGAGAGGGTAGAATACCCCCCTAGTACTAGGGCGGCGCATCAGGCTCAACCAATCCTGACAGGGCGTTTTTGGAGTTTTCTTTGCAGAGTGCGCCGGTGCATGCCAAGCCGGCGCGCGGTCGCCGAAATATTTCCATCACACTCTGCCAGAGTCCTCTGAATGTGTTCCCATTCCAGTCTGGCCAGGGGTAACGGTCTGTCCCGAACCGCCACCTGTGGCGCGCCTGTTTCGCGTTGGATTGCTGTCAGGATATCATCCGCATCGGCCGGTTTGGTCAGGTACTGAACGGCTCCCAGCTTAATAGCCTCCACCGCGGTGGAGATGCTTGCATACCCGGTCAAAACGATGATGCGCGCCGTTGGATTGACGCCAAGCAACTCCGGGATCAGTTCGAGACCTGAATCAGCGCCGATGCGCAGGTCTACCACAGCCAGGTCCGGAACAGTTGCAGTGGCGCGAACCAGGGCATCCTGCCGGTTGTATGCGACAGACACATCCAACCCGCGCCGGGTCAGCGCCCGCGCCAGGATGCCGCAATAGACGTCATCGTCGTCGACCAGCAGAAGTTTGCGGTCATTCTGCATTACCCACCATCCCGAACCAGTATCCTGTTCAGTGGTAGTTCAATCTGTGTGCGCAATCCGTCGGACGGCAGGTTGGTGAATGTTATTTCCCCGCCCAGCCGTTTCAGCGTAGTTTGCGCCAAGAACAGGCCGATACCCAGGCCCTTGTCTGCCGGTCTGCTCCCCAGTATCCTATTGCCCAATTTCGATTGGTAATCTTCCGGAATGCCCCGTCCATCGTCGACAACGCGAATCATCAGGCTGTCGGCCGTCCAGTTTCCCGTCAATTGAATACGTGAGCGGTATGCATCCGCCGCATTGTTCAATATGTTGGTCACTGCCTGCCCCAGTGATTTGTCTGCGATGATCAGCGGCGCTGGCCGGACACCGTGACAGTCAATATCAATGAGCGCATTATGACGGTTTATTTTCCACGCCTCGAACAGGTCATGCAAAAATTCTTCCACAGAGACGATATGGCCTGAATCCGCCTGCAACTGGCCGGCGTCGGACGCCATTTCAGCCAGTATGGACTTACATCGGTCCAGTTGTTCTCGCATCAGTTTCAGATCGTCGCTTAATTCCGGACGATCAGCATACTGATCCTGCATGTCCCGGGCCAACGCCGCCATGGTCGATAGTGGCGTGCCCAGTTCATGGGCAGTGCCCGCGGCCAGAGTGCCGAGAGTTACCGCCTGTTCAGCCCGTAACGCGTCTTCCCGCGCCGCCGACAGGGCACGGTCCCGCTGCCTCAAGGCGCTGGCGATCCGGGATACGAACAACGCGACCAGGCCGGCGCTCAGAATGAATCCATACCACATACCCCAGACGTGCAACTGTGCCGCGTTATGTCCTGAGTAGGGTTCGCCTATCGGAACGTGAAAGAACATCAGCAACGTGTAACCAAGCGCTGCCGACAACGCAACCAGGGTGGTAAAAATCGGACGGATACTGGCCGCGGCAAAAATAACCGGCAGGATAAACAGGAAGATGAACGGGTTGGCAGAACCGCCGGTGAAGTAAACCAGGAAGGTCAAAGCCGCCACATCGACCAGTAATTGCCCCAGGAACATCCAATCAGGAAGCTCCTCCCGACCGCGCAGGCGCAACCAGGATACAAGCGTGAACAACGCCAGCGCAATGATGATCCACACTACAGGCTTGGCAGGTATTTCAACGGCGAACACCTGCCGCAGGAGCAACATCGCCAACATTTGTCCGCCGATGGCAATAAAACGGATCAACAGCAGATATTTCAGGTTATTCAACATGGGAACAATAAAGGAGACGCAGATTATGTCAGAGCTTCCTGAATACTACCTTATTTCCGCTCAGCTTGTCCCCGCTACCCTGTTTCTGTCCTGCGACAATTTGTCGCATTCCCGTTCCGGCTGACAATGATTAGAATCAATCACAAGTCTCAGTTAACGCAGAGGATCATGAAACCCGTATCACATACAAGTATTGCCCTGACGCTATTGATAGCGACCTGTTCCATTATACCAGCGCACGCGGACGCGCCCGGCTCCTCCATCAACAATGCTGCGGACCATGCTCCTATTGGCATGATGGGCGACCATATGCACCAGAAGGGTGAATTCATGTTGAGCTATCGGTTCATGCACATGGCAATGCAGGGCAGCCGCGCGGGCACGGACAGCATCGACGCGGACACTATCGTGACCACTGTCCCTAACCGATTTTTTGGCCGTCCGATGCAACCCCCCACCTTGCGCATCGCGCCCACCCGAATGCGCATGGACATGCATATGTTCGGCGCCATGTACGCGCCGACGGATTGGCTGACCCTGATGGCGATGAGCATGTTTATTGAAAAGGATATGGAGCATACGACCTACATGGGGGGAAGCGGAACAACCGCGCGCGGCAACTTCAGGGTAAAGACCGACGGTATCGGCGATACCCGCTTGTCCGGCTTGATCAGTTTGTATGACGACCGCACGCATCGTTTGCACTTGAATGCCGGAATAAGTTTTCCCACCGGCTCCACTACAAAGACCCACGAGATACTCACCCCGATGGGCGCGCGCCCCACGGTTCGAGCGCCGTATGCCATGCAACTGGGTTCCGGCACATATGACCTTTTGCCCGGCATTACCTATAACGGCCATGCCGGCAATTGGTACTGGGGCAGCCAGTATCTGGGCGCGTTCAGGTTGGGCAAGGACAATGGTTACTCATTGGGCGATAAGCATACCCTGAGCGCCTGGCTGAATTACCAGTGGCAGCCATCCATCAGCACATCAGCGCGCTTACAATACGAGACGCTGGGAACAATAAGCGGCATTGATCCAGGCATTGCCGGACCGGTACAGACTGCCAACCCTGACCACTACGGCGGAAAAGAACTGGACCTGAATATCGGCGTCAATCTAATGGGGCAGTCCGGAGTCCTGACGGGCCAGCGCCTGGCAGTAGAACTGAGTCTACCGTTGCGGCGCGACCTGAACGGCCCTCAGATGGAAACCGACTGGACTGTAACCGCCGGGTGGCAATACGCATTTTGAAGGTATAACCGGACAGTACTCTTTCAACCGCTGCGCGCCGCGCATTGCGCTCAACCGCTTCCCGACCCGCTGAATATGTCAAAATTAAGGAAACTCTGAACAAGTCCATCCTGGACTTGTCAGAGTACGGAAAACAAAAATGCGATTTTTGTTTTCCTCACAATATCAATGCCTTACAGTCATTGATATTGACGATACATCCTTGTATCGTAGGAACCTCTGAGACTTAATCAGAGGTTCCTTAAGTTGAAAGAGTACTAGCACACAAGCGGGAATGCCGGCGTAGCCGGTTAAGGCGCTCTATTTTTTCTCGTCTGCGGTAATTATCTGATAAGCTGGTCCGATGACTTCAGTGGTGGAAAAACCAGATCGGATTACCGCCTGCCTGATCATTATCGGCAATGAAATCCTGTCCGGCCGGACCCGAGATGCGAACCTGGAGATAATCGGCAAAAAATGCGATGCCCTGGGTATCCGCTTGACCGAGGCGCGGATTATTGCGGATGTGGAAGCGGATATCGTCGAAACCGTCAACACCTGTCGCGAGATGTTTACCTATGTGTTCACGACCGGCGGCATCGGGCCCACCCATGACGATATCACCGCGTCCGCTCTTGCCAACGCATTCGCTGTTGATCTGTTGCGTAACGAGGAGGCCGTGAACGCGCTGGACCGGTATTACGAGCCGGGACGCCTGACCGATGCCAGGCTCAAAATGGCGGATATACCGGCAGGCGCCCGCTTGATTGATAACCCGGTAAGCGGCGCGCCCGGTTTCCAGCTCGAGAATGTGTTTGTTTTGCCTGGTGTGCCGTCCATTATGGAAGCCATGTTCGACGGTCTGACCGACAGGCTTGTGGGGGGCGACCCGATACTCACGGCCAACGTCACCACCAATCTTCCCGAAAGCGAGGTGGCCGACGACCTGGGCGCGTTGCAGGAAAAATACCCCGATGTCGGCATGGGGAGCTATCCCTACTTCAGAAAAGGAAAACTGGGATTGAACCTGGTGCTGCGCAGTACGGACGCGGCCAGGATGAACGCCGCCGCTGATGATCTGGCGGACGCGATCATACGCCTCAAGGGCGTGGTGTTTAACCACAGCCCCAAATGAAGATCGACGCCGGCATCACTGCAGAACGATCAGCCTGGTCCTTCGGCGACGGCGTTGCGGAAGCGTTTTCCGATCACGCTGAGCGCGCCATTCCCTGCTACCGGGACGGGCACGAACTCATCTGCTACCTGAGTGATTTTTTCGTGGCGCCGGACAGTACCGTGTATGACCTGGGGTGTTCAACCGGTGAGCTGCTGCAGCGACTGGCTGCGCACAACAAGCATAAACCGGGCGTGCGCTGGATTGGTCTGGACCGGGAGCAGGCGATGATCGAGCGCGCCCGCGAGACCTGCGCCGGTGTTGAGAACGTGGAACTGCAACACCAGGATATCCTGACCGGCGAACTTGAGGGAGCCGACATGATCATCGCCTATTACACGATCCAATTCCTGGAGGAACGGCATCGTCAGGCGATGTTCGACAGGATCCACCAGGCCCTGAACTGGGGTGGCGCCTTCATCCTGTTCGAAAAAGTCGGCGCGCCCGATGCGCGCTTCCAGGACATGATGTCCTGCTTGTACCGGGAGTTCAAACAGCGCAACGGCTTCAGTTCCGATGAGATCCTGAACAAGGAACTCAGCCTGAAGGGTGTGTTGAAACCCTTCTCCACCGCCGGCAACCTGGGCCTGTTGAACCGTGCCGGCTTCACCGACGTGATGACGGTAATGAAATACGTCAGTTTTGAAGGCTTCCTGGCCATCAAGTAGAACGGGTTGCTTCTCTAATACTCCCGAGCAAGTGCCCCCCATCCCCGCACAAGCGCCCCCCATACCCGCGAGAGCGCCCCCCATCCCATTCCCGCGAAAGCGGGAATCCAGTAAGCAATTATTCATTATTTGGAGTATTATTAGTAAGGAATCCCGCAATTGCGGAAAAGACAAGCGCCGGAAAAACCTGACAGAACAGAACATTATCGAGGCTGTTATGGACATGCAAGTAACCCCAGAAGTTAAGTCTGAAACCGAGACAAAAGTTGTCCACACCAATTGCCGCGCCTGCGGCCATGCCGGCTGCGGTGTCTTCATCACGCTTGAAAACGGCAAAGCCGTGAATATCAGGGGCGACAAGGATCACCCCATCAGCAAAGGGTACCTATGCAGAAAAGCAAGAGGGTTCATCGCCGATTTGCAATACCACAGGGATCGCCTGTTGTATCCGATGAAACGGGTCGGTGAGCGCGGCGAGGGCAAGTGGGAACGCATCAGTTGGGACGAAGCCCTGACTACCATCGCCGACAAATTCAACACGATCAAGGCGGAGAATGGGCCTGAGTCCGTCATCTTCGGGCACGGCACCGGCCGCAGCCATCATCGTTTTGTCTACCGGGTTGCAAACATGTTCGGCTCCCCCAATGTGCTGGCGAACGGCCATGTCTGTTACCTGCCCCGGTTGGCGGTCTCCAAGCAACTGGGCATGTCGGTGCCGATCGTGGACTATGACAGCAATCCGCAGTGCGTGATGTCCTGGGGCAGCAACACGATAAAATCCAATCCCGATGAATACATCGGCGTCAACCTGGGTTTGAGCCTCAAGCGCAAACCGAAGTATATCGTGGTTGACCCGCAGCGTACCCAACTGGCGGAAAAAGCCGATATCTGGTTGCAACTTCGCCCCGGCACGGATGTTGCGCTGGCCATGGCCATGATGCATGTAATGGTCAAGGAAGATCTGTACGACCACCATTTCGTCGAGAACTACACGACCGGGTTCGACAAATTCTGCGAACGCCTGGAAGAGTACCCGCCCGAGGTTGGCGAAGAGATTTCCTGGGTGCCGAAGGAGAAGATCATCGACGCGGCGCGGATGTTTGCAGAGACCAAACCCGCCGCCATCCAGTGGGGCGTCGGCATCGAACACGGTGTTAACTGCGCCAATTCGGATCGTGTGCTCATCTACATGTCCGCAATGACCGGCAACCTGGATGCCCCAGGCGGCAATGTCATGTTCGGCCCCCCGCCCGGGCTGCCGCGCATGGAATTCTGCGGCAACCAGTTCCTCGATAATGTCGACAAAATGCTCGGCGGCACGCGTTATCGCCTTGCCGCGTCGATCAACCGCATCACGCCCCATGTTATCTGGGACGCCATTGAGACCGGCGAACCCTACCCGGTCAGAGCAATGATCATCATGGGCAGCAACCCGCTGGTGGTCAGGGCGAATACCTCGCGGGTTTATGAGTCCCTGAAGAAGGTCGAATTCCTGGTGGTGGCGGATATCTTTCCCACCCCGACAACGGAGCTTGCGGACATCGTACTGCCCGCAAAGACCTGGATCGAGTTCGATAATATTGCGGACTACTGGAAATCCCATGGCTATATCTTCCCCAGGCCCAAGATCGTGGATGCGCCGGGCGAGGCTATGGCCGATGTCGAGATTCTCAACGAACTGGGCAAGAAACTGGGGTTTGAGGATTCGTTCTGGGAGAACTATGAAGATTCCCTGGATTATATTCTTGAGCCTGCCGGCGTCACCTGGGAAGAATTCAAGAACATGGAATACCTGCGCAACGAGCCCCGGTACCGAAAATACGAGACCGAGGGCTTCAAGTCCGAATCCGGTAAGCTTGATTTCTACATACAGCAGAATGCGGACTGGGGCTACGACCCGCTGCCGGCGCACCAGGAGCCCCCGGAGAGTCCGGTCAGGGAAGCGGAATTTGTGGAAAAATACCCGTTGATACTGACGACAGGCACACGCGTACAGGAATATTTCGGCTCCGAACACCGGCAAAGCCCGCTATTGCGCAAAACACACCCGGACCCGCTGTTGTCCATCCACCCGGATACCGCCGCGGCAAGAAACATCCAGCACGGCGACTGGGTTTATATCGAAAGCCCGCGCGGCAAGGTGAAACACAAGGCAAAAGTCACTGATGGCGTCGACCCGCGCGTAGTCGCGGCCGAATTCGCCTGGTGGTACCCGGAACGCAAAGCGCCGGACTACGGCTTCAGGGAATGCAACATCAATTTCCTCACCGACGACCTCAACGTCGGCCCCGAATCCGGATCAACCAACCTGAAAGGACTGATGTGCGAGGTAAGCAGGGTTTAATCGAAGACGCGGGTCATTTTCTGCCGACGGAACCGGACATAATAAACTCCACTTCCGTTTCCGGAAGAAAGCCGGCCTGTTCTCTGATGGCAAGGGGTATTGTCACCTGGCCTTTACTGGTAATACGCATCTGTCGTTCCTGGGTTGTAAAAAGCTTACTTGATACAGTAATACGTTTGAAGGGTTTGTCAATTTCGGGGTGAGCGTTTCCTTGTTGCGTTTATTTCGATTATTGACTCTATTAATAGTACTGAATCGCCAGATTAATCTGCGGAATTTCACATCTGAACTAGCCGCGCTGGAGAACTACATTGACGATTGAACGAGTGCATGAGCAACTGCCGGACCAGGAAACGGTACGGCTCGCCCGTGCTGGCGCGTCCGAGCTGGAGCGCTTATTGAACAAATTGCCGGATATGGATAAAACCAGTATTAAACTGGACGGACAAGAAGTGGTCCTGCCGCGCGGAGCGCTTGTCCTACTCAGGGACCTGCTGGCTGGCATGTCGCAGGGCGCTGCGTTTGCCATTGCCCCCCTTCATGCGGAAATGACGACACAACAGGCGGCCGATTACCTGAATGTGTCCAGGCCCTACCTGATTACGCTGCTGGAGAAAGGCGAATTACGCTATACGAAAGTGGGAACCCACCGGTGCCTTCGTTTCAGGGATGTGGTGGCGTACAAGAACGAAATCAGGCAGCAAAGCTCAGACGCCATGGATGAACTGGTGAAGATCGCCCAGGAAAACAATCTCGGCTATTGATGGGCCTCACAGTTGTTTATGATGCGTGCTCTATCCCGCACCGGTCAGTTAGCAAAATTAAACAAATGAACACCACACTGTTGGTTGCTGGTGGACTGGTCTTCGCCGCGGGCCTATTCATGGCTTGGCTTGCACATCGCCAGGACAATATCAACCGCCAACGTCGCCGCTAACACGGATATTTCAGTACATCATTCTGAAGCGCTGAATGGTGCCGGGAGAGAGACTCGAACTCTCACTCTGTTGCCAGAACCGGATTTTGAATCCGGCGCGTCTACCAGTTCCGCCACCCCGGCTGGGTTATCAACGAATGGGGCGCTGAGTATAACAGAAACCGTAATTCTACGTTAGACTCCCCTGCCATGCGACGCCAGGATTTTGACTTTGACCTGCCTGAAGAACTGATTGCCCAGTATCCGGCGACCAAGCGGGATTCCGGGCGATTGTTGCTGCTCGATGGCGTCACCGGTGGATATGCCGACCGGCAGTTCAGCGACCTGATCTCCCTGGTGAACCCCGGAGATTTATTGGTATTTAATGATACCCGGGTGGTGCCGGCCCGGTTGTTCGGGCGCAAGGAGACCGGAGGCCGAGTTGAAATCCTGGTGGAACGCATGCTGGACAGGGGCAGGTGTTTGGCTCACGTACAGGCGAGCAAAACGCCGAAAAAAGGCAGCCGCCTCATCTTGGATGGTGACACAGAATTGCAAGTCTGCGGCCGCAGTGATGACTTGTTTGAATTGACCTTGACGGGCGACCAGTCCCTGGCGCAGGTGTTGGAACAGCAGGGTCACACTCCATTGCCGCCTTATATCCGGCGCGCCGACGAGGCGCTGGACAAGGAACGTTACCAGACCGTGTACGCCAGCAAGCCCGGCGCAGTGGCGGCGCCGACGGCCGGACTGCATTTTACCCGGGAACTGATCGGGGAACTGGCGAACAGTGGTGTGCAGTGTGTGCATGTTACGCTGCATGTCGGCGCCGGGACCTTCCAACCTATTCGTGAAGAAGTTATCGAGAAACACCGGATGCACAGCGAGTGGTTCGAGGTAAGCAAGGCAGTGTGTAGCCAGGTCAACGCGGCAAAACAGGAAGGCCGCCGAGTCATCGCTGTCGGCACGACGGCGGTCCGGTGCCTGGAGTCAGCCACGGTGGACGGCCGCTTGCAGCCATTCCAGGGGGAGACGGATATTTTTATCTATCCCGGCTTTGAATTTCGCACCGTGGATGCGATGATCACCAACTTCCACCTGCCCGGCTCAACGCTGCTGCTCCTGGTGTGTGCGTTTGCGGGCCGTGACAATATTATGCAGGCATACCAACATGCTATAGAGGCTGAGTATCGATTTTTCAGTTATGGTGACGCGATGTTCATAACCCGTCAGCGGCAGGGGACAGATTGAACCCTGGCGCTATCACCCGGTTTATGGATTTGTTCAGGGTTTCCCGATATGCAATTTGAACTGCTGGCAACAGACGGCGAGGCGCGGCGCGGCCGCATCACCTGCGCGCGCGGCGTCATCGAAACTCCTGTCTTCATGCCGGTGGGCACCTACGGCACGGTCAAGGGCATGACCCCGGAGGAACTGGCGCAACTGGGCAGCCAGATTATCCTTGGCAACACGTTTCACCTGATGCTGCGACCTGGCATGGCGGTGATCGAACAGCATGGCGGCCTGCACGGTTTCATGCACTGGGACAAACCGTTGTTGACGGATTCCGGCGGCTTCCAGGTATTCAGCCTGGCGGAAGCGCGCAAAATAACGCCGGAAGGCGTGCATTTCCGTTCGCCGGTAAATGGCGACAAGGTCTTCTTGGGGCCGGAGGAATCGATCCGGGTCCAGCATAGCTTGAACTCAGACATCATCATGATCTTTGATGACTGCACCCCGTATCCGGCAAGCCCGAAACAGGCGCGCGCATCCATGGAGTTGTCCCTGGATTGGGCGAAACGTTGCAAGAATAGCCACGGCGATCATCCCTCCGCGCTGTTCGGCATCATCCAGGGCGGCATGTACAGCGCATTGCGGCAAGCATCGGCGGAGTCCCTGGTCGAGATGGGGTTTGATGGGTATGCGGTAGGCGGCCTGTCGGTAGGTGAACCTGTCGAGATGATGCTGGAGGTGCTGGAACATACCGTGCCACATATGCCCGCGGAAAGCCCCCGCTACCTGATGGGTGTGGGCACGCCGGAGGACCTGGTTGCTTGCGTAGAACGCGGCATCGACATGTTCGATTGCGTGATGCCTACCCGCAATGCCCGCAATGGACATTTGTTCACATCCGGCGGCGACATCCGCATCCGCAATGCCGAACACCGCAACAGTGATAAACCCCTGGATGAAGCATGCGGATGTTATACCTGCAAACATTACAGCCGCGCCTACCTGCACCATCTGGACAAGACCAATGAA
The DNA here is from genome assembly GCA_965221695.1 of Gammaproteobacteria bacterium. Classification (GTDB taxonomy): domain Bacteria; phylum Pseudomonadota; class Gammaproteobacteria; order Eutrophobiales; family Eutrophobiaceae; genus JAAXHV01. The sequence goes on along the minus strand of OZ244905.1, from coordinate 1,974,413 downwards.
ATCCTCGGCAGCCGGCTGAACACCTGGCATAACCTGTATTATTATCATGAATTGATGCGAGGACTCAGAGACGCGATAGAGAACCGGCGGCTGGCTGCTTTTGCCGCTGATTTCCGGGCCAGGAGGCAATCACAGAATGGATGACCGCAGAGATCACCTGGCCCGCTGAGAGATACCATTCGGGATAAAGCAGATGGCATATCCAACTACCAGCATCAACTCCGCCGGCCGGTTTGTCGCCGACAACCACGCGTGGATACTGGTTGCGGCCGCATTGTTGCTGTTATCCACCGATACCTTGTCGCTTGCCCCGCTGGGCATAATGGCGGCGCTGGGGGTTTACCGTATCGGGCGGGAACCGCAGGCCATCTACCGGGACAGGACATTACGGATATTGCTGGTTTTGTTCTTGTGCCTGTGGCTGCCCCAACTTGTCTCACTGGCCGATGCGGTGAACCTGGAACGATCGGCAAAAATCGCCGCGTTATACCCGTTGTACCTGTTTTGCGGGATCTTTATCACGCTGGAACTGGCGCGCCCCGGCAATCTCTCCCGCGTCGCCATCGCGCTGCTGTTGGTGGTTGTTTTCTGGTGCGTGGATGCGCTGTTGCAATACGCAACCGGGACAAACCTGTTCGGATACCCGTACCAGGACGGCATGCTGAGCGGCATGTTCTACCCGAAGCTGCGCCTGGGCATTATCCTGGCGGCGCTGGTTCCCATTGCCCTGGAAACCGTCAGGCAGATCAACCGGGACAGCCCATACCCATGGTTGTTGCTGATCCCGTTCACCGTGGTGGTACTGCTGAGCGGCAGGCGGAGCGCATGGCTGATGCTGATCATCAGTTTGTCCGCCTACCTGCCCCTGGTTTTGATCTCCCTGTCATCCAAGGCAAGATATATCATCGCGGGCGCGTTGTGCGTTGCCGCGGCGCTGACGGTCACCGTGTATTTCAAGAGTCCGGACATCAACCGCCGCATCGTATTGCTGACCGGCATACTCGACAGCGAATACCAGGCCGAACGCGCAACCTCCTTGCGCACGGAGATCTGGGATACTGCCGGGCACATGTTTCAGGACAATTGGCTGAACGGGGTCGGCCCAAGAGGTTTCCGTTACGCTTACGATGTCTATGCAGATGAAGGCAACTATTTTATGCGCGAGGGGCACGATGGGCAGACCCATCCGCACCTGGTGATCCTGGAGATCGCGGTCGAGACCGGTGTGATAGGACTGGCCGGGTTTATCCTGTTTTATCTGGTGATACTGCGATACTGGTGGCGAGGAAGACGCTCCACCACCCAAGTCGCTTGGGCCGCGGCGCTGCTGACCGCGAGCTTCCCGTTAAATACGCACCTCGCGTTTTACGGTTCCTACTGGAGCGGTTTTTTGTGGTTGCTGATAGCGTGTGTGCTCGCCGCGCAGAATAATCCACGGGTCAGCGTAGATTAATGATAAGGCGACCTATCCCTGAACGAACCGCGTTATCTGCGGATACTTTCATACAGGTTTTCAAAACGCGGGATCACTTTCTCGGCGGCATAGCGCTCCCGAAATAATGTCCATGCCTTTTGCGCGCGCCGCTGGCGGCCATCCGGATCATTCAGCGCGGTGTTCAGTGCATCAGTCAACGCATCTTCATCGGCATTGCAAAGCCAAGCGCTGTTATTATCCAGGATTTCCACCGGGCCATGGCATTTCGTTGCGATGATAGGCAGCCCGCAGGCCATTGCCTCCAGCACGGCTATGCCAAATGGTTCATACCTCGACGGCAGTACGAACAGGTCACCTTGCAGCAGGAAGTTGCGGATGTCTTCCTGCCAGCCGACAAAACGGACCCTGTCACCCAGCTTGAGTTCCGCGGCAATGCCCATGAGCCGGCGCCGCTCGACGCCGTCCCCCGCAAGATAGAGGTGGATAGTATCACTCGCCACGCGGCTGAAACTGCGCAGCAGCAGGTCGAAGCCTTTTTTGTGCACGAACCTGCCGTGCGCCACTATTTTTGTCACTTCCGGTTTGCAGTGGACTTTGGTTACAGCGGAGAAATTGGAAAAATTGGGAATTAAGCAGGCCTTTCCGGCGGCAACGCCGTGATTCACCAGGTAATCCCGTTGTGCCTGGGTGGTAGGCGTAAAAACGGTCGCATTGCGGAAATACTTCAGGTCCACGAAATCATGGGTGTGGGCAACCAGCGGGATGTTGAGGCGGCGCGCCGCCGGGCCCGCCAGGTGAGCCGCGCGTCCCAGCGACGTCTGTATAATCTCCGGCGCGAAATCCCGGACCCGTTTCAGGATTTTCCGCGCCGCCAGCAGGTCCCACGGACCCAGAACTCCGACCGCTCCCTGATCCAGGTTGTCGCGCTGCTCGAGGCGCAACGCCGCCTTGGAACGACTGTGTGACAGGGCAAGAACCTGATGGCCGCGCCGGGCCAGTCCGTTGGTCAAATCGACGTAGAACCTTTCCGCCCCGCCGAACTTCCTGGCGAGCATGATCACGCAAATCTTCATTCTGTTTCTGTAAACGCCCCGGGAAAATGAGCAATACCCCGTCGGGGTTTTAGTTGTCGTCTGCTGAGCAACTCCCGCTCAAGCGGCTCGCCGGACTATGGTATATTATACGGCGAATAATGAACAAGACTGCCCGGGACTTGCCCCGGGAAAACCTTGGGAACCTCTGGCATTATGTCAGAGCGTCCTTGGAGATTTGAGAGCGCCATGCCGGATTTTATCGAAATCGTTGACGTCAGCCCCCGCGATGGCCTGCAGAGCCAGCCTGTGGTATTGAGCGTCGAGCACAAACTGGAGTTAATCAACCGGCTAGTAGACGCCGGCATCCGGCGCATGGAAGTAGTCAGTTTCGTCAACCCGAAGCGGGTCCCGCAGATGGCGGACGCGGAAGAGGTGGCGCGCGGCCTGCCGCAACGGGATGATGTGTCCTATATCGGGCTGGCGCTGAACCTGCGGGGTTTCGAGCGCGCGCTGGCCTGCAAGATCGATGAAGTGAAATGTGCTGTGGTGGCCTCGGACACATTCAGTTTGCGCAACCAGGGTGCGACCACGGAGCAGACCATGGAGCTGGTCGCGCAGATTACTCGGGAGGTTGAAGCCGCCGGCATCGGCAAGGCAGTCACAATCAGCGCCGCATTCGGTTGTCCTTTCGAGGGCGAAATGCCGATGGAGAAGGTCGTGGGCCTGGTCCAGCGATTGGCGGCTATGGGTTATAACGAAATTTCCCTGGCGGACACCATCGGCGCCGCCGGCCCTTCGGACGTTGCCGCGATGATAAGCCGCATCAGCAGCCTTGAACCTGATCTGATCCTGGGTTGCCATTTCCACAACACCCGCAACACGGCGGTGGCAAACACCTATGCGGCCATACAGGAAGGCGTCAGGTCCTTCGATGCGAGCTGCGGCGGCGTGGGCGGTTGCCCGTTCGCCCCGGCTGCGACCGGCAACGTGGCCACGGAAGACCTGCTGTACATGATCCAGCGTATGGGTTTTGAGACCGGCATCGACATCAACAGGATCATCGACACCGCAAAATGGCTGGAAGGTCCGCTGGGCGCGTCCATGCCGGCCATGCTCACCCGCGCCGGCGTGTTTCCCGCAGCGAAAGCAGCCTGAGCCGGCATCACTTCTCACGACACCTGCAAATTCACCAGAACAGGGCCGCTTTTCAGGCGACACTGTATTTGATTGAGCTCCCGCTGTTGCGCGAGTAGTAAGCGCAAGTATTTGACTAATTGTCACCCTACTGACAGAGAATATCAATCAGGCTATTCCATAATGGAAAGGTACTTGAACGTCGCGCTTGCAGATGAGTTGGGCAAAAAAATCCTGTTATTGACCGGCCCTCGCCAGTGTGGCAAGACTACTCTGTCTCTGCTAACTCGCTCGCCCGCGATTTGCAAAAAAGCCCAAATACGATCCGACACTGGCTGCAATTACTGGAAGACCTTTATGTGATTTTCAAATTGAAGCCATACCATAAAAACATAGCCCGCGCCCTGTTGAAGGAACCCAAAATTTCTTGCTGACCAATCGATTGCCCGAACCCAGGTCGTCGCCCAGCTTAATCAGAGCAAATCCTTTCCTGACGGCGCGCGCATCGAACCTGCCAAAGACTTTCTGGCAACATTGTCTTTGGGGTAACGGAGTAAGCTGTGTCGTAGCAAAGGCTGTCACCTTGGAGGGGAAACAGCGAGACACAACTGAATTACGATATCCAGAATTCATAGTCGGACCTGCCTAATTCTAGTTTTTAGGCTCATTTCATATTGAAAAACACTTTGATTTGACAACCTCGAAGACTTGCAGATAGAGTAACACCTGAGAGCAGTCCCGAACTGTCGCCGGATGCGGCAGTGATGCAAAGGGAACAATAATCCGGGCTGCCTCCCGCTGGGTTTATGACCTGCGGAGCATAGGTCGGCGTTCCGGCCAAGTGAAATGAACAACAAGATCGGAGACGGAAAAATGACAGATGTAGCTTTTTATACGCTGAAGATGGCGCAAGGCTTGAAGGACTCCGGCATGGAGGCCAAACAAGCGGAATCGGTGGTGATACTGGTGCAAGATGCGATTAATGAGCGAGTAGCGACCAAGGCTGATCTGGCTAAGACGGAGACTACGCTTCGTAGCGATATGGAGAGCATGGAAACCGCGCTTCGCGGCGACATGGAGAAAATGGAAACATCCCTGCGGGGCGACATGGAGAAGACGGAGACAGCGCTTCGTAGCGATATGGAGAAGATGGAAGCATCGCTTCGCGGTGACATCGAGAATCTGCGGGGCGATATGGAGAGCATGGAAACATCCCTTCGTAGCGATATGGAGAAAATGGAAACATCGCTACGCCACGAGATGGAGAAGCAGGAAATATCGATGGACCACCGGCTCAAGAATCTGGAATTACGACTGATGGTAAAAATTGTCCTGATTCAAGCTGCATTCACGGGTTCGCTGTTCACCGCCTTCAAGCTGTTTCTTTTGCCTGGATAACACTGCCTGTAGGGCATTTAACTTCCTGTCCGCGGAAGGCCGCCGCATCGTCCGACGAGAACAGCTTGCGCTTCTTGACGGCCTTGCGGATTACGCAGTTCAGGGATTCGATGGCGTTTGTCGTATAAGTCGCCTTGCGAATGTCATCCGGGTAGCGGAACAGGACGCTCAGGTTTTGCCAGCGTTGACACCAGGTGCGACGTTAAGGTTAATGATGGGCGGTTTACACAGTTTTTGTTAAAGTCTCTAAGCGGCAGATTCAGAGTATGAAATGAGCAAAACATCCGTTGTCTCTCCGTTCTCATCAATAAAATCAGAAACACTTACGGTATTGTCCTCGCTAGCTTGCACTGTTATTGACCCGCCGCCAAAGTCCTCCAGATCAAAAATCACATCATCGCCTTCTTGGCTTATAATAGTTTTAAGATCCACACTCTCAATACTAGAGTTAAAATCGGCGAGTATGATCACATCACTACCATCACCAAAATCCGTGATGACGTCATCCCCGTCACCGGGGAAGAACAAATAAAGATCATTGCCACTCCCACCCGTCAATGTGTCATCGCCTTGTCCACCTAAAATAAGATCCGGGCCGGCGCCACCCGCAAGATTATCGTCACCGCCCAGGCCAAATAAATTATTATCACTATCGTTACCGGTTAAATTATCATTATGCTCAGACCCGGCGATAGCCTCGAAGTTTTTCACGGTATCGCCGGCAGCATCACCGCCACTGGTGATATTCGTCGATAGATTTACTGTTACTCCCTCACTGGATTGGCTATACGCTAAATAATCATATCCATCGCCACCGTCAAGAGTATCAGCGCCCGGACCGCCTTCAAGATAGTTATTCCCCATATCAATGTCATCTGTTAGCGTGTCAGCGTGGCTCGTGCCGATGATATATTCGATGCCATTAAAATCACTGATGTTTTTTGTAACACCTTCACTCAATCCTGCATGTTCGTAGGACACAATATCAAAATGGCCACTGCCCCCATCAATATTTGCATCATCATCCATACCGTCAACGTAGATGATGTCATTGTCCTCGCCGCCATAAAACGTATCATTGCCAGCGTCACCCCACAATATATCTTCTCCCTTCCCGCCGTGAAGCTCATCATTGCCGGCGCCGCCACGTAGCGTATCATTACCGCCTTGGCCTCGTATCACGTTATTGCCACTGTTCCCGGTCAGCTTGTCAGCAAATTGAGAACCTTGAACATTTTCAAAATCAAGTCCCAATGTATCTTCCTCTGCATCACCACCTTTGGCTGAACCCGATGACAGGTCGACTTCGACCGCTTCCATCGAGCCAATGTAAGACAAATTATCAACGCCAGCGCCACCATTAAGCACATCCGCGCCAGGGCCACCTTCCACATAGTCATTACCAATGCCGCCGTGCAGCGAATCTCCACCGACGCTACCATAGAGCACATCCGCGCCAGGACCACCTTCCAGATTGTCGTTACCACTGCCGCCGTGCAGTAGATCATCGCCGGCGCCACCGATCAAGGTATCATTGCCGGGATATCCCCAAAGATCATCATCGCCATCACCACCATTCAGCGAATCGTCACCAGAGTCGCCGTACAAACCATCATTGCCCGCTCCACCTCTAAGATCATCATCGCCATCGTGTCCATCCAGCGTATCATCGCCAGCGCCGCCATGCACCGTATCATTACCCCTGCCACCAAGTATCGAATTATTACCACTGTTTCCGGTCAGTTTGTCATTAAATTTGGAACCAATCAGACTTTCAAAATCCAGCCCTAAGGTATCACCCTCAGCATCACCGCCTTTGGCCAAACCGGTTGACAGATTCACCTCAACTGCTTCGGGTGAATTAATATAGGATAGTGTATTCAGACCCGGGCCGCCTTCGAGCGTATCTGCGCCTGCGCCACCTGTCACATGATCATCACCGGCGCCGCCTCTCAACTCGTCATCGCCATCGCCGCCTTTCAGTGAATCGTCGCCCGCGCCACCCTCCAGAACATCATCGCCTGCGCCACCTTCAAGAGCATCATCGCCTGCATAACCCCATATGAAATTACTGCCGCTGTTCCCCGTCAGTTTGTCAGCAAATTCGGAACCTTCCAGCTTCTCAAAATCCAAACCTAAGGTATCACCCTCGGCATCACCACCTTTGGCTAAGCCGGATGACAGGTTCACCTCAACTGCTTCAGGTGAATTAAAATAGGATAGTGTATCCCGGCCCGTGCCGCCTTCGAGCGTATCAGCGCCTGCGCCACCCTCCAAAAAGTCATTCCCTGCGCCGCCTCGCAGCGTATCATCGCCAGCATCACCATAAACAATGTCATTACCATCATTGCCATCCAAAGTGTCATTGCCAGCCATGCCTACGATGTTGTCATGACCATCAAAGCCTCGGATGGCATTATCCCTGATATCACCAACCAGAACGTCATTCCATTTAGAACCAATCAGACCTTCAATATCGGCTGGTGTGAACGTTTTCACGTTGCCCTCCTCGTCTCTATACACTATGGGGTCGTCCCTGCCACCAAAGGTATCGCCCTCGGCATCGCCGCCGCTCAACTCAAAGGAATGCAGACGCACTATCACTGCCGCGTCCGAATAATAGAATGCAGCAACATCCCTGCCAGGACCACCGATCAGCTCATCAGCGCCAGCTCCGCCTCTCAGTTCATCATTGCCATCGCCGCCTTTCAGTGAATCGTCGCCCGCGTCACCCTCCAGAAGGTCATCGCCATCGCTTCCTTCAAGAGCATCATTGCCGGTGTAACCCCATATGAAATTATTGCCGCTATTTCCCGTCAGTTTGTCGTCAAATTCAGAACCATGCAGAACTTCAAAATCCAGCCCTATCGTATCCCCTTCGGCATCACCACCTTTGGCTGAACCGGATGACAGGTTCACCTCTACTGCTTCGGGTGAATCGAAATAGGATAATCTATCCCAGCCCGGGCCGCCTTCGAGCGTATCAGCGCCCGCGCCACCTGCCACATGGTCATTGCCTGCGTCACCCCGCAGCGTATCATCACCCGCGTCGCCTTCTAACCAGTCATCACCAGCGCCACCGTTCAGAGTATCATTGCCTTGCCTACCATCAAGAAAGTCATCACCATCATCGCCATCCAAGATGTCATTGCCATCGCCACCATATAGGTAATCGTTGCCCGCCATGCCTTGAATCTTGTCATCACCACCAACTCCCCCGATGAAATTATTTCTGATATCGCCAACCAGAATGTCATTCCATTCAGAGCCTCGGAGACTAGTAATATCAGCAGGGATGAACGTTTTCTCGTTGCCCTCCTCGTCTGTATACACTATGGGGTCGTCCCTGCCACCAAATGTATCGCCTTCGGCATAGCCACCACTTAACTCGAAGGAATGCAGACGCACTGTCACCGCAGCGTCAGAAAAATAGAAAGAGGCCATATTCCCACCAGGACCACCGATCAGCTCATCAGCGCCGGGTCCACCTCTCAACAAATCATACCCAGCGCCGCCATTCAGCGAATCGTCGCCCACGCCACCATCCAGAAGGTCATCGCCCGCGCCTCCTTCAAGAACATCATCACCAGCGCGACCCCATATCGTATTACGGTCGCTGTTGCCCGTCAGTTTGTCAGCAAATTGGGAACCTTCCAGATATTCAAAACCCAGCCCTAATGTATCTCCCTCAGCATCACCACCTTTGGCTAAGCCGGATGACAGGTTCACCTCAACTGCTTCGGGTGAATCATAATACGATAATGTATCCCAGCCGGGGCCGCCTTCGAGCGTATCAGCGCCACCTCCGCCTGTCACATGGTCACTACCTGAACCGCCTCGCAGCGTATCATCACCAGCGCCGCCATCAAGAATGTCATCACCATCATTGCCATCCAGGAAGTCATCGCCAGCCATACCTTGGATGTTGTCGTCCCCTGAACCGCCATCGATGAAATTAGCTCTGATATCGCCGGCCAGAGTGTCATTAGAAGTGGATCCCTGAAGATCCTCAATATCGGCTGGTATGAACGTTTTCTCGTTGCCGTCCTCGTCTGTATATACTATTGGATCGCCCCTGCCACCAAAAGTATCGCCCTCGGCATCGCCGCCGCTCAACTCAAATGAATGTAGCCGCACTGTCACCGCGTTCGAATAATGGAATGAGGCAACATCCCTGCCAGGACCACCGATTAGATCATCAGCGCCTGGCCCACCCGTCAGCCTATCATTACCATAGCCACCATACAGCTTATCATCGCCGGCCCCTCCTGCCAGATGATCATCGCCATCACCACCATCCAGAGTATCATCGCCGACGCCTCCTTCTAGCGTATCATCGCCAGCACCAGCATCCAGAGTATCATTGCCGGCGCCTCCTTCAAGCGCATCACCGCCAGCGCCGCCATTCAGCTTGTCATCACCGGTCTGTCCTGTCAGCCAATCATCGCCAGCTCCACCATACAGCTTGTCATTGCCGGCCTCTCCTATCAACTGATCATCGCCATCCTCGCCGAATAGAGAATCGTCACCCTCACCTCCAACAATATAATCAGGACCCTTGCCGCCGTTTATCCTGTCGTCACCTGCTTCGCCGAGTAATAAGTCAACATCTCCCAATCCGTATATGATGTCATCACCGGCGCCGCCCAAGATAATGTTGAACCCATCATTTCCCGCCAGTTCGTCTTCAAAGTCGGATCCTGCCACCCCTTCAATATCCGGACCTATCCTATCTCCCTCGGCATCACCGCCCCAGGCTGTGCGATAGAGCAGGTTTATTTTGACTGCTGCCGGTGAATCGAAATACGCAATTAAATCAATGTCATTTCCGCCATCGAGTTTGTCAGCCCCCGGCCCACCAACGATAACGTCATCGCCATCGCCGCCTGTTATCGTGTCGTCGCCGCCATAACCGTATATCGTATCGTCACCTCCCAAGCCGTCGAGCAGATCGTTGCCTTTCCCGCCTTCTATTACCTCAGGGGCCGCTGTGCCCTTGAATATTATCCCCTCATCTTTATCCTGCGGCTTGGACTCATAAACCTTAATTTCATAATGACCCGAATAATCCTTTTTCTTATCCACTGCATTGACGCCGGCGCTGAGGAAATATACGTCATTTGCCGGCGCAGTAAAGTCTATTGTTGAACTTGAGGAAGAACGTGAACTCGCATCCGAGCGAGCGATTTCATTTCCCTTTGCGTCGTAGAGTATCAGCACGGTGTGATCGGCAGCCTGAACGTTTTTGCTGCCTTTTCCCTGAAGCGTAATGGTGTACAATATTCCTTTTGTGAGCTGGATTTTGACCCAGTCCTGGTCCTTGTTATCGTCAATCCACCCTTCAAACGTATACTCGTCGGCGCTTAAATCCATCTCGTAAGGGGTGGACATGTTGTCAGGCGCATCGTTTTTTTCTTTTGCAGTTGCCATCGCTTCGCCCTCGTTCTGTTATATTCAAACAATCCCGGAAATCTATACAGATTGTCGTATAGATAAACGATAATTCGACCAGGGTGATGCCACTTTTACTCCCAACTGACAATATCCCTGTCTTCGCGAGAGCCCCCGGAGGAATTATCCGCGCCATAGGAATATAGATCATAGAGTCCGTTTTTTCCAGGCGCTTCATATCGGTAGTCGTTGCCCCAGGCGTCTTTGGTAAGCTTGCATTTATTCAGGTCCGACCCTGTTTCGCTGTTACTCCACTGCTACCATTTCACCCTTCCATAGCAACAACTGCCTAAGCATCATCGCTCTGACTTCATCAATCAAATGCAAATTAAATTCAGCCACGCCAAAATCCAAGAGCAGGTCATCGTATATTATCCTGGTCTTGCACCTCGTTATCCGGCCACTTCGCGTTCTGGGAGAAGTCCCATTTAGACAGCTCGCCACCCAAAAAGCAAACGGGTCATCGGGTATCGGTTGGCTGGCATCCGGGTAAATTCTTACAGCACGCCAAGATGATTCAATGCCTTTGTCATATAATTTATAAAATCCAGAGCGCGCATGCTTTTCAACAACTCGATTGCTGTAAAAACCGCGCCCGTACCACATGTCACTATAATAATGCCAATGCGGGTCCAGGTATGTCTTTAATTCTTTTTCACCCTTGACCTGGATAAGCAGTATGCAATCCGCCTTATATCGGCCGTCATAGATTTGATAACCCGGCACTTCAGCAGCGATGTCTTCCGCTTTTATATCAAGTATGATGCCCCCCTCGCTCGGCGCCAGTCCCGGCACCCAACGCAACCAGATTGGTATCTGAGGCTCTATCATATAGCGTTCTGGAACAGTCAAATGATGCTTGCCAACCTTGATCTTGACGGTATCCATATCAAACGCATCAGCGCTCATCGAAATAACTGCCAGAAACAGGCAGAAGGCACGAACCAGGTTCACTAATGCGTTCATTTCGGCGCACACCCTTCGCACCAATAGGGCAGGCCCAACGCTTTGCCGAAATTAATATCCGCCTCCCAAAGCGCGCCTGTTAGCGGCGTGCCGCCAAAAGTGTTAGCAGGCAATCCATATTCCTCAAATACTTCATGATGATATGCTGAGAGAAACAGGGTCGGACCTGCCTAACTCTTTGTTTCCATTGAGCTGATTTGTTGCAGGTGTCTGTTGTGCTCTCTTAAACCCCACTTTTTGCCGTCAAAACCGGGGTTTTAAGATTCTTTATCCTTGTTTAACGACATGACTCAATACGATCCATATCCCTAAGACGGGACACCCTATAGCCTGGGGCAGTTGCAGACGGTGAACTACACCGACTGCCAGAGGCAATTTGTCGTTTTGGCCAGGCAAAATGACCGGGGTTTACGATCTGACAAAAAATTCTGTCCCTTCAGATGAATCCGATATTGAAGCAATTTATTCCGACGAAGAACGACAGTTGTTTTAGTTTCAGAGATATTTAAATTCTGCATTGTTTTCATCTTATCAGGAATGAGAACTGTCCGGTTTTTAATACGGACTGACAGACTGGACCAATCAAGAGAAGCTGGCAAGTGGTGTGATGAGGCTGCCGTACCACTTAGGGGCGATGGAAAAAAACCCTGATTTCGGACAGTTTCTGTCATGCTGCTTTCTCCCATCCGTCATATTTTCGATGGTCTCGAATAGCAAGATGTTTGAGCGGTGTTCCGCTCTGATCCTGCTTGATAATTTCTGTTGTTTCTATCACACCGGATGTAATGAAGTGATGTGCCCCATGTTCTACGCTTTCTATTAAAGCACGTGTAAATTTATATTCCGTCATATTACCACTCATCGCCAAAGCACTCACGTCAAAGGGTATGCGTAGCAGCAGTTCTGCAGAAAAATCATTGTGCAATTGCCGATGAATTGTACCGACTTCGGGCCTGAACAATAAGGCGCGTTTCTGGCTGAGTTATACGATAACTAAGACGTATGTGCCGTATTAATGCGGGTGAAATCGGGTATAATCCAAAAACCTGGTGCGGCCAAGGAGAACTTATATGTCGTTAAAAGCAATATTCGTAAGACTGGATGAGGATATCTTGATTCGAGCAAGGCAAATAGCTGAGGCGAAAGGAATATCCCGCGACTGGTTAATGGCGCATGCTATCAAGCAGTATGTGGAGCATGAAGAATGGTTGGTCCGAGAGGTAGAAGAGGGTATCCAGGCAGCCATTGATGGTAAATTGGTTGACCACCTTGAAATAAAAGCCATATGGAAGGCCAAGCATGCAGCTCAAGTGGACTGAACCGGCAATTGCTGATCTAGACAATATTGAAGCCTACATAGCCAGAGAAAGCAGCCAGGATGTTGCTACTACCGTAGTATTGAAGGTAATTGATACTGTTGAAATGATGCTGCCCAGCCATCCTATGGCAGGACGCTCAGGACGAGTAAAAGGAACTCGTGAGCTTGTGGTTAGCGACCTTCCTTTTATTGTAATTTATCGGTGGGTAGAAGACTTACAGCAAACCCAAGTCTTGCGTGTGTTGCATGCAGCGCGGCAATGGCCACCGGTGAAAAATTAACGCACCGGCACCGACAAGCCTCACATTTGCAAGTGAAGTGTCAGATCAAGTTGTGACTTCCAGAAGTTAAGCGACAGACTTACTACAGATGAAGTCCTAAGCATTCGTTGTCACCCGGTTCTCATCTCCATAAAATCAGAAACACCAACTCCCATCCGCCTTGCGGGTCGCATAGCAGCGCCCGCCGTGGTCGTGGTCAGCGCGCTCGGATTGCCCCAGCCGTCATAGACCGTCTCGGTTAAACCGGGAAAAGAGTCTTAGAACTTTGTTTTTGACGGCAAAAAAGTGGGGTTTAAGAGAGCAGAGCAGACACCTACAACAAATCAGATCAATGGAAACAAATAATTAGGCAGGTCCGACCCTGTTTCGCCGACGCTATCATGGCGATATCAGTTTGGTGACCCTGCTTTCCACTTCCTATGCTACTCGTTGAAGAGCAGCAACAAGTTGTTCATCTACATCCATGTCGCCTTCGTATTCGGCCAAGTTACGCTTGCGGTGTGCCTGGTCGAGAATGCGCCATTGTTCGGTGGGTAAAGCAATTGTATGTTGCAAACATTGAAAAACCAGATAACGTGATTCAGACCGATAGCCATGAAAACGCAGCGCTGCCAGCGCAAACGCATGCGCCGCGTTATAAGCAAGGTCGAAACGGCTTTCAAGACTGAGTTCTGCATTGATGGCATCCTGAAGCCGTCGCAAACCGGAACTCAACAGCCCTTGAATCTCTGTTTCTGAGGGCAACTTGCGTATTTCACAGCAAAGCTGCCACCGATTACACGGCAAAGCTGCCACCCATTTCACACGAAAGCTGCCACCCATTACACGGCAAAGCTGCCACCCCCAAGGAGGTAGATAGCCGGCGCGTCTGACGTGGATAACCACAGGTATCCTGTGTCCTTGTTTCAATTGAAAGGAGGAACCGCAGATGCCTGCAAAGAGGTTGTCCATGAGAAAGATAAAAGACGTATTACGCTTGTGCTGGGGCCAGGGCCTGAGCAAACGCCAAACGGCCAGGAGTTGTGGCATATCCCGTCCGGCGGTAAATGAATACCTGCGCCGGGCTGAGGCGGCCGGGCTGCATTGGCCGTTGCCGGTTGAGTTGGATGACAGGGCACTGGATCGCCTGCTGTTTCCGCCCCCGCCGGTCCAGCCGGCTAGGGCGCGCGGGGTGCCCGATTGGGCGGCTGTGCACCGGGAACTGAAACGTCCGGGCGTGACGTTGATGCTGCTGTGGCAGGAATATCGTCGGACTCATCCGCACGGCTACCAGTATACCTGGTTCTGCCAACAGTACCGGGCCTGGGCCGGCAAGCTGGACCTGGTCATGCGCCAGACCCACCATGCCGGTGAGAAGCTGTTCGTAGATTATGCCGGGATGCATGCCCAGGTTATCGACCGGGTAACCGGGGCAGTGCGAGAGGCAAACATCTTCGTGGCGGTGCTGGGCGCATCGAACTACACCTATGCTGAGGCCACCTGGACCCAGGGTCTGGCAGACTGGATCGGCGCGCATGTACGCTGTTTTACCTACTTGGACGGTGTGCCGGAGGTGGTGGTGCCGGACAATTTGCGCGCCGGGGTGAGTAAGGCGCATCGGTATGAGCCGGACATCAACCCCACCTACCAGGACCTGGCCACGCATTACGGGGTGGCCATCATTCCGGCGCGGGTGCGCCGGCCCCGGGATAAGGCGAAAGCCGAGGTCGGGGTGCAGGTGGTGGAGCGCTGGATCCTGGCTGCGTTGCGTCACCGTCAGTGCTTCTCCCTGGCCGAGTTGAACCGGGCCATAGGCGAGTTGCTGGTGCGGCTCAACCGGCGCCCCTTCAGGAAACTGCCGGGCAGTCGGTGCGCCCTGTTTGCGCAACTGGATAAACCGGCCCTGCGCCCCTTGCCGGTCGATGCGTATGAGTACGCCGAGTGGAAGCAGGCCCGGGTCCATATTGATTATCACGTCGAGGTGCACGGCCATTACTACTCAGTGCCGCATGCGTTTATTAAAAAACAGGTGGAGGTGCGCATCACCGCCAACACCATTGAGTGCTTCTACCGCAACCAGCGCATCGCCAGCCATCGGCGCACACACCATAAAGGCCGCCATACCACCGTCCCGGCCCATATGCCCGAGGCACACCGGCAGGCCGGCGAGTGGTCCCCGCAACGCCTGGAACGTTGGGCCGTCCGTATCGGTGCGGCCACGGCACGGCTGGTCCGCCAGCGGCTGACGGCCCGCAAACACCCCCAGCAAGCCTACCGGAGTTGTCTGGGAATCCTGCGCCTGAGTAACACCTACGGCAATGACCGGCTCAACGCCGCCTGCCGACGCGCTCTGACCCTGGGCAGCCACAGCTACAAGAGTATCGAATCCATCCTCCGCCACGGCCTCGACAACCAACCCCTGACCGAGCAGACCGAGATGGAGCTCCCCGCGGCGCACGACAATATCCGTGGTCCGACCTATTACCACTAACCCACAACAGGAGAGCGCTATGCTGACACATCCAACCCTGGACAAACTCCACACCCTGAAATGCACCGGGATGGCGGCCGCCCTCACCGAGCAAATGGCCCTGCCCGATATCGACGCCCTGACCTTCGAGGAACGCCTCGGCCTGCTCGTCGACCGGGAACTCACCGAGCGCCACAACCGGCGCACCGCCAGCCGACTGCGACGCGCCCGACTCAAACACCAGGCCACCATCGAGAACATCGATTACCTCCACCCGCGCGGACTGGATAAAGCCCTGATGCAATCCCTGGCCACCTGCCAATGGCTCTGTGACCACCTCAATATCCTCATCACCGGCCCCACCGGCGTCGGGAAAACCTGGCTCGCCTGCGCCCTGGCGCACAGCGCCTGCCGGACCGGCTACACCGCCCTCTACCTGCGCCTGCCCCGACTCCTCCAGGACCTCACTATTGCCAAAGGCGATGGGCGCTACCCCAAACTCATCCACACCCTGGCCAGAACACAACTCCTCATCCTTGATGACTGGGGACTGGTCAAGTTGACCACCGAACATCGCCGCGACCTGCTCGAAATCCTCGAAGACCGCCACGGCGCACACTCCACTCTGGCAACCAGTCAACTGCCGGTCGAAAAATGGCACGCCATGATCGGCGACCCCACACTCGCCGATGCCATCCTCGACCGCCTGGTACACAATGCGTATAAAATCAACCTCAAGGGAGAATCCATGCGAAAACAGAAAAAAACATTGACGGCCATGACCCCAACAGAGTCATAATGACAATACCCACGTCATCACGCGCCGGGGGGTGGCAGCTTTGCTGCGTTCCGGGTGGCAGCCTTCACGTGAAACGGGTGGCAGGATTCAGTGAAATACGCAGGCAACTCGGTTTTCAGTTTGTCGATACGCGCCAGATTATCAAGTAATGGGTGGCTCATGTGTATTGTCTATTAATACCAGGCACTCGCCGGATAACACCCGGGTGAGGAAGGCGTTGTTGGTTTCCTTTCGTTGGATAAACTCTTCCGGGGAATATAATGTCAGGTTGACCCTGCGACCCAGTTGACGCTCTACCGGGGCCAAGATCCTGTAAATGTTTTCCAACGTAAGCGCATGGGCGACAATGAGCACATCAATGTCGCTGTTGGCTGTGTCCGTGCCTTTTGCAACAGAACCATACAGCAGCGCCAGGGTTATGTGTTCTGCCAAGGGCGCCAGCGCGGCGCGCAAAGGCTCGACTAAGGCCACGGTCTTGTTCATCATGCTACACAACTCATTGAAAATCGGAGCAGTCGGATTGGCTTGGTAATGTTGCTGGTTGCCGATTCGTTTGACGCTGACCAAACCGCTACCAACCAACCGTTTGAGTTCGCGTTGCACGGCGCCAGAACCGGAACCGGTTCGTTTGATCATCTCGGATAGATAAAAGCTACGCTGAGGCTGGCCAAAGAGCAAAGCCAGAACTCGCTGTTGGGTGGATGTGAATAATGCGCCTGCCAGACTGGTATGCGCGGCCGCCAACGGCTCATTGGTATTGTGCGCTGGCGCCTGAAAATACTTCATACTTGTCATATTGCCCATTATGGGCATTTTACTGCCTAATTCGGGCTAATTACAAGTAACACTGCCGTTTGTATTTCTAACAATACAAACGAGCATGCCGAAAAGGCATAAATACATACCCTGCCGAGATCACAGACAACAAATCAGACAGCGACAAGTACGGCTATTTTAATTCGGTATCGTCTTTTGGAAACTCAAAATCCAAAGGAACTTTTTTTAGATACAAATAACCCTTTTACAGTTACGTGCTCATATTCTTAAACAGGGAAAAGAATCTTAAAACCTCGTTTTAGTTTGGCAGGTCCGACCCTGTTTCGGCCAACGAGCGCGCTGTGCCATCTTGGGCATACGCCCGCCGGCAGCGGGTGATGGTCGAAAGCCCGGACATAGAGTCACATCAAAAATAAATATATTGCTCCTATCATCTCCAAGCTCGATATTATCACGTACCACTGATAACGAATGTCCTGCCAAACGTAATAGCAGATTGCAGATAAAATGAGCGATATTGCAGGCCCGGTCATTGCCATAGCAAATAGCAGTTGACGAGTCTTCAACTCGAATTTGATTAGTTCCGCAACATTGCTGACCAGAAACACAATTACGATAACTAAGATAGAATAAAAAATGAAATCCATTAAAAATTTCAGCAGTGTTTTCAGCATCAGTGCTCACCTCGTTGGTTGGCAGCACGCAAAGGTTGCAGATACCCTGCGCAGATAATATTGAATGTCAGTGACATCCCTAACCTTCTGCAAGCATTGCTTATATCTATGCGTAGAAAAAATCTAAACCACAGCAAAGAGGAACATGAAAACAAATCCCGCTAATAGTTCCAGTTCTAAAGTGGATATGATGAGATACCATAGATAACGACAGTCTTTTAAAATGAACAAAGACAGTTGAGATAAAATCAATGATACCGGCGGACCTGCCATAAACACTCGAGATATCTTCTGCCCGGTCTCACGATTCAGCGTTATAACGCCTGCAATATCGTCAAGTACATAAATCATTACGATAACGAGAACAGAATAAAAGACGATTTCCGTTGAGACTCTTAGTGCTGTATTCATGGTTTACCAAGCTTTATTGCTGCCCCATGTACTCAAACATATCGTTATCCACCTCACGCCATAACCGTTCAGACAAACTCTGATTTAGGCCCTTCCAAGGCCCAGTGCCTATACCATACGTATGGATGTAGACATTAGACCCGTCAGAACCCAGCCACCGCACCACAATACCGGGATACAGAAGGTGCCCTTCCAGCGTGATGTTAATAATCACACTCCCACCTCCGTATACTTCATGACGGACCTTGCCGAGAAATGGAATGGAACTGACTCCTTCATCTTTAACTGGCGCATTTGATCCCCTCCGGGGAGAGGGGTATCTCAGATGCGCTTGTTTTGCGTTAGCCAAGTTGCAACCTGCCGAACTCATTGAGCAGGAATTGGTGACCATATAGAGATGGTAATCCGAATGCTCTGGATCAAACATGGGCACGCCATCTTTGGTAAACCCTAAAATCCCGGCTTCTTTGAGTATGGCCTCCCGCTGCCGGGCCGCTGACGTCTCCCGGTTCAACAACTGCGCCATGCCCGCAGTCAAAGCCCCGTTGGCAAACTTGCCCCCGGTGA
This sequence comes from Gammaproteobacteria bacterium, assembly GCA_965221695.1. Lineage (GTDB taxonomy): Bacteria > Pseudomonadota > Gammaproteobacteria > Eutrophobiales > Eutrophobiaceae > JAAXHV01. The sequence continues at coordinate 1,955,719 of OZ244905.1, read as the reverse complement.
TGCGGGAGATGGTGCCGCCGACAATGGCGGCAATCGCCACGCGCCCCGTCACCGCCGAGGCGCTGAGGTCGGCATAGTCAAACCGGCCCATCACCGCCTTGGTCAAGCCAGCGGCCAGGAACCCGTGACCGAACTGACCCCCCTGTATCTCTGCCATAATGCCGCCGGTTACCCCGTGCGCCAGCACATGCCCAAGACCGCCCTGCTTGAAGAACCCCGTCGGCTTCACAAACTTCTGCCCTATCCCATAGAACGCCGCGGCGCTGATACCCCCGAATAACGCCCCCTTGAACGAGCCGCTGGCAATGCCGCCGGTCACAAACCCGAACGCAAACGCCCGCATCCAGGACTCCATCACCCAAAGCTGCATCCCCGGGATGGCCAACAAGGCAATGCTCAAGAACGGGGCGAAGTCCCCGAGCAGCTTGTTCAGTCCCCGGAACACCTTGTTGAACAACTTCCCGATAAAATACCCGCTCGGGTCCACATAGGCAAGCGGGTTGTTGAGCACATAGCTGTAGCGGTTGTGGTTCTGGGCCATGTTCGGGAACTGAATCACCGGGTCGGCCTGCAGGAAGCGGCCGAGCTTAGGGTCGTAGATGCGCCCGTTCATGTGGATGATGCCCACCGCGTCGAGCATCTCATGGCCGGTGTAGCCATACGGGGTTACCGCCCCATGGGTGGGGCTGCTCAGGGTCAGGCGGGCTAAGAGGGTCCAGTCATCCGGGGCGCGGCGCTGGCCCCAGGCGTCGTAGCTTAAGCGTTGCAGCGGCAGCAGGTCCTTGTCGAGGCCCGCCTCATCAAGGATAAGGGCAATGCTGCCGAGGTGGTCTTTGAGCAGGTGGCGGGTATCTTCCTTAGTGAGGGTGTCATGGCTGTTATAGGTCTGCTCAATGAGAAAGCCGTCGGCCACATAGCGTTTCCAGGTGTAACTGCCATCGGGGGCGATGACCTTCTCGGCCCCCCCGAAATACAGGGTCGTGGTCACGCTGGTCCCGGCGCCGGTGTTCACGGTGTCCACCCTGCGCGTGCGGCTGCGGTCCGGGCCGTACTCGAACTCGGTGGTGTGCGTGCCTTGCTTGATGGACGCCGCCTTGTTAAACGGCGTGTAGGCGAAGCTGCGCGTCGGGTTGGCGGCCTGGTCGGTTTCGTGCTCTTGGATGACATTGCCGTTGGCGTCGTAGACAAAGTGGGCGCTGCCGGCCTGGGTGAGCCGGTGCGGGCGGTCCGTGTCGCCGTAGACATACTGCTCCAACAAGCCATCCTCCCCGGTCTTGGCGGTGATATTCCCCAGCCCGTCGTAGGTCACGTTTCGCGCCGTCTCGCCGGCAACCTTCGATTGGATCAGCCGGTTAAGGCTGTCATAGGCGAAGGTCTCTTCTAACGTGGTCTTGCCGAGGGTCTGCGCGCGCTCGGTCAGGTTGCCCACGATATCCCAGGTATAGGTCTGGTCTTGCAGCGTGCGCTCCAAGGGGTCCTCGCCGGTGATGCCGGCGAGCCGGCCGGTCTTGGCGTCATAGGCGCGGCGCACGCTGACCGCCCCGGCGCCGAGGTTCTCCCGGGTCACGTTGCCGCGGGCGTCGATGCCGGCAATCTCCCGGTAGGTGCGGCGTGGCTGGCCGCCCACGTACATCCCGTCCACCCATCGGTGCGCATAGCCGTTGGCGTTATAGCGCGTCTCCACCACGTTGTCCTGCCAGCGCAGGGTCGCCGACCCCGCGCGGGCGGCGTCAAAGCGCTGGTAGGGCCGGCCGTATTCATCGTAGGTCTGTTTGCTGTAATAAGTCCCGTCCGCGCCCCGGTCCTGCGTGGTTTGGGTTACGCGCCCGAGACTGTCGTAGTGATAGGCGCGGGTCTCGGCGCGGGCCGCGCTGTGCGCGACCTGGCACAACTGCCCCAGCGCCGTCGCGCAGGCCGGTTGCCCCGCCAGCGCGTCATAGGTCCAGGTGGTCGTCCCCGCCAGCACATCGTCGGCAACGGCGCTCGTCGGCCCGGGCGCGTAGTCCTTGCGGACTGTCTGGCGACCCAACCCGTCGTAGGCGCGGGTCTGGCGGTTGCCCACGGCGTCGGCGCGCTCGACCAGCTCGTCAAAGCCGTTGTACCTGCTGAAAACGCTTGCTGTTGGTATGGTCCACGGTGGACGTGGTCAGCGCGCTCGGATAGCCCCAGCCGTCGTAGGTCGTCTCAGTTAAACAGGGAAAATAATCTTAGAATTTCGTTTTTACGGAATAAAAGTGGGATTTAAGGGAGCAGAACAGACCCCCACGATACATCAACTCAATGGAAAAAATAGTTAGGTAGGCCCGACCCTGTTTCGCCACCTCGTGCCTTTGTTAGGCTGTTTGGTCCGAGTGGTAATGGAATATCTGGTGGGGGCAAACAGTTAGGTCGATCCAACTCTATTTTCTGTTTTCGCATCTGAAATATCCTCCAACCGCCACCCGCGATCTACTAAAGCGTATTTAAACTCGTCAACGATCTCAAGCCAAACGGCTTTCTCATCGCCATAGTCAATAACTGTAGCAGCAATTTTCTCATCAAAATAGTCGTTAATAAATAAATAACCGTTTTCCTCAGTCAACAACTCCAGCTTGATCTTAAACCCCCTGAACCCACCATACTCAGGATCATCAAGTGCTTCTTTCGCATATTCATACCAATGCGTCGGGTTCTCTACCTCGTAGGCGCCAAACCACAACACCGTTAAACGATGCTTTCGGGCAAACTCATACAAAAAATCCACCAACTCAGCGTAACTGGATTCGCCCAAGTGTAAATACATGAATTTATTTTCCCTCTCCAGCAATCCAGAAGAACACGAGGTTAGTACAAAACTGCTAAGAAAAAGACTGAGAATATGTTTTACCATCGCTAATATTGCCCTAAATGGAACATGTAATAATTTCCGTCCATAATATTCTGCGCATGTTGATGAAAATGAATATCCATCTTCACAATCATGTCTGCGACAGCCGGAAAGTAACTTGATGCGCCGTAATTCAGCGCTCGTATACCCCAACTGGTGTTAGCGCCCACACCCACTGTCCTGACGTATATGGCATCATCTGTCACCACTAGAGAGCGGGTGACAGTCCCTTTGAACAGATGATCGTCTTCTGTTCGATTAGTAAGCCTGTAATTGGCATCATCCACTAGCGTCCGGACTGAACCAACCCCCGGTATTTTAGTAACATCGCCGTCCTTTAACATACCCTTCTGAAATGGCACAGATTGTCTCTTGACAGAGGGCCAAACAATCTCCTCTGTGCAAGCAGACTCAGAGCGGTTGCATATTTTTGTTTGGTATTCATAGGAATGCGCCAACTCATTAAAAATATACGCAAACGCCGCGGTCATTGCCCCGTTGGCAAACTTGCCGCCGGTCACCTCGCTCACCGTCCCGGCGCTCACCGCCCTGGCCGCCAACTGCGTCTCCACCGACCAGCTCTGGCTCTCGCCCAAGCGTCCGACCCCAAAGGCCACCCCAGCGGCTAAGAACCCGTGCCCGAACTCCCCGCCCTGCAACTCCGCCAATATCCCGCCCGTTAGCGCATGCGCGCCCCAGTGCCCCACGCCGCCCACCGCCTCAATGCCGGTAAAATAGTCGCCCACCGCCGCAAACGCCTGCGCCGACACATACGCAAACACCCCCGCTTTTAACGACTGCTTCAACGACGCCCCGGATGCATACGCATTGCCGGCCGCCGCCATCGCGCACAGCGCCGGATTGCCGCTGGCGCAGATGAACAGGGTGGAGAGCGGTCGCAGTTGGGGAACCAAGCTGAACAGCAACTCAAAGGGTCCGTTGATGAACAGGCCCACCACCTTGCGCAGCAACTTCCCGATAAAATACCCGCTCGGGTCCACATAGGCAAGCGGGTTGTTGAGCACATAGCTGTAGCGGTTGTGGTTCTGGGCCATGTTCGGGAACTGAATCACCGGGTCGGCCTGCAGGAAGCGGCCGAGCTTAGGGTCGTAGATGCGCCCGTTCATGTGGATGATGCCCACCGCGTCGAGCATCTCATGGCCGGTGTAGCCATACGGGGTTACCGCCCCATGGGTGGGGCTGCTCAGGGTCAGGCGGGCTAAGAGGGTCCAGTCATCCGGGGCGCGGCGCTGGCCCCAGGCGTCGTAGCTTAAGCGTTGCAGCGGCAGCAGGTCCTTGTCGAGGCCCGCCTCATCAAGGATAAGGGCAATGCTGCCGAGGTGGTCTTTGAGCAGGTGGCGGGTATCTTCCTTAGTGAGGGTGTCATGGCTGTTATAGGTCTGCTCAATGAGAAAGCCGTCGGCCACATAGCGTTTCCAGGTGTAACTGCCATCGGGGGCGATGACCTTCTCGGCCCCCCCGAAATACAGGGTCGTGGTCACGCTGGTCCCGGCGCCGGTGTTCACGGTGTCCACCCTGCGCGTGCGGCTGCGGTCCGGGCCGTACTCGAACTCGGTGGTGTGCGTGCCTTGCTTGATGGACGCCGCCTTGTTAAACGGCGTGTAGGCGAAGCTGCGCGTCGGGTTGGCGGCCTGGCCGGTCTCGTGCTCTTGGATGACATTGCCGTTGGCGTCGTAGACAAAGTGGGCGCTGTCGGCCTGGGTGAGCCGGTGCGGATGGTTGGCGTCGCCGTAGACATAGTCGCCCACCCCGGTCTTGGCCGTGATATTCCCCAACCCGTCGTAGCTGACGTTCTGCGCCGTCTTGCCGGCAACCTTCGATTGGATCAGCCGGTTAAGGCTGTCATAGGCGAAGGTCTCTTCTAACGTGGTCTTGCCGAGGGTCTGCGCGCGCTCGGTCAGGTTGCCGCGGGCGTCGATGCCGGCAATCTCCCGGTAGGTCCGCCGTGGCTGGCCGCCCACGTGCATCCCGTCTACCCATCGGTGCGCATAGCCGTTGGCGTTATAGCGCGTCTCCACCACGTTGTCCTGCCAGCGGCGTGTGAAATTAAAGATCGTATAGAAGCATACCGTTAAACAGGGAAAAGAATCTTAAACCCTCGGTTTTGACAGCAAAAAGTGGGGTTTAAGGGAGCAGAGCAGACTCCTGCAACAAATCAACTCAATGGAAACGAAGAGTTAGGCAGGTCCTACCCTGTTTCGTCTTTTCGTCTGTTCCGTGCCCTATCAACACCAGCGGGCCGCCTGACTATGAGGCCGCACACCAGATTTGTACAATAACTCGTGACAATAATTCTTTTTCTGATACAAAAAATAAGATTCGATAAAAGTGATAGCCTGTGATGCCAGTAGACAAACTACCTCTAAGCCGGACTGTTTTTCCAATCAGATTGTCAATTTTTTCAATCCGCTTTTCAGTTGCTTCCCGATCAATGAAACCAACCTGGACTTTTTTAACGTTAGTCACTGGGACAGTATTCAACTCAGATAGTGTATCAGCGGTTCCCGCAGTGATCGGCGAGTTCAGGTTGAGGACGTAAACAGTTAATAATATATCTTCTTGAGGCGTTTCACCATAATTTGGTGGCCCGAAATGTTTTTCTCGTTCAAACACCCCTTCAAGCTCAACAAGCTCCGGTTCGAATGGATACTCGTCAAATCCATATGAATAGTTGCCTGGCAGGAGGAACAAACCAACTAATACTATAATGATATGCGTCTTCATTTCAGAGTAACGTCTCCCTCACGCCAACCCTCTACTCGTATGATCGCGTTTACGACACTATTGAATTGTTGGTCATTAAGGGAATTCATGATAGTGCTTCCATCAAGGCCAGTAAAACCCCTTAGTAACTTCTGATAATGTTGCGTATCATTCTCTATTGGAGGCGCAAATCTTTCAATAGTTTTAGCAATAGTTAAGTTCTTGTAGCTACCACCCTTCAACAAATTAACTAATGCATCTTTCCCCGTCTGTTCACTGGCAAAGATCGCAAAACCACCAGCCTCTCCGAGTGAGCCGTGGCGAATAGAAAAGGCCGAATTTTCAAGATTGCCTGGATTATTATTACGCCACGCCCTTGTTCCACCAGTGCGCACCTCCATAGAACCATCACCATATTCAATAATAACATCGTTTCCTTGTGCTTTTGCTGAAACTGGAATTCTCTTCTTCGCTTGCTCCGCGGCATGCGTCTCATTATTCAACAACTGCGCCATGCCCGCAGTCAAAGCCCCGTTGGCAAACTTGCCCCCGGTGATGCGGGAGATGGTGCCGCCGACAATGGCGGCAATCGCCACGCGCCCCGTCACCGCCGAGGCGCTGAGGTCGGCATAGTCAAACCGGCCCATCACCGCCTTGGTCAAGCCAGCGGCCAGGAACCCGTGACCGAACTGACCCCCCTGTATCTCTGCCATAATGCCGCCGGTTACCCCGTGCGCCAGCACATGCCCAAGACCGCCCTGCTTGAAGAACCCCGTCGGCTTCACAAACTTCTGCCCTATCCCATAGAACGCCGCGGCGCTGATACCCCCGAATAACGCCCCCTTGAACGAGCCGCTGGCAATGCCGCCGGTCACAAACCCGAACGCAAACGCCCGCATCCAGGACTCCATCACCCAAAGCTGCATCCCCGGGATGGCCAACAAGGCAATGCTCAAGAACGGGGCGAAGTCCCCGAGCAGCTTGTTCAGTCCCCGGAACACCTTGTTGAACAACTTCCCGATAAAATACCCGCTCGGGTCCACATAGGCAAGCGGGTTGTTGAGCACATAGCTGTAGCGGTTGTGGTTCTGGGCCATGTTCGGGAACTGAATCACCGGGTCGGCCTGCAGGAAGCGGCCGAGCTTAGGGTCGTAGATGCGCCCGTTCATGTGGATGATGCCCACCGCGTCGAGCATCTCATGGCCGGTGTAGCCATACGGGGTTACCGCCCCATGGGTGGGGCTGCTCAGGGTCAGGCGGGCTAAGAGGGTCCAGTCATCCGGGGCGCGGCGCTGGCCCCAGGCGTCGTAGCTTAAGCGTTGCAGCGGCAGCAGGTCCTTGTCGAGGCCCGCCTCATCAAGGATAAGGGCAATGCTGCCGAGGTGGTCTTTGAGCAGGTGGCGGGTATCTTCCTTAGTGAGGGTGTCATGGCTGTTATAGGTCTGCTCAATGAGAAAGCCGTCGGCCACATAGCGTTTCCAGGTGTAACTGCCATCGGGGGCGATGACCTTCTCGGCCCCCCCGAAATACAGGGTCGTGGTCACGCTGGTCCCGGCGCCGGTGTTCACGGTGTCCACCCTGCGCGTGCGGCTGCGGTCCGGGCCGTACTCGAACTCGGTGGTGTGCGTGCCTTGCTTGATGGACGCCGCCTTGTTAAACGGCGTGTAGGCGAAGCTGCGCGTCGGGTTGGCGGCCTGGCCGGTCTCGTGCTCTTGGATGACATTGCCGTTGGCGTCGTAGACAAAGTGGGCGCTGTCGGCCTGGGTGAGCCGGTGCGGGCGGTCCGTGTCGCCGTAGACATACTGCTCCAACAAGCCATCCTCCCCGGTCTTGGCGGTGATATTCCCCAGCCCGTCGTAGGTCACGTTTCGCGCCGTCTCGCCGGCAACCTTCGATTGGATCAGCCGGTTAAGGCTGTCATAGGCGAAGGTCTCTTCTAACGTGGTCTTGCCGAGGGTCTGCGCGCGCTCGGTCAGGTTGCCCACGATATCCCAGGTATAGGTCTGGTCTTGCAGCGTGCGCTCCAAGGGGTCCTCGCCGGTGATGCCGGCGAGCCGGCCGGTCTTGGCGTCATAGGCGCGGCGCACGCTGACCGCCCCGGCGCCGAGGTTCTCCCGGGTCACGTTGCCGCGGGCGTCGATGCCGGCAATCTCCCGGTAGGTGCGGCGTGGCTGGCCGCCCACGTACATCCCGTCCACCCATCGGTGCGCATAGCCGTTGGCGTTATAGCGCGTCTCCACCACGTTGTCCTGCCAGCGCAGGGTCGCCGACCCCGCGCGGGCGGCGTCAAAGCGCTGGTAGGGCCGGCCGTATTCATCGTAGGTCTGTTTGCTGTAATAAGTCCCGTCCGCGCCCCGGTCCTGCGTGGTTTGGGTTACGCGCCCGAGACTGTCGTAGTGATAGGCGCGGGTCTCGGCGCGGGCCGCGCTGTGCGCGACCTGGCACAACTGCCCCAGCGCCGTCGCGCAGGCCGGTTGCCCCGCCAGCGCGTCATAGGTCCAGGTGGTCGTCCCCGCCAGCACATCGTCGGCAACGGCGCTCGTCGGCCCGGGCGCGTAGTCCTTGCGGACTGTCTGGCGACCCAACCCGTCGTAGGCGCGGGTCTGGCGGTTGCCCACGGCGTCGGTGAAAGAGTTTTAGGTAGGTCCGGCCCTGCTTCTGTAATCCTTTACCCCGACCTTAAACGTATGGAAGGTCAAAAGGCAGCAAACAATTTGGTCGGTTCAACCCTATTCCCACGAACCATATCTCTTGCCCTCCCCCAACCACCACCCGCGATCTGCCAACGCTTGTTCAAACTCGTCAACGATCTCAAGCCACACGGCTTTCTCATCGCCGTAGTCTATGACAGCGCCAGCCAGTTTTACATTATAGTGACTAGAGAAGAACAGATAACCATTTTCCTCAGTCAACAACTCCAGTTTGATCTTAAATCTCGTGAACCCACCATACTCAGGATCATCAAGCGCTTCTTTCGCATACTCAAACCAATGCGTCGGGTTCTCCACCTCGTAGGCGCCAAACCACAACACCGTTAAACGATGCTTTCGGGCAAACTCATACAAAAAATCCACCAACTCAGCGTAACTGGATTCGCCCAAGTGCAAATCCATCGACTTCATCTTTCCCTTCGGTGGCCCGGCAGTACAAGAGCAAAGCAGCAGGACACTGATAACACAAAGACTGAGAATCTGTTTTACCATCGCTAATATTGCCCTAAATGTAACATGTAATAATTGCCGTCCATAATATTATGCGCATGTTGCTGAAAATGAATATCCATCTTCACAATCATGTCTGCGACAGCCGGAAAGTAACTTGACGCGGCGTAATTGAGTTTTTCTATACCCCAATTGATATTAGCGCCCCTACCCACTGTCCTGACGTATATGGCATCGTCTGTCACCACTAGAGAGCGGGTGACGCTGCCTGTTCTAAACAAATGATTTTCTGTTGTCTCATTGGTCAGGGTGTACATCTCATCATCTATCAGCGTTCGAACCTCACCAATACCCGGTATGTTATTAACATCTTTATGTTCTAACATACCCCTATGAAGTGGCAGCGAATTTCTCTTGACGGAGGGCCAAACAATCTCCTCTGTGCAAGCAGACTTAGAGCGGTTGCATATTTTTGTTTGGTATTCATATTTGATATCGGAATGCGCCAACTCATTAAAGATATACGCAAACGCCGCGGTCATCGCCCCGTTGGCAAACTTGCCGCCGGTCACCTCGCTCACCGTCCCGGCGCTCACCGCCCTGGCCGCCAACTGCGTCTCCACCGACCAGCTCTGGCTCTCGCCCAAGCGTCCGACCCCAAAGGCCACCCCAGCGGCTAAGAACCCGTGCCCGAACTCCCCGCCCTGCAACTCCGCCAATATCCCGCCCGTTAGCGCATGCGCGCCCCAGTGCCCCACGCCGCCCACCGCCTCAATGCCGGTAAAATAGTCGCCCACCGCCGCAAACGCCTGCGCCGACACATACGCAAACACCCCCGCTTTTAACGACTGCTTCAACGACGCCCCGCCCGCATACGCATTGCCAGCCGCCGCCATCGCGCACAGCGCCGGATTGCCGCTGGCGCAGACGAACAGGGTGGAGAGCGGTCGCAGTTGGGGAACCAAGCTGAACAGCAACTCAAAGGGTCCGTTGATGAACAGGCCCACCACCTTGCGCAGCAACTTCCCGATAAAATACCCGCTCGGGTCCACATAGGCAAGCGGGTTGTTGAGCACATAGCTGTAGCGGTTGTGGTTCTGGGCTGCGTTCGGGAACTGAATCACCGGGTCGGCCTGCAAGAAGCGGCCGAGCTTAGGGTCGTAGATGCGCCCGTTCATGTGGATGATGCCCACCGCGTCGAGCATCTCATGGCCGGTGTAGCCATACGGGGTCACCGCCCCATGGGTGGGGCTGCTCAGGGTCAGGCGGGCCAGGAGGGTCCAGTCATCCGGGGCGCGGCGCTGGCCCCAGGCGTCGTAGCTTAAGCGTTGCAGCGGCAGCAGGTCCTTGTCGAGGCCCGCCTCATCGAGGATGAGGGCAATGCTGCCGAGGTGGTCTTTGAGCAGGTGGCGGGTATCTTCCTTAGTGAGGGTGTCATGGCTGTTATAGGTCTGCTCAATGAGAAAGCCGTCGGCCACATAGCGTTTCCAGGTGTAACTGCCATCGGGGGCGATGACCTTCTCGGCCCCCCCGAAATACAGGGTCGTGGTCACGCTGGTCCCGGCGCCGGTGTTCACGGTGTCCACCCTGCGCGTGCGGCTGCGGTCCGGGCCGTACTCGAACTCGGTGGTGTGCGTGCCTTGCTTGATGGACGCCGCCTTGTTAAACGGCGTGTAGGCGAAGCTGCGCGTCGGGTTGGCGGCCTGGCCGGTCTCGTGCTCTTGGATGACATTGCCGTTGGCGTCGTAGACAAAGTGGGCGCTGTCGGCCTGGGTGAGCCGGTGCGGGCGGTCCGTGTCGCCGTAGACATACTGCTCCAACAAGCCATCCTCCCCGGTCTTGGCGGTGATATTCCCCAGCCCGTCGTAGGTCACGTTTCGCGCCGTCTCGCCGGCAACCTTCGATTGGATCAGCCGGTTAAGGCTGTCATAGGCGAAGGTCTCTTCTAACGTGGTCTTGCCGAGGGTCTGCGCGCGCTCGGTCAGGTTGCCCACGATATCCCAGGTATAGGTCTGGTCTTGCAGCGTGCGCTCCAAGGGGTCCTCGCCGGTGATGCCGGCGAGCCGGCCGGTCTTGGCGTCATAGGCGCGGCGCACGCTGACCGCCCCGGCGCCGAGGTTCTCCCGGGTCACGTTGCCGCGGGCGTCGATGCCGGCAATCTCCCGGTAGGTGCGGCGTGGCTGGCCGCCCACGTACATCCCGTCCACCCATCGGTGCGCATAGCCGTTGGCGTTATAGCGCGTCTCCACCACGTTGTCCTGCCAGCGCAGGGTCGCCGACCCCGCGCGGGCGGCGTCAAAGCGCTGGTAGGGCCGGCCGTATTCATCGTAGGTCTGTTTGCTGTAATAAGTCCCGTCCGCGCCCCGGTCCTGCGTGGTTTGGGTTACGCGCCCGAGACTGTCGTAGTGATAGGTGCGGGTCTCGGCGCGGGCCGCGCTGTGCGCGACCTGGCACAACTGCCCCAGCGCCGTCGCGCAGGCCGGTTGCCCCGCCAGCGCGTCATAGGTCCAGGCGGTCGTCCCCGCCAGCACATCGTCGGCAACGGCGCTCGTCGGCCCGGGCGCGTAGTCCTTGCGGACTGTCTGGCGACCCAACCCGTCGTAGGCGCGGGTCTGGCGGTTGCCCACGGCGTCGGCGCGCTCGACCAGCTCGTCAAAGCCGTTGTACGAATAAGTCCACGCGCCCCGGGCCGGGTCGGTCTCTTTGGTCATGCGGCCCCACAGGTCGTAGTGGCGCGTGATAGTTGCTGTTTTGTTGTCCGTGCTCGTGGTCACGCTCTTGGTTGTCCGGCCCCAGACGTCATAGTGGTGCGTGACCGTGGCCTTGTCCACCTTGTTGGGGCCGGCCGTCTCGTTGGCCTCGACAAGCTCCGCGCTGGTGAGCGTCTCGCCCAAGGCGTTGCGCGTGACCCGCCGGCGCTGGCCTTTCCCGTTCGCCGTGGTCGTGGTCAAGCTCCCGTAGGCGGTGGTCACCACACTGTTCGCGCCGTTGGCCGCATAATCCGGCAACTCGGCGCGCGCCACCCGGCCGAGCAGGTCGTAGGTGTAACGCGTCCAGTACACGGCGGAGGCGCTGCCCGCCTTATACGGCTCGCTGCGCCGGGCCACCCGGCCGTTTTCGTCATAGTCCGTGTCCGTGTAGACCCACCTGCCATCGAACCCCATGGTCGCAGTACGCGTCACCCGGCCCAGCGCATCCCGGTACTCCCGGGCCCGGCCCCCGCCCGCCTGGCGGGTCTCGGTGTAGTACACCGCCGTGGCCGGGCAGCCGTTGCCCGACGCGCACCAGGCCCGCAGCCAGCCCGTCCAGCTCCCGTCCGCCTCGCGACTCGCATAGCGGCGCCCGCCGGGCGTGTAGTGGTAGTCGGCGTCCGCCGTAGTCGCGCCCGCGGCGCTCAGCGCCCGCTTGCTCCAGGTCGGCTGGCCCCAGCCGTTGTGCCCGCCCAGCTCCCGCACCGTGCGGCCCAGACAATCGCGCTCTTCCACGACAAAGCGCCCGGCGCTGTCATAGACCGCCGTGTCCGTGTCGCAGCGGGTGGCCGACCCCGCGCTGAGCTTGGCTCGCACGCGGTTGCCGAAGGCGTCATAACTGTAGGTGGTTACCTGCGCCGGGACCGCGTTTGTCCCGGTGGCCGCCTCCCGGGTCTCGCTCTTCAATAACCCCTTCTTCTTGTCGCTGGTGTAATAAGCAAACGACGAGGCCCGGCTGGCGCTGGACTCATAGGTCTCGTCCTCAGCCATATAGGACTCGTCCCGGCGCCGGGTCACCTCCGTCCGGGTCAAGCGGCCATATTGCCGCGCCCAGGTCGACGCCTCGCCGGCGGCGCTCGCCGCATAGGCGTTCTCGGTCACCTGCTGAAAACGCTTGCCGTTGGCATGGTCCACCGTGGTCGTGGTCAGCTCGCTCGGATTGCCCCAGCCGTCGTAGGTCGTCTCCGTGCTCACCGTGGTCAGCTTCGCCCCCGCCTTAAGGTCGCCACTGCTGTCCGGCTCCGGCAGGTCATACTCCTCTTCCACCGCCTCGGCAATGTGCGGCTGCAACGGCCCCAGCCGGGCGCTGCCCGTGCCGGCCTTATCCCCGCTGGCCGCCGCGCGCGCATTCCAACTGGCGTCATACCCCTGCAAGCGCCAGGTGTTCTGCGCCCAACGCAGCAGGTGGCCGTCTTCGGTCTTGACCTCAGTGCGCAACGGCGCGCCGATGTAGGGGAAGTCCTGGCGGTAGGTGGTGGTCGTGCGCACGCCGCTTTGCAGGTCCACCGTGGTCAGCGCCCGGAACCCCAGCAGACCCCGGCCGGCGGCCTGCACTTTGCCGCGCTCGTACACGTAGGCCACCCCGCTCTTGGCGCCCGCATTGCCCGCGGTCGGGGCGCTGGAATCGACCCGGGTCACCACGTACAGCGGCCCCATCAGCTCGAGCACCGGCGTGTCCCCCGCCGTCGCCGTCAGCGGGTCGGTCAGGTCCACATCGCTCGGGTCGTTCTCGTCAGTGGGCCAGGGATCGTTTAAGGCCGTGTAGAAATCCGTCGCATCCGCTTGCGTGGACGGTAAATCATAACAGAATTCATCATCTCCCAAGACAAAACAGTTTCGCACCGGCGCGCCGGGGCGCAATCCGGCAATGCGGCCATAGGCCTCGGTGCGGCTCAAGGACTCATAGCTAATCTCTGTCACCGCGCCCAGCCCGCTGGTCACCCGGGTCGCAAGGTGCGGGCGCGCGGTTGTCTTGTGCGGGTACATCTCCAGCGTCTCCTTCTTGCCCGACACGGCCACGCGCAGCAGGTCCGCGTTGCCGTCGCCGTTCATGTCGGCGGTGAAATACGCCCCGTCGTCCTTGCCCTCCGTGATGCGGCGGTTAATCACGGCGCTCGCAAAACCGCCGTCCGCCGGCGACCAGCGGCGCGCCCGCAACCGCTCGGCCGGCACATCGTGCCAGAGAAAGTCCGCATAGCCGTCGCCGTCGTCATCGTAGAGCGAGGGCGAACGCGGCGCCTGGACGCCGTCCGCCACAAAGGTCAACTGCGTGGCGTCGGTGAAACCCGTCCCCGTGCCCAACCGGTAATGCCAGTTGCCTGTCCACTGCCAGTTCTTCTTGGACTCCTCGTACCAGCGCCCCACAAAATACAGCAGGTCCGAGAGCCCGTCCTGGTTCAAGTCCGCGACCCGCACGCCCTTCGGCTGAGACCCCGCTGTAGCGGACGAGACAACGATACCGCCCGAGTCCCCGTAGCGCTCAAACCCGTCGTCCGTCTGCAAAAACACCTCCAGCCGGCGCTGAGGTGTATTCAGATGTGTAGTAAACGAAAATGACCGCCCCCAGGTAATCAAATCGGCGCGCCCGTCACCGTTTACGTCCACTAACGGCACGTCTGCCCGCTCCAGTTGCTTCCAGATTTTCGGCACGCTATTCGCCGTATCCAACTGGGTAAACGACACAGACAGCGTCTCAACCGCGCCATACGCATAGTACTGGCTTGAGGACACAGCCTTTGACGTGTCGCGGCGCAGGTAGCGTATCGCCAGGTGATAGCCGGTCGCTGGCACCAGTATATTATCATGATTGGCGTCCGTGTCACCCGCCACCTCCTTCACCAACTGGTAGGCGTCCAGCAACCCGTCGCTGTTGATGTCGGCGTAGCGGTAGCGGCCGTTGAACAGCGCAATCCCATTGCTGTCCAGCTTCCAGCCGCCGCCGTTCTGCGGCACGGACAGATGCACCTTGGTCTGGTTTGTTCCCTCGCTGTAAATCACGATGTCCAGCCGCCCGTCCGCATTGTAGTCCAGCGCGTCGGTGTGCACGCGCAGGTTGTCTCCGTAATCCGACTCGCCATAATCGTCCTGATACATTAAGTACTTCTGGCTGTTGGTAAACATCTCGGCCTTCAGCGTCAGCGCCCCGCTGTCGCTCATTTTGGCCAGCGCATAGCTGATGCGATGCTCGTCGTCGTCCGTCTCAGTCCACACCAGGTCGGTCAGCCCGTCGCCGTTAATATCCGCCGGCGTGAAATCCACCGGCCGCCATGACTTTTTATTGTTCAGTTCCAAGCTCGCCGCCTTGTTGGCCGCAAACCCCGGCGTCGCCGCCGACCAGTCAAGCCGGGTCTCGGGCAGGCAGGCATTCGTCCCGGACCCCACGCACTCCTTCACCCCGACCAGCCGGGACAGCCCGCCCGCCGTCACGGTCCCGCCCTCGTAACGCAAGCGGTAATTGCGCAAGGCCATCCGGCCGCCGCTGGCGCCAGCCCCTTCCACGGTGATGCGCGAGAGCCGCTTGACGCTCTGCAGCCGGTAGCCGGCCAGGTAACCCAAGGTGGCGTCCGCGCGCGGGTCATAGGCAAAGCGCACGGCTGCCCGCGCTGAGCTGGCGCTGCTAATGCTGCCGAAGGCATAGTTAATTTGCGTAATCCGGTGGCCGTCCGCATCCGCGGCGTATTCATACGCAATGCGGTTGCCCACGCTGTCTTTGACCTCCTGCAAGGCCCAGGTCAGCGTCTTGTCGATGGCCGCATCGGTCGCCGGGTCGTAGACCCGGTGCTCGCTGTGGCGGGCAGGCCCAGTCGAGCCGGTCACATCGCCATAGGTCGACACCGAGCCGTCCTTGCGCCGCACCTCAAAATAATCCGGCGCGCCGGCGCTGCCGCCCTTGGCCGTCACCGTCACAAAACTGTCCGTCTCGGTGCGGTACTCGCTGCCCGGGGCGCCGTAGTTGTCATCGCTCACAATGAGCAGACGCTCGCCGTCCAGGCAAAAGCGGTCGTTCTCGCCAAACGTCAGCGGGCGCGCGGCGCCGTCCTGGGCATAGGTCTGCCGGCAGCGGGTGATGGCCGAGAGCCCCGACAGCGCCCAACCCACCCCCAACAGGCCGTTGCCGCGCTGGCTGTTGTACTGCAACCCCAACGGCGGGGTCGCCCCGGCCGTGCCCGGCGGCAGCGGCAGGGCAATGTGGTAACTCGCCGCGCCGCTCTCCGTCACCCGGAACTCGCCCGCCAGCGCGCCCACCGTGTCATGGCCCTTGCGCGCCGCGGGCGGGACGATGACCGAGAGCGATGTGCGCTCGGGTGCCGGCGCGCCCGGCACGCTGCCATACCCTACGACCACCTCCAACACATCGCTCCAGTCGCCGCAGCTCTCGGGAGTAGGACCGGCGCAGGCGCGCGCCCGGTAACGCCAGTTCCCGTGCGCCAGCGCCGAGAATGCCTTGCGGGTCGCCGCGCCCGTGTCATACACAGTCCACGCCGTATCATCTTGTTCCTCCGGGTCTGTCTCCTCGCCCTGGCGCGCCGCCAACTCATAGCGGACCGCCCCTATCACCGGCCCCCAGTGCAAGGTGTGCGAGCCCAGGCTGCCCGCCGGCCCCCGCAACCCCTTCGGCGCCGGCAGGCGCTCGCCCGGCACGCCGCGCGCCACAGGGCTCCAGTCCGAATCCCCATAGCCATTGGCGGCCCGCACCCGCACCTCGTACTCCACCCCGTTGGTCAGACTCTCAATCTCCAGCGTCAGGTCCGTGCCGTCCACCGCCTCCAGGTCCCACGCCGCCTCGCTGTCCGCCTGCCGGTGACCCACACTGTACGCAGTAATCTCACTGTTATTCTCCGCCGGGGCCTCCCAGTCCACCGTCAAGGCCTCGTCGCCCGACGTCAGCGCCGGCGCCGCCGGGGCGTCCGGCGGACCCACCGTCAGCGCCTCGCTCCAGACGCTGCACACGGTCGTGCCGTCGGGATCTGAGTCGTCGGCATCAATGCACGCCTGCGCCCGGTAGCGCCAGACCCCCGCCGCAGGACTGGCAAACGCCTTGCTGAATACTTTCCCGAGCGTATGCAACGTCCCCGCATCCGCCGGCACGTGATACGCTTCCAGTCGGTAGCTCGTCGCCAGCGCCACCGATGTCCAACTCACCGTGTAACCCCCCGACGCATCCGGCGCCGTGGCCGTCGGCTTGTCCGGCGGCAGCGGGCGCACCACCAGGTTCGCGGTTAGTTCCTCCGTCTTGGTCTGCATGTCCGTCTCCCCGGGCACTTCGCAGGATAACGTGGCCGGGATGTCCGCCGCCACGTTGGTCGCCTCATAGGCGCCGCTCAGGTCCGTCAGGGTTTGCCCGCCCACCGTCAAGCTGCAATTTGTGGCGTTCATCGGCAAACTCCAGGTCAGCGTCGAATCGCCGCCATAGTCCACCGGGTTCGGGTCCCACTCAAGACTCATGGGCGATGTCGGTATCGTCGTCGGATCTACCGTCAGCGTGTCGCTCGCCGTCTCCGTGTCCCCGTTGATATCGCAGGATAACGTGGCTAGGATGTCCGCCGTCACGTTAGGCTCCACACGGGTGCCGCTCAGGTCTGTCAGGACGAGGTCATCGCCCACCGTCAAGCTGCAACTCGTGGCGTTGAGCGAACTCCAGGTCAGCGTCGCGTCGCCGTCATAATCCACCGGGTTCGGGTCCCATCTGAGCCACACCGGCGGCAGCACCTCCACGCTGGCCGAGCCGCCCAACTGCGCGCATTCATAGCCGAACAGGCCAGTGACAGAGCCATAGCACACCGACAGCTTGTACTCGTACGTGCCCGGCGCCTTGCCGACAAATGACTCTTCACGCTGCGTCGCGTTATACTCGCCTATCTCCGACCAAGTCCCGCCCGGCGCCTTCTCAAATAACTTGACCGACACGCCGGCCAGCGCGGACCAACTCACCGTGTAATCCCCGTCCAGGCTCGGCGAGGGGTCGATGGTGATAAACGTCGTCTGGACCGTCACCTCATGCGTGTCGCTCCAGTCGCCACAGCCACCGCTGTTGCATGCCCGCGCCTGGTACGACCATAGGCCATTCTCCGACTTGGTAAACGACTTGCTCGTCGCCGCGCCCAGCAGATGCGTCGTCCACGGGTTGCCCGCATCCTCATCGCCCTCGCGCTCTCGTATCTCGTAGACGGTCGCGCCCGATATCGCAACCCAACTCAGCGTGTACTGGCCCAAACTGCTCGACGACTCCGATATCACCGGCGCCGCCAGCGGCACGCCCGTCGCCGAGCCGCTCCACGCCGACCAGCCGCCGGCATTGCGCGCCTGCACCTGCGCCTGATACGTCAACCCATTCGTCAGACCCGATAGCGCCAGGCTCGTGGTCGCGCTGTCAACCGCATCGGTCTGCGTCCAAAGCAAGGGAAATGACCATGAGATGCCGAAGGTGAAGCTGAACATGCGCTTGTAACGCAACCGGTATTCCAACAGCGCTGAACCGTTGTCCGCCGGCGCCGCCCAACTCGCCGTCAGTTCCCCCGTGCCCGTCGCCAGCGTCGGCGGCAGCGGCGCGTCCGGCGGGTCTGTCCCGCCCGGCGGGTCTGCCAGCGTCACCATCACGCTTGCCGCGTTCCCCATGGGCTGGCAGTTCCAGATCCCCCAATACCCCCCCTGGCAGCGCTCTGTCTTGTACCAGTAGGCGCCCGCCGTGTCCTTGTCGAAATCCTGCGAGGTCGTCGTCAGCGCATACGTGCCCGCCAGCGTATAGCTCCCGCCCGGCGCTTTCTCGTACAACTTGACAGTGTTGCCATACGCCGGCGCGGTCCAACTCACCGTGTACTGTCCGTCCGGACTCGGCGAAGGACTGATGCTCACCGAGACCCCCGTTACCGTTACCGTCACCGTGTTGCTCCAGGCACCGCAACTGTCACCGTTGCATGCCCGCGCCTGGTACGACCAGGACCCGGACGACCGGCCGCTGAACGTCTTACTCAACGTACTGACACTGTATTTCGTCCAGGAGCCGCTGCCTTGGCGCTCGCGCACCGTGTAATCGCTCGCCCCCGTCACTGCCCCCCAACTCAGCATGTGCTCGCCATCGCTGGTCGACGGCCCCGATAAGGTCGGCGGCGTTGTTGCAGCCACCGTCACATTCACCGGACCCGCCACTTTCCAGCACTGGCTCCCAAATATCATGATGCAATGATTCGTTATGTATTCGTAGGCGCCGTTTGCCTTGCCGCTGAATGCCCGCTGAGTCACCGTCGAGGCATACATGCCCACTACTGACCAACTCCCCGTCGGCGCCACCTCCCACAACACGGTTTTAATTACGGCATACGCCGGCGCACTCCAACTCACCGTGTAACTGCCGTCCATGCTCGTCGTCGGCGCCACCGATAATGATCCCGACGGCGCAGTAAGTGTCAAACTCGCCGTCTTTGTCACAGTGCCACCCGAGCCCGTGCACACCAATGTGGCCATGACGCTGCTCTGCGTCAGGTAGGTCCGCTGCTCGCTGCCACTCGTGTCCTTGCTGATATTGTTCAGCGTGCAACTCGTCGCGTTCGTGGAACTCCAGGACAGCGTCGAGCTGCCTCCAAAGGGCACCGTGCTCGGAGTCCAACTGAGACTCGCCGTCAGCGCCGTTGTTGCACCCACCGTCACACTCACCGGACCCGCCACATTCCAGCAACTGGTCGAGCCAAATACCGTGATGCAATGGTCCGTCTTGTATTGGTAGACGCCGTTTGCCTTGCCGCTGAATGCCCGCTGAGTCACCGTCGAAGCATACATGCCCACTACTGACCAACTCCCTGTCCCCACCTTCTCATGCAACCGGGTTTTAGTCGCGGCATACGCCGGCGCGCTCCAACTCACAGTGTAGCTGCCGTCCGCGCTCGTCGTCGGCGTCACCGACAATGACGCAGACGGCGAGGTCACCGTCAAAACCGCCGTCTTTGTCACAGCGCCGCCCGCCCCCGTGCACACCAATGTGGCCGTGACGCTCTGCGTCAGGTTGGTCCGCTGCTCGCTGCCGTTCAGGCTCTTGCTGACATTGTCCAGTGTACAGCTCGTCGCGTTCGTGGAAGTCCAGGACAGCGTCGAACTGCCCCCAAAGTCCACCGTGCTCGGACTCCAACTGAGACTCGCCGTCGGCGCCGAGGGCGGCTGACCCACCGTCAACGTCGCCGAGGCCGACGCCGAGCCGCCCGCCCCCGTGCACGTTAGCGAGGCCGTGGTTGTTTGCGTTTGGTTGGTTCGATTCTCACTGCCACTCGTGCCCTTGCTGATATTGTCCAGTGTACAGCTCGTCGCGTTCGTGGAAGTCCAGGACAGCGTCGATGCGCCTCCGTAGGCCACCGTGCCCGGACTCCAACTGAGACTCGCCGTCGGCGCCGCTGTTGCACCCACCGTCACACTCACCGGACCCGCCACATTCCAGCAACTGGTCGAGCCAAATACCGTGATGCAATGGTCCGTCTTGTATTGGTAGACGCCGTTTGCCTTGCCGCTGAATGCCCGCTGAGTCACCGTCGAAGCATACATGCCCACTACTGACCAACTCCCTGTCCCCACCTTCTCATGCAACCGGGTTTTAGTCGCGGCATACGCCGGCGCGCTCCAACTCACAGTGTAGCTGCCGTCCGCGCTCGTCGTCGGCGTCACCGACAATGACGCAGACGGCGAGGTCACCGTCAAAACCGCCGTCTTTGTCACAGCGCCGCCCGCCCCCGTGCACACCAATGTGGCCGTGACGCTCTGCGTCAGGTTGGTCCGCTGCTCGCTGCCGTTCAGGCTCTTGCTGACATTGTCCAGTGTACAGCTCGTCGCGTTCGTGGAAGTCCAGGACAGCGTCGAACTGCCCCCAAAGTCCACCGTGCTCGGACTCCAACTGAGACTCGCCGTCGGCGCCGAGGGCGGCTGACCCACCGTCAACGTCGCCGAGGCCGACGCCGAGCCGCCCGCCCCCGTGCACGTTAGCGAGGCCGTGGTTGTTTGCGTTTGGTTGGTTCGATTCTCACTGCCACTCGTGCCCTTGCTGATATTGTCCAGTGTACAGCTCGTCGCGTTCGTGGAAGTCCAGGACAGCGTCGATGCGCCTCCGTAGGCCACCGTGCCCGGACTCCAACTGAGACTCGCCGTCGGCGCCGCTGTTGCACCCACCGTCACACTCACCGGACCCGCCACATTCCAGCAACTGGTCGAGCCAAATACCGTGATGCAATGGTCCGTCTTGTATTGGTAGACGCCGTTTGCCTTGCCGCTGAATGCCCGCTGAGTCACCGTCGAAGCATACATGCCCACTACTGACCAACTCCCTGTCCCCACCTTCTCATGCAACCGGGTTTTAGTCGCGGCATACGCCGGCGCGCTCCAACTCACAGTGTAGCTGCCGTCCGCGCTCGTCGTCGGCGTCACCGACAATGACGCAGACGGCGAGGTCACCGTCAAAACCGCCGTCTTTGTCACAGCGCCGCCCGAGCCCGTGCACACCAATGTGGCCGTGACGCTCTGCGTCAGGTTGGTCCGCTGCTCGCTGCCGTTCAGGCTCTTGCTGACATTGTCCAGTGTACAGCTCGTCGCGTTCGTGGAAGTCCAGGACAGCGTCGAACTGCCCCCAAAGTCCACCGTGCTCGGACTCCAACTGAGACTCGCCGTCGGCGCCGGCGCTGTTGTGGCCACCGTCACACTCACCGGACCCGCCACATCCCAGCAACTGGTCGAGCTAAATACCATGATACACTGCGCCGTCTTGTATTGGTAGACGCCGTTTGCCTTGCCGCTGAATGCCCGCTGTGTCACCGTCGAGGCATACGTGCCCACTACCGACCAACTCCCTGTCCCCACCTTCTCATACAACCGGGTTTCTGCACTGGCATACGCCGGCGCGCTCCAACTCACCGTGTAGCTGCCGTCCGTGCTCGTCGTCGGCGCCACCGACAATGACCCCGACAGTGAGGTCACCGTCAGCGTCGCCGTGTCCGACGCCGAACCGCCCGATCCCGTGCATACCAGCGTGTCTGTCCGTGACGTCGTCTGGTTCGTCGTCGTCCAACTGCCACTCGTCGAACGACTCGATCCGTTCAGCGTGCAACTCGTGGCATTCGTGGAACTCCAGCTTAGTGTCGAGCTGCCCCCATAAGCTATCGTGCTCGGACTCCAACTGAGACTCGCCGTCGGCGCCGGGTCTGGTGGCGGATTTACTGTCAAACTCGCCGTGTCCGACACCGAGCCGCCCGGCCCCGTGCATGCCAGCGTGTCTGTTCGTGACGCCGTCTGGTTCGTCGCCGTCCAACTGCCACTCGTCGAACGACTCGATCCGTTCAGCGTGCAACTCGTGGCATTCGTGGAACTCCAGCTCAGTGTCGAAGCGCCCCCGTAGGCCACCGTGCCCGGACTCCAACTGAGACTCACCGTCGGCGCCGAGGGCGGCTGACCCACCGTCAATGTCGCCGAGTCCGACGCCGAGCCGCCCGCCCCCGTGCACGTTAGTGAGGCCGTGGTTGTTTGCGTTTGGTTGGTTCTATTCTCACTACCACTCGTGCCCTTGCTGACACCATCCAGCGTGCAACTCGTGGCATTCGTAGAATTCCAGGACAGCGTCGATGCGCCTCCGTAGGCCACCGTGCTCGGACTCCAACTGAGACTCGCGGTCGGCGCCGAGGGCGGCTGACCCACCGTTACACTTGCCGTCTTGATCCTTGTGCCGCCTAGGTTCCAACACGACAAAGTGGCTGAGGTTCCCTGCGTCAGGTTGGTTCGCTGCTCACTACCGCTCGTACTCACATTACTGCCGTCCACCGTGCAAGATACGGCGCCCGTGGAATTCCAGGACAGCGTCGAGGTGCCTCCGTAGGGCACTGAGGTCGGACTCCAACTGAGGCTCGCCGTCGGTGGCGACGGTAATGTCCATCCCCATGCCGCCGCCGATAACAGCCACTGGATCAGCAGGCAGGCCGCAAGCACTACAGAGCGATGATAGACGCTGTGCTTCATGCTACCCAGACATCGCACCAGGCGCCTTCAACCAGCGCAGCGATATATCCAACAAACGCACGCCTTGCCGGCAGCGCGTCATAGAATAACCCAACAGGTTAACGTCATGTTTGCCCCTCACGACAAAAAGACTACACTATTAAAATTAGTACAACACCGGACACTATGCAAGCTGTTCTTTGCGGTGCCCCCACCTGTCTGTCAGTGCTACCCTGTCAGGACGCCGGCTCTGGCAGAACCGCCGTCTCAACCCCCCTTAGCTTGCGCCTGAACTCCTCCGTGATCTCACGCGCCTCGCCTGGTTCGCCCACTACCCGCGGCGTGATCAATACCAGCAACTCCGTGCGCCGCTGTTCTTCCCGGGTCTCGCCGAACAGCTTGCCGAATAACGGAATCCGGCGCAGCAACGGCACGCCGCTCTCGGCATTACTCGTGGTCTCTTGGATCAAACCGCCCAATACCAGGGTTTCCCCGGAGTGAACTGCCACCGTGCTTTGAAGCTGGCGCTGTTGTATGGTCGGCGCATCAATGTTCGATGATGTCGTGCTTACCGCATTGCTGACCTCTTGGTCGATTTCCATGGTCACCAGTCCGCTACTGTTCACACGGGGCGTCACCGACAGGGAAATACCCGTCTGCCGAAACTGAATCTCATTCACCGTGGGCGAATCCGGGTTGATATTGCTGGTCGATTGGCGGGCCGGCACGGGAATCTCATCGCCGACATTGATATATGCCGTCTGGTTGTCCAACACCATCAGCGAAGGCGATGACAGGACATTTACCTGTGTTTCCTGCTCCAGGGCATTTAAGGCGATGCGGGCCTGGTCGGCGTTATCCAGTACGGTGTAGGAAAAGGACGGGCTTAAGGCGGATATGCCCGTACTACCCAGGTCCAGAGAGCCGCGTCCGCCTACGATGTTGCCGGTCTCGAAACTGTTCTTGAAAAACCATTCTACGCCAAAGTCAAGCTCGTCTTTCAAACTGACTTCGATAATGCTGGCTTCTATCAGCACCTGCAAGGGAATGGTATCCAGCAAGGCCAAGGCCGTTTGTACCATTTTGTAATCCTGCGGGGTCGCCAGTATCACCAATGCGTTGCGCGTTTTGTCTGCAATGATGTCCAGAGACTGCCCTGATGGGAGCGCGATCCCCACGCTGTCCGCGCCTTCGGCAAGATCTTGTTGCATCAACCTCTGTGCCAGGGCGGCAGCCGGGTAACCGCCAGGCAAAAGGTTGCGAGCGCCGCCGGACCCTGTAATAGTTTCCGCATCTTCGGCGTTTGCTGTGGTGTTAATATCGAAGATCTGCTGCAATGTATTGCCCAGTTCGTCGGCCTTGGCATTTTGAACGCGGTATACGTATAGCTGTTTCTCCACAATTTGTCCGGGCCGGTCCAGACGACGCAACCAGAGTTCCGCTTCTCTGAGCGCTGTGGGGGTTGAACTGACCAGCAAAATCGACTGTAAGCGTTCAATGGCAATGGCTTGCACCAATCCGCCCAGCGGGTTTTCAGTTCCTTCCGTGTCCAGGGCGTTCAAAACAGTATCCAATTCCTGCTTCATCGTGTTTGGTGTTACGTAATCAAGCGGGTAAAGTCCTACTGACATGCCGCGCAACCAGTTCACATCGAATATCGCAACCGTGTCTTTCACTGTGGCAATCCCCTGCCGCGTGCCGGAAGCCATGATCAGGTTTCGTTTGGTGTCAATACGCACATTGGCGCCTTCCTCCATAAACGGTTCGAGAATTTTTTGCATTTCGGCGGCAGCGATGTATTGCAAGGGAATAATCTGTACCGAATGTCCATCGGCAGTCTGGTGTGCCAAGGTTGGAGTCAACTCTCCGACAACTTTGTGCTTCGGGACAATTCGGTACAAGTCGTCTTTTTTGATGAGGGCCGCGTTGTGCATGTCGAGAATATCTTCCAGCAGGACCAGCGCAGCTTCGCTATTGACCGGTTTGACAGTGTTTATCGTGATTGTCCCTGACACATCCTGGTCGATGATGTAGTTCTCACTCAATACGTCGTTCAGAATTATCTGCACAAATTCCCGTATGTCGGTATCCTGAAAATTGAGGTTGATGCCGCCGTCTTCGCTAACTTGGGGTTGCCCTTCCCGCGCTATGTTACCGCCGATAAAGCTGCCGTCGCCCGGCTCAACAAACGCAAGGCGATTGTCGCTGGGAGGAAGCGCATTGGCGACGCCTGCCTCCGCTTCGTTCGGCGCTACAGCAGGATCAGGCACCGTGCTCGTCACTGTTGCAGGAGTAGCTACCGTCGTTGGTTGAACGGCAGGAAGTTGGCTGCAGGCAGTCACAGACAATGCCAGCAGCGCCTGCAGGCGCAGAATGTGAAGCAAGTGTTTCCTCATGTGCAAGGTTCCCGTTAAGACTGGCCCTTCTTCAGTTGTATCTGTTTGACTTCTTCTCCTTTTTTCATGGATATTTCTCCGGTTTCCACACCGGTCAGGGTCCAGCCGTTATACGCTTCACCCTGATTTAAACGAAGTTGGCTGCCGTTTGCAAGTTCTTGTATAAGCGCGATCCGTTTTTCGCCGATGATGATGGTCGCGCGCAATGAAATCTGCTCGGTAATATCCGGCGCAGCCGGCGCCTGTGGCTCAGGCTCACGGATGACGACCGGCGCCGGCGCCACGTAGGGTCGCCTGTCTTGCATGAATAACGGCCGTTCGATGATCTCTACAAATGTCTCTATAGGCGGGATGTCTACGCCCGCCTGCTGCAACAAAGCGGCTATGGTTTGTGTATCCTGTTCGGTAGTCTGCGCAAACTCTGACGCCTGCTGTGGCCTGAACAGCTCATAGATGGTATATGCGGACAGGACTACACACAGCGCCAGCAAAACGCGCTGAAATCGGTGTAATGGCTGCCGCTTCAGTTTCATGAGGATTCCGGCCGGTAGATAAACGCAGTGACGTCAAACCGTATCCCCAGCTCGTCAACAGACGGGTTGCCGCCTGATTGCCTTTTTTGCACACGCAGATTGTCCGCCAATAACTGCAACCGACTGGTATCTATCCGGTACAGTATCTTGTGCAACGAATCAGTATTGCCGTGAAGATTGACTTTCACGATGATGGCAGGAAACGGGCTGTCATTATCTGCTTCCTGCAGAACCTGGGCGCTGATCAGTGATGCGCCAGCCTCTTCGACGAACGAACCAATCATCTGTTGCAGGTCGGCTGCTGCCAGGGCAAGCGGTTTTTCTTCGAGAAAGCCTTCCAGGTTTATTTCCCGCGCGGCCAGCTCCTCAAGTTCTTTTTCCAGGGCAGGCGTTCGCAACGTGGCCAGACCGAATTTTTGCTCTTGAAGCTGTAATGCCTGCAAACGTTCCTGTAACGCCGCCCGACTTGATAATGCCGGCCAGACCACGAAGAAAAATAATGCTCCGACTCCCAGCAATGTCAAGCTGACAGAAATCGAGCTGTGCAGCAGACGTTTTAACTTTGCCTTATTCATTTCATTTCCAGCCGGGCAGTGATATGGAACTCTTCTCTTGTCCCGCCACTGCTCTTGGTAACCGGCGAACGGAATTCAGCGTTCTCAAAATAATCCGATTGTTCAATCAGACGGATCACCGAAGCGGCAGCAATTGTTTCGCCCCGAATTTGCATTTGACCCTCGTTAATGATGAATTGGGTAAGCCAGGTATCGTCCGGTAAGCTGCGGGTGACTTCGTGCAGCAGGCGTATGAAAGGGGTCTGATAACGAACCTGGTTCTGCAAAAAATCAGCTCTTTCCAGGATGACCCGCTTTCTGTCGATAAGCGTTTGCGCCTGCATAGCCTGCGTTCTGTTTTCCCCCACGTCTCTTTCGAGCTCTTTGGCAATAGCATTATAGCGCGCCAGCGGAAGATATAGCGCAACCAAAATCAGGATTATCGAGAACAAGGCCGTCAGTTTCACGCGCTGATAGAAAGAATCCTTAATCGGGCGCTCCTCCACGGGAAGAAAATTGATGCCATCTGCAAGCGTGTCAATATCCGCCGCCGCCGCTTTTGGCCTCAAGGTGAGAAAGGACAGAACGCCAAGCAGGTCACGCAAGGTTTTTTTCAAAACCAGATGGAGATCAACACGTAACTTACCGCTTTCCCTGTCTTTACGCGCTATCGTGTAATCAAAGTATACCTGGCCAGTGGTGAACGGTGTTTGTTTGTCCATGTCATGGCCCAGGACCGCACGCAGGTCTTTCTCTGAAGCCAGCGGGTAAGTAAGATTTTTAGTCAAGCGCTTGTCGGGCGGTATCAGGAGGATGAGATCGGCTGCATTCTCATGATTATCAAGCCAGTGATTTATCTCTGCTTGCGCGCTGATGTCCTGCGCGTCGATGGCGCGTTCTTCACGTAGATGTTGCTCGGCGCCGTCGTAGAGCTTGAAAGTCAGCAGATGCCCCTGTGCTTCCACTGTCACAATATCGGGAACATGGCGCAAGCTCGCCGCCCAACGTTCAGGCAGAGCCAGCAACAGTCCCTCCCACCACCAACTCAGAAAATCCCCGGCGCGGGACGTTAGCGTCATCGCCGGCAATGACCTGTTCTGTTTTGACGCTTTACGGGTGTTCATAATGCAGCTTAGACTCCTGCCAGGTGAGCGCCGAATAAGGGGGCGTCACATTCCTGTCCAGTTCAATAACAGCAGTCAGCGCCAGTCTGCTTCGTCCTGCTCTGGCTGTGCTGGTAATGGTATAGGCGCGCCCTTGGTCGGCATTGAAATAGAGGTGATCCTGGTCCGTTATGGTGGCGTTTACTCCTGGTATGTGGCGGTTGGCCAGGTATTCATCAATGAGGTCGCTGTTGCTGCCGGGCACGGCATCTAGGACGCTGCGCGGAGCCAGGAGTGGGTTGAAGCCCGGTTGCAAAGAGTGAATCGTCAGGGCCTTGCTGATTTTGCCGTATATTTTATCGGTCATGCCGGCAACACGGCGCAATTCTTCTATGCTGTTGAACGGGCCATCTTTGGCGTTGTAACCGGTGGAAGGGTTATCCTCGGTACCCGGGCTGCGCGCCTGTTGGTCGGCATCGCGCCAGTCCAGGATCGCATTGCGCAGGAACAGCGCTTTACTATCCGTTGCTGTGGCGGTTTTTAACAGGCCCAGCAGAAGTTCATCGTCTGCCTCGTTCAGAGCAATTTTGCCGGCTTCATCCTGAATACGCAGTCTGATTTTTTCGTTATCGAACTCTGTTTCAACCTCCGTGCCGTCAGCCGACCAGCGTCTTTCCGCTTCAGGACTCAACAAGTCTCCCACAGCCAACCATAAACCCGCTTCAGCCAGACTGCGGGCTTGCGCCGATTCAATACCATGTATGGTCAACCAGGTTTCCGTTCGCATGGCGTAACTGAAGCCCGCAACCATAATGGACAGCAGCGCTACCAGCCAGAGGACCAGGACCAGCGCGATCCCGTCCTGCCTCTTATGCCGGGCCGGGTGTAAGCAACAGCCATGTTCAAACAGCGCCACCGGCTAAGCTCCTTCCAGGTAAATGACCAGTTGCGGCGGTCTCCATTCGGCTTGTGACCGTAGCGCGATGACTTGTTGTGGCCAGGGATGGTGGTTATTGGTTTCAAAACTGATCCGCAACCGCTGGGGCAACCAATGCGTGTTATTCCAGGCATCTCGCCACACGGGCTGACTACCCGGCGTATGCCTCCCGAAATATTCCAGGTCCACCTGCTCGACATCTTCCACCAGGTTGATTTGTTCAGCATCAGCAAAAATATTGCTACTGAACATATTTACATCCCTGGCCAGGGGTAGATAATTGAGAACCAGTATATTTTCCTGAATTTCAAACTTCAGAAAATACAGACCATCGTCAGTTGCATAGGACGGCAACGTTGATACAAATTCCACACTGTGGGCGTCTCCCCGAAAGATTACGCGGTCGTTTCCGCTCAGTTCCTGGATAATCGGACGCGCCTGTTCTATGCGTTTGCGAATGAACGACAGGATGAAACGTTTATCATCGTTTTTGCGTAATTGAATCTCGCTGGCACGCCAATAATTGCCGGCCTGGAACAGGCTGCCGTAGAGCATCAGCAACACCATGCTGAACAATAACAGCGCAAGCAGCATTTCCGGCAACGTGAAACCGTTTGCCGCGCGTGCGTTCACGGGAAGCATGCGGCATTGGAACCTGGGATATGACATTACTGAACTATGATCGGTTTCAGTGTTTGCAGGTCAATGTTGCGCGTTTTGCCGCGGCTTTGCCAACTGACATTCACATCGACCTGTACCAGGGAGTATGCAGTGCGCGCAGTGTCGCTCGGGTCCGCAATCATGTGGTCGGTGGTTTCTATTGTCCAATCATACCGGTTTTCTTCTTTACCCTCGCTTTTATAGTTGCGCATTTCCGCGCCCCTGGACACCTCGGCCAACCTGGACTCGGCGATGGACAGGGCTGAGGCGTACTCATTGGCGAGAACAACCGCGGTGACGCCTTTCGCATAGATTTGAAAAATGATGCCGAGCGATAACGTGGTAATAAAAAACGCCACGACCACCTCGATCAAGGTGATGCCGGTCTGGCAGCGCATCATGTTATTCTTCAACGTTGCTGACTCGTCCGGTCAATTCATCCACATGGATGCGGACATTCTGTTCTCCTCTTTGGAAAAGTAATTCCAGGCCGGTTGAGCTCCCGTCGGGGAAAAAACGGATCGCGCTCTCACCTTCCGATACCTGTTCCGACGGCGCGGAGTTCATCGTAATCGTTACATCGTCCGGTATGTGCAAGTTCCGTATTTTGTCGGTTATCGTCATTGTTCCGTCTTCCGTATTGATGGCGAACCTGACAGATGCCTGATTGTTGATTGCCTTGCTCCTGGAAAACCGCAGTCCGGCAATGATTTCCTGCTTTGCCTGCCTGTATCTGGCGCTCTCAATCATGTCAATTTGTAGCGGCGGAACCAAGGTCGCCAGTAACATTATGATGATCATCACCAATAACAATTCGATCAGGGTGATGCCATGTTCATTTCCAACTGACAATGTCTTTGTCTTCACCGGAGCCCCCGGAGGAATTATCCGCGCCATAGGAATATAAATCGTAGAGTCCGTTATCTCCGGGCGCTTCATATCGGTAATCGTTACCCCAGGCGTCTTTGGGAAGGTTGCTTTTTTTCAGGTAAGGCCCGTTCCAGTTATCCAGGTCGTCAGGCTCTGTGATCAACGCGCTCAATCCTTCGTCGGTAGTGGGATAACGACCGTTATCGAGGTAAAACATATCCAGGGCCGCGCCAAAATCTTCGATCTGCAATTTTGTCGTATCTGATTTGGCCCCACCCAGGTTAGTTATCAACTGCGGACCGACTACGGCCCCCAGCAGGGCAATAATTGTCAATACCACCAACAATTCAATCAGGCTGAAGCCCGTTTGGGTTTTCTGTTTGTTTGCTAACATATTCATATCACCAGTGAATTTAAACTCAAGAGAGCAAGCAGCACCGAGGCAATGATGACTGCTATCAACCCGCCAAGTCCCAGGATCAACGCCGGCTCCAGGACAACCAGGAGACGTTTTATGGCGGTTTGCGCCTCTTTGTCATAGATATCTGCAACTTTCACCAGCATGACTTCCAACTGCCCGCTGGTTTCGCCTACCTCTATCAGTTGCGCAGCCAGTTCCGGCCAAACCGGCGACTCTTTCAACGGGCCGGCCATAGACATGCCTTGCTCAAGATTAGCGTATACCGCTTCAATATCTTCTGCAATCCGGGTATTTCCTATTACCTCCTTCACCAGGCGCATTCCGGTCAGCAACGGCACGCCATTGCCAATGGCAGCGCTAAGGCTGTGAGCAAAGCGCGCCACTTCCGATTGCCTGATGATCTCGCCCACCCATGGCAGGCGCAGACACCATGCATCAAAATAACGCCGATACAGGGGGCGTTGCAAGCATTTTTCCACGATCAGCAGTAACAGGAGAAATGCCAGCAACACCCCCCACCAGTACTGCTGAAACTGGTAAGAGAGCGCAAAAATGACCCTTGTCAGCAGCGGCAGTGTTTGTTCGGCATCCTCGAACAAGGGAATAAACTCGGGTATTACAAATGTCATCAGAATGACCAATGACAAAACGGAAAACACGAACAGGACCGCGGGATAAATGAGGGTAGTGATCACATGCGCCCGCAACGAGGCAATGTGTTCCAGGTAGTCGGCCAGGCGCCTGATAACATTTTCCAAAGAGCCACTGAACTCGCCTGCCCGAACCATGTTTACATACAGGTTGCTGAACACCCCCGACTGCTTCGCCAGCGCGTCCGAAAAGCTGAGGCCGGCTTGCAGACTGTCGGACAGTTTGCGCAGTAATTGTTGCATGGGTCGCTTGTGGCGCAGCCGTTCCATGTTACGCAGCGCTTGGTCCAGGGGCAAGCCGGCCTGCAATAGTGTAGCCAGTTCCCGGGTCATCAGCGTTACATCTTTTTGGGTCACGTTACGCGGGCGCCGCCACTCCAGTAGTCGACTGAAATCAAGCGTTACACCGGCGTTTGTTTCAACCGCGCTGACGGGCAGGTGTCCGGCATTTTGCAATTGAACAATAGCCATCTCCCGGGTTGGCGCATCCAGCACACCCTCCAGCATATTTCCGTCCTCGGATGAAATCGCTTTGTACCTGAAACTTGGCATTTTTCTACACTTCGGTTACCCGCGCTACTTCCTCGGCGGTGGTAATTCCTTTTAACGCCTTTCTCAACCCATCGATTTTCATATTGTCCATTCCGGCTTTTATTGCCGCATTCTGTATTTCCCTGCCATCTGCGTGAGACAGGATCAAACGGCGCACCGACTCGGACAACATCAACAATTCACTGATCACGGTGCGCCCGTGGTAACCGGTGTTTGAGCAGGATTTGCATCCGCCCGGCCGGTAGAAAACCAGGTCGTCGGTGGTTTTATGTTGATCCGACGGCGCTTCTTTATTCAATACTGCAAGCAGGTCGCATTCCTGATCGGGGTTGTTCTCCGCGGTCAACCAGCGCTGCCACTCATCCAACTGCGCGCGGGGCGGCTGATACATTTGCCGGCAATCCGGACATAATGTTCGCACCAGCCGCTGCGCCACAATGCCATTCAGGGTTGAGGTGAGCAGGTAGTTTTCCACGCCCATATCCAGCAGACGAGTAACCGAACTACCCGCATCGTTAGTATGCAGCGTTGACAAGACCAAATGGCCCGTGAGCGCTGATTGCACGGCGATGCGCGCGGTTTCCAGGTCGCGCATTTCACCGATCATGATGACATCGGGGTCCTGGCGCACGATCGACCGCAACGCGCTCGCAAAATCAAGACCGATTTGGGGTTTTACCTGGATCTGGTTGATTCTCTCCAATTGATACTCCACCGGATCTTCTACCGTGAGTATCTTTTTACCGGGAGTATTAAGCGTCTGCAATGCCGCATACAAGGTGGTGGTTTTGCCGCTGCCGGTCGGCCCGGTTACCAGGATGATGCCATGGGGCTGGGCAAGCAAGCCTTGAAAGCGTTGCCTGCCGGCGCCATCAAACCCGAGCGTGTCCATGTCCAGCGCTACCTGTTCCTTATCCAGGATGCGCAATACCATGCTCTCGCCATACAAAGTGGGTACGGTCGACACCCTCAAATCAATCGGTTTGCCCTGCGCTCTTATCTGGATGCGGCCATCTTGTGGCAGGCGGCGTTCGGCAATATTCAGCTTTGCCATGATCTTGATCCGGGAGACCACCGCCGCTGCGGAATGTACCGGCGGCGCTTCCCCTTCCTGCAGAACGCCGTCGATGCGATAACGAACTATCAGCCGGTTTTCGAAAGGTTCAATATGTATATCCGAGGCGCGTAACGTCATCGCCCGGTTGATGATGAGATTAACCAGCCGGATGATGGGCGCTTCCGCCGCCAGGTTGCGCAACTCCTCGATAGAATCAAATTGGGCAACATTGCTCTCCGGCTGAATTTCCTCAACGATGCCTTCCATCTGGGACTTGTCTCCGCCGTAGAGCCGGTCCAGGGCGCGTTCCACCTGGCTGACCGTTGCAAGTTTTATTGCCAACGGTTTATCACAGGCCAATTCCAAAGCCTGGACGGTAAACTGATCTTCCGGATCGGTAATCGCCAGAGTCACCTGCTCATCGTCTTCTTGGATTGGCACCACGCGTGCGTTCTTCAAAAACCTGGGAGACAGGTTATCGATAGTAACGGGCATTTCCGGCCATTCATCGTCTTGCAGTATCGGCAGATCATGGCGTTCGGCATAAGAACGGGCCAGGTCTTTCTCCGACACCAAGCCAAGGCGCACCAGTAACGGGCCGATGCCGTCTCTGCGACGGTCATTGACAATCAGCGCCCGCTCAAGCTCTGCCGCTTGTAGCTTATTGTCCCTTACCAGCGCTTCCCCGATAGTGTCTGCTGTCGTTGTCATAGTCAGAACAGTACTTCGTAAAATGCTTGACAAACAGTCAGATTATGCTGACTTTGTATAAAAGGAGCCTCTGATTAAGTCAGAGCTTCCTAAATAATATACCTACAGGCTATATTCTGTAAATTGAAGGATCCTCTGACTGAAGCAGAGGTTCCTGAAATTGGAACAGTACCGGCTATACCGGTTCTTGTTCAGGTTTGAGACTTCCTTAATGCCTGGTCCAGGTCCCAGAGGATATCGTCGATGGTTTCCAGGCCCACTGATATGCGTACCATGTCCGGGGTGACGCCGGCGGACAGTTGTTCCTCCTCGGACAACTGGCGATGTGTGGTCGAGGCCGGATGGATGATCAGGGTTTTGGCGTCTCCCACGTTGGCCAGGTGGCTCAGGAACTGCGCGTTTTCGATGAATTTAACCCCGGCCTGAACGCCGCCTTTGACCCCGAAACACAGGATTGACCCGGCGCCCTTGGGCAGGTACTTGCGGGCGAGTTCATGGTATTCGTTGTCCTCCAGCCCGGCGTATTTGACCCAGGAGACTGCGTCGTGTTCAGCCAGATATTGCGCTACTTTGAGGGCATTTTCACAATGCCGGTCCATACGTACCGGCAGGGTCTCCAGTCCTTGCAGGAACAGGAAGGAATTGAATGGGCTTAAGGTGGGGCCCAGCGTGCGCAGGGTTTCGCAGCGCGCCTTCATCGTGAAACCGAAATCCCCGAAGGTTTCGTAGAAGCGCACGCCGTGATACCCCTTGGACGGTTCGGTCATGCCGGGGAATTTGCCGTTGGTCCAATCGAACCTGCCGGACTCGACCAACACGCCGCCTATCGAAGTGCCGTGACCGCCGATAAACTTGGTCGCGGAATGGGTGACGATGTCCGCGCCGAAATCCATTGGCCTGCATAAGTAGGGCGAGGCAAACGTGTTGTCCACCACCAGCGGCACGCCGGCCTCGTTGGCAACGGCGGCAACGGCTTCCAGGTCCAGGATATTGTTCAAGGGGTTGCCGATGGTTTCCGCATAGATGGCCTTGGTCTTGTCCGTGATGGCTCGGCGGAAGTTGTCCGGGTCGTCCGAATCAACGAACACAACCTTGATGCCGAACTTCCTGAAGGTCACGTCAAACTGGGAATAGGTGCCGCCGTACAGGGTCGTGGCCGACACCAGTTCATCTCCTTCCTCCATCAGCGTGAGCAGCGCAACCATCTGCGCGGCCATGCCGGAACTCACGGCCAGGGCCGCGCGGCCGTTTTCCAGCGCCGCCATGCGTTCCTCGAATACGGAGGTGGTGGGGTTCATCATGCGCGTGTAGACGTTGCCGAAGGTCTGCAGGTCGAACAGGCTGGCGGCATGATTGGGGTCGTCGAACACGTAGGACGCGGTCTGGTAGATTGGCACCGCCCGGGAACCGGTTACCGCGTCGGGTATCTGTCCTGCGTGCAGGCACAGCGTCTCAATGCCGAATTCTTTGTCAGACATAGTATGAATTTAACATGGATGTACAGGATATATAGGATATTGAAACATGTAATGCGAGTGTCAAAAGAGCTGTCTCGCTGCTTTCAAGCGTATCTGCGCCATCTGCGGATAATTCCTTGATCTGGATATCCCCTGGGGCAAAATTACCGGTTTACGAAAAGGGGGCGCTTGGCCGAGATCACCCGGGTATTCACGCCGGCGTAGTTCAATCCGCCGTACAAGCGGGCATATTCAATCTTCATGCAGCGGTCCATGACGACTTTCAAGCCGGCGCTGCGCGCCAACTCCGCGGCTTCTTCGTTGACGATGGTGAGTTGCATCCACACCACGCGCGCGCCGATATCGATAGCCTGGCGTACGAACGGCATGACGCGGTCTGGTTTTTGAAACAGATCGACCACATCCACTTTTCCCGGTATGGACAGCAGATCGGGATAGCAGGTCTCTCCCAGGATCTCCCGGTAGTTGGGATTTACCGGCACAATGTCAAAGCCATGTTCCTGCAAGTACTTGCCGGCGAAGTAACTGGGCCGCATCGGGTCGTTCGACAAGCCCACCAGGGCAACCCGCTTGCAGGTTGACAGGATCTCCATCAATTCATGGGTGGTGACGTGGAAGGCGCTCATTCAGACCCCAATTCATTCGCCTTGGCGCGCAGGATGAATTTCTGGATTTTGCCGGTAGAGGTCTTGGGCAACGGGCCGAAGACAACTGTTTTTGGTACCTTGAAACGGGCCATGTTGGCGCGGCAGAATGCCAATACCTCTTCTTCGGAAAGCGTTTCCCCGTCCTTCAGGGTCACGAACGCGCAAGGGGTTTCGCCCCATTTCTCATCGGGTCTGGCGACGACCGCAGCTTCCAGGATGGCCGGATGGCGATACAGCGTATTTTCCACCTCAATACTGGAGATGTTCTCGCCGCCTGAAATGATGATGTCCTTTGAACGGTCCTTGATTTCCACGTAGCCGTCTTCGTGCCAGACGGCCAGGTCGCCGCTGTGGAACCAGCCCCCTTTGAATGACTCTTCTGTTGCCTTGGGGTTTTTCAGGTAGCCCTTCATCACGATGTTGCCGCGTTGGAATATCTCTCCGACCGTCTCGCCGTCTTTTGGCGCCGGTTCCAGTGTTTCCGGGTTTGCCACCATCACGGCTTCCTGCAGCGGGTAGCGCACACCTTGTCTTGCCTTGATTTCAGCCTGCTTTTCTATAGGGAGGTCGTTCCATTCGTCACGCCAGGCGCAGACGACCGCCGGGCCGTAGACTTCGGTCAGGCCGTACACGTGGGTAACGGGGAAGTTCATTTCTTCCATGGCCTGCAGCACCGCGGGCGGCGGCGCCGACGCTGCGGTCATCACCTTCACCTGGTGG
This sequence comes from Gammaproteobacteria bacterium, assembly GCA_965221695.1. GTDB lineage: Bacteria > Pseudomonadota > Gammaproteobacteria > Eutrophobiales > Eutrophobiaceae > JAAXHV01. The sequence goes on along the minus strand of OZ244905.1, from coordinate 1,919,973 downwards.
TTTATTCCCTGTTTCAATTCGGCGGGCGCGTTGCCGAGCAGGTTGAGCACGATAGGGGCGCCGCACAGGTGATCGACTTGTTCTTGCTTGATGAGGGAGAAAATGGCATCGGCCCGGACTGACCGGAGACAGATGTTGATGCCGGCCGTGGCCGCGATGCCCCAGGGAAAACACCAGCCGTTGCAGTGGAACATGGGCAGGGTCCACAGGTAAACGGGGTGGCCGGTCATCCCCCACACCATGAGGTTGGAAATGGCGTTCAGGTAGGCGCCGCGATGATGGGTCACCACCCCCTTGGGATTGCCCGTGGTGCCGGAGGTGTAACACAATGCGATCGCATCCCATTCGTCCGCCGGCAGGTTCCAGTCAAACTCCGGGTTGCCCTCCTGCAGGAAGGACTCGTAGTCGGTTTCACCGAGCAGTTCGCCACCCTCGTAAGCGGGGTCGTCGACATCGATCACGATCAGGTCGCACTTTGTTCTGGCGATGGCTTCCTTGATGACGGTGGAGAACTCCCGGTCGGTAATCAATACCCTGGCCTCGCCATGGTCCAGCATGAAGGCGATCGCGTCCGCGTCCAGCCGGTAGTTGAGTGCATTCAGCACCGCGCCGGCCATGCCCACGCCGAAATGGGCTTCGTACATGGCCGGTATGTTCGGCAGCATGACCGACACCGTATCGTTTTTGCCTATGCCCCTGTTGCGCAGGGCCGATGCCAGGCGACGGCAGCGGGTATAGGTCTCGGCCCAGGTGAAGCGCAGGTCGCCATGCACGACGGACGTATAATCAGGATAAACAGAAGCCGCGCGCTCAATGAAGGTCAGCGGGGACAAAGGCGTATAATTGGCCTGGTTTTTGCCCAGGCCGGCTTCATATATATGTTCTGTGTTCATACCGTATGTCCGCTACGGGGTCGAAAACTATCCGGCTGCATAAATCAGGGAACCGGCAAAGCAATTAGTTTACTATAGAAAGAGGAGCATGGCTGTCAATGGCCTGATTATTTTCTTTAACGATATGCCTGTTGTAATTTACATCGACGCTGATAATAACCGGCGAGAGATAGAGGTTGAAGCCGGTTATTCCCTGATGGAGGGAGCTTTCAACCACCAACTCAAAGGGATGCTGGCGGAATGCGGCGGCGCCGCGGCCTGCGGCACCTGCCATTCCTATATCGAAGCAGACTGGTTGGACAGAATACCGGCGATTGAGGATTTGGAGGAGGCCATGCTGTGCGCATTACCAGGGCGCGCCGGCAACAGCCGCCTTGCCTGCCAGGTACGGGTTACTGAAGAGTTGGATGGAATTACTCTGCGCATCGCGGACAATTAGACATCGTGTTTGAACTTGCAGGCGGGATGCCCGAACTTCCGCTTTTCAGGCAGCCTCCTTTTAATTTAACCCTTGGCTTCAAACACAGGTTCGGTGTCGTCTTTCTTTGTTGTCTGAAACAGGTCTATATTATCCCTCACACTGACGGCCAGGGGGCGACGGGCGATTTGTGCCGCTTCACTGGTCGGGTTCACGCTCTCCCATAACCTGTCCGGGATTTTACTGCCCTGTTGGCGCCGGCGCAGGGGGTCACGGTTTTCCGGCAAGGCTTGGGCGGCGATGCTGTCGATCTGTGCGCTTGATATCCCTGTGTGCGGGCCCAGTTTTGCGGTGATGTCATCCAGCAACTTCGACCTGGCAGACCAGGTGGATTCCGTTCGCAAACCCTGTTCAACCAATACATCGGCAGAGGATTGCGGTTCGGAGCCGAACCAGGCCAGTACCTGGGGCAAGCGTTTCACCATAGATTGACCCGCTTCGGTTTTTTCGGCTGCGGTAAAATTTTTCATCCAGCCGTCGATACACAGTTGGTGAAAATAGCATTCTTCGCCGAAGCGCCTGGTGAGGTTGGCAATGGGAGTGAAAGTACCGTCCATGAAAGTCGCGGAAAAACGCCATAACGCGAGGTCGGCCAGGAACAGGGTAGTGATGAAGTCGGCCCAGTTTTCCGGGGGCAGGTCGAGAAATTCCGGGCTGTGGACCTGATCAGCGTCACGGCCGAATTCAAGCTGGAACTCGGGCAGATCGTAATATTCTTCAAGAAACCTGAACAATGCCCGCGTATGCCCCAGCTTCTCTTCGGCGATACCGGCCATGGACGTAAAATCGGTCAGCTCGCGGCCGTTCAGCATGCAGTTGATGTACCAGTGTCCCAGGATCCAGTTGCTGTCGGCGATGCATAACAGTTCCGCCTGCAACAGGAGCTTTATCTTGTCGTTCAGTTGCATTGTCAGTTGCCGTGTTATTCTGGCAGTCGCTGCTCCCACTTCAACCAGCCGAAGCTGTCCTGGCAGTCTTCGCATTGGTACAACATCTCTGCGACGCTGGGACCGTAAAGACTGACCAACCGGGTGTTTGGCGATTCACACCATGGACACAAGACTTTACGCTCAGGTTGCTCCGTTGGGGCGCCGTTGTTGCCATTCTGGCGGTTTGCCGGGTTTGTCATGCGCATCAGGCCATGCCGATGCTGCCGCGCCTGACTGGTGACAGGCAGGCAACGAATGAGTCAGAGGGCGCGACACACAGCTCGACCCATTGGCGCTCGGAATACATGAAACGGGCGCGGGCTACTGCGAGGTCCTGATTCGGCGCCTGGATACTGCCAATATGCGACAGCGGCCGTTCCAGTTGATCGCGTCCGAATACTTCAAACGTCACGTTGTTGCCGGTTTGTTCGGCGCCTTGGGTCATGATTAAAGCGCCTGGTCAGATACGATAACCGTGTTGTTGCGCGTACTGCCTGGCGCGCGCTGACATCTGCGACCGGTCCCAGCGACCTTCCCAGTCGGCTTTCACCCGAACGGATTTGACGCCGTCCACTCTGGATACCTGCTGGCGCACCTGTTCCTTCAACATGGTATACGCGGGGCAACCCAGGCAGGGAAAGACTATCGACACTTCCACATCCCCGTGTTTCCCGATGGAAATATCGCTGACCATCCCCATCTCATTGAGGTTGACGTTGATATGGGGGTCGAGTACCCGACCCGCGGCGGCGCGCACCGCTTCTGTGGTGGCTACCACAGGGCTTCCCCCCATTCCTCGCGGCGCAACCGATCATAGGCGCCCGGACGCATCGGTCCGCCCCGGCGGGAGTGGGACCAGTATTCCTTCTGGGAGCACTGTTCCCAGGACCATTGATAGTTCTCCGCGTCGTACAACATCGGGTACGGCATATCCAGGATCCATTTGTTGTTGTCCTTGTCGAATTTTGCCGGGATCTTTATGCCCAGCTTGTCACAAAAAGCGCTGGCGGACTGCAGCCATTTATCACGCATGAAATCATTGCCCCAGCCGCGCACGCGATATTTCAGCATGTCCGGCCGGTTGCGGAGATCGTCGGGTTTGCCGAACCACATCACCCCGAACGGGAACAGCCAGTCCACCGCTTTTTGTACCCATTCCCGCGTCTCCTCCGAGTGGTTCCAGTAGTACTCGGTCCAGAAAGCCCCATGGCGCATGTGGAACCCCTCCTCAAAATTGACCTTTCTCAAGGTCCTGCGGTAAGGGGCAAAACTGCAATGCAGTTCGATGTCCTTGGTCCAGTGCAGGCCGGCCCGATCCAGCAGCGCCTGCATGACCACGAACTCGATATAATTCCGTAGCGGCACCTCCATGATCGGCCAGGTCCAGATGGTTTCGACATCATCTTCAAAGGCCCGCTGGTGCATATCGACCCCGAAACGTTCCGCCAGCAGGCCCTGGTGGTAGGCGTGACCCACTTCGTCAAGAATCGTCGCGCATACCGCAATCTTGGCGCCGATGTCGGGCGCGGTGCGGTAAGCCGTATACGCCCAGGTCAGCACCGATACTTCGCTCACCGCGGCCAGGTCGGCGGTCATTTTCAATATGGCCCGGAACTTGGGCGAGAGGTCATCCATGTCCTCGAAGATCTCACCGGCTTCTATGCGTTGCAGTATCGCCATCTCGATTGCGTTCTGTTCCTGTTCGCTGTGGCGGGTGTTTTTTGACTTGAGTTGTGCAGTCTTGGCCATTTTCTGAGTGTTGTGTAGTGTTAGAATTAGTATAGCGAATAAATTCCAGCCAAACATTATACTGGCAACGTTCATGGCGCTGCGCCCCAACAGTCAAACTACATTAAATGACAACAATCATGCCGAAAAAAACGATTATCAATGATATTCAGTGGTTTATGGATCGTGAGGGAGAGGTTATCGCAACCTCCTCGCCCTTCGAGGTCGATAAGGACAGAATCCAGGCGTTTTGCGCGGCCATCGATAACCGGGAATGGGTGCACTGGGATGAGGATCGTTGCAACGAGCGGTTCGGTGGCGTGATTGCGCCTTTGTTCATGTTGCCCGCGCTGTTTCCCACCCTGTTCTTCCAATCATTCGAGTATGGCAGGATCAACGCGCTGTTTTACGGCGCGGACCGGTTCCGCCTGCTGGCGCCGATCGTGGCCGGCGCGCGCCTGACCGCCACCACTCGCATCGCCAGGGTGGTGAAAAAAGAGGAGGCCATCACCGTGCATTATGATGTCACTTTCAACGTCGCCGGCCGGGATGAGCCGGTTGCCGTTGCCACCTTCCTGTTACGCTACTGGTAGTTGCGCTGATGCCTGCGAGCAAAGCCCAAGGGCCTTTATCCGGATATAAGCTGATCGAGATTGCCGGTGTCGGGCCGACACAGTTGACCGGCATGCTGCTGGCCGACATGGGCGCGGAAATTGTGCGAGTCGAACGCCTGAGCAAGGTGGAACTGGGCGTTTCCATGCCCGGCAAGTACGGACTGATGAACCGGAGCCGGCGCTCTATTGCGATAGATTTAAAACAAGCGCAGGGCAGGGAAGTTGTGCTTCAACTCTGCGCCGGCGCCGATGCGCTGTTCGAGGGGTTCCGACCCGGGGTCATGGAACGCCTGGGACTGGGACCGCAGGAGTGTATGCGGCGCAACGAGAGACTGGTTTACGGCCGCATGACCGGCTGGGGCCAGGAGGGCCCGCTGGCCGAGCGTGCCGGGCACGATCCCAACTACATCGGCATCGCCGGCGTGCTGGCCTGTATCGGCAAAAAGGATGAAGCGCCGACCTATCCGCTGAACCTGATTGGCGATTTCGGCGGCGGCGCGTTGTATCTCGCGATGGGGCTGTTGGCGGCCATGCTGGAGGCGGCAAAATCAGGCAAGGGGCAGGTCGTGGATGCGGCGATGGTCGATGGCGCAGCGTCCATGATGACGGTGTTTTACGGGCTGCTGGCGGCTGGAATCTGGAAAGAACAACGCGGCGGCAATATCCTCGATGGCGGCGCCCATTTTGTGAACACCTACCGGACAAAAGATGATCAATACATAGTCATTGCGCCGCTGGAAGAACGGTTCTACAGTGAGCTACTGGACCGGCTTAAAATCAGCGACCCGGACCTGCGCGCGCAGCAGCACAACCGGGAACGCTGGCCGGAATTTGCCGCTCGGTTTCAGCAGATATTCCTGACAAAAACACGGGATGAATGGTGTGAAATCTTCGAAGGTTCCGATGCCTGCTTCGCGCCGGCGCTGAGCCTGACGGAAGCGGCACAACATCCTCACGCGCTGGCCAGGAACGCCTATGTCAGCATTGATGGAATAAGCCAGCCGGCGCCCGCGCCCCGGTTCAGCCGGACCCCAGCGGCGATACAGTCGCCGCCGCCCGAAACGGGCCAGCACACCGTGGAGATATTGCAGGACTGGGGCTTCAGTGAGGAACGCATCAGCGAACTGGGCGATGCCGGTGTAATCCCCCATACCCATTCCCCGGGAACGCAGGAATCCAGTAAATGAACACTCATCGTAATACACTCTCCTCCTACGGCTTCGCGGACGAATACCAGCAGGTTTACGATTCGGTGTATCGCTTCAGCCGCGAGGAACTGCACCCGCTGAACGACAGGATGGACCGGGAGGATTGGTTCCCCGAACAACGTTTTCGCTCGCTTGCTGAGGTCGGGTTGCTTGGGCTTACGGTTCCGGAAGAATTCGGCGGGCAGGGGCTGGATTTCCTCGCGCAATGCGTCGCCGCTGAGGCCATGGCCTACTGGAGCCATGGTTTATGCGCGGCCTGGCTGTCCAGCGAAAATATCTGCGTCCACAATATTGTGCGCAATGGCAGCGCAGAGCAAAAGCGGAAATATCTGCCGCGCTTCTGCGATGGAACCGCGATTGGCGCGATGGGTATGACCGAGCCGGGCGCCGGGTCGGATGCGCTGGGCAGCATGAAGATGACCGCAGTCAGACAAGGCGATAAATTTGTTCTCAACGGCCGCAAGATGTTTATTTCCAACGCGCCGGTAGCCGATATTGCGGTGGTCTATGCCAGGACCGACCCGGCGCAAGGGCATCGTGGCATCTCTGCGTTTATTGTCGAGAGAGATTTCTCCGGTTTCAGCAGCGCGCAGAAACTGGACAAGATGGGCTGGCGCGGCAGCCCCACCGGTGAGCTGATTTTCAACGATTGTGAGACACCGGCGGAAAATCTCATCGGTGGCGAGAATAACGGCGCTGCGGTGATCATGAGCGGTCTGAACGTGGAACGCCTGGTATTGGGATTCTATTGCCTCGGTGTCGCGCAACGGGCGCTGGACCTGTCCATCGAATATGCGCGGACGCGCGAGCAGTTCGGCCAGCCCATCGGCAATTTCCAGTTGGTGCAGGCGATGCTGGCCGATATGTACACCGATGTCGAAACCATGCGTTCTCTTACCTACCAGAGCGCAATCCAACTGCATGCTGAAGACAAAGAGGGTGTCAGCCGTGGCGAACTGCAAAAGCGCTGCGCTGCGGTGTTCCTGCATACCGGCCGGGCTTGTATGCGCGTGCTGGACAACGGCGTGCAGGTACACGGCGGCATGGGCTTCATGCGCGAGACGGAGATTAACCAACTCTACCGCTGCGGCAAACTCCTGGAAATCGGCGGCGGCACCGCACAGATTCGACAACTTATCATTGGTGGGGAACTGGTTAAGGGTTGACTAACTCGCACTGATTAGCACGTTACCCCCCAGCGAACGGATAAACCGTTCCAGGGTGGCGGCCTTGGTGCCATGACGTGGGTCAAGGATGCGGCGCACTTCGCTTTCTTTGAGGTCCAGGGCTTCGGCAATTGCCACCTTGGTCTGGCCGGATTCGCGAAACCTGGTGTAAGCCGCCGCCTTTAGCGCAGTGGTCACCGGTACCGGAACCAACCGTTCTCCGGCCTGTTCAGCCGAGGGCTCAGGAATATCCTTGCCGCGATTGATACGGCCACACAAGGCTTCGTCCAGCGCAACAGCCGCCTCAGCAAGCGCTTCCGTAACCGTCTCGCCCTGGGTGATCGCCTCCGGCAGATCGCGGCAGGTAACAACGTATCCACCGTCATCCGGATCCTCAGTGAGAATCACAGCATAAGTATAATTCATGCGCTATATCTCCGATTTGTCAATCCCGAGCTGTTTCAACATGGCATGGTAAGTGCCTGTTTTCAATTCATCTTTCCGATTTTTCAGAATTGTACATCGATCAGCATAATATAGGGTTATGTGACTGCCCTTTCCACGTTCTCAATTTACCTCAAACGGCAATCCTTTAACCTTAGCCAGTTTCTTCACCCGTTTAATAAATTCGCTTCCCTTCATAGCTGACAGTATCGAACAAAATTGTTCGACAGTCAAATGCTATTTCGGTAGTCGAGGACAGCGATATAGGTTCGACACCCGTATGTCGGTGAAATAATCATGCCCGCAGCGGGAGGGAGACGGCAGCGGTTGCGGTCACTGTTACCCTCTCTTCATTCTCCATCCAGATGTCCAGGTTGACGGTCCCGTCTTCCTGTTTGCCGGCTACCTTGCCCCGACAGTAAACGGTATCGCCGACTATATTGAAGGATTTCATTTGCAGTGACGTGATCTTTTTCAGCCTGCCTCTCACCCCCATCCATTCACGCAGCATTCTTTCAAACAGGCCCAGGATAAAAAACGTATTCATGTACGCGTCGGCGGCGCCGGTTGACTGCGCGACGTCCTTGTCGTGGTGGATCAGGGAAAAATCGCGGTTGGAGCCGGCTTCCATCACCAGACGTTGCAGGGTAATCGGTATGGAGATTTCAGGAATCTCAGCGCCAGTGACTACATCGTCTACAGTTATCTGCTTGGACCAGTCGACCATTTCAGTCTTGCTTATCGTCCGGCGCGACGAACCTAAAGATATCCAGGGTGACAATGGCCACTATCTCATCTCGCTGGTTGGTGTAGGTGTCTTCCTGGCGTAAAAAAGCGCCGTCGCCGACCCGCAGGGTTTTACGGTTGATGCTGACCAGCCGGCTGGTGCGGGTAATCCGGTCACCCACGAGCATCGGCGCAAGATATTCCACATCGATATTTGAGGCGAAGCTCAGGTTGCACGGCGCTGGAACATCGAAAATAACCGGTATCGGTATCTGTCGGGGCTCAGCGTTGGGTTGCTCGTAGGGGTCGCCGTTCTGCCAGTAGGCCGGAAGACCGTAGGTAAAGATCATATTGTCTGGCGCAATGACACCTTCGTAGCCCACCTCCTGCGCGGCGGCGTCATCAATGTGAATGGGACAATCAAACTCCTTGGACTCCATCCAGCGGCGGATAGTCCCCTGTTCCACGGCGTCCGCGCCTTGCGCGACGCCGATGACCTTGCCCAGGTAAGATTCAGTCTCTTCCCAGGTTCCCCATTTGCCCCAGCCAGTCTTGTTTTGTTCCGGTTTTTCAGGGGCGGATTTCAAGCATGCCCCCGCATGTTGTAAGCGGGGGTCTCTGCCCCCAAACAGTTATAGAGCCTCTGAATTAAGTCAGAGGTTCGCACGGCGCCGGGATGTGTCGCCACTGACAAGTCCTGGATGGACTTGTTCAGAGCTTCCTTTAACAAAAGGCAATTCATCAGCGAACGGGCTGAAAGAATGGCAGGATGACCTCATCGGTCAACGGGCGGAACGCAACTTCCAACTCCATGCCGATATACACATCATCCGGTTCGCAACCAATGATGTTGGTCGTCATCCTGATCCCTTCTTCCAAGTCTATCCAGGCCAGGATGATTGGCAGATCATCGGCAAATTTCTCTTCCACACCTTCGTAGGTAATGGAATAGGAGTACAGGGTAGCCTTGCCGCTGCTTTCCTTCCAGTCCAGGTTGGTTGACCAGCACTCCGGACATTCCCGGCGCGGGTAAAAGATGAGGGAGTTGCAGTCGCAGCAATGCTGGATCAGCAGCTTATGGGCGCGGGTCCCATCCCAGAACGGCTTGGAAAAGGGTTGTATCTCGGGCAGCGGGCGCCGTCGTTGAATCATCGCGTTTCTCTGCCGAATACCGTTGTACACGCGTTCATTACCGAGCCGCCTGAAGTCGTCAGAATGGCATGCGCGCAATCGGCAACCTGGCGTTCACCTGCCTCGTCGAATAGCTGCCTGGCCGTATCGATATAGAAGGCCATACTCACGCCTGACCCGACATGGCCGCGGCCGGTGGCGTCACCCATGGTGGTGCAGGGCAGGTCACCACCCGGTCCGCAACGGCCTTCGGCCCACAGTTTTGCGCCGTCGCCGATGGCGCAGACACCATATGCTTCCAGGGCAGAACATTGTGTGTAAGGATAGGCGCCGTAAATCTGCCGAAGGTCCATATCACCAATCGATAAACCCGCCTGCTCCAATGCATCGCTGCTCGTTTCCTGGTAGGCGCGGCGATGGAAAACATCTTTGCGCAGTACCGGTGTCGCGCTCATAAAGCGCGTGCCATGACCCAGTTTGAAGGCAGCCTTGCCGCCAAGTTCTTTGGCGATGTCATGGGAAGTCAATACCAGCGCCCCGCCGCCGTCCGCCAGCAGGTTACATTCCCGGGCATGCAATGGTGTACTGATCATTCGGGAACTTAGGACATCCTCGAGGGTCACGGGTTTTTTGTAAAAGATGGAATTGGGGTCCATGGCTGCCCAGGCCCTGAGCCCTACGGTCACTGCCGCCATGTCCTCAGCGGTTGCGCCGGTTTCGTGCATATAGCGCTGGGTGATCAGACCCATGGACCCGTTGAATGACACCCCCCAAGGGTATTCCCATTCCTTGTCCAACGGCGCCGTGGCAAAAAAATTAATCAGATCCTGCGCCGGAATGTCCGATTGCACCGTGGTATGGGGGATAAGCACGAAATCGGCCTGACCGGAGTCAATCAACTGTTCGGCTATACGGATACAGTTGGTGGTCGAGGTGCCGCCGGCGTTGGTCACGCAAATGTCGCGGCAGCCTTTGAAGCCCAACACTTCCGGGATTCTTCCCAGCGCCATTTCCAGCGTGATCTGGGGTTGCGCCATGGGGTTGGGGGAGATCACAGCATTGATATTGTCCTTGTCTATGCCCGCATCGCGCACCGCGCCGATACAGACATCCAGCAGGATATCCCAGCGGGCCCGTTCCGGCATGCGCCGTGTCGGAACTTCGCTCACGCCGATGATGGCAATGCCTCGTTTCCTCACTCATTCCTCCACAAAGAAAATCCATGGGGTCAACGAATGCAGCAAGACCCCATGGATTACTGCGAGCGACCCAGTTACGACAAAGCCCCCCATTCCTGCGTCAGCCGGAATACACGATAGATATCTCGCATTCGTAACCGGGTTCCCGGTGAACAAACCGTCGCTTGCGTGCCCTGACAAGTCCTGTGCGGACTTATTCACAGCTTCCCTATATTAAAATGCTGGCACGCCAAGTAAACCCCTGGCGATTATCAATTTCTGCATTTCCTCTGTCCCTTCGGTGATAGGGAAGATGCGCGCAAGGCGATAGAGTTTTTCCACCCGGAATTCCGTGGTCAGGCCGTTGCCGCCGTGGATCTCCATGGCCTTGTTCACAACACGCAAAGCCATATTGGTGGCAAACAGTTTCGCCTTGGAACTTTCAACAGCGCTGCCCAGACCTTTTTCAACCCGGTCCAGCGCCCGGTAACATAACAGTCTGGCCGCATCGATGTCCGTCGCCATCTCTGCGATCATGGCCTGGACCAACTGGTGTTCTGCTATGAGTTTGCCGTGTTGTTTCCGTTCCAGCGCGTAAGCCATGGAATCATCCATGGCTGCCTGCGCTACGGCAACCGCCATCAGCCCGACCAGGGGACGCCCGGCCTCCAGCAGACCCAGCATCTTCCCCAGCCCTCTGCCCGGCGCGGTCAGCAGGTTTGCTTGCGGCACACGCACATCGCTGAAGAACAACTGCGCGGTGGACTGGCTGTTCAGGATCATTTTGGGAATATTCCGGCTGGTGTAACCGTGTTCCCGGTCCACCAGCAACAGGGCCAGCCCTTCTTTTTCCTTATCATTCTCCACCTGTGCCACGCAGATGTTGAAATCCGAATAATGGCCGTTGGAAATCCACTGTTTTTCTCCGTTGAGCACAAAATGATCGCCCTCGCGCCGGGCGCGGGTCTTGACCTCGGCAATATTCGAACCTACATCCGGTTCGCTGATGCCAATGGAGCCGAACTTTTCGCAATCAGCAATGGCTTGTAAATAGGGTGCGGTCAGATCGCCGGGAACGCCGGCGAGCAGTTTGCCGCATTCCATCTGCAACAACGCGACTACTGCCAGGTCAGCCGACGCGCGGGCCAGTTCCTCGAACAACAGGCCGTATGTGATCATGTCGATAGCGAAACCGCCATCTTCCTCTGCCACGGGTCCGTTGATGACGCCAAACGGCTGGAGTTGTTTTATCAGCGACCGCATTTCCTCCTTGGGCACAAAGCTGTCCTGGTAAGCCTCCATTCTTGGACGAAGTTCTGAAGTGGCAAAGCGCCGGAACGAATCCAACGCCAGTTGTTGTTCTTCTGTGAGTGAAAAGTCCATGGCTTATCGTTTCGGCGCGTTCAGCCTATGGTCTCCGACAGCAGACGCAACCAGTTGCCGCCCATTAACTTGCCGATGTCCTCATCGGAATATCCCCTGGCCACTAGGCCGCGGGTCAGGTTCATATACATTGAGTGGTTTTCCAGACCGTCATGCCCAGTACAAACCGGCCACACTTCCAGGGATGTCGGCGCCTGCTTGCCTTTCCAGTCCGGCGCGGTCGCAATTTGCTCCAGGGTCGCGCCGGCAATAAAATCTGAACCGATACCCACGTGATCCATGCCCATCACATCGATCGCGTAGCCCAGATGGTCAAGATAATCGTTGATCGTGCAACGCACTTGCCCTGTCAAAATTCCGGGGATGGCGGCCAGGCCGAATACGCCGCCATTGTCTGCCAGCTTTTTCAGCGCCGAATCCGATTGCACGCGAGGATTGACGGAAGCGGATTTGGCCGCGAGGCCGGCATGGGAGCAGGATATGGGTTTTTCCGACACATCTATCGCATGCTTGAGCGTTCCGTCGCCGGTATGGCCGGTATCCACCAGGATGCCCAGTTCGTTCATCCGACTGATTGCTTGTATGCCGAACTGGCTGAGGTTCTTTTTCGGCTCTTCCAGGCAGCCCGATCCCATGAAATTCTGCAGGTTATAGGTAAGCTGGATCACACGCAAACCCAGGTTGTAGAAAAAATCAAGGTTGTCAGTATCGGTCCCGACACAGATTGAATTCTGGACATTCAGAATAATCCCACATTTGTCTTCGGATTTTGCCTTGTGGATATCACTGACTGTATGGACCGGGATAATACCGTTGTCCGCATCATTATAAATGCCATTCCAGCAACTGAGATCCTTGACTGTCACGTCGTAGGACCACCAGTCATCGTGTTGGGGAAGGGTTCCGTTGATGAAATGATGCAGGCCTGAGGCGCCGATGGTAAAACTTCCGCAAGTCAATCCACCCTGTTTCATGTCATCGAACAATCCATCCGGGAATGTGCTTTCGGCCAGCATATCGATCACAACCGCCCGTTCATGGGTCTGTTTTGCCCGTTCTTCCTGTTCCGGTGTCAAACCAAAATCATACATTTTGCGCTCCTGTTTTAACCAATGGTTCGGCCTTACCGAATAACTGGAATACTAACAGACATGAGAAAGACAGGGCAGCCATTAACAGGAAAACACTGCCATAACTACCGGTTTCATCCAGCAGCGCGCCGGTAAGAGCCGTCACTACCGCGCCGGACAAGGACCCTGTTGCAGCCAGGAATCCGTAGAGTATCGCGCCGTGATCCGGGAGTATATCGGCAGCATTGGGCGCAAAGCCGGGAACGATGGTCCCGACAAACGCAAACACCAGGCTGACATATATGATGGCTGAACCCAGGGAGGATGAATTCATCAGAAGCAGCAGGCAGATTGCCGCGCCGCCGGCGCTGATGCAGACAAACCCCTTGCGCACCCTGATTTTTGTCATGCCGTTTTGCAACAGCCTGTCTGCGAGAATACCGGCAAGGATGACACTGACGGACACAGCCAGCCAGGGCAATATGGAATAAAGCCCGGCTTGCGTAAGCGAGACCTTAAAGGTATCGATATAATAACTGGGCAGCCAGCTTGCCAAGGGGAAGATAACCCCCCAGAAACAGACAGCGACACAAAACAGCGCCAGTGAAGGGGCGCGGGTGAAAATAATCTTCCATGGAATGTCGAGCCTGGACTTGTTCCCGTTCCCGGCTTGCTGGCTTTCGGGATCCTGTTCGCCGGGCCTGGCGGGAATATGCCTTATCCAGAACAACGCCCATAGCGCGCCCAGGCAGCCGAAGAAATAGAACACCCATGGCCAGCCGTAAAGGCCAATTAATTTACCGGCTACCAGGAACGCGAATACCGTTCCGAGTGTGCTTGCTGCCGTGGTCAGGCTGATGGAGCGGGATATCTCGCCCGACTTCATCCAGGCATAGACCAGGTTGTATGCCGCGGGATAGGCTGCGCCTTCGCCAATGCCCAGCATGAAGCGCGCAAAGATCAGTATCGCAAATGACGCATAGGCCGCGGGCGGGGTCAGCACGGTAAACAGGGACCAGAGCAGAACCGCAAAAAGCAGAACATTGCGGCCGCCGTAAACCTGTGACAGGATACCGCTACCTATCTGCATCACAAAATAGCCAAGGAAAAAAGCGGAGAAGACCAGCCCTTTGCCGGTATCGCTCCATCCCAGTTCCTGCTGCATATCCACCGCCGCCAGGGAGATAATGACCCGGTCCACATAACACAGGAACAGTGCCAGCAACAGCAATAACATCATGGTATAGCGGCGCGGCATGATCATGTTGTTGTCCGCGTTATCCGCCTGCGCTGAGAATCGTAAGAACCAGCGCAGCCACATCGCTGCCGATATAACCGCCACCGTTTTCTGCCAGGGCAATGCGCGCGCCGTCCACCTGCCTGGCGTCGGCTTCCCCCCTTAGCTGCCAGACCAGTTCAACCAGTTGCGCCGCGCCGGTGGCGCCGACCGGGTGGCCCTTACGCATCAAACCACCCGATGTGTTAACCGGCAGACTGCCCCCCAGAGTGCTGTGTCCGGCTTCCGCATACTCGCCACCTGCGCCGTCAGCGCACAGGCCGAGGTACTCGTAATACATGATCTCGGAAATGGCGGAGGCGTCATGCAATTCCACGCAATCCAGTTCATCGGGGCCGATAGAGGCTTCATCATAGATGGCGGCCGCGGCTGTGCGTGGCGGTTCATTGCCAGTGTCTTCCAGGTAATCATAGCCACTGGTCAGCGAGGAGGCCTCCACCTTTACCATGCGCCCATTGCCCATTTGCCGCGCCTTTTTTTCGCTGACAATAATGACGGCGGCGGCGCCATCGCCTATGGGCGAACACATGGGCAGGGTGAAAGGCCATACCACTTCCCTGGCTCGGAGCACATCTTCCACGGACAGGGCTTCGCGGTACTGCGCACAGGGGTTGAGACTGCCGTGCAGGGAATTCTTCGCGGACACTGTCGCGAGTTGCTCCCGGGTCGTACCGTGCCTGTCCATGTGCTTCAGCGCCCAGGATACATAGATATCGATAAACAGGGAACGATTTTTTCCTGCTTCATCAATGTTCGGGTTGCAACCCGCGCGGGCGAGTTCAGTTTTAATCTCCGCCGTGATCAAATCGTGCTGTTCGACATCAATGCCGCCGCTGAATACGGCGAATGTTTTTTGTTTGTCTTCGCTATAGAGTTTTTCCACGCCACAAGCCAGGACAATGTCATGGGCGTCCAGACTCACCATGGAGCAGGCCTGTTGAAAAGCCGTGGCGGAAGAGGCGCAGGCGTTTTCCACGTTGATGACCGGTATGCTGCCGACGCCCATGTCACGCAGTATCACCTGTCCCGGCACACACACCTGTCCCGATAACACCCCGGCGCCGGCATTGCCTATCCAGGCTGCCTGTAAGGCGCTTGCATCCAGGCCGGCATCTTGCAACGCGCCGCGGATGGCTTCCTGGGCCAGGGATTTAAGGGAGCGATCCGGATACTTGCCGAACCGGGTCATGGCAGCGCCGGCGATGTAAGCGTTCTGTTTCACGATGCTAATTGACCGCTCTCTCCCTGCCCTGCCAGTAGGGTTTGCGCAGCTCGGTTTTCAGTACTTTTCCTGCCGCGCTCTTTGGAAATTCTTCGATAAAGTCAATGCTTTTCGGCGCCTTGACGCTGCCCAGTTTTTCTTTTGCCAGGGCAATGAGCTCGTGTTCACTTGCCTCCTGTCCTGGTCGCAACTGAATGATGCCTTTTACCGCTTCTCCCCATTTCTCGCTGGGAATACCAATGACGGCCGCTTCCTGTACTGCAGGGTGTTCCATCAACACCTGTTCCACTTCGTTGGGATAGATGTTGAAGCCGCCGCTGATGATCATGTCCTTCCTGCGGTCTACTATGTTGATATAGCCGTTGTTATCCATTATCCCTATGTCCCCGGTCCACAACCAGCCGTCGCGGAATGATTCCGCCGTGGCCACCGGGTTGTCCAGGTACCCGAGCGTGACCAGGCGGCCTTTGACGCAGATTTCTCCCGGCTGCCCGCGAGGCGCTTCTGCTTCATTTTCATCAAGTATTTTCACATCATTAAAACACCCGGGCCGGCCGATGCTCTTTAATCTTTCCTCATTGATATTGCCCTGATCATCCAGATAATCCCATGGCGCCTTCAAGGTGATCGCGGCCGGCGCTTCAACCTGGCCGTAGGCTTCAGACATGCAGTGTCCGAACACCGTTACTGCCTCCTTGAGTTTCTCCAGGGAGGTGGGAGCGGCGCCGACCACGAAATGTTGCAGGGATGCGTAATCATATTCTCCCACATCCGGATGGGCGAGCATCATGTACATCAGCGTAGGCGGCAGGAACAAGTGTGTTACCTTGTGCGCCTCAATATCTTGCATGATAGACAGAGGGTCCAAATTTTTGACCACCACGTTCCTGCCGCCGCGCATGAAGTGCAGGCAGCCCATGATGCCGGCGGCATGAGTCATTGGCGCGACGACCAGGTTTACACTGTTTTCATAGTAGCGGAAATGTGCATAATAATTCGCAGCGAAGGTTTCCAGGGCTTCATGGTTCATCAGCACGCCCTTGGATTTACCGGTGGTGCCGCCGGTAGGAAATATCGCGGCCAGTTCACCTGCTTGCTGGGGCCCAGTCTGGTGTAAGTCACCGTGCCCCTCGGTAAATTCAGCCAGCCCCCTGCCTGCGCTGCCGGCGCCTTCAATACAGACAAACTCCTTTATTGCGGGCACAGCCGCCCGTATCTCGCTCACCTGTTCATTGAAGCAGGAATCATAGAACAGGATGTCCATGCTGAAACGGTTTCCGAGATCGATATTGGTGGCGGCATTGTTGCGCGGGTTGATGGGCAGCCACACCCCTTCGGCCCGCATCAGTCCCAGCATGGCCAACCAGGCCATGTTTGAATTGGGCGAATAGACACCGATACGGGTTCCCTTGTCATAACCATTGCCGTGGATCGCCGCGGCAATCCGGTGTATCTGCCGGTCTGCCTCGGCGTAGCTATAGCTGCCGTGACGGTCAACAAAAGCGACCTTGTCGGCGTAGTAGCGAACACCCTGGTCGAAGAAATCGATGAGACGCATGGGCTAAGCTATTTTGTTGACCGCAATCGGATATTGACTCATTTCATTGACTGATCTGCAATGCAGTCATGCATCAGCTTATTTCCAGTTCCGCCGGCAGAAAGTTTTTCAACTCGCCCAGCAGGTAGCGGTGGCCCGCCACTTCGCAGGGGGAAGCAAAGCCTGTCTTGTCGGCGCCGTCATGCAGTAGTTTGTTGACCGCGGCCGCCTGGAAGATGCCGGTCTGGTAGTAAGCGGGCCCGCTGCGCAATACGACAGTGCGCTGCGCGGCGGTGCCCGTGCCCACCACCTGATCGCTGGTGCGATGGATCAACATGTTCTCCCGGGGCGGTTCGCCCGGTTGCATGTCTGCAGCGAGCTCGCTCAATGCTTTTTCCTGCTCTTCCTTGGGCAGCGGTTTGATATTCTCTTCGTAGTGCTTGTGGATATTTATCACGGCTTCGAACATGGGCCGGTTGGTAAAACTGGTCAACTGTTTGCAGTTGCGCACCCGGTAGTCGTCCTCAAACCAGATCGGCAGGCCTCCCCCTCCCCAAGGATGGGCAAACTGGGCAATGGCGTGGCCGGACACCATCACCTCGTAGCCTCTTGCCGCCGGCCATTCCACCATCCGGTTATTCTCCAGGAATGTTGCCGGGGCCTTGAACAAGGCAAAAATGGACTGTGTGGACGCATAAGTAGGTATCGCAGTGGCCGAGGCCACCGCCTCCAGGCTGTCTATGCCCTCTTTTTCCAGGCAGTAGCGGGCACAGATGTCAAGAGGCGCATACATATAGGCGACGCTGGGCGCCAGCGCAAGGCCGGCATCAGCATAAAGGCTGCCGAATTTAGCCTTGACAGATTTAATGAACGCCGGCTCGCCGGTCGTATCGATATAATGACAGTCCGCGTTCAAAGCGGCTTCCACCACCGGTTCGCCAAGGTACTCGAACGGGCCAATCACATTGCAGACTACCTCAGCCCCTTTGAACAGGTCAGTCAGCCCCTGGACGCTGTGCTCTACCTCTGCAATCTCATACTCCGCAGTCTCAATGCCGGGCACCAGGGCCATGATCTTTTCCAGGCGCTCCCGGTTGCGGCCCGCGGCCACAAAGGGTATCTGGTATTGCCTCAGGTATTCACAGACAAGGCGGCCGGTATAACCGCTGGCGCCATAAACGACGACGGGTTTGTTGCTCATATTTTATTCTCCCACTGCTTTCAGGAATCACCATTGCCCATATAAACAGGATATCTTTCTCAACATTATCGTATTTTTTGACTTATTCCATCACCCGAAAGTATCAATTCAGGGAATGAATTTGGGAAACACTGATTAAGTCAGAGCTTCCTTAGATGAATCTACGGACATGTTTTCACCATGTCATGAACCCGGCGCACCAGATCAACGGGGTCGAACACTGGCAGACCGGTTCTCTTGCGCAGCACATCGGCATACGGCGGCATATCGGTACATTCCAGAACCAGTGTTGCAATGGACGGATTGTCCTTGATAAGCTGTGCGGCGGTGTTTGTTACCGCGTCCCGGACGACCGAAAAATCATACTCCGGCGTCGTCATCGTCAGCCATTGTTCGGCGTATCGCGATTCGTTCATGCCGGCTATGAATAGCCTGCTGTCATCTTCAATCCCGCATGAACGGAACGAGGCCATGTTATGGCCGCACAACTGCTGTTTTGATACGGTCAGGATGCCTACCCCTTGATCTTCCGGCAGCGCATCCAGCATCTCTGGAATGAAACACAGGGTCGATGAATAAAACGGAATCGATACGGCGGCCGTAATCTCCCGCTGGATGTTCGAGCTTAATCCACAACCGCCGACAATAGCCCGAACGCCATCCTCTTCCAACTGTTTTGCGGCATGAATCCAGTTGGGAAGGTTCCAGCCCTTCCAGTCCGGCCGGCCGGTAAGAAAACCGTCCGGGTCAAAGGGATCGTCCACAAAGGCCAGCCGCACGGGAAAATCATAGGAACGCATATTGGCCATATGTCCGGGTTGGGCGATACAGTAGTACCAGGGCCGGAAGACGAGCAAACCCACGGTTTCTCCAAAAAAATACAGGCGTTTTTCATCATCGTCCATTTCTCGCAACACGGGTTCGTGGCGGACGGGATCAAGTGAAATGATGGTTCGTTTGCGAAGTTCAACCCTGCCGGTCATGGGTTTGTTCCGGGTTAAATCGTTGTTTGACCGCCGCGTCCATATCAGGGTTTTCCTGTGCAAGTATGCTGTCAAAACGGACTTTGATCATGTCCAAGGTATGGGGGCCGGGAAACACGTAGAACCGGTTTTCCCTGATGGCGTCCAGGGTCTTCTCCGCGACCGCGCGCGCGCTCATTCCGGTATTCACGCCTTGTTCCATGGACGAGCGGATGAATCGCATGCGTTCAGGTTCGGTCATTTCTTCACAAGCGCCTGTGTCATCCTGCCGGGTGTCCAGTATCCCGGTATTTGTGAAACCGGGACACAGCAGGGTTACGCCAATGCTGGAATTCAATAAATCGAGTTCGTGGTAGAGCGATTCCGATACCGCGGCGACGGCAAACTTGGAGGCATGGTAGGGCGTCATGAACGGCTGCACCAGGTGGCCCGCCACCGACGCGACATTGACAACATGAGCCTCACATGCCTGTTCCAGCATGATGGGCACAAAGGCTCGGATACCGTTGATCACTCCCCATAGGTTGATATTAAGCGCCGCCTGCCATTGCTGCGGGCTTTGCTCCCAGGCATAGGCCGGGTGGCCAAAGATGCCGGCATTGTTGCATAACACATGTGCCGCGCCAAAACGCTCAATGGTGTTGTCAGCCAGGCGCCGCAGGTCCTGTTCCTGGCTCACGTCCGTAACAAATGCCAGCGTTTCACTGCCCCTAGATTGCAATGCTTTCTCCGCTTCCGCAAGACCGGCGGCGTCGATATCGGCAAGCACAAGCTTCATGCCCGCTTCTGCGAACTGTTCACATAGCGCGAAGCCGATGCCCCGCGCGGCGCCGGTGACAACAGCAACTTTCCCAGACAGTTCTTTCATTATTTTCCAGGTTCAAGACAATAGCAGGCCGCCGTCTACCGGGATCCAGGCGCCGTTGATATACGCCGCCTCGTCTGAACACAGCATGCGGACAACCCGGGCGACATCTTCCGGCTGTCCCAGACGTCCCTGGGGCGTGCGTTCAAGAAACCATTGCTGGGCTTGTTTGCTAAGGCGGCTTCCCTGGTCGGCGTCCGTCAGCGGCGTCATAATGAAACCCGGGCAGACTGCAATACAACGGATACCTTCTCGCGCGTGGTTCAGGGCCACCTGCCGGGTCAGGCCGATGACGCCGTGCTTGGCGGCGGTGTATTCGATGCTGGAATCCTGCAGCGGCGCGACGCCACAGAAAGAACTGTTGTTGATGATAACGCCGCCACCGTTGGCAAGCATTGCCGGCGCCTGGTACTTGATACAGTAATACACCGCGTTCAGGTTGACATCCATAATCCTGTGCCAATCCTCGTCCGCCATCTCGCCCACCGGTACCGGTGAGGAACCGATACCCGCGTTATTGAAAGCGTAATCCAGCCGGCCGAACTCAGACATAGCCAAGTCTGTTACAGCCTTGCAATTTTCGGAAAGGGCTATGTCCGCGACGGAGGCCACTGCCTTGATACCGTAGTTTTCCAGGTCGATCGCGACCTCTTTTACCTGTTCCAGCTTATCTGTGAGTACCAGGTTTGCGCCGGCTTCGGCAAAAGCCCGCGCAGTCGCTGCGCCAATGCCGCCGCCGGCGCCGGTAATCAACGCAACCTTGCCGTCCATGTCTATCTGAACGCTCATAATCCTGTCAGGAATTTCGGAATTTCATCCGGGCAGCACGAGATCTGTTTGTGCCCAATGTGAAGAGAAATGACGACGTATGAGTCTGGCCAGTTTCTTGTTAGCCGTCGGTTCCGGTACGACTTGAGGGATCTTCGTTTGGTGGTGGGGTAAACACGGTGGTTCGTGGTCTTGTCCAGCCTTCGATAAGTCCTTCGATGCGCGCCATGCGCTCACGCACATCAGCCAGGTGCTCGTCCAACCTGTCGATACGTTGGCCTTGCCTGAGAATAAGCCCGGCCAAGCCGATTGCGGCAATGATGATAGCAATGAGTTCCTGGGACATGTGAGCAAGTATAGCATAAAGAGGTATATCCCTCGTAGGAAAGTCTGACTTAATCTGGTTCTTTAAGAATCATCGGAGTTGATGAGGCTTTGGCAAGGGTGAATGGTATATCTCCTTGTTCACTACGTAATGATCCTTGCCGGCGATCAGGTAGCCGGTGTGTGAATCGGCGAAGTTTTCGATATCCTCGATATATAGCGGGAACAGTTCCTGACGCCTGGGATTGTTGGCCGAACGTTCCTGGTCGGCGGGCGAGGTCCAGACCTCCGCATGGCCGAAGTGGCGGTCGTTGTGCGGCATATTGCGGTCGGCGCGCAAGGTCTCTGCCAATTCATGCTCATAACTGTGCACTTGTATATACTTGGCGTTGGGAGAGTAGCGCGCATAGTCCTGGGTCAGACCGCCATGCACTGCGATCCAGTGGCGTTGCGTTTCCGCTATCGGCAGTCCCGGCAGGGCGTCCGGAAAATAGGCCACGCGGGTAAAGTCAGTGTCCACCGTGGCCTCGATTTTTTCCCGCGGAAAGATCACGGCATGGTTTATACCAAAGGACAAACGGCAACGGGGAGTATCGATATGAGCCAGTTCGTCCGCCAGGATTTCCTGGTATGCCGCCTGACCGGACCGGGTTTCCAGCGCGGCTTCAAGCACGCGAATATCTGCCCAGCAGGTGGTTGCCACGCCGTCGAAAGGCTCCCCGGTGGCGTCGTAGGCCTTGCGGTAAGCAATGCCAATGGGATTTTCAGTATCGCCCGGCAGTTGCACATGGCGCCTGATGTCCAGCGTATCTGCATGCGCGCGCCATAAATCGGCATGCGGGCCGGTCCACCAGGTGTTGAAGTCCTGCGGGCTTAGTTCCGGTTTGCGCCGCAGGTAATAATCCAACCTGATCATTAATCCTGCTTGTTTGCCGTGTTAATTGCCCCCGAAACGGTAATTCCCCTGGATCATGATCGTCCTGGGCGGTTCCAGGTATCCCAGGTAAGTTGTCTGAAACAGGGCGGCGAAGAAACTCTGGGAAGCCGATAACACTTTCTCATTGGTCAGGTTGCGACCCACCACTGCCAGGCTCCACCTGCCGTCGGAGGCCTCGACGCCGACACGCGCGGCAAGTTTTGCATAGGAGTCCTGCAAGCCTGCCGGCTCCAGTGAAGCATCCGTATAGAATTCATCGCTGAACGAGACGCTCAGGTCGGCTATACCATCGATATTATCTGCAATCGGAAAACTGGCGTTGGCGTAAATATTGCCGCTCCATTCGGGGGCAAGGTGCAGGGATCTATCAGACTGATCGCAGGGGCTGGTCATGCCGCTGGCGAAGTTGCAGGTGCCATTGAGGAAACTGCCGTATTCCGCATCGGTGTAGGCAAATGAGCCGCCCAACAGCAACCAGTCACTTGCCTGCCAGCGCCCGTCCATCTCCACGCCCTGTGAGACAGCAGAGGCCGCGTTGGTTACGCGTTGGACGATCACCACGCCGACGGGCGTGAATGAATTCACCTGCAAATCATCGAACTCGGTACGGTAAAATGCCACATTGAGTTCCGCGGAATTATTCAACCAGCGTGACTTGAAGCCTACTTCGTAGCCGGTGGCCTTCTCATCATCGTACTCCTGATCTTCAGGCGCAAATGCCAACCCGCCCGGCGCAGTTCTCTGGGCGGAAGTGAAACCACCCGACTTGGCGCTTTCACCCCACTTGGCATACAGCATGATGTCTTCATTTGCGTCCCATTGCAGTGCCACTTCGGGCAACCAGTTGTCGCTGGAGCGGTCGACAAACAATCCGACCGTGCCGGGATCGGTGTTGCACAGAGCCAACGGTCCGGGTAACGCCTGGGGAAGCAACAACCCCGCATCAACAAAACCAAGCTGGCAGCGCGTGTCATACAAGGATTGTTTGTCTTCGTCGGTATAGCGCACACCGCCTGTTATGCGCAGACGGTCCATGACATTCACCGTAGCCTGTCCGAACACAGACCACAACTCGGATTCCTGATCGAAGAAATTCCCGGTGTCGATCAGCACATTGGCGCCAAATGGACCTGCGGCGCTCAATAGACCGCCAAGTGTGGCCGGGCCGAACTGCGCGGGATTCAGGTTATAGTTTTCCCACTTCTGGTAGTACGCGCCGACCAGGTAATCAACCATGCCGCCTTTTTCAGATGTTAGTCTGATTTCCACGGAATCCTGCTCGAAGTCCTCATCAATGCCGGATGTCACGAAGGCATCAGCCGTTGTATCCAGGTCTACAGAAATATCGTATTCAAATTCCGAGTGCCCACCGGTAACTGACAGTATGTGGCCGGGAAGTTGCCAATCCAGACTGGCCATTATTGTCTGATTTTTCGTGCGTTGTTCAGGACAGGTATCTGACTGCATGGTGGCTACCGTAATCGGGTCCGGCAGCCCGTTGCGGTCATTGTTGCAACCGTTTGACGAGCGTTCCCAGTTCAGCCTGCCGTCGTTGGGTTCGGCAAATCCGGTCCCGGCGGAGAAAGTCCCTGCCGCGTCATTGAACAGTTCGCCGGTATTGCCTTCCATCTCCTTTTCGGCGCGCTCGTACTTGGCGCTAAATGTCAGGTCCTCTGTCAATTGCCACATCGCGCTGATGCGCAACAGGAGTTCATCGGTATCGCCTTCATTTTCTCCGGTCAATGAGTTGTCAAAGTACCCGTCCCGGCCGGAAATCTTCAGGGCTGCCCTGAGGCCCAGCGTGTCCGAGGGCGAACCGCCGGCGATGGCGACCAATGAAGGCCCGCCGTGTTCCAGTTCATAGTCTACGGTCAGATCCAGGAAGGCCGCATCGCCCGGGCGGGTCTGGTTGGTGACAATACTGATCGCGCCGGCTGTTGAGTTCAGGCCATGGATGACGGACTGCGGTCCGCGGGCCACCTCGACGCGTTCCGCATCGAGAAATGGAGACTGGTATTGGCGCGAACGAGGCATGTACATCCCATCGATAAACATTGCTACGGATTGTTCAAAACTCCGTTCCTGACCTGTGCCCAGACCGCGAATGGTGATGGCTTGAGAGGTAATGCCGTAGCCCACTTGCAAATTGGGCACGGTATCCGCAAGCTCCGCCAGGTCGGTGATGCCCATATCCATCATCATCTCACCGGACACGGTTTCAATTGACAGCGGAATATCCTGGGAGCTTTCAACACGCTTGGTTGCGGTAACGATGATCTCTTCCAACTGGGCATGCGCATTGGATACCGGCAGCGCGGTAGCCAGCAGCAGTGGTAAGAAATTTCTCAAGTAACGGACAGAAACAGTATTCATTATTGGTTATCCCCCGAAAAACAGGAGTGACCTGCTGATATCAGCCAGATCACAATCAACAGTATGCAGTTTAGCAACAAAGTATGTCATATAGCACACAGAAACCGGTAGTCAGTACATTCAATTCTCTTATCATAAAATGAAATTCTCTATGCTTACAGTGCAGGGCCGGGAATAATTGGGCTGCCGTCGCTAAAGCGCGTGAAACGAAAACGGCCAAGGTCATATCCTGCCGGTTTGCCTTGCAGCAGGCGCGCCATGATGCGCCCGGCGCCGGGACCGATGCCGAAACCATGGCCGCTGAAACCGGTAGCCAGGTAAAATCCCGGGTAACCGGGTACCTGATCCAGTACCGGCACAAAATCAGGTGTTGCCTCGATCATGCCCGCCCATGACTCCTCGATTCCTACCTCGGCCAATGCGGGCAAGTGGTCAACCATGCGTTTTCGCAATTCACTGACTGCCCAGGGACATGGCTCCGGGTTGAGTACCCGGATGCGTTCAAACGGTGTTATCTCATCTGCCTGCCACCTGCGTTGCGGAAACATCCTGGCAAACAGATCCATGCCCAAACGCAGTTTGATGGCTTTTCGAATCTGCTTGAAGGCAGGCCAGAACGTTACCAGGCGCCTGATACTGTCGGCGCCGGGGAAATGTTCAAGATAATCGCTCAAAGCCAGGGTATAACCGCCGTCCTCCCTGCGTCTGAAGGCAAACCTGTGGGACGCAGCACAGCCGGGAAAGACCTCCGGAGCAGCCCCGGTACGCGCCACTGTGCCGCGCACAACGAGCTGCGGCAGAGTAACCCCCAGGTTGCCCAGAAACATGGTGGACCAGGCGCCACCCGCGCAAAGAACGGCATTGGCTCGCACGCGGCCCAGTTCCGTTATTACCGCGCTCGTTCTGCCGGCTTGCGTTTCGATGGTTCTCACAGCGCAATTTTCGATGATACTGCAGCCGGCGCGTTGCGCCGCTCTGGCGATAGTCGGGACAGCCTTGAAGGGTTCCGCCCGCCCGTCACTGGGGGTATAGATGGCTCCGTGCCACCTGTTGCCACCGCCGTCGACCAGTTTTTGCAGTTCGCCGCGGCCGAGTGGACGGCTGTCGAGTTGGCGCTGCTTCGCGATCGCCAGCCATTGCTCGAATTCCTCCTGTTCCTGTTCATTTTCTGCCAGAAACAGGATGCCACCGCGCCGGAAACCCACATCTTCTCCGATTTCTTGCGCCAAACCTTCCCAGAGATTGATGGAATCCATCATAATCGGCAGTTCCGCTTCATCCCGGCCCATCTGCCTTACCCAGCCCCAGTTGCGGCTGGATTGTTCACCGGCGATCCTGCCCTTTTCGCATACCAGTACTGAAACGCCGTCTTTCACCAGAAACCAGGCAGCGCAAATGCCGGCTATGCCACCGCCAATGATCACCACATCGGCGGCTTCCGGCAGTTTGTCCTGGAAAATAATGGGAGAGTTTTCGCTCAATACGGGCATAGAGGTCTCTCCAGGCTAACGCCGGCGGACACAATCGGATGTTATCCCTGCGATGCTCGTGATGCCCATCAGAGCCATATCTCGTTCCAGTTCCGCGCGCAAGATATCCAGCGCCCGTGCGACACCTGCTTCACCGCCGGCAGCCAGACCGTACAGGTAAGGACGTCCGATGAGACAGGCACGCGCCCCCAGCGCAAGCGCTTTGATGATGTCCGTGCCGCGCCGGAAGCCACTGTCAATAAATACTTCCAGCCTGTCGCCTACTGCGTCCATGACCTCTTGCAACGTTTCCAGCGGGGAGGGCGCGTGGTCCAGTTGCCGGCCACCGTGGCTGGATAAGGAGATGCCCGCGGCGCCGATTTGCGCGGCCAGCTTCGCATCTTCCACATGGGTAATGCCTTTGACGACAAAAGGCCCGTTCCAGTCTTCTGCCAGCCTGGCCGCGTCATGCCAGGTGAAAG
This sequence comes from Gammaproteobacteria bacterium, assembly GCA_965221695.1. Taxonomy (GTDB): domain Bacteria; phylum Pseudomonadota; class Gammaproteobacteria; order Eutrophobiales; family Eutrophobiaceae; genus JAAXHV01. The sequence continues at coordinate 1,893,567 of OZ244905.1, read as the reverse complement.
TCGTGTCCAACTGGTTGCCAAACCATTGCACGATAGATGACACGTCGTCATGATTATCCAGCGCGCCGGCAAAATTGGGAAAATTATAGGCTGGCGCCAGCAGGTACTCCCACAACCAGCCGGGGCGCGCAGACAATTGTCGCAATACCTTCAAGGTGGGTCTTGGCGGCAAAGTGAAGCGGTTGCGATAATCCCGTTCCCGGTTGCCGGCAACGGCGCAGTCCGCGGTCAGGACCATGGCCTTGTAACCCAATGCGCGGCATTGCGCTGTCAACTCGCGGGTGAATCCACGATCTTTCAAGACATACATCTGGCACCATTTCGGCCCGTTCGTATCTGCCGCCACCTCATCGAAGGAGACCATCGCGGTCGACGCCAGGACCTGGATGATATTCTCCCTGGCTGCCGCCCTGGCAACGGCCAGTTCTCCCTCGGCATGATACAGCCGGTTGGCCCCGGTTGAGGTCAGGATGATCGGCGCGGCTACCTGCTCGCCCAGCACAGTCGTTGAGGTATCTATCCCGGAGATATCCACCAGTACTCTTTGCAGCAGGAAAAACTCTGAAAACACGTTACGGTTTCGGGACAGGGTAAACTCGTCATCGGCGCCGCCTTCAAGGTAATCATAAATAAACCTGGGCAGACGTTTTCTGGCCAACTCGCGCAAATCATCAATGTTATGGCAGTTGTTAAGTCGGGATTGTCGGGATATGGCCGGCATATCGTTTCTGGATCCGTGATTAGTATTCGATCATTATCTGTTGTCACGGCCCAGAATTCCAATCCTTAGCTGCAGGTGGCTTATCCTTCCCGGCATGGCGCTTGCTACAGGACAGACGCTGTGCCGATTATGATAAACCCGGCAGCAGAGCGGTGGCATAATAGTATTATCTACTTCGCCATCTCCGTGAGACAAACTGTGAGCAAAGACACGATTAATCCTGATGAACGCATAAAGGAACTCGGACTGGTGTTGCCGGCGCCGCTGGCGATACCTCCGGATATAGAAGCCCCGCTAGTCTTTATCAAGGTCGTAGGCACGCGCGCGCTGGTTTCCGGCCATGGCCCTCAGGAAACCGATGGCAGCATTGCCCTGCCGTTGGGTAAAGTGGGTTCCGACCTCACTGTTGAGCAGGGCGCTGAAGCGGCCCGCAAAACCGCGCTATCCATGCTGGGCACGATTCAGCGGGAATTGGGCGAACTGAACAAGGTAAAAAGCTGGGTTAAGGTTTTGGGCATGGTCAACTCGGCGCCGGGTTTCAAAAACCAGGTGTCGGTAATCAACGGCTTTTCCAAGACCATACTGGAAGTTTTTGGCAAGGAGCGAGGTCTGGCCACCCGCTCGGCAGTCGGCATGGCTGAGTTGCCGTTCGGCATTCCGGTAGAGATCGAAGCCGAACTGGAACTCTATTGATACATGACGCTGGCCGCAGTCAAGCTGGATGATAAATATACCCTGGACGAGGGCAGGGTATACCTCACGGGCACGCAGGCAATTATCCGCTTGTTGCTGACGCAAAGGCGCAGGGACTTGGCCGCGGGGTTGAATACCGCGGGTTTCATATCCGGTTATCGCGGCTCCCCAATGACGGCCATAGACCAGCAACTCTGGGGCGCCGAAAAGTATTTGCAGGAACATCACATCAAATTCTGGCCCGGCCTGAATGAAGATCTGGCTGCCACTGCCCTGTGGGGTTCGCAACAGGTTCATTATTACAACGACGCCAACTACGACGGTGTATTCGGCATGTGGTATGGCAAAGGTCCGGGAGTTGATCGGAGCCTTGATGCCATGCGTCAGGCTCACTGGCATGGCACGGCAAAATACGGCGGCATACTGGCGTTGTCCGGTGATGATCCCAATATGACATCCACGGTCTCCGCCTGGCATTCCGAATTGCTGTTTGAGGAACTGCTGATGCCGGTCCTGTATCCGGCGGATATCCAGGAAGTATTCGATATGGGCTTGTTGGCTATCGCGCTGTCCCGCTTCAGCGGCAACTGGATCGGTTACAAGTTGTTGCCGGAGACGATAGAAACTGCGGCCTCCATCCGGGCTGATCATGGGCATATCGACATCGTGATTCCCGAGTTTGAATTTCCGCCTGATGGAGTCAATGCCCGCCGAGGAGACCTCTGGTTCCTACAGGAAAAACGTTTGCGCCATTACCGACTGCCTGCCGCAATTTCGTTTGCGCGCGCCAACCACTTGAATTACGTGTCTCATAGCAGCGCCAGGCCCAGGTTTGGAATCGCCGCCATGGGCAAGACCTGGCGTGACGCGCAGCAGGCATTGCTGGACCTTGGCATCGACGAGGGCGTTGCCACAGCGGTTGGGATTACGATCCTGAAGGTGGGCATGCCTTTTCCGGTGGATGAAATGACTTATCGGGAATTTGCCCGCGGATTGGAAGAGGTGTTTGTCATCGAAGACAAACGGGAGCAGGTTGAGAACGGGCTGCGCCAGGCTTGTTACCAGTTGCCTGAAGCCGAACGTCCGCGCATTGTCGGCCGCTATGATGAGCACGGTAAATTACTGGTTGATCCCGCGGGAACACTGGATGCAGACGGGATCGCGGCATTGATCGCCGCCAGGATCCGCTACTTTCATGACAGCGACAGGTTGCAGGCGCGCCTGGGCTACCTGAATAACCAACGGGAACAGGCTGCGCTAAGACCCGCAGCGGAAGTGTCACGGCTACCCTATTTTTGTTCCGGATGCCCCCATAACACGTCCACGAAAGTGCCTGAAGGCAGCCGCGCCAGCGCCGGAGTGGGTTGCCATTTCATGGCGACCTGGATGGAAAGAGATGTATACGGCTGGACCCAGATGGGCGGGGAGGGTGTTCCCTGGATCGGCCAGGCGCCATTCGTGAAGACCGGCCATGTTTTTGCCCAGATTGGAGACGGCACTTACTACCATTCCGGCTCGCTCGCGATCCGGGCGGCGGTCGCATCCGGTGTTAATATCACCTTCAAGATCCTCTACAACGACGCGGTTGCCATGACCGGGGGGCAACCCGTGGATGGGCCTCTGACGGTGCGGCAGATTACCCATCAGCTCCACGCCGAGGGGGTAAACAGGATTATGGTTGTTACTGACGAACCGGAAAAATATGGATCCGCCGCCGGTTTCGCTGCCGGCGCCACTGTGCGCCATCGCCGGGAACTGGACCAGGTGCAACGTGACTTACGCGAGGTTGCAGGTACCACAGTCCTTATTTACGACCAGACCTGCGCCGCGGAAAAACGCCGGCGGCGCAAACGCGGCACATTTCCCGACCCGGCAAAGCGCATGTTCATCAACGACAGGGTATGTGAAGGCTGCGGCGATTGCAGTTTGCAATCCAACTGTGTGTCGGTACAGCCCCTGGCTACGGACTATGGCCGCAAACGGTTCATAGACCAATCATCCTGCAACAAAGACTATTCCTGCGCGGACGGTTTCTGTCCGAGTTTCGTCACGGTTGTCGGGGGTGAATTACGCAAGGGCAGGGGAATGCAAAATACGCTTGATACACTGCCGGAAGCTTTGCGCGCATTGCCTGAGCCTGATCAACCCGATCTCGCGGCAGGCAATTACGGCATCTTGATCGCCGGGGTGGGCGGCACCGGCGTTGTCACCATCGGCGCTCTGCTGGGCATGGCCGCGCACATCGAAGGCCGCGGCATTGCCGTTGTCGACCAGATGGGTTTTGCCCAGAAAGGCGGACCTGTGCTGACCCATGTGCGTATCGGTTCCACGCCTGAAGAAATCAACGCAGTCCGTTTGAATGCCGGCGCTGTTGACCTGCTGCTGGGTTGTGATTTAGTCGTGGCGGCAAGCGACAGTGTTTTGCCGCTACTGAATCCTGACAGGACCCAGGCTATAGTCAACTCTCACGAGACCATCACCGGAGATTTCACGCGCAGCGCCGATCTCCTTTACCCCGGCGCGTCACTACGGAAACGCCTGGAAGGGGCATTGGGCCGCAATCGGCTTGAGCTGCTGGAGAATACCCGGTTGGCAACGCGCCTACTCGGGGATGCGATAGCAGGGAACCTGTTCCTGGTCGGTTATGCCTGGCAGAAGGGTCTTATCCCATTGTCCGAGCAGGCTGTTATGCAGGCGATTGAACTTAATGGTGTTGCCGTTGACTGGAATCAGGAAGCCTGGCGCTGGGGCCGGCGCGCCGCCCACAACCTCAGCGCCGTGGCTGAGCTTTGCGCAACGCCTGTTGATGTTGATTCGGCCACAGCCGATGTTTCCCTGGAAGACTTTATTCAACGTCGGGCAGACGATCTGGTTGAATATCAGGATGCAGCCTATGCCGAACGTTACACGGCCCTGGTCGAGAAGGTGAGCAACACCGAGCGGGAACGTACTCCCGGCAAGACCGGATTGACCCATGCGGTTGCCCGCTATGCCTATAAGCTGATGGCCTACAAAGACGAGTACGAAGTTGCGCGGCTGTATTGTGACCCGGCATTCAAACAAAAACTCAATGAGCAGTTTGAAGGCGATTACAGACTGCGCTTCAACCTTTCTCCGCCATTGCTGGCGCGAAAGGACAAGTTCACCGGCAAGCCGAGCAAAATGGAATTCGGCCCCTGGCTGTTGCCATTGTTCGGATTGCTCAAGCGGCTCAAGTTCCTGCGCGGCACCCCTTTCGACCCGTTTGGCAAGAGCGCGCACCGCAAGATGGAACGGCAGTTAAGCGCTGAGTACAAACAGACGCTGTTGGAACTGTTACAGGCGCTCAACTATGATAATCACTCTTTGGCGGTGGAAATAGCCAGCCAGCCGGAACAGATACGCGGCTATGGTCATATCAAGGAAGAGAGCGTTGCCAAAACGCGCGAGAAGCAAAAAGAGTTGCTGCATTGCTGGCGCAACCCGGCAGACGGAACAAATGCGCAAGCGGCCTGACGACCTCCCGGCTATCCACCCACCGGATATTGCGCTGCCGTCACGGGCTTAAACCGGCCCTTTTCTTCAACCGGATAGCGAATCGGCTTGCCCGCCATTACTTTTTTCACCTCCGAATCATCCACGACGAACCGGCCATTAACCAGAACATAGGGGATGCCGGTAGTCGGATTACCGTTAGCGCCCTGTTTGAAGTCAGCATTGTCAGTAACCCTGTCCGGATCAAATACGACGATGTCCGCCACCATGCCTTGCTGCATTCGTCCGCGTACTTTCATCGCCTCAATGCCGGCATCACCAAGGTGTTTTGCATGCCAGTAACTTAATTGCGACAGGGTAAACATCAGGGGGATATTTTCCTCGCGGGCCAGCCGGAGCGCCTTGCCCCGCGTGCCTGCCGTCCTCGGGTGCCCGACATAGTCCTCATACGGATCGTCCCAGCCGAGAGGCTTGCCGTCCTTGTCCGTACTCCACATGGTATCGCCCGCGACAACCATGTGAGGCACGTTCAGCCACTTACGCAACCAGGGTTTACGTGGTGGCACATGGGCGATGACAGTCCGCCCCGGATCTGTTGCAACGGCCTCAAAATATTCATCCCGGTTCAAAAATTTGTTTTGTATCGGATCAAACAAGGTCTGCTCATACTTGTAACCCAGCGTATCCTCCCACATTTCCGGTCGCAGAAACTCGCTGCCCAGCGGGCCGGCTCCTGCGGTATAGGGATAGTATTCAGACCACATATTGAGTCCCTGTTCCCTGGCCAGCGCCAGTTTCTCTTCAATCTCCCACCAGCCGTAGTCATTGTTGTGGGAGATTAACAAGGGCGCCTGCAACGTCACGGCGTTGGTGAACGCTTCGGCAAAGCCGATGGGTGATTCCGTCGGTGTTTTGTTCATCGGATGAAACCGCAGGTGTGCGGCGGTAAGCCGGCCATAACGCGCTGCCGCCCGTTGTGCTTCAAACATCTCGTAGGTGCTGACCCCTTTACGCATATAACCGATAGTGGAACCTAAACCCAGAGCGCCCTCACTCAGACCCTGATCAAGCCGGCGGGAAATCTCATTCATTTGCTCAAGGTTGCTCTTTGTCACCGACCAGCCCTCTATGCCGTCTTTGAGGCTTGCCGTTCGCGCATCGCTCAAACCCGTTGCATCTATGGGTACGCTAAAGTCGATACCGTCATTCGCATCGTGCACGGACATGCGCACTATCTCCTGACTTACGGTTGTGCCGTAATTGATCGGCCAGTTGTTTTTTTTCCCTTGATACCAAGGACCCACCGGCCATGCGCCCACTTCCAGGTCCATGCCCGTGGTGACCCCATCCCGCATCAATAATTTAACTGAGAACAAATCGAGGCTGTGCACATGCGAATCGATGAAGCCCGCAGTGACGATATGCCCGGTCGCATCGATAATCCTATCGCCCGAGATGGAGTCGGTTGTGATCGCGACTATCATTCCGCCGCGAAGTCCAACGTTCCGGACTCGATCGAAACCGGTTTCAGGGTCCATCACCCTGCCGTTCAGAATGGCGACATCATAGTCTGCTGCAGTGGCGCAGGTAGAACAGATAAGCGCCAGAAACAGGACATTGGCAAATCCATGCAGACATTTCCAACCGGGTCGATGTTCCACTATTGAATTGAGCATTTTTTTCGACCTGTCAAAACCTGTTCATCGAGTAGTGAGTCAGGTCCACTGCCGGTGTCTTTCCGATGATGACATCCGCCACCACCCGCCCCGATGCCGCCGCCATGGTCCAGCCGAGATGTCCCTGGCCGGTATTCAGATAGAGTCCGGGCGCCGGTGTTTTCCCGAGAATCGGCACACCATCGCTGCTCATAGGTCTTAACCCCGTCCACGGGTTGAGCGAATCCCGATCCATGATCCTCGCCAATTCAGGAAAAACAGCCTCAACCAGCCTGACCAGGTTGCCTGTCCGGGCAGCAGGAATCGATTTGTCGAAACCGGTAAATTCTGCAGTGCCTGCGACCCTCAGGACTTCATCGCCCAATGGATTTATCCCGGCGTGCAAGTCCATGTCGCCCATGATATGCCGCGGCCGGTTTTTCCAGCCATCCATGGAGATCGTCAACGAGTAGCCTTTCGCCGGATAGACAGGGATACGGACCCCCAGTGGACGCGCCAGCTTCGGGCTGTATGCGCCGGCGGCGACGACAACCGCATCCGCGGTCAGGGCGCCGCCCGCGGACAACTGAACCTTGAACGATGAACCCTCCCGGACGATTCGTGTGGCGCCGGCGCCGTAACGAAAATCCACGCCGATGTTCTGTAATAGTTCGGCGATCTTCCCGCAAAAAATATGACAATCCCCGGTCTCGTCGCCGGGAAAGTGTATTCCTCCCACGAGTTGGTCACGAATCGGTTGCAGGGAAGGCTCCAGGGCGACCAGTTCATCCCGGTCCAGCGCCCTGTTTGCCGCCCCGCATTCTTCACGCAGAAAGCCGGCATGTTCGATATGTCCATCCAGGGACTCCTGGTTGCGAAACAGCAGCAAAGTGCCGGCGCCGGAATGCCGGTAATCGATATCCGTTTCTTCCCGTATTTCCTTCATCAGTGCGATGGAATAATTGGCCAATGCGCAATTGCGCTTAACGTTTTCGATAAAGGTTTCCTTTCGGGATGCCCGTAAAAACCCCAGGCCCCAGGACAACATACCGGGAATGGACTTGAGGTGTAACAGTATCGGCGAATCCTGTCTGCCCAGGGACTGCCACAACGTTCTGTGTATCCCCGGCGCGTTCCAGGGCTCACAGAAGCCGGCGGTTATCCCGCCGCCATTGGCGAAACTGCAGTCCAGCCCTGGCCCCTCGTTACGCTCCAGCACTGTGACATCAACCTGGTATCGGTTCAGGTACCAGGCGGTTGTGATCCCTTGTATGCCGGCGCCAATGATGAGTATTTTCATTAACGCGATATCATAGAGCAAGTCAGCAGGAATTGCTGCCCGCCTGTTGCAAACGTTCGGCCAGCCAGATTTTTATGATCGACTGGCGCGTTACGCCGATACGGGAGGCTTCCATGTCAAGCGAATCGATCATCCATGCGGGGAAATCAACGTTAACCCGTTTCAGTGTTTGATTCGGTCGTTTGATAGTCGATAAATCCAAATTTTCAGTAATATCGGCTTTATTGTTATCAAATGTTTTATCAATTGTTTCAGCTTTCATATGCTATGGAAAATATATCATTTTTGTTTATATTCATACCTTATCATTCAATCCGGACTACTTGCTCAAGTAAACCGTCTTGCCCTCTTTTATCGTTTCCATTACTTGAATATCCTTGATCGTCAATGGATCGACCTTCAGCGGATTGTCCGACAGGATGACCAGGTCGGCCAGTTTCCCGGCCTCCAGGCTGCCCTTGTTGTGTTCTTCAAAATACTGGTACGCGCCGTTAATGGTGATCGCTTTCAAGGCATCGGCTACTGATATTTTCTGTGCGTCGCCCAGGGTTTGGCCGCTGCGGGTCAGGCGGTTCACTGCGCACCAGGTGAGCCGCATCATATCCGGCGGCACAACCGGCGCATCGTTGTGTATGCTATAGGGCACGCCCCGGGCAAGAGTGGAGGCCAGAGGGCTGATGCGCGCGCCACGCACAGGCCCTAATACCGAATCCCGATGCCAATCGCCCCAGAAAAAGGTATGCGCGGCGAAGTAAGAAGGCATGATGCCCTCCGTTTTCATTTGATCGATTTGATCGTCGCGTGCGGTCTGCGCATGAATCATGACGGTACGATGGTCCGCTTTTCCATGAAACCCGTTGGCTTTTCGTACCGCTGCAATTAACTGGTCCGCCGCCGCATCGCCATTGGCATGGGCTATCACCGGCACGCTCTTGCCGAAAAAGTCCTTGACGTAGCCATTGACTGCTTCATCACTCAGTATCGGATAACCCCGGTAATCCGCTGTTCGTCCCTCCGGCGGCACATGGTACGGTTCGGTAAGCCATGCCGTTTTTCCCTGCGGGGAACCGTCCAGGCCCAGTTTCACGCCGCCGACGCGAAATCGGCCCGAATAATTTTGCGAGTAGGGGAACTGTTCATCCAGCACGGCAGCATGCAGGTACCACGGATAAGCGACTACATCCAGCTTCAACAGATCCTGCCCGGAAGCTTGCTGCAAGGTCTGCAGATCCACCGGAGAGGCTGCGCCCTCTTGCAAGGTGGTAATGCCGAAACCGGCATAGTAGTCTTGCGCCCGCTCCAGTAATTCCAGGCGTTTTGCCACATCATGCACCGGCAGCAAGTCGAAATAGATCCGGTAGACCAGGCTTTCTTCCAGTACGCCGTTAGGCTCATTGCTGTCTTGCAGGCGCCGGATAACGCCTCCCTGCGGATTTTCTGTCTCTGCCGAGATGCCGGCCAGTTTCAGGCACATGGAGTTACATGCCATCAGGTGCCCGGAGACATGCCAGGCCACGATGGGGTGTTCCGTGGAAATCCGGTCCAGGTCGACACGGTTTGGATGGCGCTGTTCCGCCAGCAACGAATCATCGTAACCAGCCGCCATGATCCACTCGCCTTTTGGCGTTCCTGCGGCCCGTTCTGCCAGCAGGCGCTGTATGTCGGCGATGTTTCCGACTTCCCCTACCGGCGGGGAGGCGATGTTGACGAATGCCATGAATGACATCACTGCGCTGATATGGCCGTGGCTGTCGATAAATCCCGGCAACAGGGTTTTGCCGGCCAGGCGTCTGATTTCAACATCGGCGCCTGCGATGATTTCGACTTCGGAACGAGTGCCTACTGCCAGTATCCTGCCGTCCCGCACCGCCAGGGCTTCGGCAACCGGCGCCGCATCAACCATGGTCAGTATGTTGCCATCCAAGAAGACCGTTGTCTTTTGCTCAACCTGGGTCACTGCCGGCGACGCCTTCCCCGATGCTGCGAGCAACATGAACAGAGTAAAAACCATCACGCGCCCATCACCACGTCTCATGGTTCGACCCTGCATCATGATTGCTACCCGATGACTTCCTTTGCCGTTCCAAATAACAGCCAGGCTATGGCGCCGACCAGGTGCACCGCGGCGGCCAGGGCAAATGCGGCAAGGTAGGTTCCGGTGGCGCCTACCAGCCAGCCGGTCACTGCCACGCCGATGATACCGGGTATGGTCCCGAAGGTATTGCTGATACTCCACAAAATATCGCTGTGTCGGGGCGCCATTTCCAACACGGCCGGGGCAAAACCTGAATAACACACCCCCAGGCAGGCCAGCGCGCCGCACATGGTCAACACCGCAATCAGGGGTGTGGCGGCGGCGCCTGCGGCAACCAGGAACAAGGCTGACCCCACCAGTCCGATGGTCTGGGCAATCTTGCGCAACCGGGTCGCGTCCATCCCGTTTGCAAGCGCCCGGTCTGCAATCCACCCGGCGATATTCATCGCGAAAAACATGGACAGCCAGGGCGCCATGGAATACAAGCCTGAGCCTATTATGGAAATTCCCTGGGTATCGTAGAAAAAACTGGGTAACCAGGCCAGGGCGACATACAAACCCCAGTTGGTGCAGAAATTGGCAATGATCAGCGCCCAGGCCGCCCGGTGGGAAAAGATGACACGCCAGGGAATGTTCTTGTTCCGTGAGTCATCCTGCCTGACCTCGGCAAGTAGCCTGAGTTCTGTTTCCGTAATATCCGGATGCTCACCCGGGCTGTTACTGACGTATCGGAACCAGAACATCGCCCAGATGAATCCCAGTACCGCAAAGCTGTAGAACGCCATCGGCCAGCCGAACTCAACGATAATCCAGCCGGTGATCATAAGGGTAAATAGAGTACCGACGATTGCTCCACTGGAAAAAAAAGCAACTGCCCGGGCTCTTTCATCGGGTGGTACCCAGCGACTGAATAGGTTCAATACCGCCGGCGCGACCGAGGCTTCGCCGACACCCAGGAGGATTCTGGCGCCCAGCAACAGTACCAGGGAGCCGGTGAAGGCGGCCAGCGGCGTCAACAGGGTGAAACCGGACCACAGGATGACCGCGATACCCAGTACGATTTTTCCGCCGTAGCGGTTTGCCAGCCAACCGCCAAGAACCTGGAAGAAGAAATAACCGATAAAAAACGACGACAACACCAGCCCCTTGGTCGCATCGGACCAGCCCAGGTCATCCTGCATCTGGATTGCCGCAACGGAAATATTAACCCGGTCGGTATAGGCGATAACGAGCGCCAGAAAACAAAGCCCTACCAGGTTAAACCGCTTAGGCCAGTGTTTGTATAGTACAGGCATGTGATTATTTTACACAGAAAGCTGTTGAATGATATTTAGGAAGCTCTGAACAAGTCCATCCTGGACTTGTCAGAGCACGCAAAACAAAAATGCGATTTTTGTTTTGCTCCCAAATTCAATGACTTATCGTCATCGAGTTTGATGTGCACCGTCCATGGCGCACACCCCTCGGGCATCCTTCGGATGTCCAAATCCGCTCCAGGCGGATTTGTGGCGATACATCCCTGTATCGCAGGAACCTCTGACTTAATCAGAGTTTCCTTTACTGTGTAAATTTTACAGGTCAATCTTAAAGTGACCTGTAATTATGATACAAAATACAGGATTTTTTACTTGCTGGAAGTAACCATGTACGTTACAATATACCCAGATAAGGGAGAACAGTTTTGATTCACAGTTTTCGGGACAGGTGGCTTCGTGAGTTTTATCTTGCGGATAGGATCAGCAAGAAAATACCCGCGCAGCTTGAGGACCGTCTCTTCCGAAAACTGCAATTGATTGATGATGCAACATGTGACCAGGATTTGCGTTCTCCTCCAAGCAATCATTTTGAAAAGCTTCAAGGTAATTTGGCTGGAAAACATTCAGTTCGCATCAACAAAAAATGGCGGCTGATATTCATATGGTCGGAGCAACAGGGCGAAGCGCGTAATATTTACCTGGATAATCACGATTCTCGATGAGACAGATCATGAATGTCACAAAACGACAACCTGTAAGTGTAGGCGAAATGATTACTGAAGAGTTTTTGACACCTCTGCAACTCACTCAAGGAAGGTTGGCTGAGGCGATGGGAGTTAGCCGCAAAACGGTCAATGAACTATGTACCAATCGTCGTGCTGTAACCGTTGATACAGCCTTGATGCTCGGCGCTGTTTTTGGCAATAGCGCGAGCTTCTGGCTGAACCTGCAACAACGCAATGATCTTTGGAAAGCGTTGAATGACCCTAAGCGGCGCGCGCGTATTGATAAAGCCAGAGCTGCTTAATCAGGCAAGGTATTTTTATGGATATTCCCATTCTTGATGATTAATCGGAGATGCTTCTCGGGTTCGGACAACAGGGTGATATCCGTGAGTGGGTTGCCGTCCACCAGCAGCAGGTCTGCGTAAGCGCCTTCCTCGATCACGCCCAGTTTGCCCTGAAGGTAAGGGTTGCGCCGGCCGCTCAGTTCCAGCAATTCCGCGGCGCCGGAAGTGGCCTGTCTGAGAATCTCCAGCGGGCTGAAATGCTCAGCCCTGGCCTTGAATTCCATCGCGTACAGGGCGTTGAACAGTTCATCGTCCCCGAAGGCATCGACACAATAGGTGAGCTTGGGCTTGTGTTTTTTTGCCAGTCTGACCATATTGTCAGACCAGGAAATGACTTCCCGCGCCTTGGCCAGTTGATATTCGTTGAGAAAGTCAGCCTGCAACACCAGGTGGTTCCAGGCAAAATGCGTATTCAGAAACGCGCCCTTGGAGACCAGCAGTTTCATGCCTTCCTCATCAATGCCGAAACCATGATCGATACTCTTCAATCCTGCCTGTAACGCGCGTAGGATTGCGGGACCGTTATGCAGGTGCGCGCCCACGTATGTATCCCAGTCTTGCGCTGCCCGGACCGCGGCCTGTTGCTCTTCCAGGGTGTATTGGACAGAGTCTATCGGGTCATACTCGGAACCGACGCCGCCACTGCCCATGAGCTTGATCTGGGTCGCCCCGCGGGACAGGTTCTCCCGGACCGAAGCCAGCACATCGGGGACGCCGTCGGCAAGGCGGTAATACCCTAGTCGTTCCCAGTTTGCGGTTTCATCAAACCAGCGCGGGTGCGGGTCGGTCCAGGCGCGAAAATCACCGTGGCCGCCGGTCTGGGTGATGAACGCGAGTGAGGGGAAGATACGCGGGCCGGGTACCAGGCCGGCATCGATATTCTGCTTCAGGCCCATGACCGGACCGCCCAGGTCGCGCACGGTAGTAAAGCCCCACATTAACGTCGTCTCAGCCCGTTTCCCCATCAACACCCCAATCCGCTCCCAGCTCCAATCGCGCATTTCACCCGGACTACCTACGATAGACAGATGGGAATGTGTGTCAATCAGCCCGGGGACCATAATTCGGCCTCCGCCGTCGATGACAATCGCATCGGATGCCAGGTCATTGATGGTCTCGGCCGAGATGTCTTTGATCAGGTTTCCTTCAACAAGGACATGCCTGTTCCTGTGCAGCGCTTCATTATGTCCGTCAAAAATGTGAACATTGGTAATGTAAATCTGTGCGGTAGGTTCGTCGGCGTGGAGTTGATTTGTAGAAAGCAACAGGACTATTGCCGCAAGTCGGACCAGGTTGAGTGAATATTTCGAAACAGGCAATTGTCTATCCTCCTAGCGCTCTTTCAACTTAATCAGGTTTCCTGACCGAATGAATCCGCAATTTTTCCGGATCGGAACTGGCTTGGTGACTGGCCGGTCCAGCGTTTGAACGCACGGGAAAAATTGCTGCAATCGGAAAATCCCAGCAAATAAGCCACTTCACTGATGGAACGCTGTTGCTGTTGCATGTATTGCTCTGCCAGTTCCCGTCGGGTGTCATCCAGAACATGTTGATAACTGGAACCCAACCGCTCCAGTTTATTATGCAATGTGCGCACGCTCATGTACAACTCCCTGGCGACGTCCTCTTTTCCGCACTCTCCCGAAGGCAGTAATTCCACCAGCTTGGCTCTGACCTGCATCACCAGGTCACCCTTCACGGTGTCAGCCAGCATTTTCATCATGATCTGGTCATTTAGTTGCGCCAGCTCTACGTTTGCCGCAGGAAACGGCTTGTCGATCTCGTCCGGGTTGAACAACAGCGCATATTCCCCGGTTGAAAATACCACGTTTGATCGGAAGTAATCCCGGTAAACCTGTTCACAACCTGGCGGCGCATCACAGGCAATGTCCACCCTGACAGGGTGAAAGTCCGGGCTGCTGACCTCTCGCAGGAACCTGACCATTACCGCCATGTAGCCGGACACAAGGGAGCGGTACACATGTTGCTCTATCCCAGTATCAGCCGGCTTGATCAGCAGCTTTGACTGCTTGTCCGTCTCATCGAAAATGCAATCGTGATTCGTGGTGATGAACGAATGAAACCGGGACAACCGGTGGCAAAAGGCGCGCACATTATTGCTCGAATACAGAGCAAAGCCCAGCGCGCCGTATGTGGTCGGATGAATATAACTGGCGACCCTGAAACAGAAACAGGGGTCGCCGGTAACTGCTTCGGCGGTCGCTACCAGCCGGGCAAGCGTTTCGCCGGGAACCCGGTACAAGGGCTGGCTCACCTGGCTCAGGTCCAGGCCGGCATCACTCAGCACCGCGTGCCCATCCACACCATAGGATTCAATGGCCTGGAAAATGCTGACTACGGTGCTGCCGTAACTCGATGTATTGGTTGCGTAAATTGGAACCTCTGCTGGTCTCGGATTTCTCCGCTTGCAAGCTGGATGGCGTCAGTCCAATTGCAGTGAACCAGCTAAGCGCAAATCACCTGCCTTGCCAAACCGGCTTGCGTTTTTCGATAAACGCGTCTATTCCCTCCCGGGCGTCTTCGCTGTCCATATTGCAGGTCATGCGCTCACCGGCAAAATCGTAGGCTGCGCTGATATCCATCCTTGCCTGTTGGTAAAACATCTTCTTACCCAGGTTGATGGCCAAGGGCGATTTGCCGGCAATTTTCTGCGCCAGGGACTTCACTACGGCATCCAGTTCTTCCGGGGGCACGACGTCATTCACCAGGCCGAACTGTCTTGCGGTCTGCGCATCAATGAAATCGCCGGTCAGCAACATCTGCATAGCCTGCTTGCGATGCATGTTGCGGCTCAAAGGCACTGCCGGTGTGGAACAGAACAACCCCACATTGATGCCGGATACGGCAAAGCGGGCCGTGTCTGCGGCTATAGCCAGGTCGCATTGCGCAACAAGCTGGCAGCCGGCGGCGGTGGCAATGCCTTGTACACTGGCGATGACAGGCTGCGGCAGGTGGTGGATGGTCTGCATCATCGTGCCGCAGCGGTCGAATAGCGCCTGGTGAAATGCCCGGTCCTCGCTGGAACGCATTTCCTTGAGGTCATGCCCTGCGCAAAATGCCTTTCCGTTTGCCGCGATGATCACCACACGCACGGTTTCATCTGTGGCGATCTTATCCAGCGCCTCTTGCAGCGCGATCAGCATCGTATCGGACAAGGCATTATACTGGCGCGGCCGGTTCAGGGTCAGGGTGGCGACGGGAGGGGTGATCCCGGTCAGCAGGATCGGCTCATCAGCCAGCGCTTGTGCGGTCGAAGCCATATCGTATTCTCCTCAATACGTCAGCTTATAGTTTACTACAGAAACAGGAAACCCGTTGTGTATGCCAGTGCGGACTGCTGTAAACTACCGGCAAACATGTTGTAGTGTAAGTGTTGTATATTATCACTGACTTGTTTATAGTTGTACGGAAACTCCGTACATTATTCAGACAAATGGAAAGCATCAGCGTCAATCAGTTCAGAGATAATCTGCGCCACTTCGTCGAACGGGTGATCTCGCGCCATGACCCCTTGAAAGTAACAAGACGCAAAGGCGACGATTTTGTTGTAATCAGCGCCGAAGATTGGGAGCGGGAACAGGAAACGCTTTATGTGTTGCAGAATTCCGAGTTGATGAAACAGATGGCAGAATCATTGCAAACGCATAAAACGCGGTCAGGATATAAACCGACGAACAAGGAGTTAAATGAGATCATTAATTTTTGAAGGGAACACCTGGATCGTTTATGAGCAAATACGGAACAGGGACAGGAAATTACACAAGACACTCTGTCGGATAATCAAAGAGTTATTAAGAGACAACCCAGAGGAAGGCTCTGGAAAACCCGAACGGCTGAAGCATGCTCTTTCCGGGTACTGGTCACGGCGGATCTCTCAAAAGGACAGAATCATCTACAAGTTCGATGATGATTATATCTATATTTTTTCAATTGGCGGTCACTATACTGATCAGACAATATAGCCAACGCAATATCATCATCTAGGAGAAGTTTGACGCCATGAAAAAAACAGGAGACGCCAAGCTTGGCGCGCTAAATCCGCTTTGTTGCAGGAGCGCTCGATGAATATTCCAGGCAAAATTGCAGTGGTGACCGGCGGGGCGTCGGGGCTTGGTCTGGCGACGGCAAAACGGCTTGTTGACGCAGGCGCCAGGGTTGCCGTGTTCGATTTGAATTCGATTCAGGACGATGCTCTCACCGGGAGCGAGCAAATCCTGTACCGGCATGTGGACGTAGCAGACGAGGAGGCAGTGCGCGCCGCTATTGATGCTACCGTGGCAAAGTTCGGGGCGATACATATCTGTTGCAATTTTGCCGGCATTGCTGTGGCCGCGAAAACCATCGGAAAAAGCGGCCCGCATTCGCTGGAACTGTACAACAAGGTGATCCAGGTCAACCTGGTCGGCACCTTCAACGTTCTGCGTCTCGCCGCCGAACAAATGGCTGCAAACGAACCTGTCGATGAAGACGGGGGACGGGGCGTGATTGTTAACACCGCGTCCGTCGCTGCGTTTGAAGGGCAGGTCGGCCAGGCAGCCTACAGCGCCAGCAAAGGTGGAATAACCGGCATGACGGTTCCTGTAGCCAGGGATTTGGCCGGCCTGGGTATCCGGGTGAATACCATTGCCCCCGGGCTTATTCATACCCCGATATTTGACGCACTGGACGAACCGGTACGCCGGTCCCTGGAAGAATCCGTGCTTTACCCGAAGCGTCTGGGCAGTCCCGACGAAGTTGCCCGCCTCGCGCTGTTCATTATCGAAAACGATTACATTAACGCGACAACCATCCGTATCGATGGCGGGATCAGGATGCCGCCGCGCTAGCCAGGCCCATAATGACCCCCTGATGATACTCGCCCGCCAGCAGAAGGCATACCTGTACGCGCTCAGCGCGGTATTACTCTGGTCCACGGTTGCGACCGCGTTCAAGATCGCGTTGCGTTATCTCGATGTATACCAATTGCTGCTGGTCGCAAGCGTGACCGCGACCTTGTGCCTGTTGGCGGTTGTGCTCGCGACCGGCAGGTTGGCAATGGCGCTGCAGGTGAGCGCCGGAGATTATCTCCGGCTGGCCAGCCTGGGCATATTGAACCCGTTCTGTTATTACCTGGTACTGTTCCGGGCTTACGACCTGTTGCCGGCGCAGGTGGCCCAGGCGCTGAACTACACCTGGGCGATAACACTGATGCTTCTGTCCGTGCCCATCTTGAAGCACCGGCTTACCCGTTTTGACTGCCTGGCAACGGTTATATGTTATTCCGGCGTGCTGGTTATCTGTTTCAGCGGCGGCCGATTTCCGGCGGGGGAGTTGAGTGCGCTGGGGATTTTTCTGGCGCTCGGCAGCACGGTCATCTGGGCGTTCTACTGGTTGCTGAAGACAAAAGACCATGTTGAACCCGTAACCGGCCTGTTCCTCAGCTTCCTGTTCGGTATCCCGTTCATAGCCGCTGCCTGCTGGTTTTGGTCGGATATATCTTCCTTGAGCACGGCCGGTATTCTGGCAGGCATCTACGTTGGCTTGTTTGAAATGGGGATCACCTATATTTTCTGGCTCGCAGCATTGCGGTTATCGGACGCCACGGCAAAAATCAGCACACTCATTTTTCTCTCGCCATTCATATCACTGATATTCATCAGCCGGTTCTTAGGTGAAGCTATCGCGGTGACGACTATCGCGGGATTGGTATTGATCGTTGCCGGACTGCTGGCACAGCATTTCGCTCCGCAGATTGCGCGCATGAGAAGCTAAAGCAATTCCAGGGCTACCGCGGTGGCTTCGCCGCCGCCTATGCACAGGCCGGCTATACCGCGTTTCAGCCCCCGGTCTTTTAGCGCGGCAATCAGTGTTACGATGATGCGCGCGCCGGAGGCGCCGACGGGATGACCCAGTGCGCAGGCGCCGCCGTTCACATTCAGTTTGTCATGGGGAATCTGCAGGTCGTGCATGGCCGCCATGGCTACCACGGCAAACGCCTCGTTCACCTCGAACAGGTCCACATCCGCCACGGTCCAGCCGGTTTTGTCCAGTGCTTTGCGGATTGCCCCCACTGGCGCGGTAGTGAACCAGCTCGGCTCCTGGGCATGGGTGGAATGCGCATGCAGAACCGCCAGCGGCTCCAAGCCGCGCGCCGTCGCATCACTCTCCCTGAGTAAAACCACTGCTGCTGCGCCGTCGGATATGGAACTGGAATTAGCCGGTGTCACGGTGCCGTTTTTGGCGAACGCGGGTTTAAGCATGGGGATTTTATCGATGTTCGCGTTGCCGGGCTGTTCATCGGTGTCCACGGTCACTTCCCGTTTGCGTGTCCTGACCACGACCGGTTCAATTTCATCGTTGAATTTTCCTTCTCCAATGGCGCGCTGGGCGCGGGTCAGCGACTCGATGGCATAGGCATCCTGCATCTCCCGGGTGAAGCCGTATTTGGCGGCGCAGTCCTCTGCATACGACCCCATGAGCTTGCCCTGGTCGTAGGCATCCTCCAGGCCGTCGAAGAACATGTGATCCACCATCTCTCCGTGACCCAGGCGCAGTCCGCTACGGGCTTTCAGAACCAGGTACGGCGCATTGCTCATGCTCTCCATCCCGCCCGCAACGATACAATCGGCCGAACCGGCCCGCAGCGCGTCGAAACCCAGCATCACTGCTTTCATCGCCGAACCGCACATCTTGTTCACGGTTGTGCAACCTGTGCTGGTCGGGATGCCGGCGCCGATGGAAGCCTGGCGCGCCGGCGCCTGGCGCAGTCCTGCCGGCAGGACGCAGCCCATGATGGTCTCATCCACATCCACCGGTTCTATATTTGCTCTTGCCAGCGCTGCCCTGATGGCTGTCGCGCCTAACTGCGGAGCGGCGACACTCGACAACTCGCCTTGCAGCCCACCCTGAGGGGTGCGGGCCATGCCGGCAATGACGATTTGATCATTCATAGTGGTTTAGTGGGGGTGTTCATGGGAGTAGAAAGCATGCGCGGACAATATCAGGTTGAAGCGCTGACCACAGGCGGTTGTGAAAATACCCGGATTTTGGGCAGTTTCCCGGTAAACTTCTCCACATCGACCAGGCAACTGTGGGCAGTTGGCCCTTGGGCCAGTTTCGAGGTGCCCGCATCACGGGTTAATACGTTCGGGTTGCCATGTATCTCGAGAGACATGGGGTCTGCCGGGTCCAGCGGATCGTACCAGGCGCCGGTTTCCAGTTCGATCACACCGGCACGCAGATTTTCCGTAAGTGTGACACCGGCCAGGCACGCGCCTCGTTCGTTAAACAGACGGATTACATCGCCCTCTGCGATATGCCGTTTTGCCGCGTCCATCGGGTTCATGCGGGCCGGCGCCCGCTGCTTGATCTTAGCCTTGCGGCTGGTGATGCCATGGTCATACTGGCTGTGCAAGCGGGTCTTTGGTTGATTGGAGATCAGGTGTAGCGGATAGCGCGCCGCGCGCGCAGAACCCAGCCATTCCTGCTTGTCGTACCACCTGGGATGGCCGGCACAGTCTGCATAATTGAAACCGGCGATCTTCTCCGAATACAGTTCAATCTTCCCGGAAGGCGTATTCAGTGAGTTCGCCTGCGGGTTGGCGCGAAATTTCTCCAGTTCAAATTCCCGGTCAGGTGTCTGGTCATAGACAGTCAACTGCCGGCCGCGCCAGAATTCATCGAACTCCGGCAAGGTTACGTTGGCCCCGGCCGCCGCCTCCCGGGTGGAGTTGTAGAGATGTTCCACCCATTCCGCTTCATTCCTGCCGTCGGTAAACGCCTGTTCAACATCAAGGCGTTTTGCCAGCCCGGCGAAAATATCATAGTCGTTTCTGGCCTGGCCGAAGGGCGGTACCGCGCACGGCATGGGGGCGAGGTAACAATCGATAGGACTGAGGCTGGCATCGTTGCGTTCCAGGGGCGTGGTTGACGGAAACACGATATCGGCGTGCCGGGCAGTGGACGTCCAGAACGGCTCGTTGACGATGATGGTCTCCGGTCGCGCCCAGGCGCGCCGCAGGCGGTTCAGGTCCTGGTGATGATGGAAGGGGTTCCCGCCCGCCCAGTACACCAGCCGGATGTCGGGGAAGGTCAGCTTCTGACCGTTATAGTCATAGTTGCCGCCGGGATTTAACAGCATGTCCGCGATCCGGGCCACGGGAATAAATGTCTTTACCGCATTGTCTCCCTGCGGCAGCGCCGCGGTCTTGTAATTCGGCAGCCGACGGCCTACAAAACCAATGTTGTGTACAGAGCCGTAACCGTAGGCAACACCGGCGCCTGGCAGACCCACATGGCCCAGCATCGCGCTCAGCAGGGTCGCCATCCAATAGGGCTGTTCGCCGAATTCGCTCCGTTGCAACGACCAGCTTATGCCGATCAGGCAACGTTCGGCTGCCATTTGTTTTGCGGTTGCCTCGATCCAGTGCGCAGGGACCTCGGCAAGTTGCGCCGCCCATTGCGCATCTTTCACTATCCCATCTTCCTCTCCCATCAGGTAGGGAAGAAAACGCTCAAAGCCCACACAGTATTTGTCCAGGAATTGCCGGTCATGCAGGTTGTTCGCGACCAGGGTATGCGCCATCCCCAACATCACCGCGACATCGCTGTTGGGCCGGCATGGCCACCACTCTGCGTCGAGATAATCCGCCATGTCATCCTGCACCGGACTGATGTTGACAAACCTGACCCCGGCCTGTTTCAAATCCCGTAACTGGGCCCCGGCGGTGTGCGCGCCCAGGCCGCCGGCCATGATCTGGGTATTCTTCATCGCAATACCGCCGAAACACACGACCAGCCTGGTATGCTTGGCAATATCCTCGACGGTGGGCGCTTGCAGCATCAGTTCAAAGAAATCCACGCCCAGCACATGGGGCATGATTACGCTCGCGGCTGCGACCGAATAACTGTCGACGGAACGGGTGTAGCCGCCGATGGTATTGAGAAAACGATGCACCTGGCTGGTGGCATGGTGGAAGCGGCCGGCGCTGGCCCAACCGTAAGAGCCGCCATAAATCGCGTCATTGCCGAACTCCTGTCTGACCCGTTGCAGGGCGTCGGCCGCCAGGTCCAGCGCGGTATCCCATGGTACCGGTACAAACGGTTCGTTCCCGCGCCGCGCGCCGTCGCTGTGGTGGCGTTTTTCCAGGTAGCCTTGTCTGATCATAGGCTGGGGGATGCGCACATCGCTGTCTGTTGCGTTCAGCAGTGACTGGCCGATTGGCGTGGGGTCGGGGTCAGAAGCGTACGGATGGATCGCAACCAGTTCGTCCTGCGCGACCTCTGCAAGATAATTACCCCAATGGGAGCTTACCGGGACCAGTTTATATTGTTGTTCGGCTTGTGCGTGCATGTGCGCTTATCCAAGTCTGATCAGGCAGACTACTATACACCCAATATTGAACTCCTGACAGCCTCAATATTCCAGTGATCGATGGCCCAGGCCAGGATCTCGTTTTTATTGCCGCCGTTCAGTTCCTGGCCGGGCGTTTGTCCCAAAAAATTCAATGATTGAAGCAGTACGGTTTCAGGGGAGGCACCCGAGAGCACGTCTGTCGCGCCATCCTGCTTGCTGAGTTTCTTCCCGCGCGCATCGATGACAATCGGGTGGTGAGCATATTTAGTTGCCGGCAGGTTGAGAATGGATTGTAGGCAGACCTGGCTGAACGTGGTCTCGAGCAGGTCTGCGCCGCGCACGATGTGGGTGATGCCCTGGGCGGCATCGTCGATGACCACTGCCAGGTTGTACGCGAACAAGCCGTCCGAGCGGCGCAGGATGAAATCTCCGGTCAGCTCGTTAAGCCGTCTTGTGAGGCGGCCCTGGATGGCATCATCGAAGCTGACGGGCTGTTCCGGTGTGATGATACGCAGTGAGTGTGGCTTGTGGTCACGGTCCGAACGCATTCTGCATGTGCCCGGGTAAGGTTTGCCTTTGGTAATACGCCTGGGACAATAACATCGGTACAGCAGGTCTTTATCCAGCAGCGCTTGCAGCGCCTGTTGGTAACGGTTCAGGCGGTTGCTTTGGTAAACTATATCACCGTCCCATTCCAACCCGAGGATTTCCAGGGCATCAATGATTTTCCTGTCTGCCCCGGCGCGTACCCGCGGCGTGTCGATATCCTCAATTCTGAGCAACCACTTGCCGCGGTGATGGCGGGCGTCAAGGTAGCTTGCCAGCGCGGCGACAATGGAACCGAAGTGAAGCGGGCCACTGGGAGTAGGGGCAAAGCGCCCGATATAGGTATGATTTACGGGATGCATGATAGATTTTATCTGCTTTTTCCTGAGCGAAACTATAACAAATGAAACACTGCGACAAATTAACCGTCTTGTATGATCGCCTGCTGGATGCCTACGGGTCGCAGCGTTGGTGGCCGGCAGATTCTGCGTTCGAGGTGATTGCCGGCGCCGTGTTGACCCAGAACACCAACTGGAAAAATGTTGAAAAGGCAATCTCAAGGTTGCAAGCGACAGGCAATCTTAGCCTGGATCGTATTGCAAGCTTGTCCCAGGAAGAGCTTGCCGGTCTGATCAGGTCTTCCGGTTTCTTAAATGTGAAAGCCCGGCGCCTGAAGAACCTGTGTGGGTGGCTGCAATCGCAGGGCGGCCTGGATGCCCTGTCAACATGGGATACCGGCAGGTTGAGACAGTCCCTGTTGTCAATAAACGGCATCGGCCAAGAAACGACCGATGATATATTGCTCTATGCGTTTGACCGTCCCGTGTTTGTGATAGACACTTATACTCGCCGCCTGCTGAAAAAGCTTGGGCTGATTAACGGCGGCGAAGACTATGAAACCCTGCGGCGGATGTTCGAAACCTGTCTTGCCCCGGATCACAGGCTGTATAACGAGTACCACGCGCTGATCGTCAGGCACGCCAAGGAAAAGTGTGCCGCCGATGACCGTTGCCGGCACTGCGCGGTGGAAGCGCCATTTTGAGCATAGCATTACTGAAAAATATCATATTGACCAGGCCAAACCCGGAATGATGTTTGCGGCGCCGACATCGAATCGACTTGATGGGGATATCTCCGTTTCTGGCCAGCGCCAGTCCCGTTGTGGAGATGTTGTTGTTAGCGTAGAGGTAAATTTGAGTGTCCGCGGGGTTGCCTTACACTATTGCATGATGGCTGCGATGTAATCGTAATTTTCTCCCTGGTCCGGAAAGAGAATATGAGCTTGCGCAAACCGGTCCCGATCCCAGGAAGTATCGCCATACCGGTCCCATAATGCCTCATAGGGTGTGGCTGAGACAATGAACGAGTCCAGTTTTATATCCCGCAATCCACTGGATGCGCCTAATTTTTCGGCAAATTCAGGCAGGCGTTCATGTAACTGGGCCTTCTCGTTATGCTCGTATGGTCGTTCATTTAACATGCCGTGAGGCTCAATGAAGACGATGCGTTGGCCCTGGTCGTCTTTTATCCACAGAATAAAGTCAGGGTAAAAGCCCGAGTTTTCAAAGAAGCCTATCCCTTTGCCGCGGCTCAGGTTGCGCAGTAGGTAAATCTCCCTACCAGGGATAACATCGTCTTTGTGCAGCCGACAATATGCGCGCAAATCCTGGACGAAGCGTTGTTCGTGCTGATTTAATCCCGGTGGCGCGCACTTGACGTTTGCGCCTTTATCAACAAGCAGAGGTTGATAAAGATGCCGGTCGAAGTAAACATTTCGCAGTTCGCTGGTTTCTTCCTTGTATATGCGTTCACCTTCTCTGAGCAGGCTTTCAACTGCCTCAATCAACTCTTTCTCTTCAAGTGAAATTTGCAGTCTATAGTCTTGAAAATTTGGATCCCCCTTGCCGAGTTCTTCATAGCGCAGGTTCATGGATTCCCAGCGTTCACGTTGCACCCGGTAAAACCTGTCCATATATTTTCTCAAGATGGATACCACCACATCGTGCAGGCGAATAACGTCGGCGTAAGAATTGGGTTTGATCATCGCACTGTCGGCCATTAACCCATATAGCCTGTCGGGCTGTTTCGTTTCCATGATCTCTCTGGCTGTTACGGGTGTCAGCGCATAATTTACCCAGTCTTTATGTTCCTTATATTCAATAAGTTCCAGGTATACCTTGTGCCAGTCCACAAGATCGAGGATTTCGTCCGGTATCTGCCGGTACTGTCCGGCTTGAAACTCAGCTTCCTTTACGCCACCCTGTTCGCTTTCCATTACGCGTACTTTCGTCGAAAGGTCCAGAGAGACCTTGGCAGCCTTATCCTTATCGAGAACGACATTCTCCTGCTCAATAAAGCTTTTGCCTTCCGGCATACGCGGCACGACCAATCCTTTTCCAAAAAATCGTTCATCAGCCCGTATAGCCAGATGTAACTCCTTGTGCCCCCCGGTATCGACGCCTTCCCGTTCCAGATAACTGCGAAACTGCGCCATATAATTCGCTCGCACCGCAAAGATATTCAATGTCTCCAACAAATCCAGATGTGCAGGATGCTCTCCATCCTGTGCCGCGCTTCGCTTAAGACTGTGCCCTCGGCCTTTCAGACGCACACCGCGTCCAAACAGTTGAATAATCTCGGAACCTTCCTTGCGACCGATATTCAACAGCCCCATGTTGGATACCCGCCAGGAATTCCAGCCTTCCATGAATTTTTTTGCGCCTATCAGGATGTCAATACTCGTATCCGGCGTGCCGATGCCATCGAACAGCGAATCGGCCACTGCGTCTTCCTCAAAAACTATGCCGGCATCATCCAGTTCCACGAGTTTTTTGAATTTGGCGACATCGCCGATATAGATCAATCCGAAGTACAACTCGGCATTTCCTGCCTTCAAGCCTATTTCTCCTTTGCTGTTGCGGATACTGTTTAAATGCAATCCGCCGCCTGCAGGCGCATGAAACACCTTGGTAAGGATATCAGTGTAGGTCTGCTCGGAATCCATTCCACTACTCTTCAAATAACTGAATTTATCCCTAAAAACATCTTCGCCATCGGGCGTCACCAATCCACTATTGCCATTGAGTAGTTTGCTGATGGCCCGCACTGTCCAGGTCTTGTACTTTAAAACGTGATCCAAAAATCTGGCCGTTGTCAAAACATCGCTGCGTGTTTGCTTGTCTCTGGTATACACAGCGTTTACCGTGCTGCCCACGAACACCCATAATGGTTTTTCCAGGTTATAGGGCCGCAGCGCTTCTTTTCGCTCCGTGAACAAGCGCTTTTGTTGATAAAATGACAACAGATTACCCAATAGCAGGATATTGGTTTTCTCCTCAGAGGTTTCTTCTACGAGGTTAAGGATGCGGAAGTCCTTTCCATAACCATCGCCGTAGAAGTAACGATAGGAATAGTCGAAGACAATTGCTTTTCCGTATTCTGTCGTCAGCGGGTCATTGCGTGTTGCTGTCAGAGCCTGGCCAAAAGTAGCGCTGTACTCAAAGGTAAATCCGGTCTCCCCCAAGGCATTGCGTAACTTGAGCCATGCTTCCCCGCCGGAACCCTTATGCCCCTCGTCCACCAATATCAGGTTGTTCCCCGTAAACGCTTCAACAGGCACGCGTTCTCCGCGACCGCGTTTCTCTTTGACCAATTTGGTAATTTCCAGGATCCGGACCGTATCCTTTTGGGCCAGCAACAAGCCGCTCTCGTTCAGGTCAAAGCGTCTTGCTGGTATCCCGGACAATTCCATCTCAACGAGGTGTTGCTCGCTAAGTCCTTCATTTGGCGTGATGAGCAGGATATTATCCAATGTGGCCTTGTTGTAATGCAGGAACTGAAGGTAATTCAGATGCATGATCAAGGTCTTACCGCTGCCCGTTGCCATCCAGTAGGCGAGTTTTTTCAGGTCGGTCTCGGCAAATCTCTCTTCTGATCTTATGCCTGAGCCGGAGTTGTAACGAACCTGGAAATCATTCAATGACTGGAGCAAATTCGCCCGATTGTTGAAATAGCCATCCAGATAAATCTCCGTATAAAGAGCGGAGAGGTATTGAAAATACTTGAGTTTAAGCCCCGGTCGCCGTGCGCTGATGGCGCGCAGGTGGACGCGCAGGTTATGGTCGTAACGCTCAAGGTCATCCAGGGGGATGCGAACTCTCCCGCCCCTTGACATCAATCGCCGGTAAATATGGGTTCGACCCTCGGCGTCAAAACCCTCGTCCGATTCACGGATGTCCTGCAAAAGTTCCTGGTTGTTTTTATAGCCGAACTGGTCATTCAACCAGGCAAGCAGGGTGAGACGTCTCTCAAGTTTGATATATTGAGATGATTGCGAATTACGCTCGCTCATGCGGCTAACGGCGCAAACATGCGAGATTTGAAAATTGGGTCAATGGACCTGGCATTCGGAATAAATGAAGCGCCGTTGACATACACCTCGTCAGCGCCATCTGTGAATTGATGTTCGCTGATGAATTGTTTATCGCGTTCCAGATCTTCCTTTTGCCATCCGTCGGTTTCGCGCCATATGATGACGGCCCGTCGCTGGTCAACCAAGCCTTGGTAGATAAGGTAGCGTCGCCCCTCGTCATCGTATATTCGACGTGTTTGTACGTGGAGACCCAGCAGGTAGTTAAAGGTTTCCGGGATGTCAACAGTCGTTGCTCGTGTCGCGCCGTTCGTATGGATTTGCAGTTTGTAATCGAACGGTCGGGCGAGGTCTTCAACGTTCAGCAAAGTCTTACTGTGTTTGGCCTCCCATTGGAGCATGTAGTTAAGCAGGTAATCATCGAATTTCATGGCCTGCTGTCCTGATGAGTCATCAAGCTCGATGTTATTCAAAGCGTCTTCGTAACTTTCCAGGCGCAGATACTTGATGATGCGCGGGCTACGATTGGCTTCTTCCCGGCTGGCCATGCGAGTTGGTTTTCCGTCTTTCCATTCTGGGGAAAAGGTTACTTTTTTGATGCGCGGCAGTAGCACAGTATCAAAATATTGTCCCATTTCAACCATGATGAACTTAATGTTGCCTCCATTATCGCGGTTAAGATTCATAACAGCATGGGCCGTAGTTCCGGAACCCGCGAAGTAATCCAGTATAATTTCATTATCGTTGTCGACGGCTGCCGCGATGATTTCCTCATAAAATGAGACTGGATGACAGTAAGGAAAATCAAGGTCTAGCCGATCAAGATCTGCTTTTCCCTTTTTTGCGTCTTGTATGACCGAAGACATTTGCCTTCTTTTTTCGGTTGTAAGAACGACTTTTTGACGTGGCTGTATGCTTTCATCTAATCCAAAGATAATCTCGCCCCGCTCTATCATGATTTGTAATGTTTCAGGAGTGCGAGAAAAACCATTTGGAGGTACGGGACAGGGCTTACCAGAAATAGGATGTATTAGGGGAATATGGAATTTTTGCTCGGTTCTTGGTTCAGGTGCCCTTAGGCTGACACTTTGATAAATATTTCCATCGTCATCCAAATGCCGATATGCCTTCTCTCCTCCGGTTAGTTGTTTGTTGTTATCTACATATTCGGCAAATTCTTTTCTTGCTTCATCTGAAACTTCTCCATATTTCTGAAGTATGTTGTCAGCGGTCTTCAATATTAAGGATATGTTGTGGTTTCGTAGATATATAGGCCCTCGTTTCCTCGATCTCCAAATCATGTACTCATGTTGCATCGCTAAACCACGACCTGCGTTCATAGGGTTCCTTTTATCCCAGACAGCAGTGCCTGCAGCAGGTATTGGTATGCGTTCAAACAGAAGTTGCAAGCGTTCATATTCATTCTCATCAATATGGCAAAGATAAGATGCATCGTTAGTGAGCATGTTGATTGATGCCAATATTCTGCTTTCCATGAACGTCATCCAACTTGAATGGCGGTATTCATTTTTATATAAAAATCCACTGGTGTCGGTGTTATATGGAGGGTCGATATGTACACACTTTATTTTGCTCCGATAACGATTGTTAAGAACCCCCAAAGCCTGGAAGTTCTCCGAATGAATCAGCAACCCATCGCATAATTCATCAATGTCTTCGATAGATGCGAGCAGTTCGTTCTTGAAGTCCTCATCGAAGCGCTTGGTGTCGAGAACGAGGGTGGGATGATCCTTCATGAAGATGATGCGTTTGTCCCTAGCGCTTCCGCCGGAAGTGAAAAGATCTGTCTTGTCCTCATCAATATGAAATAAGTCTTTCCATTCAATCCATTGTGGCTCGCAGTCAGCGATAGTGGGGTAAAAGTGTTCATCTATATTGCCGATGGTGATGCAATACTCAATTTCAGTGATGAATTTGCGCTTTTCCCAAAGCATCTTTTGAAACCCTTCGATCTGGTCGAGAAAATCGATAATTTGACTGCCTGTCTTCCTGAGAACCCGGATAACCTGGAACCAGCCTTCGGCAAAATCCTCGCCGGCAATTTCCAAATCATCAAGATGTAGCGCTTCGCTTTTGATATAGAAATCTAACTCCTGTGATAAAAATGCCTTCAGGTTTTTATGAATGAAAAAATCCGAAGTATTTCGGCGAGTGTATTGTCGCAGGTGATGTTCCAGAAATGTGACCGGTTGATTGTCTGCATTCCGCTGACGTGCGGTACCCAGCGCAACCAGGATTTCGTTTGACAGCTCTGATCTTGTCTGTATTTCAGCAACGAACTCAGTAATAATCGTGTCTTGCTGATTTGTTCTCCCGTATCGGGTTTCTTCCTGTTCGTCTAATGGCCGATATTCAAAAGGGATGGTGAATGCTTTGGCGCTTTCGTTTTGTGTTATGCCAGTGATAAGGGGCACAAAGAAGCGTTTTTCGCCTTTAATATTATTTTGTTCAACATCAGCGTTATTGAGTTTGAAATGGACGGTGACCCCCTGCGAACTATAGGAATAGTCGTGAAAATATTCGGCGGTTTTTATGTAGTACTGATCCGCGTTGGCCCAATGCAGATAAACCTCTTCCCCGTTGTAAGGAATGGCGTAACGATGCTGTTTAGAGTAGCGGCGTTTAGAGATAAAATCGCCGTCCTGGTAATAACGGCTGAAAAAAGCGAATAGGTGGTTGAAGATATCCGCTTCCAGCGCTTTGCGGTTGCGCGCCCCGATGGCGCGTTGCTGCCATTTCAGGTATTTTTTACCCAGCGGAGTCTCATGGTAGCGTTGTAATTTGCCGCTGGCATCCAGCGCGTCATCGCCGAATGTTTCTTGCACTAATTTTGCTGTTTCTTCTAACTCCCGGACAGCCCGTTCCTGATCGTTCAGGATATCCCGGTCTAACTCCTCACTTACAACTTTGACCAAGTCCTCGGAGATAAATTTTTCGATCACTTCCCGCTTGTGATTCATAATGCGGTAGATACCGAAATCCAGATCGGCGCAATCAAACTGGAACAGTTCGCGAAGAAGTTGCTGGAATTTTTCCTGATTATGGATTGTGGTCTTCATTCCTTGCGGTCATGCTTATGGTCCGGCTTGCACAGCGTCAGATAATTCCCCGCCAGTCCTATTGGATTAGAGCCTTCCGGGAGCCCGCGATCCCGGACGGATTTATTCTACTTCTCCTCCCAATAAAAATCAAAGCAAATCCAGCAACCGATAGTAGAGCATACCCAGGGCAAGCAGTTGGTTGCCTATCCATTGACCGCCGGGGATGCGCAGATGTTTGGTCTTTGCGAATATGTCGAAGCGCTCATACGTGCCGGCGATGGCTTCGGCCAGGATCTGACCGGCCAGGTGGGTGACGTTTACGCCGTGGCCGGAATAGCCCTGGGCGTAGAAGACATTGTCTTGCAGTCTGCCGATATGCGGGACGCGGTTGATGACAATGCCGATTTTGCCGCCCCATTCGTAATCGATGCGCGCGTTTTTCAGTTGCGGAAAGATCTTTGCCATCCTCGGAAAAATGGATCGGCTGATACTGCGCGGGTCGCGACCGGAATAATTGCAGCGGCCACCGAATAACAGACGCTTGTCCGCGCTCAGTCTGAAGTAGTCGAGCACATGATTGGGATCGCACACGGCCAGGTCCAGGGGGTTGATTTCGCTTACCATTTCATCTGACAGGGGTTCGGTGGCAATGATAAAGCTGCCGGCGGGGAACACATAGCCGCCCAGGCGCCGGGGTTCTAAGCGGTGGTAGGCATTACCTGCCAGGATTACGAAGTCGCAAGTGATGCTGCCTGCTTCAGTATGCACACGCGGTTTGCTACCGTGTTCAATCCGGAGTACGGGAGACTGTTCGTATATGTTGGTTCCCTGTTGCGCGGCCGCTGCAGCCTCGCCCAGGCACAGGTTTAGGGGATGCAGATGGCCGTTGGCCATGTTGATCAGGCCACCGATATAGGCCTCCGTGCCTATCACACTCGTAATTTCCTGCTTCGGCGCCAGCCTGGTTTCATGCGGAAATCCCCGTTCTTGCAAGGTGTCGTATTCCTCCAGCAGGTCGCGCCAGTGGCGGGGTTTGATGGCGACATCCATATGTCCGAACTTGAGATCGCATTCTATGGAATACTTCTCGACTCGCTGCTTGATGATCTCATGGCCAGCCCAGCGCATGGACCAGAGCTGATCGGAGATGTTCTGATTCTGAGATTTTTCCAGGTGTTCCTCCCCGCTAATGCCGCCGATAAGCTGGCCGCCGTTACGTCCGGACGCTCCCCAGCCTACTCGGTTTGCCTCAATAACGCTGACCTTATAGCCTCGCTCTGCCAGGCTCAGCGCCGCGGAAATGCCGGTGAACCCGGCACCGATGACACAGACATCGCAACTCTCCGCGCCCTGGAGCGCAGGGTAGTCAGTAGTAACGTTCGCCGTTGCCGCGTAATAGGAATTACAATGGGCTTGCTGGTATTGCTCCGGCATCAGATACGGTCCTTAAGCTGTTCAAGCTGCCCGCAGCTCTGGAGTAGAGGATAATCTACGCTGAACTTTGCCGTTGCCGCGTAGCAGGGATGGCAACGGCGGCGCTGCCGGCATTGATCCAGCGCTACAGTCCAAGCCGTTCCAGGGTTTCCGGTACCGGCGCGCCGCCCTCGTCCCAGCCGCGCAACTGGTAATATTGCGGAAGCATCTCATCCAGCTTGCATACCTGCCCTTTACCCACGCCGCTTGGCGCCGGTTCGGACAGAATCCTGGGAGGCAAGGTATCGTCTTTGCCGGTCAAACCGGCGGCAAGGTTGAACTGCCGTTCCAGGTTCCAGATGCGCTCCCCGGTCTCCTGCAGGCGCGTTTCATCCCATTCTCCGGCACAGGCGGCATCGACGTGTTTCGCAACCAGTTCGTTGGAGAAGCCGCCGAAGCCTGAGAACAGGCATAAACCGCTGGAATCGACTGCAGCGATAAAATCCTGGGTCTCCTTGACTACCTGCGCCTTGCCCTCGGTTTCCAGGGTGGTAAAATCATGTTCGTAAGGGCTGGCGCGTAAATGGCAGGCGCCCCGGTTGCTGGTGGCATATCCCAGGCCCATCCCTTGCATGCCGCGCCCGTCATAGGCGGCGAATTCCTGGCCCTTGACGGACATGGAAAGCTCGGGGCGACCATACTTCTCGCACAGTAGCTTTGAGCCCATGCCCACATCCCGTCCGAACCCTTCTCCTTTGGCAACGGCTTCAGTCATCGCGCACAATGCTTCCGCGGAACCGAATTCCAGCTTGATGCCGCCGGTGACCGATTCATCAATAGCGCCGATATCGAATAACTCCATCGCGGCAGAGATAGACCCGCCCAGGGAGATGGGATCCATACCGTATTCGTTGCAGAGGAAACCACAATACGTGGCAGCGTCGATATCGTCTACGCCTACCGCAGAACCCAGCGCATACGCAGTTTCGTATTCAAGCCCGCCGGACGCGCCGTGATATTGCGGCTTGTCCTTGACGGAAAAATGTGTCGGGTCGATGTGGCAGACCCTGCCACAACCGATAGTGCAGCCAAAGCAGGCGCTGTTGGTCACAAGGTTGACATGGCCGTTTTCATTGGCGGTCTTCATTGCGCTCAGGCCGATTTTGTCGGCGCCCTCAAACTGGACATCTCGGAAGTTCCGGGTGGGCAAGGAGCCATAGACATTGGTAGTATCCATCATCGCGATGGTGCCATCCCCGGTTAGAGCTTTGCGCCCGCTATCTTGCCGCATGGCCTGCGCCGTGTCCGTCGCGATCTGCATAAATGCTGCAGGGTCCGCCACGCTGACGCCTTTTGTCCCCCGCACGGCAATGGCCTTCAGGCCCTTCGAACCCATCACTGTGCCGACGCCGGAGCGGCCGGCGGCCCGGTGCATGTCATTAACCACGCAGGCAAAACGGCAACCGTATTCGGCGCTGGGCCCGACTGAGGCAATATGGATCAGAGGATCCTGATGCGTTTGCTTGATGATTTCTTCCGTCTCCCAGACAGTCTTTCCCCAGAGGCGATCGGCAGGCAACAACCGCGCGCGCTCGTTTTCGATATGAAGGTAAACGGGTTTCGGCGCCTTGCCTTCCAGGATCAGCAGGTCGTAACCGGCCAGTTTCAGCTCGGCGCCGAATTGGCCGCCGGAATTGGAACAGGCAATGGCATTTGTCAACGCGCCCTTGGTGATGACCGAATAACGTCCCCCGGTGGAGGCCATGGTGCCGGTCAAAGGGCCGGTTGCAAAGATCAGCTTGTTCTCGGGAGAAACCGGGTCAACCCGCGGGTCGATCTCTTCATACAGATACTTGGTGCCCAGTCCCCGCTGTCCCAGGTAGGATTGCGCCCATTCTTTGTTCAACGATTCTACTGCGCAACTCAGGTTGCTCAGATTGACTCGTAATAGTTGATGTTGCCAGCCCATGTTGTTTCCTCCGGTTTACAGTTTACCAGCAGTCAGCTTCAGGCATTTGTAGACAAGTTCAATCAGCTCGTCGATTTGTTCTCTCGTCATAGTCAGCGGTGGAGAGATAACCATAGTATCACGTATGGCTCGCATGACCAGACCGTTGTCCCAGATTATAGATATCCTGCGCGCGCGTGATCACGCGGCAGCCTTCCTCTGCCAGGGCTTTGGTATCGGAAAAGGGGTGCAGTTGGTGCGCCCGGTCAATGGCCCGCCAGTTTGCGGTATTGTTTGCCGGCTGGTTCATCATATATCCGATGCTAACAAGCGAATCACTGAGATCATCGTGATACGCATTATACCGTCAACAACAGGCGCTCCCGTTCCCAGGAACTGATCACCCCCAGAAATGTTTCGTATTCCAATTCCTTCACGGCAAAATAGGCTTGGACAAATTCTTCACCGAGAATCTGGCGTATCGGCCCGCTCCTGCGCAGGAACTTCAACGCGGACAGCAAGTCACGCGGCAGAGTAATTGCCCGCTCCTGCGCGCTGTCGTCGATTGGCCGGCTCGGTTCGAGCTGTTTTTCCATGCCCAGGTAGCCTGCTGCCAAAGACGCGGCGATAACCAGGTAAGGGTTGGTGTCAGCGCCGGGCACCCGGTTTTCAATCCGGGTGTCTTCAGGCGCCGATGAGGGCACGCGCAGGCCTGCCGTGCGATTGTCGAAGCCCCAATGGGTATTGATGGGCGCGGACAGGTAGCGGGCGATGCGCCGATAAGAATTCACGTTGGGCGCAAACATGGGCATGATCGCGGGCATGTATTTCTGTAAACCGGCGATATAGCCTTTGAACAATTTATTCGGTTCACCAGGCTTACCCATAAAGATATTTTCACCGGTTTTCTTATCGATGATGCTCTGGTGCAGGTGCATCGAACTGCCGGGCTGATCCTGGTGGGGTTTGGCCATGAAGGTTGCGTGCATATCGTGTTTATATGCCGCTTCGCGCACAGTGCGTTTGAACGCGAACACTTGGTCGGCCAGACGCATCGGCTCGCCATGACGAAAATTGACTTCCAGTTGAGCGATGCCGTCTTCATAAGACACGGTTTCTATATCCAATTGCTGCAGTTCAGCGTAGGTATAGATATCTTCGATGACATCGTCGAATTCGTTCAAGGCATCGATGCTCAGAACACGGCGGGATTGTTCCTGACGCCCTGAACGGCCGGTTGGCGGCTCTAATGGAAAATGGGGGTCGGTATTGGCCTTGACCAGGTAAAACTCTATCTCCGGCGCGACCACAGCGGCTCTGCCCTGGCTCTCATACATAGCCAGCGTCCGTTGCAAGACATGCCTGGGAGCCAGTGTCACCGGCGCGCCGTCATGCTGATAACAGTCGTGGATAATCTGGGCGGTCGGGTAATTTGCCCAGGGCACTATGCGCAGTGTTTCCAACGCCGGTCGGGCCTCCATATCCATATCCGTGGGGTTAATGGTTTCGACCAATTCCGTATATTCGCCGGAAATAGTCTGAGTAAAAAGACCTTGGGCAAGGCGTATTCCCTGATCTTGCAGGTAGCGTTCCACAGGCACGTATTTGCCCCTGGCCATACCGGCAAAATCAGGGATCAGCACCTCTACCTCTTCGATGGCGTTTTCGTTAAACCAGTCTTCGAGCATAAACAGAGCGCCTCACAGTAGGTGAGCTCTGCAAACCGATGGCAGATACAGGAATATTACCTGAAATATTTTCTGAAGGTCACACCAAAGGTGCGGGGCTGGTTCACGCCAAAACGTCGTTCAGCCCAGCGGTTATTCACAAACGTAGTGCCGCTCTCGTCCCAGACATTATTAACATAAAATGACGCGCTCCAGGTATCGGCCTCCAGTCCCATACTGAAATCACCGACATCATAAGCCTTCTGCACCGTGGTCGGCGGGTCGGTCTCCAGCGCGACGATGGATTCAACACCCCTCAAGGCATTAATCGATTCGCCGGTATGCGAATAATCGAAGCGCATATAGGGTTCGGCGCCGGCAATCAGTTGCGGGAAGGTATATTGCACAGACAGACTCGCCTTCCAGTCCGGCGTAATCGGGAGCCTGCTGCCTTTTTCCACATCCAGCGTGTAGCCCAGAAAATCCAGGGCCGCTGTTTCGGAAATCCTGGCATCGTTATAGGCAACCGTTCCGCCCAGGTCCCAGCCTTCGGCCGGCAACCAGGCAAAGTCAAACTCGAAGCCGTCTATCTTTGCCTCCGGGAAGTTCACGATACCCAAGGAAAACACCAGCGGGTTCGGGTCTTCCACCTGCACTTGTATATCTTCCCATTCCATTTTATAGGCGGTGAAGTTGGCGCGCAAACGGCCATCCAGCCAGGTGGATTTTGCCCCCACTTCCATGTTTTTCAGCTTGTCCGCGTCATACGTGGAAGGAATGCCTGAAATGCGCTTGGAGCCGTTGCCGCCGCCACTGCGGAAGCCTTGTGAATAGGTAAAGTAAACCATCATGTCGTCGGTGTAGCGCCAACTCAGGTTGAGCTTGGGCACAAAACCATGATCGATCCCGTCTACGGTTTCATCGGTAACAATGAAGTCGGTCTCATAATCGGGCTTCAGCGCATCCCCTTGTTGCAGCGCGCCTTGCACCAGGTGGAACTCGCGTTCAACCCGAAACCAGCGTCCGCCAGCGGTAATGGTAAAATTCTCGGTGAAATCGAAGCTCATCTCGCCGAAAATGGCAAACTGGTCGATCTGCTCGTCATAGACCCCGAAAAACCAGTTGTCATTGGCTTCCCAGCTACCGGGAGGCAACCCATTCAGGGAAGCGCTGTCCGGCCTATAGTCCGGATTTGGGATAGTGCCGTCGTAATCGATATAAGTCGGATTATTGAAATCTACGTTATAGGCGATGTAATAAAATCCCGGGGAACCGCCGAAATCACCATTACCCGCGGCAAATACCGAATGTTCCTCAGTGCGGTTGTAAAACATGCCCACTAATCCGAACCATTTGCTGTCGGAGTCAGCCGGTGTCGACAATCGCGCCTCCACGGTCCAGCGCTCATTGCCCACATCGTTGATGGCAAAACCGTCTTTTGGGTCGCCGCCAAAATTATAGACATCGTAATACGCATCATCAAACAGTTGGTTGAAGGCAAACTGATAATCAGTGCCATCGGCATCGTAGCGAAAATCACGATTGAAATAAGAGGCATGCAATAAGGTATCGGCAAAACCCAGCTTGCCCTCCAGGGTCAGGCCCAACTGGTACCAATCCTCGTCCATTGTCTCTTTGTTGAAGCGAACCTGTTCCAAGTTGCCCGCCTCGAGATTGGCGTCGGCAAAACCATCGGCCTCCCAGTCCTGGTATATCGCGGACACATCCAGAGTCCAGTCCTCATTGGGGGTCCAGCGCGCGGCGATCCGTCCGCCGGTGGTCCTGCTGGTATTGACGTCCTCCTCGACAAAGCCGGCATTGTCAAAAGAGCCGCCGGCGCTGGGGCCAAGCACATTATCGATGTAGCCGGCTTCTTCCGCGCGAAAACCGACCAGGCGAACAGCCAACTGGTTTTCGATCACAGGGAGGTTGACCATTGCGCTCACATCATAGCCGGCATCGCCGCCATCAACCTGTGAACCGGAGGCCTCGACCCAACTGTCAAATTCGTTAGCATCCGGTTTGTTGGTAATAATGCGCAGCGTCCCGGATTGGGAGGCATCGCCGAACAAGGTGCCTTGCGGACCGCTTAATGCTTCGACCCGTTCTATATCAACCAGGCGCGGATCCGGGTTGATGCCGGCGGCGGTAATCGGTTGTTCATCCAGGTAAACACCGCTAGAAGGATTGTTGCCGAACTGGATGCCAGATGCCGCGACCCCGCGGAATACCACCGAGTTGCCGCCGGGTTCGCGCCGGCCAACGGCCAGGCCCGGAATGAAGCTGACATAATCGTCCATGCCCTTGAAACCGCGACGATGAATTTCATCCGTCGTAAACGCAGTAATCGATACGGGTATATCCTGCAGATTGGCCTCCCGCTTAGTTGCGGTAACGACGATTTCTTCCAGTATTTGAGCATTGGCAGCCTGAGCGCCGCCCAGCAGGGCCGACATGGCAATGGCGAGGGTCTTTTTTTGGAATGGCGGCCGTTGAACAGTTGTTTTGTTACTTGACATGGTGGTTATCCCGCTAAACCTTAAACTACCTAATATATTAGCTCAATGGTTCTGTAAAATGCAAGCTTTTGTGTCAAAAAATGAATAAATCTTCATTCATTTTTTGCCGCATAAGTTTTGTTAACTGGCCTGCGCCAACAGTTACGCGCAATCGGCGCGAGCAGCGCCCTGATCATGAGGAAATATGTTGGCAGCCTCGAAACAGGGTTAGTTTTCATATTTTCTATAGCGATCGCGAATGGGCCCAAGAATTTCTTCCAGTTCGCTCAGGTGGGTCTCGTAGTTGCGCCAGAAATTGAGCGCGTCGGCATAAATGGGCTGGCGCACCTGCTCGGAACTTGCCGTCCGGACCGGCCGTTCGGTTTCGTAAAATCGGATGCAACTGTCTTCCCAAGGCAGCTCGCAATAGTCCAGGATTCTGCGCGCCTGATTCTCGAAATCGGTGACGACTTCCTCGTACTGCACGGTCAGTACCCGGCCCGGCAAGACCTCGTGCCAGTGGTCCATCATGCGCTGATATTGCAGGTAGTATTCCCCGATGTCCGTCAAGTCATAGGCAAAGGTTTGGCCCCTGGCGTAGTGTTGTCTGAAATTGCCTACGCAGGCTGCCAGGGGATGCCGGCGCGCATCAATGATCTTTGCTTCAGGCAGGATCAGGCAGAGGAAGCCGATGGTGGGAAAATTGTTCGGCATCTTGTCGATAAAGCGCGGCTTGCCTTCGGTCCGGTGCAGTTGCGCGTAGCGGAGGTAATCCTTGCCCAGGGTGGCAAAATTTTCCGGTTCCAGCTCGCATACGGCTTGCGGGTAGTTGACGCCGTCCGGCCGGTTTCTGTTCAGCGATGTGGCGACCCGGCCCAGGTATGGCAGTTCGCTGGTGCCTTCCACTTGACTGTGGCTGGCCAGAACCTGCTCAATCAGAGTGGAACCGGAGCGCGGCAGCCCCAGGATAAATATGGGCGCCGGGTCCGGATGGCCGGAACCCCTTTTTTCTTGCAGTAGAGGCTTCTCAAAGACCTCAATGATGCTATCGTTGACAGTCTCGGTATGGACCGGGTCATATTGAACCAGCATGCGCTGCTTGCTGTTGCCTCGTTCGTAGTAGCGCCAGGCCCGCTCGTAATCCTGCCGGTCGTCGTAGGCCTTGCCCAACGCGAACAGAAAATTGACCTCCGATTTTGCGCCGGCCGTGTCATTTTGCTCGACCCGTTTTTCCATTTCCGCCAGTTGTTCATCGTTGAACCGGTACGTCTTGAGGTTTGCCAGGCTCCAGTAGGTTTCGCCGTTATTGGGCTTTATCTTGATGCAGTCATGGTAGGACTGTATTGCTTCGTCCACGCGACCGATGGTCTTCAAAGCATTGCCGAGGCCGAGCAGCGCGCCCGGATGCTTCGGGGATAACGCCAGAGTCTGCCGATACGCTTCCACCGCCTCATGGTTCAGCGCCGCGGGCGCGCAGACGCCGGCCAGCAGAAAATGGGT
This sequence comes from Gammaproteobacteria bacterium, assembly GCA_965221695.1. GTDB lineage: Bacteria > Pseudomonadota > Gammaproteobacteria > Eutrophobiales > Eutrophobiaceae > JAAXHV01. The sequence continues at coordinate 1,855,006 of OZ244905.1, read as the reverse complement.
CTGCGGGTTATTTGGGTTGATGGCAACGGCTTTTTTGAAGCATTCGATGGCTTCTTCAAAGCGGTCCTGCTCTTTCAATACCCGGCCTAGGTCAATGAGCGCAGTCAGGTAGTCCGGCGCGATGGCAAGCGCGCGCCGCAACAGGCGTTCGGCGTCATCAAAGCGCTTCAACGCCGCTGCCACCATGGCCAGGAGGCGCATGGCATCAACATTATCGGGGTTGTTCTTCAGCGCTTGGCGATAGCGTTTTTCCGCTTCCTCGAGCTTGCCTTCCTTGTGCAGCCTGGCGGCTTCGGCCAGCAGCTTTCGTTCCGGCGACAGGGAGAAGGACTCCTCAAAGGCGGCATCGGCCTGCTCGCCCTGGCCGGTCATCGCCAGGGCCTTGCCCAGGTTGAACTGGGCGAACTCAAGCTTGGGATCGAGCCGCACTGCCTTCTGCAGAACGCCGACAGCTTCCTGGTAGCGTTCCAGTTCAAGCAATACGAAACCCAGGTCTTCGTGAGGCTTGGCAAAGGTGGGAGCGAGGCGCACTGTGCGCCGCAACACCCGCTCGGCCTGATCCAGTCGGCGCATTTTTACCAGTATTGCGCCCAACAGCCCCAACATATTGACATCATCGGGAATTCGCTCCAGGGCCTCCCTGCAAATACGCTCAGCCGCGCCCGGATTGCCGGCATTTACCAGTTCCAGCGCTTCATCGAATACGGCTTTGGGGGTATAAATCTGCCGCATGGCAACCTCAGGCCAGCCTTACGACCTGCTCTCCCTCAAGTTCTTCGCGCCAGTCCGACATGTTCATCTCGATCGCGACAAATCCGCCTATCCAAAGGATTTCATCCCAGAAATTCAGCAACAGGCCGGTCAGTCCCCAGTGAGACGCGATGCCTATCAACGCGCTAAAACCGGCAAACTTGAGATAATTCAGCGTAGCCATGGTCCGTCCTCTTGATATCCCGCGTTCCTGCAGTCTGATGGTTGCTTCGATCAGTCCCATGATGAATAGCCAGATCACAGCCTCAACCAGATCCAACCATGCCAGCCATCTTTCTCTCTTCAGGCTGATGGAGTCGGCAATCACCAGCCCCTTCTCCAGCAGAAAAAATTCATTGCCTTGGCCAAGTTCTGCGCAGTTGTCTTCATTGAGATAGGTATATTGCTGGTTGTAGACAAACGATAGACGCCCGTCTGCTACCTGGCACAGGTCGGACACGCCCGTTGCCTGCTCCACTTTATATTGGACTTCATACGCGCTGTGGCTGTAAGCATAGACCGTATGCAAGATAAACAGGTAACACAACAGACGAATCCCATGCATGGTTCTTCTTACCAGCGGGGTGAATGCTTCATCGGACAGGGTATAGGTTTCCAGTTCGAACAGGATGATCAGAGTGAGCCAGGACGCGTGGTCGATGGACGCAGCAAAAGCCCGCAACCAATGATTTAGCGGCGCCGCTGGCGCCAGCGCATGAGTGGCGACATGCCAGTCCCAATTCAGGTAAAAAGCGAAATTTACCAGCAGCAAGGAATACACAATCCATTTGGCGGATTGTTTCAGAACATGGAAATTGGCGATGAACATAACTGGCCCTCGGGTTCAAGCGGATGAGTGGCTGGCCTGCCGTTGTTGCCGATGCTGGCGCAGCAAAATCAGGCCGGCGATGAACGTCCCGAGGCTGACAGTGAGAATGATCAGGGTCGCCAGCGCGTTGACGTCAGGGGTGACGCCCAGGCGGACCTTGGAGAAAATCCACATGGGTAGGGTGCTGGCGCCCGGGCCGGACACGAAACTGGCGATCACCAGATCATCCAGCGACAGGGTAAATGCCAGCAACCAGCCGGACAGCATGGCCGGCGCGATGATGGGCAAGGTAATATCAAACATCACCTGGAATGGCCGTCCGCCCAGGTCCATGGCCGCTTCCTCCAGGGACTGGTCCATGGAAATCAATCTCGATTGCACAATCACTGCGACATAGGCCATGGAAAAGGTGATATGACCAATGGTGATGGTCATGGCGCCTCGTCCGCCCGGCCAGCCGGTGAAATCCTGCAGGCTGACAAACAGCAGCAACAACGATAGCCCGGTGATGACCTCCGGCATGACCAGCGGCGCCGCGATAAGGCCGGAAAAAAGTAGCCTGCCGCGGAACTTCCTGATCCGAGCCAGGGCAAGTCCGGCCAGCGTCCCCAGCGCGGTGGCAAAGGTGGCGCTGATGAAGGCAATGCGCAAGCTGAGCAGGGCCGCCTCAAGTAGCTGCCGGTTCTCCAGCAGAGCCGCATACCAGCGCAGAGAAAAACCGCCCCAGACCGAGACAATACGGGAATCGTTGAACGAATATACCATCACCATGACGATCGGGATATAAAGGAACGCATAACCAAAGCAGAGCACAGTCAACAGAAACCTGGATCGCGGTTTGTTCATGATTTGTCCTGTAAACCGGAATCCAATGGATCTCCGCTTGCGCGGTAATGGCGGGGCTGGCGCGCAATGGAACGCTGGCAGATCATGGTTGGTCCGCGGTCCCGCGCGCCTGGTAATGTTGGAACAGCATGATGGGCGCCACCAGGATGAGTAACAGGATAACAGCAACCGCTGACGACAGCGGCCAATCGCGATTGGTAAAAAATTCATCGTACAGGGTACGGCCTATCATCAGCGAATCGAGTCCGCCCAGCAAGGCCGGAATGACAAATTCCCCCAGCGCAGGAATGAACACCAGCAGGCAGCCCGCGATAATGCCGGGTAAGGAAAGAGGGAGTGTGATATCACGGAAAATTGCCAGGGGCCTGGCGCCGAGATCCGCTGCCGCTTCGTTCAGACTGTAGTCCAACCGCTCCAGGTTGGCGTACAACGGCAGGATCATGAATGGCAGGTACGAGTAAATGATGCCCATATAGACCGCAAAATCCGTGTACAACAGTTTCAAGGGTTGGTCAATAAGACCCGCCCCGATCAGCAGGTTGTTGATCACGCCGTTCGTGCTCAGCATGCCCATCCAGGCGTAAACCCGCAGCAGAAACGAGGTCCAGAACGGCAGGATGACCAGGAATAGAAACAGGTTGCGCCAGCCCGGCGCGGCCCGAGCGATGGCATAAGCCATCGGGTATCCGATGAGCAGGCACAGGCAGGTCGAGATGAAGGCAATCCTGATCGATTTGAAGTAACTGATCCAATACAGGTCATCTTCGAGTATGAAGCGGTAATTATCCAGTGTGATCTGGAACCAGCGTCCGCCTTCCCTGGCAGGATCGAATAGCGCGGTAAACGGCGGTAGCGCGACGATCGGATCGGCAAAACTGATCTTGAGGACGAACAGGAACGGCAACAGAAAAAAAACCAACAGCCACAGATAGGGCGTGGAGATGACCACGAGCCGCCAAAGCTTGTCCGAATGTGTCATTCTGCTAATACCACGCTGCTGCCAATATCCCAGGAAAGGTATACCACGTCATCCCATTCCAGGCTTCTTTCGGCTGAGCGCATTCGGTTCTGGGCGCTGACTTGGACAACGAATCCCGCATCTGTGCTGATGCGGTACACGGATAGGCTCCCGTAATAGCCCAGGTCCAGGACCACCCCTTTCAGCGCGGCCGCAACGCCGGCGTCTGGAGGTTTTTTCGAGATCGAGATTTTCTCAGGTCTCACGGCAACCGTCAGCCGATCGGAACGGTTGATCCGGGTCGTCGTTTTTGCTTTGATGTCAGCGTTCACCGCAGCGCATGTTATTGTTATGTTGTCACCGTCAACGCGGCTGACCAAGCCTTCGAACAAATTGATGGTTCCGAAAAAATCCGCAACATAGCGGTTCGCCGGATATTCGTAGATCTGTTGCGGCGCGCCGCACTGGATAAACCTGCCTTCGCGCATAACTGCGATGCGGGTCGACAGGGTCATGGCTTCCTCCTGGTCATGAGTGACGACGATAAACGTCACGCCGGTCTGGTCCTGGATGTTCATCAACTCGAACTGGGTGCGCTCGCGCAGCTTCTTGTCCAGCGCCGCCAGCGGCTCATCCAGAAGCAGGACTTTAGGACGTTTGACCAACGCCCGCGCCAGGGCGACCCGTTGCCGCTGGCCGCCGGATAGCTGTCGGGGTTTGCGGCGGGCGAACTCCGCCAGTTGCACCAGTTCCAGCATTTCGTCCACCCGCGCGCGCGCCGCTGATTTCGGCAGGCCCTCTTTCTTCAGGCCGTAGGCAACGTTATCCTCAACATTCATGTGCGGGAAGATGGCATATGACTGGAACATCATATTGACAGGGCGCTCATAGGGGGGCACGCCGGCCATATCGATGCCATCGATCAGGATCCTGCCGGAACTCGGTTGCTCAAATCCCGCCAGCATGCGCAGCAAGGTGGTCTTACCGCAACCCGAACCACCGAGTATGGAAAACAATTCACCCTGGAAAATATCGAGACTGACGTCACGCACAGCGGGAAAATCGCCGTAATGTTTACAGAGGTTTTCAATCTGAATGAGCGTTTTGTCCACTTGGTATTACACCACAGTTTTCAAAGACCTGATTTAATCCGCGTCCAGGCCCGGGACCGGTTTCTCTCCATCTTGGGAGAATAGACCAGGGAGAGTTCCATGCGGCTGCGCACATCGGCGTCAGGATAAATGGCCGGGTCTGCGGCAATGTCCGGGTCCACCAGCGCAGTCGCGGCCTGATTGGCGTTGGCATAACCAATGAAATTGGAAACCTGCGCAATCACCTCCGGGCGCAGCAGAAAGTTGACCAGGAGGTGGGCGTTGTCCGGATGCGGGGCATCGCTGGGAATAAACATGGAGTCAATCCAGGTATGAACAGCGTTTTTCGACATGACATAGGCCAGGTTGATGTCAACGCCGGCCTCCGCGGCGCGGCTACGGGCCACGATATAATCACCTGACCAGCTCATGGCCACGCATACTTCCTTGTTCGGCATGTCGATCAGCATCTTGGCGGAACTGAAATAGCGGATATAAGGCCGGATGGATTTCATCACATGTTCCGCCGCGCGCAGATGCTGCGGGTCAATGGAATTGCCCGGATAACCCAGGAAACTCATGACTGAAGGCAGCGCATCGATGGGGCCATCCAGCATGGTCACGCCGCAATCGGCAAAGCGTGAAATGATTTCAGGCCTGAAAAAGAAATCGGCGCTATCCAGCGGCGCGTCCGGGTAGCGTTCCCTGAGCATGTCCACGTTATAGGAAATACCAGTCGTTCCCCACATATACGGGGCCGCATAACGGTTTCCGGGGTCGAAGTCGTCCATGATCTGCATAATGTCCGGGTCCAGATATTTCCAGTTATCAAGGCGGCTGCGCTCCAAGGGCTGGTACACGCCGGCCTCAATAAGGCGGGCGGAATAAGACGCGGCATGCACAACGACATCGTAACCGGTATTGCCGGACATGAGTTTGGCATCCACAATCTCCGTGGTATCGTAGATGTCGTAATTGACCTTGATGCCGTATTCCCGTTCAAAATCTTCGATGGTGGCCGGGCCGATATAGTCCGCCCAGTTATACATGTTGACGACTTTTTCTTCCGCCGCAAGCGCCATGCATGACAGCGCCAACAGCATCAGCAGGATGGCCTTCCCTGTATACTGAGGAAGCCGGTTCGCTGCCATCGTCATAGTGAAACCCGCCGCGTTCGTTTGCGTCGCATCCGGCCCGTCTCCCACTCCCTGGCGCTGTTATCCGGAGATTGCCCCATCGTTGGTCAGTCCGGCTCGGCGGTGCGGTGAAAATGATCCGGCAGGACTGAGCACAGATAGTCCATCACCAGTTGCTTGGCCTGGTTACGGCTGATTGCATTCCGCGCTGACAGCATATCCACCCACAGACCGTCCACAAGCGCATCCAGTGTCGTAGCCAGCATCATCGGATCAAGGCGGTTGTTGTCATCGTCACGCAGTATTTCAGCAAACAGTTGCGCTTCCTCCTGCACGTAATAGTGGTCATATTCGGCGCAGGTTTTCATATAGACGGGGCGCGCGCGGGCCTCGCCCCAGAAGGCGAACCACACCGAGATTTTTTTGTGATCACAGATCGCTTTGCTAAAATCCAGTTCTACCAGGGCGGCAAGTTTCTCCGCCGGCCCCGGCCCTGTCGTGCGTAACGTTTTTTCCCATGCCTGGCGATATTCTTCCGCCAGATATTTCAGGGTTTCCAGTAACAGCTTGTCCTTGCTCTTGAAGTGCAGGTTGACGATCCCCAGGCTAAGCCCCGCCTCTTGGGTGATGTCCGCCATAGTCGTAGCGGAAAGGCCGCGTTTGGCAACACAGCGTATAGTGGCCTTGATGAGTTGTTCCTGGCGGCGTTGTTTTGCCAGGGTCCTGTTGTCGGGGATGCTCCCCGGATCTCTCTTGCGCATCGTTATTTCATCGCGCGCAGATACCAGTCGATGAACCCGCGGGTGAAACCTTCCATGCCGGTATAAGGTCCTGGCTGGTAAAACGCGGAATTTATGCCTTTCTGATTGTCCTCGATAATGCGTTTGTCGGCAACGGTAGTGATGTCCCAGAGCCAGATCAGCTCCTCTTGATGGTAATCTTTTCCCTCTACCGCGTTTTCATTGACCAGCCAGGTGATGTCACAAACACAGTCGGCTACATTCAAAGGGCGAAAATGATAGATGACCAAGTGGTCGCAGTAGGCCAGGGCAAAGGTGAACGGCCCGATCTGAATATCAGTTGCGCCGCCGTCATAACCGCGCAGGTCTCCCAGCAGCGGCGCCACGGGTTTGCCGTCCCGGCTGCCGGTGACAAAGCCGTTCAGCAGGGGATAGCGATCAAAGCCGCGGTCTGCGTTGGCGACGCCGGAATGCAACCAGCTCTTGTCAACGCAATGATCGGTCAGTCCCAGCCGTTTACCTCGTTCCATGACCTGCTTCAGCAGGCCGGACATCTCCTTCTCAGGAAATGAGCGGCCATGTCCTTCAGCATACTCGGGGTGAGCGGGAACGCAGTGATAGCACTCGCAATAATTTTCCAGCGCCAGTTTCCAGTTTGCCTGGATAGGGTAACTCTGCTTGTGAGCCACCTTGGTCTGTTCCAGCCTGTAGGGCTGCAGGCAGTCGTCCAAATCGCGCCGTAGCGGCTGGAAAGAGGCTGTCTGTTCGTCAAAATTGATGAAGATCATCCCGTGCAGCGTCTCCAGCCGCGCCTCGCGCAGAGCATAATTCGAACGTTGGAAATCCGGCGGTGTGTAGTTGGCGCCCCGCAGCGCGCCGTCAAGCTGGTAAGTCCAGCCATGGTATGGACATACCAGCAGTTTCTGCCGGCCTTCCGCTTCCAGGCAGATACGGGAACCGCGATGGCGGCACAGGTTCAGGAATGCCTTAATGGAATTCTCGCCTGCGCGTACGATGATCACGGATTCATCGGCCAGTTCATACAGAAAATAATCGCCGGTTTCTGGAATCTGGCTGACATGCCCGGCATACAACCAGGACTTCATAAACAGCCGCTCCAGTTCGCGCCGGTATATATCGGCATCCCGGTAAAATGCCTGTTGCAGGGAAAACCCTTCCGGCTGGTTGTCAATGAGTTGTGATAGTGAAGACATAACTCTCAGTTTACCTCTAACTCGAAGATCCCATCAATTCACTTGTCAGCATCGGATAGATGTTTGCTGTTAGCGATCATCGCATCAATTGGTAATGAGAGATTCGGGTTGAGCGGACTTGTTGGAATGCGAGTTAAACACCGCGCAGATACCACTCGTAATCACGGTTGCTGACCTGGCTGTGAAAGCGTTCGCACTCACTGCGCCGGACCAGCTCGAATACCTGGCAAAACTTCTCTCCCAGGTACTCCGGCAACACATCACTGTGCTGGAATCGGTCCAGGGCTGCGTCCCAACGGCGCGGCAAGGCGATCTCCTGTTTATCCAGCATAGTCCCTTCAGCGATCATTTCAGTTGGTTCACATTGACGGGTGATGCCGTAATGAATGCCGGCCAGGACCGCAGCCATTACCAGGTACGGGTTGGCATCCGCGCCTGCCACCCGATGTTCTATGCGGGTATCCTGGCGGCCGCACACCGGCACTCTCAAAGCAACCGCCCGATGGTTATAACCCCAGTTCGGACTTAGCGGGACAAACGAGTCAGGTTGCAGGCGCCGGTAAGAATTGGCGTTGGGAGCGAACAAAGCCATGGCATCGGCCATGGTCTGTTGCAGCCCCCCTACCGCATGCCTGAGCGCGCTGGAAACGGACGGCCTGGTTTCGTCTTCAGGGCCGGCGAAGACATTGTTTCCCTGCTCATCGAACAGGCTGACATGAATATGCAGCCCGCTGCCGGCGTAGTTGTCAAAGGGTTTTGCCATGAAGGCCGCGCCCAGTCCATGCCGGCAGGCGGTTCCCTTGATGATGCGTTTCAGCATTGCGCCGTGGTCGCAGGCGCGCGCCGGGTCGTCCTGGTGGTGAAGGTTGATTTCAAACTGCCCCGGAGAAAATTCAGGCAACGCGGCGCTTGCGGGCACGTTTTGCGCTTCGCAGTTGCGCTGCACATCCCGGAGCAGCGGGTCGCATTCCCACAAATCCTCCAGGCTGGCATATTGCAGGCCTTGTTGCTTCAGTCCGGTGCCGGGAATCCTGCCCAGACGCGGCTGTGGCGCATTGCCCTCCCCAGTTTCCAGCAGGTAAAACTCGAATTCCGTTGCGACCACCGCCCGCAAACCCAGTTCTTGCAGCTTGTCGCACACGCGCCGCAATACCTGACGGGGGTCAGCAAACCAGGGCGCGCCATCCAGGTCGCGCAAGGTAACAAATGCCTGAGCAATGGCTGAATCGCCCAACCAGGGAACCGGGGCCAGCGTGCCGGCCACCGGATAACTCATGATATCCGGGTCTCCGTCCCGGGTGCCCAGGTTTATATCAAAGGTAATTTCGCCGCGACTGTCGATGAGCGGGGTCGAGGCGCACATTTTAAGTCCCTGCCGGTACAAGGCATTGAGTTCGTCTCTGCCGACACGTTTGCCCCGCAGGATACCGTTGATATCGGGCAGCAGGAGTTCGACCATCTTCGTGTCAGGGTGTCTTTCCAGAAATTCCTGCAGTTCCTCCGGAGTTGTCTGTTTGCAGTTGTTCACGCTGTTACGCCGGGTTCGCTGTGTTGGGAGCAGCCGTCAGATCATGTTTTTTGTTCAGCAATCCGCCGGGGTCTTGCGCCGTCGCGGCGGGTCAAAAAAAGCGTGTTCCACCACTTTGCAGCGGGCCATGAGGCGGTTCCACTGTAATTCGCTATCGTAATATACTTCCGCATACAGTTCATCCTCGGGTCTGCCCCAGGGCATCTGCAACGAGGCCAGGGCGATATTCATCTTGGCGCTGGGTGACCAGGCCGCCGAGGTCACGTGCCCGACCTCCTGCTCCTTGTGATTGTAAATAAACGCTTCGCTGGCCGGCTTGTTGCCGGCGACATCCAGCCTGACCAGGCGATAGCGCGACCCTTGTTGCTGTTCTTCCAGCAAAGCCCGTCTGCCGTTGAAAACCGGCTTGTCGAGATGCACCAGGTGGCCAAGACCCAGTTCGAACGGGGAACGGCCCCGGTTCGGGCGCACCAGGTTGGCCGCAGGCATGAACTCCGCTTCCGGCTGGATGAAACCGGCCTCAAGGCGGGCAATATCCAGGGCCTGGCCGCCGATGGGCGTGATGCCGAACGGCGCGCCGGCCGTGAACAGGGCATCCCATACGGATTCCGCAGCATCCGGTTGCATCCATAACTCATAACCCAGGTCGCCGGTAAAACCGGTGCGCGAGATCAGCAGTTCGTTATTTTCAAATGGAAAAACGCGCGCTGAAAAGGGTTTGAGTAGCTCGATATCTGCCAGGCCCATGGCTTTCAGTGTCCGGCAGGAAGTGGGGCCTTGCACAGCCAGGGCAGCCAGTTCCTCCGATTCGTCGCGAATCTCGACAGCAAAACCCAAGGCGCTTGCCAGCAGCCAGTCCAGGTGTGGTTCCTGGGAACACAAGCGCCATTGATTGTCGCCCAGGTGGAAGACGGTTCCGTCATCCAGCAGGCGCCCTTGATCATTGCACCAGAGTGTGTACATGACCTGCCCGGGGGTCAGCTTGTCCATCCTGCGCGTCATCAGCTTGTCCAGGTAGGCCAGCCCATCCTTACCGCTGATGCGATACTTGGTCATGGGGCTGAGGTCAAACACCGAGCTTGCGTTACGGATGGAGAAATATTCATCTTCCACGGAGGTATAGCAGTCCACGACGGTATATCCCGCCCAGGATGACCAGAGATTGGTCTCGCACGCGGCTGCGGCGCGCCGATGAAACGGCGTGGGTAAAACCCGTTGCGCTGCGACCCGAGCTACCATTAAGCCCTCTCCTGTTTCAGTATTTCCCTGGCGGCGTTGTATCCCGGCAAGCCGGTTATACCGCCGCCGGGGTGGCAGCCGGCGCCGCACAGGTACAGTCCGGTGAGCGGCGCGCGGTAGCGCGCCGCGCTCGGGACTGGCCGTAGCATCAGAAATTGATCCATGCTTAATTCGCCGTGATGCCAGTGGCCGCCATGCATGTTGAATTCTGTTTCCAGGTCCGGCGGCCCCAGCAACTCTGCGGCAATTACCTGCTTGCCGATGCCGGGCGCATATTGCTCCAAGCGTTTTATCAGCAATTGCTTAAGGGCGTCTTTGCCGGTTTCCCAACCGGAACGAAGCCGGAAGGGAACGTACTGGACGATGGCGGACAATACATGCTTGCCGGACGGCGCCAGGCTCTGGTCGTGGCTGGTCGGGATACTGATTTCCAGCGCTGGCTGTTCAGAAAACCTGCCGTACTTGGAGGCGTCGAATGCCTGCTCGAGATAATCCATCGAGGGCGCAACCAGCAGTCTTTGACCCGTTTGCGCCGCGGTCAGTCCCCGGAATTCCGGCAATCCGTCCAGGGCGAGATGTAATTTGGCCGCCTTGCCCTGCATACGAATATTATTAATGCGCCTGACAAAACCCGTCTCCATGTGCCTGGCTCCGACCAGTTGCAGGAAGGTGGTTTTCGGATCGGCATTGGATACGATCAGTCTCCCCGCTATCTGTTCGCCTGATGCGGTTTCTACGCCGGCTGCCCGGTCATGTTCCAGTAACACCCGCTTGACCGGTGTCGCGGTTCTGATCTCGACCCCAGCGGTCTCGGCGGCATTGCGCAGCGCGCGGGCCAGCGCGCTCATTCCTCCCGCGGGCAGCGAGACGCCGCTATGGTCCCACTGTCCCGCCAATCGGTACAGGAAGGTCAGGACTGAACCAGGCGAGCGCGGCCCCAGGTTGGCGCCGAGCAGGGCATCCAGGGAGAGCGCGCCTTTCAAGCGCTTATCGGCGAAGGTTTCCTGCAATACATCGTAGATATTGATTGCCCCGGTGCGCAGCAATTCACGCATCAGGTCTTTGCCCAGCAGGCGCACTTCCAGGGCCAGACCGGCCAGGCGCGCCAGCTCCGTCGGGCTATTATGGGCGAGCCGGGGAGGTCGGCGCAGGAATGTCTTTTGCAACAAGCGGGCAAAGCGCCGGTATTTGCGCAGGAACAGGGGGTATGCGGCGCGGTCGTCTCCGGGCAGTTCAAGGCCGTTCACACTATCCTGGCCCAAGGTAAGGTGATTGCCATCCGGCGCCAGCGCGACCGTATCCATGCCGGCGGCCGCCCATTGAAGGCCGCGCCGTTCCGGCGCCAGGTCGTGGACGATACGCGCGGGCAATCCGCACAACAGGTGCGCGCCGGCGGAGACCGAATAGCCGGGAGCGAACTCCCGGGTGATGGCGCAGCCGCCGACTTGCTCGTTCGCTTCCAGCGCCAGTACTGAATAACCGGCGCGGGCCAGGTACGCGGCGCAAACCAGGCCATTATGGCCGGCGCCTATGACGATTGCATCGTAACGGTCAGTCATCACAAAACGTTTCCGGGACGACATTGGCGCGGCGCAGGTCGCGCAGGATTTCCCTGGCGGCATTAGCGCCCGGCGCGCCCATTACGCCGCCGCCCGGGTGCGTGCCGGAACCACACAGGTACATGCCTTGCAGAGGCCCTCGATAGCGAGCATAGCCAGGGAAGGGCCTGTTAAACAGCAGTTGGTCGAAGGTCAGTTCACCCTGGAAGATGTTGCCTTCGGTCAGCCCCACTTCCTGTTCCAACTCCCGCGGTGTGCGGATTTCAGCATGCAGGATCAAATCCTTGAAATCAGGACTGTATTCCGAAATCTGGTCAATCACGGTTTGCCCGAACTGATCCCGTTGCTCATCGGTCCAGTCCTCGCCGTTCACTTGCGGCGGGCAATATTGGACAAATACGCTCATCATGTGTTTGCCGGGCGGGGCCATGGTCGGGTCGACGCGGGTGGGTATCAGGGTATCGAGGTAAGGATCTTTTGACCAGGTACCGTTTTTCCAGTCATCGTAGGCCAGTTCCATGCGTTCCAGCGAGTCGATAAAATGAAAATCCGCTTTGAACAACTCATGGTCGCCGGAGATGGCATGAAACGAGGGCATGCCGTCCAGGGCGATATTGAGCTTCCCGGAAGAGCCGCGAATCTTGAAGTTGCGCGCTTTGCTCACCAGCTCCGGCGGCAGGTCTCTTGCATTCATGATGTCCAGGAAGGTGCGTTTCGGATCGAGATTGGAAACGACGATATCGGCGTGGAATTCGTCGCCGTTTTCCAGCGCCACGCCTTTGACGCGTCGTCCGTCCACAAGGATTTTGTCAACGCCTGCATCGACTTTAATCTCGCCGCCATGGGCCTGGAAAGCGCCGGCCAGAGCATTGGCGATGGCGCCCATGCCGCCTCGTGCAAAACCCCAGGAGCCGATACTGCCGTCCACATCGCCCATATAATGATGCAGCAACACGTAGGCCGAGCCCGGAGAATAAACCCCCAGCGCGGTGCCGATAATGCCGCTGCCGGCCAGGTGTGCTTTGATCACGTCTGTTTCAAAATATTCGTCCAGAAAGTCGCCGATGCTCATGGTCCAAAAGCGGACGGTATCGCACAGGGCTTCCTCGCCCAGGTCCCAGTAGGATTTTATGAAATGGATCAATTCCATGATGTCCCGGGGTCTGAACGATGTCGGGTCCGGCGGTGTCCGCATTAACAGCGGACGTATCAGTTGGGTCTGACGCATCACATCCGCCTCATAGCGAAAATACGCGTCGGCATCGCGTCTTGAATGCCTCGCCATTTCCCGATACTGGCGCTCCTCGTCGCCATAACTACCAAAATAATCCCCGTTGCGCATAAAGGTGATGCCGCCTTCATAAGGAATGACCTGCAGGCCGTGGCGCGCCAACTCCAGGTCGCGGTAGATCTCCGGGCGGAACAGGCTGCATACATAGGAACAGTTGGAATAAGTCCAGCCCGGGTACAAGGAGCGGCTGACAGACGCGCCGCCTATCCAGGGATTTTTTTCCACGACCAGCACAGACAAACCGGCCTTGGCCAGGAATGCGGCATTGGTCAGGCCATTGTGACCGGCGCCGATGACGATTGCGTCATAATGCTTCACGACTTCTGTTCTCCGTTGGCTGTATTAACCCGTGTTTCTCACCAGGTCGTTTGGCGTTATCGGAAACATGATATATGGAGAATACAGCTTAGACGGCTCCGTAGCGCTTACCCTGTTGCTGTTCGAGCGTCACGTGTACCGCTTGTTCAAACTTTGTCACGGTTTCTTCTATGCAGGCTTCATCGTGGGCTTCGCAAAGGAACCACGGCTCGCGCGAATCAGGTTCCACCAGCACGCCGGCGTCATGCAGGTTAGGCGCCAGCGCCTTGTAGAAAGTGTAATCGGAACGCGCCCAGTCGCGGTAGTCATTTGGCGGTTCCGAACTAAAGAATAATCCTGGCATGGAGGGATGACCAACAAAACAATGAGGGATGCCGCGCCGGGTCAATACCTCGCCGAGGCCTTGCAGCAGTTGTTCGCCCCGGGCGGCGATGGATCCCAGCGCGTCCGTCTCATCGAGAATCTGCAGAGTTCTTTCAGCGGCAGCCAGGGAGACCGAGTGGCCACAGTAAGTGCCGCCATGGGTCACCCCGTCTCCGATAGCGCGCATATATTCTTCCTTGCCGGCCAACGCGGAAATCGGGTAACCGTTGGCCATGGCTTTTGCAAACGCGCAAAGGTCCGCATCCACCCCCAGCAGTTCCTGTGCGCCTCCTTTAGCGACCCGGAACCCGGTTTTTACCTCGTCGATGATCAGTATCACGTCATAACGGCTGCACAGTTCGCGCGTATCCTTGAGGTATTGGTTGCTGGCGGTGATGGAACAGCAATTACCCATGATAGGTTCAATCAGGAATGCGGCGATTTTATCAGCGCGGTGTCGGAACAGGCTTTCAAGGCGATCGGAATCGTTCAAGGGAACACTGTGAACCAAGTGGCGGTAAAGGTCTGGCACGCCATCACCATAGGGCAGCAGCGCCGGGTCTCCTTCTTTTTCCTGCCAGTTCTCGACCTCAGAGTACCATAACGCCTCGCTGAATATACCGTGATAACCCCCTTCAACCAGCACGTACTCATCCTTACCGGCACAGGCTCGGGCCAGCCTCAAGGCAGCCATCACCGCTTCCGTTCCGGATACGGAAAATCTCGCCTGTTCGGCAGACGGCGCCATCTTACAAAGACGTTCAGCAACCTGGTATTCAAGCTCCGTCGCCAGCGCGAACACGCCGCCTGTCTCCATGCCGTGACGGGCGGCTTCGTCGACCCTTTCATCAGCGTACCCGAGGATAGCGGGGCCGTAACCCATGCGGTAGTCGATGTATTCGTTGCCGTCGATATCCCAAATCCGGGCGCCTTTCCCCTGTTTGATGTAAATCGTTCTGTCATCCCCCCAGTAGCGAAAATTGGAAGTCACGCCCAGCGGCAGGCGAGTCAACGCCTTCTGAAAATGTGCTGCTGATTTATCGTGTTTGCGTGACATGTCGGCCGAGATGAGTTATGCGATTCGTATCATGCCATATCCGGGTTATACTGTCCACAAGAAATGAATGATTATTCATTCAAAAGAACAGTCTTTCTTATCCCATTCTCGCCCCTGCTCAACGCCATACAGGGGCAGGCTGAAAAACGGGAATCCAGTAAAACAACAGGTCGCTTAAGGCGACACTCTGCTTTTAGCGTCCAGTAAATTCTTCATGTCTACCTCACTATCCTGTAGACTTCCGATCTATGACCACCATGCGCAACCGCCTTATTAGCGCCCTCCTTATATTGACACTGCCGGTCCTGCTATCCGGCTGCCAGTCAGCGTTCGGCCCGACGGCCCTGGAACGCACGCATCCCGCCTACAATCAAGCCATAATTGCCTCCATCAATGAGCAGATGCTGCAAAACCTGGTGCGGATGCGCTACCGTGATGTGCCTTTTTTCCTGGAAATCGGTAGCGTGACGGCTAGCCTGTCGCTGAGCGCGAATGCCGGGCTCAATGCCGGAGTCAATTTCGGGGGCAGCGACAGTATCAGCCCCGGCGCCGGGGTCGCCTATTTCGACAAACCAACAATTTCCTACACACCCCTGCAAGGTGAAGATCTGCTAAAGAGCATCCTCAGCCCCGTGCAACTGGAAGACATCCTGGTGTTGACACAATCAGGTTGGAATATCGATCGGGTGTTCGGCCTGTGCCTGGAACGAATCAATGATCTCTACAACGCGCCCAACGCCTCCGGGCCGACCCCGAAGCATGAACCTGAGCACGAACAATTCAGCGTTTTACTGCAAGCATTGAGCGCGCTACAAAAAAAACAGTTGATAGAAATCGGCGCCAGGCAAAATGAGGGCGGCGATGCCATCATCGTCAGACTGGTTACCGGCCAGGATGATCACAAATATGAAACTGACCGGATTTATGAGTTGCTGCAACTGGACCGTAATATCAATGACTTTGAATTGAGCACAGACTTCCTGGAAATAAAACACACGCAATGGTCAGTACGCACCCGTTCCATCTCCGGCCTGCTGTATTACCTGTCGCAAAATGTCGAAATTCCGGCCCGCCATCGGTACGACGGCCTTGTTACTACCACAACAGCAAAAACCGGCGGCGCATTCGACTGGAACAACACCCCGGCCGGCCGCTTGTTCAAAGTCAAATCCGCCACCGAACGACCCGAAAACGCGTACATCGCCACCTACTACCGCAACCACTGGTTCTACATTGAAGACACTGACCTCGAAACTAAATCCACCTTCATGCTGCTAAGACAATTGTTCGACCTGCAGGCCGGTCAAACCCAATCCAGGGGACCCACGCTGACGCTGCCGGTGAGGTGACACACCGAAGCGCTACAGGTAATACTTCTTAGATATTGTTGAACGAATACACAATCCAATTCCCGTTTATGGACAGACAACCTCACCAAATACTACGGGCCTGAATATCCTCATCATCTTCTGGCATTTTCAGGGCAACTACAGTATCTTGTTTTATGGTGGTGTACTCCCCTCGTGTTGCTTATTGTCTCTCAAAATAACAATACATAAATTCAGGGCGATACCTTACCATTCATCTCTACACACCAGGAATGAGTATAACATCAGAAAGATCGGCATCCTTGGTGGTAGTGGTTTTCTCGGCTGCGCGCTCGCTCGGGAATTGAGCCATGCCGGTTATGAGTTGAAAATATTGACACGCTTACGGACGGGCAACCACCCAGTTCTTGGTTCCTTGGCGAACCTGGAGCAGGTTGAGGTAGATGTTCACGACCAGGAGCAACTCTCTGCTGCATTGTCTGGCTGTGATGCGGTCATCAACCTGGTCGGGATTCTGAATGAGGGTGGGCGCAACGATTCTGGTTTTCACCATGTGCATGTGGAGTTGACCGGCAAGGTTATCCGCGCTTGCCGGCGGCTCAACATACAGCGCCTGTTGCATATGAGCGCAATCGATGCGGATGCGCTGGCCGGAGCCAGCCATTACCTGCGCAGCAAGGGGGCGGCGGAAGATATGGTTCATGCCGCCGTAGGTATCCGGGTCACCAGTTACCATCCTTCTGTGATTTTCGGTATTGAGGACAGTTTCTTCAACCGCTTTGCGACATTGCTCAAGTTGGCGCCGCTGGTATTTCCATTGGCCTGTGCCGAGGCGCGTTTTACGCCGGTGTTTGTTTAAGATGTGGCCAAGGTGATAGCGTGGACCTGGGAGCGCTAAACCAAATGCTGAGAATGATTAAAGTAATGCAGATCCGCGCTTGTCGGGCAAGGCGGCCGTTATGGTTGGGTTTCCGCTTTATAATTTCAACAATTCACAAAAACGAGTAAACGGAATAACTCTGGCGTTTAATTCCGGCTGTTCGTAGTCTTTGTCCCCGATATGTACCTGGTAAAAATAAGGAATATCGGTGCGTTGAGAAAAGTACGCGATGTTCTTGCCCAGGTTTCGTTCCCCGGTTTTGCATTCAACCGCAAATAGTGGCTTGCCGTTTTGCGTCACGACAAAGTCAAGCTCTCTCCCGGCCGCATCCCGAATAAACGTCAATGCCATCGCATCGCCTTCGGTATCTTCCAGGAAATGACAATACTTCAACAAGTGGGATGCGACCATATTCTCGAAGCGCGCGCCGGCATCGCTACAAAGAGACCAATCCCAAAGATACAGCTTCCTCTCTTTCTTCAAGGCGCGCAAGTGGGGCAACCCATAGGGCGAAATCCTGTAACAATAGTAAAGGTTTTCCAGGATCGTGACCCACCTCTCCGCAGTTTCATAGGCGACAGACAAGTCTTGTTTCAGGTTGTTGACGGAAAGGGTTGAAGACACCTTATCGGGCAAGATCCGGGCCAATAAACCCAGTTGCGATACTTCCTTCACGTTTTCCAGGTTGACCAGGTCCTCTTGTATAACACGGCTTTGTCTTTCCCTCTGCCACCTTTTCCAATGACGGGTGTTCTGCTTTAAAAACGGTTCGGGAAAACCGCCATAACGCAGTAATGCCGATAAATCCGACCCGGTTGGCGCAGCATTCAATTCGTATAACGAAAAAGGATGCAGACGCAAGTAATGGTAACGTCCCTGTAATGAATCGCCACCGCGCCGATAATGATCCAGACGCGCCGAGCCGGTAACGAGAAAACGCTTATTTGACCTGTGTTTATCGTAAAAGCCCTTGACCAGGTTGCGCCAGCCTTTGTGCTTGTGAATCTCATCTAAAATAAGCAGCGATTGCTCCGCCGGCAATTGCCCGTTCAGGAGCATGCGTTGGACCTCGTGCAAGTCCCAATTCAGGTATGCCGGATGAGACTCGTCAGCGCCAGGTATCAGGCTGAGGGAAAGCGTCGTTTTACCCACTTGCCTTGGTCCACCCAAAAAGACCATTTTTTCCGCCAGGTCTGCCTTGACACTCGCTGTCAGGTATCGATGGATAGTCATTATTGCACAGTGCGTCTTTGTTCATGTAAATTTTAGAGCTAACTCTATAATAGACATGTTTATTTTAGAGTCAACCTAAAATAGGGAACCTCTGATTAAGTCAGGTCTTCGAGGTTGACAAATCAAAGTCGAAGTTCTTATGGAACCGTCTATCAAATTCGATATTTATCCTTATTGTAAAGGCAGATATAAAATGCTGGCAGGCACGTAAGAAACTGGCTGGATTGGTCTCAAAGCAATATTAAAACTGTATCAGACGGCTATAAAAAGCTCGGGAAATAATTTTGTGCAACGCAATGATTGATTTAATCTGACAAGTCCTTTATAATCGCCCGACTTTGCCCGTTACCGTGGATAAAAGCAACGACTGAACGGTCCGATCCCCGGGCAGAAATACAACTGAACACATCTCGTAAACGGGAGTTGTGCCTGGTGGACAGGTTTTTGAAATCTCCGAGAATAAATGTCGTTCCTGACAGGATCGCATTGATGCAAATCGGCATAGCGCTCTGTGCCGGCGTATTGCTGCTGCCGGCGCTGGGCCGCATCGCGGCCTTGTCTGCCATTCTTGCAGGTGGCATCAGCGCGCTATCGACGTGGTATACGGGGAGAAAGGTATTCGGCAGCAAGGCGAAGAGCGCGCAGCAGTTCGTCAGAAACCTGTGCCTGGCGCATTTTATGAAAATATTACTGGTGATAGCGCTGTTCTGCATCGTGTTTGCGACGGCGCCGGTCAATTTTCCGGTATTCGTGACCACGTATGCCGCGACGCTGACAGTATACGCCTGGGCGCTGAGTGTGAACCTGCGCGCCGGTCGAGGGTAACGTAGCACAGGAAGCAGACGGAGGATTAAATATTGGCAGCAGGCACACCGGCGGAATATATCCGGCATCACTTACAGAATCTGACATACGGTCGCCATCCGGACGGTAGTTGGGGGTTTGCCCACTCCGTCGAGGAAGCAGCCGACATGGGGTTTATGGCTATCCATGTGGATACCATGTTCTGGTCGATACTGCTTGGGGGATTATTCCTGTGGCTATTCCGCAGGGTTGCTGTGTCGATTTCCATTGAAAAGCCGGGGCGCCTGCAATCCTGTATAGAGGTCATTGTGCAAATGGTGGACAACTCCGTAAAGGAAACCTTTCACGGCAAAAATCCGCTCATTGCGCCGTTGGCGCTGACCTTGTTTGTGTGGATTTTCCTGATGAACTTCATGGATCTGATACCGGTGGACTTTATTCCTCACGCTACCTACCTTATGGGTATCGAGTACATGAAAGTGGTGCCTACCACCGATGTCAACGCGACCTTCGGATTGGCTCTTTCCGTATTCTTCCTGATGATTTATTACTCCATTAAGGTAAAAGGAGTAGGCGGATTCTTCGGAGAATTGGCTTTCCACCCGTTCGGCAAGGCGTTACTGCCAGTTAACCTGATACTGGAACTGGTGTCACTGTTCGCCAAGCCGTTATCGTTGTCGTTGCGGCTGTTCGGCAACCTGTTTGCAGGGGAACTCATATTCATTTTAATCGCCGCCCTGATTCCTTTCTGGGCACAATGGACGCTGTCCGTGCCCTGGGCGATCTTTCATATACTGGTTATCACGTTACAAGCCTATATTTTTATGATGTTGACGATTGTTTATCTCAGCATGTCGCACGAAACCCATTAACTTTCCATCTATAAATATCTGACAGGAGACATTCTATGGAATCCATCATCAGTTTCTCAGCTCTTGCCGCCGGCATTATGATCGGTTTGGGAGCGCTAGGCGCCGGTGTCGGCATCGGCATACTGGGCAGCAAATTTCTGGAGGGTCTGGCCCGACAGCCGGAGTTGGCCGGCGTACTGACTCCAAGGATGTTCCTGATGCTCGGTCTGACCGACGCGGTGCCGATTATCGCGATCGCTTTCGCGGCGTTTTTGATGTTCGCCAACCCGTTCCTGGGACAATACGAAGAGCCTGCCGCCAGTGTGGCGGAAGCGAGTCCGGCAGTTATGCAGGTAGCAACCGCCGACGCTTCGGCCGAAACACACTAAACAGCGCGGAGCCTGCTGCATGAACATTAATCTTACCCTGCTCGGCCAGGCGATATCGCTGTTCATCTTTGTCTGGTTCTGTATGCGGTTTGTCTGGCCGCCGATAATGCAGGCCCTGCAGGAACGCGAAAAACGTATCGCCGATGGCCTCGCCGCCGCTGAGGCCGGTCAGACCAAGCTGACGGAAGCCGACCGCCGCCTGGTGGAGTTGGTGGAAGAAGGCAAACAACAGGCCGCGGAGATCATCGCCCAGGCGCAAAGACGCGGGGATGAGATTATGGAAGAAGCGAAGAACACGGCAAAGACGGAAGGCGAACGCTTGATCGAAGCAGCCCGGTCTGAAATCGAACAGGAACGCACCCTGGCGAGAGACCAGTTGCGAGAGGAAGTCGCGACGCTTGCGTTGGCCGGCGCCGAACAAATCCTGATGCGTGAAGTCGATAAGACCGCGCATGATGAAGTATTGGCCAACATTGGCGCACGTTTGTAACACAGCCTCAAATAGGACGCTATTGCACCGATGCTAGAGAATGTCACCATAGCAAGACCTTATGCGACCGCCGTGTTTGAGTTGGCCCAGGAGTCGCAACAGGTGGCGGAGTGGTCGAGCATGCTGGACTTGTTGGGCCTGCTTGTCTCCGACCCTGATATGCGCCGGCTGATTTTCAACCCCAAAGTCAGTTCGGAGCAACTGCAGGAATTGATCTTTGATGTGTATCGCGATGGGCTTTCCGACACAGGCCGAAACCTGGTAAAGATACTGGTTCAGGCAGAGCGGTTGCAATATGCGCCGCAGATTAAGCAGTTGTACGAACAGATGCGGGCAGACGCGGAAGGCAGGCTGGAAGTTGAAGTCGTAACGGCATATGAATTGGACCAGCAACAAAAGGACACTATAGCCGGCTCAATATCGGCACGCTTGGGCAAACAGGTAAATATCGTTACTTCAATCGACCAGTCCTTGATTGGCGGCGCTGTTATCCGCGCCGGTGATTCGATCATTGATGCGTCTTTGCGTGGCCGGCTGACCGAAATGCGTAATCAACTAAGCTGACGTGAAACCCACAAATCATACCCGACTGTAGATGAAAAACAGTATCAGACTGAAGGGCCGACCGCTTCAACACCATCTGGTTTGTGTCTGCCTGTCTCATCTGCGGCTATTGAAAGAAAAAATGAGGAACAGCGATGTCAATCAGCGCTACAGAAATCAGTGAACTGATAAAAAAGAAGATACAGGATTTTGACCTGGATACCGAAGCGCGCACGGAAGGCACAGTGGTCAACCTGTCGGACGGGATTGCCAGGATCCATGGTCTGAGTGATGCGATGCAGGGGGAGATGCTCGAATTTCCCGGTAATACCTACGGCCTGGCTCTTAACCTGGAACGGGATTCAGTCGGCGCCGTGATACTGGGAAGTTACGAACACATTTCCGAAGGCGATACCGTCAAATGCACCAAGCGCATCCTGGAAGTACCCGTGGGAGAGGCATTATTGGGACGCGTCGTCGACTCGCTGGGGACTCCCATTGACGGGAAAGGCGAAATCGATACCGATGAATCCTCACCCATCGAAAAGATCGCGCCCGGCGTGATTCAGAGACAGTCCGTTTCACAGCCGGTACAAACCGGTTTGAAATCTATCGACTCGATGGTACCGATCGGGCGCGGGCAACGCGAGTTGATCATCGGCGACCGGCAAACCGGGAAAACCGCAGTAGCAGTGGATACCATCATCAACCAGAAAGGCACCGGGGTGAAATGTATCTACGTGGCCATTGGACAAAAGGCCTCGTCAATCAATGTTGTTATTCGCAAACTGGAAGAACACGGGGCGCTGGAACACACCATCATTGTTGCGGCCACCGCATCGGATTCCGCGGCAATGCAGTATATTGCGCCTTACTCCGGTTGCGCGATGGGTGAATATTTTCGTGACCGCGGTGAAGACGCGCTGATAATTTATGATGACTTGACCAAGCAAGCCTGGGCTTATCGCCAGGTCTCATTGTTGTTGCGGCGACCGCCGGGGCGTGAAGCCTACCCGGGCGACGTCTTCTACCTGCATTCAAGATTGCTGGAACGGGCGTCTCGTATCAATGCAGACGCAGTCGAGAAAATGACCGGCGGTAAGGTTAAGGGCAAGACCGGTTCGCTCACTGCATTGCCCATTATCGAGACCCAGGCAGGCGATGTGTCCGCGTTTGTCCCCACCAACGTGATTTCAATCACCGACGGCCAGATTTACCTGGAAACAGACCTGTTCAATTCCGGTTTCCGACCGGCTATTAACGCCGGTTTATCGGTTTCCCGCGTGGGCGGCGCGGCGCAGACAAAGATCATCAAGAAGCTGGGCGGTGGTATCCGCCTGGCGTTGGCCCAATACCGTGAGCTGGCTGCATTTGCGCAATTTGCCTCCGACCTGGATGAAGCAACCCGCAAACAGTTGGAACGCGGTCAGCGCGTGATGGAATTGATGAAACAGAAACAATACTCCCCGTTAAGCGTAGCTGCGATAGCGGTGAGTCTTTTTGCGGTAGAAAACGGTTTCCTCGATGACGTGGAGTTGGAAAAGGTGAGTGATTTCGAGGCGGCATTGCATGACTACATGCATAGCGAGCAGAAAGAACTGATGGCGGAAATCCAGGAAAAAGCAGCGTATACCGAAGCCGTTGAGGCTGCTTTAACAAAGAGCCTGGAGGATTTCAAACAGAATCATACATGGTAAGGTCTCCCGGACTTTTCAACCAACGGGATAATAGTCCTTATCCGGGCAGTGTCAGCGTAAACATCAGGAACAACAAGAGCAAATGGCAGTAGGCAAAGAAATTCGTACCAAGATCGCAAGCGTGAAAAACACGCAGAAGATCACCAAGGCCATGGAAATGGTTGCCGCGAGCAAGATGCGCAAGGCACAGGAACGGATGCGCGCCGCGCGCCCGTACGCCGATAAGATACGCAATGTGATTGCCCACCTGGGCGCGGCCAATCCTGAATACAAGCATCCTTATCTTGTTCCCAGGACGGAGATAAAGCGTGTCGGGTTGATCGTGATATCTACCGATCGCGGTCTTTGTGGCGGACTTAACTCAAACCTGTTTCGCGATGTTCTTGCGAAGATGAAAGAATGGGATGACTCCGGGATTGGCATTGATCTGAGTATCATCGGCAACAAGGCGGCAGGCTATTTCCGACGCTTCGGCACAAACGTCCTCGCCCAGACTACTCATATCGGGGATGCTCCCGGTCTCGATATACTGATCGGCGCTATCAAGGCAATATTGGATGCTTACCTGCAGGAGAAGATCGACGAGTTGTACATCGTCTCCAACCATTTTGTCAATTCAATGACACAAAAACCAACGGTTGAGCAGCTTTTGCCGATTCGCTCCATTCAGGACGAGGAATTAACACATTACTGGGATTACATTTATGAGCCCGATGCCAAAGAGGTGCTTGAGCAGTTGTTGCAACGCTATATCGAATCGTTGATTTACCAGGCGGTGGTGGAGAATATCGCCTGTGAACAGGCGGCGCGCATGGTAGCGATGAAAAGCGCATCCGATAATGCCGGAACGCTGATCGAAGAATTGCAATTGATTTACAACAAGGCGCGCCAGGCTGCGATCACACAGGAAATTTCAGAGATTGTCGGCGGCGCAGCGGCAGTCTGATTATATCAATCCAAGGAAACTCTGAGATTAAGTCAGAGCTTCTGTTAAATTTATCGAGGATAAACAAGAATGAGTGCTGGAAACATAGTACAAATCATCGGCGCGGTGGTGGACGTGGAATTTCCCGGTCACGCAATACCCAAGGTGTACGATGCGCTGAACGTGGACGCCGAAGGTGTGGAAACCACGCTCGAAGTGCAACAGCAACTGGGCGACGGTATCGTACGCACGATTGCGCTCGGATCAACGGATGGGTTACAGCGTGGTCTGAAGGTGGATAACACGGGCGCGCCAATCTCCATTCCGGTAGGCGAGAAGACCCTGGGTCGGATCATGAATGTACTGGGCCAACCGATTGATGAGCGCGGCGAAGTCGAGTCCGAAGAAAAATGGAGTATCCACCGCCAGGCGCCCAAGTTTACCGACTTAAGTCCTACCACGGAATTGCTTGAGACGGGCATCAAGGTAATCGACCTGGTTTGCCCGTTCGCAAAGGGTGGCAAAGTTGGCTTGTTCGGCGGCGCCGGGGTCGGCAAGACGGTTAACATGATGGAACTCATCAACAACATCGCCACCCAGCATTCCGGTTTGTCCGTGTTCGCCGGCGTCGGAGAGCGCACCCGTGAAGGGAATGATTTCTATCACGAAATGCAGGAAGCCGGCGTCGTCAATATTGAAAACCTTGAGGAATCCAAGGTGTCCATGGTTTACGGACAGATGAACGAGCCGCCGGGCAACCGGCTCCGGGTAGGCCTGACCGGACTGACACTGGCGGAGAAATTCCGCGATGAGGGTCGGGATGTCCTGTTCTTTGTCGATAATATTTATCGTTTTACCCTCGCCGGTACCGAGGTATCAGCCCTGTTGGGACGCATGCCGTCGGCGGTGGGTTACCAACCCACGCTGGCCGAAGAAATGGGTCGCTTGCAGGAACGTATTACTTCCACCCGCACCGGTTCCATTACCTCGATACAGGCCGTCTATGTCCCGGCCGATGACCTGACTGATCCGTCCCCGGCCACAACCTTTGCTCACCTTGATGCGACCGTGGTACTGTCCCGTCAGATAGCCGAGCTGGGTATCTATCCGGCGGTAGATCCGCTGGATTCCACATCGCGCCAGTTGGACCCGCTGGTGGTCGGTCAGGATCATTATGAAACCGCAAGAGCGGTACAAAATACCTTACAACGTTACAAGGAGTTGCGCGACATTATCGCCATCCTGGGCATGGATGAATTATCGGAAGAAGACAAGCTGGTGGTGGCAAGGGCGCGCAAGATTCAACGCTTCCTGTCGCAGCCGTTCACCGTCGCCGAAGTTTTTACCGGCACACCGGGCAAGTACGTCTCCCTGAAAGACAACATCAGCGGTTTCAAGGCCATCGTCAACGGCGAATACGATCACCTGCCGGAGCAGGCTTTTTACATGGTCGGCACGATCGAAGAAGCTGTGGAAAAAAGCAAATCGATTTAATGCGGTCGGAACTGCATGCCAGCGAAAACAGGCTTGCCGCAGCGGCAACTGGATTGGCGAGAGAGGTGGAGTAGATTATGAGTACGATACAGGTTGACATCGTCAGCGCCGAAAAGGAAATCTTTTCCGGTGATGCGGAAATGGTTTTTGCGCCGGCTATCCTGGGAGAAGTGGGTATTGCGCCGGGACACACACCGTTGGTGACACAACTGGCGCCCGGTGAAGTCCGTGTCAGGCATGCCGGTGGCAACGAGGAGGGATTTTATGTATCCGGCGGGATGCTGGAAGTGCAACCGAATGTGGTCACGGTACTGTCAGATACGGCCATGCGCGCCGAAGACCTAGATGAAGCGGCGGTACTCAAGGCCAAGGAGGAAGCCGAACGCCAGTTACACGATCGCGAAGCGGAAATGGAATACGCCACTGCTCTGGCAAGAAACGCAGAAGCAGTTGCCCAACTGCAAGCTATCCGCCGGTTACGCCAGCGCAGCGGGCGTTAGCGCTATGTCTCACGCAATAAACGGATAAGGACACAAACAAAAAATCTGCTACCATACAACCCTGTATGTCTCTTGCATTCAGTCGCCCGTGGTAGATGAACCGTAACTCGATATCATGCCTCTGAGCGCTGTTATCCTTGCCGCCGGACAAGGCAAGCGTATGCGCTCCTCACTGCCCAAGGTCATGCATACCTTGGCGGGCAGAACACTGCTGGCGCATGTTTACGATAGCGCCATCCGCGCCTGTGATCAGGTCTATATTATTGACGGGCACGGGGGCGAGCAGGTACGCGCAGCGCATCAGACCTTGCGCGCTCATTGGGTCAGACAGGAGCGGCAACTGGGCACTGGCCATGCCTTGATGCAGGTTATCGATTCCATTCCCCGATCCCATCATGTCATCGTTCTCTATGGTGACGTGCCTTTGATTACCCGGGAAACCCTGGCCGCGCTTGCGGAAGCGGCGGCAGATACCGGGTTCAGCCTGCTTACCGCCCGCGTTGAAGACCCCACGGGTTATGGCCGTATAGTGCGCGATCATGAGGGCAAGATCCTGAAAATCGTCGAACAGAAAGATGCCAGCGAAGCGGAGAAATCCTTGTGCGAGATCAATACCGGGATCATGGTAGTGCGTTCGGCGCGAATGAAAAAATGGCTGGGTCAGCTCACCGACGATAATGCCCAACAGGAATACCTGCTGACGGATATTGTCGGTCTGGCTGTTGCCGAAGGTGTAGCGGTGCGGACGCTTTCCAGCGCATCGGTCATGGAGATAAAAGGCGTGAATGACCGTGTCCAACTGGCAGAGCTGGAACGTCACTACCAGCTTCTGCAGGCTGAGGAATTGATGCGGCGGGGAGTCACCCTGGCCGACCCGGCGCGCTTCGATTTGCGCGGGAGTCTGAGAACCGGCGAGGATGTTTTTATCGACATCAACGTCGTCATAGAAGGGGATGTGAATATCGGCAGCCGGGTTTCGATCGGCCCCAACTGCGTGATCCGGGATACCCGCATTGGGGACGGGGCAAATATCTTTGCCAACTGCATTGTGGATAATGCCGATATCGGCGCAAGCAACAGGATCGGGCCGTTCGCCAGGATTCGACCCGGTTCCAGCCTCGGTGAAGACATACATATCGGCAATTTCGTCGAGATAAAACAATCGGAAATAGGTCAGGGGTCAAAAGCGAACCATCTGAGCTACATCGGCGACAGCAAGGTGGGTGAACGGGTTAACATTGGCGCCGGAACAATTACCTGCAACTACGATGGGGTTGAGAAACACAGGACAATCATCGGCGATGACGTGTTTATCGGTTCCAATACCGAACTCATCGCCCCGCTGAGAATCAGCGACGGCGCCACGATAGCTGCCGGCGCCACGATTTCCAAAGACGTGCAGGCCGATGCCCTGGCAATGAACAAACGGCAAGCGAAAGTCGTCAAAGACTGGAAGCGGAACAGGCAAAAGAAATGACATTTTCAACAGCAGATCTTTACGATGAGCATGAAGGCAAAGTCCAGGTGGCCAACATTCTGATGCAGTCATTCGGTCGCAAAACAGCATTCGCCGGCCCCATCTCCACGGTAAAGTGTTTCGAGGACAATTCCCTCGTCCGTGCTGCCCTGGAAGAACCTGGCGATGGCCGCGTGCTGGTGGTGGATGGCGGCGGGTCAATCCGTTGCGCCCTGGTCGGCGATAAGCTGGCGGAACTGGGTATAAAGAATGGCTGGGAGGGATTGATCGTCCATGGATGCATCAGGGATTCCGCAGTCATCTCTACACTGGAGATCGGCATCAAATCCCTAGGCACGAACCCCAGGCGCAGCGTCAAGCAAGGCAAGGGCGAACGCGACATCACCCTGAACTTCGCCGACGCCACCTTCAAACCTGGAGACTGGCTCTATGCCGATGAGGACGGCATCGTGCTCAGCCCGATGAATTTAAGGAAACTCTGAACAAGTCCATCCTGGACTTGTCGATGCATCCTTGTATCGTAGTAACATCTGACTTAATCAGATGTTCCTTAACATGATAATTGACAATATCGAAAATATGTCCATAATATGTGACTGGTCATAAAATATAGACACTTTATTTTCAATGAAATCTCTACCCACCATCGGCGCCGCAAAATTCAAGGAACATTGCCTGGCGTTGCTTGACAATCTTGATGCTCAGGGTATTGTGATTACCAAGCACGGCCGGCCTGTCGCCCGGGTCATTCCTTACCCGAAACAGCCCGGATCATTGATTGGATGTCTGCGTAACAAACTCTCTGTGCATGGGGACATTTTTTCGACCGGGCTGGCATGGGATGCCGATGATCAATCTTGATACCCATGTTCTGATCCACGCGTTGTGCGATGAGATTCGTCCCAGCGAGCGGTCTCTGCTCAGAGATAATCCCTGGGGCATTTCTGCCATTGTCCTATGGGAATTAGCAAAGCTTGTTCAACTTGGCAGAATCCTGATTGACCTCGATGAACCGGAGATTGAGACCGTTTTGTCGAGTATTCACGTCTGGCCTATTGATTTGGACATAGCTCGCGTTTCAACTCAACTGGATTTCCGGAGTGACCCGGCTGATGAATTGATAGCGGCGACGAGCATTGTCCATCGTGTGCCATTGCTTACACGTGACAAACGTATTCGAAGATCACGACTTGTTCCTTTCGCTTGACTGGTTCTTCTGTGCCGGATAGCAAGATTCGGGTGGATGGGATGTCTGAATAACCTATACTTTTCCGATGAATGTCGCTAATCGCTTAACCCAGGCGGGAGATTATGAACAGATTGCGCAAGCGATTGCCTATATTCGCGATAACGCCGGCCTGCAACCTTCTCTTGAGCAGGTAGCGACCCACTTCGGCTTGAGCCCCTGGCACTTCCAGAAGAAATTCACGTCCTGGGTGGGGGTGAGTCCCAAGCGCTTCCTGGAGTTCCTGACGGTACAGCACGCGAGGAAATTGTTGGATAAATCGGCCAGTATACTTGACACGGCGCTTGACCTGGGTTTGTCGGGGCCAGGCCGGCTGCATGATCAGTTTGTTTCCATCGAGGCAGTTACCCCGGGTCAATACAAGCGACTCGGTTACGGCCTGAAGATATATTATGGCATCCATCCTTGTCCGATCGGGATGATGTTGCTGGCGCTGACCGATAAAGGCATCTGCGAATTGGCGTTCGGTTCAATGGAACTGCTTGAGCAGGAGGCAAACGAGATGGACAAGCGTTGGCCCGCGGCGCAGATTTACTGCGATCCGCTACGTACCGGCCCATTGGCGAACAGCCTGTTCAACGCCGGAAATCAAGAACGTGACGGGCATCAGAAACAGTTTCGTCTTTTCGTCAGAGGCACAAATTTCCAGGTCAATGTCTGGCGCGCCCTGCTCAGAATACCGGAAGGGAGTCTGATCTCCTACAAGCAGTTGGCGCAACTTACCGGCAACCCTTCAGCCGTTAGAGCCACAGCTTCTGCAGTGGGCGCCAATCCGGTCTCTTACCTGATACCCTGCCATCGTATTTTACGCACATCCGGCTTGCTGGGAGGTTATCGCTGGGGAATCGAGAACAAAAAAGCGCTGATTGCCTGGGAGTCGGCCTTGACAGAAGCCGGGGGCGGCGAGTAGGTTGCTTAATGATATCAACCCGCTCGGTGATGATTATAGTGAGACATATACAGACATGAAACTGACATTTGTGCTGGTGCATGGTTCCATGCACGATGAATCCTGCTGGAGTCAGGTGATCGAGGAACTCAACAGGCACGGCCACATCGCCTATGCGCCAACGATGGCCGGCCACGGTGAGGAAGCCGGCAATTTTTTCACCCAGGCGGATTGTGTGAGGTCCGTGGTTGACTACATCCTGGAGAAAGACATCCGCGACTTCATCCTGGCGGGCCACAGCTTTGCCGGGATCGTGATTCCGAACGTGGCAGAACAGGTGGCCGACCGCGTCAAGCGTCTGGTATTTCAGAACGCCCTGGTGCTGGAAGACGGGGAATGCATCTATGATGTGGTAACACCCGGGCACCGCCAGATGTTTGACGCGATCATCAAAAAAGAAGGCGAGAGAACCAACTGGATGTTGCCTTTCGACGTTTTTCGCGAACGCTTCATCAACGATGCCGACCTGGAAACGGCCGAGCGGGTTTATGCGGGCCTGAAGCCGGTCTGTGTCTATTCACAAAACGAAAAGATCAGCATGCGGGGCTTTCAACGGCTGAACGTCCCCAGGAGCTATATCAACTTCACGGATGATCTTGTCCTGCCCCATGGAGAGTATGCCTGGTATCCCAGGATGGCGGACCGCCTGGGCCTGTGCAGGGTCGTGCAGAAGCCGGGTAGCCATGAAGTCTGTTATACCAACCCCAAACTACTGGCCCAGGCATTGATCGAGGCGGGCAGGCCATAATTGAACAGCCCGTTTCAGGCCGGCGCCGCGTTAATCCGAGTTTACGTTATATTTCTACGTAAATTTTGCTAGCTGACCTGCGCCCCGCCCCATTCCCGCGGAAGCGGGAATCCAGTGAGACAAGGGGTCGCCCTGCGGGCGACGCAGTATTCGACTGGACTCCCGCTTTCGCGGGAGTGGTTATGGTGGCGATGTTCATGTGAGCGTCCCCCCGAACCCATTCCTGCGTAAGCAGGAATCCAGGTGAACAATGGGTCGCCCTTCGGGTGGCACAGTTTTCGATTGGACTCCTGCTGTTGTGGGAGTGGTACGTGGGACTGACCTTGGTCTTGTGCCAACAGTTACATACGTGTGCAGAGACCTGATCATGAGAGTTTGATTGCTACGTTTTTCAGATCGTCCATCACCTTGACGATTGCTACGCGCACTTGGGACGTGAGATTGTGCAGATAGACCCGACCCCATTAAATTACGCTGGCGGCTGTGGTCGCTGCCATCGCATTCCTGCTCGCAGCATTGTAGAAAACGTACTCGCAGGAGTACATCTGTGATAAACTCCGAATGACAAATGCGGGCGAAATACCAGAAAAAAACCGGTTCCAAAACCAAGCGCGAGCGCGCCTTCATCGGCGGCAACATACTCTCATTCCTGTCCGGGCTGTCCATTGGGTTGTTAGTTGCATTCATCGTTTTTTTGCGCTACCAGGTTGCCGCGCCGAGTTCAGAAGCCGATCCTTTCAGCCCGGCAGAAGTAACCCAGGCGCCAACTGAAATGGATAAACCCGATGTCAAATTCACGTTCTACGACACGTTGCGCAACAAGAAAGTCAATATCTCCGAATGGATGGCCGGTGAAGATGGCCCTCGGGAAGAAGCGCCTGCGGCGGCGGCCGAAGAGCGTCTCGCCCCGGGTCAGAGTGACGAAACAGTTGCTGAACAGGAACAGTACGCAGCATTGGAGCGTGGCGCAGACGATGGCGTAACCGGTTATGTCCTCCAGGTTGGCTCGTTCAAGGATTTTGATTCAGCAGATCAGGTCAAGGCGCGACTGGCATTACTGGGTATCTTTGCCGACATCCAGCGGGTCCTGCTCAATGCCCAGGATGTCAGGCACCGGGTGCGCCTGGGACCTTATACCAGCGTTGGCGAAATGCAAGACGTGCGCCGCAGATTGACGGACAATAATATAGAATTCATGTTGATTGAGTTGCGCTGACTCACAACATATCCTGGGGGTCGATATCCAGAAACCACCGGGTGCGCTTAGCCGCGGGCATCGCTTCCAGTGCGCGGCACCAGGGCGCTAACATTTTTCTGAGCGTGTTCCTGTTACCGGACAGGATCAGCAATTGGCTGCGATAACGCCCCCTTCTCTTTTCAATCGGCGCGGCCACCGGCCCGAAGATATGCAAGTCGCGGTCATCACCCAGTTGATCGCGCGCCTCACTCAGGAAAGTTTCAGCGGCTTCGCGTCCGGTAGCTTCAGCCCCAAGTAACGCGAGACTGGCATAAGGGGGCAACTGCGCGTCCTGTCTTTCACCCAACAGCAAACGGGCAAAATCGGCATAACCCCGTGAGACCAGGCTTTGCAACAGCGGATGTCCGGGGAAGTGGGTCTGGATGTAAACGGTACCGGGCCTGTTCTCTCGTCCGGCCCTGCCGCTCACCTGGACTATGAGCTGGGCCATACGTTCACTGGCACGAAAATCGGTGCTGAGCAGTCCTGCATCCGCGTCGACGATGCCTACCAGGGTCAGGCGCGGAAAATGGTGCCCCTTGGCGAGCATCTGCGTGCCAATCAGTATATCGGCATCGCCCGTCGTGATCTCCCTGATCATCTTCTCCATGGATCCCTTACGGCGGGTGCTGTCGCGGTCTATGCGCAAGATCCTCGCCTTCGGGAAATGTTCGGCAAGGGTCTGGTCCAGGTGTTGGGTGCCATGACCGACTTCGACCAGTTCGGCCTCGCCACAGTCCGGACAGGTTGCCGGCAGACTCCTGCGGGCGTCGCAATGGTGACAGACCAGGCAGTGTTTATCTTTATGGTAGGTCAACTTTGCGCTGCAGCGGCTGCATTCTGCATACCAGCCGCAACTGTGGCAGAGAATGACGGGCACATAGCCTCTCCTGTTGAGGAACAGCAATGCCTGGTTGCCATGGTCCAGCGTGGCTGCAATCTCATCCAACAGGATTTTCGATACGGCGCCGGAGACCGGTTCATTTCGAAGGTCGATGAAGCGGATTTCCGGCGGCTTTGCTCCGGATACCCGGGCCGGCAGATCCTGTTGCGCGAATTTGCCGTTGCTGACATTTTTTATTGTCTCGAGCGAAGGCGTGGCGGAACCCAGCACAACCGGCGCCGCGTCAAACTTGCCGCGAAGCAATGCAATGTCCCTGGCAGAATAACGGAACCCACTGTCCTGTTTGTAAGATGGATCGTGTTCTTCGTCTACAATGTATATCCCGGGGGATTTCAGTGGCGTCCAGACTGCGGAACGGGTTCCGATGATCACCGGCGCAATGCCATTCCTCGCCGCGACCCAGTTGCGCAGCCGTTCTGTCTCGTTCAGCGCGGAATGCTGGACGCGGATGTCGACCGCGAGACGCTGCCTGAGCCGGTCGATGAATTGTGTCGTCAAGCCGATTTCAGGCACCAGGATCAGCGCCTGCCTGTTCTGTGCCAGCACGCGTTTTACCGCTTCAATATAGACTTCCGTCTTGCCGCTGCCCGTTACCCCCTGCAACAAGTGAGCGCGATACTTATCCGGATTTGCCGAGATTGCGTCAATCGCCAGGATTTGTTGCGGGTTCAGGTCAAAACCCCTGTCTTCAATCACGCTCTTCGAGGAAGATGCTGGTATATCGCTGTCCTTATCGGGCAGTCCTTTTCCCTGCCGTAGCCGCACAGGCAAAGCGCTGAATAACGCTTCACCGACTGGATGGTGGTAATAGTCGGCGCCCAGCACAGTAGCTCGAAGTGGCGGAGTGAAAAAAGCGGTTCATCGTCAATGATATTACTGAGGGACTTTAACCGATCAGGCCGGACAGACGTGTGGTCAGAGACCGACAGCACGATGCCGACCTGCTCCTTGCGGCGTCCGAAGGGTGCGCTGACCCGCATCCCCGGTAACAACTTGATGTGCTTGAACGGGTCGCCGACGATATAGTCATACTGTCTGCGCAACGGTACCGGCAGCGCAACCTGTACATATCGCTTGTTCACAAAGACAGAATACCCTGGTGTATTCGGCTCAAAACAGCCGGCCGGGCGCTTCGTTTGATTCTGAGGTAGTGTCGTAGGGAATAACGAGCTTGCTGCACTCAACGTTTTCGGGCATCTGGTCTACCATGAAGACTTCAAATTGGGTGTCGGCATCGGCGGCGTTTGCCGGGCAACCGGTTTCCCGGTTGATCCGTATGGTAGTGATACCAGCAGGACGCGCCAGCGGAATAACAGGCCTATCCTTTAACGCAGTGCGCATATATTCTATCCATATTGACAACGGCGTTCTGCTGCCTGTCTCCCCCTGACCCATGGGGCTGAAGTCGTCAAATCCCACCCAGGCAACGGCTACCGTGGATGGACTGAAACCGGCAAACCAGGCATCGCGTTGTTCATTTGTGGTGCCGGTCTTGCCGGAGAGGTCATCTCGTTTCAATTCCCGGTAGGCCCTGGCGCCGGTGCCGCGGCGCACGACATCCCTGGTCAGGTCATTCATAATCCAGATGTTTTGCGGGCTTACCACGCGTTCGGCAACAGGATTCGCAACTGCAAGCACATCGGAAACTTCCGGTTCTTCTGACATTTCGACGCTTGTGATGGCCTGGTAGTCAGCCCCGTTCTCCTGGCAATCGCGGCACACGCTAATCGGATTGGCCTGGTACAACAGGTCTCCCGTATAGGTTTCTATGCGCTCGATAAAGAATGGTTCCACGCGGTAACCGCCGTTAGCGAATACCGTATACGAAGTGGCAAGCTGCAAGGGTGTGGTGACGCCGGTACCCAGCGCCAGGGACAGGTTTTTGGGTAAGCTGTCAGGATCAAAACCGAATTTTGCGACATGCCTCAGTGTATTGCGAACCCCGACGGCATGCAGCAAGCGGATGGACACGAGGTTCCTGGAGCGGTTCAATGCTTCCCGCAACCGGGTCGGACCAAACGACCTCCCACTGTAATTTTCCGGGCGCCATTGGTCTTCAATACTGGGATCATCGTAGACGATGGGCGCATCATTGATAACACTGGCTGTGGTGAAGCCGTTTTCCAGGGCAGCCGAGTAGATAAAAGGCTTGAAGCTCGAACCGGGTTGGCGTTCAGCCTGGGTAACCCGGTTGAATTTACTTCGGTAAAATTCAAAGCCGCCAACCAGGGCCAGGGTGGCGCCGTTATCGGGGTCCAATGACACCAGCCCGCCTTCAATCATGGGTACCTGAGCCAGGCGCCATCTTCCTTCGGAGTCGAGCGTTACCCTGACCAGGTCGCCGACGCTGACAATTTCACCGGTATTCCTGGGCGCCGGCCCGCGTACATTTTCGTTGATATACCTGCGCGCCCAGTCCAGGCTGTTCCAGTCAAGTTCTATCCGGCCGATGCCGGAAACCCAGGCTGATGCGGCAAATCCACGATCTTCAATAATCAACGCCGGCGCCATGTCCGCGATGGTGTCATGTGCATCAAGAAGTTGCTCCCATCCGTCCCCGGCCATATCGGGGGTAAGCTCATAGTGTTGCTCAGGGCCACGGTAACCGTGTCTTTGATCATATTCCAGCAACGCCCGGTTCAGCGCGCGGTTGGCGGCAAGTTGTAGCGTGTCGCGCACGGTTGTGGTGACAACATAACCGGCGCTGTAGGCCTCCTCGCCGTATTCATCAAGCATATGTTTGCGCACCATTTCGGCCACGTAAGGCGCGTCGAGATCGATGCTGGGACTGTGCAGCGATGCAGTGACGGGGGCATTGTCAGCTTCGCGGAAACCGGCCTGGTCGATATAACCCAGCTCCAGCATACGCCGCAGCACGTATGCCCTGCGTATGACCGCCTGCTCGGGGCTGGTTACCGGGTTGGTCCTGGAGGGCGCTTTGGGCAATCCTGCCAGCATCGCATGTTGCGCCAGGTTGAGGTCTGCCACATCTGCGCCATAATATACCTGTGCTGCAGCCCCCACGCCGTAGGCGCGCTGGCCCAGGTAGATTTTATTCAGGTACAGTTCGAGTATTTCATTCTTGCTTAATTCTCTTTCTATCTTGAAGGCCAGGAAAATTTCGTTAAGTTTCCGCATATAGGACTTTTCCCGGGAAAGAAAGAAATTGCGGGCAACCTGCATGGTGATGGTGCTGCCGCCCTGCCTTTTCTCACCGGTCCTGATCAGGGAAATTGCAGCTCGTACCAGCCCCTGCCAGTCGACTCCGGGATGGTTGAAGAAACGGTCGTCCTCTGCCGCAATAAAAGCCCGGATCAACTGCTCGGGAGTCTTGTCGATGGTAACCGGCGCGCGTCGCTTCTCCCCGAATTCCCCGAGCAGCGATCCGTCCTGGCTGTAGACGCGCAACGGGACCTGCATGCGCACATCGCGCAGCATTTCGATGTCCGGGAGGTTGGAAACGATAAAATAGATCGCGGCGCCGGCGCCGATGATCACCACGACCGCCAACACTTTGAGTAAGAACATGGCCCGCATAATTGTAGTGTAATAGATTTGGTTCCGGGACATAATACCGTTTTATCCAGTATGTGCCCTAAACTGAATGAAATCGAAGCTTACCGATAATATCTTTCTCGTCGGCCTGATGGGCGCCGGCAAATCCACCATTGGCAGGCAGCTTGCGCTGGAACTGGGGAAGAAATTTTGGGATTCCGATACTGAGATAGAACAAAAAACGGGAGTCAGGATTGATGTGATTTTTGACATAGAAGGGGAACAAGGGTTCCGCCAACGGGAAACCTGCATGTTGAGAGACCTGGTGGAACAGCGCGGTATTGTGCTGGCTACCGGTGGCGGTGCGGTGCTCGCGCCTGAAAACCGGCAGATGCTCAAGAATAACGGCTTGATCATTTACCTGAAGGCATCTCCTGAGCGCCTGGCCGGCAGGGTCAGGTTGGATCGGCGCAGACCGTTACTGCAATCCGGTGATAAACTTGTAAAAATACGTGAACTGATGGAACAGCGGGAACCGTTCTACCAGGAATTGGCAGACATAGTGGTTCATACCGGCAGCAGGAGCGTTGCGCGCGTGGTAAAGGAAATCAGCAAGATGATCAATAACGCCAGCCAAGAGGTGGAATGAGAGCCAGCCCGGATATCTCACCGAACGCAGTGTTTCAGGTTGAGATAGTAGCCATATTAACGTAACTTATTGACAGCATATATGTTTCTGCTAGCAACAAGAGGCCTGGTGAGATATACGGGTCAGGTATTATCGAGACATCTAGGTTAACAGATGAAACAGTTGGAGGTAAAACTTGGCAGCCGTTCCTACCCGATTTATATCGGCGCCGGAATCTTGCGGGACAGCGCCGAACTTGCCGGCGCGCAACTGAGCGAGCAGACCCTGATCGTAAGCAACAGCGTCGTCGCGCCGCTCTACCAGGACACATTGCTTGCCGGTCTTACAGGCATATCTGCCGGTGTTTTCATCATTGAAGATGGCGAACGCCACAAGACCATGGATACCCTGAACAGGATCATTACCCGGCTGCTGGAGGAACGGTTCCACCGCACCTGTACCCTGATCGCGCTGGGAGGAGGGGTGGTCGGCGATGTGACCGGGTTTGCCGCGGCCTGTTACCAGCGCGGCGTGCGCTATATCCAGGTTCCCACGACGTTGCTCGCCCAGGTTGATTCGTCCGTGGGCGGCAAGACCGCGGTAAACCACCGGTTGGGAAAAAATATGATCGGCGCGTTCCATCAACCAGCCGCGGTGATCAGCGATACAGACACGCTCGCATCCCTGCCTGCGCGTGAATTTCGCGCCGGGTTGGCGGAGGTGATCAAGTACGGGCTGATCTACGACAAGGAATTCTTTTGCTGGCTGGAGGATAATATCGAAGGCCTGTTGCAACGCGACGCGGACTGCCTTGCGCACGCCATTGAGATGTCATGCCGCAACAAGGCCGAGATCGTAGCCGAGGACGAACGCGAGTCCGGCCTGCGCGCCATCCTCAACCTGGGACACACTTTCGGTCATGCCATCGAGACGGCCTTGAACTATGAGACCTGGCTGCACGGCGAGGCAGTCGCCGCGGGCATGTGTATGGCGGCTGATCTTTCACTAAAGACGACCGGGTTCAGGAAAAGTGATGCGCTGCGGGTGAATGCATTGCTGGAAAAAGCGGGACTGCCCATCAGCCCGCCGGACACAGTCAGCCGAGAAGACCTCAGGAAATTCATGGCCGTGGATAAAAAGGCTCGCCACGGCCGTCTGCACCTGGTGTTGCTGGAGCAGATAGGCAAGGCCGTGGTAACGCCGGATTTTGAGGAGACGGACCTGTTGGCTACCCTGGCGCGTTATGCGTAAAAGCGTTAAGGAAACTCTGATTTAGTCAGAGCTTCCTTTACTCTCATCCACATCAGGTACAGTTCATGAAGATTAATAACAACGCAACAGGCGCCATCAGGTTATCCCTGATCGCTGTCATTACGTTCCTGCTGGCGGGAATCCTTACGGCCCGTACGCAGGAGGCTTCAGTCCACCCGATTTACGAAGATCAACGGCAGCGTCCTCCCAATATCGTCCTGATCCTGCTGGACTGGGGCCGAGCCGATGCGCTGGGTGTGTACTCGGATAAAGACGTTTCAACACCCAATATTGATGAGCTGGCCGATCACGGTGTCAGGTTCGATAATGCCTATACGCCGGCCACATTGTGCAGTCCGGCGCGGGCTTCGATCATGACCGGTCTCTACCCCCATGCGCACGGGGTGCGCAAGACCATGTACGAACCCGGCATCACCGGCAACCTGCCTACCATGTATCACGACCCGATTGCCGATCCGTTCGCCGATGAGCGCTTCAACCTGGCGATTAACTTCGTGAAATACATCACCAATTCAGGTTATGCCACCGCCCATATAGGCAAGTGGCACCTGGGCGCGGGCAATCCCGGGTTTTTTGACCTGTTCAAGTCCTATAATTCGCTGATGCCGCACTGGGTCGGCGAACCGGACCAATCCGCATACCGGGAGGACATTCAAACCAATGAGGGCATTCGTTTTATCCAGGAAAATGCCGATAGGCCATTTTTCCTGTACCAGTCCTATTACACACCGCACGCCCCGTTCCAGCCGCCGCGCAAGTATGCCGAAATGTATAAGGACAGGAATATCGATCATAAGGATTACTACGCGTCAGTAACCAGCCTGGACCATAACGTCGGACGTATCATCGCGACGCTGGAGGAGCAAGGTCTATTGGATAACACACTGATTATCGTGTCCTCGGATCATGGCGGTTCCTTCCGGGAACGTCCCGGTTCCTACCGGGGCATGGGCATCGCCTACGACGAGGCCGCGAGAATACCAATGATCATGCACTGGCCCAAAGGTCTGCCGGCAGGGGTTACCTGGAATTCCGGCGTCAACCTGGTCGACCTAGCGCCGACCATACTTGCCGCTGCCGGCATCAATACGAAAAGCCGCATCATGGAGATTATCACCGGCCGCGAGGGATCGCCGTTTCACGGCAGGGACCTGGTTGCCGAAGTATTATCCGGCGAAGATATCTGGCCGACCCCGGTATTCATGCAGAACGTCCCGGAAGCCGCGATAGACAATTCCTGGTACGACGAACGCGCGATGCGTTCTGAACAATGGAAACTGGTATTGCGCGATTTCACGGCCGACCCCAGGGCGCGTAGCAATGCCCTGTTCGATATGATCAACGATCCGGGCGAGTTGGAAAACCTGTATTATGAGGAAGGGTACCGGGAGCAGTTAAGACTGCAACTCAACCTGATGCTGGAATACGCAACAGACCTGCAGGACGAGCTGGCGATTAAACTGGCAAACGGGGAGCTTGCGATCATCGACGACCCGGACTACCGGTTCAAACTGTATTGAAACGATATGACTGAACAAAATCTGACAGACCGGGATTACGATGCGTTTATCAACGTAATACGTAAACGGCGCAGCGTGCGCCGGTTCGAGAAGGGGCGTTCCATCTCGCGCGCGGTATTGGAGCGCATAGCCGAGGCCGGGCGTTGGGCGCCGAGCGGCGCAAATGTGCAGCCCTGGGACTTTATCGTTGTGGAAGATTCGGATATGCGGGATCGGGTTGTGGAGGTGTTTATTCGGCAGGCCGACCGCTTAAAACAATACGCGAAAGGTTTTCCATCCGTTTATAAAAGTTACCTCAACAATACGGTGGCCATCTTCATCGTACTGGGAGACCGGCGCTGGAATATCAATTTTCCGCAAGGCTCAACGCCGGAAAGCGAAGCGGATTACCAGCAGAACAACGAAAATATTTTCTACTGTTCCATCGGCGCGGCAATTCAGAATATACAGCTTGCGGTCACGGCCAACGGCCTGACGTCGGCCTGGCTGTCGGGCGGCGGCGAGCAGCAGACCAACGATGAGTTGAGTGAATTGCTGGGATATCCCCCGTCTCTCAAGGCCT
The DNA here is from genome assembly GCA_965221695.1 of Gammaproteobacteria bacterium. Taxonomy (GTDB): domain Bacteria; phylum Pseudomonadota; class Gammaproteobacteria; order Eutrophobiales; family Eutrophobiaceae; genus JAAXHV01. The sequence continues at coordinate 1,814,915 of OZ244905.1, read as the reverse complement.
ACGGCACCATACCCATTGGCTTTCCGGCAAAAGACGTCTCTTCCAGGTACCGCCGACCCCTGCAGCAGGTGGTCCACTGGAACCGATATGATGCACAAAAATTCAGAACGGACGAACAGGTGCGGTTTTATTTTGAACACCTGCGCCCTTTTGCGATGTATCGGAACAAAAGCGAACTAAGCGACTGGGACGACTTTGACGAACGCCTGGGCGCATGGAAGCAGGCGTTTACCACGGAATGTGCGAATCCATCAGGCAAGTTGCCTTAAACCCTTTTAAGGAAACTCTGATTAAGTCAGAGCTTCCTTAATTCAACGTGAATTTACAGGCACAGAGCGCAGTGTCATTAACAAACATTTCCTTGACATTGGTCCGCGCCTTGTCTAACCTGTGTAACACAATAACTGTGAAACTGTGTCAATGAAAAATATCACTGTATCCGTGGACGACGAAATATACCGACTCTCCCGCGTCAAAGCGGCCGAAAACGGGACATCGGTATCTGCTATGGTGCGCGATTATCTGTTGGCAATGGTTCAGGGACGGACTGTGGGAACCGAGTTCGACAAGCTCTGCAAACTCCAGGACAGAACTCTGAGAGATATCCGCTCACGCGGCGCCGGCTTGCGGGCAGCAGAAAACCTTCCGCGTAGCGCTTTGCATGAGCGTAATGCGCTTCCTTGACACTAATATCCTTATTTATGCCGTCAGTGGCGCAGACGAGGACGCAGATAAGCAACGGCGCGCTATCAGCCTATTGACTGCGCGTGAGCTTGCCTTGTCCGTGCAGGTCTTACAGGAATTCTACGTACAGGCGACCCGCGCTTCGCGATCGGCCGCGCTCACTCACTATGAGGCGGTGAATTTTATCGAGTCTCTGCACCGCTATCGTGTGCAGGCGATAACGAGCGATGTGATGCGCGCTGCATTCGCAATACGAGACCGCTTCGGACTGTCTTACTGGGATAGCGCCATTCTTGCGGCAGCGCGTGTCTGCGGTTGTGAAGCCGTGTATTCTGAAGATATGAGCAGCGAGCAGGATTACGATGGCATACGCGTGATTAATCCTTTTGTGTCTCGCGTGGAGGAAGAATCATGATACATCGTCAAGCCAGCCGACAAAAATATCCGTTTTGTTAATCTGTATTGGTATGTCAACCATCGTTTGTCGCATCAAAACACTGCGTCATCCAGTGTGTCAGGCAGCAGCTAACTCAGCTCACCTGCCTTCGAACAATGTCAAGTATGACAATTCAAATCAAGCTATAAGAAGAGCATCTGTTGGCATTCCGTTATCATCGATAAAATCATCGATACTGAGTGGATAAAAGTAACTAGGACCGTTATAGTCAGTATTCTGGGTAGGATTCAGGTAACTCTGAATTACGATTTCTGCGCCACCAAAGGCCGTTAAATCAAGGGTTACTTGATAGAATGATTGTTGACTTATAGCTGCTTTTAGTTGTTCCGGGGTTATTTTTCCTAAATCAGTGAGATCAATTATATCCTTGCCAGGATCAGTAACTTCAATATCCTCGCCTGATGCCTCAATATGTTCGCGTATACCATCAAGATCAATATCCTTGCCTGTCCCAAAGTCAAGGATAAAAACTACTGGGTCACGGAAAGGATCAAAAGGATCAAAGTAGTTACTCTGATCGTTAAAAACGAAGATGTCATCGCCGGCCCCGCCAATCATCGAGGCTCTTCCAGTGCTGGAATCCAGTATATCATTACCGGGACCGCCATCCAATTTGTCGTAGTCACTACCACCTATGAGCGTATCTGCGCCAAATCCGCCTCGTAGAATATCGATACCATCATCGCCCCGCAGTATATCGTCACCGGCGCCACCCTCAATAATATCATTGCCAGAACCTCCAAGTAGCGTATCATCGCCTTGAAGACCATATATCACATCTTTCCCACCACGGCCTTCGATATAATCATTTTTTTCAGTAGCTACAATCCGTTGATCAAAAATAATCCCTCCGCTTCTGTCGTTTCCGATATATATCGTACCAACAGTGTTTTTATTGGCATCACTCAATACAATTGCGTCTGTTACCATTTCGTTGGCATCAAAGAAATCATCAATACTGATACTGTTGCCATCCTGGGATTGAACTACGATTATCCCCCCATCGAAACGATTCAAATCAAAAATCACGTCACCTCCTTGTTGACTTATTGAGTCTCTCAGCTCTCTTTGATCAATATACCCTAATTCAGTGAGGTCAATTTTATCATTTCCATTACCGAAGTCTTTGATGATAGCCTTGTCATAAGAACCGGTTTCTACAACGAATGTATCATCCCCAGTACCCCCTTCCAGCTCATTAGTTCCATCCCCTCCTATCAGCTTATCATCGCCAGGGCCGCCCCATAACTTATCATTGTCGAAACCTCCATAAAGCAAATCATTGCCGATACCACCATGCAGCTCGTCATCGCCAGAACCGCCCTCTAGCACATCATGCCCACCGAGCGGACCACCATACAATATGTCATTGCCGAACCCACCCTGGATATGATTATCTTGGATGTCGCCGGCGAGAATATCATCCCGATCAGAACCTTCTATGTTCTCAATATCAACAACTTGTCGTGCTTGCAGATAGCCATATTCGCTTGGATAATATACAGTGCTACCCGGACCGCCAAACGTATCGTCTTGAGCAGCGCCGCCTTTAAGTTTACGGGAATGAAGACGGACTAACACACCTTCATCAGAGCGTGTGAAAGATAAGGTATCTATGCCAGGTCCACCGATTAATACATCTGCGCCGGGTCCGCTCTTGAGGGTGTCATCACCAGCGCCACCATCAAGAATATTATTACCACTGTAAGAAGAAAGCTGATCATGACCATCATGACCCAGTAAGTGACTGTTACCCAGGCCTGTAATTTGATCATTTCCTTCCGTACCTTGTAATATTTCTCCATCTCCGGCATAAGCTCTTATTCCGAGGTTAGCTTTCGTGATTTCAGGGGCGTGGAAGTTAATCACATAATTTTCTCTAGAACTATCCAAATTCGGATTGCCGGGATAACCGCTGGCGCTGACGTAGTATGTGCCGGTATATGTCGCGGTAAATTCTGTTCTTGAACTCTTATCGCCATTGGCAAAATCTACATTGTCATTACCCCATTCTCTGATTTCATTCCCCCTTGCATCGTAGATTTTTAATACTGTGTCATCCACAGGGTTTTTGCCATACCCCTGAAGTGTGATGGTATACGTGTTGCCGGCGTTTAGCTTGATTCGTATCCAGTCCGTATCGTCACGATTATAAAGATGGCCCTCGAAGGTGTCTTCGCCCATAGTAAAATCGAGTTCATACGTTGTATCAGTATTGTCAGTTGCATCAAGCGCTGATTCATTTTCAGTTGTCATCGTTATTCCTACCCCAAATAATCAAGTAAAATTAACTGCTGAAAGAATGTTTTTATCCGAAACGAGCAAATTGCAAGAAATATACTTTAACCATAATACCTAAACTGGAAATATCAAGTTTTTTCAATATTTTCCATGGGAGTGGAACTGCGCTCAATAATTTCGTCTGCATCATCTAAGGACTGTATTTGCCTGTTCCGCAAGAGCGGCGCGGTCACAGCGCTTGCGCTTCCCGTATTGCTTTGACCTGATACTGCGCTAAGATAGGCATTCTTTTTTGCCGTGAAATTTTAGCGCGTGTCCGAGTACAGAAATCCAATCAAACGCATACTGGTCGCCAACCGGGGTGAGATCGCGGTGCGGGTCGTGCGCGCGGCGAAAGAGTTGGGTATCGGCACGGTTGGTATCTTCTCCGAGGAAGATCGCTTGTCTTTACACCGGTTCAAGCCTGATCAGTCTTATCAGGTGGGACTGGGCGCCGGTCCTGTAGAGGCGTATCTGAACGGCGCGGATATCCTGCGTGTAGCGCTTGATGCGGAGTGTGACGCGCTGCATCCGGGTTACGGCTTTTTGTCCGAAAACGCTGATTTTGCCGAGCAATGTGAACGGCAGGGGGTACAATTTATCGGTCCTCGGGCAGATGTGCTACGGGAACTGGGCAACAAGGTGGCCGCGCGGGAACTGGCGGCTCGGGCCGGCATTCCGGTAATGCCCGCCTCAGGACCGTTGCCGGATGATGAACCAGAGACTGAACATATAGCCAGGTCCATCGGTTTCCCTTTGATGTTGAAGGCCAGTTGGGGCGGCGGCGGACGCGGCATGAGGATAGTGCGGGATTTGCAGGGATTGCATGACACGGTAAAGCGCGCGCGCCAGGAAGCAAAGACCTCATTCGGCAACGGGGAAGTATTTTTTGAAAAACTGGTTGAGGACGCGCTGCATATCGAGGTGCAGATACTGGGCGACCATCACGGCAATGTCGTGCATTTATACGAGCGTGATTGCTCATTACAACGCCGCCATCAAAAAGTCATTGAGCGCGCGCCGGCCATTTATCTTGAACAAAAAAAGCGCGCAGAAATCTGCCGGGCTGCAGTCAAGCTGGCCCGCAAAGCCGGCGTGAACAATGCGGCAACCGTTGAGTTTCTGTACAATAAGAGCGACCAGACATTTTACTTCATTGAGGTTAACCCCAGGGTCCAGGTCGAACATACGGTAACAGAAGAGATAACAGGCATTGATATCGTCAAGGCGCAAATTAGGATTGCGCAAGGAGAACAGATTGGCCGCTCCGGTTCCATGGTTCCTCGCCAATCCGATATTCGCATCAACGGCACAGCTATTCAATGCCGCGTAACCGCCGAGGATCCGAACAACAACTTCATACCGGATTACGGCAATATCATCGCTTACCGGAGTCCCGCCGGGCCCGGGATACGTCTCGACGGTGGCGCCGCCTATACTGGGGCCTGGATATCTCGGGCATATGACAGCCTGCTGGTCAAGGTCACTGCGCGCGGCAGTGACGGCGAAGAGAGTATCAACCGGATGAGGCGAGCGCTGATGGAGTTTCGGGTGCGCGGCGTGGCTACCAACCTGCCGTTTTTATTACAGCTTCTTACCCACCCGGGTTTCCGGTCCGGCAATTACAACACGCGTTTTATCGACGAAAGTCCCGAATTGTTTGAATCCAGCAAGGGACAAGGCCAGGTCGAGCGATTGCTGAGATTTATTGCCGATGTGATCGTGAACGGCAACAATGACGTGAAGGACAGGCCGGTCCCGATATCCTTGCGTGAACCGGTGACACCGGTATGCGCCGGCCAACCACCAGCAACCGGGCCGAAGGCAATATTTGAGGAAAACGGGGCAAAAGGCCTGGTTGACTGGATCCGGGAACAGTCCACGACCCTGGTGACCGATACCACGTTTCGCGACGCGCACCAGTCGTTGCTGGCGACCCGGTTCAGAACAAAAGACCTGGTCGCGATCGCGCCATTCTACAGGCGCAACATGTCAGAACTGTTTTCCGTGGAGTCCTGGGGCGGCGCCACATTCGATGTGGCGCTACGATTTCTGCACGAGGACCCGTGGCAAAGACTGTTCGATTTAAGTTCAGCCATGCCCAATATCATGCAGCAGATGTTGCTGCGCGCCTCGAACGCAGTGGGCTACAAAAGCTATCCGGACAATGTGGTCCGATTTTTTGTGAACCAGGCGGCCATTGCAGGCATTGACGTATTCCGGATCTTCGACAGTCTCAATTGGCCGGAAAACATGCGCATTGCGGTGGATGCGGTCGGGGAAACCGGGAAAATCATTGAGGCTGCAATCTGTTATACGGGCGACATACAGGACCCCGGGAAACAGAAGTATACCCTGGACTATTACCTGGACCTGGCCTGCCAATACCAGGCAATGGGCGCGCATATCCTGGGTATAAAAGACATGGCCGGCCTGTTGAAACCGGGCGCGGCAAGGCTGCTGATTACCGCGCTGAAGCAGGAAACAGACCTCCCGATTCACTTGCATACCCATGATACCAGCGGCATCGCCGCCGCAACCGTGCTGGCGGCAGTGGAAGCTGGAGTCGATATTGTCGACGCGGCCATCGACAGTATGAGCGGACTGACTTCGCAACCGAACCTGGGATCAATTGTCGCATCCCTGGAGCATACCGACAGGAGCGCCCGACTGGACCGGGAAGCGATCCATGTGATCAGCCGCTATTGGGAAGAAGCAAGGGAACAGTATCGCGCCTTCGAGCCTGATCTCAGGTCAGGCGCCTCGGAAGTGTACGCGCACGAAATGCCCGGTGGCCAGTACACCAACCTGAGAGAACAGGCGCGCGCTCTCGGTATCGACCGACGCTGGCCGGAAATCGCCCGGGCCTATGCGGATGTTAACGAACTGTTCGGCGATATCGTCAAGGTAACGCCGACTTCGAAGGTAGTCGGCGATATGGCCCTGGCAATGGTAAGCGCGGGTTTGACGAAACAGGATATTCTCGATCCCAAGCAGAAAATTGCCTTCCCGGACTCGGTAGTCCAGTTTTTTCGAGGGGAGATGGGACAACCCGTTGGCGGGTTTCCGCAGACATTACAGGCAAAAGCGCTGAACGGCGAAACGCCTCTTCAGGGACGACCGGGCGCCTCTTTACCGCCCGCCGACCTGGAGCAGGCCAGAGAAAACCTTGCGGCGCAACTCAAAGGGGAAGTGTCCGATTTCGATCTTGCGTCCTACCTGATGTACCCGAATGTCTTCATGGATTATGCTGAAATGGAACGCAAATACGGCGATGTCAGTATTTTGCCGACCCATATTTTTTTCTATGGCCTGCAAAGCGGCGACGAGACGGTGTTGACTTTTGAGGATAATCGGCAGGCAATTGTCCATTACCTGGCAACATCGGAGCCCGATGATGAGGGAATGCGCCGGGTCTTTTTTGAGCTGAATGGCCAGCCCCAGACAGTGATCGTCAGGGATAACAACCTGAGCCATGAAATACACCAGAATGAGAAAGCGGACCCCGCCGACCCAAGCCATCTTGCCGCGCCCATGCCCGGACTGGTCGTGACGCTGGAGGTGTCTGTCGGGCAGCGCGTCAGACGGGGCGATACGCTGGTCGTGTTGGAAGCTATGAAAATGCAGTCCGCCATCCCAGCCGGTAAAAACGGCATCGTCAAACGGGTGGTGGTCAGCCCCAACCATGTGGTTGATAGCGGCGACCTGCTGGTCGTGATTGAGTGAAGGCGATAGATGTCGAGCGTGGGCAAAAGCAAACACGAAGCCTGGAGGGTTATTGAATGAAAACCGGAGTAATTGGCTTGGGCGCAATGGGTAGCGGCATGGCGATGAACCTGCATAAGGCAGGCCATCTGCATGGTGTCTGGAACCGCACCCGGAGCAAAGCGCAGAACATGGCGCGGAAAACCGGCGTAATCCGGTTTCAATCGCCCGCTGAGTTAGCTGCAAAGTGCGAACTTATACTCTTGTGCGTGTCCCGGGATACGGACGTTCTGGAAATGATTGGGCAGGTTGCATCGAGCGCAAAAACCGGCGCCATTGTCGTGGATACATCCACTGTCAGCAGCGCTACTGCAAAGCAGGCTGCGGCAGAATTGGCAAAAAACGGCTTAGCTTTCCTGGACTGTCCCGTATCTGGTGGAGTGGAAGGCGCAAAAAACGGTACCCTGGCAATGATGGTTGGCGGTGATGGCGCGGCGTTGGCCCGGGCTGAGGGCACGCTTCGTTCAATCGCCGCAACCATTACGCTGATAGGACCCACCGGCAGCGGCCAGGCCTGCAAGGCAGTGAATCAAATCATGTGCGCCGGTGTCAACCAGGCTGTGACCGAGGCGTTGGCCTTCGGCGAGGCCATGGGGCTGGATATGAACAAGGTGGTGGATGTTGTTGCGAAAGGGGCCGCGGGCAACTGGTTCCTGGACCATCGCGGCAAGACCATGCTGGTGAATGACAACGCGACCGGGTTCAAACTGAACCTGCACCACAAGGACCTGACCATCTGCAAAGGTATGACTCAGGAACTGGACCGGTTTTCACTGCCGCTGGTAGATATGACCCTCAAACATTATGAACAACTGATGGAACAGGGCTATGGCGATGAAGATATCTCAGCTCTATACCGCTTGAAACGGCCAAGTTCCTCCTGATCAGTACAATTTACACAGCAAAAAAAGTATGCGTTTACCCTGGGCGTCCTGACGCAGAGTATTGACGAACACTGAAAAATATGGAAAATACGCTGCTTTAAAGGTGTTCTCCCTGATAGGCATTAACTCCCTTTAAGGAATCCCTGATTTATGCAGGGCTACCTTAATTTGAATGAAGCAACTCAATATTGATTATGACAGTTGATAACAAGCCGCCGGCAATCGAGGTCAAAGGACTGGATAAGCGCTTCGGACCCATTCATGCGGTGCGGAATGTTTCCTTTTCCGTACGCCATGGCGAGGTATTGGGCTTCCTGGGGCCCAACGGCGCCGGCAAGTCAACCACCATGAAGATGATTACCGGGTTTCTCGAACCGACTGACGGGACCGCGTTGGTTAACGGACACGACGTCAGGACTTCCCCGATCAGCGTAAAGTCATGCATCGGATACTTGCCGGAAGGCGCCCCGGCTTATGGCGAAATGACAGTCATTCGGTTTCTGGAGTTCGTGGCCGAGATACGCGGTTATAACGGCGCGGAAAAACAACAGCGGATCAGCAGAGTTGTCGACCTTGTGCACCTCGATAATGTTCTGGAACAGACTGTGGAAACCTTGTCCAAGGGTTACAAACGCCGCGTTGGCGTGGCGCAAGCTCTATTACACGACCCGGATGTGCTGATCATGGACGAACCCACGGATGGATTGGACCCTAACCAGAAACACGAAGTCAGGAGTTTGATCAAGGAAATGGCTGAGAACAAGGCGATCGTGATCTCCACCCATATCCTTGAGGAAGTCGATGCCGTATGCAGTAGGGCGATTATAATCGCTGATGGCCAGATCCTGTTTGATGGCACGCCGGCCGAATTACGCGCGCAGTCCGAACAGCAAGACTACGACGATGCGTTCCGCGCAATAACCAGCCGGTTCTACACAAACCAGGGACAAGCGGGTCAGTCATGAACAACAGCGTCAAAGCCGTATTGAAGCGGGAACTATATGGGTATTTCCATACCCCTGTTGCCTATGTCTTCATTATTATATTCCTGTTTCTGACTGGCATTTTCAGTTTCTATCTGGGCGCGTTTTACGAACGGGGCCAGGCAGATCTGGAACCGTTTTTCCGGTTTCACCCCTGGCTTTACCTGTTTCTGATACCGGCTATTTCCATGCGTCTGTGGTCCGAAGAACGCAAGACCGGCACCATTGAACTGCTTATGACCTTGCCCATTTCGGTCACGGATGCCGTGCTTGGTAAGTTCCTGGCCGCCTGGTGTTTTACCGCAATAGCCCTGACGCTGACCTTCCCGATGTGGATCACCGTAAATTACCTCGGCGACCCGGACAACACCGTTATCCTGGCCGGCTACCTCGGCAGCCTGCTCATGGCCGGGGGCTTCCTCGCCATCGGTTCTTGTATATCAGCTCTGTCAAAAAGCCAGGTCATTGCCTTTGTGATCAGTGTCGTCATTTGTTTTCTGTTCATTCTGAGCGGCTTTCCGCTGGTGCTGGATTTTTTCCAGGGCTGGGCGCCTCAGGCCCTGGTGGACGTAATCTCGTCGCTCAGTTTTCTTACCCACTTCGATTCCATCAACAAAGGCGTGATCGATCTGCGCGATCTGGTGTATTACCTCACGCTGATCGCTTTTTGGTTGTATGCCAATGTCGTGGTTATCGATTCCCGCAAGGCCAACTGAGTATCGGACATGAGGTATAAACGTCTTTTATCAGGCTCGGGCATCCTGTTGGCGGCAGTTCTGGCGGTGTCGCTGATTACCATCAGCAACAACCTGTTTACCGGGGTTCGGCTTGACCTGACTGAGAATAAGCTGTTCACCCTGTCACCGGGTTCCATTAACATTATCACCTCCCTGGATGAGCCTGTTTCCCTGGATTTGTACGTATCCCGCAAGACCATGGCTGACTTTCCGCAACTGGTCAATTACGCCAACCGGGTACGCGACCTGCTGGAAGAGTACGCGGCAAAATCCGGCGGCAAGATCGAACTGTCCGTCATTGAGCCAGAACCGTTTTCGGAGGAAGAGGACCAAGCCGTTGCCAGTGGTTTGAATGGCATCTCTGTCTCGGCTGCGGGCGATCTTGCCTATTTTGGCCTGGTAGGCGTCAACTCTACGGATGATGAGGCAATCATTCCGTTTTTTCAGGCTAGCCGGGAAGACGCGCTGGAATACGATATAACCAAGCTGATCTATAACCTCGCCAACCCGAACAAACGGGTTATCGGTGTAATGTCCGGGTTGCCGCTATTCGGCGACCCTGTGCGAGGCATACAGCAGCGGTGGGCTATCATCGACGTGATGGAGGAGTTCTTTGATGTGCGCAACCTCGGCGCAACCGCCGACTCCATCGATGAAGATGTCGATGTATTGATGGTTGTCCATCCCAAGGGCTTTACCGAACAGGCGCTATTTGCCATAGATCAGTATCTGCTGCGAGGTGGTCATGCCATGCTGTTTGTTGATCCACTGGCGGAAGGGGACAACGCCGAACCGGATCCGGCAAACCCGTATGTCATGCCGGATCTGTCTTCCAACCTGAATGAAATGTTGCAAGGTTGGGGTCTGGAAGTGAGCGCTAGTGAGGTCGCCGCGGACATCAACCTGGCGATGCGGGTGCAGACTCAGGGCGCGCGCGGTCCGCAGGAGAGTAATTACCTGCCCTGGATAAGGCTGGAGGCAGCCAACTTTGATCGGCAGGATTTCAGCACCAGCGAGTTGAATCTGATCCATATGGGTAGCGCAGGGATCATCGACCGAAAAGAGGACGCAATGGTCGAATTTGCGCCGCTGATCCAGACCACGGCCGACTCGATGAGAATGCAACGGGACCTGATTTTCTTCCAGCGCGACCCCAACGTGATGCTGTCTAACTTCGAATCCGGCAATATTCCGTTAACGCTCGCGGCGCGCATCAGCGGCGATGTGCCCAGCGCCTACCCTGACGGGGTCTTGATTGAGGACGAAAACGAACAAACAGCCTCTGCTGATGATATCATCAAGGAGGGCAGGGTGGATGTCGTTCTGGTCGGAGACACCGACATCCTGGCTGACCATTTCTGGATCAGAAGGCAGAATTTCTTCGGTGTTGAGATTCCCCAAAGCATTGCCAACAATGGCGATTTCGTCATCAATACGCTGGAAAATTTGTCGGGCAATACCGACCTGATCAGCCTGCGCAGCCGCGGAGAATTTTCCCGTCCGTTCACCGTGGTTGAACAGATACAGCGGGATGCTGAGGCCCGCTTCCGCGAACAGGAACAGGCGTTGCAGTCGCGCCTGGAAGAGACTGAACAGAAAATTGCCCAACTGCAACAGGAAGGAGGAGACAACGCGTTGTTGCTCACTGAGGAACAGGCCGCTGAAATTGAAAAATTCAGGCTCGAGCAAATCAGGACGCGTAAGGAATTGCGCGCAGTACAGCACGAACTGCAAAAAAATATCGAGCGCCTGGGCGCCCACCTCAAATTTATAAACATCGGCCTGATACCGTTAATCATAGCTTTGCTCGCTTTGGTCGCGGGCATACAACGGGCGCGCCGCAGAGTCTGATGAACAACCGCCATAAGATAATCATAGTACTGACAGTCATTGTCGCCGTCGCGGCAGCGCTTGTCAGCCAGCAAAGGGCGCCCCAGACAAACAGAGAAAAAACGACACTGTTCCCGGGGTTTGCAGAACGGATCAATGATATAAGCGAACTGGTGGTACGCGACGCTCAATCCACGCTGACCATTCGGCGCGTGGCGGATAGCTGGAGTATTGCCGAGGCTGACGATTATCCGGCGCTGGTAGACAAGATAAAGCAAATCGCGCTGGCCGTCTCCAATCTTCTGGTGATAGCGGAAAAGACGGATAATCCCGACCTGTACAAGAGGCTGGGCGTGGAAGCCCCCGATAGTAAGGGCGCCACCTCTCACCTGCTCAGGTTAGCGAGCAATGGCGATGTGCTGGCAGAGCTGGTAGTCGGCAATACTCGGCGTAGCAAATCCGCTGCAAGCGCGCCGGGTTTGTATGTGCGCATTCCCGATCAGCAACAGACACTGCTGGTGGAAGGCAGATTATCGGTCAGCGCCGATATCATCGACTGGATCAAGAGAGATATCATCGATATCGAAGGAGAACGTGTCAAGGCTGTCCGCATACGGCCTGCGGACGGGGTGGAACTGGTCCTGAACCGAGATAAACTCGCAGATGATCTGACATTGCTGGATATACCGGAAGGCAAGGAGCAAGAGTCCGAATATCTTATCGGCCGGATGGCATCCATCCTGGAAAATATATTTGTGGAAGGTGTGAGAAAAGAGAATAGTTTTGATTTTTCCCGGTCGGATTCCATCATCGAGGTGACTACATTCGATGGTTTGACGGCTAAGATCGAGGTCGTGAAAAGCGGGGAACAAAGCTACGCAAGATTTTCATTTGGCGCGCAAGCGGCGCGGCCGGTCAGCGCAGAAACCGTTGATGAGGCGTCGGCGGAAACAAGCATGGAGGAAGCAAACAAACAGACACCCGAACAGGAAGCTGAAATCCTCAACAGCCTGGTACAGGGTTGGGCCTATCTTTTATCCGCATCCAAGGCGGAACTGTACAACCAGACCCTCTCAGACCTGGTGCGCGACCCTGTAACTGAACAGGAATCCTAGTACTCTTTCCAGCCCATATATAGCGCAAGTTTGGGCGCAGATCCACTTGCGCTATATCCGGACTTACCCCAAAAATCCGGTAAAACACCGGATTCAGAACCAGAAAACAGCCCTAACACATAATATTTTTCTTATATAACTTTTTGTTTTATATAGATTTATAAAAAAAATGTAGTTTTTTTTTAAAAAAATTGCATTTTTTTGTTGCATTGCACAAGACATTGGTTTATGATGCATTGCAACATTCAACTAAACGAGGAGATATCAACCATGAATGTACCAACCACAAAATACTTTGAACCCGTAAAAGAGATCAATGCTTTGGCATTGGAAAATGTAGAAAAGCTGCTGGATATCCAGCTCAAGTCAATCAATGACACCACCAGGCTGGGTGTTGAGCAGTTGAAATCTACTGCCGACATCAATGATATTGATGGCTTGAAGAAGTACTTCACCGAACAGGCGGAAATGGTAAAAACGCTCGGTGAGCGTTTTATCAAGGACAGCCAGGCTGCCATGGAGCTGGGCGTCACCTATACCGATAAGGTGCAGCAGATTGTCACCGAGACCATCAGGCAGGATGTGCCCGTGGCAGCAACCAAAGCGAAAACTGCTTCTCAAACAGCCACTAAAGCAGCCCCCCAAAGCAAATAAGCTGGCAACTCAACCCTCCTTGCCGCAGGATTTCCCTTCCCCCAGGACCTGCGGTTGGTCAGCCGCCCGAAAGGGCGGCTTTTTTTTTCCATATCAGAGCACGCACAACAAAATTGCGATTTTTGTTGTGCTCGCAATATCAATGATTTATTGTCATTGATATTGGCGACACAACCCTGTGCCGCAGGAACCTCTGACTTGATTAGAGGTTACATAAAATAACAATGGATTTCTCTACTTGAGAGACGTTCTGAAGCAAGTGTTAGACGTCCGAGTGAGCTTGTTCGAGAATTGTCCGGAGAATTTTATGAACTCTTTGCTTGATATCCGGGTGCCTGAAGCGTGGATAAGCATAGCCGCTTTTTCACGACCCTGGTCGTTGACAGTCCCTCAAGGAGATATCGCTTTGTTGTACGCGTTTCGAAAGGGTAAAGCTGTGTTTGAAATGGATGGCGACGGGCCAGTCGAGGTGGGCGCTAACAGCATCATGACGTTGCCTAGCGGCGCGGGGCACACATTGCGGGACACCATCAGTACAAAAGTCGATGTGAGGGCTTCCGATCCTTTCATCAGTCTGGAAGATTTCGATTTTGTCAACGCGTTAAATACTTCAGCGACGGTCATCATAAGAGCGTCTATCCCGGTTTCATCCAACCCATTGCCGAATGTGATTCCAGCAGCGATACTTGTCACGCCGGACGATGTCCGGATATACCAGCGGCTTGAGCATATCATTAACCTGGTACTGCTTGAATACACCGCTTCCAAAGACGCACGCGAGGCTATTGTCAAGCGACTTGCGGAAATCATCGCAATAGAATTTATGGAATTTTCTCTACTCAGCGAAGATATTAACTGGAATTCACGCCTGATAGATTCGCGCATTAAACGGGCGATCAACGCGATCCATTCCCGCTTGGATCATCCATGGACTGTTGCCAGTCTAGCCAATGAGGCATTGCTGAGCCGTTCGGCATTTGCTAGTCGTTTTCGCGAAGTAATTGGAGATACGCCGGTGAATTACTTGTATAAAACGCGCATGCATCGAGCGGCCTGTGAAATCCGCAACGGCGCGCTATCCTTGTCTCAGATCGCAGAACTGGTCGGCTATGAATCAGAAGGCGCGTTCAGCAAAGCTTTCCGACGCAGTATGGGCACAACGCCTTCGCGCTACCGGGCCAACCACCTGCGAAACGACAGGCCATGAGCGCTGGCAAAAAACAGTACGCTTGAACCATCATAATGTATTCCAAGTATTGTGAGGTGAGCTGGCGAGTGGGATAAAATATTCAAAACAGGCGAGACCATAATGAGACACGCATTTTATCCCGACACGCCGGTCCCCGTGCGCGCCGATCTAGCCAACGCCCAACAGCAGGAATGGAGCCGGCTCGCACAACCGGGCGCCTGGTGGGACGGACGCGAACGTGTATCCATTGCCGCAGAAGTACGCCTGGCACGGAACTGTGCCTTCTGCGCAGAGCGCAAGTCAGCGCTGTCCCCTTACGCGGTAGAGGGAGAGCATGATAGCGAAGGCATCCTGCCGGCGGCAGCGGTTGAGGTGATTCATCGGGTAACCACTGACCCGCAGAGGCTGTCGCGTGTCTTCTATGACAAGGCCATTGGAGATGGTCTTACTCCCGAACAATATGTTGAGATCATCAGCATTACTGTACTCACGATTAGTGTTGACGCGTTTTGCCGCAGTCTCGGGATCGCCCCGCGGTCGCTGCCTGAACCACAAGCGGGTGATCCATCGCGCAGAAAAGCCAGCGGCAAGCTTTTTTACGGCGCTTTTGTGCCGCTGCTGGCCAAGCCGAGCGGTCCGGACGCAGATCTCTACGCAGATGTGCCCTTACCCGTCGCGCCGAATATCGTACGTTCTCTGAGCCTTGTACCGGACGAAGCGCGCGGCCTGCAGAAGCTGGCACAAGCAGAATACCTGACTTTTGCCGACCTGGTGAACTTCACCGCGCAGCGCTCGCTGGACCGCCGCCAGACAGAGCTGATCGCAACCCGGGTGTCAGCACTGAACGAGTGCTTCTACTGAACCAGCGCACATGCGGCGGCGCTCCGTGCGAGCGCTGAGATTACGGGGCAGGAGGTCGATCTGCGCCTGGCCGTCGAAGGGGCCAACGGTTCCGACGGCGGGGTAGCCCATGGCGCTCTGCTATCCGATTTTGCGACCGCCGCGGTTACCGGAGACGAACCCGCACTCGAACGCATACGCGAGGAAATTCTTGACAAGCTCGGACCGGAACAACTCGTGGATGCCGCCGCCCTGGTCGCGCATTACGAGAAGATGGACCGCATCGCCGACGCCACCGGCATCCCGCTTGACACCCCGATGCAGGTCCTGGGTGGCGAACTCCGTGACAGCCTCGGCATCGGGAATTTCACCTCGGCACAGAACACGAAAGTAGTGGGACCGGTATTGTCAGCCCTGCAACGCACGCTTCGGGCCATCATGCTCCCGACGCTGAAATACCTGTCTGCCCGCAACAAATGAAGATAGCTGACAGAAACAGGATACATTTTGTCGGCAGCATCGCCGGTAACAATGCCGGCGAGGTATTTCACAAGTGTTGCGCAGCCGTCGGAAACTTCCTCGCAAGAATCCCGGATGGTGAGACGGGTAACCGTTCCAAGTACATCAGCCACCTTGCTCATACTGTTTATGCGAGGCATCCGGATGTGGTCACCCTATTGCGCCCGCCGCCGGTGGACCCGGACAACCCGCTTGAATGGCGAAATCCCAGTGAGGACTGGATACCGATGGCCAACGACGCGTCGGATTTATGGAAATTCGGTCTGCGCAACGGAGTCAAGACTCTGCGTTTTGAAACACTCGGGTACGCTGAAGCGGCTATCGAGTCCTACAAGACTTTTTGCGCAGTCCGCGAGCAGGGCATCATCCCCGCAGGAGTCAGGTTCCAGGTGTCGTTGCCGGCGGTCGTGGACGGCATGTGCTTGTTTGTGGATCGCTTTGCTGATATGCGCTATTTCATTCCCGCCTATGAAAACGCAATGGCCGCGGATATCAGGCGCATGCTGGAGGTAATACCACCCGAGGACCTGGCCATACAGTGGGATAACGTAAGCAGTGTGCTGGAACATGAGGCACGAATCACCGGCCACAAGCTACCGATGAAAATACCGTTGCTGGCAAAGCTGCTGATGGGGAGCCCTGATAAACGCTTTCGACAAATCCTGAAAACCTTTGCCGCCAATGTCCCGCCCGAGGTCGAGTTCGGCATCCATTTTTGCTATGGCGACATCGGTCACAAGCATATATTCGAGCCACGCGACCTGTCGGTCTGCGTCCACCTGGCCAACGAAGCGGTTAAGCATGCAGGGCGCAAGGTCAACTGGGTGCACATGCCGGCGCCGCGGGACCGAAAAGATGATGCCTACTACCGGCCATTGCAACAACTCAGCGACGCCACACACCTATACCTGGGCCTGGTACATCTCACCGACGGGGTTGAAGGCACAACAACGCGTATCGACGTTGCAAAGCAGTACAAAACAGACTTCGGTATCAGTACCGAATGCGGTTTCGGCCGCCGCCCACCGGAAACCATCCCGGCGCTGCTGGAGGTTCACAAACAAGCTGCCAAGGAATTATGAAGAGCGGGTAGCTTTGCAGATATTCAGATTCTCAATAACCTCTTAAAGGAAACTCTGATTAAGTCTCAGAGTTATCCGGAACTGAGATATTAAGGAAACTCTGACAAGTCCATCCTGGACTTGTCAGAGTACGGAAAACAAAAATGCGATTTTTGTTTTCCCCACAAAATCAATGCCTTAAAGTCATTGATTTTGACGATACATCCTTGTATCGTAGGAACCTCTAAGACTTAATCTCAGAGGTTCCTTAATTCGCCTATACTTACCAGGTGAGGCTCGTACTTTAATATCCATCAGGAGAAAAACATGGCAAAGATTGAAGGCGGTTGCCTGTGCGGCAACATTCGTTACACGAGCGCGGCAGACCCCTTGGCGACGGTGATCTGTCATTGCATCAACTGTCAGAAGCAAAGTGGCGGGGCATATTCGTTAAACCTGGTTATGCCGAGAGGATCCGTGGATATCCACGGTGAAATGACCACCTATGTGGATACCGGAGACAGCGGAAATACCCTGGACCGCAATTTCTGCGGGCGCTGCGCGTCGGTTATCACCAGCGAACCATCGGCAGTAGCTACCATCACTGTTCTCAAGGCGGGCACCCTGGACGACGCATCCTGGGTCAGGCCGGTCATGGAAATCTACTGCGACAGTGCTCAACCATGGACTCGTGAACAGGTGGAGATGGTATCTCATCCGAAGATGATGCCGTCGTAGTTTTTTCTGACGAGTGACCATCCAAAGGAAGCTCTGACTTAATCTCAGAGGTTCCTTTATAATATCTCTCACTGAATTGGCACGTTTTCTGCCGGATATTACATTTTTCTCAGGGGAGCCAAGATGGAAAATCAACGTTTTATCATACGGTCAGTCGCCGCGGGTATACTGATCTTTTCTACATCCGGTTACGCAGTCACTGAGCTTGACGAAGTAATCGTTACCGCAACGCGCCTGGACCAGTCATTGGCTGATGTCTCCAGCGCGGTCAGCGTGGTGGAGCAGGACACCATCCAGGCCGGACGACAGCAGTTGGGCCTGGACGAATCACTGAACCGGGTGCCCGGCGTGTTCTTCCAGAACCGTTATAACTTTACCCAGGACCTGCGGGTAGCGATCCGGGGTTTCGGCGCACGCGCAAACTTCGGTATTCGCGGTATCAAGGTATTCGTCGATGATCTGCCGGCAACCCTGGCCGACGGCCAGAGCGGCGTTGATGACATTGATATTGGTTCGGTAGGCCGCATCGAAGTCATCCGCGGGCCTTCTTCCTCACTGTACGGCAGCGCCTCCGGCGGCGTAATGAGTCTATATACCGAGGATGGTCCGGAGACGCCGTTTGCCGAAGCCAGGGTGACAGTGGGGGAATACGACCACCAAAAATATCAACTCAAGTTCGGCGGGCAGACCGGTAAACTGAATTACCTTGTCAATGGTTCTTACATGGAGAACGATGGCTATCGCGACAACTCCAGGGTCGAGCACGGACTGGTGAACAGCAAGTTCCGCTATGAATTCAATGATGACTCCGACCTGACAGTGATCTTCAACCTGGTGGACTCCCCGCAGGCGGACGATGCAGGCGGTATCAGGTCGGCTGACGTGGAAGCGGACCGGCGCCAGGCCCAACCCAGGAACCTGAGTTCCAACTCCGGGGAGGAACTGGAACAGCAAAAGGTCGGTTGGATCTATCGCCACAGTTTCGGCGAGGACCATGAGATCAGGGTGCGCAATTACTACCTGTGGCGGGATTTCCAGACTTTTCTGCCTATAGGGTCCCATATCCGCTTCGTCTCGGATGACGGTGTCGTCGAATTCGACCGATTCTTTTTCGGTGGCGGCGCTCAATATACCTACACGGGAGAATTACTCGGCCTTCCCAACCAGTTTAGTGTTGGTTTCGACATCGACATCCAGGAAGACGATCGGCAACGCTACTCTAATGACGCTGGAATTAAAGGCGCTTTATCATTCGACCAGTTGGAAGAAGCGGAAGCTTACGGGTTTTACATCCGCAACAGCTTGGCCCTGGCCGATAACCTGCAACTTACCTTGGGCGGCCGCTATGACATGGTGGACCTGTCCGTCAAGGATCGCTTCCTGGCCAACGCCGACCAGTCCGGCGAACTGGATTTCGATGAATTCAGTCCTAGCGTCGGTCTGACCTGGTCGGCAACGGATGCGGTGAGCCTCTATTTTAATTACGCAACCGCTTTCGAGACGCCCACCTTTACCGAACTGGCCAACCCGGCGCGCAATCTCAATGTGAACCTGGGTGGGTTTGCTTCCGTGGACGCGCAGAACGCCGACAGTTTCGAGATAGGCGCCAGAGGACTCATCGGCGGGCGCGTATACTTCGATATCGCCGGATTCATAATGGAAGTGGAAGACGAGGTGGTCAGTGTATCCAATATCGGCAATCGCTCATTTTTTGAAAATGCCGATACCGACCGCAATGGCATCGAAGCATCTATCGTTGTTGACATCGTGGACGGCTTGCGGTTGACCGCGTCGTACACCTATTCCGACTTCGAGTTCGACAGTTTCCCCACCAACATGGCGGCGGAAGGCAAGATGCTGCCTGGCATACCGGAAAACCAGTTTTTTGCGGAACTGGCGTACAACCATGATTCGGGGTTCTACCTTAGCTGGGATATCCTCGCAGTGGACGACCTGGCAGTGAATAACACCAACAGCGTTATTTCCGATTCCTATGAAGTATCAAACCTGAGAGCCGGACACACCTTTCAGCTCGGCGGAGTTGAATTATCGCCGTTCATCGGCATCAATAACCTGTTCGACACGAAATACATGTCCAACCTGCGCCTGAATGGCTTCGGCGGCAGAGTGTTTGAGCCGGCGCCGACCCTGAACGTGTATGGCGGGGTGTCGGTGAGGAAGCCATTTTAATTGAAAGGGGACTATAGCGTAAACAATATCCCTATTTCTGAAGGGGGACTTTACTTTTTCAGGTTTCAGACTATAATATTATTATCAACTGCTGATAAGTTAATATATGGATACCATGGATATCGGTCTACATTCGATAATGCCCATGCGCCGCCTGGAAAGGGGCGCAGGAAGTATAAGGGCCGTATTGTGGAATATGATCACGCTCATTATCGCAAAGATGATCCAGGAACTCCTTACAGTTTTGAGAGTGCCGAACAATTGTTAGAAGATTTTTTTAATGAAGTGACAAAAAGAATACAGAGTGCTGTCCTGGATTAAGAGGCAAAAAGCATGGCTAATTTACATGTCGGTATTATGCCAAGAGAACGATTTGAGAAGCGGGTATTGGACATTGCTGGTGGTCGTGTTAAACCAGGTCGAGGAGAACCGAAAATATGGTTCAGTTCGATGAAATCATTTAGTGAGGTGTTGAGTGATAACAATGTTCGTTTACTGAAAATGATTGCGGAACAGAAACCGTCCAGCATCAAGGATCTGGAAAAATTAAGCGGACGAAAGAGCAGCAACCTGAGTAGAACGTTAAAAACATTTGAGCGATATGGCCTGGTTGACCTGCAAAAGGTTCCCGGCAGTCGAGCAATTTTGCCCGTTGCCAAAGCTACCGGCATCAAGCTGAGCTGTGACTTTGCATCCTATTGATATATGAGTCCTGTCTTACCCGCCGAGAGAAACTCTGGTAAGGCATATCAAATACTAACCCTTTATCTTTAGAACTTCCTTATTTTTCCTGTAACACTCAATAAAACCATTGTGTGTTTACAGTTGGTGAATCCGCACCGTTATAATGAGAAAACTCAAAGATTGTATATCGTATCTTACATTTTTGATGGACGGATTGGATTGAGCAACATTTCAACATCCAGTCACGACATAAACTGATTTTCTGACATTAATGGGATAGTTGAGGGCAAATACGCTGATACAGTGACAAATGTCTGGAACATTACTCCAGGTTTATGTCGCGATGGTTTTAGAAGTGGTTTTAGAAGAGGTTTTAGAAGTTGAATAACTCGGGGCAAGAGATTATCCTTTTGTCCAATTACCAATTTAACTGAATTGCGCAAGGGCTGTCAGGGGGAAGGCAGGGTATGCATACTCATCCCAAAATAATAATCAAGACACTGTCGTCATGAAGCAATATGTGATTCACACCAGCCCAGAGAAAATCCGATGAAATGGTTCCGACGCTTGTTTGGCAATACGGAACCCGACCAAGCAGATATCCTGAGCCCGTTCCCGCCTCTCGACAAAGAGGAAATCTACAGGTCAACACACTTGATTGAGCAAGCGCAGATCGATGGAGCAAACGAACATCCTGCGTCCGCGTCAGACGAAGAAACCTCTACGGAACAGACAATTCGCAAAAAGTGTGAAGAACGCATGCGCGAATATATGCAGAACTACGAAGATCGCCAACAAAGGAACACTTCCAGGCTTTCAAAAATACATGCATCCTGGAACGTTGATGTAGTCCAGGATAAACTACAGGCATTGGGTGATCAGGTTATCATTGAAGGAAAAGCAGTTCAGGCATCGTTAGCTGAGAACGCTGATAATCTGAGATCCCTTGCCGATGAATTACGCCACTTCCGTCATGAGCATCAATTGTTAGATAGAACTCCGGTATATCAGGATCCATGGACTTGCTGGCTAATGATGCTATTTGCGTTTGTTATAGAAGTGGTGATCACCGTATTCCTTT
This sequence comes from Gammaproteobacteria bacterium, assembly GCA_965221695.1. Taxonomy (GTDB): domain Bacteria; phylum Pseudomonadota; class Gammaproteobacteria; order Eutrophobiales; family Eutrophobiaceae; genus JAAXHV01. The sequence continues at coordinate 1,793,224 of OZ244905.1, read as the reverse complement.
TAAGAGAGAGCGGAGGGTTGCCTATGGTCCTTGTTCTATCGATCATGTACTGCGTTCTTAATTGTTGGCTTCCACTTTTGATCGCTAATGAATTTGGAGGACGCTGGAGCAGCTATCCATGGGCGCGACATCCTCAAAAAAAGAGCATTGGATTGATAGTAACAAGTTTTACAATAATCTTTGGGATTGGGCTGAATTTGTTAATGGGCCATTATCGCTCCGCAGCGCTAAAGTTGACCGTAAGTTCTCAGCAGGATAGTGTCGCAATCCTGACAGAGTTGAATAATCAGATATCAAATATAGGCGTCACCGCCTTACATGATTTTTGGGCATCGCCTTTAGGAATTAACGATGTATGGTCAGTGCTACTGGCTATCGCAGGACTTTTCATTTTTCTCTTTGGCTATTGGGAAGGACTGACAAAAGATGATCGTTATCCTCAGTATGGAGAAAAAGCCCGACGCTATCATAAACAGCGGAATAAATACGATACGGAAATGTCTGAAGCAATAGAAAAACACCAAGAACTACGCAAGAAGGGAACAAACGACATAGAATGTGAAAAACGCAAACTTGTTGACAGCTTTTCCCGTGAGCAGGAACTTATAGCCAGTATCAACGCGTTCCAAGGAAAATGTGAACGCACCTGCCATGCCCTTAACGATGATTATCAGGAACTGATATACCAGTATCGGCAGACCAATACGAAATACAGGAAGACACCGGCTCCGACCTATTTCAAACGCGAGCCACAGTTGTCTCGAATAACGATAGCAATTTTTGAGCTTCCATCAGACAATATAGAAGACCGCAAGGAGATTCTCATTAAACAGTTACTCGAGACCACCACCAAGTTAAATCAGCAGTTTAAAGATATGATAAACAATATTAAGTCGTCTAAAGAAATCGTTCTCCTTGACCCACTTACTATCACGATATCTTAGGAACTGTTATGAGACGGAGGAAGAAGAAAACGTCCGTTGCCAGGAACTTATTTATTATCCTGTCCATAGTTGCCTTAGCTGCGATATGTGCGTTATTCATCTTTGAATCACCAAGAACTGATGATGATACTTATTGTCCGGCAGAAAAAGGACACACTGCCGTTACCCTGTCCATACTGCTTGATGCTACGGAAAATTACGGCGCGACACAGCAGCGCTCTATCGTGAACAGGGTTTGGGATAGGGTTGATGCGCTGGAGGTCTATGATCGCATTAAGATTTACACCGTGGAATCGATTGCTCAACCACCAATTTTTCATTTGTGTAAGCCAGGAAAGGAGCTTCAGGATACGCCTATATTTCAACGCTTGAAAGATGCCAGTTTTAAAGAGTTTTTGAACAATGCACTGGAACAGTTACAGGGAACACGTAATGAATCTCCTATTGTAGCATCTCTAGGCTGGGTTGCTGCGGACCGGGAACGGGATGACTCATCCCAATACATCTTGTTGGTATCAGACCTCATTGAATACTCAGAGACGTTATCGCAATACAATCCGGACTGGCTAACGGTTTACCAATCCAATCGAAGACGCTTTCACGATCAATGCCCTATGCTGGATGGTTTTCAAATCGACATCCTTATGCCCACACGTCCGGAGCGATCCACTCAGGATAATGCGCTTGTCTCCTGGTGGGACGAATACTTGGGAGTCTGTGGCGGTTACGTGAACTCCGTTACCAAGATAACTGGCGTACACTGAAGTGATAGACAATAAAGTGTTATTCGCCGGGTTCATTATTACCGGAATTGTCCTTCTGGTTGTTATGCGCATTGCACTTGACTCAACGACATGGCTCACGGTTTTAGTTCTATGCGCTCTCATAGTCGCATATACAGGGGCGGCTTGGGCTTACGAACACTTCCAAGACGAACGGGCGGCTGACAACCTCTATTATATGGGTTTCATCTTTACAGTATGCACACTAGGCGTATCTCTGTATCGGTTTTCTACTGAAGACGAACTGCCTATAACCCATATTGTCGGTGATTTGGGTATAGGTCTTTCTACTACTGTGTTGGGATTGTTCCTACGGGTGCTGTGTCTCAGACGGGAATCATCAGAACAGATTGAGCATAGGGTACGCGAGGAATTGGTTGAAGTCGCCGAGGCTACCATAGGCAGAATTCGTCAAACAGCTGATATCGTTGAAGAAGGACAACTCGCTACCCGGCTAGCTCTCGAAGAGATGAATACCAGCGTGAAAGCAGCTTCCAATAAGCTAGCGACTAATACGAATCTATTGGAGAAACGGGTATCGGATATGATGAATATACCGCCTGACTTGCTCAGTTCCAAACTGTCTCCCGTTTTGGATACCGCTTCCCAATCAATCACGAGATTCGCAAATCAGGTCGAGAATATTGAAATCCCGGCTAACCTGATTACTACCCGCACCGACCAGATATTTGCAAGCCTTACTGAAACAATTGAAGAAGGACAAATCAATACGCGCCAAGCCATGAACGGTATGAACACCAGCATAAAATTAGCCACGAATAAATTGGTAGTGAACATAAATCGCCTAGATGAACTAATATCGGATGCTCTCAGCATCCCCTCGGACCTGGTCAGTTCCCAACTCTCTCCAGCACTTGACAGCGCTTCTCAGTCAATCACCAAATTTACAAACGAACTGAATACTATTGATATTTCTGATGAGTTGATTGTCTCCCATATTGACCAGATATTCACCCGTTTGTCGGAAACGGTAGGCAAACTTACCGACCAGATATCTGCTGACATCCACCAACGCCTGTCCAGTCTCTTTGCTGCCGACCGAACACAAAACCTTTCCCAAAAGATAGAAAAATCGCTGATGGAGCGTTTTCAGGCAATTGAAATACCGTCGGAACTCATCGCACAACGCATAGTACCTGCGTTAGACCAGATTAATTCGAGTACAAAGCTTTTTGTTGACTGTATGCAAAATCTGTCGTCCTCCTTGGAAGACACACAGCGATACTTGACGGAGTGCAATAGTCAGATCGCCAATCTGGATATGGATAATGTCAATTCTATTGTCGAAGCTCGCGATGCTATCAAGACATTGCTAGAAATGGTACAGGCGACGATTTTGACACAGCGCAACCTCGGATCCGATCACAACCAGCATCTCTCGGAACTGTCCACCAGGACCGAAGCCTTGTCTAGTGCGGTCAATCGTAGTTTATCGGAATTGATCGAACTTAGAAATACTCTTGATACCCTGAGCCCTGAAAGGTCCAATATACTATCGCGCTTGTTGCGACGATAGCCACATTCCTGTCCCGTATTTTCCCGCTGCTGTTACAATGCCCTCACCGGATACCTTAAGCGCCAGCCGTCGCGGTTTTCTGATGGGGATCATCCTGGCCGAATTAATGCTCATTACACTATTCGTGTTGCTCCTGTTCCTGAAAGACTACCAGCAGAAAGAAGAAGACCTTGAGGAAAATTTTGGTGGGCCAAAGTCATTATCCGAAGCCACCAAATTGGGACAGTTAATCACCGAAACTGATACTCAACGTGAATTAAGCGAAGTTTGGACCGTGTTGACCCGCGAAGTTGAACAACAGGCTGCCAGTTCCAAACAACTTGATAGCTGGCTCAAAGACCTTGAAGAAAATACAGAAGACGCAGAACAAGAAAAATTTGACAACGAAATGTTAAGGGAAAAAGTGGAAGAACTGGAAGACAAACTCACTGAAACCGAAATAGACCTGGAAAAAGAAAAGCAACGCTCGGCCAAAGCAGAAGATAGTATTTCTGAACTAACCAAGGAATTGGATATAGCTCATAAAGATATGGATTTGCTTAAGGATGACAACAAATTACAGCAAGAACTTGAAAAACTTAGGGAACAGTTAACCGAGTCCGAGGCCAACTTAGAGAAAGCAAAAAAGCATAGCGCTGAACTGGAACAATCAGCTTCTGAGCAAGCTCAAAAACTAGCTGAATCTGATTATAAAATGAATATCCTGAAGGATGAAATCACCAGAACAAAAGCAGGAGGATTGGTATTATGCATATACGAACGTCCCGCTAGCGGCGCGGGTAAATTGCGCGGGAAATCCATCCCCCTTGGCACTATGCATTTGGAAGAGGACGGCATTACACTGATTCAAAGAAACGAGGAGTTACGTGGTATGAGTGTCGTCGACTACGTTGGTGATGCATTCGATACCAGTCAAGCATTGGATCTGCTAGGCGATTGGCCACTACACAAAAAATTTTCCTTCGAGGAATTCAGCCTAATGGCAGGACCATTTGTAAGCCTGGGTAACCTGAAATCGGAAAAAAGACAAAATTGCCGGTTCAGCATGAATTACTATATTGAGAACCCAACTCCACATAGTGTGTTAACCGGCCAGTTTCTTCAGTACTTCTTCCGCCAAACTGATATTTCCAGAACCGAATTTGAACGGCTTCGGAATTGATTTATAATCAGCATCCGCACGTGGATAATACATAACTGTTAGTATGGAGTTCAGCAAATGCCGAAAATCACCTATATTGCATTCGATGGGACAGAAACGACAGTAGACGCTAAAGAGGGCATGACTGTCATGCAGACCGCTGTTAACAACGGGGTGGACGGTATCGTTGCTGAATGCGGCGGCGCCTGCAGTTGCGCCACCTGTCATGTTTACGTAGATCAGAAATGGTTTGATAAACTGCCCGAGGCCCAGTCCATGGAGAAGGAAATGCTGGACTTCGTGATGAGCCCACAATCTACCAGCCGGTTGAGTTGCCAGATCAAAGTCACCCCGGAACTGGACGGCCTGGTTGTGAATATGCCGGAATCACAGTATTGATATGCGAATTTTGGGTTCAAGCTCATTGACAGCAGCAGCGCTGTAGCTATAATTCGATATGACTCAGTCAGAAATAGACGGCGTTACTTTCACAGGGCTAAACGGGACAATAACGGGGTCGAAAATATGGATACTGCAACTTTTGATACACACCAGGCTGTCAAAGCCATAGTCAGGTCAGGACTTAATGACACTCAGGCCGAAGCAATAGTAACCACGATAAATTACGCGATGAACCAGAGTCTCGCAACAAAATCAGATATCCTGGCAGTAAAAGTAGATATGGAGTCGCTGAGAGCCAATATGGAGGAATTCAGAGGCGAGATGGCCGCCAATATGGAAGAATTCAAAGGTGAGATCAGAGCCAATATGAAGGAATTCAAAGGCGAGATGAGAACCAACTTGGAGGAATTCAGAGGCGAGATGAGAACCAACATGGAGGAATTTAGAGGCGAGATGAGCGCCAACATGGAGGAATTCAGAGGTGAGATGAGAACCAACATGGAGGAATTCAGAGGCGAGATGAACGCCAATATGGAGGAATTCAGAGGCGAGATGGGCGCCAATATGGAGGGATTCAAAGGTGAGATGAGAACCAACTTGGAGGAACTCAAAAGCGAGATGCTGGTGATAAAATGGATGGTTGGATTAATTATCGTCGTGGAAGCGATGCCCTTCCTGAGAGCTCTTTTTGCATAATCCGGGAAAGGTTGGGCCAAAGTAAAATCGCCACCATCACAGGTGGCAGCAAAGCGTAAATGATTTGATCGAGGCGCTGAGTCTGTAATTCAGGGACTTGCCGACTCCAGCCAGGTGATGACCCGGTTGGCGTCTTCCACATCGGCGTTGGGAACGGACATGACCTGTTGCAGCGTCAGGCGCCGGCGCTCGTCTGCGGAGAGAACCGGTTCCAGCTCAATGTAGCCCTCGCCAGCCAGCCAGCGCTCCAGTTCTTCAATCTTGCTGCTTTGGAAACGGGATACCTTTCCGGCGCGTAACGCTTCCACCAGCGTCTTCCCTTCTTCGTTGACGGTCTCGGCAAGGTCCGAGAGGCGATCCATGAATGTTTCAGATACGATGCCTGACTGTTCCAGGGCAATACGATTCACGGGGCGACCCCTGCCCCGGCGCCATAGAGTGATCCAGGCGCGCACGGTCTTGAGTCTGTGCCGAAGCCGGCTCTGAAGTTCGCTGTCGGCTATCGCGGCAGACACCGCATCGCTGTTGAGCAAGCCTTCAAGCTGGCCCAGACTGGCGATACGCCAGTTTTCCATTAGCTGGCACAGGAGATCCAGGTTATCACGCAACAGGTAGAAGAGGTGCGTCGCGCCGGGCTCCAGGTGCGGGTTGAAGGGAGGCACGCCAAGAGCGGAAGCATAATCCTCAGGTGTTTGTCCCTCCGGGGACGGCAGCGACGAGGGTGGTGAGATATCATACTCATGCGAGGCGCGCGCCTGCCGGGGAAAGCGCACGTCGGCAAGATCAATGGTTGGCAGTTCATTTCCGGTAGCCTGCTTCCATAGCGCGCGCTCGTGCCGTCGCGCAGACAGGTAGAATATCTGCCGCTCTTGCGCGTACGCCAGCCGTTCAAGGCTCTTCGCCATCTCGGCGAAACGCTCTTCATCGCTGGTGGTCAGCGCTTCGTCCAGGAACAACGGCAGAGTCTCTCCGCCCTGCTCCTGCGCTTCGAGCCAGGCCATGCGCAGCGCGAGCAACAGTTGCATGCGCGTGCCAGAAGAGAGTTCGCTCACCTGTCGTGGCGCTTCTTGTTTGAGGTCCCGCGCGAAGAATGTGTCGTCCTTGTCCAGTTGCAGGTCGAAGGCATTTGCAGTGATGTTCCGGAACAGCTTACGGGCGCGACTGAGAATTTCCGGTTCGTTTTCACTATGGAATGCCTGTTCAACATCGTTGAGCAAGAGTTCAGTCGTTTCATACAACCAGGCCTGCTCACGCTTGTCTTGCAAGGTCGCTCTGGCGCTGTCCAAGCTGGCGCGCGCCTGGCTTAGCTTATGCTCTTTGCCGGCGTCTGCAAGCCGTGTGGTGATTTCAGTTTGCTGCCGCAGCAGTTCCGTGTGCTTGTCGGCCTGCTCTGCCGTCTTGGCAAATTCAGTCTCCAAGGCCGCGAGCTTGTCTTCATCGACATTCCTGATGATATCTGCGTGAGACAAGAGCAGGGATCGTATACGTTTCTCCTCATTCTCCGCGTCGTAAAGATCTTTCCGTTTTTCCTTCCATTGCTCCAGGCCCTCCAGCCGTTGGTAAAGTTCAATATGGGCGCCCGGTTCAAGTTTGCATTGTGTGAAGACAGCTTCGATATCGGCGCGACTTTGTTTGATTGCCTCCTCTGATGACTGAATCTCATGCTTATAGTGAGTAATGTCTTTTCTTGCGCCTTGCGCGTCATCAAAGCGTCGCTTCAGGTTCCGAAATGACGCCTGTAACCGGTGGATATCCTCATCTGTGCTAACCCAAGGAGCCAGAAAGTCACGCACCGAGCCGATGTCATCAGCAATGTCCCGTTCCACTTCAGCCAGTTCAGCGTTTGCCTGAGCGTGGCGGCTTTGCGCCTCCAGCAGTTGGCGGCAGTATTGCAGAAAGATATCGGGGCTGATACTCGGCAATGCCGGGTCAAAGCCAAGACGTGCGGCGGCTTCCTGTTTTGACACGTGCAACCTTGTGATGTCTGACTCAACCTTTTTGAGTTCAGCACAAAGGCTCCCAGCCTGCGCCGCATGTTCCCTTTGCAGCGCCAGGGCACTGTGGCGTTTGTCGATTTCCGCGCGCTGGTATTCTTCTACTATGGCGGCAGTCCACTCCGGCGGCTCGTTCAAGCCAGTTCGGATGAAGCGCTGTTTTGCGTTGCCGGCAGTTGACCCGGCCACGGGACGCTGTCGTTGCATCAGTCCCCATAACGCTATGCTCAAAGCTACCAGTGCGACTATCAGCGCTGAAAAGGTTAACCATGCCTGTTCTACCAACGCCAGCACAGCGGCAAGGCCGCTGGCCGTCAGGGCAACCCAAAATGCGCTTCGCAACCAACGATTGGGTGATTCCGGTTGAACTTGCGACTCCCCTGCCGAAGCCGCCAGCCACTCGCGCAGGGCGCTGCCGGCTTCGTACAACTTGTTGATTTCGGTTTCATCGGGAGGTTGACCGGCCTGGTCAAGTTTCAGTTGCAGCGCTTCCCGTTTATATTGTTCCTTAATCAGCGGTACTGCGATCTCCTCTGCCTGTTTGATGTCCTCCTCATCCAGCCTGGGCGGTTTACCATCGTTATTGAACGGTTCCAGCGCTTGTTTCAGACCGGCAGCAGCCTGCTCTCGCGCAACCCGTGCATTATTTCGTCGCGCCAGTTTTTGTCCAAGCGATTGTAGACGCGATTCCATCGCGTCCATGTCCTCCGGAGCGGGGCCTGAATCTTGAAGTCCGGTCTGTTCCAACACCGCTTCGGCCGCGCGCAGCTGGCGCTGTTGATCCCTGAGCTTTTCCAGTAATGATTTCTCTCTTTGTTCCAGCTTCGCCAGGTCATCCCGTTCACCGCCGCGCAGCCGATCCATGTCGGGTGGATATGCATTAAGTTGCTCCTCGCAGGACTTTTTTGCCTGAATAGCTTTGTGCAGGTCCAGTCCATGTTGCAGGCGCTTCAATCTTTCCTGCGCTTCCTGCGCGGCCTTGAGCTCACGCTCAAGACGGGGCAGTTCCTCCCGTTCCTGCCGCTCCAATGCGTCATATTCCGCTTCCGCCTGTCGCAACGCCTTCTCTGCGTTGCGCAGGTTCTTTTGATCGTTTTGCGCAAAGCGAGCGCCCAATTCGGTACGCAGCGCATCAAGATCAAAACCGCCGCGCAAGCTGTTACGCAACTCCCGGGCAAGATCGCGATCCTGGTCATCGCTGTCCAGCAGGCTTTCCATTGACAGGCGATACAGCCCAGTCTGGCCGGCGCCGGGCAACGCCGGCGGCGATGTGGATCTGCCGTCCCGATGCCAGATGATCTGGCTGCCGTTGCGTACTACGCGCCAAGCAGTCTCGTCACCCTCGAACTCAGCCTCCAGAGAAAGCGCTACCGGGTCGTTTTTCTGAGTGTGCAGGAGATAACCCAAGGCGCGCGCCAGGCTGCTTTTGCCGATAGCGTTGGGACCGGTCACGATATTGATACCGGCGTCGGGCGGCTCGAACGTAAAGCCGGGTTCGATGCCGGGTAGCGTTCGGATGTGTAAACGCTTGAGTCGCATTAACTCTTATCGGCAGCTTGCGCCAGTAATTGATCCAGGGCGCGTAACCCGGCTTCCCGCAAGCGGGCGACCGGGTCAGGGTCATCGGTATCCAGGCCATTCCAGAGAGGTTTTTGCCCCTGTTCACGCAAACGCCGGCGAGCCTTGGCCACCAGGTCGTCCCGTTCGGGATGGCCTTCCGGCTCATCCAGCAAGAGCAGGCGTCTTGCCAGTAATCCCGGCGGGGTAAGTTGCCTTGCGAGTTCTTCCAGGTCGATCTCAGGATGGGTGTTCACGCTGACCTGCCCGATGAAGTACTCCCGGTCGTCGGGGCTGTAGACAATCTCTCCGCGCTGTCCGGAAATTTGGTCATACGCGACGGCGCCGAAGCGAGTACGCCCGCGCAAAATGATATGCGCCCCGACCGCATCCGGCGCGACGACCGGGTCTCTCGCCGCGGCAATCTTTACGATTTCACGATCCAGTTCACGCAAGGCAATCAGGAGTCGCTCATTCCCCTCTGCCGGTTCGCCAATACCTTCCAGGTCAACCTCCACGGTCTCCCAGCGTAGCGGCGCCAACGGCAGTTGCTCAACCGATTCAATCTTGCCCCGGTCTATGCCGATAAGCCAGGGTCCATGGGAGCCGGTTTCGCTGCGATCGAGTCCGGTGAGGCTGCCGAGATACCCGCTCAGTGACCCCACAGACAAGCCATCTGGCTTGTGGATATGTCCCAGCAGCCAGCCGTCGAGCCCCGATTGCTGCAACTCCCGGCTGCTGACCGGGGCGTAAGGACTGTCTACAGAGTCCCGGTCGCAGTGTAACAATCCCAGGTTAATGCCGCTCTGACGCGCGAAGGATTGATCGGATAAAGGACTTGTTCGGACTTCCTTTCGGGGGAACGACCATCCCCAGAGGGTGAGCGAATTCGCATTATCGCCGATCCGGCAGTACTCCCAGTGCCCCCCGGCGCCCAGGAGTCGAAATTCAGGAATGTGTTTTGCCAGACGGGGCAGCGCTTTCACGTCGTGGTTGCCGGCGACGCCGATGACATCAATGCCGGCTTCGGTAAGTCGCCGGACACCCTGCTCCAGTTCCCGGTAGGCCTCGAAGAAATCGTTTTCCCGTTCGACCACATCGCCGGCTAACAAAACGGCTTTGACGCCGGTATCAATCGCAACGTCTACTGCGCGTTTCCAAGCGCCGACCGGACCCAATTCGCGCGCCCGAGCTGATAGTTCTTCCGGTAACCGGGATGGCGTGCGTCCCAGGTGTATATCGCCGACAGCCAGGATCCTCATGCGGCCATATCCGGATCAGACAGAAGCGGACAAACCCGAATTGTCAGACCCTTTCGATCACAACGGCTATGCCCTGGCCGATACCGATGCACATGCTCACCAGTGCGTAGCGGCCCTGTATCTGTTCCAGTTGCCTCAATGCCGTGAGGATCAAGCGCGCCCCGGATGCGCCCAGCGGATGCCCGATGCTGATGGCGCCGCCGTTCGGGTTGACCCGCTCATCCTGAAAATCGACTTGCAGTTGTTTCAGGCAACCGAGAACCTGGGTAGCAAAGGCTTCGTTGATCTCAATCACGGCCATATCGGATAATGACAGACCGGCGCGTTGCAGGGCTTTTTGTGACGCCGGGACTGGCCCCATTCCCATCACCCGTGGTTCAACGCCGGCGACCGCCCCGGCGAGGATGCGTCCCCGCGGCGCAAGGCCCAGTTTATTACCTATATCCTCGTTCCCCAACAACAGCGCTGCCGCGCCGTCGTTGATGCCGGAGGCATTACCGGCGGTAACCACGCCATCCTCAAACAATGGGGACAGGCCAGCCAGTTTTTCCAACGTGGTTCCGGGTCTTGGGTGCTCATCGGCCATAACCTTTAGTGGCGGGTCCTTGCGCCGTTTGGCCGGAACCTCTATTTCGAGCAGCTCTTCCAGATAGAACCCGGCGTTTTTTGCGGTCTCGTATTTCTGCTGGGAGGCAAACGCGAACGCGTCGCTGTCCTCCCGGCTGATGGCGAGGTCTTTGGCCAGGTTATCCGCAGTCTGTGGCATGGTGTCGTCTCCATATTGCTTTAGAAGCGTCTTGTTGGGAAAGCGCCAGCCAATCACCGTGTCGTACATCTTCTGGTTGCGATCAAAGCCGGTTTCCGCCTTGTTCAGCACCCAGGGAGCGCGGCTCATGCTCTCTACACCGCCGGCGATGAATAACTGTCCCTGGGAACAACTGATCGCCCGCGCCGCATCCAGGGTCGCCGCGGCGCCGCTACCGCACAAACGGTTGACGGTGAGCCCGCCCACCGAGGTATCCATACCGGCCAGCAACGCGGCATTACGCGCGACATTGCGACAGTCCTCGCCCGCCTGATTGGTATTGCCCAGGATTACGTCTTCCACCAGGCTGCTCTCAATGCCGCTCCTGTCAAGCAACGCCTTGATAACGGCCGCGGCCAGGTCATCTGGGCGCATTCCCGATAATCCTCCGCCATAACGGCCGAAGGGGGAACGGACTCCGTCGTAGATAATCGCTTGCTTCACCTGTGTCATTACTTGTTACTCAGGACGACCTTGCCCATCTGGCCGAACGATTCCAGCAACTTGTGCGCAGCGATCGCTTCACTCATCGGCAACACCCGATCTATCACGGGTTCGATCTTGTTTTCACTAACGAACTCCAGCATGGATTTGAATTCCGCATTGGAGCCCATTGTGGTCCCCTGGATACGTACCTGACCGAAAAACAGTCTCGGCAGTTCCAACCCGGTGGAGGGAACGCCCAGGGTGGCGCCGAAGAACACGAAGCGTCCGGCGGGTTTTAACGTACTCAGTGCCTTGTTCATGTCATCCCCGCCGGCGCTGTCTATGATCGCGTTAAATCCTCCTGCCTGCTTCTTCAGGATTTTATGGTAATCCTCCTGCCTGTAGCTGACACCGCCGACCGCACCAATGGTTTTGGCTTTCTCAATTTTTTCCTCCGACCCGCTGGTGACGTACACCTTGGCGCCGACCGCGGCGGCCCACTGGATGGCAAACGTGGAAACACCGCTGCCGGCGCCGGTTACCAACACGGTCTGTCCGGACTGCACTCCTGCCTGGGTCACCACGGCCCGCCAGGCAGTCAGGCCGGCCAGGGGAACAGCCGCTGCCTGCTCCCAGTTCAGATGCGCGGGTTTGTCATAGGCATCGGTAGCCGGACAGCAGATATATTCGGCAAACGTACCCTGGTCCGGCATGCCCAGCACGCGGAATTCCGCCCCCGGCGCGTCCTGCCTGTCGCCCCAGGCACGGGCGGGATACACCACCACTTCCCGACCGATCATGCTGCTGTCCACGCCTTCACCCACGGCATCAATCTCACCCGCGCCGTCCGACCCGGCAATACAGGGCAGACTGGTGCGCGGATACCTGCCGATAGTGATCCAGTAGTCGCGCCGGTTCAGGGCAGAATTGTGCAACCTGACACGCACCTCTCCCGGCCCCGGCTCAGGCGTATCCACCTCTTTGACCTGCAGGTTATCCGGACCGCCGAGTTCTTCCAATACGATTGCCTTCATACTGTGCTCCGTTATATATATTTTTCAGAATTGATTTGCAAAGTATATCCGAGCGCCGCACAGAAGAAAAATACAAACTACCGGAAAAAATTTTATTGCTTGTTTAATTGTTGACGCCTAGTGGCGCCGGATATTATTCATGCAAATTTAACATTGGATATTAAACTTGCAAGAATAATAAACAGTCATTTCATCTGCGATACCTGCGGATAATATTCAATCGGATTTGGCAGGACGCTAAAAGTCACTGTATCTTAGGACCTCTGACTTATCGGTGGGGGATGACTTGACGTGTTGTCGAAGACAAGTTGGATCAACACAAGCGAATTGGTTAGATTTACGGGCTTGATTGGAAACAAGTGTGAAAAATGAACTTCGCGACGCTATCAAAGCAGCCGCAACAATCACGGATGATGTTCGCCGGGACGCGCTATTTGCTGACAAGCGCTTTTCTGCTTTGGCTTATCTATGACTCCTACATCAACGGTAACTACGACTTTGCTAAAACCGTACTGACTTTAGGAATCGGAGGCATAGTAATTGGCAGTATTGCGACGTATTATTTTCAACATAATGATACGTGATAGATGTCAAAAACTCGTTCCCACGGAGATTTTGATCGAGCGCAATGGGGTGTTGGTCTCGAACGTATCCACGAACGGGTCCGGTCCCGGGAACCCAAAATCTGCGCCGATCGTGTTGGTCACATTCTCTGCCACGATATTCGCAAACCAGGGCGATGAATCGCTGCTGAGGCGCGCGCTCAGGGCCAACGAAGTAAAAGCATTGTCGTACAGTCCTTCACTGAGTTGGTTGAACTTGGATGAGCGATGCTTTAGGGTGCCGCCGATGGCTACGGACCAGTCTGCAAACATGCGCTGTTCCCAGTCAGCGTTAAATGCCACTGATACGCGGGGCGATTGCGCCAGGCGCTCATTTCTGCCCTTGTCTTCGGCGTCAGCATAGGCGCCTGCTGCGCTTATCCTGAGGTTATCGGTCACCTGCCAGATTAACAAGCCGTCAATGCCGGTCGAACGTGCCCGGTCGTTGCTGGAGATGAACTCGCCGGTGAACAGCAGTTGCTGCAGACCGAAAACATCGATGTGAAACACCGCCACATCAAGCTGTACGCGGCCGTTCAGCAGGCTCGACTTCATGCCGACTTCATAGCTGTTGGCGCGTTCATCATCCACAAACGCGTCCCGCTGCGGGTTGCCCGTACCCAGCGCGGGATCCAGCGCGATGGAATTGAACTCGCCATAGCCGCCGGACTTGCCGCCGCGAGCAAAAGATGCGTAGACCATCACGTCCGGAGTCAGATCATACTGCAATGAGACACTGCCGCTCACCAGGTCATCGGTGACATTATCGAGTCTCTGGTAGGGGAACGGCGCTTGTATCACCGAATTCCACAGGGTGAATGGCGCCCGGTTGGTGCGTCCAAAATGCACTTTTTTCTTTTCGTGGGTAAAGCGCAAGCCCAGGTTGACCCGAAATTGATCAGTCAAGCTGTAGTTTGCCTGACCGAACACCGAGTAAGCGGTGGTTTCCTGGGCGAATGTGTTGGTATAGGAACCGTTGAAAATCTGGCCGCTGATAGGAGCCGGCGGCGGCGGGAAGTCCGGGATGCCGAATACACTATCCCACAACATGTCCCAATCGCTGTGGAAGAAAAACACCCCGGCCAGGTAATTCAGGCGTTCACCCCCACTGGAAGCCAGGCGTAATTCCTGCATGACCTGCCAGTAGTCCTCGGTACGGATAAACAGGCTCGCGTCCTTGTTGTCGAAATCGAAGTCCGAATAGTTCTTGTGATCGGAGGTTGCATACGACGTAATCGAAGTCACGGTGGCATTGTCGAACTCGTAATTCAGCGTTCCGGTGGCTATATGAGCCTTGAGGTGAGTAAGGTCGTCACCATCTACCAGACGCGGGTCCGAACTCCAGGATGCCTTGGTGTCGTCGAAATCGGATTCGCCCAGGTCCGGGCCTTCGCCGAGACCAAGCGCAGACAGACCGGGACCGGTGATCTGGGTCGGCAGACCAACACGCCGGTTATCGGTGTACTGGTGACTGATCAGTGCATTGAACCCACCCGCTGGTTCCCATAGCAGGGAAGTACGAATCCCGGCATCCCGGTCTTCCGGCACATCTTTTCCGGTGCTGACGTTATGCACCCAACCATTCAGATCGGACCATGTGCCGGCGATGCGCAAAGCCAGTGTATCGTCCACCGGCAGATTTACCACACCTGAACCGAACCATCCACCATTCTGGGCTTCGAGCCCGAATTCGATGTCTCCGCCGAACTCCTGCTCCGGAGAATTGTTGACGACCGAGATACCTCCCAGCGTGGTGTTTTTCCCGAGCAGGGTGCTCTGTGTGCCCTTTATCAGCTCCACCCGTTGGACGTCAAACAAGGTGTGCCCGTACAGGCGAACGTTACCCAGGAATGCGCCGTCGATGAACATGCCAATGGAATTGTCGAAAGCGACGTTTCCTGCCTGGGTGCCAATGCCGCGAAAAGTCACACCGGGGCTGTCACTGGGAGGGCGCGCGAACTCAAAACTGGGAACGATATTGGCTAGCTCGCCTATCATGTCCACCTGGCGCCTGTTGATGTTTTCCTCGCCAAATACCGTGATTGAAATCGGTACATCCTGCAGTGACTGTTCGCGTTTTTGCGCGGTAACAACGACTTCTTCCAACATGCCGGTTCCTTGCGTAAACCCCGTTACACTCACCAGCGCCGCCAATACTGCGACGGCGAATCGTATCAGTTTGCTCATTGTTGGTTCCTCCGATTACTTGTGAATCTTATATGGCATTGGCTAAGGCTGATGCAGTCTGTTCTGCAAACAGTTTTTTCATGATTCTGCGCGCCTTCATTGAGTGCGTATCTGCGGCAACCAGTATTTCCGCGGGTTGCCGCTGATCCGAGATCATCTTTTCTACGGCTTCCACCGCTTCGATGTCCTCATCGATAATGGCCGAAAATACACTGTTGACCGTGTCGGTAATTTCCTGGTTATCTCGGGCAAAGGTACGAGACCAGGCAACCAGATAGTTGGTTGATGTCGCCGTTGCGGGGGTCACTGCGTGACAGACCCGATACTGGGCAACAGTATCGCCCCCCGGCTGAATAAACTTTTCGCGCGCAACATGCAGGTTGGGAGGATAAAAATCAATCAATACCTCCCGGTCCAGCGGACCCTCGGTACCGAGCGCTTCCTTGAAGAAACCGGTCAGCTTCTCATTGGGGATCATCCGCAGTCCGCGCAGAAATCCATCGTGTTCGGAAATTTCCACCTGTGTGGCCGCCACCGAGTCTGTCCCTATGGTGCCCGGGTGCAGGTAGGACAGGTGCGAGATATCCGTCAGGTTCTCATGCAGCAACTGCGCCCGCCCGTTGAGGTGATTTGTGAGCGCCGGAACGGCGAGCCAACCGGGCTCGGTCAGACGTATTTCATTGTGATCGGGAATTCGGTCAGGGTCTGCCTGCGCCGGGTCGCCGACCCAGATCCATAGCCACTTCCATTTCTCTACCAGCACGTATGCCGGCACCCGGCAGACATCAGGAATGGTTTCCTGGCTCGGAATCCTGACACAGTTGCCGTCAGGGCCGTATTGAAAACCGTGATAACCGCATTCCAACACGTCGCCGCGCACCTGCCCCTTGGCCAGCGGGAAGCTGCGGTGTGGGCAACGGCCATACAGGGCGACGGGCTTGCCTTGCGTATCCCGGTAAAAAACCACCGGTTGCCCGCAGATCCAGCGCTCAAACGGACGCTCCGCAGTGACTTCGCTGCTCCACGCCGCGACATACCACTGGTTCTCCAGAAATTCCTCGCCTTCAGCGAATGGCCACATAATCTTCCCCTGTACTCAGATTCATCCCCATAGTTTCTGTCTTCATCCGGCGGCCACGGCTTCCGCCGGCATCGCATCGGAATAATCGACCAGCCGTGACTTATAGACTTCCCGGGGCAACGTCCCGTAAGGGACCAGTTTGATGTCAGTGGTAACGAGTAGCCGCGCGCGCACCTCATCCGCGATTCGTTGCTGTAAATGACCAGACGCTACCGCGCCGTCTCGGCCAAGTTCAACCACTACCGGCAGCGGCAGTGTCTGCCTCACCCCTGTTTCTCTGGGTCTTACCTGTATTACACCCGACACATCAGGGGAGAAGTCGTTGAGCACGCTACGCAGCGCCGACGGAAACACATTGACGCCGCGCACGATGAGCATGTCGTCAGTCCGCCCGATACAACGTATCCTGGGTCCGGTTCGACCCAGTGGATTAGGTTGCATGTTTACTACTACATGGTCGCGACTGCGGAAGCGTAACAATGGCATTGCCTCCCGCTGTAATGCCGTATATACCAGTTCGCCCTGCGCGCCGTCCTCCCAGGCGCGCGGCGCGCCGGTTTCGGGATCTATGAGTTCCACATGGGCATAACCACGGGCCATGAAGTGCATACCGTTGCCGTCGTCGTCCTCGGCCCAGGCTGATAAAGTGATATCGCCGATCCCCATGGATTCACGCACCCTGCAGCCAAACGCGTCCTCGAGGCGCCCGCGAATCAGCGGGTCGCCGCCCCCCGGTTCTCCCGCGGTGATCATGTTCTTCAGACCCAGGCTGCGGGTATCGATATCATGTTTGCCGCACCAGTCGATCAGGTATTGTCCGTAAGATGGCGTGCAGCTTATCCCCGTCGCTTTGAGGTTCCTGATTGCCGCCACCAAGCGTTCCGTGTTTCCGGTTCCTATTGGAATGACCGTGCAGCCAATCTTGTTAAATCCATCGTATACCGCGCCGGCAACAAAGGGTCCCGCATTAAATCCGACAACGATACGTTGCCCCCTGGAAAAACCGGCCGCGGTATAGCCGCGGGCTACATTCGTTGCATAGACATCCAGATCCTTGCGCGTAAGCGCCAACAGACAGGGTACGCCAGTCGTGCCGCTGGTATTGTAGACGCGCCGTAATGCTTCCGGAGAACACGCCAGGTGCTCCCCAAACGGGGGAGAGGCTGCCTGGGTCGCCCTGAGCTCATCTTTCTCAGTGAACGGGAGGTCGGAGATATTATCCAGTTCACCCACTTCTTCAGGCGTGCGAAACCCGGCCTCACTCAACTTGCGCCGATAAAACGCAGATCGTTCGAATATGTACCTTACCTGGTTCCGGTATACTTCCCGGTCCAACGAAAATTGGTCGGCCAGCGGCCTGGTTTCGGTTTGCCTGTCATACATTGGATCTTCTCTGCAAACCGCGTTACCGGTGGTAGGCCTCGTTATTCGGCGTATGGTCGCCGGCGAGCCAGCGACTGAGTTCGCGCCGGGCCTTACTACGCTGATCTGCGTTGATTTGCTCGACATCTTCGTGATCGACGGTAAATTCGATCAACAGCTTGGCCGGGTCATACACATACAGCGAATAACAATAGCCATGGTTGAGGATATACATGTCAGGTTCCTTGTAACCGGCGTCCGTCAAGCGCTCGACAATACCGTCCTGGGTATCCTGATCGACCTTCATGGCAAGGTGTCGAAACCCGGAAAGCGGTAATTCCGGTCCGAATTCCCGCTGGTCATCCTCATCGGCAAACTGGAAAAAAGCCAGGCATTCGCCATCGCCAATATCAAAAAAGCAATGCATATAGGTTCGTTCCCTGCCGAATAACTCGGTCTTTTCACACCAGGTGGCAACCAGTGGAAACCCGATAATTTCCTCGTAGAATTTCCTGGTGGCCTCCATGTCCGTGGTCACGTGCGCATTGTGGTGCAGTCGGCTGAATATCTTGAGTTTCTCGTTCATTCTCAGTTACTCCCCCAGCAACGGGTATCTTCAGCATATAATTAAGGAAACTCTGAACAAGTCCATCCTAGACTTGTCAGAGTACGGAAAACAAAAATGTGATTTTTATTTTCCTCACAATATCAATGCCTTACAGTCATTGATATTGACGATACATCCTTGTATCGTAGGAACCTCTGTCTTAATCAGAGGTTCCTTAAGATCATCATCATTTTCGGGCAATACTACAATTTTCGTATTCCGAAGTCAAGTTCGATTATCGAAAATATCGCAGCGGTTGATGGTGCACCGACAAAAAAGCTAAAGACGGGATTTTCAGAGGTTCCTGCAATCATGTTATAGTTATTTTTCTATTGCTATAACCACAACAGGGGGAAGCGCCTGTGACTGACAAAGCGTCTCCGGCAACGGCCATATGCGGGTTTGACGCAGACAACATATTGATTCGCGGGAAAAATCTCGTGAACGACATAATGGGCAAGTATTCGTTCACGGAGCTGTTCCTGTTGCAGGCGCTCGGAGAGGAACCCACCGCGAGTCAATGTCGCATCGTCGACGCGGTGATGGTGACCATCATGGAGCATGGTCTGGTGCCTTCTGCGTTGGCCACCAGGCTGACCCATTACGGCGCACCGGAATCTTTCCAGGGCGCGGTGGTAGCCGGCTTGCTGGGAGTAGGAGACCGTTATGCGGGCACGGCGGGCGAATGCGGCGCGCTGCTGGAGGCAGTCGTCGCTGCGTCTGAACCGGAAAGGAAAACGGTAGCGCTGGAGAAAATCAAATCGTATCGGCAAATACGGCGGCCGGTGCCCGGTTTCGGCCACCCAATTCACCATGGCAAGGACCCGCGTGTCGAGAGGCTACTGGAAATAGTCGCGGAGACGGGAGTTGGCGGCGAATATGTCAAAGCCCTGAGTACGCTCGAATCTTGTTTGCAGGAGGTTCTGAACAAGACCCTGGTCACCAATGTCAGCGCTGCTATCGCGGCGGCCCTTGCAGAGGCCGGTGTGCCGTCAGCCATGATGCGCGGAGTGGTGCTTACTGCCCGATGCGCGGGCCTGGTGGGCCACCTGTTTGAGGAGATGAACAACCCGATCGCGCACGATTTGTGGGTCGATGCCCGAAAAAATATCCGCGCGCCGCGCTGACCCGGTTGCTCTATCATGTGGATTGACGTCAGCGGAGGCAGGCTGTACCTGAAGCAAGCGGGAGAGGGTACGCCGTTGCTATTTATGCACGGCTGGACCCTGGACCACCGTATGTTTGAGCCACAGTTGCCCAGCCTCAGTGAGCGCTTTCGCGTTATCAGCTATGATCGGCGCGGGTTTGGCCGCTCCAAGCTGCCTCCGGACCTGGACCTGGAACTTGATGACGTGGACAGAATCGCAGATGCGTTGTCATTGGGCACACTGCACCTGTTGGGCATGTCCCAGGGGGGACGCCTCGCGTTGCGTTATGCCGTAACCAGGCCGCAGCGACTGCGTTCTTTGGTTCTACAGGGCGCAGTGGTCGACGGCTTGGATATTGCCGGACCTGAGCGCGAAAACATTCCCTTTTTTGACTATGCGGAGCTTGTGCGCGCCGGAAAAATCGATGAGATGCGCCGGCGCTGGCTCAAGCATCCAATCCTGGCATTGGGGTCGGGACATGACAACAAGCAGCGGTTACTCAACGAAATAGTGGGTGATTACAGTGGCGCCGATTTGCTTGACTTCTCGCCGGATAAATTTTCCACTTCTCTGGATGTTCTTGGGGAACTGGCGCGGTTCTATGCTCCCACGCTTATCCTTACCGGCGCACAGGAAACTGTCCGCCTGAGAGCGCATGCAAAAAAACTCCTTGAGATAATCTCGGATAGCCGTGAGGTTATCCTCGAACATAGCGGACACATGAGCAACCTCACCGAACCTGCGTTGTATAACGAACAGATACTGCGATTTTGCGCCGGCGTGGATTCAACGCAGTTCTCAAGGGCGCCGCTGTAATTCAGGAAGCTCTGGACTTAATCTCAGAGGTTACTTCAAGGTTCCTTCAGCGGAATGACGCGGCCCTGATCGAGTGCGCAAGAATAGGATAGCGGCGCAGCTCCTGCTCAATTTTCTTTGCTGCCATCTTGAGGTGAGGCAGACGGGTCTCGATCATCTTTTCCTGGTTGACGCGGGTAGTTGCGGTTGAACAGTTTATCGCGGCGAGTATTTCACCTTCATTGTCAAATACCGGCACGGCTACGGATATGATTCCGTAGTCAAGTTCATCCTGTGTGGAGGTGAAACCCTGGCGCCGGCACTTATTCAGGATTTGCCGGAGCCTCGTCCTGGAGATAATCGTCTTGTCGGTCAGTTTGCGCGGTTCAATGCCGGCAAGATAGTCTTCGATAAAGGCTTCGGACTGGTGTGCAATGATGACCCGGCCAAGAGACGTTGCGTATGCCGGGAAGCGGGTACCGATCCCTGCATCAAGCCTGATCATGCGATTGGTCGAGACATGAACCAGGTACAGGATGTCCTGGTGAGACAGTACAGCCAGTGATGAACTGTCCCCGGTGCTGTCCCGAACATCCTGGAGGTACGGACGGGCGATTTCCTCCAGGTTTACCGATTCCAGGAACGCCGATGCAAAACCCATTACCTCAGGGGTTAACAGGAACAACTTGCCTCTTTTCCCCACATAACCGAGTTCAACCAGGGTATTCAGGCAACGCCTGGCTACCGCGGGGTTCAGGTTCGTTGCTGCGGCAACCTCGCTGAGAGTCATTTCCGGGTTGTCCCTGGTAAACGTCCGCAATACGGACAGACCTCTGGCCAGTGTGCTGAGGTACTCACCGTCTTTTATTGGCTTGTTATTCATGGCTTCATGCCAACCGGCGCCGGCAGGGTCGCGACGGTAGTCTCAATCCAGTCCTCGGTTTCACGCAGGATTTGTGCGGATTTCTTGCCCTTGGATTGAATGGGCTGACCGATCACCATCTGTATTGTTCCGGGCCGTTTAAGAAAACTGTTGCGCGGCCACAGGTAGCCGGCGTTATGCGCTATCGGAATAACCGGATAACCGGATTTCTCTGCCAGCAACGCGCCGCCAGGGTGGTATTTTTGCCGCGCGCCCGGAGGCAGCCGGGTGCCTTCCGGGAACACCACGACCCACAAGCCGGAATCCAGGCGTTCCCTGCCCTGACGCACGAGTTGCCTCAGCGCCCGCAGACCCAGGGAACGGTCGATAGCGATGGGTTTCATCGTAGCGAGTCCCCAGCCATAGATAGGGATGCGTAACAGTTCGCGTTTCAATAACCACACCTGCGGGGGGAACAATAATTGAATCATCAGGGTTTCCCACGCGGACTGGTGTTTGCACATGATGATTGCGGGTCGGTCGGCGATATGTTCGAGACCCTGCACCTCGGCTTTGATCCTGCAGGTAATTCCCAACCACCACAGGTTGAACCTGGCCCAGTTTGCGACCAGTCGAAACCTGAGCGGGAAGGGCACAGCCAGAAGGAAAAATGTGATAGGGACCGCGATGAGGGTAGAGATGACCATTCCCAGCAGGAACATTGACGAGCCTATCCAGATGGATAAGGTTGTCCCGTTCGGCGGATTCATTGCGCGTTTTCCTGCGCGCAACCCGTGGGGCAGAAGAAATTCTCGGCTTTCATTGCGCGCGTTGCTGTGAGTAACTCTTCGCGCGGTTGTCGCCGTGAAAATCGTTATCCTGGCGATTTGTCATCACATCAGTTTGTGAAAAATCCGGGTCAACCGGAAAGCAGCGCGGTCGTAGCCTGGGCAAGATCGTCATAGCAGGGAATACCGTCCGGGATCAGACCTTCATCCAGTTGTGTTTGTCCCTTCCCTGTCCTTACTAGAATCGGACTTGCTTTGACTGCCTGAGCCGCCTGGATATCGCTCAACCGATCGCCGATAACAGGCACACCGGGTAGCAATGTGTGTAACCTTCTCTCTATCTCTTTTAGTAGTCCTGGTTTAGGTTTACGGCAGACACAGCCCTCGTCAGGACCATGCGGGCAAAAGAAAATAGCATCTATCTCGCCGCCGTATTGGGCGAGATGGATATGCATTTTCCTATGAATCCTGTTCAACTCATTCAGAGTTAGCTTGCCCCTGGCCAGCCCGGATTGATTGGTGGCGATGACAATGTGATAACCCTGTTGGTTAAGCCTGGCTATGGCTTGCAGGCTGCCGGGAATTGGAATCCATTCTTGTTCCGACTTGATATAGTCATCGGAATCATGGTTAATCACGCCGTCCATGTCGAGTATAGCCAGTTTCATTGCAGTCTTGAAATGTCCGCGGTAGCCAGGAACAATTGGCGCAATTGGTTCAACAGGGCGAGGCGGTTATTCCTCAAGGTTTCGTCCTCGCACAAGACCATTACCTCATCAAAAAAAGCATCCACGTAATCTCTCAGGCCCGCCAGCGCGGTCAGCCGGGCAATGTAATCGTCGGAAGACTCATGTGCCAGTATACCGGGCGAATTTATTTGCTGATATAGCTCTCGCTCCGTTTTTTCAATAAGCAGCGTTTCATCCGGTTGGGATTTGCCGGAGTACTGCGCTTGTTTAAGAATGTTTCTGATGCGTTTGTTGGCCGTCACCAGGCTGGCCGCTTCCGGCAAGCGCAGAAATTCGCTTACTGCCAGTGTCCTTAGGTGGAAATCATGGGGTCGGACCGGGCGGCATGCCAGCGTCGCATCGAACACTGCCGGATTTACACCATTATCAAGATAATAACGCCGCAACCTGTCCAGCATGAAATCAAATACCTTGGAGACCGTGGTGGCAGCCTTGACCGAATCCGGAAATCTGTCGGCTGAATACGTTAGACAAGCCTCCAGGTCCAGGGGCAACTCGCGTTCTATCATGATGCGCAAACACCCCAGGGCCGCGCGGCGCAAGCCAAAGGGATCCTTGTCGCCAGTGGGCGCCTTGCCGATGGCAAAAATTCCTGTCAGCGTATCCAGTTTGTCGGCCAACGCAAGGGCCATACCAGTATCAGTTTCCGGCAAGTCGGCGCCGGCATATCGTGGCATATACTGTTCTTCCAGCGCTCTGGCCACTTCCGGATGCTCATTGGACTCCAGCGCATAATAACGCCCCATTATTCCCTGCAGTTCCGGAAACTCGCCAACCATATCGCTTATCAGGTCACATTTCGCCAGTTGCGCAGCGCGCACAGCCAAGCTGGTTTCAAATCCAAGTTGCTCCGCTATATATGCCCCGAGTTGTTCAACCCGCGCGGCTTTGTCCCCAAGAGTCCCCAACTGTTGTTCAAAGATGACCTTGTCCAGTTTTGTTGAAAAACTTTCCAGGGATTGGTTGCGGTCCCGTTCCCAGAAAAACGCAGCGTCGCTCAGACGCGGGCGGATGACCCGTTCGTTCCCGCGCTTGATTGCATCCGGGGAGGCGCTGTCGATATTGGCTATGAAAATAAAATCAGCAGTCAGCTCGCGGTTATCCTGGCGCAAGACGGGAAAGTATTTCTGGTGCGACTGCATGCTGGCGATCAGCGCCTCCCTCGGTAATTCAAGAAACTCATCATCAAACGAGCCGGCGATAGCCACAGGCCATTCCACCAGCGCGGTCACTTCATCCAGCAAATTATCATCAATCAATGCGCTTCTGCCAACAGTCTGCGCCAGTTCTGTCACAGCTTGTCTGATTTGTTTTTTTCTCTCCCTGAAATCGGCTATAACATGTCCCGGTTTTTGCAGTTTTCCCAGGTATTCGTCAGGGCAGGCCAGGGCTATTGATGCCGGATGATGAAAACGATGCCCGCGGGTTTCCCGGCCTGTTTCCGTTCCCAGGATTGTTGCCGGGATAATATCTTTTCCGAACAACAGGACCACCCAATGGACGGGTCGGACAAACTCGATGTCGCCGTCACCCCAGCGCATGCGTCTTGATATGGGCAATCCAGCCAGGGCCCGGGCGATGATTTCGGGTAGCAGTTGTTCTGCTCTGGCTCCCTTGGCAAGGTGGCGATAAGACAGCCAACTGCCTTTGTCTGTTTCCAGGATATCAAGGTCTGAAACCTCTACGCCACAGGCGCGGGCAAACCCCTGCGCGGCCCGGGTAGGATTGCCTGCTTGATCATAGGCAGACGCCAGGGCCGGTCCGCGTTTTACTGATTCTTTGTCTGCCTGGGCATCCGCAAGCTCTTTCACAATGACGGCAAGCCGGCGCGGGGTGGCGTGCCATGAATAATCTCCATGGTCAAGGGCCTTTTCCTGCAGACCCTGGGCGATAGCTTCAGCCAGTGAGGACGCCAGTCGGGTCAGCGACTTTGGCGGCAATTCTTCCGTCCCTATTTCGATCAGTAAGTCTTGTTTGCGCACAATGGAAATCCCAGTTTTTCCCTCTTGTCGAAATAACTGCGCGCAACCGCGCGCGCCGTGGTTCTGACTCTGAGTATGAAACGTTGCCTTTCGGTCACGCTGATAGCGTGTCTGGCATCCAGCAGATTGAAGATATGCGATGCCTTGAGTACCAGTTCATAAGCGGGCAGGGGCAGGTCATCCTCAATCAGCTTCATGCATTGCGACTCGCATTCATCAAACCAGCGAAACAAAGCTTGAGTGTCCGCCTTCTCGAAATTGTAGGTTGACAATTCCACTTCATCCTGGTGATGGATATCGCCATAGGTCACGGGGCCATCTTGCCCGTTAACCCAGACCAGATCGTAGACGCTATCAACATTCTGCAGGTACACAGCGATTCGCTCCAGACCGTAGGTAATTTCACCTGAAACCGGCCTGCACTCCAATCCCCCAACCTGTTGAAAGTAAGTGAACTGGCTGATCTCCATACCGTTCAGCCACACTTCCCAGCCCAGACCCCAAGCGCCGAGGGTGGGCGATTCCCAATTATCTTCGATGAATCTTACGTCATGGGTCAGCGTGTCAATCCCGAGATGTCGTAGTGAAGCCAGGTAGAGTTCCTGGATATCAGGCGGCGAAGGCTTCAGCAGTGTCTGGAACTGGTAATAACGCTGAAGACGGTTCGGATTTTCACCATAACGACCATCCGCGGGACGCCTGGAAGGTTGCGCGTATGCGGTATTCCAGGGCTCCGGACCGATCGCGCGCAGAAAAGTGGCCGGATGAAAAGTGCCGGCGCCAACTTCCATATCATAGGGTTGTTGTATGACACAGCCCTGCTCAGACCAAAACTGTTGCAGGGCGACAATCAATTGTTGAAACGTCATCGTTAGCTGATTATTTTTGATAAAAAAAGAAGCGCGCCATTGTGAAACAAGATAATGCAGTTGCTTGGAAAAAGCCAGTATGGCGCCACAGGCACGGGAGTGTGGGTCGGATCGAATATTGTTCGCTCCCTGTTTTCCAGGAAATGGTGTGTGTCATCCCCCTCTCCCCGGGTTCGCGAGCGTCTCGCCCGTATGCTCAGCCCGTTATTACAACAGAGGGAAACTCTGATTAAGTCAGAGCTTCCAGAGAATAATGCGGAGTAAAATTTGACTTTCATCAATTCATTGTCAGTATAATCGTTAGTATCATCCTGAAATCAGGCAAAACCGAGGTAACGCCATGAACTACCGCGAGATTTTTACCTTCCGAAGACTCTGGACGTTATTCGCTGTTTCTCTGATCCTGATGTTCAGCATCCTGCTGTTTGTCGGCGGCAGGGCGTTCCAGCAGGCGCCTCCCATGCCTGACCAGGTTGTAACGATTAGCGAAGGCGTAACGAACGTGGTATTTTCCGAGGCTGACATCCATAGGGGACGGGATGTATGGCGGCGCCTGGGTGGTATGGAGTTGGGTTCAGTGTGGGGCCACGGCAGTTACCTGGCGCCGGACTGGACGGCCGATGTGCTGCATCGGGAAGCGCTGGCGATGTTGGATGCCAATGGGGATTTCGCGTTGCTGACTGAACCGGAGCGCGCCGCGCGGGTTGCAGAATTTGCCACCCGCCTGCGCATCAACACCTACGATTCGGAGACGGATCGCATCATCATATCCCAGCAAAGAGCGCAGGCGATTGAGACCATTATCCCCCATTACCTGGCATTATTCGGCGGCGCTGGCGACGGGCCTGAGGCGGAAAAGTTGCGCGAGGCCTTTGCCATTCCGAACTCACCGTTGGGGCCCAATCCGGATGAAGATATTCGCGCGCTGGTGTCATGGTGGTGGTGGACGGCCTGGGCCGCGGCGACTTTGCGCCCGGATGATAACGTCTCCTATACCAATAACTGGCCTCACGAGCCACTGGTGGGGAACAAGCCCGACGCGGTTATTTTCATCTGGACATTTATTTCCGTCGTATTGCTGATCGCGGGCATTGGCGCGTTATGTTGGTTCTTTTTGAGAGAACGCGAGGAATGGAGTAAAGATACCGAACCGCTTGCCGGAGCGGACGAAGTCAGTCCCATCAGCGCCGCTCAACCTACCGCCTCCATGCGAGCTGTCGTGAAATACATCTGGGTGGTAGCGGCCTTGCTGGGTTTACAGATTGTGCTGGGCGCCATTACCGCGCATTATGCTGTGGAAGGCCATGAGTTTTACGGCTTTCCGCTGGCGGATGTCGCGCCGTATGCGTTGACTCGCACCTGGCATGTTCAATTGGCGGTGCTTTGGATTGCGACGGCCTGGCTTGGCGCGGGACTGTATCTTGCGCCTTTAATCGCTGGTATAGAGCCACCCAGTCAGAAGTTGGGGGTAGACATTCTTTGGGCTGCGCTGGTGATTGCAACGCTTGGCTCCCTGGTCGGCGAATGGTTGGCTCTGACCGGGCGGCTCACTGATCCGACTCTGGTGTACTGGTTCGGTCACCAAGGCTACGAGTTCCTGGATATGGGACGCTTTTGGCAGATACTCATTTTTGCCGGATTGCTCATCTGGCTGGCGCTGATGGCGCGTTGCGTTATTCCAGCGATTAACCGGAGAGATGAAGACCGGCATCTGCTCATACTGCTGCTGTTTTCCTCGGCTGCTATCGGCCTGTTGTTTGGCGCCGGTTTGATGTATGAAAAAGATACTCACCTGACTATTGCCGAGTACTGGCGCTGGTGGGTAGTGCATCTCTGGGTGGAAGGTGTGTTCGAGGTGTTTGCCACCGCATGGGTGGCTTGGGTGTTTGTTTATATGCGGTTGTTGCGGCCACAAACCGCCGCGGTTTATGTGATGTTCTCAGCAATGATTTTTCTGGGTGGCGGTGTGTTGGGCACTTTCCATCACCTGTATTTTGCCGGCACGCCCGCCGCCGTGCTGGCGCTCGGCGCGGTGTTCTCGGCTCTTGAAGTCGTGCCGTTGGCTTTAATCGCCTTCGAGGCCCATGATCATTGGCGAGCCGAACGCCACGCCCCCTGGGTCAGCCGTTACCACCTGCCGTTGATGTTTTTTCTGGCTGTCGCTTTCTGGAATCTGGTTGGCGCCGGCGTGCTCGGTTTTCTCATCAATCCGCCCCTGTCACTTTATTACCTGCAGGGCCTGATGACTACGCCTGCTCATGGCCATGCCGCGCTGTTTGGCGTTTACGGCATGTTGGGTATCGGTCTGATGCTGCTTTGCCGGCGCGATCTGCCCCAAACGGCAGACGCCTGGTCCGATCGTATCCTTCGCTGGGTTTTCTGGTTGTTCAACGGCGGCCTGGCGCTGATGGTGTTCGGTTCGTTACTGCCACAAGGCATCATCCAGGCCATAGTCTCGTTCGACCAGAGCTACTGGCATGCGCGTTCGCCCGAGTTGCTGCATTCGCCAGTGATGGAAACGCTGGTCTGGCTGAGAGTGCCGGGCGATGTCGTGTTTGCGCTGGGCGCGTTGTTGCTCCTTATTTTCCTGGTGCGTCTGGAGTTGGGCAAAACCAAGAGTCTGTAACTCTTGTATGACAGGACTCCCATTTTTGTGGGAGAATGCTCTACGCTTCAGTATTCAGACTATAAGGAGATTATTGGACGCATAAACCTATTGCTGATACTGTTAGATCAGCAAATTCCAGTAATTCGCAGTACGATTGACCTGTCGTCACACTTGATTTCGGATAACTGAATGACAGGACAATCAACAATTGCGTCAATCTGACCGAATAGCTCATCCAAATCGGGTGTCGGAATTAATCTGAAATATCATATCAACCAGCATTACTATCAAGTAAATACCAGATGGGGCTTTTTCACGGTCGGGAAGTTGATGGGGGCTATATCCCCGGCGCCATCTCGCGCTGGTTGATCCCCGAAACATCAGGTAATGATTTCAACCGGGTCGGCGCTACTGACACCAAGCGGCCGGATCCGCCGTTCCACGGCACGGTGCAGCATCCGTGGAAATTTCTGATGATATATTTTTTGCTGCGTTGTTACTTCGGCAATTTTGGCGCGTTGAAGTCCTGGACGATTCACTGGTTTCGGGAACTGTTCGGCCACAAGCGTATCAGTCCGACACGTGTCAGTGGGAGCGCGGAAGAATTTACCGCGCGGATGAAGGAGGTGGCTATCGCGCATCCCGAGATTGAAACTGTTGGCGTGGCGCCGATGCGGGATGAATACTACTATGATACGTTCCCCACGACAGAACTGCCCTGGGTGATCATGCTTGCGCGCAGAATGGATTATGACAAGCTGTCACGCAACTTGACCGAACGTAATTTTGATCATGCGCTGAAAGAAGTCATCGGCGGTTATGAGCGCACGCAGAAGGCGGCAGTCGATCTCGCCAACTGGATTCGCTCCCAAGGTTGGCAGGCGCGCGGCATCGGCACGCTCACGTTCAAGCCGGAAAACATGTTTCTTGCCATTCCGCCCGCGATAGAAGCCGGGTTGGGCACGCTCGGCAAACACGGGTCGCTGATCAGCGACGAACTGGGTTCCGCGTTTCGTATGTCTTGTGTACTCACCGACCTACCGTTAATTGCGGATGCGCCCAAGGATATCGGTAGTGAAGACTTTTGCGCCAGTTGCCAGAAATGTGTGACCGATTGCCCGCCTGGCGCAATCACCAATGATAAACAAGTTGTCAACGGGGCGATGCGCTGGTACGTGGACTTTGACAAGTGCGCGCCGTTTATGACGGAGACGAAAGGCTGTGCGATTTGCCTGTCCACCTGTCCTTACAGTCGGCCGGGCGTGGCGCCGAAGCTTACTCAAAAGATGTTAAAGCGGCAGGAGCGCCTGCAAACCCCGCCGGGCCAATCCATGCCGGCATAGCGCTGGGAGGTATCCCATGGGGCTTTTCAGAGGTATAGAACGCGGCAAACATGATTTCCAGCAGTCCTTGATCGGACGTTGGTTGTGGCCGGAGCATTTATCCGGCAACGATGTCAATCGCCTGGGCCAGCGGGAGGTCTCGCGTCCTGACCCGTCCTTTATGCCGTTCGCAAAACATCCTTTGAGCACATACATGAACTGGTTTCACGTAAACGCGATATTCGCTAGCTGGAAGACCTTGGGAATTGTGATTCGGCACAGCATGCGCACCCGTTTTGGGCATCGCTCGATAGCAAAATCGCAGGGTAAGGAAACGCCTGAAGCATTTACCTCGAAGATGAAGGAATTTGCGCTGCAACACCCGCAGGTGGATATCGTCGGAGTGACCCGATACAAGCCTGAATACCGTTACGAAGGCACGGGAGAACCCCCGTATCCCTGGGTAATTATCATCGGTCGGGCGATGGATTATGAAAAACTTGCCCTGAACCTGGATCGGGATTTCAGTCACACCATCGAACAGGTGATTGGCGGTTATGAACGTTCGCAAAAAGCCGCTTTTGATGTTGCCAACTGGCTACGCAGCCAGGGCTATAATGCAACCGCGCATGGAGGACTCGATACCACCAAGGGCGAAATGTTTCTTACTTTACCGCATGCGATTGAAGCCGGGTTCGGCAACCTGGGGAAACATGGTTCCATCATCAATGACCAGCTTGGTTCGGCGTTTCGCCTTGCCGATGTGGTAACAGATGCGCCCCTGGTCCCGGACCAGCCGCGCGATATTGCCTCGGATGATTTCTGCATGAGTTGCCAGAAGTGCGTGGAAGATTGCCCACCTGGCGCAATCAGCAATGAGAAGCAATGGGTGCGCGGCACTTATCGCTGGTATGTCGATTTCGACAAGTGCGTGCCATACATGACGGAAAACAAGGCTTGTGCGATTTGTCTTACAACCTGCCCGTACAGCCGCCCCGGGGTGGCGCCGAAATTGACGCAGAAAATGCTGCGCCGGCGCGAAAGAAACATGACTCAAACAGAGAACGCGGCGCCGGCTGCATGAAGTATGAGTTTATCTGACCATCCTTACGATGCAAGCAGAAGTTCAGCAGTTAAGGAAGCTCTGATTAAACCTCAGAGTTTCCCCAATTTATCGCGGCTGACGATCCATCAGCCATGCTGGCCGATATTCCATTTCGTTGCGTCAAGATGTTGCTCGGCGAATTCCCGGGGATGCGTTTCCAGCACTGTCGCCAGTGAGGGGTTCCACCGGTTCCACCAGCCGTAGTAACAGATAACTCCCATGATCTCGACAATTTCCGTATCATTGAAATGACGTTTCAGGTCTTCGGCCAGGTCCTCATCGACCGCGTTGGGCACCGAGGCAGACGCCGCGGCAAAACGCAGCGCTGCGCGCTCGGCATCAGTGAACAGGTCGCAGGTCTCGAACTCCCACATGCGCGCGATCTTTTCAACGTCAACGCCATAGCGTTCAGAGTTGGCAGCAGTGTGGGCAAGACAATAATTACAGCCATGTACTTTGCTCGCCATCTGCCCAACCAGTCCCCTGACATCAGGCGAGAGGCTGCAATCGTTATGCACAGCCTCGGAAAGTTGTGCCAGCGCCTGCACCATCTTCGGTTTGCGCGCCATGGTCATCAGCGCATTCGGCAGGTAGCCCATGCGCTCGTCCCATACCGCAAAGTAATTTTCCAGTTCCGGCGCCTGCTCGCGTTGCAATGGTTCGATAATTGCCATGACAGTTCCTCGCTTTTTACGTGTTTTTCATTTTTCAGAAAGCTATGATTTGTTCAGAATTATAGTACCATTTTTTACCGGAGGCCTGACATGAATGAACTTATCGCTGCGCTGATTGTATTTTGCTTTGCGTTTGGAAGCGGGATCTTTTATGTGCTCTCCTGCCTGGAAAAACCAGTGTGGTCGCTGATGCGCAATGCAGAGAGTGAGAAAGCTGCCGACAAGGATGCGCGGTTTGTTCACGAAGCGCTGCAGCGCCTGATCCCATTACTGCCGCCGACTATGATCACCACGACGCTTACGGGCCTGGTATTGCTGATCTTGCAAGCCTTGCAGCGGGATTTTGACCGGCCATCGCTGATCATCCTGGGGTTTTTCCTGGTTATGATGACTTACCTGTTTTCCCGCTTACGCGCCCGCATCAGGGGCGTTGCAGAGGTTCCCTATGACGGCGATATTGCCAAAGTACGCGCCGGCACCGGGCGCCTGGCGGCCCTGCACCATACCGGCCTGTTCACGATGGTCAGTGTATTGCTGCTCCAATTTTTTCTGATCATCGCGTAGCGAAGCAAACCATGACCTGATATAAGATGTTCCTTAAACGGGTGTATCGAAAATGCCACAGCCTCAGCGATGGTCAGGTGATTATTGGACGATCAGACTGTAGAGTAGGACGTTAGGGCTTTGTTAGATCCAAGTCTTTCATATTTAATTCAAAGGATAAAATATCAGAAGCCGGATAATGACACATGAACTGGTTTTTGTTGCAGAAAATGCAACATCGTATAACAGCGTAACTTCCGGGGGAATTAGAATGCGCAACAGCTTGCAATCCATATCATCCGCCGGGAAGCTCTGCAGCCTTTGTATGGCAGGCTTCCTTGTATTCTCAACCCATACCGCGTTTTCCGCGACCCTTGAGGAAGTCATCGTTACCGCGCAGAAGCGCGAACAATCGCTGACTGATGTCCCCATCGCGATACAAGCATTCAGCGGGGAATTCGTCTTAGATAATAATATCTATCAGATAGCCGACCTCTCTGAGAGGGTGCCGAATGTACAGTATTCGGCATCGCCCTTCCAACCCATCGTAGCGGTGCGCGGCCTGGGCGCCAGTGGCGGCAACCGCGGTTTTGAATCTCAGGTGGTATTGTTCTCGGATGGCATCTACGGCGGGCGACCGACACAATTTCTAGCGCCCATGTTCGATGTCGAACGGATAGAGTTGGTGAAGGGACCGCAGGCGGTTCTGTTCGGTAAAAATGCTACCGGTGGTGTGGTCAGCGTGGTGTCTGCGCGCCCCGGCGATGAATTCGAGGGCTACCTGAGCGGCGGTTATGAAGCGGAATACGATGGATATTCGGTCGAAGGCGTATTGTCCGGGCCAGTGAGCGACGAACTTGGCGCGCGCCTGGCCATGCGTTTCAAGGAGGATGGTGGTTACTTGAGGAATACCCGATTCAACCGGGACGAACCCGAGGTGGAAAACCTGGCCATCCGCGGTGTTATCACCTGGGCGCCAAGCGCTACGGTTGATGTTGTCGCCAAACTGGAATACACGGAAATGGATACGGACGGCCGCGACGAGCAACTGGTATGCACCACGGAAGGGATAGATTTCATCCAGACTCCGTTTGGGAGCACAGAATGCGTTAGGGACGGGCGGCGCGACAACGGGGCGGCGGCCGGTCCTTATGCGTTGTTCAATGACAACCCACAGGTCAAATCCATTGACACGATGAACGCTTCGGTGAATATCGACTGGGATGTTGGCGACCATGTTGTTACCCTGCTGGGCGGCTATTCGCGTTTTGACAACCTGAACGAGACAGAGGTTTCGCCGGACTTCAGTTCGGTCGGTCTGCTGGACGGTAAGACCAAGGACGGCAAATTCGATCAATACAGTGTGGAGGCGCGTATTGCCTCTCCTACAGGCGGGCAACTGGAATACATACTCGGCGCATTTTATCTGGATTCCGAAGAACATCTGGAACAGGGCCTGGGACTTGTGTTGCCGCCCAACCCATTGTTTCCGGCAGGAGCCGTGATGAACAAGGTCTTCGATCTTGACCAGGAAGTCCAAACCTGGTCCATCTTTGGTTCTGTCACCCTGAATATCAATGACCGTCTGAGCGCGACGGCACAGGTTCGTTATTCGGAAGAGGATAAAGACTTTACCTCAGATATATACCAACTGATATCCCAATTGGGCGGGCCGGCTGCAGACCCGGACTTGCGTGCTGTATTTTTAGGTGTAGATACCCCACGCGATCAGTTACCTCCGTTGACTGACTATGCTCTGGGCCGCAGTGAGGAAGTCGTGGATTATGCCTTCAACCTGAAGTGGGATATGACCGACAACCTCATGGCATATATCTCCTACGGCAAGGGCAGTAAAGCCGGCGGCTACAATTTCTTCCCGATCTCGATCACGACTCCGTTCGCGTTGGCGCCTGAAGATATTTCGTACGAAGAGGAAGAAGGCCGCAGCGTGGAAGGGGGCATCAAGGCAACCCTGCTGGATAACCGCGCCCAGTTCAACCTGGCAGTGTTTCATACAGAATATGACGATATGCAGCAAATCACGTTCAGCCCACAGCGAGGCGGTTTCGACATTGACAACGCCAATGTGACCTCTGTCGGTGTCGAACTGGACGGGCAGATTTTAATCAGCGAGCAGCTCAGGGTAGGCGGCGCTGTGGGTTATCTTGATGCCGAATTTGACAATTTCACCGGCGTCGATTGCCCCAACCCGCCAAACCAAGGCGACTGCAATTTCCTGGTCGGACAGACACTGGACGGCGATGCCCTGCCTTTCGCGCCCGAGTGGACCCTGAACCTGTTTGCTGACTTTACCATGCCCCTCGGTTCAGACCACCGGCTGAAAGTGCACGTGAACGGTAATTTTACCGACGATATACTTTTCCAAATCGACAGGGACCCGTTTGACGCGCAGGATTCATACTGGATATGGAACGGACGACTGGCGTTAGAACCCCTCAGCGAACGCTGGGAACTCTCGGTACAGGCAAAGAACCTCGGCGATGAAGACCGGATCGCGACGTATTCCGCCGATTCAGTGACCAACAACCTGGCGCCATTCGCCGGCGCGCACATGTACATCCTGCGCCCGGGACGGCAGCTCTACCTGCAGGCGCGCTGGAATTTTTGATTATTGTGTCAGACTACCTGAGTAATCGAAACATGGAGTGTAACAATCGGGATAGCTGTTGTATCTTTTTGTCGTCTTTTATCGCTTCTTTCGAGTCTTCAAGATAGTTGCTCTGGTTGATTTCCAGTTGGATCGCGTGAATAGAATTCTTGGGGTCACCGTAGCGCCGGGTAATGTATCCACCTTTAAATCGTCCGTTTAGCGTTATACTGTAATCAGATGAATTGGAGGCATATTCAATAATGGGTGCGATGATTTCCTTGTCGCATGAACGGCCTTCATCTGTGCCGAAATTCAAATCAGGCAATACGCCATCAAACAATTGCGGCGCTTTTCCGCGAATGGAGTGGGCATCCCAAAGAATCGCATAGCCATGCTTGTCCTTGATACGATTTAATTCCGCCTGAATGTGGTTGTGATACGGATGCCAGTAGCTCTTTATTCGCTCCCGTATTTCCAGCGCATCGGGTTGTTTCCCGGGCAGATAGATTGGAATCCGGTCAAAGGTCGTCAGCGGGCAAATTCCCGTCTCCATGTTACCGGGATACAACAATTCACCGTCCGGCGAGCGATTCAAATCGGCGACATAGCGGGAATATCTTGCCCTGATGTAGCTGTTCTCCGGCACCAGAATCCTGTTATACAGATCGTATATGTACCAGTCACAATCCGTGTTTTTCAGGCCAATCTCGTTTAGCGCAGGTTTTATATGGGTGGGGAAATCCGTGCCATCATGGGGAAAGCTGACAAGTATCGGACCATCCCCCCGGCGATACTCAAAACTATCCGGCATAGCTCGGCATGATATCAATGATGTTATCTGCGAAATCCCGAGAGGTGATAATTTTTTTGGCCGCTTTTATATCCGGTGAAAAATAGCGATCCGCGCGGTAACGAGGGACTCTCGCCCTGAGTTTGGATACTGCTGACTGAAGCGGTTCAGAGGTTTTCCAGGGGCTGTGAAACTCGATCGCCTGCGCGCTCGCCAGAAATTCAATCGCGACGATCCCGGCAATATTATCGGAAATGCCAGCCAGTTTTCTGGCGGCAAACGTCGCCATCGATACATGGTCCTCCTGGTTGGCCGAGGTTGGCAGGCTGTCCACGCTGGCCGGATGCGCCAGCGTCTTGTTTTCCGACGCAAGCGCTGAAGCGGTTACCTGTGCGGCCATGAAGCCCGAGTTCAGGCCCGGTTCATCGACCAGAAACGCCGGCAGCAAGCTCAGCGCCGGGTCAACCAGGTTGGCAATTCTTCGCTCCGTGATGGCGCCGATCTCCGCGGCGGCAATAGCCAGCAAGTCAGCGACAAGCGCGACGGGTTCGGCATGAAAATTCCCACCCGACAGTGCTTCGCCGGTATCGCCGAAAATCAACGGGTTATCGGTGACAGCATTTGCCTCTGTCTGCAGCACGCCGGCCGCGAATCTCATGTTGTCCAGAACCGCGCCCATTACTTGGGGCTGGCAGCGAAGTGAATAGGGATCCTGCACTTTTTCACAATTTACGTGTGATGCGCGTATTTCGCTGCCTGACAACAGCCTGGTATAGATTTTTGCGACATCGATCTGACCCTGGTGACCGCGTAATTCATGGATGCGGGGGTCGAAGGGCGTATCACTCCCTTTCATTGCATCAACTGAAAGCGAACCGGTTACCATTGCGGCGGCAAACAGGTTTTCAATTTCAAAGAAATGATAGAGCGCAATCGCGGTAGACGCCTGCGTCCCGTTAATCAGGGCAAGTCCTTCCTTGGGCGCCAGTGTCAGCGGAGACAGACCCGCGAGGCTGAGTCCGTCCAACGCGCTGACAGTTACATCCTTGTGGCGCATTTCACCTGTGCCGGTTAATGCAGTGCCCAAATGGGCCAGCGGAGCCAGGTCTCCCGATGCCCCGACCGAACCTTTTTCGGGAATGCACGGATACACTTGATGGTTAATCAATGCCACCAGCGCATCGATGACCTGACGACGCACTCCCGAATAACCCCTGGCCAGACCAAGGACCTTCAACAGCATGATCAGACGCACAATATTATCACCCAGTAACGGTCCCGTCCCGGCGCTGTGCGACAGCAACAGGTTATGTTGAAGAACGGCCAGTTTGTCGGCGCTTATCGGAGTTTGGGACAGTTTTCCGAATCCTGTGTTAATGCCGTAGACCGCCAGGTCAGATGCGCATAAATCTGCAACCGTTTTGCTTGACCTGTCTATGGCTTTATAGGTTGAACTTCGCAGTTCCACCTCAGCCGGGTTGGAAGCAATGCTTCTCAACAGCGATAACGGTGTGTTGCCTGCCCCAGGATCAAGTTTCAGTTTATCCATCTATGTCGCATGCCCGAGCATAGGTAATGACAACCCGTGTTGTTTCGCACAATCGATCGCCATTCCGTAACCGGCGTCGGCATGCCGGATGACGCCGCTGGCCGGGTCATTCCATAACACCCGTTCGATACGTTGCGCGGCGTCGTCGGTACCGTCACAGACTACAACCAGACCGGCGTGAATCGAATAGCCCATGCCCACGCCGCCGCCATGATGTATCGATACCCAGGTGGCCCCGCTCGCGGTGTTCACCAGGGCATTCAACAACGGCCAGTCGGCAACGGCATCGGAGCCGTCTCTCATGGCCTCGGTTTCCCGGTTGGGACTGGCGACAGAACCGGAATCCAGGTGATCCCGGCCGATGACAATCGGACCGGCCAGCTCCCCGGTTTTTACCATTTCATTAAATGCAAGACCGAGCCGATGCCGCTGTCCCAGACCAACCCAGCAGATGCGGGCCGGCAGTCCCTGGAACTGAATGCGTTGCTGCGCCATTTCAAGCCAACTATGCAAGCGCCGATCATCCGGAATGAGTTCCCTGACCTTTCGATCAGTCTTGAAAATATCATCCGGGTCGCCGGACAGGGCGACCCAGCGGAATGGCCCCACACCCCGGCAAAATAACGGCCGGATATAGGCCGGCACGAACCCCGGGAAGTCAAACGCGTTATCAACACCTTCATCTTTTGCCACTTGGCGGATGTTGTTTCCGTAATCGAATACGGGAATACCGTATTTTCGGAACTCCAGCATGGCTTTGACATGTGCGGCTATGGACCGTTTGGCCTCGGTTGCCACCCTGGCTGGGTCACTGCGTCGTCGAGTTTCCCAGTCATCAACCGACCAGCCAATGGGCAGGTATCCGTTCACCGGATCATGCGCGGAGGTCTGGTCGGTTACGGCATCCGGCCGGATGCCCTGTTTGACCATTTCAGGTAGGATCTCGGCAGCGTTACCCACCAGGCCGACAGACACTGCCCGGCCTTTGTGAACTGCGTATTTCAGAATATCCATTGTCTCCTTAAGGGTCGTCGCCTTTTTATCGAGATAGCCGGTGCGCAACCTGAAGTCGATTCGGCTTTCCTGGCATTCGACAACACAAATCGAGGCGCCGGCCATGACGGCGGCAAGCGGCTGCGCGCCGCCCATTCCACCCAGGCCCGCAGACAGTATCCACTTTCCCTTTAGTTCACCGTTATAGTGTTGCCTTCCCATTTCCACGAAGGTTTCGTAAGTGCCCTGGACAATTCCCTGGCTGGCGATATAGATCCAGGACCCGGCCGTCATTTGCCCGAACATCATCAGTCCCTTGCGGTCCAGTTCATTGAAGTGATCCCAGTTGGCCCAGGCCGGCACCAGGTTGGAGTTGGCGATCAGCACCCGCGGCGCATCGGCATGGGTTTTGACCACACCGACCGGCTTGCCAGACTGGATCAGAAGGGTCTCGTCCCGGTTAAGTTCCCTCAATGTATCGATGATCCTGTCAAAACAGGCCCAGTTACGGGCTGCTTTACCGATGCCTCCATATACAACCAGGTCTTCCGGGCGTTCGGCCACATCCGGATCCAGGTTATTCATAATCATTCTCAGCGGCGCTTCGGTCTGCCAGCATTTTGCCGAGAGTTCCGGGCCGCGGGGCGCACGAATTACGCGTGATCGGCGTTTTGTCTCGCTGGCCTGACCAGCGCTGTTCATGTCCATTTTCTTCCTCCGAAAAAACCAACAGGGCAAGAGTTGCTTCTGTTTTGCTATAATGTATATACAATTACATACATATATACAATAATAATACAATTGCTGCAAATATGAAACACCGATCGGTTAATATCAATGAATGATTGGGATTGCCTGTGGGTCAATGCCCGGCTGGCTACCATGACAACGGGAAAAGCCGAGTACGGCATGCTCGAAAATGGGGCTATTGCCGTCACCGGCGACCGCATAAGCTGGGTGGGCCCGATGGAAGAGCTGCCCATAGATGCCCACACCACAACCCCCGAACTGATTGATGCAAGAAGACGCTGCATCACGCCCGGCCTGATCGACTGCCATACCCATCTTGTCTATGGGGGCAACCGCGCCAGGGAATTTGAACTCCGGCTCAAGGGCGCCACCTATCAGGAATTACAACAGGCGGGCGGCGGTATACTGTCTACGGTCAACGCCACGCGCAATGCATCAGAAAAAGACTTGCTGGCTGCAACGAAAAAGCGGGCCGCAGCGCTAAAACGCGAAGGCATCACGACAATCGAAATCAAGTCGGGCTACGGTCTGAATGTTGAAACCGAGTTAAAGATGTTGCGGGTGGCGAGGCTGCTCGGAGACGAGGACCCTCAGTTGGACGTAAAAACCACATTCCTGGGCGCTCATGCGCTGCCTCCTGAGTACGCTTCGGATCGCGCCGCCTATGTCCGGCTTGTTGCCGATAAAATGTTGCCGCAGGTTTCCCGGGAAAACCTGGCCGATGCGGTAGACGGTTTTTGCGAGACCATAGCTTTCAGCCCGGAAGAAATTGAGCCGATCTTCGACAGGGCGAAGGATCTGGGCATGGATATAAAACTACACGCTGATCAATTATCAGACCTGAACGGTGCGGCTCTGGCGGCGCGTTATCAGGCTTTGTCTGCTGACCATCTTGAATATACATCGGAAGCCGGCGTCGCTGCGCTTGCCCGTTCAGGCGTCGTTGCAGTCCTGCTTCCCGGGGCATTTTATATACTGAAGGAAACGAGGAAACCGGCCGTCGAACTGTTGCGCCATTATCAGGTGCCAATCGCTATCGCGACAGATGCCAACCCGGGTTCATCACCGGTACTGTCATTATTACTGATACTGAATATGGCCTGCACGTTATTCTCTCTTACCATAGAGGAGGCCCTCGCGGGAGTCACGCGCAACGCCGCACGGGCCTTGGGTTTGCATGATGACAGGGGGACGCTGGAATCCGGAAAAAGGGCTGATTTTGTCGTCTGGGATATCGAACATCCAGCAGAACTGGCGTACATGGTTGGCAGCAATCCTTGCCTGCACATTATCAAGAATGGCAGAATTCAGTTAGGGAAGCTCTGAACAAGTCCATCCTGGACTTGTCAGAGCACGCAAAACAAAAATGCGATTTTTGTTTTGCTCTCAAAATCAATGACTTTTCGTCACTGATTTTGTCGATACATCCCTGTATCGCAGGAAGCTCTGACTAAGTCAGAGTTTCCTTAGAATAACGCAACCTGAAGGTATTGAATTCCGTCCGGTTTTGTCATGACGGGCTGTTATTCGTTCATAGCCCTGATGGTTTTTTTGTAGCGCGCAGTAATTTCCTGCTCATGGAAATGAACACCGTCCCTGACAACCCACTTACCGCCGGCCATCACGTCCCTGATTGGATTGTCGTTGCCACTGAACACGAATGAATCAAGCATGTCACACTCGGATTTGCGATAAAGTAACGGGTGTTCCCGGTTAAGTACGATTACATCTGATTGCTGCGCCGCGTGATGATTGCCGCTTCCGAGATCGAGCGCCCGGCCACCGCCGCGCACAGCGCTGTCCCAGAGAAAATTTCCCACATGGGATTCAGCGCCGGATACGCTGACGTTCCTCCTGTGTGTGATGAGACGCTGACCGTATTCCAGCCACCTCAGCTCTTCAACAGGGCTGACGGAGATGTTGCTGTCCGAACCGATGCCGAATTTTCCATCATTCGATAAAAATTCCTCGAACCTGAAAATCCCATCTCCCAGGTTGGCTTCAGTGGTAGGACACAACCCGACAACACAATCGCTCGAGGCCAACCGTTTAAGCTCCCAATCCGACAGGTGGGTAGCATGAACCAGGCACCAGCGGCGGTCGATATCGATATTTTCAAACAACCACTGTACCGGGGTCAGGCCATAAAACCTCCTGCAGGCCTCGACTTCCCCCAGCGTTTCTGCGATATGGATGTGGATTGGACAGTCGATATTCTCCTCGGCGAGCAGCCTCAGAACTTCATGTAAACTCTGCTCAGGCGCCGCGCGCAGGCTGTGAAAGGCCACGCCGGTCTTCATGTTGCCACTTTGCTTGCTTCTCAGGGAAGCGAACAAGGAAACAAAGCTGTCTGTGTCATTGATAAACCTGGCCTGTTCCGGTAGGGGGTCCGGCCGGTCAAAATCAGCCGTCATGTATAGTACCGGCAGCAGAGTCAAACCTATGCCGGTCTCCTCGGCTGCAGCGATAACCGCATCCGCCATTTCCGTCGACGGCGCGCCGGGCCGGCGTTGTCCGGTGTGATGCAGGTAATGAAATTCGGCCACCGACGTATAACCGCTTTTCAGCATTTCCATAAACAGTTGCGCAGTAATAGCGTGTAATTGCTCGGGAGTTACGCGCTTCGCGTAGTCGTACATTTTTTTTCGCCACGACCAGAAATCATTCCTGCCTTTAACTGCCTGTTCTGCCTGGCCCGCCATGGCCCGTTGAAAAGCATGGCTGTGCAGGTTCGGCATCCCGGGAAGGATATATTCGCCGTTATTCATTTCTGACAGATGCGGTATTGCATAAGGAAATGTGAAGAATGGAATTTTTCGAGGTTTCTGTAATGAATCTCATGTCTTGAAATGGTCGCTGAGTTCATACCGGCTTCCGGGGTGATACAGTGTGGCAATCGAGGCAATTTTCCCCTGACTCCAGGTGCGCCGCAACAAAACCAGGCAAGGTTCGTTTTCTTTCAGTTGTAACAGTTGCCCGATGCTAACAGCGGGCATACGCGCCTGTACCGTATGTTCAACCTCCTGCAACGGGGCAGTTTTCAACAGGTATTCGGTCGGCGTGGTCCGGGTAAAATCAACCTCGCTATAACCGGGGACAACTTGTGGATTCACGTAACGGTCTTCCACCTGGATCGGGATATTGTTTTCCTCATGCACGATGATCGAATGAAATGCCATGCTGCCAGGCGCCATCTGGATTCGTTCAGCGGTTTCATTGGTCAACTTGTCTCGCCTGTTCAGAATGACTTTCGCGGAATAGTCATGTTTGCGTTCCCGGACTTCATCAGCAATGTTATTGATTTCAAGGAAGTGACTGCGGCTGTGTATCTCCGCAACGAAGGTGCCGACACCCGGAATTCGGGTCAGGTAACCTTCATTGGCAAGTTCGCGCAATGCGCGGTTTATCGTCATCCTTGATATCTGGAGACTGCTGACCAGCTCGTTTTCGGACGGGAGTTGGTACGCCGGCGGCCAGTCGCCATCTTTTATGCGCGCAATGATATGGGATTTAATCCGCTGGTATATGGGACCCACCGCGTTCCCGATATTGACTTTCATGATTTATCTTTCCCTGTTTATTTCATCACGCCTGTGGCAGTTTTCATTGCGCTGGCGTGCCCGCCTGTTCCGCGCAGATCATGCTGTCCAGCATCCTGCGGAATCTCAACGGACC
The DNA here is from genome assembly GCA_965221695.1 of Gammaproteobacteria bacterium. GTDB lineage: Bacteria > Pseudomonadota > Gammaproteobacteria > Eutrophobiales > Eutrophobiaceae > JAAXHV01. The sequence continues at coordinate 1,750,992 of OZ244905.1, read as the reverse complement.
AGCGTCCAGACCCAGGTTGATATGCCGGCTGGTTTCATTGGCTATCCCCTTGTGCACGGCTTCGAGGATTTCCCGGTCCTCAAGGAATGCTTTTCTGGCTCCCTCAGCAATATTCCGGGTTACCTCTTCATCAGCGGGATCGGTATTGCGGTGTTGCAGCCAATGGTAACGGGTGGCGTTCTCATCCACAGGCGTCAGGAAGTTGTAAGAAATCATTACGTAAGAGTGGTCGGTCAGAGGTTTGTCATGGCCTCCCTGTCCGGCGGGTGAAAATACCGACTTGTTGATGGCAATGGAAGGGTAACGGACCTCATAATGTTGCAAGCGGTCGCAGTTCCCATTGAATTTAACCAGCGGCGCATAAAACGGCGGCGGCTTGCAGTCATATATCCACCTGGACACGATTAACCCGCTATCGGTTTCCTGTGTTTCCAGCGGGGTAACGTCCGTGCCCGGCGCAGCAAAAGACGATTGATGCACCCAGGCGACATGAGATGGATCCAGCAGGTTATCGACAAGGTATAAATAGTGGCATTGGCAGGCCAACATATCGCCGGCGGTGATCTTCCAGCTCGGGTTGTCATAGTTGTCGATCTCAAGAATTTTTGTCTCATCGACAAGGGCAGGATTACCCATCCAGATCCAAACCAGGCCCCATTTATCGGTGGCCGGATAGCTGCGTACTGCCGCTGATGGCGGGATCCTGTCCTGGGTCGGCGCGGCGACACACTTGCCGGTAGGATGAAACGTCAGGCCGTGATAACCGCATTGCACGTCATCTTCTTGCAAAACGCCTTTCGATAAAGGTAGTTTGCGATGTGGGCAGGCATCCTCCAGGGCCACAGGTTTTCCCGCCTGGGTGCGGTAAATCACGATGTCCTCGCCGAGAATGCGCAAGGGTTTCAAATTGCGGTTGACTTCACCGCTCAGCGCAGCGACATACCAGGTGTTTCTCAGATACACTGTTATGAATTTGCTGTGCAAATTATATTGGCTGACCTATGCTCCGTACCATTCCTGTGCAAACGGGAAGCCAGTGAAACAAAGGGTCGCCCTTTGGGCGACACAGCATTTGACTGGACTCCCGCTTTCGCGGGAGTGGTAAAGGGCTGCCCTCCGGGCGACACGGAATTTGACAGGATTCCCGCTGTTATGGGAGTGGTACGGAGGCATGACCTGGCCTTGAGCCAACAGCTACATACCGACGGGGTAAGCAGGGCGCTGTTCATTTATGTTTAAACCGGGTTATTTATAGTAACCAATGGCATCTCCTTCTGTAGTCACCCCCAGGCCGTTGAGTAACCGGTTTGAATAATTGAAATACGCAACAACCTGGTTGACTTCCAGAATTTCACCGTCATCACAACCGGCATTGCGTAATGTTATAACATCATCCTCGGTCATGGTTGCGACACCTGTCGTCAGTTTTGCCGCATACCGGAGCAAGGCCAGTTCTTTCCCGGTAAATACCGCCTCCGGCCGGTCTTCCTTGAGGGCATTATAGATGTCTTCGGCGCGCGGTGGGTCATTGATCAGTTTGCGTGCGTTCATGAAGTGGTGGGCCAGGCTGTAATCACAGTGGTTTTTGATACTGGTATACGAGGCAACCACTTCCAGGAACCACAGGGGAAGGGTTATATCAGGATGGTGCAACACGCTTTTGTACAGGGTTACGTGGCCGTGCAGGGTATGCGGTCGCAGCGAATGCACTTTCATTACGTTATCAACCGTTCCATGCGGCGTCATGGCTTCAGCGTACATCTCCTTCAATACCCCTGCCGCCTCATTTTCAGGGATCATTTTTATCCACGCGCTCATCAGTCGTAAACTATGTTACGCGGCGGTTTTGCAAAAAGCCGTCTTACCATCGTATCGAAGGCATCGATAGGCAATATCTCTTCATCATAGTTAATCGTCGTCTGGTCATATTTGTCGACAAATTCCGCTGTCCATGCAAAGTGGGGATGACCTTTCCACTTATCCCGTTCGTTCCGATCACAACCGTCGAGTTCGTAGAAATGATATTGCTGAAAAACCGCGTGACGCACCAGCATCCAGTAATTTCGCTCCGAGATATAGGGACGCAACAAGGTGGCGGCAAACTCCCCATGGGTTTGGTTACAGGTAATAAATCCGACATCGTGAAACAGGCCGACAACAATGTCCTCTTCTGATCGTTGGTCACGCAGCATACGGGTCGCTGTTTGCAGGCAATGAAGGTAGTTGTTCACCGTATATACATAACCCTGATCGTCTTTCTGGCAGGTCAGCATACGTAATATCTGGTCCACCATCTGCTCATCGTAATACTGTTTACGCTGACGGTCCAAAATCTCCCAATCTTCCGCCCGATAATCATCCAGGCGACGTTTTTCAACATATTGCCAGTCATCATGGGCCAGAGGGCTTGGAAGAACAGCGTTTGCTCGGTGTGACACTTGGAATTCCTATTATTATTGATCCAAAAAATTGGAATATTATGCAACAATGTTGCATTTCAAGCAATAAACCTGTACAATTAGTTTATATAGACAGGTACTTACTTACAAATTATTTCAACGGTTTTTTATTCATTTTCAGCCTGGGGAAAGCAGTTATGTTAAAACCTATGTCAAACAATAGCTTGTTTCAGATATTGTGTATTGTAGCAGCGGTTTCCGGCGCTTCATCGGTATCAGCACAGCGTTCCGCTCTGCTGGAAGAGATTGTTGTCACGGCGCAAAGACGCGCTGAATCCGTGCAGGATGTTCCCATCGCCATTAATGCCTTTACTGATGCGCAACTGAAAGCAGTCGGGATCGAGTCAACACTGGATATTCAACTCAAGGTCCCGGGACTACACCTTGAGCCGCTGGCCGGCCATGGTTTCGCTTATGTGCGCGGCGTCGGCACCGACACCTTGACACCGGGCCTCGAACCCACCACCGCGGTGCATATCGACGGCGTTTATTTGCCAAGACTGTCTTCCATTATCAGCGACTTTTACGATGCCGAGCGGGTGGAAGTGATTAAGGGTCCGCAAGGCACCCTGTTCGGCAGAAACGCGACCGGCGGCGTGATTCACTTCCTGAGCCGGAAACCTGAACAGGAAACCGGTGGTTATATTGATGTTGGCGGCGGCAATTATGGTACCGTCCGGGTAGAGGGCGCGCTGAATGTCCCTATCAGCTCGCACGCCGCGTTTCGTGTTGCCGGCCTGTTCCATGACAATAACGGTTATACGGATAACAGTTTTACCGGTAAAGGGGAGGATACCACTGACGTGAAGTCGTTCCGAACCCAGTTGCTGTTCCAGGTATCGGATGCTGTCAGCATACGCTTGTTCGGCGATTACACGGACGATCAATCCAGCCGCGGCACCGCTTCCCACGTGAGTCCGCCATTAACCGATAACCCGTATGTCGCTTTTTCCGGCGGCACGGTGTTACCGGATATCAGGGATACATACCGCGATGTCACAGCCAATAACAAAACGGAAGCCTGGGGCTTGGGCGCTGAAATTACCTGGGACCTGGGCAGCGTGGAGATAAAATCCCTGACCAGTTACCGGGAGGATGAAAACCGCTACCAGGTGGATTTTGATCTCACCGAGATCAACGCCGGCGGGTTTAACGACCCCATTACCGATTCTGAGTTCTTGCAACAGGAGTTCCAGGTGTCTTCCACCGGCGATGGGCCCTTGAACTGGGTGGTCGGAGCGTTCCTGTTTGATGATGAAGCGTTGCATGACTATCCGTTTCCCTTCAGCCTCGGTCAATTTGCAGTCGGGCCGACGGTAGGCGGCACTTACGACTCGGTCTTTATTCACGGTTTTTCCTACCTGGATACCTTTGCCTGGGCGCTCTTTGGCCAGGCCAGCTACCGCTTCAACGATCATCTGCGCGCGCATGTGGGTATCCGTTACAGTGACGAAGAGAAAGAGATCGACTTCGAGAGTTATTCGTTCGTACCCATCACCCCGGCCATGACCGGCCCGGAACTGGTTGCCGACCGACCGACGAAACCCAGTGGCCCGCCAACGGTTGCCTACCAGGGGGAGACCGACAGTGACAGCGTTACCCCCAGGTTCGGCATCGATTTTTTCCTGAATGAGGACGTGATGATTTTCTTCGGCGCCACCCGCGGCTTCAAATCCGGCGGCTATAATACCGTACTGTTTGGTCCTGTGCCCGAGGCGGTGAAACCTGAGACTATCTGGTCTTTCGAGGGCGGCTTCAAGTCCACCCTGGCAGATGGAAAACTGCGCTTGAACGCGAGCGCTTTCTACTATGATTATGAGAATATCCACCAGAATGTAGACCTGGCCGACAACGCCCAGGGTTACGCCAATGTGCGCAACGCCGGCGATGCGGAAGTATTCGGCATCGAAGCGGATATGGTTCTGGCCGTGACTGACCAGTTCGTGATCGATGGCATGTTTTCCTACCTGGACACGGAACTGAAGGATCTGATGGCGCCTGACCTCAACGTACCGCAAAACCCGAGTATCGACCAGCGCGGCAACCCCTTGCCCCGCTCGCCGGAATTCATATTCGGTTTCGGGGCTGCGTATACCATGCCGGCGCCGTCCGGCAATATAACCTTGCGCGGCGATTACTATTACATGGACGATGAGCGCTACTGGTCAGTCTTCAAAGACCCGTTGAACAGCGGCGATTCCTACACGCGCGTCAATGCCAGGTTGCAATTCGACCACAGCAGCGGCAAGTGGAGCATAGCGGCTTATGCCCGCAACCTGCTCGATGAGGATGCCGAAAGCAACGGCTTTCGCTCTACAACGTTCGGAAATTTGCGCACTTATCAACCGCCGCGTACCTGGGGCGCCAACGTAAGATATAATTTTTAGGAACCTCTGAGAATAAGTCAGAGTTTTCTTAAGTGGTGCGAATGTATTCTCGCCACTGTGTTGGCAGGTAACCGGTAGCGCCGGTTGCCTGTTTTTTTATCCATAGCCCGGATCACATTCCATATGTCGGCACAGAAAAACATGTCGGATACTGTATTGTTGAATCATGGCTACCTGCATGGCGCTGACGGCATCCGGCTTTATTGTAAGGACAACGGCAATACGGATGCGCCGGCTATCCTGTTCATCCACGGCTGGTCGCAGACGCATGCAGCGTGGGTTAAGCAATTCAACAGCGCGCTGGCAGATCAATTTCACCTGATAGCCTTTGACTTGCGCGGGCATGGTTACTCGGAATGCCCTGTGGGCGAAGAACACTACTCGAACGGCAGTCTGTACGCCGATGATCTGCAGGCGGTAATCAATCACTACAACTTGGATTCGCTGACGCTGGTAGGCTGGTCATATGGGGCGCTTATCATCGGTGATTACTTGCGGCGGCACGGGCAGGAGAACGTTTCAGGTATCGTTCTGGTCAGCGGGATGCACGCTCTTGGCATTGAAGAAATGGCCGGCATGTTGGGGACAGGACCGGCAGAGTATATGCCTGATACATTTGCTGATGATACGGACACACAATTTCGCGCTATGCAAAGATGTACTCGGGACATGGTGGTAGATGTTACGCCGGCACAACTGCAACTGCTGACAGCCCAGGCCATGATGACCGCACCTGCGGTCCGGGCCGCACTGATGAACCGGGTAATCGACAATTCTGATGTTCTGGCCGCGTTCGGTAAACCTGCGCTGATTATCCACGGCCTGCATGATCCGTTTATCCTTACCGATGCGGCACAGCGGTTGCGTGAGTTATGCTCTCGCGCAACGCTGTCAATATTTGAACAATCAGCTCACATGCCGTTCCGGGAAGAACCTCAAAAATTCAACCGCGGGCTTGCCCGGTTCATGACCCCGTAGCTTTATTCATCCACAAGCCCAAATACTGCGCATAACTGCGCCAGACATACACATCATAAGCAGGCGTATCATCGACCTGGTAAAGAATGATCCCCGTTTTGCCGAGGTTGGTGCGCGCACACGCGCCAGGGCTGAATGAACGCGGGTGCAAATCGATACCTGTGCCCTGGTTCAGCACGGCTCTTGCGTCTTTTCCCGAAATTGTGAAAATCATGTAAGCGTCGGAAATTACCGTAACCGCCGCATGTTTTCCCTCGACCGCTTGCAGTAGCGCTGCAGACAACGCCGCTTCCTTGCCGTCGCCCGTTTTGACCAGCCATTCGTCGGGACCCAGCCACATTGCGATAACGTCATCGATAGCGGCCGTGGTATTCGGTGTTTGCGGTAATTCAAGACCAAGCACAGTGTTGAATAGCGTGCAAATGGTTTCGTTTCCGCGCAGGTTCAACAGACCAGATGGCGAACTTTGCTTTATATTCACGTCATAAGGCATTTGTTCAACCCCGCATCCGTTCACCGGCAGGATCGATAAACACCGGATCGGTGACCCTCGCGGCCACGGCTCTGTCTACCGTTGAAATAGTGACCGTAGCGTCTCTCCGCTCCCTGCCGTTCCGCAACTGCGCCAGGGCGATGGCATGACCGAGATTGGGACTGTAGCCGCCGGCGGTAACATGGCCGATCATTTTTTTTGCCTCATTGGTTTCAGCCGGTTCGATCAATGGCGCGCCGTCCGGTGGGATGAAGTTGCGATCTTCGGGAATCAGACCGACGATATGGGGTCGGTCTCCGCCCGATAGCCGGGCTTGCTCCAGCGCGCGTTTGCCGATAAAGTCCGGTTTCGTCTCATCGATGACCCATCCCATGCCGGCATCATAAAGGTTTGCATAACCATCACCTTCCGCCCAGGCTGAGATGAAACCTTTTTCCAGCCGGAGCAGCAGGCTTGTTTCCGATCCAACCGGGGTAATATCGTATTTCTTGCCGCGTTCCATTAATGCCTCCCACATGGCCAGTCCATTTCCTGCCCTGACATTGACCTCGAAACTGAGTTCACCGGTATAACTGACCCTTGCGACGCGCGCGTCAAACCCAGCCACTTTGCCGGTACGGATAGCCATGAAGGGGAATGCCTCTCTGTCCAAATCGATATCTGTCCCGGTTTCGGCTAAGACCTCTCTGGCCCAGGGCCCGCAGACACAGATGTTCGCCCATTGTTCCGTCACTTCGGTCAGGTAGACCCGAAGGTCGCGCCATTCACACTGCAACAACTGCTCCAGACGGGTATGGACAGCGGCGGCAACGGCAGAGCCGGTTGTCATCAGATAGTGGTTTTCGCCGAGGCGAAACGTTACGCCATCATCAAACATCCTGCCGTCCTCGAACAGCATGTACCCGAATTTGCCCATGCCGATGGGCAGATTATCCCAGCTATTGGTGTAGATTTTGTTCAGGAACATCTGCGCATCAGGACCGTTGATTTCAATTTTACCCAGCGGTGTGCCATCATAAATTCCGACACCGTTGCGTACCGCCAATGCTTCCCGGTTAACCGCTTCTGCCGGTGTCTCGCCGTTGTGGGGAATCTGAAACGGCCTGCGCCAGTGCGCGCCGGCCTCGTCGAAATTTGCCTGGTGTGTCTCAAACCACTGCGTAATCGGGGTGCGCCGTGCCGGGAGGATGATGTCTCCCTGGTTTATCCCGGCCCACGCGGCAAAACTGGCCAGGCTGTATAGCGGCCGATAAGTCGTCGTGCCGATGTCGCCGGGCTTGCCTCCGGTCAGTTCGGCAATCAGGCCAATCGTATTGACATTGCTTGTTTTGCCCTGGTCAATGCCCATGCCTGTCGTGGTATAGCGTTTCACCAGCTCTACCGAGGCGTAGTTTTCACGCAACGCAAGCCGTATGTCGTCGCTGGTGACGTCATTTTGATAATCCAGGAAGGCGCGCCCGTTGCTGCCACCGGCTGATATTTCCCACAAGGGATCAATCAAGAATTCAATCTCAGGTCCGGCAACGGGCGGTTTCGCTGCGGCCGGCACATGTCCGGTTAGGCGCGCGGCCTGTACTCCTGCCTCGACCCCGTCCGTCAAACATTCATGCAGACCAAAATTCCCGTTGGCCGCACCCACCGTTGTCTCGGCCTGCACGGACTTGCCTGGAACAAATCCGGCTATACTCTCTGAATAGACCGGTGTTGCGCCGGATTGCGATTGCAGGTGTAATGTCGGGTTCCAACCACCCGAGACACAGACCAGGTCACAGCGATAATATTGCTCCCGGGACAGGTCGTCCAACGGAGCAACCGTCACGCCTGACACGGATCTTTTTCCTTTGACTGCATTAATCCCGTAATGGGTTAACACCGGGATACCGAGTTGTTCAGCCTGCCGGCGCAATTCATTGCTGATCTGCCGGCGCGTATCGAGCAAGGCGGCGATATCGATCTGATGACGGGCAAGAATAAAGGCCGACTCATAAGCGCTGTTGTTGTTGGTAATAACAACAGCCCGTGTCCCCGGCCGCACGCCGTACCGTAAGACATAGGTTGCGGCAGCGCTTGCCAGTATAACTCCCGGCCGGTCGTTGTCCGGGAAGACCAAAGGACGCTCGATGGCGCCGGCGGCAATAATGACCCGCTTTGCTCTTATTCGCCAGAGCCTTTCGCGTATCCACGAGTCTGCTGGTTCATGCTCAAGCGCATAAACCATGTTGTGATCATAGTACCCTATGGCCGTCGTGCGCTGTAAATGCAGGACTTGCGGCAACTGCCGCAGACTGTCTACCGTTGCGGCTACCCAGTCCAGGGCAGGTTTTCCATCGATTTGCGTTGCAGCGCTCAGCAATGTTCCTCCCGCTTCCACCTGCTCGTCCACCAGCATAACCCGAGCGCCGCTGTTGCCGGCTGCCAATGCCGCCGCAAGCCCTGCCGGCCCGGCGCCGATCACCAGCACATCGCAGTGGTGGTAGCGTTTTTCGTAGCGTTCCTCCGGCTTATAAGTTGCGGGCGCCGTTCCCAGACCGGCCATACGGCGGATGAAGTAACCGTACACGTTCCACCAGTTGTCGGGCCACATGAAGGTCTTGTAATAAAACCCTGCGGGAATCAGGCGGTGTAACCAGTCGTTAAGCCTGCCGAGGTCCCATTTTACCCCCGGCCAGCCTTTGACGCTTACCGCCTCCAGTCCCTCAGATAAAGGCGTGACCGTCGCCATGACTCCCGGCTCATCTTCCCTGCCGGCGAGTTGAACAATAGCATTGGTCTCTTCGATGCCGGCGCTCATAATGCCGCGCGGGCGGTGGTATTTCAGACTGCGACCGACAAGTCTTACACCGTTGGCCAACAGCGCCGATGCAAGCGTATCACCCGCATAACCGCACAGGGTTTTGCCGTTGAACTTGAATGTGACAGGTTTATCCCGGTCAATGCGTCCGATCTCAGTTAGCCGGTACCGGTTTCCGCTCAGCGCCATTGCTCCCCTTCCTCGACCTGTTTTATTTCATGGGTGTGGGTGTTGCGGTCTATCTTGAACCAGCGCCGGCATCCCCGCAGATGCAACCAGCGTTCACGCAGCCAGCCTTTCGTATTTGCCGGCGTGTAGAGATATTCATACCACTCCTCACTGCCAACCTGCGCCGGGTCGGTTGGCCGGCGCTTTTCCGCTTCGCCGCCGTTCAGGAATTCGTCCTCGTTGCGCGCCCCGCACCAGGGACAGGGGATTAACAACATGTTCTCTTCTCTCCCGGGTCAACGGTTGGCATCAACGCCTCCCTCTACGATCAGCCTGCCGGTCTGGAACCGTTTCAGGCTGAATTCCTCAATCAAGGGATGAGGCCGTTCATTGGCTATGAGGTCGGCATGCATCTTTGCAGCAATCGGTGTCGTCTTGAACCCGCCGGAGCCGGCCACATCGATATAAAAGCCTTTCAGGTCGGTCCCGGAAATGATTGGGCTGTTGTCGTAGACGATATCCAGCATGCCAGCCCATTGGCGCATGAATTTCATCCGTTTGAATACGGGAAAGACATCCACCAGGCCCTCAATCACTTGCTCCATAATTTGGGGCGACCCGCGTTGCGCATAGGAAGGGTAGGGATCGGTGACACCGCCGACCACCAGTTCACCCTTGTCCGATTGCATAAAGTAATTGTGAAAACCGTCGACGACAAAAATTTCATTCAAAACCGGCTTCACAGGTGTTGAGACCAGCGCCTGCAACGGCCAGGTTTCCAACGGCAGCCGTATTCCTGCCATTGCCGCCACCTCACTGCCGTGCCCGGCAACTGCCATACCGACTTTTTTCGCCCTGATCACACCCCGGCTGGTGTCAACACCGGCAACCCGGTTGCCTTCCCGCAGTATGCCGGTGACTTCACAGTTCTGGATAATATCGACACCCCGGTTATCGGCGGCGCGGGCGTATCCCCAGGCTACGGCATCGTGGCGCGCCATGGCAATCTTCCTGTGGTAGACGCCGCCGATTATTGGCATCCTTGCCGTGTCATTGAAAAAAGGCACACGCCGCTTCAATTCATCCAGTGACAGCATGATATATTCCGAATTGAATACGCTCATGGTATTGGCCATGCGCCGCGCGTGGCTGACCCCGCTGCCGCTTTGCAAAAACGTGATCATCCCCCGCTCATGCAGCATAATGTTATAGTTCAATTCCCGGGTTAACCCGCGCCACAGCTTCATGGCCTCGCGGTGGAAGGGCACGCTGGGAGCACGGATATAATTATCCCGTATCGTCATCGTATTTCTGGCCGTGTTACCCCCTCCGAGCCAGCCTTTTTCCAGAACTGCGACATTGGTGATACCATGGTCTTTGGCGAGGTAATATGCTGCGCCAAGACCGTGACCGCCACCTCCGATGATAATGACATCATACTCACGTTTCGGATCGGGACTGCGCCAGGCTTTTGGCCAGTTTTGGTGATAATCTATCGCATTTCGGACAAGACTTAAGAGGGAATAACTCATAACATGAATACACGATCTTCAGAGGATGCCGGACACCTGGAGCAGATGCTTGGCGAAACGATTCGCCGCGCCAGAAAGAAAAAAAACTATTCTGTACATGAATTATCCGAAATAGCCAATATTTCTGTTTCCATGCTGTCGAGAATAGAAAACGGGCATACCTCCGCGTCCCTGTCTACGCTTAAATCGCTGAGTGATGCGCTCGGCATCTCACTCGCAAACCTGTTTCAGAATGTGCGTCATAGTCATGAATCGACTTTCGTCAAGTCCGGTCAGGGATTAATCGTGCAACGTCATGACAATCGAATCGGTCATCAATATCAACTCCTGGGCCATACCTTTCATTCCGACATAAAACTTGAACCCTACCTGATTACCTTGACGGAAAAGTCCGAAGAAATTCCGCTGATATTTCATGAGGGTATTGAGTTCATGTATATTCTTGAAGGAGAATTGAAATACCAGGAAGGTGACCGTACTTACCACATGCATCCTGGTGATTCGCTCTATTTCGACCCTTCATCACCCCATGGTCCCGTGGAACTGATTGCAGTTCCGGTAAAAATGGTAACGGTGATCGGGGCGCTGAACTGATTGTCTGCTGTTTCATTGAATGTTGACCTGTATCTCACCGTTTACGGTCCTGGTCGCATAGGTTTTCAGGTCAACCGTTGCCGGTGAACACAACGCTTTACCGTTGCTGATGTTAAATCTTCCCTGGTGTAGAGGGCATTCGATAATTTGCCCATCGAGATAACCATCGACCAGCGGCGCCCTGGCATGGGTGCAGCAACTGTCTGTTGCATAATAATTCCGCCCGCAGCGAAATACGGCAATTTCCTTATTTTCAATGACTACCGCAATGCCGTCGCCATCCTCAATTTCATCACAACCGGCTACAATGTGCCATTGTCCTGACATCTGATCGTGTGCCTGATTATATAGATAGTGGTATGTTGTATAATATACAAATTAGTTTATTATTATGCAACATTTGGTAATGTAATGTAACTGATAATGTCCCTGGAACACGTACACCAAGTCAAGAAAATAGTGGACCGAAAACGCCTGCGAGCGCTTATGCGCAGGACAGACAGGCATGCATGGATGTACCTGTTACGGCATGTTGTTATTCTTGCTCTCACCGGTTACCTGATTTACTTGTCTCTTGGCTCGATATTCCTCGCGCCTGCCTTGTTTCTGCACGGAGTGGGTATCGTGCACCTGTTTTCTCCGCAGCATGAATTTGCGCATCGCACCGCCTTCAGAACGCGTTGGCTGAATGACTTCTTCGGCTGGATTTTTGGTGTGCTCATCCTGCTGCCGAACATTTATTTTCGCTGGGAGCATACGGCACACCATACCTATACACAAAACAGGTTGCGCGACCCGGAATTGATTGCGCAACCCAAAAACCTGTTCGGTTATTTTCTTTACCTGTCCACCCTGCCCTATTGGTGGGGGTTTTTAAAGCCATTTGTCATTCACCTCTGCGGCATTATTACTCGTGAAGAAAAATTATTTCTGCCTGAGACGGAACGCTGGAAAGTCATTGTTGAGGCCTGGGCCATGTTGTTGATATATACGTCGATAGGAGCTTGTATGGTAATTTACGATACCACCGCGCCATGGTATTACTGGCTTTTGCCGAGGTTACTGGCCGAACCCTATATGCGTATGATACGCATGTCCGAGCATGTCGGGCGGCCGGTAAATAACACTGACTTACTGGAGAATACCCGGACAACATTGGTCAATCCGCTGTTTCGCTGGCTCGCTTGGAATATGCCGTATCACGCGGAACATCATTTATCTCCATCAGTTCCTTTCCATGCGCTGCCGGCATTATATAATGAGATCAAACAACACCATAAGAAAATGGCCCATGGCTATTTTGGCGCCCATAAGGATATCTTTCACCGCAGCCTGCACGGACTGGAACCGGGTCTTTAGTTTATGAGCGAGCAAACCCGTGAAGAGATATACAGAAGAAACTACCACCAAAGCACAGTTGCAGGCTGACTTTGAGGCAATGAAGGCCGCGTTTAACAACGCGCCATATCCCAGTTATAAAGATCGTAAAGACGTTCTGTTGCGTCTGAAAAAATCCCTGATTGCCAATGAGCAGGCCATGTATGCTGCGTTGATACAGGATTACGGCTATCGCAGTGAATTTGATTCCCTGATTTCGGATCTGTTGCCTAGTGTGATGTCGCTGAATTACGCGCTGAAACATCTTAAAAAATGGATGAAACCTTCCAGGCGCCATGCAGGATTGATGCTGACACCTTCAAGCGTTACCGTGCATTACCAGCCTTTGGGTGTGGTGGGAGTGATTACACCTTGGAACTTCCCGTTTTTTCTTGCGCTCAGCCCGACTATCCAAGCGCTCGCAGCAGGAAATCGCGTGATGATCAAATTAAGCGAGTTCACCCCCCATGCCGGCCAAGTGATGCGCAAGATTGTTGACGATGTTTCAGACCACGTCATCATTGTTGAAGGTGAGGCGGAAACCGGCGCCGCATTTTCTGCGCTCCCCTTTGATCATTTGATTTTCACAGGCTCAACTGTTGTCGGTAAACTTGTGGCAAAAGCTGCGGCGGATAATCTCACTCCGGTTACTTTGGAAATGGGTGGTAAATCTCCAACGATTATTGCCGAAGATGCCAACATGAACATCGCGGTGGATGCCGTAATCCTCGGAAAGTCCACCAATTCAGGGCAAATTTGTGTTGCGCCGGATTATATTTTTGTGCCGCAAACCAGAGAACAGGAATTTGTGGATACGTTTAAGCAGCGATATGCCGAGTATCACCTGTCCGGAGGGAACAAAAACACTCAAACGCATATTGTATCTGACAGACAGTTTGAACGCCTTAGAGGGTTTTTGGAAGATGCCGAAAATAAAGGCGCAAAGATTGATGCGGTCAAAGACTACCAGGAAAGTGATGGGCGTTTAATCTATCCGCATCTGATTACCAATGTGACTGAGGAGATGAAGGTTTTGCAGGAAGAAATCTTTGGTTCGATCTTGCCGGTAATGGTTTACAAGAATCTTGATCAGGTAATTTCTTATATCAATGACCGCCCGCGCCCATTGGCTCTGTACATCATGTCCAATAATCGCCGTGTCATAGATCACATCCTGAAACACACGCATAGTGGCGGCGTATCCATCAATGATACCGCGATGCATGTGATGGCAGATGACGCCCCCTTTGGCGGCATCGGGAATTCCGGCATTGGGCATTATCACGGCCATGAGGGATTTTTGACCTTTTCAAAAGCCAAAACCGTCCTGCATTCACCAACTTGGCTTCCGAAGAACCGCCTGATTCTGAAATATCGGGATCTGCTCTTTAAGGCATTAAGAGCAGTGTTTTTGCGCTGAACCTGGAAAATACGTACCAGGGAAGAACTCAGCGCATTGCCCGCATCATCTTAAACAGTGTCCTCAGGCTGCCGTCCAGCGGATCAAAATCCGGCGGCGGGTCGATGATGCCTTTTTCACGGCTGTAGGATTCGTACATATCGATCATGGATTGCAGGCGTTCCGGTTCCACGGATGCCAGGTTCGTCATCTCTGCCGGGTCCTGCCTGATGTTGAACAACTCCCATTCAGCGTTGCCGTGCGGCGGGCGCAAACTTACTATCTTCCAGTCGCCGGCGATCAGGGCGCGCTGGCCGTACAACTCAAAACCGATACCTTCATTATCGTCATGTACGGAGGGTGACGCGCCATTCAGGACCGGTAGCAGCGAGAGGCCGTCCGGTGGGTGAACGTCCCGCCCCCGGTAGTGATTGCCAGGGTGTTCTATCCCTGTAACTTCCAGTAATGTGGGCGTGATGTCCATCACGGAGGTGAATGCGCTGCTTAGCAGGCCGCTGCTGAAATGCTGCGGGTAGGAAATGATCATCGGCGCGCGAATCCCACCCTCACTCGCGACCGATTTGTAGAATTTATATGGCGTTGCGCTGACCTGTGCCCAGCCCGCGCCGTATGCCACCCAGGAGCCTTTCCGGCCCAGGTTATCGAGACTGTTGTCCGCGCCCAGGGTCATCAATCTGAACATCGGGCCTTGCAGGATCCACGGGTCGAAGGCATCGGCCCCGTTGTCCGACATGAAGATAATCAAGGTGTTGTCGTATTTGCCGATGGATTTCAGATGCGTAACCAGGCGCCCGATGTTCACATCCATATTGTCGATCATGGCTGCGTAGACGGCCATTTCCCTGGCTTCGATACGCTGTTCTTCTGTGGAGAGATCATCCCAGGCCGGCGCCTCATCAAGACGCGGTGGGAAACGCACCTGCGCGGGGATGAGCCCCATTGCCTGCATGCGTTCAAATCGTGTGCGGCGTAACCTGTCCCAGCCCTGGTCATAGTTACCATCATATTTTTCGATAAACTCGTCAGGCGCCTGCAACGGCCAGTGCGGCGCGCTGTAGGCGGCATACGCGAAGAACGGACTGGCCTCATCTGACCCGCCGATAAACTCAATCAGGCGGTCCGTGTAATAATCGGTGGAAAAGAAATCATCGGGTATTTCAGCCTTGCCGGCGTCGGACACATATTGCACCCGCGGAATACCGTGCCCCCCAAAATGTCTGTCCATGCCGCCGACGAATGCAAAACTGCGCTGAAAGCCGCGGTCCACCGGCCATTGTCCCGGCTTGTTGCCAAGATGCCATTTACCCGCCATGCCGGTTCGGTAACCGGCATCTCCCAGCAACCTGGCGACGCTGACCACCTGTTCGTTCATGCGGTCCTCGTAACCCGGTTTGCCCAGTTGGTTCGGGGCGAGGAAATGCATCGATCCGTACCCCGCAAGGTGGTTGTCCACGCCACTCAACAGCATGGCCCGTGTCGGCGCGCAGGTTGAGGCGGTATGAAAATTGGTAAAAGCGATCCCGGAACGGGCCAGCGCATTGATGTTCGGCGTGTCGACCTCGCCACCGAAGGCGCCGACATCACTGTAGCCCAGGTCGTCGGCAACAATCAGCAGGATATTGGGCGCTCCGGCCAGGTCAGTACCGGCAAAAGGATTGGGTCCGTCGACCAGTGGAGGAGAGATATCGGATTGGCCGCATCCGGATAGCAGCAGGACGCTGCAAAACACGATGGAAATTTGTTTCATTTTCGATTTAAGCAACCTCTGACTTAATCAGAGTTTCCTTAACTATTATGTAATATAGTCCCGAATAGTATGAAAACCAACTGCCAAGGACAGACTGTCAAATTATAATATAGTACGCTTGAACCAGAGCTTGTAACAATTTTTGGTTAATATTTTTTACTGCTCTGAATTCTGTATTGTAACCAGTAAAGTGTTACATATCGTCAACCTGTGATAGAAGGTAATTGCCATGGCCGCACAACCTGAATATTTCAATCGCTGGGAAACTCTTGAAGACAAGTGGTCCCCGGAACACATCATTCACCTGGTTGATCCGGAAACGGGCACGCAGGATTCCCGTTGTTACACCGATGAAACAGTGTATCGGCGCGAACTTGAGCGGATTTTTGCCCGGTGCTGGATCTGTGTGGGGCATGATAGCCAGATTCCCAAGCCGGGTGATTATTTCACCACGACCATTGGCGAAGACCCGGTCATCGTCACCCGCCACCGCGATAATACGATTCACGTCATGCTGAACCAATGCCGGCATCGCGGTTTGCGGCTGTGCCGGGGAGACTACGGCAATGCGCCGTCGTTCACCTGCTCATACCACGGCTGGTGCTACGGCACTGATGGCAGCCTGCTGGGCATGCCCCACAAGGAACAACCCAAGAAGCATTTCAAGCAGGCGGAGTGGGGGTTGAACAAGGTTGCCAAGGTGGACACTTACCGGGGCCTGATATTCGCTACCTGGGACGGGAACGCGCCATCGTTGACGGATTACCTGGGCGAGTCCACCTGGTACCTGGATTCGATACTGGACCGTGACGAGGGCGGCATTGAACTGATTGGTTTGCAGAAGTGGACATTGCGCGGTAACTGGAAGTGGGGCGCGGAGCAGCACGCCAGTGATTTTTACCATGCACAGGTCTCGCATGTGTCATATTCTTCCGTCCATTTTCCGCAAGCGAACATTAACCGGCTGAAGCCGATCGGTGAGCCCGAGTACGGTCTGCAATATTCGTCGCCCAAACTTGGTCACGGGGCGGGCTGGATGACCTATCCCAATGAGGCGGAACTGGGTATGGCGTTGCAGACCCATCCCAAGGAAGTGTTCGAGTACATGGTAGGTGTCTCCTGGCCGAACATGCGTGATCGCCTGGGCGATACCCGTACTGACAAAATGGCGGTCATACATACCAATATTTTTCCCAACCTGACCTTCAACCGCGGCCAGGGTTATATGCGTCTTTGGCAGCCTCGGGGGCCGGATGAAACAGAGGTATGGAATTACCTGTTTGTCGACAAGGCCTGGCCGGATGAGATCAAAGATGCCTGGCAGAAGTCCATGGCCCGGGTGTTTTCGGTGGCTGGATGCCTGGAGCAGGACGACACCGAGAACACGGCAATGGCGCAACTCGGTGTCAGGGGCCATGTCGCGGCGCGCACACAACTCAATATCCAGATGGGCGAGCAGGTGGATCCGGGCGATTTTGAAGGTCCGGGCGACATTTCCTACGTGTATTCCGAGTATGCGCTGCGCGGATTTTACCGGCGTTGGCTCGAGTTGTTAGCCGACTGACAATATGAACAGATTATCCGGGAGAGCCGCTTATGAATAATCCGCAACCAGTCCCTGTCCATACTCCTGTTAGCGTAACGCCGGAACTGCAATGGGAGGTCGAGCAATTCCTGTATGCCGAGGCGCGCCTGCTCGACAACCGCGAGTTCGAGCAATGGTATGAATTGCTGGCAGACGAAATACACTACTACATGCCTGCGCGCAGCTTCGTCTATGAGGAGCAGGTGCGCGAGGGTTTCAGCGCCGGATTCGGCGGCTCCAATTTTGATGATGACAAGGAACGCATGGGCCTTCGGGTGCGCAAATTGCTCACCGGCCGGGACCATATCGAGCGACCCCATTCCATGCTGCGACATCACGTGAGCAATGTGCAGATCGAGCCATTGGATGCGGCAGATACCTACCGGGTACGCTCGTACTTTATCGTAACCCGCTTGCGGCATACGCGTTTCAAGGATATCTACAGCGGTGAAAAGATAGATGTGTTGCGGCGCGCGACGAACTCACTCGGTTGGGAGATCGTCAAGCGGGAAATTCTCCTGGACGAAACTACCATGCTTGGTGGAGGGATCGGCTTTTTCTTTTAGCCCGAAAATCTCACCAATTGATGCGATGATCGCTGAGGATTTTTTGCGTTAGCGGGTGCTCGCGACCGAAAGCATAGTGGTTCTTCTGGTTGAGGGAGCATGTGCCCGCTAACGCAAAAAAGACCAGCGAGGGCGCATCAAGCGCAGTGTGTAATGGCAACATACTCGGCAGATTATCATAACTCATTGACAGCAAACATCTATCTAATGCTAACAAGTGTATTGGTGAGATTTTCGGGTTAGCTCTGGCGGGACCTGTTCACTTCATTTTGTTTGTCAGACAGCCCATCCCGGTGCGATACAATGACTGCGAGAAAGCTGTCACCGTATTTCTTCAGCTTGTGCTCACCCACTCCGCTGACCTGTAACAATTCATCCGGGTTGGAAGGCAGACTCAGCGCCATTTCGACCAGGGTTGTATCATGGAAGATCACATAAGGCGGCAGGCTCTGCTCCACAGCCAACTGCTTCCGATGCGCCTTGAGTTTTTCCAGTAGCGCTGCGTCGCCGGCTTCTCCAAGCGATTTACGTTGTTTTCGCGGCGTTGATTTAACCTTCTCATCTTTGCGGAAGTGAACTTCCGTCTCGCCCTGCAATAACGGTCTGCTCAGCTCGGTCAGTTGCAGGGAACCAAAACCTTTCATATCCACAGTCAGAAAACGCCGCGCAATCAGTTGTCTGAACACGGAGCGCCACTGCTCTATGCTCAGTTCTTCGCCAATACCAAAGGTGCTCAGCCGTTGATGGTGAAACTTTCTCACTTTGTCGTTTTCTTTTCCCAGCAGTATGTCGATGAGGTGCCTGGCGCCAAAACGCTGGCCGCTGCGGTAAACACAGGACAAGGCTTTGCGGGCCGCGGTTGTGCCGTCCCAGGTTTCGACCGGGCGCAGACAGGTATCGCAATTTTCACAACGGGATGGCGACTCTTCTCCAAAGTACTGCAACAACGCATGACGCCGGCAACTGGTGAGCTCGCACAGCCCCAGCATGGAATCCAGTTTATATCTCTCAATCCGTTTGTGGCTTTCATCCGCATCTGACATTTCCAGCATTTGTCGCAGTTTTACCACGTCTTCCAGCCCATACACCATCCAGGCATCGGCGGCGCTGCCATCCCGTCCTGCGCGCCCGGTTTCCTGGTAATAGGCCTCAATACTCTTGGGCAGGTCCAGGTGGGCAACAAAACGCACATCCGGTTTGTCGATACCCATACCGAAGGCGATCGTGGCGACGATAATGACCCCTTCTTCCTGCAGGAAGCGTTGCTGGTGCCGGGAGCGTGTGGTCGTTCCAAGTCCTGCATGGTAGGGCAGGGCTGTGCGTCCCTGCTGGCTTAACCATTCAGCAATGGCTTCGGTCTTTTTTCGGGACAGGCAATAGACGATCCCGGCATCTCCTTTGTGCTCCGTCTCCAGGAAACTCAGTAGTTGCTTGCGTTCTTGCAGCTTGGCCGTAATCCGGTACTGGATATTCGGGCGGTTAAACCCGCTGATAAACACTTTTGCCTGTTTCAGTCCCAGGCGTTCCCGAATTTCATGCCGGGTCCGTTCATCCGCGGTCGCGGTCAGGGCGATGCGGGGCGTTGCCGGAAAGCGCTGGTGTAATTGTTCCAGCGCCAGGTAGTCTTTGCGAAAATCATGCCCCCATTGGGAGACGCAATGCGCCTCGTCAATCGCAAACAGGGCAAGCTGTGTCCGTTCCAACAATGTCAGGGTACGTTCCTGGAGCAAGCGTTCCGGCGCAATATAAAGCAGGTCTATATCATTACTCAGCAGCGCCTGTTCCGTTTCCTGGGCCGTTTGTATCGGCAGGGTCGAATTGAGGTAGGCAGCCCTTACCCCGAACTGCAACAACGCGCCGACCTGATCCTGCATCAGGGCAATCAGAGGCGAAATGATGATGGCCGTGCCGGGACGGATCATCGCAGGAATCTGGTAGCACAGTGACTTACCACCGCCGGTCGGCATCAGTACCAAGGCATCGTTGCCTGCGATGATATGGTTGATGATAGGCTGTTGCTCGCCGCGAAAGTCCCGATATCCAAAAGTAGCGCGCAGAATCTCCAGCGCCTGGTCCATTTTTTTTCTCCGATGCAGGTAGTCAGCGAACGTAAAATTCAGGAAGCTCTGATAAATCAGGGCATCCCGTATCATATAGGAAACTCTGAACAAGTCCATCCTGGACTTGTCAGAGTACGGAAAACAAAAATGTGATTTTTGTTTTCCCCATAAAAACAATGCCTTACAGTCATTGATTTTGCCGATACATCCTTGTATCGTAGGAACATCTGACATAATCAGATGTTCCTGTAATCTATCAATACGAATTATGCCAACAGGCAAGGAATTCAATCATGCCAGAAAATGCGCCCGCCCATCCGCTGGATGACATCCGTAACCAATTATTCATCAACGGCGAGTTCGTCGATGCCGAGGATGGCAGCCTCATTGATGTCATCAACCCCCATGATGGTAGCCTGATTACCCGCATCGCCGGAGCCGGGCCGGCAGATGTGGACAAGGCGGTGGCCGCGGCGCGGGCCGCGTTCCCTGACTGGAGCAATACCTTTGCCTCGGACCGGGGCCGGCTCATCATGAAACTGGCGGACAGGTTGGAACAGCATTTTGACGAGTTCACCGAACTGGAGAGCCTGGACACCGGCCATCCGCTGAAGGATACCCGACGTCTGGATTTGCCGCGCACGCTGCTCAACCTGCGTTATTTCGGTGGTATCGCGGACAAGATAGACGGTCGGGAAGTACCGGTCGAGCCGGGCTTTCTGAGCATCGTCAAGCGCAAACCGGTCGGGGTGGTGGGCCAGATCGTTCCCTGGAACTTCCCTATCATGTTCTGTAGCTGGAAACTGGGACCGGCGCTGGCCGCGGGCAATACCGTGGTAATGAAACCGTCCGAGATCACACCGTTGTCAACGCTACGATTGGTTGACCTGATGAATGAAGTGGGTTTTCCGCCCGGTGTCGTCAATATCGTCCCCGGCTACGGTCATACAGCCGGCCAGCACATTGCAGAACACCCGGACATCGACAAGATCGCGTTTACCGGCTCCACGGTAACTGGGCGCAAGATCGTGCAGGCTTCCGCCGGCAACCTGAAGCGGGTCTCGCTGGAGATGGGCGGTAAAGGCCCCAACATCGTCTTTGAAGATGCAACCCTGCCCGCGGCAGTTGGCGGATCGGCATTTGCCATCTTCCACAACCAGGGCCAGGCCTGCATCGCCGGTTCTCGCCTGTTGCTGCACGAGGCTATCGCCGATGAGTTCCTGGAAAAGTTCATCGGTTTGGCACAATCCATCAGGTTGGGTAATCCGCTGGACCCGGACACCGAGATGGGGCCGCTCACCTCGAAGACACACCTAGAGCGGGTGCTCAGCTATATCGATGTTTGTCGCAAGGAGGGCAATACCATAGTGACCGGGGGCAAACAGCCGGAAAACGATGAACTCAAACAAGGATATTATCTTGAACCAACCGTTGTCGAGGCCGGGCCGGACTCTACGGTCTTCAAGGAGGAAGTGTTCGGCCCGTTCGTATCAGTGACCCGGTTCAGGGATGATTCCGAGGCGCTGGAACTGGCGAATGCCACCGAATACGGGCTGGGCAGCGGATTGTGGACCAATAATCTGCAACGGGCGCACAGGTTTTCCGAGGGCATCCGGGCCGGCATGGTCTGGGTGAATTGCTACAAGCGGGTACACCCCGCCTCCCCCTTCGGCGGTGTCGGCGAGTCCGGCTACGGCAGGGACATGGGCATCGAATGTCTGCATGACTACACCACGCCCAAGGCCGTATGGATCAATTACGATGCGCAAATACCACCGTTTTATCAGCGTTGAATCGCAGGGATCGGGATAACGAACAGTAATCTTTCAAAAAGAATACCCATGAAAAATATTGCCATCTGCCTGTGCCTGGCGCTGTTCCTCTCCCATGGCATATCTGTTCCGGCCCAAGGGGAGGCTGATGTCACGTCGGAGCATTGGCTCTACATGGTCAAGACCCGCAGCGCGGATCCGGCCCGCGAAGCCGAGTTCAATGCCTGGTATGACGATATTGACATCCCGGATGTGCTGGCCGTGCCAGGGTTTATGCGCGCCCGCCGCGGGTTGCAGCAAGCCGTTGCGGAGTTCCCGCAGTTGGACCTGCAAAAAGCTGAAGGCAACTATGTGGCGCTTTACGATATCGAAACCACTGATATCGACAAGACCATCATCGACCTGTATGTGGGGGCGCGCAAGATGGTCGCGCTGGGCCGTATCACCAACCTGCTGAAAGTCACGGAAGCGAATTATTACCGCGCACTTATTGCCGGAGACCGCCCGGAACAGCAGGACGTTGCGGATAACCAATATGTGTATGTGCAGAAGGCGCTTTGTTGTGCCGATGAGCAAGATCAGCAACAGTTCCTGGATTGGTTGGCAAGCGTCTACATACCAGGCGTATCGGCGGTCAACGGCGTTACCGGAGTCAAGGTCTACTCGCTGTATCGCATCATGGAAGTCGTGTCGGTGGGGCCTGATGAAATACCTCACCTGCTGCTGGTGCATGAGATCAACACCGCCTCAATCCGGGAAGCTATTGTTGGAATTTACGACGCGATCAAACGGTTTGAACAAACCGGCCGGATGAGCAAACTGTTTGTTGAAGGCAATGACTCGGCTGTGTACCTGCAAATGAGCGATGTAAAGTCGGAGTAACGAACCCTTTGACGCGCCACCCCGCTGTCCTGGCTAAGAGTTCTGCCACTCTCGATGGAAATATCCGACGGGCGTGATATGAAAGACCTGACGCTCTATCAGAGGTTGGCGTGTGCCGTGTCTGACAATCGTGAACAGGTCAGAACAGAAGCGCGTGGTTATTCGTCGGTGGCAGCGAATGCCGTCTATACCGCGGCGCCAACAGAAGATATAGCGGAAGATATATACCGGGAACTGCAGCATGTCAAAGATAACAACGATTAGCGCCTGGAATATCTACCCGAAGGATATGATCACACATTTGCAATAAACGATGCGCTGAAACGTTCGATAAACCAGAAGCAAGAGATTATGCCGAGCGCATAGCTGAACGCCAGGCGCAAAGGTTGGTTATCATACGCGATCGGCAGTGGGTGGGGGAGACGCGCAAGTAACCACAGAGCGCTGAACAAGGCTGTTATGATAAGCAACTGACCCGCTTCCACGCCCAGGTTGAAGAATAATAGCGCGCTGATTTTCTCCGTCTGCGGCAGACCCGTTTCCGTCAGGGCCGAGGCAAAACCGGCGCCATGTACCAGGCCAAAACCGCAGGCGACCAGGACCGGGCGGCGCCAGGTGAGCGTGGAACGATCATTGCGGGCGATCTCGGTGGCAAGCATCACGATGGACAGGGCAATCACTGTTTCCACAGCCGGCACAGCGACGCGTAACATGTCCAGCGCCACCAGGAACAGGGTTATCGAGTGGGCAAGGGTAAAACCGGTAACGGTGATCAATATCCGGCGTAGCGTGCGGGCGATGTAAAGCAGGCCGGCAAGAAACAGCAAGTGGTCTATGCCGCCGAATATGTGCTCAATCCCGAGCACAAAATAGTCCCTGATTACTCCCTCGAATGTCTCCGGCGCCGGAATACGCCACTCCGTCATGCCGGGATCAAGCATCACGCTACGCGCTTCCCCGCTCCTGAACTCAATGCGCAGCAAGGATGAAATGGATGGATTGAACAGCGGATAGTCGATGATCACGGACTTCCCGGACAGGCCGCTGTCGCAAGCGTAAATCTCCGACCCCACCGGCCGCACCGGCGCCGGTTGTTGCCGAGCCGCATCGCAACCCGCCAACGCAATGCGCGGGACATTATCCGGATTAACGGAGGGCGGCGTCTTCCACCTGAGCGTCAGCGCACCCTCGCCATATTCACTGATATTGATAAACAGCGGCCGGCTGTCATGGGCGAATGCAACAGCGCTGCAGAGCAGACTGCCGGCGGTGAGGGCTGCCAGGAATACTGTCCGTAAGTATCTGCTTAAGACCGGGTGTGCCATATGGGCAGTGTCCGGTTCTATTGCACCAGGCGTCTGCGCACCAGCACTGTCGCCCAGTAAAAGCTGATCAGGGCAAATGCGAGCAATACGCTGAGGTGGACAATGACCTGGGATGGTTCCTGACCCGTTGCCAGCGGCCTGATCAGGGAGATGGAATGACTCAGCGGCAATACCTGCACCAGTGATTGCGCAAAATCAGGCAAGGTAGTCACAGGGTAGAAAACACCGCAGAAGATGAACATCGGCGTCAGTATCAGGGTGACATAGTAGTTGAAGAAATCATAGGAGCGGGAGAATGAGGCAACCATGATTGCCGGGCCGGCGAAGCACAATCCGGTCAGGAAAAACAGTGGGATACATAACAGCGCTTGCCAATGGGAGATCGCGCCAAGCAGGAAGGATACCAGCAGGATCGCCGAACTGCTGAACAGTCCCTTGGTTGCGCACCACAGCATCTCGCCGGCAACAATGTCATCGACTTCCAGCGGCGTGGCCAGCATGCCTTCATAGGTCTGCTGCGGGACCATGCGGGTGTAGACTGAAAACAGTCCTTCGAATGTAGCCGTGTTCATGGAAGACGATGCGAGCAGGCCGCTGGCGAGGAAAGTCAGGTACGGCAACCCACCCAGTTCGCCCACAAACCTGCCCAGTCCGAGACCCAGTCCCAGCAGGTAGAGGAACGGTTCACCGAAATTCAGCAACAGGCTGGGTACCAGCAGTTTCCGCCATACCAGCAGGTTGCGGCGCCAGACATGGATCATACCGCGGCGCATACGCGGCGCGCGCCAGTCCATCATCATCCTTCTCTCAGCTCCCTGCCGGTCAGACGCAGGAACACGTCTTCAAGGTTGGCGGGACGATGCAGGTAGTGCACATTCGGTTTGTGTTCCACGCGCCGGATGATCTCTTCCGGGGCGTTGGTAAAATAGTAAATCGTCTCTCCCACTATCTCCACCCGGTGTATATCCTGCTCTGTCAGAATACCCGGCAGCGCATCCATTTCACCGTGAATTTCAACCACCTCAGGCTCCACATGCTCCTTGATCAACTGTTTCGGATGCCCCCGGCTGAGAATCACGCCGTGATCCATAATAACAATATCGTCACACAAGCGCTCCGCCTCTTCCATAAAATGCGTGGTCAGCAACAGGGTTGTGCCGGATTGCTTCAATTCCCGCAGCCTGCCCCAGATCAGGTGCCTGACCTGTGGGTCCAGCCCGGTAGTCGGTTCGTCCAACACCAATAACCTGGGGCTGTTGACCAGGGCGCGGGCGATGCTGAGACGCCGTTTCATCCCTCCTGACAGTTGATTGATGCGGACATTGGCTTTTTCACTCAATTCGACGAACTTCAACAATTCGGCAATCCGTTGTTGCAACCCCGCGCGTCCGAGGTTGAAAAAACCGGCGTAGACTTTCAGGTTTTCCACCACGGTGAAATCCGGGTCGAGATTGTCCAACTGCGGGACCACACCGATCTCCTGGCGTATTCGGGAGGCATGTGTCGGCACATCCAGTCCCAGCACCTCCAGTCTGCCCGCAGACAGCGGAGATTGCCCCAGTATCATTCGCAGTGTGGTCGTTTTGCCCGCGCCGTTGGGTCCCAGCAGGCCGAAACAGCCGCCGAACGGCACCTGCAAGTCGATACCCTTGACGACAAATTCGCCGTTAAACGACTTCTTCAGGTTCTCAGCTATTATGATGTGGTCACTCATCAGCCCATTCCGATCAATCAGCAACATATTGATAAATTACCGGTCAACTGGCAAGTGGTTTCATAACAGGACGCTCAGGTAAATTATAAGCCTGCCCTGTATGGCGTTGAGCAGGGGCGGGAATGGCACAGGGTGTAGGTCAGCTAATGAAATTTACACAGCAAAATATACACAGTAATGGTCTGGGCGTATAATTCTGTAGAAATATTGATTTGGCAGAGATCATGAATCTAAGAGGAAGTCGATCCGCGATCGTAGCCGGCAACGGCATGGTAGCTACCAGTCAGCCGATTGCAGCGAATGTCGGTTTAAGCGTATTGAAAAAAGGTGGTAACGCGGTGGATGCCGCCATTGCCACAAATGCGGCGCTGGGGTTGATGGAGCCCCATATGTGTGGCCTGGGCGGCGATTTGTTTGCCATTGTCTGGGATGCTAAAGAACAGCGCTTGCACGGACTCAACGCCAGCGGACGATCGCCTGCCGCGCTTGAGCATAGGGAATTGTCCCGGCTGTTACACGCGCTCGGCACGCGCCGCATTCCTGAATACAGCATTCTCTCGGTATCCGTGCCCGGCGCGGCGCATGGTTGGTCCACTTTACATGAGAAGTTCGGTAAATTGCCGTTTGCCGAATTGCTGGAACCGGCGATCCGCTATGCGGAAAACGGTTTCCCTGTTTCGCCCGTGATTGCGCAGCAATGGCAAGGCGCGGTTGCCATGATGGCGCCGACCATTCCAGGGGCGCTCCATTCTCTTTATGCCCCTGCCGGTCAGTCGCCGGCTGTCGGCGATATTTTTATCAATAAAGCGCTGGCCCGCTCCTACCGCCTGCTTGCCAAAGACGGCGCAAAGGCGTTTTATGAGGGTGAGCTGGCAGAACGAATCAGCGGTTTCATGCAAGACAACGGGGGCCATATCGATCGCGCCGACTTGGCCTCGCACCGCTCTGACTGGGTCACGCCGGTTTCCGTCAACTACCGCGGTTATGAAGTGTTTGAACTGCCACCCAGCGGACAGGGTGTCGCTGTCTTGCAGATGTTGCAGATGCTTGTCGATGATGACCTGGCTTCCATGGGCTTCATGAGCGTAGATTGTCTGCACCTGATGCTGGAGACAAAAAAACTGGTGTTTGAAGACCGGGCCAAATTCTATGCTGATCCGGATTTTGCCGAGCTGCGTACCTCAGAACTGATCAGCCGGCGCTACAATAAACAACGACGCGCCCTGATTGGCAACGACGCCGCGCGCCAGGTCAGGTCCGGGGAGAGCATATTACGCAACGGCGACACCATTTATTTAACCAGCGCTGATGCTGACGGCAACATGGTGTCATTGATCCAGAGTATCTATCATTTTTTCGGTTCCGGTGTTGTCGTTCCGGAAACCGGTTTTGCTTTGCAGAATCGCGGCATGCTGTTTTCCATGGATTCATCCCATGCCAATGTCTACGCGCCAGGCAAACGGCCGTTCCACACTATCATTCCCGCCTTCGTGATGAAAGATGACAAGCCCTTCATGAGCTTCGGTGTTGTCGGTGGCGATATGCAACCCCAAGGCCAATTACAGGTATTGACGAATATCATCGACTTTGGCATGGACGCGCAGCAGGCCGGGAATGCGCCGCGCTGGCGTCATGATGGCTCGACGGAACCGACCGCGGAAATGGATGAACATCTCGAAGACGGTGGAACGGTGTTGTTGGAATCAGGATTTTCCGACCAGGTGATTAAGGAGTTGGCCAAACGCGGCCACCGTATCCAGCGTGGGTCAGATATGTTCGGCGGATACCAGGCAATTATGCGGGCCGGCAATGGCATCTACCATGGCGCCTCGGAACCGCGCAGCGACGGGCAGGCAGCGGGCTATTGATTCACAAGCGCAGCGTCGCATCATTTGGTGAGAAATGCGGGCTTGCCAATTCGCTTGTAACCAAGGGATAGATGAAATATTTGGATTCTGACTCTTTGCTTGAAGCAGATCGAGCTTTGCTTTGGCATCCCTACGCGTCCATGACTGACCCGCCGCCGGTGTTTCCCGTTACTTCCGCCAATGGTGTCAGACTCAAACTGGCGGACGGAAAAGAGTTGATTGACGGCATGGCGTCCTGGTGGTGCGCCATCCACGGGTATAACCACCCGGTACTGAATGAAGCCATTACCACACAGTTAGAGGATATGGCCCATGTGATGTTCGGTGGCCTCACCCATGAACCGGCCGTCAGCCTGGCGCAGAAACTGGTGGACCTCACCCCGACTGCGTTGCAGAAGGTCTTCTTTGCCGATTCCGGATCTGTTTCCGTGGAAGTCGCCATCAAGATGGCCATTCAATACTGGTTTGCAGTCGGACGCCCTGACAAACAAAAGCTGCTGACCGTGCGCGGTGGTTACCACGGCGACACCTTTGGCGCCATGGCAGTTTGCGACCCCGTGACCGGGATGCACTCAATGTTCAAGCAAGCGCTACCGAGCCATTTCTTTGCCGACACACCGCGTGTTCGCTTCCACGAGGAATGGAAGGACGATGATATTGCGGCGCTTGCATCACTGGCTGAAAAACATCATGATGAAATTGCCGCAGTCATCCTGGAACCCGTGGTTCAGGGCGCCGGCGGCATGTGGTTCTATTCCCCTGAGTACCTGAAAAGACTAAGAGAAATCTGCGACCGCTTCGACCTGCTGTTGATTTTCGACGAGATCGCCACCGGCTTCGGCAGGACCGGCAAACTGTTTGCGTGCGAACACAGCCGAGTCGCGCCGGACATCATGTGCCTGGGCAAGGCATTAACCGGTGGTTATATGACCCTGGCGGCAACGCTCACATCAACAAAGGTTGCTGAGACCATCTCCGCAGGCGGCGAGGGAGTATTCATGCATGGTCCCACCTTTATGGCTAATCCGCTGGCCTGTTCGGTGGCATTGGCCAGTATCCATCAGCTCGAGCAAAGCGGCTGGCAGAGCCGGGTGGATGCAATAGAAAAGCAGCTTAAGGCTGAACTCGCCGCGTGCCGGGAATTGGCTAACGTTGTAGACGTTAGAGCGCTGGGCGCCATTGGCGTGGTGGAGGTGGACCGGTCCGTGGACATGCGTGTAGTTCCGCATTGGTTTGTAGAACAGGGAGTTTGGATCAGGCCGTTTGGCAGGCTTATCTATATTATGCCGCCCTACATCATAGAACAATCCGACTTAACTCAACTGACGGATGCAATTTATCACGTTATAGGTAAACTATGATTCAATAAAAGGCCATCCCATACTTGTCACATTGACTAATAATATGACTGAAACTTTCATCATCGCTGGCGCCAGCCATGCCGCGTCCATGCTGGCTCCCAGTCTGCGCCAGCAGGGCTGGCAGGGGCGTATTGTCGTGGTCGGGGCCGAAGCCTCTATCCCTTATCACCGTCCGCCCCTGTCGAAAGACTACTTGGCCGGCGCCAAGAACCTGGATGAAATCCTGATCCGCCCGGCCAGTGTGTATGAGAAGTCGGAAGTGGAATTTATTCTTGGAACCTCTGTGGAAGCCATCAACCGGAAAGACAAGACAGCGCTACTCAGTAATAAGGAACTGTTGTCCTATGACAAAATGGCGCTGGCAGTCGGGTCGAAAGTCCGCAAAGTGAACTTGCCGGGGGCTGATCTTGATCGGCTCTTCTACCTGCGCGACCTGAACGATGTCGAGCGCATAAAACCCCATATCAGCCCGGGAGCTAACGCGGTCATCGTCGGCGCCGGATATATCGGTCTTGAGACCGCCGCGGTTCTGAATAAAAAAGGAATGAATGTCACCGTGCTGGAGATGATGGATCGGGTGTTGCAGCGGGTCACGGCTCCCGTGGTATCGGAATTCTATCAGCGCATACACGAGGAAGAGGGTGTCAGCATCCGTTGCGGCGTCGGTGTGGATGGGTTCAAGGGCGACGGGATGGTCACCAAAGTTATCTGCAGTGACGGTAGTGAACTTGCGGCTGACCTGGTGATCATCGGAGTGGGCATATTGCCGAATACGGCTCTGGCTGAGGCGGCGGGACTGAAAGTCGATAATGGCATCGTAGTCAACGAGCGGGCGCAGACCTCAGACCCGGATATTTTCGCAGCCGGGGATTGCGCCAACCACCACAACCCAATCTATGATCGCCGCCTCCGGTTGGAGTCGGTGCAGAACGCCACGGACCAATCCAGGGTAGCCGCCGGCGCAGCCTGTGGCAAGCAAGTCAGTTATAGTGCCGTTCCCTGGTTCTGGTCCGAACAATATGACCTGATGCTGCAGATCGCCGGTCTCTCCCAAGGCTACGATGAGATCATCATCCGCGGCGACCCTGTCAACGACCGCAGTTTTGCGGCATTCTATTTTAAAAATGACAGGGTGATTGCAGTTGACGCGGTAAACAAACCACAAGAGTTCATGTTCAGTAAAAAACTGATCCCGCTGCAAAAGGAGTTGGATAAAAAAAGATTGGCCGACGCAGACTTTCCCATTAAGGAATTGTTATAATCGCAGGAGGGATTTTCAAAGCCGTAATACCTTACGGGCCCGCTCTGAAACCAATAGAAGTCACCGTAATCGGGACTGATTCTGTTCCGGGTCAATCCTTCATCAAGCAAATAATTATGGTAAACAGATTTTTTTCCAGACCCTCATGATCAGGTTTCTGCACACCTCGATTGCATGTAACTGTTGGCATAGGTCAGGACATTCCCCTGTGCCACTCCCGCAACAGCGGGAGTCCAGTCGAATACTTTGTCGCCCGCAGGGCGCCCCGTTGTTCCACTGGCTTCCTGCTTGCATCGGAATGGTATGGGACACAGCTCAGTTAGTAAAATTAACACGGCAAACGATCCTGACATTACTGCTTTTCATTTTTCCGCTACTCTCAAGTGGGCAGGACGCCATCGCGGTGAAGACCGCGCGCGTCAAAGATCTCGCGCTCTATCTCTGGAAATCCGCGCCGGCAACAGTGGTCAGCTTGAACAACACCTCTGTCGCTGCGCAAATCAAAGCGCGCGTCGACGAGGTCGCCGTGAAGGTGGGCGAAATTGTCGAGCCTGGCAGTGTGCTGGTCAAGCTGGATTGTACTGATTACCACATCGCGCAACAGCTTGTGCAAGCGGATATTGCCGCGTTGGATGCCCGTATCCGACTGGCTGAACGGCGGCTGGAACGAACCAGAAAGCTGGAACAGAAGCAGACTGTGTCGGAAGAGTTGCTGGATCAGCGCGAAGCTGATCTGGCGACGCTGCGCGCGCAGCGTCAGGGCGCCATGACACAATTGGAAAATGCGCAAATCAATATCTCCCGTTGCGTCATTACAAGTCCATACCGGGCTGTCGTCACCGACCGCCTGGCTGCAGTTGGGGAATTCGCCGATATGGGAACGAGGCTGGTGGAAATACTGGATATCGAACAACTTGAAATTTCAGCCCAGGTTCCGACTCTTGACATTAAGACAGTCGAAGCGGCCGAAGCGCTCTATTTCGAGGATACAACAAACCGCTATGCGCTGACGCTGCGCACGCTAACGCCGGTAGTCAATACACAAACCCGCAACCGGGAAGTGAGACTGCTGTTCAGCAACGGGTCGGCTCTGCCCGGCGCCGCAGGCAAACTCGTCTGGCAGGACAGCCAGCCCCACGTGTCCGCCAAGCTGCTGGTACGGCGCGGTAATGATTTCGGTATCTTCATCATTGTCAGCGGCAAAGCCAGATTTTATGCCATTCCCGGCGCGCAGCAAGGCCGGGCAACGCCGGTAGACCTGTCCTTGGATACGGTCGTGATCACGGAAGGTCAATACCGGTTAGAGGACGGTCAAGCGGTCGTCCTGTATGACCCGCGCTGACAGGGGCTCGATTCCCGGCGACCGTCACCATGAATTTTATCAAGCGGTTTTTATCCAACCATGTATTGGCAAACCTGACTTTCGGTCTGGTCATCATGCTTGGGATCCTTGCCTACCTGGAAATGCCCAGGGCCAAGGACCCGGAACTCAACTTCAACTGGGTCAACATCGTTACCGTTTTCCCTGGCGCCGCCGCCATAGATGTCGAAAAACGCGTGACCGAGCCCCTTGAAGATTCCCTGCGACGCAGTGTCAGGGATATCAAGTTCGTCAATAGTACCAGCAGGGATAATATTTCCACTATCCTGGTGCGCTTCCAGCAGATCGAGCAGGAAGTGTTTGACAAACGGATGATCGATCTGCGGCGGGAGGTGCAGAACACCTACAGCGACGAATTGCCGGAAGATGTGGAAGACCCGGTAGTCTATGAAATCAGCACTTCCAATGCGTTCCCCAGCGCTATGGTGGTGGTGACCAGCGCCGGCGATGATGAAAACCTCAGGCGCCAGACCCGTTTTGTGAAGAAAGACCTGGAGCGGATCAAAGGCGTGGACCGGGTGGAAGATATCGGCATTACCGACCCGGAGTTGCAGGTTGCATTTTTCCCCGACCGTCTGGAGGGACTGGGATTGACCCCGGCGGATATTTCCGAGACCATTCGGGCTTATTTCCGGGACATATCCGCTGGCGACCTGGAGACCTCTGACGGCAAGTGGGTAGTTCGTCTGCAGGGCACCAGCCCCGACCCTTCGACCCTGAAGGATTTTCCCATCGTTACCGCTGCCGGCATAGTGCCGCTTGGGTCCATTGCGGAATTGGCCCGCGCCCGGGAAGAGGCAGCACAGATTGTCACTTATGAAGGCAAACCCGCCACCCTGCTCGCGGTCACAAAAAATCCGGATGCCAACGTGCTGGAGCTGGTGGATATCGTCAACCAGTATATCGACGAGCGCAACCGCTTCAAAGACGCAACCGGCGCCGAACTGGTCCTGGTGGACGACCAGACCGTGAGCACCCGTGAGGCCCTGACAATCATGCAGACCAACGCGCTGATAGGCCTGTTCCTGGTGTTGCTGGTCACATGGCTTTTTCTGGGGACCCGGATCTCCTTCCTGACCACCATCGGCATCCCGTTTACCCTGTCCGGTACTTTTTTGGTCCTCAACGCCACGGGTTTCACCCTGAATAATACCGTGTTGCTTGCCGTGGTCATCGTCCTGGGCATGATCGTCGACGATGCCGTGGTCGTTGTCGAGGCCGTGTACTACCGCTTGCAACGTGGGACCGAGACCATGTCTGCCATTATTGCTTCGTTTCGGGAGGTGTTTGCCCCGGTTACCACCTCGGTCATGACCACTATCGCCGCCTTTTTGCCGCTTGTGTTGCTGCCCGGTATTCTTGGAGAGTTCATGAAGGTCATCCCGCTGGTAGTAACCATTGCCCTGCTCGTTAGCCTGTTTGAAGCCTATTGGATTCTGCCGGCCCATGTGTTGGCTTTTAAAGTCAACTTTAAAAAACCTGGCTTCATAAGCAGGAAAAGGGAAACGATCAGCTTCTGGTTGCGCTTGCGTTATACTCAAGCGCTGCTCAGGTCCCTACGCCACCCGATTATTACCCTGATTTGCATTTTGCTGACCCTTTCTCTCGCCGCGGGCACCTTGGCCAGCGGCCTGATTCGTTTCAATTTCTTTGAGTCTGATGCCGAACGCATATTTTACGTAAATCTCGAGATGCCTCAGGGAACCTCCCTGGAAGATACCAGCAGGGCATTGCGAGCCGCAGAGGAACAGGCCCTGATGGAATTTCTTCCGGGCGAGTTGCGCGCCTCGGTCAGTTTTGCGGGACAGCAGTTTACCGAGACATCGCCGTTATTCGGTGACGCCGTGGGTCAGGTCATGTTCAGCCTGAATCCGCAGGCCAGTGATGGCCGTCATGTTTCGGAAGTTTCCGCTGCGGTATTACTGCGCGTGAGAAACATGCCGGGCCCCATAGAAGTCTCCATTCTGGAAATAAAGGGGGGACCGCCGGCGCGTAAGGCCATTAGCGCCAAGGTGCTGGGTAGCGACTACCCGACCATGTTGCGGGCCGTCAATGACCTGCGAGCGTTTCTTGAAGAGCAACAAATATATCGGAATATCACGCTGGATTATCGTCCAGGCAACCCGGAACTGGTTCTGCGCCTGGATGGCGAGGCGATACAAAGGACAGGCTTGAATCCGGTTACGATAGGACGCGCGTTGCAGGCTTTTGTGGATGGTGAGATTGTGACTGACTTCCAGGACGAAGGCGAAGAAGTAAAAGTTCGAGTGTTGGCAAAGAAAGACCGGCATATTAATACGGACAATCTAATGCGTCAGACTATATCCCTGCCCGATGGCCGTTCCATCGCCCTGGGCGAACTGCTGCTCAGCGAGCCGGGAATCGGCCGGCAAAATATTCGGCACTATAACTTCCGCCGGGCCATCACGTTGGAAGCCGACATCGATAAAGACCGGATTGACACCTTGCAGGCCAATCGTCTCATTACGGAAAAATGGCGCGGTTTGCAGACCCGGTATCCCGAGTTGGTACTGGACCAGACCGGCGAACTTGACGACATTGATGAAAGTCTGGAGGCAATCTGGATGTTGCTGCTCCTCGGCGTAGGTATTATCTATATCATCCTGGGGACGCAGTTCCGAAGTTATTTTCAGCCCTTCATGGTGTTGGTGACCGTCCCGCTGACATTCACCGGTGTGACTCTGGGTCTGTTGGTGACCGGGAATCCCCTGAGCCTGTTTACCCTGTATGGTGTGGTGGCATTGACAGGGATTTCAGTCAACGCTGCCATTGTCCTGATCTCCGCGGCAAACGCCCGCTTGGAGAGTGGTATGAGCCTGCTGCATGCCACGGTATATGCCGCCCGGCGCCGGGTCGTGCCTATAGTTATTACTTCCGCCACCACGGTGGCGGGGCTGTTCTCGCTCGCGACCGGCCTGGCTGGCGAATCGTTGATCTGGGGGCCTGTGGCCACCGCGATTGTGTGGGGGTTGGTGTTTTCCACTCTCCTGACCCTGTTCGTCATCCCCTTGTTGTATAAGACGTTTATGGGATACAGGTAACATCCAGGAGCGGAGAATTCGGGGGCTGTAAAATTACCTTAGAACTAGTTAGAATGCCTGTTTAACCAACCTTGAGGTCCGATTATGAGTTACTTGTTTACCTCTGAATCCGTTTCGGAAGGCCATCCTGACAAGGTCGCCGACCAGATATCCGATGCGATTCTTGATGCATTGCTGCTGCTTGACCCCGATGCGCGGGTGGCCTGTGAAACCCTGGTCACAACAGGCATGGTAATGTTGTCTGGCGAGATTTCCTCGCAGGTAAACATCGACTACCCTGAAGTGGTCAGGCAGACCATCCGGGATATCGGTTATACATCTTCGGAGATGGGCTTTGACGCCAACGGTTGTTCGGTGATCTTGTCATTGGACAAACAATCCCAGGATATCGCCCAGGGTGTGAATGAAGGAGAGGGGATCGACCTGGACCAGGGCGCCGGCGACCAGGGCCTCATGTTTGGCTACGCCTGTAATGAAACGGATGTGCTGATGCCGTTTCCTATTACCTACGCGCACCGTCTGGTGGAAAAACAGGCTGAACTCAGGAAATCAGGACGGTTGCCCTGGCTTAGGCCCGACGCGAAGTCACAGGTCAGCGTCCAGTATGAGGACGGCAAGCCGGTCGCGGTAGATACGGTGATTCTCTCGACCCAGCATGACGCCGATATCGGCCATGATGATGTGACCGAAGCGGTAATCGAGGAGATCATCAAACCGGCGCTACCCGCCGGGACGCTTTCCGCTAAAACCCGTTATCTGGTCAATCCCACCGGCCGCTTTGTCATTGGCGGCCCGGTAGGCGATACCGGCCTTACCGGCAGAAAGATCATCGTTGATACCTACGGCGGCGTCGCGCACCATGGTGGCGGGGCGTTTTCTGGCAAAGATCCGTCTAAGGTTGATCGCTCCGCTGCGTACGCGGCGCGCTATGTTGCCAAGCACATCGTCGCTGCCGGCCTGGCTGACAAATGCGAGATACAAATCGCCTATGCCATCGGTGTCGCCAGGCCGGTGAGCCTGATGGTCAACACCTTTGGCACGGGCGTCTTGCCGGAAACCCGACTCGAAGCCTTGGTACGGGATACCTTCGACTTGCGCCCCAAGGCTATCATCCGGGAACTGGACTTGTTAAAACCCATCTACAAGCGGACCGCGGCCTACGGCCATTTCGGTCGCGAGGAACCGGATTTCACCTGGGAGACAACAGACAAGGTGGAACAACTGAAAGATGCTGCCGCTTGATACTCCAGTCTCAGACAAGACCGCGTTCAAGTTCAAGAAGCTCTGATTAAGTCAGAGCTTCTTGAGCTATTCGCCAATTAAAGTGTCGCCTTTCAGGCGGCACGTATTTGGCTGGACTCCCGTTTGCACGGGAGTGGTATGCAGGCATGACTTGGCTGATATCAACAGTTACATGCAATCGGGAGTGTGCGGAGAACAGCTCATCAGAGTTTAGAGAAATTCGGGCTAACCGATACGCGTCCGGCGCATAGGGTAATGGGTGCTGTGTCCATGAAAGGTCGGGAACAGATCGAAATCTGCTGCCATATCGACCATCACAGGTGACTTCAAAGCATTGCTCAAATCCTCCACAGATTCGAACACCACCTCGTTGCCAAGCATGTATCCCAAGCCGGGCAGGTCGGTGGGGTCGCGCCATTTTATCGGCAGGTAGCACATGATATTGGCGATTGCCGGAAACCCTCTTTCCACTTGAGGATGATGGTTGACGTAATAATCGATGAAATGATTTACGTCATTAGCCGGATAATGGTAGCGCACCACATAAGAGACCGGCGCGCGCAATTCTCGCGCTTCACTCTCATCCGCAACCGGATAAAACAGCATCTCCATGGCCTCGTGGCTTAATCTGTGCGTTGCTTTGCCGGCGACGGTTTTCACCAGATCCTGGAATGCTGGCGCAGCCAAGCCTTGTTCAAGCGCGGCAATATCGCGGTAAACGGTCTGTATGGTGAGAACCTGCTCCTGGCGGTCGTCCTTATATGGGTCGTCCGCAAACTCCGTGGGTTCATAACGATCAATACGTTCTACCCCGGGAATAGTTGCCAGCCCGGCTATTTCCTGTTCGGGAAATTCCCCGTCTTTGCCAGTTGCTGCCGGCTTGTTGGCGCTGAAGATAAGAAAATGAGCGATAGACATGAGATAAAATTCCTCCGTTTGTGCTCCAACGTGATTAAAATAGACGCTGACCACCGAGTATTATTATAAACTGCGGCAAATATTTCCAGGGGAGAATCATGTATACGTTCATTAAACCGGACATCTTAAAACTGTCCGTATTATTGTCGATGCTACTGATCGCAAGCCAGAGCAACGCATATCAACCCGACGCGCCATTCCAAAAAGCCATGCAGGAAAATGCCGAAGCATGGCAACAGGAAAACCGAGCCATTGATGAAAAACTGGCGCAACTCGAACAGCGTTTCGGAAAAAAGCCTAATATTATTTACGTGCTCGGCGATGACGTGGGCTGGGGCGAACTGGGTTCATACCTGGGCGGCAAGCTGCGCGGCACGCCCACCCCCAACCTGGATGGCCTGGCGCAGCAGGGGATGCAGTTTCTGTCCCATTACGCTGAGCCGTCCTGCACGCCTACGCGGCTGGCGTTGCTGACCGGGCGTCATCCGGTGCGGACTGGCGTGGATATTGTGCTCTGGCCAGGACAGACGCAAGGACTGGCGCCGGAGGAATTGACGGTCGCCGAGATGCTGTCTGCGGCAGGTTATCATACCGCGATGTTTGGCAAGTGGCATGTGGGCGACCTGGAGCGGCACGCTCCGGAGAACCAGGGCTTTGATTATGCTTATTATGGCCTTTACAACGGCGCCATCTATTCCTGGGTCAACCAGGACGCGTTCTACCAGGCGCAAACCGTTGACGGCGTTGGTCACTTTTATGACTTTCCCGGCTCCTTTGAGGACTATCGGGACAAGTACGGCATCGAAATACTGGGCGCGCTGGAAGGCATTAAGGGCAAAGGGCGTCGGGAGGTTGCGCCCATGTCCTCTGAATCCATGGTGGAAATGGAGCGGCAGTCCATCATGAAAATCAAGGCATTTATCACGGATAAGGCCAAGTCGGACCAGCCTTTCTTTGTATACTGGGCGAGCTATGCCCAGCAGATGGCCTCCTCGCCGCAGGAATACCGATTCGGTGAAGGGCAGGATTACCGCAACAACCAGGCCGCGCAACTGGCCCAGCACGATGACTATATCCGCCAGTTGCTGGATACGGTGAAAGCAGCCGGCGTTGAGGAAAATACGCTGATCATATGGGTGAGTGATAACGGCCCCATGTATTCTTTCTGGCCCAACGCCGGTTATTCCTGGCTGCGCGGCGCCAAGGGAGAAGTCTATGAGGGCGGCGTGCGCACGCCGGGGTTTGCCGTATGGCCCGGCATGATAGAACCCGGACAGCAACCACTGGACCTGATCTCGGTGACCGACCTGTTTGTCACCGCGGCCAGAATTGCCGGCGCCGAGGAGCATATCCCCGTTGACCGTGTTATTGACAGTATCGACCAGTTGCCCCTGCTTCTCAATGGAGAAGGCAGCGGGCGCAGGAATTACCTGTTCCATTACAGCGGCAAGGATCTTAAGGCGGCGCGCATGGATGACCACAAACTGCACATCATCCCCGGTTCCAAAGGTGGCCTGCCCAACTATGAACTGTACAATATCGCCCGCGACCCGGCAGAAAAATTCGGCGCTATGTACAACCACCTGTGGGCGGTTGTGCCATTTCAGAGACTGGTCGGGTCACACATGGACCTGATACGGAAATACCCGCACCGGGACATAAAGTCCGGATTGTTTTAGCCCTTATATAAATAACTTTTTTGTAAAAAATTGTTTACAATGCGTAATTGATATAAAAGAAGGAAACTCTGATTAAGTCAGAGCTTCCAAGAAATATAAAACACGGCCTTTGGCCGAAGTATGACAACTTTGCAAAATGGGGAGAAAAGCCAGTGAGAGCCAAGTTTATTGTACGATCACTAACTGTTTTTTTAGTCGTTATTCTTAATCCGTCGCTTGTCAGCGCACAACTCGAGGAAATCGTGGTAACTGCCCAGAAACGGGCTGAATCCCTGCAGGATGTGCCCAT
This sequence comes from Gammaproteobacteria bacterium, assembly GCA_965221695.1. Lineage (GTDB taxonomy): Bacteria > Pseudomonadota > Gammaproteobacteria > Eutrophobiales > Eutrophobiaceae > JAAXHV01. Next base: position 1,712,081 of record OZ244905.1, on the reverse strand, counting down.
CTCCGTACAAGCATTCACCGGTGACAACCTGGATGAGCTGGGCGTGCAAAGCGCTGAGGAGATCATGCTGCACGTGCCCAATGCAGCGATTCTGCCCCAGGGCGGCTCAAAGATAAATTATTTTATCCGCGGCGTGGGCACTGCGGACTTTCACCTGAACGTGGTCGGCGCAGTGGGTGTGTACCTGGACGATGTGGCTCTGAACTCGCCTTTTGCCGTGACCTTCAACACCTTCGACATGGAGCGGGTAGAGGTTTTGCGCGGTCCCCAGAACACGTTGTTCGGGCGTAATACCACGGCCGGCGCGGTGAACTATATCAGCCGCAAACCGAACGTGGATGACGGGTTGAACGGTTATCTTGAGGCCGGCTATGGACGTTATGATCAATTCGACATAGAGGCCGGCGGCGGTGTGGCGCTGGGCGAGAACGCGGCGGCGCGTATTGCGTTTTCCAGCAACATCCGGGATGGCGTGTGGAACAACCAGACCCTGGGCAAGGATACCGGGAATTACCAGCGTCAGGCGATGCGTGGCCAATTCCGCGTGCAACCCAGCGACAGCCTGGACCTGCTGTTCAATGTCCACGGCGGCATTTCCCGCAGCAACCCGGATCCCTATAAGAATGTCGGGCTGCAAGACCCCGCCAATCGGTTGCAGCGCTGTTCCGTTCCTGCTGATGATCTTGTTCCCCAGAACAACCCCAACTGTGTCGATTCGACCGGTTTCAACCACCAGTACCAGGATTGGGAAGATACTTTCGGCAACCTGGAAATGAAGGAGAACGTCGATTTGTGGGGTACCTCGTTCAGGGCGGAATGGGACCTGGATGCGTTCACGGTAATATCGGTCACGGCCTACGAGGAATTTGAAGTGGAATTCGCAGAGGATTCGGATGCCAGTCCCAACATGGGTTTCCAGTTTTACCAGGACGGGGAATACGAACAATGGTCCCAGGAACTGCGACTGCAGTCCGCGGACGAAGGTGACCTGCGCTGGATTGCCGGGTTTTACTGGTTCTTCGAGGAAGGTGAATACGCTACCGCGGTGCGCAGGATACCACCGGTCCCGCTGGCCCCGGCCGGACCGAGAGATTTCAACCTGGTGCCGAATACCATTGTTACCCAGGATAACGAGGTCTATTCCGTTTACGGTCAGGCCGAATATGATATGCAGTCCAACCTGACAGCCACAGTCGGCTTGAGATGGACCAAGGAAACCAAGCAAGGCCAGAACAATCCTTCAGTGCGTTGTGTCGGCGCGGGCTGCACGCCAGCGAGCAACGATTTCCTGCCCGGTCTGGATGAGATTCCGAACCTGCCGGGTTTATCGCTCCTGCCCGCGGAGATTCTGGATTATGATTCAACGGATTGGGGCGCGCGTTTTGCCCTGGACTGGCAGGCCAGCGATGATGTGCTGCTGTATGGCAGTATCTCCCGCGGCTTCAAGGGCGGCGGTTTCAGTCTGGCTGCCTTGCAAGCCTTGTTCGGCAACGCCGCGGAAAGCGTGGAACCGGAAGTTCTATGGGCCTACGAGGTCGGGGCCAAAACTTCATGGATGAATAATTCCCTGCAACTGAACGGCGCGATCTTCTATTACGACTGGAGCAACCTGCATTCATTCCAGCCCCTGGTTCATCCTGAAATCGGCGTGGCGATACCGCGTTTGCTGAACGTGCCCGAAGCCAGTCTGAAAGGCGGGGAAGTGGAACTGCAATGGGCGCCTGAAGGGGGTTGGCTGTTGATCGCGGGTGTCGGACTGCTGGATGGCGAGATCGACAACCCGGGCGAGATAGTGGGGCTATTTGAAGGCAACAAGCTGCCGAATACACCGGACCTGACCTTCAACGGTCTGGTCAGAAAAGAGTTCGCCGTGAGCGGCGGCGTGTTCTCGGTGCAGACCAACTGGTGGTATAAAGACGAGGTCACTTATGACCTTCTCAACGCGCCCAACTTGAGCCAGCAGGAGGGAGTCTGGAACCTTGACGCGCGCGCCGCCTTCCGCTTCGGCCCCGGCGAGCGTTATGAGGTGGCCGCCTGGGGCAAGAACCTGAACGGCGAAGAGTACTGCCGGGGGATGACCAGCCTGGAGGGCCTGGTGGAATCCAACCTCTGCCTGGCCAACCTGTCCGAACCTACGTATGGGGTTACCGCAGCGATAAGGTTTGAATAGAGACTGGAGATTTCAATATCCGGTTAAATCGTCACAGAACATGTGTCCCGATCATTCCAGGAACCGTAAACCGTTAAAATTTCTGCAGTCCTACATCGATGCCAGATGGGGTATAAAAAACCACTGGTATCCGGCCTTGTTCAGCCATGAAATCAAGGATGATGATGTAGTGGGGGTGCAGATTGCAGGTGAATATATCGCGTTGCGCCGCGCCAACGGTAAGGTCTACGCATTGCAGGATGAATGTTTACACCGTGGTGTGCGGCTTTCCGCTCGCCCCACCTGTCTGACCAGGGACACCATATCGTGCTGGTACCACGGGTTTACCTATGACCTCGAGAGCGGCGCTCTGAGCGACATTATCGCATCGCAGGATGACCCGTTAATCGGGAAAATATCCTTGCGTACCTACCCGGTAGAGGAAGTAAACGGGATGATTTTCATTTTTGTCGGTGATGAAGACTACCCGAGACAGCCACTGGAATACGATTTGCCGCATCGTGTTGCCGATGACTATCAACACAGGACCGCATATTTGCTCGATGCAGACACGGTATTACTGGGTATCCGGCGCCATTGTGTCGGCAACTGGCGTCTGGCTGCTGAAAGCGGAGGCGATCCGGGTCATGTGATGATTCATCGTTTGTCTCCCTTGTTATTATCACAAAACCTCTCTTTCCCCTTGTCAGTAAAATTAAAGGATAAAGACTCCATCCTCGTCAAAGACAGTGGCTGGCCGAAAGGCATCGGGCTGGATTACACCAAACTGGAGCATGTCATTGAAAATAAACGCTTGGGAGTGAAAACCTACGGAAATACCATCCGTGAAGGACTGAATGTCACGATGTATCTGCCCGGAGTGTTATTCGTGGAGAACTGGCCGCAGTATGGACTGGCCCAGTATGAATGGTATGTCCCGGCGGATGATAAACACCATGTCTACTGGCAGGTGATAGCAAAAATCTGTAAAACCGCTGAAGATCGCCGGGACTTCCGGATACAATACGAAAACTGTTGGGAAGAACTTGCGTTGAAGTCCGGTTTCAATGACGATGATATCTTTGCCAGAGAAGCGATGGAACCGTTTTACGAGGATGAGCGGGGTTGGGAGGAGGAAACCCTGTTTTCCCTGGACCAGTTCGTCGTGGAATGGCGCAAACTGGTCGTGAATCACGCCCGTGGCATACAAACACCACGCAGACAGAATTGAGAGCAGACTATGAAGGCGCGAGTTATAACCGGCGCAACCAACAGATATATCGACGTTAACGGGGTCAACACCCATTATTACGAGGCGGGCGTCGGCGAGGCGCTGATCCTGTTACATGGCGGCGGCGCCGGCGCTGATAGTTTCGGCAACTGGCGCGGCTGTATGGCCGGTTTCGCCGAGCGCTTCCACGTCTACGCCATCGATATGGTCGGTTTCGGTTTTACCGACAAACCGGATCCGTCAGAGTATTCCTACACCCAGCAAGCGCGTAACGAACATATCATCGCCGTTATCGAGACGCTCGGCCTGTCTCCAGTTAACCTGATCGGTAATTCCATGGGCGGCTGCACCGCGATGGGAGTGGCGATAGAACGTCCGGACCTGGTGAACAAGCTGGTGTTGATGGGTAGCGCCGGGGTGCGCGCGCCGATCACCGAGGAACTGAAAGCGATAATGAATTACGATTACAGCACGGCCGGGATGGTCCGTATCGTGCGCGGTTTGACCAATCCGGACTTCGTGTTCGATGACGAACTCGTCAATTATCGTCACAGTCTCTCGATACGGGAGGATACTAAACAGGCCTATAACGCGGTGATGGGCTGGATACGGGAACAGGGCGGTCTTTACTACGACGATGAATACATGGCCCGCGTCAGCCATAAGACCCTGGTAGTAAACGGCAAACTGGACAAAGTCGTGCCCTTGAACTGCGCTTACAGGTTGCTGGAACTGATTGAACGATCCTGGGGCTATATCATTCCGGCCTGCGGCCACTGGGCCATGATCGAAAAACCGGCGGAATTTACGGCAGCATCCCTGTCATTTTTACGAAACTATTGAAATCTAACGCCTCCGAGGAAACAAGGGAATTATGGCATAATAATTTAAGAAAACTCTGAACAAGTCCATCCTGGACTTGTCAGAGTACGGAAAACAAAAATGCGATTTTTGTTTTCCTCACAATATCAATGCCTTACAGTCATTGATATTGACGATACATCCTTGTATCGTAGGAACCTCTGACTTAATCAGAGGTTCCTTAATTTAATGGCGTCATATAATAAGAAAACTCTTATTTCATCCAATATGATTGTAAGCTGGAATATTAGCGGGGGAGACAATACAAATGAACATCCGAACTATCGTCCTGGTCGGTTTATCTTTTCTGCTGAGCAATGTCGTGCCTGCTCAGTCCGTGCTGGAAGAAGTTACTGTTACCGCACGTAAACGCGCAGAAAGTTTGCAGGAAACACCGCTGTCCGTGGTTGCTTTCGGTCCGGAAGCGCTGGAGGCGCAAAATGTCGCTGATCTGGAACAACTCAGCATCAAGTTGCCGAACGTGCACATCGGCGCAGGCGGCGGGTTGGGCGCAAATAACGGCAATATTATCATCCGCGGACTGGGCGCTGATCGCAATGCGGTTAACCAGGAACAGGCCGTAGCGCTGTACATCGACGATGCCTATTACGGACGCAGCGACGGCTCCCTGTTGCACCTGTTGGATGTGGAACGGATAGAAGTGTTACGCGGGCCTCAAGGCACGCTGTTCGGTCGTAACGCGACCGCCGGCGCGGTGCGTTATATCACCCAAAAACCCGATGACGAATTTGCCGGGAAAGTCCAGGCGACCATCGGTTCTGACGAACGTATAGATGTGAAAGGCAGTGTTAACCTGCCCATCTCCGATACCGCGGCTGTGCGCCTATCCGCGGCAACCCTGAACCAGGACGGTTACCAGAAAAACGCGCTTGGCCAGGACCTCGGTGACCGCGGGACGGACATGGTAAGAGCTTACCTGCGCTGGGATGCAAGCGATCAATTGGAAGTGCTTGTCTCATTGGATTACAGCGATACAGATACCAACGGATCGCCCAATTCGCTACTGGGCATTAATCCCAATTCGCCGGGTATAAGACAAGCGATTGCGGCTGGGACCGACCCTACCGATGATCCGCTTTATGACACGGAAAAAAGTGGCTCAACCCTGGAAGCCTACAATGACACACAAAGTTTTGGCGCGGCGATCACCCTGAACTGGGATGTTGCCGATAATCTCTCGGTGAAGTCCGCCAGTACATATCGGGAGCTGGATGTGGAGTCACAATATGATTTTGACGCAACGGAAGCAACGCTGTTCGAGAATCATGAAGTCGAGCGCGATATCGAAATATGGTCGCAGGAACTTCAGCTTAACGGGGTCTCATTGAACAGCCGCCTGAACTGGGTCGCGGGTTTTTTCTATTATCACGAAGAATCCTACGACAGCCGTTTTCAAGGGGCGGTTTTCAACCCGGGCATACCGGTCCCCGGCGCTTCGATTAGCAGCGGTCGCTACACACTTCCCCATGAACTAGAAAGCTATGCGGCCTACGGTCAGGGGACTTTTGACCTGACTGATCGGTTGTCATTCACCGGCGGTATCAGGTGGACCCGGGATGAAAAAGATATCACCATCACCGAAACCAACTTTCTCGGCAGATCAGTGCAATACCGTGGCGACGACCCCAATGGCAACAGTGGCGACCTGGTGGAGAGCAACAGCCATTCCTGGTCAGCCATCAGTGGCCGCGCGTCCCTGGAACTGCAAGTCACCGATGATATTTTCCTGTACGCAGCGTATGCGCGCGGGTTCAGGTCGGGCGGCATCAATGATCGGGTGCGCAATAACCTGCCGTTAAATGACTACGGCCTTACCCCGTTTGATGAAGAAACCATCGACCTGTACGAGATCGGCTTTCGGGGCGACCTGATGGATCAGCGTATGCGCCTGAACATGACAGTGTTCTACCAGGACTTCAAAGACCTGCAATTTGCCCGTTCCATTCAGGGCACCAATCGGACCGTGGTCCAGAGCGCCGCCGGCGCTGAGGCCTATGGTTTGGAGTCGGAGATTATCTGGGCGATAGCGGACAATTTCCAGCTTGATGGCAGCCTGGGATTGATGCATACGGAAATTACCGACGTGGAAGAAGGTGTAACCCTGACGAAAGGCGATAAACTGGGAACAGCGCCCAACTTCAAATACAACATCGGCGCCGAGTATTCGCAGGATTTGGGCAACGGGATGGTGGATACCCGGTTGGATTACGGCTGGACCGGCGGGTTTATCGGCAACCCAAGCACGTTAAACAGGATCAATGTGGAAAGCTACGGACTGCTGAGCGCGACCGTCAAATACACCACCGCAAGCGAACGCTGGTCTATCGCGGCCTACGGGAGTAACCTGACAGACAAGGACTATTTTAACCAGGCCTTGAATTTTCAGGCTGTGGCGCCATTCGGTTATGCCCAGGGCACTCCCGGACGCGGACGTGAAGGCGGCGTTAAACTGGAGTTGAGTTTTTAGCGAGTCTACAGTGCAATTTTAACGTCACATGCTCTCCGAGCCGCTGTGATGAGAGGGGTGTTTCGATAGATGCTGCAAAAATCCCGGTTCTGCCGCTTCTTATATGCGTGTATATTGCTGCTGCCGGTAGCAGTCATCCACGCAAAGCCGGATGACGTTCCGCCGAACATCATTGTTATTCTTGCCGATAACCTGAACGCGTCGTTGCTTGGCCCTTACGGGAATCGGGAAATTAAAACGCCTCACCTGGACCGGCTTGCGGCAGAGGGGATGACTTTTCATCATGCGTATGCGGCAAGCGGAGTCTGCTCCCCGACCAGAGCCACCTTGCTGACCGGGTTAATTCCGTCACAAACCGGTGTGCATAATGGGCTGCCATCGAATTTTGCCATCGACAACTGGTCGGCTATAGGAGAATTTAAAAATCTACCGCAAACCCTGGCTGACGCCGGTTACCAGACCGCGATGGTCGGCAAATATCACCTGGGCCAACCAGACCGGGCGCAACTGGGTTTCGACTACTGGGTCACTTTCCCGAGCGGGCACACCACCGGTTTTTATGATGAGACGATCATCGATAATGGCAACATATACCGGCAGGACAACATACACTTAACCGACTTCTGGACGCAAAAAGCCCTGGAGTTCATAGAAAAAGCTGATCAAAAAACTCCGTTTTTCCTTTACTTATCCTATAACGGTCCTTATAACCTGGCGCCGCTGGTGTTACAGCAACCCAACAACAGGCATGCCGCATATTATCAGGCGCATACCCCATCCATGCCGCAGGAGCCTATCCATGACTACCTGAAGGAATTTTTAATGCAGGGCGTAAACAACGGTGGAGACCTGTTGCAAGGTTGGCGTATTGGCGAAGGCAAGCGCGACGATGAAAAAACCGCAGCGCATACCAGCAAGCTGCTGGACCTCGCCTGGGCAACGGTCAGCGCGTTGAATAACAGGACTGCAATGATCAATGTCGCTTCAGAGACTGCGATGATCGACGATGGAATCGGCGCAGTGCTGGACGCGCTGGATGCGCAGGGCCTGGCGCAAAACACGCTGGTTATTTTTACCGCAGACCAAGGCGCAGCATATGGCCAACATGGCCTGTGGGGCAACAGCTCACAGGCAGCGCCCACCGTCGCCTTTGACCAGAATATGCGCATCCCTTTCATCGTCAGGCATCCACAATCTGTTCCGTCCGGCGCATCCGCTGACGTGATGGTCAACCAGTTCGATGTTTTTCCGACACTGCTGGATTATATCGGTCTGCAAGATGCCGTTGTGCCTGCTTCTCCCGGCCGCAGTTTCGCGCGCACACTGTTGGGCGAGCGTCAGCCTGATTGGTCGAATGAAGTCTATTTCGAATATATTCTGACGCGCGCGCTGCGCACACCCGAGTGGAAATATATCCAGCGTTTTCTGACGGGGCCCAATGAGTTATACGATCTGCAGAATGATCCCGGAGAAACACAGAACCTGGTCGAAAACGAACAATACCAGGACGTTATCGAAATGCTGGCGCACAAGCTTGGCGGTTTCTTTGCAACCTACGCGGACCCGGAGTTCGATGTTTGGCAGGGCGGCACGGCCAAGGCGGTACTGATGTACGGGGGCAAAAATGAGGTATTCGAACAGCATTTCCAGGATTGGAAAAAACCCTTTGTCCGGTAACAGTTTGACCGCGCCCAGGAGGTAATCACAGATAATGCTCTTGCGCTTGTATTGCTTGTCTGTTGTATTCTGTTTGCCGCTGCTTGCCATCGCGCAGGCAGACGAGGAGCGTACTTTCAAGGTATGGGTGTTTTCTGACCCTCATGTGGGCACTGATATCGAAGAAGGCTATGAAAGCCTGGCTGAGGCGTTACGGCAAAGCGAAACGGGTAAGACAGGGCACAACAGTAGCCCCGCTTTTGACTGGGACATTGCGTTGTGCCTGGGTGATTTTGCCGGCGGGTTTGAAGCGCCGGAGGACCAGGAAGGGGCAGAAGTGGTACGCCAATTCCAGGCGCTGAAATATCACCGGCGCGAACAGGTTTATTCCATCGCCGGCAACCATGATGCCACCAAGCATGACGAACAAACACAATGGTGGTTCAGGAAATGGATTGACCCGACAGGTGAAAACACCCGGCATTCAGGCGTCGATGCCAGCCGCCGACCCTATCCGATCAGCGGCTCATGGGAACGCTATTCCTTCCGGGTGGGCAACATCCTGTTCCTGTTGATGTCAGATCGCAACGACTTCCCTCCTCCGGTTGGGCGTGGTCCGATAGACGATACCATCAATCGCGGCGGGTATCCGGCCGGCGCGGTAACCTCGGCAACCTTCAACTGGTGGCAACAGCAAGTCGAACAGAACCCGGATTCGATCATCATCTCCGGGCATCACCACATGCTCAAGGACACGACCTCGGCCTCCGGTGAATGGGGCGGGTTTACTACGCAGGCGGACGGCAGCAAACGCCCGCTTTATCATGGGTACAATACATCCGGCGCGCCCATAGGCGCGTCCTATCTTTATTTCCTTGATGACAAGCCCGATGCGCAGGTATTTGAGCATTACCTCGAGCAACACACCGGCGCCATTGATGTCTGGCTGGGTGCGCACACGCACCTGAGCCTGGCGCGTTCGACTGACGGACGCGGCTACCTGGAGCAGAAATGGGGTGTCACTTTCATTAATGCCGCCGCGCTGAGCAAGCGCCATAATCCGTTGGTCGTACCGCCGAGCAGCCGCCTGCTGACCTTTACTGAAGGCTCCGATCAATTGCGAGTACAATATTACCTGCACACCAATGATTACTACTATCCCGGTTGGTACGAGGAGGCAGAAGCCACTGTCCAACTCAGCAAACCGTTCATGCGCTAGATGACACTGCAATACTATTTCAACAGGACATGCCGTAATCACAGGCCTTCGTGTGTCATGGCGCTGACCATTTTTTGCCTTTCCGCGCTTCCACTCGTGATCGCCGGCAAAGTACATGCGGAAGCAAAAACATTCGTGCTGGTGCACGGCGCCTGGCATGAAGGCCGGGCCTGGGACCCTGTCGTGACGCGCCTCGAGCAACGGGGCCACGTTGTTTTCGCGCCAACGCTCACGGGTATGAGCGCTGATAACGTCATACCGATGGCAGAGATAAACCTGAGTTCTCATATTGATGACGTGATCTCCCTGATAGAAGAGCGCCGGCTTGCCGACATCATACTGGTTGGACACAGCTACGGCGGCATCGTGATATCCGGTGTGTTGGGGAGAAATACGGGCCGGGTTGCCAAGGCGGTATACCTGGACGCGCTGGTAATAGAAAACGGCCAGTCCCTGGCAACCGCTGTGAGTGACGTCACCCCGGCGATAAAGGCCGACTTTGAGCGACTGGCCGGCAGCGGGCTGCCGGTACTTCCACCGCCCGAAGATACCTGGGAGAAGCGCTGGGGCCTTACTCCGGACCACCTTGACTACGCCCGTGCGCTTATCCATCCCCATCCGCCGCTGACCTTCCTGGAGCCGGTATATTGGGAACCTTTTGGCCAGCCCGGCGTAGAATATATTTACATCAAGTCTACGCAAAATCCGAACCCGGTATTTATCGAGATAGCAGAAAAGATAAAAGCGGACACACGTTGGCGCTACCTCACATTGGACACGCATCATGATGCGATGATCCTGGCTCCCGATGATTTGACCGACCTGCTGACGGTGATCGCGCAATGAGCGCCAACAGGTTTACGCCATCACGCCGGCAATTTATCAAAACCGCGGCTGCGATACCGCCGGCATTGTTTATCAAACAGAGCCGGCTCCTTGCTGATGCGCGCACGCACTGGTCTGCGGGCAAGGTCAAACACCTGATTCCCGCAGTCAGCCATGAGCAGATTTTACTCAAGAGTTCATTCCTCAGACCCTTGCAGCAGGCGCCGGTTTTGGCTGTTGATGACCGTATTGTCCAAGGGGTGAAGGGAGATGACGAGGGTTATTTCTGGTCGTTTCGTGCTAACGGGCTGACGCCCGACAGGACTTGCCGTCTGCAACTTCTGTCAGCCGCAGGTGAATTACTCTGCGATCCCTGGCAACTCAAGACGTTTCCGCATCCGGATGCACTGGCTGACAAGTGCCGTATCCTTGCTTTTACCTGCGCCGGCGGCCACCAGGATGTCGCCTATGCGGACGGCACGCTCTTTTTTCTGCCCCTGCAGGCCAGGCAACAGTTGCTGGAAAAAGGCTTGAGTTTCAACCCCGACCTGGTGATTGCCAATGGTGATCATATCTACTGGGACCAGATCACAGCGCTGAACAAACCGAAACCGTTTGCCGATGCCTGGCGAAAAATATTTGCCAGGGTCGGCGTGCTGGATAAAACCCGCCCCGTGTCAGCGCCTGAAAACCAGCAGGTACTGAAACGGATTGGCGACCCGCAAATTGCCGATTTATACGGCGCTCGTCTGCGTTCAACACCGGCATTCATGCTCACCGATGACCATGACCTGTTTGAAAATGACGAGGCCAATGATCAGTACATCACCTTGCCCCCGACCGCCCATAATCTTGCGGCAGCGCGGGCCGTGCAACATCTGTATTACCCTGAATTCCTGCCCGACCGCAACCGGCCGGAGAACCTGCCCGGCTCATCGGCGGCCGACCGTTCTCCGAGCCTGTCTGAGGTATTCGGCACGATCCGTTATGGCCAACTGTTGGAAGCCCTGCTGTATGACACCAAGCGTTATGTCAGCCTGGACGGAGCCGCCGCAACCATGGTGCCTGAACCGGTAGAGTCCTGGCTGACCGCGCGCACCATCGATGAAGAGACCGCGCATCTTCTGCATATCCCGTCCACTCCGATCGGTTGGTCCGCCGGCAAATGGGGAGAGTGGTACCCGGACGTGTTACAAAAAAATGGCGCCCTGGGCACAGACAGACCCAAACCATACTGGCCTTCAGGGTGGTGGGAACAACATCAGCGGATTTTACAAACACTAGCCTCTCAGCAGAGCAGGGCGCCCGTGATCATCAATGGCGACCTGCATGCGTTTGCCGCCGCAAAGATTACAAGAAGTGGCGGCTTGGAACTCGAACATCACCCGGTCAATACATTTTGTGTAGGCCCGCTGGGTAGCGCCGGCCCGGGGTTCCCATCTACATTCAGGGGCACGCCGGCGCGGGCGCCGACAGCGCTGGAACTCAACGCCACACTTGAGCCATTGGAAAAGAATGGTTTCACAATCATAGATCTCACCCCGGAGAAAATGACGTTCCGCCTGTTCGCATGGCGGCCTCCACAACCACTAAGCGAGATAAACGACCTTAAACCGATCGCCACGGTCGAGATCAGCCGGACCAGAGCAGCGTCTGTTGCTTGAATTTCCTCCCGAAGAGAAAGAACTCATCGAAAGTATGGAAAATGCTATAGGCAAAGATGATTTTGTTCCCGTAAGCAATCTTACACCTGAGCGTTTAAAAATGTTTCGTGCGGCGGCAAAGAACACGCTGAACGAAAAGACAATTCAGATTACCCTCAGAGTGTCGCAAGCTGATCTTGTGCGCCTCAAAGCCCAGGCTATTCGTGAGGGGATGCCTTATCAGACCTGGATAAAGTCCATTTTGCACAAAGCTGTATCTTCGTGAATTTTGTATGGTTTTCTGCGGTGCTGGCAAGAAACCTATGATTAAGTCTCAGAGGTTCCCTAATTATTGGAATTACGGATTTCTGCGACGTAGAACCACTGTCCGTTTTCTTTCACCCATACAGACACATATTTGCCAAGTTCTTCATCGGCGCCGGGCGTTTTAACACTTACCATGCCAAAAGCCCAACCCATGTCTCCGGACACAAACGCATCAATAGGCTCCCAGGCCAGTTCAAAGCCTTCTGCGCCCGTGTTCGCGGCGCTGAAGGATGAATACGCTTCTCCTATTGCGGCCTTGCCGGAAACGATACCATAGCCAGGCGGGAACAGAAATGCGTTTTCATGGGTGATGTCCATGATGGGATCCATGTTGCCGGCCTGATATGCATAGCACAACACGCGCTCAAGTCGCATAATTTCCTTCTCGTCTGCGCTGACTTTGTCATCGTCCCTAGCAAGTTTTTTCTCCTCGGGACCCACCATCGCACACTTGCTCATATGGCTTTCATCATAGCTTCCCTCTTCGGAGAAAACTGACAAGCTGATCAGCATTGGCAGGAAAAACGCAAAAATAAAATATTTCATTTCACAATCTCCTTTCAGTAGAGTTTCTTGAAAGAGTACTAGCCCGAATATCTCACCAATTGATGCGATGATCGCTGAGGATTTTTTGCGTTAGCGGGTACTCGCGACCGAAAGCATAGTGGTTCTTCTGGTTGAGGGAGCATGTGCCCGCTAACGCAAAAAAGACCAGCGAGGGCGCATCAAGCGCAGTGTGTAATGGCGACATACTCGACAGATTACCATAACTCATTGACAGTAAACATCTATCCGATGCTAACAAGCGAATTGGTGAGATATTCGGGCTAGTTATCGATAGTGGATATTAAGGAACCTCTGAGACTTAATCAGAGGTTCCTTAAGGCTCCAGTATAAACTTTGCGCACCTAATAATTCGCAAAGGCAGGGAAATTTTTCCCCTCTCCCTTCCTCTTTCATTTGCGACAGGTGTTGTGCTAGACTGACAAACCTGCGATTCAGGTCTGAGGAGCGCTGCGATGGGGTTGCCCCACCAGGCTCAGACCACCTCTGTTTTATAACGGCGCTCGCTTGACTTTTAGGAGAACAAGATGAGCGTTGCAGTCCGAAATCTATTTTCCGATTACCAGGTTGCCGACCTGTCCCTGGCTGAATGGGGGCACAAGGAGATCCGCATTGCCGAAACCGAGATGCCGGGCCTGATCTCGGTGCGGGAAGAGTTCGCTCCGCAGCAGCCCTTGAAGGGCGCGCGTATCGCCGGTTCGCTGCACATGACCATACAGACGGCCGTATTGATCGAAACCCTGGTAGCCCTGGGCGCGGAAGTGCGCTGGGCGTCCTGTAATATCTTTTCCACCCAGGACCATGCCGCGGCGGCAATCGCTGATCAAGGCATTCCCGTGTTTGCCCACAAAGGGGAGACCCTGGAGGAGTACTGGGAATTTACTCACAAAATCATGCAGTGGCCCGATGGGGAAGCGCCTAATATGATCCTGGATGACGGCGGCGACGCGACGCTGCTGGTGACCCTTGGCGCCAGCGCTGAGCAGGACCCGTCAATACTGGATAATCCGAGCAGCGAAGAAGAGCAGCATCTGTTTGCCGCGATCAAACAGCGGCTTGAAACAAAACCCGGCTGGTATAGCCGGATTCGGGATAACATCATCGGCGTGACCGAAGAAACCACCACGGGCGTGAACCGCCTCTACCAGATGAAACAGAACGGCACGCTGCCGTTCTCCGCGATCAACGTGAATGATTCAGTGACCAAGTCCAAGTTCGACAACCTGTACGGATGCCGGGAATCCCTGGTAGACGGTATCAAGCGCGCCACCGATGTGATGATTGCCGGCAAGACCGCAGTGGTCCTGGGTTACGGCGATGTGGGCAAGGGCTGCGCGCAATCCTTGCGCGGGCTGGGCGCAACGGTCTGCGTCACTGAAGTCGACCCGATCTGCGCGTTGCAAGCGGCCATGGAAGGTTACCGCGTGGTCAGAATGGACGATGTCTGCGCTGAGGCAGACATCTTTGTCACCGCCACCGGCAATTTTCAGGTGATCACGCATGAGCATATGCTTGCCATGAAGGATCAGGCGATCGTCTGCAACATCGGCCATTTCGACAATGAGATCGATGTGGCCGCGTTACAGGACTACCGCTGGGAAGAGATCAAAGCGCAGGTGGACCATGTTATCTTCCCGGACGGCAAGCGCATCATCCTGTTGGCAAAGGGACGCCTGGTAAACCTGGGTTGCGCCACCGGCCACCCCAGTTTTGTCATGTCCAACTCGTTTACCAATCAGGCGCTGGCGCAGATTGAGCTGTTTCGCCACCGGGATAACTACCAGGCAGATGTCTATGTGTTGCCCAAGCGCCTGGATGAGAAGGTGGCCAGCCTGCACCTTGACCGTATCGGCGCCAAACTGACCACGCTCACCGAGCAGCAGGCAGAGTACCTGGGAATCCCGGCGAGCGGCCCTTACAAGCCGGAACATTATCGCTATTGAGCCGGCCGGACCGTAATACCCTTAAACTCAGTTTCGAGTTTTTCCCTCCCAGGACGCCGGCTGCGGAGCAGTCCCTGCACGCGACCGTGGCCCGGCTGCGGCGATTGCAACCGGATTATTTTTCGGTCACGTTCGGCGCCGGCGGCAGTACTCGGGACAAGACCTTTGAAACAGCCCGGTTTATCAATGACACGACCGGGATAGAAGCGGCGCCGCATGTGTCCTGTATTGATTCTTCCGCGGAAGACCTCAGGGAAATACTGCAAAATTATAAGAATCACGGGTTTGATCACCTGGTAGCCCTGCGTGGCGACCGGCCTTCCGGTCTTGCCGGAACAGGCGCGCTGCGTTTTGCGAACGAACTGGTTGAGTTTATCCGCGCTGAGACCGGCCGCCACTTCCATATTGATGTGGGATGCTATCCGGAATTCCATCCCCAGGCCCATAGCGCAGAAAAAGACCTGGATAATTTCAGGAGGAAAGTGGATGCCGGCGCCGACAGCGCAATCACCCAGTATTTTTACAATATCGATGCCTATTTTCGCTTCCTGGACAGTTGTTCGGCGCTGGGAATAGATATCCCTATCGTTCCCGGGATCATGCCTATCAGCAACCGCGACCAGCTTGTCCGCTTCTCGACCATGTGCGGCGCTGAAATTCCGCGCTGGATCCTGAAACGCCTGGAGGACTTCGGCGATGACCTCGCCGCGATCCGCAGTTTCGGCATTGACGTTGCCACCAGCCTGTGCGCCCGATTGCTGGATAACGGCGCGCCCGGTCTGCATATCTATACGATGAACAAAGCCGACGCATCCGAAGCAATATGGGCTGCACTAGGTCTGAGTCAGTAATATGGTGCAGCAAACCAAGTCAACCGTCCTGTTTGTCTGTATGGGAAATATCTGCCGATCACCGGCGGCGGAAGGCGTATTCAGGCATTACGCCGAACAGCAACGCGCGGCGGAGGATTTTCACATCGATTCTGCGGGTATCATCGACTACCACAGCGGCAGGCCCGCCGACCCGCGTATGCGCGCAGCCGCATCTGAGCGCGGTTATACACTGACGTCCATCTCGCGCCAGGTCATATTCGAAGACCTGGACGAATTCGACCTGATCGTGGCCATGGACCGGGACAACCTGCGTTACCTGGAAGAACTCGCCGGCGGCCCCCAACCCCATATTCGGCTACTGGGATCATTTCTCCCGTCCTGGCAAGACCGCCCCGAACTGGCGCCTGATGTGCCTGACCCCTACTACGGCGGCCCCCAGGGCTTCGAGGATGTGCTCGACATGATCGAGCGCGCCTGCCCCGGGTTATATGCTGCCTGCCGGTAACTGCCCGACTAGTCCTGATTACGGATAGCGCCTCTGCCTTGGCGCCCAGCCCCCGCCAGGTCGTTGAGCGCTACGTCTTGGTTTGGTCTTGCTCATATTTCCCTATGGCGTCTTTCATGTCGTTCCCAATGCGATTCCAATCCTGAGTCAAGGCGTCTTTATCTGAACGATTCAAAAACTTCTGTCTCATCCTTGAAGAGGTGTCAGGCCATAAATCAACTGTAGTGGTTGCTCCTCGAAGCCAGTTTAATATCTTTTTGCCCATGATATCGGGAATAGTTTCGTTGTTTGCGTTTACTTGGAATTATGATACTCATACTCACATGAAATAACGCCAGGAGCAAACAATATTCGATATCTAGGAAATGGGGGATGGGGGATGGGGAATTGTGAGTTACACCACCTTGGTGTAGAATGATGCACTTCCTTTTCGAAGACTGGCAGACATGGGAAAGGCAGCAGCGAAAGATGTGCGCCGACCACCTTCACACCGAGCCTCAGTTAGCTTTCCATCTGAGCTAGATCACATTGTGGAGCAACTAATCGCGGCTCAGAAAAAGGTCTCCATTTCTTGGGTCGTTCGGGATGCTGTTAAAGTAAGTTGCCGACCAATGGCATTTATTGATGTAGCTAACATCGTGAGTGTGGCGGCACAACAAACCGAGATTCTCACCAAACAATCAAGTGGGAAAGCCGCATGTCGCCCGAAGACCACCGCGTCACAAACTTACCCATACGCGTTCGGAGAGCGCTCTGCGGAGAACACAACGATTCCATGAAGTTCATTGATCTCTTTGCCGGGCTAGGCGGCTTCCATCAAGCGCTAAAAAGCCGAGGAGCAGAATGTGTTTTCGCATCCGAACTCAATGATGTGCTTGCCGATCTCTACAGGAAGAACTTTGGCATAGAACCCGCTGGTGATATTCGAAAAATCAACCTCGCCATCATCCCAGAGCACGACATTCTTTGTGCAGGCTTCCCATGCCAGCCGTTCTCAAAGGCCGGGGACCAAAAGGGCCTTGAATGTCCACAATGGGGGAATCTCTTTGACTACGTTGTAGCGATCTTGAAGCTGAAGAAGCCTCGCTTTTTCATAATCGAAAATGTTCCTAACTTGATCCGCCACAACGGGGGGCAGACTTGGTCAATAATCTGCAATCGACTCAAAGATGCTGGTTATGACATTAGCTTTGAGCGCCTATCGCCGCATATGTTTGGCATTCCTCAAAAGCGTGAGCGCGCCTTCATTGTCGGTGATCGAGAGAGTTTGGATGACTTCACTTGGCCAATCCCGGAAACTGTTCCGCGAACGTCCATCCGTTCAATTCTTGATGATGAGCCGCTCGAAGCGCAGGGACTAAATAACGATCATCTCCTTTATCTGGAAACATGGCAGGACTTCATCGCAGCATTTCCGACAGATCAATCCCTGCCTACATTCCCGATTTGGGCTATGGAGTTCGGGGCTGACTATCCACTAGATGGCCTGACGCCGCATGCGCGCGGTTACGCCGGGCTTGACGGCTTCAAGGGGGCGTTCGGAGTTCCTCTGGCTGGCCTATCTCTAGAACAGGTCGAAGCAGCTTTACCCTCCTATGCGCGCACATCGCTCAAAACGTTTCCGGGTTGGAAGATCGACTTTATTATGAAGAACCGCGCATTTTATGCAGTCCACCACTCAATAATTGACCCTTGGATCGACAAGATCAAAAAGTTTCCCCCGAGCTTTCAGAAACTTGAGTGGAACTGTAAAGGGGCCGAGCGCAGTATATGGAAACACCTCATCCAGTTTCGGGCGAGCGGCATTCGCGTAAAAAAGGATGAAGCCGCCCCATCGCTTATTGCAATGACGACCAGCCAGGTCCCTATAATTGCATGGCAAAAGCGCTATATGACTCCACGCGAATGCAGCCGACTGCAAAGTATGGGTTCACTTACCCATCTACCCGACACAAAGAACGACGCCTATAAAGCATTTGGAAATGCCGTCAATGTCGATGTCGTGCGTAATATTTGTGATGCCTTAATAGGCAAGCCCACATTAAGAGCGCAGTCCATATAGATGTGGCAGTTGAGTAATGTCACTACTGAATTCCGTTAACATTCGCCCTGGTGTAAATGTTCTTTCAGTTCTGCCGCATTTGAACTATAAGGCGTGGTACGCATTGGCGGAATTCGTCGATAACGCAATACAAAGCAGCCTAGATAATCAGAGAAGTCTCAGGGCTACTGACGGCGCAAACTATAGGCTTCATGTCGATATCCGCTTCGTACCGCAAGAGAACTGCATTACGATCCGTGACAATGCAGCAGGAATAGCGATGTCAGACTATCGGCGGGCTTTTCGCCCGGCAGAGATACCACCCGATGCGTCCGGCCTATCGGAGTTTGGTATGGGAATGAAAAGCGCAGCTTGTTGGTTTTCACCAAACTGGACTGTGCGGACCTCAGCGCTCGGAGAGAATATTGAGCGCTCTGTCATCTTCGACATCGAAAAAATTGTGGAGGACAGCACGGAAGAACTGCACGTCATCTCAACAAATGTATCTGCCGGCAAACACTATACGGAAATCCGACTTGACAATATTCGCCGCTTCCCGCAAGGGCGGACGGTTCAGAAGATCAAGGATCATCTTTCCAGTATATATCGCGCATTCATCCGAGATGGTTTTATGCAGTTGACAGTGGATGGCGATCCGCTGCTTTACAAAGATCCTGACATACTAGTCGCGCCGAGTTACCGCGACCCTGATGGCCCCTCCATCACCTGGAAGAAGGACATCGAAATTGATCTAGGTGACGACAGAACCGCAACGGGTTTCGTTGCAATCCGTGAAACCGGCAGCACACGCTTTGCGGGTTTGGCACTCTTTCGGCGTAAGCGGCTGATCATGGGAAGCTTCGACGAGACCTACCGCCCCGAGCACATATTCGGACGCTCTAACACCTTCGCGTTTCAGCGAATTTTTGGTGAAATTCACCTCAAGGGATTTCACGTCAGTCATACGAAGGACGGCATCAAGTGGGAGGACGCTGAAGAAACTTTCCTAAAAGAACTCCGCATGATGCTTTCGGGAGACGGACTACCATTGCTTCAGCAGGTGCGCGAGCACCGGAGCAAGAAGGATGTGAAGGCCACTCGCAAGGATGCTACATCCGCACTGATGTCCATGGCTGAGCAACTGAATAATCAAAGCCTGACATCGGCAACACAATCGGTCGGCCAAGGCGCCTCTTACCAATTTAACGCAGTGCAAGATAAAAACACGCCATTGCCCGACATTCCTGAAAGTGACAATGAGCATGTGCGCATTCGTATGCGTTTTCGTAGTGAGGATTGGATTGTCGGAATAGAACTTTCCTATGCGGACAATGGTGCAGATTGGCTGGACATCCAGAATCGTCCGTCAATCTCTGATCCGGAACCTCGTCAGATAACCATCCGCATCGCGATGTTGCACCCGTTCATGGCCCAGTTTCCGACGCTCGATTCCGAGAGCTTTACCGCTGTTCTAAACATTGCCGCTGCTATGGCACTTGCCGAGATCGTGTCTAGTGAACTCGGCGACCATCATCCGTCCGCGATTCGTCGTTTCACCAATGAAATACTAAGAAATCAATTGTCAAAAAGGCTTTCCGATGGCTAACGAACCCACGACGATTACGGTCGAATCAAGCAACCAGAAAGCTAATGGCACTTGGTCGCCGGTCCAAGGCAAAGTATTTACAGACCTATTGAATGCCAGTACTTCATTATCGCAAGATGAAAAAGAACGCCTCGTCCGAGAAACCGTGTCGATCATGAGCGAATGCATCCAACCCGAATCTACAATCGCCGAGAACACGGGGTTGGTGATCGGTTATGTGCAGAGCGGCAAAACCCTATCATTTACTAGCCTTGCTGCGCTGGCGCGTGATAATCGCTTTCGGCTTGTCATCCTCCTTGCCGGTACCACAAACAATCTAGTAGAACAGAGTTTTGTCCGTCTGAAGGGCGACCTTGATATAGTGACAACTCGCGAATGGAACCTTTTCACCACACAACAGAAAGCGTTCCAGCAGGACGAAGTTAAACGTGTGGACATGGAACTCGAACGCTGGCGGCGCAAGAGCACACGTGCTCGGACGATTATGATCGTATCGATGAAGCAACATCAGCATCTTAGAAATCTCGCTAGACTCCTTGCAAATTCCGATTTCTCTGATGTGCCAACGCTTATCATCGACGACGAAGGTGATCAAGCAGGGATGAACACTAAAGCCAAACAGAAGGAAGAAAGCACAACTTATGCACGGATCAGAGAGCTCCGCGACCTGTTCCCAACTCACAGTTACATACTCTACACAGCGACTCCGCAGGCACCGCTTCTCATAAGTCGTATTGATTCTCTCTCACCGGATTTTGGACGGGTGCTAACACCCGGCGCTCACTATGTCGGCGGAGAGGAGTTCTTTGTCGACGGATTAGACAGACACGTTAAGTTGATCCCCTTGAGCGAGGTGCCCGACAAGAACGAACCGCGACAGGAACCGCCAGAAAGTCTGCGCGCTGCCCTACAAGATTTTTTTATCGGAGTGGCGATCGGCTTGCTCGAAGAGGAATTTCAAAAAGGCCGGAACCGTTCCATGATGATCCATCCTGCCGTCGCGAAGGATGAACATTTAATGTTCAAGCGATGGACTCAGCAGATCAAAGATGATTGGTCAGCCATCTTGAAGGATGGCACACACCCGAGGCATGAGGCAGTCCTTAACGAATTTTACAATTCAGCAGAAGGGATATTCGCAACCTATGACACGCCCATCACTATCGATCAGATTGCACCCATCTTGTTTGAAGCAATGGAAGAAACTGCAGTTGCAGAACTCAATACGCGTGAAAAGAGTCGGATCACCTCCGTCGATTGGGCTGGTGAATATAGCTGGATACTGATCGGCGGGATTGGACTAGATCGTGGTTTCACAGTTGAGGGACTGACGGTCAGCTATATGCCGCGCTCAACAGGGGTCGGAAATGCTGACAACATCCAGCAGCGCGCGCGCTTTTTTGGCTACAAGAAGCAATATCTCGGGCTATGCCGCATTTATCTCACTAACACGAATATCAATGCTTTCACTGACTATGTAAGGCATGAGGAATCAGTTCGAAGTTCAATCCGAAGACATCTGGAGAATGGCCAGACCCTCAAGGAATGGCGTCGTACATATTTTCTAGATCAAACGCTAAAGCCAACCCGTTCTTCAGTCATATTGCTAAATATGTACCAATCCAAGGGGCGAGGCGGGTGGATTGTCCCGGATCACCCCTTTGAAGACAGTGAAACCGTATCAGAAAACCGCGAGATTGTTAAAGACATTCTGGGGGTATTTAATTTTGCGGCTTACCGTGAAGACGGATGGAACGACAAGCAGGTCGTGCCTGCCTTCAGCAACACGCTCTTGCTCTCCGAGATCATACCCTGGATCGGCCAGTTCCGCTATCGCTTGCTTGACGACAATCTTCGGCACAACGCACTAATGCTCTGTCTGGAAACTATGGTTTCCAAAGAACCAAACATGACATGCAGTTTCTACGCGCTAGCCGGTCCGTGGTCGGGCGTAGAATACAAACGAACGTTGACAAAAAAGAAACCGCCAAAGATTAAGCAACTTTGGCAAGGATCTAATCAACGCACCAACTATCCCGGTGCGCGAGATCTTATCTCCGCCGAGACCGTGACATTCCAACTACATCGCTATGACATCCAGACTGCTGATAAGAGACGTATGCTCCGCGATGTGCCCATCTTGGCCGTTCATATCCCTGACTCATTAATTGAACGTGTCTGGGTCGAGCAGTGACAGTTCATGTTGACCATCCTGTACCCAAAACTCTGTCAGGAGATTCCGAAAGACGACTCTGGCTCGGCCCACTTCGGATTACCCCTTACAATAGACTACCCCTATTGGCTCGCTATCAACTCGCAAGCCCATCCTGCACTTTTACTGCCCGCACGCACAGACGATCTGCGGCCCGACATCTCACTGCGCGCAGTTGAAGTACTTTTCTCCCGCGCATGTATTATCGACACTAAAGAGCGCGAATCACATCAAGGGTGTTATTCGATTGTCCGACTGAAAGAGAACGACCCGGCCATTGTCCGATTGTTTCTCAAAATCCTCGAAGAACGGTTTTGCACACTAAATCCGCCCGCGAACAATTCAGAGATCGCAGTAAGTATTCAACAAGTAGCCGCGCTATTCAGCCGAATCGCAGACAACACACGTGATTTGATTGGTTTGTGGGGTGAACTCCATGTGATTAGCTGCGTATCCGATATCAATGCTGCTGTGCGGTGCTGGAGTTCGCGAAACACCGCAAAGTACGATTTCGTCTCCGACACATTCGTCCTGGATGTGAAGACCACTACAAAATCGTGGCCACTGCATCGCTTCTCATTAGAACAACTCAGACCTTCGCGTACCTATAACGTCTTCATCGTGTCTCTATGCGCTGTAGAAGTACAAAGCGGACAAACAGTCGGTGTCCTCATGGACTCCTTGGCCGCACGGATCGATGATCGGAATCTTCGAAGCACCTTCTTGACACAATGCCTAGAAAAAGGTGGGCGAGATCTATATGACAGTGATCTGACGCTTCAGACTTATCCGGAAGAAGATGGACTTGACATCTTTCGGGCTTCGGATATCCCGGCTCCAAAAATTTGCACCGATGACCCGATTAAGAATGTCCGATTTGACGTTGATTTATCGACTATCTCTCCTGTGCCAGAAGCAGAAAAGGAAACGATCCTGACATTTGGGGTTGGTACTTGACGACTTTGACGACACCCGGTTCGAGGACAAACACCGGCGTGACTTACTCGAACTGTTGGACGATCGCTACGGTGCACACCACACTGGTTCCCAGTCAATCACCGGTATGAACTCATTGATAATCCGACCCTGGCCGATGCCATCTTGGATCGCGTCGTCCCTAACGCCTATAAGATGCATCTGGCCAGGGAATCCATGCTAAAACGTCACACAGGCTTGACCAATTAAACTGGACACTTGGGATCATAATGACACCTCCGCGTCACTGTGCTCCGACGACCGCCCGCTTTACACCGGATCAACTGTCCAGCTTGCCCAAGAACGACTGCCCAATTTTACCGGAATACGCAGCAGTCATAGCGTTTGAGCAATAAAACATCACTGAGTCCAGAATTCTGCTTCGGATGAACTGTACTTGGTTAGAGGCTACACTCCTAACAAGGCGAATTTGCAGTTGGGGGCAACATGGGGGCAAATGGATAATCTGGCAGCATATTTATTGCATATATATCAAGTAGTTATAGCTGTTCTTCGATAGTGCCTGGCACAGGTGATCTCAGCCCTTTATATGCGGCTCGATGCACTGGCGTATCGCAGCATAAAAAGAAGCCTCATGCCACACGTCTGGCTGTCGTCTGTCCCGCTCCGGCATATGTTTGTAGGCGTACTGCCCCTTCATCAAGCTGCAGCATGAATGAAAGGCTTTCCGATCCAATGTTCGCCGCTACGTTTTCCCAATAATTCGACCCGACGATGCTGGTTACGGTGATTGAGCTTGGGGGGTTTGCTTGCCGCACCCACCCCGAACCCTCGTAGGCGAGTGCTTTCATCGCATCAAGTCATCTGAACGATTTAGAAATTCCTTTCATCCCATACGATGTATCAGGTCACAAATCAACTGTTGTGGCTGCTCCTCTAAGCCAGAGTTTTATCTTTATTCCACTTGATGACGGGAACATTTAGGTTGTTTGCATATTCTTGGAGTAATGATATTCATATTCTCATGAAATGACGCAAAGATTAAACGATATTCGATAACAGCTTCAGACATTTTGCTTGAAGAGATGATTAATGAGTGGGATAATCCCACCTATGAGCATTACACGAGCAGATGCCAAGAAACGAGTTATTCTTCCCGGCGCCGAGCCGGGGGATGTCTTTGATGTTCGGCGGCAGACGGATGAAGAATACTTGCTGGTTCGTTTGCAGTATCCGAAAGCGGTGTCCAGTAAGAGCCATTCAGCCTGTATCAAAGCGATGCGCCAGTCTCCTCTGCGTTTGGCGCTGTCCTGGGAACAACTGCGGCAGAGCACCCGTGAGCCGTGATTTTCCTGGATACCAATGTTTTGATCTACTCGTCGGAAGATGGCTCGCGATTCCAGGACTGGGCGCAAGGCATTATAGCCGATGCAGTATCCGAGGACGGCGCAGCTATCAATGCCATTTGCCTGGCTGAGATCTGCGTTGGTGACGAATTTCCGGCAACGGTAGCGGACCGCATTCGCAGTTGGGGTGTTGAAGTCCTTGACGTACCGGCTGCGGCAGCAGAAGTCTGTGCGGTAGCATACATGCAATATCGACAACGGAGATGGAAAGAATCAGGAAAAGACTCTCCGCGCATCCCCTTGCCGGACTTCTTTATCGGCGCGCATGCCCAGGTGATGGGCTGGACACTCGCCAGCGCGGACTCATCCAGAATCAAGACATATTTTCCATCTGTACAGTTGGTCACGCCTTGAATTATTGCCAGAATCTCGGAGAAACCCTCATAGAACATCTCCCCACGACTGTTCAAGCCCAATCATACAGCTTCCCCAATTAGTGCGCCAACCCATGGCGCACCAAATACGGATGTAACTGCTCAGAAAATAATCGCCATTGAGTCGATAATCAACGCACAAATTTGTCCACTCCTTGCCTCTCTGTACTTATTATCGACGATTTTCATCCCCGAAGACATATCAGGCCACTAATCAACGGTCATGTTGTTCCTCTAAGCCATTTTTTTATCATTTTGTTCATGATAATAGAGGGAATATATTCGTTGTTTGCATTTTATTGGAGTGATGATATTCATACTCACATGAAATAACACTCAGAGTAAATAATATTCGATAACAAGGGAAGTAGACGGCACTGTCAAGGCAAAATCTATCAGGTATATGGAGTGAACAGAATACTTAAGGACAACTTGAAATGAACGAAGAACAACTGGGTACTACTGGGTATAATTGAGTGGATTTCTAAACAGGTCATATTTCCAGAAAAAAGAGCACTTTCAATGAAACGACAGTTGCGCACAGATGCCGTGGAATAAGAGGAGCTTATATTCCGTAAACGAACAATGCTATCGTTCCACCGAGGCTGGGTATGATTTCATTGATTTTATCCGTGATGAATCGGCGTGGGCAATAATAAGATATGAGCTTACAGCATCCGGCAGCAACAAGATAAGGAATTTGATGATGCTGGTTGTAAGCAAAATAAAGATGCACGGCGACTTTTCACGCGCATCCATGACGCTAGGAAAAGAAATTGGACATACCCCCCGTGATACGCCCTATCGCGCCATTGTTGAGACCGAGATGCTAACTGATTGGTTGGAAAAGTATATGTTAGCTGCTTGGCAAAAATGCGCGAAGGGTAATTGACTAAGTCGCTCAATGGTGTCAACGTGTAGTTAGCAGTTAACCGCTCACATTACCCGTGTAATAGAGACCTTGTTCATTTCTTTGTTGGGATATTTCGGCTGGAAAAATTAGATGAGATTTATTTCCGCAAACGGTGCCCCTGATATCCCATTGGAAGTGCTAAATGCCCAAGAAAATGACAGGTTAATCTTTTTTTGTGGCGCTGGCGTATCTTATCCGGCAGGATTGCCTGGATTTGAGAAACTAGTCGAAGATACATATCAAAGGTTAGGAGATGATCAAAATTCTTTAGAAAAGGAAGCAATTGATAAAAAATTATACGATAGAGCTCTTGATCTATTAGAACGCAGATACCAAAAGCCAGATAGAACGGATAACTATCTGGTACGAAAAAAAATTATTGAATGCCTACAATTGGATGGCTCATCGAATGTTAACACCCACAAAGCGCTCTTGGAGTTGGCAAAGACCAAAGATGGTGGGATCAGACTGGTCACGACGAATTTTGATAAAGGTTTTATTTTAGCAAAAGATAAGTTAAACCTATCGTTAGAGTTAGACGCAGCACCAAAGCTACCAGTGCCGAAGCCACATAAATGGAATAGTCTGGTTCATATTCACGGCATTATTGATGAGGAAAATGATCCCAATGGCAAAAACTTAGTTATAACGAGTGGGGATTATGGAGCTGCCTATCTTACTGAACGTTGGGCAAGCCGTTTCGTAAGTGAAATCTTCCGCCATTTTACTGTTATATTTGTTGGCTATAGCATAGAAGACCTTGTCATTCGATATATAACGGATGCTATTGCGGCAGATCAACGTAGCGGATACAAACAAGCCAATTTGTCATACGTGTTAGCTGATACGGATGATGTCACTTCGCAGTCTACACGTGCAGCTTGGGAAGCTAAAGGTGTCATTCCAATTCTATATCAGTCTGAAAATGATAATGATCATGAGTATCTACACGATACGTTAATAAAATGGGCTGAACATCGTCGTCTTGGTCTTCGCGGTATTGAACGCATGATCAGGACAAAAGCACAATACCCACCATTACCGCCGTATGAAGATGATGTAACTAAGGGAATAATCGAAATAATTAAACAGCAGGAGAATATGGATGGAACCGAACCATCAGGATATCCTGCAAAAGTATTTTCAGAATCGGAACCTGTGCCACCTATCGAATGGTTGCCGGTTTTTGATCAATATGGCCTTCTTGGCTTGCCGACTAAACCATCTCAATGTTCTTCTGTTGTGGACTATAATACTAATCTCAATGTGACCCTGCCAAATAACGTTACGTTGAATTTATGGAAATGGTTAAGTAAGCATTTGGAACAAAAATTGCTGGTTCAATGGGTCCTAGACAAGGGTGGTGTTCTGCATCCTAGACTATTAGATTTTATTCGTCATAAATTTAGACGCGAACCGCCGCCATCGGAGCCTTATTTCTCTTTTTGGAGAATGATCACATCAGACTTTCTGCTCCGTGATAATCCGGAGGATGTTACTCATCAGGATATTATTAGCTCACTGAGAAAAAAAACTGATCAGTTGATCTATCGAGAATTTGTTCTGCTGCTGCAGCCAAGACTTAAATTGAAGAGATATTACGAATTGCCGGATGAATTTATGGGCAGTGATCACGAAGGTGATTACCAGGAATCTACAAGACTGTATGATACAGATGTGGTGATTTTGTTATCTGAATGGAATTTTAGTCAGCTAAAAGAATGTGAAAAATACCCTAAATTCTTAGTCCCAATTCTATCTGATATTACGCAAGCACTGAATGCGACAATGCGAATATGGAACCACCTAGGACATGCAGACCGGCTACATGATAGAAGTAGTTGGGATATGGCATCTATCGCTCCACATTCACAAAATAATATCTTCAATAACTGGGTAATATTGATTGAGTTATGCCGCGATGTATGGGATGCCTGCTTTGAAGATGATCCGGTGCAAGCAGAAATAATTTTGAATCTGTGGAAGTCAATAGACTATCCCGTATTCCGGCGCTTAGTGTTACATGCTTATACCACTAGAGCGGAAAATTTAAGAGATACTAATCTTGAACAAGAGTGACGCACTGGAATACCTTCTTGATGAAAACGGATGGTGGCTGTGGTCTTTTGAGACATATACAGAGAAGTTTCGATTATTAAATAAGATATGGCCACAACTCAATGACATAGACACTGATCGTTTAATGAAAGTGATACTAAACGGCCCCCCTCGGGAAATGTATAAAAGCGATATGGAGTCAGCAGCTTGGGAATATTTCTTCGAGAAACAAATCTGGCTTCATCTAGCTAAATTACAGACTTTTGGTAAAGCTTTACCAAATGCAGGTATTGAACGGCTAAATGAGCTAGAAGCGATCCATCCAAGATGGAAGCTTAGTAAAGATGATAAAGACGAATTTATATCTTGGTCTGAATCTTGGGGAGGAAACGAATGCGACATCAGTAAGAATGATTTGATGGTACCGCCGGTGATGGACAGAGTAAACATGCTTCTAGAAGAGAACCAAAAATTTCATGAAGGAAGAATCGATTTATTCCGGGTAGTCTGTAACGAAGGTGAGAAAGGTAATGAAATGGCAGTTGAGACACTTAGTTACTTGCATGAGAACTCAATTTGGAACGGCGAAATATGGTATGCCGCCCTAGTAGGCTTGGCGGATGCGGAAGTGTCAACGTGGGGCAAGATTGCACCCCTACTTGTTGATATGCCAATACGTATTTATACAGAAGCGGGATGGGCAGTGGCTCGGTGGGTCAGTAAATCTTCTCCTAAAATAATCCCAAATTCGGATAGCGAAGAAAATTACTGGACGATCTTCAATAAGTTTATTGAATCGGTTGATCGTGAAGAAACACAAGATATTGATGAGCCAGTTAATGACGCAATTAATCACCCATTAGGGATGCTTACGCAATCGTTACTAACAAGAATTGGAAGTAGGGAGTTGAAGAAGGGTGCAGGCATACCCGACGGACCTATAGAAAACATACTAAATACACTGGTTACAAAACAGGACACATCATTTTCTTTAGCCCGAGTAATACTAGCTTCTCGCCTATATTATTTTTATATCGTTGATCCAGAATGGACAAAGGAAAAATTAATTCCGAAATTTAACTGGCAGGAACCAGAAGAAGCCAGATGTTTGTGGGTAGGTTATTTATGGATGCCGACAATAACCCTTGAGTTGATTGATGATATCAAAGATAGTTTTATAGAAACATTTAATCATGTCGAATTATTAGGTAATAATGTAACTAGCTTGTATCATCTGGTAGCTGTGATTTGTATGGAATACGTGAATGTATTTGCCACCAATCAACAACAACAAATACTACGTGACATAGGCACAGAGGGCCAGGTTGAAATCGCAAATTATCTTTCACGTAGTTTTCCAAATAAAGCCCACGAGCGGGACGCCTATTGGACAAACCGAATAAAACCATTCATTAGAGATACATGGCCGAAAGAGGCAAATGCAATCGATGCAAAAATATCAAGACAATTTGCGATGGTTTGTATACAGACTGATCAAGCTTTTCCAAATGCAGTTGAGGAATTCAAATCGTTCTTATGTCCGTTTTCTGATCTCGGGTATTTCCTTAATAGCTTTAAAGCTACGAATTTACCTGATGAGTTTCCAGAGGATAGTTTTATGCTGCTAACAATGGTGTTTGATGATGAATACGAGTGGGCTGATGATACGTTAAGAAAAATATTGGATAGGATAGTAGAAAGATGTCCAATGATAAAGCATAAATCCAAATATAAAAATATGGACGAATTTCTAATTAAGAAAGGGCACTAAACTAACCTGCCTCTACACCGCTCATGATTCGTATGACAAGACAAGAACAAAATGTTATTAATTTCGTATGGAAAGCCTGGCCACACATGATAGAAATACAAATAAAATTAGTACATTGAACCGCCCCGGGAATCCCGGAGACTCGTTAGTTTGAGTCATGCGGCTATGCATGACCGGTTAATCTCATCATAGTACATCTGTTCATATTCAGCCGGCGGCACATTGCCGAGCGGCGCCAGCAAACGACGATGATTGAACCAATCCACCCATTCCAAGGTGGCATATTCCACATCATCGAGTGTCTTCCATGGCCCTCGTGCCCGGATTACTTCCGTCTTATACAAGCCGATGATCGTCTCCGCCAACGCATTGTCATAGGAATCCCCCACACTGCCCACAGAGGCCTCAATCCCGGCCGCCGCCAAGCGCTCGGTATAGCGGACAGAGAACCAGCGAGCCGTGATTTTCCTGGATTCCAGTGTCCTGATCTATGTCAGCCGGATGCTCTGATTGGAAAATATAGTATTTGCAATTTGGAGCGGGGTTGCCTATATTCGAGATTATCCGGAATAATAAATTCTATATATTGTTCTTATCTGGATAGAAGCATAGCCTAATTTCTTATCAATGGGGGAAAACGTCGTGCCAAAATCAAATTCTCTTGTGTTGGCGCCAGTCATTTTATTTTCTTTGCAGTTAAGCTTGCCCGTGCCAGCAGCAGACTCTATAGAAGAAATAGTGGTCACCGCCCTCAAGCGTTCCAGCGCTTTACAAGACACGCCTATCGCAATTTCCGCATTAACAAATGAAGGACTGGAACGATTGGGCGCTGACGATTTCGTTGATATTGTCGGTTCCGTTCCGGGTTTGACCCTCAGGGATAATGGGCCCGGTTCGACCCGGCCGATTATCCGCGGTATTGCCAGCCCCGGCGAACCACAGGTCGGTGTGTATTTTGACGAAGCTTTGGTTGTAGGCGCCCCCGGTACGACCAATGATGCCGGTCTCAGGTCGCCTGAATTAAAGCCGTTTGATCTTCAGCGTGTGGAAGTGTTGAAGGGGCCGCAGGGGACACTTTATGGCGGTGGTTCAATGGGAGGGACTCTGCGTTTTATCACCAATAAGCCCAATGCCGAAAAATTTGAAGGCAAGATCAGTATCGAAGGCTCAACTGTAAGATACGGCGATACGGGTTTTCAGGTTAACGGGATGATCAATATTCCCATTATCGAGGATCAGTTAGCCGTTCGCATCGTCGGATTCAAGCGAGACGATCCCGGCTTTGTAGACAATATCGCTTATGGCAAGGATGACATCAACGATGTGGATACGGAAGGCGGTCGTGTATCGATACGATGGACGCCAAACGACAGGTTTACCGCTACCGGCGCCATCTATTACCAGGACCAGAATGTCGGTGGCGGGTTCTACTTCAACCCAAGTATAGATGATAACAATCCGAAGACGGCCGCCGAGTCCCGCGAACCTTATAATGATGAGCAGGTATTGTATAACCTTACGCTAGAATACGGTTTTGACTGGGCGGATGCCTTGTATTCATATTCCTGGTTTGACCGTAACGCGGTGTTCCGATTTCATAATGGCTTCACCGGCTTTCCTTTCCCGCCGGTGCTGTCCACCCAACCAGAGCCTTTGCAGGCGCTGAGTCATGAATTTCGTTTGTCCTCATCAGGTCAGAATGTCATCGATTGGACCGTAGGCGCGTTTTATTCTGAACGGAATGCTTTTGTAGACAGCCGCGTGCAGTATCCCGGCGCCGACGGTAGAATCGCCGACGACACAGTATTTTTATTCAGGCGCACCGTGAATTCGGATCTTATCCAGAGGGCGGTATACGGAGAAGCAACCTGGCATGTCAATGAAAGGTTTGCGCTGACTGCAGGTATCAGATATTTCGATGTTGATAGCGGGAGTGACGTCATTAATCGAATCAACGTTCCAGGCCTCGGCCTACCGTCAGGCACACCTGGCAGACGCTTGCCCTTGCGTGTCAACGTGACGCGTGGTTCGGATGATGGCACGATATTCAAGGCGCACGCGGCATTCGATGTAACCGATGAAGTATTGGCCTATGCGTCTTTTTCACAGGGCTTCCGGCCAGGGGGCGCCAACCAGAACACCTCTTCCATTGCTCTGACCGACCCGGGAAATGTGGGTGTGCCGGAAGAGTTTCGATCCGACAAATTGGATAGTTATGAAATTGGCATCCGCTCGCAATGGTTTGATAATCGGTTTACCCTGAACGGCGCAATCTATCACATTGATTGGTCCGACATCGTGCTCAGTGGTAGATCAGCTACCGGCTTGTTCGGTTTCCTCAACAACGCCGACAGCGCTGAAGCAACGGGGTTTGAACTGGAAAGCGCCCTCAATCTGGCTGAAGATTTACGCTTGACCGCGGCCTTAAGCTATGTGGATGCAAAACTTGACGCCGACGCTCCCGTCAACAGGGCTGGCGCTAATCACAGTCGTTCCGGACTGAAGGGCGATCTCATTCCTAATGTGCCGGATTGGACTTTGAACGCATCCATGGAATATGGCCGTCCCTTGCCGTGGATGGACCTGCGAGGCTACTTCTATTTGAATGTTAACTATATTGGCGAACACTTTGCGGATTTCAACGAGTTTTTACTGGACATTAACACCCTTGAACCCACTACCAGGCCAAATGTGTACTTTAACCGACAGGGTGACTATGCGATCGTGGATTTACGCGTTGGCGTCGAAGCGGATAATTGGCAAGCGTCACTGTTTGTGGATAACGTATTCGATGAACGGGCGATTACCCATATATTTGAAGACGGCACTTTCAGGCTTGACCCGGGTCAGAATTTCCTGGAGAAACCACGAACTTTAGGCGTGACACTCAGTAGAGACTTTTGACTCCTCCACATTCATTTTGTGAGTAAAATAAAATCGCATTTTTGTTTTGCGTGCTCTGACAAGTCCTGGATGGGCTTGTCAGAGCTTCCTTAAATTAACCGACGCATATCGGGCGTCTACGCAGGATGTGCAGGATATGACCGCCGATAAGATAGGCAATGATGGGTAATTCAATGCCGACCAGGATTAAATTACTGGTTATCTTATTTATCCCTCTTGTGATGAATGCGCCACCGCTTTTATCGGCGTCGGCGCGCCCGAATATAATTTTGATCCTGTCCGACAACCAGAGTCATTCGTTACTGGGAACATACGGCAATAAAGAAATCAAAACCCCGAATATTGACAGACTTGCAAAAGAAGGCATCAGGTTCAATAACGCGTTTGCAGTGAACGGAGTTTGCTCACCAACCAGGGCGACCCTGTTGACTGGTCTGATACCCTCACAAACCGGCATTCATGTTGCTTTGCCGTCAGATATCGATGTCCCTGACTGGTCCGGGATTGAGGAATTCCGTTCTCTTCCCCAGACTCTATCTGAAGCGGGTTACAATACCGGATTGGTGGGCAAGTACCATTTGGGCATGCCGCATAACCCACAGTTGGGGTTCAAATATTGGGTGACGTTTCCCTCCGGACACACAACCGGGTTTTATAATCAAGCGGTGATCGATAATGGGGAGTCCTATATCGTTACCGGACACCTGACCGACTTCTGGACGAAGAAAGCGTTGGATTTTCTGTCCCGACAAACAAGCGATAAGCCTTTTTTCCTGTATCTTGCATACAACGGTCCGTATAACCTGCCCCCTACGGTTACCATGGAGCCCAAGAATCGGCATGCTGCGTATTACACAAGAAATACTCCGTCCATGCCGCAAGAAAAAATACATCCGTATCTTAGAAACTGGGCTCAGGCAGGACGTGGTCCGACGAGCTTAATGGTAAAGGAAGGCACAACCGCGTGGACGGCTATCGAGGCGTTGAATAACAGGACGGCGATGATAAACGTCGCTTCCGAGACCGCCATGGTGGATGATGGTATCGGAGAGCTAATACAGAAACTGGAAGAGCTGGGCATAGACGATAATACGGTCATGATCTATACCTCGGACCAGGGCGCTTCCTATGGACAGCACGGTTTATGGGGAAATACTTCATGGTCGTTTCCTTTTACTGCGCATAACATCAACATGCAAATACCACTCATAGTTCGTCATCCCGGCAGGATTCCAATTGGTATTGAATCGGACAGGTTCATCAACCAGTTTGACCTGTTTCCAACTTTACTGGGATACATAGGCTTGGATGATAAAAGAATCGTCAACACGCCGGGTGAAGATTTTACTCCGCTGCTGCTTGGTCAGAACATTGACGAGTGGGAAGATGCCGCGTTTTTTGAATTTGTCACAGTCAGGGTAATCAGGACGCCGAGGTGGAAATTCATGAAGCGGCTGGATGATGACGAACCTAACACGCTTTACGATCTCAGCAACGACCCGGAAGAGCGAGTGAATTTGATCGATGATCCTGCGTATATGAATATCGTCAAAGAACTCGACAGGCGCCTTGAGGATTTCTTCGATGAATACGGCAATGACGCGTATGACCTATGGAAAGGGGGCACGGCTAAAGGCATATTATTACAAAAATACTATGGCCGTAACGATATTTTCAGCAGCCGATTTTCTGACTGGAAAGAACCGTCGCTCGAAAAAGCAAAAACAGTTTTTACCGATATTAACCAAGGAACCTCTGATTAAGTCAAAGCTTCCGTAAAATCCACATCCCAAACAAGAGTGTGCTGGTAAAGCGCATGATACCGGACAACCTTCTTGATGGCGCTAAGCAGTATTCGAGGAGGGTTTTGTGATGAGGAACAGGATTGTTTTCAGGTTTGAATGAAAGACAAACTCTCAAGACGTAAATTCTCGCAGCTAACTACGGCCGGCCTGGCCGCGTTGCCGTTCAGCCTGAAATTCAAAATGTTACAAGCCAGCCCTGTGGCTATCAGAGAAATGGTCATTATTAATGCCCTGGGTGGATTATCCAACCAGAACCTGTGGGTTGAAACCACAAGCAGGCAACACAAGGCTAGTGGCGGGGACAATTTAATCAAACGCATGCGTAGCATAGATGAGCGCGCTATCAAGGATACCCATGCTTCAGGGACGACGGCAATTAATGTCACCCTGGGCTATGTATCGGGTCCGGAATCTCCCTATGAGTATACGATTCAGGATATCGCTCAATGGAATTCAATCATACGTGAACACGACAGCGACCTCATCAAGGTGTTGGACGCCGCCGATATCCTCAGGGCGAAACAGGAAAATAAGATCGGCATAATTTTTGGTTTCCAGAACGCGGCAAGTGTCGGTAATAAAGTTGATCGAGTTAGAACCTTTGCCAATCTTGGTGTGCGTATCATTCAACTAACCTATAACGGCCGCAATCAAATCGGAGATGGCTGTTCAGTGCAGGACAACCATGGGTTAACGCCGTTCGGACATGCAGTGGTCGAGGCCCTGAACCAACATAATGTGCTGGTTGACCTGAGCCATAGCGGCGAACAAACCTGCCTGGATGCGATACACAGGTCAAACACGCCTGTGACGATTTCGCATACCGGATGCCGGGCTATTACGAACCTGCCACGAAACAAGACTGACAAAGAATTACGGTTGGTCGCTGAGAGTGGAGGTGTTGTCGGCATCTACTTTATGCCATTTCTGAAACAGGACGGTCAAGCCCGCGCCGATGACGTAATAAGGCATATTGAGCACGCGATTAAAATATGCGGACAGAATCACGTTGGCATAGGAACCGATGGTGATGCGACGGCAATCGACGATATGATGAAATATAGAGCCGCTATCGCCGGCGAACTGCAACAGCGTAAAACGGCGGGTATCAGCGCCGCCGGTGAGTCTGAGCAGGTTGTGCCGCTTGTGCCCGATTTAATGGGGCCAACACAATTTCAGAAACTTGCAGACCTGCTGCATCAGCGGGGTCATTCTACTGGTACCATTGAAAAAATACTGGGCCTGAACTTTCTGAGACTAGTGAAAGAGGTATGGTCAGACTGAAGCATGTATTGCCACTTTTTACTATATAAAGGAAGCCCTGAACAAATCCATCCAGGACCTGTCAGAGAGCGTAAAAAAGCGGTTGTGCAAATTGGCTGTCCTGCCGATTTGTTCTCACAAAATCAATGATATAAACTCATTTTTTGACGGCGCATCCATGTGCCGTTGGAACTTCTGACTTAACTAGAGCTTCCTAAACCTTCATGATCAGGTCTCTGCACAGACATGTAACTGTTGGCGCAGACCTGGGCATTCCTCCGTACCACTCCCGCAACAGCGGGAGTCCAGTCAAATACTGTGTCGCCTGAAAGGCGACCCTTTAATTCACTGGATTCCCGTTTACACGGGAATGGTGTTGTTCCTAGGTTATACAGCAAAATAACGACACTAAAATTTACTCGAGCAGCGGAATTAAAACGGATTTAAAAATATTTGCAATCGCTGAATAAAGGGTATATTCTCAAAGCCATGGGTTAGTTCACAGTGCTTTGGCCTGTGGGCTGTTACTGAGGAGATGCAGGAAGATTAAGGAGCATCATGGGGTTGTTACATTGGATCTGGTTGGGTCTTTTCTTCACCGTTCTTGCCGCGTGCAGGTTTGTTGCGCCTGAGCCGCCGCTTTCTGTTGGTCATCTTAACATCGTTGCCGATACCGGCGCGTCTGCGGCTATACCCGAAATTGTCCGGCAGCCGCCGCCTGTTCCGAAGCCCGCGCCGCTGCAGCATGAAGACAGGTATACGGTAGTCGTCAACGAGGTGCCGGTCAGGGAATTGCTGTTTGCCCTGGCCAGGGATGCGCGGGTGAACATCGATATCGCGCCGGGCATAAGCGGCCTGGTGACCATGAACGCGGTGGAGCAGACCCTGCCGCAGTTGTTGCAGCGTATCGTCCGACAGTCTGGACTGCGTTATCTGATGGAAGACGGCAACGTGTTGATTTTGCCCGACGAGCCGTATTTCCGCACCTACCGTATCGATTACCTGGATATGGCCCGGGACACCTCGCACATTGTCGAAGTCGGGACACAGATTGCAGGCGCCGGCAACAGCGAACAAGGCGGTGGCGGGAACAATAATTCCACCACGACTATCGGCGCCACGATGTCCAACCACTTCTGGGCCAACCTGGTGGCGAGCGTCACTGCGATCCTGGAGGCCGATGGTGGAATGACCAACGGCAATACGGTTATTCCACACCCGGAGTCAGGCGTGTTAACCGTCAAAGCGACCGAGACGCAACATCAATTACTGCGCAAACTGATTGAAGAGACGCTTACCAACGCCAATCGCCAGGTGTTGATACAGGCGACCATCGTCGAGGTAAGCCTGACGGACCAGTTCCAGGCAGGCATCGACTGGCAGGCGCTGAACCAGGCCGGCCTGGCCGGTTTCAACCTGACCACGGAGACGCTCACGGCCAACCCCGTTAATGCCGCTTCCTTGTTTTCCCTGAGCTATGACGATACCGATCCGGAGCGTGACAGAGCGCTGAGCGTAGCGGTCGAACTGTTGGAGGAATTCGGGGAAGTGCGGGTATTGTCGAGCCCGCAGATCATGGCCTTGAACAACCAGTCAGCCATCCTCAAGGTGGTGGACAATGTGGTCTATTTTGAAGTGGAACAGGAAAGCAACATCACACAGGGCGTGGCGGCCAATACCTTCGAGACCGTAGTAAAAACCGTGCCGGTGGGCATCGTGATGACGATAACACCGCACATCAAGGCCAATGATTCCATTATATTGAATATCAGGCCGAGCATTTCCCGCATCAACCGGTTCGTCAACGACCCGAACCCGGCCCTGTCGGTCAGCAGCCCGGTGCCCGAAATCCGGGTGCGCGAGATGGAATCCATGTTGCAACTGCAGAACGGTGAGATCGCGGTCATGGGCGGGTTGATGCAGGATGACAATCGCAGCAACGACAATGCCATTCCAGGCCTGTCGCGGGTGCCGTTGCTGGGGAATGCCTTCAAAATGGCCTTGCGTGAATACGAGAAGACCGAGTTGGTCATATTTCTGCGCCCGTTAATCATCCGTAACCCCAGTCTGGACGGTGATTTCAGCGACTACAGGCAATTTTACCCCGGAGCAGACAATGACTGAGTTGCGCCTGACATCAAGCCGTTGCGTCCACGCATCGCGCACTACCGGGTATTTATCCGCATTCATTGTGATTGTGGCCTGTGTCCACTGCGGTGCGTTCCGACCTGTCATGGCCGAACCGGATTCTGCGCCGATCAGTGTCATTCGCGTGGAGACCGACGGCAACCAGGAAAAAAGGTTAAACGGGGCTTACCGGGCCTACCAGGCCGGCGATATCGGCGCGGCCAGGTCCGGGTATGAGGAGGTGTTGCGCGCCTATCCGGACAACCGGGACGCGCTGATGGGACTGGCGGCCTGCGCGTTCGCGACAGGCGACGTGAAAACAGCGAACAGTCTGTATCGGCGCATTCTGCGCGCATTTCCGAAAAATGTACTGGCGAGCGCCGCACTGATCGGCTTGCAGGCGGATCAGCAGGGAGAGGCGGCGCTCAGGGAGTTGCTCTCAAAACAACCCGATGAACCGTACTTGCACGCAGTCCTGGGCCAACTTTTGACTGTGCAAGCGCGCTGGTCGGCGGCGCGCCAGGCATTCTCCGCTGCCCACAGGCTGGAGCCGGCCAACCCGGTGCACGCGCTGAATATCGCCATCAGCCTGGACCGGATGGGACGCCACGAAGAGGCAATCGAATACTATCGCAGCGCACTGAAACTGGCGCGACAAGACGACACTAACCTGGATATCAGGCCGGTCATACGGCGCTTGCTGGCGCTGAGGAAGCAATAACCATGGCTGACCCCGCGCGCCCGCAACTCAACGCCAACTCCGGGCAGGCCCTTTGTGAACTACTCGTTGACAAGGGGGTTATTACCCCCGACCAGCTTGAAATCGCGCTGGTCGAACAGAAGAACAGCCGCGAACAGCCCGGCAGGATCCTGGTGCGGCTGGGCTTCGTAACCGAAGCAATTGTCCACGATGTCATCGGTGGCGTATTCGGACAGCAGCGGGTCGACCTGCATTCTATCGTGGCCGATAGCGAAGCCATCGCGATGATCCCGGAGGAAATGGCCAGGCGCCTGCGTGTCGTGCCGGTGAGCTATGACCCGTTGCGCAAGGCGCTGAAAGTGGCGCTGACGGATATCTTTGATATTGTTGCCCTGGATCGGATCAGCGCGCACCTGGGCGGCGCCGCGGAGGTCGTGCCGGCGCTTGCCGCGGAAACGGATATCGAAAAATCGATTGACCGCTTCTACGGTTATGAGCTGTCCGTGGATGGCATCCTGAATGAAATAGAAACGGGTGAAATCGACTACCAGAGCCTGGCGGCACAAAGTGATGAATACAGCCAACCGGTGGTCCGGCTGGTTAATGCGTTGCTGTCTGACGCGGTGAAACGCGGCGCCTCGGATATCCATTTTGAACCGGAGCAGGGTTTCCTGCGCTTTCGTTATCGCATCGACGGCGTGT
Source organism: Gammaproteobacteria bacterium (assembly GCA_965221695.1). Lineage (GTDB taxonomy): Bacteria > Pseudomonadota > Gammaproteobacteria > Eutrophobiales > Eutrophobiaceae > JAAXHV01. The sequence goes on along the minus strand of OZ244905.1, from coordinate 1,673,019 downwards.
TGCGGCAGGTGCGCAGCCTACATAAAAACTATTGGTCGGCGCTTGCCGTGCGTGTGAAGGTGATGGCGGGGTTGGATATAGCAGAATCCCGCTTGCCGCAGGATGGCCGCATCTCGCTTACGATGTCGGGGCGGCAGGTTGATTTTCGCGTATCCACTTTGCCCACGCTGCACGGTGAGAACATAGTCCTACGGGTTCTGGATCGGCAAAAAGGAATCGTTGCCCTGGATCAACTGGGCCTGCAACAGACCGACCTGGCCGCGTTGAAACGCATGGTGGCGCGCCCGGAAGGGCTGATCCTGGTGACCGGTCCCACCGGCAGCGGCAAGACCACTACGTTGTATTCGATACTCCAGTACCTGAACAGCGAATCGGTCAATATCATGACCCTGGAAGACCCGGTCGAATATCCTTCTTCCATGATCAGGCAGACATCGGCCAGTAGCGGGTCCAGGTTTGGCTTTGCCGATGGCATCCGCTCAATATTGCGCCAGGACCCGGATATTATCCTGGTGGGGGAGATCCGGGACGAAGACACTGCCGCGATGGCCGTGCGCGCAGCGATGACCGGCCATCGAGTATTCTCCACCTTGCATTCCAATTCTGCGATCGGGGCCATTCCGCGCCTGCTGGATACAGGTGTGAAGCCCGAGATACTGGCTGGCAATGTCATTGGTGCTATCGCGCAACGACTGGTGCGCAAGCTGTGCGGCGAGTGCAAGGAACCGGTCGAGATGAACAGTCCAGGGTCCGTCAACCGCATCCGCGACACGGATGAACAACTCATTATCTACCGTCCGGTCGGGTGCGATGCCTGCGGCGGCCAGGGCTACCGAGGCCGTATGGCGTTGATGGAGATCTTGCCGTTTGACCCGGACCTGGACGAATTGATCGCCCGCCGCGGGACATCCCGGGAACTCCATGATATGGCTATTGCCAAGGGCTTCAGGCCGTTGGCCGAAGCCGGCAAACGCAGTGTCATCGAAGGCAAGACCAGCCTTGCCGAGGTGACTCGCGTGGTAGACCTAGGCAGCGGTTTGTTACGGGGCTATCCATGACTGTTTACCGCTACAAAGGGATCGATGCCCGGGGTCGTATACGAAGAGGGAAAACCAGCGCGGCCAACGGCGCCGACCTGGAAAGACGGTTGCGCGGGATGGGGCTGGAATTGATCAGTTATAAGACCGCCCTGCTACATGGCTTGCCGAGCGCGGCTCGCCGGATTAAGCGGCGCGATCTGATCGTGTTTTGCTTCCACCTGGAACAGACCTTGCGCGCGGGCGTACCTGTGGTCGACAGTCTGCGGGATTTGCGCACCAGCGCAGACAACCCCCGGTTACGCGAGGTGTGCGCCGCCATGCTGGAAGCGATAGAGGGGGGCAGCGCGCTGTCGGAGGCCATGCGCGGGTTTCCAGGTGTATTCAGTGAAGTATTCGTAAACCTGGTTCGAGCCGGGGAACAGACCGGCAACCTCAACATCATACTCAACAAGCTGGGCGCTGACCTGAAGTGGCAGGATGAGCAGGCGTCCATGGTCGGGAAGCTGATCATGCTTCCCGCGATCAGCGGCGCACTGATCGGCGCGGTAGTGGTGTTTCTGATGGTTTACCTGGTGCCGGAATTGCTGGCCTTCGTCCGGATGACGGGATCGGAGCTACCTGCCCATACCAGGCTGCTGATCGCGCTGTCGGCTGGATTTGCCGATTACTTCTACGCGATCCTGTGTGCGCCCCCGCTGATCGCGCTTCTCGTCGCTGCCGGCAGCCGAATCAGTCCCGGCTTCAGGCTTGCCCTGGACAGCTTGAAGTTATCCATGCCGGTAGTCGGCCCGGCGCTGGAAAAACTGATCCTGGCCCGAGTCTCAGGCTTGTTTGCAATGATGTACGCGTCGGGCATTACGGTGATTGACTGCATCAGCGCCGGTGAACGCAGCGCCGGCAATCTTGCTATCGCCCGGGCAATGAACAGCGCCGGCAGGGCCGTGGCGGACGGCAGGAGCCTCGGCGATAGCTTCGCCGCAAGCGGCCTGTTTCCGCCTTTAATCCTGCGCATGATCAGGGTCGGGGAAAACACCGGCGCGCTGGCGCTATCTTTGGAACATGTCGCTTATTTCTACACCCGCGACGCGCGTGAAACCATAGCAAGGCTGCAATCCATGTTGGAGCCGGCCATGACCATATTGTTGGGACTCGTCATTGGCTGGGTCATGTTATCCGTATTCGGACCGATCTATGATCTCATTACCGGACTTGGCGTATAAGCGCCGCGCGCGCAGGGCGCTGTTGGTAGGGGCCAGGCAGGCAGTCGTCTATCAGTGGCAGGATGATCTTGTGATGCAGCGCGCTGTGTTCGATGCGGGAGAAGATGGGCGGCAGGGATTTCGGCGTTATCTTGCCGAAGAGCCTGAGATGCCATGCTACCTGCTGGTGGACCTGGTTGATGAAGAATACCGCTTGGATACTGTGCCGCGCCTGTCACGGCGGGACCGGCAGGCGTTGCTGAGACGCAAGGCCGCGCGTATTTTCAAGGACACCGGCTATTATTATTTCAAGGTTACAGGCCGAGAAAAAACAGGCCGAAGAGATGAGCGCGTGTTGCTCAGCGCGCTGGCCAATCCCGGCGCAGTCAGGCAGTGGGTTGCCATACTGGATGAGGCCCGGTCGCCCCTGGCCAGTATCTGTTCACTGCCTCTTTTTTCCGCGCAGTTGTTGAAAAACATAGCGGGCAGGAATGACGGATGCCGGTTGCTGGTCAGTCTGCAAAGCGTCAGCGGCTTGCGCCAGACCTGTTTTGACAATGGTGAGTTTCAGTTCAGCCGACTGGTGTGGATTTCACACGCAGAGCAGGTCGGCGCTGAAGTGGAAAAAGTTCTGCGTTATCTGGAAAGCCGGCGACCCGACCAGCCTGCGGAAACCTTGCATGTCCATTTTCTGGTTGCCGGCGCGCTGTCAGACCAACTCAAAGCTGCCCTCAAACAACAGGAATCGGTCTGCTACCATTTCTGCGACCCGCATCAGCCGGCGGATGAAAATGCCTCTCGCGAACCCGTTTTTGAGCCGTTCAGCGACGCGTATTTTATCCGGCAATTCTTCAAGCTAAGGCCCGGCAACGTTTATGCTGGGATGGCGGAAAGACGCTGGTTTATCCTCGGCCGACTGCGCGCAGGGGTTGCTGCATCCGGATTCGCGATATTGCTGGGCAGCGCTGGATGGAGCGCGCTGAATATTTATCGCGGTCTGGCGCTGTATCCGGCGGTCAGCGCGGCTGAGGAGCAAACACATAAATACACCGCAGACTACGAACAGGCCAGGAAACGCCTCCCGAAAACGCCGGTTGATGCGTCTGAATTAAAGACAGTAGTGATGATTGCGGATAGTCTGGCGCAACAAAAAACATCACCTCTCGGGATGGTAGCCGCAATCAGTCGCAGCCTGCGCGGGTTCCCATCCATTCAGTTGAACAGCATAGCCTGGAAAACTACAGACGATCCGGACGCGATTGACGGCGCAGACAAGGATGATACCGGCTTGCCGGACGCGCTGAATGTGCCCGGCGCCGACCGTTCGCGTTACCAGGTAGCTTTGCTAAAAGGACGCGTAGAGCCATTTGACGGAAATTACCGGGAAGCTATGGATGCGATCAATCGCTTTGCTGACGACCTGCGCGGCCAGCAGGCGATGCATGCTGTCGCTGTTGGCAGCTTGCCGCTGGAACTCAGTTCCGGCGCGCACCTGCAAGGCAATACACAGTCTTTGCAGCGGCGGGCGGACTTTACCCTGAAGGTTGTTTTACAAAACTGACATGAAATTTCACAAACATGAATGCTGTCAATGCGTTAAATGTCAGTATTTCAACATGATTCACCACACACATCGCTTTGAGAAATGTGGATAAAGTACATTGACTGGTCGTATATACGCGGCGCCGTGGTCCTGTTTGCCGGGGCGGCAATATTGGGCGTCTCACTGTTGGCGGGCAGCGTTGCCTTTGGGAAGCATATGGAACAGCAAGTCGACCATCACACAGCCCGGTTGAACGATATCCGCAACCGCTACCTGGCAGTGGATCAGGAAGAGAAGATCATCCGGGATTATCTTCCGCGCTTCATGGAGCTGGATAAAATCGGGCTGTCAGGCGAGGAGCACAGGTTGAACTGGGTGGAAACACTGCAGCATGCGGGGCATGCATTGGGGTTGGCGTCCCTGGCCTATGAGATAAAAGCGCAGAAACCCTATCGGCCCGGCGCGTTGATGCCACCGGGCGGGCGCCAGGTTTTTGTCAGTGAAATGGCCCTGAGTATGCAAATCCTGCATGAGCAGGACCTGTTTGCCTTGTTTGACCTGCTGGATGAACACGCGCAAGGCATCTATACCATTTCAAGCTGTGAGTTGGCGCGCAATTTTGTGGAACTTACGGATAACCCGGCTGCCGGAAACGTAACTGCCGAATGTCTGCTGGAATGGTTTACCGTCAGGCCGGGGGATGGGCAGGAGACAACCACATGAACTCGCGCTGTTGGCAATGCGAAAAATGGATGATTGCGGCCTTGCTCATCCTGTCTCAGGGATGTATGGGAGCCGATGAACAACAATTCGGGAGATTGTTCACCACGCCGGAGCAGCGGCAACGGTTGCAAGCGTTGAAAGCGGCGCACAAGCGGGCGCTGGACGGTCGCGAGGGAATGGCAACGGAGAACCGAGCAACGCCTGGTGGACCGCCCGTACAACAGCCCGGAACGGGAGCCTCCCAAACGCTGCGCAAGTCAGACGCGATCACGCTTCAGGGTCTGATTTACAGGAACGACGGCGCGCGTATGGCGTGGATCAAAGCGCAAGATGGGAGCACGCGCCTGGAGTACCGGCAACCGGAAGCCGGCGGGCAAGCGGAACACGAGACAGCCGTACGCGTGCCGGTGCGCGGAAAGTCGGTGAAACTCAAACCGGGCCAGTCCTATTATCCGGAGTCCGGTCTCGTGACTGAGTTGGAGGACCGCGTTCCATGAGTTCTGTTTTCCGTTGCACAGGTCCCGGCCCGCACTCGACGCAGGGGGCAGCCCTGTTGGCCTTGATGCTGGCGCTGATTGCGGGGTCTTCCTGGCTGTTGCTGTCGGAACTGAACAGGCATACGCAGCTCCATGAGCGGCGCACAAACAGCGGTCTGGCGCTGAACCGGGCACAACAGGCGCTATTGTCCTATGCAATGAATTATCCTGAACTGCGCGCCAACCCGGAAAAAGGCCCGGGGTTTTTGCCCTGTCCGGACCGGAACAACGACGGCCGGCCGGAAACCAATTGCGCGCACAGTACCGGCACAACCCTGGGTCGTTTGCCGTTCGCGATACTGGGACTGGATGATCCGCGCGACAGCAGTGGCGAACGTTTGTGGTATGCCGTGTCGCCGAATTTCAGGAATACCCAATCCAACCACGCGCTGCTCAACAGTGAAACCCCAGGGCGATTGAATGTCGATAATATGGACGATGTGGTGGCAGTTGTTATCGCGCCGGGATCGCCGCAAGCCGGCCAGTTCCGACGTCCGAGTAATAATGCCGCCGATTACCTGGAAGGGGACAATGCCAGTGTTGCCAACGGCAGGTTTTCTGCCGTGGTCGGGAATGATCAAGTGGCCGCCATCACGCGTGCGGCATTAATGAGGGTGGTGGAACGGCGCGTGCTCAATGAAGTGCGCGCCGCGCTGGCGCGTTACCAGGCTGACCATGCCGGCTACCCCCTGCTGGCTCAATTTGCCGACCCCCATGCCGGCAACCGGGCATTGCGAGGCGCCCACACCGGCAACAATAATGCGGGGATGCTTACGGACCAGCGCAGGGATTTCACCGATTGGAGAGTCGGCGTCCAGGACCGGGTCAGGAACGTGACCGACGGTTCCATCGCCGTGGTATCGGCGGCGCGGCGCAAGACACTGGAGGTTCGTGATCTTGCAAACGGGGAGGAAAACGATTTTGACCGGGGGGACATTTATTATGTCGAGTTGCGCGGGCTTGCCGGGCGCCTCACGGGTACGGTCGGCGCAGGCAGTTCCGCACTTGTTCTGAAAGATACTGGGCAGGATTTCAGGGAGTTGGGTGTGTCGCCCGGCGATGTGGTGGAAAACCTGAGCGACGGTTCAAGCGGCGCGGTCGTGGCTGTCGGCAGGACGTCATTAACGCTGAACAAGCTCAGTGGTGGTATTGAGAATAATATGGACTTTGGCGAAGTTTACCGCCTGCGCAGTAATACAGGCGCCGCGGGCCTGGGCAGCGCCAACCTGACCCTGGCCGACCCCAGCAACGATTTTGTTGCCAGGGGGGTAGTCAGCGGGGACCTGGTGGAGAACTTAACTGATGGTTCAATCGGCCGTATCGTCAACATGGACGGTCCAAGCAGGCTGACCGTGGCCGGCCTGCGCTTCGGCCGCAACAATAGTTTCAGTGAATCTGATGTCTACCGGTTGCCCCGTTACAACGCCGGCCATAACGTCAGGAAAGGATTACTGGCGCTGCATGAACCCGGCAAGGTGTTTGCAACCGGTTTTAACGTGGAGTGGCAGGTAAACATTGCCGACCCCAGCGCAATTTCCGGGCTTGCGCCGGATGCCCATCCCGCTTATGCCGCGGCGGTGGCCCACGCGCTGATGTCCTCAGACATTTCTGGCGCGGTAATAGTCAGCGCTGATAACGGTTATTGTGTATGGCTTAATGTCCGGGTGGTCGATTGTATCGGCGTCAGTGAAACAGCGCCCTTGCTCGCAGGGAGCGCCGCTACTGGCTCTTCAGCAACCGTTTTGAAAGACGCGGCCGTGGATTTCATTGCCGCCGGGATAAAACCGGGGGACCTGGTTGACGAACCCTACCTGGCGGTTGTCCGCGATGTTGCGGACTCCACCAGATTGATCCTGGGCCAGGTGGCGGCAACATCCCGTTCACCGGTTCCGGGCGAGGGCTATCACCTGCGTATCGCCACACGCTTGTTGAGCGGTGTAGCCGGCGCATCCGCCGGGGGGCAGTTGAACGATCCGGGCAAGGATTTCGAACTGGCGGGCGCCGGCACAGGCGATGTGGTGCAGAACGTCACAGACGGTTCCTTCGGCCTGATTACCGGAATTAACGGCTCTACCGTCAGCACAAGCTTACGCGGCGGAGACGATAACGCATTCAGCGCCGGCGACGAATACAACCTGTACTTTGGCTACGTCAACACGCGCCGTTACCGGTTTAACCTGGCTTACCAGGGAATTCCGGTAGCCCGTTCCAGTGGCGGCGTCCGCGTGCGCGATGTATGCCTGGGCTACGGGGCTGGTTGTAATGGCATCCCAAGCGGCGCGCGTCTGCCGCCACGCGCGCCCGACGCCCACTATGGCGCAGACCCTGACGCTGTGTCGCTGGCGCTCATTGAAGACCTCGATGGCGCACGCGTGGTCGCCCGCGCCAGCCTGACCATTCCACCGGGAGGTGCGCCGGGTTTCATTCGCACGACCGGCATCGATTACTACCTGTCCGAAGGCCCGGGCGAACTGCCGGCCTGGTTTGTTAAAAACAAGTGGCCGCGGCTGGTGTATGTCGCCTACGGCGACGCTTTCTCCGGCGGCGGCAGTGGGCATTGCGCGGACGAAACGGACTGCCTGGTCATACAGGGCCGCGCCGAACCTGTGCCCGCGCTGGTGGTCTCCGCCGGGATGGCGCTCGCGCATCAGGATCGCTCCAGCGGTTCCATCGCTGATTATTTTGAAGAGGAAAATGCCAACTCAGCGAATGACGATGTATTCACCGTCGCAGATATAACGGCAACTTTTAATGACCAGCTTGTGGTGGTCGCGCCCTGAAGCAGGTATCGCTCTGAACATGCCAATATTCACCAGAAAAAGGGCAGGACGATATTTCTCACCAAGTGATGCGAGGTAAGAAATGCGAGCTAAAGATATGCCAGGGACACAAAGAGGATTTTCGTTGGTTGAGCTTACTATCGCGCTGCTGATCATTGCGCTGGTCCTGGGTGGGATGCTCAACCCTCTTGGTGCGGTACTGGAAGCAAAACAACGGGCCAGGGTGGTGTTGCAACTGGAACGGATCAAGCAAGCGCTGACAGGATTCGCAATTATCAACGGTTATCTTCCTTGTCCTACCACAACCACTGATCCGAACAGCGACCGCTATGGTCTTGAAGATGCCGCCTGCGACACCGACCCGGCTGCAGAGGGGTACTTGCCCTGGCGTACCTTGGGAACGCCTGAGGTGGATCCGTGGGGTTTGTCTAGAAGTGAGACAGACGATCAGTTCAATGGTTACTGGCGGTACCGGGTGGATCGCAATTTCAGCAATGCGGCCGCGCTGATCAGCTTGAACACGGCCCAGGCCGACAACCTGACCGTGGTGAACGGGCAAGGCATGTTGCTGACTGCGCCGACTGAGACGCCGGTGGCGATTGTCTATTCCACCGGCGCAAACCTGAGAACGGACGGGGAAAATGATCGCTTTGAAGCAGGGGTTTGCGGAAACCCCGACGGTTACGATGCGGGAGCGGGGACCTCCTGCCCGGACGGCGAGCCGTTGTACCAGGCGGGCGATGTGTCCGGAACGGGCAGTGTCGCCACATTTGACGACATGCTGGTGTGGTTGTCACGGCCGCTCCTGTTCAACAGGATGGTCAGCGCGGGCCGGTTGCCATAAGAGCGGGCGCAGACAAATTGACGATGGTTAGCTACGGGACAATCCGGGTCAGAGTAAGAAAGCCGTCAGGATTTTTACTCTGGCCCCTTTAATATAGTTATGTTCACAGTTGCATATTTTACCCTGCTTGAAGCCTTGCGTTGCCGCCTGCTTATGTTAATGGTCATGGTGGCGCTCGGACTGTTCGGCCTGGCGGAGTTCCTGGGCGAATTGAGCATCACGGAAACCCGACAGATTCAGGCTTCTGTCATAGCCTCTTTATTGCGGGTTTTCTCGATTTGCATCACCTGCTTGTTTGTCATAAGCAGTGTCTTGCGAGAACGAGACGATAAGGGCCTGGAGCTGATCCTGTCCGTGCCACTGCCCAGGCACGCGTACCTGTTAGGTAAGACAGCCGGATTTGCAGGTTTTTCATTAAGCGTGGCTGTTCTTGCTGCGCTGCCGTTGTTCCTGTACGCCCCCGCCGTTGCGGTCGGCTGTTGGATGTTCTCCCTGTTCTGCGAGCTGGCACTGCTGGCCTGCTTCAGCTTGCTGTGCCTGCTCACCTTTGCCAATGTGAGCCTGGCATTCACGTCAGTCATCGCATTTTACCTGTTGGCGCGCAGCATGGAGACGCTGCGCCTGTTAAGCGCCGCCCCGGCGCTGGCATCGGACGCCAACTCACAGGTCTTGATGAATTTCATGGTGAACGGGCTGGCGCTGCTGCTGCCCGACCTGCACGCATTCACCCGCAGCGAATGGCTGGTCTACGGGATCAGCGCCGGCGCAGTGGGAGCAGTATTGATCCAGACCGTGGTTTACCTGCCCGTCCTGCTGTCCGCCGGCCTGTTTGACCTGTACCGGCAGAATCTGTAATTGTCCCAAACCCTCATGATCAGGTCTCTACACACCCAGATTGCATGTAGCTGTCGGCACAGGCGCTTGCCTTCCCCCGTACCACTCCCGCGAAAGCGGGAGTCCAGTCAAATACTGTGTTGCCCGAAGGGCGACTCTTTGTTCACTGGATTCCCGTTTGGACGGGAATGGTATGAGGGCGCTTATGTGAATCCCTCAAGACAGACAGGAGTGACTTAATGAATGATCGCGCAGCAAGACCACTGTCAACAGTTCCGCTTCCGGTGCTGGCGGTAATCATTGTCAGCCTGTTAATCCAGGTAGGCTGGAGTAGTGCGCGACCCCAGGCGATGGCAAGCGCTGAAACCTTGCCGGACGCGCCGAACGTCAACCTGTTACGTTTATCCGGCCTGGGAGAACCGGATGTCCTGGCGAAAGTCCTGATGTTGTGGCTGCAGGCGTTCGACAATCAACCCGGTGTCAGTATTCCGTTCGAAAGATTGGACTATGCCAGGGTCATAAACTGGTTGGACGCGCTGCTTGCACTGGACAGCCGTTTTCAATACCCGCTGTTATCCGCCAGCCGCGTGTACACGCAAACGCCGGATGACACCGGGAAGCGGCAAATGCTGGACTTCGTCTATCGGCGCTTTCTCGATGACCCTGACCACCGCTGGCCCTGGATGGTCCATGGGGTTTATGTCGCAAGACATCGTATCGGAGATTTGCAACTGGCTTTGAAATACGCGAACGCCCTGCGCCTGAACGTGAACAGCGCCGCCGCGCCCCCCTGGGTAACACAAATGGAGCTGTTCGTACTGGAAGACCTGGGTGAACTTGAAAGCGCTCAAATCATCATCGGAGGACTGCTCGCAAACGGCAAACTGGCCGGCAGCGACAATGAATTGCGTTTTTTGAAAAACAGACTGGCGTTGCTCGAACAGGAAATGAGCTTGTGACCGCGGATTAATCAATTTGATATTTGTATCTTATACGTTACACAATTATTACGCATGGAAGTTTTTCATTACACGGACCCGGACGGACAGGACTTGATCGACAAGTGGTTCCGTACAATCCGGAGTAAAACGGCTGCGGCTCGTATAGCAACCAGGATCAGTCGCTTGAACCTTGGCCTGTTCGGAGATTGCAAGTATCTCAGAGGCGGGGTAAGCGAATTGCGAATAGACCATGGACCCGGCTATCGAATCTATTTTGCGAAGATCGGTATTTCGAGCATCTTGCTGCTCTGTGGCGCCAGCAAAAGCGCTCAGAAAAAAGACATCGAAGTAGCCGAACAGCGACTGAAAAACTGGTTGGGCCAACAACCTGATTGAACACATTAAGATGAAAACCGTAAAACACAATGATTGGCTGCACAAGCAATTGGAAGATCCGACATTTGCCGCCGAATACCTGACTGCTGCGGCTGAAGACGAAGAACCGGCTGTCTTTCTGCTGGCTCTGCGCAATATGGCTGAGACTCAGGGCATGTCACAACTGGTACAAAGAGTGGGTATCCCCAGGGAAAGCCTGTATCGGGCGCTCTCTGAAAAAGGCAATCCGCGCTGGTCCACACTTGCGCCGATTTTACGCGCGCTTGGCATGAAGTTTCAGGTTGGCTCATACCTGAAGCATCGTTAAGTCAGAGTTTCCGGCGATACACGGACGTATCGTCACAAATCCACCCGGAGTGGATGTGGACATCCGAGGATGGCCACTGCGCGCTCTGACAAGTCCTGGATGGACTTGTCCGGAGCTTCTTAAAATTACCTAAATTCATGGAGGATACTCTTATGAAATCACGTCCACAACCAGGTTTTACCCTGGTGGAAATCGCTGTCGTCCTGGTCCTGATCGGGCTCATGCTGGGCGGCATTCTGAAGGGCCAGCAATTGATCAGCAGCGCCAGGGTGCGCAATATGGCCGATCAGAATGCCGGCATACAGGCCGCGTATTATGGTTTTATCGACCGTTATCGGCAGGTCCCCGGCGACATGCCCGCGGCGCTGGCGTGCCGCGCCATCAGCGCGGAAGTCGACCCCAATTGTGGCGGAACACCCACCATCGGCGGCAACCAGAACGGGCGCATAGACCGCTGGGAGGAGGCCGGCGCAGTATGGGCGCACCTGGCCCATTCACGCTTGTTGAACGGCAGTTACGGTGGGGGTACCGCTACCGCGGCACAATATGAAGCCGGTGTGTTGACCGGCCAGGTGCCCGGCAATGCCTTCCAGCAACCGGTCCTGCTGGGATTTACCGATGATTATGATGACGGAGGCGCCGCATCCGGGTCAACCGTGCGCCTGGCTTACGCGTTCGGAGCCGGCGTTACCCCGGCATTGTTGCGGGAACTGGATGTAAAACTGGATGACGGCGACCCGGGCAGCGGGGTCGTGCGCGCCACGGTGAATACGGCAAAGAACGGAGAAGGCACGGTAGGTGGTGATGATTTCGGCGCCGGCACACCAGGGAGTGAAGTCATTCTCTGGTCGTCCACCACCGGCGCGCCTTGCATCAATAATGCGGACGCAACAGGCTCATCCTGGAACGTTGACAGTGACAATACCCGCTGCAATGCGGTGTTCCTGTATTGACCCGGACAAGATGACCTGCTTTACCTGGGACCATAGGCGCCCCGCCTGCCTGCGGGCGGGACGCCCGCATGTGGGGCCGGCAATCCAGATACAAGGGCTGACCAAACAGCGGGGAAGCAAGATTGTGTTTTCAGGCGTGACGCTCGAGCTGAGCGACGGCGAAATACTGGGTTTGGTCGGCGCCAACGGCGCCGGCAAGACCACATTGATAAAGTGCCTGCTCGACCTCGACACGCCGGACTCGGGAAAGATCGCCATCTTCGGCAAGCAGCACGACCGGGCGTCGGTCAGGGAAGCCTTGGCCTACCTGCCGGAAAGTTTCCGCCCCCCGGGGCATCTCAAAGGCAAGGAGTTTATCGACTACTTATGCCGGCTGCACGGCAATGCGCCTGATCCGAGGAGGACGGGAGAGATTCTGGAAATACTGGATATGGAACCCGACGAGTTAGAACAGCGCGCGATAATGCTGTCAAACGGCGCCGCGCAGAAACTCGGTCTGGCCGCCTGCCTGTTGAGCGGAAAAAAGCTGCTGATCCTGGATGAACCTATGAATGGCCTGGACCCAAAGGCGCGCGCATCTCTGAGAGAGCATTTGCTTAAACTGAAAAAGCTAGGTCATTCCTGTTTGCTGACAAGTCACCTGCTGTCCGACGCGGAAAAGCTGTGCGACAGCATAGCGATATTACACCGGGGCAACATCCGATATATCGGAACGCCTGCCGAGTGTTGCCGGCATTTCAATGCAGTTGACCTTGAACAGGCTTTTTTGCGTTGTGCGGAAGGAGATCGATAGTTCCGATAGCCGGGGGTTAAGTCAGAGTTTCCCTAATACTATTCTGAGATAACTGCAGGTTTGCCGGTAAATCCCCGGCCGTTTGCTTTCCCGCGGGCCTGCCACGTTACAATGTTTTATCCGGTTGGCTGCCAGCCAGTTGCGGATAGCGTCTGTTTCTGGAGGGTCGTCGAGATTGATGACCATAACCGGCTTGCTCAAACTCCTGGCAAAAGCCAGGGTTGCTGCCGTGCCTCCCTCCAACTGTTTGCTGTTCAGGATCAGTGTTCCGTCGCTGTCTTCAACGTTTTTTCGTGTCCTGTCAACATATTCCGGCGCATCCGTTTCAATCAGGTGGTAACGCGCGGGAATCGTTCCGTCCTCCGCTCTCCTGCCGGCTGGGCACCAGCCGCCGTGGGGGATATCAAGGAAAATAGCGCTGTCCAGCGCGGCCCGATCCACGCCCGTCTGGCCACCGGATATGATTTTATCTAACACTGGTCTGCTGGGATTGTGTGGTACACCACCCACATCTCAACTACCCTCAGCGACCCTGTGTTTGGTCCGGATATAATCCTTATGGGAGATATACAGCAAATCAGCGATTTTTCTGATGTAGTACTCCTCGTATTTGTCCAGCACGGCATCGGCAAATGCGACTTTCCAAAGCAATTCGATGATGCGGATCTTTTCCACCGGGGCCAGATTCTGATTAAGCATGCGGGTGAACTCGTGCAGAGAAACCGCGAGATCAACTTCCCGGCGCGCCAGGTCGATCAATTCATCCACCTGTTCTGCGTCAATAGAAAAGTGATTGACCAGGGCTGTTTTGATAACGGCAAGCTCTTCAGCGCCGATGGCAGAATCAGCCAGGCTGATCTCAACCATCAAGACGGCCGCGGCCAGTTCCACCCGGTTGCCGTGATCGGAGCTGTCGCGCCCGGCATTCTCCTGCAGGCCGCGCTCAAAGAATTCCTTGATGGATTTAAGCATTCGCCTATTTTAAAGGAAGCTCTGAACAAGTCCATCCGGAGTACTACAGAGACGGCGTATCCCCATACCGTTGGAACAAATCTCATAGGTTGCTAAACTCTGAAGCCATATGCGCAATATCCGGGTATATACGGAATCCCCATTGGCGGTTTCCACTACAGTTTTTCTGTCTAAAGAGGCATCGCGCCATTTGTTGCGGGTTCTTCGTTGCCGGCAGAATGATCAGGTTACCTTGTTTAACGGTCTCGGCGGGAGTTATCGCGGCAGAATAATTGCGACTTCGACAGGCCTGGCTGAGGTTGAAATCCTGGACTTTGAACCGGGAACAGCAGAATCCAGGCTGTTAATCAAACTGGGGCTGGGCATATCGCGCAACCTGCACATGGATTATGCCGTGCAGAAATCCGTTGAACTGGGTGTACATGCCATTATTCCCCTGTTTACCGAGCGCGGCAATGTCAGGCTGGATCAAAACCGCATCAGTTCGCGCATGGAGCGCTGGGAAAAAATCATTATCCATGCCTGCGAGCAATGCGGCAGAGATACCCTGCCTGTTCTGAGCAGTCCCAGGGACTTGCAGGAGTGGGTAGCGGATGAGCGAAACTCGACACGGTTGGTGCTCGAGCCCCGCGCGCGCCAGACCCTTGCGGGAATAAGCTTGAACGACCGTACAGCCGCCATCCTGATAGGACCGGAAGGCGGTCTCACCGATGCCGAAGTGGCAATGTCGGAACAACAGGGATATATCCCGATAAATCTCGGCCCGCGCACCCTGCGCACCGAAACCGCAGCCGTCGCGGCACTCACAGCATTGCAGGTGCTCTGGGGCGACCTGCATTGACCGGAACCTGTTTTAGGAAGCTCTGAACAAGTCCAGGATGGACTTGTCCAGGGCATATTTCATATAATACCCGCTTCATTAATCTGGAAAACCCGCTATGGTTGCTACCGCAATAGACACGGTGCCGCATCTGAAGACGGCTCTGACTGGGCCGTTGAATATCATTGAGAGCATCATCCTGGATCATCAGACCAGGATCGAATCCTGGTTTCGCTCCCAGTGGCGTAATACACCGGCACCGTTGTATGCGTCCGTCGACCTGAGAAATGCGGGCTACAAGATAGCGCCGGTCGACACCAACCTGTTTCCCGGCGGGTTTAATAACCTCAACCCGGCCTTCGAGTCCCTGTGCATACAGGCGGCGCAGTCGGCGCTGGAGCGGTTGGAACAGCCGGTCGACCGGGTGTTGATCGTTCCCGAAAATCATACCCGAAACAGGCATTACCTGGAGAACCTTGCCGTGTTACAGGGGATATTTGAAAAAGCGGGTTTCGAGACCCGGATGGGTTCCCTGTTGCCGGGGTTGGAAGAAGAGCTGACGATCGAGCTGGACAGCGGGGCGTCGATACGCCTGGAGCCACTGCTAAGAGAGGGGGCGGACGTGTGCGTGCGGGATTTCCGGCCGGATCTGTTGATACTGAACAATGATTTGTCCTCTGGTGTGCCCGATTTTCTGACAGGAGTGGAGCAGCGTATTATGCCCCCGGTCAGACTGGGTTGGTCGGACAGGTCGAAAACCGTTCATTTCAATTTTTACCGGGACATCGCCCGCGATTTCGCCGCGCTGCTGGATATCGATCCCTGGCTGATTGAGCCCCTGTTCCGCAACTGTGGGGAAGTGGACTTTATGAAGCGCGCAGGCGAATCCTGCTTGTCAAGAAACGTGGAATCACTGCTGAACGCGATCCGTAAGAAATACGAAGAGTATGGCATAACCAGTGATCCATTCGTGATGATCAAAGCGGATTCCGGCACTTACGGCATGGGGGTGATGTCTGTACAAACCCCTGAGGAAGTTCACGACCTGAATCGTAAACAAAGAACAAAAATGGCGACTGTCAAAGAAGGGCAGAAGGTGACCAAGGCTATTCTGCAGGAGGGTGTGCATACCCACGAAACCTGGGGTAGTCCCGGTACGGTCGCCGAACCGGTGGTATACCTCATTGACCAGAACGTGGTAGGCGGTTTCTACCGGGTGCACCCGCAACGTGCCAGCAATGAAAACCTGAACGCTCCGGGCATGTATTTCGAGCGTCTGGCATTCGAGGAATCCTGCAACTCCCCGGACAAGGAAAAATCGCCGGATGCCCAGCCGAACCGGTTTTACAGCTATGGCGTTATTGCCCGGCTCGCTTCACTGGCAGCGGCAAAGGAGATGCAAAACCTGTGAAATAACGAGTCGCCCTCTGGGCGACACAGTATTTGACTGGACTCCCGCTTCCGCGGGAGTGGTACGGTGGCAGGGCACGCGGGAGTGCTCCCCATCCCATTCCAGTGAAAACGGGAATCCAGTGAAACAAAGCGTCGCCCTTCGGGCGACACAGTATTTGACTGGACTCCCGCTTCCGCGGGAGTGGTACGGTGGCAGGGTACGCGGGAGTGCTCCCCATCCCATTCCCGTGAAAACGGGAATCCAGTGAAACAAAGCGTCGCCCTTCGGGTGACACAGTATTTGACTGAACTCCCGCTTCCGCGGGAGTGGTACGGTGGCAGGGTACGCGGGAGTGCTTCCCATCCCATTCCCGCGCAAGCGGGAATCCAGTGAAACAAAGCGTCGCCCTTCGGGTGACACAGTATTCGACTGGACTCCCGTTTTCGCGGGAGTGGTACGGTGGATGGGTGACACATCATTCCACCTGAATTTTTTATAACAGGATTTAATAGAGCTGTTGACTTCAATCAACAAGTTGTGTCAGTATAGGCAATAAGATTTTGATGAAGTCTATCCGGACCAGAATTATTCGACCAGCCACACATTGAGGGAAGTATCATGGATACCAGGGAAGACGCCTACAGTAACAGGTCATCACTGACCGCAAACAAGCGATATTTTGGTTATCCCGCCAACGCGGTGCTATTCCTGTTTGTCTCAGCGCTGCTGCTCGGCGTGCAATTACGCTCCGTACTGCTGTTTGCGCTGATAGTATGTTTTGGCCTGGCCGTACTGAACCTGGTATGCAGGAACGACCCGAACGGGATCGCGGTCTGGTTGTACGTGATCAGAAAAAGACTGTTGAAACGGATTACCTGTCTGCGCGCGGATATCGTCGCCGACAGGCCGTTCATAATTACCGAATAACGTCAACAAGGGAGAGGAAGGGATGCGCGACCGTATCTGTCTGTTTGTACTTGTATGTTTCCCCGGCGCTTTGCGTGCTGAATTCGACATCGGCACGACCGGAGGGCCGCTGGATTTTATCACCACTGCGTTTCAGACAGCAGTGGATTTCCTGACGGGGCCGGCGGCGCTGGCCTTCCTGGTCGGTTCCATAGTCGTAGGTGGCGTAATGTGGGCCTATGCGCCCAGGAGCGGCGCCCTCGGTATCGTATTCCGGGCGATCATGGTACTGCTGGTTATATTCAACCTCACACTGGTAGTTAACAACCTGAAGTGATAAGAAATGTGAGACTGAATATAAAATTTGGCATAATCTACACTAATCATTATTTTGAGAACGAGAGAATCCGTGGACGAGAAAAAGAAACAGGCTCTGGACATCGCTCTGGGGCAAATCGAAAAGCAATTCGGTAGGGGTTCAATCATGCGCATGGGCGACGACACCGTTGACCATGACGTGACCGCAGTATCCACAGGTTCGCTGGGCCTGGACCTGGCGCTGGGAATTGGCGGGTTACCCCGGGGAAGAGTCGTGGAAATCTACGGGCCGGAATCTTCAGGCAAGACCACCCTGGCCTTGCATGTCGCCGCGGAAATACAAAAAGCCGGCGGCACCGCGGCAGTCGTCGATGCGGAACATGCGCTGGACCCGAAATACGCGGAAAAACTGGGCGTGGAAATAGCGGACCTGCTGGTCTCGCAGCCGGATACGGGCGAACAGGCGCTGGAAATCACGGATATGCTGGTACGGTCCGGCGCCACGGACCTGATAATCATCGACTCCGTGGCGGCGCTCACGCCCAAGGCGGAAATAGAGGGTGAGATGGGTGACAGCCACATGGGTCTGCAGGCGCGCCTGATGTCGCAGGCGCTGAGAAAACTCACAGCCAATATCAAGCGTTCCAATACACTGGTGATATTCATCAACCAGATCCGCATGAAGATCGGTGTGATGTTCGGTAATCCGGAGACCACTACCGGCGGTAACGCACTGAAGTTTTATTCGTCCGTGCGCATGGAAATACGCCGCATCGGCGCGATAAAGAAAAGTGATGAGGTTGTGGGCAACGAAACCCGCGTCAAGGTGGTCAAAAACAAGGTGGCGCCGCCATTCAAGGAGGTGGTTTTCGATATCTTCTACGGGCGCGGCATATCCCGTGAGGGCGAAATCATTCAACTGGGCGTACAGCATGGGATTATAGAAAAAACCGGCGCCTGGTATGGTTACAACGGTGAACGCATCGGCCAGGGCAAGGACAACGTGCGCGAATATCTCCGGGGCAACCCCGAAGTGGCGCAGGCAATCGAACAAGCGGTAAAAGACAAGGCCCTGCCGCAGGCTGACACGGCTGAACCGGTGGAGGAGACGCATCCCTGAATATCGATCAGACACAGATAATCAGGCAACGGGCCTTGGACCTGCTCGCCCGGCGCGAGCATTCCAAACAGGAACTGCGGGTAAAACTCACAGCGCGTGGCTTTCCCCCTGAACCGGTGGAGAAGGTCCTTGCAGACCTCAGGTCTGCGGGATTGCAGGATGATGCGCGCTATGCCGAAGCGTATGTTCGCAGCCGTGTTGCAAAAGGCTATGGACCGCTGCGCATCACCCGGGAGTTGAGTGAACGCGGGCTCGCCGAAGAACTGGTGCAACAGGTGGTTTCGACTATGGGCCTGGATTGGGAAGCCCATATCAGCGCGGCGCGGGAGAAGAAATTCGGACCGCAGGCGCCCATGGATTTTAAGCAACAGGCAAGACAATCACGTTTTCTGCAATATCGCGGTTTTACCTCAGAGCAGATTCGAAGACAATTCAATAACAGCGAATAACGGGCAGGATGAAGTACATCGCAGCAAATGACATTCGCCGGCGGTTCCAGGATTATTTCAGCCGGCACGGACATGAAGTGGTGCCAAGTTCACCACTGGTGCCGGCCAATGATCCGACGCTATTGTTCACCAATGCCGGCATGGTGCAGTTCAAGGATGTATTCCTCGGGCTGGAGCAACGCGCCTGCGCGCGGGCGGTGACTGCCCAGCGTTGCGTACGCGCCGGCGGTAAACATAACGACCTGGACAATGTCGGATACACTGCTCGCCACCATACTTTTTTCGAGATGCTGGGCAACTTCAGTTTCGGCGACTACTTCAAGGAACAGGCCATTGAATATGCCTGGGAGTTCCTGACCGAGGAGCTGGCCATACCCGCAGAGAAACTATGGGTAACCGTCTACCAGGATGACGCCGAGGCGGAAGACATCTGGTTGCAAAAGATCGGAGTCAGCAAGGAGCGGTTCAGCCGTTGCGGAGAGAAAGACAATTTCTGGTCGATGGGGGACACGGGACCCTGCGGGCCTTGCAGCGAGATATTTTATGATTACGGGCCGGATGTGTCCGGCGGCCCGCCCGGCAGCGCGGAGCAGGATGGCGACCGCTACGTGGAGATATGGAACCTGGTGTTTATGGAATTCAACCGCGATGCGCAAGGCAAGCTACATCCCCTGCCGAAGCCATCAGTCGATACGGGCATGGGCCTGGAGCGGACCGCGGCGCTACTGCAGGGGGTACGCAACAACTATGAAACAGACCTGTTTCTCCCTCTAATCAAGGCAGTGCAATCCCTCGCAGGGGATAGCGGCGCGGATCTTATTTCAACCCGGGTAATTGCCGACCATATCCGCTCCTGCGCTTTCCTGGTCGCGGACGGCGTCATCCCGGCCAACGAGGGCCGGGGTTATGCGCTGCGCCGGATCATCCGCCGGGCGCTGCGTCACGGCTCCAGGCTGGGCCTGAATGAGCCGTTCTTCCACAAGCTGGTGGAGCCGCTGGATGCGATCATGGGAGCAGCCTGTCCTGAATTGGGCAGGAGCAAAGAATTCGTGATAAATACCCTGAAGCAAGAAGAAGAACGTTTTACGGAAACCTTGGAGCAAGGGCTTAAACACCTGGAATCTGCAGTCGGGACCCTGGTCTCCGGCACCATTCCGGGTGAAGTCGTGTTCAAGCTGTACGATACTTACGGCTTTCCTGTCGACCTGACCGCCGATATAGCCCGCGAGCGCAACCTGGAACTGGACCAGGAAGGGTTCGAGCAATGCATGCAGGAACAACGCCGGCGTGCGCGGGAAGCGAACAAGTTCAACGTGGATATCTCCGTTCTGCCCGACCTGAAGAACCATGCTTCCGGTTTCGAAGGTTACGATTCCCTGCATACCTCCGGGCAGGTCACTGCCTTGCTTCAGGACAACCAGATAGTCGAAGCTATCGAAGCAGGCCAATCCGGCGGAGTCGTACTGGATCGCACCCCGTTCTATGCGGAATCCGGCGGCCAGGTCGGCGACCGGGGCGAACTGGTTTCGGATACAGGCGTGTTTGTTGTCGATGACACGCAAAAACAGGGGAATGCCCATATTCATAGCGGCAGAGTAAGTGAGGGGACAATCCGGGTCGGTCAGCAGGCAGAAGCCCGGGTCGATCCCGTTACGCGCATCAATACGGTGCGCAACCACTCGGCCACCCACTTGCTGCATGCGGCATTGCGAGAGGCGCTCGGTGAGCATGTGACCCAGCAGGGATCCCTGGTGGCGCCGGACCGGTTACGCTTTGACTTTTCCCATCCCGAACCGGTTTCGGCACAGCAACTGTTGCAGATAGAACGGCTTGTCAATCGCAAGATACTGGAAAACATCGATACCGAAATCCGCTTGATGCCTCTCGACGACGCGCTGAAGTCGGGCGCAATGTCACTGTTCGGCGAGAAATACGACGAAAAGGTACGGGTATTGAACATCGGCGGCGATTTTTCGGTGGAACTGTGCGGCGGCACTCACGTGGCGCGCGCCGGCGACATAGGGCTGTTCAAATTCACTACTGAGACCGGGATTGCCGCAGGCATTCGCCGGGTGGAAGCGGTAACCGGGCTGGGCGCGCTGGCCCTGGTCGAGGGCGAAGAAGCGCAGTTGGCCGAACTGGCGCGTTTGCTCAAGTCCGACCGTAGCAAGCTTACGGCAAAACTGGAACAGCTACTGGAGAATTCTAGGCGTTTGGAGAAGGAGTTGAGACAGGTAAAAGATAAAATGGCCAGTCAGGCCGGCGCTGATCTGAGCGAACAGGCTGAACTGGTCAACGGCATTCATGTTCTTGCCCACAACATGGACGGGGCAGATCCGAAAACATTGCGTGACATGGTCGATCAGTTGAAGAGTAAACTGGGCAGCGCGGTTATCGTGCTCGGTACGGTTAAAACTGGTAAAGTCAGCCTGGTGGCGGGCGTTACGAAAGACAACACGGACAAGCTGCAGGCCGGCGAGCTGGTCAATCATGTCGCCCAACAGGTGGGTGGACGGGGTGGAGGCCGTGCGGACCTGGCACAGGCCGGCGGCAATGATCCGTCCGCGCTACAGGGCGCGCTGGCAAGTGTTCCAGCCTGGGTTGTTGACAGGACAGCGGGTTAAGATCGGTTGTTATGGCTCTGATAGTAGAAAAATTCGGCGGCACCTCGGTCGCAACGGTGGACCGGATCAAGGTGGTCGCCGATATCGTCATCGCCACGCGCAAGCAGGGACACCAGGTGGTGGTGGTGCTCTCGGCCATGGCGGGTGAGACCGACCGGCTTATCGAACTCGCGGGACAGGTGGCCAAAAAACCTGATTCACGCGAACTCGACGTGTTGTTGTCGACGGGTGAACAGGTCACCATCGCCCTATTGAGCATGGTATTGCAGGAGCACGGGTATCCGGCGGTCTCCTACACCGGCGGGCAGGTGCATATTCTTACGGACAACGTTCACAACAAGGCCCGTATCATCGATATCGAGGCGGTGCGGGTAAAAAAAGACCTGTCGGATAACAAGATAGTCGTGATTGCAGGATTTCAGGGCATTGACGAGAACGGCAACATCACCACGCTTGGGCGCGGGGGTACCGATACCACCGCCGTTGCCATGGCAGTAGCGCTGAACGCCGCTGAATGCAGGATTTACACTGACGTGGACGGCGTATACACCGCCGACCCCCGGATCGTGCCTGCAGCCAGGCGCATGGACAAGGTATCCTACGAGGAGATGCTGGAGTTGGCCAGCTTAGGGGCGAAAGTGCTACAGATACGCTCAGTCGAGTTCGCCAACAAGTATAAAGTACCATTACGTGTCCTGTCTTCTTTCGAGGAAGGCCCGGGCACCTTGATCACAAACGAGGATGAAGAAATGGAACGGGCGCTGATAGCGGGCATTGCCCATAACCGAGACGAAGCTAAACTGACCTTGCGCGGCGTGCCTGACAGGCCCGGCATCGCCGGCGCAATACTCAACCCCATTGCCGAGGCCGGCGTCGAGGTCGATATGATCGTCCAGAATACCGGCGTGGACCAGTCCACTGACTTTACCTTCACCGTACACCGGAATGATTTCGGCAAGGCCAAGGCGTTGCTGGAAAAGACTGCCCGGGACCTGGACGGGAGAGAAGTCTTGGGAGATAATCAGATTGTCAAGATTTCAGTGGTGGGAGTAGGGATGCGATCTCATGCAGGCATCGCAAGTAAAATGTTCTCGGCGCTCGCCGCCGAGGGCATCAACATCCAGATGATATCCACCTCTGAAATAAAGATATCGGTGGTTGTTGATGAGAAGTACCTGGAGCTGGGTGTAAGGACATTACACTCCGCTTTCGGTCTTGAGGGCGAGGACAATGTGTTTGATGATGCCGCAGGATGATCGGCGCGTAATATTTTATAAGGCAATTATCATCGAAAAAGGCTAATATAGTTAATACCTAGGGAATAATAGGAGAAAATAAGATGTTGATACTAACACGTAGGATTGGCGAGTCTCTGATGATTGGAGATGATGTCAATGTAACCATACTCGGAATACGCGGCAACCAGGTCCGCATCGGAGTCAACGCTCCCAAAGAAATTGCGGTGCATCGGGAGGAAATCTACGAGCGCATCCAACTTGAAAAGGTCAAGAAGGCGAAAGCCCAGCTTGCCCAGGAGTACATGGATGAATCGGAGGAAGACGCCAGTCTGGAAGTCAACGACGGCGATCCGGAATACCACGATGAAGATAAGTAATCTACACCGCGCATAGGGTTCCGGGACCCTCACACATCAGGGCCGGTATTACCGACCGGCCCGCCAACGGAGAGGTGGCCGAGTGGCTGAAGGCGCTCCCCTGCTAAGGGAGTATGGGTTAAAAGCCCATCGAGGGTTCGAATCCCTCTCTCTCCGCCAAAGTTGTTTGGATATATTGGACAAAACCATGCTGTCAGAATACAGTCCAATTTCAAAGAAATACTATGGAAGCTCTGAACAAATCCATCCTTGACTTGTTCAGAGCACGTAAAACAAAAATGCGATTTTTGTTTTGCTCTCAAATTCAATATGTCTACACAGCAAGACGATAACGACATTATCTGGCAACTTACGGACGGATATTGGGGAGCAGCAGGACGCCGTATATTCGACCTCGATCCGGATAAAATGCTCACAGTCAACTTATCCGGCCTTACCGGGGAAGGGAGATACCTGGCCCGCGAGGCATTGGACACTTGGGCAACAATCTCCGGCATCACATTCCGGGAAATCGCCAGTCAGGATGCCGATATCCTATTTCAAGACCATGAAACGGACGCGTGGGCCTACTCAACGACCAACAACGGCATCATTATCCAGTCTGTCATCAACGTATCAACCGATTGGCTGGTCGAGTATGGAACTGACATAAACAGCTACTCTTTCACCACTTACATCCACGAGATTGGCCATGCCCTGGGTCTGGGGCACCCGGGTGACTACAACGGAGATTTGGGACTCCACAACGTGGGCAAACAATACGATTTGGACGCCAGGTTGTTCAGCGTCATGTCTTACGCCAGTGAAGAAACGGACAACCCCATCACGGCCGAATTTGCCTTGGACGTCATCCCAGCATCACCCATGTTATATGATATAGCGGCCATCTGGGAACTCTATGGGGAACCAGCCGGCGGCATCAACCCCGGGGACACTGTATATACCTCGCACAACGTGCCGGACACTGATCTATATCAACAGTTGGGATGGTTCCCGACCAGCGCCGTAACCTTGGTTGACACTGACGGGGTGGACACGCTGTATCTTGGTAATTCACCAGATGTTCTCGGTTTTGAAGAACAGGAAGGCATAGCCATAGGGCTGGGAAGCGTCAATGACGCGCCGATAGATTTTATTAACGGGACGGCCGCCTGGAATCTGATCTTCTTCGGTGAAATTGAAAATATATACGGCGGCGGAGGCGATGATATCCTGATAGGCGGCCCTGCCGACAACTTATTGGTCGGCGAGTCTGGCGATGACATCCTGACCGGCGGCGCTGGCGCTGACAAGTTTGTGTTCCAGCCCAGTGATGAGCCCTCTTACTACACCGATAAGATCCTGGATTTCAACCCGGTGCAAGGAGACCGGATTGACGTGAGCGCCTACAGAAACATTACCGGTGTTCCTGATAATTGGATCGCACAAGTCCCCGGCTTTTCGAGATCACGGGTGTTGGATCTGGATGGAGACGGCTATTATGACATCGTTCTTGACGGCTATACGGGCCGCCTGGACGAGGCTCACTTCATCTTTGCTGGCGGTAACCCCAGCGCTAACCCTGGCACGATAACGACTACGGGTACCGCGGGCGATGACTCGCTCACAGGTACGGATGGCAACGACCATCTGGCCGGCCTGACCGGTGACGACCACATTCTTGGCTGGTATGGTAATGACCACTTGGATGGTGGAGATGGCGATGACATCCTGGACGGCGGTCCGGGCGCGGACACCTTGTTAGGTGGTTCCGGCGACGATACCGTGTCCTATCTGTTCTCTCCGGCCGGCGTCACCATAAACCTGGGTACCGGTATCGCCAGAGGCGGTGATGCCAGCGGAGACACGCTGGGCGGCGGCATTGAAAACATCTGGGGATCAGCGCACGATGACGTGCTCACGGGGACCGACTCATTATTCGTTGGTAACTTCATTTACGGACATAACGGCAACGATAAGCTCTACGGTGGATGGGGTGATGACATTCTAAGCGGCGATGAAGGGAACGATCTCCTCGACGGCGGCGATGAAGACGACATCCTGATTGGTGGCCCGGGCGCGGATAGACTAACGGGCGGATTAGGTGATGACTATGCGGCCTATTTGGATTCCTCATCAGGTGTTACCGTGCGTCTGCACCGTGACGTGGCGCAAGGCGGGGATGCCACCGGCGATGTCTTTGCCGGTCGGGTCGAGATAAGTTGGACCGCTGCCGACGGCAGTGTGAAAACAGCAAACCTGCCCGACATCGAACATCTCTTCGGCTCTGACCACAACGACATCCTGGCGGGTGATGTACGTGACAACATACTGTTCGGCCGTGACGGCGATGATACGCTCTACGGCGGGCCGGACGGCGGCGATGATCATCTCAACGGCGATGCCGGTAATGACCGCTTGTATGGCGGTCTCGGCGACGATGCCCTTTACGGCGGAATAGGGGACGACATCCTTGTTGGTGGGCCCGGCGCCGACTATTTGGTCGGCGGCCAAGAGGCTGATGAGTTCTGGTTCAAGCCCGGCGATACGGGCGAGTTCAATGATGCCATCGCCGACTTCAACCCGGGGCAAGGAGACCGGATTGTCCTGTCAGGCTACGGGGAAGCCGGTTTCCAAGGCAGCTCCTGGGTACCGGAGGGATCAACGGACACCTATGTGGACCTGGATGGGGACGGTTGGTCCGATGTCATTCTGGCAGACTATACGGCCCCTCTCCTGGACGATTATTTCATTTTCATCTGACATTCAATATTATTCGGTTTGCGGCGCTTTTCCACCGCCATTGACTACAACCTTCCATATGCTCATGAAAGACTGCGGATTTCATTTTGATACAACCTATACAACGCTGCCGGTGCAGTTTTTTACAGAGATAAGGCCAGATACGGTCGCTGCGCCGGACATCGTGATTGTGAATGGTGCGCTTGCAGAGTCAATGGGGCTGAATTTTTCTGACTTGACTGACAAAGAGCAAGCGGAGCTGTTTTCCGGGAATCGATTGCCTTGGGCTTCTACATCTTTTGCACAAGCCTATGCCGGGCATCAGTTTGGTCATTTTACTATGTTGGGCGATGGCCGCGCGCATGTCTGGGGAGAACATGTCACCCCGGATGGTGACAGGTTTGACATTCAATTCAAGGGAGCAGGCCGAACGCCTTATTCACGGCGCGGCGATGGCAAAGCAGCGCTGGGGCCAATGCTGCGGGAGTATGTTATTTCCGAGGCAATGCACCATTTGGGTATCCCGACAACGCGCAGCCTTGCCGTGGTGACGACAGGTGAGTCCGTGATGCGTGAAGCGATTTTGCCCGGTGCGATTTTAACCCGTGTTGCCGGCTCTCACATACGTGTGGGAACATTTGAGTTCGCAGCCGCTCAGCAGGACAAAAAAGCCGTTGAAGCGATCATGGATTATACCATTCAGCGTCATTACCCCGACCTGCCGGCGGGTCAAAATAAGGCCTTGGCATTCCTTCAGGCCGTGATGGAAAAGCAGGTTGACCTGATTGTGCATTGGATGCGGGTTGGGTTTATTCATGGGGTTATGAATACGGATAACATGACCCTGTTCGGTGAAACTATTGATTACGGGCCTTGCGCGTTTATGGATGTGTATGACCCGCAGACTGTTTTCAGTTCAATCGATCATGCGGGTCGTTATGCGTATGCCAATCAGCCCGGGATCGCACAATGGAACCTTGCCAGGCTCGCCGAGACACTCTTGTTATTCATGGATGATGAAACGCAAAAAGCAGTGAATATGGCTGAAGAGACGATCAATCAATTCCCGCAGATATATCAGCGGAAATGGTTGGCGATGATGCGTTCCAAACTTGGGTTGTTTGGTTCAGACAAAGGCGATGAACAACTTATTTCCGATCTGCTTGACTGGATGCAGAAAAATCATGCCGATTACACCAATACGTTTCGTGACCTAAGCCAAACAGACAAGCCAGCAGGCCAGCTCTACGCGCAAGAGCCATTCAACGAGTGGTATCTCAGATGGCAGCACAGGCTTGGAAAAAACCCCGAGCCACTTGAATCATCTCTGTGCCTGATGAGAAATGCCAATCCTGCCGTCATCCCACGCAATCATAAAGTGGAGCAGGCCCTGGAAGCGGCAAATGGAGGTGACTTTACGCCTTTTACGGATTTGTTGGCCGCGCTTGAAGAGCCGTATAAAGACCGAGCGTTACTGAAACCTTATCAAACCCCGCCTGAGCCTGGTGAGCGTGTTCACCAGACCTTTTGCGGAACCTGATCTGTCAGGGTTGGCACTGGGCGCACAGGCCATGAATCTCAACATTCCAACTTGATGGCGTAAAGGTATTATTGGCAGCGCTATGCTTTAGCGGTTCCGGCAGGTCGCAGATATGGGCTTCGATGACTACGCCGCAATCATCACAGATCATGAATTGCCCACCCCTGTGCTGATGTTCAGCGTGGCAAAGAACATAGGCATTAAGACTTTCAATACGATGAATAAATCCTTTTTGCTGCCAAAATTCTATGGCCCGATAAGCAGTTGGTGGCTTGGGGAATTGAATTACATTTCCCAGTTGTTCCAATATTTCGTAAGCGCCCAAAGGTTTGGCGCTTGCAGCAATAATTTTCAGCACCTCAAGTCTTGGCTTTGTGAGGCGTTCCTTGTGACGCACACAGAATTGTTCTGCCTGCTGAAGGATGTTACTTGGCTGCGCGAGATTACTATTGCTCATATTGTTACCCATGCTTTCACGACGGCGTGTTGTATCAATTTGACCGGCTTGAATCTGAGTTTTTCCCGGAATTGCGCCGTGTTGAGTGGTATGTGCAATTTCCGCACATACCATATTTTTCAACTTTTCATAAACTCCGTTCGCATATAATCAATATCGTCATATGCCAGGCAAACTGGCGCAATATCCCGGTCAGGGGTATAATACCTGTAATCGCCTGATTATTTCCGGTAAATACGTCTATGGACGAAATTGTAAAGCCAGTTGCCGGTAACACATTGAACCTTGAACCCTTCTGGCTGCCTTATACCGCCAACCGCGCCTTCAAGAGTCGCCCGCGCATCATCGAGTCCGCCCAGGGTTTTTATTACAAGACCGCAGAAGGGAAAGTTGTCCTGGATTCCTTCTCAGGATTGTGGAGCACCGGTCTGGGACACTGCCACCCCAGGATCGTCAGTGCAGTGCAGGAACAGGTGGCCAGGCTGGATTATGCCGCGGCGTTCCAGGTGAGCCATACCGGGGCGTTCGACCTGGCGGAAAAGTTAATCCATTTCGCGCCCAATGGATTTGACCACGTGTTCTTCACCAATTCCGGCTCGGAGGCCGTCGATACCGCGTTGAAGATAGCGCTGGGCTGGCACCGGGTGCGCGGGGAAGGGACCAGGATCAAGCTGATCGGCCGCGAAAGAGGCTATCACGGCGTAAATTTTGGCGGGATGTCGGTCGGCGGTATCCCGGGAAACCGGAAGATGTTCGGCAATGCGATGCTGCCGAACGTAGATCATCTCCCTCATACGCTGGACCTGGAACATAACGCGTTCAGCAGGGGCGAACCCGAGTGGGGTCTGCACCTGGCTGATGAGCTGGAGCGAATTGTTGCGTTACACAACGCGGAAAATATTGCCGCGGTGATCGTCGAACCGGTTGCCGGTTCCGCCGGGGTACTGGCGCCGCCCCGGGGCTACCTGCAGCGTTTGCGGGAAATCTGCACCCGCCACGGTATCCTGTTGATCTTCGATGAGGTGATTACCGCGTTTCACCGCATCGGCACACCGTTCGGCTGCCAGCGGTTTGGCGTGATGCCAGACATCATCACCACCGCCAAGGGCATCACCAACGGGGTAATTCCGATGGGCGCTGTGCTGGTCAGCGATGCCATCTACCAGAGTTTTATGAACGGCCCTGAACACGCGATCGAGTTTTTCCACGGTTATACCTATTCCGGACATCCGGTGGCCGCGGCTGCCGGCCTGGCGGCGCTGGAGTGTTATAGCGAGGAAGATATCGGTTCCAAGGTCGCTGAACTGGAACCGTTGTTTGAAGATGCGCTGCATGCGTTGCGCGATGCCCCGCACGTGATCGACATCCGCAATTTCGGGCTGATGGGCGCCATTGAGATGGCCCCGCGTCCCGGCGCGCCGGGCGTGCGCGGCATGGAGGCCCATGTCAGTTGCTTTGAACAGGGTCTGATGGTGCGCCACAGCATGGATACTCTGGCATTCTCACCGTTTTTGACCTTCACGCCGGACCTGCTTGAACAGACCTTCGATACCGTTCGCAAGGCGCTTGATACGATTGATTAGCCCGCTGACCTCGATAGCGCAACAGTTAGCGCAGTATATTGACCAACAATCGAAACTCCCCGATTCTCTATTAATTGCAGCGCGATGCCAATCCGATCGGCGGGAACCTGTAGTTTCTTATACTGAACAGATAATTCAAAGGAGAAAATCATGAGTGAAGGCAAATGCCCGATAACGTCCGAAAACGGTAACGGCGTTGCCCGCAGAGGCACGACAAACCGGGACTGGTGGCCGGAGAAGCTGGACTTGGATATTCTGCGCCAGCATTCATCCAAGTCCGACCCGATGGGTGGAGATTTCAACTACGCGCAAGAGTTCAAGACCCTGGACCTGGCCGCCGTCAAGCAGGATCTGCATGAACTAATGACCGCGTCACAGGACTGGTGGCCTGCCGACTACGGCCATTACGGACCGTTATTCATCCGCATGGCGTGGCACAGCGCCGGCACTTATCGAATTGGCGATGGCCGCGGCGGCGGTGGCACAGGCAACCAGCGTTTTGCGCCCATCAACAGTTGGCCTGATAACGGTAACCTGGACAAGGCGCGCCTGCTGCTCTGGCCGATCAAGAAAAAGTACGGCAGGAAAATCTCATGGGCTGACCTGATGATCCTGGCAGGCAATGTTGCGCTGGAGTCGATGGGCTTCAAAACCTTCGGTTTCGCCGGTGGCCGCGCGGATATCTGGGAACCCGAACTGGACATTGACTGGGGTACCGAGAATGAGTGGCTTGGCGACCAGCGCTACAGTGGCGACCGGGAACTGGCCGAGCCTCTCGGCGCAGTCCAGATGGGCTTGATCTACGTGAACCCTGAAGGCCCCAACGCCAATCCGGATCCGCTCGCTTCCGGGCGGGATATCCGCGAGACCTTCGGGCGGATGGCGATGGACGACGAGGAAACCGTTGCGCTGACCGCCGGAGGGCACACCTTCGGCAAGGCCCATGGCGCCGCGCCTGCGGACACTCATGTCGGTCCCGAACCGGAGGGCGCCCCCATCGAGCAACAGGGCATGGGGTGGAAGAACAGCTTCGGCTGCGGCAAGGCTGGCGATGCGATCACCAGCGGTATTGAAGGCGCCTGGACCCCGACCCCGATAACATGGGACAACAGTTACTTCGACACGTTATTCGGCTATGAGTGGGAACGCACCAGGAGCCCGGCCGGCGCCTGGCAGTGGAAACCCAAGGATGACGCAGGTGCGGATACCGTACCGGATGCCCACGACCCGGACAAGCGCCATGCGCCGATGATGACCACCGCGGACATGGCCATGCGTATGGACCCCATCTATGAGCCTATTTCGCGGCGTTTCCACGAAAATCCGGATGAATTCGCTGAAGCCTTCGCAAGAGCATGGTTCAAGCTGACACATCGCGATATGGGACCGCGGCCGCGCTATCTCGGCCCGGAGGCGCCCGAGGAAGAGCTGATCTGGCAGGACCCCATCCCCGCGGTCACCCACGAATTGATTAATGAGCAGGATATCGCGGCGTTGAAAGTTCAGGTAGTTGCATCGGGTCTCACCGTCTCGCAACTGGTTTCGACTGCCTGGGCCTCTGCGTCAACCTTCCGCGGCTCGGATATGCGCGGCGGCGCGAACGGGGCGCGCATCCGTCTGGCGCCGCAAAAGGACTGGGAGGTCAACCAGCCGGATCAACTGGCTGATGTTCTGCAGGTCCTTGATGGTATCGCGCAGGAATTCAACAGTTCTCAGCCCAATGGTAAGCATGTGTCCCTGGCCGACCTGATCGTCCTGGGCGGTTGTGCAGGCGTTGAGTATGCTGCGAAAAACGCCGGTCATGAACTGGTTGTACCCTTCACGCCCGGGCGCGCAGATGCGTCGGAGGAACAGACGGATGCGGCCTCTTTTTCCGTACTCGAACCGGTTGCCGACGGCTTTCGTAACTATCTCAACGGCGCTCGCGGCATAGCGCCGGAGAGGCTGCTGGTGGACAAAGCGCAGTTGCTTGGCCTTACGGCGCCGGAGATGACGGTGCTCATCGGCGGCCTGCGGGTGCTGGGGGCAAATTACGGACAATCTGAACACGGCGTGCTTACCGGCCGACCCGGGACGTTGACCAACGATTTTTTTGTGAACCTGCTCGACATGAGTACGACATGGCAACCGACGCCTGGTTCCGAAAATCTCTTTGAAGGGCGCGAGCGGGCAACAGGCAAACCCAAGTGGACCGGCACCCGGGTCGATCTTATCTTCGGCTCAAACTCCGAGTTGCGTGCGCTCGCGGAGGTCTATGCGTGTGATGATTCCCGGCAGCAATTTGTGAGTGATTTTGTAGCTGCCTGGGACAAGGTAATGAACCTGGATCGTTTCGATCTTGCCTGATACCCGGCAC
Organism: Gammaproteobacteria bacterium; assembly: GCA_965221695.1. Classification (GTDB taxonomy): domain Bacteria; phylum Pseudomonadota; class Gammaproteobacteria; order Eutrophobiales; family Eutrophobiaceae; genus JAAXHV01. The sequence continues at coordinate 1,641,256 of OZ244905.1, read as the reverse complement.
AGGGGAAAGGCCCTCAAGCGTGTATATTGGTGGCCTTTTGGTTTGCAGGAGAGATTTTCTTTCAACACATAAGAGATGAATTATGCGTACAGCAACCACTATGTTGATTACATTTACGGTTATTTTCTGCAGTATCGCCGCGCCGTTGTCGGCTGATCAAGCAGGTTCTGCGGAGTATCTGAATTCAGGTAAGGTCTTCCCCACCGACATCCCGTTGTCCGAGGCGGTCCGGGTAGGTGACACACTGTACCTGTCCGGACAGGTTGGCATCGTCCCGGGCACGATGAATCTTGCGCCCGGCGGCCTGGAAGCAGAGACCCGGCAGACAATGGAAAATATCAAAACAAGCCTGGAGGCGCATGGCTATTCGATGAGCGATCTCGTCAAGTGCCTGGTGATGCTCGCGGATATCTCCCAATGGGCGACTTTCAATGAGGTCTACAAAACCTATTTTGATGAACACTACCCTGCCAGGAGCGCGTTCGGCGCCAACGGACTTGCAATCGGCGCACAAGTGGAGATTGAATGTATCGCCGTTCGGCAGCAATGACTGGTAATCAGGCGATCATCTGCAGGGCGGCGATGATCAAGGGTGGCCACGCCAAAACTATGCCAATTAACCAGCGTTGACCAGTGCGCATTTCGCGCATGTCTTCCCTTATGAACTGTAAGTCCCTGTGTATGGACTTATATCGTTCTGTGCACAGTTCTTCATGGTGTTCCAGAGACTTTTGCCAATCCGGCTTTTCGACGTAACTCATTTTATTCTCCTTTTTTGTATAACCTTATCGTTGCCCCTCAATGGCGAGGGATTATCCTGTTATGCTACTGTATGAGTTTACCAGTTTTTGCCAACTGCCTTAAGGAACCTCTGATTAAGTCTCAGAGTTTCCTTAAATTACAGATTGCACTTTTGCGATGGTAAATTAAGGAAACTCTGAACAAGTCCATCCTGGACTTGTCAGAGTACGGAAAACAAAAATGTGATTTTTGTTTTCCTCACAATATCAATGCCTTACAGTCATTGATATTGACGATACATCCTTGTATCGTAGGAACCTCTGACTTAATCAGAGGTTCCTTAACTCAATAGAAACAAATTTTCGGATAGAATTAGGATGGTCCGAAATTATCTTTCCTATTCGGGAACAGGCGCTTGTTCAAACGGTGGGATACTCGGTGTTTGGATCGGAATGTGGATGAGGCCGTCTTCGATCCGTCCACCGTTGGCGACGATGTTCTTGTGGCCGACTTCCACTGTCGCGGCGATGATGTCATCCCAGTTGATCGGATCAGGATAAATCTCGCGCAGTGTCTGTCCGTCCGTGCCGGAGGCCGATGCGTTGCGGATGGGTGTATCCCCCAGGTAGATACCGGGATGGGACGCATTGCTGATGGGCAGTTCCCTCAGCATGGCCCATTTATCCGGAATGCCGGACATCCCCAGGGTGGCGCCGATGATGCCGGCGGCGCTGGACGGGTTGCAGTCGCTGTCGAGACCGCAGCGCATGGAGATGTTCATCGTCTTGAGGAAGTCACCGCCACCGTAGAGCAATCCCAGGTAGACACAGGCGCCGTTTGTCCGCACATCCAATCCGAGGTATTGCCCCCATTTCGCGAAGATGACCTCCCATGCCGCCTGCCAATCGTCGGGATTTGCATCGTGCGCAGCGATCACATCTCGCACCATCTCGGCATAGCCGCTTGCGCGCGGAATGACCGTCAAGCTGTACTCGACCAGCTTGCGTGGATCGCGCTCAAAGAATGCTTCGCCGTACATGGCCCCGATGGCCATACCGGCATAGACCCCATCCCCGTAGTTCATGAGGTGGCCCGCCTTGTCGCCCAGTGCGTTGCTGGCTCGGGGCAAACCGGGTGAGATAAGCCCGAACAGGTCAGATTCGATCTGGAAATCGATGGCGTTGCTCAACGGGTTGTTGTCGGGATGACCGGACTGGGGTGGCAGAATCCCTTTCTTGAAGTTCTGATAAGCGACCCGGTTGGCGCCCCAAATCATATTGGGGTCCAGATAGCTCACCCAGTCTGCGGCCATTTGTTCGGCCGAGACGGCAAGACCATACGCCCGAAGGGAGTGCAGGAACAGGAACTCGATATACAGATCATCCTGTGGGGGCATCTGTCTGGGCGTGTACGTCTCCCAGTTGTTGATATCGTTTTTGTACTTCTTCTTGGCTTCGAGCATTGCGACATAGCCGTCCTTCTCCAGGACCGTCAGACCTTCCTCAAGCCAGATCTCCGGCTTCATCCGATACCAGTCATCGAAGCCGAATGGCGCCATTTCTCCCGGCCAAAGAAATTCCGTCGGGAATCCGTAGAGCACGCCGATAGCCTGCCCCAACCAGCCACCTGCGACCTTGTCTTCGTACTCCCCCTCCGATAGCGTTCGATACTTGCTAGCGGGAGCCTCGGCGACCTTTGTCGTATTCTCTGGAGCGCAACCGAATCCGGCAAGTAGCCCGAGCACGACGATCGTTGCAGTAACGCAGCTATAAGGACTCAAGAGGTCAGACCAGTTCAGAATGAAAGATTTTGATTTCCCGCAACATCAGCGTAGCCGGCCACGGGGGAGCAAACTGTCGACCCCTCAGAAACTATGAAGCTGTTGCATCACATGGGCGTTCATCCCGCCATCGACAGGGATGTGCTCATCCACATGCGACTTGGGCTGGTTGCGGTCAAAACCAATAATGGTAGCGCCTCGCTCCTGCATGATCTTCGCGCTTTGTTGCCCAATGCCAGATGCCGCTCCTGTTACTATGATGCGTTTTCCGGTCAGTTTCATTTATACTTTTCTCATTGGCTTGTTGTTATTGTAGAAATCAGCTCCCCGGCTCAATGCCCATAGCCGAGCGTATTTTGTAAACTTCCTCCGGTAGCCCCTCTGCCGGGATTCCTTGCATAAGAAACGCGGCATGGCCCCGTCCTTTCACCCGGTTACGCCAGCCTTCGGATTTATCATCTGGCTCAACGGCATTTTCCCAGGGTTGTTGCAGACCAGCCGCTAGGTCCTTCCTTCTCTGTTTGATGTCATTCTGTTTTATCCGCTCGATAAATGAGTTTTTATATACGCCGTCAAACGCCTTGATATTGGCGGGGCAAACCTCCAAACAGATTCCGCAGGCATGATAACTGCCCCAATAGGGGGCGCAGGCTTCCGTATCAACCACCCACTTCAGCGCCCCTCTGACGACCTGTTTCTCATGGACGATGGCATCGCCCGGACAGTGTTTGACACACATGCTGCAGTTCCGGCAGAAATCCTCAACGCCGTAATCCTTGATTGAATCCAGCCTCATGGCCAAATCGGTTGTGACAGCCGACAAGCGGAATGAGCAACCCAATTGATCATTAATCAGCGATCCGTGTTTGCCCAGTTGGCCCAGTCCGGCTTTTATGGCATGGGGGATCATGTTTATCTGCTCAAATCTCAGAGAGTGGGCGCGTGCGGGATAGCCTGCCGCTCGAATATATTCGGCAACTGTCGCGGAAAGTGAGCCCATTTCCGCATAACTGCGCAATACTTCCCTGACGTGACGCTCCGAGGCGCCATACTTCATTTCATCGTAATCCATCCTGCTGGCCAGGATCACGGCGTATTTGTGTGGCACATTATGTCCTTTGTAAACGTGATCGGGGTTGACTTCCGTGATGCCGACCATTTCCGCGCCGGCTTCTAGTCCGACTTTCCTGATGTCTTCCGCCGCTTCTTCAGGACTGGAAAATTCTCTCTTGTCGGAGGCTACCTCTCCGTCCACCTGCAAGACCCGGGCTATGGTTTGTTCATTGTAACGGAGCGCCTCTTCACTGACTTCGTTGGCAAATACGTCGTAGCCGAAGCTGCGCACAACCTGCGTCGGTTCCACGTATTCCAGCTTGTCTTTACTCCATTCCGGTAAAACCCGTTGGTTCATTTTTTACCCCCCAGATCGTAATCAAGGAACCTCCGACCAAGTCAGAGTCTCCTCAATAATAGCGCCGTCAGAAAAGCGCCGGATTTCATGGCGAAAGAGCTTGATTATCGTTCCTCCCAATAACAGCTATAATATGCCGCTCACGGGACAATAATACATCAATACAGGATATTTCATATGTTATCAGATATCGACATTGCCCAGCGGGCAAGCAAAAAACAGATCATCGACCTTGCCGCGGAACAGTACGGCATCGGCAGCGAGCACCTGGAGCCTTACGGCCATTACAAGGCGAAGCTGTCACTGGATTACATCGACAGCCTCAAGGACAAGGCCGACGGCAAGCTGATCCTGACCACCGCCATCAGTCCCACTCCGGCGGGGGAGGGCAAGACCACGACCACGGTCGGGCTGGGAGACGCGATGAACCGGATTGGCAAACAGACCTTAATCTGCTTGCGCGAACCGTCCCTGGGCCCTTGCTTCGGCGTCAAGGGCGGCGCTGCCGGCGGCGGTTATGCCCAAGTGGTGCCCATGGAAGACATCAACCTGCACTTCACCGGTGATTTTCACGCCATCGGCGCCGCCCATAACCTGCTCTCGGCAATGCTGGACAACCACATTAACCACGGCAACAACCTGAACCTCGACCCGCGCCTGGTTGCCTGGAAGCGGGTCGTGGACATGAACGACCGGGCCTTGCGCAAAATCGTCATCTCCTTGGGCGGCACGGCCAACGGCTTCCCGCGGGAAGACGGTTACGACATCACCGTCGCCTCCGAAGTCATGGCCATTTTCTGCCTGGCAACCTCTCTTTCCGACCTGAAGGAACGACTAGGCAACATCGTCATAGGGTATACAAGAGGAGACAGAAAACCGGTTCACGCCCGCGACCTGAACGCCCATGGCGCGATGGCGGCATTGCTGAAAGACGCGATCAAGCCGAACCTGGTGCAGACCCTGGAGAACAACCTGGCGCTGGTGCACGGCGGTCCGTTCGCCAACATCGCCCATGGCTGCAACAGCGTGACCGCCACCAAAACCGCGCTGAAATTGGCCGACTATGTAATCACCGAGGCTGGTTTCGGCGCCGATCTCGGCGCAGAGAAGTTCATTGACATCAAGTGCCGTATGGCGGGGCTAAAGCCCGCGGCCGTGGTCCTGGTCGCCACCATCCGCGCGATGAAATATCACGGCGGTGTGAATAAGGAAGATCTGAACCTGGAGAACCTGGCGGCGCTGGACAAGGGCCTGGTCAACCTGGAACGGCACCTGGACAACATCCAACAGCGCTACGGTCTGCCCTGCATAGTGTCCATCAACCACTTCACCCACGATACCGATGCGGAGGTCGACATGCTGAAAAACCGGGTGGAAGCACAAGGCGGCCAGGCGGTGGTGGCCCGGCACTGGGCCGAAGGCGGCGCAGGCGCGGAAGAACTGGCGCGCGCCGTCACTGATGTTGTCGATAACACCCCCGGCAACCACAGTTACCTGTACGAGGACGATGCTTCCCTGTGGGACAAAATAGAGGCCGTTGCCAAGAATATCTATGGCGCCGGCAGTGTCACCGCCAACAGCAAGGTGCGTGCAGAGATCGAGAAGCTAAATCGTGATTACGGACGCTTCCCGGTATGCATGGCAAAGACCCAGATGTCTTTCTCCACCGACCCGACGGCGCTCGGCGCCCCGCAAGGGCATAATGTGGAAGTCAGCGAAGTCCGGCTGTCAAACGGGGCCGGGTTTATCGTGGCCATCGCCGGCAGTATGATGACCATGCCGGGGCTGCCGAAAGTCCCTGCCGCCGAGAATATCGACGTGGACTCCGAGGGTAACATTACGGGCTTATTCTGACCGCCTTGGCGCCCTTAACCGGCTCGTTTGTCGAAAAATATCGCCAGGATGGGAGAAGCATACCGCGCATTTTCATAACATATAAGCGGATAGTTTCTTTTTATCTCGTCATAGGGGATAATTAAGGAACCTCTGACTTAATCAGAGGTTCCTTAACATTACGCGCCCGTAGCTCAGCTGGATAGAGTACCTGGCTACGAACCAGGCGGTCGGGAGTTCGAATCTCTCCGGGCGCGCCATTTTCGAAGCGCTATCTGTTATCGTCGCGTTTCACCAGTCGACCAGAGTAGTGTAAACAACCATGGCTGATCGAATTTCCATTGCCGAATACCACGATAGGATTGCGTGCCTTGTGCCCGCGCTACGAGAGCGGGCTGAAGAGGCGGAAAGAGAGCGCCGCCTGTCTCAACAGACAGTTGACGAACTGAGCGCGTCAGGATTGCTCAGGGTGTATCAGTCCGTTGCTTACGGCGGTCCGGAACTCTTTATGGCGGACGTGCTGCCCATGGTCACACGGGTGGCCCGGGCCTGTCCCGCCACCTCCTGGGTCATGTCAATCCTGCAAATTCATACCTGGTTGCTGGGACTTTATCCGCAACAGGCCCAGGATGAAGTATTCAAGGATGATCCCAACGCGCTGGTTTGTGGCGTGTTGCAACCCAAGTCCATGGCAAAACGGGTGGCGGGTGGTTATGAGCTGTCGGCTGCTACCTGGCCTTATTCCTCCGGTTGTGATTTTGCGCGCTGGGCCACGCTGGGCGGCCTTGTTCTCCAGGACGGTGGAGCGCCGGAGATGAGTGTATTTTTATTGCCGCAAGCGGAGTATGAGATCATTGATGACTGGCATGTGACCGGTCTGCGCGGCAGCGGCAGCAAGAGCCTGGCTATCGGCGGTGTGTTTGTTCCCGAACACAGAGCCATCAGGTTTGCCGATGCTATATCGGGAGAGCTGGGCAAAGACCGTTCGCCCCTGTTCCGCTCGTCGACCCTGCCTATGCTTTGTCTTAACCTGACAGGGCCGCCCTTGGGCGCCGCCCAGGAGGCAATCGAAATCTTCATCAAGCATATCGAAAACCGCAATCTGCCATTCTCCCTCAACAAACAGGCCGATTCAGCCCAGGCGCACCGCCTCCTCGGTGAAGTAATGCTACAGACAGGTTCGGCGGAACTTATGCTTAAGCGCGGTTTGGCCATGGTCCGGGATACGGCTGAGGCGGGCGAGCAAATGCCGTTGGTTGAGCGCAATCAGACGCGGGTTTACAGTTCGGCGGCAGTCAGGCAATGCGTGGCGGCAATCGAGGCGCTGTACCTTGAGTCAGGCGGCACGGCTTTGCAGGCGACTCATCCGCTACAGCAACTCAACCGCGATATCAAGGCCATGGCGTTGCATGCCGCGCTGGTGCATGAGAATAACCTGGAACTCTGGGGAGCTTCGAGGCTGGGCAAACCCTTGAACTCGGAATTTGTCTGACCACAGGGGTGTTCAGAACCAGAGAAAAATTGTGGCGTGCGTGTCCGGAGCGGCATGAAATGTAAGGCGCCGGCAGGAAGAAGCTATTCCTCGTCAATCTCTTCCAGCAGGATCTTGCCCAAGCCGTAGTAAGTTCCGTTGTAGTGGTCGTAAGCGTAATGGAATACGGGCGCCAAGGGTGACATGCGGTCTTTGGCAGGCGTGTCGCGCAGGGCCTTATCGACCCGGACAGCAACGATTTTTCCATAAAATATCTCACCCAGCCAGCGGTTGTCCTCCACCCGTAGCAGTTCGCATTCGTAATTTATTGGGCATTCGGCCACCGCCGGCGCGGTGATTCTTGCCGACGGTTCTGGAGTCAGCCCAGATGCTGCGAATTTGTCCTCGGCAGGAAACACCGTAGTATTCAATTGTCCGACAATTTTCGCCGTGGGCACGTTGACAACGAATTCCCCGGTGGCGGCGATATTCCGGTAGGTGCGGGATTCTCTGGCGCCGGCAAAAGTGTCGTAGTCGCCAATGACCAATGAGATGATCTTGGGTGTATCGCTGTCCTCGGCTACATTGGTGTAGGACGGGAAGAACACCAGGCTGTATGGCGCCACATGCGCCGCCCCGGTTTCATCGCAGGTCGAGATCAGGAAGGCGGGCAGGGCCGGCCAGTATTCCAGACCAAACAGGTCTTTTGTCGGGAGTTCAGTTTTGACGGCCATTTGTTTTTCTCATTGAGGAGGTAGAGAACGGAGTCAGCTACCAGGTCTTCCTGGGATCATAGCCTTGCCCGTCCGGCGACCAGCCCTGTGTTCTCGCCCAACCCCGGCGCTGCTGAATGCCGCGCAGGCGTTTGTTGGCCAGCATGCGCCATTTCGATACGGTGATATCGGGGCGGATCAGTTTTTCCTGGCGCCAGAAGTCTTCATATTGATACACATGGTGGATCTGTTCCCGTCCGAACGCGTCGAAATTGTTGAAACCCCATTCAGTCCCGTCGCCCATGGGCGCAACCTGGTCCGTTGCCGGCTTCCAGGTGACGGGTATGTATTCTTCCCGGCAAGTCCTGTAGAAGGCTTCCGCTTCCTGTTCCGAATTCACCTCCGTGGCATGGCAGATCATGTACATGTGATGGTCCTCGTCGATGGGCGTGAACCACTCGAAGTGCAGCACTCCGGGGGCGGGCCACCAATCCACCTCCAGGCCGCAGGGCAGATAAATACCAACGATAGTCTCTTGAGGGATGTCCGACGAGGGAATGTTATTCGGGTCAAGGTTCACCGCGTTCACGGTCACGCCCTCGATTTCTGTCGACCAGACGGTGTAGTCATCCACCTTGACGATGCCCCAGGGTCCTTCGTCGTTATCGATAATCTCCAACGATTCCGGCGTCTTCGGGAAGCTGGATAGAGGCATGCTGGCATCGGTGAAATCGAATATGCCGGCCTTGCGGTGGGCGTACAGGTGCGCGGCATCAAAACCGTTCTCTGCGGCGATACGCCAGTTAGCCCGGAACTTGTTGCGGGCGACCGGGTGAAATGCCAGTCTGGGCCGCAGGAATTTCGGCTGCAGGTCCTGCTCTATGGGCGGCGGCGGATCCATGTCGCCCATGAAAACGAAGATCACCCCGTTGATCTCCCTGACCGGATAGGTTTTGTGTTTGAGCCTGCCGATTAGCTTGCTGTCCGGATCGGTGATGATCTGCACCAGGTTCCCGTCGCGCACGTCTATGGTAAACCCGTGAAACCAGCAGGTTACCGTGTTTTTACTGTAGCATTCAGGTCGGGCGGAAAACGCCGCGCCGCGATGCGGGCACCGGTCGGCAATCGCGTACACCTCGCCGTCGACACGTTTGAACAGCAAACGTTCACCCAGCAGCATCTCACCCTTGCACTTTCCCTCCTCCAGCTCATGACCAAACAAGGCGGCGTACCAATGATTGCGCAGACCAAGCTCCGCTTTCAGGTAATCGGGATACGGTTCCAGCCGTTTTCGCGCGCCGTCGATATTGTCTTCCATTTCCCGGATCGGAATATCAGCCATGGAATTAAGCCCCCCTCATTATCAAAATACCAATGCCTGCTCGAAAAACCTTACGACCGCGCCATGTTAACATCACTGGCGAGACATGGAAAACCGGATTGATTCGGATCAGGCAACCTGTTGACCAACCACTATATAATCAGGTAAATTGGCAGAGAATACAAAAAGTGGGGAATGAATATGAAGCGCGCAGCGTCCGGTCTTTCCGCTATCGGGAGCCTGTTCCCGGTCTTGATGTTCATCGTTTTTCCTTTCCAGCCAGCGCTTTCCCAGAGCGGTTTGCTGGAGGAAGTCATTGTCACTGCGCAGAAACGCGAGCAATCCATCCAGGATGTAGGCATCGCCATCACGGCCATCAGCGGCGAACAGATGGACGCGCTGGGATTTGCCAACAGCGTGGAAATAGCTCGCTACTCTCCGGGGGTTTCCATGTCCGGCGGCGGCGGCGACCAGCGTAACGAGTTTACCATCCGTGGCGCCACCCAGAATGACTTTGCAGACCATGCCGAGGCGCCCAATGCCATGTACGTGGACGAAGTCTACCAGGCGGCCCAACAGGCCCAGTTGTTTGCCAACTTCGATATGCAAAGGGTGGAAATATTGAAAGGCCCGCAGGGCACTCTGTTCGGCCGCAATGCGACCGGCGGGTTAATCCACTTTATTACCAACAAGCCTTCCCAGGAACCCGAGGCGTTTGCCGACTTCACCTACGGCAGTTATGACACGATCAGGGCGGAAGGGGCGGTGAGCGGCGGTTTGTCGGAGACTCTTTCAGCCCGTCTATCCGGCGTTTACATCCACCATGACGAGCTTATCGACAACCCGTTCACTCCAGAGGACATGCCGCCGGTGCCAGGCTTGTTGCAGGCTGTGGGCCGGCCCGCTACCTTCAACCCCATTCCTGACGTGAATGACAAGTATGGCGAAGAGACCTGGGGTCTTCGCGGCCAGTTGCTGTTCGAGCCTAACGAGGATGTGGAATTTCTGCTTTCCGGCAACTACGGCGAGCAAAGGTGGGCCCCGGCGGCTTATAACAGTATCCCCACGGTCGCATTCGTGGACGACACCGATGGCGACGGTGTGTTCGACGATACGGTGAATACCAAGTTCCAAACGGATGTGCGCACCACTTGCGAGATGGTCAGGGTGACCGACGGCGGCTGCGTGGATTCTGTTTTTGACGGCGACCTCGACGGAATCCGCCCCAATGATCAGGGCGACCTGTTCGGTTATTTCGATCCGGACCCCATCCATGATTTCGCTGGCCCTAACGATCACACCCCTTATCCAGGCAACGAGGTGGATATGTATTCCATTTCTGGCAAGCTGACCTGGGACATGGATTTCGCCAGGCTGGTATCGGTCAGCGCTTTTTCTAATATCAAGCACCGTCAGTCATTGGACGTTGGGGACGCTCCCGTGCCGCAGTTCATCTTTTTCCGGCAGACCGATATGGACTGGTTCTCTCAGGAAATCCGCCTGGAAGGCGAGGCGGATCGCATGCGCTGGATTGCCGGCGCCTATTACCTGAATATCGACGTCAGGGCTGCCCAGGGGCTTGCGGATACCATCGGCGGACTGAACATTTTCGGCGGCTATTTTTTTGGCCCTGTGCTCAACTCCGATAACGGCATCCCATTTTTTGTGCCGGGTGTCGGTGGAACGCCGCTGAACATCATCACGGGTGAGACCGGCTTTTCCCAAGGCGACCTGTACTTGGAGGCGACTACGGATACCGACCTCAAGACCGATTCCTATTCCCTGTTCGGCCATGTGGATTTCGATTTGACCGACCAGTTGATGGTCACAGCCGGGTTTCGCGGCATCATTGAGGAGAAGGACTTTTCTTTCACCAACCGCCTGTATCGCAACGTCAGGGATGCCTACCCGGACGGCGCGCAGTTTGCCGGCGCCGAACCGTTGAGCCTCATTTTTGCGCCCGGTGTGCCGCTTGAGTTCCTTGACCCCTATGCGGACAAAACTTCGGACTTCCTTTGGTCCGGCAAGATACAACTCAGTTACTCTCCCAACGACGACCTGCTGCTCTATGCCGGTGTCAATCGCGGGGTGAAAGCGGGCAACTTCAATGGTCCCCTGTTGACCGCGCTTACCCAGGACGAGTACGGCTACAAGGAAGAAGCGTTGGTGGCCTATGAAGCCGGTTTCAAGTCCACCTTGCTCGGCGGCAAGGCCCGGTTGAACGTCTCCGCCTATTATTATGATTACAACGACTACCAGGCATTCCAGTTCGTCGGCACCTCCGGGGCGGTGTTCAATGCCGATGCCGAGTCGTGGGGGTTCGAGGCGGAACTGATAGCCTCCCCGATGGAAAACTCGGACATCTGGCTCGGCTTTAGCTACATCGACCCCGAAGTGCAGGACCTGGAGGTGGCGGACGATACCTTCAGGGATGTCGAGCCGACCTTCACACCGCAAGTCCAGTTTTCCGGGGTGGGCCGGTACACCGTGCCAAATGCCATCATCGGCGGTTCGGTCACGCTGCAACTGGACGGCACCTACGCCTCGTCCAGTTTCAGCAACGTCAATAATTTTGATAGCCATGTCATGCCGTCGAGCTGGATCGGCAATGCCCGCATCCAGTGGAGCAGCGCGGACGGACGTTATTCCATCGCAGGTTTCATAAAGAATTTCTCCAACTCGCGCACTCAGACGACCACGTTTGACCTGGCGACCATCGGCGGCGCGGACGAGATTTCCTTTGAGAAACCACGCTGGGGCGGGGTCAACCTGAGAGTGAGTTATTAGGCTGAAATTCTGACGCGGGCAGGTTTCAAGCCTGTCCCTTGTTTACAGGATAACCAGCGTCGAAACTCATGAAGAGCACGATCATTCGAGGTGGAGTTCTGCTCACCGCCGACCCTGCGCAACCTCTGCTTACCGAGGGTTATATCAGGATAGATGACGGCATAATCACAGCCGTCGAAACAGGCGCTGGCCCGGATGTGGCTGGCGCCGCGATCATTGACGCTCAAGACAAGCTGGTGATTCCCGGCTTCGTTAATGCCCATACCCACCTGTGCATGACCCTGGGCCGTTCGCTGGGCTCGGACCGCGCCCTGCTACAATGGCTGTCCGAAGCGCAACTGCCGTTCATGGCGCAGATGGACTCCGAGGACTATGCGCTGGCCGTTACCCTGGGCGCCATTGAGAACCTCAAAGCCGGCAATACCACCGTATGCGAGATATTCTTTTCCTCCCGTTATACCGACGGCGCCGATGCTCTGGCCGCCGCGGCCTTGGACGAAACGGGGATACGCGCCCTGCTGTTCCGTTGTTCCAGCGATGAGGAGTTTGCGCCGGGCTTTATCGAGACTACCGGCGAGATAGATGCCCGCAGCAAGACGCTGTTGCAGCGTTGGCGCGCCCATGACCGGATCGGCATAGGAGTAGGCCCACTGGTGCCCTGGACCGCTACCGATGAATATTGGGCGGACACCTGCGCATTGCGGGATGCCGGTGTGGGGGTCCACCTGCATACCGCGGAAACGCCGGAGTACAACGACCTGATGCTGGCGCGCACCGGAAAACGCAATGTGGAATTCCTGGCTGACGCAGGTGTGTTGAATGAGAGAGTCATGCTCAATCACTGTATCTATCTGGCCGATTCCGAGATCGAGGCCATTGCCGCCCATGGCGCACATGTGGCGCACGATCCCACCTCAAACATGATCCTCGCCTCCGGCAATGCCCCGGTATTAAAGCTGCGGCGGGCCGGGGTCACCGTCGGATTGGCCTGTGACGGCCCGGCCTGCAACAACACTCAGGATATGTTCGAGGTAATGAAGGATGCGGCATTGCTGCAAAAAGTCAGCACGCGCGATCCCACGTCGTTGACTGCTCGGGACGTATTTGCCATGGCCACCATAGAAGGCGCCAAAGCCTGCGGTATGGCGGATCGGATCGGCAGTCTCAGCCCCGGCAAGCTGGCGGACATTACCATTGTCGACACCATGGCAAGCCACCTGCGGCCTATACACGATCCGTTTGCGACCCTGGTCTATTCAGCCCGCGCCGCCGATGTGGAAACGGTCCTGGTAGGTGGCGAGGTCGTTGTCAGGGATAAAAAACTGCTCACCATGGATGAACAGGAGATCATTCACCAGGCCCAGTTGCGCGCCGAGGATTTGAGGCGGGCTGCCGGCCTCAATCTCAGAGATTCCCTAAGCTATAAATAACGTTATGCGCGTTTATATTTTATTGCCTGTTATCGCCGTATCATCCCTGTTGCTTTACGCCTGTGATCGCGTCGAAGCGCCGCCAAACGTCACAATGGTCAGTGACAAGCGCCTGGTGAATGCCGAGGCGGAACCCCGCAATTGGTTGAACCATGGCCGTACCTGGAACGAACAGCGGTTCAGCCCGCTTACTCAGATCAACGACCGCAATGTGGGAACATTGAAGCTGGCTTGGCATCTGGACCTGCCCAGCAAGCGCGGGCTGGAAGCAACGCCGCTGGTCGCGGATGGGCGCATGTATACCACTGGCACGTGGAGCCGGGTCTATGCCGTGGATGCCGGTAGCGGCGAGCTGCTATGGGAATACGACCCGCAGGTCCCGCCGCAAAAAGGCATCGATGTCTGTTGCGATGTGGTGAATCGGGGTGTCGCGTTGTGGCGCAATCTGGTATACGTGGGGACACTGGATGGCAGGCTGATCGCGCTGGATGCCATGAATGGCGCGGAAGTCTGGTCAGCGCAGACCACTCCGGGCGATCGGCGTTATACCATTACCGGCGCGCCGCGTATTGTCAACGGCAAGGTAATTATCGGCAACGGTGGCGCCGAGTTTGACGCCAGAGGGTTCGTTACTGCCTATGACGCTGCCACCGGAGAGGTGGTATGGCGGTTTTATACGGTGCCCGGCGACCCGGCATTGCCTTTTGAAAATCCCATCCTGGAGCGGGCGGCCGAGACCTGGACTGGTGAGTGGTGGAAATACGGTGGCGGCGGTACCGTTTGGGACGCCATCAGCTATGATCCGGAACTGAACCTGGTGTACCTGGGCGTGGGCAACGGCACGCCTTGGAACCGGCGCGTGCGCAGTCCTGGCGGTGGCGACAACCTGTTCCTTGCATCTATCGTCGCCCTTGATGCGGATACCGGCGCATACATCTGGCACTACCAGACCGCGCCCGGCGACACCTGGGATTTCACCGCCACCCAGCACATCATGCTGGCGGATCTGAAAATTGACGGCGAATTGCGCAAAGTACTGATGCAAGCGCCGAAAAACGGTTTCTTTTATATCATTGACCGCATTAACGGCGAGCTTCTCTCGGCGGAACCTTTCGTCGAGGTAACCTGGGCTGCGCGCATAGACATGCGCACCGGCCGTCCTGTTGAAACGCACAATGCTCGTTATCAGGAGGGCGAGTTCATGAGTTCACCGGCTGCGCCCGGCGGCCATAACTGGCACCCCATGGCCTACCATCCTGGCGTCGGATTGGTTTACATTCCGGCCCAGGACCTGCCCTGGGTGTACAAGGAAGTGGAGCAATTCAAATTCAGCCAGGTCGCGGCGAACACGGGTCTTGACCCTGTGATCGCTTCCATGCCGGAAGACCCGGCTATCCAGAAGGAGGTATACGAACAGCTCAAGGGTTATCTGCTGGCCTGGGACCCCCTGAAACAGCAGGCGCGTTGGACCGTGGAGTACCCGATTGCCTGGAACGGCGGCGTGCTGGCGACGGCTGGCAACCTCGTGTTCCAGGGCACATCTCACGGCGAGTTCATCGCCTATGCCGCCGACACGGGTGAACGGCTCTGGGCGCACGATGCGCAGACTGCAGTGCTGGCCGGACCAGTCAGTTACCAAGTGGGCAACAAACAATACGTGGCGGTCATGGCCGGTTATGGGACGGCCTTCGGCATTCAATCGGGCATCGTCGCCAAGTGGGCCGGCGTGCGTGCGTTGAACCGGATCGTAGCCTACACGCTGGATGGCGCGGATGTGTTGCCGCCGCTACCGCCCCTGCCCGAACCGCCGCCACCCCCGGCGCATACAGCCGATGCAGAGACCGTTAACCTGGGCAAACTGCTCTATCACCAGTATTGCGCCCGTTGCCACGGCGATGCCGGCATCAGCGCCGGTGTGCTACCGGATTTGCGCTACATGGACACGGCCACCCATGCATTATGGGATGCCATCGTCTTAGGTGGCGTTCGCTTGGATAAAGGCATGCCCGGCTTTGTCGGGTATCTGCAAAAAGCCGAAACCGACGCCATCCACGCCTACGTCATCAAGCGCGCCCACGACCCGGAATATATTCCGGCAAGTCTGAAACCGCCCATCACGATACGTTGATTGGATCAAGTCTCCTCAAAAATTATATCTAAGGCTCCCTCCGAACCAGCGCGGTTTAATGTAAGCCACTTCGTTGCATCCGCACAAGGTGGCTAGATCGAACTTGATAGTTTCGTTCCTGGCGTTGGCAATGTTATTGACAAAGAAGGTGAGGCTCCACTTTCCGCCATTCGCGGTGTAGGAAACATTGGCATTGCCCTCGATAGAGTCGTCGATTGCGTTTGCTGCAAAGTTGTTCACATTGGTGTAGAAGTCTGATCGATAGTTGGCATCCATCTGCACAGCCATGGCGCCATTAGCCACGGGCCATTCATAGCGCGCCAGCCCGCTCCAGGTGAGATCAGGCGAATAAGTTGGGTCGCGATCGCCTACGATCCCGCCCGGAAAAGCAACATCTTTCACTGTAAAATCAAAAGCGCCCAATCCCATGATCAAGTCGAAGCCGTCAAACGGATTAATCGCGATATCGATCTCGCCGCCGAAGTTGGTCGCTTCCTGGTTGGTCACTACGCTGGATACGCCGACAAACGAGAAATTGTGATAGCCGTCGTAGTCATAATAATAGACTGCGCCTGACACTCTGGCCCTGCCGCCCATAAACGCTGCCTTGAAGCCTCCTTCAAAAGCCAGCAGTTCCTCTTCGTCATAACCGATGTCGTCGGCAGGCAATGGCGGTCCCGTCAACGGCAGCGGCGCCTGGAACGTGCCGGCTTTCACTCCGCGGTTGACGCTGGCATATAACAACCAGTCATCATTGGGTTTCCAGTCCAGTTGCAGCTTGCCGGCCCACAAGGTGTCGCTGGTATCCTCGAGATAAGGCGCGCCGCTTGGGTCCTCCATGCTGGTGGGGAAAAAGAACCTGGGATCGTCAAGGTCATGACGTGTTAAATCGTCGCTGACGCTGGCCAATGCGCGCAGGCGGAAATCTTTTTCCTCCTGGATCACACGCGCGCCAATCGTGAACGTCAAAGCGTTGGTAAGGTCGTATTCGAATTGTCCGAAAACCGAGTAGGAATCCGTTTTCAGTTTCTCATCGTTCGGAGCGTCGTAGGGCAGGCCATCAGGAATGCCGAAGGCAGAACCGAACGGGATAAACAGCGAACCCGGCGGGATCAGGAAGCCGGCGGTGAAATCCGTATTCACGTTCAGGTAATACAGTCCTGCCACCCAGCGTGTGCGTTCGGTCTCGCCGTTCAGTCGCAGTTCCTGGCTGAATTGCCACTGATCGGTGATCTGCTCGTAAACCAGTTGATTGGTCGGCCCGGCGTCGACATCCGTGGTTTGAATGCGATCGAACTTCTTATAGTCGCTGATGGCAGTCAGTGTCATGTTATTGCCTGCATCCCAGGTCAGCTTGCCGTTGAAGCCGTAAAACTCGAATACTGCCTTATCATCGTAAGCCCAGTCCTTGGAGACATCCAGCCCATCGCCGTCAGGGTCTATAAAACCGAAGAAGTCGCCTCCCGGCACGGGCCTGGTGTCTGTGGTGGGCTGACAGTTGCCGTTGACATTCGCGCCGCCGGAACCGATGGCGATACGGGTCTCGTCTGGGGCCGCGATCAATGTTTCCACAATCCGCCCTTGATCGTCACACACCGCGATGGTGGAAATCTCCTGGTAAGGATTCTCTCCCTGTTCAGTGCGATGTCCGTGTGCCATCAGGTCAATGGTGGTGTGCTCATTGGGTTCAAACCGGAGTTTCAGGCGACCGGCGATGGTGTCGTCATTCCAGTGGTCCTTGCCGCCGCCCGGCGGCGCGCCGCCCACGGCCGGGGCCGAAAGCGGTCCGGTGTCAGGATAAATATTATTGTAGATCCCGTCGTGACGGTTGTAATAGATTGAAGCCCGTGCAGATAGTCCCTCTCCCAGCGGCCCGCTGACGGCGCCCTGGAAATTCACCTGGTCGTAACTGCCGTAGGTTACGTCGGCATAACCCTCGACTTCATCGGTCGGGGCGCGGGAGACATAATGCACCAGACCGGCTGTCGCATTACGGCCGAACAATGTGCCCTGAGGGCCTCTGAGGATTTCTACCCGCTCAATGTCGAACAGGGAAAAAATACCGGCGCCGATGTTGGCGATATAACCTTCATCAATGTAAATGGCTGTTGTTCCCTCGGCAATTTCATTGAATTCATTCAGGGACGCGCCGCGTATGACAAACTGCTGGTTCTGTCCGCCACCGCCCGCGGAGACATCGACGGAAGCGGCCAGCGCCGCCACCTTGGTGGAATCTGTATAGCCGAGCCGGTCAATCTGTTCGCCGGTGAAAGCGGTGATCGAAATGCCTACATCGTATACGGACTGTTCGCGCTTTTGCGCAGTGACCACTACCTCTTCAAGCAAAGCGGCATTGGCAAGCGTAGGCAAAAATGCGATTGCGGACATCAGGATAATATGGAAAAGCAGAAAAATACGGTTCAGAACATTAGGATTCAACATACGCATAGTTATCTTCTCCCCGGTATTCTTTCAATGTAACAAAGATTTATAGCACAATATTCTGAAGTTTGCCGGTTTTGCGCTACCCCACACCCCTGTAGTCGTGGAGGAAAACGCGATTAACTTGAATATGCCTGCAAATACGCGGCCGCGGCTAGCGCCACATCTTCCCGGAAGGGCTGCGCGGCCAATTGCACGCCCAACGGCAGCCCGTCCTGGGCGCCCATAGGAGCAACGGCGACCGGCGCCCCCGTCAAGGCAAAGATATGGGTGTAGTTGAACGCCCGATAAAGAAAATACTCGTCTTGCGGTATCCCATAAGGGGTTTCCATGTGACGCGGCGCCGGGCCGGTGGTGACCGGCGCGATGATCAGGTCGTAGTCGGCCATAAACCGGCGCAAGCGCGCTCGAAACGCAAAAAAACGTCCTTGCAGGTCAAAAAAGTCCGGCAGGCTCATCGATTTCCCGAAACCGTCCAACAGGGTCTTGAACTGCGCGTGGTGACGACCATCCGCTCCTTCGAGGTCTTTCAGGGTGCGCAGGCCGCCATCCGCCCCGGCCAAGGAAAAGAAAATATCGGTCGCATCGGACACATCCGGCATGGCTGCTTCCTTGACCTCGCACCCCGCCTGCTCCATGGCCCGCGCCGCGCGCGTGACAGCTTGTTCAGTTTCCGGGCTTACCCTGGCAACCCCATCATAGGTGAAAAAACCGACGCGCAACCCATTGAGAGTCACCTTGTCAGGCGAGAGCAGAGGCACTGGCGTTGCGTAAGGATCTATCCAGTCCGGACCAGAGATAATCGGTAATAACAGGGCAAGGTCTTCGGCGTAACGGGCCATAGGCCCCACGCACATCAGGTCGCGATAACCAGTGTCGCGGGTTTCCGGCCAAGTCCCGGTATCCGGCACGCGCCCAGTCGTTGGCCTGATACCGTAAATGCCGCAGTAATGGCTGGGCACGCGAATAGAGCCGCCCCCGTCCAAGCCAATGCCGGCAACTGAAGCATCCGCGCCCAGCAACGCACCTTCACCGCCGGTCGACCCGCCCGGGGTGCGTTGTATATCGAAGGGATTGTTGCAGCAACCGAAAATGGCGTTATCTGTCTCGTAGGAAGAGGAATATTCAGGCACATTGGTCTTTGCAATCACGATCGCCCCCGCCGCGCGCAAACGCGATGCCACAGAGGAATCCTGCGACGGACTGAACTCTGCGCGCGCGAATGATCCCCCGGTACAGGGAAAACCGGCGACATCTATGGAGTCCTTTACGGTGATCGGCAGGCCAAGCAATGGCAGTTCCGTTCCATTAGCGCGTTGTGCGTCCGCAGCAAGCGCCTGCTTGATACTGGTTTCAGGGTCTTCGGCCACTACCGCGTTCAACCTCGGGTTGGCCTCGTTAATCCTGGAGAGGGTCTGTTTGACCAGTTCCAGCGAAGAGATATCGCCCTTCCTGAGCCGGGCCAGCCAAGCGCTTGCGGAAGGTTCTGTGATATGTTTCATGAGTCCACAGGCTTCAAGGCGCCGAAGACAGATTTCTGTTCCGGGCTATGCCGATGGCGCTCAAGTGCCAGGCCAGCGACACCCCAAGCATCAGGGCGCAGAACAGATAGAGCAAGGAGTAACCGTCCACCAGCAGGAACGCGCCGATAGCCGGTCCCAGGCCGGAGCCCAGCCCGGCAACAGTATTCAGCAGCAGCATGGGTCTACCGTCCCGATCAAAATCAGCCAGTAGCGCGAACTGATAGGGGACGTACATGTACCAGCCAAAGCCGTACAACGCGCTGACGACGCAGAATAATGCGTAGTCCAAACCCTGGTATAGTAGAAGCAACGCCAACAGTTGCAGAGCCAGAGCCAGAGCCAGCGGCAGTACCCGGCCGATCCTTATATTTAACGCGGTGGCGGCATAGGCTCCCAGCAACCCCCCGAACAAGGCCATGCTCACTACAATACCGGTCTGTTGCTTACTCAGACCCGCATCAAGGCTAATAGGCGAGATATAAGTCCAGAATGCGCCTAGAGCAGTGAAAAAGAAGAGCAGACCAAACATCACCAGGCCGCACATTGTCCAGCGAAACCGATCGTTGCCTTGCGCTCGGGCTGCGCTTTCCCGGCGCAGAGCGGGCATAAAACAGGAGACGAGAATAAAGCCCAACAGTTCCAACAGGCACAGAATCAGAAAGATACCCTTCATGCCCGTCATATCCAGTACTGACGGAAACGAAAAACTGGCGACGATGGCAAAACCCACTTGTATGGTCATGAACCAACCAAAATTCCTGTCGGTATTGGCAGTCAGCCCCAAGGCATATACTGCAAAGGAAACACATACGCCGCCGGCAAACCCGGAAATAAAGCGCAGCAACAACAACGATGAGAAATCTGCGGTCAGCGAACAGGCAAGATCAGCGGCCAGAAGCAGCGCCAGGCCACAGCGTGACAAATTCCGCCAGTGCAGGTAGTGCAGAAGGAAAATACTGGCGATCGACCCCAGACCAAGCCCCACCAGTTGGAATGTGGATATTCTGCTTATCTCAAGTTCGGTAAAACCGAGGTCCGTGACAAAGCCAAGAACCAGGGAGGGTAATACCAGGAACGAAGCAATGCCCAATAGTCCGAGAACGATCACCGCTGCCAGAAACTGGCGAGATTCCAGCTCCCGACGGAACTCAAGGGATTGTGTGTTTGTTTCCATGGCCCCTCCGATTACTATTATGCCGCGCCATTATCCCTGAATGCCGCTTTGGTTACAAAAAATCTCTCTGCGCGCACATACAGGTTAGCGACCATCACGGTGGCAGGCATTGATCTGGGTAAAACCTGGTTGCAGGACTGCGGCCAGGGGAATCTATGCGAAAATAAAAAACAAACTTGACGCGACCTGGTTCTACTGAATAATACCGGGTTAAACCCACGTCAAATTGCCCCGGCAGGTGACAGCATTATGAAACCAGAAGAATACCCTCCACAGGAACCCATATCCGACTTTGCGAAGGAATACAACCGCTACGTCCTGGAAAAAGCAGCGGAAATCGGCGGCGCTGAAGACAGTTTCGGTCCGGACCCCTATCAGAGCGCGCTCTACTTCCCGGCGCCGGACCCGGATGGTAACGTATTCATCATGGTCCATGGCGGCGGTTGGACCAGCGGCTATAAGGAGTGGATGGCGTTCATGGCGCCGGCGCTCACCCGGGCCGGCATTGGTTTCGTCAGCATCGGTTACCGCCTGGCCCCGACTCACGTCTTCCCGGCGGGATTGGATGACTGTATGAGCGGGTTGAGGTGGGTTTACGAAAACATTGACAAGCTCAGCGGCGACCGGACTCGCCTGTTCATCGCCGGCCACTCCGCCGGTGGCCACCAGACCAGCCTGATGGCCGTGCGCAAAGACTGGCAGGAAGACTATGGGCTGCCCGCGCATGTCGTGCGCGGCTGCCTACCCGTCTCCGGTGTATTTGACTTTCGTCCCGGCTCAGGCCTGTCCATGCGTCCCCGCTTCCTGGGCACGGAGGGCAACGAAGAAACGGCCAGCCCTATCTGCAATATCCAGGGCACACCGCCCCCATTCTTCCTGTCCTGGGGCAGCAGAGACTTCCCTCACCTGATCACGCAGGCGCAGAAGATGGAACAAGCCCTGCGGGACGCAGGCGGCGAGACCGCGACCCTGGAGCTGGAAGATTGCGACCACTTACAGGCCAACCTGGCCTGCGGTAAGCCGGAAGGCCCGTGGGCGAACAGGGTGATCGACTGGATCAGAGAGCATTGAAGCAAAGGCCGGCAATGAATCAAGCAATACACACCCGCGCTTGTAGGGCAAGGTGGCCGTTGCGGTTGGTTTGTCGCGTTATAATTTCAACAATTCACAAAAACGCGTAAACGGAATAATGAACCGCCCCGGGAATCCCGGAGACTCGTTGGTTTGAGCAATGCGGCTTTGCAGCTTAAACTCCATAACCGAAATACTACTCTTCGATGGCCACGCTATTTCGGTTTTTATACCGTGGTAACCCTGTTAGTTTGTTGCAATAAATCTGCCGGTATTACCGAGGCGGCGTAAGAACAAAGCGCTACAAATTGTTGGTTATCCCGGCAAGAGAAAGAATCTTAAAGCGCCCAACAGCGAACCCGTGTACGCAGCTTGAATCAGGACAATTTTTACCATCAGCCGCAATTCCAGATTCTTGAACCGGTGATCCATCGATATTTCCTGCTTCTCCATCTCGTGCCGTAGCGATGTTTCCATCTTCTCCATATCGCCCCGCAGATTCTCTATGTCACCGCGAAGCACAGCCAAGTCAGCCTTGGTCGCTACTCGCTCATTAATCGCATCTTGCACCAGTATCACCACCGATTCCGCTTGTTTGGCCTCCATGCCGGAGTCCTTCAAGCCTTGCGCCATTTTCAGGGTATCAAAAGCTGCATCAACCATTTTCCTGCTCCAATCGTGTTGTTCAAATCACTTGGCCGGAACACCGACCCTTGCCGCGCGGGATATAAACCCGGCGGGAGGCAGCCCGGATTATTGTTCCCTCTGCATTACTGCCGCATCCGGCGACAGTTCGGGACTGCTCTCAGGAGTCACTTTATATGCGAGTTTCCGAGATTGTCAAATCAAGATATTATGTTTCTTGCCTAAATCCTGCGTGAATACTTAATCTTTGAGGCGCAACAATAGTCGTTGTATTCGATAAATGACAAAAAATGCATCGAAACATACCCTTGCATTAATCAAGGCAGGATTGTCAGCTATACCTTATATCGGAGGCTCAATCGCAAGCTTGGTTGGTGACTACATCCCTACCGCTACTGAGAAATCTATAGAGCGCACTATCGAATTCCTTCGTGTGCGCGTCGAAAATCTTGGTGATCGTATTGATATGAACACAGTGAATAGGGAAGAGTTCGCTGAATTGTTCAAATCTTGTTATTTATCCATCATACGGAGCCATCGCGATGATAAGTTGAAGGCCGCCACCGCTATTCTTGCAAATCTTCTGTTACAAGAAGATGATCCGGAAAAACTTAGCTACACAGAACTGGATCATATGTCCCGCTGCGTGGAAACACTTTCCAGTGGCGCCGTCGAAGTAATTGGCACTGTAGTGAATGCAGGAAACTGGGAAGGAAACGAGGACCAATCATACAGCATTACTTTTGGTGAACTCCACGGCCGCTTCCCTGAATATTCGCCAGATTTGCTGATGGCTTTAGTCGCAGAGTTGCATAGAGTCAATCTACTTCACCTGAGTGATGCTCCCATGATTATAACTGCCGACTATGGAAACTATCCGGTAAGGCTCACACCATTAGGACTAAGATTTTCTAAGTTCCTTCTGGAGTAGGATAATACACCTGGTGCGATGGCAATTTATCCCATTAAGTCTTTGAATAGTCCATAGTCGCTTCAGTCTTGGATAAAATGACGACAAATTGTTTTCAGATAAGGCTTGCAACCGCTTATCCCGGTGCACAACCGGTGCCGTCATCTAAAGGGGCAACATTAAGGGCTGAAATATCTACTGATCAGGGCCTGAAGGATGCCTATATTAAATTGATCGATATTGACGGCGTAGCCAAAGAGGCGCTGTGCGCTGTATTGGCAAGGAAACTTCAACTCCCAATGCTGCAACCGTATTATGTCCAAGTCGATCCCAGTATTATGAGTGATTACTGTCCAAGCAACATTCATAACATTGCTTTTGGCATTGAAGCTGATGAAATATCAGCATTTCGGCTAACTCACCTTCCTACAGAAGATGATATCTCTGGATGGAGTGATGTTCTCCGCTTGGCAGTATTCGATGAGTGGATTTACAACCGGGATAGAATCCCGAACAACTTGATATTTCATGGCAAAAGGCATTTTCGCTTGATTGATCACGATGAAGCCTTACCAAACTACGCATCTCCCGGTTCGTCTGCAAACGCACAGCTACTACAGCAACTTGCTCGTAACAAATCGGAATTGGAGCGGCATCGGATTAGGAAGAAGGCGCTTGTGTATATTGATGAGTATAAGTCAATTGATTGGAATGAAATACATAAGCTATTGCTTACTGAGAACCTGCCTGGAAGCGCGCAAATATTCCGCAAATATATAAGATTTCTCGCTGAGCGTAGTAAACATATGCATGCTATCATTACCGAAAGTCTGGATATCAAACAACAAGAATTAAATCTTTCAGCGCCGGACAGTACTGTGAGAGAGGAGGAATGAATGTCACAATCATTTCCTGAATTACCCGGATACGGTTTTTCATGGAGGAGTCTTCAAATCGAGCCTGTCCCACTCTCGGGCGAAAGGATAACTCTAGGGGCCATCGTGAAAGGAGACGACCAGGAGCTGATAGCGGCAAAACTGATCACAACATCTCAGTTGAAAAAAATCTACGGTCGGGAATTTAGCGCTCGAATAGCAGATGCATTGAGTTTGTGTATTGATCATGCCGAACAGTACTACTCGGCAAATCCGCTATCAAACAAATGGTCTCCACCCTTGGACAGGTTTTATGTTGGAGAACTACGTTCCTCCGTTGCTGAAAGTATTGAGGAGGGGTTATCCAGGGCAGCTCGACAATCCTCATCTTTCGCTGCTTCACATGAAGCAGACAACACGGGGTCAAACAAAGCTTCCGTAATGTCTGCGCCAAAAACCTGGCAGAGTGAAATAATTAAAGTCGTAGCTAATGAGCGGAAAGACTTCCTGAATTATTTTGACAAAAGCGTCCCAGTCCGGGACTCTGGCGTACCGCTATCATTCAGTTTTCTATCCAGTAATTATGCGGCGCAGTTTGATGCAATTACCGAATCAACTCAAATTCAAAGAGTACTGGTAAGAGCTCAGAGCAAGCTATGGCAACTTGACCGTCTCAGGGATGAGAGCGCCTTGTTTCATCCGAAATCCTGTGAGTTATTACTACAGATACCAGATTCTGATGAAACCTCGGAAGTTAGTGAATTTGTAGAGGAATTAGACTACGAAGCATCCAAAAGAGATTTAGGCTTGTACCCTGCCACTTCACCCGTCGATGCAGCAAAGCATTTGATTGAAAAAGCAGCTTAAGTTCCAAAACCGGAATACTACTCTTCGATGGCCACGCTATTTCGGTTCTTATACCGTGGTAACCCTGTTAGTTTGTTGCAATAAAACTGCCGGTATTACCGACGCACCGTAAGAACAAAGCGTTGGAAATTGTTTGTTATCCCGGCAAGAAAAAAAATCTTAAAGCGCCGAGGAGCGAACCCGTGAACGCAGCTTGAATCAGGACAATTTTTACCATCAGCCGCAATTCCAGATTCTTGAGCCGGTGGTCCATCGATATTTCCTGCTTCTCCATCTCGTGGCGTAGCGATGTTTCCATCTTCACCATATCCCCCCGTAGGGATGTTTCCATCTTCTCCATATCGCTACGAAGGGATGTTTCCATGCTCTCCATATCGCCCCGCAGATTCTCTATGTCACCACGAAGCGATGTTTCCATTTTCTCCATATCACCACGAAGCGTATTCTCCGTCTTAGCCAGATCAGCCTTGGTCGCTACTCGCTCATTAATTGCATCTTGCACCAGTATCACCACCGATTCCGCTTGTTTGGCCTCCATGCCAGAGTCCTTCAAGCCTTGCGCCATCTTTAGCGTATCAAAAGCTACATCTGTCATTTTTCCCTCTCCGATCTCGTTGTTCATTTCACTTGGCCGGAACACCGACCCTTGCTCCGCCGACCATAAACCCAGCGGGAGGCAGCCCGGATTATTGTTCCCTCTGCATTACTGCCGCATCCGGCGACAGTTCGGGACTGCTCTCAGGAGTTACTTTATATGCAAGTCTTCGAGGTTGTCAAATCAGGATGTTTTCATTCTTGTCTGATGTGCACACCCCAGTTCAGAGTTGTATCAGAAAAGCAAGCTATCAGGATGCTTAGTTTTTCATAATTATCTGATTATTCATCCTTTACTGTCACGTAAGGAGAAATCTTCTCTAAGGTCTTCGGGCCAATCCCTGGAATACTCAACAAGTCATCAACGGACCGGTAAGGTCTGGCGGCGGT
Source organism: Gammaproteobacteria bacterium (assembly GCA_965221695.1). Taxonomy (GTDB): domain Bacteria; phylum Pseudomonadota; class Gammaproteobacteria; order Eutrophobiales; family Eutrophobiaceae; genus JAAXHV01. The sequence continues at coordinate 1,615,150 of OZ244905.1, read as the reverse complement.
AATTTTGTTGGCAGTTGCAGGGCCGATACCAGGAATTGACTGGAGTTCTTTGTTTGATGCAGAATTCAAGTTGAGGGGCGGATCATCGGGGTTGCGCTTCTGCGACAAGATACTCTGTAATTCTTTCAGTTTCTGTTCATCATCACGCAGCCGTTTGCGCATGTCAGCCAGGCTTTTGGGTTGGGTTGATTGCCAAATTCCAGCTCGGTTCAGCAGAGCGACGGTGCGCAGGTCTTGCAACTCTTCTAATACAGTATGGGTAGGCTTGCCATTCGGGCTGGGGCGTGTTTTACCGTGAATTCTAGCCAAACCTTGTTCAATAAGGAGGTAGCCCAAGTCCCGGCCGTCGTGAGTTTCGATGAATGCATAATATCGACTGGAAGCAGAGCGTCTTGGGGCGTTAGCGTAACTGGTATGGATAGTGAATGGCTGGGACAATACCTGATGCACATATTTGGCAGCCGCTTCTCCATAGCGTACCACTTCATGGGGTTCTGCCAGGCCGAAGTGGAACTGTTGTTCGCGGATTCTTTCCAGGTCGGGTTTGCTGTTGTATGAGGTTTCCGGGCAATCGACATAGTAGAGACGAAAATACAATTGACGACCACCTGCATCAACCATAAAACTGTCACCATCATTCATGTCGGATTCAATAAGCGTTGCATTTTCAATTACGGTCAGTTCTGAAGCATATAAGGCGGCGACAGAAAAACCAGCTAACACCAAAATATATAGCAAGCGCTGTTTCATAAAGACAAGGATAATATCGTGACTGAACCCCCAACTGGTTCCCCAGGCGAAGTCGTCCTTGTACAACCGCAAGGTGCAATATCTTACAACAGGTTCAGCAGATGTACTATCCTTGAGAACTGTGAAATATTATTCGGACAATGCGCGAAAACTGGTTTCCAGGTACGACTCCCTGGATCCCGAATCACTGCATGCGTCTTGGTCCCGTTTCATTCCGGATAATCCGGGCATCGCCTTGGACATTGGGGCCGGCAGCGGGCGCGATGCGAACTGGCTGGCTGATAAGGGTTGGGATGTGGTTGCCGTTGAGCCATGTAAAGCGTTTCGGGAACTGGCCAAACCGGGCAGCCATGCTAATGTCATATGGCAGGGTGATGAACTGCCGGAATTGAAATCCCTGCGAGCTGCCGGCCACCGTTTCAACCTGATACTTCTGAGCGCCGTATGGATGCATGTGTCACCGAATAAAAGAGAGAGGGCGTTTCGCATCATTGGCGAACTTCTTGCGCAGGGAGGTATCCTGGTATTCACACTCCGTCACGGAAACGATGAGCAGGAAAACCTTGATAGAGGTTTCCATGAGGTTAGCAGCGGGGAACTGGAACAACTCGCCAAGCAACGCGCATTGGCACAAGTCTTTTATGAAAGTTCCGAGGACAATCTTGCCCGGCCGGATGTTCATTGGGAGACGGTGGTCTTTCAATTGCCGGATGATGGCACGGGTAGTTTGCCCCTATTGCGTCATATCATAGTCAATGACGATAAGTCAGCCACTTATAAGCTGGGTTTATTGCGCGCCTTAATTCACATCGCAGAGGGCGCGCCAGGAATGGTCAGCAAGCGTACCGATGATAAAGTCGAAATACCATTCGGGCTGGTAGGATTATATTGGCTCAAGCTCTATATGCCTTTGGTGTTGCAACATGAGCTTCCTCAAAACCCGAGGCATGATATATCGAATCGAAGGTATCTAGGCTTTGCAAAGGATAACTTCTATCAGTTAAATCGCTTCTCATCATTTGACCTTAGAATTGGTGCGGAGTTTGATTCGGAACATGCTCGCTTTGTAATCGGCGCGATCAGGGATATTTGTGAAAATATTCAAAAAATGCCTACGAAATTCATTACACATCCAGGCAGGGATGATCCGGTATTTAGCTGTAACAAGGAAACAGTACAACTAACAAATGTAAAATTCTGGCGAATTGATAAAGAGACTCTAAGCCAATTCGGCGTTTTCGAAATTCCGGCAGAAATATGGCAATGTATGGGACAGTATGCTTGCTGGTTAGAACCCGTCATCGTTAACGAATGGGTTAGACTGATGCAAGGCTATCAAACACGTTACGACGATTCAATTTACTACAGGGCTTTACAATGGGATGAAGGTCAGCGAGATACCCAGCCGGCTCGAAGCCGGGTGCAGCAGTTACTACAAAAGGGTAAGACAATTCATTGTGTATGGACGGATAAAAGACTCAGGAATGAACATTATGAGATTGACCATTGCTTCCCGTGGAGTCGATGGTATAACAACGATCTGTGGAATTTGATGCCTGCCAGTGTAACGGCGAACGGACAAAAACGTGAAAAGCTACCGTCAGCGCCATTACTGCATAATTCCAGGGAACGGATTACAGACTGGTGGAGCGCAGGTTATATTAACAGCACAATGAAAGAACAGTTTCTGATGGAAGCTCAAGCTGCGTTACCTTTGCTGAACAACGATTCATCGGACTTAGCCATAATTTTTGAGGCCGTGATGCATCAGCGGGCCAGGTTGAAAGCTAATCAGCAATTGATCGAATGGCACGGTTGATGTTCTGAATCAATTGGTATTATGCTTGCCTGCACATCCGGCATCCCCGAACCTTCACATGTTCTTAAAGCCATTGGTCTGTCACCTGAAGATGCGGAGGCATCCATCCGTTTCAGTCTTGGTTTTGACACGACAGACACGGATATTGATGATGCGGTAAAGTTGGTAGACAATGTGCTTGGTGAGCTTTCAAATAACTGGCTTCCGTGATAAGTTCATACAGGTTTGTTGGGTAGACTATGGGACACATCTTCACAGAAATAGAATTAAGCAATCCGCGGGAACAGCAGTTGACTTCAATCAAGGTCAATGCACTTGCCGATACACGCGCGTTGATGTTATGTATCCCCGAGCGCATTGCGCTCCAACTCAAGCTCAGCACTGAATCCTTGAGAGAAGTGTCGATGGCGGATGGCAGGAATATGAATGTGCCCTATGTCGGTCCGATTAAGGTCTCTTTCAGGGACCGTTTCTGTTATGTCGGCGCCCTGGTCCTTGGCGATGAAGTCCTGCTCGGCGCTGTGCCGATGGAAGATATGGATTTGGTTGTAAACCCAGGTCGCAGAGAGATAAGTGTTGATCCGGCGAGCCCGAATATTCCCCATGCGCTGGTCAAGTCATGCGGAAGCAATAATATTGAAAGCCGTGCCTGGCTTCCATAATTCTGATTAAGGAGAAAACCAATGCGATATCTACATACGATGCTCCGGGTTTCCGACCTGGATGAGAGTCTGTCTTTTTTCTGCGGTACTATGGGGATGCGGGAGGTGAAACGGATGGAGAGTGAGCAGGGCCGCTTTACTCTGGTGTTTTTGGCCGCGTCCGGTGATGCAGACCAGGCTGAAGGGATGAAGATGCCTGCGCCGGTGCTGGAGTTGACCTATAACTGGGACCCGGAAGAGTATACCGGCGGGCGCAATTTCGGCCATGTTGCGTTCGAGGTGGATGATATTTATGCCACCTGTCAGAAGATTGCTGACAGCGGTGTTACGATCAATCGTCCGCCTCGGGATGGTTATATGGCTTTTCTGCGCACGCCGGATAATATTTCTATTGAGCTGTTACAGAAGGGCGAAGCCCAGCCTCCTAAGGAACCCTGGGCGTCGGCGGAGAATGTGGGGGTATGGTAGCCGGGGGAATGAGTATAGCGGGCGGATATTCGGGTTAGTACTACAGATTGGCCAAATGGATGCCGGCCCGATTTGTAATGCTGCGCATGGAACGATAAGACAGGCCTTATTCAAATGCCAGCGTACCAATATCTTTGGCTGAGCCACCGCCGTCCGCAACCAGGGTGGTTCCGGTGACAAATGACGCATCTTCCGAAGTCAGGAACTCGGCACAGGCGGCAATTTCATCTGCATCCGCCATTCTCTGAAGTGGGAGATAGCGGGTCGCTTCAAAAAAAGCCTGTTCGACGCTGATATTTTTCAAGGCTGACAAATCGTGCATTTCCTGTGTGCTCATTGGCGTTTTGATCCAGCCGGGACATAAGCAATTAACGCGGATTCCTTGTGGGCCATAGTCCACAGCCATAGCCCGAGTTAAGCCAATTAATGCGGCTTTGGCGGTGGAGTAGCTGGCCATTCCAGGGCCACTGAAGAGGGCTGCCATGGAGGAAATATTCAGAATGTTGGCGCCCGGGCGGCCCAGCATCTCCGGTATGGCAGCACGGGCAATATTCATTACACCGGACACATTGATATCCAGTGTGCGTTGCCACTCATCCATATCTTGCTCGATGACGCTGCCTTCGAAATAAATGCCGGCATTTGCGACGACGATATCAAGACCGCCCAATTGCTTTTTTGTTTCAGCCACCAAATTCGTGCAATCATCCAGTGAACTTACGTCACCGGCGAGCGGGAGACAATCGATTTCGTCGGCTATTCTCTGCAGAGGTTCAACCCGTCGCCCGCACACTACAACGGAAGCGCCGGCATTGACGAATCTGCGCGCAATGGCGGCTCCTATTCCGGTACCGCCACCAGTGATCAACGCGACTTTGCTTTCTAATCTACGATTACTCATAGATATCTCCCGATGTGTTCCCTATGCCCGGTACCATTCCCGTGAAAACGGGAATCCAGTGAGCAATGATGTTTTCAATATCCATAAACGGTTTCGTAACGGGAAGTCATGTCAGGGCACGAACGCGCCTTATGTGTCTCTATCATCCGATTATTTTCTGGTCCAATAAAAGGTTCAGCGTAAAGCGGACCCCGAAGCCCGTGGTATCGGTGGGTATGTGGGCCAGGCCGCCCTTGTTGTTGCCGGCGGAGAGGTCAACATGTATCCACGGGCAGTCATGTTTGACGAATCGTTGCAGGAAACGTGCCCCGAGGATGTGGTCCACGCCGGGATCGCTGCTGCATTGCTTGATGTCCGCAAACTTGCTCTCCAGCGCCTGATCGTAGTCTTTGTCCATCGGAAACGGCCAGACCCGTTCGCCACTCTCTACTCCCGCTTTGACCATGAGCGGTAGAAGGTTGGCGTTGTTGGAAAAGACACCGCTGTAGGCCTTGCCGATGGCGTAGACACAGGCGCCCGTCAGGGTGGCGTAATCGATGATCAGTTTCGGTTTGTTGCGCGAAGCCAGCGCCAGGGTGTCTGCCAGTACCATCCTGCCTTCGGCGTCGGTGTGGACGATCTCTATCGTGGCGCCGTCAATGGCGGTTACGATGTCGCCGGGATTGTAGGCATCAGGGCCGATGTGATTGGTGCAGATCGCCAACCAGCATTCAACGGGGAACGGCGCCTTGAGCCGGGTCAGGGCCGTCAGCGTACCCAGCGCCACTGCGCTGCCTTCCATGTCTTCGTGCATGCCCATCATGAAGTTATGCGGTTTGAGATTGACGCCGCCGGTATCGAAACAGATGCCCTTGCCAACCAGCGCCAGCATATTGCCGGTTTCCGGTGTTTCGGGCGTATAGCGCAGGCGCAGGATGCCACCGTCCTGTTGCGGACTGCCCTGGGCCACGGCCAGGAATGCGCCGGCCTTTTTTTTCTTCAGTTGGGCAATGCTGAAGAACTGGCTTTTCCAGCCGGACTCTTTGGCTAAGTCGGCGATGCGTTTGCGGTACAGCCCCGGGGTCAGTTCATTCTGGGGCAGGGCGGTCAGGTAACGCGCCAGCGCGTTGCCTTCGTCTTCTGCAAAGGTGCGGGCAAACCCGTATTTTTCAGGCACGCCGTACAGGTGAACCCATTCGAGCCTGGCACGGTCTTGACTCTTTTTGCGAAAGTCGGGCATGTTCGCATCGGCCGCCAGGACCGCAGCCAGCAAGGCCTCCGCTACCTGTGCCGCCTTTTTTCCGGAAAAGCCGATGACCGCGATGCCGAGTTCCTGCGCCCGGTAGTCACGGTGGCCCTGCGCCAGCTTGCGCGCCAGGGAAAGCAATTCGAACGCGGAAAGGTCGGGTTTGATGGTGGACAGGGCGATGCGTCCCGCTGCTTCATTAGGCAGATCGGTCAACAGCGGTGGCGGGTCGTCGTCGCCGTTCTGCCGCAGCCGCTCAACGCGCTTTTGCAGGATGTCACGATAGGGAAACGGCGGCCAGCGTTTCTTTGTTCCAGTGTCATTGACCGCGATGATCCAGTGATCGAGGTCATCGAACCGGGCGGCGCCCGGCAGTTCTCCGAATTGTTTCAATTGTGCCTGTTTCATGGCATGACAATATATCAGGAACGCTTGGACTGTCTAGCCTGATCGGCTATACTTTCTTATGAGTAAACGGGCGACCCGGATTTATCCGGGTCCCCCGGATAATTGCGAGTCGTCTACCCTTGAAACCCACTCTTGAGGTAGCGATCATGAGCGTAGATTATCAACTCATTGCTGGTATTAACTCTGCTCCCAGAGCAGAGAAAAATGAAGATGGCTGGTATACGATAGTCAGGGACGGCGAAGTCAACCGTGGCGACCTGGTTAACGACAAGTACCGGGGCCTGACCTTCGAGGTCACAGGCTTTGGCGCTTCCTTCTACGTTGCCGAGATCCGTATCGAGGATGTCGAAGAAGGTTATTACTCTTCTGTCGTTATTGACTACCACGAAGCGGTCAATAATTTCGACAGTTTTGAGAAAATAACAGTCTGCCTGGCATTTTTGGAACCGGTGCGTCACCTTCGCAGCGTCCAACAGCAACGCGACATGCCCTTCGCGCTTGCAGCAGGTTGGAGCTGACCGGCGGAAAAGGCGATCCTTGGATCGCCTTTTTTTATGTGAATGGGTCGCCCTGCGGGCGACATAGTAATCGACTGGACTCCCGCTTCCGCGGGAGTGGTACGGGGGAATGCCCCGGCCTGTGCCAATAGCTACATGTTTGTGCGCGTACTGATCATAAGGGTTTTAAGCTGTAAGGACTTATCAGGAGCGATTCATCCCTGTATAGTGGGAGTCTGACTTGTAGGAGAACCGGAAATGAAACGGATCTGTTTTAAGCTGTTATTGCTGTTGACCCTTGCCCACGGACAGTCGGCTTCAAGCGCCGAACTGTTGACGGGCGTCACCCGCCTGTCCTGCGAAGCTCTGTTGTGCTTGTCGTCCCCGGCGCGCCCGGCCGCATGCAACCCGGCGCTGTCCCACTATTTCGCGATCAAAAAATTTACCTGGCCGGCGACATTTGCGGCGCGGCTTAGGTTCTTGAATAAATGCCCAACGGCTTCGCCGGAACTGGCAAGGACGGTGGCAAAAGGCGCGCCGCGCAAGCGGGAAGATGTGCCCATCCCGTGAAACCTGTTCCCCTATAGGTGTTGAGCGGAGGAGGGAGTGGTACTGGGGAGTGCTTTGGCCTCTGGCAACCGTACCAAGCAATAGGGGCGTACAATTTTTTTAATCGAGGTAGGCAGGTTCAACGGCCACCCAGTAGGTGTGAACGAGCTCCGCCAGCCGGCCCGGCATCTTTGCCATGGCTACCCGGGAGGGGAGCATCATCAGCGTGTTGGGGTGTATGTAGTAAACATCTTCCTGGGTAATCAGGTTTCTGTCGGCGTAGGTTTCGCCGCCGGCCTTGTTGATGTCCACGTTCATGCGGTAACGGCTGGCCTGTTTTGTGCCGCTTTGCCGGGCCGCGTAGTCGGCGGTTTCAAAGTCATTGGGCTGGTAGTACAGGGACATCTTGCAGTTATTCTCGACGCTGAACTCCAGCGCTTCCACATTGACCAGGCGCGGGTTCACGGATTTCAGGTCTCCCAGGCTCTGGTAGGCGATGGCCAGGTGGCAATCAAATCCGGTGATGGTCGCCAGCATGTCTCCGAGGATGTCGGTGGCGAGAAACTTGACCTCGTCCACGCCAATAAACAGGTGGCTTGAACGTTCGCGGCGCCGGTACATGCGCGTCGCCGCCTGCAACAGGCATAACAGGAATACCTGGGTGGCGCGTTTCACCACCGGGTCGGTTGCTGATGAACGCACGTAAAGCGCCGCGTTCTCGCGTAATACACGTTCGATATCCACTCCCTTGCCGCGTCCGGGTTTCAGCGCGGATAACGCCAGCATCTCCCGGGTCAGGTTGGTGATGGTAGGCGGGGGTTTGGCCGCGCTTCTGAGCAGCTTCGGCAGGTCGATCAGTTCCTTACTCCACTTGTGAAAGATTGATTCCAGGAATTCCCGCTCACCGATCTTGTAGAAATCCGCAGTGTCGCCCCGTTCAACCAGGTTGTAGGCTTGCATCAGCCGGGTTTTTATCTCCCGCTCGGTGCCGGTCCTGAACGGCGACCACTTCCCCGGCAGTTCGCCATTGAAATCCACGGTTACCAGGCGCCTGCCGGCTTGCTCGCAGGCTTTGCGCAGGATGCCCAGCGCGTGCTCGTCCGGCTTGAGGTCAAAAAATACCGTGCAAAAGCCCTGGCGCACGGACTGGTCAAGTTGCACCCCGAACAGGACGCCTTTGCCGGTCTGGGTAGCGCCAACCATGCGCTGGTTCCAGGTCTTCCACTCCCGCACAGGGATGTGCATGGGTGTCTTGTCCTCACGCAGCCCGATAAATATCATTCCGGCCCGGTAATACTTTTCGGGCCGGAACGGTTTATTCCGGAATCGGCCGACCTCGGTGCGAATATCGGAAACCTGGTCGCCGCGTTGGGAGACCCGCCTGAAAATGAACCACGACGAAAAGCGCGGGTACAGGTAGCGCAGGAAGATGATTCTGCTCAACAGACCCGCAAGCAGCAAACTGGCCAGCAACCCCCACATCCTGTCAGCCTGGCTGATGACAACAATATGAACAATATTGTTGGCAGCCACGATGTCGCCGGTAACATTCGCTGCCAGAAACCACAGGCACAGAGGAAAACCCGGTAACAACAGCAGAAACAACAGCAATAATACCCGCCGGATGTGCATAAGCAGGCGCTCTACGGGCGTTAACTCCCGCACCGAAGACAGGGGGAAAAAACCGACGACAGCATTGATATAGATGACCGCGGCGACGCACACCCAGAACCAGGGGTCGCTCCAGCTTGCCATGCGGGTAAGTAGATTATCCAAATTCCTGCAAGCCGGCATTCCGCCCGCCGGCTTCCTCCAGTTATTTCCTCAATGCCAGGATTCTAGCAGAAGTAAATCCACTGGTCATCCTGTCAATTTGCTGCTGTTAATGTGCCGTGAACCAACCAGTTCCCCATCCCATTCCCGCAAAAGCGGGAATACAATTAAACAAATGGTTCCCCTGCATTCTTTTGATTTTTTGATTTCGCTGGAAGGGTTTCATGAGTTACAATCACTGAAACGACCCTTCCCGTAGACCATAACGCGGAAATTGTCAGGAAACGTTACGGAAATGAATCAAGGATCATTATGCTTGCCGCATTGACCAGCGCCGACTGGGAGTTGGTCAGGTTCTACCTTTCCCCTATCCAGTCCCTGTTGGATGATGACCGGGTGACGAATATCATGGTCAACCGCTACGATGATATCTGGGCGGATGACATGGAGCGGGGCATGTACCGGACTGACCTGGCTTTTCCGGATGATGTCTCAGTCGCCACATTGATCGAGCAGATCGCGAACGCGCTGACGCAGTTTTTCGATCCGGTGAAGACGCCGATCATCAATGCCCGACTGCCGGATGGCAGCCGGGTCTGCGCGACATTGCCCACCGCGACGCCTTCCGGTTGTACCTTGTCGATTCGCCTGCACCGGCGGCGTGACCTGGACCTGGAGCGCCTGGAAGCAAGCCATACCATCAACGCCGCCATCAAGGAACTGTTACTGGCTGCCGTGGAACGCGGCGACAACCTGCTTGTTTCCGGCGCCACCAACAGCGGCAAGACCACGTTGCTCAATGCGCTGTCCCATGCAATTCCGCGAGGCGAGCGGATCGTGGTCTGTGAGGATGTGGCTGAGATCAGCCTCAATGCTCCTAACGTGATACAAATGGAGGCGCAACAACATGATTCAGAGGATACGCCGGCGCTTACCCTGGCAACCCTGCTGGCGGCTTCCCTGCGCCAGAGACCGGACCGTATCATCGTTGGCGAGATCAGGGAACCGGACGCTGCCGAAGTGTTTTTTCAGGCGCTGAACACGGGCCATCGCGGCGTCTGTACCACGTTGCATGCCAATAACGCGAGGGCGGCGCTGACGCGTCTGGTCAGCCTGACCATGGGCCGCTCGACCCTGCCGTTCAAGACAATCGAGGCCGAGTACCTGCACAACCTGCATATGGTCCTGCACATGGACTACCTGGATGGCGCTGGAGTCAGACGTCTGTCGGAGGTTTGCGCCGTGGAGGCGGGGAAGTTAACAACCTGTTATCTCTACAACGCGGCTGAGGATACCTGGGAGATATGAGGTTAGCCCGGATTTCTCAGCCCATGCGGCATGGTGAGAGATCAGGATTAGAGTAAATTGATCAATTTAGCGCGGAAAAACACATATTTTACTCTGATTTCGCGCCTTTTGGCGTGCCTGCGTTATACTGTCACCAGTAAAAAATAATCTTATTCCAGCCGATGGCAGCCAAAAAAGACACAGTCAAACCCTGGGGCGGTCGCTTTACCGAGTCCACGGATCAATTCGTGGAACAGTTCACCGAATCCGTGTCTTTCGACCGGCGTTTGGCCCCGTATGATATCCAGGGTTCGATCGCCCATGTGGAGATGCTGGCGCGCGTTGGCGTATTGACAGAAGATGACGCCGCGCATATCTGTAGCGGACTGAACGCCATCCTCGCCGAGATTGTGGCGGGCGAGTTCGCCTGGAAACGGGAACTGGAAGATGTGCACATGAATATCGAAGCGGCGCTGGTGGAGCGGGTCGGCGAAGTCGGTAAAAAAATGCATACCGGCCGTTCCCGTAACGACCAGGTCGCGACCGACCTGCGCCTGTACTTGCGCGCCGAGGTGGCTGCCATTAACTCGTTGCTCGTGCAGAACATGCAGGCGCTGGTGACACTGGCGGAACAGGAAGCCGAGACCATCATGCCAGGTTACACCCACCTGCAGGGAGCGCAACCCGTTACGTTCGGCCACCATATGCTCGCCTGGTATGAAATGGTGGAGCGCGACCGCCAACGTTTGCAGGATTGCCTGGCCCGGATTAACGTGTTGCCCCTGGGCGCGGCGGCGCTGGCCGGAACGAGCTTTCCCATCGATAGATCTGTGACTGCCAAGTTGCTGGAATTTGACGCGCTAGCGGGAAATTCGCTGGATGCAGTCAGCGACCGCGACTTTGCCGTCGAGTTCTGCGCCAACGCGGCGCTGGTCATGTTGCACTTGTCCCGGTTTTCCGAGGAACTGGTACTGTGGATGTCGCCGGCTTTCGACTTCATCGATATAGACGATGCGTTCTGCACCGGCTCATCGATCATGCCACAGAAGAAAAACCCGGATGTGGCGGAGTTGGTGCGCGGCAAAACCGGCCGGGTTTATGGCGACCTGATGGCCATGCTGACCTTGATGAAGGGCCAGCCGCTGGCTTACAATCGCGACAACCAGGAGGACAAGGAGCGCTTGTTCGACGCAGTAGACACGCTGAAGCAGTGTCTTGAGGCGTACCTGAAGCTGCTTCCCTCCATACAGGTAAAACGGGACAATATGTTCACAGCATCGCAGAAAGGCTACCTGACGGCCACCGACCTGGCGGATTACCTGGTCATGCAGGGCGTGGCATTCCGGGACGCTCATGCCATTGTCGGTAAGGTCGTACAGTATGCCATTCAACAAGGCCGCGAGCTGGAACAACTGGAACTGGCGGAGTTACAGCAATTCCACGAGGGGATTCAGGAAGACGTATACCGTTGCCTGACGTTGCAAGGCGCCATCGCCGCCCGGGATCATACGGGTGGGACTGCCCCTGCCAGGGTACGCGCGGCAATTGCCGGCGCGCGTCGCCACCTTGAGAGTATAGACATCGTGTTGGAACTCGCAGGTTAAACTCTCATGACCAGAGCGCTAAACACCTCGATGGCATGTTACTGTTGGCACAGGTCAGTTAGTAATAGTTACACAGCAAATCATGACAATACAATTTAATACAATGTGTTCGCGTTACCATTCATGGGTATGCTGAAAAAACTGGTCAAATTGTTGTGCTGGCTGGCCGGCCTTGGCTTGGTGGCGCTGGTTGCTGTTCTGGTCTACATATCGACCATTGATCCGAATGAGCACAAGGGCTGGATTGAGGCCAGGTTTTATAAGCAAACAGGTCGTGAACTCTCCCTGAACGGCGCCATTGCCTACACCTTCTATCCCTGGCTGGGCGTGGAAGCCACCGATGTCGCCATCGCCGACACCGAAGCGTTTGGCGCCGGCCCGTTCGCGTCCCTGGATTATCTCAAGCTACGGGTCAAAACACTCCCCCTGTTGCGGGAAGCATACGAAGTGGATACGGTTGTCGTGCAAGGAGCGGTCCTCAACCTGGTTCGCAATGAACAAGGCGATGCCAACTGGGACAGGTTCGACGGCACGGCTGAAAAGGACGACGAGCCGTTACTGTCCCTGGCTGCGCTGGCCCTCGGCGGCGTTGCTATCGAGGATGCCAGGGTAACCCTGGACGACCGCCAGGCATCAGTGCGCTACGAGTTCTCTAACATTGACGCATCCATTGAAGAACTGGTGTACGGCGAACCCGTTGCCATCAGCTTGAGCTTTCATGGCGCTAGTGAGAAGCCGGCGCTGGACGCCACGGTTGCCCTGACCAGCGCCATTAACTATGCCACGGACGGGCGGCAATTTACGCTGGCGCCACTTAACGCTGACGCAACGCTCAGGAGCAAACAGATCCCCGGCGGGGCGACCTCGGCGGCATTGTCCGCGCTGGTTGACGTTGATCTTGACGAGGGAACCGCAGCGCTGTCCGGTTTAACCCTTAATATGCTGGATGCCACGGTTACCGGCGACATCAGTCTTAAGGATATTGATGCGCCGGCGCCTGTTATTGCCGCAACACTGGACGCGCGCGGCCAGGACCTGGGCCTGTTATTCAAGGCCCTTGAAGTGGAACCGCTGGCTTCGCAACTGGCCCGGATGGAACAACGCAGCTTCCGCATCAGCGCCTCGGTTGATGCGGACCTGGAGCGGGGAGATATTGACCTGTCGGAACTGTCCGCGAACATGCCGGGCGCAGATATCAGCGGCGCTGTGAAAGCGCGTGACATTCATTCCGACTCCGCCGGTTACCAGGGCGAACTGAACGCAACCGGATCCGACCTGCCCACGCTGTTGCAGGTATTCGGCCAACTGCAAGGCGGCCAGGATACGGCGCTGGCCACCTACGGCAGAAAACTTGCCAGCGTCTCAACCAAGTCATTCCATGTCAATACCGTTTTTGATGCGGACCTGAAAAGTGGGGACATGTCCGTGCCGGTCCTGTCGCTGCAAGCCTTGGGCATCAGCGCGACAGGCGCGCTGGAAGCCAGGGATATGGGCGCCAGGAAAGGGACGCTGGAAGGCAACTTGAACGTCAAGGGCAATCGTCTGGCAGGCTTGCTCAACGCGCTGGGTCAGCCTGGCCTGGCCGAGACGCTGCAATCGGTGGAGATCGATACCCGGGCGCAGGGGAAAAGGTCGGCCATTTCCTTGGAGCCCATGACCGTTAAGGCCATGTTCGCCGGCGCAGATATCCCGGGAACAGAGACAGCCATGACGCTGAATGCGAACACCCGGATCGACTTGGAAAAGGAGACGCTGTCGTTGGACGACCTTAGCCTGCTGGGGCTGGGATTGGAGACCAGTGGCCAGGTGGAGTTCACCGGTATTTTCGATAAACCGACTGCCGCCGGCCGGCTGCAGGCTGCGCCGTTCAACCTGCGGCAGTTGGCGCAGCGCGTGGGCCAGAAACTTCCTGCTACTGCAGATGAAGAAGTGTTTTCCCGGGTGTCCTGGTCCGGCAGCTTCGACCTCTCGGATACCGGGCTGAGTCTGGAAGACATGGTGTTGCAACTGGATGACACGCGCCTGAACGGTGAATTCAGTATTACCGAAGCTGAGACCAGGTCTGTTATGCAGTTCGACCTGGCGTTGGATCAAATCGACCTGGACCGTTACCGGCCGCCAGATTCGGAAACGATCGCCCGTCCGGCAGCAGCCAAGAACGAGGATACCGCGCTCACGGCGTTGCCTGTTGCCGCCCTGACCGCTACCGATGTGGACGGTGAACTGAGTGTAGGCCAATTGATAGTGGCCGGGGCGCGCCTGGCTGATTTCAGGATGCGCTTGGAGACCAGGGACGGCGTGTTGCAGGCAGACCCGGTGACCACATCCCTGTATGAAGGTCGGCTATCTGCCGATGTCAGGCTGGATGCCGGCGTCGAACCTCCCGTGTTCACGTTCAATTCAAACCTGCAGGGCATCCAGGCTGAACCTCTGCTCGCGGACATGACCGGCGCGGCGCGATTGCGCGGCAAAGGGGATTTCACTGCGGCGCTGACCGCTGAGGGTAACAGCGTCGAGGCTATGAAACGCAGTCTTAATGGACAGATGAGCATGAAATTTACTGAGGGCGCGGTTACCGGTTTCAACCTGGGCCGGGCATTACGCCAATGGAAGCAGTTCAAAAAAGGCCAGGTTATAGATGTGGAGGCGCGCGCGGCAACTGATTTTGCTGAATTTTCCGGCAATCCCGTAGCAACAAACGGTATTGTCCGCATGGACGACCTGGCGCTGAAGGCGCCGGCGTTTCGTCTGCAAGGCAGCGGCGTGTTGGCAAACCTGCATGACGATAGTATCGATTACCGAGCCATTGCGACAGTGGTCAATAGCGCAAAAGGCGCGGGCGGCAGGGAACTGGCCGAACTGGAAGGCCTGGCGTTGCCGTTAATTATCGAAGGCGCTTTGGGCGATCCGAAAATAAGACTGGCCTGGGAGGATATTCTCAGGGGCTTACTCGTGGATCGGGTCCTCAATGTGCTGGACCTGAAGCTTCCCGGCGCAAGCGATTCTGAAGAACCGGAGAACGGGCAGGAACCGGAAGAAGACGCCGAAATCGATCCGTTGCAGGAGTTGCTGAAAGAGGGTTTGAAGGAAGGTTTGAAAGGGATTTTCAAGAGGAATTGATCATTGTATTATTGAAAGCCGGCTTGGCATAACTCATTGGCTTGCGCCTATGCGGTTGCTTTTTATAGTTCACCTGGTGTTTTTCAGCGGCCTGTCGGGCGCCGGCGAGATAGAGTCCGCCCATGTGGAACATGAGGGTAACGATTATCGGTTGCACCTGGTCATGCAAGTTGATGCCGGGAAGGAAGACTTATTGGCGCTACTTACGGATCACGAGAATTTTCATCAACTCAGCGAAGTGATGCTCGAATCTTCGCTTGTCAAGGATGCGCCCGAAGACAAGACCCGGCGCCGGCTTGTCGTCGGTACCTGCATCGTATTTTTCTGTTTCAAGGCGGTCATGGTCGAAGATGTGGAGCTGTTCCCCGAAGGCAGGCTGGTAGCGCACATGGTTCCGAAGCAGAGCGATTTTAAATCCGGCAGGGCTGAATGGCAGATCAAAGCGCGCGGCCGGGGCCGCTCTGAAATGGTCTACAGCTTCAATCTGGAGCCTGATTTCTGGATCCCCCCCGCTATTGGTCCGTATTTTCTGAAACGCAAGATGGTCAAGGAGGCGCAAGAGAGCATATTAACAATGGAGAGACTCGCTGGCAGTGCGCCCGATGCCTGAGTTGGCTGCCGCATTGCTGCCCTGGTTCAAACGCCATGGCCGGCATGATCTGCCCTGGCAGCAGGATGCGGACCCATACCGCGTCTGGGTCTCCGAAATCATGCTGCAACAGACCCAGGTGAAAACCGTGATCCCTTATTTTCTCCGTTTTGTTGAACGGTTTCCGGACGCGCACACACTGGCTGACGCGCCTCTGGATCAAGCGTTGAGCCTCTGGGCCGGACTGGGATATTACGCCAGGGCGAGAAACATGTGCCGGGCCGCCCGGATTATCGTCCAGGAATACCAGGGCCGCCTGCCTGCTGACCTGGATGCGTTGATGGCATTGCCCGGCATCGGCCGTTCCACCGCGGGCGCGATACTGTGTCTGGGGCATGGCCGGCGCGCGCCTATCCTCGACGGTAACGTAAAACGGGCGCTGACCCGCTACTACGGCATATACGGATGGCCGGGGCAGCGAGAAGTGGAGAAGCGCTTGTGGGAGTTGGCCGAGCGGGAGACGCCGCAACAGCAAACCGCCGCTTACACGCAAGCTATCATGGACCTGGGCGCCACTGTTTGTACCCGCAGTAGTCCGCATTGCGAGGATTGTCCGCTGGTATCCGCTTGCTATGCGCAACGCCATGGGGCACAGCAACAGTTACCCACCAGGAAAATCAGAAAAGCCTTGCCGGAACGCAAGGTGGTATTTGCCCTGCTGCAAAACGAGCAGGGAGAAATCCTGCTGGAAAAACGCCCGCCAAGCGGTATCTGGGGCGGGCTATGGAGCTTCCCGGAATACCGCTCCGGCGCGGAACTGGCTGACTGGATAGAGTCACGCGCAGCGTTGGTGTCTGAGGCGCTTACCACTCTGCCGCAAATCCGCCACAGCTTCAGTCACTTCCACCTGGATATTACGCCGATGAAAGGCGTAATCCAGGATAAGGCTGATACAATACGGGATAATGAAAGCTACCTTTGGCACAACCCCGAACGCGGTATGGAAATAGCTATCGCCGCGCCGGTCAAGACATTGCTGAGGCAGGTAGCATAACACTGGGAGAAAACATCATGGCGAACACAGTCAACTGTATAAAACTGAACCGGGAAGCGGAGGGCCTGGTTGCCCCCCCATACCCCGGCGACCTGGGCAAACGCATCTATGAAAACGTATCCAAGGAAGCCTGGCAAATGTGGCTGTCTCACCAGACCATGCTGATCAACGAATACCGCTTGACTCCGTTTGAGCCAAAGGCGCGCAAGTTCCTGGAGGAGGAAATGGAAAAATATTTCTTTGGTGAAGGCTCAGACAAACCGAAGGAGTATGTGCCGGTGTCGTGATGCGTTTCTGACTCTTTGTTTTTACTTTGAGTGAGTAAGATTGAGGTTTTCCTCTTGCGCTGTTTCCCGGCAAGAGGCGTTGGAATCATCATCCGGTAATAAATCAAGGTTGGTTCCGGCGCGGATACGCTTCGCGTATTTACCTTTTACTCCACCCCGGAGTAATTCAGACAGGTCATATTCCTGACGTAACTCGTCTTTCATCTTTTCAGGTGATTCCTTCTTCATATTGTCTTCTTTCTCTGCGTGTAAGTTCTCAAGCGCTGATGATCCGAACATGATCATTCCGGTCGCAATGGGCTACCATCATAACTCGTCCATTGTGAGAAATCCCGACTGTAATATAACGGTTTTCTTCAAATGAATGGTCAGGGTCATATCCAGTCAAACTTAGTGGGTCATTAAATACCGTAGCCGCCTCTTGAAATGAGACGCCATGCCTCCGTAGGTTGCGCGCTGCCTTGCCGAGGTTCCATATGATTTCCACAAACAACGTTTCCTTTCATTCATGATTGTATTGAAAATGACCGCTTTGGTCATCTGCCAATTATAATTCGTATCGCTGCCAGGCACAAATTTTCTGACTCTCTCAACCCTTGATCTGTCTCCCCTGCACCCATACTTGTCTGATGTTACGGCGGTCGGCGTTGTAGATGATCTTTTGTAAAATATCGTCATCGCTGTCCAGGTCATCCCAGATGATGAGATTGCTGTCCGGCGCGTCCGTGTCGATCACGATCGCGTCGAATGCGTAACCCGGAACGAATTTGCCCACCTTCAGGTCAAGGGCCTCACCGCCGCCCGCGGTGGCCATCCAGAAGGCTTCGCGAAAATCAATGCGCTCGCCGGGCCTGCCCCGTTCCGCTGCCGGGAGTTCCGCATTGACGCCGTCCTCCAACGCGCGTGAGGCAGTGACCGCCATTTGACAGTTGTGCAGGATACCGGGGTTGGCGCCACCGGCGATATCCGTGCCCAGGCCGATCTGTAATTCCTTGTCCAGCGCTTTGCGTGCCGGAAACACGGCGTTGGCTAGATACAGGTTGGATAACGGGCAATGCGCGATCCCCGTTGCCGCGCCCTTGATCGCCCGCATGTCAGTGTCATCGATAAAGTTGCAATGGGCCAGGACTGTCTTTTCGGTCAACAGGCCAAAGCTGTCCAGGCTAAGCGTGTCGGTTTTTCCGCAGCGGTCAAGCACGTAGGCATGTTCCCAATCGCCCTCGGAACAATGGGTTTGGATATGACAACCGGTGCGTTGCGCCAGTTTGCCCAATCCCCGCAGCATTTCATCCGTGCACGCGGGGATGAACCTCGGCGTGATCACCGGTAGCGCCAACCTGCCCGCGTTGCCGGGTAAACCCAGTACCTGCTCCAGGAAGTTCTCGGAGTCTTCCAAGCCCTGCCCAGCGCTCGCATCGCGGTAATAGTCGGGGCATTGTTCAGGATTATCCATCGCGATTTTGCCCACCAGCGCCCGTTGGCCCTGCTCCAGGCAGATTTCTGCCAAGAGGCTTGATGCCTCAAGGTGAATGGTCGCGTAGTACATCGCCGTTGTCGTCCCGTTGGCGATCAAGGTACGAACCAGGCTGCGGTAAATCCGCTCGGCGAAATCCGGGTCGGCATACCTGGCTTCCAGCGGGAACGTATACTGCTGCAGCCATACATCCAGTGGCCGGTCCAGCGCTTTGCCCAGTTGCGGCCATTGCGGCGCATGCACATGGGTGTCGACCAATCCGGGCAACAGGTACTCTTTTTGCGATAGTTGCCTGAGCTTGCCTGTCCGTGTCGCCGCCTGCTCCAGCGCCGCGTAGTCCGGTTCTTGCGGAGTCGTTACTGCGGCGATTTGACCGCTGTTATCCACTGTGATCAGCGCGTTTTCAAGAATTTCAACCACGCCCACAGCCGGCGCATGTATCAGAGTCCCGCGCAGTGCAAGCGTTATTTCTTCCTGCGTCATGGCAATATCCTCTTGACGGAAAACCCGGAGTCAGATTTAATACACTATTTTGCTCCGCAGCGCCACAGGTATGGCGCTCTTATCTCCCTGGCCAGGTAGCTCAGTAGGTAGAGCAGGGGACTGAAAATCCCTGTGTCGGCAGTTCGATTCTGTCCCTGGCCACCAGTTGCATGTTCCATTAAAATCTTTATGGTACTGGCAAATTAACATCCGGACCCAACTTTTGACCATTTTATCGGTAGACAAAAAAATGGCCAGCTGAATTTCGCACTTATTGACCATTTTATTGACAGCCGATAAAATGGTCATCATGAAAGAGCGCTACCTGGAAAATATACTCAGTGAGGTCTGTTTTCAATCCGGAAAAATGGCCTTCGTGTCCGGGGCCAGGCAATGCGGCAAAACCACGTTGGCCAAACGCATTTTAAGACAGTACGAAACCGGTCGTTATTACAACTGGGACGAGATTAAGTTCCGCCGTCTCTGGACCAAAGACCCGAGCGGGATAATCCCGCCTGCCGCGCAGGAAGACGCCAGGCCGTTAATCGTTCTGGATGAACTGCACAAGGCAAAATCCTGGAAGAAAAACCTTAAAGGGGTTTACGATACCCTGGACATGTCCTGCGATATACTGGTGACCGGCAGCGCGCGCCTGAATGTATACCGGAAAGGCAGTGACAGCCTGCTGGGCAGATACTATCACCTGCGCCTGCATCCCTTCTCACTGTATGAAATGCTTCGCAGGAAGCCTGGAATTGCCGCTCCTGACTTATTGCCTGCCGTATTCGACCGTTCCATTCAAATCAGCGGGAGAGCCAGAGATTACCTGCCTTTGTTACTGCGGTTCGGCCCATTCCCGGAGCCTCTGTTGGCGGGAACAGACAGAACCCTGAACCTGTGGCGGCGTAACCGGGTGGAGAGAGTAATCAGGGAGGACTTGCGGGACCTGAGCCGGCTGCCGGAGTTAAGCCAGGTGGAAATGCTTGCGAGTCTGTTGCCGGAGCGCGCAGCTAACCAGTTAAGCATCACGTCGTTGAGTGAAGACCTTGAGGTAGCCTATACCACAGTCAGGCGCTGGTTGCAGTACCTTAACGAATTGTATTATTTCTTTGAGGTCAAGCCCTACTCAAAATCCCTGTCCCGCTCCATAAAAAAAGAGGGAAAACTGTATCTCTGGGATTGGAGCGAGGTGGAAAATGAGGCATCTCGCTTCGAAAACCTGGTAGCATTGCACTTGTTGAAATATTGCGACTACCTGACTGATACGGGAGAGGGCGACTATGAACTGCGCTATCTCAGGAACAAGGAAAAAAAGGAAATCGATTTTCTCCTGTTGAAGAACAACAAGCCCTGGTTTCCGGTGGAAGTAAAGCTGAACCAGGAAAAATTATCGGAAAACTGGAAAGTGTTTTTGCCGCAAATAAATTGCCCGTATGTACTCCAGGTTGTGAATAAACCGGATGTATTTGATATTGTTGAACTGGGGAAATATAAAGTATTGATAATCAGCGCTGAAGAGTTTCTGCGATACCTGATATAACCCTTTGCATCCATTTCGGCAAGAAACCGCTCTTTGCGGGTCGTCTTTTTCTGCTTATAGGCCAAGTCCGAAAAACTCGATTGTTTTATGGAGATGTCCCTGGCCACCAATTTGTATTCTGTATCCGGTAGAACAGTAAACCCGTCACGGTATGCTCCTCATGCAATCGTTGATCAACCGTACCGTGTTCCAACAGACGATCATGGACGAAGCTGCGGTAAGCAGGTCCCGCGCCACGGATGTATTCGGTCACTTCTTCAAATCAACTCGTCGCCGGCGCGGGGTTAATTACTGCAATATTGTCAACGTTTTAATGTAAGATTATCAAGCCTGAAAATCTCACCTGTGAGATTAAGTCAGAACTTCGTAAAATTAAAATCCCAGGATTCGCAACTTGCTGTGTTACTGAAGGAGAATAATACGACATGAGTAGATTGATCAGCTTCCGTAATGTTTTAGGCAGTGTCCTCCTGGCGGTATGTTGCTCCGCTTTATCTGCGCAGGATTGGATACCGGTGTACGAGGAACCGCAGCACAAGCTGGTGTTTGAGAACGATCAGGCCATGATCCTGAATGTTTTTTTGCCGCCCGGTTACGTGAGTCTGAACCATGAACATAAGCTCGATCTGCTTTACGTCACGATTGTGGGGACCAAAGTCTGGGCGGAACCCTTAGGCGAGGAAAGGAGAGTCGCAGATGTTAAAACCGGTGATATCAGGTTCAGTTCCGACAACCACGATTTGCCGCATGTCCATCGTGTCGGGAACATCGGCACAACGCCATTCCATGTTATTGCCATCGGCGTCAAGGGCGACAAATCTGCTGACAAGGCGGCGTTGGAAGGCGATACCGGCGGCATGGTCCTGCTAACGGAAAAACCCCATGCCAGTGTCTATGAAATCCACTTGCAGCCGGGAGAGCAAACGGGGGTTCATACGCATCATCTTCCCTTTACAAAAGTTTACCTGTCCGCGGGTGAAATATCAGATGGCAACGGCAATGCGCGGCAGGTCAAAGCCGGCGATTTTCAATGGCAGGCGGGAGGAGAGACTCACAGCCATACCAACACCGGGGAGAACGAAATTACAGTCATTGAAATGCTGTGGCGGTAAAATACCGGGTCGGACCTGGCTGACCCGACCCGCTGCTACGCTTTCTGAATGATGAATTTTGCCAGGGTGACGGCGTCTTCCGGATCCATCCGGCCTATCGGGGAGCTGCTGTACGTGGAAGCGAGCGCCTTGCCTGAAGCGGTCAGGAAAAATTCGCTGGGCTGGATGAATTCTCTCCCTTCGTCCCACCAGGCGCCGAATTGTTCACCTAACTCGCGAGTCATGCCCCAGGCGACGGGGAAGCCCAGTTCAGAAGCGACTTCGGCTGTTTTTTCCTCTGAATCCACGCAACCCGCAACAATGCTCACGCCAAGCTCGGCCAGCGCCTTGCGTTGTTTTTCGAAGCCGACCAACTGCCGGCGGCAGAAAGGTCACCAATGACCGCGATAGAACAGGATGAAGGCATAAGGGGTACTGATATCACCCGGGAGGCGCAGCCTGCCTCCTCCGGCAATGTTCAGTTCGATATCGGGGAACTGTCCACCTTTATCTATTTTATTGCTCATGCCAGTAACTTTAGACCATTGAGGTTGATTCGTCCAAGATCATGCGGTGAGGATCGTCGGGTAGCGATTCGGTCTGTTCTTCAAAGCCGCTCTACGAGGTTTCAAATTCAAGGGAAGACCACTTGATGCTTGAGGAGCGTCTGGAAAGGTTCAACATCTCTACCCCTACGAGTTCGTTGGCTTCATTATAGTCGAGAACGACTCCCGGTGAGACTTCCTCTGAATCGACAATTTTTGAATTATCCAAACGCAGGTAGAGCGCATCAGCTTCTTTATCGACATGCAGTTTCATAATTTTTCTCGCTTGCTTCTATCAAAGAATACACTTACCACCCGCCACGGCGCAACCTTAGTGTTTACAGCTACCCGCAAGACACGACCGCCATTTTCGGGGATGCGACGGTAAAAGCGCTCTACAAGTGGATCATTCGGGTCCTGTTGTCGAAGTTCCGGTTCACGGACAGTTCGTTCCACCCATATGCGAGGGATTGTCCGCTCTGCCAGCACGCGTGTTGCATGCTTGGTGAACTCAAGTTTCATAGGAAACGACCGTTAGATTCGTAAGATTTATCCTAATCACAAACAGCTTTTCCACTCGAATGCAGGATCAGCAAAGGCCAGGAAATCAGGATTGAGCAAGGACTCCTTGGCGTTGTAGCGCAGGCGGGTGAAATCGGTGTCGGTTACCCTGCCGCCTGCTTCTTCGAGGATGCACTGGCCAGCGGCGCTGTCCCACTCGCAAGTAGGTCCGAAGCGCGCGTAGATGTCAGCAACGCCTTCGGCCACGAGACAGAATTTCAGGGAGCTGCCTATCGCAATGTATTCAACCTGGTCGCCCATTTTGCTGACGAACGCTTGTTGCCTTTTGTTGCCATGGGAGCGGCTCCCGGCGACGACCAGCGCGTCGGCATGGCTGGTCTTTGCCTTGAGTTTGAGGTCTGCGTTGCCGCCATCGCCCTGCTTGTAGGCGCCCTCGTTTTGTGCGGCGTAATAGCAAAGGTCCATCACTGGCGCGTAAATCACGCCCAACACGGGATAATTGTTCCGGATCAAGGCAATGTTCACGGTAAATTCGCCATTGCGCTTGATGAACTCGCGGGTGCCGTCCAATGGGTCGACAAGCCAGTATTGGTTCCAGGTTTTTCTTGTTGAATAGGGAATATGTGCGGATTCTTCCGACAGTACGGGAATATCCGGCGTGAGCCGCGTCAGTCTGCTGCAAATTACATCGTGAGAGGACATGTCGGCCTGGGTGAGTGGAGTTCGGTCGGTCTTGCTCCGGACCTCAAAATCCGTCTCGTAGACCCCCATGATTTTCTCCGCGGCTTCCCTGGCGATGTCTGTTGCGGTTTGAGTTAAATCTGACATGTCAGCAATTGAAGTCCATCTTATCAGGTTCGCCGACAATATATAAGTTCCCGTACCTGGTGGTCCAAATCCAATGCCCGTTGTTCGAACTTTGTTAGTGGCCGCCATTGGGGCCGCGGTGCGAAATTGCCGCGTCCTGCCTGGTTGACCAGGCCGGGTTCAGCGTCACATACCAACAGCATATGTTCGGCCAGGTCCTCAGAATCGGTGGCTAGGTATAACTGCCCCTCGCTTTTCATCAGCGCCGTCAGCCTGTTGATGAAGCCCGGCTGTGCCAGGCGCCGTTTATGGTGACGTTTCTTGGGCCAGGGATCCGGGAAATGGATGTAGATGGAAGTCAGTGAATGTTCTGGTAACTGCCGGTTTACCACATCGACCGCGTCATGGTTGATCACCCGGATATTGCTCAGTCGATGTTCAGCTATACCGTATAGCAGGCGGCCGATACCGGGGCGGTGCACCTCGACCGCTAAGTAATCGTTTTCGGGATTCCTGCTTGCCAGTTCGAGGGTTGTCTCGCCCATGCCCGGGCCTATATCCAGTATCCGAGGCGCATCCCGTCCGAACAATTCATTAAGGTCCAGGGTTTCGTCCCGGTAGTCGACGCCAAATTCAGCCCAATGCTTGTCGATAGCGCGGGCCTGCGCCTTTGTCAGCCGACCCTGTCTCAATACATAACTTCTGACAGAGCGTTTCCCGGACATGGTTTATAACTCCTTTGCAGAAGCGCTGATTTCAGGCATACCCGGACAGGCGCATTCCAGTATTTGATGAAGGGCGGCATATCCTTTGCCGCGGCGTGTTGACGGGCGCCAGGAGTTAGCTGAAAAAAGTTCCATCAATCGGCGATGACGCGCTGGCGTATGCCCGTCTCGGCATGCGCCCGGCAAGGTAGGCCTCCCGGCCCGCCTCCACGGCTTTTTTCATTGCCGATGCCATGAGTACCGGATTTTTCGCTTCCGCGATGGCCGTGTTCATCAGCACGCCGTCGCAGCCCAATTCCATCGCAATTGCCGCGTCCGAAGCGGTGCCGACGCCTGCGTCCACCAGGATAGGCACACCGGCGTTCTCAACGATGGTCCGAATATTGTAAGGATTGCGTATCCCCAGCCCGGAACCGATGGGCGCGGCCAGCGGCATTACCGCGATACAGCCCATTTCCTCGAAGCGCAGCGCGATGATCGGGTCATCGTTGGTGTACACCATGACCTTGAAATCTTCTTTTACGAGTATCTCTGCGGCCTCAAGGGTTGCCGGGATATCCGGGAACAGGGTCTTTTTATCTCCCAGCACTTCCAGTTTCACCAGGTCTTGGCCGCCGAGCAGTTCGCGCGCCAGACGGCAGGTGCGCAGCGCCGAATCGGCGTCGAAGCAGCCTGCGGTGTTGGGCAGAATGGTGTATTCATCCGGGCTGACGTAGTCGAGCAGGTTGGGTTCGTCTTTTGCCTGGCCGATATTAGTGCGGCGGATCGCCACCGTGACGATTTCCGCCCCGCTGGTTGCAATGGCCTTGCCGGTCTCCTCCAGGTCCTTGTATTTGCCCGTGCCGACCAGCAGGCGCGATGAGTAGACCTTACCGGCAATGTTGAAAGTGTCTTCGCCAGGTTGTTCAGCCACGGAGAGCGCAGAGGATGCAGGGTTATTCAATCAGGTTACCTCAGCCACCACCGATTGCAGTGACTATCTCAATTTCATCGCCATCAGCAAGCTGATGGTACTCAAAGGTACTACGGGAGACTATCTCCCTGTTTATCTCCACCGCGACGTTGCCTTCAATGTCCAGCGCGGCAATCAGGTCGGATACCGTTGCCACGTCCGCCAGCGAAGTTTGTTCACCATTAACAACTATATTCATGAGCCTGATAAATTAACATGTATGTACAGGATTTACAGGATATTAGTGTGTCCGCATAATTTGCGCATTAAATTATACAACTATAATTCCTCTGTGTGCTCTGTGGCAAAACATGTGGCAAAAACATTGTTAATCCTGTCCATACTGTGCATCCATGTTAATATAAAAATTCCTGTGCGGGTGTAGTTCAATGGCAGAACATCAGCTTCCCAAGCTGAGAACGTGGGTTCGATTCCCATCACCCGCTCCAACCTGATGTATCAGAAGTTCCTAGCTGAACAATTCCAGTTGATTCCGCAGCGCGGCCTGGGCCGCGGCCAGGCGCGCGATGGGGACTCGGAACGGTGAGCAGGAAATATAGTCCAGTTGCACTGACTGGAAAAAGTTGATCGATTCCGGGTCGCCTCCATGCTCGCCGCAGATGCCGCATTTCAGTTCCCGTTTGACTGACCTGCCCCGATGTACCGCCTGTTCCACGAGCTGGCCCACGCCGGTGACGTCAATGCTCTGGAACGGGTTTTCTTCCAACAGGTTCTTTTCCAGGTATTCGGGCATGAAACTACCGATATCGTCCCTGCTGTAGCCCAGGGTCATCTGGGTCAGGTCGTTGGTGCCGAAACTGAAGAAATCGGCGTGCAACGCGATAGCGTCCGCAGTGATGGCGGCCCTGGGAACCTCGATCATGGTGCCTATGAGGATATCCATTTTGCCGGTGAACTTTTTCCTGTGCACTACATCGCTGATAACCTGGTCCACCTTTTCCCTGAGCATGGACAGCTCACTTTCGAGTCCGACCAGCGGGATCATAATCTCCGGCTTTGCGTTGATACGTTTCCTCCGGCAGTTTATCGTCGCCTCGACGATCGCGGTTACCTGCATCTCCAGTATTTCCGGATAGGTCACTGTCAATCGGCACCCCCTGTGGCCCAGCATCGGATTGACCTCATGCAACTGGTTGACCCGGTGCATGACCTTCTCGGCGCTGACCTTCATGCTGCGCGCAAGCCGGCGTTGCTGTTTTACGTCTTCCGGAAGGAATTCATGCAGCGGCGGGTCCAACAACCGTATCGTCACCGGCAGGCCGCGCATCGCGCTGAAGATCCCTTCGAAGTCTCGGCGCTGGAACGGCAACAGTTTCTTCAACGCTTTGCGCCGCGCGGCCTCATTATCGGCGAGGATCATTTCACGCATTGCGGCAATGCGGTCTTCGCCGAAGAACATGTGCTCGGTACGGCAGAGCCCGATGCCTTCAGCGCCGAACTCCAACGCTGCGGCCGCATCCATCGGCGTATCGGCATTGGTTCGAATTACCAGTTTGCGTGTTTCGTCGGCCCAGGTCATGATCGTTTTGAATTCAGGCGTGAACACCGGCGGTTGTTTGGGTACGTTGCCCAGCATGACTTCGCCGTTACTGCCGTCGATACTGATCATGTCCTCTTGGGTGATTAACCTGTCCCTGATGGTCAGGGTTTTGCGCTTGTTGTCGATGATCAGTTCGCTGGCGCCGGTCACGCAGCATTTGCCCCAGCCCCGGGCCACCACCGCGGCGTGGCTGGTGGAGCCGCCCGTGGATGTCAGGATGGCTTCCGCGACATGCATGCCATGAATATCCTCGGGGCTGGTTTCCCGCCGCACGAGTATCACCGGCAAGCCACTCTCACTCTTTTCCACCGCCTCGTCGGCCGTGAACACAGGATAACCCGACGCGGCCCCAGGGGATGCCGGCAGCCCTGTGGTCAGCGCTTCCCGTTTTGCCTTCTGGTCGAACGAGGGCAGCAACACCTGGTTCAGGTCATTCGCGGGCACGCGCAACAACGCGTCTTTGCGGCTGATCAGGTTCTCCTTGACCATATCCACCGCAATTTTTATCGCCGCCGCGCCGGTGCGTTTCCCGGTACGGGTCTGCAGCATGTAGAGCACGCTTTTTTCGATAGTGAACTCGATATCCTGCATATCCTTATAGTGGGTCTCCAGGAGCTGTTTCACCCGCAGCAGTTGCTCAT
The DNA here is from genome assembly GCA_965221695.1 of Gammaproteobacteria bacterium. Taxonomy (GTDB): domain Bacteria; phylum Pseudomonadota; class Gammaproteobacteria; order Eutrophobiales; family Eutrophobiaceae; genus JAAXHV01. The sequence goes on along the minus strand of OZ244905.1, from coordinate 1,587,816 downwards.
AGATTTCCGGGCGCCATTTTTTCATCCCGGCGACCGGCTGCGGCGTGCGTATGCCTGCCACCACATCCTCACCCTGGGCATTGACCAGAAATTCGCCGTAAAACTCGTTTTTGCCGGTGGTGGGGTCACGGGTGAACGCAACGCCCGTGCCCGAATCATTGCCCATGTTGCCGAATACCATGGACTGGATATTGGCCGCGGTGCCAATCAGTCCGCGGATGTTGTTTATCTTGCGATAGGCCTGCGCCCGCGGAGTGTTCCAGCTTCGGAATACGGCCTCGACGGCCTTCTCCAGTTGTTCATGCGGCGCCTGGGGGAACTCCTCGCCACCGTGCTGCCGGTAGACGTTCTTGTAACAGGCTATCAGCTTCTCCAGGCCCTCCTCCTTCAGGTCGGCATCTTCGGTGACGCCGTGCTGTTGCTTGATATCGGTGAAAACTGCCTCGAAATGTTCATGGTCGATGCCCATGACCACGTTGCCGAACATATTGATCAAGCGCCGGTACGCGTCCAGTGCGAAGCGCCGGTTGTCCGTCTGCCGGCCAAGACCGGCGACCGACCGGTCCGTCAGGCCCAGGTTCAGGATCGTGTCCAGCATCCCCGGCATGCTCACCGCGGCGCCGCTCCTGACGGACACCAACAAGGGGTTGTCGTCATCCCCGAAGCGTTTGCCGGTTTCCTTCTCAAGCCGGCTCATATTCAGTTTGATGCTGCTTTGCAGCCCCTTCGGGAGCTTACCCCCATTCTGGTAATACTCGGCGCAGGTCGTGGTGGTGATGGTAAACCCGGGCGGAACGGGGAGGCCGATACTGGTCATCTCGGCCAGGTTCGCGCCTTTACCGCCGAGCAGGTTCCTGTCTTTCCTGCTGCCCTCGGACAACTGGTTGCCGAAGTAGTACGTACTCTTAACGCGGTTCTGCCGGCCGGTCAAGCTTCTTCTCCTCCGCCGGCCCACAGGTCCGAGAAGACGTTAACAGGCATCTGCTCAAGCGCGTGCCGGTCGGCGCAGGCTGCCAGGATGGCGTCTTTTCGGGCAGCAGAGAAGTGACCGGCCACCGCGTCGTTGAATTTATCCAATAGCAGCGGAATACCCTCGCTACGCCGGCGCCGGTGGCCGACGGGGTATTCGACCACGACCCTCTCGGTCGCTGACCCGTCCCGGAAAAATACCTGAACCGAGTTGCCGATGGCGCGCTTGTCGGGGTCATGGTAGTCGGTGGTGAACTGCCGGTTCTCCGTCACCTGCATCCGATCCCTGAGTGCGTCAATACGCGGGTCGGCAGCGACGTCATCCTCGTAATCCTCGGCACGCAAGCGTCCGAAGATCAGTGGAATCGCGGTCATGTACTGAATGCAATGGTCGCGGTCCGCCGGGTTATCGAGCGGGCCGGTCTTATCGATAATGCGTACCCCGGCTTCCTGGGTTTCCATAACCACCTTATCGATGTCATCCAGCCGGTCCCGCACCTGGCTGTGCAGCGCCAGCGCCGCTTCCACTGCGGTTTGGGCATGGAACTCCGCCGGAAATGAAATCTTGAACAGCACATTTTCCATCACGTAACAGCCGAAGGGGCGTTCGGCGACAACTTCGTTGCCGCCGAACAGCACATCCTGGAAGCCCCAGTGCTCTGCACTCAGCGCGGAAGGGTAACCCATCTCGCCGGTCAGCGCGATCAATGCATGGCGCACGGCGCGGCTGGTCGCGTCGCCCGCCGCCCAACTTTTTCTCGAGCCGGTATTCGGCGCATGGCGGTATGTGCGCAATGCGCCGCCGTCGATCCAGGCATTGGATACGGCATTGATGACCTGGTCGCGATCGCCGCCGAGCATTGCCGTGGCCACCGCGGCGCTGGCGATGCGCACCAGCAGAACATGGTCCAGGCCAACGCCGTTGAAACTGTTCTTCAGGGCCAGCACACCCTGGATCTCATGGGCGCGGATCATGCCGTCAAGCAGGTTTGCAACGGTCAGCGGTTCCTGGCCGGCAGCGGCATTTTTCCGGCTGAGATAGTCGGCGACCGCAAGAATGCCGCCGAGATTGTCGGACGGGTGGCCCCATTCGGCGGCCAGCCAGGTGTCATTGAAGTCCAGCCAGCGCACCATCGCGCCGATGTTGAACGCCGCCTGCACCGGGTCCAGCCGGTAATTCGTGCCCGGTACCCGCGCGCCGTCCGGCATTTCCGCTCCGGGCACCACCGGTCCCAGCAGTTTCGTGCAGGCCGGAAACTTCAAGGCCAGCATGCCGCAGGCCAGCGTATCCAGCAGGCAGTAGAACGCGGCGCTGCGCGCCTCTTCACTGGCGGCCGCGCCGCCCAGTACATAATCGGCGATATCCTGCAGCAACGCATCGGCCGCAGGCCGCCTGGCATCCCGTATGCCCATATTTGACATAATCAACTTCTCCTCAAGGTTTTCGTTATTGTAGTTCTTATTCCCTAATTCTCAATTCTTAATTTTCTCCTGTATCGCGGTCAGTATGCCGCGCAGGATATTATATTCATTGCTGTCGGGTCGGGAGCGATTGAATAAACGTCTCAAGCGGCGCATCAGGCGGCGCGGTCGTGCCGGGTCAAGATAGCCGATCTCGACCAGGGTCTGCTCGAAATGCGCATAGAAGTGTTCCATCTCGCCAACTGTAGCCGCAGATTTGGACTCGTCATCCACAATATCATCCGTTGTTCGGGCAAGACTTAGTTTGCTGATTTCATAGCAGATGATCTGTACCGCAGAAGCAATATTCAACGACGCAAACTCCGCATTGGTGGGTATGCGGATCATTGCATGGCAGATTTCCAGTTCTTCGTTGGTCAAGCCGGAACTCTCGCGCCCGAACAGCACCGCCGCGTTTGCGCCGGGCGCGGCGCCGGTATGCTCGAAAATCTGTGCTGCGGCAGTTTCGGGCGTAACCTCCGGCCAGGCAATGCTCCTGCTGCGGGCGCTGGTCCCGAACACCAGTCCGCAGTTCGAAACCGCCTGTTCCAGGCTTGAATACTGTTGCGCGCCGGCTAGAATGTCGTCCGCACCCGCGGCCCTGGCCGTGCACTCCGCGCTGGGAAAGCGCTGCGGGCACACCAGCGCAAGCTGATCCAATCCCATGGTTTTCATGGCCCTGGCGCTGGCGCCGATATTTCCCGGGTGGGTCGTATTTACCAGGACAATTTTTACCTGTTCCAGCATATAATAAGCTTCTCCGACCGGGTTGAACGATCAAAACGAATACGGAGTATATCTACAGGAGAAAAAAATGCACCCTATGATGAATATGGGAATCCGCGCGGTCCGTTCTGCGGGCGATTTTATCATCCAGTGTATGGACCGGATGCAGGGTATCACGGTCGCTGAGAAAAGCCGCAATGATTATGTCAGTGAAGTCGATCGGCGCGCTGAACGAATCATCATCGATGCCTTGCTAAAATCCTATCCCGACCATGCCATTCTGGGCGAGGAGAGCGGCGCGCAGGGCGACAGTGACTACCGCTGGATTATCGACCCGCTTGACGGTACCACGAATTACCTGCATGGCTTCCCCCAGTTTGCGGTCTCGGTCGCGCTGGAACACAAGGGCGTTCTCGACCAGGGCATAGTTTACGACCCGTTGCGCCAGGAGCTGTTCACCGCAAGCCGGGGCGATGGCGCGTACCTCGATGATCGGCGTATCCGGGTTTCCCACAGGGAATCGCTGGAGGGGGCTTTGATCGGCACCGGTTTCCCGTTTCGGTCGCTGGATTGTCTCGATACCTACCTCGATACATTCAGGCAGTTAACCAAGGTCACGGCCGGCATCAGGCGGCCAGGCTCGGCATCGCTGGACCTTGCCTATGTCGCCGCCGGACGCTTGGACGGGTTCTGGGAATACGGCCTGGAATTATGGGATATTGCCGCCGGCGCGTTGCTGATCAGGGAGGCGGGAGGCTACGCCACCGACCTGGACAGCGGTGAAACCCGGTTGGAATCCGGCAACATCGTCGCGGGCAATCCTCCGATCCACGACTTGTTGATGGAGATCATCCAAAACCAGTGATAGACTATGCTGCGCTGCGGTGACTGGTAAGTCCCGGTGTCAGAGTAACCGTCAACCGCTCACTCTGAACCCATTGATTTGTGCTCGTCACAGCAATAATAACGCTCGGCATGTTTTATCGCAGAAGTCTGTGGGATATATATCCGGCAATAATCGCACCGGACCATTTTGGCGATGCGCGGTTCGTCCGGTTCGTCCGGCGTGTCCGGCTTTCCCGGCAGGAAGCGCCGGACCAGGGCTAACAGCAACACCAGCAGCAGGATAATGAACAGCAGACGTAACATTTTTTCAGGATACCGGATCGGCTCACCCAACGCGGACAATTTTGTTTTACGTGCTCTGACAGGTCCAGAATGAACTTGTTCAGACTTTCCTTAATTTTAATACACCAGGAGAATTCAGGAAATGAATCTGCATGAATACCAGGCAAAAATTCTATTATCGGAATACGGCATTCCCGTGCCCGAAGGAAAACCCGCCCATTCCGTCGGGGATGCGTTGGACGCCGCGGCGGAACTGGGTGGCAACAGTTGGGTGGTAAAAGCCCAGGTGCATGCCGGGGGGCGGGGCAAGGCCGGTGGCGTCAGGCTGGTCAAAGGCAAGGACGAGCTGGAGGATTATGTGAATAACCTGCTGGGCACAATCCTGGTCACGAAACAGTCCGGGGCCGAAGGCAAACCGGTAAATTGCGTGCTGGTTTCAGCCTTGTCGGATATAGCCTCTGAACTGTACCTGGGTATGCTGGTGGACAGGAGTAAGCGCCGCATTGCGGTGATGGCGTCTGCCGCCGGCGGGGTCGATATTGAAGAGGTGGCGGCCACCGAACCCGAAAAGATTTTCACTTTTGCCGTCGATCCGGTAATGGGCCTGCAGCAATACCAATGCCGCGCCCTGGCCATTTCCCTGGGTCTGAACGGTACCCAGGGCAAACAACTGGCTAAAATCCTGTCGGGGCTGTACCAGCTGTTCGTCGACAAGGACCTGAGCCTGGTTGAAATCAACCCCCTGGTGATCACCGGGGACGGGGACCTGGAAGCGCTGGATGCGAAGGTCAGCGTTGATGAAAACGCGCTGTACCGCCAGTCGGAGCTGGAGAGCTGGCGCGACCCCAGTCAGGAAGATGCAAGAGAGAATAAGGCCAAGGCGTTCGACCTGAATTATGTCGCGCTGGACGGCGACATCGCCTGCATGGTGAACGGCGCCGGCCTGGCCATGGCAACCATGGACATCATCAAACTGCATGGCGGCGAACCCGCCAATTTCCTGGATGTGGGGGGCGGAGCGACAACGGAACGCGTGGCCGAGGCGTTCAAACTGATCATGTCCGACGCCAAAGTCAAGGCGATCCTGGTCAATATCTTTGGCGGCATAGTCCGTTGTGACCTGATTGCAGAGGGCATTATCAGCGCGGTCAGGGAGGCCGGACTGGAAATTCCTGTTGTGGTGCGGCTGGAAGGCACTCGGGTCGAGGAGGGCAAGACGCTGCTTGACGAAAGCGGCCTGCAGATCATTTCCGCTGATGGGCTGAGCGATGCCGCGCACAAAGTGGTCGCGGTCAGCCGGGGAGAAAACTGATGGCGGTCTTAGTGGGTAACAATACCAAGCTGATTGTCCAGGGTTTCACTGGACGTCAGGGCACATTTCATGCCGAACAGGCAATCGAATACGGCACGCAGGTGGTTGGCGGCGTCACTCCGGGGCGCGGCGGGCAGACTCATCTCGACCGGCCTGTATTTGATACGGTGGAGGAGGCAGTCGCGGAGACCCAGGCAGACGCCAGCATGATCATGGTTCCGGCCGCGTTTGCAGCCGAGGCTATTACCGAAGCTGCGCAGGCAGGGATAAAACTCATAATTTGTATCACCGAAGGCATCCCGATCATCGACATGGTCAAGGCACGCGCCAGCATCGATTTGTGTTCGGACGCTAGGCTGATCGGCCCTAACTGCCCCGGTATTATTACGCCAGGTGAATGCAAAATAGGCATTATGCCAGGCTCTATCCACCAGTCTGGTTGCATCGGCATCGTTTCTCGCTCCGGCACGCTGACTTATGAAGCGGTACGCCAGACGACTCTTGCCGGCCTGGGTCAGAGCTCCTGCATCGGCATTGGCGGCGACCCGGTGCAGGGCATGAATTTTATTGACTGCCTGACGCTGTTTGAGCAGGACCCGGATACCCGCGGAATCATCATGGTAGGCGAGATAGGCGGCAGCGCCGAAGAGGAAGCGGCGGAATTTATCGGACAATATGTCAGCAAACCGGTAGTCGGTTACATCGCCGGTATTACTGCGCCGCCGGGAAGGCGTATGGGCCATGCCGGCGCGATCATCTCGGGTGGCAAGGGCGCTGCCCAGGACAAGTTCTCCGCGCTCGACTCCGCAGGCGTGACGACCGTCAGGTCGCCGGCCGCATTGGGAGAGGCCATTGCGGCAATATTGCAGTGAAAAAAATCGCTATTGCGCAGATTAATCTGTGTGTCGGAGATATAGACGGCAACGCAATACAGATTTGTGAATACATTGCCAAGGCCAGGGACAGCGCCGGCGCCGATACCGTTATTTTTCCGGAGCTTGCTCTCACCGGCTATCCGCCGGAAGATCTGTTGCTCCGCCCCCATTTGCACGTTCAGGTGAAACAGGCCCTGCGGCAAATAGTCAGCGCAACGCAGGATATTGATGTTATCCTCGGCTATCCGCTTGCGGACGGGAAGCGCCTGTATAACGCTAGCAGCCTGATCCGTGACGGAAAGCTCGTCACTACCTACCGCAAGAAGAACCTTCCCAATTACGGGGTGTTCGATGAAAAACGTTATTTTACCGAGGGAACAGGCCTGAACCTGGTTGAAACGCCGGACTGCAAGGTGGCGCTGAGCGTGTGTGAGGATCTGTGGAGCGAAGGCCACGCGCGGGAAGCCTCGGAGGCCGGGGCGGAACTGCTGATCAATATTAACGCCTCGCCGTACCATACCGATAAGACCACGCTGCGCGAGGAACTGCTGCGCCGGCGCGCCGTGGACCATCAGATCGCCATCATTTATGTGAATCTGGTCGGCGGCCAGGATGAACTCGTATTTGACGGTGGTTCCCTGGTCGTTGACGGCAAAGGGGAATTCGTCTTTAAAGCGCCGCAGTTTGAGCAGGGGTTGTATCGGGTGGATCTGGAACGGGTCCATGGTTGCATCAAGATGAAAGCCGCATCGCCACAAGCCGCTCCGCTGAGTTTTACCGAAAGCGTATACCGTGCGTTGACGCTCGGTGTCAGGGATTATGTATCAAAAAACGGATTCAAGGGAGCGGTCATCGGTCTGTCGGGCGGTATCGACTCGGCGCTGACCCTTGCTGTCGCTGTGGATGCGCTGGGTCCGGAGAACGTGGAAGCGTTGCTGATGCCGTCACGCTACACTGCGGAGATGAGCGTAGAGGACGCGCGGCGAATGACGGCGCGGCTGGGGGTTATTTCTCATATTATTAGCATTGAGAAACCGGTTGCCGCATTTTCAGAGATTTTATCTCCGGTTTTCAAGGATCTCCCTGAAGATACCACCGAGGAGAATATTCAGGCCCGTTGTCGGGGATTGCTACTTATGGCGGTTTCCAACAAGACCGGGAAACTGGTATTGACTACCGGCAACAAGAGTGAGCTTGCGGTCGGTTATGCAACCCTGTACGGAGATATGGCAGGCGGCTTCGCCCCGCTTAAGGATGTGCCCAAGATGCTGGTGTACGAACTGTCCCGGTGGCGCAACCGGGATGGTGAGATCATACCGCAGCGGATCATCGACCGTCCGCCCTCCGCGGAATTGCGGTTTGACCAGAAAGACGATGATTCCCTGCCGAGCTATGATGTTCTCGACCCGATACTGGAAAAATATATTGAGCTAGACCAGACCCCGGGCGAGATCATCATTGACGGTTATGACCGGGATACCGTCTACCAGGTGATCAGGATGGTGGATAGAAACGAATACAAGCGCCGCCAGGCCGCGCCCGGTGTCAGGATCAGCGAACGAGCCTTTGGCCGCGACCGGCGTTACCCGATCACTTCCCGTTATAGAGAAGATTAGTCTTCGACGACAATGTCTCTTATTTCGTAGATACCCGGATGATCCGGGTAGTTAAGCTTCAAGACGCGCACGGTGTCAGCCGCGAGCTCAGGCATTTCCAGAACTTTATAGGCCTTGGCCATGAGCGCCAGCGCATCGGGCGCCGCAGGCGTGCGCGGGTAGGACTCCACCACGGTCCTGGCCCGGTTTGCCGCGGCCAGATATGCGCCTCGTTTCATGTAATAGTCAGCCACATGTATTTCGTGCCTGGCAAGACGATTGCGCAGGAATACCATACGCTTTTTTGCGTCCTCGGCATACTGGCTCTGGGGATATCTTTCCAGCAATTCGGAAAACGCGCGAAACGATGTCAAGGCCGAGCTTTGATCCCGGCGGCTGGAATCGATGGGTAAAAAACGTTCCGTCAGCCCTCTGCCGCGGTTGAAGTTGATCACTCCTTTCAGGAAGTAGGCATAATCAACATGGGCATTCTGTGGATATAAGCGGATAAAGCGGTCGCAGGCCGAAATGGCCGAATCAAACTCTTCCGTCTTGTAATAAGCATAAGCGAGATCCAGCAGCGATTGTTGTCCGAAAACGCCAAACGGAAAGCGTGTTTCGAGAAACTCGTAATATTCGACCGCCTTGCTGTAATAACCGGAATCGAGCGCGCCCTTGGCCTCGGAGTAAAGCCGTTCCACTGTCCAGTTGTTGGCCTCATCATCATCCTTCTCGCCGAACCAGGCGCAACCGCCGAGCAGCAGCATGGCGGCAAATGCACAAAGTAGTGAATCGCGATACATTCGGATTACGGCTCCTGTCTGTTTGATTTCGATCATCGCATAATACCAGTTATTGTGGCAATTGCTTATTGCAAATTCATCATTTGAGCCAGTTCGTGATATACTTTCACACCCTGATAGTTTTTCATGGCAAGAGCGAATTTGAGGATATACGGAATGAAGCATGATGGAGTCAACACTGAACGCCGCCGCTTCCTGACCACTACCGCATCCGTCGTAGGCGGCGCGGGCGCGTTGGGCGTCAGCGTGCCATTTGTGTCCACGTTGGGTCCCAGCGCCAGGGCCAGGGCTATCGGCGCGCCGGTCGAGGTGGATATCGGCGATATGGAGGTTGGAGAGCTGAAAATCGTCAAATGGCGAGGCAAGCCGGTTTGGATCCTGCGCCGGGCTGAACAGGATATCGGCGATCTGGACCAGATGGATGAGTTTTTGAGAGATCCGGACTCCGAAGTTGAACAACAACCGTTTTATGCGCGCAACGAATACCGCTCGCAACGACCCGATTACCTGATTGTGGTGGGAATATGCACCCACTTGGGTTGTTCGCCTGTGCATGTGCGCAAAGGAGACGGTCCGTCCCATCAGTTGGGTGATGATTGGCGCGGAGGTTTCTTCTGTCCTTGCCACGGGAGCCGGTTTGACTTGGCCGGCAGGGTTTACAAGGGCGTGCCTGCGCCCACCAATCTGGTTGTGCCCCCGCACCAGTATCTAAGCGATACCCGGGTATTGATTGGAGATGATTCCGGGGGCGCGCAGTCATGAGGAAATTTCTGATTGCATTGCGGGACTGGGTGGACGCGCGCTTTCCGTTGCTACAGCTTTGGAACGACCACCTGGCCCGGTATTACGCCCCGAAAAACTTTAATTTCTGGTATTTCTTCGGTTCGCTGGCCCTGTTTGTTCTGGTGATCCAAATCGTCACCGGTATCTGGCTGACCATGAACTATAAGCCGTCCGCGGAAAATGCGTTTGCCTCAGTCGAATACATTATGCGCGATGTCGAATGGGGTTGGTGGATCCGTTACATGCACTCAACCGGCGCTTCCGCGTTTTTTATCGTGATCTACTTGCACATGTACCGCGCCATGCTCTATGGCTCCTATAAGCGGCCCAGGGAGTTGCTGTGGATTATCGGCATGCTCATATACTTTACCCTAATGGGCGAGGCATTTTTCGGCTACCTGCTGCCTTGGGGACAGATGTCCTACTGGGGAGCTCAGGTAATCATCTCGTTGTTCGGCGCGCTGCCGCTTGTAGGAGATGAACTGGCCCTATGGATCAGGGGCGATTTCGTCGTCTCTGACGTGACCCTGAATCGGTTTTTCTCCCTGCATGTCATTGCCTTCCCCTTGGTTTTGTGCGGTCTGGTAGGCGCGCACCTGCTCGCTCTGCACGAGGTGGGCTCGAACAATCCGGACGGAATCGAGATAAAGGACCACAAAGGTCCCGACGGCGTGCCGCTGGACGGTGTTCCGTTTCACCCTTACTACACCGTCAAGGACATTGTCGGTGTGGTGGTGTTCCTGATCATTTTCTGCGCGGTCGTATTTTTTCAACCGGAGATGGGCGGTTACTTCCTCGAAGCGAACAACTTCATACCCGCAGACCCTCTGAAAACACCGGAGCATATCGCGCCGGTGTGGTACTTCACGCCGTTCTATGCCATCCTTAGGGCCGTGCCGAGCCAGCTCGGCGGAGTGCTGGCCATGGGCGCAGCGACATTGTTGTTCTGTTTCCTGCCCTGGTTGGATCGGAGCCCGGTCAAGTCAATTCGCTATCGCGGCTGGAAGTACAAGACTGCCCTGACCCTGTTTACAATCAGTTTTCTGGTGTTGGGCTGGCTTGGCCTGCAACCCGCCACCACTGTCTACACCTGGATGGCGCGGTTTTTCACCCTGATCTATTTCCTGTTTTTCCTGTTGATGCCGTTTTACACTGCATCCGACAATGACAAACCTGTGCCGCAAAGGGTGACATGATGAGTTTGCGCGTTGCCATGTCAGATTGTGGTCGGCTTTTCATATGGACCTTTTTTTTCCTGTTGTGGTTGCCGGCCAATCCCTGTTTGTCAGCTACCGGCGACGAGCAGATGATGCGCGCCGAGGTTGACCTGTCCGACCGTAAATCGCTGCAGCGAGGCGCCCGCACCTTTGTAAACTATTGTCTCAGTTGCCATTCGGCTTCGTTCATGCGCTATAACCGCCTGGGCAAGGACCTGAATATCAGCGAGAGCGTGCTGAAGGAAAACCTTATGTTCGGGACCGACAAACCCGGCGATACAATGACCATTGCCTTGAGCAAGCACGAGGCGGAGAAATACTTCAGCGTCGCTCCGCCCGATCTGTCAGTAACTGCCCGTTCCCGCGGCGCGGACTGGTTGTACACTTACCTCATGACATTTTATGTGGATCCATCCCGTCCCAATGGCGTTAACAATCTGGCTTTTCAGGACACTGCCATGCCTCATGTGCTTTGGCAACTCCAAGGCTGGCAGGAACCCGTGTACAAGGAAGTGATTGGCAAGGATGACAAGATCACCAGGGAGATTGATTACCTCGAGGTCGTCACCGAACCCCTGGACAAGCCAAAACCTTACCAGGATGAAAGCTACGAGGAGACAGTCACCGACCTGGTCAATTTCATGGTCTACCTGGGAGAGCCGATCAAGCTGAAACGCAAGACCATCGGCGTTTGGACAATCGTTTACCTGTTGGTGTTGTTGGTCATCGTCTACCTGCTCAAGCAAGAATACTGGCGAGAGATAAAATGATTAACATACTTAACGGAGGTCCTGTGCTGGTGCTGTATTCGGACACGACCAGTCCGATTAGCCACTGTGTGCGTCTGACACTGGCAGAAAAAGAAATTGAAACCGACGTCAAGTTCACTCAGACAGATGAGGTTGCCAAGCAGTTGGCGGATTTGAATCCATACGGCACTACGCCTACACTGGTGGATCGCGAGCTTGTTCTTTATGACTCCCAAATCATTCTGGAATATTTGGATGAGCGCTTTCCGCATCCACCACTGATGCCGGTTGACCCCATGTCCCGAGCCATTAACAGACAATTGCGTTATCGCATCACTCGGGATTTTTATCAAATGGCTGAAGAACTCAACAGCGAAAATGAAATTGCGGCTGCCAGCGCTAGAAAGACTCTGCGCAGCAGCCTGGTGGCGATAGACCCCATCTTTTCCAACATGTCTTATTTTATGTCTGAAGAATTTACCCTGGTAGACTGCTGCATGGCTCCACTGTTGTGGCGCTTGGAAGCGTACAACATCAAGTTGCCTTCCAGTTGCCGGGCATTACTCAAATACGCGCGCGCGCTGTTCGAACGCAAAGCGTTTCAATCCAGCATGACGGAAGCGGAATGCGAGATGTGCGAACGCTTATCAGCCTGAGCAGTACCAGCGCCCGCAAGTACTAGTATTTTACGCCGTCCCCATCTGTCTTGCACCCGGTTACTGCGCCGATTCTTCCTCGTCTTTCTGCTTTTTGGGATACTCGCGGTACTCGAACATTTTTACCACCTTCTGCACCCCGCCGGTACGCCGGGCGACCTCCGTGGCGATAGCCCCTTCCTCCTCGGTGACCAGGCCCATCAGAAAGGTCACCCCATTCTCCGTGACCACCTTGATATGCAGGGTGCTCAACTCTTTTTCTGCGATCAGCTTGGCTTTTATCTTCGCGGATACCACGCTATCGGCGCTGCGCGAGAGCAGGGAACTGGGTGCGGCGATGGTGATTTCATCGTATACCTTCGTGACCTTTTCAACATTCTTTACCAGGTCGATTACCGCCTGCCGATCCTCCTCGGTCGGCGCTTCTCCGGATACCAGCACCGCGGTGTTATAGCTGGTGAAGTTAATATGTACCCTGTCGTTAAGCTCGTCCAGGTCCGCCAACGCCAGCCGTGATTTGATCTCGATCGCTTCGTCTTCGATGATGGTACCGGTTGTCCTGCGGTCCACGGCGACGGTCGAGACCGCGGTCGAAACACCGGTGATGGCGACGGGAGCGCAGCCCTGGAACAGGAACGCGGTGGTCAGGAGGACGAGTAATAGTAGGTGTGGTCGCATTTTCATGTGTGTGCTCCGATTAGTTTATGGTCGATCAGGTCACAAAGTGAATGGATAATCATCAGGTGAACTTCCTGGATTCTAGCCGTAGAGTCCGCCGGCACGCGCAGTTCCATGTCAGAGTCTTGTAATATCTCCGCAACCTGTCCGCCATTTTTGCCGGTCAGCGCGATGACTCTAATGTTCCTGTCATGGGCCGCATCAATTGCGTGAATGACGTTATGCGAGGAGCCGCTGGTGCTGATTGCCAACAAAGTGTCGTCCGCATGACCCAGCGCCCGGATCTGTCTGGAGAAGACATCGGCATACTGGTAATCGTTGGCAATCGACGTCAATACCGAGGAATCGGTTGTCAGGGAAATGGCCGGCAGCCCAGGCCGCTCCAGTTCAAAACGGTTGATCATTTCGGACGCGAAATGCTGCGCATCCGCGGCAGAACCGCCGTTGCCGCAACAGAGGATCTTGTTGCCATTCAGCAGGCAGGCGGACAATGATTCGGCGGCAGCCGCGATTGAAGGGGCGAGCCGGTTACCGGCCTCCGTCTTGATGCGGATACTCTCGGCAAAATTGTCTATCACGCGCTGGACGAAATCCATTCGGATTCTAAAACGCTCCTTTTATCCAGTTGAGTTTCATGCCGCGAGTTGCGCTGCCGGTTAACGCGATGACGTCAAAACGCATGTCGAAACGGTTCCATGAGGCGGTTTTTTGCATATATACCTGGCTGGTTTTCCTGATTTTGGTTCTCTTTTTGTAGTCTACGGACTCGACCGGACTCAAAAAAGCATCGGTTTTTCTTGCCCTGACTTCAACAAATATAATGGTATTGTTTTCCTGCATGATCAAGTCAATCTCGCCAAAACGGCTGCGGAAATTACGCTCCAGCAGGTTGAGATTTCGCTTTTGCAGGTAACGCAGCGCCAGATCTTCCGCCATCCTGCCGAACTGTGAGCGATAGTCAGTTGCCACCGAGCAATTCCGGTTTGCCGTTGATGATTTTACCCCAGGGTAGTTTTCTGATTATTCGTCCGTCATCGGCCATGCTGAGAATCCCGGTAGCCCCGTGGAACTCAGCCTCGTCTTCGTAGGCCAGGCGATTTACTTGCGAAATAAGGTTAAAGGCATCTACACCGAACGCATACAAGCGCTGATAGACGGAGGAGTCGGCCCTGAAATTCTCGTTGATGAGGGTCTTGATTGCAGAGATTTCACTTTCAGGGGCCAGGATCCATGGTAAGTCGGGGAAGACAACGCCGTTCATGTCGGCATCAGCCTGCGCGTTTACGATGCCGGTGAATATATGCGAGGTGGCATACAAAGGTATGTGCCCAGCGTCGTGGAAGCGTAGTTGCGGGATGAGCTGGCGACCGGTGATGGGGAATGCGGCCATGAAGATCATATCCGCGTCCTGACGCCGGCGCGCGCGATTTTCCAGGCCCCTGACCAGCGTTTGCCGAAGCCTTCGTGTCCGATACTCACTGTCGTCAACGTTAAGCAACTGTTTGATCGTGGCGCCGTAGTCGTCAGTACGAGGGTCGTATTCTGTTACTTCCAGGATTATTCCACCCGAAGCAGACCAGCTTTCCCGGAACGCGCGGCGCAGACGCTGGCCCCATTCATCAGCGGGAACAATGGCCAACGCCCGGCGCCGGCCATCCGCAGAAGCCCGTTCCGCCACCTGGCGCGCCTCATCTTCCGGAGACAGGCTGAATTGTATCAGGGCAGGCAAGATGCTTGCATCGGCGTTGGCCGCAATATCGGGGGCGATCCGGGCCTGGTTCAGGGCCAGCGTCGGCACGGACAGGCCGGGCCAGGCGGATAGCTTTGTCAGCGCCTCTTTTTCCAGCGGTCCCACGATGAACTCCGCCCCTTCAGTCACCGCCTTGGAATAAACCTGATTGATATTCAGCGAGTTCGCCTCATAGATCATGACCGGAGGCCGCTCAGGTCCGGAATTGAACCAGGCAGAGACAAAGCCGTCCCTGACGGCTTCCGCAGCTTCCCGAAATGCGCCGCGCAGCGGTAGCAGCAGGGCAATTTTGCCAGGCCGTTTTTGGTACAGCAGCGCAGACGCGCGCAGTTCTCCGATGATGGTTGAATGAGCGGGATGTGCCGGGTGGTTTTCCTGCCAGGATACCAGCGCGCGCGCCAGCGCTTCGGAGTCGGACAGCAGAGTCCGTTTGATTACAGCAAGTTCCAACCAGCCTGACAGCGCCTGGGGGTCGGCCCCGTAGCGTTGTTCCAGTGATTTCCTGTCGGCCCGGTTCAGCAATCCCCAGATTTTCGCCGTATTGGCCCTGATATCGGCGTCCTGGTCAAGGTAGGCTTGATAGCTGATAAGTTCGTTGGCTGACCTGATAAAATCCCTTTGTTGTTCGAACTCCTGCGCCCGTAACCAGAGACGCTGCGCCTGTTCTTGATGCGCGCGCGCCAACTGCTCTCTTTCCTGTGCTGATTGCGTAGTTTCCGCAGTCTCTCTGACCTCCAGTGCGCAGCCCTGCAACAATGCAAACAGCAGCAGGATTTTGAGAAAAGCGGGCATACGGTTATTGTATAAAGAAACCAACGCAAAATACAGGCAATGACTGAACCGGGAACCTTATACATCGTGGCAACGCCGATTGGCAACCTTGAAGACCTGAGCCCCCGCGCGCGCAGAATTCTGTCAGACGTCGACCTGATCCTGGCGGAAGATACGCGCCACAGCGCAACCTTGTTGAACGCGTTCGATATCAGCGCCCGGACTCTGGCTTTCCATGAGAACAACGAGGAGCGAATGATCGATCGAATCATCAACCGTCTTGCCACAGGCAGCAATATTGCCTTGATTGCCGACGCTGGCACTCCGTTGATCAGTGATCCCGGCTTCAAGCTGGTCAGGCAGGCCCATGCGGAAAATATCCCGGTGACGCCGGCGCCCGGGCCAACAGCGCTGATAGCGGCTTTGTCGGCAGCGGGAGTCGCTCCCGGGAAGTTCCAGTTCGAGGGTTTTGCGCCAGTCAGGGCAGCAGCTCGACGCAAGCGCCTGGCGGCGTTGGCAGACATCACACACACCCTGGTCTTCTACGAGGCCCCACACCGGATCAAGACATTTCTGGCCGACGCAGCAACGATCTTCGGCGCAGATAGGGAAGCGTGCATTGCTCGGGAACTGACCAAGAAGTTTGAAACCATACGCCATGGAACATTGGGCAGATTACTTGACTGGATCGAGAGCGACCCGGACCAAAACCGGGGTGAATTCGTGGTCGTGATTGGCGGCGCCCGGCAGGAACACCACGACCACGCTGAATTGACGGCCTTGCTGAAGGTATTGCTCAAACACCTGAGCTTGAGGCAGAGCGTGCAGATTGCGGCCGAACTGGCGGGTGTCGGCAAAAACCAGATATATGAAGTTGCTGTTGCTTTGCAAGATGAAAGCGGCGCGGGTCGACCCGAATAGCGCGTCCCTGGAAGCGCGGGCGTTAGCCCGCGATACCAGACCAATCGACGCCCCGGAGACAAGACTGATGGTAAAGGCTCCGATTTCAGACTAATATACATATGGGAGTCAGCCGGACAATCGCTGTCGTAACCCGCAAAAGGTTAGGATAGAGGAAAGTCCGGGCTCCATATGGGCAGGGCGCCAGGTAATACCTGGGCGGCGCGAGCCGACGGAAAGTGCAACAGAAAATATACCGCCCACCCGGTTATGGATGGGTAAGGGTGAAATGGTGCGGTAAGAGCGCACCGCGTGGCTGGCAACAGGCACGGCAAGGTAAACCCCGCCTGGAGCAAGGCCAAATAAGGGGGCAATAATGTGGCCCGCATTGTCCCCGGGTAGGCCGCAAGAGGTGTATGGCGACATGCATCCCAGATGAATGATTGTCCTGGACAGAACCCGGCTTACAGGCTGACTCCCTTATGTTCAGATCTTTATTAAGAACCCGTTACAACTGCATAATATTTAAAGATTTGTATAGCTGTATCCCTCCGCGCTAACCGACCGGCGCGGCGCTGACCTCTCCTAAGTGCCTGTAACGCTGGCAGATTTTTGCAGAAAAGTTGCAAGATTTACTTGACATGACAATGTCCTGTTGCCTATAGTTGTCTATTGTGGGAAAAAGTGGGTAATTGTGGTTTTTAATGTAACACAAGGGTATATCAATGTTCCGGGGTTTCAGCAGTGTCAGTCTTGACAGCAAGGGGAGAGTGGCCATACCCAGCCGCTATCGCGAACGGCTTATGGGAGATGCCGGCGGCTGCCTGGTGCAGACCCTCAACCCGCTGGACCGCGCCCTGTGGTTGTACCCGTTGCCTGACTGGGAATTGATCGAGGAAAAACTGGCGGACCTGTCGGACTTCGACAAACAGAGCCGCAGGGCTAAGCAGATGATGCGCGGTTATGCAACCGATTGCCAGCTCGATGCCCACGGCAGGATACTGATCCTTGCAGAGTTGCGGGACTACGCCCGCATCGGCAAGCAGGCCGTTATCCTGGGCCAGGGCAACAAGTTCGAGATATGGAACAGGGCAAGTTGGGACGAACAGCGGGAGAACTGGTTGAGCCGGGTTGGCGATGAACAGGGGGAGCCGGCCGGGGCGCTACAATCACTGTCCTTGTGAGCCCCGGCTAAGACTTGTTGAAGTTGAATGGGTACACGCATAAACCGGTATTACTCGAGGAGGCGCTGGAAGCCCTTGCAATTCGTCCCGGCGGTTGTTACGTGGACTGCACGTTCGGACGCGGCGGCCATAGCAGGGCGATCCTGCAGCGTCTTCAGGACCCGGGCCGGTTGTTCGCTTTTGACAAGGACCCGGAAGCAGCCAGGTTTGCCCAGGATGAATTTGACGCAAGCCCGTTGTTCAGTTTCTATCCGTGCTCGTTTACTCGTCTTGCCGAAGTTATCGGACAGGCTGGTTTGCATGGCAAGGTTGACGGCCTGTTGTTTGACCTCGGGGTTTCCTCGCCGCAACTGGACGATACCTCTCGCGGCTTCAGTTTCATCAGAGACGGCAGGTTGGATATGAGGATGAATCCCGATGAAGGCTTTAGCGCGGCAGACTGGCTTAATCAGGCAGACCGGGCGGAAATAAGAGGCGTATTGCGGCATTACGGCGAGGAAAGATATGCCGGTCGCATTGCCCGGGCCATTACGGATCAGCGCTCGAAACAGGCGATAACATCCACCCGGGAGCTTGCCGAACTGATCGAGGCGGCAGTCCCCGGCGTTGAACGGCGCAAACATCCCGCGACGCGCTCGTTCCTGGCAATCCGGATTCACGTCAACAAAGAGCTTGAGGCGTTACAGACGGCATTGTCGCAGGCAACCGGCGTCTTGCGGGCCGGGGGAAGGCTGGTTGTGATCAGTTTTCATTCGGGAGAGGACCGGATTGTCAAGAGGTTTATCAGGCAGCAGTCCCGCGCCGACAACTATCCTGACTACCTGCCTGTTCCCAGCGCTCAAATCAAGCCTGTGATGCGGCCGCTGGGACGGCCGATCAAGACGGGAAGAGAGGCAAACCTGGATAACGCGCGCGGCCGCAGCGCAATCCTGAGAGCAGCGGAGAAATTGGAATGAGGCCGGCTGTTATTTTTATCCTTGTGCTTGCCGACCTGGTTTCGGCTCTATCGGTTGTGGCAACGCAGCATGCCTCGCGCGCGGTATTCATGGAAATAGAACAGTTGAAAAAAGAGCGGGACTTACTGAATGAAGAATGGGGCAGGCTCCAGCTTGAACAGAGCGCCTGGTCAATGAACGACCGGATTGAACGCGTAGTCAGGGAAGAGTTGGACATGTTGGGGCCGAATAGCGGATCGAGAGTATTTCTGGCGCCATGAACGAGCGCATCGGCATCGGCAGTCCCGCAATCCGCAAGTGGTTCGTGCTGGCATTGTTTGCTATTGCTGCGACCGCGGTCGCAGCCAGGGTGTTCTATCTGCAGATACTGAACAAGGATTTCCTGATTAACGAAGGCGATGCGAGGTCGGTGCGCAGTGTTGCCATCCCCGCATACCGGGGACTGATTACTGACCGGAACGGCGAACCTCTGGCGGTGAGCACGCCGGTTTCTTCGATCTGGGCTGTGCCGGCTAAGGTTCTGGATTCCGGCGCAGACCTGCGGGAACTGGCCGGTCTGCTGGGCGCTTCGGCGGAACGTCTCAGGCAGTCACTGTCGGAGCGCCGGGGGCGGAATTTTTTTTATCTGAAGAGGCAGGCGCTGCCCGACACAGCGCGCCGGGTTCAGGCTCTGAAAATACCGGGAATACATACCGGCAAGGAGTACAAAAGATACTATCCCCTGGGTGAAGTGGCTTCTCACCTGATCGGGTTTACCGATATTGATGATGAAGGGCAGGAAGGCATTGAACTCGCTTATGACGACTGGTTGCGCGGCGCTCCCGGCAAAAAAAGAGTGTTGAAGGACTTGTACGGTTCGATTGTCAAAGACATTGAAAACATCAAACAGCCCGTTCCCGGCAAGACACTGGCCCTGGCCCTGGATCAACGGCTGCAATACCTGGCATACCGGGAACTGCAAACCGCGGTGCTGGACCACCAGGCCAGAGGAGGCATGTTGCTGCTGCTCCGCGTAAGAACCGGCGAGACGCTAGCCTTGGCTGTGCAACCTCCGTTCAACCCCAATAATCGCGCCGCCATGAGTGGTAGCCAATATCGCAACCGAGTGGTAACGGATGTATTCGAACCCGGTTCCACGATAAAGCCGTTCACCATAGCCGCGGCGTTGATGTCAGGGATGTACGAGCCGCAAACCATGGTAGACACAGCGCCGGGACGTTTCGCCGTAGACCGCCATCTGATCAGTGACATCAATGATTACGGTATCATCAGCGTGAGCGATATAATCCGCAAGTCCAGTAACGTGGGCGTCACCAAGGTTGCTTTGTCGCTAGGGGCGGAACCGCTCTGGAAGCTGCACCATGGCATCGGTTTTGGCAGTCCCACCATGAGCAGGTATCCCGGGGAAGCGCCGGGGACGCTCACGGATTTTGCCGATTGGTCCAGAATTGACCTGGCCACTGTCTCATACGGATACGGTATATCGACAACCACCTTGCAGTTGGCCCAGGCTTATTCTGTGATTGCGTCCGGTGGCTTGTTGTACCCAATCAGCTTCGAGAAAGTCGATACCCTGCGCAAACCGCGGCGAGTGATGCCGGAAATGGTCGCGTTCGAGGTGAATAATATTATGCGATCAGTAGTTAGGAGCGGCGGCAGCGGCTGGCGCGCGGCGGTGGAGGGATATCATGTCGCCGGTAAAACCGGCACCGCGCACAAGGCATCGGATTCCGGTTATGAGGAGGATCGTTACGTGTCCCTGTTCGCGGGTTTTGCTCCGGCCACTGACCCGCGTCTTGTTCTGGTTGTGGTGGTGGATGATCCCAGGACCGGACAATACTTCGGTGGCCAGGTGGCGGCGCCGGTGTTTGCCGCGGTCATGCGCGGCGCGTTGCGCATCCTGAATATCCCTCCCGACAACCTGATTGGATTGAAACAAAGAGCGTTGCTCGCTGAAAGCTCCAGGTGATGATATTGGCGGAAAACAATACTCAAACCGGTCTTCCAGTGCGGGCTTTGCTGGAAGGGATGACCGATGCGCTGATCGCCCCCGAAATATACGCGCAGGGGATCAGCTCCGACAGTCGCGCGGTGCGCGCCGGCGACCTGTTTCTTGCCTGTCGGGGGACCAGGACCCGGGGCAGCCTGTTCATCCGGGAAGCGCTTATGTCGGGAGCAGTGGCGGCGGCTGTGGATACGGCGCTGTTGTCTGATCTGGACCAGCGTCTTAGCCCGGTTATTCCGGTGCCGAAGTTACGAGATAAACTGGGATTGATCGCCAGCCGGTTTTATCGCCAACCCACGAGACAGATGCGTGTGACCGGCGTTACCGGAACCAATGGCAAAACATCAGTAAGCTGGTGGTTGGCAAAGGTTCATTCGCAGCTTGCCGGGCAACCGGCGGGGCTGGTCGGCACGCTCGGCTACGGTTGTTTCCCGCGTCTGCAATCCGGCTCCAATACGACACCTGATGCCATCGGCCTGCAACGTCTGTGCGCTGATTTTCTCGATGCCGGCGCGCAGGCGACATTCATGGAAGTGTCATCCCATGCCTTGGACCAGGGACGTGTGACTGGCGTTGAGTTCGATACCGCGGTGTTCACCAACCTGAGCCGGGATCATCTGGATTATCACCGGGACATGGACCATTACTTCCGAGCCAAGAAAAAACTGTTTGCGTTTGAAACTCTGGACGCAGCGGTGGTGAACAGCGACGACGCTTGCGGGCGGGCGCTGCTGCAACAGCTCCCGACCGGGGTGGAAGCGATCAGCTATGGCTTGTCGGGCGGGGCGCGCCCTCCGTTGGTCAGCGCCACCTTGGCGCCCGGCTTCGAACTTGTGCTGGATATTGCCAGTCCTTGGGGAAACGGTCGCACGCGGCCCGGGGTGACGGGGAAATTCAACGCAGGCAATATACTGGCCGTGGTTGCGACGCTGTGCCTGGCGGGCTTCTCCTTGGACAGTGTCTTGGAAAAGTTGGAAGCGATCGGTCCGGTTCCGGGCCGCATGGAAAGTTTTGCGCGGACGGACGGCGCGCGCGTGGTAGTGGATTATGCGCACACTCCCGCAGCCCTTGAGCAGGCTTTAGCGAGTCTGCGAGAGCGCTGCGAAGGGCGGCTGATTTGCGTTTTCGGTTGTGGCGGCGAGCGCGATGTGGAAAAGCGGCCGTTAATGGGAGAGGTGGCGCAAAGGCTAGCTACGGAGGTGATTTTGACTGATGACAATCCGAGGAGTGAAGCTGGCGCTGACATCATCGCAGCCATTCTTTCCGGCATGTCTCGCGCCGACGCCGTTACTATCGAGCGGAATCGCTCCCGGGCCATCGAAATCGCGCTGGAAAAGGCGGGGCCCGACGATATAGCGCTGATTGCCGGCAAAGGACACGAAACCATTCAGGAAGTTGCCGGGAAACGTTATCCCTTCAGCGACCGGCAACAGGTTCGTATGATCCTGGAGCGCGCCGGATGATCAGCATGTGGTTATCAGCGGCCAGCGCCGTTCTGGAGGGCCAACTCTGTGGAGAGGATCGGCAGTTTGCCGGTTGCAGTTACGATAGCCGCACACTACAAGCTGGAGAGTTGTTCATCGCCTTGCGCGGACCGGAACGGGACGGCCATGATTTTATTTCTGACGCATTGGCGCGGGGCGCTAGCGCGGCGCTGGTGGATCGGGATCACAACTATCCGTTGCCCGTGATTAAGGTGGATGACGCCAGGAAACGGGCGGGTCAGTTGGCAGGACACTGGCGCGCCGGGTTCGACTTGCCGGTCATTGCGGTGACAGGCAGCAATGGCAAGACCACGGTCAAGGAAATGATCAGATCAATCCTGTCCATCAATGGTGAGACGCTATCTACCCAGGGAAATTTCAACAACGATATCGGCGTTCCGTTGACCCTGTTCAAACTGGCTGCCGGCTACCGGCACGCGGTAGTCGAAATGGGCGCTAACCACCCCGGAGAAATAAGCTGGTTAAGCCATATTACCAGACCGGATGTGGCGCTGATTACCCTCTGCGCGCCGGCCCATCTTGAGGGATTCGGCTCTGTTGCGGGAGTAGCCGAGGCCAAGGCTGAAATTTACACAGGACTGGCGCCGGGCGGCGTCGCCATCATCAATATCGACGACGAACGCGCGCAACTATGGTTGGAGCGTTCCCGCGGTTACCGGCAGATCACCTTCGGTATGGACTCGCGGGCGGATGTGCGCGCGCAGAATGTCGATCTGACTCCCGGCGCGGGGCGGGTTTGCTTCGACCTGGTATTGAACGACTCCGGGACCGATACCAGTATCGCCATGGAATTGAGCTTGGCGGGCCGCCATAATGTCATGAACGCGCTGGCGGCGGCAGCTTGTTGTATTGCAATTGATATTCCGCTAGACCAGATTCAGTCAGGGCTGCGCAAGGCGCAACCCGTCAAGGGCAGGATGCAGTTGAAAACCGGCGCGCGCGGCGCGCTCTTAATTGACGATACCTATAACGCCAACCCCGCGTCGCTGGTCGCCGCCCTCAAGGTTGCGCGTGAAATGCCGGGACGAGCCTGGTTGATCCTGGGTGATATGGGCGAACTCGGCGCCGACGCTTCCAGTCTGCACGAACAGGCCGGCGCAGAAGCGCGCGAACTTGGCATCGAACGCCTCTACGGTTTCGGGGAACTCGCCGCGCGTGCGGTCGCCGGTTTCGGCGTCGGCGCGGCGCATTTCTCTGCGCTGGATGACCTGGTCAAGACCTTGCGCAATGAACTGCGCCCGGACCTCGTATTGCTGGTCAAAGGTTCCAGGTCCATGGCCATGGAGCGCGTGGTGGAAGCGCTGGCTGAGGGGAGCGTCTGATGCTGTTCTGGCTGGCGGAATACCTGACGCAGTTCTACAGCGGGTTCAATGCGTTTCAATATATCGTTACCCGCACTATCCTTGGCGCCCTGACCGCCCTGTTCGTAACGTTGCTGGCCGGTCCGATGCTGATCCGCTACCTGGACAAATACCGCATAGGCCAGGAAGTGCGCGCTGACGGCCCGCAGACGCACCTGGAAAAGGCTGGCACGCCGACCATGGGCGGCGCGCTGATACTATTTTCCATCTCCATCAGCATACTTTGCTGGGCGGATCTCTCCAACCGCTTCGTCTGGGTCGTGTTTGCCGCCATCCTGGCATTCGGCTTGCTCGGCTGGGTGGACGATTACCGGAAGATCATGCGCAAGAATTCCAAGGGTCTGAGCGCTCGATGGAAATATTTCTGGCAGTCGGTGTTTGCTCTTTCCATCGCCGGCTACCTGTATGCGAGCGCCGGCGCGCCCGCGCAGACGACACTGATCCTGCCGTTTATCAAATCCTTCAATTATGAACTGGGTTTGCTGTTCATCCTGACCAGCTATTTAGTCATAGTGGGCTCAAGCAACGCGGTGAACCTTACAGACGGACTGGACGGTCTGGCGATCATGCCGACCGTTATGGTTGTGGGCGGGCTGACTGCGTTTGCCTACGTTACCGGCCATGTCAGTTTTGCTGAATATCTCGGCTTCCCCTATGTGCCCGGTGTCGGCGAAATCTGTATTGTCTGCGCGGCCATCGCCGGCTCCGGCCTGGGCTTTCTCTGGTTCAACACTTATCCTGCCCAAGTGTTCATGGGCGACATCGGCGCCCTGTCCCTGGGCGCCGCGCTCGGAACCATCGCGGTAATCGTCAGGCAAGAGTTGGTCCTGTTCATCATGGGCGGCGTGTTCGTCATCGAAACGGTTTCCGTTATCCTGCAGGTCAGTTCATTCAAGCTTACCGGCAAGAGAATATTCCGCATGGCGCCGCTGCATCACCACTATGAATTAAAGGGTTGGCCCGAGCCGCGAGTCATTGTGCGCTTCTGGATCATTACAGTGATCCTGGTGCTCATCGGACTGGCCAGCATGAAGATCAGGTGACGGGGGCTTGGCATCGAGACATGGGTTCGACAACTACGCTGGCTGCAAATGCTACCGACGACCGCCATATGACTGAACGCGCGCAACGCTTTGATACACTGGTGCTGGGATTGGGCAGGACCGGTCTGTCCTGTGTCAGTTACCTGGCAGGTTCAGCAGAGCGTGTGGGGGTGGCCGACACCAGGCAGGAGCCGCCCGGGCTTTCAGATCTGAAACAGCGTTATCCGGATATGCCGTTCTTTCCGGGCGAATTCCAGCCCGACCTGCTGTGCCGGGCGCGCCGTCTGATCGTCAGTCCGGGAATCGCGCTGAATCATCCGGCTATCCGCGCCGCGGCCAGCGCAGGAGTGGAAATCCTGGGAGATGTGGAGGTTTTCTGCCGCCATATTAACGCGCCGCTGGTTGCGGTAACCGGGTCAAACGGCAAGAGCACGGTGGTGAGCTTGCTGGCGAAGATGCTGGAACGCGCGGGTCTGCGCGTTGGCCTGGGAGGAAATATCGGAATTCCAGCGCTGGATTTGCTGGCGCAGCCGGCGCCGGATTACTACTTGCTGGAATTATCCAGTTTCCAGCTTGAGACCTTGCGCTCGCACAGACCTGTCGCCGCGGCGGCGCTCAACGTGTCGGCGGATCACCTCGACCGTCACGGGGAGATGACGGAGTATGCGCGCGCCAAGCAAAATATCTACGCCGGAGACGGCGTCATGATTATCAACCTGGATGATGAAATCGTGCGCTCTATGTCGCGACCGGAGCGCACAACGATCAGTTATTCCATGATCCGGCCCGAGGCAGACTTCTGCGTGCTGGAGCGCGCCGGCGAGGTCTGGTTGGCGCATCGGAATAAGGCCTTGATCAGACAATCCGAGCTCAAGATATATGGCCGGCACAACCTGGCCAACGCGCTGGCGTGCCTGGCGTTGGGCAGCGCCCTGGAACTGCCGATGCCATCCATGCTGGAAGCCGCGCGTGCTTTTGTCGGGTTGCCGCACCGTTGTGAATGGGTGGCCAGGATCAGCGGCGTAGACTGGTTCAATGATTCCAAGGGAACCAATGTCGGAGCAACCCTGGCGGCTCTGCGCGGATTATCGCAGCAGCGCAAGAACATAATTCTGATTGCCGGGGGCGATGGTAAGGGCGCGGACTTTTCGCCGCTCGCAGACGTGTTGGGAAAATATGTGAAAGCAACCATCCTCATAGGAAACAGCGCGCCGGATATTGCCCGTATAGCGCCGGAAAGCAGCGCCGTATTTTATGCTACCGGAATGGACGCGGCGGTGAACGCGGCACGGCGTTGCGCGCAGCCCGGAGATACCGTGTTGTTGTCCCCCGCGTGCGCCAGTATCGACATGTTCAAGGATTTCGCCGATCGCGGCGACGCTTTCAAGCGCGCGCTCGCCAAGATCAGCGCCCGGGGAGATCAATAATGCAGAAATTGCAGGCAGTCAGGCTCCAGGATGTGAAGGCTTCAAGCTGGCACGATCATGATCCCTGGCTGGTTATCGTTGTTCTGTTTTTGTTGGTCGCAGGGTTGGTAATGGTGGCTTCCTCCTCCGTTGCGCTCGCCGAACGATTGCACGATGATCCGTTCTACTATTTTCGACGCCAGGTTTTCTCGCTCGCGCTGAGCCTGGCGTTGGGCGCCATGATCCTGAAATCTCCGGTGATTGTATGGGAAAAACTCAGCGCGCCGTTGCTGTTGCTGGCGCTGGCGCTACTCGTATTGGTACTGATCCCCGGCGTAGGCCGTGAAATCAATGGCAGCGCCCGCTGGATCCGGTTGGGTCCGGTCAATCTGCAAAGCTCCGAACTGGCCAAGGTGTGCATTATTGCCTATGTGGCCGCGTACCTGACGCGGCATGCGGACAGTGTGCGCATGACGTTTAGCGGTTTCATGCGTCCCATCAGTGTGGTGATCGTCATTTCCGGGCTGTTGCTGCTCGAGCCTGATTACGGTTCGGTCGTGGTCATTTTTCTGACGGCTGTGGGTATGTTGTTCCTGGCCGGCATTCCCGCCAGCCGGTTTCTGATCTGGATTCCAGTGATGGTGGCAGCGCTGGGCGCGCTGGCGGTCTTTCCATCCTACCGCCTGGCCAGATTGAAGGCATTTATCGATCCTTGGCAGGACCCTTTCAATTCCGGCTATCAGCTCATCCAGTCACTGATCGCATTCGGCCGGGGCGAGTGGCTGGGTGTAGGTCTGGGCAGCAGCGTGCAGAAGCTATTTTACCTGACCCAAGCCCATACGGATTTTATCTTTGCCATTTCCGCTGAGGAACTGGGACTGCTGTTCTCCCTGCTGTTGACCGCGGCTTTCCTGGTATTTGTCTGGAGAGCATTCAGCATCGCCGGTCACGCCCATCAGTTGGGGAAATACTTTGCCTCGCATATGGCGTATGGCATCGGCTTAATCATGGGTATCCAGGCATTTATCCACATGGGCGTAAACGTGGGGTTGTTGCCTACTAAGGGTCTGACCTTGCCGTTATTCAGTTATGGCGCCAATAGTATCCTCAGCAGTTGCATACTTGTGGCAATCCTGTTGCGCATTGATTTGGAAAACCGATATCCCCGAGGCATCAGGATACGCAGGCAGGGAGGCGGTCGTGAAGCGTAACAGCCCAATCATGATCATGGCGGGCGGCACCGGCGGGCATGTTTACCCGGCGCTGGCCGTGGCGGAATATTTGCGCGCGCGCGGGGCGCGCTTGTTCTGGCTGGGAACGCCCCATGGGATAGAAAATCAGGTTGTGCCGAAACAGGGCATAGAGTTGTTGACCGTCAGGGTGAGCGGAGTGCGCGGCAAGGGGCTGCAAAGCAAATTGGCGGCGCCGGTGAAAATTCTGCTAGCGATCCTCCAGTCCTTGCGCATCTGTATCCAAAGGCAACCGGCCGCGGCGTTGGGCATGGGCGGCTTTGCCAGCGGGCCGGGCGGCATCGCAGCCTGGTTGTTGCGCATTCCGTTACTGATACACGAGCAGAACAGGATCGCAGGCTCTACCAACCGCATCCTGGCCCGGTTTGCGACGCAGATCATGCAGGGTTTTCCGGGCGCTTTCGAGGATAGCGCCAAGGTTGTTACAACGGGTAATCCTGTGCGCCGGGAGATTGTAGACCTTCCGGGGTGGAAATCTGCCCGCTCCTCCGACAGATTAAATGTGCTGGTGCTCGGCGGCAGCCAGGGCGCGCGGCAACTGAACCGGATAGCGCCGCGGGGTTTGAACAGGTTGCGGCGCAGGCAGAAAGTGAACGTCTGGCACCAATGCGGAGAGCAGCGCCTGGCCGATACGCAGCGTGTGTATGCTGGCCTGCAACTGGATCAGGTCAAGCTTGACCCGTTTATCGTCGATATGGCCTCGGCGTACAAGTGGGCAGATATTGCTGTTTGCAGGGCCGGCGCGCTGACCATTGCGGAACTATGCGCTGCGGGACTCGGTTCAATCCTGGTCCCGTTCCCGTTTGCCATCGACGATCATCAGACAGCCAATGCCCGTTACCTGTGCGATGCCGGCGCGGCGTTGTTGCTCCCGGAAGAAGAGCTGACCGAGGCTGGCATTGAAGACCTGCTATGGCGGTTGTGCAGCGTAGAAAACAGGTTGTCCGAACTGGCGCGCAACGCCCGGTTATGCGCGTTCCCCGATGCGACGCAGGCGGTGGGCGACCGTTGCCTTGAGTATGTGAATAGCGGAGTGGCGGAAAATGCGAGTTGAAATGCGGCGGGTCAGACAAATCCATTTCGTCGGCATCGGCGGCGCTGGTATGAGCGGGATTGCCGAGGTGCTGCATAACCTTGGGTATACGGTGACGGGCACCGATCTGGCGCGCGGCAGCATCACGGAAAGACTCGCCGGCATGGGTGTCGAGGTGCGCTTTGAGCACAGTGCGGAATGCGTCAACGGCAGCGATGTCGTGGTTTATTCAAGCGCTGTGCCTGCCGACAACCCGGAATTGCAAGCCGCGCGGGCCAAGCGCATACCAATCATCCCGCGCGCGGAAATGTTGTCCGAACTGATGCGTTTCAGCGAAGGGATCGCCGTGGCCGGCACCCATGGCAAAACCACGACCACCAGCCTGATTGCCAGCCTGCTGGCGGAAGGGATGTTCGACCCGACCTATATTATCGGCGGCCGTTTGAACATGAGCGGTTCCCATGCCCGATTGGGCAAGGGGAAATACATCGTAGCCGAGGCGGATGAGAGCGACGCTTCATTTCTGCACCTGTCGCCGATGTACGCGGCCTTGACGAACATCGATGCCGACCACCTGGAATATTGCGGCGGCAGTTATCAGGCGCTGCAAGACAATTTTATTGACTTTTTGCACTGCCTGCCGTTTTACGGTCTGGTTGTCATCTGCGGCGATGACCCCGGCATCCGCGAGATTCTCCCGCGTATAAACCGCCCCTACGTCACCTACGGCATAGAATCCGCTGCGGATTACCGAGCGGAGGCGATCGAGTTTGCCGGCCCGTGCGCCAGTTTCAACATCGCGCGCGCCACCGGGGACGAACCGTTCCGGGTAACATTGAACCTGCCGGGGCGCCATAACGTCCTCAATGCATTGGCGGCCGTAGCTCTGGCAACAGAACTCGGTGTGTCCAGGCAGGCAATCAGCGCCGGATTGGCAAATTTCCAAGGTATAGCTCGCAGGAGTTCGATACTGGGGAATATACGTATCAATGGCAAGTTGGTCTTGTTGATTGATGATTACGCGCACCATCCCAGTGAAATAGCAGCCATCACCCGCGCCGTAGCCGACGGCTGGCCCGGTAGGAGACTGGTGGCGGTATTCCAGCCACATCGTTATACCCGCACCCGGGATTTGTTTGAAGAGTTCTGCCAGGCATTGTCGGAACTCAACACATTGATTCTACTTGACGTATATCCTGCCGGAGAGCAACCCATACAGGGCGCCGACAGCCGTTCACTGAGCCGGGCGATCCGAGTCAGAGGCAAAGTGGAGCCTATCCTGGCCAATGACGAGGCAGAATTGCGTTCACTGCTGGAAAGCGTTACCGAAGATAACGATATCCTGCTGCTGTTGGGCGCCGGAGATATCAGCGCGCTGGGTGGCCGGCTACTCGACGCGTACCGCAGCGGGAGCCCATAAATGCTTATGAAAACCGTTACCGGATATCTTGACGAGCAGGCCATACGGGGCAGATTAACGGCAGGAGAGAACATGTCCCGGCACACTTCCTGGAAAGTTGGCGGACCCGCGGACCTGTTTTTCGCGCCAGTCGATGAACAGGATCTGGCCGGTTTTCTTGCCGCGTTGCCGGATACCGAGCCGGTTACCTGGATAGGACTGGGCAGTAATGTGCTGGTGCGGGATGGCGGCATCAGGGGCGTTGTTATTTCGACCAGGGGAATGAAAGACAGGTTGGAATTGCTTCCCGGCAATACGCTCCGGGCCGGTTGCGGCGTTGCTTGCGCAAAAGTGGCTCGGTTCAGCGCCCGGAGTAACCTGTCCGGCGCGGAATTTATGGCGGGGATCCCGGGATCGGTGGGCGGAGCGCTGGCCATGAACGCTGGCGCCTTCGGTTCGGAGACCTGGAATATTGTTGAACGAGTTGAGTTAGTGAACCGAGCGGGCGCGCGCATGCAAAGAACAGGTTGCGATTTCGATACCGGGTATCGCCGCGTTGGTCTGGCGTCGGATGAGTGGTTTCTGGGCGCGATATTCCAACTCAGCCCGGATACTGAAATGATGGCTGAGGCCCGGATCAGGGATTTGCTGGCGCAGAGGGCCGCAAGCCAGCCCACCGGCCAGTTCAGTTGCGGTTCCGTCTTCAAGAATCCGACCGGCGACTTCGCCGGCAGGTTGATTGAGCAATGCGGCCTCAAGAATTGCGCCATAGGGGGCGCCAGCGTGTCGGAAAAACATGCAAATTTCATCGTCAATACGGGCCAGGCGAGCGCGGCCGACATTGAAGACTTGATCGCGCATGTGCAAACAACCGTGGCGCAACTGACGGGTATCGAATTGGAGCGAGAAGTGAAAATAATAGGCGCATCCAGGAGCGTGGGATATTGAACAAGCAGACACAACACAGGCGCTACGGCAAGGTCGCCGTTTTGATGGGAGGCCGATCGTCCGAGCGGGAAATCTCGTTGCAGACGGGAGCCTCAATCCTTGCCGCCCTGCGCCGGCAGGGAGTGGATGCATGGGAAATCGATGTGGGAGCCACAGTGACAACCGACCTCATTAATGGCGAGTTTGATCGCGTGTTTAACGCATTGCATGGGCGAGGCGGCGAGGATGGCGTCATACAAGGCGCGCTCGAGACTCTGAATCTGCCCTATACCGGCAGCGGGGTGCTGGGTTCGGCCCTGTCCATGGACAAACTGCGGTGCAAGTGGATCTGGGAAAGACTGGGCTTGCCGACCCCGGATTTCAAACTTATCCGTAACGAACAGGATCTTGACGCGGCAGCCCGGGAACTGGGATTTCCGCTGATGGTGAAACCGGTGCACGAAGGTTCCAGCCTGGGCATCGCCAAGGCGTTTGCCCGGGAGGACTTACGGCGGGTATGGATGAATGCGCTCAGCTACGACGATGAAGCGCTTTGCGAACGCTGGCTACCGGGTGGAGATTACACCGTGGGCATACTCAACGGGCAGGCCTTGCCGGTAATTAAAATAGAAACAGAGCGGGAATTTTATGACTACCAGGCCAAATATGAAGATGATAACACGCGCTATCTCTGTCCCTCTGGCCTCTCACAGGAACTTGAAGCGGAAATGGCCGACCTGGCGTTGCAAGCATTCGCTGCCATCGGCGCCAGCGGCTGGGGCCGGGTCGATATACTGCTGGATGAGCGCCGCAGGCCCAGCTTGATCGATATTAACTCGGTTCCCGGCATGACCGGTCACAGCCTGGTTCCGATGGCGGCGCGTCAGGCGGGAATCGATTTTGACGACCTGGTGTTGCGGGTTCTCGATACGAGCATGCCGACGCCGGAAATGACTGGAGGTAGCTGATAATGAAACAGCTATATCTCGATACAGACCATGATTTGAGCTCAGCCGACGCCATGGCTCTGGCACAATGGCAGTGGCGCCTGATCAGGCTCCTGGTTCTGGCAGCGGGTGTCTTGCTGGCCGTGTATTGCTGGCAGAAAATACCTTGGCCAGAAATCCTGCCGATAAAAAAGGTGCAGATTTCCGGTCTTTTCGCCCATTTGTCTCCGACGGAACTGGAAAGAAAAGCGGCGAACGCCATCCATGGCGGATTCATCACCGTAAGCATTGACGGCATCAAACAGGAATTGTTGCAAGATGAGTGGGCCAGCAACGTCGTGGTCAGGCGGGTCTGGCCGGATAGCCTGTTTATCTATGTCACAGAACATGAACCCGTAGCCCTATGGGGCAGCAACAGCCTGATAAGCAACAACGCGGTGATATTTTCACCGCCGCAGGACTCCTTTCCGCCCGGATTGCCGTTTCTGAACGGACCTAAGGGCAGCGAGCAAGCAGTACTGGAAAAATTCGAGTTCCTGAAAACGGAACTTGCGCAGCGAGACATTGAAGTCGACACGCTGGCGCTGACAGAAAGGCGGGCCTGGCAGTTCAGACTTGCGGAGGGTCCGCTGGTATTGCTGGGAAGGAAGGATGTGGAAGACAGGTTTGAAAGATTTTTTCATTATGCAATCCCATACCATGCCGACAAGCTGTTGCAGGCACAATCGATTGATATGAGATATACGAACGGGTTTGCGATCAAATGGGCCAGCGGGTCCGCAACCAGTGTTTCAGGGTGAGCGCTTATGTCTAATTTAATTGTTGGGCTGGATATCGGCACGTCAAAGGTGGTTGCAATAGTTGCCGAGATAAACGAGGAAAACGACATCGAAATCATCGGTCTGGGGTCCGCGCGCTCGCGCGGACTGAAAAAAGGTGTGGTGGTCAACATAGAGTCTACAGTACAGACCATTCGAAGCGCCATACAGGAAGCGGAATTGATGGCCGGGTGTAACATCCATGCGGTGTTTACGGGGATTGCCGGGAACCACATTCGCAGCCTGAATTCGCATGGAATTGTCGCGATCCGCGACAATGAAGTCACTGCGGGCGATATAGAAAGAGTGCTTGACGCGGCCCGCGCAGTGGCTATCCCGGCAGACCAGAAGATATTGCACATCATTCCCAGGGATTTCATCATCGACAACCAGGAAGGCATTAAGGAACCCATCGGCATGTCCGGGGTGAGGTTGGAAGCGAAGGTGCATATCGTCACCGGCGCCGTCAGCGCGGCCCAGAACATCATCAAGTGCGTGCGCCGTTGCGGCCTGGAGGCTGACGATATTGTCCTGGAACAACTGGCGTCCAGCTATTCGGTATTGACTGAGGACGAAAAAGATCTGGGTGTTTGTCTTGTGGATATTGGCGGCGGCACCACCGACTTGGCCGTCTTTACCAATGGCGCAATCACCCATACTTCGGTCATTCCGATTGCGGGCGACCATGTTACCAATGACATTGCCGTTGCGCTGCGCACGCCCACAAAGAATGCCGAGGAGATCAAGGTGCAACATGCTTGTGCGCTGGCACAGCTTGCCAATTCCGACGAGACTTTGGATATTCCCAGTGTCGGCAACCGGCCGTTGCGCCGGATGTCCACTCAAACACTGGCAGAAGTGGTTGAGCCTCGTTATGTCGAATTGTTTTCACTGGTGCAGGCCGAATTAAGACGCAGTGGTTATGAGAGGCAAATCGTGGCAGGTATTGTCTTGACCGGCGGCAGCTCAAACATGCGCGGCGTGGTTGAACTGGCTGAAGAAGTTTTCCATCTACCTGTAAGAGTGGGGTCTCCGCAGTATGTCGGCGGTTTGATCGAATTGGTAAAAAATCCGATTTATGCAACCGGAGTGGGACTATTACTGTATAGCCGACGCCAGCACCAGAGCGGGATGCGCGAAGGGTATATCAAGAATGGAACAACCGGAATCTGGAATCGAATGAAGAGTTGGTTTCAAGGCAACGTATAAAGACTCTCAGATTCAACCCAGGTTCTTTAACGCATTATTCAATAATTTGGAGGAAGATAACATGTTTGAGCTCGTCGATGCCGCAAACCAGGCGGCAGTGATAAAAGTGATTGGAGTCGGTGGCGGCGGCGGCAACGCGGTCAACCATATGATGGCGGCCGAGATTGAAGGAGTTGAGTTCATCTGCGCCAATACCGATGCCCAGGCGTTGAAAGCATCCAGCGCGCGCAACATCATACAACTGGGCAACAATATTACCAATGGTCTGGGCGCCGGCGCCAACCCGGAAATTGGACGCCAGTCGGCGCTGGAAGACAGGGATCGGATAATGGATATCCTGGAAGGCGCTGACATGGTGTTCATTACCGCCGGAATGGGCGGCGGCACAGGCACCGGCGCGGCGCCCGTTGTTGCCCAGGTGGCAAAGGAAATGGGTATCCTGACCGTTGCGGTGGTGACCAAACCGTTCTCGTTTGAAGGGAAGAAACGGGTTGAGGTTGCCAACAGCGGGATTCGCGAGCTTGGCCAATACGTCGATTCCCTAATCACAGTGCCTAATGACAGGCTGGTGGATGTGCTTGGCTCTGATGTTTCCCTGCTGAATGCGTTCGAGGCTGCCGATGACGTCCTTCTGGGCGCGGTCCAGGGAATTGCGCAAGTTATTACCTGCCAGGGGTTGATCAACGTCGACTTTGCTGATGTCAAGACCGTGATGGGCGAAATGGGTATGGCTATGATGGGTTCCGGAAAAGCCCAGGGCGAAGACCGCGCCAGGGTTGCGACAGAGGCAGCTATCAGTAGCCCGTTGTTGGAACATATTGATCTGTCGGGCGCAAAAGGCATACTCGCCAATATCACCGCCGGCATGGACTTTGGCATAGGCGAATTCAATGAGGTGGGCAATATCATCAAGACCGTGGCCGCCGATGAGGCGACAGTGGTGATCGGGACGGTGCTCAACCCGGAACTCAGCGGAGAAATATGGGTAACGATTGTAGCGACCGGACTCAGCCATCCGGCTGAACAGATTTCGCGTCCGACGCTGGTTTCAAGCAATGAACCTGGCGTTCAAAACCCGGATTATGGTACACTTGAACGTCCTACTGTATTTCGTAACAAGGTCGCCAATGATGATGTCCTATCTGTCGGAGACGACTCTGATTACCTGGAGATTCCCGCATTTCTGAGGCGGCAGGCTGATTGATTGACACGTGATAAAACAACGCACACTGAAAAACGCAATCCGAGCGCAGGGCATAGGACTGCATACCGGCAAGAAAGCTGATCTTACCATACGCCCGGCAGCGGGAAACACGGGGATAATCTTCCGCCGTGTCGACCAGGATCCCCCTACGGAGATTCCTGCGCAGACAGCCAATGTAGGCAGCACCCTGTTGTCTACAACACTGGTCAGCAACGGGGCAAGAGTGTCCACGGTAGAGCATTTGTTGTCAGCGTTCGCCGGCTTCAGTATCGACAATGCCTATATTGATGTGAGCACCGAAGAGGTGCCGATCATGGACGGCAGCGCCGGGCCTTTTGTGTTTATGATCCAATCTGCGGGTGTGTGTGAACAGGATGAAGAAAAGCGTTTTCTAAAAATAAAGCGGAAATTATCCGTTGAGGATGGAGACAAATGGGCAATGCTCGAACCTTATGATGGGTTCAAGGTGGGGTTTACCATACAGTTCGATCATCCTGCGTTTCGCAACGGGCGTTGCCGCGCGGAAGTTGATTTTTCCACCACATCATTTATCAAAGAAGTCTGCCGGGCCAGGACCTTCGGCTTTATGAAGGATTTTGACTTTTTGCGAAAGAAGAATCTTATCCTGGGAGGCAGCCTGGATAATGCAGTGGTCGTCGATAGCGAACAAGTGGTGAATAAGGAAGGCCTGCGTTATCAGGATGAGTGTGTCAGGCACAAGATCCTCGACGCAATAGGCGACCTGTACCTGCTCGGCCATAACCTGATTGGTTCTTACCAGGGTTACAAATCCGGTCATGAACTGAATAACCGCCTGCTGAACAAACTGGTCTATACACGGGACGCTTGGGAGATCGTAAACTTCAACGAAGAGGTGGCAGAGTCGGTTTCATATATCCGACCTCTCGCCAGCGCCTGACAGTTTGTCCGCTATCCTCAGTAGCGCGGAACGTAAAGGCGGGTCTGTCATCCCGACAGCAACCTTGTGAATGGCTTCCACCGTCCGGGGAGAGGCTTTGGCGGCCTGGCGCGTGGTCTGCGAGCGCGTCTCTATGGGCGGATTTTTAATACTGATTGTCTTTATTCCCGGCAGATCGTCCTGGAAAAGTCTCTGAATATCCCGTGTGCGGTAGCGCAACCTGGTCGTCCAGGCAGCGCTGTCTGTATGAATCGCTAGAGTTTCCTGCCGGTAATTGGCGATAATTACGTGCCCATTCAGGGGTGGCCCAAGGTAATCACGTAGTTTCGTTTGTAATCTCCCTAGCATTTCTATATGATTTAAGGTTTGTGACAATTGATCAGAGTTTGTTATGATGTCAGCTAACAGATACATCTGCAGAGATCTTCGGGATATCATTGTCTGAATTTGCTCTCGGGCTGTAACATGTGAAGATGATAATCTTTCTGAACAGTAAAAAGAAAGCCCTGAAGCTGCCGGTAAAGCTGTGTGTTGTCGCGCTGGCGGCATTCGCCGCGGTTTCGATCTACCTTTCCAATCTGGTTGGAGTTTATCTCAACAAACGCGCTGTTGAGGGTGAATTGCAGTCTCTGGAGGAAGTGAGAGCGGATACCGAAACGGCGCTGAACGCTATGGTTGGCAGGGTAAGCCTGTTGCAAAGCCATGTGATGCGGCTGGATGCCCTGGGTTCCAGGCTCGCACAGATGGCGCAAGTGGATGATATTGAATTCGATATCGATAGCCAGCCCGGGCTCGGTGGTCCCCATACCAACCTGGCCGGGAACGGTTCAGGAGAATCGTCCGAATACGATTTTCTCATCTCACTCAACCGCTTAGAGCAGGCGCTGGAGGACCGTCAGACCAAACTGACGGCCATGGAGGCTATGTTGATGGGAAGAAGCCTGCGCGCCTCGGCCCAGCCACTGGGCAATCCCGCAAAAGGTGGCTGGATCTCGTCACTGTTCGGCTACCGTACTGATCCGATAACCGGTAAAAAAGAATTTCACCTGGGCCTGGACCTGGCCAGCAAGGCCGGCACGGGGGTTACTTCCATTGCCTCGGGCATAGTCACCTGGTCCGGTCCGAACAAGGGCTATGGAAACCTGGTTGAAATCAGTCACGGCAATGGTTACGTAACCCGATACGCCCATAACAGTGAAAACCTGGTGAATGTAGGGGATAGGGTTGAAAAAGGGCAGGTGATTGCGCTTATGGGCAGCACCGGCCGCAGCACCGGCCCGCATGTACATTTCGAGGTCGTCAAAAACGGCCGGCACATCAATCCCCGCAATTATATTTCTTTAAACTAAAGCTTTCTGTCCGCTGAATCTTTATTTTTTCCTGTCGTTCTGTTTTAATCAGTGCGAGCCTTTTCGTGCTCAAGCGATGCGAAGTAGTGACATATTGATGGGACTTTCCACGTGATAAAAACCGTTTTCACGAAGCTGTTCGGCAGCAGGAACGCGCGCGTCCTCAAGCGCATGCAAAAGACCGTTGAGCGGGTCAACATGCTTGAAGCGGATATTGCCGCGCTTGCGGACGCAGAGTTTCCGCGCAGGACTGAGGAATTAAAATCCCGAATCGAACGTGGCGAAACCTTGGAGGCGGTCCTGCCGGAGGCCTTTGCCCTGGCGCGCGAAGCCGGCAGGAGAACTTTGGATATGCGCCATTTCGACGTGCAAATACTGGGCGGCATCGTATTGCACCAAGGCAACATCGCGGAAATGCGCACCGGCGAAGGCAAGACGCTGGTGGCGACATTGCCGGCTTACTTAAACGCACTCACGGGCACAGGCGTGCACATCATTACTGTCAACGATTACCTTGCCAAGCGCGACGCCGAATGGATGGGGGCAATTTATTCTTTCTTGGGAATGACCACTGGCGTGATCGTGTCCGGGTTGAATAACGAGCAGCGGAAACAAGCTTATGCCGCAGATATCACTTATGGAACCAATAACGAATTTGGCTTCGACTACCTGCGCGACAACATGAAGTTCCGCAACGACGATCAGGTTCAACGCAACCTGAAGTATGCAATAGTTGATGAGGTGGATTCGATACTCATAGATGAGGCGCGCACGCCGCTTATTATCTCCGGCATGGTGGATGACAGGTCCGATCTGTACCTCAGCATGAACAGGATTGTCCCCCGGTTAAGGCTGCAGAAGCAGGAAGAAGAAGATGGCGATTATGTGCTGGAGGAGAAGAGCAAACAGGCTTACCTGACGGAAACAGGCCATGACCGGGTGGAGAAGATGCTGTTGGAAAACAATGTAATGCAGCGAGGCATGAGCTTGTACGACCCGGTGAATATCCCCATCCTGCATCATTTGAACGCGGCGCTGCGGGCCCATTCCCTGTTCCATAATAATGTCGATTATATCGTGCAGAACAATGAAGTGGTGATTGTCGATGAATTTACCGGCAGGACTATGCCGGGCAGGCGCTGGTCTGACGGCTTGCACCAGGCCATTGAGGCAAAGGAAAACGTGCCCATCCAGAATGAAAACCAGACACTGGCGACCATCACCTACCAGAATTATTTCCGCCTTTATGAAAAACTGGCCGGCATGACCGGCACCGCGGATACCGAAGCATATGAATTTCAGCAGATCTACGGGTTGGAAGTGACCGTAGTTCCGACTCACCTGCCGATGATCAGGGACGACCAGGCGGATATGATTTACTTGACCGCCCAGGAGAAATACACGGCGATAATCGATGATATCAAATCCTGCCAGGAGAACGGCCAGCCTGTTCTGGTTGGCACCGTGTCCATAGAGGTATCGGAATACCTGTCGAACCAGTTGAAGAAACAGAAGATAAAACACCAGGTATTGAATGCCAAGTACCATGAGAAGGAGGCGGAGATCATTGCCCAGGCCGGACGTCCGGGCACAGTGACCATTGCGACCAACATGGCAGGGCGCGGCACCGACATCGTGCTTGGCGGAAACCTGGATGCCGAAATCAAATCATTGGGAGAGGCCGATAAAGCGCTGCTGGAGCAGACTCGTGCGGCCTGGCTGGAACGCCATAATAAGGTGATCGAACAGGGAGGTTTGCGCATAGTTGGCACCGAACGCCACGAGTCCCGGCGTATCGACAACCAGTTGCGAGGTCGCTCCGGGCGCCAGGGCGACCCGGGCTCAAGCCGGTTCTATATCTCCCTTGAAGACGACCTGATGCGTATCTTCGCATCCGAGCGTGTGTCTTCCATCATGCAGCGGTTGGGTATGGAGGAGGGCGAGGCCATCGAATCCAACCTGGTGACCAAGGCGATTGAAAATGCGCAGAGGAAAGTTGAGGCCCATAACTTCGAAATCCGTAAACACCTGCTCGAATACGATGATGTTGCCAACGACCAGCGCAAGGTCATTTATGAATGGCGTAGTGGGCTGCTGGGTGGAGACGATGTCACCGCTGATATTACATCGATGCGGGAGGATGTGATAAAAGGCATTTTTGCAAACCATATCCCCCCCGGCAGCCTCGACGAAATGTGGGATATCGGCGCGTTGACAGAAGCCCTGGCCAATGAATTGAATACACGCCTGCCGGTACAGCAATGGCTGGATGAGGATGCTTCCATGGACGAACAGGCGCTGCTGGCAAAAACGCTTGAGAGTGTCGCCGCCGATATCGACCTGCGCCATGCAGATTTACCGGAGGAACTGGCGCGTAGGGTGGAAAAAGGACTGATGCTGGATACACTGGACCGGCACTGGAAAGAGCACCTGGTGGCGATGGATCATCTCAGGCAGGGCATAGGCTTGCGCGGCTATGCGGCAAAGAATCCCAAGCAAGAATACAAGAAGGAAGCATTCGCGATGTTTGGCTTGATGCTGGAAAACATCAAGTATGATGTTGTTACCCTGCTGGCGAAAATACAGATCAAGGAGGATCAAGACATCCAGATGTTGCAGCAACGACCCCAGCCCGCAAAAGTGCAGTACAGCCATCCGGACGCGCCCAACGCGATAGGCGCCAAGCCCGAGGCTCCGCCACAGCAGAAACCGTTTATCCGCAACCAGAGAAAAATCGGCCGCAACGAACTCTGCCCCTGCGGTTCCGGCAAAAAATTCAAATTCTGCCATGGAAAACTGAACTGACATGTCAGAATTAACACAGCTCCCGGAGCTACTGCCAGTGCCGGGTATGCGGCTGGCTGCCGCATCGGCGGGCATCTACGACAAGCCCAGGGACGACCTCGCCTTGTTCGAAGTCTGCGCCGACGCCACGCTCAGCGCAGTGTTTACCCGCAACCGGTTTCAGGCAGCGCCGGTCAGGGTCGCCAGGGACCACCTCAGGCGCGCACCCGCCCGATACCTGCTGGTCAACGCCGGTAACGCCAATGCGGGAGTCGGCGCCAGAGGCATTGACGACGCCAGGCAGGTGTGCGCGGCCTTGGCTTCCCGGACCGGTTGCGCGCAGGAAGCGATACTCCCGTTTTCCACCGGCGTGATCGGGGAATACTTGCCGGTTGATAAAATATGCCGCGCGCTGCCGCAACTGCTTGAGGCATTAACCGGCGATGCCTGGCCCGATTGCGCTCGGGCCATTATGACGACCGATACACGCCCGAAAGGTGTTAGCGCGTATGCAACAGACCCCGGTTTGAGCGTCGTGACCGGCATTGCAAAAGGCTCTGGCATGATTAAACCTGATATGGCAA
This sequence comes from Gammaproteobacteria bacterium, assembly GCA_965221695.1. Classification (GTDB taxonomy): domain Bacteria; phylum Pseudomonadota; class Gammaproteobacteria; order Eutrophobiales; family Eutrophobiaceae; genus JAAXHV01. Next base: position 1,547,560 of record OZ244905.1, on the reverse strand, counting down.
CCATGCTGGCTTTTATCGCTACTGATGCCAGCGTCAATCAGGATGTATTGGACCGTATACTGAAGACAGCCGTGGACCAATCGTTCAACAGAATCTGTGTTGACGGCGATACGTCCAGCAACGATGCCTGTGTCCTGGTTGCCACCGGCAAAGGCCATGTTGGCCCGGTGACAAACGAAGACCATCCCGCATATGGTTTGCTGGTAGAGCAAATTACGACGGTATGTATGCGCCTGGCACAGGAGATAGTCAGAGATGGCGAGGGCGCGACAAAGTTTGTCACCATCCGTGTCGATAATGCGCGCAATGATAAAGAATGCGCAGCGGTCGCGGAGGCGCTGGCGACATCGCCCCTGGTGAAGACCGCGTTGTATGCTTCGGATCCCAATTGGGGCAGGTTGCTGGCCGCCATCGGCCGCAGCAGGACCGCCAGTCTGGACATCAGTAAGGTTTCATTGTGCCTGAACGGGGTGTGTATCGTCGAGAACGGCGCCAGGGCCGCAAGCTATACCGAGGAGCAAGGGGTTGCCGCCATGCAGGGTAAGGAAATCGAGATACGCATAGATTTGGACAAGGGTGGAGTCGGCGGTTGCTACTGGACCTGCGATCTGTCCCATGACTACGTAAGCATTAACGCTGAATACCGGAGCTGATAAACGCCCCGGAAGCGGGGTTAACCCGGATTTTATCCCACATCCAGTTCTGTTTGGAACGGAGCCAGAGCCGAACACGCTGGAGTATGCAAAAATTATCGTCTTGCCACAGGTGAACCTGCGTTAACCCTTGATGCGGATTACAACATCAGATCATGTCGTTTTGGGCGTTGTCTACAATGCAACGCGGGACAAGGCGTTGGTCGCTAGGCGTCCACGTGACGTTCACTGTGCCGGTCTATGGGAATTCCCCGGCGGCAAAGCGCGTGCTGGCGAGACCGCGCTGGATGCGCTGAAACGGGAACTGTATGAAGAGATCAATATCGAGATCAGTGATTGTTCCCCACTTATTTCATTCGACTATGATTATCCCGACAGATCATTGCGGCTTGAGGTGTGGAAGATCTACCGTTGGAACGGAAAAGTGACAGGACAGCAAGGACAGGAGACGCAATGGGTTGACATCTCCTCGCTGGCGGCATTGGATTTTCCCCCCGCAAACAAGGGCATTATCACCGCTTGCAAACTGCCATCCGTGTATCTCATCACTCCGGATCTGGAGCATTACCCACCGGCCTTCATGGGCGAATTGCAGGAATATCTCGCGGCCGGCGTGAGGTTGGCACAGTTTAGAAGTAAAAAATCGAAGCGCCACAAACAGGTTGCCATCAGTATGATCGGCGAATGCAGAAGCAAGAGAGCGGAATTGCTCGTCAATGCTTCTCCGGCATACGCTATGGAAGTCGGCGCCTCCGGCGTCCACCTTAACAGCAGGCGCTTGTTGAAATTAGCGCAACGTCCGCTGCCTGCCGGGACCTGGGTTGCCGCTTCCTGTCATAACAGGCGTGAATTGGCGCACGCGGTAGATGTGGGCGTTGACTTTTGTGTTTTGTCCCCGGTCAGAAACAAGAGAGCTGAATCTTCATCAAGCGGAAACCGGGGACAGTCTCCTTGTTCTTCGGAAAATATCCTCGGATGGGATGGATTTTCCGAGTTGGTGAGCCGTATACCGGTTCCTGTTTATGCTCTTGGCGGAATGAAACTTTCCGATGTAGACATTGCTATACAGCACGGGGCACAGGGCGTCGCCTTGATCAGCGATGTGTGGAGCAAGCCGGATGCGGTCGCGAGGTTGAAAAAAGTCAGGGACTTTGAATAATCGGTTTATGAAGCGCAGAATTGCAGTTCGAATGCCACATCTTTTTCGGTTTGCGCCGGCCGCTGCTGCGTCTCTTCCTGCTCCAGGAAACGCAGCGTGATCCGATGTCTGCCGCCACTGATTTCCGGGAAACACTTCAGCTCGCGCGCAGTGATGATACGGATCAACTGGTAAGGCGCGCTGGGTTCAATCGCTTGCTGGTAGAATCCTCCCTGAGCAATTTCTTTTTTTGATGTGGTATTACTTCTAATCAGTTTCAGCGCCAGTTCTGCGCTTTTCCGGACGATTGACAGGTCTTCCTGCCAGGCGCGCAGACTTTGTTGTTTTGCGCGGGTAGACCTGTTCAACCAATACTGATAGGCGGGCAAGTCAAAATTGCATGCGCCTCCGCTCAGCGAGTCCTTTTGTTTGATGGAGGTGATCAATTCATCGCTATCCAGTCTGGCGCCGGGTTGGCAGGCGTCGTCGTTGAGGACATCCAGACACTTTTTGAGATCGCTGAGGATATGCTTGAGTTTGTAGGCATCCACTCCAGGCTTGCCTTCCAGCCCGCTTAGAACAGACTGGAAACGCTCCAGTTCCCGGGTCAGTTCGGTTCGCGTATCGGACAGTTTCAATAATTCATTCAGGTTAATCATCAGGGAGATGCTCAGGCGCATGTCCATAGTGTCGATTGACGAGGAATAATGACTTAACCTGCCGAATAAGCTCTCTATTCTTAACAGAGTCCTGATACGCTCGTTCAGGGGATGTTCGTAGATCAGAAGAGGTTCCATAGCGCAGTCAGGTGTGTGAGGTTATTGTTGTTGTTCCAAGCCGATGTTCATGTATCTGTCATGCAGGCTTTTGACCTGTGTTTTCAAGTCGTTAATATTACCATCGTTCACAATTATGTCATGCGCGGCGCGTAATCTCTGCGCGCGGCCAAATTGAGATTGGATTATCCGCTTCGTTTGCCGTTCGTCCGCCTGATCCCGCAGACCGACCCGCTCCACCTGCAGTTCCTCGGGCGTGTCCACTACCAACACCCTGTCCACCTTGGACTGGGAGCCGGTCTCCAGTAGCAGAGGTATGCAGATGACGCAGTATGGATAGTCCGTCTGATGTATAAACTCCTGGATTTGGGCGCGCACGCGCGGGTGGATGATGGCCTCCAGCTTTTGTTTCAGGGCCGGTTCGCTGAAGACCAGTTCGCGCAACCGTCGCCGGTCCAGGTTGCCTGTTTCATCGAGGCTCTCTGCTCCGAACAGGCGCACTACCTCGTCGAAAGCTGCCTGGCCGGGTTTTGTAATTTTGTGGGAAATCTCGTCTGCATCGATGGTGGGCGCGCCGAGTTCGTCAAAGAAATTTTTGACTGTAGACTTACCGCTGCCTATGCCTCCGGTCAAGCCCACGCGCAAGGGAAGCTTCATGTCAATATTGCTCCAGACAGATACCGAAAATCAAAAATATCCAACTCCCATATCAGGCACAGCCAGCCTGCGCAGGCCAGGTAGGGGCCGAAGGAGATTGGCGTCGACCTTTGCTGCCCGCGCGCAATAATCAGGTAAAGTCCCACCAGTGAACCGAGCAGCGAGGAAACGAAAATAATTGTCGCTAGCATCTGCCAGCCGGCCCACGCGCCGAGTAGCGCCAGTAGCTTCAGATCGCCCGCGCCCAGCCCGTCTCTGCCGGTGAGGAGCTTGAAAACATGCAGGACCAGCCAAAAAATCAGGTAACCCGCTGCCGCGCCCGCCACGCTGGAATACAGGTCTGTGTACAGGCCAAAATAGTTACAGAACAAGCCCAGCCATAGCAAGGGAAGAGTGATGCTGTCTGGCAGTAGTTGATGGTCAATGTCGATGCCGGCCAGCGCTATGAGCGCCCAGGTGAAGAAACAGGCAAAAGCGGTCTGGGCGCTGATGCCGAACCTGAGCGCGACCAACAGCGTTAGCGTTGCGCACAGCAATTCAACCAGGGGGTAACGTAAAGAAATCCTGTTGTTGCAACCCTTGCACCTTGCTTTGAGCAGCAGGTAACTGATTACCGGGATGTTCTCCAACAAGCTGAGGCGGCGCCCGCAGTGGGGGCATGTGGAGCCGGGACGGAGCAGGTTCCAGGGCTGTTCTTCTGGTTCGCTGGTGGTGATAGCAAGTAATTCACGACACTCCGCGCGCCATGCCGTTTCGATCATGCGCGGCAGCCTCAGAATGACCACGTTCAGGAAACTCCCGACCGCCAGTCCCAGGAGGCCAATAAAGGCATAAAACAGGGGTAGCGGAATTTCCTGGAACGTATTCATCGGTGTTGCGCATCGTAAGTCGCCTCAGTATCGCGTAAACAGGCACGGATTTAAAACCGGGCCTACCCGGCAGTGAAGTTGAGGACGCCGTCTTCGGCATCCACGAGAATGGTACTCTCGGAGTGAAATTTGCCTGCCAGCAGTTCCCTGGCCAGGGGGGTTTCGAGGTGCGTCTGCACGGCCCGTTTCAGCGGCCGGGCGCCATAGACCGGGTCATAGCCGATATTGGCCAGGGTCTCCTTGGCCTTGTCCGAGAGAGAGATATCGATACCCTGGTCAGCCAGGCGCTGTTGCAGCCGGTTCACTTGGATTTCGGTGATCGCGGTGAGTTGCGCGCGCTTCAGCGAGTGGAACACCACCAGGTCATCAATCCGGTTGAGAAATTCCGGCCGGAAGTATGCGGACACGATTTCCAGCACCGTTGCTTTCATCGTGTCGTAATCCGCGTCGTCGGACAGTTCCCGGATCTGGTCCGAACCCAGGTTCGAGGTCATGATTATGACGGTGTTGCGGAAGTCGACCGTGCGGCCCTGGCCGTCGGTCAGGCGCCCGTCATCCAGCACCTGCAGCAGCACGTTGAAAACATCGGGGTGGGCTTTTTCCACCTCGTCCAGCAGTACCAGGCTGTACGGTCTGCGGCGCACCTGTTCGGTCAACTGACCGCCTTCGTCATAACCAACGTAGCCCGGCGGCGCGCCGATCAACCTGGACACCGAGTGCTTCTCCATGTATTCGGACATGTCGATGCGGACGATCGCGTCCTCGCTGTCGAACAGGAAGTCCGCCAGCGACTTGCACAATTCAGTCTTGCCCACGCCGGTGGGTCCGAGGAAAATAAATGAGCCGTTTGGCCGGTTGGGGTCGGACAACCCGGCGCGGGCGCGCCGTATCGCGTCTGCGACCGCGACAATCGCTTCATCCTGGCCGACCACGCGTTTGCGCAATGCATCTTCCATCTGCAGCAACTTGTCTTTTTCACCCTGCAGCATCTTGGCGACCGGTATCCCCGTCCACCTCGATACCACTTCCGCGATCTCGTTCTCGGTGACCTTGTTGCGCAGCAGTTGCAACGGCTCGGTTTCTGCCCGTTCGGCGTTTTCCAGTTGTTTTTCGAGATCGGGGATGATGCCGTATTGCAACTCCGACATGCGGTTGAGATCGCCGGCCCGTTGCGCAGTCTCGAACTCCATGCGCGCCTGTTCCAGCCGTTCCTTGATCTCGTGCGCGCCCTGTAATGCCGCTTTCTCCGCTCTCCATATCTCTTCGAGGTCGGCGAATTCCCGCTCAACCCGGTTGATTTCGCTATCCAGGTCTGCCAGGCGCTGTTTCGACGCGTCATCGGTTTCCTTTTTCAGGGCCTCGCGTTCGATCTTCATCTGGATAAGGCGCCGTTCCAGCCGGTCCATCGCCTCCGGCTTGGAATCGATCTCGATGCTGATGCGGCTCGCGGCTTCATCGATCAGGTCTATCGCCTTGTCCGGCAACTGCCGATCGGTAATGTAGCGCTGTCCAAGCGTTGCCGCGGAGATGATCGCAGGGTCGGTAATCTGCACGTTGTGGTGCACTTCGTAACGTTCTTTCAGACCGCGCAGGATAGCTATGGTGTCATTTACGTTGGGTTCGCCGATAAACACTTTCTGGAAACGCCGTTCCAGCGCCGCATCTTTTTCGATATTCTTGCGATATTCATCCAGGGTTGTCGCGCCTATGCAATGCAATTCGCCCCTGGCCAGCGCGGGCTTCAGCATGTTACCGGCATCCATCGACCCTTCCGCCTTGCCGGCGCCGACCATGGTGTGCACTTCATCAATGAACAGGATGATGCCGCCCTCCTGTTTTTTGAGATCGTTTAGCACCGCTTTCAGGCGTTCCTCGAACTCACCGCGAAACTTCGCCCCGGCAATGAGCGCGCCCATGTCCAGCGACAGCAGGCGTCTGCTTTTCAGGGAATCGGGCACTTCGCCGTTGACGATTCGTTGCGCCAGCCCCTCGACAATAGCTGTCTTGCCCACGCCGGGCTCTCCGATCAGTACCGGGTTGTTTTTCGTGCGTCTTTGCAACACCTGGATGGTGCGGCGGATCTCCTCGTCCCGGCCGATGACCGGGTCCAGTTTCCCCTGGATGGCCTGGTCGGTGAGGTCAATGGTAAATTTGTCCAGCGCCCCGCGGTTGTCTTCGCTATTGGGATCATTGACGCTTTCCCCGCCGCGGACTTTGCCGATGGCGGCTTCAAGCTTGCGTTTTTCTGCGCCGCATTCCCGCATCAACTTCCCCAGCCCTGATTTGTCGTCCACCGCAGCCAGGGAGAACAATTCGCTGGAGATATATTGGTCATTACGCTTCTGTGCGTACTTGTCCGTCAGGTTAAGCAAGCGTTCCAGGTCCTTGGATACGTATACCTCGCCGTCGTGTCCCTGGATCCGGGGTAAATTCTCCAGGGCGCGGCTTATTCCCTGGTGTAACCGGTCGGTATCCACGCCGGCGAGGGCGAGCAGGTGAGTGGTTGAACCGCCTTCCTGGTCCAGCAGCGCGGCCATCAGGTGCAGCGGTTCGATAAACTGGTTATCGCGCCCGAGCGCGAGGCTCCGGGCGTCTCCCAGGGCCTGTTGGAATTTGCTGGTCAATCGGTCTGTACGCATTGGTCAATTACATTAAGCTCAGAGTTTTCTTGGCCTGTTACAGTAGTTAAATATGGGCATCGCGCAGTGATTCAAGTATTTTTCTCACTCCTTCCAATTCAGTCATTGCCTATCTGTTCAAGAAGTTGCACAATGTCCGCGGCCAGGGGCGCTTCCAGTTCCAGCAAGTTGCCGCTTATGGGGTGTTGCAATTCGAGTCTTGCCGCGTGCAGCGCCTGCCTGGGAAATGCGGCCAGCGCTTCCCTGAGCGAGGCGGACAGGTTTTTTGCAAGGCGCTTTCTGCCGCCGTACACCGGGTCGCCAATGATGGGATGGCCCAGGTGCGCCATGTGAACCCGAATTTGATGCGTGCGTCCCGTCTCGAGTTTCACCCTGGTATCCGTGCAAGCGGGGAACTTCTTGACGATCCGGTAATGCGTGACTGCGGGTTTGCCCTTGTCGGTGACGGCCATGCGCGTGCGCAGGCTGGGATGTCTGCCTATGGGAGCGTCTACGGTACCCCCGCTGATCAGCGTCCCGTGGACAATGGCCCGGTAGCTCCGGGTGATATTCCTCCGCTGCAGGTCCCGGACCAGCCTGGTATGGGACTCCGGCGTCTTCGCGACCACCATGATGCCCGAGGTGTCCTTGTCCAGCCGCTGCACTATGCCGGCCCGGGGGACTTTTGCCAGTTGCGGCGCGTAATACAGCAGCGCGTTGACCAGGGTGCGGTCCGGGTTGCCGGCGCCCGGATGCACGGTGATACCGGGCTGCTTGTTGACTGCCAGGATGTCCTCATCTTCGTAGATGATGTCAATGGGTATGTCCTGCCCGGCCCAGTTTTCATTGTGATCGTCAAACGTCGCGCAGACCCTGATTGACTGCCCACTGCGGACGGTATCTTTCTGCTTCAGGCCGGCGCCATCCACGGTAACAAAGCCGTTCCTGATCCACGCCTGCAGGCGCGAACGGGAATGGCGCGGGCACAACAGGGCCAGTGCCTGGTCCAGCCGTTTGCCGTCATGTTGCTCCGGCACGATTACAGTAAAGTCTTCCTGTTGCATTTGCTGTGTAAATTTTGTTGTATAACCTATGAAGGATACCATTCCCGCGCTAGCAGGAAACCAGTAAAACACTGGGTCGCCCTTCGGGCGACAGCGTATTTGACTGGACTCCCGCTTTTGCGGAAGTGGTACGGAGGAATACCCTGGCCGGTGCAACACTTACATGCAATCGGGGCGTGCAAAGCTCTGTTCATGAGATTTTCGGGTTAAAATACCACCTGTGGACAGATCTGTTAAATTTATTGCCCAATGTGTCATTCTTGGACTGGCTGTCGCGTTCGTGTTGCTGTACCTGTTTCCTGGACTGTATTCGGCACGGGATGGCGGCGCCGGCAGGAGTGGCCAAGAGGGCGTCGTCTCCTATAGCGAGGCGGTGGCCGGGGTCGCGCCCGCGGTGGTCAATGTCTACGCCACGCACATTGAGCGGCGCGCCGTTCATCCCCTGTTCCATGATCCCTTGTTCCGGCGTTTTTTCGGCCCCCGCAATCCCGGCGAGCGGCGCAACAGCAACCTGGGTTCCGGTGTGATCATGGACAGCCGGGGTTATTTGCTCACCAATGCCCACGTGATCAATAATGCCGATGAAATCCGCATCACCTTGTACGATGGCCGCCAGTCGCGCGCCCAGGTCGTCGGTGTGGACAGCGATACTGATCTTGCGGTCCTGAAAACGGACTTGGACAACCTCCATACCGCCCCCTATAACGATTCAAACCAGGTCAGGGTAGGGGATGTGGTCCTGGCTATCGGTAATCCCTATGATTTCGGGCAGACAGTTACCCAGGGCATTGTCAGCGCCACGGGGCGCAACCGGGTCGGCATCACGACGTTCGAGAATTTCATCCAGACCGACGCCGATATCAATCCGGGCAATTCCGGCGGCGCGCTGATCTCGGCTCAGGGACAACTGATAGGGATTAATACCGCGATCATTTCCAGCAGCGGGGGTTCGCAGGGTATTGGCCTGGCTATTCCTGTTGACCTGGCCCTGGACGTGATGACACAGATCATTGAATACGGTCATGTCATTCGCGGCTGGATTGGTGTCGAGTTTCAGATCCTGCCACAGGATATCATTGATGCGACGGGTCTGGACCAGGGCGGGATACTGATCGTGGCCGTGCTCAGGGGCAGTCCCGCGGACCGGGCAGGGATCGTACCCGGCGATATCATGACTGCGATCAACGACATGCCTTTGTTCAGCCCGCAACATACGATCAACATGATTTCCCGGATTGAACCCGGCTCCGTGATTCGCGCGGAAGTCCTGCGCGGCTGGGAAACCCGGACGATAAACATACAGGTTGCGGAGCGTCCTGCTCCCAGGCAATAATTTGTATTCACATGGATGTACAGGATATACAGGATGAACAAGAAAAATTATTTCAGAAGGTGCGGATATAGTTAGTGAATAAAGCTGGCACAGTCAGGGAAGGCGCTACTGAGCCATTCCAATATAATCCTGTATATCCTGTACATCAATGTTAATCACTTTTTTATACGCAGTTGCGCGGCGCCGGCGTGGGCTGACAGGCCTTCGGCGCGGGCCAGGACTGTTGCGGTTTCGGCCAGTCGGGACGCGGATGCAGGTGTGCAGTGCACCAGGGATGTGCGTTTCTGGAAGTCATAAACGCCCAGCGGGGAGGAAAATCTTGCCGTCCGGCCGGTGGGCAGGACATGATTTGGACCGGCACAATAATCACCCAACGCTTCCGCAGCGAAGTGACCGATGAAGATCGCCCCGGCGTGCCTGATGGCTTCAAGGTAACTGTCCGGGTCCTCTACCGCAAGTTCCAGGTGTTCCGGCGCCAGCTCGTTGACGATGTTACATGCTTGTTCCGGGTTCTCAGCCAGGATCAGGGCGCCGTTGTTGTTCAATGCCGTGCGGATAATATCGGCGCGCGCCATGCCGCCGATTTGCCGGTTAATGGAGGCTTCGACCTTTGCGGGCAGGGTTGCGTCGGTCGTTACCAGGATGGCCCTGGCATCCTCGTCATGCTCGGCCTGGGCAAACATGTCCATCGCGATCCAGTCCGGATCGGCGCTCCCGTCGGCAACGATCACCACTTCTGAAGGACCTGCGATCATATCTATCCCGACAACCCCGAAAACCAGGCGTTTGGCGGCGGCCACGTAGCGATTGCCCGGCCCCACGATCTTGTCGACTGCGGGGATCGGTCCGGCGCCAAAGGCCAGCGCCGCAATAGCTTGCGCGCCGCCGACGGAAAAGACCCGGTTCACGCCCGCGATGCGGGCGGCAGCCAGCGCCACGGGGTTCAGTTCGCCGTCCGGGGCCGGCACGGTCATAACGATTTCCCCGACGCCGGCCACCTTTGCGGGCAACGTGTTCATCAGGACTGTTGACGGGTAAGCGGCCTTGCCGCCGGGCACGTAAACCCCCACCCTATCCAAGGGGGTTACGCGTTGTCCCAGGGTCGAACCATCCGGGTCTTCGAACGACCAGGATCGGCCCGTTTGATGCCGGTGATAAGCGGTAATCCGTTCCGTCGCGTCTTCCAGAGCCCGGCGCAGGTCCTGGGGTATGGTTGTCATGGCATGATCCAACGCCGTTTCCGTCACCTCCAGGTCGCCAGGGCCGGCATTGCGGCGGTCAAACCGGTTAGTGTATTCCAGCAGGGCCGTGACACCGGTTTCCCTGACGTTGTTCAGGATGGTTGAAACCGTTGCGGTCAACGTCTGATCAAGGATGTCGTTGCCGGCAAGCAGTTGCGCAAAGCTGCTTTCAAAATCGGGATTGGAAACCGACAGCCTTGCAATATCGATCATTGCCGCACCGCTACGGCAAGGCGCTGGATGAACGGCTTGATCATTTCCTGCTTCATCTTCATTGACGCTTTGTTAACGATAAGACGGGAGCTTATCTCAGCGATCTTGTCCAGTGGTTCCAACCCGTTCTGTTTCAAGGTGTTGCCGCTATTGACCAGGTCAACGATGAGGTCCGATAGGCCCAGCACAGGCGCAAGCTCCATCGAACCGTACAGCTTGATGAGCTCCACCTGCTGTCCTTTTTCAGCAAAATAGTTGCGTGTGGTCCAAACATATTTGGTGGCAACCCGCAAACGGCCCGGTTTTACCGGGACGTCTCGAAGGCCAGCCAGCATCAGGCGGCAACGGGCTATCTTCAGGTCCAACGGTTCGTACAGGTTATCGTTCTCACATTCCATCAACACATCTTTCCCGGCAATACCCAGATCAGCGCCGCCGTTTAAAACGTAGGTGGGCACATCCGCGGCGCGGATGATGATCAGTCGTACCTCTTGTTGGTTGGTGTCGAATATGAGTTTGCGGGTGGTGTCGGGATTATCCTGGGGATGCACGCCGGCGCGTGCGAGTAGCGGCAGAGACTCGGCAAGAATCCGCCCCTTGGATACCGCAATTGTAATACTGTCTTTCATATTCTTCAGGACAGTCGCCTGATGCTGGCGCCAAGTTGCATTAATTTTTCCTCGATGGTCTCATATCCGCGATCAATATGATAGACCTGTTCGACCAGGGTCTCTCCTTGGGCAACCAGGCCAGCCAGAATAAGACAGGCGGACGCGCGCAAATCCCGAGCGATTATGGCGCTGCTTGTCAATTTGTCTACGCCATTTACCACGAGGCGTTTTCCATCTTGGACTAGATCCGCCCCCATCTTCCGCAATTCCATGACGTGCATGAAACGGTTATTGAAAATATTTTCGGTGATTACGGCGCGTCCTTCAGCAATGCAGTTCAACGCAGTAAACTGGGCTTGCATGTCCGTTGGAAAACCGGGAAACGGCGCGGTACTGATATCGACCGCTTTGGGTCTGGCGCCGGCTTCCATTTCCAAGGATATTGTGGCGCGTTCGCACACAATCCTGGCTCCTGCTTGACGCAGTTTCTCAATAACGGTTTCCAACAAGGCAGGGTCGGTATTTTTCAGCTTGATGTTACCGCCGGTCATGGCTGCCGCGACCAGATAAGTCCCCGTTTCTATGCGATCAGGCAGAACGTCATATCTGCCCCCATGCAGTTCGTCCACCCCTTCTATTTCGATTCGCTCGGTTCCTGCCCCGGTTATATGCGCCCCCATCTTGTTCAGACACATCGCCAGGTCTGCCACTTCGGGCTCTTTGGCGGCATTCTCCAATACGGTCAGACCGTCCGCCAGGGTGGCGGCCATCATCAGATTTTCTGTACCGGTTACGGTAACCTGATCGAAGTTGATGCGCGCCCCGTGCAAGCGTTTTGCCCGGGCATGGATATAACCATTATCTACCGTTATTTCAGCCCCCATGTCGGACAGCCCCTTCAAATGCATGTCTACGGGTCTTGAACCAATTAAGCAACCGCCGGGTAGAGATACCTGCGCCTGCCCGTAACGGCTCAATAACGGTCCCAGCGCCAGTATGGAAGCGCGCATGGTTTTGACCAGTTCATGGGGCGCGTACAGCCGTTCCAGGTTCCGGTTATTCACCTCGATAATCATGCGTTCATCAAGCGTCAGGTCTGAACCCATCAGGCCCAGCAGCTCCATGGTCGTGGTTATATCGTGTAAATGCGGGATATTGCCGATTGACACCGGCTTATTCGTCAGCAGGGTGGCCGCAAGAATGGGTAGAGCGGCGTTCTTTGCGCCTGAGATCCTGATCTCACCGCGCAGAGGGGCGCCGCCCCGGATTGTCAGTTTATCCACGGGTCAGTGATTATGTCGAAGAGATGACCCGAAACGCGCTCTTTTTTTTCCATTCTTCCGGTGTGTAGGTTTGTATCGAAAGAGCGTGGATTTCACCTCCCATCTTGTCTCCGAGAGCGCCGTAGACCAGTTGGTGCTGCTGTACCATGTTCTTTCCTGCAAACACATTGCTCACGATGATCGCGGTGAAATGTGTGCCGTCACCATCTACTTCGACCTCGCAATCCGGGACACCGGATTTAATCAATTCTGCAATGTCTTCAACCTGCATGGTCAGCGCTCCTCCCGCACAAAGCGGCGATGCGGATTACCCGTGTTTCTCATTGGCCGCTAACCTGTTTCTCAGGCATCTTCAGTCACCAGGGACTGTTCCAGTTTTTCGTTCTTGTCCACCAGCTTCTGCAACAGGGTTGCCAGGCCGTTATTGCGGATCTCGGAGGCAAAAGACTTCCGGTATGTCTCGACCAGGCTTATGCCTTCAAAGGCCACGTTTATTACTTTCCAGCTCCCGTCGCTGATATGCATCGTGTAATTGACCGGTGTGACGCCGTTGTCCGACTCTATCTCGGTCTTTACCATCACGATATTGGGCTTGGAGCCTGTCAGGGTTTCCACATAATTGACCTGCTCGTTGGTAAAACCCAGCACTGCCTTGGCATAAGTACGCACCAGTAGCGCCTGGAATTCATTGGTGAACGTGTTGCGTTGCTCTTCACTGGCCTCCTTCCAATGCTTGCCCAGTATCCACCTGGACATGTTCTTGAAATCGAAGACGGGCACGATCAGGTCGTTTATCAGGTCATATACTGTTTCCGGTTGCGCATCAAGCATCTCTCTTTCCGCGGTAATGCGGGCGATCACGCTATCCACCGTAGTCAGAATTACATCCTCAGGCTTGTCAATGTCCTCTGTAGCCGAAGTTACCGTCAGCGCCGGCAACAGCAATATCACAAAATAGAAAAGTTTCCGTCTCATGGTCTGGTATCTCCCGATTGAATTTATCTATAGCACAGCCCTATATTATATTTGAACCTGGCAATTGAGAAAGAATTTATTTCAAAAAGTTCCGTTTATGTACAGAGTCGCCTCCGGCGCCTGGTTTTACTCGCCGAAAGGCCGGAACACCAGGATTAGCTTGGGCAGCAGGGTGAGGGCTGCAAGTAGCGCGATGAACATCGCCAGCGCTGTGAGCAGGCCGAAATAGATAGTCGGTATGAAATTCGACATCACCAGGATGGAAAAGCCGATGATGATGGTGATAGCCGTATAGAACACCGCACGCCCAATGTTGGCGTGGCAGTAGTGTAGCGTGGAAATATAGTCCGGCTGGTTCGGGCGCTCCTCGCGGAAGCGGTAGATGTAATGGATGCTGTTGTCCACCGCGATGCCGATTGTGATCGCGGCGATGGTGATCGTCATCATGTCCAGGGGGATGTCCAGGATGCCCATAAGCCCCAGGATGATGCCGGCAGCCAGGATATTCGGCAGGATGCCGATGATGGCCAGAGACAAGGACCGGAACAGTACCAGCAACATCAGGGCAATGCCCAGCATCACGACCCCCAGGGTTTCAATCTGGGAAGTAAACAGGCTTTGCAGCATATTGTTGTACAACACCATCGCGCCGCTGACCTGGAACTCATCGTCGGTCAGGCCCAATTCGGCACGCAGGTCTGCGCTGATTTTTTCCAGGAACTGCTTGCGGCGCAGGTCGGGCAGGGAATCCAGGATGCGCATGTTGATGCGGGCTTCGTTGTCCTCGATGGAGATATACGGATCAATCAGTTGTTCCTTGATCTCCGGCGGCAGTTTCTTGTTGATGATCGCCAGCTCGAAAGCATCGAACTCCTCGCCCTCGTTCAGGTCTTCCGCCAGGCGCAGCACCGAAGCCAGTGACTGGACCTTGCCCACGGCAGGCAGACTGTCCAGGTAGTCGTGCACCGCTTTGATGCGATCGATCTTGTACGCGGTAAACCAGGAATCCGCCGGGTCCGCGGGTTCCGTATCGAAGCCGCCGAACAGGTCGTCCAGGTCGGCAAATTCATCGTCCTCTGACGCATCTTCTTCCCCGAATTCCTTGACCGGATCGAATTTCAGAACAACGTCCAAGGGCGCAGTGCCGCCCAGTTCATCATCGATCAGTTTCAGCCCCTGGTGTATTTCCGTGGAATCGCTGAAGTAGTTAACAAAGCTGTTTTCAACCTTCAAACGTGATACGCCGTAAACGCTGAGCACGGCCAGCAGCAGCGCGATTGCCAGCACGCCGTTGCCGAACTTCTCGGTGAACCTCGCCAGTACCGCGGTGAATGGCGCCTCTTCCTTGCCCGGATACGTGATCTTTTTCTTCAGTGACACCAGTATCGTCGGAAACAGCAGGAATGAGGTCATAAAGGTAACGCAAAGCCCCAGGGCCATCATCCAGCCGAAATCAATTACGGGCTTGATATCGCTAACCACCAACGAGCCGAAACCGATCATCGTGGTCAACGCGGTGTACAGACAGGGCCAGACCATGCGGCGAACGGTATCGGATACCAGTTGCTTCTGACCTTGGCCGGCAAAATCACGGCTCAGTTGGCGGTAACGCACTACCAGGTGCACGTTCATCGACATAGTGAGAATCAGCATCAGCGAGATGAAATTGGATGAAATCACCGTTACCGGCCAGCCGGTCATGCCCAGTAGCCCCATCATGATGACCACCGTAAACGCGCAACTGCACAGGGGCAGCAACACGAACCTGGCCTGGCGGAAGATGATTGACAACATGATTATCAGGAACGCGAATACGCCTGAGCCAAATACCAACAGGTCGTTCTTGATGAACGTGATCATGTCGTCCGCAATCATCGGAATACCGCCGAGGTAAAGGATGCCCCGGTCCCGGTAGCGGTCCATCACCGCACGGGTTGCGGCAACGGTTTCATGGTTGAGCCGGGTGACTTCCTTCTTGGCCGCATCGTACTGTTGCTGGATCTGCGCCAGTTCGAGCTGTTCCGCTGCGGTCAGACCCTCGGTGTCCCGTGTTATCAGCAGTTCGTTTCTCCGTTTCTGAGCATCGATGAAGGCCGCGTTGTTTTTCAGGTTGACCTGCAGCGCCGTTGTTCCGGCATCGCGGCTGATCAGCAGGTCCAGGAATATGGGACTGGCCAGGAGTTCTTCCCGCGCCCGCTCCCGGTCCACCTCCGGGTCCTCCAATGTGCGATAGTTGGTGGCCACCTCGGCCAGTTTGCCGCCGACGATTTTTACCAGTGGCGCATCGATCAGTGTGAACACCGAATCGACCCCCGGCAGTTGTTCCAGGTCGTCCCGCAACCGGCGAATTGTTTCCAGCGACTCATCCGAGAACAGGTCAGTGGCGGGAGTGAACGTCACGACCAGGAACTCCCGGGTTGCATAACGCTTGTTCACCTGACGCAATGTGCGCAGGTCTTCGTCACTTTCGAGGATCAGGGTATCGGTGGAGGCATCCAGTTTGAAGTCCCTGGCATGCCAGCCAAAAAAAGCGAACAGGGCGAGCAGGACCGCCAGCGCCGACCGGGGACGGCCGAGAATGTACCGCTCGTACAATGTAGTGATTTGGTTTTCCGACACGATATCAATTAAACCATCATACGGTAAAACATGTCCATGATTTTCTGTTTCATGGTCTCATACTGGTCTGACAATTTCGCCAACTCGCTTGTCAGCATCGGATAGATGTTTGCTGTCAATGAATTATGGTAATCTGTAAATCCTCAGCGATCATCGCATCAATTGGTAGTGAGATACTCGGACAAATTACTGAATCAAAGAGGTTTGCAAATGAATAAACTGGTTTTCTTGCTCCTTGCCGTATGTGCATTTTCCGTATTCGCCCAACAGCGAACTCCTGCTCCGGAGAATGCCGAACTTTATTTCATCTCGCCTGCCGCCGGCGCAACGGTGTCAAATCCGGTCACCGTCCGCTTCGGGCTGAAGAACATGGGCGTAGCGCCCGCCGGCATCAAGTACGACAACAGCGGCCACCATCACTTGCTGGTGAACACGGAGTTGCCGGCGCTCGATTTTCCCATCATCAATGACGCTAACCACCTGCATTTTGGCGGTGGCCAGACGGAAGTTACGCTGGAGTTGCCTCCGGGGGAACACACACTGCAACTTCTGTTGGGAGATTTTGCCCACATTCCCCATGAACCTGCGGTGATGTCAGAACAGATTACGATAACGGTTGAGTAAAACAGGTCAGAAAACCATCATGACCTGTCTTACCCTGGAAGCCGTATCTCCGCGCGGATTATCCGGTCAATAGTCTCCACGTAGAGTTCATGCTCCAGCGCCAGCACGCGCCGGGCCAGGCTGTCTGCCGTATCCGTCTTTTTTACCTTGACTTTCTTTTGCGCGAGTATCGGGCCGTTATCGTAGATCGCGTCCACCACGTGGACGGTCGCGCCGGTGGTCCCGGCGCCCGCGGCCAGTACGGCTTCATGCACGCGCCGGCCATACATGCCCTGGCCACCGAAGTCGGGCAACAGGCCCGGATGGATGTTCAGGATATGGCCGGGGAATGTCGCCAGCGTCACGGGGCCGATTTTCTTCATGTACCCGGCCAGAATCACCAGGTTGACCCCATGTTCGAGCAGGACATCGACGATTTGCCTGTCCAGGTCCTCGGGGTCCGGGTGGGTGCGGTTGCTCAGGTGATAACAGGGGATTCTTTCGTTACGGGCGCGTTCCAAGGCGCCGGAATCCACATTGTTGCTGATGACCACCACAGGACTCGCAGCCAGTCTCCCCGAGCGGCAGGCATCGATAACGGCCTGCATGTTGCTGCCGTTATGGGAGGCCAGAAACCCGAGGTTCACCGGGTTAACCGACAACGTCAAATCCCAGGCCGGACAATTGATCACGTATGCCGCGGTCATTACCGGGCAGGACTACCCGCAAATCGGGAAATTCCCGCCTGAAAGAATAATCTGCTCTTGCTGTCGTAAAAAAATCACTCCTGCAGTGCCCGCCAACGGATTCTATCTCCCTGAACGCTGCGCAATCCGTGCGCACGTCATAACAGGCCAGGACGGCCAGCCTGACGGCATCGAAAGGCTCGTCGAATCCGGATAGGTTGAACTCCATCTGCTCTCCCGGCATTACTGTATCGTCTGCCGCCGCGGCCGGCGCGCCGACCCAGGCACAGACCTGCTCATAAGTCATGCGCGTAGCATTCAGTTTCGCCCGGGCGCTGTAGCCGGCCACATGAGGCGTGGCCAGCGCCGTGTGCCCCAGCAGTTCAATATTGATTTCGGGTTCGTTGTCCCAGACATCCAGCGCCAGGCGGCACGCCGGGTTGCGCCCGGCGAAATCGATAAGGTCCTGTTCGTGCACGACCGCGCCGCGCGCAGTATTGATGAAGATGACATCAGGCTTCAGCTTGTCTAGGAATTCTCGGTCAACCATGCGCGCGGTGGGGTAGTCGCCAGACCGCGTCAGCGGAACATGCAGGCTGATTATGTCCGAGGACAGCGCTTGCTCCAGGTTCCGGAAGTTAAAATGACCGTTTTCATCCCTGATAAACGGGTCGTAGACCCGGGTCTCGATACCCAGCAGCCGCAACAATCTGCGTAACTGTCCGCCCACCTGGCCGCAGCCGATAATACCAACGGTTTTGTCTTCCAGTTCCACGCCGTATTGTTGCGCCAGTACGAACAGGCAACTGAGCACGTATTCGGCGACCGCGCGGGCGTTGCAACCTGTTGCGGATAACAGCGGGATGCCCCGAGAATGCAGGTAATCCTGGTCCACATGGTCAATTCCGCTCGAGGCGCTGGCGACACAGCGTACTTTTGTGCCGTCCAGCAGGTCCCGGTCCACCCTGGTTACCGAGCGGATTACCAGGCAATCGGTATCACTAAGTGAATCAGCGCTGAGCGCCGCGGTGTCTACCGGTTCCACCTCGCCCAGGGTCGAAAAAAGGCGCTCGGCATAGGGGATGGCGCTGTCTGCGGTGATCTTCATATCAGGTATCAACAGGAAACAACGGGCCGTTTCTGACCACTGTGTTCCGGTTTTACGCTGACCGCATGTTATTCCTCTTTTTCAACCGGCATCAGGTCCTGTTTGCTGATGCCCAGCGCCAGGGTGACGGGGCTGGCAACGTATATGGAGGAATAGGTGCCGATGATGACGCCGATGATCAGCGCGCTTGAGAATGGACGTATGAGTTCGCCTCCCAGGAAGAACAGCGCGGATAATACCAGCAAGGTGGTCAGGGAGGTGATCAAGGTGCGGGTCAGGGTCTGGTTCAACGACGCGTTGACGATCTCGACCGGCGCGCCCTTGCGTATGCGGCGAAAATTTTCCCGAATACGGTCGAAGACCACGATGGTATCGTTGAGCGAATAACCGATAACCGCCAACAGCGCCGCCAGCACGGTCAGGTCGAAATCGAGTTGCAACACAGAAAAGATGCCGACGGTGATGATAACGTCATGCACCAGCGCGGCAATCGCGCCGACGGAAAACAGCCGCTGGAAGCGGAACGCAATATAAATGAAAACCATGATCAGCGCATAGATCAACGCCAGCCCGCCGTCTTCCTGCAGGTCTTCGCCCACCTGGGGACCGACGAATTCTACGCGCCGAACCTCGACCGCATGGCCGGATTGTTCCAGGACTCCAATTATCTCGTTACTGATGTCCGCGCTGTTCATGCCCTCAACCTGGGCGACCCGGATCAAGATGTCGTTGGCGGAACCGAAATACTGGACCACCGCATCCCTGAACTCGGTGGCGGACAGCACGCTCCTCACCTCGTTCAGTTCCACGGTCTCGCTGTAACCGACCTCCACCAGCGTGCCGCCGGTGAAATCAATGCCGAAATTGAGTTTCTGCGTGACCAGGGAGGTGATGGAAACGCTGAGCAGCAACGCGGAGAACAGCGCCGCAACCTTGCGTTTGCCCATGAAGTCAAAGTTGAATCTTTGTGTCGGTAATTTCATCGGACAGTGCGCATACGGTTGCTCAGATCACCAGCTTGCGCAGCTTCCTGCCGCCGTAAATCAGGTTTACTATGCCGCGGGTCACCATGATCGCGGTAAACATTGAGCACACTATGCCCAGGGACAGGGTAACCGCAAATCCCTTGATTGGGCCGGTGCCGAAACTGAACAGTACAATGGCTGCAAACAGGGTTGTGATGTTGGCGTCGGCGATGGTGGTGAACGCTTTTTCATAGCCCGCGTGGATGCTGGCCTGGGGCGAATTGCCGTTCTGGATCTCTTCGCGGATACGCTGGAAGATGAGCACATTGGCATCCACCGCCATACCGACGGTCAGTACGATCCCGGCAATACCCGGCAAGGTAAGTGTTGCCTGCAGCATCGACAACAGGGCAACGATCAGCACCAGGTTCAGCGCCAGGGCCACATCCGCAGCCAGGCCAAAAGCCTTGTACCATACTGCCATGAAGATCAGCACCAGGATGAACCCGATCTTGACCGACAGGAAACCCTTGTCAATATTGTCCTGGCCCAGGCTAGGACCCACGGTACGTTCTTCGATGATCTCGATGGGCGCCGCCAGCGCGCCGGCACGCAGCAACAGCGCCAGGTTACGGGATTCCTCGGTAGTGTCCAGGCCGGTGATCTGGAAGCGTTTGCCCAGTTGTTCCCGAATGGTGGCCACGTTGATGACTTCCTCAATGGTTTCCCGGCGTTTCACCATTTCTCCATCCTGCTCCACGGTCT
Organism: Gammaproteobacteria bacterium; assembly: GCA_965221695.1. Taxonomy (GTDB): domain Bacteria; phylum Pseudomonadota; class Gammaproteobacteria; order Eutrophobiales; family Eutrophobiaceae; genus JAAXHV01. Next base: position 1,527,383 of record OZ244905.1, on the reverse strand, counting down.
CGGTTTTGTTTTCGATAAACACCACGGCCATGTTCCTGCCCACCTCCTCGGCGGTGGCGTCGCTGAAGCGTTTCGCGCCCTTGCCGTCCAGGGTGATGGAAACATTGGGACTGCCAGTGACGCCATCGAAACCGGCTGCGGCGTCGATGATATAGTCGCCGGTGAGCATGACCTCTTTCTTCAGCAGTACCGGGTTGCCGCCCCGTTCATAATACAGCCGGGAACCGGCAGGCACGCGCCCATCCAGCGCATCCTGCACGGAACGCTCCTCGTCGGTCATGCGGAATTCCAGGGTTGCGGTAGCGCCCAGGATCTCTTTTGCCCGGGCAGTGTCCTGCACCCCCGGCAATTGCACGACCACGCGCTCCAGCCCCTGCTGCTGAATAATCGGTTCGGCCACGCCCAGTTCGTTCACCCGTTTGCGTAAGGTGGTGATGTTCTGCTGCAGCGCCAGCCGCCGGGTTTCCTTTACCGCATTGTCACTGAGACGGGCCAGCAGGGGAAACTCGTCGCTCTCGGACCCGGGTTGCTCCAGCTCCAGGTCGGTGAAACTGTCTTCTATTTCTATGATGCCCAGACGGCGCTGTTCGGCGTCGCGGAAGCGGATCAGCAAACCACCGTCCCTGCGCCGGGTGATGGTCCGGTAGCGGATGCGCTCGTCTCGCAGTTGCGTCCTGATGTCCGAAACGTACCGCTCTTCCGCCTTGACGATCGCCGCTTCCATGTCCACTTGCATCAGGAAGTGCACGCCACCGCGCAGGTCCAGGCCCAGGAACATGGGTTCGGCGCCCAGCGTGCGCAGCCAGCCCGGCGTTGCCGGCGCCAGGTTCAGCGCTACGGTATGGGTGCGGCCCAGCGCTTCCTTTACCACATCCTGGGCCTTGAGTTGGGTTCCCTCATCCGCAAACCTGACCACCAGGTTCCCCTGCCCCACAGTGATAGCGCCGTATTCGATACCTGCCGTGTCCAGGGCATCTTCCACGGCATAGCGGGTCAGTTCGCTAACCTCGCCGCCGCGCGACGCAGAAACCTGCAAAGCCGGGTCCTTGCCGTATATATTGGGCAGCGCGTACAAGCAGCCGACTGCAATGACGACACAGATCAGCAGGTATTTCCAGAGAGGGTAACGGTTCATCGGCAGTTAACTTTGCGCGTCTCTAGGCGCGGGTGGAAAGTCAGTGAAATATCCATGTCCTTGCGGCGTACCTTATGAATTGGAGTTTTGAGATGGCAGTCCATGAACAACTGGGATGATATCTGTAACGCGCTTCAGAGGGTTTTCAGCGTTCCCTTCGGCAGGACCGCGTTAACGGCCTGCTTCTGCACCTTGATCTCGGTGCCCTGGGCAATTTCCAGCACGATAAAATTATCTCCCACCTGGTTAATCTTCCCCAGCACGCCGCCATTGGTGGTCACTTCATCGCCTTTCGCCAGGTTGCTGACCAGTTGCTTGTGCTCCTTGGCCTGTTTCATCTGCGGCCGGATCAGGAAGAAGTAAAATATAACAAAAAACAAGAGCATCATGAACAGGAAGGAACCACCCCCGCCCTGTCCGCCAGCCTGTGCCCATGCGCTGTTTATGAAGAAATCAATCATCTGTTCGACGTTTTCTGAAATAGGTTGAACATTATATCACAACAAGCGGGCACGCACTCCATCCTATTCCCCCGCTAGCGCCCCTATCCCATTCCCGCGAAAGCGGGAATCCAGTGAAACAACGGGTCGCCCTGCGGGCGACACAGTATTACATTGGACTCCCGCTTCCGCGGGAGTGGTGCTGTGGCAGTGTTCGCGGAAGTGCCCCCCTCCCATTCCCGTGAAAGCGGGAATCCAGTGAAACAACTGGTCGCCCCTGGGCGACACAAATTCAATGTTTGCTCACCCGTATTGCACAGAACTTGAACTCCGGGATCTTGCCGAAGGGGTCGAGGGCGTCGTTGGTGAGCAGGTTTGCCGCGGCTTCGTGGTAGGTGAACGGCATCATGAAGACACCTTTTTGCATGCCTTCGTCCACGCGGGTGGCGACGGTCAGCGCGCCGCGCCGGGATTCAATGGCCAGCAGGTCGCCGGATTCCATGTCCAGCCGACGCAGGTCCTCGGGATTGACCAGGACATAGGGCCAGGGCTCTATCGTGTTCAACACCCGAGAGTGGCGTGTCATCGTGCCGGTGTGCCAGTGTTCCAGTTGCCGCCCGGTCATGAAGATGAATGGATGTGTCTCATCGGGCAGTTCGGCTGCCTCGATATACTCAGCCGCAACGAAACGCCCCTTGCCGTTGGCGGTCGGGAAAAACCCGTCTTTGAAGATGATCGGTTCGCCCGGGTCGCCCTCGCTGAGCAGGGGGTAGGTAAGTGAATCCTCTTCTTCCAGGCGCGCCCAGGTCATGCCCGCCATACTCGGCACGGCTTGCCTGATCTCCTCGAATACGGCTTCCGGGCCGGCGTAGCGCCAGTTAAGGCCAAGGCGCCGAGCCAGTTCCTGGATAATCCGGAGATCCTGACGCGCCGCGCCGGGTGGGCTGACGGCCTGCCTTCCCAGTTGTACCCGACGATCGGTGTTGGTATACGTGCCGGTTTTCTCCGGGAACGCGGAGGCCGGCAGGATCACATCGGCAAAGCCGCAGGTTTCGGTGAAGAAGATATCCTGCACCACGAGATGCTCCAGCCTGGTGAGCGCTTCCCTGGCGTGCGCCAGGTTGGGATCGGACATCGCCGGATTCTCACCCATGATGTACATGCCGGTGATATCCCCGTCATGCACGCTGTGCATGATCTCAACCACCGTTTTGCCGCTTTCCGGATCAAGTTCCGTGCCCCAAAATTCCTCGAACTTGCTTTTCACCGCAGGGTCTTGCACAGACTGGTAGTCGGGGTAAACCATCGGGATAAGACCCATGTCGGACGCCCCTTGTACGTTGTTCTGGCCGCGTAGCGGATGCAGCCCGGTGCCGGGCCGTCCGATCTGCCCAGTCATCAACGCCAGCGAGATCAGGCAGCGGGCGTTGTCCGTTCCGTGCGTATGTTGTGAAATGCCCATGCCCCAGAAGATGATCGCGGATTTTGCGGTCGCATACAGGCGCGCCGTCTCCCGGATGGTCTCCGCAGCGATACCGCACAGCGGCGACACTTTCTCCGGGCTGTACTCCCGTACTGTTTCCCGCAGCGCGTCGAACCCGTCGGTATGGGCATCGATAAACGCCTGGTCCTGCAATTCCTCGTCGATGATGGTGTGCATCATGCCATTCAGCAGCAGCACATCCGTGCCCGGACGCAGTTGCAGGAACTCATGGGCGTGCAGGTACATCTCGGAGCTGTAAGGCTCGATCACGACCAGTTTGCTGCCGTTCAGGGCCGCATTCTTCATGAACGTGGCCGCCACCGGATGGTTATCATTGGGCCGGGCGCCGATCACGATGATGACCTCAGCCTGGGTGCCGTCAGCCACCTGGTTGGAGACTGCGCCGGAGCCGATGGTCTCCAGCAGCGCCGCTACCGAGGAGGCATGGCACAGGCGGGTACAATGGTCCACGTTATTCGTACCGAAACCGGTGCGTACCAGCTTCTGGAACAGGTAGGCTTCCTCGTTGCTCCCCTTGGCGCAGCCGAACCCGGCCAGGGCTTGCGATCCCTGCGTGTCGCGGATAGAACGCAGCCCGGCGGCCGCCAGGTCCAGGGCTTCTTCCCAGGTTGCCTCGCGAAAATAGCGGTGCAACGCCCGGGACGGGATGATTTCCGTGGTCTTGGGCGTGCCCGGCTTCCGGACCAGTGGCCGCGTCAGGCGCGCGGGGTGATGAACATAGTCGAAACCATATCGCCCCTTGACGCACAGGCGGCTTTGATTGGAGGGGCCATCACGGCCTTCGACATACTGAATGTGGCCGTTCTTCACGTTGTATGTCAGCAGGCAGCCCACACCGCAATACGGGCAAACGGAATCGACCTGCCTGTCCGGTTCCACCAGCCCGACGTTCCGGGCCGGCATCAGCGCGCCGGTGGGGCAGGCCTGCACGCACTCGCCGCAAGCCACGCAGGTGCTCTCGCCCATCAGGTCGCCCATATCGAACACAATTTCGGAGTGTTTACCCCGATGTGCGTAACCGATAACGTCGTTTACCTGTTCTTCGCGGCAGGCGCGCACGCAACGGGTACACTGGATACAGGCATCGAGGTTAACCGCGATGGCAGGATGCGAGTGGTCCGATGTGACGGGTTCCCGCGCTTCGAAGCGGGGCGAGAACACGTTCAATTTTGATGCCCAGTGATCCAGTTCCGAATCCAGCCGGTAAGGTGACTCGCCCTGTTGCGGCATGTCGGCCAGCAACAGTTCCAGCACCATTTTCTGCGAGTGCAGCGCCCGATCCGAGTCACTGGTCACCTTCATGCCGGCTGCGGGATTGCGGCAACAGGACGGCGCCAGGGCGCGCTCGCCCTCGATCTCCACCATGCAGGCGCGGCAGTTACCGTCGGCGCGATAGCCTTCTTTATAGCACAGCCGCGGGATCTCGACCCCATGACGCTGCGCCGCCTCAAGTATTGTCTCTTCCGCTGCGGCCTCAATGTCGCGCCCGTTCAGGGAAAACCGGATTGTCGTATTGTCTTCTTTGTGCATTTATCTCATTTCAAAGGAACATCTGCGGATTGCCTCAGGAAAATTCTTCCGGGAAATACTTTATCGCGCAACGCAACGGGTTTGGCGCGGCCTGGCCCAGCCCGCAGATTGATGCGTCTTCCATGGCCTGCGCCAGATCTTCCAGCAACAGCCGGTCCCATTCCGGTTTCTCCATCAGTTTCACCGCCTTGGCCGTACCTGCCCGGCAAGGTGTGCACTGGCCGCAGGATTCATCCTCAAAAAAGCGCATCGCGTTCAGCGCCAGCGCGCGGGCGCTGTCCTGGTCGGACAGCACGATCACCGCGGCTGAACCGATGAACGCGCCGTGCGGCTGCAAGGTGTCGAAATCCAGCGGTATATCGTCCAGGGAAGCAGGTAGTATCCCGCCGGAGGCGCCACCGGGGAAGTAGCCGTAAAATTCGTGACCGGGCAACATGCCGCCACAGTAATCCTCGATCAGCTCGCGGATCGTGGTTCCTGCCGGCGCCACGTGCACGCCGGGGTTCTGCACTCTGCCGCTCACCGAGAACGAGCGCAAGCCCTTGCGGCCGCGCCGGCCCTTGGATGTAAACCATTCGGGCCCGTTCTCAATGATATCCCGCACCCAGTGCAGGGTTTCCATGTTCTGTTCCAGGGTAGGGCGGTTGAACAGACCCACTTCCGCTACGTAAGGCGGCCGCAGGCGCGGCATGCCGCGTTTGCCTTCAATGGATTCGAGCATCGCGGATTCTTCGCCACAGATATAAGCGCCGGCGCCGCGCCGTAAGTGGATCGGCGGCAGCGGGCAGGGCGGATCATCCTGCAATGCTGCCAGTTCTGCCTGCAACAGGGCGCGGCAGCCGGCGTATTCATCACGCAGGTAGATATAGATCGCTTCCGCGTCGATGGCCCAGGCCGCAATCAGTGTTCCTTCAATGAAACGGTGCGGATCGCGTTCCAGGTAGTGACGGTCTTTGAAGGTCCCCGGCTCGCCCTCGTCGATGTTGACTGCAATCAGCCGGGGTTGGGCTTGGCTGCGCAGGATGCGCCATTTTCGCCCTGCCGGGAAACCGGCGCCGCCCAGGCCGCGCAGGTTGGCCGTCTCCAGCATGTCAATGACCTGTTCCGGCGTGTATCCGCCATTGCGGCACTCCGCAAGCAGCTTGTATCCGCCTTGTGCGCGGTAGTCCGCGTAGCGCATTGCGTCCGGTTGCGGGCATACCGTAGCCTTGTTGTTCACGGCGGCGGCAACCGTTTCCGTTTGCGCATGTTCCACCGGGTTGGCGCCCACCACCGCGACCGGCGCCGCATGGCAACGGCCTACACAGGGCACTGGCTGAATCCTGACCTGGTCGGAGTCGGTTGTCGCGTTAAGCTGGTTGATCAAATCGGCTGCGCCGAACATCTCACAGGTCAGCGACTCACAGACCCGCACGGTAATACCGGGCGGAGGGGTATCGTCGGCTTTCAACACATCGAAATGGTGATAGAAGGTGGCTGTCTCGTAGACCTCGGCCATGGGCAGTTCCATTTCAATCGCAAGCGCCAGCAGGTGGCGGTGCGACAGGTGTCCGTAATGATCCTGCAGCTTGTGCAGGTGTTCCAGCAGCAGGTCGCGGGTACGCGGCGCGTCTCCCAGCAGCTCCCGTACCTCGGCCAATGCCTTATTTGGTGTAATCCGACCCTGGATGCGGCCTTTCTTACCGCGCGTGCGTTTCATGTCAATATCTGCTGGAAAGAGTACTGGTGGAAAATAATCAGGTTACGGCCAATATAACACTATCAGCTTAGAGTCCGGTTTCACGTACAATGAAGTACGTCATAATTTGTATAGTGCACGACAGCGGCCGGTGGGTACAGGTAAAAATGTAAAATGTATCGAAACGTTGTATTATTGTTGTTGAGACTGATCCTTTACTGACCGGAGATAATCAATGAGACAACTTACCGGCACCGCTTATTTTATTGTCTTTCTTTTCCTGCTGTCAATCACGCCGCTTGCTTCCGCCGATGAGACCTGTATGTCGCCGTACATGGCGAAAATCGTCGGACAGGAGGATTTCGTCTATATCTGGACGCTGGGCATGGAGGGTCTAGGTGATGAACAGGACAAACTGGTTACCGTGGACGTCAACCCGCAGTCGGAAAAATACGGCGAGGTGGTTCACGTTTTATCGGTGGGCGGGCGTAATGAAGCTCACCATTCGGGCCTGACGGATGACCGGCGCTACCTGTGGGCGTCCGGGCTCGACACCAACAGGATTTTTATCTTCGATGTGCATTCAGACCCGGCCCAACCCAGGCTGCACAAGACCATCGAAGATTTTGTCGCCCGCAGCGGCGGCGTGGTCGGGCCGCACACCAGTTATGCGATGCCCGGCAGGATGCTTATTACCGGCTTGTCGAATGACAAGGATCACGGTGGCGTGACCGGGATAGTGGAATACACCAACGAAGGCGATTACGTTGCCACTTACTGGATGCCTACCGACGCCGACCTGCAAGGCGCGGTCAAGTCCGGCACTTTCGCCGATGGCTATGGTTATGACCTGCGCGTGCTGCCGCGCCGCAACGTGATGGTCACGTCCTCATTTACCGGCTGGAACAATTACATGATGGACCTGGGCCAAATGATGGCGGACCCGGAGGCGATGCAGCGGTTCGGCAATACCGTGGTCATCTGGGACCTGCACAAACGCCAGCCGAAAAAGGTGCTGGACGTGCCCGGAGCGCCGCTGGAAATTCGCTGCGCCTGGGGCTCGCGCAATAATTACTGCTTCACGACCACTGCGCTCACATCCAAGATCTGGCTGATCTACGAGGATGACGGCGGCGACTGGCAAGCGAAGCCGGTTGCGGACATCGGCGTGGCCGAGCAGATTCCGCTGCCCGTGGATATTTCCATTTCGGCGGATGATTCGCTGTTATGGGTGGACACCTGGAACGACGGCATGGCCCGGGTATTCGATATCAGCGATCCGCATAACGCAAAGGAAATCTTCGCAGAGAAGATCGGCGCCCAGATCAATATGCTGTCCCAGAGCTGGGACGGGAAACGGGTTTACTTCACCTCCTCCTTGCTGTCCAACTGGGACAAACGGCAGGCCGAGGAAGGCGAGGACCTGCAATATTTCAAGTCCTACACCTGGGACGGGGAGAAGCTGAACCTGCAGTTCTCCATCGATTTCATTGAGGCAGGACTGGGCATGCCCCACCAGATGCGCTTCGGCTCTTATGCACTGTATGCAAAACGCCGGCCCGCCGGAGAGGATCAAGCGGTATCCGTGGCGGTTAACTTCTAACGGGTGAGGGCGCTCCTTTTACTGGTAGTCGGCGTTCTTTGTCTCTACCCCGTAGTAGCGCCGCGCGCCCAGGCACAACATCAGCATGACGCGCCGGCGCAGATCCTGGCGCCGGGCTACCGCGTGCTCGAATACGACGCGCCGGAACCGGGCACCTACCAGCTCCCCCCGTTAGGCAAGGCCGGCGACGGCCTGGTGCTGGACGAAACAGGGCGTGAACGCCCCCTGCACGAGTTCTTTGGCGACAAGTTCGTCGTCCTCAGCTTCATCTTTACCAGTTGCAACGATGTCAACGGGTGTCCGCTGGCCACCTTCGTCTTGGGGCAGTTACAACAGCGATTGGATGCGGACAGCCGTCTTGAGGATCAGGTGCGGATGATCAGCCTCAGCTTCGATCCGGATTTCGACACGCCGCAGGTGATGCTGAAGTACGGTAGACAGTTCAACCGGAACAACTATGACTGGCGCTTCCTGACCACAGCTTCAACGGCGCGCTTGCAGCCCATGCTCCGGGGTTACAACCAGTCGGTGAACAAGGAATACGACGAGACCGGAAAATACACCGGAGTGATTTCGCACATCCTGCGGGTGTTCCTGCTGGACAAGCAAAAACAGGTGCGCAACATCTACAGCGTATCGTTCCTGCATGCAGACACGGTGATCAACGACATCATCACCCTGGCCATCGAAAGTGGCGATCACAGCTTAGGCGCGGCGACAGAGGCAGCGTCCAGTGCAGCGGAGGGCAGGGCAAGTGGCGGCGCGTCAGGTGAGGGGGCGCTGTCCGGCCTGCCCCTGCTTGAGGTCCCGAATAACAACCCGCTGACACAGGAAAAGATACTGCTCGGCCGGCAACTGTTTTTCGACCGGCGCCTGTCGCATAACAACACGCTCTCCTGTGCGATGTGCCATATCCCGGAACAGGGTTTCACCAGCCAGGAACTGTCGGTCGCCATCGGTATTGAAGGCCGAACCCTGCGCCGCAATGCGCCAACGCTGTATAACGTCGGCTTTGCCCAAAAGCTGTTCCATGACGCCCGCGAGAACCTGCTGGAACAACAGGTCTGGACACCGCTGCTGGCGCGCAACGAAATGGCCAACCCGTCCGTCGGTTTTGTCATCGACCGGCTGAAATCCCTGCCTGAATATCAAGGCAAGTTTGCACAGGCTTTTGATGGGAGAGGGCCTGGCATGGAGACCGTGGGCATGGCCCTGGCCAGCTACCAGCGCACCCTGAGCTCGGCGGGCAGCGCGTTTGATCGCTGGTATTACGGCGGCGAGAAAGCTGCGTTGGATGAACAGGCAAGAGCCGGCTTCGACCTGTTTACCGGCAAGGCGCGCTGCGTCGCGTGCCATACCGTCAACAGGGATTACGCGCTGTTCACCGACCACGGTCTGCATAACACCGGCATCGGTTACCTGGTTTCCATGGGAACACCGGATGACAAAGTGCCGGTGACGGTGGCGCCCGGCGTCACGCTTATGGTCGACCGGGAGTTCATCACTCTCAAGGGCAAGCCGGCTCCCAACGACCTCGGTTATTACGAGATTACCGGCAACCCCGACGACCGCTGGAAATACAGGACACCGATGTTGCGCAACGTGGCCCTCAGCGCCCCGTACATGCACAACGGTTCACTGCGAACCCTGCGCCAGGTGGTCGAGTTCTACAACCGCGGCGGCATAAAAAATGCGTTGCTCGACCCCTTGATCCAACCACTGGGTCTGAACAACGCTGAGATGGATGCCATCGTCGCATTTCTGAACTCCCTCACCGGCAGCAACGTAGACGAACTGGTAGCCGACGCCCTGAGCCAACCGGTAGGAAACGTGACCCGCTGAGAGTGGCGGACTGCAGATATGATCCACGCTGGGTTTGCTGGCACACGACTACCCAAAGAATATCCGCAATGAGTGAAGGAAACCGAACCCCCGAACAGCAGGCCCGCGAGGTCATTGATGACAAGCTGGAACAGGCCGGTTGGAAGGTGCAATCAAAGAATGAAATCGACTTCAGCGCAGGCTCCGGGATTGCTGTTCGCGAGTATCCGACAGATGTTGGCCCCGCTGACTACGCGCTGTTGATCGACAAAAAACCCGTTGGCATTATCGAGGCCAAACCGAAATACTACGGCCACAAGCTAACCAAGGTTGAAGAACAATCCGCCACTTATGCCAACGCCAGGCTCAAGTGGTTTAACAACAAAGAACCCATGACTTTTGTGTACGAGAGCACAGGGGTACTCACACGCTTTACCGATAAGCGCGATCCACACCCCCGTTCCCGCGAAGCATTCAGCTTTTTTCGACCAGAGACGCTACGGGACTGGTACGCACAATCGGACACGCTGCGCGCCCGGTTTCACAGCCTGCCAGAGTTGGACCCTGGGGGACTCAGAACATGCCAATTCAACGCCATTCAGAAATTGGAAACCTCATTCAAGGAAGACCGTCCCCGCGCCCTTATTCAGATGGCCACCGGTTCAGGTAAGACCTACACTGCGGTCACGTCGATCTACCGGTTGCTTAAACATGCCGGCGCCAAACGCATCCTCTTTCTTGTGGACACCCGGAATCTGGGCGAACAGGCCGAGCAGGAATTCATGGCTTATGTGCCGAGCGACGACAACCGCAAGTTCACAGAACTTTATAACGTCCAACGATTGAAATCATCCTTTGTGGCCAAGGACAGTCAGGTCTGCATCAGTACCATCCAGAGAATGTATTCACTGCTTAAAGGCCAGGAATTCGACGAAGCCACCGAGGAGTCCAACCCGGCGGAGAGGGTACAGCCTAAACAACCCCAAACAGTAGACTATAACGCGAAGATTCCACCGGAGTTCTTCGATTTCATCGTCATCGACGAATGCCACCGCTCCATCTATAATCTCTGGCTTCAGGTACTAGAATATTTCGACGCTTATCTTATCGGTTTGACCGCAACGCCAGATAACCGCACTTTCGGATTCTTCAAGCAGAATGTTGTCAGTGAGTATACCCACGAGCAGGCCGTTGCCGACGGCGTCAATGTGGGCAACGAAATCTATGTCATCGACACGGAGGTGACGAAACACGGCGGTCAACTCAAGGCGGAGCAGCTCGTCGAGAAGCGTGAGCGCCTGTCAAGACGCAAGCGCTGGGAGACCCAGGACGAGGACGAGACCTATGACACCAGGCAACTCGACCGCAGCGTTGTCAACCCCGACCAGATTCGCTTGGTGATCAAGACGTTTCGCGACAAATTGCCGGAAATCTTTCCGGTCCGCAAAGAGATCCCGAAGACGCTGATCTTCGCCAAGACCGACAGCCACGCCGATGACATTATCCAGACCGTGCGGGAAGAGTTCGGTGAAGGTAATGCCTTTTGCAAGAAAGTCACCTACCGGATCGATGACGATCCCAAGACGGTCCTCAGTCAGCTTCGCAATGATTATAACCCGCGTATCGCCGTGACCGTGGACATGATTGCCACCGGCACCAATGTAAAACCGCTCGAATGCCTGCTGTTCATGCGCGATGTCAAGAGCCGTAATTACTTCGAGCAGATGAAGGGCCGGGGCACGCGTACCCTCGATCATGACGATCTCAAGAAAGTCTCACCCTCCGCTACCAGCGCAAAGACCCACTATGTGATCGTTGACGCGGTCGGGGTAACCAAATCAGTGAAAACGGCCAGCCAACCGCTGGACACCAAGCCTACTGTTCCACTCAAAGACCTTGCAATGAATGTGATGATGGGCGCGCGCGACGAAGAAACGGTGAGTTCGCTGGCCGGCCGTCTCGCGCGGCTGAATCAGCAACTCGATCCGGCCGAGAAAGAAAAGATCACGGCGCAAGCCGGGGGCATCGAACTCACCCGGATCGTCAGCGATCTGCTGGCCGCGATAGACCCGGACAGAATCGAGGAGAAAGCCCGCGAGATAAAACCGGTGGCGAATGACGCTGAGCCAACGGAGGCAGTGCGCGTACAGGCCCAGGAACAGTTGGTGAACGAAGCAGCCAAGGTATTCAACGGTAAACTGATCCAATTGATCGACTCAATTCGCCGGGACAAAGAACAGACCATCGACCACGACAACCCGGATACCTTGCTCAGCGCCGGATGGGCAGATGCCGCGCACGAGAATGCGAAGAGTATGGTGGAGGACTTCCGGCAATACCTGGAAGCCAACCGCGATGAGATTGAAGCGCTGACGATTTTCTTCTCCCAGCCCTATCGCCGACGAGAGTTGACCTACGCGATGATCCGGGAAGTCTTGGACCGGTTAAAGCGCGACCGGCCCAAGCTGGCGCCGTTGCGCGTATGGCAGGCATATGAACTTCTTGACGAATATAAAGGTTCCCAGCCGGTTACCGAATTAACAGCGCTTATGGCATTGATTCGTCGCGTCTGCGGCATTGATGCCAGATTGTCGACTTATGCAGAAACCGTACGCCGCAACTTCCAGACCTGGATTATGACGCACCACAGCGGCGCCGGTGAAAAGTTCAACGAAGAACAGATGGATTGGTTGCGCATGATTCGCGAACATATCATCACTTCGTTCCACTTGGATAAGAACGACCTCGAAATGACGCCGTTCGATGCCAAAGGCGGCCGGGGTCGGATGTACGAGCTGTTCGGAGACCGGATGGATAGTGTGATTGATGAGATGAATGAGGCGTTGGCAGCGTGAAGGAAAAAGGTAGAAGGATAAAGGCAGAAGTAACAAGGACAATGCGAAGCGAAAGGCCGCGCGTTGATTTCAACGCGCGTTTCTTCCTTCCTCCTTCTTCCTTTTACCTTAGTGCCAGCTCAGCCTTCACTGAGCCGCAATTTGGGCATCCCCGGGCTTTGTTGCCCCTGCGGCGAGCGCACGCGCAACCGAATCCGGATCATGGTCAATCACGGTCAGCAAGACGCGTGCAGCCCGTTCCGGAACCCGTCGGCCCTGCTCCCAGTCCTGCACAGCGCGCACATCAAGGCCAAATCGGTCCGCGAACTTCTGCCGGCTCAGCTTCAATCGTTTACGCAGCGCAACAATCCGCGCGGCACTGGGGTCATCTACAATCCGGCAAGCCAGCACAGCCTCGCCGCGCACATGAGCCAGCACCTCGCCGAGGGCCGCTTCAATCTCCTGACCGATCTTGGTGCGTTCATTCATCGTTTTCGCCTCTCTTTTTTGATTTCTGCCACCTGCTTGGACAACACCTTCATATCCGCTGCCGACAAATCTTCGCGCTCTGCCTTCGCATATGCCGTCAGCATATAAATCGCTTCGGGACCAGGGTAGAAGTAGATTACGCGGATGCCACCTCGCTTGCCGCGACCGGAACCCGCCCATCGCAGCTTGCGGATGCCGCCTGTCCCCCGAATAACGGGCGCCGAATCGGGAGCGGACATAATTGCCGATTCCATTTCACCTCGGGCCGGTGGCGAGAGCAATTTGCTAATGGCGCGTTCATAAGCTCGAGTAAAGTACAAATGCATGAACTGTCAATTATGCGGCAATGCCGCAATGTTTGCAACCTTCATGTTAATACGAACTCGCGGTTTCATGCCTCGCGGGTCTATTTCAATGGAAGCATAGATCGGAAGTGTCAGAATTTCGGGGGTCGGATGGATAGTGAAATTAATGAGTTGAATGAGGCGTTGGCGATATAAATGACCGATTTCGTAAAGAACACAGTCCCTAAGGGATGGCAACGATGCATTCTTATCGATTTCACGCACATCGTGATGGGCCAGTCCCCCTCTTCCAGGACCTATAACCGTAACGGGGATGGCCTTCCTTTCTTTCAGGGGAAGGCGGAATTCGGCGATCTATCCCCAACCGTCAACCTGTATTGTTCAAAGCCCAATAAGGTGGCCAAACCAGGCGCAACGCTACTGTCGGTTCGAGCTCCCGTTGGACCAACTAATCTGGTGCAACACGAGTGCTGCATTGGTCGAGGATTAGCAGCACTTCACCCCCTTGGGGGAATTGAGCCGAAGTTCCTGCTGTATCTATTCAGAAGTGCAGAGCCTGATATATCAGGAAAAGGGACAGGCTCGACATTCAAGGCCATTACTAAGGCGTTAATTGAAAGTTTCGAGCTTCATTTACCACCGTTGCTTGAACAAAATCGGATCATCGCCAAGATCGAGGAACTCTTTTCCGAGCTGGACAAGGGCATTGAAAGCCTGAAGACGGCACGAGCGCAGCTTGCAGTCTACCGTCAGGCCGTACTCAAACACGCCTTTGAAGGCAAGCTCACCGCGGATTGGCGTAAGAAGAACAAGGGCAAACTCGAAACACCCGAGCAATTGCTCGCTCGCATCAAGCGGGAGCGGGAAGCCCACTATGAGCGGCAACTTGAGGAATGGAGGGTTGCTGTTAGAGAGTGGAAAGCAGAAGGAGATTCAATCAAGAAGCCAACAAAACCGAACAGAGTGACGACAACCACAGAAATAGCTTCTCAGGAAAAATACGAGCTACCAAATACACCCGAAAGTTGGTATCTCGTACGTCTTTGCCAAGTTGCGGAAATAGGTTCAGGAATGTCGGTCAGTGCTAGACGAAAGTTCAAAGATCCGATGGAAGTTCCCTACTTGCGGGTGGCGAACGTGCAACGAGGAGTTCTCGATCTTTCCGAAATCAAGCATATGAGAATAGAGAAATCCCAGCTTGCCGCTCTTCAACTCAAGAAGTGGGATATACTATTTAACGAAGGAGGAGATCGGGACAAACTTGGCCGAGGTTGGATTTGGCAGTCTGAAATTGTGCCGTGTATAACCCAAAATCACGTTTTCAGAGCAACTCCACATATAACGTCAGAATTCAACTCGAAACTTCTGTCCTACTGGGCTAACGCATTTGGACAGCGATATTTCGAAAAGGTAGGTAAACAGACAACGAATCTTGCTTCGATCAATAAAACAGTTCTTAGCAAGTTTCCTGTGCCACTGATTCCGTTGGAGGAACAAGAAGTGCTTTGTCGGCGGATTGATAATATCCTAACGACTCTTGACGCGCAGGAACGGAAAATTATAGGGACTCTCAGTTATATAGATACCCTCCGCCAATCCATCCTAAAAAAAGCCTTCTCCGGCCAACTGGTCCCGCAAGACCCCAACGACGAACCGGCGTCTGTGCTGCTGGAACGGATTCGAGCAGAGAAAATGGCACAATCAAAAGGCAAAACTGGTAAGAGACGCCAACCTAAAGCGGCGACGGTATGAGCAACGAACTTCCCATCAACATCGACCACCTACTGCACCAGCGCAGCATTGAGGGAGAGCGGATTGAGTACAAGGCAGGCTGGAATCCGGCCAGCGTGTTACACACCATCTGCGCTTTCGCAAACGATTTCCATAACCTCGGCGGCGGTTACATCGTGTTGGGCGTTGCAGACTCGGCGACTCTCGTTCATGCGCCTTGATTGTTGCAAAGTTCATTGAATTAAAACACATCATGCACACAGCAGACACAATTCTTCGTTGGGAACCGATTCCCTCGGAAGACGAACCTATAGAATGGATTGTTTATATTGAACAGGAGAAGAATAAAGAAGTGATCGCGAAGGCACGAACGAGAGAAGAGGCATTAGAGGCCGCCCTAAGTAAACTTGGATTTGTCGTACTGGACAAGGCGGATTGGCCGCCGGGAAAGATTGCTCACTTTAAAAATTCCAGTAACTTTGTTCGCAATGTAGCGGTTTTGCGTACCGGTCTTCATTCCCTATATCAAGAAGTAAGGAATCTCGAATGTAAGTTGCCGAGCGACCCTAATAGCTGTCATGATTTCGATGTCAATAGCATCTATGCGCATCTAGCTGTCAAGTTCGACTGGTTCAGCGTGAGTATGCTGAATCTCATGGAAGGCGTCAGCTTGCTGGATACTTTGGCGCGTGAGGGAAACTATGAGGATTTTGCTTTCTGCAAAGATGGTATGGAGAAAATTAAATCTCGTGCGCGGGAGTACACTAAATCAATACCCGAAGCAAAGCCATTGCGGGCATGGAGAAACAAGGTGGCTTCACACAGGTCTGGGATACATCCGCCGCCTGGTGGTAAAGCGACTGATTCCCTGTCCACAAAAATCATATCTTTGTGGGGCGCACAGGTAAAGGAACAAAACGGGCGCTATGTCGCTCCAGGCCCAATTCTGGTCGGTGGCGAGGAGCAGTCGGCCGAGCCTGAGTTGATAGAGTGGTCATTGACGAAGACTTGGGAAAGCTTGGCTAGCAAGAGGTATGACTGGCTGAATGAGAATAATTTCTTTGACGCTGTTAACGCCTTGAGCAGTGGAGGAGGGGTTCAAATTCACAGCTTTAGCGTGGCATCGGGTGACGACATAATCAAGGAATTTTTCGTCAAGAATGGTATCGAACTGCCAGAGGAGCTACGATGACGGATACGCTTATCGACCGGAACCTAGACATCGTTGGCAGGCCGCCCGAAGCCCTGTTCCCGAAGAATGTCGTGTTGTTATTTTTCAACGACCAACTACACAAATTCTTACTGACGAGGCAAATCGATGTGGTGTGGTTCCCCAATAGGCTAGGCAGAGAACAGTTCAAGGAGAAAGAGGTCCGCGGTCCGTTGCCGGTGATTCTGAGCGAGGAGAACGGCTCCCCGGCTCCGATCTTCGAGAGCGACGATGAACGCACCTGGTTCCGGGTGTGCCTACCGGTACATCAGCAGGCTTTACAGCCCGCGACCGAACAAGTGACACCCCAAGTGACCCCTCAAGTCGCCCTACAAGATACCGAACAAGTAACAGGACACGTGGCCGAACAAGATAAGTCTCTGATAAAACAGGCCTATATACAAAAGACCCCCCAAGTGACCCCCCAAGTGACTAGACATGTCTTAAGACTGGTGACAGCACTTTCAGAATCCATGAGTCGCGGGCAATTGCAGGAAAAACTGGAACTGAAAGACCGGAAGCACTTCAGGACTATATATCTACGCCCAGCCCTTGATGCCGGTCTGATCGAAATGGCCGTACCCGACAAACCCAGAAGTCAGAACCAGTGCTACCGACGCACTGAGGCTGGCAATGCCTTAGTTCGGCAGATTGAGGCAAAGGGCTTCCCTGTATGAGCGCCGCCCCCATCGTCTCCAAAGTCTGGAGCTTCTGCAACACCCTGCGTGATGACGGCGTGGGCTATGGCGATTACCTGGAGCAACTCACCTATCTGATCTTTCTCAAGATGGCGGATGAGTACGGCAAACCGCCCTATCAGCGCGATGTCGGCATCCCGGATGAGTATGCCTGGCACAGCCTTACATCCAGGAACGGGGCGGAACTGGAGCGCCACTATGCCACATTGCTGAGGGAACTCGGCGCCAGGCCGGGTATGCTGGGGCAGATTTTCACCAAGGCGCAGAACAAGATTCAAGACCCGGCGAAACTCTACCGTCTTATCGACATGGTTGACGACACCGAGTGGGTCACCATGGGTGCCGACATCAAAGGGGACATCTACGAAGGGCTGTTGGAGAAGAACGCAGAAGACACAAAATCCGGAGCCGGCCAGTATTTCACACCGCGTGCCCTCATCCGCGCGATGGTTGAATGCGTGCGGCCCGAACCCGGCAAACTGATAGCGGACCCAGCCTGCGGCACAGGTGGGTTCTTTCTGGCAGCCTACGACTTCATGACCAACCCGGATAACTTTATGCTGGACAAGGCGCAGAAAGCGTTTCTGAAGCACGATGCGTTTCACGGCAACGAGATTGTTGCCAACACGCGTCGCCTGTGTTTGATGAACATGTTCCTGCACAACATCGGTGAGATCGACGGTGGCGCGCCAGTCTCGCCAAACGATTCGTTGGTGGCCGATAACGGCAAACGTTTCGACTATGTGCTCGCAAATCCGCCGTTCGGCAAGAAAAGTTCGATGACCTTCACCAACGAGGAGAGCGAACAGGACCGGGACCAACTGACCTACAACCGCCAGGATTTCTGGGCCAGCACCTCGAACAAGCAACTCAACTTCGTGCAGCACATCCGCACCATGCTCAAGACCAGCGGACGCGCCGCCATTGTTGTGCCGGATAACGTACTGTTCGAGGGCGGAGCGGGTGAGACAATTCGTCAGAAGTTACTGGAAAACACTGACCTGCATACTATCCTGCGCCTACCCACCGGTGTGTTCTACGCGCAAGGCGTGAAGGCTAATGTGATTTTCTTCGATAACCGCGAGGCCAGCCCGGAACCCTGGACCAAACAAGTCTGGTACTACGATTACCGCACCAATATTCACCACACACTGAAGAAGAAGCCAATGCGATTCGAAGATCTGGCAGACTTCATCCAGTGCTACAACCCACAGAACCGGCATGAGCGCAAGGCAACCTGGCACGAAAACGACGCACCGGACGGCCGCTGGCGCAGCTACAGCCTTGAGAAGATCAAAGCGCGCGACAAAACCAGCCTCGACATCTTCTGGCTCAAAGACAAAAGCCTGACCGACCTTGACAACCTTCCCGAACCCGACGACCTAGCCGAGGAGATCATTGAAAACCTTGAAGCCGGACTTAACAGTTTCCGGGAGGTGCTGGCTGGGTTGAAGGCAGATTAGAGAATGGATGATGAGCCTCTAGGTTAGAATGGAGAATATGCGTGTCACAAAAATAACGAGCAGCCTGTAGACGAATTGCTAAGTGCGAACAAATCAGGGACAAGTAATTTTGGAAAATCCCTTACCCACAGGCATCTCAATTTATGGAGAAGGGATAAATTAGAGAGAACATGAATAGGTTATGAGAAATGGGAACAGAGATTTGTCTTGAAATCGGGGGGATGTCGATCACATATGCAAAGAACCACCGCGGCGCAGATCATGGATTTCTCTTCCAGTCTAGTGATCGAAAAAAGTTTCAGTCCGGCCAGTATTACTATGATGATCAAGATGATAGCCCGCTTCTAGGGGAACCGGAATTAGGATTTCGCCGTCCCCTCAGCACTGTCCTGCCGCGACTCGAGTTGCTAGGCCACAATTTGGCAACGGCTGAAGCCGAATATACACAGATGGCCAAATTGTACCGTAGCGAGTTAGCTAAATCCTACGACAAGTTACGGTTCGAAGTCATGTCATTTGAAGAATTCCTCAGCTTTGTGAATACGGTCAATATCAAAGATCTGGATGATTCATACCTAAGTTGGTCCAAGGATAATGAGACCCGTATCAAAGGACGTTTTACTGATGAGTTGCTGAATTCACGTATTCCTAGTTGTAATTATTACGACAATTCGATGCACTCAGAGAAGAGCTACTTCGCAAGCCTTGTCGACTTTCTTCAACCCTATACTCTGCTGCGGCTTCTTGCCGAAAATCCTACAAACTTAGACCTGAATCTGGACTGGCAATATGGCCCCATGGTCTACGCGGGGTGGGCTGAAGAAAGTGCATTCCGTCCAGGGGCTCGCCGCAGGCAAAGATATTCGATTGCGACCGAAGGTAGTTCCGACAGTCATATTTTGGAGAAAGCCTTCAAATTCCTTCGACCTGAGATTGCAGACTTCTTTCAATTTATCGATTTTAACAAAGGACATCCGTTCTCCGGTACCGGTAATTTAGTCAATTTCGCCAAAGGTCTAAAAAGCATTGATATACAAAATCGGACAGTTTTCCTTCTTGATAATGACGCGGAGGGAAGCAGAGCGGTTCGGAAATTGAATCACATGGCACTACCTATGAATATGCGGGCAATGAAGTTACCCGATCTTAAAGCATTTAAATCTTTCCCGACGACAGGACCCAATGGTAAGCAGTTGGCCGATATAAATGGACGGGCTGCTGCTATCGAGTGCTATCTCGATCTTAACGTAGAAGGTCTACAACCCCTCGTGCAATGGAAGAATCACATTGAGGAAGTTGGTCATTATCAGGGCATTTTGCAGCATAAAGAGAAATTCACGAAAGCCTTCTTAAATCAAAAAGGACGAGACAACCCGTATGATTCCGCGAAGCTCCACATAGTATTGGATGCCATAGTCGACACCTGCACAGCCATCGCCATTGATATGTTAGAAAGTGACGAGAGCTAATATTCTGTGCTTATGCTTGGGTTAAGCAGGATACAATATTGTTAGAATTCCGTAATGCCTCATCAACGTAACTTTGATCCCGAAGTGTGAAGTCCAAATCTCCTGAAAATCGGTAAGTTTCATAATTGCGTTTTTTCGGGCACCCATAAATTCCAGCGTGTGACTAAACGATTATTCTCGGCTGTTTTATCGAGAGTGGAATAACCCGAGTCAACGTCAGTTTGCACCTCTATAGAGCCACTCCATGATCACTTTAATAGAGCCAAGAATTAACTGATAATTGTTACCATGTGATTAGAATCAAGCTCCAACTTGGGTCCGGGAAGATCATTGGGCGCAGTTTTCACTACTCTGAACGAGATAACTAAAATGAATCCAAAACCATCAGCAACTGGGCTGGTTACAGCAAAGCAGGAACTCACATGCGCACTGTGTGGCAACGCGAGCATAACTACATCATGGAACTCCCACGCATTCAACTATGGGTCCGGTGAATCCATGGTGGAACTGACAGTGAATGTACCTGTTCGCCGATGCAAAGACTGCGACTTCGTATATCTTGATGATGAAGGCGAACGATTACAACACGAAGCGGTATGCCGGCATCTTAGCGTCCTGTCGCCTGACGATATACGTCACATCAGAAAAGGATTCGGTATGACTCAGGAGGAATTTGCTCAAGTAACAGGTATCGGTGTAGCTTCCTTGAACCGCTGGGAGAATGGCCTGACTATCCAGACACACGCGTATGATCGATATCTTCGCCTCCTGGCAGCACACCCGAGTAATCCTATCTGATGATGAAACCAGATGCCGGCAACCTTATCCGTGGTTCCGGTGGTGTGAGGAAAGTACGCAGTGCGCAAAGTGGCCGTGGTAAAAGTGGCGGTGTTCGAGTGATTTAATACTGGAAACCGTCTGAACATGAAATATGGATGTTGGCGCTCTATGACAAATCGGAACGCTCAACGATCCCCGGCCATAGACTCAAAAAAATAGCGGAGGCCATTAAACATGACAAATCGTGATATCGGGGCTGAAATACTCGCGGGCCTTAAAGAAATTCAGGAGTATAAGAAGGGCAAGGTAAAACTTAAGACGACCAGGCTTTCTGCACCGTCAGAACCAAAAGCCATTCGCTTTAAGTTAGAACTGTCACAATCGGCGTTTGCCGACATGATTGGGGTAAGTCTGCGTACCCTGCAGGACTGGGAACAAGGAAGGCCACAGCCGCAGGGCCCGGCTATTGCTCTTCTACGAATTGCCGAGCAGCATCCGAACGTGTTCGTAGATTTGAAATGAATAAAAAAGGTAAAAATTAGTGCGGATGGCCGGATTCGAAGCTATCACGTAACTTGTTGTTTTGATTAGTCGATAAGGTGAAGCATCTGAAGTTTTAACTTAATCCTGCTTAATATTTAAAACATGCCAGTAGGGCTGAAAACCCAGTTCGACTATTTCAATTATCAAGGATAAGAATGGCTGGTAGTCGTTTTGAATATGTGCTGCGTCCAATGTTTCGTAATAGTCCAAGCGTTTTTCTACAGGCAGAACTGCAGCAGGAAAGCCTGCTTGCATCAATTCAAGATTCATCAATAGCCGGGCTGTCCTGCCATTGCCATCAATGAAAGGATGAATTCTGACAAAGTCAGCATGCAAGCGGCCTGCTCTTTCCACCGGGTGTAGTCTTTGCGCTTCGTTTTGATGCCAGCTTGCCAGTTGGTCCATTTCGCTTATCACGTGCAAAAAATTAGGCGGCGTATGGTCGGCGCCGGCGATAATGACATTGGTGTTTCGGTAGGCGCCGGCATTACGGTCGTCAATACCTTTCAGGATCAACTGGTGAATATTTTTTATGTCTCGCTGCGTAAGTGGATTTTTTTGAAGCGCCAATTCCTCGATGAAATAAATCGCTTCCCTGTGGTTAATCGCCTCGAGGTGTTCCCGCATGGTTTTACCGCCAACTGTGATGCCTTCCAATGCTACTTTGGTTTCTTTCAACGTAAGCGTATTGCCTTCGATTGCATTGGAGTGGTAAGTCCAACGCAATACCAGGTCCTCACGCAGGTTCTTTATCACAGCAGATGATAAAGGCCGATGCGCATCAAGTTTTTGTTTGAGTCTGTCCAGTTGCCGGTACATAAGCCAGTTCACATTAACAGATTGGAGGTGATGGAATCAGAAATGTGAAATTTTGTGAATCGGATGGATCATATTTACCTTTTTGCCTGAACTCTATTAACCATTCTTTAAATGGATTTGTCAAACACGAAATTAAACCTAAGAGGAAGATGTGTCGTTTATTATGTGATCGGTTTCACCGTACACTTGCTATGTGTTCATTTTCCCGTTACCCGAAATTCAGGTCGCTGTGCGAGGCTTGCATCTGAGACGACTTCATCGCGAAACAGCCTGGGGTAGTAGTAGTGTCTCAGCGCGTTATGGAAGTCGCGTACCTGTTGCTCATAGGCCAGTGAATCCGTCATGCTCGTGTCCGCAATGTCTTGCAGGGTGCGCTCAACCAGTGCGGGTGGTGACAGCCAGGCGAGCGTTCCAGCAAGCCGGTCTCGCCTGATGCGTCCTTCGCGATAGGCCAGCGACAGGGGCTCGACTGTCTGGTCGCCGACTTGTTGAAAAGCGTAATACCATTTCCATTCGAATGACTGGTTGATTTCCGCGTAGTCCGCCCATTGCGGATGGCGCTCAATGAAGGGCCCCATGGTCGCTGACTTGGGCAAATCCCACGCGTCGTTCACTGCCTCCCTTTGAATCAGCATGATCTCGCCGCCATCCGGTAATGGCACGGCGGCCTCCACTGAACTCTTGATGGCTGCGGGGACGACCACGGTAAGCGCCAGCCATACGCCGATAAGCGCGGTCAGGTTGACCGGGCTGCTCCAGCCAAAACGATCGATAGCCGCGCAAATACCCCACCAGAAGCCGATGTGCAAGGCCACCAGGAGGCTTGCTAGCGCCAGCTTTGAAGCGTCCGTTCCGGCCAACAGACCGCCTGCCCAGAGTGGAACAAGCAGGCACAACGTCAGTGCGCCAACCCGCCAACCCGCACGCGCGAGCCAGGGGCTGCCCGCGCTCGCTGCCGTTGCGCTGAGCAGTTCATAGCGTCCCGCAGCGCGTTCTCTGGAACGCAAGTCATGCAGTAGGAGGATCAGCAATAACGGAGCAAGTATGCTCGCAACAAACGCGAAGTCGAGTCGGCCAATCAACGCAAAGTCGGGATTGTCTGCGTCGGTTTCGTAAATCTGTCCTTCCAGGGCAAGGGCGCGGATGCGATGTTTCCAGGGCGAGGTGTCGCGCTGGCCGAGCGCAGCAAACGCAAAATCCGACGGCGGATCGTAGGTCAGGTGAAAGGTGTAGTAAGCCGCATAGCCCCAGTCTCGGTGCATTCCCGTCACCACTTCCCGCTCGGTGCGGTCGATATCGACCAATTCGTCAAGGACGGTGCGTTGCGCGGCGACCTCGCGCAGGCCAAGAAACACCGAGGTGCACGCAATAAGCGCCGCGATCACCAGCCAGAGCAACACCGCCCGGTCGTTCACGAGAAATCGGAGTTCCCGCATCGGCCCACTCATGCCTGCATCCTGCGCGCTGCAAGCATGCCAATGGCTGAGAGAATCAGCAGCCAGGCGAGCAGCATGGAAGCGGGTGTGCTGGCGCGAGCCAGGCGTTCGCTGGCGGTATCTGGCTGGAAGGAAAACTCATTGAGCACGTTCCAGTTTTCGGCCGGCATACGGGTGCGTTTTGCGGCCTCGTGATCGATGTTGCGATTGATGTCATCGCTATAGGGGAGTTGCTCGGCATGTACGCGATTGAGGCCCTGCACGAAGTCGAAGCGCACGACCTCGGCTTCGCGCAGGAAACGATGGTGGGTTGCAAGGTCGGTACCCGACAGTGCGCGCGAGCCTGCTGCGACCGCCACGACTGGCGATAACCAGCCAAACAATGCGGCGCGCCGGGCCTGATCCGCTTCGAGCGCCATGCGCTGTTCGGCATGCCGGTTCATCACTTCCGTCAAATCCGCCTCCGCGGTTTGGGCAACGACGCCCCGGAAGTTGACCGGCAAGTCTTCCAGCCTGGTCACACCGAATTGCTTCAGCAGGTTCGCCTGAAGCTGCCGAAATTCCGGTGCGTCGGCCTTGTGGCCATCACCGACTTCACGCAACTCGGCCTGCATGTTGAGGTCGGTCTCTATCTTGCCCGGCGCGGGAATAGCGCCGCTCGCGGATTCGACTGCAACGCGCGGGATGATCAACGCGCTTACCAGCCAGAACAGGGTCAATATGCCGAGGGCGAGACTGCGAGACCGGGCCAGGCTTGATACCAGCAGGATGAGGCTGCACCAGACGAGCAAATAGAGCGTGTAAAGCATCAGGACGCCTGCGCCGGCGAGTGGCGCAGCGCCCCGTCCGATGGCGACAGCGCACATGACGGCAAGCGGCAGCAACAGCGCAAGGGACAGGCCCGCCAGGGCAATGCCCTTGGCGGCGTAGAGTTGAATGCCCGTCACGCCCTGCGCAAGCAACGGCGCCAGCGTGTTCTCCTCGCGCTCGCGAATGATAAGGCCATGGCCGATGGCGATCAGCAGCAATGGCAGTAACAACTGGTAGACTAGTGCGGTTGTCAACTCCTCAAATCCGCCGAGTTCGGCGCTTGCCCTCGCATCGGCGAACATCGCGGTGTTTTGCTGGTGGCCTTCAAGAAACATCGACTGCCCGGTGACCGAGTCCACGCCGGGGTCGATCATCGATAGGGGCGGGGGGACGCGAAACACATAATGCCCATAATGCACCATGCGATGCGGGTGGCGATCCGGCTGGGACAAAAAGTACTCTTCGGCTGCCGCCTGCTGTTCCGTGCGCCCGTGGCGTTCCTCGCTCATCTTCAGCGCAGTGACAATGCTTGTCGAGATCAGCAACAGCGCTAAGATCAGCAACGTGCCCAACGCAAGTCGCGACCTCAGCCACAGTTGCCATTCCGCCTGAGCGATGGTGAACAGTCCGCTCATCGTGCCGCTGCCTGCGTGGTGAACGCGGCATGCACCGACTCGGTGTCGATACGGTCCATGCCTGATGGCCGGTCGAAGGCGCCGACGAGTTCGCCCTTGTGCAGAAGGTGGATGCGGTCGGCGACATGGCAGGCGCCGTACACATCATGGGTCACCAGCAAAATGGTTCGGCTGTCTTCGGCGAGGTCCCGGACCAGCCCGTTGAAGTCGTCGATCGCAGCCGGGTCTAGGCCGGAGGTCGGCTCGTCGAGAAGCATAATAGGCGCCTCTCTGAGGATTGCCATGGCTATCGCCACCTTTTGGCGCATGCCTTTTGAGTAGGTTTGCATGCGCATTTCACGGGCCTCGGCTTGCAAGGCCACGCGGTCCAACGCGGCATCGAGCGCTTGCTTGTGTGTGTCCTTTTTGGCGAGAGACAGGAAATAGCGGAGGTTCTCGTAGGCGTTCAGGTGGCCGTACAAGGTGGCAGCCTCGGGCAGGTAGGCGATGGCTTGCCTGGCGGCGCTGACGTTGTCGCGCACGTCCCGGCCTTGAACATGCGCGCTGCCCGACGCTGGCGTGAGGAAGCCGAGGAAGGTTAGCAAGGCGGTTGATTTGCCGGCGCCGTTGCCGCCGAGCAAGGCATGAACTTCGCCTTGCTCGACGCTGAAGGAGACATCCTTGAGCGCTTGCGTTCCAGAGCGTTCCACACTGAGCGCCCGGGTTGAGAGCATAGTCATTGTTTGTAACTCCAAGTCTGGTCGTTAAGAGTACTAGGCTTGTTGCGCTTCTCGCGATGCTTGTAAGCCGCGAACCCGCTCGCAATTGGATAGTGCACCAGCGCCTCTGACTTTGGCTGCCTAAAACGAATAGGACGCCGTCAAACGGTAGCTACGCGGCGCGCCTGGCTCGACCCAAACATCCGCATATGAATTGGTGTAGTACGTCTCGTCAAATGCGTTGTCCAGGTCAAAGCGAATGGCGAACCGGTCCGTGGGTGCGATTTGGCCAAAGAACCGTGCGGTGGTGTAGCTCGGCAAGTGGAAATCAAAGGCCGTAAACCCCAGCCGCTCGTCCGTGTATTGAAGTCCGGCGCCCACCTGCGCCGGCATGCCTGCCACCTTGAAACTCTGGCTGATCTGCAAGCTCACCTGATGCTCCGGCGAGTTGATTAGTGGGTCACCGTCCTCAATGAGAACGCCCCAGTCAGCTTCGAGATTGCTGTTGGTGAATTCGGCGTCGATGTATGCGTAGGAAAGCCATAGATTGAAGCCAGTCTCAAAGGCAAGGTTCGCGTCGACTTCCACTCCGCGGCTGCGTGCTTTGCCTGCATCTCGGGAAAACCACCCGACTGCTACGGCCTCCGGCCGGTCGTCGTTGACCAGAATGTTGCTTTGATCCACCTGGAATAGTGCGAATGAGAGTGAGCCAGAGAGCACGTCAGAGAATTGCGCCGCATCCAACTTGAGCCCAACCTCCACAGATTCGGTGATGTTGGGGGCAAACTGGTTGCCTTGATAGTCCGAACCGGCTTGCTGGCGGAAACCTTCGCCGTAGGAGGCGTAGAGGCTGACGGCATCGTTCACCGAGTAAACCGCGCCAAACTGCGGCGAGAGTCGGGTATCCGATGTGGAGGTCGTCGTCGCAGGCGCCGCGCGCAGGTTGGTCAAATCCTGCTCAAAGTCATCCCAGCGCAAGCCGAGACGAACTTGCAACCGGTCCGTGATGTCGATCTGGTCTTGGATGTAGATGCCGAATCCTTCCAGATCTTCGTCTCGGTTGGTGTTCGGGCCAGGCACAGGTTGCGGAGACCGGCCATAGACCGGATTGAACACGTCCAGGAACAGATACGCTGACGGATCGAGCGTGTTGATGTCCGTGCCTGCCGGAAACCACCCGGGCCGGTAACGCAAGATGAACCAATTGAGTTTGAAACGGTCATAGTCGGCGCCCACAAGCAGCCGGTGGCGCAGCGAACCTGTATTGAACTCGCCCGCAACTTCAGCGCGTGCGACGAAGTAGTCTGAATCAAATTCCCGATAGCGGAAAAAACGCGACAGGGTTCGGCCATCCAGGAAATAGGTCTGGCGTCCCCCGAAGTTGGTTTCGGATGCGTTGCCTTCGAAGGAGGTGTCTCTGTAGCCTAGGCCGGCAAGCAGGCTCCAGTTGTCGGAGAAGTTGTGCTGGGCTTCGAGCTGATGACCAAGCGCCTCGGTCTCAATGGGGCCGTCGCCAGGCTCGCCTACGAAGGTTTTGCGCGGTGTGAAGCCATACGATTCGGAATAGGCAACGCCTCGATCAAAGGGGATCTCCTGCTCGGTGTACTCCATCTCGTAAGTCACGCTGGTTGCCTCGGAGACTTCCCAGGTAACCGACGGATAAAATCCCACGCGCTCGGTCTCAACCGTATCCCTGAAGCTCTCCGCATCCTCGTAGAACCCGACGAGGCGCAGCCCCAACTCGTCGTTGGCGCCTACCGTGGTTTGGACATCGCCTTCGAAACGCATTTGATCCCAACGCCCGTAGCTGGCCCGGAAGTCTCCCGCCGTCTCAAACCGCGGCCGTTTGGTAATCAGATTGACCGTGCCGCCAGGCTCGCCCCGCCCGAACAGCGCTGAGCGCGGCCCTTTCAGCACTTCCATGGCTTCAATACCCGCCAGGTCTCGCGGACCGGCGAACCCGCGGCCTGCATTAAATCCATTGACCAGAAATCCGCTGGGCAAGTTGATGTCCCCGGCGAAGCCGCGAACCGAAAAGGCGTTCCAAAGACCGCCAAAGTTGTTTTGCCGGGCAACGGATGCCGATAGGTCCAGCGCGTCATTGAGGTTTATCGCCCCGGCTTCGCGCAGCAGCTCTTCCGCTATCATTTGGTCCGCCGAGGGTTTTTCCAGATTGTCGAAGTTTCCCTGATATGCGCGGCGCTTGCCGACCACAAAAACCTCCTCAACGAGTTGCCCGGAGGCTTCTGTCTGCGAGCTTTGCGCCGCGATGGGCAGCGCGTAAGAATAAGTGAGTGCGGCAACGAAAGCGATCGCCACCGGCTTGAATGTATATTTGGTCATTGTTCCTGAATCCATTAACTGTTTCGAATACCGCAAAGGCAGCAGCGCACAGATATGCGGATGCCCTTAACGGTGCAAGTAAGTTCGTAAGTGTTTCAAACGCCGCAAAGGCAATAGCGCACAGAGGCGCAGTTACCCTTAACGGTGCAAGTAACTCAAATGGGACAGGATTGAAGGAGGACCTGTAGGCGGGGGTCGAAGCGAAAGCAAGCGCTTTGGCAGCGCCTGTTTCGTTGGTTGAACTGTGGTCGAGACCAGGGCGATGAACGTTGGCGCAGCGGCATTCGCAGCCGCATCGATCCCGTCCTGCTCATCGTTCAGGATCGCGAAACAAGCAACGCCATTGTGCTCATGGGGACCCGGGCCGAATTCACTCGCATGCGCAATGGAGAGCGTTTGTCCGGCCAGGAACAGAACTATCCCGAGCCATGTTATCCATTTGTGCTGATTGATTAGCGACATGAAGCCATTCTACATGATTTAGACTCTGATGCAATTCTCCGGCAGCAGCCAAAGTGCTTTGTGGGCACATTGTGATGCGGGCTGGTAACTGAATGGCGGAGGTGGATGGGAATCGAACCCACCACTCGCGTTGGGCAAGTCACTGGTTTTGAAGACCAGGGAAGTCACCAGACTTCTTTCACCTCCATAGGTGGTCTTGTTCAGAGCTTTTTTATAGTACTTTACGTTTGTCCCCGACACGTACGGTCACGCGCTGGTTGTCCAGGTATTCCAACAGGGGGATCGCAAACTTTCTTGTAGTATCCACGAGTTTGCGTACGTCCGCCACGGTAAACGGTTTTGAGTCGGGGTAGGCCTGCTGCAGTTTGAGCGCCATATCGTTGATGTTGTGGAGATGGAACACCAGGGTGCGGTTCGTGTCCCTGTTATGCAGCGGTACCAGTTCGCCGATCTCGGTGAGGTGCCGGTACAGGCGTTTCCGCTGTGGGTTGCCCTGCAGTACCTCGTTCAATTCAGGCGGTTGCAGCGCCCCTGCCTTGAATGCGCCGGCTATTTCACCGGCGATCCTTTTTTCATCGGCATCAAGAGCGTCCAGAGGATCGAAGTCCCGCAGGCGCACCAGGGATTTATCGGTCCGGATAAGACCTTCCCCGGCCAGGTGGTTAACCAGGAAGCGGAAAACTGTGTCGTCGATGTGATCTGCAAGGCGCGTGCGCAGGTCTTCCAGGGGTTGCCCCTTGCGTAGCGGGTTGGTCCTGTGAAATTCATCGATTTCGGCCAGCGCCTGTTCGCACAAGGCTCCGAATGCGTCCCCGGACATGACCCGCCGTGTCTCGATGAATACACAATCCGTTGTATCCAGTCTCTGCGCCAGTTCAGCTTCAGCCAGGTTTACGGACCTGGCCAAATCAGCGATATCGGTCCCCCGGGTCCCGGCCGCGCGGACCCGTTCATTAATGATTTCCGCCGTATCTCCGCGCGCCAGCCTGGACAGGTAGGCCAGCGCGCGCAGATCGGCGCGCCGGTGCTTTGCCGGGGCGTTGTCCAGGATACGGCCGCCGCCCAGGGTCGTGGACGGCGATAAGCTGCGCACGATAAATCGTTCCCCGACCGGCGCCACCACGGCGCGCGCGCAGTCAAGCTGGGCAGTGAGCATCGAACCCGGTTGCGCGTCACCACCCCCCAGGATGCGTAACTTTGCCGACCTTTCGCAAGTCCCGAACAGGACGCGCACCTGCTCACCGTACTTCGGCGCAACATGTGACCCGTTCAGCAAGCGCAATTCGACATCAAGCAGGCGCGTGGGTTTCAGGTACCCCGGAGTAGCCAGCACATCACCCCTGGCAATGCTGCTCTTGTCGACGTTACGCAGGTTTACCGCAACCCGCTGGCCCGGGTAAGCAATGTCTTCCTCCCTGTTATGCACCTGTAATTGGCGAATGACAACGCGGCGCCCCTGCGGCAGGATATCGACCTCCTGGCCGGTTGCCAGCGCGCCGTTCCTCAGAGTGCCGGTGGCGATAGTGCCGAAGCCGGCCATCGTGAATACCCGGTCCAGCGGCAGGTAGCACTGTCCGCTGTCGCTTCTGTTGATCGGGCTCCGCAACTGTTGTTCCAGCAGCGCCTTCAAATTGTCGATACTCCGGCCGTCATGCACGGAAGCCTCAATGATTGGGCAGCCTTCCATAAACGTGCCCGCGCTGAAGTCTTTGATCTGGTCTGCAACCCGCGCGCAATCGCCGTCACCTGCCAGGTCGGACTTGGTAATGACTGCCAGGCCCTTGCCGGCGCCGAGCAGGTCGGCGATATGCAGGTGTTCGCGCGTCTGCGGCTTGATCCCCTCGTTAGCCGCCACCGTGAGTAACAGGAAATCGATGCCGGTGGCGCCGGCAATCATCATACGAATGAAATCCTCGTGGCCGGGTACATCGATTAAATCGATCACGCCCCGTTCCGACTCCAGGTACGCGTAACCGGGTACGATCGACAGGCCTCTTTCCTTTTCTTCCCGGAGACGGTCTGTCTCCATGCCGGTAAGCGCCTTCACCAGGCTGGTCTTGCCATGATCGACATGGCCGGCAACGCCTGCCGTGATATGCGCAAGTCTATCCATAGCGCGGCTTTGCCATTCAGGTTAACTCTTGGGCGGGAGTTTTGCCAGGCAGGCGTCCACTGCGTGGTGGAAGTTCCTCAATGCCAGCTCCTCATCCTGGAAATGGAAATGTTCCTTGGCGCCGGATTTTAATACTTGCTGTACCTTTTCATGGGTGGCGGTGTCTTCCATCAAGGTATCGCGTAGTCCGATCTTGTTGTATTCCTGACAAAACAACTCTCCCGCGTTGCGCGGCGGCGCCGTGTTCACGCCGATCTCCCATATTGTTCGGTCCACGGCAAGCGGCCACACGTTATACATCCAATAACAGTCCCGCATCAGGCCCATGATGACGTTGGGGAAGATGAAGTACAGGTTCATCGCGCCTCTGAGGTTGTATTTGTCCGCATCCGTGCGCCGCGGTTCAGTAAAAGCAAACGCATCGTACGCGCCAATGCCGTATTTCAGGCTTACCTTGCCCACCGGCGTAGGATTGAATACCGGTGGCGGTTCCGTGCCAACCAGCGCGTGGGGGCCGAGAGCTTCCAGAATACTGTGACGTAGCAGCATGCCGGCCGCAGAGGTTGACCGGGCCAGGCTGTTCTTGTGCAGGAACGGCACATGCCAGCCTTCCAGTTGCGCGTCCAGTAGCGCCTTCCAATTCACTTTCTCGTCCACACGGTACCATTCGCGCCGGGTCAATTCGGCAAACGGATAGTCCTTCAGGGATGTTGAAACCGGTTCCAGGTACTCCTCCAGTGTCTGATCATCCTGCGGTTTGAGGCGGATGAATATGAAACCGTTCCAGACATCGGTCTGGATCTCGGTCATATCCAGATCGGCATCGGGGCCGGCAAAAAAGTTTTCCTTGTCAGTCATGTTGATCAGCTTGCCCCGGGTATCAAAGGCCCAGCCGTGGAACGGGCACACGAAAGAGCCACGGCATTTGCCGCGATTTTTCCAGACCACCTGGTTGGCCCGGTGCGAACACATATTATGAAATGCCCGGATGACGTTATCGCGTCCGCGCACTACGAGGACCGAGGTAAAACACACTTCGATATCTCTGACGAAATAATCGCCTGCCTCGGGGATCAGTTCGATCCGACCCAAATTCAGCCAGGAGCGGCGGAATACAGCTTCCCGCTCCGCTTTGAATACCTCCGGGTCAATGCAGGGCTGAATGGGGATCGGATCTGTTCCCAGTTCAGGATACTTTGCTGTGCGCGTTTTATGGGACAGTTCCATGGCCTGCTCTGTCAAGTTCCTGCTGCGGGTCGGGCGCCCGGTTAGACGGGAGGAACAGAGTCGCCTCGCCCGGAACGAAGCGCCTCATGTCCAGACCAAAAGGATGGTCCGGTTGTTTGTACAATTCCACGGCAACCCAGACCTCGGCAAGAGACAGGGTCAGGTTCAGGAGACGTTGTTCAGGTTGCGGCAACTGGTCCAGGGGAAAGCCGTTCAGGTATTCCAGCGCGTCCTCTACACGAGCCAGCATAGCGGCATGGAACGCCTGGATGTCTTCCATCGAAGAGGCAAGGCGTTTTTGCAGCCGGTCGGCTTCATTGGCCAACGCCCAATCGGCGAATAGCTCCAGGTCGGCGAAGTCGGAGGGTAACAGTTGTTCTGTCATATCGCTGGCGTGTCAGGTGCGGATCTGTTGAAAAGTTTAACACAGGTTTTGTCGCGGGGCAGGCGCCGGTTGACATAGGGCGATACATCTCTGTACCGTAGGAGCTTCTGACTCACTTAAGGAAACTCTGATTAAGTCAGAGTTTCCTGCGATACAGGGATGTATCGCCAAAATCAGTGACGATACGTCATTGATTTTGACAGCAAAACAAAAATCGCATTTTTGTTTTGCGTGCTCTGACAAGTCCAGGATGAACTTGTTCAGAGCTTCATTAAACATTACTGAACAATATGGGTTATCAAATCGGCATCGATGTCGGCGGCACCTTTACTGACCTGTTGGTGTGTGATGAACAAGGGAAGACACGTATTTGCAAGTCGCCCACTACACCGGCTGATCCCAGTCTGGGCGTATTTGCCGCGCTGGAACAGGCCGCGCAGGATAGCCGGACCGGTCTGCAGGATTTTCTCGCCCGGGTGGATGCGATCGTTCATGGAACCACGATTACCACCAATGCCGTGCTGACTCAAAGCGGGGCCCGCACTGGCTTTATCACCACTCGCGGGTTTCGCGACCTGTTGGCTATGCGCCGAGGCATGAAGACCGGGGAGCGCTACGACCTGGAATTGGCGCCGCCGCCTGTCCTGATTGAACGCGCGTTGACGCTGACGGTAACGGAACGCATTGACGCCAACGGCCGGGTCATCACTCCCCTGATTGAACAGGATGTCCATGCCGCCGCGGCAGTGTTACGCGCTGCCGAAGTGGAGGCGGTTGCAATCTCATACTTGTGGTCGTTTCTCAATCCGGCGCATGAGTTGCGCACAAGGGAAATCCTTCAGGAAGCTTTGCCCGAGGTGTACATTTCCCTGTCCAGTGAAGTATTGCCGCAGATACGCGTGTACGAACGGCATAGCACGACAGCTTTGAATTCCTATACGGGGCCGCCATTGGCCCGTTACCTGGATAACCTGGAGGCGCGTCTGACTGAAAATGGCTTCCGCGGCGTGTTGAACATCATGCAGTCCAACGGTGGTTGCATGTCACCCAGAGTCACGAGCCGTTTTGCTGTTAACACATTGCTGTCTGGACCCGCCGGCGGTCCGGGCGCCGGGATTCACTATGGCAGCGCCCACGATTACAAAAACCTTATTTGTGTGGACATGGGCGGCACCAGTTTTGATGTTGCCTTGGTTCGAAACGGGCGTGTCGCCGTTACCTCGGAAAATGAAGTGGCCGGTTTTCATGTGGCGACGCCCATGCTGGATATTCACACCGTGGGAGCGGGCGGCGGGTCGATAGCCAGTGTCGATGATGGCGGCATATTGCGCGTTGGCCCAGCCAGCGCCGGCGCCGATCCCGGGCCGGCCTGTTATGGCCGCGGCGGGGTAGAACCCACGGTAACCGACGCGGATCTGGCGCTGGGATATCTGGATGCTGATTACTTCCACGGCGGGGCGCTCAAGCTCGACCGTGACGCGGCTGTCAGGGCCATTGAAACCAGGGTCGCCGGACCGCTGGGGTTATCCGTTACAGACGCCGCGTACGGAATCTACCGGGTGGCCAATTCGATCATGGGCAATGCCGTGACCGTGGTTACTGTGCAACGCGGCCTGGACCCGCGCGCGTTCACCATGATCGTCGCCGGCGGCGCTGGCCCTATCCATGCTGCGCCCATCGCCCGTGAGCTGGGCATCAACACGCTACTTGTGCCACGGGAATCCTCGGTGTTCTGCGCGGCCGGCATGTTGCTGTCCGACTTGAAACACACGTACATTCGCACTTGCGCAATGGTCGGCTCTCTGGTGGATTTCGCGGTCATTAACGATGCCATCCAAGAGATGAGCCAGATAGCGCGCGCCACATTCAGCGAAGAACAAGTTGACAGCGCCGATGTTAACCTGGATTTCTCCGCTGATCTGCGTTATGCCGGCCAGTTCAATGAGGTTGAAACGCCAGGCTTCGCCGAAGGCAAAGCGGATGGTGTAGCCTGGGAACAACTGGTGAGCCGGTTTCACTGTCTCCACGATGAACGCTTCGGCTATAGCATGACCCATGCTGAAGTAGAACTTATCAACCTGCGTCTGAGCGCCACCGGGGCTACGAAGAAACCGAAAACACAAAAATACGCGCTCGGCAGTCCCTCGGCAGAACATGCCCGCAAAGGCAAACGACCCGCCTGGTTCGACAACAGGATGATGACCGTGCCCGTCTACGACGGCCTCGCTTTGTCTCCAGGCAACCAACTGCCGGGCCCGGCTATTGTCGAACAGCCCACCACAACCATCGTATTGCCTGGCGATACCCAGCTAAGCTGTGATGAGTGGGGGAACTACCTGCTGTCTATATCCACAACAGAGAACGCACAGGCGCGTGTGTAAGAACTTCGCTGTGTATAAAATCAGGCAACCTCTGAGATTTAATCAGAGGTTCCTTAGGAGCATATAACCAATGAGCCAAATTGATCCGGTAGATGTCGCCATCATCAGCGCACGGTTGTCATCCATCTGTAAAGAAATGGGTGAGACCATGTTGCGTACCTCACGTTCGCCGATATTTTCCGAGGCGCGTGATTTCACTACTGCCATCTTCGACCGCAACACGGAACTGGTAGCGCAAACAATTTATATCCCTGACATTGCCGCATCCACCCCGTTCACAGCCAAGGCGATTGCAGAACGCTTTGCCGGTGATATTCACGAGGGCGACCTGTTCGTGCTGAACGATCCCTACCGCGGCAACAACCATCCGCCGGATCTGAACGTCATGAAACCGGTATTTCGCGACGGGCAGTTGTGTTACTGGTTGCTTTCCAAGGGCCATCATGCCGACATGGGCGGTGGTGGCGTGGTTGGCTATAACCCCCAAGCCCGGGATGCTTGGGAGGATGCTTTACGTATTCCATGCCTGCGTCTGGCTGACAAGGGCGCGCTGCGCGAAGATGTGTTGGATTTCATCCTGCTCAATGTGCGCGCCAGGGAGTTGGTGGAGGGGGACATACAGTGCCAGATCGGCGCGGTCAACCTGGGAGAAAGACGCTTGATAACGCTGCTGGACCAGTACGGCGTCGCGACGCTCTCCGCCGCTACTGCGCAAATACTGGATGCCACTGAGCGCCGGGTGCGCGCCGATATCGCCGCCATACCGGACGGCGAGTACTACGCGGAACGGGCCATAGACCATGACGGCATCGTGTTTGACCAGAGTCCGGTGGTGCGGCTTACCCTGAAGGTCAGTGGCGACAACATCACCTTTGATTATACCGGTAGCGACCCGCAGGCTACGGGTTACATCAACAGCACCCTGCCGAACACCAATGCCATGAGCCACCTGGCCTTGTTTGCGACCGGCGCCATCAGCAACGACATCGATTTCAACGACGGCGCGGTGCGGCCTTTGCATGTAATTGCGCCGTCGGGAACAATAGTGAATGCGGCGGAACCCGCGCCCACCTCATGCTGCACCCTGTGTGTCGGTGAGGCCATGATCGAAGCCACCTGGCTGGCCCTGGCGCAGGTCATACCGGAACAGGTTCCAGCTCTGTGGGGACGTTGGTGCGCTCCAGCTACTATGGGCATCCACCCCGGAGCCGGCCGCTTCTTCGCGGATATCCACTTCATGAGTAAGGGCGGCGGCGGCGCGGTAAACGGATACGATGGTTGGGATCACGTGGGCACCCCGGTTACCCTGGGCGGATTGCGCGCGCCGGACCCGGAACTGCATGAACTGGTGACCCCGTATAAACTGGTGGAGTACGAAATTGAACCCGACAGCGCCGGACCGGGCCAATGGCGCGGCGGCTTTGGAGTGCGTTATACCTTTACCATTGAGGGCGATAACATCGCTTGCGCTAATTTCGGCAGTGGCGCCCGTGATTTCACTGCGCCCCTGGGCATATGCGGCGGGCGCGGCGCGGTTCCGCACCGGATGACGCTGGAGCACGCCGATGGCAGCAAGGAACAGATTGACGGCAACCGTATGTATACCCTAAACCAGGGGGATACCATGGCCATCGTCTCCAGTGGCGGCGGTGGTTTCGGCGACCCCCGGCAACGCGATCCGGAAGCTGTGCTGCGCGATGTGCGCAACGGCCTGGTCTCCATCGAAGCCGCGCGAGAACAATACGGAGTCGCAATCCACGGCGACGGGGCTCCTTTCGATTATACGATTGCCCGGGCTGAAACGGCACAGCTACGGCGCGCCATGTAAAGCCGGAAGTTATTTTAAGGAACCTCTGATTAAGTCTCAGAGGTTCCTACGATACAAGGATGTATCGTCAATATCAATGACTGTAAGGCATTGATATTGTGAGGAAAACAAAAATCGCATTTTTGTTTTCCGTACTCTGACAAGTCCAGGATGGACTTGTTCAGAGTTTCCTTAACTTCAGGGTGGCTCTATAGGCCATGTAGCAAAACACCAGTCAGACAAACGGCAGCACATCCCTGAGATTGGCCAGAGTTAGCTGTTGCCGCTGGTTCTCATCCAGGTAGGGGATGCCGATACCGTATTCTGCCCAGCGCGCCCGGATTTTCTCCTCCAGTTCCGGTTCGAGTTTGCCAACAGGCGGGAAACTCTGACCGTTCCAATCATCGTTTTCAGCCAGTTCCCAATTACGGGTGGCATCGACCAGGACCCGGGTCCACTTGCCGGTGCGAAAGCGCGGCATGTCCAGCGCGTCATGGGAAACGGAAGGGTCCAGCGGCGAACCAAATGTCGGGCCGACCAGCATGACCTGATCCATACCGGCGTTGACCCGGAACGCGATCGCCCATTCCAGCGCAAGAGGATCGCGGATATCGATATCTTCCTCCACCACCAGCACGTGCTTGAAAAACCACTGGGCCGCGCTGGTTCCCCACAGAGCCATAGCCACCTGCTGAGCATGGCCGCGGTACTGTTTGCGTATCTGCACCACGATATGTGTGCCGGTGGAGACATGAGGGCACCAGACATCGGTGACGCCCACCACTCCGGCGGTTTCCAGCATGTTCCAGAAGATGGCCGACCAGCTATAGGAACATAGTATTGAATCCTCAGATGGAAAACCGGGACGGCAGCCCTCCAAGGTGCCGCGCATGATGGGGTTGTCCCGATGGGTGATGCAGGTTACTTCCAGGGTCGGCTTGGGTGACGGCGTGCCGCCGGCATAGCCGGGGTACTCGCCGAACGGACCTTCCATGCGGTAGCTTTCAGGATTCGGGTCCAGATAACCTTCGATGATGACCTCAGTGCCTGCGGGCGCCACCAGGTCCACAGTTTCACACTTGACCAGTTCGATGGGCTTGCCCAGGATGGCTCCCATCATGTCCCATTCACACACATGGCGCGGAAATGGACTGCCGGCGCAGAACGGCGTCACGTCGTGGGCGCCGTAGGCGATGGCGACTGGCATTTTCTCCCGGTTTTGCCGGTAACCTGTGAGGTGTCCGCCGCCGCCTTGGGTTGGCAGCATGACCATGGCAATATGGTTCCTGTCAACGACCTGCCCGCGGTATAGGCCGATATTCTCCCGTCCGGTGTGACGGTCTTTGGTTATGACACCGCAGAACGTGTTCAGATAACGTCCCCCGTCCATTTCTTGCCAGATCGGCGCCGGGAATTGTTTCAGGTCAATAGAGGGGCCTTTCAGGACGTTTTGCTTCACCGGTGAGTGGGGCACGATTACCGGCCCCACGGGGTTGTTATAGGTCTCCTTGAGGTGGCGCACGATTGCCTTGTCCGCAGTGTCCCCGGGCAGATCCAGCAACGCGCATAATTGCCGTTTGTTGCCCATTCCGCAGGTGACGAAACGGGTCGAGCGGGTATCCTGGTAACCCTTGATGTTCTCGAACAGCAGCGCGGGGCCTGCCAGTCCCAGGTTGACGCGGGTGATTGCGCCCAACTCCAGGTTGGAATCCACCTCGCATCGAACCTGTCTGACTTGGTCTGCTTCGCGCAACTGCCGAAGCCAGGAGCGAAGACTTACCTCTCCTTCCGCTACTACTCCCAGAATGGCATCGAGATCGTCCGAATCCATTGTCGTAACAGCGTGTTGTGCTGACATGGTATTTCTCCGAGTGTATGGATACTTGGGAAAAGATTTTATCCGGCCGCCGCTCCGTTAATTGTGTCTGGCATTTGGGCATAAGCGGCGCTGGAACAACTAAAGTCCTCTTTTCCATTGATTTGACTTGTGTATGATACCAGTATGCCGAATCATTTGTTACGTGATGGGGGGATGCTGCATGAAAGCGCTGATCTATAAACAACACGGAGGGCCTGATGTGTTGCAGTACCGTGATGTGCCGGATCCTGAGCCTGGACTCCGGGATGTGGTGATCGAGGTTGCAATGACGACCGTGAACCGATTGGATGTAATACAGCGCAATGGTTGGTTCACCGTACCGGGTTTCACCCTGCCGCACATCTCCGGGATGGATGTTGCCGGAACAGTATTGGAAATCGGTGAGCAGGTCACCAAGTTTAAACCCGGTGACCGAGCGCT
Source organism: Gammaproteobacteria bacterium (assembly GCA_965221695.1). Lineage (GTDB taxonomy): Bacteria > Pseudomonadota > Gammaproteobacteria > Eutrophobiales > Eutrophobiaceae > JAAXHV01. The sequence goes on along the minus strand of OZ244905.1, from coordinate 1,488,735 downwards.
GGTAAACCCATCCATGGTCGAAGCGCCGGCAGGGTCAAAGCTTGCCGGTATGGATGATGTATACGGTGAATTGGGTGTCATAGGCAGCGTCTTTCCCGGCGGCTATGCAGAGAAGTGCCTGGCGCCGGAGACTCACCTGTATCCGATCCCGGACGATAAGTCGTGGCAGTCCGCCGTGGTGTTTCCCACCTGCTGGATGACTGCGCACCACGCCCTGTTCGAGGTAGGCCAACTCAAAGCCGGCGAGACGGTGTTGGCGCTTGCCGCCGGCAGTGGGGTATCTACCGCTGCCATCCAGTGGGCGAAGCAGGCTGGAGCGACTGTTCTGGCCAGCGCCGGTAGTCGGGAAAAATGCGAGGCAGCTCTGGAAATCGGCGCTGACCATGTTTGCAATAGCCGCAAAGATGATGTGGCGACCTGGGCCCGGGACATGACCGGCGGAACCGGCGTTGACCTGGTATTGGATCACGTTGGCGCATCATTGTGGGAAGCCTCGCTGCTAGCGCTGCGGCCGCGTGGACGCCTGGTGACTTGTGGCGCCACCTCCGGTGATAGCGCGCGCATCCCCAGCCTGGGCTACTTGTACAGCATCGGCCTGAAAATCCTCGGTTCAGACGCGTTTCGTTATGACGAATTCGGGCCGGCCTGGGAGCAGTATTGCGCGGGCGATTATCGGGCGGTCGTGGACAGCGAATTTCCCCTGGCCGAAGGCGGTAGGGCGCAGGAGAAGCTACTCAGCGGAAATTGCATCGGCAAGATTCTGCTCAAGCCTTAAGGGCTATTTCCAACTGTATTTGATCGAGCCGATGGCCTCTCGCGGCGGGATATACTCGTAGCTCGTGGTCCACAATCCGTATGGATTGGTGAAGATGTTATTGATGCCGTTTTTGTCGAAAACATTGGTGACACTGAGGCTCAAACTGAGGGGCATATTGCCCACGTCGTAGTCAAAATACAGGTTGAAAATATCATAATTGGGCACGCTGTCGACCCTGGGGTGATTAAATATGCGGGCCTGGAACTTGCCGCGGTGGACATATTCCACTCGTGAATTCAGTATGGAACCGTCAGCGAAGACATGGGTATTGGTCAAGGCGACACGCGCCATGATATCCGCCAGTTTCGGCGGTTCATTGCCTTTGAGGTTATTGGCGTTGTTCATCCTGATGCGTTCCTCAACCGCGTTCGGGGTAAACAGGCCCAGTTGGAATGGTATCAACGCAGCGCGGAAATCTTCAACGTCGAGCGCGAACACATCTGATTTCACCTTGCCGTCCTGCCACGCCAGCATGCCATCGAGCTGCCAGTTATCCGCCAACAGCCAGCTTAGCTCAGACTCGATGCCGTACTGCTCCGATTGGGGAATGGTCCATGTGCCGCCGGCAAATGGCGCAGGGTCCTCATAGGTGAACTGCATGTGTTCATGGTCGTAATAAAATGCCGTAATATTCAGACGCAGGCGTCCGTCAAGGAAATTGTTGCGGGTCCCCAGTTCGTAGGCTGTCACCTCCTCGGGTTCAAATTGATCCGGTTTGAATATCCCGGGGCTGCCTGAACCACCGTTTTTCCAGCCGGTGGAGACCAGTCCATAGACCAGGTTGTCTTCAGTAAGATGCGCATCCACTCCTGCCTTCCAGGTCACTTTCGAGTCGTTCGTTTCCCGGCGGCCATCCCCGAAAATACCAAAGAACTGGGATGTTTCATCTAGCTGGTCCTCATCTTGGTAACGCAGGCCCGCGGTGACGGCGAACTTATCGTTCAGCCGGTAGGTGGCTTGCCCGTAGAATGCGTAGTCCTCGCGGGTGACGGTGCGGACTTCCGTGAAATTCAAATGCGACTGGAACGGCGGCAAGGTTTGCGCGTTCAGTTGGGAACGGGGCAGGGACGCTGGCGATTCCGTGAACGGCCCCGGTCCTGTGGCTTCCAGGAAGTCATTGAAGTTCTCGTGATGCAGGTAATAACCGCCGAGCGTCCATTCGAGGCGCTCGCCGAGGTAGCTAATGTTGATTTCCTGGCTGACGGCATCGGAATCGTTATCCCAATAAGGCAATACGTCCCAGTTGTTGAAGGCATACCCGGTACTGTTGATATAAGTGAGGTTTTCATTCAGGCGGTCGCCATCTACCGACTGTTCCTTCTTCAGCGCCTGCCAGCCAGTCAGTGATTTGAGTGTCATGCCCCAGGGGCTTGCCCATTCAATGATCAGCGATGCGTTGTAGTTTTCCAGCGCGAAGATACCGGCATAATCCTGGGACAGTTCGCGCGTGTCGGGGTTGGGATCATACTCGTTCTTCTGCGCTGCGGCGCCATGGTCGGAGTCATGTATGAATACCTGCGCGCGCGCGCTGAAGTCTTCTGACGGCTGCCACAGCGCCGCCAATTTGGCGGTGAACGAATCGGCATCATCCAAGTCGTATCCATCCAGTTCACCGCCCTCAATCTCCGCGAAACCATCTCGCCTGTATTTCTGCGCCGATGCTCGGATTGCCCAGGTGTCGGAAAGCGGCGCGTTTATCGAGACGCGTCCGCGCAGATTGTTATAAGTTCCATAGCTCAGTTCGGCGGAGCCTTCCATCTGGTCGAAATGCGGTCTTTTCGTGACGAGGTTAATGGAGCCGCCGGTGGCGCCTTGGCCGAACTCGGTGCCCTGCGGGCCGCGCAAGACCTCGATTCGCTCCAGGTCGCCAAGATCCATGCCCATTGCCAGCGGGTTGGCAAGATAGATGCCGTCGATGTAGCTCAGCACACTGGGTTGCGTGGTCAGGTTCTGGGCGGTTTCCCAGCCGATGCCGCGAATGGTCACGACGCGGCCGGCGCCGTCGTTTTTCGCAACAACCAGTCCCGGGACATATCCATTGAAGTTGTCCAGTCTTACCACGTTGGATTTGTCGAAGTCCTCACCGGACAGTACGGATACCGCAATAGCCGCATCCTGAAGAGACACTTCGCGTTTGCGCGCCGTCACCACGACCTCCTCAAGAACTGACTGTGCCAGGGCAGGCGGCAGCGCCATCGCGGCCACGCCCGCCATGCAAACGTTTGTCCACCGATATAGGTCTTTACAGAATCGGATCATTATCCAAACCCCTATGACTAACCTCTGACTTAATCAGAGGTTCCTTATGTATTTGTTAAAGAAAGCGATGCTTCCCAATTCGTCAATTATGACTGCCAAGCCCGTATTTCACCAGTCGTTAGTCAGTCGAGGCCCGCAGGGATACTATCCTGCTATCAAGAGGTTGGATAGTTGGCTGCAATATTTGCCTGATAAACAGGTTCGCAGAGAAAAAGTTTATCCGCCGGGACATGTTTCAGCAAGGCTTTCCTGCAAAACGACACCAACTCCGCGCGAATTTGTTCCCGGTATGTGATCATCCCATCCGCAGACTCTTCCAGCGGTGAAGCGAACAGGACTTCATCCGGATAAAGCCGCGCCAAAGACTGGTAGAACGATTTGGGCAGACGGAAACTCCCCAGGCTGACCGAATGCAGTAGCGCCATATCGATAACAGCAAAGACTTGGGAGAACAGCCGCTCATATTGCTGCTTCACGCCGTCCTGGTAAATCAACGGGTCAAAACGCAACCCGACTCGCCAGCCGCGCGCCTGTAGGCGTTGTAACGCCTGCAATCGCTTGCTCACCGGAGGCGTTTTGTGTTCGATGGCTGCAGCGATTTCAGACGGTGTGAAACTGTAGGCGACAATACAGTTGGGGATGGGTTCACGGTTCAGCAATGACCGGATTTGTGTGCTTTTGGTGCGCAATTCCAACAGAGCCTGGGGATGCTTCCTGAACAAGGGCAGGAATTCCTTCACGAAATCCGTTACCGGTTCCAGCGCCAGGCTGTCGCAATCATAACCTGAAAAGAAATGCGCCGAGGCATCCCCCGCTGCCATGATCTTGCCAACAATGGCCTCGAAAAAGTCTTCGTAGTTGACAAAAACCACATAGTGCGCAGACTGGTACATGCCTTGCAGAAAACAGTAGCGGCAGTCGTAGACGCAATTTAACATGTGCGAGAAGTAATAATTGAAATCGCCGCCGATGGCGTATTCCGGCGGAGAAGGCAACACATGATTGGAAAACTTCTCAGCCAGGATCAAAGCCGGATTCATCTTCTGCAAGCGGAAGTTCTGCGCTCTGCGGTTGAATATTTCGCCGTAGCGGTCGCAGGTGGTCACCGCCGCATCCGGGAAACGCCGCAAGATGGCGCGCGCCCGGGGATGTTCAAGCAGGGTTTCCTCGATATAGATCTGGTCGATCATCTCTGTTCAATGGAGTCTGATCGGAGCGCGATCCAGTTCCCCTTGCAGGAACCGGAGTATCTCAGCGGCGGTCTTTTTTCCAGCCACGCGCTGGACCAGGCCGCCATCTCCAGGATGCAACGCCCGCCATTTTCTGAGACAAACCTGCAACTGGCGTTGCTGGCTCACGCTGAAATGCCGGCGCTTTGTGATTGCATGGTAATCCGGGCCTGTGTCGTTAAGACGCAGTTGCAGCGCTGATAGCGCCTGCATTTGCCGCATAATCTCCTCGATTACAGGCAGGTTTTGCTGCGTCAACCGGCTGATCAGGGTCGGGTCGACTCTGTCCATCGGTTGCTCGGCATTATCCGAGACAATCTTCACTGCCTGCGCTAATTCCAGCGTCGCGATACCGCTCGCGGCGCGATAAAAACCGGCGCATTCCATATCGAACAGTTCGTTCCGGTAGTTGCTTTCAGGTTCGTCCAGGGTGAGCAGGTCTCGTGAAGGAATGGTTACGGCAAAGACCAGGGAGGGGAACCAGGTTTGCCCAGTGGCCGCGTCAGTTATCTTTTTTATGATAACCGCCTGGCCAAGCGGCAGTTTGGCGTGTCCCGCAATGCCCAGGTTGAGCCAGGCGTGGGATTTATCGGCGTTGAACAGCGCGTGAGTCTGCTCGACTGCTGCGGCCGCGGCAGATTTGCCGATACCGGACAATGTGAGAGAGATACGGGTATCGGGGTTATGATACACCTGTGGCGCGTCGGACCGGGGGCGCAAGCCGAAATGATCCAGCAAAGGCCGGGCCTCAGGTTTCAGCGCGCAGATAATATGCAACATCAATGAGCGTAGCGCGTCAGCAATCTTTCACACTCCGGAACGAATATCCGGTTGTTGTGTTTTGCGGCGCCGTCAAGATAAATTCTGATTTTGCTGAGCAGGGTCTCAATTGCGGCATTCCGATCAGAGGGCTTGAGCGCCGCTTCAGTGAGAATCCTGTCAAGCGACCTGATGCGAAAGCGATCCATGCCCCAGTAGCGGGTTGAGAGCTGATCGGAATGTCCGCCATACTTGGTGATCAGGCGCTCCGGAACTAATGCGACCGGCATGCGCGCGCAGATGCGCAGCCACAAATCATAATCCTCGCATACCGGCAGTGTTTCATCAAATAAGCCCACCTGCTCGAATACGCGTCGATGGATCATGACGGAGGAAGGGGAGATTGCGCACAGGGGCAAGCAGCGTTTGAAGATTAAACCGCCATATTTCCTGTGTTTATGCCGCGGGTTGACCCGTTTGCCGTTGCGGATCCATATTTCGTCTGTGTGGACGATACTGATATCAGGGGATTTCAGGATAACCTGAGCCTGCCGCTCCAGCTTGTCGGGGATCCAGGAATCATCCGAATCGAGGAAAGCCAGCCAATCACCCCGAGCCGCGCGTATGCCGGCGTTTCTGGCGGAGCTCACGCCGCTGTTAGCTTGCGAGATCAGTGTGATGCCGGGATAGTCACGCTGTGCCTGGGCACGGGTCGAGTCGGTGGAACCGTCATCCACGACGATGATCTCGAGCGGTTTCAGCGTCTGTGAGATCGTCGAATCCAGACACCTCGGCAACAGGCGCGCGCGGTTATAAGTAGGAATGATGACGCTGATTGACACCATAAGTCTGGCACATTTAAGCTGCGGAAGATATGTGAACCACCAGATTTGCTTTAGGAACCTCTGACTTAATCAGAGTTTCCATTATACTATGTCCATGGCGCGACTTCATGATAAGGTGGCAGTGATCACGGGGGCGAGTTCCGGGATCGGGCGCGCGCTGGCGCTGGCCTTTGCCGGAGAGGGCGCTTACGTGGCCGTCAATTACAACAGGTCCGGAGAACAGGCAGAACAGGTAGTCAGAGAAATACAGGGCATGTCCGGACAGGCGTTTGCGGCGCAAGCGGATATAGCCGATCCGGAAGCGGTTGCAGGCCTGATTGAAATGGTCAGCGAGCGATTTGGCCGCATCGATGTATGGGTGAATAATGCCGGCGCGGACATCCTGACGGGTGACGGCGCCCGGCTTGACGACCGGAAAAAGCTCTCCATGCTGGTAGATGTCGACCTGAAAGGGACTATCCAGTGTTGCTGGGCAGTGGCCGAAGTCATGCAACGCCAGGGAGGCGGTGTGATAATCAACATGTCCTGGGACCAGGCCGTTCATGGTTACCCCGGGGTCAATCCACAGATGTTTTCCGCAGTGAAAGCCGGCATACAGGCTTTCAGCAAATCATTGGCGAAAACCATCGCCCCAACGGTCAGGGTTAACGTGCTTGCGCCCGGCTGGATCTCTACTGCGTTTGCCACAGATGTCATGGATCAGGACTACTATACGGAGCGTCTTGCTGAAATTCCATTGCGGCGGTTCGGAACGCCGGATGATGTGGCCAGCGCGGCAGTATTCCTGTGCTCAGATGATTCCGCCTATATTACGGGCGCAGCGCTCAATGTGGGAGGCGGAGTTGTTTAGGGAGCCTCTGACTTAATCTCAGAGTTTTTTTAAGACTGTTTTCCAAATGATAAAAATAGAATCTCCGTGTTCTGTTGTAGTTGCTATATTGCTGGCAACAGCCTCTAATGGACTGGTTGCGTTGGACGAATATGAAACCGAACGCCGGGAGATGATCACCGCGATCAAGGAAACAGTGGATGAAACCCGCAGTTATACCGGTATAGACACGCTGGATGAGCGTGTGATGGATGTTCTGGCAACCGTGCCGCGCCATAAATTTGTGCCTGAAGCCCTGCGTGAATTTGCCTATTTGAACAGGCCTCTGCCCATTGGCGCGGGTCAGACTATTTCGCAGCCTTATATTGTTGCTCTGATGACGCACCTGATGAATGTGGATGGCGACTCGGTCGTGCTGGAGGTCGGCACGGGCTCAGGTTACCAGGCCGCGGCGCTGGCGCGTTTGGCGCGCCATGTCTATACCATCGAGATCATCGAAGCGCTGGGCAAACGCGCGGAAAATACCCTCGCCAGTCTCGGTTTCGATAATGTCACGGTGAAAATCGGAGATGGCTACATCGGCTGGGAGGAACATGCGCCGTTCGATGCAATCATGGTAACGGCTGCGCCAGAAGAAGCGCCGCAACCCTTGATTGACCAGCTCAAACCCGGGGGGCGGATGGTGATCCCGGTTGGTCCACAACATGGTTATCAGACTCTGCAGGTATTGGAAAAACAGCAGAACGGCGAGATTAGGAAAACGGATATTCTGCCGGTAGGTTTCGTGCCGTTTACGGGCAGTGGCGGACATAACACGGAAACTCAGTACTAGCTTGTCGGCTTATCCCGGCAAGCTTATGCTGACCCCGCAATTTCGGTATTCAGCTTTTCCAGCAAAGCAACGTAATCTGTCTTTCCTGTGCCCAGTACCGGCAACTGGCGTATGGCTATGACTTCCCTGGGAATGTACAACTCTCCGTAACCCAGTTCCCGCGCTTTTTTCTGGAATGACTTCCGGTCCGCTCCCTCACGCTCCGATATCAGGATAATTTTCTCCCCTTTGCGCTCATCCGGCATGGACAAAGCAGCATGATTGCAATCCGGCCAGGTGAGCGTGGCCAACTCTTCCACCGCGCTGAGTGAAATCATTTCTCCGCCGATCTTGGCAAAGCGCTTGGCGCGGCCGAGCAGTTCAATATAGCCCTCAGCATCGATAGTCGCTATGTCGCCGGTGTCGTACCAACCTTCCCCGCGTTCCGTACGCGGCGGATGAATGCTGCCGCCGGCCCCATGCAACAGGTAGCCGGACATGACGTTCGGCCCGCTTACTACCAGTCTTCCACCATGTTCTATGCCGGCAATCGGCGCCAGGTAGGCGCGCATGCCTGGCAATAGTTTCCCCACACTGCCGGGCTTGTTGTTGATGGGGGTATTCACCGAAATTACCGGGCTGCATTCCGTTGCGCCGTAGCCCTCGAGGATGCGGATGCCGAACTTTTCCATCCACAGTCTGCGGGTATCATCCTGCAGCTTTTCAGCCCCAGCCAGCACATATTTCAGCGATTTGAAATCATAGGAATGGGCATGCTGCCCGTAACCCTTGAGAAAGGTATTGGTGGCGAATAAGATGGTGGCGTCGGTCTGATACAGCAGTTCCGGAATGATCCGGTAATGCAAGGGTGTGGTGTACAGAAATATTTTGCAGCCGCCCAGCAACGGCAGCACACAACCGATGTTGAGTCCGAACGAATGGAACAACGGTAGGCAGTTGAAGATAGTATCGCTGGGCTTGAAACCGATGCAACTGCGCGCCTGTGCAAAATTGGCCAACAGGTTGCGATGCGATAGCGCCACACCCTTGGGAACGCCTTCCGAGCCGGAGGTGAACAGAATCGTGGCAGTGTCCTCCGGCTTGGCGGCAGGGCGGTAACCTGCGCGCGGGAAACGGCTGCGCAGCAGTCCGATCAATTTGTCCTTTGTGCCGATGCGATCACGCAAGTCCTCCAGGTAGACCAACTGCGTCCGTTGCTGCAATCCTTCCGCCAGTGGCTTGAGATTGGCGCTCTCTATGAACTGTCTGGACGTGTAAACCGTCCTGATCGACGCAGTTTCACAGGCTTTCAGCAGGATCTGGAGTCCGGTTGTATAGTTCAGCATCGCGGGAACTCTTTCCAGGCTTAGCAGAGACAGGTATACCACTACGCCGGCCGCGACATTCGGCATCAGTACTCCGACGCGCTCCCCTGCCTGTGTGTCCTTGCGTAACACAGCTCCGAGGATAAACGCGCGCATCAGCAATTGCCTGTAGGTAAACGGTTCCCGTTTGATATCTTCAAGTATGATACGCTTGTGTCCGAACAGGCCCGCAGCCTGGAGTATGGCCTCGAACACGGTCTTTTCGTAGTCATAGCCGGCAAACGACAGCCTGTACATCAGGTTTTGCATCCATGCGGAAGCCGCTTTGCGCCGTTCGTGTCCCTGGATTGACGGGTCGATCTCCAGTTTTTCCGGCGCCAGCGTACGCATCCTGATTTTGGGAAACCTTACTCGTTCTCCCAGATAACCCATCGCACTGTATTGCGCGCCGTCGATGGCGACCGGGAGCACGGTTGCGCCGGCGCGATCGGCGATTAACCCTGGCCCTTCGTAGATTTTCATCAGGCTGCCGGTGGTAGTGATACGACCTTCCGGGAAAATGACTGCCTTGCGATCTTCTTGCAGGAAACGCACCATGGATTTTACCGATAACGGATTGGTCGGGTCCATGGTGTATAAATCAGCGAAATAGAGAAACGGCTTGAAATGCGGGCGGTTGGCGATTTGGGTGTTGATGGCAAACCTGAGATCATCCCGAAACCAGGCGTACAGCAAAATCCCGTCAAGCAGAGAAATGTGATTGGCTACGATCAATACTCGCTCGCCGGCTTGCTGATAATATTCCATCCCGCTGACCTCAACCCGGTAGAGCAAACGCAGCAGACAACGCAGGAACAATTTCAGGAAGCGGGTCATCCTCCAACTCTACGAAGAATCAGGGAGAATGCTTGGCTGGTTAGCTGCCAACTGAGCGGGAACCGGACGGATAAACAGTTATTTTCTGGTTGGGATACAGAAATTTGTTTTTGCGAAGGTTGTTCCAGGCTAGCAACTGTTTTATCGTGACATCGAATTTTTTTGCTATAGACCATAGGGAATCGCCTTTTTTTACGGTGTAATGGAACGGGTCGGTGGTCTGCTTTGCGATCATGGCAGCGGTTTTTTTCTCGCCTGACTCGGCGAACCACAAGGTCAGCTTTTGGCCAGGGCGCAGGTATTGGCGGCGCGATATACCATTCCATTCAGTCAGTTGTTTGATGCTGAAGCCGTAATATCGGCCAATATCCCAGAGCGTATCGCCACGTTTTACGGTATAAATAAATTTTTCGCCGTCACCGGTATCCCTGAGGCCTCTCATGCGCCGCCCCTCTACGCTGAGGGTATAATGTTTCGCCGCTTCCTTGGGGATGGGAACCTGGAGCGTATCGCCCGTATGGATGATATCGCTGCGCAGCTTGTTAATGGATTTCAGCGAGGCAACGGAGAGGCGGTAACGTTTGGCGATGCCATCCAGGGTTTCGCCTGTTTTGACTTTATGCTCATCCCGGTTTATCCGTTGTTCCGAAGACAGGCCGGCAAGTTTTTCCTCGAATGTATCTTTAACCGCAACCGGAACGAGCAACCGGTGCGGACCATCCGGGTCGGTGGCCCATCGATTGAAGCCCGGGTTCAGTGTATATAATTCGTCCATATTCACGCCCGCCAGCTCCGCCGCCACAGCAAGGTCAATCTGCTCTCCCGTATCCACCTGAGCAAAATACTGCTGATCCGGCGTCGGAAGCCAGGAAACACCGTGTTGCTCCGGATTGGCGACCAGTTCTGCGACGGCCAGCAAGCTGGGCACGTAGCCTCTGGTTTCCCGTGGCAGGCGCAAGGAAAAGAAGTCCGTCGGTTTGCCGGCATTGCTGTTGCGCCGGATTGCCCGGGCCACGTTCCTCTCGCCGGTATTGTAGGCAGCCAGAGCATGCATCCAGTCGCCGTCAAAGTCCCGATTCAGTTTTTCCATATAATCCAGCGCCGCCCGGGTTGCTTCGACAATGTCCCGCCTGCCGTCATACCACCAGTTCTGTTTCAAGCCGAAAATTTTTCCGGTGCTTGGAATAAACTGCCAGATGCCGGAGGCGTGGCTGCGTGAATAGGCAAAGGGATGAAACGCGCTCTCCACGATGGGCAACAAGGCCAGTTCCAGCGGCATGCCGCGCTTTTCCACTTCATTAACGATGTGATACAGATAGGGGCGGCTGCGTTCGACCACTCGGTCAAGGTATTCCTGGTTTTTGGCATACCATGCCAGTCTGCCCTTGACCGCTTTCCGGTCCAGGTATCTGGGGAGGTTCAGGTTCGCGCCAATTTTTTCCCAGAGGTCGCGCTGTTCGAACGAAGGTTCGGGTTTGCTTTCGACCGTTGCAACTTCTTCTTCGGATTCGGGATAGAGTTCCGGTTCCGGGACGATATATACTACCGGTTCCTCGGCTTCTGAGGCGGTTTCCGGCGGAGACTCTGCGGCTTGCTGAACCGGTTGCACGCTGCAAGCGTTCAGCAGGCAGGCGGTAATTATGGTTGTTGTTCCCAAGCCTGGATAGCGCATCGGTGAATGCTAGGGTGGCGCGGTCTTGATGTCAAGTCATTTTCAATCACCTACGTGATGAAAAATGGCGGCAAATTCCTATGCCGCGCGGGAGCCTCTAATTTTTTCAAAAGCTCCTAAGGAAAAATGATTGGCCGTAAGGTAAAATCTGATGCTTTGCAGTTAGCTGAACTCAATGGAAAATACCTCCGCAACAGCGCCCCGTGCCCGAGCCGGGTTTTCCGCCTGGCTCAATAGCGAGGCCGGCAGCGCTCTTGCGAGTTATGAAAAGGAAAAATTAGACAGGATTTTGCCCGACCTGTTCGGGTATAACATCGCCCAGATAGGTGAATACGATTGTGGAATGCTTGCTTCAGCCAAGCGTATCCGGAATAAAATCGAGCTGCGTCTGGATGCCGGCAGCCCCCGACATAATGGTTGCGCGCTGGCAGCCGAGGCCGCGTTATTGCCGTTCGCCGCGCGCAGCATTGACGTTGTAGTCATGCTCCATGTGCTGGAGTATGTTTCCGACCCTGACGCTGTTCTGAGGGAAATAGAACGAGTCCTGATCGAAGATGGCCGTCTGATCATTGCGGGTTTCAGCCCTTGGAGCTTGTGGCGTCTAAATCCGACAGCGCGTAATCGGCCGCCGTGGGACGGCTGTTTTTACAGCGCGCGGAAGCTCAAGGGCTGGTTATCCATGCTCGGTTTTGCAACGTTGCAGGTAGAAAGGTTTTTCTTTCGCTCACCACGCAGGCACAGAGGTTTTTTCCGCCGGGTATTATTTCTGGAAAAACTGCTCTCATCCTGCTGGTCACTGCCTGGTGTGGCTTATGTGATGATTGCTCAGAAACGCCGCGTCCCTGTTGACCCTATAAAACTGAACTGGCGCGAACGGATATTACTGCCTGACGCCAACCCGGGAGCGGCCACCATGTCGGGCGGCGATATAGTTTAAGGAAGCTCGGAATCCCTGATTAAGTTACAACTTGCTGACATCACAACAAACTGCGACCCATGGACAAATTCATAGAGATCTTTACCGACGGTGGCTGCCGCGGCAATCCCGGGCCGGGCGGCTGGGGGGCGCTGTTGCGTTATAACGATGTGGAAAAAGAACTGTCCGGCGCGGAGTCGCAAACCACTAATAACCGTATGGAACTGACCGCGGCGATTAAGGCTCTGGAAGCATTGAAGGAACCCTGCCGGATACGTTTGACCACGGATTCAAACTACGTAAGGAACGGTATCCTGCAATGGATGGATAACTGGAAACGGCGCGGCTGGCGTACCGAAAAAAAGCGTCCGGTAAAAAACCTGGATCTTTGGCAACGATTGGATGAGTTGACGGCGTCGCACGAGATTGAATGGCGTTGGGTTAAAGGTCATAGCGGCCATGCTGAAAATGAACGGGTGGATACACTGGCAAACAAGGCCATGGACAAGCTATTGCAAAATCATCCCCGCTGAGAAAAAATGCGTCAGATTATCCTGGATACTGAGACTACGGGACTGGAACCCGCCAATGGGCACCGGATAATTGAGATCGGCTGTGTCGAAATGAAGGATCGTCGCAAGACCGACCGGGTCTTGCATTATTTCATCAATCCTGAACGGGAGATAGAACAAGAAGCCGTTGAAATACACGGCATCACGGCCCAGCAACTGGAAGGGGAGCCAGTTTTCGAGGATATCGCAGATCCGCTGATTGACTTTATTCGGGACAGCGAGGTCATCATCCATAACGCGCCGTTCGATGTGGCGTTTATCGATGCCGAGTTGACGCGTCTGGGAGTCGAATGGGGAAAGTTTGAGGATTATTGCCGCGTTACCGATACGCTGGTGATGGCCAGAGAAATGCACCCGGGTCAAAGGAACAGCTTAGATGCGTTATGCCAGCGCTACGGGATAGATAATTCGAGTCGCTCCCTGCACGGCGCCTTGCTGGACGCTGAGATATTGCTGGACGTTTACCTGGCCATGACCGGCGGTCAGTCAAGCCTGTTGCTGGATGAGGATGAGGAAGCCGGGTTGCGTTTGGGCCCACAGACGCCGCGTTCGGTCGAGCGCAGCGCCGCCTTGAAAATACTGGAGCCAACCCCGGAAGAACTGGCTGCGCACCGCAAGATGCTGGAACGTCTTAAGGGCGCCCCTAAAAGTTAGGGAATCTCTGATTAAGTCAGAGGTTCCTTTAACAGGCGCCTCCTTGAATTCCTGGTCTGGTCAAGCCTGTCTTAACGTCAGCATCGGCGGCGCCGACAAGACCTTGCTCGTCCCGGCCAAACCTGCCACGATAATCACCGACATGCACAGCAACGGCGTAGCCAGCCATACCCAGGGATTGAAAGAGAAATCCATTTTGAAAACGAATTCAGCGAGCAGCAGTCCCGCTACGGTGGCGTTCAGCGCTGCAATCAGGCCGGATACCAGTCCGAGAACGGCAAATTCCGCTAACAGCCCGGCCAGGATATGGCTCCGTCGGGCGCCTAACGTGGTCAGCAGAGCGGCTTCATACCTGCGCTCATTGTGAGTGGTTTGCAGCGCCGCGAGCAATACGATAATCCCTGCCAGCAGGGTGAAGACTGAGATGAATTCCACTGCCCGCGCTACTTGTTCCATGACCCGGCGCACTTGTTGGAGGATGGAGTCCACATCAAACACGGTAACGCTGGGCCAGCGCCTGATCAGCTCGTTAAGCAGCGGTCGGTCCTTCTGGGGCAGATAAAAGCTGGTGATGTGCGTGGCGGGGAATCCATCCAGTGTGGCAGGGCTGGTGATGACAAAAAAATTTACATTAAATGTATCCCAGTCAACCCAGCGGATATTGGCGACCTGACCGGCAACCCGCGCGCCGGCAATGTTAAATTCCAACGTGTCGCCGAGGTTGATCGCCAAAGTCTCGGCAAAGTCTTCTTCAAAGGAAAACCGGTTGTCATCTCCCGCATCCCACCATTCACCCTCCAACAGGCGATTGTCGTTCTGTAAGGTCTCCGCAAAAGATAAATTGAAAGTGCGCCGCATGAAGCGTTGCGCCCTGTCGTCTGTGTAGTCATCGGGACTGACGGTCCTGCCGTTTATCGCGACCAGACGGGCGCGCACCAGTGGATGTGTCTGCGTGGAAAGACCCGCGCGCTCACTGATGAATTGCCTGATTGATTCCACCTCGTGCGGTTGAATGTTGATAAGGAAATAATTCGGGGTATCGGCGGGCAACCGATCGCGCCAGTTCGCCAGCAGATCGGCGCGCGTCAGGACCAGCAGAGTCAGCAGCATCACGCCAAGACTGATTGCCAGGATCTGCGCTGTGCTCAACCCGCCCCGGCGCACGATATTGGACAGGCCGAAGCGAGCGGCTACGCCAACCCCGGCGCGCAGCTTGTTCAGACAACGAATAGCCAGCACAGCGGTCAACCAGGCCGATAACCCTGTCGCGGCAAGCGCGCAACAGCCGTAGTAAAATAACCGTTGGTTGCCGGATTGCCAGAACGCCAAAAGCAGCAGGCAGCCGCTGGCGGCCAGGCAAATGCCGAGGTTATTGAGCGGCATCGGCGCCAGCTCGCGCCTTAGTGTGCGCATGGGTGATACGTTTTTCAGTCGCAAAATCTGTGGCAGAGCAAAGCCCAGCGTGGTCGCCACACCGACCGCCAGACCGCCGACCAGCGGCGCCGGCGATGCTGACGGCAGGGGTCTGGCTACCAGCCCCTGCATCAGCGCAGACAGGACAGTTTGTCCCAGGTAGCCCAGCGCGCAGCCGATAGCGCTGCAGATCAGGGCAGTTGCCAGCAACTGTATGGCGTAGAGCTTGACGACCGTATCGGGACCGGCGCCCAGGCAGCGCATGATAGCGCAGGCGTCGAAATGCCTCACAGCAAAACGTTGCGCCGACAAGGCGACCGCCAACCCGGCCAACGCGATGCTGACCAGCACGGCGAGGTCGAGGAACAGCTCTGAACGTTCCAGGGCAGCGCGCAACTCCGGCCTGACCTCACGTATTCCCAACGCCTCGTATCCCGCATGGTCGTCAACCAGAGAGCGAAATTCGTCTAACCTATCGTCTGCCCCGATCAGCAGAAGCCGGCGCGTGACCTGGCTGCCGGGTAATATCAGACCGGTGGCTTCAACATCTGCAAGATTCATGAGCAGCCGCGGCGCAATATTGAACATATCGCCACTACGATCGGGCTCATGGGTCAGGACCTTAGTGACTACGAATGTGGATGCGCCCAGGTTGATCCGATCGCCGATATTCACACTCAACAACTGAAGCAGTCTCGGGTCCAGCCATACCGCGCCTTGCCGGGGAATGGTATCGGCCTGATATTCTTCGGCGAACAACCCATCCGCAACCTGCAACCGGCCCCGCAACGGGTAACCCGGCTGCGCGGCCTTGACTTCCGACAGCTCGAGTTTTTCGCCATACACGACCACGCTGCGAAAACCGATTGTTTGCGTTGTCTGCAATCCCAGGTCTTCAGCCTGGCTGATAAAATCCTGTTTGATCGGTTCGGCAGAACTGACAACCAGGTCGGCGGCCAGTAGTTCGGTGGCCTGGATTTCGGTGACCCGTCTAACCCTGTCGGTGAAAAAATCAACGGATGTCAGGCTTGCCACCGCGATGATCAGGGCAAGGCCGAGCAGGCGCAATTCCCCGGCGCGCCAGTCCCGCCTGAATTGCGCAAGAGCAAGGCGGACCAACTGCATCAGACCAATCTGCCGCCGTCCAGTGTCAGGACGCGGTTGCAACGGCTGGATACGGCGTCATCATGGGTCACCAGGATCAATGTGGCGCCGCGCTCCGAGTTCAGACGAAACAGAAGTTCAACAACCTGCGCCGCGGTTTGCCGGTCCAGGTTGCCGGTCAGCTCATCGGCAAACAGCGCCAGCGGGCTACCGACAAAAGCCCTGGCAATAGCGACCCGTTGCTGTTCGCCGCCGGACAACTGGTTAGGATAATGTTGCATCCGACCCGCCAGTCCGACCTCCTTCAACTGCTTTTGCGCCAGCTCCCGCGCCGCGCCGTTGCCCGACAACTCCAGCGGCAGCATGACGTTTTCCAGGGCGGTCAGGGCCGGCAGCAATTGGAATGATTGAAATACAAAACCAACCCGCCGGTTGCGCAATGCCGCCCTGCCGGCTTCATCCAGAGCGGTCAGTTCCGTGTTATCCAGGAATACCTTGCCCGCGCTCGGCAGGTCAAGTCCCGCGAGGAGCCCGATTAGCGTGGATTTGCCGGAGCCGGATACACCGGTTATTGCCACGCTCTCTCCATATTTGATCGCCAGGCTGATATTATCCAGGATAGTCAGGTTTCCGGTAGGGCCGGCAACCTGTTTGCTCAGGTTTTCTGCCCGGATAATGAAATTTGAGGATTGTTCCATGTTGCGGTTGATTATTTTTACAGTGATTTTATCAGCGCCATTGTCCGCCCCCGGTACGGAAAAGACTCTCCTGATCCTGGGCGACAGCCTCAGCGCGGCCTACGGGATTGATGCGCAAGCGGGCTGGGTGTCCCTGTTGCGCGAGCGGCTGGCGCGCGCCGGTTATCGCTATCAGGTTATCAATGCCAGCATCAGCGGCGACACTACCCATGGGGCAAATACGCGTCTCGATGCTATTCTAAAGCAGATGACGCCAGATATCACCATCGTTGAGCTGGGCGGCAATGACGGTCTCAGAGGTATCCCTTTGGAAGAAATCAGGGCCAACCTGTCCGCCATCATCGATAAAATCTCTGCCGTGGGCAGCCGGATTGTGTTGGTTGAAATGCTGTTGCCACCCAATTACGGGAATGCGTATATCGAAAGATTTGTGAGCATATACAAACGCCTGGGCTTGCGGGATAATGTGAGACTGACACGATTTATCCTGGATAATATCGCCGACAATCCCGATTTGATGCAAGACGATGGCATTCATCCCACAACCGAGGCTCAGGAAATGATGCTGGACATCATCTGGCCGGATCTTTATCCGTTACTGGAAAAGGGCGCCGGTTAATGAATTATTGCAGCGCCTGCGGCGCCCAGGTGGCGCTTAAGGTTCCACCGGACGATGATCGCCTGCGCTATGTTTGTTCCTCCTGCGATGTGGTCCACTACCAAAACCCGAAGATAGTCGCCGGTTGTATCCCGGTTTGGGAAGACAAGGTGCTGCTGTGTAAACGCGCAATTGAGCCTCGTTACGGCTATTGGACGCTGCCGGCCGGTTTCATGGAGTTGGACGAAACCTCTCAGGCCGCAGCGTTGCGTGAGACCCTGGAGGAGGCCAACGCAAGAGTGGAAATAGTCAACCTGTTTGCGGTATTCAATTTGCCGCAAGTCAACCAGGTTTACCTGATGTTCAATTCGAACCTCATGGACCTGAATTTCTCTGCCGGGGCAGAGAGCCAGGAAGTGGCGCTGTTTACCCAGGACGAAATTCCATGGGAGCAGTTGGCATTCACCACGATCCGATATTCACTGAAATTCTACTTTGAGGATCGGGAGAACAGTCACTACCGGCTGCATACCGGGGATATTATCCGCAACAGCGCAGGCCATGAATTCGTACAGGGGCCAAAGACGCGGTATTGAATGCGCGGCCGTCCTCCTGCAAAACACTCCGTCTTCAAGCAAGGAATCTCTGATAAAGTCTCAGAGCTTTCTGAATTATCATGATGGAAAATATTCTGTACATGAAATGACGGAGCGTCTATAATGGGCTTCCCTTAACGAAGAATCATCAGCAGTATAACGGAGAACAGGAGGATCTGATAATGGCTACTGAATTTCATCGTGACACCTTGGCGCTTGATGTGGAAAGACTGCAAACCAGTATCAAATATCATGATTGGTTTCTGGGGTTTGTTGTTGTCGTCGGCGTATCCTTGAGCCTTTATCTTATCAGCTCCATCCAGGACCTGAAGCAGGCTTTATCGGAGGTAGGCACGCGTATCGCGCTAATGCAGATGGACATCGATATAATGAAAAAAGACATTGAGATAATGAAAAAGGACATTGTTGTGATGAAAATGGATATCGATGTCATGAAACAGGATATCGATGTGATGAAAAAGGATATTGATGTGATGAAGATAGATATTGATGTAATGAAAGAGGACATTGATGTTATGAAAATGGATATTGATACCTTGAATCAGAAGATGGACAGGTATCACGGCAGCGCCGAGTCGTAGTTCCCCATGATAAAACCACACGGAACCAACGAACTGCAACCGTTGTTCGTCGAGGATGAGGCTGCGCGTCAGGCGCTGCTTGAGGAAGCGGAAACGCTCCCGCAATTATTGTTGAACTCGGCGGCTGCAGCCAATGCAGTGATGTTGGGCGCTGGGTATTTCTCGCCGTTGCCGGGTTATATGGGCGTCGCCGACGCGCTTAGCGTCGCGGAGAATATGCGCGCCACTGACGGACTGTTCTGGCCAACTCCGTGTCTCAATCTCAGCAAGGACGCGAGTGTGGCGCGCGGCAACGCTCGGATCGCGCTTCGGGACCCGAACGTAGAAGGTCATCCGATACTTGCGGTACAGACTGTGATCGAGATAGCAACTCTCTCGGAAAACCAGTTGGCCTTCATCACAGAAAAAGTTTTCGGGACCACGGACCCGGAACACCCCGGCGTGGCAACATTTATCTCGTCTGGAAACCAGCTCATCGCCGGCCCCGTGGAGGTCTTGAATTACAGTTATTTCGAGCGGGATTTTCCGGACACCTTCATGACGGCGACGCAGATCCGCGCTGCCATTGCAGCCAATGGCTGGAAACGGGTCGTCGCCTTTCAAACCCGAAATCCTATGCACCGGGCGCACGAAGAGCTATGCAAGATGGCCAAACAGGCGGTCAATGCGGATGGTATCTTAATTCACATGCTGTTGGGGAAATTGAAACCGGGAGACATCCCCGCTGATGTGCGCGATGCGGCAATACGGAAAATGGTTGAACTGTACTTCCCGGAGAACACCGTAAAGGTGAGCGGCTACGGTTTCGATATGCTTTACGCCGGCCCACGCGAGGCAGCGCTGCATGCCGTGTTTCGCCAGAATGCCGGTTGCAGCCATTTAATCGTGGGTCGTGACCATGCCGGAGTTGGCAATTATTACGGCCCGTTCGACGCCCAGGCTATTTTCCATGAGCCGGCCTTGGAGGGCGCGTTGGCGATCGAGATATTCGAAGCCGACCACACCGCGTACTCCAAAAAACTGAATCGGGTGGTGATGATGCGCGATGTCCCGGACCACAGCGCGGAGGATTTCGTCTTGCTGTCTGGCACCAAAGTGCGAGAAATGCTCGCCGCAGGCGAACCGCTACCGGAAGAATTCGCCCGCCCCGAAGTAGCGCGTATCTTGATGAAGCATTATCAACAGACAGGTTGAGCGGTGATTCTATTCTAATTCCAAACTGATTCCTGAAGCGCGTATACAGGCGTATCCATAAGCGCCATACGGCGCGGCTCCTGTTACGAAATATACATGAAAAAAACCTGCTCCTTCAGAGTAAGCGGCCGTGTTCAAGGAGTATTCTTTCGCCAATCGGCCCGGGAACAGGCGCGGCTATCAGGCCTTACGGGATGGATAAAGAACTTGCCCGATGGCAGCGTCGTTGGTCAGGCAACAGGCGATGTGGCCATGCTCAGCATGTTTCAGGCATGGTTGAGACACGGCCCGGATACAGCGAAAGTACTGAAACTGGAATGCGAAGAAACCGAGTTGCAGTTTTTTGATAGTTTCAGAATTCATTAAATTAATCAGTATTCTACACAAACAGGAAATATGAAATTCAACCTGGAAAATTCGCGTCCCCTGGCATTGGTTTTGGACCTGCAAGAGTTGTTTACCAGCGCTAATGGACCTTTTGAGAATGCTGCGTCGGATAAATTGATTGCAAACGTGAATGCCCTGCTGGCGCGAATGCGTGCTAAACAGATCCCTGTTGTTTTTTCAAGCTATGTTCTGGCCGATGACCTTTCAGACGCAGGGTTGCTAAAGGATAATCCAATCGTGCAACAAGGTTTTTTTTGCGCTTCTTCCGATTGGGTGAAATGGGATAAGCGTCTGCACACTGCAAGCGCGGATATGTTTATCAGTCGTAACCGTCCCAGCCCATTTTGGGGTGGCGCGCTCTCCGACTTGCTGGAATCTTTCAATGCCGATGTTTTACTGTTATGCGGGTTGAGTGTGAACAACGCCATCAGCAGCGCTGCAAGAGATGCGTTTGCCCGGGACATCCCAACGGTCATTATCAAGGACTGCACTGGCGCCGCGCCATGGGAAAAACACCTGGATATCTATTTTGAAATCCTCGACAACTGGACTGCGCAGTTACTGAGCAGCGAGCAACTGTTCGCCGGGATGCGGTTGCGGAAGCGCCCATAGCAAGTCGCCTGAGAGATATGCTGAGTAGCGGAGAATCGATAAATATCAACCGCTCTGACTCAGCCGCCATTGACCTATCTCTTTACGTTCCTTGATAATCGGGTTTGTCAGTGTGCCCAATCCTTCAATACTGACCACTACCGGACCAGCCATGATTTGAAAATTTGCGCTATGGATGGATTTTCGGTTTGCGGATGGTTTGAATGCTGTGCCACAGGCTATGATATCGCCCACCTGCAGGGTTTGGAACTGGCTGATGAAACTGATGATTTCGGCCACTTTGAAATTATAATAACAGGTGTTGTCCTCTGCGACGACATCATTGCCCATGCTGCAACGGACAGTCAGATCATCGGGTTGTTTAACAGCATCTTTTGTTACCAACCAAGGACCCAGACTGCCAAAGGTATCGCTGCCCTTGTAACGACCCGCATAGGAGAGATGTTGCTCAATGCGTTCCGTCTCGTTCGGCTGGTCTTTTTTCGCATAGTTCGCCCAATAATGGAACAGGTCTTCGGCGCGCATCCCGTTGCTGGTAATATCGTTGAAGATGCTGTAACCAAATACGTAATCCAGCGCATTCTTCGCAGCAACATCCCGGCTCTCCTTACCGATAATGACCGCTAATTCCGGCTCAGGATGCACACTGCCGTAATAGGATCTGATTTTTATTGCTTGCTTGTGTCCGACCAGGCAGGAAGCCGGCTTCAAAAAGAACGCGGGATGATCAGGGGCGCTGATTTTGCGCTCATTACTGGCGGAGTTATTCATCGCGATACCACAAATCTTTCCCGGATTGCGTATGGGTGGATGCCAGTCGGCATCCGCCAGCGGTATGAATTGTGTGTGGTTGCGGACCTGCTTGAATTTCTCCAGGGCTGTATTGATATCATCCAGTAATATCGGCCCGGCCCGGATAACACTCATCATGTTTTCCCACGCCAATCCCGCGTACTTTGACGTTGTCAAAGTCAGTAGTGTTTCCAGTTCGAGCGCGTACAGGTCATCAAAGCGGACAACGACTCTGTCCTTATTTTCGTATCTTATACTCGCAAATTTCATTGTATAAGTCTTGTCTGTAGCGTCCTGCGATAGTCATTCATCGCATATCCTATTATACAAAAAGGGTTGCCCTGCGGGCGACAGTATATTTCACTGGACTCCCGCTTCTCAGCTTGCTCATGGATAGCGTTGAGCAGGGGCGGGAGTGGCGCGGGGGAATGTCCTGACCTTTGCCGGCAGTTACAAGTAAGTGCAGAAACCTGATTTTAGTAAGATATCGGCCAAGCCGAGAATAATCTACGGGAGAAATTCCATGCAGGAAACAAACATAATAGATGTGGCGGTCAACGCGTATTTCATTTTGGCGATTGGTTATAACGTCTTGAGCGTGGGTGTGAATGACGTAACAGGACGTTCTCTGTCACCGACTGATCCAGTGTCAGGGATCATGTTTCTGACCCTGTTGTACCTGGTTTATGTTGGAGAAACTCTGCTCGGCGCCGGCGTCCGGACTGCGCTACTGCTACTGTTCCTGTTGCTGATCAGCAGGTTTGGCATTTATCGGCACCTGGTCGGTTACGATGAAAAACACTATTTTTCACGCAGCGCTTGGGCGTCAGCCATTGTGATCAATCTCTTCGGCGTTGCCGCGATGATCCTGAGCCTTATCTTGTGACACCGGCGCTGCCGGGAAGCCAGCGGACACAGAAGCGAAACGCGCCGAATTCAGGAGTGGACGGGATTTTTTTATTGACTTTTCAGATTATACCCCTATATTATCAGCACTCGCTTAATTAGAGTGCTAATAATAATCATGTATTCATACCACGACAGATTAGTTAATAGGAGGTAATCAATATATGAATATCAGACCATTACACGACCGTGTGGTCGTTCGGCGTCTGGAAGAGGAAAAGATGTCCCCTGGCGGCATCGTGATTCCAGACAGCGCCACTGAAAAGCCAATTCAGGGTGAAATTGTTGCCGTCGGCAACGGCAAGATCCTGGATAGCGGTGAAGTCCGCGGCCTGGATGTCAAGAAGGGCGATAAGATCCTGTTTGGCAAGTACTCGGGCACGGAAGTAAAAATTGATGGTGAAGAACTGCTGGTGATGCGTGAAGACGACATCATGGGCGTTATCGAATAAGTTTTCGGGAGGTCTAGAAGAAAATGAGTGCAAAAGAAGTCAGATTTGGTGATGACGCTCGTTCGCGTATGGCGCGGGGTGTCAATATCCTGGCAAATGCAGTGAAACAGACGTTGGGCCCGAAGGGTCGCAACGTCGTGGTAGAAAAGAGCTTCGGCGCGCCGACAGTCACAAAAGACGGCGTCTCCGTAGCAAAAGAAATTGAACTGGAAGACAAGTTCGAGAACATGGGCGCCCAGATGGTTAAGGAAGTCGCTTCCAAGACATCCGATGTGGCCGGTGACGGCACAACCACTGCGACGGTGCTGGCTCAGGCCATTGTGCGGGAAGGCTTAAAAGCCGTTGCCGCCGGCACCAACCCGATGGATATCAAGCGTGGAATCGATGCCGCGGTTGGGACGGCAGTCTCCGAACTGGAAAAGTTGTCCAAACCCTGTGCCGACAGCAAGGCAATTGCCCAGGTGGGCACTATCTCCGCCAATGCTGATGAGGATATCGGCCAGATCATTGCCGATGCCATGGAGAAAGTGGGTAAGGAAGGCGTGATAACTGTTGAAGAAGGTTCCGGGCTCAATAATGAGCTGGATGTGGTGGAAGGCATGCAGTTTGACCGCGGATACCTGTCTCCATATTTTATCAACAACCAGGAAACGATGAGCGTCGACCTGGAAAGCCCGTATATCCTGCTGCACGACAAGAAGATATCCAATGTAAGGGACTTGTTGCCGGTGCTGGAAAGCGTTGCGAAATCCGGCAAGTCGCTCCTGATCGTAGCGGAGGATATCGAAGGCGAAGCCCTGGCTACCCTGGTAGTCAACAATATGCGCGGCACCGTCAAAGTGTCTGGCGTCAAGGCTCCCGGGTTTGGCGATCGCCGCAAGGCGATGCTGGAAGATATCGCCATCCTGACCGGCGGCACGGTCATCTCCGAAGAAGTGGGCTTGTCCTTGGAGAAAGCCGGACTTGATGACCTGGGTAGCGCCAAGCGCGTGCAGATCAGCAAAGAAAACACGACTATCATCGACGGCGCCGGCCAGACCGAGAGTATCGAGGGTCGGGTCAGCCAAATCCGCGCCCAGATTGAGGAGTCGACGTCTGATTATGATAGGGAGAAACTGCAGGAGCGCGTGGCCAAACTTGCCGGCGGCGTAGCTGTCATCAAGGTAGGCGCTGCCACCGAGGTGGAGATGAAGGAAAAGAAAGCGCGCGTCGAGGACGCTTTGCATTCCACCCGCGCTGCAGTCGAGGAAGGCGTGGTCCCTGGTGGCGGTGTAGCGCTGATCCGCGCGATTACCGCGACTTCCAAGGTGAAAGGCAAGAACGATGATCAGCAGGCCGGGATCTCAATCCTTGTGCGTGCACTGGAAGAGCCCTTGCGTCAAATTGTCACTAACTCAGGTGATGAGGCATCCGTGGTGCTTAACCAGGTCGCCGAGGGAGAGGGCAACCATGGTTACAATGCCGCAACAGGAGATTTCGGCGACATGATCGATATGGGCATTCTGGACCCGACCAAAGTCGCTCGTTTTGCGTTGCAGAACGCCGCATCGGTCGCCGGCCTGTTGCTGACTACGGAAGCCATGGTGGCCGAACTGCCGAAGAAGGAAGAGCCCCCCATGCCCATGGGTGGTGGTGATATGGGCGGTATGGGCGGCATGGGTGGCATGATGTAAGCCTTGCCGGTTTAACCCAAAAAAAACCCGCCATCCGGCGGGTTTTTTTTGCCTGGCTTGCTCAGGCGGGGTAGCCTGCGGCCCTGACAAGAACTACGGGTTAACGTTTCTTCATGGCATCGAAGAACTGGGCGTTGTTCTTCGTGGCCTTGAGTCGTTCCAGTAGGAACTCCATGGCTGCTATCGATTCCATAGGATGCAGCAGCTTGCGTAGAATCCACATCTTCTGCAGTTCATCCTTCTCCGTTAACAACTCCTCGCGCCGAGTGCCGGAACGGTTGATATAGATGGCTGGGTAAATACGTTTTTCCGAAATCTCGCGATCCAGGTGCAGTTCCATATTGCCGGTGCCCTTGAATTCTTCATAGATGACCTCATCCATGCGCGAGCCGGTGTCGATCAGCGCAGTGGCCAGGATAGTAAGACTGCCGCCCTCTTCAATGTTTCGCGCGGCGCCGAAGAAGCGTTTCGGCCGCTGCAAGGCATTGGCGTCAACGCCGCCCGTCAGCACCTTGCCGGATGCCGGGACCACGGTATTGTAAGCGCGGGCCAGGCGAGTGATGGAATCCAGCAGTATCACCACATCCTGTTTGTGTTCAGTCAGCCGCTTTGCCCGTTCTATCACCATTTCGGCCACCTGCACATGACGGGTCGCGGGTTCATCAAACGTGCTTGAAATTACCTCGCCACGTACCGAACGCTCCATCTCCGTGACCTCTTCCGGCCGCTCGTCGATGAGTAGCACGATCAGGTGGCATTCCGGGTGGTTGTGTTTGATGGACTGGGCAATGGATTGCAGGATCATGGTTTTGCCGGCCTTGGGCGGGGACACGATAAGACCGCGTTGGCCCTTGCCGATGGGCGCCACCAAGTCGATGATTCTGGGCGTCAGGTCCTCGGTGCTACCGTTGCCCACTTCCAGTTTCAAACGTTGCTGCGCGAACAGCGGCGTCAGGTTCTCAAAGATGATCTTATGTCTGGCCTTTTCCGGGACTTCAAAGTTGATCTCGTTGACTTTGAGCAGCGCAAAGTAGCGCTCGCCTTCTTTCGGAGGTCTGATCTTACCGGAGATATTATCCCCGGTGCGCAGGTTAAAGCGTCTGATCTGGCTTGGAGAGACGTAGATGTCATCGGGACCGGCCAGGTAGGAGCTATCCGCGGAACGCAGAAACCCAAATCCGTCCTGGAGTATTTCAAGGACGCCGCTGCCGTAGATGTCCTCGCCTTTTCTGGCATGTGCCTTGAGGATTTCGAAGATGACATCCTGTTTCCTTGATCGGGCCAGGCCGTCGAGACCAAGGGATTCTGATATGAGGACTAGTTCTGATGGGGGTTGTTGTTTTAATTCTGTGAGATTCATTGGACCAAATTAAACATGGATTGTGACAGGCATAATGGCATACGCCAAATGGCCGAAATGCGTTGAAGCCCGAGTTAAGTTTGAGGGACAATACGATAGGTTATTATCAGACTAGCATATTGAAATAGAAACGTCCAGTATTTTATATCTTGATGTTTATCTATAGAAACGCGTGTTGAGTTAAATTGTGCTGTCTATGAAAGCGGACAACTGAAGTTTTGATACTGCTCCTACTTTTGTGCCAATGATTTCTCCATCCTTGAATATCATCAGGGTGGGTATGCCGCGTACGGCATATTTCTGCGGAGTCCTGGGATTCTCATCAATATTGATTTTGGCAACTGTAAGGCTGTCCGTATACTCCGCGGCAATTTCATCCAGTATCGGCGCAATCATCTTGCATGGGCCGCACCATTCTGCCCAGTAATCCACCATTACCGGGGCTGACGATTTCAATACATCCTCCTCAAAACTGGAATCAGTCACGTGAATTATGCTGTTGCTCATTTCGGGTATTACCTTTGGTTTTTCTGTCATTGAACGACGGGGGGTAACATTGTCATCCGAAACAGCGATCAAATTCAAGCATTGTTCGCAAAATCTGCGTAGGGGGAGTTTTCCGATTGACATATACAGCCGCATTCTGGAAGATCGCAAACCTGATTTAAGCCGCCAACCGAACGGAGAAGCCTGATGTGTTCACGCGCTACATTCGCAAAAACCCGTATATTATTATTCCTGTTGCCGACCCTCTTGCTGTTCGGGTGCGGTCAGAAAGGCGCTCTGTACTTGCCAGAGGATGAGCCAGCCGCCGCCACGCGCTACGGACATGCAGGGTTTTTCGTATAAAAACGGATTGTTGCATGCGGAGGGAGTGTCCTTAGACGCGCTGGCCGCGCGCCATGGCACACCGGCATTCGTGTATTCCCGCGCCGCGATTGAGGATCGGTGGCGCGCCTATGCGGAAACTTTTTCCGATAGGGATGCGCTGATCTGTTATTCCGTCAAGGCAAACAGCAACCTGGCCATCCTGAATCTGCTCGCCAGGCTAGGCTCGGGGTTTGACATAGTATCCGTCGGAGAACTGGAGCGCGTCCTGACTGCCGGGGGCGACCCGGCCAGGATTGTATTTTCCGGGGTAGGCAAGCGCGCCGATGAAATCAGGCGCGCCCTGGAAGTCGGGATAAAGTGTTTTAATATAGAGTCGGAACCTGAACTGGAGCGCCTGAATGAAATTGCCGGGGGGTTGTCTGTGGCCGCTCCCGTCTCCATACGCGTCAACCCCGATACCGATGCGGAGACCCATCCGTCCATCGCCACAGGCAGACGCCAGGACAAGTTCGGGATAAACCATGAGCGCGCCCCGGAAGCGTATGCGCTGGCTAAACGCCTGGATAATATCTTGCCGGTGGGCATTGATTGCCATATCGGGTCGCAGATAACCTCTCTGGCGCCGTATATCGACGCGCTGGAAAAAATTTTGGCGCTGGTTGAGAGCCTGCAACGGGACGGCATACCATTAAGGCTCCTGGACATCGGCGGAGGGCTGGGCATTGATTATCGTTGCGCCAGCGCGCTCCGGGCAGGTGGTCCGGAAACTCAAACCGAGCGAGACGCCGGGGAGACAGACATCCCCGATATTGCCGCCTTTGCCGGGGTTGTCAAAGATCTTGTTCCGGAACGCTATAGCCTTATTCTGGAACCGGGCCGCTCCATAATGGGCAATGCCGGTATACTGCTTACCCGGGTTGAGTACCTGAAAACAGATAACGCCCGGCGCTTTGCCATCGTGGATGCGTCCATGAACGATTTATTGCGCCCGTCCCTGTACCAGGCCTGGCATGACATCATTCCTGTCAGCGAAGCGAGGGATACGACGGAAATGGAATATGATGTGGTCGGACCAATATGCGAAACCGGTGATTTCCTGGGCAAGCAACGCCATTTATCCCTGCGCGCGCAGGACCTGCTGGCCGTCCTGTCCGCCGGCGCCTACGCTTTTTCCATGAGTTCCAACTACAACAGCAGGCCCAGAGCGGTGGAGCTGCTGGTGGACGGGGAGCATGAACACGTTATCCGGGAGCGCGAGACAATGGAACAATTGATGCTAGGAGAGAGGATTCTTCCGGGTTGAGCGATATATTCAGGGAAGCTCTGAACAAGTCCAGCCCGGACTTGTCAGAGCGACACCTCCTTGTGCCGCAGGAAATTCAAGCTAAATCAGAGTTTCCTTTGCCCCGTGGGAGTCATAGAGATACGGTCATAACATGGGGACGCCGGGCGGATAAACGCACAAATATAGTGCATAATATGAGGCATATGGGCTATTATGGCGCGTAATTCCGGAGGACTCAGATATAGCGAGTGATAATGTCGCTGCGCGATCGTCTTTTGGAGATCCAAATCCAGTTCCGGTGGATTAGTGGCGGCACATGCTGTTAGCGCGGCAACCTCCAGCTTATTCAGAGGTTCCCCGACGAAATGGCATAGATTATGCATTATAAAACTATTTGATGCCGGTTGACGCGCACAGCAACAATACGTATGCCGGTGACAACTTTAAGTCAAATGTAAACACGTGCGAGGAGAGATGCAATGTCCAAAGAGAAGGTACATGGATTAATCGAAGAGAATGAGGTGCGTTTTGTCGACCTGCGGTTCTGTGATACGCGGGGAAAAGAACAGCATGTCACGGTTCCGGTTGATGCCATCACCGACGATTTTTTCGAAAACGGCAAGATGTTTGACGGTTCATCCATTGCTGGCTGGAAGGGGATCGACGAGTCCGATATGTTGTTGATGCCCGATACTGAAACCGCAGTGATCGATCCGTTTTATGATGAATCGACCTTGAACCTGCGTTGTGACGTCTTGGAGCCGACTACTATGCAAGGCTACGAGCGCTGCCCGCGTTCCCTGGCAAAGCGCGCCGAGGCCTACCTGCAATCGACCGGTATCGCCGATGCTGCCTATTTCGGCCCTGAACCCGAGTTTTTCATCTTTGACGAGGCCCGCTGGGGCGATAGCCTGAACAGCGCATTCTACGAAATAGATTCTGAAGAAGGCCACTGGAACAGCGACAAGATCATGGATGGGCCCAACCATGGCCACCGCCCGGGCGTGAAAGGGGGTTATTTCCCGGTTCCGCCTGTGGACTCTTTGCAGAATGTGCGCACTGCCATCTGCATGGCGCTGCAGGATATGGGGCTGGCGGTTGAGGTGCACCACCACGAGGTCGCCACAGCAGGCCAGGCGGAAATCGGCACCAAGTTCAGGACACTGGTCACCAAGGCAGATGAAATGCTCACCCTGAAATATTGCGCGATGAATGTTGCCCAAGGCTACGGCAAGACGGTAACCTTCATGCCGAAACCCCTGGTCGGTGATAACGGCAATGGCATGCATGTCCACCAATCCCTCGGCAAAGACGACCAGAACTTGTTTACCGGCGACAAGTATGGCGGCTTGTCGGATCTGGCGTTGCATTACATTGCCGGTATTTTCAAGCATGCGCGGGCGCTCAATGCGTTCACCAATGCCAGCACCAACAGTTACAAACGTCTAGTCCCTGGTTTCGAGGCGCCGGTACTGCTCGCCTATTCCGCGCGCAACCGTTCTGCGTCATGCAGAATCCCCTGGGTTGCCAGCCCTCAGGCCAGACGGATTGAGATCAGGTTCCCGGATTCCTGCGGCAACCCGTACTTCATGTTTGCCGCAATGATGATGGCGGGACTGGATGGGATACAGAACAGGCTGGACCCGGGTGAACCCCTGGAAAAAGACTTGTATGACCTGACCATTGAGGAAGAAAGAGAGATTCCCACCGTATGCTCATCGCTGGACCAGGCGCTGGAAGCCCTGGACCAGGATCGGGAGTTCCTGACAGCCGGCGGGGTCTTTTCCGATGATATGATTGATGGTTATATCGAGTTGAAGATGAACGAGGTCACCCGTTTCCGTATGACGACACATCCGGTCGAACTGGATATGTACTACAGTCTGTAACAGGTGATCAGCCCCGGTCGCAACCTGTTTTGGCCGGCCGGGGCCATTCCCGATTATGAGCGCGGACGGCTTGCTGGATAATCTTTACACAGCCGTGCTGATATTCGATAGTCAGCTACGGCTTTCGGATATAAATAATGCGGGAGAAAATCTGTTTTTTATCAGCCGCGAGAAGGCGCGCGGATACGATGCGCGTAAAATTCTGACTTCGCGCAAACTGCTGGAAAACATTGAACGCGCCCTGTCAACAAAAGAGCCCTGCATGGAATGGGGCATTGATCTGGAATTGCCCGATGCAAAGACCGTTTGTGTGGACTGTATCGTGACCCCGGTGACCGAAGACGAGACCTGCAAGGGGGTAGCGCTTGAATTGATCAACGCCGACACCCGCGTGCGGGCGTTGCGAGAGAGCAACTTGACTTACATGCACGATGCCGCGCGTAAATCGTTAAGCGGCATCGCCCATGAAATAAAAAATCCTCTTGGTGGGCTGCGCGGCGCGGCGCAACTCCTGCAACGTGAATTGAACGGTTCGAGCCTGGTGGAGTACACGCGCATCATCATTGATGAGGCTGACCGCTTGCACAACCTTATCGACCGGATGCTGGCGCCCGTAAAAAGAAACCAGCTTCGTTCGGTAAACATTCACAGTGTGCTTGAGCATACCTGCCGCGTTGTGGAAGCGGAGGCTGTGGCTGATATCAGAATCCGGCGCGATTATGACCCGAGTCTACCGGCTTTACGCGCGGACCGGGAGCAATTAATCCAGGCTATATTAAACATTTGCAGGAATGCCCTGCAAGCGGTTGATGAAACCGGGGAAGTCCTGATCCGCACCCGGATAGAGCATCGTAGCACGATTCGTAACCGGCATTATCGGCTGGTTGTACGGATTGACGTGATCGATAACGGTCCTGGCGTTCCCGCAGACATTGAGGAGCATATTTTTTATCCCATGGTGACGGGCCGGGCAGATGGTTATGGCCTGGGGTTGTCTATTTCTCAGTCATTGATCCAGTCCCATAATGGCATGATCGAATACGAGAGAATCAACGATAGAACCTGTTTCAAGATTCTTCTTCCGGTGGAATAAATGACGGTCAACAACAGGGTTTGGATCGTTGATGATGACAAATCCATCCGCTGGGTGCTGGAACGCGCCCTGGTCAAGGAGCGACTGGAAACCACATGCTTTGATAATGCGCAGGGATTACTGCAATGTCTGGACAGGGAAAAACCGGATGTAATCATCTCCGACATTAGGATGCCGGGCCTGGATGGCCTGGCGCTACTGGAGGAGATCAAGCTTAAAACTCCCGATGTGCCCGTTATCATCATGACCGCCTTCCCGGACCTGGACCGGGTGGTATCCTCATTCCAGGGTGGGGCGTATGAATACCTGTCCAAGCCGTTTGACATAGATGAGTTGGTCAGCCTGGTGAAGCGCGCAATGCCGCGCAGTCCCTCGGGTTCGGCTGACGCGCCGGCAGCGGACCTGACGGATACCGGCATCATCGGTTCCGCCGCCGCTATGCAGGAAGTGTTTCGCGCCATCGGCAGGTTGTCAAGTTCTCATCTTACTGCGCTGGTTACCGGCGAGTCCGGCTCCGGAAAAGAACTGGTGGCGCAAGCGCTGCATCGCCATAGTCCCCGCTCGAAGCAACGGTTTATCGCCATCAACATGGCGGCTATCCCCAGGGATTTGCTGGAATCCGAGCTGTTCGGTCACGAAAAAGGCGCATTCACGGGCGCCACATCGCAACGTATCGGTCGTTTCGAGCAGGCTAAGGGTGGCACCTTGTTCCTCGATGAAATTGGCGATATGCCCGCCGACTTGCAAACGCGCCTGCTGCGAGTGCTGTCAACGGGAAACTTCTACCGGGTCGGTGGTCACTTGCCCATTAACGCAGACGCCAGAGTGATTGCGGCAACCAACCAGGAACTGGAAGAGCGGGTAAAACGCGGCGCGTTTCGCGAAGACCTGTTTCATCGCTTGAATGTGATCCGGGTGCACGTGCCATCGCTGCGGGACCGGCGCGCGGACATCCCGCTGTTAACCGAACATTTTTTGAGACGTTCAGCCACTGAACTCAATGTCGAGGCCAAGCTGGCGTTGCCGCAGACACAGGAATATCTGAACAGCATGGATTGGCCGGGAAACGTCAGACAACTTGAGAACTTCTGCCGCTGGGTTACTGTCATGGCGCCGGGCAAAGAGATTCATATTGAAGACCTGCCGCCCGAACTGAAGAATACGGAGCCGGCAGGTGAGACCGTTGAAGATTGGGAGGACACGCTACGCCACTGGGTCAAAACGAACCTGGGTAAAGGCAAAACCGGATTGTTGGGCAACATCCTCCCTGAGTTCGAACGGATACTGATTGAAGAAGCGTTGCAACAGACCGGAGGACGTCGCAACGAAGCGGCTAGACTGCTGGGCTGGGGACGGAACACATTGACAAGAAAGATCAAATCCCTGGCTTTGGAAGTATAATCATAGCGGAAGTCCAGAAAATACTATGCCGCCTGAAAAGCGGCCCTTTGCCTGCTGGTTTTTCCTCTCTCGCTTACAGCATGCGGGGGCAGCCTTGACGGGAATGTCACAGCGTTCAGGGTAAGTAATACTTAAACAGCAAAATACAAACGGAGACCGAAACATGATCCAAGAACGATTGATTGAATATGAACACGAGGGAACCACCTTGGAAGGTTTTCTTGCCTGTGACGATATAGAAGAGGGCGAGCGACCAGCGGTTATGGTCGTCCATGCCTGGGGCGGACGCGGCCAATTTGAATGTGACAAGGCCCGCGCTTTGGCTGAACTGGGCTATGCTGGTTTTGCGGCAGACCTGTACGGCAAGGGCGTCCTGGGGAGCAGCAAGGAAGAGAATGCCGGCTTGATGCAGCCTTTCCTGGACGACCGGACATTCCTGCAATCCCGCTTGACCGCAGCCTTGGACATGTTGAAGTCCCTCTCGGAAGTGGATGAAAGCCGGGTCGCCGCGATCGGCTACTGCTTTGGCGGCCTGTGTGTTCTGGACTTGGCCCGTATTGGCGCTGATATCAAGGGCGCAGCCAGTTTTCACGGCTTGTTCGGTGCGCCGGACAATACCGCAGGCGCCCGGATCAATGCGAAAGTTCTTGCGTTGCACGGCCATGAAGATCCCATGGTTCCTGTCGACGCGGTGGCCGCGTTGGAGGAGGAGTTGACGGAAGCCGGCGCAGACTGGCAGATACATGTCTATGGCAACGCTATGCATTCTTTTACCAATCCGGCGGCAAATGATCCGGATTTCGGCACGGTCTATAACAAGAATGCGGCGCAACGCTCCTGGCAGGCGTTAGTCAATTTCCTTGACGAATTATTTTAACCCGAAAATCTCACCAATTCGCTTGTTAGCATCGGATAGATGTTTGCTGTCAATGAGATATTCGGGTTAAGGTCTGATAATCAGAAATTACTCTGAACTCAGGTATTCGGCGGCCTGTCGGGCAAAATAGGTCAATATCCCATCTGCGCCAGCCCGTTTGAAGGCTGTCAGGGTTTCCAGCGTCGCGGTTTTCTCATCCAGCCAGCCGCGCGCCGCGGCGGCCTTGATCATGGAATATTCACCACTGACGTTGTACACAAAAGTGGGCATAGCAAATTCGGATTTGACTCGCTGGACTATATCCAGGTACGGCAGTCCGGGTTTGACCATGACCATGTCCGCGCCTTCGCTGATATCCTGGGCGACTTCACGCAATGCCTCGTCGGAATTGGCCGGGTCCATCTGGTAGGTCTGCTTGTCGCCCTTGCCGAGGTTCGCCGAGGAGCCTAACGCGTTCCTAAACGGGCCGTAAAAACCCGAGGCATATTTTGCCGAGTAGGCGAGGATGCGGATGTTGATATGGCCGGCGCCGTCCAGAGCCTGGCGGATTGCGCCGATGCGTCCGTCCATCATATCGGAAGGGGCAACGATATCGATTCCGGCTTCGGCCTGTGACAAGGCCTGTTGCGCCAGGATCTCTATTGTGGCATCGTTGCTCACATAGCCGCGCTCGTCGAGCAGCCCGTCGTGGCCATGGGTGGTAAACGGGTCTAGCGCCACATCTGCGACGATACCCAGCCCGGGAACGGCGGCCTTCAATTCCCTGGCCGCGGACTGGACCAGGCCATCCGGGTTCCAGGCTTCCCTGCCGTCTGCGGTTTTTTTCTGCTCCGGGGTAACGGGAAACAACGCCAGCGCCGGGATGCCAAGCTGCTGCGCCAGTCTTGCTTCTTCCACCAACAAGTCAATGGTAAGACGTTCTATGTCCGGCATGGCCGGGACCGCTTCGCGCCGATTCTCACCTTCGATAATGAAAACGGGATAAATCAGGTCGGCGACCGATAGCGATGTCTCCCGCATCATGCGTCGGGTGAAATCATGTTCACGCATACGCCGTAAACGTGCTGTAGGAAAACTTCCTGGCATGGCAAATCCAAACTTATGATT
This sequence comes from Gammaproteobacteria bacterium, assembly GCA_965221695.1. Taxonomy (GTDB): domain Bacteria; phylum Pseudomonadota; class Gammaproteobacteria; order Eutrophobiales; family Eutrophobiaceae; genus JAAXHV01. The sequence goes on along the minus strand of OZ244905.1, from coordinate 1,454,301 downwards.
CGTTCGCAATCAGTTTATCAAAAAAAACAGGCAGATAATTTGGAAAAAAATACGATTTAGAATTTGCTGTGTAAATTTTACTAACTGACCTGCGCCCTGTACCATTCCCGTGCAATCTCCCGTTTTCACGGGTGCGGGCTACGGAATCCAGTGAAACAAAGGGTCGCCCTACGGGCGACACAGCAATCCACTGGACTGCCGCTTTCGCGGGAGTGGTATGGTGGATGGGCGACACAGCATTCGACTGGACTCCCGCTTCCCAGCCTGCCCCCGTATGGCGTTGAGCGGGGGCGGGAGTGGTACTGAAAAAATGCCTTTGCCTGTCCCAACAGCTACATATAATCGGGATGTGCACAGACCTGATTATGAGGGTTTATGAGTATAAAGAAAATCGGCATTCTTGGCGGTAGCGGCTTCGTCGGGCGCGCGCTGGCCAGACATCTGAATGAGGCCGGCTATGAGTTGAAGATATTAACGCGCAAAAAAGCGGCCGTCCATCCTGCGCTTAACCGGTTGCCGTTGCTGGAAACGATTCAGGTTGATGTTCACGACCCTACGCAATTATCCGCAGCCTTGTCAGGTTGTGATGCGGTCATCAACCTGGTGGGTATCCTGAACGGGCGGGGAGGCAAAGGGTCGGCTTTTTACCTTGTGCATGTGGAACTGACTGACAAAGTTATCCGCGCCTGCCGGGAACTCGGCATCCAACGCCTGTTGCATGTCAGCGCCATCAATGCTGATGCGGTGGGTGGCGCCAGTTATTATCTACGCAGTAAGGGAAAAGCTGAAGATAATGCGCATGCGGCTCCGGGTATCCGTGTCACCAGTTATCGCCCTTCAGTCATTTTTGGGGCAGAGGACAGCTTTATTAATCGCTTCGCGACGTTGCTCAGGTTGGCGCCTGTTTTCTTTCCGCTGGCATGCGCCGGCGCGCGTTTTGCCCCGGTTTTTGTTGAGGATGTTGCGCAAGCAATGGTCGCCACACTGGATCAGCCTGAACATGATGGCAAACGTTACGAGTTATGCGGCCCGACTGTTTACACCTTGCAGGATTTGGTTGAATTTACCGCCAAGTGTTCGGGCCGCAAACGAATCATTATCCCGTTGCCGGATTTCGCCTCCAGGATGCAGGGTCTGGCATTTGACCTGGCGGCCCCGCTGTTTCAGGCGCTGAATATCGAACAGCCGTTCTCTACAGATAATTACCGGTCCACTCAAACAGATGCCGTCTGCCGCTGTAATGACCTGCCTGTTTTGGGGATTACTCCGACGCCGCTTGAAGCAGTGGCGCCGGATTACCTGTCTGGCAATGCATAGGCGGCAATCTTGTGTAGTTTAAATCGACCGTTGAAAGTCCGTATCAATTTCTGTATCGTTGTCGCACAGCAAAGCTGATATGAAAACGCTTAATTACATTGATCTTTTTTGCGGGATCGGCGGTTTCCGCCTGGCCATGGAAGACGCTGCTTCACGGATAAAATTGGAGACAGATTGCGTTTTCTCAAGCGACATAGATGAGGAATGCAGGAGAGCGTATTGTTCCAATTTTTCGGAAATGCCATGGGGAGATATTACTTCGATTAACGCATCGGAGATACCCGACCACGATATTCTTCTTGCGGGATTTCCTTGTCAGCCGTTCAGCATCATCGGACACATGAAAGGCTTCGAGGATACCAGGGGAACGCTGTTCTTCGATATTGCAAGAATCCTGGAGGCAAAACAACCCAGGGCTTTTGTGCTGGAAAACGTAAAGCTATTAGTTGGACACAATCGAGGGCAAACCCTGGCGCGTATCATTGAAACGATAAAAAATCTGGGCTACGAGTGTGATTATAAAGTCCTTAACGCGCTTGATTTTGGTTTGCCGCAAAAAAGAGAACGGATCTTTATCGTCGGCGCGCTTGAGCCAGAAGCGGTTTTTCAATGGCCTGTGGGCGGTGTGCCGATGCGCCCGCTGAAACATATTCTTGAGAGTAATATTCCCGCAAAACACTATGCCTCTGCGCATATAGTTGCGAGAAGAAAGGAAAAAGTGAGGGGCGATAAATTGCCCGCCGCGCCAAATATATGGCACGAAAACAAAGGTGGAAATGTGGCTGTGCACCCTTTTTCATGCGCTTTGCGCGCCGGCGCCTCTTACAATTACTTGCTCGTGGACGGCAAACGCCGCCTGACTCCCAGAGAAATGTTGCGGCTGCAAGGCTTTCCTGATGACTTCAAGATTGTTTGCAACGACAGTCAAACCAGAAAACAAGCCGGCAATAGCCTGCCGGCGCCTGTGGCGAGCCAAGTGATCAGCAATCTTTTACGTGTGATTGATTTTAACCCAGCCAGAAAAAATGCCGTTTTTGTTCAGAAACGTTTGCAGCAAGAGCGGGCTTCCGGTCACTTCAACTCAGCCCGGATTGCCTAAGCAAACGGAAGCTCTGACTCGATTAGAATTTCCTTAACCAGTTGAAGTCCGGCGCTTCACAAGTGGATATTGCTTATAGGTAAATGACAGATACTGTTGATGTGAAAAAGCGCTCTTGGATTATGAGCCAGGTTCGCTCCCAGCGTAACAAGTCAACGGAACTGAAATTTATAGAAATACTGAAAAGCCAGGGCATCACAGGCTGGCGGAGGAATTATCCTCTGTCCGGCAAACCGGATTTTGTGTTCCCCAAAAACCGGGTTGCCGTATTTATTGATGGTTGTTTCTGGCACGGATGCGCGAAGCATTGTCGTATGCCTTCGTCAAATATGGATTATTGGCAGGCTAAGATTAATAGAAATGTTCAACGAGACAGAAAAATCAACAAAGAACTGCGCTCCAGAGAATGGAAGGTTTTACGGTTCTGGGAGCACGATCTCAAACGCCGGCAGATCAATCGCGCTAAATTTCGTCGATTATCAGCCCTGGTCAATCAAAATCGCGTTGCCAGCCCGGTAATACGTCGGCCAACCGGAACAAGTCAGTTATCTGACGCTGGTTAAGACAAACGATAATTCCTTAATCATAGATTCCTTAATTCAGACATGAATTCATCAGCAAACAATACATTTCGGCAGGCTGTGGCCGATAACAAGCCGTTACAGGTTGTCGGCACAATCACGGCGCTGGCGGCGCGTATGGCGGAGCAGGCGGGACATAAGGCGATTTACCTGTCCGGTGGTGGTTTGGCCGCTAATTCCCTGGGCGTGCCCGACCTTGGCATCAGCTCCCTGGAAGATTTGCTGATTGACGTGCGGCGAATTACTGACGCGAGCGCGCTGCCGTTGCTGGTAGATGGGGATACGGGTTTCGGCGGCGCGTTCAATATCGCCAGAACGACAAGAAGTCTGGCAAAAGCCGGCGCCGCGGCCATGCATATTGAGGACCAAGTGACACAGAAACGCTGCGGGCACAGGCCGAACAAAGCTATCGTCACCCAGTCAGAGATGGTGGATCGCATCAAGGCCGCGGTGGATGCCCGCGCTGATGACAGCTTTGTCGTGATGGCGCGCACCGATGCCCTGGCGGTCGAGGGTATGCAAGCCGTTATTGAACGGGCAAATGCCTGTATCGAAGCCGGCGCCGATATGATTTTCCCGGAGGCAGTGTCTACCCTGGAGCAGTACCAGGTCCTGCGCGCGCAAGTCCCTGCGCCGATCCTGGCAAATATCACCGAATTTGGCAAAACACCACTGTTCTCAACACAGGAGTTGGGCGCGCTGGGCGTTGACATCGTACTGTACTGCTGCGGCGCTTATCGGGCTATGAACAAGGCAGCTATGGCTTTTTACCAGGCTGTTCTCAAGGACGGCCACCAGCGTAATATGATTCAGTCCATGCAGACGCGTGAGGCTATGTATGACATACTGGGTTACCATGAATACGAACAGAAACTGGATGCTTTGTTTGTCGAGGGCAAATCGGAATGAGCGCTCGGATTAAACCCAAGAAATCGGTCTCACTGTCCGGTGTGCCAGCCGGGAATACCGCCTTGTGTACGGTAGGGCGCAGCGGCAACGACTTGTCTTATCGCGGCTACGATATCCTGGATATTGCAGAGACCTGCGAGTTTGAGGAGATTGCGCACCTGTTGCTGCATGAACGGTTGCCCGATCGGGCGGAACTGCGCAGTTACAAGGCGAAGCTGGCCGCCTTGCGCGACTTGCCGGATCCGGTAAAAGCCGGGCTGGAACTGTTGCCTGCCCAGGTCGCTCCGATGGATGTCTTGCGCACCGGTTGCTCCTTACTGGGGGCCGTGGCGCCGGAATCCGATCAACATACGATTGCGCAAGCCCGTGATATCGCCGACCGGTTGCTGGCTTCCTTTCCTTCGATGCTGGCATATTGGTTCCACTTCAGCCGGCGCGGCAAGCGCATTGAGCTGGAGACCAGCGATGATTCCATCGGCGGCCACTTCCTGCGCATGCTCCACCAGGCGCCTCCCTCCGATTTATGGGTTCGGGCCATGCACACCTCCCTGATCCTGTACGCGGAACACGAGTTCAACGCTTCAACCTTCACCGGCCGGGTCATCGCCGGGACCGGGTCGGATATGTATTCGGCTGTTACCGGCGCTATCGGCGCCTTGCGCGGCCCCAAACACGGCGGCGCCAATGAAGTTGCCATGGAAATCCAGCAGCGTTATGCGGACCCGGATGAAGCCGAAGCGGACATCAGAGAACGGCTCGCCCGGAAAGAGATTGTCATAGGCTTTGGCCATCCCGTTTATACTCTTTCCGACCCCCGCAACGAGGTCATAAAACGCGTGGCAAAACAGCTCTCCGAAAATAACGGCGACCTGAAACTTTTTAGCATTGCCGAGCGGCTGGAGACAGTCATGTGGGAAGCCAAAAAGATGTTTCCCAACCTGGATTGGTTCTCAGCAGTCTCCTACAACATGATGGGCATTCCCACTCCCATGTTTACTCCAATTTTCGTTATGTCCCGGGTAACCGGCTGGGCCGCGCACATCATTGAGCAGCGTATTGACGGAAAGATAATCCGCCCCGGCGCTAATTACACCGGTCCGGATCAACTGGAGTTCGTTCCGCTGGAAGACAGGTAGCGGGCCTGCCCGCCGCCGTCACGCCCACGGATTGTGCCGAGACGCCAGGCTTGTTCCCCTGCCGCGCCCAGTAATTCCAGGGTTTTCTTCTCCTCCTGCGCGCTCACCACCAGAACCATACCGATGCCGCAGTTAAAAGTGCGGCGCATCTCATCGGTAGCAACATTGCCTGTTTCCTGCAACCACTGAAATATCCCGGGCCAACGCCAACTACTGACTTCAATTTCCGCACAGGCATCTGCGGGGATGACCCGGGGAAGGTTTTCGGTCAATCCTCCTCCGGTGATATGAGCGACCGCCTTGAGGGTGATCTCCGGCATCAATGTTAAGATGGCGTTGCGGTAGATGCGCGTCGGTTCCAGCAATAAATCGGAAAACGGGATTCCGTCCAACCTGTCGGTCAATGAAACGCCGGAGTCGGCGAGAATTTTACGGATCAGGGAAAATCCGTTCGCATGGGGACCGCTGGAGGAGAGGGCGATCAGCGCGTCTCCCTCCCTCACATGTTCTCCGGTGATAATTTTCTGTTTTTCCACGACTCCCACGCAGAAGCCGGCCAGGTCATAGTCGCCGGGTCGATACATTCCGGGCATTTCCGCGGTCTCGCCGCCGGCCAGGGCGCAGCCGGCCAGCTCGCAGCCCTGGGCAATGCCTGTTATGACCTCTGTCGCGGTCGCGACATCCAGGCTGGAGCAGGCGAAATAATCCAGAAAAAACAGGGGTTCAGCGCCATGGGCCAGGATATCGTTGACGCACATCGCAACCAGGTCTATGCCGATGGTCTTGTGACGGTCCAATTCGATGGCGAGTTTTATTTTCGTTCCTGCGCCGTCGGCGCCCGAGACCAGAATTGGTTGGCGATAGCCGGTTGCGGACAGGTCGAATAATGCCCCGAACCCACCCAGTCCGCCCAGCGCCCCGTGCCGTTGCGTGGCCTGCGCCAGGGGTTTGATATTGGCGACCAGTGCGTTGCCGCGGTCGATACTGACCCCCGCGGCTTCATAATCGGTTCGCTTCATTGTGGGATATCCGGGTTAATTCAGGGGTTCCTACGGTACAGTGATGCGCGTGTTGTGACAAGCCCCTAGGCCGCTGGCCTGATTTTGCCTCGCGTTTGTTAACGGAGCGGACGTGATTGTGGTTTTGATACGATGATATTCCCATAAAGCGCTGTACTATAATGGCATGGTTTTTCACTGTCCGGGAGCAGCGCGCAGTTTCGGATTTTATCCGGTTTGAATCTATGAAAAAAATAGTTTGGATAGCCTGTTGTCTGTTTTGTTCAGCCCCGTTGTTCGTTCATGCCATCAAGGTGCCGGGTCTGTATGAGGCCGAGACAATCGTAAGCAGCCAATCAAGCGAGGACAGGTTGGCAGCAATCCGGGACTGCTTGGGCAGGACGTTGGTGAAGCTGACCGGCGTTCGAAATGCGTCAGAGGATAATGCGTTAGCGACGATCCTGGAACAGGCGGAAAAGTTTGTGCAACAATACCGATACCGGGAGCTTGAGCCGGAAATACTCCTCCCGACCGATCCGGTTCCCGCGCGGCAATGGCGTCTGCTGGTTAAATTTGACCGGGAGAACCTGAATAACTCCCTGCGGGCCTTGCAGATACCGGTCTGGGACGAGGAACGTCCGTCGATCCTGGTGTGGTTGGCGCTGGAACGGTCAAACCGCAGACTATTTGCCGAACCCGGAAACGCCTCGGCATTGTTGACGATTGTGCGGCAGGTAGCGCAACGGCGCGGTGTCGCCATCTTGTTTCCCCTACACGACTTAGATGATCAAATGCGGATTCGTCCCGGCGATGTATGGTTTGGGTTCGAAGAACAGATTATGGCGGCTTCTGCCAGGTACCAGGCCGACATTATCTTGACGGCAAGCATGAGTTCCCCCGCCTCGGGAATCTGGGAAGGCAGGTGGAAAAGTTACGGGAGCGACGGCCTCAAGCGCGCATGGAGAACTGAGACAGACCTGTTGGAGCTCGCGTTGGAAGAGGGAATCGAGGATCTTGTCGACGACCTGGCATACGAATTCGTCCGCAGCGACAGTTACGCTATGGCGCTGGATATCGAGATCACGGTAGGCGCCGTGAATACGGTTGAGGGTTATGCGCGTTTGCTCAACTACCTGGAATCACTGAGTTCAATCATCCGTGTCCATGTGAAAGAGGCTCGTGTAGGAGAAGTCATCCTGGCGTTGGTAGCGTATGGCGGGGAGCAAGCTGTGCTTCGGACTATTAACCTGGGAAGGACCCTGGAACCGGTTGAAAGCTCTCACGGCCACTATTACCTCCTGAACCCATGACTGCGAACGCCGGTATGACAAAATCAACGCACAAGAGCCAAGGTTCCCTGGTGTTCGACCAGGAACATAAATTTCAGCCGCGCAACAGCGAAGCTGTGACGCGGCCGCGCGCGCAACTTCCTTTGCAGTTCGAGCGTCATGACATCTACACATTTGACAATTACATTTCCGGTCTCAATAAGGAGGCGGTAGAGGCGCTGCAGCATATCGCAACAGGGGCGAGTCACGACAATATCTATCTTTGGGCCGGCCCGGGAACGGGAAAGAGTCATTTGCTCAGGGCGCTATGCAACCTGGCCGCGCGCAGCGAGCGCGCCAGCGCCTGTATTCCGTTAAGCTTGCTCGATGATTTTTCTCCGGATCTGTTTTCATCTCTGGAAACTCTCAACCTCGTGTGCCTGGACGATGTCGACGCATTGGCGGGCCGGCACGACTGGGAACTGGCCCTGTTCGACTTGTTCAATCGCCTTAAGGACGCGAAAACGCCGCTTGTGGTGAGTGCCGGCCACAGTCCCAAAGGCAGCCTGATCCGGTTGCCGGATCTGAAGTCAAGATTGTCCTGGGGCCTCTGTTACCATTTGCAGCCGCTTGGTGAGCGCGAGAATATCGCGGCGCTGAAACAGCGCGCCCAAGAGCGCGGGTTTGAACTGAGCGACCAAGCGCTTGAATACCTTATCAAGCGTGTCGAACGCGATACCCGTAGCCTGTTTTGCTGGCTGGACCGCCTTGATCGGCACAGTCTGGAAGCGCAGAGAAAACTGACGGTGGAGTTCGTCAAGGAAATCCTGAGGGACAGCGAGGAAAACCCTGAGATTAAGTCAGAGCTTCCTTAACTTCAGGGATGTTTCTGCCAACCTGGTCCCCAAAGTCATACAGATCTGTTTCTCTTCTTCAGTGATTGGGATGTTATTGTCAATACCGGCCGTATGACTCGCGCCATAGGGCGTGCCGCCGGATTGGGTAGCGGTTAATGCCGGTTCTGAATAAGGCACGCCCGTAATGACCATCCCGTGGTGCAACAGCGGCAGTATCATTGACAGGAGCGTGCTCTCTTGTCCGCCATGGAGACTACTGGTCGAAGTGAAGACCGCCGCTGGTTTGCCTGCCAGAGCGCTGGACAGCCAGAGATCTCCGGTACTGTCGAGGAAATATTTCAGCGGCGCCGCCATGTTACCGAAACGGGTTGGGCTTCCCAAGGCAAGGCCGTCAGCCCGCGCCAGGTCGCTTTTGCTGGCAAACGGCGGCCCTTCGGCAGGGATATTTTCGGATACGGCTTCGCACACCGCCGAGACGGCCGGAACGGTGCGAATCAGCGCCTGGCAGGATTTGACTGACTCCACGCCGCGCGCGATGTGTCTGGCCATACTCGCGACATTGCCGTAGCGGCTATAATACAGGACCAGTATCTCCGTCATGTCCCGGGGAACCTCTGATTAAGTCAGAGTTTCCTACGATACAAGGATGTATCGTCAAAATCAATGACTGTAGGGCATTGATTTTGTGAGGAAAACAAAAATCGCATTTTTGTTTTCCGTACTCTGACAAGTCCAGGATGGACTTATTCAGAGTTTCCTACGATACAAGGATGTATCGTCAAAATCAATGACTGTAGGGCATTGATTTTGTGAGGAAAACAAAAATCGCATTTTTGTTTTCCGTACTCTGACAAGTCCAGGATGGACTTGTTCAGAGTTTCCTTAGACTATTTTCAGCGCGTTTTCCGGCGGCCGCCCTATGACGGCTTTGCCGTTGGCGAGCACAATGGGACGTTCAATCAACACAGGATGCGCAACCAGCGCGTCAAGCAACTGTTTGTCGGACAGGCTCTGAGCGTCCAGGCCGTTGGCCTTGTACTCCGTTTCTTTTTTCCGCATCAGCTCTCGGGGCGCCATTCCCAACAGCGCCAGTATCGTAGACATTTCGCTTTTATCCGGCGGATTTTTCAGGTACTCGATGATTTTCGGTTCCAGCCCTCTACCGCGCAATAATTCCAGGGTCTGCCTGGATTTGCTGCACCTGGGGTTATGGTAGATTGTTACGGTCATTGCTCTGTCTCCGGTTCGTAAAAACGATAACAGTCAGCGTTTCCATCATCCACAAGGCAGCGATCAGTATTCCAGTTTGTCCTTGATATACTCGACCGCGCGCGCCAGCGGGATGTCCGTGCTTTGTTCATCGCGCCTGCCTTTGTACTCCAGGGCGCCGTTGTCCAGCCCGCGTTCGCTGAATACGAAGCGATGTGGTATCCCGATCAGTTCCACATCGGCAAACATGACTCCCGGCCGCTCCTTCCTGTCGTCCAGTAATACTTCGATACCGTTGTCCAGCAGTTGTTGATACAGCTCCTCAACGGCTGCCCGCAGGCGTTGGGACTTGTGCGCATGGATGGGTATCAGGGCCAGTTGGTATGGAGCCATTGCGGCCGGCCAGATGATGCCGCGCGTGTCGTGGTTTTGTTCGATGGCGGCGGCGACAATGCGTGAGACGCCGATGCCGTAACAGCCCATGAACAGAGTGACTGCCGCGCCGGTTTCATCAAGGCAGGTGGTCTTCATCGCGTCGCTGTATTTTGTGCCCAGTTGGAAGATATGTCCTACTTCGATACCGCGAGCTATCTGCAATGGTCCCGAGTTATCGGGCGCAGGATCGCCTTCGACGACATTGCGCAGGTCTGCGGGCGCGGGCTCTTCCAGGTCTCTTTGCCAGTTTACTCCCGTAAGGTGATAGCCGTTCTCGTTGGCGCCGCAGGCAAAATCTGCCAGAGCCAGAGCAGCGTTGTCGGCGATAACCGGGATATTCAATCCTACCGGGCCCAGTGAACCGATATCGCAGCCCAACTCTTTGCTGATCTCCTCCGGGGATGCGAAGCTGAGCGGCGTTGCTGTTTCCGGCAGTTTTTCCGCTTTCAGACGATTCAATTCGTGGTCCCCACGCAACGCCAGCGCGACCAGTCCGGAGTCGCTACCTTTGACGATCAATGTCTTCAGACAGCGCGCCGGGCTGATGCCAAGAAAACGACTGAGATCGTCTATGGTATGCTGATCCGGCGTTGCCACCTTCTCCATGGGTTGGTCCGGCGCCGGTCTTGGTTGCGCCGGCGCGGACGCGGCGATGAGCTCCACATTGGTGGCGAACTCGGAGTCCCGGGTAAACGCGATACGGTCTTCACCAGAGGTCGCCAGCACATGAAATTCATGGGATACCTTGCCGCCGATATTGCCGCTGTCGGCGAGAACGGGACGAAATTCCAACCCAAGCCGGGTAAAAATCCGAGAGTAGGTCTGGTACATAACCTGGTAAGTTTGTTCCAGGGACTCCTGGCTGAGATGAAATGAGTATGCGTCTTTCATGATGAATTCGCGCGCCCGCATGATCCCGAAGCGAGGACGGATCTCGTCCCTGAACTTGGTCTGCACCTGGTATAAATTGATTGGTAACTGCTTATAACTGCGGATTTCGTGCCGGATTAAATCCGTGATGATTTCTTCATGGGTAGGACCAAGGCAGAAGTCCCGGTTATGCCGGTCCGTGAAACGCAACAGTTCAGGGCCATATTCCTCCCAGCGCCCGGATTCATGCCATAACTCCGCGGGTTGCACGCCGGCCAGCAGCGCTTCCTGCGCGCCTGATGCGTCCATTTCCTCGCGCACGATGGCTTCCACCTTGCGCAAAACCTTCAAGCCCAGGGGCAACCAGTTGTAAATCCCCGCCGCGGTCTGCCTGACCAGGCCGGCCCGCAGCATCAACTGGTGGCTGATAACCTCGGCATCCGCCGGCGCCTCGCGCAAGGTAGCCAGTAGAGTTTCCGTGGTCCGCATTGGGTGGCAATAATGGTTATGATGACTGTAAGCAGTTCGTAATTTATATCTGAATCCATTTTATAACTGATGCGGGTTTTTTTCCAGATATAATTCTTCTTGATCCCCCTGCCAGAGGGGAGCGGCGGGTTTCGCGCTACCGGTTGCCGCGCCCCCTGGCGCCTTCAGGTTTCCCTGATCCCTGGCCCGCGGCTAACAAACGGGCCGCCTGCAGGCACGGAGGATTCCAGCGTGAGGACCAGGTGAAGTCCTCGACTTCCCTGTGCTGGCGGCTTGCCCGATTGGAGTAAGGCTTGCCGCGGCCTCATTTCTTCGAGGCTAAGGAAATTTTAGAGTGTTGATCTGAGTTGAAAAGAAATAAATCAGCAAAAATGTGAGAAAACTCACAAAAGTGTGAAAAAAGTTGGCGGCGGCGCGCACGCGGGCGAGACGCCCGCGCTCCCAGGGGAAACGGGTCTGCCAGCCATTAACCGTGATATTGGGACTCGAGACGCCTGCGCCCCCGGGGGAAACGGAAAATACAAAGCGCTCGTTTACCCTGAGCCGAATGTGCGAAAAGCACAACTCAACTTGACGCTTGTAAAGAATATCAGTAAGTTACCCCTTCTGTAATTTACCAGACTGTGGAATTTCCAGGTGAACAGTTCAAAACCGATACTGCGCGGGGCCGAAATCTTCGTTCGGGCCCTGAAAGATGAAGGGGTAAAACATGTTTTTGGTTATCCCGGCGGCGCCGTATTACATATCTACGACGAGTTGTACAAGCAGACTGAAGTGGAACACATCCTCGTTCGCCACGAGCAGGGCGCCGCGCACGCGGCCGATGGCTATGCCCGAGCAACAGGCCGACCCGGGGTGGCGCTGGTCACGTCAGGGCCAGGCATCACCAACGCGATTACCGGGATTGCCACGGCGTATATGGATTCCATTCCCCTGGTAGTTTTCAGCGGCCAGGTCCCCACATCCGTTATCGGCAACGACGCGTTCCAGGAAGTCGATGCAATCGGCATTTCCCGACCCTGTGTAAAGCACAATTTCCTGGTCAGCGATGTGCAAGACCTGGCCAGTGTCATCAGAAAAGCGTTCTTCGTCGCCTGTACCGGCCGTCCCGGACCGGTCGTGGTGGATATTCCCAAGGACGTTACCGCAAATTCCTGTGCTTATGAATACCCGGAAACGGTCGACATGCGCTCTTACCGGCCTACTGTCAAAGGACACCCGGGCCAGATCAGGCGGGCTGTCAAGCTCATGTTGCAGGCGCGCAAGCCCATGATCTATACCGGCGGCGGTGTTATTCTCTCGGAAGCCAGCGCTGAATTAATCGAATTTACCCGGTTGCTGGGTTTCCCGATCACCAATACCCTGATGGGTTTGGGCGCATATCCTGCTACGGACAAGCAGTTTATCGGTATGCTTGGAATGCACGGCACCTATGAGGCCAATATGGCCATGCACCAATGTGATGTGTTGATCGCTATTGGCGCGCGCTTCGATGACCGCGTGACGGGCGACCTGGAACAGTTCTGTCCCCATGCAAGAATCATCCATATCGATGTTGACCCGTCCTCCATTGCCAAGAACGTGCCCGTAGATGTGCCCATTGTCGGTGACGTCAAACATGTGCTGTGCGACCTTAATGCCAGTTTGCAACAGAATCGGGAGCGGCCGGACATAGACGGCTGGTGGCGGCAGATTAAGGCATGGCAGGACATGGACTGTTTGCGCTTCGACAGAAACTCGCGCCTGATCAAGCCCCAGCGGGTTATTGAGAGCTTGTACGAGTTGACCGGTGGCGATGCTTTTATCTCCTCTGACGTAGGCCAGCACCAGATGTGGGCGGCGCAGTTTTACAAGTTTGACAAGCCGCGCCGCTGGTTGAATTCAGGTGGTCTCGGCACGATGGGCTTTGGCTTGCCGGCGGCGATGGGAGCCAAGATCGCCTATCCGGACGAAACGGTGGCCTGCATTACCGGTGAGGCCAGCCTGGTGATGTGTATTCAGGAGCTTTCAACCTGCCTGCAATACAAGACTCCGATAAAGATCATCAACCTCAATAACCGCTATATGGGGATGGTCAGGCAGTGGCAGGAGTTCTTTTATGAGAAACGTTATTCCCATTCCTACATGGATGCCTTGCCGGACTTCGTCAAGCTGGCTGAGAGCTTTGGCCACGTTGGGATGCGCATCGAGCAGGCCGCCGATGTGGAACCGGCGCTCAAGGAGGCCCTGGCAATGGAAGACAAGCTGGTTTTGATGGACTTTATTACTGACCAGACCGAGAACGTATATCCGATGATCGCCGCCGGCAAAGGGCAGCATGAGATGCACTTGGCGCCCGGCTCCGAAGAGCGGGAATTGGCCTGATGCGCCATATTCTGTCTCTGCTGGTCGAGAATGAGGCCGGGGCGCTGTCAAGAATTTCCGGCCTGTTTTCTGCGCGCGGCTTCAATATCGAATCACTTACCGTGGCGCCCACGGAGGATTCTACTGTCTCCCGCATGACGATAGTGACATCCGGTTCAGAAGCGATCATTGAACAGATCACCAAACACCTGAACAAATTGGTGGATGTGATAAAAGTCGTGGATCTGAACGAGAGCGAACATATAGAACGGGAATTGATGCTGGTAAAAGTCAGGGCAAACGATTCCTGCAGGGAAGAGCTGATGCGATTGAGCGAGATTTTCAGGGGACGCATCGTCGATGTGAACGAAAACTCCTATACAATAGAAGTCACCGGCGACGGTGATAAGCTGGATGCCTTCCTGAAAACCGTAAAACCTGAATTGATACTGGAAACTGTTCGCACTGGCGTTTCCGGTATCGCGCGCGGTGAAAAAGCAATCAGAGTATGACCGGAACCTGAAGCTTTAAGCGCGGGTTTTTCTTAAGAGTACTAGCGCTGCTGGCGGCTCTTCAATTTGATATTGTCCGTCAGCGTTTACCGTTCCCGCAACAGCGGGAATCCAGTGAGCACAGTATATTAGGAGGAGTTGTTCACAGGATTCCCGTTTGCACGGGAATGGTGGTTGTCCGGCAATATCAGGTATAAAACATACTTGCGTGAAAAAAGACGAGTTAAGAGAGATGAATAATGAATATTTATTATGACAAAGACGCGGATCAATCCGTAATCAAAAGCAAAAAAGTTGCCATCATAGGATATGGTTCACAAGGTCACGCCCATTCCAACAACCTGAATGATTCCGGCGTGGAGGTGTGCGTCGGTTTGCGCCAGAGTTCCGCATCCGCGCTCAAGGCAGAGCAGGCTGGCCTCGTTGTGAAGAGTATCGAGGAAGCGGTCGGCTGGGCGGATGTGGTCATGATCCTGGCCCCTGATGAGCATCAGGCGGTCTTGTACCGGGAGCAGGTTGCCCCGCATATCGGGAATGGCGCGGCGCTGGCATTCGCCCATGGGTTCAATATTCATTTTCGCCAGATAGAGCCGCGCGCCGACCTGGATGTAATCATGATCGCGCCGAAAGGCCCGGGGCACCTGGTTCGTTCAACCTTCCTGGAAGGCGGCGGTGTGCCCTCCCTGATTGCCGTGCACCAGGATGCTTCCGGTCTGGCCAGAGATATCGCGCTGTCGTATGCCTGCGCTAACGGCGGCGGGCGCGCCGGTGTCATTGAAACCAATTTCCGGGAAGAGACGGAGACTGACCTGTTCGGTGAGCAGACCGTGCTGTGCGGCGGCATTACCGCGTTGATACAGGCCGGATTTGAGACACTGGTCGAGGCGGGTTACGCGCCGGAGATGGCCTATTTTGAGTGTCTGCACGAGACCAAGCTGATTGTCGACCTGATCTACGAAGGCGGCATCGCGAATATGCGCTACTCCATTTCCAATACCGCGGAGTACGGCGATTTTACCCGCGGACCGCGAGTCGTAGGCCGCGAAGCCAAAACCGCAATGAAGGAGATATTGCGGGAAATCCAGCAAGGGGATTTTGCCAGGGAATTCATCATGGAAAACCAGACTGGCGCGCCCAAGATGAAGGCGATGCGGCGTATCAGCAAGCAGCATCAGATCGAGCAGGTAGGCACAAGACTGCGCTCGATGATGCCGTGGATCAGGGAAAACAAGCTGGTCGATCAGGCGAAAAACTGAACCCGCTATGATCGAGCGCCGCAGGGGCATTTACCTCCTGCCCAATCTGTTCACGACCTCGGCGCTGTTTGCCGGATTCTACGCGATCGTTGCCGCGATCGGCGCGCGCTACGAAACCGCCGCCATTGCCGTGTTCGTGGCAATGATCCTGGACGGTATGGATGGTCGCATTGCCAGGATCACCAGGACGGAAAGCGATTTCGGCGTTCAGTATGACAGCCTCTCGGACATGGTTTCGTTCGGACTCGCTCCTGCCTTGGTGGTATATCAATGGTCGTTGCAGGGCCTGGGCAAACTGGGCTGGTTGGCCGCATTTATTTTCGCGGCGGCGGCGGCGCTGCGCCTAGCCAGGTTTAATACCCAGGCTGGTAGCGCCGACAAGCGATATTTTCAGGGGTTGCCTTGTCCGGCTGCGGCGGCCGTCATCGCCGGCCTGGTCTGGTTCAGCGTTGTCGGCCAACCGTTGGACGAGTCGGCCATAACCTTGTTTGCGTTTGTCTTGACAATCCTCGTCGGCCTGTTGATGGTGAGCAACATTCGCTATCACAGCTTCAAACAAATCGACCTGCGCGGCAAAGTGCCGTTTTTCAGCATCCTCTTCATTGTCCTGATCATCGCGTTCGTTGCGGTCAGACCTTCAGTCGTCCTGTTTTTGCTGGCGCTGATTTATGCCGCGTCAGGGCCCTTGATGACCCTCGCGCTGATTCGTCGCCACCGGAACAAGCGCGTCAGTGTGGACAAAAACTCTCAGTCTGGCGATTCAAGTCCCGATAAAACATCCAAAACCCGCTCTTCTTGACGTAGTTCGGTGTAAAGACAAAAGCGGACAGTTTATTTTTTCCTAATAAACATTTGTTGAATAAACTGTTGGCAAACGGGAAAAAATTGATTATTATTGTCCATGTGCTGTCATGGTTTCGGGCAGGGACAAATTTTGCTCTGCCGCACACCAGGATAGCAGAAACCAGTAATCTGAAATTTAATTATTCAGGGGGAGAGCAGTATGAGTATGAGGGGGACCGTGAAATGGTTCAACAATGCCAAGGGATTTGGTTTCATCGAGCCGTCGGACGGTGGAGATGATATTTTTGTGCATTATTCGTCCATAAAAACTGATGGTTACAAGACTTTGAATGAAGGACAGAGCGTTTCCTATACCGCTGAACAAGGACCGAAGGGATTTCATGCAACGGAAGTGGTTGTGATTAGCTGAACAGGTAATTTTCGCTTGGTAAACCCCGTTACGGCGGGGATTAGTTTAAGATCTGTTATTGTCGGGTCTGCGTCGTGATGACTATGCAGTTCTCCGGTATCGGGCTGGGAAAGATATGCCTGAAGAAGTCGGCGCGATGGCGCCGGTACAACTATGACTTGTGTATCTGATACATTTGCGTATCAGCGGCGTTAACCCTTATGGGGCTATTTGAGCAGATCCTGGTTGGCATTCTTGCTGCGGGCGTATTGTTTTTTTTCTGGCCCGGCGCCAAAGCCGCGATGAAAAAAAGCAAGGAAGCGGAGAATCCGGACTGGTCCGGCGCGCTGCTCCCTGTTGGCATTGTAGTCCTGTTCATCGTGTTTCTGATCTTCTTGGCCCGGAACTGATCCGGATGCCCTTGTTCGAACTTTCCCTGCTGGAAAAAATAGTCATCGCCGCGCTGCCCATCGTGTTTGCGATCACTGTGCATGAAGTTGCTCATGGCTGGGTAGCGGGCAAACTGGGCGACCCTACAGCCAGGTTGGCCGGTCGGCTGACACTGAACCCGGTGAAGCACATCGATCCGCTGGGCACTGTGGTCTTGCCACTGATAATGATCGCCCTGACGCCGTTTGCCTTCGGCTGGGCCAAGCCGGTCCCGGTGGACTGGCATAACCTGAAGCAACCGAGGCGCGACATGGCGCTGGTCGCGGCGGCTGGACCGGGAGCCAATGTCATTATGTTGCTGCTCTGGACGCTGCTGCTATCCATTCTGCTTACGGGACTTCAGACTGTTTCCTACCAGGAGTACCTGTTGATTGAAATGGCGAAATTCGGGGTTATCATCAATGTGGTATTGATTGCGCTGAACCTTTTGCCGTTGCCGCCCCTGGACGGTAGCCGTATTGTCACAGCTTTTCTCCCTCCTGAAGCGGCGCGCAAGTATAATTTGCTGGAACGCTGGGGCCTGCCTATCCTGGTTGTCCTGATCGTAACCGGTATTCTTGGGAAAATTATGTATCCGCTGATCGAATTCATGCTTGACGGCGTAAATCTGATGCTGAGCGGATAGTTATTTTGGGAAACTCTGAACAAGTCCATCCTGGACTTGTCAGAGTACGGAAAACAAAAATGCGATTTTTGTTTTCCTCACAATATCAATGCCTTACAGTCATTGATATTGACGATACATCCTTGTATCGTAGGAACCTCTGACTTAATCAGAGGTTCCTCATACTACAATAACATTGGGGGGAAATTCTGATGAAACGCGATAATTCCATTCTGTGTTTCCGTCGCTCGACGCTGCCGCTAAGATTGCTGACCGGGTTTGTTTTACTGCTTGCTTCATTCTGCGCCTTTGCCGCGGTAGAGCAGGAATTGCAGTTCATCTTCAATACGTTTTCATTTCTGGTCTGGGGCGCGCTGGTAATGTGGATGTGCGCCGGCTTCACCATGCTGGAAGCGGGGTCGGTGCGCACCAAGAACGCTTCGGTGATCTGCCTGAAGAACATCGGGCTCTATTCCATCGCCGGCCTGATGTACTACCTGCTGGGCTACAACCTGATGTACACGGATGTGTCCGGCTGGATCGGTTCGTTCAGCTTCACTTACGGCCCGTCGGCGGAGGAGCTTGCGCTGCTGTCTGGCGATGAGGGCGCCAAAGCGGCGGTGATCGATAACGGCTATTCCGTAATGTCCGACTGGTTCTTCCAGATGGTGTTCGTCGCGACCACGGCCTCCATTGTTTCCGGCACCATGGCGGAACGGGTAAAGTTGTGGTCATTCCTGCTGTTTACGGCTTGTCTGGCCGGCGCTATCTACCCCATCGTCGGCGCCTGGACCTGGGGAGGAGGCTGGCTTGACGAGATGGGTTTTCAGGACTTTGCCGGTTCCACAATTGTGCATTCGACCGGGGGTTGGGCCGCGCTGGCCGGTGCGCTGATAGTTGGCCCGCGGCTTGGAAAATATCGCGCCGATGGCAGCGTCAAGCCCACGCCGCCTTCCAATATTCCTATCGTCACCCTGGGTGTTTTTATCCTGTGGCTGGGCTGGTTCGGGTTCAACGGCGGTTCACAACTGGCGTTGGGCGGCGCTGTAGATGCAGTGGCAATGAGCAACGTGCTGGTCAACACCAACCTGGCGGCGGCGGCCGGCGTGATTGCGGCGCTCAGTGTTTCAAGGCCGCTATTGGGCCGGGTAGACCTGTTGGCCGGCCTGAACGGCGCAATTGCCGGGCTCGTATCGATTACCGCCGGGCCGGATATCGTCGCCCACACCTGGGCAATCATTATCGGCCTGGTTGGCGGGGTCATCTGTGTGTTGGGAATGAAGCTGCTGGAAGGATTGAAGGTGGATGATGTGGTCGGCGCGATCTCCGCGCACCTGTTTGCCGGTATCTGGGGTACGCTCGCTGTATGCATTGCCGCCGGTGGAGACCTGAAGGCGCAGCTTACCGGCATTTTTAGCGTTGGTGTTTATGTTTTCCTGGTTTCATT
The DNA here is from genome assembly GCA_965221695.1 of Gammaproteobacteria bacterium. Classification (GTDB taxonomy): domain Bacteria; phylum Pseudomonadota; class Gammaproteobacteria; order Eutrophobiales; family Eutrophobiaceae; genus JAAXHV01. The sequence goes on along the minus strand of OZ244905.1, from coordinate 1,435,329 downwards.
GATCATCTGGTACGCAATCGAAAAGACCATTGGAGTCAGGGTGTCTGCCGAGGTAGAGGAACTCGGCCAGGATTCGGCAGAATTGGGAATCGAGTCCTATCCAGAGTTCGTGCTGATGCCGGACACCGAGGATGTCGATCTCTTGCGTAACGACAATCAATGACGTTAAGTCCACTCCGGTATCGCGGGCGTTCCGCCCGCGATACCGGGCTGGCGTCAAAATTTTTTCCGGCGACGCGCTGGGCTAACCCGAAGACACCATGTCTGAGCTTGTACGAAAGTTCAAACATGGTGTCTAATCTACTATACGGATTTTATTCCCCACCGTGTCCACCGGCTCGCCTTTCTCAAAACGTGGCCGGTACAAACGCCCGCGGATGGTTTTCTTGGCTTTCCTGCGGGCTGAAGTCGCGTCCGGCGGTTCAGATTCGATAATCTGCACATTTTTTGCGCGCCCGGTACGCGACACGTCAAACGAGGCAAGAACGGATGTGGTCTTGTCTTCTTCCAGTTTCTGATCTATCTCGGGCAGAGGCAGGCGCAGGGCCGGCAGGTTCTGCGGTTTGCCGAATAATTCGTCAATCACTTCCTGGTACTCGTCACTGTCCACGAGCAATTCGTAGGCGGCCTTGTAGTTCTTGTAGGCCGTGGTTTTCTTGCCCCTGAGAAGGTTCCAGTCGCCCAGGTGCGCCAGCGCCCGGGCATGGGAATCCTCAGGCAGGTCCGGATTGGCTTCATGGATTAGTATAATATGCTGCAATGCCTTGCCTACCGAGACAAGACGTTGCCCCAACGCGAAGTCCTTGTTGCTGCTCTGGCTGGCGTAGTAACTCGGATCAGGTACCCTGATGGTGTTGCAGATGCGTCTGGCGCCGCCGTTTGCGGTCGGGACGGTGCGGCATATCACCTGGGTCCTGGTCGGACTGCCGGCGCCGCGAAACTCATCCTGCGGGGTATTGGCAACTTCTATCGCATACTGGTAATTCGTCAATGCCCTGCCGTATAGAGGGTTGATCAGCCTCGGGTCGTTTTCGCCATACTGGCGTTCCAGGATATTGATCGTATCCTTGAACAGTTTTTCGGATTCACCGATTATCCTGATTGCGCTGCTATCGAGCAGGTTTTCCTTGTAGGCCTTCAACTTCCAGCGCCCGACCGTATCCACGACCGGCAGCAACCGGGGGTCGCCGGGCTCATAATTACGCTTGTGAATCCACAATAGCTGCTGATAGTTGCGATCCACTTCCTCCCAATCCGCCCTGGCGATATTGCTTTTGATGAGTTGTTCTAAGATGAGTAACTGCCCGGCGCTTTGCAATCCTTCGTTAACCCGCTTGATTTGCAGGGCGCGGTTGAATGCATCGGCCGCTTCCTGGTGCCTGCCGGCATTCTGGTATACCAGGCCGACGGATAACAGGTATTCACCCGTGGCCGGATCGTAAACGCCGTATTCCGCCTCCCGGGCCTGGATTTCCTGTTCGTAATCCGCGATCGACCGGGTCAGTTCAGCCGCGGTCTGAGCTTGATTATCTGTATCGGCAGGCGCATTGGCCGCATGGCAGCACATCCCGAACAGCAGTAAAAACGCTGAGAAAGCAGACCTAACCCGAAGAAGTTTCATTGCAATGGCCATATGGTTACTATCAAGTATAGCATTATTATTCCACTTTCCCGTTGATGCTATACTACGCGATTTAATCAGAGGTAAACACCATGGCAAGAGTAGCAGTAGTAACAGGCGGCACCCGGGGTATCGGCGGGGCCATTTCAATCGCCCTGAAGAAAGCGGGATACCATGTGGCGGCAAGTTATGTCGGCAACGACGAGGCAGCAGCCAGGTTCCAGGATGTCACCAAGATTAACGTGTACAAGTTCGATGTAGGTGATTACGATGCGTGCCGGGATGCCGTTACCCAGATAGAGCAGGACCTGGGTTCGGTGGATGTGCTGGTCAACAATGCGGGTGTTACCCGAGACGGCACTATGCACAGGATGGATTTCGAGCAGTGGGACAGGGTGATCCAGACCAACCTGGGATCCTGCTTCAATATGTCACGGTGTGTCATCGATGGTATGCGCGAGCGCGGTTTCGGCCGTATCGTGAATATCGGTTCAATCAACGGCCAGGCGGGTCAGTACGGTCAGGTGAATTATGCGGCCGCCAAGTCTGGCATACATGGGTTTACCAAGGCATTGGCTCAGGAAGGCGCGGCCAAGGGGATAACAGTCAATGCGATTGCGCCGGGCTATATTGACACCGACATGGTTCGGGCAGTGCCGGAGAACGTGCTGGAAAAAATCATCGCCAAGATTCCTGTGCGCCGTCTGGGCAAGGCCGAAGAAATCGCCCGCGGGGTGTTGTTTCTGGTCGGTGATGAAGCGGGATTTATTACCGGCTCGACCCTGAGCATCAATGGCGGCCAGCATATGTACTGAGCGCTGTTTTTCAGGCGGCCAAAGCCTCCACGGCCGGCAGGTAATCGTAATGAAGATCGTTCGCCACCGCTTCACAGGTGATGCGACCCTGGTAGACATTCAAGCCGTTGCGTAATCCGCGGTCTTCCGTTAAGGCCTGCTTCACACCCTTGTCAGCCAGCGCCCTGATATAAGGCATGGTTGCGTTATTCAGGGCAAGCGTGGAAGTACGCGGGACTGCGCCGGGCATGTTCGCGACACAATAATGCACGACGCCATCGACGATATAAGTAGGCGCCTGGTGCGTGGTCGGCCTGGAGGTTTCGAAACATCCTCCCTGGTCAATGGCGACGTCAACCAGGACCGAACCGTGCTTCATGCGTCTGACCAGGTCTTTTCCGATTAATTTCGGCGCCGTGGCGCCCGGACGCAGGACTGCCCCGATGACCAGGTCAGCCTGAAGCGCATAGTCTTCAATGGCATCCCGGGTTGAATAAACGCATTTGACCCGTCCGCCGTATTCCGCGTCGAGTTGGCGCAGGCGCGGCAGGGAACAATCCAGCAAGGTCACGTCGGCGCCCATCCCCAAGGCCATGGCCGCGGCATTATCGCCCACTACACCGCCACCGATGACCAGCGCCTTGGCCGGCGCCACGCCCGGGACGCCGCCCAGCAGCACGCCGGAACCGCCTTGCGCTTTTTCCAGGCAGTGCGCCCCTGCCTGTACCGACAGCCGCCCCGCCACCTCGCTCATGGGAGCGAGTAAAGGCAGCGTCCGGTCCGGCGCGGTGACCGTTTCATAAGCAATCGCGATGGCGCCGGAGTCCAGCAGCAACCTGGTCTGCAGCGGGTCCGGCGCCAGGTGCAGGTAGGTGAACAAGGTCTGACCCGGGCGCAACAGCCGGCATTCATCGGGTTGGGGCTCCTTTACCTTTATGATCAGGTCGGCCCCGGCAAACACCTGGCGTGCGTTGGCAACAATCGCCGCGCCGGCGCCGACATAATCGGCGTCGGACATGCCGATCGCGTTGCCGGCATTGGTTTCGACCAATACCTGGTGTCCCGCCTGTACCAGCTCTTGCACTCCGGCCGGCGTCAGACCCACACGGTATTCATGGTTCTTGGTCTCTTTGGGTACTCCGATCTGCATCGTGTTTGCTCCTGGTTGGGTTAACCCGAATATCTGGCTAAATCCAGAGGTTTCTGAGACAGAAGTCTAGTCAAAAGTGAAGAGAATTTCTTTGCAAAATATTGGATAATATCGTGTATAATTAGAATTATTCTTATAATTTATCTAAAATTATCAAATATAATTCTAATGTTATCACTGGATAGGACAGATCACGCTATTCTGCATGAACTGCAACTGGATGGCCGCATCAGTAATGTTCGGCTCGCGCAGCGGGTCAATTTGTCTGAGTCCGCGTGCCTGCGCCGGGTCAGGTTACTGGAGCAGGCCGGCGTGATTGGTGGCTTTGCGATGCTGATCAACCAGGCGGCGGTTGGGTTGCCGGGAAATGTGTTCGTGGAAATCGCGCTGAACCGACAGCGCCGGGAAGACCAGGATGCATTCGAAGCCGCCCTGGCCCAGGTCCCTGAAGTCATGGAGTGCTACCTGATGTCCGGCGAATACGATTACCTGTTGCGCGTCGTCGTCGCAGACGCAGCCGATTATGAACGCATCCACCATGAACAGTTGACTGCATTGCCCGGTGTCGCGCGGGTCAGGTCCAGCTTCGCTTTGCGCGCGGTGACGAAAAGAACGGAGCTGCCCATTCCCACCTGATATAGCCGGAAAGGTATATCCGCGAGGTTGTCATATCAACCGATACCGATTAGGATTACTGCCCTGAGACAACAACAGGACAGTAAATATCCATGCCAGCTACAATCAGCTACGAAATCGAAGACAGCATTGCCGTCATTACCATTGATAATCCACCCGTGAATGCGATGTCTGCGGCAGTCAGGAAAGGTTGCTGGGATGCGTTGGAGCGGCTCGCAGCCGATGACGCGGCCAGGGCCGTAGTGCTGATCTGCGCGGGCAGAACGTTCATCGCCGGCGCTGACATCACTGAATTCGACAAACCCATTGCAGATCCCTGGTTGCCGGAACTGGTGGAGAAATTCGAGGCCTCGGAGAAGCCGATCGTGGCTGCTATCCACGGCACTGCCCTGGGTGGCGGCCTGGAGACGGCCATGGGTTGCCATTACCGTTGTGCGTTGCCCGGCGCGAGAGTGGGACTCCCGGAAGTACACCTCGGTCTGCTGCCCGGCGCCACCGGCACACAACGGCTGCCGCGCCTGGTTGGCGCGCGCAAGGCGCTGGAGATGATGACTTCAGGTCGCCAGGTCGGCGCCGCGGAAGCGCTGGAGGCCGGCATAATCGAAAAGCTGGTTGAAGGTGATTTACGCGCCGGCGCCATCGCTTACGCCACTGAATTGCTGGCCGATGCGGCGCCGCTGAAACGGGTGAGCCAACTTGATGTCGACGCAACGGGTATGGATGATGCGTTTTACGCCGAGTATGAGCAGCAACTGGCGCGCAAGGCCCGGGGTTTCTTCGCCCCGTTCCAGATCCTTAAATGTGTGCGGGCAGCCGTGAATCAATCCTACGCGGACGCGGTGATAACGGAACGGCGGCTGTTCAGTGAGTGCAAGTCCTCCACCCATTCCCAGGCGCAACGCCACCTGTTCTTTGCGGAACGGGAAACCGCAAAGATACCTGATGTCCCGAAAACCACCCCCGCCAGGGAGATAAACAGCGTAGCGGTCATCGGCGCTGGCACCATGGGGGGAGGCATTGCGATGAACTTCGTCAATGCCGGTATGCCGGTTACGCTACTCGAGGCAGACCAGGCCGGCCTGGAGCGAGGGTTGGGGATCATCCGTAACAACTACTCGGTCGCGGTCGACAAGGGGCGCAGGACACAAGCACAACTGGAACAGGCGATGGAAATGTTCTCGCCGACCACCGATTATGGGGATATTGCAGGGGCTGACCTGGTAATCGAAGCCGTTTTCGAGAACATGGAGGTAAAAAAGCAGGTATTTGCAAAGCTGGATGAGGTCTGTAAAGACGGCGCCATCCTGGCGAGCAATACTTCCAGCCTGGACCTGAATGAGATCGCCGCTGTCACGAAACGCCCGCAGGACGTAATCGGCATGCACTTCTTTGCGCCGGCCAACATCATGAAGTTGCTGGAGATCGTACGCGCCGAACAGACTGCCGCCGATGTTATCGCAACGGCCATGGGCATCGCAAAGAAAATACGCAAAGTGGGCGTCCTGGTGGGAGTCTGCTTCGGCTTCGTCGGCAACCGCATGTTCTTCCCTTATATCAGGGAGGCGCAACAAATGATGCTTGAAGGTATCCCGCCTGAGCGGGTCGACCAGGTTATGTTTGACTGGGGCATGGCCATGGGTCCGCACGCGGTGATGGACCTGTCCGGCCTCGACATATTCTACAAGCTGAATAACGAATGGCAGGACCGGCCCGACGATCCGGTTTACTGCCGAATGATCTCTGTGCTCGCTGAAATGGGGCGTCTGGGCCAGAAGACCGGCGCCGGGACTTATCGTTACGAAGGAAGAAAAGCCGTGCCTGATCCCGAGGTGATGGAACTGGCGCGGCGCGAAGCGCAATCGCTGGGCGTGAAACAAATCGACGTCAGCGATGAGGAAATCATCGAACGTCTGCTGTATTCCATGATCAACGAAGGCGCGCGCGTGCTGGAAGAAGGGATTGCCATACGGTCCGGCGATATTGATGTAATCTTCGTCAATGGTTACGGCATGCCCCGCTACCGTGGCGGCCCCATGCAATATGCCGACATGGTCGGTCTTGATAATGTGCTGGCGGCAGTTGAAAAATACCGCTCCCGCTATGGCGACCTGTGGTGGACGCCTTCCGCGTTACTGGAACAATTGGCGCGATCCGGTGGCAGTTTTCAACAGTGGAGCGAGCAAAAGTGAACTGAAGAAATGAAAAATCGACATTTTTCGTTTCCATCTCTAAAATGCTAAATGTTTTTAGCGCTCTGAAAAGTCCAGGATGGACTTGTTCAGAGCTTTGTTGAGGAAACTCTGCTTAAGACAGAGTTTCCTGCGATACAGGGATGTATCGCCAAAATCAATGACCATAAGGCATTGATTTTGGGAGCAAAACAAAAATCGCATTTTTGTTTTGCGTGCTCTGGCAAGTCCAGGATGGACTTGTTCAGAGCTTTGTTAAACAACGATCAGGTATCAGGAATGAATAGACGAATAACACATGCTTATTATGGCGTTGCAGTTATGGTAGCAGCGACGCTGCTCACGGATTTCAGCGTGCCGGTTTATGCCCAGGGCCGGAGCAGCGCGCTGATAGAGGAAATTGTTGTCACTGCGCGCAAGCGCGAGGAAAACCTGCAGGATACGCCCATCGCGGTTTCCGCGTTCACTGGCGACGCGCTGGACTTTCGCGGCGTTACGGATATCGGCAAACTGGACCAGTTTGTGCCTAACCTGGTCTTGAACGAATCCACTACCTATTCCAATGTCACCAATGCCGCAGTGTATATCCGCGGCATTGGCCAGAATGATTTTACCCCGGTAATCGACCCCGGCGTAGGCATTTACGTCGATGGCGTCTACCTGGGCCGTTCCGTGGGTGCGGTCCTGGATATCGTAGACCTGGAACGGGTCGAGGTATTGCGCGGGCCACAGGGCACCTTGTTTGGCCGCAACACGATCGGTGGAGCCATCTCGCTTAGCAGTAAAAAACCGAATGAAGAGTTCGGGGGCAAGGTGGATGTCAAGTACGGCGAGGATGATCGGCTGAATGTTCGCGCGACGGTCAATGTTCCGTTCAACGACAGGTTTTTTGGCCGTTTTACCGCGGCGACTTTCCAACAGGACGGTTATGTCACACGTGTCTTTGACGGCAAAGACCTGGGCGACCAGGATGTGGTGGCGTTGCGCGGGGCGTTACGCTGGCTGCCCAATGACAAGCTCGATATCAACTGGTCTGTTGACTACAGCGCTGAAAATGAGAATGGCAATCCGTTCGTTCTGACCGGCATTCAGCCCTTGAACGTGGGTATACTGACCGGAGGCGGTCCGTCCATGACCCTGGCGGCCACAACCCTGGCCGCGCAGTTGGCCACCGGCGGTCCCGCTTCATTTGTAGGAGGCGAATTTTTTAATGTGGCGCATCCCAGTGGCTTCCCATTCCAGTTCCTGGCCTGTTTTTCCCCTGAGAATGCGAACAATCCTGTTTGTTTCAACCAGCAATGGATAGACAATGGTGATAAGAAGCTGAATTACAGCGGCGATCCTTCCTACCAGAAACTGGATGTCTGGGGCACGGGCCTGACCGTGGACTGGCAACTCGGCAAAAACCTTGAGCTGAAATCAATCACTTCGCTACGCGGTTTTGAAGGGAACTTTGAAGGCGACCAGGATGGCTCCCCGATCCGGGTTTCCTATCTTATTGACATCTACCAGCACGAGCAGTTCAGCCAGGAATTACAGTTGTTAGGCGCCAGCTTTGCTGATCGTTTGGACTGGATCATCGGCGGCTATTATTTTGAGGAGGATGGGAAGAATATCAATCCGGTACGCTTTTCCCAGGTCGACCTGCAGTCCGGCGGCCATTATGACGCCGATTCCTGGGCGGTATTCGCCCAAGGCACCTGGCATTTTAATGAACAACTGGACCTGACCTTCGGTCTGCGCTACACCGAGGATACCCGTGATTACCTGCCGGACCAGTACATTGAAGTTCTGCCGGTAGGGCCACTGCCGTTTAACTGCCCGCCGCCAGCTACCCCGATGCCGTTTAACCCGGCTCTGCCGCAATGCGGCATCGGCGACCGGCCGCTCCCGTATGAGTGGACCTCGCACAAAACCTCGGAACTGGTGCCGATGGTGAACCTGTCCTACCGCTGGAATGACAGCCTGATGACTTATTTCACCTATTCCGAAGGCTTCAAGTCCGGAGGTTATACGCAGCGTATCTTCCCGCCGGAAGCCAGCACACCCAGCTTCGATCCCGAATTCGTCAAATCCTACGAAGGCGGTTTTAAGTTTGATGGCTTGGATGATCGGCTGCGCTTCAATGTCGCCGTATATTTTACCGATTACACTGACCTGCAACTATTAGTGGCCGATCCGTCCCGGCTTGGACCGTTCGTCAGCAACGCCGGCGATGCAGAGGTCATCGGTGTGGAGATGGAAGCGCTGTTGAATCCGGCTGAGGGCTGGTATATCAGCGGTAGCGCCGGCATGACCGATATCGACCGCAGCGCGCTGGAGGGCAGTGTGCAGGGACTGACCCTGGACAGCCCGTTCCAGCACGTTTCCGAATGGACCGCTAATGCGCAGATTTACAAGGAGTTTGCCATCGGCGATCTGGGCTACCTGACACCCCGGTTCGAGTGGTCATATCGCACCGATTGGGGAGTCAACTCAAACAACATCCCGCGTCTGGGCGACGATATCCTGCCCGCCGGACCGTTTGCCGGCGTGCCCTTGAGTTTCGGCGTTCCCAATCCTGTGCTGGAAGAGAATGATCTGCACCTGTTCAATGCCAGTGTGCGTTGGGATGTGCGCAATACCGGCCTGGCAGTTTCCGCCGGTGTGGATAACCTGACAGATGAGAAGCACACCATCTTCTCCAACTACCAGGATGGCTTTGGATTTACTCAGCAAACATTTCATCGCGGGCGGGAGTGGTACCTGCAGGCGGGTTACGAATTCTGAATATCTGCAAGCAGGGACGAAATAGAGCCGAGGAAATGTTGTGAATATCCTTGACTTGACGCTTGTTGAGGCTCTTGAGTTTATGCAGGCCGGAGAGTTCAGCGCGGTCGAGTATGTGCAGGCCATGCTGGAACGTAACAGGGAGGTGGCGCGCCTGAATGCGGTCGTAGCCCTGGATGAACCGCGCTTGCTGGCTGCCGCTGCGCAACGGGACCGGCAACCGCGAGACGATGGCAATCCGGAATTACTGGGCGCACCGCTGCTGCTGAAAGACAATATCAACAGCGCGGACCTGCCCACGTCAGGTTGCACTCCGGCGTTGAGAGGGCATGTTCCGCCAGCGAACGCGCCGGTTGCCCAGCGTTTGCTGGACGCCGGCGCCGTCATCTTCGGCAAATCCAACATGCACGAACTCGCGTTCGGCATTACCAATAACAACCCCACGTTCGGCCCGGCGCGCAATCCGTACAACCCTGACCTGATACCGGGCGGCAGCAGCGGCGGCACTGCAGTGGCGATTGCCGCGGGGATACTGCCCGCCGGACTGGGCACGGACACGGGCGGATCAACGCGTTTGCCGGCCGCGTTCTGTGGCATCTGCGGCTTCAGACCCAGTGTCGGCCGTTACCCCGGCGCAGGTATCATCCCTATCTCTTCGACCCGCGACACACCGGGGCCGATGGCCGGGGCGGTTGAAGATTTGCAGTTGCTGGATCGGGTGATGGCCGCCGACCCGGCGCCTGCCGAACAGATCAAGCTGGCAGATGTCAGGCTGGGTGTGCCGCGCGCCTATTATTATCAGAACCTGGAAGCGGGTGTGGCGGATGTTATCGAGTCCACGCTGGAGATGCTGGCCGCATCCTGCAAAGCCCTGGTGGAAGTAGACCTTGACGGCGTGGCCGATCTCAACGAGAAGGTGAGTTTCCCGGTCGTGCTGTACGAAGCAAAACATGACATGATACGCTACCTTAATGATTATGTGCCCGGCGTCTCCATCGAAGAGGTGCTGGCCCGGATAGCCAGCCCGGATGTGCAAAAGGCGTATACCGCAGTCGTATCCGGCGCCATCAGCGAAGCGGTCTACGATAACGCGGCGCAGAACTGCCGGCCGCAGTTGCAGGCACTGTTTTCAGACTGTTTCAAGCGCCACGATCTGGACGCACTGGTTATCCCTGCGACACCGATGACCGCTCCCCCGATAGGTGATGACGAGACCGTTACCCTGAACGGTTCACAACATCCGACCATGGGGACCATCATCCGCAATACCGATCCTTCCAGCAATGCAGGCATACCCAGCCTGTGCGTGCCCGCGGGCCTCGCTGCCAATGGCCTACCCGCCGGTATTTGCCTGGAAGGACCGGCCGGGTCTGACCGCAGACTGCTGGCTATCGGCAAAGCCCTGCAGGACAAGACAGAGTTTCTGCCGAGGCCGGCGTTGAACTCCCTTATATCCTGATGTCTGAAAAAACTCTCCGGAGAACAGCGCTCACCATCGTTTGCCTGGGCGCTTTTATCACCCCTTTGATGCTGTCGGCCGTTAATGTGGCCATTCCAACCATCGCCCGCGGGTTGGAAATGGACGCGATTACCGCAAGCTGGGTACCCCTGGCATACCTGCTGTCCAGTGGTGTTTTCCTGTTGCCGTTCGGGCGGCTTGGCGATATGTACGGGCGCAAGAAAATGTTCCTGTCCGGCATGACGACGGTGACTATTGCATCAATTCTTGCGTCATTTGCATTATCGCCGGTGATGCTGATCCTGTGCCGGGCATTACAGGGCATGGGCGCGGCAATGCTGTTCGGTACCGGCATCGCGATACTGTCGTCCGTTTATCCGCCGGAGAAGCGCGGAAAAGTCCTGGGGTTGTCCGTGTCTGCGGTTTACCTTGGGCTTACCTGCGGGCCTTTTATCGGCGGCTGGGTCACCCAGGAGTTCGGCTGGCGCGCGGTATTCGTGTTCCATATCCCGGTTGTCGTGCTGGTCATTATCTTAGGACTGTTTAACTTAAAGGGAGAGTGGCGCGGGCCTGCGGGCCAGAAATTCGACCTCCCCGGCGCACTGATCTACGGCATTGCCGTAATTGCGCTGATGTACGGGTTCTCGGTTTTGCCTGCGCTATCCGGATTCGCCCTGATTCTGCTCAGCGGTATCGGTTTCGCTGTGTTCTTCAGGTACGAAAAGCGTCTGCAATACCCGCTGTTCAACGTTAACCTGTTTTCCGGCAACCCCGTGCTTTCCTACTCCTGCGCCGCCGCGCTGATCATGTATTCCGCGACGTTCTCCACGACGTTTCTGATGAGCCTGTACCTGCAGAATATCAGGGGATTCAGCCCGCAGTTTGCCGGCCTTGTGATGATCTCCCAGCCGCTGGTCATGACCTTGTTTTCTCCGCTGGCCGGCAGAATGTCGGATCGGCATGAGCCGCGTCTGATTGCCTCTTCGGGGATGGGTCTTACTGCAACAGGCCTGGCCCTGCTGGCCGCGGCAGGACCGCAGACGCCGACCGTGTTCGTCGTTACCACGCTGATGCTTGTGGGTCTGGGGTTTTCCCTGTTTGCCTCACCGAATACCAACGCCATCCTGAGTTCCGTTGACAGCAAATACCTCGGCGCGGCCTCCGGAACCGTTTCCACCATGCGTATCATCGGGCAGATGTTCAGTATGGGAATCGTGACCCTGGTCTTCGCGCTGATGCTCGGGCCGGTGCAGTTCTCGGAGGAGCAGCACGGTCCGTTGCTTGCCAGCATCAACGCCAGTTTTTTCGTCGCCGCGACGCTTTGTTTCATTGGTGTTTATTTTTCCCTCAAGCGAGGCAATCTCCGAGGTGAAGCGGGTGAGTAACGAGCGCGCATTTTCTGACTACCTGCTTTTCCTGGAAGACCTGGTAGAACAGGCCGGTGAGATTCCACTGAAATATTTTCGCAGCGGCATTGAGGTGACCGACAAGCGTCAGAAGGGGGAGTCTTTCGATCCGGTCACCCGGGCAGACAAAGAAACCGAGGCATTCATCCGCGCGCGCATCGCCGCCGAATATCCCGGCCATAGCATCATCGGCGAGGAATTTGGCACACAACAGGGTAGTGACGCATTTACCTGGCTGATCGACCCCATCGACGGTACCCGCGGGTTTATTTCCGGCACACCCATGTGGGGGGTTCTGGTGGGGTTGAAACAGGACGCTCAATGCCTTGCCGGCGCGATGCGCCAGCCCTACACCGGGGAAACCTGGTTGGGCGATGGCAACATCGCATACTTCCTGCGCGGGCAACAGCGATCGCGTATCAAGGTACGTGACCCTGTGAGCCTCGCAGATGCCGTCCTGTGTTGTACCCATCCGGCCATGTACCCGACCGACGAAACCCGTGAAAAGTTCATGAGCGTAGCCGCCGGCTGCCGTTTTTCACGTTATGGAACGGAATGCCTGGGCTACGGGATGCTGGCAAGCGGTTACGTGGACCTGGTGATCGAAGGCGGGCTGTCAGCCTATGACATCATGCCGTTGATCCCCATCGTGGAAGGCGCAGGCGGCGTCATTACCGACTGGCAGGGCAAGACCGCGCTAGATGGTGGGCTGGTCGTTGCCGCGTCCGGCCCGCGGCTGCACGACGAAGTCCTGGAGCGTCTGGGGTCAGCGTAATTCTCCTTTTCTATTGCCGATTGTGGTAACCTGTGCCGGGTAAAAACCAGCGCAACACTAACTGGTGATAACCATGATAGACGAACTTCTCCAAAATAACACCCGCTACGCGGAGGGTTTTGACAAAGGCGATCTGCCTAAATTGCCCGGGCGGAAACTCGCTGTGGTGGCATGTATGGATGCCCGTCTGGACCCGCACAAAGCCCTGGGTCTCCAGGAAGGTGACGCACACGTGATAAGCAATGCCGGCGGGGTAGTGAGCGAAGACGTGATTCGCTCGTTGACCATCTCCCAACGCTTGTTGGATACCCGGGCAATCGTATTGATCCAACACACGGACTGTGGGATGCTGACCTTTCGTGACGATGACCTCAAGGACAGCATTGAGGCTGATACCGGCCTCCGCCCCGCGTTTGCGATGGAGGCATTCAAAGACCTGGAACAGAATGTGCGCCAGTCCATAGCTCGCATCCAGGCCAATCCGTTCATTCTTTACAAAGATCAAATTCGCGGGTTCGTCTACGACTGCGCCACCGGGCGCCTTAACGAAGTTACCTGATGGCAGCTAACCGGATTGCCTGATCAGTCGTATCCTCAGTCACGTTTTGCACGGAGAATAGCGCTTTATCCGTCTATGTGGCGCATGCTTGCGAATAACTGACCAGCGAGGCCGTATCAGGTGTTGCCCGCAAGAACAAGAAGTCATATAACGCTATGAGTATGCAAACATTATCGTCTTGCCCCAAGCGTACTGGCGCGATAGCCGGACTGCTACTCGCGGTCTGTTTTGCCACGATGTCATTCGCCCAGGACAACGCGCAGCAGGCAAGCCCGGTCAGGTACACGGAAGCGATCAGTAAACTGGTGCGGCAGTCCGTACAGTTGCCGGGATACCTGGAAGCGCCCAACGTCAGTGTGCTGGCCGGTGAGATAGGCGGACTGGTAACCGAACTCAAGGTGCGCGAGGGAGACCGGGTTACCGCCGGCCAACCCCTGGTGATGTTACGTACTACGCCGCTGGAATTACGTTTGCAGGCCGCCGAAGCGCGCCTGATCGAGGCGCTGGCGCGCAGTAAACTGGCTGAAACCAGCCTGGTACGATACAGGGGCTTGGCAGAGAGCAATGCTATCTCGCGCCAGCAACTGGATGAAGCCCGTTATGAATTCGATGCCTGGGAGGGCCGGATTGAGACTTTACGCGCAGAGGCGGCCGCGATCCGGCACGACATTGAACGCAGTACGATTCGGGCGCCGTTCAACGGCGTGATCATTGCCCGCCATACCGAGGTGGGACAATGGAGTGACGCCGGCGCCAGGCTGTTGGAGGTGATGTCCACGGACATACAGGAAGTTCACGTGGATGTGCCGGAGAGATATTTCAGCCAACTGAAGACCGGCGCCAAGGTAACAGTCCGGTTTGACTCCGTCCCCGGCCGCGACTATGCGGCCTATGTACGCGCCGTGATCCCCCAGGCGGATATTCAGGCGCGCACTTTCCCGGTGAAACTCCGACTTACCGAACCGGGAAGTGAGATCGGCGCCGGTATGATTGCGCGGGTCGCATTTCAACTGGGCAATTCCAGCCCCGGCACTCTCGTGCCCAAGGATGCCATTGTCAGGCAGGGTAACAGCACGGTGGTATACCTCGTGAACCAGGGCAGCGCTGTTCCTGCGCCGGTAACGGTTGGTGATGCGCTGGGCGTATGGACGGTGGTAAACGGCGGTATCTCCCCGGGAGACAAGGTGATCACGCGCGGCAATGAGAGATTGTTTCCGGGGCAGCCCGTGCAGGCGGAGCCGCTGACGTACCCGGTTCCATGAACTTCATACAATCCTGCATCCGCCATCCGGTCACCACCGCGGTCGGCGTCATCTTCCTGGTGTTGTTCGGTATTGTCGCGTTATTGAATATGCCGGTGCAACTGGCCCCGGAAGTGACCAAGCCCGAGATCACGGTGACCACCATCTGGCCCGGCGCCAGTCCGCTGGAGGTGGAGCGGGATATCATCGACGAACAGGAGGAAGAGCTGAAATCCCTGGAAGGTCTGGTCAGGATGCGCAGCGAAAGCCAGGACAGCCAGGGTGTGATAACACTGCGTTTCCAGGTCGGCGCCGATAAGGATGCAGCCAGGCTCAAGGTATCGAACCGCCTGGACCAGGTGGAGGATTATCCCGCCAACGTGGAGAAACCGATCATAACAGGGCAGGCCGGCGTCTCGGGAGCAATAGCCTGGTTTCATCTCGAAACCATGGCGGAAAACGGCTCGGGCAAAGATCTTTCCACGTTGTATGACTTTTTTGACGATTACGTGATACCGCAACTGGAACGGGTGGAAGGCGTATCCAAAGTGAACGTCTATGGTGGCCGAGAAGCCGAAGTTCACGTTATTGCCGATCCGGCGCGGCTGGCGCTGCGCCAGGTTACGCTGGTGGAACTTGCTGATGCCATAGAGCGGGAAAACCGCAATTTCAGCGGGGGTGATTTCGATGAGGGCAAGCGCCGCTATATCGTGCGCACCGTCGGCGAATACCGGTCACCGGAAGAACTGGAAAACATCGTGATCGCCAGGCGTAACGATGTTCCCGTGTACCTGCGCGATGTGGCCCGGGTGGAACTTGCCCATGAAAAACCCCGGGGAGCGATATTCGTTCATAATCACAGGACGCTGGCGATGAACATTCAACGTCAGATTGGCGCCAATGAACTGGATATCATGGACCAGGTAAATGAAGGGGTGGAAAAGGTAAACAGGGAACTGCTGAATCCGATGGGTCTGAAACTGGTTCATGCCTGGGACCAAACCGGGTATATCAACAGCGCGATAGAATTGGTGCGAAATAACCTGATTATCGGCGGCTCACTCGCGATCCTGGTGCTGTTGGTTTTCCTGCGCAATGTCGGCAGCACTTTTATCGCCGCGCTCACCATCCCCATCAGTATCATTGGCACGTTCCTGATGATGGGCTTGTTCAACAGGACCATCAACGTGATCAGCCTCGCCGGTATGGCATTTGCGACCGGTATGGTAGTGGATAATTCCATCGTCGTCCTGGAGAATATCTACCGGCACAGGCAAATGGGTAAGCCAATCTTCAGTGCGGCTTACGACGGCGTCACCGAAGTGTGGGGCGCGGTGCTCGCAAGTACATTGACCACCATCGCCGTGTTTGCGCCGGTGCTGCTGATCGAAGAGGAAATCGGCCAGTTGTTTGCCGATATCGCAGTGGCCGTCAGTTGCGCCGTGGGCCTGAGCCTGGTCATCGCGATTACCGTGATACCCACCATGTCGGCACGCATGCTCCAGGCGGCCGGTTCCGGCAGTAGCGGCGGCTTTCGGAGCCTGTGGGGCGGTGTGTCCCTGGCGGCCAGGTTAAGAGACGGGATCGCGTCGCTGTCTTACTGGATAAATGAATCGATGCTGCGCCGCCTGGTGATCGTCGGCGTGGTGGTTGTGCTGGCAACGGGTATCAGCATCCTGATAAAACCGAAAACAGAATACCTGCCCAGCGGAAACACTGATTTCCTGTTCGGCCTCATGCTGCCGCCGCCGGGTTACACCGTGGCGGAGCGGGGCTCGATTCACAACGAGTTCGCGGGCGCAATGGATTTTCTCATGTCCCATCCTGCGGATACGCCGGAAGCGGAGGAACTGCCCGGCGGCGGGCTAGATACGTTCTTTTTCGGGTTCGAAGGTGAAATAATATTCATGGGCATTAAACCCAATGATCCGTTGCGCACCAGCGAGTTGATCCCCATTTTCCGGCAGACCATGACTGCGGTCCCCGGGGCCATAGCGATTTTACAGAAATGGAGCATATTTGAAGACGAAAGTGGTGAAGGACGTTCCATCGATGTGGAGATCAAGGGACCGGACCTGGAACGGCTTATCGCGCTGGGCGGAGAAATCTTTGCAATGGCTACCGAGGTGATGCCTGGCGCGCAGACCTTTCCCATCCCCGGCCTGGACCTGGGCAACCCGGAAATGCAGGTTAAGCCGGACCGGCGCCGCACTGCGGAACTGGGAATCAGCAACCGCGACCTGGGTTTCTCGGTGGACGCCCTGGTGGACGGCGTAAAGGCCAGTGACTACCAGCATGAGGGCAAGGAAATCGATATCCGCCTGAAAGCGGAAGAAGGTGTTGTCTACAATACCCATACTCTGGAACAACTGCCTGTAGCCACCCCGGCCGGCCGCCTGGTGACCTTGGGTTCCATCGCCGATATCGCACTCACCTACGGGCCGATCCAGGTCAACCACCGGGAACGGGAGCGTACCATTACCATCCGTATCGTGCCGGAAGATGAGATGCCCACAGAAGCCGCGATGGAGATCATCCAATCAGAAATCGTCGAACCCATGCGCGCGCGCGACGACCTCGGCGGGCTTTATCGGATAGAATTAACCGGCAGCGCCGATAAACTGGTAGCGGCGGGTGACGCGTTGAAATGGAACCTGATCCTGGCGCTGATCATTACCTTCCTGCTCATGTCCGCTCTGTTCGAGAGCTTCCTGTATCCGTTCGTGATCATGTTCAGCGTACCCCTGGCAGCGCTGGGTGGTTTCCTCGGTCTGGCTGCAGTCAACGCGGCCATAGCCTACCAGCCCCTGGATGTACTGACCATGCTGGGCTTTATTATCCTGCTGGGCACGGTGGTCAACAACCCTATCCTGATCGTGCACCAGTCATTGAACTATATCAGGAAAGAGGGCATGGAAGTCCACGCCGCCATCAGGGAGGCGGTACACAGCCGCATCCGCCCCATTTTCATGAGCGCCGGCACCTCCACGTTCGCGATGCTGCCGCTGATCCTGGCGCCGGGCGCCGGTTCGGAGTTGTACCGGGGCATAGGCGGCGTGGTAGTCGGTGGACTGCTGGTTTCCACCGTATTCACGCTGTTCATCGTTCCCGCGATGCTGAGCCTGGTATTCGACCTGCGCAAGGCGCTGACCGGGCGTTCTGACCGTGCAATCGCTGCACAGACTTTATCGGATTAATGAGTACGCGGGCTGCCTGATCATAATTTATCACTGAGTTTTAACCGGTATTCCCAACCAGGCGATGCGACGCTGTCACCGGATTGTTTATAACTTCCGGTTCCTCCAGCTTATCGAGTATGTCGTAAACCAGTAAATTTGCAATATCAGTCGAACACACAGATTGCAGGCCGCGCCATGCCGGCACGCTGTTTACCTCCAGTACCAGGAACGCGCCGTGCCGGTCGCGGATGATATCCACGCCGCCGTAACAGATGCCGGTTGCCCTGGAGGCGGCTTCCGCCAGTTCCCGTAACGCCGGGGTGAGAGTGGCCGGCAGGCACTCCCCGCCGCGGGCGCGGTTCGTGACCCAGTGGTCTGAGATGCGTTCCATCGCGGCAACCGCGTTATGATTAATCACAAATACCCGCCAGTCCCGACCATTGCGGTCGTCCTGATCGATAAACTGTTGCAGGTAATAAACGCCGTTGATCAGGTCGCCGTCCAACTGGTATTGCTTTGAATCGATCAATTGCAGGCCACGCCCGCAATTCCCGAACAGCGGTTTCTGCACCAGCGCATGACCTTTGTCCAGTTGCGCTTGGATCACTGCATGGGCGGCTTCGGCGGTTTCACACACCCACAGCGGCGGGTGCGGGATGCGGTTTTTTGCCAGCAGGAAACTGGTCATGGCCTTGTCCACGGTCCGCTCTATGCTGACTGCATCGTTATACACGACAACACCGCAGGCTTTGAGCGCATGCAGCAGGTCCAGCCTGAAGGTCACCTGCTCAAAACTCCCCGCGGCAACCGCGCGCACGAAAGCCGCATCCGGCAGCGCACCGGCAAACCCCGGAATGCTGATACCCGATGTGGCCTGTTCAAAATCAATCCGGCATTCTCTCAGGGATACGACCCCCACACGCGCGCGATAACGCTTGAATGCATCGGCCAGGCGCTGCTCATGCCAACCGTCGTTTTCGGAAAATATTACGATTTGTTTCATAACAGAGTACAACAGTATCAAAACAGGACTGGAAGAGGCGATAAATTTTTCTGAGACCAGACAAGACCTGGTCGGATATACGCTCAGCTAGGGCGCATCTAGCGCGTTGTGTAATGACGATACAAGTGGAATATTATCATAAGCTTTTGAAAGCAATCATATTTCCGTTGGCAGCAAGCGACTTGGTGAGAAATGCGGGTTAGACAATGGGCAAGTATTGGTGAGATCCGGAACCGGGCGGTTTTCGGTGTCAGTGGTGGGGCTTCACGCACGCAAAATTAACCTCGCCCAGGGTGAACCTGGTTGCGCGCAAGCTGGGGGGCTAGTCTGAGTCCCGGCGCGTCTTGCGGGCTGCCCACAACATGATCAGTCCGCACACGAGCACCATCACCGCGACCAGAACAACGCTTGTATTCATTCAGTCTTTCTCCTCCGGGCTTGCCGCCCAGATCAACAGCAAACCCACCAGGCTGACGAGTCCGCCAGCCGTAATTTGGGACGGTTCCAGCGCACAGGTAAGTACCCCGGTGGCCGTTAACAGGACTCCTACCTGACGCAAGGCTTCATCAATGTGTCCGGTATGGCGTCCCATCCAAACGAGTATAGCAGGTCACTGACTCTTGCGCTAGCGCAGTGTATTCCAATATGAAATGAGCCTGAAGGGGAAGGGGTGCATCCAAGATGCGGCGCACGGCCGGTTCGTCCTGTTTCAGCCGTTTCTATCATCGTTTGAGGCGCTACGCTCGTCGAAATCCACCTGAGTACGAACTCCTTGTGACAGGTGTACCTCCGGAAAGTATCGAGAGTCTCAAAAATAGTTGAGACCCCTGTAATTATCATTTATTATTACGTTTAAATGCGTTAAAATTCTTGAGGTATATGATGAATTTCCAGGAATTCGTTAAAGATCAGGTTTTCTCGCCCGCGCTTGTCGCCACCGCCCTGCGCACGACCCGGGGTGAGATTGCACATACGCTGGGGTTGGGGCAGGATGCTTTTTCGCGCGCTTCTCGCATCCGGGCCAGGAAGACACAGACGCGCTTGCGCCAGATGCTTGAAATTCTCCACCGGGTATCGGCCCACACGGGTTCAGACCTGGCAGCTTATGCCTGGTTTCGCGCAGAGCCATTATCCGGCTTTGGCGGTATGACTCCCGACCAACTGGTGCGGGAAGGCAAGGCCGATGATGTCCACGCGCATCTCGACCGAATCATGGCCGGCGGTTATGCCTGAGCGGTATTTGACAGCAAACATGTTCCCGCAAGCAACAAGCGGACTGAGAAGTGCGAGGGTAATACCTCGTCCTGCTGATGCGCTTTCGCGGCCTCGTCTATCGCGCACATAACCCGCGCTGGACTTGGGAGCCGACTTCGGGAGAAGGCGCGCGCCGCCATGGAGGCCGTTTCAACCGAATAGGAGTCCCGGCGCTTTACACGTCCCTCTCTCCCATCACAGCCATCAGAGAGGCCAGCCAGGTAGGGCGGCCATTGCAGCCGATTACCCTGTGCGCCTACGGGGTCGATGCCGAGCCTGTTTTCGATGCGTTGGATCCGTCAGAGCAAGAGGCGCAGGGAGTCAAGACAGAAGAGATATTTTGCCGGAACTGGGAGCAGGAAATGTTGGCGGGTATCGTGCCTGCGTCACAGCATCTTGCCGACCGGTTGATCGAAGCCGGTTACTTGGGTATGCGCGTCCGGAGTTTCGCACCGGGAGCCGGCGCGGATGATCTCAACCTGGTATTCTGGCGCTGGGGCAATCATGGGACAGCTAAGGTAGCGCTGGTTGATGATGAACACCGTCTGACAAATAATATACAAGGGTAAACTTATCCGTTTCGGTTCAGACAAAATAAGGCCAAGGACACAACCAAACTACCGGCACAAGGATTTGGCGTCACTTGCTTGTGCCGTAGCAACCTCTGACTCATGAGTAACAAATCGCTAATCATCGTCGGCGCCAGCGCCAGGGCGGCGGCGGCTTCAGCGCAGCGGGCCGGATTTGCGCCGTACTGGCTGGACCAGTTTGGGGATACGGACCTGCGGCAGCGTTTTCCCGGACAAATTATATCTCCCTATCCCGGTCAGGCTGTCAAACTGATCGACCAGGCGCCGGAGGCGCCGTTTATCTATACCGGCGCATTGGAAAACCATCCGGCTGTTCTGGCACAGCTTAGCGCACGCCGGACACTGCTGGGTAATCCGGAGACGGTCTGTCTTAGCGTGAAGGACCCGTTTCGTTTATTCGAAGCGCTGCAACGCAACCGAATCCCCTGTCCGGTTGTCAGAGGCGGCGCCGGCGTCACCACCGACCCCGGCGCGGCCAGCAACCCCCCGGCTATCTCTTCAACCAGCGTCAGAAGCGATGCCGTGAACAACGCCGCCTCAGGCGATTGGCTCGTGAAACCCCGGTCCGGCGCTGGCGGCATCGGCATCCGGCGCCACCAGGGTGAAACCATCGAGCCGGGTTATTTCCTGCAACAACACCTGTCTGGCGAGAGCTGTTCGGCGGTGTTTGTCGCCGCGTCCGACGAGACTCGGTTATTGGGAGTCACGCGCCAACTGGTGGGCATGCCGGCGTTCCATGCCGGTGAATTCAGCTATTGTGGCAGTATCGGCCCGCTTGAGTTGAATGAGCGGGAGCGCAAACAATGGGAGAATATCGGCGCGGCGGTCGCAACCGGGTTTGAACTGCGCGGGTTGTTCGGCATCGATGCGATTCGGCACGAACAGGTCATCCATCCCATCGAAGTCAACCCCCGCTACACCGCATCGGTCGAGGTGCTGGAGCTTGCCTTGGGCATTCACGTGCTGCGGCTTCATTATGACGCCTGTGCGGTCCGCCCATCGGGAACGCAAGCTCACGAAGCAATAAAATTGGGACACCCACGAAATGAGGAAAAAACACGACAACCATCAGAGCAGCGAGCGAAAACAGGACAGTCATTACATCAGCAGTACCAGGGCAACCCGATAAAAGCGGAAACCCACGGCCCCCGCCGGTTAATCGGCAAGGCCATCCTGTTTGCGCCGAAAGACCTTGTGTTCAATGAGTTCCCCCTGGAAGGGTTCTGCATAGCGGACGTCCCGGCCACGGGTACTGAAATCAAACAAGGTCACCCGCTACTCAGCGTCATCGTCACCGGAACCGGCATTGAATCCATCAACGAAGAGTTGAAAAATGCGGCGCAGCGCATTGCAGAATTTTTACTCTGACCCCATATATCGATAAAATAACAAGTTTGTAATCCGGAGAGATTGATTGGAACAATTCAGAGGAACAACAATCCTGTCGGTGCGGCGGGGTAACAAAGTGGTCATCGGCGGTGACGGCCAGGTATCCCTGGGCGACACCGTGATGAAAGGCAATGCCAGCAAGATCAGGAAGCTGTACCGGGATCAGGTCATAGCAGGCTTTGCCGGTGGGACCGCGGATGCGTTCACCCTGTTCGAACGCTTCGACGCCAAGCTGGAATCCTACCAGGGCCACCTGGTACGATCGGCTGTCGAACTGGCCAAGGACTGGCGCACGGACCGGATCTTGCGACGCCTGGAGGCGATGCTCTGCGTTGCCGACAAATCCAGTTCCCTGCTGATTTCCGGTAACGGCGATGTAATAGAGCCGGAAACCGGTGTCATGGCTATCGGTTCCGGGGGCGCTTATGCGAAGGCTGCGGCGCTGGCGCTGCTGGAAAACACGGAACTGGACGCGCGCGAGGTTGTCGAAAAAGCCTTGCACATTGCCGCCGACATCTGTATTTACACAAACACTCATATCACCATTGAAGAACTGCCTTGTGAAGGAGCGAAATCATAATGGAAGCGCTGACGCCGAAACAGATCGTCTTGGAACTGGACAAACATATCATCGGCCAGGATGCGGCCAAGCGCGCGGTCGCGATTGCATTGCGTAACCGCTGGCGCCGCGCCCAGGTCAACGAGGAATTGAGAAACGAGATCACGCCGAAGAATATTCTTATGATAGGACCTACCGGGGTGGGAAAAACGGAGATTGCGCGGCGCTTGGCGAAGCTGGCGAACGCGCCTTTCATCAAGATTGAGGCAACCAAGTTTACGGAAGTGGGGTATGTCGGCAGGGATGTCGAATCCATCGTGCGCGACCTGGCGGATGTGGCCGTAAAAATGACCCGCGAGGAAGAAATGGACAAAGTGCGGGATCGGGCCGAACTGGCCGCGGAGAACCGGGTGTTGGATATCATGTTGCCGCCGCCCCGAATGAGCCCGGAAGAAGAGCAGGCCAGCGCTACCAGGGAGAGGTTTCGTGCGTTATTAAAGAGCGGTGAATTGAATGACAAGGAGATTGAAATAGAAGTCAGCATGCCGGCCATCGGCGTGGAGATCATGGCGCCACCCGGTATGGAGGAGATGACCAGCCAGTTGCAGGGGCTGTTCCAGAGTATCGGCAGCGAAAAAAAGCGCACGAGAAAAGTGAGGATCAAGGAGGCGCTCAAGATCCTCGCGGAAGAAGAGGCCGCGAAAATGGTGAACGAGGATGAGATCAAGGTCAGGGCCCTGGAGAACGTGGAACAGAACGGCCTGGTATTCCTCGACGAGATTGACAAGGTCACGCGCCGCGCCGAGGTAAGCGGCGCGGATGTATCCAGGGAAGGCGTGCAGCGCGACCTGCTGCCGTTGGTGGAAGGCTCCACGGTGACGACCCGCTACGGCATGGTGAAAACGGACCACATACTGTTCATTGCGTCCGGCGCATTCCATTTTTCCAAACCCTCCGACCTGATCCCCGAACTGCAGGGCCGGTTGCCGATACGGGTCGAACTTGATGCCCTGGGCGTGGTCGAGTTCAGCCGTATCCTGGTCGAACCCGACGCGTCGCTGACGCAACAGTACACGGCGCTGTTGCAGACCGAACAGGTGGACCTGTCGTTTTCAGACGATGGTATCGCACGCATCGCCGAGATCGCCTGGCAGGTTAACGAGTCCACAGAGAATATCGGCGCCCGGCGCTTGCACACAGTGATGGAGCGGCTGCTTGAGACTCTGTCTTTCGAGGCCCCCGACCAGGTAGAGAACAGCATAAGAATAGATGCCAAGTACGTGGACGACCACCTGGAAGACCTGATCAAGGACGAGGACCTGACGCGCTATATTCTCTGAACGGTCATGAAACCCGTATCCGTCAGCTTAAAGAAAAAATCACGTTGCCTGGTGCTGGAATACCCGGACGGGAACAGTTTCAGCCTCGGTTGCGAACTGCTGCGGGTGTATTCTCCCTCTGCCGAAGTGCGCGGCCATGGGCCCGGCCAGGAGGTATTGCAGACGGGCAAGGAAAACGTGAATATCGATACGGTCGAGCCGGTCGGGAGCTATGCGTTGAAACTATGCTTTGACGACGGGCATAACTCCGGCATCTATACCTGGGATTACCTGTACCAGTTGGGCGAGCGCCAGGAAAGGCATTGGGCATCTTACCTGGCTGCGCTGGAAAAGGCGGGTTACAAGCGCCGGGTTACATGAAACAATCGGTCGATTTCGGTTTCCGTAAGGTTCCCCGGGAAGAAAAAGCCCGGCGTGTGGAGGCGATCTTCAGCTCGGTCGCATCACGCTACGACCTGATGAACGACCTGATGTCCTTCGGTATACACCGGCTCTGGAAACGCCTGTGTGTTCACTTGGCCGGTCTGCAACCCGGCGCGCGCGTGCTGGATGTCGCATCCGGCACCGGCGATCTCGCTGCCCTGCTGAACCAGGCCGGCTATGAAGTCGTCTCTTGCGATATCAACGAGGCCATGCTGAATTTTGGCCGGGACAAGCTTGCGGACAGGGGACTGGTCAATGATATGTATTACGTACAAGCGGACGCGGAACGCCTGCCGTTTGCCGATAACAGCTTCGAATGCGCGACTCTGGCCTTTGGTCTGCGTAATATGACCGACAAACCGGCGGCGCTGCGCGCCATTCATGCCGGACTCAGATATGGCGGCCGGGTCCTTGTGCTGGAATTCTCGCGGGTAACCTCGGACCTGTTCAGGCGCATTTATGACAGTTACTCGTTCCATGTTATTCCCGCGCTGGGGAAACTGGCGCTGCAAGACCCCGACAGCTACCGTTACCTGGTCGAGTCCATCAGGATGCACCCGGACCAGGATAGCCTGAAAACATTGCTGGAGGAAGCCGGTTTTTCCCGCGTCGACTACCTGAACCTGAACGGCGGCATCGTCGCCTTGCACCAGGGTTACAAGTTATGAAACCCTTGGAACGCGTGCTGAACAATCTGCTGTTGCAGGACCCGGAAACCCTGGAAGAGTTGGCCTGCCTGTCAGGCAAGGTAATCCAGGTGGAACTGCTGAACACCGCGCAGCCCGTGATCAGCCTGGTGATTCAGGATCGCGCGCTGCGCATCGAAACGGATCACGCCGCAGAGGCCGATGTGCTGATCCGGGGTGCGCCGCTCAACCTGCTCGCATATATGCGTTCCTCCGGGCAGGGCCAGCCGGCCGCGGTCGGGAACCTGGAGATACGGGGTGACCTGGGCCTGGCGCAGGATTTTCAACGGCTGATGCGCAGGTTCGAGGTCGACCTGGAAGAGCAGGCCGCACAAGCGCTCGGCGATACCCTGGCGCACAAGGCAGCAAATCTCGCGCGCAGCGGCGCCGGTTTTATCCGTCACCTGAAGGACAAGATTGAACTGGACCTGGGCGAATATGTATTGTACGAAAAGGAAATACTGCCGGACCGCGATGAAATTGATCGCTTCAATCACGCAGTGGACGAATTACGCGATGACGTGGAACGCCTGAAACAAAGAGTAAATAAACTAAACCCTGATGATCTTAGCTCTGCACGTCCCGACTGCATGTAACTTTTGGCATAAACCAAGACATGCCTCCGTACCACTCCCGCGAAAGCGGGAGTCCAGTCAGATTCTGTGTCGCCCGGAGGGCGACCTTTTGTTTCACTGGATTCCCGCTTTCGCGGGAATGGGTGGGGCGTAGGTCAGGGATCTAACCCCATGATTTCGATGCAATGTTAACCCTAGGACAATTTTTCAGGTTGCTCACGATACAGCGTGTGCTCGTCAAACACGGGCTGGATGAATTGGTGTTCACGCTGCGCCTGTTTCATTCGGTCAGGTGGCTGCAGCGCTTGTTGCCCTGGAACTGGTTTCGCAAGCTGGATGATTCCCGGGGTGTGAGGCTGCGCCTGGCCCTGGAAGACCTGGGGCCGATTTACGTCAAATTCGGCCAGTTGTTGTCGACCCGGCGCGATATGCTGCCGGACGACGTCGCGCTGGAACTGGCGAAGCTGCAGGACAAGGTGGCGCCTTTTCCCGGCAGCATTGCCAGGCAGATCATCGAACGTTCGCTGGGAAAAAGTATCGAGGACATATTCCTGGAATTTGATGAAACACCACTGGCGTCCGCCTCGGTGGCCCAGGTCCATGCCGCCACGCTACAGGACGGGCGGGCGATGATTGTCAAGGTGATACGTCCTGAAATAAACAAGGTGATTGGCCGCGACCTCGGCATTATCCACATCCTCGCAGAGACCGTGGAGCGCTATTCCAGAGACGCACGGCGCCTGAAACCCACCTCGGTGGTCGAGGAGTTTGAGAAAACGTTGTTCAATGAACTCGATTTGATGCGGGAAGCGGCGTCGGCATCGCAATTGCGCCGCAATTTTTCCGGCTCCGATGTGTTGTACGTTCCCGAGGTTGTATGGGAGTTAACAGGCCGGGATGTGATGGTAATGGAACGTGTGTCCGGGATACCCGTGAGTGATACGGTGGCGTTGGAACAAGCGGGCGTGGACTTGAAATGGCTGGCTGAACGCGGGGTGGAGATTTTCTTCACCCAGGTATTTCGGGACAGCTTTTTCCACGCAGACATGCACCCCGGCAATATTTTCATAGAACCGCTGGCAGACGGCAAGGCGCGTATCATGATGGTGGATTTCGGCATCATGAGTTCCCTCAGTGAATACGATCAGCGCTATATGGCTGACAACTTCCTGGCATTTCTGAACCGCGATTACCGCCGCGTTGCCGAATTGCATATCGAATCAGGTTGGGTCCCGCCCGGTGTCAGAGTGGATGAGTTCGAGTTTGCCATTCGCACCGTTTGCGAACCCATGTTCGACCGGCCCATCCGCGAGATGTCAATCGGAGCGCTGTTGTTGCGGCTGTTCCAGACCGCCCGGCAGTTCAACATGGTGATCCTGCCGCAACTGGTGTTGTTGCAAAAGACCCTGGTCAATATTGAAGGGTTGGGTCGCCAACTCTACCCAGAGCTGGATCTCTGGGCAACAGCAAAACCTATCATGCAGCGCTGGATGGACAGCCGCGTGGGCCTGCGAGCTTTGCTCAAGGGCACGCGGGACACCGTTCCCTATTGGGTCAACCGCTTGCCCCAATTCCCGCACAGGGTAATGGAGTTGGTGGATCGCCTGCACGACGGTCGCTTCCAGGTCGAGTTGAAATCAGGCGATGTCGACGGGCTGCGCAGAGAATTGCGCAGGAATAACAGTAATAATATCCGCGCGATACTTGGTTGCGCCCTGATCCTGGCGGCCCTGATATTCCACTTCGTCGCCGCTCCCGCGACACTGATAAGCGGTTTTCCCTTGTTGCCCGCGCTGCTCGGGTTGGCCGGCGGCTGGCTGATCCTTAAGGTAATGAGTGAACTGTAGACGGGCCATTTGCGCTAGGCGCAATTATTGTGGCGGGTTTATCTGGCCCAGGATATGCAAACTTTTCAACACGTTCAGCGCCTGCTGCAGGGCATAATCCTGCGTGAGCCGGACTTCACTTTCCTCCTCCGTTTTCGTTGCCGCCCCATCTCCTTCCGGGCGCTCTCCCGAATTGTTATCCAGGCGTCTGTCCAGATTTTCCTCGGTGATGATATTCAAGCTTTCGTCTTCCAGGGATTCGAACCTGGCGCGGGTCAGAGCGACATCGGGTTCTATGCCGTAAACCTGTATGGAACGCCCGGAAGGCGTGTAATAACGCGCAGTGGTCAATTTAAGGGCTGCCGAGTTGGACACCGGGAGGACGGTTTGTACCGAGCCTTTGCCAAAGGTCTTCTGACCCATGATGATCGCGCGTTTGTGGTCCTGTAGCGCGCCTGCCACAATTTCGGAAGCGGAAGCGGAACCGGCATTCACCAGCACGACAACCGGCGCGTTATCCAGCAGGTCTGTCGGCTTTGCGTTGAATCTTAATTTTGAATCATCGATGCGACCTTCCGTATAAACAATCAAACCCTTATCCAGAAACAGGTCAGACACGTTAACGGCTGCGTTAAGGATACCGCCGGGGTTATTCCTGAGATCGAGCACAAGCCCGTTCAGGGCGCCGCCGTTGTCCTGCTTCAACTGTTGCAACTCGACTCTTGCGTCCTCCGCAGTGCGGGATTGAAAATGAGAGATACGCAAGTATCCGAAACCGGGTTCAAGGGTCTGGCTCCTGACGCTTTTTACTTTGATAATATCCCGGGTAATAGTCAGTTTCAGCGGTTTTTCTGCGCCTTCTCTGATGACGGTCAGGGTGATATCGGTTCCCGGTTCTCCGCGCATACGCAGCACGGCGTCATTCAGGGACATGCCTTTCACCGGGGTTTCATCCAGCCGGATAATCAGGTCGCCGGCCTGCAAGCCCGCCTTTTGCGCCGGGGTATCGTCGATGGGCGAGATGACTTTAATAAACCCGTCTTCCATGCCTACCTCAATGCCCAGGCCGCCAAATTCTCCGGTGGTCCCCTCTTGAAGGTTCTGGTAGGCTTCTTCATCCAGGTAGGACGAATGCGGGTCCAGGCCTTCCAGCATGCCTCTGATCGCGTTTTCCAGCAACACGTCGTCCTCCACATCTTCCACATAGTCTTTCTTAATCTTCGTGAACACCTCGACAAATGCCCTGATCTCATCGATAGGCAGTTCTCCCGGCTCAACGGCAGCTCTAGTCTCGGAGTGCGGGCCCACCACAATGACAAGCAGGCTGCACACGACTGCTATTACGGATTTTATTTTCATATCAACTCCTGCACCATAAAGAAGGATTCAACGGGTTCCCAGCCCGCCTGATCTCGAAATAGAGGCCGGGACGCGGTTGGCCTCCCGTATCTCCGGCTCTGGCAATTGGATTATTCCTGTCCACCCGGTCTCCAGCCTGTTTCAGCAATACTTCATTATATCCGTACAGACTCATATATCCGTCTCCATGATCCAGGATCATCAACAGGCCCAGGTTCCTGAACCAGTCCGCGTAGACGACTGTGCCGGAACTGACCGCGCGCACCTCAGTCCCGGCTGCGGCGGCAAAGGTGATCCCTCGGGATTTGAGTCTTCCGCCTTTTCTGAACTCCCCATAGCGGCTTATGATCCTGCCGCGCACCGGCCACCGCAGTTTTCCTTTCAGACTGGCAAACGGGGATTCCTGTTCAAACTCTCGTTCGTTGCGGTTAAGCCTGTTGAGCAATGTTCCCAATTCCCGTTCCGTATTCAACAGGATCTGTAGCTGTTGTCCCTGATCATCGATAAAACGTCTTGAGCGGGCCAGCAATTGCTCGCGGCCTTTGCGTTGCTCCGCTAGTTCCGCCAGTTTTTCCTCCTTGTCGGAGCGCAAGGAAATCAGTCCTTCCGTTTCGATGCGTAGGGTTTCCTGTAATGTTTTGCTTCGTTCCTGCGCCAACTTGACTACTTCAATCCGCTCGGTCCTGGCCCGGTTGTAATAGTCGTAGTACGCCAGGGTTCTTCCGAACAGGGCCGGGTCCTCCTGGTTCAACAGCAGTTTCAGGTAGTCGTTCCTACCGGTGCGGTGCATGGCGCGCGCCTGTTCGGCCAGCAGCGCTGTTTCCCTACGCAGTTGCTCGCTGAGCCGTTGAAGTTCTTCGCTCAGGACTGCCAACTTTTCCTGTCCGGTCTCAATATCCGAATTGATCCGTGTGAGCGCCACGTTGATTTCGGCAGCCGAGGTTTCATATCCGCGCAACTCGGCCAGCATTTGCTCAACCTCGTTTTCTGCCGATCTGATCCGGGTCTGAAGCGTCTGGATCCTGGACTTGACCGACTCGATTTCCTGTTCAGCAGTCGCTTTCCTGTCGGCCTTGCACAGGGCAGGGACAATCAGCAACAGCGCCACAAGATAGCGCGTGGGCTTAATCCGCAAAAAGTTCAGCACAGCTTGAACAAGGGGGCGCCGGTCATCTCTTCCGGCTTTTCCATCCCCATGAGGTCTAGCATAGTCGGCACGACGTCACACAGCGCCGCGGTGGCGCTAGGCGCGGCCTGTGCGGGCCGCCCCACGTAGATCAGTGGCACCGGGTTGCTGGTATGAGCTGTATGCGCCTGTTCCCTGACTTTTTCCGTGATGAATGAGCGCATTTGCTCGGCATTGCCGTGATCGGAAGTGATCAGCATTTCGCCGCCGACGCGTCGGGTCTGCGCAAGAATTTTTCCTAGACAGGCATCGATAGTTTCAATGGCCTTGACAGTCGCATCAAAATCTCCGGTATGTCCCACCATGTCAGCGTTGGCTAAATTGCAGATAATCACGTCATATTTCTCCGCCGCGATCGCAGCAGTCAGGCGTTCTGTGACTTCAGGCGCGCTCATCTCCGGGCACAGATCGTAGGTTGGCGCCTGGGGCGATGGCACCAGGATGCGGTCCTCGTCCTTGAATACCCGCTCCTCGCCGCCGTTAAAAAAGAATGTGACGTGGGCGTATTTTTCCGTTTCGGCGATGCGCAACTGCGTCAGCCCGGCCTTGGCCAGGTACTCGCCCAGCACATTCTTCAATTGTGCTGGAGGAAACAGAATCGGAAAATCAAAATCCGATCGGTATTCGGTCATGCTGATGAACGCGCCGAGGTCAATCGGCGCGCCGCGCGCAAAACCGTTAAAATCCGCCGAGGTGAACGCCTCGGCTAGTTGCCGCGCGCGATCTGCTCGATAGTTGCTGAAGATGACCACATCACCCGCTTCGACCCGGGCGGCGCTACCGTCGCGCCGAACGATCGCGGTGGGTTTTACAAACTCGTCCGTCTCGCCGCGGCCATAAGCCATGTCCACCGCGATGAATGCGTCGACCGACTGGTATTCAGCCTCAGCCGCGGTGATCAAATTATAGGCGACCTGCGTGCGTTCCCAGCGCTGGTTGCGATCCATGGCGTAATAGCGCCCGACCAGGCTGCCAAAGTGGCCCTTGCCCAGTTCCAGCATCCTCAGATAGGCCTCATCCAGGTATTCTTCCGCGCTCTTCGGCGGCGTGTCCCTACCATCCAGAAAGGCATGCAGATAGATATCCCTGACATCGTACTGCGCGGCAAACTCCAACAGGGCAAAGATATGTGCCTGGTGGTTGTGCACACCGCCTGGAGACAACAGGCCCATGATATGGACCGCGCGGCCTTTCTGCGCCGCAGTTTCCAGGGCGTCCTTCAAGGTTTGGTTTTCAAAGAACGACCGATCTTCTATGGCCTTGGTGATGCGAGTGAACTCCTGGTCTACGATTCGACCTGAACCGATATTCATATGACCGGTTTCCGAGTTGCCCATCTGCATGGCCGGCAGCCCCACATCCATGCCGGACGCGTTAAGCAGGGTGTGAGGATAGCTGTCCCAAATGCTGTCCCATATCGGTTTTCTGGCGCTGTGGATGGCATTGTAGGCAGTTGTCTCCGAATAGCCCCAACCATCCAGGATGATCAATACCATTGGACGGTGGAGTAAGCGCATGGCAACCGGAGAAAAAGTGTAGAATAGTATGTAATGAGTTGAAAACGATAAGGGCTGTATTTTAGCAAATCCCCCGTTACTCGTCACCCCTGCCGAATTTACTCTCATGAATTCATGGGGTTAGAATAAAAATTCTGTCCTGTTAAGCCGAATACCTCATATATGGTTCGCCCCGGTATGCAAGCGTAAGGTTTGCATTGGCAAAGCAGACATTGCAGCCATATATGCGGTTATTGATGACGATATTGCCGTGGCCCTTTTGTATCAATAACGGATTTGTCCGGTGTGATGAATTTCCCGAAGGCGCGACTGCCGTCCCCCGTTGCAATCCGGTCGATGACCTGCAGGGAGACCGGGTCTATCACCGCCACATCACCATCGAACCAGTTGGCGACGTAGATCAGCCCGGACACCGGGTCAAGGTCAATTCCCTCAGGGTAGTCGCCAACGAGGATAAGCGCAACTTCCTCCATCCGTTCGAGGTCTACGACGGAGACGCTGTTGTCTCGCTGGTTGGTGATGAACAGCCTCTGTGTTGGCTGGTGCCAAGTCATCGCATAAGGAAATTCCCGCACCCGGACGGTTGCCGTGACCTTGTTTTGCGCCGTCGATATGACGCTGAGAGTACTGTCCTGCACGTTAGTCGACAGTAACAATCCCTGCTGCTCCAGCAGCAGCAACCCGAACGGCGCTTTGCCGGTCGGTATCTCGGCGATGATGCGCCGCCGTTCCAGGTCGATGACCGATACCGCATTGTCTTCCTTGTTGGCGACGTACAGGTAACGGTCCCCGCCACCCAGCGCCATACCTGCGGGGGTCCTGCCTGCAGGCAGTTCATTTATGATCTCAAGCGTGTTGTCGGCGATGACATGGATGCGATTGCCGTACCAGTCGGCGACATATATGTTCTCCCCACGGCTGTCCGCGACGATGCCGAGCGGCGATCCGCCCGTGGGCAGAGTTCGTATCACCGTGTTGGTGGAGGTTGCGATAACGCTGATGCTCCGCCCTTCAGGGTTGGTGATATAGACGTGGCGATTATGCGCTGTGGTCGTCACTCCCGCCGGCCGGCTGCCGACGGGAATGGTATGGATAACCGTGCGGGTTGCATTGTCGATGACGGAAACGCTGTCCGCTTCCTGGTTGGTGATATAGGACAGCGGCGCTGCGCCCGCGTACAGGCAAAAGAGCAGGCAGATGACTGCGCTTACCAGGCGCAGCAGCGGCAATGCCGGCGCGGTGGGTGGATGCACGGACCTGGCTGCTGGTATTACTGTTCCGCGGCTGCCTTCAGGCTGTTCAGACCGGGTTCGTACAGGTTGCGGATGGCTTCTGCGCAGGCTTCGTCATTCAGTTCAGGCGGCGGGTCCATGCCCGGGTAGGCCCGGTAAAAAGCGGCCTTGTATTCCAAGGTCGAGGTCCCGTCGTCAACCGGTTTCACGGTCAATATCGATCCCATTGTCCTGACCGGCAGCGCGTCCGAATTCGATTTTACCAGCGTGTACTGGATGCGCATCGTTTCCGGCGTTACCTTGCCCAGTTTTTCTTCCAGGGCGCCGCCGGCGGCAAGAGTGATGGTCCTGATGGTTCCGGGCTGGTCGGGCGCGTCCATCTCACAGTCGGTTACGCCGGGGTTCCATTCCGCGATCGAGCAGAATTCATTGAGCAATGCCCAGACTTTTTCGGCGCCGGCATCAATGCTGACCTCAAGTTTCAGCGATTTCCTTGACGGTCCGTGCGCGCTGGCGAGACCTGGCAGCATCAGCAGTAGTATAAGTGACCATGTTAAACGCATAATTATTCTCCGTACTCTGACAAGTCCAGGATAGTCTTGTTCAGAGCTTCCTCAGTTTGCTTTAAGAACCCGCTGAAAGAGCCGGCGCTGTTCGCGGTTGATAAAGCGCCACATGATAACCGATTATGGGTACGGGCGCATACCGGCTTGAGAAATGAGATATAATACCCCCATGGAGAAATTGCCTGAATTCATTGCCAATCACCTTTGGCTGGTCTTGTTGTTCGTCGCTATCCTGGCCTTGCTGTTATGGAATATTTTCGGTTCTACCATGTCCGGCCTTACCCAAGTGGCCCCGAGCGAAGTGACGCGTTTGCTGAATCATGAAAAAGCGTTGTTGCTGGATTTGCGCGCCGGCGCCGATTATTCTTCGGGACATATCCTGAGCTCCCGCAATATCCCTGCCGCGGAGTTGGAAAGCCGTCAGAAAGAACTGCAAAAATACAAATCAAACCCCATCATCCTGTGTTGCAGCCGGGATTCGGACGGCGTCAAAGCGGGGCGCATCCTGAAGCTTGCCGGATTTGAGAAAATCTATTCATTGAAAGGCGGGCTGGAAGCTTGGCGCAACGCCAATCTGCCGGTCACGCGCGAATAATATGCCACAAACAACAGGAACGGATCACAACTCCGCGTCCGTTCATTCAAATATCCAGGAGAAAACCGATGGCAGAGGAGCAGCAAAACCAGCCGGCGTCGACTGAAGGAACGGGCCCGCGCGGCCAGTTCGACATCCAGAAGATTTACGTAAAGAACGTCTCGCTGGAAACCCCTGGATCGCCGCAGATCTTCCGGGAGCAGTGGAAACCTTCTGTGCACATGGATATCGCTAACTCGGCAGATGGACTCGGGGACAATCTGTATGAGGTAACCCTGTCGGTGACCGCCACAGTCAGCGCTCAGGACAAGACTGTTTATCTCATTGAGGTGCAACAGGCCGGTATATTTCTCATCGTTGATTTCCCCGAGGATATCCTGGGCCGTATGCTGGCTACTGTTTGCCCGAATATCCTGTTTCCCTATGTGCGCGAAATGATCTCCGATCTGGCGCTGCGCGCCGGGTTCCCGCAACTGCTGCTGGCGCCGGTGAATTTCGATGCGCTGTACCAGCAGCTCCGACAGAAACGCGCCGCAGAGGCGGAAGTGCGCCATTGAGCAAGCTCCCGGTAATGGTTGTGGGCGCAGGCTCTTGGGGCACTGCCCTGGCGCTGGTCCTGGCGCGCAACGGACATCGGACCTTCCTGTGGGATTGCCTTGACTCGCATCTGGACCGGCTGATAGAGGAAAAATGCAATAATCACCATCTCCCTGGCCATGAGTTTCCCGACAACCTGACTGCCGTGCGCCGTTTTACGCCGCTCCCTACCGGCGTGAAACATGTTTTGCTAGCTACGCCATGCGCCGGATTGATCGATGTGTTGGAGGAGTTGCAAGGGCTGCCAAAACACGACTTCAGTATCTGCTTGGCGAGCAAGGGCATCGATCAGCGCTCCTTGACTCTTAACCACTTGCTGGTGGAGCAATATCTGCCTGGCGTCGGGGTCGCGGCGCTGTCCGGGCCGTCGTTCGCGCGGGAAGTGGCGGAGGGTATGCCCACTGCGGTGACGATTGCCTCGCAAAACCCTTCCGTTGCGCTTGAATTATCACAATTATTCCATTGCGAGGTATTCAGGTCCTACACCCACGATGATATCATCGGCGCGCAGGTTGGCGGCGCCGTAAAGAACGTCATGGCAATTGCCGCCGGCATCGCCGATGGACTGCGCTATGGCGCCAACACCCGGGCCGCGTTAATTGCCAGGGGGTTGGCTGAGATCATGCGTCTGGGACGGGCTATGGGAGGCAGGGCCGATACCTTCATGGGTTTGTCCGGGCTGGGCGACCTGACACTCACCTGTACGGACGATCAATCCCGTAACCGCCGTTTTGGTCTGGCCTTGGCCCAGGGCAGAATGCCGGAACAGGCGCTGGCGGAAATCGGCCAGGCGGTGGAAGGTCTACACACCGCCCGGGTGGTCTGCGCGCTGGCTGAAAAATACAAGGTGGATATGCCTATCAGCAAACAGGTCCTGAACGTGATTGACGGCAAAGTCACCCCGCAGGCGGCAGTACATGATTTACTGTCACGGGAACAGAAACCGGAAATGAATTAAGTTGAAAGAGTACTAGGATTAAGTCTCAGAAGTTCCTTAATTACCCCGTTTTTTCTCTGGGCGTTGCAGTAGTTCGACTGCAATCAGCAACAGCAGCGCGACCAGGATCAGGAAAGTGGCCGCGGCAAGGATGGCCGGGCTGATCTCTTCGCGTATGCCGGACCACATTTCCCTGGGGATAGTGCGCTGCTCAATGCCGCCCATGAACAGCACAACCACCACTTCATCCAGGGATGCGGCAAACGCAAACAGTGCGCCGGAAATCACACCGGGGCTGATGATAGGCAACTGGACTTTGAAAAAACTCCGTATCGGTCCGGCTCCAAGACTCGCCGACGCGAGCAGCAGCTCCCGGTTGAAACCGGCCATGGACGCTGTCACCGTGATCACCACGAACGGTGCGCCCAGGGCTGCGTGTGACAGGATCAATGCGCTGTAGGTCTGGGTCAGGTTGAGACTGGAATAGAAGAAGAACATGCCCGTGGCGCTGATCACGATAGGTACGATGAGTGGCGAAATCAACAGCGCGGTGAGCGAGCGGCGCCAGGGTAGCGCCGGGCTGGACAGGCCCAGGGCTGCCAGTGTGCCCAGCACGGTTGCCAGGGCCGTTGCCGACACGCCGATGATGAGTGAGTTCAGCGCCGCGTTTTGCCATTGTTCACCGAAAATTACCTGTTGATACCAGCGCAGAGAATACGCATCCGGATCCAGTTCCAGCATGCCCCGGGTAAACGTAAAATAGGGTTCGGCGTTGAACGACAGCGGGATGATCACCAGGATCGGCGCGACCAGGAACAGGAATGCGAGACCACAGAACAGCCGCAGCGCCCATTTTCCGGGATTGATCCGCATATCAGCCAAGCTTCATTCGATCCAGCCCGAGTACCCGGTCATAGAGCAGGAATAGCAGCAACACGGCGATGAACAGCACACAACCCAGGGCCGCGGCCAGCCCCCAGTTCAACGAAGTTTGAATATGGTAGGCGATGAAGTTGGAGATCAACTGCCCGCTTTGCCCGCCCACCAGCGCCGGTGTGATGTAATAACCTATTGCCAGGATGAATACCAGCAGGCAACCGGCGCCGACCCCGGGCAGCGACTGGGGCAGGTAGACCCTATAAAATGCCCTGGTCCATGAGGCGCCCAGGGACATGGCTGCCTGCATCTGTACCGCGGGAATGCCTCGCATCACCGAATAAAGCGGCAGGATCATGAACGGTAGCAGCACATGAGTCATCGCGACCGTGGTGCCGGTCATGTTATGGATCATCGTCAGCCGTTGTTCATCCGGGACCAGTCCAAGCCAGACCAGCAGGTCGTTGACCACACCTTGTTGCTGCAACAGCACGATCCAGGAGGTGGTGCGTACCAGCAGGGACGTCCAGAACGGCACCAGCACCAGTACCAACAGCAGGCGAGCCAGGTGCGGCGCTGAATGGGCGATCAGGTACGCGACAGGATAACCGACTGCCAGGCACAGCAGGGTGATGGTCAGGCTGACCCGGATAGTCTTGATGAACAGGGCGGTGTAGATGCGGCGATCCTCCGGTTGCCGGGCAATCCCGCCGTCGCTGCCGAAGGTCAGGTCCAGCGCGTTAAGGTAATACACGGGCGTGACTCGCGCCCCGGTACGGACCAGCGCCTGCCAGACCGCGGGTTCCCCCCAGGCCGGATTTATTGCCGGCAAGGACACTGACCAGGGTGGTTCACCTGCGCGTTTCAAGCCTCTGCCGGTGCGCATAATCACGCCGCGCAGCCCGGAGGTATCCCGGTTCAACCGGGTCGCGAGCTTGCCGATGGTTCTCTCTTCCCGCGCCCGGTCGAGTTCCTGCGCCGCCAGCGTGTACACCTGCTCTGCCGGCAAGCCTGTCCCGTCCCATTGCGCCAGCGCGGCAACGGTTTCGGGCATGATGTCCGCGACCAGCGGATCGTGCACGCTGCGCATGAGCATACTGCCCAGGGGCGCGACAAATGTCACCAGGATGAACGCGGTCAGCGGCAGCGCCAGCATGACCGCGCGGGCACGCGTTTTGGTCATAATTTGTATGCCACAGAGAGCACAGCGCTCGTAGAGTGGAACGTTAGGTAGCTCTCATGTTGTTCGTTAATTTTTCCTGCTTCCACGATTTACCTGATCAACCACGCTGCGAAGCGTTCGTTCATCTCGTCCTGGTTGTCCGCCCACCATTCAGGGTCTTCCAGCACCGCGTTGGCCATGTTCTGCCGCGCATTGGGCAGGTGCGGTTCCATGTCGATTCCGGTTTCTTCATGCTTGTCCACCAGCGCCAGCGATGACTCGCGCAGCGGACCGTAAGAAATATACTTGGTCAGGTTGGCCAGCGACCGGGTAGTAGTGGCGAACGCGACGAACTTTCGGGCCAACTCCAGTTTGCGGGTGCCGGCCACGATGACATGGAATCCCGTTGCCAGCACCTGGCCGTCCCAGACGATGGTCAGGGGCTGGCTTTCCAAGGCCCAGGCATTGAAGATGCGGCCGTTATAGGCGGTGCTCATCGCAACCTCGCCGTCGGCCAGCATCTGCGGCGGTTGTGCGCCTGCTTCCCACCAGACCACCTGGTCCTTGATGGTATCCAATTTGCTGAACGCGCGGGCGATGCCTGCCTCGCTTGACAGCTCCTCGTAGACTTGATCTGCCGGAACACCGTCAGCCAGCAACGCAAATTCCAGGTTGGCGTTGGGAGTTCTGCGCATGCCCCGACGACCCGGGAATTTGTCGAGATCAAAGAAATCAGCCATCGTAGTCGGCTTGGTTTCGGGGAACCGGGTGTCGTTGTACGCGTAGACGGTGCTGTAGATGATATTTTTCACGCCGCATTCGACATCGAAGACATCCATGAAATCCTCCGCGGCCGGGACGCCGTCCGGCGACGCCGGCAGGGTCTCGTAATCCACCGTTTCCAGCAGTCCCTCGTCACAGCCGAGCAACGCGTCGCCGGCCTCCATGTCGACCACGTCCCAGGAAACGTTGCCGGTTTCTGCCTGCGCCCTGATCTGGGCCAGGCCACCATTATATTCATCCAGTTTGATGCGGATGCCGGTCTCCTCGACAAAACGCTGGTGGTAGGCATTGACCGAAGCCCGCGCATAGGAACCGCCCCAGGACACGACGGTAATGAAATCGTCTTCCTGGGCGTCGCTCGGAATTGCCATCAGCCCCATGACCAGGACTGCAAAAGGACGGATTGTTGTCTTGATTGTATTCACTTGTTTTCTCCTGTTGAATAAGGGGACAGATTCGAAATCCGTCCCTGGTACATCTGCATCATTCCGAAACCCCGGCATCCAGCGCCCGGCAATCGGTAACCAGCCAGCCGAGGGTGACGGTATCCCCCGGGAGGATTGCGCCATGTCCGATGATATTGGGAATTTTGACGATAAACTGTGAACGTCCAAGAAGCGCGGCATGAACGCGCAGGTAATCACCCATGAAGATGATGTCTTTCACCTCTGCCTCAAAACAGTTGGGGTAGAGATCCGGGGGCGGGTTCAGGGCCACCCGCTCAGGCCGGATGGTAAGACAGGTGTGCGTATCGTTTTCATCAACGGCCACCGGGAATGCGCGCACAATTTGCCCGCCCACCTCCACCCGGCACTCGTCCGGGTTGCAGTCGAGAATCCGCCCCTCGACCTGGTTGTTTTCGCCGATGAAATTCGCGACAAACAGGCGTTGCGGTTCCTCGTACAAAGCCTCAGGCGAGGCGACCTGGCAAATTCGCCCCTGGTCCATGACCGCGACCCGGTCCGACAATACCATGGCTTCGCCCTGGTCATGGGTTACGTAGATCATCGTGACTCCCAGCCGTTGCTGCAGGTTCCTGATCTCGTACTGCATCTCCTCGCGCAGGCGCCGGTCCAGCGCGCCCAGGGGTTCATCCATCAGGATCAGGTCCGGCTCGAATACCAGCGCGCGGGCGATGGCAACCCGCTGCTGCTGGCCACCGGACAGGTGTGCGGGACGGCGCCCGGCAAAATCTCGCAACTGCACCATGTCCAGTGCGCGCAAGACACTCTTTTCTATCTCGTCCTTGGGGATATGCCGGGCTTGCAGGGGGAACGCAAGGTTTTCGGCAATCGTCATGTGCGGGAACAGCGCATAGTGCTGGAACACGACACCGATGTTCCGCTTCCAGGGCTTGACCTGGTTGACGGGACGGCCGTTCAACCGGATTTCGCCGCTGCTCGGTTCCTCGAAGCCGGCCAGCATCTTCAGGCAGGTCGTCTTACCGGACCCGGATGGCCCCAACAGGGTGACGAACTCACCATGCCGGACACTCAAGCTGAAGTCCCGGACCGAAAATGTCTGCCCGTCGTAACTCTTGCAGACCTCCGAGAATTCTACGGAAGCGTGGTCGTCCATAAATGCACGGGATTATTTAACATGGATGAACAGAATTACTTAACATTGATACACAGGATTATTTAACATGGATGTACAGGATATACAGGATAAAATAGTTATTATTTGTTTTTGCAGTAGACTGCCTGAATCCGGGCTGAGGTTTTCAATTAACGAAGCTCCCATATTATAAATTATAATATCTTGTTAATCCTGTTAATCCTGTGTATCAATGTTAAATGATCCTGTGCATCCATGTTAGATAATCCTGTCTATCGACATTAAATTAAACAGTCCTGTACATCCATGTCAAATCCTCACAGCAGCCTCGCCATAGACTTTTGCGGCATGCAATTCGATACTCCACTGGTTTTACTGTCCGGCTGTGTCGGTTTCGGTGAGGAATATACCCGTGTCAAGGGTTTCTCCAACCGCGACGCGGGTGCGGTTTGCCTGAAAGGCACAACCCTGGCGGCGCGCCTTGGCAATCCTGCCCATCGCGTTGCCGAAACCTATATGGGAATGCTCAATTCCATCGGTCTGCAGAACCCCGGCGCGCGCCAGGTGGTGGATGACTACCTGCCGAGGCTGGATTTTTCCGAGACCCGGTTCATCGCCAACGTGTGCGGTTCCACGATCGACGAATACGCCGAGGTAACGCGTATCTTTGATGACTCGGCAATTGATGCGATTGAGATCAATATTTCCTGTCCGAACATCAAGGAGGGCGGTGTCAGCTTCGGTAACTACCCGGAGATGTCGGCGCAGGTCGTGGCGGCGTGCCGGCGCGAGACCGACAAGCCGCTCATCACCAAGCTGTCACCGAACCAGACCGATATTGTCGAGAATGCGCGCCGGTGTATTGCCGCCGGCAGTGACGCCCTGGCAGTGATCAATACCATCACCGGCATGGCGGTCGACCTGGATACGCGCACCCCGGTGATCGGGACCAACCAGGGTGGGCTGTCCGGTCCCGCCATCAAGCCCATCGCACTGCTCAAGACCTGGCAGGTCTACCAGGTATGCAGGGAGCACAACATACCGATCATCGGGCAGGGTGGTATTACGACCGCGAACGATGCCCTGGAATTTTTTCTTGCCGGCGCCAGCGCGATAGGGATAGGCACCGCGCTGTTCTACGACCCCCTGGTGTGCAAAAAGATCAACGCCGGCATCGCGCAATACCTGGACGAGCATCGCATCGGCAATGTGGCCGAACTGGTAGGCGGACTACAGATCAGGACTTGATCTATCCTCGGATGGTTTGCTGTGTAAATTTTACTAACTGATCTGCACCCCATACCATTCCCGCGCAAGCGGGAATCCAGTAAAACAAAGCGCCGCCTTTCAGGCGACACAGTAGTAGACTGGACACCCGCTGTTGCGGGTTAGGTTAAGGCAGATGTGTTGATGGGCTTTATCTATATTCACCTGTGGATTATTTTTCCAGGCGGCGCAGGAATACCTTCATCTCCTTTGCCGCCTGGATGTCGCCGCGCTTTTCGGCGATTGCAATACCTTGCTTGAAGACCTTGGCTGCGGCGTCCGGCTCCCCGGCCGCGGCCAGAGTCCGGCCGTATAGTTTCCACGCGGCGGAGTAGTCCGGGTCCATCTCCACTGCCCGGGACAGGTGCAGCCGGGCTTTTGTAAACGCCTTCTGCTGGTACAGGAGGTTGCCCAGGGTAAAGCGCAGCAGTGTATTGTCCTGGCCCCGTTCCAGCATGGCTTCAAGTGTGGTTATATCCATCTTTTCTGCGCCACGAGCATCGCCTCGTTCCTGAAACCCCGGTCGGTATCGCCCACGCAGCCTTCCTCGCGGTAAAACAGGATATGCAGCGACCCGAACAGCCGCAACAATTCATTTGCTTCCAGGCGGTACGCCGGGTTATTCGGGCCGCTGTCAGACACTTTTTCCCGGATGAAGGTCTGGTAGAACAGCAAGCCCCGCTGCCGTAGCGCGGTACAGATTGCGGGCGCCAGCGCCCTGTCCAGGAAACGGCTGACGACGATGATGTCAAAGGTCTCCGGCTCGGGCGGGTGTGCGCCGGCATCCCGTTGTTGCGCAATCAGCGGCAATCCCTGGCAGCGCGCCTGGTCCGACAGGGTTTTTACCACCACCGGAGAGATATCCCAGGCCCGGGTGGCATATCCACGGGCGGCAAGGTACCGCGCGTTGCCGCCGCGCCCGCAGGCCAGGTCCAGCGCATCTCCCCCGGCAGGCAGCAGGTGCGAATGGTCCGCCAGCGCCCGGCAGGGACCGGCGGGTTTGCCGGCGCTGTCCGTATAAATCCGGTCCCATTTTTTCTGGTCAGTTTCGCTCATTGAAAGAGTACTAGTCCGTGATATTCAGCGTCAGCATAATCCTCTGTAACTGACTGACTCTGCCCCGGAAGCGCAATTACGTATTACCTGCGCCAGAAGACAGGCGTCAACAGTACCAGCAAGGTGAAGATTTCCAGCCTTCCCAGCAGCATGGCCAGGCACAGCAGCCATTTGGACATGTCGCTGATCCCGGTGTAATTGGCGCCGACCTCGCCGAGGCCGGGCCCCAGGTTGTTGAGGCAGGCGGCCACCGCGGAAAAAGCCGTGATCTGGTCCAGGCCGGTAGCCATCAGCAGGATCAGCATCAATGCGAACACGGCCACATAGGCGGCAAAGAAACCCCAGACTGCGTTGATGACGGATTCATCGACCGGTTTACCGGCGAGTTTGATTTGGATGATGGCATTCGGGTGGACGAGGCGTCTGATTTCCCTCTTGCCCTGCTTGTAAAGAAGCACCACCCGGATCACCTTCAGCCCGCCGCCCGTGGAACCGGCGCAGCCGCCGATGAAACTGGCAAAGATCAGCAGCACCGGCAGGAATGTTGGCCAGTCCTGGTAGGCGGCGGTGGTAAAACCGGTGGTTGTGGCGATGGATACGGATTGGAACACGCCATGGCTGATCGTGCCCAGGGCGTCGTCGTAAGTCGCCTTCAAGCCCAGGTAGACGCAACTGATTACGCACAGACCAAGAAGAACGCCGACAAATGCTTTCACCTCGGAGTCCTTCCGGTAGGTGTTCAGGCTCATGGATCGCCAACCGATGAAATGCAGCGTGAAATTGATGCCGGCAATCAGCATGAACACTACCGCTACGGCGTTGATCAATTCACTGTCGAAGTAGCCGATGCTTTGGTCGTGGGTCGAAAATCCGCCTATCGAGACCGTGGAGAAACTGTGGCTGATCGCATCGAACGGCGACATCCCGGCAAGCCAGTACATCAGCGCGCAGGCGATGGTCAGGGACAGGTAGATGTACCAGAGCGCCTTCGCGGTCTCGGTGATTCGGGGTGTCAGCTTGGAGTCCTTGATAGGTCCCGGTGTTTCCGCACGGTATAACTGCATTCCACCGATACCAAGCATCGGCAGGATTGCCACTGCCAGGACTATGATCCCCATTCCTCCGAGCCATTGCAGTTCCTGGCGGTAGAACAGGATGGATTTCGGCAGTTGGTCAAGACCGGTCATCACCGTGGCGCCGGTGGTAGTCAGACCGGAAACGGATTCAAACAGCGAATCGGTAAATGACATATCGGGGTCGGATGCAAGCAGGAACGGCAGCGCGCCGATCAGTCCCAATCCTGCCCAGAACAATACCACGACGATGAAACCGTCCCGCAGGCGCAGCTCCTTGCTGACCTTACGCACCGGCAGCCACAGAAACGCGCCGATGCTGAGTATCAGCATGAAACACAGCATAAATGTCTTGACTGTCTTATCCTCGTACCACAGCGCAATGCTCAGCGGCGGCAGCATAGTCACGCTGAACAGCATCAGCAGCAGCCCGAGAATTTTCTGGATGACAAGGAGTTGCATTAGGGAACCTGTGATCAAGTCAGTTTCCTTTGCTCATCATATCACGGCTGCTATGTCATAAGTCGTTTCCGGACCATAAGAGTGGTATCCCAGCCGCGTCGAATCCTCCGATTTAATCAGCGGTTACATTATCTTGGAGTTTGCGCAGTTCCGTTTTCAATATTTTGCCGGAGGCATTTCGGGGAATTTGATTTATCGCTTGGATTTCCGCCGGCGTTTTGAACCTGGCAAGAGTCGTTTCGCAGTGTTGGCGGAGTTCTGCCTCATTCGGCGGCGCGCCATCGCGGGTTACCACAAATGCCTTGATTCTTTCTCCCCATTTGTCATCTGCGACGCCGACCACCGCG
Source organism: Gammaproteobacteria bacterium (assembly GCA_965221695.1). Taxonomy (GTDB): domain Bacteria; phylum Pseudomonadota; class Gammaproteobacteria; order Eutrophobiales; family Eutrophobiaceae; genus JAAXHV01. Next base: position 1,391,335 of record OZ244905.1, on the reverse strand, counting down.
GCATCTACGATATCGGTGTGCCTGAGCAGGGTTTCCTCTATCTCCCGGGGGTAAACATTAATGCCGCCGGTGATGATCATGTCTTTTTTCCGGTCAACAATATAAACATGGCCTTCATCATCAAAACGGGCGAGGTCGCCTACGGTGCACCAGCCGTCTCTTAGCGCTTGTTCAGTTTCGCTGTTCCGTTGCCAATAACCGTTAAACAGGTAAGGACTTCGGGAAAACAATTCGCCGATTTCCCCTGCAGCGCATTCCGCGCCGTTCTCGTCTCGAATACTTATTTCGGTATTCGGAAAAGGCTGCCCGACGCATTGGAATTTGCGCAACTGGTCAGCAGGTTGCAGGTTGGAGACGATACCGCCCTCCGTGGAGCCGTAGGTCTCGTGCAGCAACCCTTCGCCGAAATAAGCGATGATCCTTTCCTTGAACGCTTGCGGCAGCGGCGCCGCGTTGGATATGATGGTTCGCAAACAGCGATAGGGTGACATCTTCCTGAGCAGGTTATCCTCAAGCGCGAAGATACGATGAAAATGCGTGGGCACCATAAACACACCGCTTATGGAATCTTCATTCAACAGCCTGAGAACCTGTTCCGGGTCAAAAGCATCCAGTATCCGGGTGAAACCGCCAAAATATACGGCAGCGAGTGGAAACAGCAGGCCCGCTCCATGACATAGTGGCGCCAACGCAAGGAAACGGTCATCCGGGCCGAAACAGCCGTAACAGGACTGCATGCCGGAAAACGTTCTTACCCTGGAACGCATCGAAACCAACACGCCTTTGGGTTTTCCGGTAGTCCCGGAGGTGTACGGAATTGTGAACGGACGCTCCTGGTCAGCGCCAGGCAGCCGCAGTCCGTGTTCCGCCTGCGCCAGCCAGGATTCATATTGGCTGCCAAAAACGATCGTTTTTTCAACCGTAGCAAATGTTAAGCCGGAAACAACCGACTCATTGGGTGGGTCAACAAATAGTACCTTTACCCTTGCGTCATCACATATCTCTTGTATCTCACGGGGAGACAGCAGGGGATTGATGGTGGTTGCGGCAATGCGGGCCTCAGGCAGGCCGGCGACGAGTTCGATATATTCGATGCGGTTTTTTGACAGGATGCCGCAATGCTGCCCGCCGGCAAGCAGCGGTTCCCGGAATGCCATCGTTGCCGCGGCCGCTATGCGTTTGCTGAGCGCAGAGTAACTGACCTTTCGAAAACGATCCTCGGCGGCGACTTTGTCGGGGTCGCGGGCGGCGTTTTGCGCTATAGCGGTCGCAACGGATGGCGGCGTATCGGTAACAACAGTCGGATCTGCAATCATCCGTGGCTCCCGTCAGGTCTGCAAACCAGCCTTGCGCGGTTGAGCTGCGCTATTCGCTAATCCGAAAACACGCCGCGCATTGTCGCGCATCAACAAAGAAAAGGATTCATCCCGGAAACCAAGCTCTGTTACTTCACTCACCGCGCGTTCAGGATCAATCACGGGCCAATCCGTGCCAAACAACACCTTTTCCTTTCCATAGGTGTTCGCATAATGAATAAATTCGCGCGGCCAGTGTTTTGGCGCATACGCATCGGAGCCGATGAAGACGTTCTCATGTTTCCATGCCATCGCGATCATTTCCTCAGTCCATGGCACGCCAATATGGATCCCGATGAGTTTGAGTTCGGGGAAATCACAGGCAACTGCGTCCAGGGTAATGGGCCGGGCGACACTGAGCAGCCGTCTGTCCCTGCTGTATACGAGATTCTGTCCCACCTGCAACATGATTGGTATATCGAGCTCGCAGCACTTGGCGTAATACGGGTATATCTGCGCGGCATCCGGCGGCATATTGAACCAGTGCGGATACCAATGCGCGCCGATGAAACCAAGGTCGGTTACTGCAATCTCAAGTTCTTTCAGCCCCTTCATGCCGCGCATGGGATCTATGCCTGCAATTCCCGCAAACCTGTCGGGATATTCGCTGCAAACATCCATCACATACTGGTAAGGCACTTCAAATGAACCTTCCATGCGCAGGTCGCCTCCTCGAACGGCAATGAGGAACGAGAGTTCGACGCCAGACCTGTCCATTTTATTCAGGTAGTCCTCAATGGTCACGCCTCCCCGGATCGCTTGCGGCATCCGCACCTGGGATTTGAACGCGCTGTCAAGACCGTCGCGGCCCTCGGCAACCACCCGGGGCGTGTAAAGGTTGCATACGATGTCGATATATCCGGCCATGGAATTGTAACGGTTAACGGCTTACCAGTTTCTGGGTGCTCAGTCAGTTTCACCCTTGAAAAAGTGTACATGAAATGTCCCTGCGCCGGTACGCAAGGGTATTGCCACATTGCGGTAGCGATCAGAATCCCAGAAATCGTGTCCGGCGCGGTAATCCGGCCAGCGGGAAACGGCAAAAATCTCCCAGGGCCAGGTTCCGGCAAGCACATCGGTTCCTCCTCCGATGTTGAAAGCAATGTAGAAGCTGCCCAATTCCGCCATCATTGGCAGGATGATGTCCCGGTACCTGTCCATCCTGGCCTGGTCCGTGCCGGTTCCCTGGATGACCATATAACAGCGGGGGCCTCTTCCGGCCGGCGGTTCAACCGATGCGATAGTGGGTATTTCGGGCGTTTCCGGCAGACCGATGTGGGGTAATCCCGGCGCCAGCAATGCCAATGTTCCGGGATCGTCAGCCAGCCCGTTGGCGGCAAGCAGGTGCTGGTTGGCATCGCTGTTCCACAGTTCCCTGGCCAGTTGCGCGTCCTCAAACCGGAACAGCGCAAGCTCTGCCGGCGGTGTGCCGGCCTCCAGGCATTCTACTGTGGCGCGGTCGCCTGTTCCAAGCAACCTGCATGACTCTGTGGCAAGCAATTCTTGCAGCGCATCCAGGTAAGCCATATTGCTACCGGTTCCGGATAGCTGCAAATAGAGGAAACTGGGCGCCGTGTTCATTGCCGAGGTAAAGGTTATTGTGCGGAAGCTGATATGGCCAACAGCGACCGGTTGAATTTTTCCGGCTCTTCCCAGAATGGCGCGTGGCTGCTTTTGTCAAACAGCGCCAGCGAAGCGCCAGGTATTTGTTCTGCCATCCATTGTCCTACCGGTGTTGGCAAAATCCTGTTATTGGGATAGCTGTATAACAAGGTGGTCGGTACGGTGATGCCGCTAAGATGCGCACGCCAATCCTGTTTTACCATTTCATCGATCATGGTGGCTGCGACGTCGGTGGGGGTAAGCCAGGTCTGGGCAACCATCTCCAGGAGAGCATCACCTGTCGGTGGTTCCAGGAAGGCTGCCTGAAAAAAATCGTCGTAGATGGAGCGGTCCTTGCGTAATGAAGCGCCATAAGCGTCTGCAGCGTCCTTGGGGAAGTCTCCGAAGGTCGGGTGTTCCCAGCCCTCGGTGGAGGGAAGCCTCGGTGTCATTTCCATCAGCGCCAGATGGCCTGTGCGCGCGCTGGAATAATCGGCAAGATACTGTAACGCGACGAATCCGCCGAGGGAATAACCGAGCAGCACAATATCATTCAGGTCCAAATGTTCAAGCAACTCATGCAAGTCACTGGCAAGTTGCTTAATCGTATAGCCATGATTGGGTTTGCCGCTGAGTCCCTGGCCGCGTAGATCCGGCGCGATAACCCGGACCTGTGCGGCCAGTTCCGGCAGATTTTTCTGCCAGAAATAATCGGCTGAGAACATCAGCGCATTCAGCAATACCAGCGGTCGTCCGCTTCCCTGATCAATGTAGTAGACAGGAACACCATCCGTGAGTTGGTAGTAGGCCATGACGATGCGCGCAAGGTCCGTATCAGGTATCAGTTAAACAGATACCTGATCCTGACTCCGTAGGTTCTCGGCGCGCCGACAAAGAATTGCGGGACGACACGATCCACTCCCGGCGTCGGCACACCGGATTCGAGGGCATTGGTAAAATACTCCTCGTCACTCAGGTTTTGGCCATAGACCGATATCTCCCAGTTTTCGGTCGCCTTGTAACTGACCCTGGCGTTAATCAGGTCATAGGAATCCTGCTTGAAGCTAGCCCTGTTGAAAGGCGTGAAATACTGGCTGCCCGTATGCTGCCAGTTGAACCACGCCTCCAGTTCACCCATTGCGCCCAACGGCAGGATGTATTGCGCGCTGACGGAACTGGTAAAATTAGGCGCGCGCGGCAATTCATTACCTTTCAGGCTCACTGAAGGAGCGCCGAACAAGTCTTTGTCCTCTGTGATAAAACTGTCGTATTCGGTTTCCAGGATGGAAACGCCGGCAGATACTCTGAATTGTTCCGTGAGCAAGGTATCCAGCTCTATCTCGGCGCCATAGATGGTTGCTTGCGCGGCGTTCTCGATAGTGGCGTTGAGTTCCACCACCTTGCCTACCTGCAAATCCTCATAATCATAGTAGAATGCGGATGCGTTCAGTTGGGTGCGGTCCTGGTTGAAACGGCTCTTGAAACCGACTTCGTAACTGATCACCTCTTCCTCATTATAACTCGGTTGTATTGCAAGCATATTGAAGCCGCCGCTCTTGAAACCCCAGGTAACCGAGCCATAGAGCATAATGTCATCGTTGATGAAGTAGTCCAGGCCGAACTTCGGGGTAAAGGCGCTCCAACTATCGGAATCATCGATCATCCCGGGTGCGGGCGCGCCCAACGAGGTGCGATCGTCCACATAATCCGCGGATTTTTCTTCGTAACTGTAACGCAAACCGGCCGTTGCTTTCAGCCGCTCGAAAACGTTATAACTGGCTTCACCGAATACCGCATAAGCGTCTGTTTCTGTGGAGCCTTCGATCAGCACTGCCAGCGGCAGACCCGCGCCCAAAGGCAACGGGATGCCGATGCGGGAGTCCGAATCCTCTGTCAGCAAATATCCACCAATGATCCAACTCAGTCTTCCGCCGGTATCCGAAAGCAACTGGACTTCCTGGGTGAACAGCTCGGAAGAATCGTCCTGCCAGTAATTCACCAGGTAAGCCTCAATGCCGTCGCCGTCATTCAACCATTCAAAACTGATATCCCGCCAGGCGCTGATCGACTTCACAGTCAGACCCGGTGTTACATCCCAGGTGATCGTGCCGCTGGCGCCTGTCTGTGATGCCTGGCCCGGGCTTGGCGCGCGCCAGTCCGGGAATCCGGGTGTGTCCAGTTCATAGCCCTGTGATACGGTGAACAAGTCGCTCTGAAGCGGGTTCGGGAAAGGCGCCCCGCCGAAATAAATCAGCGGGTCCGCGATGTACTTATAGGGTGACGCGATGCTGTCGTCTTCGTAATTATCGACTGAGACCAGGATGGATAGTGTTTCGGAAGGGCGGAACTCCAGTTGTCCGCGCAGCGCCCACAGATCCTTGTCATCCAGTTCGTCCAGACCAGCGCCGATACCTGGAAACACGTTGTCGGTAAAGCCATCGCGATGGTGGGTCAATCCGGACAGGCGCGCCCTGACGTGCTCACCCAGAGGGCCGCTGATCGCGCCTTCCACCCGGATTTTATCGTAGTTGCCGTACTCCGCGGAGATGTATCCGGCCAACTCTTGAGTCGGTTTTTCGGTGATGAAGTTTATCGCCCCGCCGGTTGCATTACGGCCATAAAGCGTGCCTTGCGGCCCTCGCAGGACTTCAACGCGGTCCAGGTCATAGAGGTCAAATATGGCTACATTGGAGCGGGACAGGTAGGCGCCATCGATGGAGACCGCAACGCCCGGGTCGCCGGCGACGGTAAAATTCTCGGTGCCGATGCCGCGCATAACCACTTTGCCAATTACATCCCGTTGTATATTAAGACCAGGTGTGAAACCTGTAAGTTGTTCGGATGTTTCAATACCGGCCCTGGCCAGTTGTTCTCCCGTGAATGCCGTGATGGAGATAGCGGTGTCCTGCATGCTGACCGCGCGCCTCTCCGCGGTGACCACTATTTCTTCCAATACATCGCTTTGGGTTCGTGCCTGTCCTGTCCATAAGACCAGCAGACCGAGGACCATCATAATGTTGCTTGTACGCAGGCAGTTAACTGCTTTTAGTGATTTGTGCATGGCTTTATACCCCTGGATGTTTCCTCCTCATCAGAGACAGGTTAACGGAACATCTCTCTACGATAGGAACCTGAAATTAAGGGAGTTCCGAACATGTCTATCCAAGACTTGTCAGAGATACTCCGGCTCAATTACCGGCTCAATTAAAAGTTCCTTAGTTTAAGTGCTTGGTTTAAGCGCTTCTTGACTTTAATCAGAAGACAGCTTATGCTAGTTTACATATATATGCAATGCAGGTTCATATTCGTGAACACTATTTCGTGAGGAATTCACCATTATTACGGTAGAAAGTAGAACAGGGCAAAAACGTGAAGACGGCCTGGTAAAGTCGGCGGCACGGGTAATGGAAATTCTGGAGCTGTTTTCCTCCATGAAGGTTCCATTAACAGGCATGGATATCTCACGCCGGCTGGATTATCCAAAATCAAGCACGAACGCTATTTTGAAGAGTCTGGTTGCATTGGGTTACCTGACGATTGATTTGGATACCCTGAAATATTTCCCGTCATTCAGGGTGGCTTATCTGAGTGACTGGGTGTCGCATGCGCTGATAGACAAGCGCGAAGTCGACAACCTGCTGGAGCAGTTACATGAAACGACGGGTGAAACCGTTACCCTGTCCATGCGTAACGGAAGCAACATGCAATTCGTAAAAGTGCTGCCCGGAAAATTTCCGATATCGCTTATCATTGCCAGGGGATTTTTGGCGCCGATTTTCGGCACTTCAGTTGGCGCTGCCTACCTGTCTACGTTATCCAATCCGGCTATCAATGATTTATACAGACGTTATAAAGGTTTGGATGAGGGCCGGGCTGTGGACGAGCAAGACCAGGCTCGCATGCGCCGCGAGGTGGCCAGTGTGAGACAGTTGGGTTATGCCAATTTCTATAACCGGGTGCTGCCCGACACCGGCGCGATAGCAATGCCGCTACACGATGAACCCATGGAAAATAATCTGATTATTGCGGTCGGCGGGCTGGCAACGCGTATCCGTAAAATGGAAACGGAAATTGTAAAGCTGATTAAATCAGTGGTAGGCGGCTATAGGAAGCGAGCCATGAGTCGGCGGGTTGAAACAGCAGACTTTTCCCGCGCATTGTAAATCAAATAGAAATATTACGATCATGAAAAATAAACAAACAGATCTCCCCGCAGACAAAGTGTGTGTCGCATTGTACAAAACAATGGTTCGCGTCGCTGCAGCAGACGACGCGATTAAACGGGGACTGAGCGCAGGAGACATCCAGTTTCAATATTATCCCTGTGGTGGGCAGGAGGCTATTGCCGCCGGCATTTCCATCGCGCTGACAGAAAGGGATTATCTGCTGACGACTTATCGCGGTATCCACGATATCGTGGCCAAAGGCACACCGATGCGGGAAATCATGGCGGAATTATACGGGCGCGTGAATGGTACTTCCAAAGGTAAAGGCGGCCCCATGCACCTGTCCGACCCCGCTGTGGGATTGATGATGACAACGGGCATAGTGGGCTCCGGCCTGCCGGTCGCCAATGGTCTTGCCCTGGCTGGTGTCCTGCGCGGCGAGGATCGTGTCGCCGCGGTTTGTTTCGGTGATGGAGCCTCCAGTATCGGCGCTTTTCACGAGGCGCTTAACCTGGCGTCATTGTGGAACCTGCCGGTAATTTTCATCTGTCAGAACAACCAGTATGCAGAGTATACGGCGTTGTCGGAGTATACGCGCAACCCTGACATCGCCAGCCGGGCGCAAGCCTATGCCATGCGCGGAGAGCAGGTGGACGGGACAGACCCCGTGGCGATGATGCACGCGCTGACGGCCGCCGCACAACGGGCGCGCGCCGGTGAGGGACCAACCCTGGTCGAAGCAATATGCCATCGGTTACAAGGCCATGCTTTCGGCAGTGAGGAGTCCCACATGGACCAGGAAGCGCTGGAGACAGCGCTCAAACACGCGCCGCTGCCAAACTTTCGGCAGCGAATCCTGCAGGCCGGTGTGGTGGATGAGCAGGCGCTGGCCGCGTTGGAAGCGGATGCGCGCGCCGAGGTTGATGAAGCGATAGATTTTGCGTTGTCTGCTTCACCCCCTGGCCAAGAGGAGTTGTATATTGACGTGTTCGCCGACGCCGCGCAGGTGCCGTACCATGCTGCTGCTGCGCCGGACACCCCTGAGCAACCGAGCGGGGAAAGCAAGGAAATGAACTTCTGTGCAACGGTCAACCATACTCTTGATTTCGCCCTGGCCCAGGATGATAGTGTATTCCTGTTGGGTGAGGACATACATGATCCCGCCGGCGGTGTTGTCAAAGCCACCGCCGGCTTATCGACAAAACATGGGCTCGACCGTGTACGACCCACGCCGATTGCGGAACAGGCCATCGTCGGCGCGGCCTTGGGGGCTTCGATGGCAGGTATGAGACCGGTCGCCGAGATTATGATCAACGACTTTCTAGCAGTGTGCATGGACCAGCTTGCCAACCATGTGGCCAAACTGCGCTACATGTCCGGCGGTCGGACCGGCGCGCCGCTGACAATCAGAACTATGACGGCAGGCAATGTCGGCAGCTTTGGCGCCCAGCACTCCCAGTCTCTGGAAGGCTGGTTAACGCATACTCCCGGACTGAAGGTGGTTTATCCCTCTACCCCGGCGGAAGCTAAAGGACTGCTGCTCAGTTGTATCTATGACGATGACCCATGTGTGTTCTTTGAGAGCATGCGGCTGTACTTCAATTCCGGCCCCGTGCCTGCAGGCGATTACCGGATCCCGCTGGGAGTGGCAGATGTAAAACGTGCAGGTTCAGATCTTACAATCCTGTGCTATGGCTGGATGGTTCCCGAAGCGCTTTCCGCTGCTGCGATATTGATGGACGATGGAATCAGCGCCGAAGTGCTGGATCTGCGTACCCTGGCGCCATTGGATCATGGAGCAATCCTGGCGTCGGTGTCCAGGACCGGAAGAGCTGTTGTTGCCCATTCTGCGGTGGAGTTCTGTGGCTTCGGCGCAGAGTTGGCCGCGCTGATACACCGCAGCCTGCATAATGAACTGAAAGCGCCCGTAGCCCGGGTTGCCGCGGCGTATGCGCCCGTGCCATTTGCGCGGGAACTTGAACAGCATTACTTTCCTGACGCTGAGAAGATAAGAATCGCGGCGGCAGAACTTATGGCAAACTGACAAATATTGAGAGTACTTTCATGTCACTGATAACTTTACGGATTCCCAAGATGGCGGTGTCCATGCAAAATGGTGTTCTTCTGGAATGGTATGCAGATGATGGCAGCCAGGTCAGCGAAGGAGAACCCCTGTATTCACTGGAGATAGAAAAAACCGCGGTGGATGTGGAAGCGCCCGCTGATGGGATGCTCAAACGCATCGGACAGGAAGGAGAAACCTACCCTGTTGGCGAAGTTATAGGAGAGATTGCTCGCCCGTAACGTGCAGCGGGTCAGAGGAAGGTAATCCTGACCTGGAACAGTCGTTCCACCTCCGGCACGCGTTTTTTGTCGCCTACCAGCAGGATGACATGGTCCTCCGATGCGATGACCGTGTCGTGATGGGCGATGATCACAGTATCGTCCCGCACTATCGCGCCGATGCTGGTGTCCGGTGGCAGGGAGATTTCCTCAATGGTCCTGCCGACAACATTGGAGGTCGTTCGGTCGCCGTGGGCGATGGCCTCGATGGCTTCCGCCGCGCCGCGCCGCAGTGAATGCACCACGACCACATCGCCTTTTCGAATATGCGCGAGCAGGCTGCCGATGGTCGCCTGTTGTGGCGAGATGGCAATATCGATGACATCGCTTTGTACCAGGTCGACATAGGCCGCCCGGTTAATCAGGGCCATAACCTTATGCGCGCCCAGACGCTTTGCCAGCATGCAGGAAATGATGTTGGCTTCGTCAGCATTGGTCAGTGCGCAGAAGACATCGGCGCTGTCGATGTTTTCCTCGTTCAGCAGTTCCTCGTCCGCGGCGTCTCCATTGAGCACGATGGCGTTGTTCAGTTCTTCCGCGGCCTTTTGCGCAATGTCAGCCGACAGTTCGATGACCTTGACCTGATACCTGTTTTCCAGCAGCTTTGCCAGGCGCCGGCCGATGTTACCGCCACCGGCAATGATAATACGCTTTGCCGGTTTTTCGGTCTGCTTGGCCGATTTCAACAGGTTCTTGATATGCTTTGGCGCGCCGATGATGAACACCTCGTCATCGGCAAGGATTTCGGTGTCACCGTCGGGGATGATTGCCCTACCGCCGCGAAAGATCGAAGCGATACGAAATTCGATTTTCGGCATGTGCCCGGCCAGGTCACTGATCTTTTTGCCGGCGAACACGCTTTCATGGGTCATTTTTACTGCCACCATCTGCACACGGCCGGAGGCGAAATCAAGCGCCTGGAGAGCGCCGGGAAAGTCGATCAAGCGGGCGATATATTCTGTCACGACCTGTTCTGGGCTGATCAGGACATCAACCGGCATGGCCTCCAGCGCAAACAGCCGCTCGCTGCTTAGGTATTCGTTGTTGCGTACGCGCGCAATTTTGGTCGGCGTATGAAACACAGTGTAGGCAACCTGGCAGGCCACCATGTTGGTTTCATCGCTGTTAGTGACTGCGATGATCATGTCCGCGTCGCGCGCGCCGGCCTGGTCCAGGATCGAGGGATGGGATGCTGAGCCAGTTACTGTCTTCAGGTCCAGCCGTTCCTGCAGGTTGCGCAGGACCGCCGGGTTGCGGTCGATGACGGTGATGTCATTGGCCTCACTGCAAAGATTGGCGGCTACGGATGAACCGACCTGTCCGGCCCCGAGAATGATGATCTTCACGATTTTATGTTGATGCCCAGAGCCTTAAGCTTCCTGTATAGATGGGTGCGTTCCATGTGTACGTTCCTGGCCATTTTGCTGACGCTGCCATTGGCCAGTTTCAACTGGTATTCCAGGTAGTCGCGCTCAAAGTTTTCCCGCGCCTGGCGCAACGGGAGGTCCAGGTTTTTCACACTTTCGGTGTCTCTTCTTGCCGGCGCATCTCCCAACGCCGCCTCAACTTCATCCAGGTCGATGGTCGCAGCTCCGCCCGTTATCAGCATTCTTTGCACAAGATTTTTTAACTCCCGGGTATTTCCGGGCCAGGGATAGCGGCGCAGCCTGTTTTGCGCCGCAGTGGAAAAGGACCGGTATGGCAACCCTTCCCGCTCGATAAACCAGGTGACGAAATATTCCAGGATATCGGGCACATCTTCATAGTGTTCCCTGAGCGGCGGCACGCTTATCGGCAGCACGTTCAATTGGAAAAAAAGTTCGTCCATGAACGCCGCGTCCTTAACCCGGTCGGCAAGGTTGTAGCGGGTGGCAGCGATGATCCTGGTATTAAGCGGGATCGTTGCGGCGCCGTTGACTCGTTTGTAGGTCTGGCTCTTCAGTGTGTCTTGCAGGCGCGCCTGCGTTGCGAGGTTCATATCGGCAATATCCTTGATGAACAGTGTTCCTCCTTCAGCCTCATCTAAGAAGCCGCCCTGGGTCCCGGTCCCGGTCTGTTCGCCATACAACTCGTTGATCACGGATTCTTGATCCTTGACCGGTACGGTCATGGTGACAAAGGATTTGTCCTTGCGCGCGCTGGCTGCATGCAAGTGGCGGGCGACGGCCTCTTTGTCCGTGCCGGGTTCGCCGATGATCAGTATCGGGGTATCCAAGCCGGCAACCTTGTTCAACTGTGCGCGCAGTTTTGTCATCGGCTTGCTTTTGCCGATAACACGGTGCGGCTCCTGCGAGTGTCTGCGCAGCCTCAGATTTTCCCTGCGCAACCTGGATGCGTCCAGCGCATTTTTTATCGTCAGGGTCAACTTGGCCATGGACAGGGGTTTTTCCAGGTAATCGTAAGCGCCGAGCCGCGTGGCCTCGACCGCAGTGCCAATGTTCCCGTGCCCGGACATCATGATGACGGGATGGGTCAGCTTGCCTGACTCATGCCATTCCTTCAACAGGGTAATGCCATCCATGTCCGGCATCCAGATATCCAGCAGCACCAGCCTGGGCCGAAACTGTTCCAGCAGCGCCCGCGCGCCGGCGCCGTTATCCGCAGTCGCAACCTCGAATCCCTCGTCTTCAAGGATCTCCCGGATCAGGTTCCTGATCTCTGCCTCATCATCAACGACAAGTATTTTTTCGCCGGGGTTCATGTCAAAGCGCCACTGCTTTCAACTGCCGCGCGCGCCGGCGCTGTTTCATTCCTGGTTACCGGCAACCTGATGATGATACAGGCGCCGGGTCCGTCCATGTTGTTCCTGATCATTACCAGACCGCCATGTTCTTCCACAATTTTCTTCACGATTGCCAGCCCCAGGCCTGTGCCTTTCTGTTTGGTGGTTACGTAGGGTTCGAATACGGTTGCCATTATATCCTCGTTTACGCCGCTGCCGGTATCCCGGATGCGGACCTCCATGTAATCCATGGCCAGTTGGCTGATACGCGCGGTAGAGATTGACAGGGACAGATCTTTTCCCTCGACGCGGGCATCAAGCGCGTTCTTGATGACATTATTGAAGACCTGCCGCAGGCGTTCCGGGTCTGCGCTGATGGTGGAATGACCTTCGGTAAGCTTGAGACTGATCGTGACGCTGGTATCCATATCCCGGTACAGGTCCGCAACTTCCTCCAGCAGGCGGTTGAGGTCCACCGCCCTGGGCGACGTGACCGGCGCTCTGGCGTAGTCGGAAAAAGCATTGACCATGCCTTTCATCGTTTCCACCTGATTGATTATCGTAGTAGTGAGCCGGTCCAGGGTATCCGCTCGCTCCGGTGGCGAAGACCCGAGGAATTTATGACGCAGTCTCTCCGCCGCCAGTTGAATGGGCGTCAGCGGGTTTTTGATCTCGTGCGCAAGGCGGCGCGCCATTTCGCCCCAGGCAGCGTCCCGCTGCCCTTGCAGCAGCGCGGTGATGTCGTCGAAAACTATGATATGGACCGGCGCTTTTTCCCGGGCGGGGACAACAGATGTGCCCCGGCACATCAGCACCTGGCGGCCGCTAGCGCCGAACAGGATTACCTGCTGGTCCCAGGCCTGCTCGTTCCGGTCTATGTGGGACCGGATCGTGCTATGAAGTTGTTCCAGGTGTTTGTAGCGCTCACAGATGCTGCTGAACGCATGGCCGATGATCTCGGTGATATCCAGGCCGAGGATCCTGCCGCCGCTGATATTGACGGTGCGCAGGCAGCTCTCCGAATCCAGTACCAGCACACCTGACGACAGCCGTTCCAGGACCGCCTCCAGGTATTTCTGCTGGGTCTCCGCTTCGTCCTGGCTGCGTTTGGCCGCGTCCCTGGCGCTGGCGATTTTGCGGGTCATGTCGTTGAACGACGCGACCAGGAACCCCAGTTCATCATTTGCCGGTACCGGCAGCGTGGTATGGTAGTCGCCTTCTGCGACGGATTTGGTCCCTTCGGCGAGGTCACGTATCGGCGCGACCAGTCTCCTGGCGGAGTAAAACGCGGCCCATACCGCGGAAAACATGCTGAACAGGAAGACCATGGTCAGGATCAGGACAAAACTCAGTTTGAGCTGCTCTCTCAGGTAAGACAGTTCCTCATACTGGGTAAACGCCGACTGGACGCTTTGCGCCAGTTCGTTCACCCGTTCGGTGACGGGATACAACGCATGCAGCATGCGCGGACCCACGCCGAAGCCGTAAATTGGCAGGTTTACCACAACCCGGAAGGACAGCCCGGCATTTCTGATGGTGTCCATACCGATATAACTGTTGCCCTGCAAAACCTGGAACAGTACGCTCTCGTCGGGCGCTTCCGGTACCAGGTTGTCCGGGTTTGCCGAACTGGAACCGATAATAATTCCCTGTCTCGTCATCACGGTCAGTTCATCAGCGCCGCTTCGGCCACGCAGGCGGTCGACTTCGAGGGGGATCGACGCGTCAGGCGTGCGCGCGATCTCTTCAGCCATTTCCTCAGACTGTCTGAGCAGTTCCTTCATGCGATTCTCAAGACCGAGCCGGCTCAATTCCAACGAGTCTTCCAGCGCTTGTTCGACGCGCAAATCGAACCAGCTATCGATGCCCCGGTAGAGGAAATCCAGCGAGAAGTAGTACAGGATGAGTATCGGCGTGACCGACAGGATTGCAAACATGGTAACCATGCGCACCGTCAGGCGGGCGCCGGCAATACGTTTCCGCGCCTGTCTGATCAGGCCGCGGAAATTCAGCCCGATCAGAATGACCAGGGCGAGCAGTCCCAGCGTGTTGAAGATCAGTAGGCCGGAATAGAATTCATCGAACTGAGCCGGGTTTTGCAAGGCCTGGCTTAGGATCAGCAGTGAGGTCAGCATGCAGGCGAACAGCAGTACGCCCGACAGCAGGATCCAGCGTCCGCCGCTTAGCCCGGATTTCATTCTGTGATGGTCCACTTGTGCCATTTGCTGTCGGATTGCCACTTGTTGAGCAGGGAGGCAACAGGTTTCAACGGCTCAGGAAGGTTTTTCACATTTAACACGGTTTTCAGTGAACCGACCAGGTTTGTTCCTGCGCCGATATGCTTGTTCTCAAATAACAGGTATCGGTCCAGCGTGCCCATATATTTTAGCGCATTTTCCAACGTATCAAACTGCCGCCGCCGGGCATTGCGGACATCGGTGACAATGTAGACGTTTGACAGCAGCAAGTGGTCGAGTTTGAACTTTATGACATCCTCCTCGTAGAGCCGGTCCCAGAGCCACTTGCGTTGTTCCCTGACCCTGATAATGATACGCGCGTCCAGTTCCACACCATGGTCCAGCGCCTCCAGCAGGTCTTCATGCAAGTTGAAATTGATGCGCGCATCCACGTAGCAAGCGCCATCGACCACCTCCGAGGAGACGCGTTCTACGGTTACTTCGTCGGCCGCCCAGGCAGCGGCGGAGAACAATATAAGGAATAGCGCGGGCTTCATCATAGTCCGGATTTGCCCGGGTATTGTAATGCCATGCGAAAGGAATTGCAGTCATTAATCTCATCCATGCTTGAATTCCAACTTGCGCAAGTGTAAAGTACAAGCCGTTATGATCAGGAGCTTCAAGCATAAGGGACTGGAGAAATTCTTCACCTCGGGTAGCGCGGTCGGTATTCTGCCAACCCATAAAGCCCGGATTGAAGAACGGTTACAGGCTTTACATACTGCATTTTCAATCGAGGATATGAATATACCCGGTTGGCGCCTGCACCCACTCAAGGGTGACAGGAAAGGGCAGTGGGCAATCAACGTAAGCGGCAACAGGCGCATCGTATTTGAATTCATCGACGGTCACGCCTATGCCGTAGATTATGAGGATTATCACTAATGATTATTGAACAGCATAATCCCATGCATCCGGGCGCTTTTATCAGGCGGGTTTACCTGGAACCCTTTGACATCGGCGCGAAACAACTGGCAGAGAGGTTACGGGTCAGTGAATCCGTGATTAGCCGGATTCTCAACGCCAAGGGCAGCATCACACCAACCATGGCGCTCAAGTTATCCAAAGTCATTGGCAGGTCTCCGGAAAGCTGGCTGGCAATGCAGGACAATTTCGATTTGTGGAAAGCGCGGCAGAATATCAACCTAGACGATTTCGAAAAACTTGACGTTGCTTGAGAGGAACTTGCGCAGATTGGAAATAGAATTAAGGAAACTCTGATTAGGTCTCAGAGTTTCCTTCAATCTGTTTATATCGTTGAGTTTCTCGTGAACTACCGGATATCCTTCAGGATCTCCCGCGCGGCGTTATGCCCCGGGCAGCCGGTTACTCCGCCGCCGGGGTGGGCGCCGGAGCCGCACAGGTAAAGGCCTTTGACCGGCATCCGATAATCGGCATGCCCGGCTACGGGCCTGAGTGAAAAGAGTTGGTCCGGCTGGATACAGCCGTGGAATATATCGCCGCCGATCAGCCCGAATTCCCGTTCCAGGTCCAATGGGCTGAGCGCCAGACGACCCACTACCGCATCCTTGAAATTGGGCGCGTAGTCATTAACGGTATCGATGATTAAATCTGCGACCTGTTCCCTGACATCGTCCCAGGATTTGCCGTCGGGCAGTTGCGGGTTGAAATGCTGGCAAAACAGGCTGGCCACATGTTTGCCTTCCGGCGCCAGGGTGTGGTCGTAGACCGAGGGAACCATCATGTGGACAATGGGTTCTTCTGACCAGCCCAGGTTGATGGCGTCTAGATAGGCGCGCTCGTTGTATTCCATTGAGTTGGTGACGAATACGCTTCCCTGCAGGTAACGCTCGTAATTCGGTTTCCCATCAAGGCAACGGAAGCGCGGCAGCTCGCTGAGCGCCACGTTCATGCGGAATGTGCCGCTGACACAGCGATAATTATCCATCTGGCGTTTGAAATCCGACTCCAGATGTGCTTGATTCACCAGTCTCTGGAACAGCAACTTCGGATTGACATTTGCCGCGACGACTTTTGCATGTATCTCCCGTCCGTCTTCCAACCTGACGCCAACCGCGCGCTTATTTTTCACGATCACTTCCTGCGCCGGCGCGTTGACCTCAATTTCTACACCCTGCGCTTCGGCAGACCTCGCCATGGCCTGGGTGATGCCGCCCATCCCGCCCGTGACATGCCCCCAGCGCCCTTTCATCCCGTTTACCTCGCCGAACATGTGGTGCAGCAGCACATAGGCCGAACCGCCGGAGTAGACCGATTGCATGTTGCCCACCATCGCGATATAACTCTCCAGCGCCAGTATCAAGTCCCCGCCGAACCACTGTTTCAGGTAATCCGCTACGCTCATGGTAAACAGCTTGATCGTTTCCCGTTGCAGCGCGGGCTGCAAACGCCGCATCCTGTTCGCCAGTTTTCCGGCGCGCCACAAGTCCGTCAATCCGCCACCGATATTCGGTGGTGTCTCCAGCGCCATGTCCCGTAATACGTCGGCAACCTGTTGGATCACTGCGTCATAGTCGGGATAGGCTGCATCGTCTCCCGGACAGCCGTGGCGCAACTGCGCAAGAAAATCGTCCTGGTCGCTTTCGCTGTCGGTGTCGGTGAACAGGTAGGTGTCGTCAGCGCCCAGCACCAGGGCGGTAAATTCCCTGTCCTTTATTTCGAGCCCGAATTTATGCAGTTCGAGATCACGGATAACTTTTGGATTGAGCAGGCTCACCGCATAGGAACAGGTTGAATTCCGGTAACCCGGATGGAACTCTTCCGTGACCACTGCGCCACCGACCACATGGCGGCGTTCAACCACCTTCACCTTCAGTCCTTTACGGGCCAGGTAGTTGGCACAGGTCAATCCGTTGTGGCCGGCGCCGATGATAACGGCGTCATAGGCTGCGTTTAGGGCCATTGGCAAATTCCGGGATTGCCCTTCTGATTTATTTCCAGTTAAAGGTAATCGTGCCGCCGGCCCAACGCGGGTGAGCATAGGCATCCGTGGCGAAGGACAAACTACTGATATCCAGCGTATACAGGCGGTATTCGGTATCGCTTATGTTATTGACAAATGCAGCCAGTCGCCAGCGTTCGTCACCGCTGGTGTAACTGACCCGGAAATTTCCGATTACAAAGGAATCTTCCTGGTCGATGGGCGCGCACAGCACGCTGAAACAGAAATTGTCAGAATAGTTGAAATCACCCTGGATCGCCAGGGAACCGCCGAAAGCGGGCCATTCATAGCGGGCCAGCCCATTTAAACTGATATCCGGTGCGTATGGCAGGTCATTATCAACCAGGCGACCGCTCGGTAGCAGAACATCCTTGACCTCACTGTCGATGAATGCCGCGCCCAAACGGAAACTCAGGCGGTCGGTAGGCGCCAGCGTCAGTTCAACTTCACCGCCGACTGCTTCTGCATCCAGGTTAATGATGGTCAGGGAGGCCGGTATCACGTCCGGAATTATAACGAAAGCCTGGTAGTCCTTATAATCGTAATAGAACGCACTGGCATTCAATTGCGCCCGTCCATTCATAAAGGTAGTCTTGATACCCACCTCCCAACTATGCAGTACTTCTTCATCGTGAGGGAATGTTGGTATCGGAGTGGTGGGATTTCCACCCGCCATCACTCGCGATCCCCCGGCCTTATGACCGCGGTTGAAGCTGGCAAATACCAGGGTGTCGTCAGTCGGGCGCCAGTCTATTTCGAACTTGGCGGATACGTTCTCGAAACTCTGGTCAAACAGGTCATAATTCGGGTCGTCTCTGAGATCAAACGGAATAGTGAGCGTGAAACCGAGACCGGTCACGTTTCCGCCCAGGATGTCCGCCGATTCGAACACCGTATTCCTGTCGTCTTCGGTGTAACGCAACGCGGCAATCACTCCCCAGTTCTCGTTAAAATCATACTCCAGGTGGCCGAAGATGGCCCAGGACTCAGTGTCTACATTATTGGTCGTTGGTCCTTCAATATACGATGTGGGTTCGCCGAAGGAATAAGTCGGCGAGAAGAACGGAAGGTCCAGAAAGTAATTCAGGTTGCCCGCATGGTCGATATCCAGGTAATAAAACCCTGTCGTCCAGCGCAGGTTCTCACCCACATCGCCGTTGAGTCTCAGTTCCTGCGAGAACTGTTCAAAATCCTGGTCGGTTATAAACACGAAAACAGGATTGGGCGAACCGTCCGTATCTTCGCCGTAGTTTTTATTCATCTGCAGGTAATCGGTTATTGACGTAACGGTTATTGCGCCGGCATCCCAGGTCAACTTGCCGGTTATGCCGGCAATCGACCGGCGAAATTCTCCGATATAATCATAAGAGCCGGTGAAGGGGTCGCCATCAGGGTCGCGATAACCGAAAAAGTCACACCCCGGGCAGAACTCGTTTACCAGCGAATCCGGGCTGATTGCATAACCAAGGCCGTCTTCATCTGCCGAGATGGGCGCATGCGTGTAAGCATTGCCATGCTCGTCGTCATCATTCGAATAATGCGCTTTCAGATTCAGTGTAACGTTTTCGGCGGGGCGGAATTCCAGTTGGCCGCGCAACGCGTAGTGGTCGCTGCCGCGCACATCCGGTCCAATCCGGTTTTCGCCGACGCCATCGTGAAAATTGCCGGCGAATGACACCCGCGCCAGGAGATTGTCCGTCAAGGAGCCGCTGATGGCTCCTTCAAACTTCTTTTGATTATAGGAACCGTAAGTGAATTCAAGATAGCCTTCGGGAGCCTCGGTCGGCCTGGCGCTGATATAGTGCAGCAAACCGCCGGTTGCGTTGCGGCCAAACAGCGTTCCCTGCGGCCCCCGCAATATTTCCACCCTTTGCAGGTCAAACAGTTGCACATGACCGGCGCCCATCGCGCTGACATAAGCCTCATCGACATACATCGCTATGGGAGGCTCTAAGTGATCGCCAAAATCGTTTTGGGAGATGCCGCGAATATTGGTCGTTGTCAGAGTCGGGTGATACTGGATAATGCCGAGCCCGGGCGTCTGCGCGGCGATATCGATGGTGTTCGTGTATCCCAACTCGCGAATCTGGTTTCCGCTGAAAGCTGTCACGGAAATGCCCACATCCTGCAGGCTCTGTTCCCGCTTCTGCGCCGTCACCACGACTTCTTCCAGCATGAGCTGCGCATGAGCCGGCAAGACAATCACGCAAGCGCACAACAGCAGGCCGGCAATGAACCTGATATTTGTTGCTGTATTCAATGAGAAATTGATCATTATCCATCTCCGCAAAAATAGCGCTTGAAATACTGCGCCGGGTAAATTACACTGATCTAAAGTACGCAATACGCACGAATGAACGTTATACGTCCAACTACGAATATGGTTTTTTACCATGCCAGTATATACCTGTCAAGAAAATATTACAGGTGTTGTAATGACACAACATGAGCTGTATGTTATCCGTTGAACAGAACAACCGAGTCTGCCTGATCAGGCTGGAGCGGCCACCGGCCAATGCCCTGGACTCGGCGTTGCTGGAAACATTGACCGAGGAGATAGTCCAGGCCGGCGCCGTCGATGGGCAGGTCATTATCCTGTGCGGGACGCCCGGTTTTTTCTGCGCCGGGCTGGATACCGGGGAACTGGGCGCGGCCAAACCGGAGAAGATGACTGAGATACTGGCGCGTTTGCGTGCCCTGCTTGCCGCGGCTGCCGCTTGTCCGGCGCCCATGGCGGCGGCCATCACCGGACACTGTTTGGGCATCGGCGCGGCGCTCGCGGCGCTGTGTGACTACCGGGTGATGGAGCAGGGCGCTTACAAGATCGGTCTGCCGGAGGTCAGCCACGGGCTACCGTTGTCAAACCAGGTATACCGCGTCCTGGCCAGGCTTACCGGCGCACAGTGGGCCCAACGGCTGTGTGTTGAGGGATGCCTGCTCGACCCGAAACACGCGCACCGGGTCGGCCTGGTCGATGATCTGGCGGCGTCCGGGGGCGCCCTTGATGCGGCCACGAAGTGGTGCGAGCATATCCTCTCCCTGCCGCAGGAGGCAATGCGGGCCACGCGTGCGGCCTGTCGCGAAGAGTTGCGGTTACTTCAGTGATACCCACATGTCCGAACTACTCGGCAAGGCAAAAGACATCGCCGGCCGGGTGCGCGCACGTTAGAGCATTCTGATGAAACTTGATACCAGGGAATTTCGTGACAAACGCATCTTTGATTACCTGTACCGGCACGTTGGCAGCAAGGCGGACAAGCTGGCCGTAAGCAATGGGAACGCCGGCTATTCCTACCGGGAACTGTTATCGCAAGTGGAGGCTTGCGCCAGGGGACTGCTCGCGTTGGGCGTCGGCAAAGGCGACCGGGTTGCGACCCTGACCCCACCGCACCCCGATTACTTCATTATTTTTCTGGCGACCAGCGCCATCGGCGGGATCTGGGTGGGACTCAATGCGCGCTACAGCCGGGCTGAACTGGAGCATGTTATCGCGGATTCCGAACCTTGCGTCATCTTTGCCAGGACGTGTATCGGCTCTCGCGACTACCGGGAGGATTTGCGCTATTTTCAGGGCAACATTGACAGTGTGAAGCATGTTGTCACGCTGGATGAGGACGCAGGGCTGCCCGGCGCTGTTTCCTACCGGAATTTTCTGGCGCGCCGGACGGAAATCGGCGCCAAGATGCTGGCGCAGGCACAGAAAAATGTTGGCAGCGACGATGCTGTCTTGCTTGTATATACCTCCGGTACCACCGGCAGACCGAAGGGCGCGCTGTTGCACCATTACGGCGCCATCCGTCATTGCCAGGTGCAGGGATCATTGCGTCCGGACGGCGAGTTGCGTCAACTGAACCCATATCCTATCAACCACATTGCCGGGGTGATCGCCGGCGCCGTTTATGGACTGGTATTCGGTGGCACGAGTTATTTCATGGAAAAATTTGATCCCGCCGCGGCGCTGAAGCTGATCGAGGAAAAACGCATCAGCGCTTGGGGAGGGGTCCCCGTCATGCTGCAACAGGCGCTGGATCACCCCGATTTTCCCGGCGCGGATTTATCCTCGATCAGCCAGGTTTCCTACAGCGGCGGCACGATCTCGAAAGCCCTGCTGGCGCGCATTGTGCGGGAAGTCTGCCCTGCCATCACCTCCATGTATGCGCTGACTGAAGCGGCGGGGGTTGTTACCGCCATTGCCGCCACCGACGATGTTGATCTGCTGACGGAGACTGTCGGCATGCCGGTAGCGGATTGCGAGTTCCGCCTGGCTGACGAAACCGGCAAGCCGGTAGCAAAAGGTGAGCATGGCGAGATTCAGGTACGCGGCCCGTTCATCATGAAAGGGTACTGGCGCTTGCCGGAGGCGACCCGGGAGACGATTGACGAGGACGGTTGGTTGCGCACCAAAGACGTGGCGCTGGAACGGGACGACGGCAATATCGTGCTGGTCGGGCGTTTGTCCGACATGTACAAGTCCGGCGGTTACAACATCTATCCCAGGGAAATCGAACAGGCGCTCGAAGCGCACTCGGCCGTTAGTCTTGCCTGCGTAGTAGGCGTGCCTGACCCATGCTACGGCGAAGTCGGCTATGCATTTGTCACCCCGACGCCCGGTCAATCCCCTGACAGCCAAGCCCTGATTGAGCATTGCCGCGACCGGCTCGCCAATTACAAGCTGCCGAAATACATCATCATCAAAGATGGATTGCCGGCGCTGGCAAATAATAAGCCCGACAAACGCAGGTTGAAGGCGGCCGCGCGCAATGCCGTGCAAATCGGCACGGATTAAACTCTAGGAAAACTCTGACAACTCCAGGATGGACTTGTTCAGAGCTTCCATAGTACTCTTTCAAAAAAGTAAAAGGCATCTAAAATGAAACGCGATACAGGACCGAATGAAACACGAACAAATATCCATCACTGGCATCCGATGGCCGCGCCGCGCGAGATGGAGCAGGCAGCGCCGCTGGTATTCGAGCGCGCAGAGGGGGTTTATATCTACGATACGTCGGGCAGGCGTTACCTGGATTCCCAGGGCGGTCTGTGGTGCGTAAACGTGGGACATGGGCGCCAGGAGGTGAAACAAGCCATCAACGCCCAGTTGGAGCGGCTTCCCTATTACACCACCTTCGGCGACACCAGCAACCTGCCGGTTATCGAACTGGCGGAACGGCTGATGCGCATGCTCGCGCCCGAAGACATGCAGCGGGTGTTTTTTGGTTCCGGCGGTTCGGATGCCAATGAAACGGCCATGAAGCTGGCTCGGCAATACTGGAAGCTGTCCGGCGAGGCGCAACGTACCAAGTTTATTTCACTGAAGCAGGGTTACCATGGGGTGCACTTTGGCGGTACATCCATCGGCGGCCAGATGTATCTTCGCTCGATGTACGAGCCGGTACTGCCCGGTTGTTTTCAGGTCGATACCCCTTGGTTGTATCGTAATCCCTATACGGAGGATCCGGAGGAACTGGGAAAGATCTGCGCCAACCTACTGGAACGGGAAATCGTACACCAGGGGCCGCACACGGTCGCGGCGTTTATCGCTGAACCCGTACAGGGCGCCGGTGGCGTGATTGTGCCGCCTGACAACTACTGGCCGCTGGTCCGGGATGTCTGTGATAAGTACGGAGTATTACTGATTGCTGATGAAGTGGTCACCGGTTTCGGTCGTAGCGGCAGTATGTTCGGTTGTCGCGGCTGGGGCGTCAAACCCGACATCATGTGCCTGGCCAAAGGCATCAACTCCGGTTATATCCCTCTGGGCGCAACCGTGGTGAACGAGCGTGTTCGCAAGGCTTGGGATTCCGACCACCCACTGGCCGCGATCCTGCACGGCTATACCTACTCGGGGCACCCCGTTGCCTGTGCTGCCGCCAATGCGGCGTTGCAAATCGTGGAAGATGAAGACCTGCCGGAAAATGCCGCAAACGTGGGCAGCTACTGCCTGACAAAACTGAAAAATGAGCTATCTGACTATGGATTTGTCGGTGATATCCGCGGGAAAGGCCTGATGATTGCTATCGAACTGGTAGTAGATAAATCATCCAAAGAGTCCTTCATGCCAGACGATCCTTTTCTTCAGTTGCTGCAAGACCTGACGCGCAAAGAGGGCTTGCTAATCAGGAATGTCGGTTCAAACCTGATCATTTCGCCGCCACTGGTTTTCAGCAAAGAGCATGTCGACGAGCTGCTCAGTATGATTGCCAGCGCTTTCAACCAGGCAACATCAGACTTCAAAAGGCGCTCAGGTTGATCGTTCAGTCCAAAGACTATCGCGACCCTGATCCCATTGATGTCAACGCTTGGGCGACGCGCTGGCTGACCTACCTGATTTTTGCAACCAGCCTGGTTGTTTATTATCTGTTGCCCATCTGGGCGGGTATCTTTACCGAAGAGTTCAATTTCAGCAGCAGGCAGGTCGGCCTGTTGTTATCGGCGGACATGACGGCGAACACCATCGCCGCGTTCAGCGCTCGTTACTGGATACATCGTTGCCATTGGCGCCGGGTTTTCCCTTTCACTGTATGCCTGGTCGTCATTTCTAACCTGATGTGCAGCACGGCCGAAAGTTTTGCTGTGTTTCTGGGATACCGTTACATGGCCGGATTTGGCGCAGGAATGATGGTTGCATTCATGTATGCGACCATACGCGCAGCGGCGAATCCCGACCGGGAGTTCGCTTTTTCAATGGCGTTGCAGGTGTTTATCGGGGCGTTGTGTCTTAATGGCGCGTCCTGGCTGTGGACGAGATGGGGAGTGGCGCCGGTATTCATCATGTGCGGCCTGGTCGCGTTATTGCCTGTATTTCTTCTTTACGCCTTGCCTCGTTCCAATCCTGAGACTGAGGGCGCAGGCGGTTCGTCACAGGCGATAGAACGTCGCGCGCTTTTCGGGCTATTGGCAGTGGGATTTTTCTTTGCATCCATGAATTGCATCTGGTCGTTCATGGAACGGTTCGGGGACGCCGAAGGGTTTGCCACGGACTTTATCGCGTTTGCCCTGTCCGTCTCCCTGCTGTTCAGTTTAGCCGGCGCGCTGGCTCCGGCCTGGCTTGCCGGCAGGATGAAACGCATCGTAACTATCTCGTTTGGCTATGTATGGTTGTGCATCGCCATCTACGCGCTGGGTCGGAATCCGACAGCCGCCGTCTACCTGGTGGCTTTATGTGTCTATAATTTCTTTTACAGCTTCGTTATCCCGTTTCAAAGCGGCTGGATTGCCAGTCTTGACCGCACCGGCCGCACTATCGTTCTGCTGCCTTTCATGCAGGGTCTGGGTATCGCAGCAGGTCCGGTACTGGCGGGACTGGTCATCGTTGGCAACCGCTATGCCAACGTCATCTATGTCAGTATTATCCTGTTAACGTGCAGCTACCTGCTGTTTTTCAGCATGCGCAGGCGTATCATGCCCGACGATCCAGCGGCAGGCACACTGCAATAAGAAGGGGGATAGCAAGAATGCCGCCCAAAACCGCCAGCCAGCCGACCGCTGCCAGCCCGAACGCTTCAACTACGGCGCCGCCTACGGCCGCCCCGGCGCCGAAACTGAAGATCTCCACCGCGACCACGGCCGCGGACAGTCGGCCGCTGCTTTCCAGCGCCGCGCCGGTCCCGATTAAAAATGGGATGAATACCGCCTGGAACGCCTGGAAACTCAGCAGACAGATGATATAAATGACAGCAATGCCGGGGTTGGCCATAAAGTAGCAACAGACAGACACCATGATCGTCCCGACGACAAAAGGCAGTGTCCTGCCGTAGCGCAGGCCCAGCCAGCCCGCAAACAACGAGCCGGCAATGGATGCGATCATGGTACAGGCAAAATAAAAACCGATCTCTTTTGGGGTCAGGTTGACCGCCAGTCCCATGCGCTCGCCGAAGGCCCAGGCTGCGCCCATGCCAATCATCAGGAAAATCTCGGCGGTAAACAGTAACAGGACCGTTGTGGTTAATCTCACATCCTGCCCGGCGGCCGGTCTTTTTTTCTGTTGCAGCGGCGTATCGGGCAAGGCAAAAAGCAATGGGGTGAATACCAGCACGATTACGGCCAGGCTCAGGAAAACGCCTTTATGGTAGCCGAACGCGGTCATATACGGTGAGCCAAGATAGAGCGCGCCACCAACCAGGTAGACCAGACCGAAGGCATAACCAGCAGTACGCTCCGGCTCTTTGAAGTATGCGGCAATGCTGACCGTTGCTGCCGCATTGGCAAGGCCGGCGCCGAAGCCGACAATAAAACGTAAAGCCATCAATGCACCGTATCCGGTAATCAGTGCGGAGGCTGTCTGGCCCGTGACGATTAACACGGCGCCGATCAATGCGTATCTCATTGCCGATGTTTTAAGGGGGTTCAACGCGACAAACATCAGGCCGATGCCAAGCGCGGAGAATTCTATCGTCGCAAGAATACCGATGGCTGCTTCACCCAGGCGCAGGCCGTCCAACATTGCGCCGACCAACACCGGCATAATCAGCAGACCGGCGACACTGATAAACTTCCCCGCGCTTACCGCAAGAAATAACCTGTCGTTATTCATTATTGGGCGTTTTCAGAAGGTGAAGTATTGGTCAACATACAGACGTTAAAAAATTGAGTGCTTGCCTGGCAGCAGATTGCCTATTTCTTGTGTGATACGGAATAACTCAGGAAGGAATTTTTTTTCTATATTCCGGTCATTGATGCGTGCGACATTGCCGCCAAAAGTCACTGCGGCAATGGGAGCTTTTTCAGTGTTGAATATCGGCGCAGCAAGTGTATACAACCCGATTTCGAGCTCGCCATCAACGCGGGCATAGCCCTGCCGCTTTATTTTTTCCAGTTCCTTTCTTAAATTCGCTTTGCCGGTAATCGTGTTCGGCGTGTAACGTTTCAGTTTGACGTTCCTCAGGTATATATGGAGTTTTTCTGCCTCCTCATGGGCCAATATCACCCTTCCGGCCGCTGAAACACAGGCCGGAAGGTGTGTCCCGGGGTAAAACGTCACTTGGTCAAAACGATCAAACGAACTGTGGGCAATACTGACAATATCGTTATCCTGTAATACCGAGAGAACGCATGTTTCACCGACCGTTTTGCTGGAGGCATTGATAATCGGCTGGATAACCTGGCCAATCTGCATGGAAGTCAGGTAAGAAAAACCCAGGTCGAGAATTTTCGGCGATAATCGAAACCACTTGCCGTCAGTGGCGACGTAACCCAGGGTGGCCAGAGTCAACAATATGCGCCTGGCCGTCGCCCGGGTGAGGCCGGTTTTTGCAGCCACATCTGCCGGCGCCATTTCAACATCATCGGCATCAAATGCCCTGATGACGTCCATGCATCGTTCGATTGAGCCGATGAAATCCTTAGAGTCTTTTGAAAGCATGCGGATAGGCCGGGTATTTGGGTAGCAGCGTAATGTCTTCTAAGGAACCTCTGATTAAGTCAGAGGTTCCTACGATACAAGGATGTATCGTCAATATCAATGACTGTAAGGCATTGATATTGTGAGGAAAACAAAAATCGCATTTTTGTTTTCCGTACTCTGACAAGTCCAGGATGGACTTGTTCAGAGTTTCCCTAATTTCTTGGTCTGACCCCACTATTATAACGATGCGTCAATACCGCATAATAAAACCCGTCCGTGTCATCCAGGCCGGGCAGCAGTTGCCGGCCGTGTTCCGTGGCAACTCCCCATTTGGCGCTGATCGTGTCGGGTTTGGCCGAGGGGTGGTCGTCCAGGAAAGATTCGATTACTCCGTCGTTTTCCCCGCGCAGCAGGGAACAGGTCGAGTACAGGAGCTTGCCGCCGGGTTTCAGCAACGGCCACAGGGCTGTCAGCAGTTCGAGCTGGGTGGTTTGCAACGCGGGGAGTTGTTCCGGGGCTTTGCGCCGTTTAATGTCAGGATGGCGGCGGATGACTCCGGTCGCGCTGCATGGCGCGTCCAGCAGGATGCGGTCAAACTGTTCGCCGTTCCACCACTCTTCGGTATCGGTGGCGTCAGCCTGGATAACGGTCGCATCCAGGTTCAGCCTGTTCAGGGTGCCGAGCAGGCGCATATTGCGGCGCTCATCGGCATCAACGGCCGTGATGGCGCCAATCTGTGGTTGGGATTCAAGGATATGCGCCGTCTTCCCACCGGGCGCGGCGCAGGCGTCCAATACCAGGTTGCCAGGCTGCAGGTCCAGCAGACCGGCTGCAAGCTGCGCGCCGGCATCCTGCACGGAAACGCTCCCGCAGTCAAAGTCAGGCAGCCAACTGACGTCAACCGGGTCCGGGAGTTGGATGCCGCAGGGCGTCAAGGCGAGCGCCAGCGCTTCGATCCCGGCGCTTTCCAGTTCTTTCAGGTAGCGTTCCCTGGTGGCGCGTAAAAGATTGACCCGCAAATGCTGGGGAGGCCGGCGATTATTGGCCTTTAGTATGGCTTCCCATTGTTCGGGCCAGTCGGTCCTGATCCTGTCGATGAGCCAGTCCGGGTGGGAATAGCGCGCCCCGGGATGCCGGTCAAGTTCCTTGTTCAATTGCTGCGCCTCCCGCAGCGCGCGTCGTAGCAGCGCATTCACCAGCGGTTTTGCCCAGGGCTTGTCCAGTTCCACCGTTGCTCCAACCGTTTCCGACACCGCCGCGTGAGGCGGCGCCCCCAGGTTGCGAAGCTGGTACAGGCCGACCAGGATCAGCATTCTGATATCCGCATCTCCAGGTTTCAGCGGACGCTCCAGGCAATGGTCGAGCAGCCATTCCAATTGGTCGAACCAGCGCAGGGTGCCGAAGCATAATTCCTTCACAAAGCTGCGGTCCCGCGGGCCTTTTATGCCATGCAAACTGGGTTCCATGGCCGCATCCAGGGTCAGCCCGGTGTCGACAACCCGGTAGAGCGCTTTTGCAGCACGCGCGCGCAGGTTCATTGCGGCGCTCCGAACAGATCGGGATAACCGTTGTAAATCTCCCTGATACCCTGTTTTTTCTTTCCCTCCAATTGCAACGCGTGGATGCGTAACGGCCGATCTGTCGCGCAGATATCCAGGCCATCCGGCCCATAGGCGATGATGTTTCCGGGATTGCCGCGCGCCGCCTCGTCCGCCAATGTCCGGGCTTTCCAGACCCGAATCCTGATACCGTTCAGACAGCAATGGGCAGCCGGCGCCGGGTTGAAGGCGCGGATGTTGCGCGCGATTTGATCCGCTGGCGTATTCCAGTCGATTTCCGCCTCCTGCTTGCTGATTTTACCGGCATAGCACGCCAGGCTATCATCCTGCGCCTGCGGATTGGCGTCGCCTGTCTCCAGGCTCTCCAGGGTTTCGAGCAGGCATTCACTTCCCAGCGTTGCCAACCGTTCCGACAGGGAGAGGGCGGTGTCAGCGTCGCCGATTTCGCAGGCCTGCTGCGACAGGATCATACCGGTATCAATGCCGCTGTCCATGACCATGATTGAAATGCCGGTTTCCCGGTCACCCGCTTGGATCGCCCGCTGGATGGGCGCCGCGCCGCGCCACCTGGGCAACAGCGACGCATGCACGTTGATGCATCCATGACGCGGGCGGGACAGAACCGGTTCAGGAACAATCAGGCCAAAGGCGACGACGATCAGCGCGTCGATATCAGCCAAGTCGGTGTCCTGCGTGAGTTCAGTTCGGGTCGCAGGCTGTTTGACCGGTATCGCATATTGTTGGGCAAGCTGCTTGACCGGACTCGGACGGGTCTTTCTGCCGCGCCCCGAGGGTCGGTCCGGCTGGGTGTAAACATGCCTGATTTCGTGTCGCGGGCTGTCGAACAGCGCTTGCAGGATGACTGCCGCGAAATCGGGCGTACCGGCAAAGGATAGGTTCACAAGACGCGGAGCTTGCTCTGCTTTTCTATTTTCTTGCGCACGCGCTGCCGTTTAATCGAAGACAGGTAATCGATAAACAGTTTTCCGTCGAGATGATCGATTTCATGCTGGATACAGACTGCGCGCAGACCATCAGCCTCCGCCTCGATTTCCTCACCGTCCAGGTTGAGGTAACGATAGGAAATTTGTTCCGCCCGTTGCACCAGGTCGGTAAATCCGGGCACCGACAGGCAGCCTTCCTCCATTTCCTCCGTGCCGGTCTTGTGCAGGATTTCCGGGTTGACCAGGGTTACGGGTTCATTTTTCTCTGCCGAGAGGTCCATGACCACGACCCGTTGTTGCACATTCACCTGGGTGGCAGCCAGGCCGATGCCGTTTTCCGCGTACATGGTTTCCAGCATGTCCCGGGACAGCTCCCTGACTTGCGAATCTACGGCAGCAACGGGCCGCGCCTGCTTGCGCAACCGGGGGTCGGGATAATGTAGTACGGTTAATCTTGACATCGAATGCCTGCTCGTGTCCTGGTTAAACTCTCTACCATTATCCATGAAAAAATATCATAAGCAATGCCGTAATGGCGGTTGACTCACCTCGCATGGGGAGCTAAACTCTCAGCCATCCCACATTGAATGCCTGAACAGGCAACCACCGAGATTTTTTAACGTGTCAGGGAGGAGATAAGAGAACATCATCATGGACGAGGCTTCAGAGTATTCCCGACGCTATGCCTGGTTGGCGCTTTTGCATGCCGCGGCCGCGGCAGAACATGACTTGTCTTATTTGCTGGAGGACTTTGGAACCGCGCAGGCCGTAGTGGATGCGGTCAAGACCGGGGCAATCCAGCGCGTGCATTTGCCAAGGGCTGTTTTTAAAGCCCTGCAAAACCCTGATGCGCAAGAAATCGACCGCGAAATCCTGTCTCTCGAACATCCGGACTATCACCTTATCCCGATCGACAGCCCGCGTTATCCTTCCTTGTTGAAACAGATTTCGGCTCCGCCGTTGTGTCTGTTTGTGCAGGGAGACCCGGACATTCTGTCGGGATGCCAGGTCGCCGTTGTCGGCGGGCGCAAGCCTACCATGGATGGTCGCAGGGATGCCCGGTATTTTGCCGGAGAACTGGCCAGGCAGGGGATCACGGTGACCAGTGGGTTGGCCCGGGGTATTGATACGGAAGCGCACAGAGGCTCGTTGAGGCAACAAGGCAGGACCGTGGCGGTGTTGGGTAGCGGGCTGAATTGCATCTATCCGGAGTCCAATGCTGAGCTGGCGGGCAGGATTAGCGAAAGTGGGGCCCTGGTGTCTGAATTTCCGTTAAACCGGCGGCCGTTTCCCGCCAACTTTCCCCGTCGTAACAGGATCATAAGCGGCCTGTGCGATGCGGTCCTGGTGGTAGAGGCCGCTCGCAAAAGCGGTTCGCTAATCACGGCAAGACATGCCCTGGAACAGAACAGGGAAGTGTTTGCTGTGCCCGGGTCCATCAGGAATCCTATGAAACAAGGTTGCCACGGCCTGTTGCGCGAAGGCGCTGGACTGGCGGAACGGGTAGAAGATATTACAGGCATTCTTGGCCGGTTCGAGAATCTTAAAGAGTCCTCTCAGGTAGACCTTGCGGCGCAGGCCAAAATGATCAATTCACTTGACGAACGAGAAAAAGCCGTGCTTGATAATATAGGATACGACCCGACAGGTCTGGATGAAATCGTGGACATAACCGGACTCGCGGTGGAGAGTATTACGGGAAAACTGTTGAACCTGGAACTGGAGGGGTTGATCACGGCGGTTGCGCCGGGCAAGTATGCCCGTGCGCAACAAAAACCGTCATAGTCAACGCCGGCCTTCCTTAAACTGAGAGAGCAGCCGGCGGAGTTGGGGAAGCGCTGATTAAGTCAGAGCTTCCTTAGAATAAAAAAGGTGTGAAAACAACTATGACCTCAGCATTAGTAATCGTTGAATCGCCCGCAAAGGCAAGAACCTTAAATCGTTACCTGGGCGACGGGTACAGCGTGATGGCGTCCAACGGCCATGTGCGCGACCTGTTGCCGAAATCCGGCGCAGTGGAACCGGAAAGGGAATTTGCGATGCGCTATGAAATCATCGATAAAAACGCCCGCTCCGTGGACGCTATCGTCCGCGCATTGAAGAAATCAGACATTCTTTACTTGGCTACAGACCCGGACAGGGAAGGCGAAGCCATATCCTGGCATCTGTATGAACTGCTCAAGGAGCGCGGCGCGCTACGACAGAAAGAAGTAAAGCGCGTGGTGTTTCATGAAGTCACCCGGGATGCGGTATTAAACGCGATCAATAATCCCGGCGAACTGTCGTGGGACCTGATTAACGCCCAACAGGCAAGGCGCGCCCTGGACTACCTGGTAGGTTTCAACCTGTCCCCGTTGTTATGGAAGAAGATTCGCAGGGGGCTCTCCGCCGGACGGGTGCAGAGCCCCGCCCTGCGGATGATCGTCGAGCGCGAAGAGGAAATAGAACAGTTCAAGACTCGTGAATACTGGACAATCGAGGCGGACCTGGCGCGCGCGGGAACGGAGTTTATAGCCCGGCTGATTCGTTATGAGGATAAGAAGGTCGAGCAGTTCACCATCACGGATGAGAAACGGGCTCGGGAAGTAACCGGAGCGTTGGAAACTCATGCCGCAGCGCAACTCAATGAAGCCGGGCAGGGAACACAAGGCAACGGCGCGCTTATCGTCAGCAAGGTCGACCGTAAACAGCGCAAGCGCCAGCCGGCTCCGCCATTCATCACTTCCACGCTGCAGCAGGAGGCCGTGCGCAAGCTCGGTTTCAGCGCACAGCAGGCCATGCGCGTGGCGCAACAATTATACGAGGGTATAGATACCGGCTCGGGCGCCGTCGGCCTGATTACCTACATGAGGACCGACTCGGTCAGCCTGGCAGCGGAAGCGATCAATGAAATGCGCGCGTTCATAGACAGTAAATTCGGCGCCGACTACCTGCCCGAACAGCCGCGCCGCTACCGCACCAAGTCGAAAAATGCCCAGGAGGCGCACGAGGCGATCCGGCCGACTTCCGTGAGTCGCGTGCCCGAAGAAATCCGCTCGAAACTGTCCAAAGACCAGTTCAGGCTGTATGAGTTGATCTGGAAACGGGCGCTGGCAAGCCAGATGGCCGAGGCGATTTTCGACACCGTTGCAGTCGATCTGGCCTGTGGTACCGGCAATATAATGCGAGCCAACGGTTCCACCATCGTCGAGAAAGGTTTCATGGTTCTCTATACCGAAGGAGACGACGACCGCAAGACGGGGCAGGGAAATGACGGCGCCCTGGGGAAATTGCCCCAGATGCAAGCCGGCGACGCAGTGGGATTATTGAAAATACGGCCTGAGCAGCATTTTACCGAACCGCCACCGCGTTATTCCGAAGCGACCCTGGTCAAGTCCCTCGAAGAATACGGTATCGGCCGTCCATCGACCTATGCCGCCATTATTTCGACCCTGCGCAACCGCGAATACGTGGAGATGGTGAAAAAACGCTTCGTCCCCACCGATGTGGGGCGCGTCGTGAACCGGTTCCTGACCGAGCATTTCGACAGTTATGTCGATTACGACTTCACCGCCAGGCTGGAAGATGAACTCGATGCCGTATCCCGGGGCGAGAAGGAATGGATCCCGTTGATGCGGGAGTTTTGGGACCCGTTCTCGGCGCGGGTGAAAGACAAGGAAGGGGGAGTCAGCCGCAGTGAAGCAGTGAGCCCGCGCAGCCTGGGCAATGATCCGGCCAGCGGGAGGCCGGTTACGGTGCGCATGGGGCGTTATGGGCCGTTCGTGCAAATCGGCGCCAGGGATGACGAGGAGGCCCCGAAGTTTGCCAGCCTGTTGCCTGACCAGCGCATGGATACCATCGGTCTGGAACAGGCGCTGGAACTGTTTAAATTGCCGCGGGAGCTGGGCGTTTCCGAAGAGGGCGAGAAGATCAGCGTCAACATTGGCCGTTATGGTCCCTATGTGCGTTATGACAACAGTTTCGCTTCATTGCAAAAAGACGATGATCCTTATACGATTGATTTGCCGCGAGCGCTGGAACTGGTGCGGGAAAAGAAGGCCGCGGATGCTGCAAAATATATCAAGGTATTTGAAAAAGAGGGTATATCCATCCTCAACGGGCGCTACGGGCCGTATATCACGGATGGGAAAAAGAATGCAAAGATACCAAAGGACAGGCAACCGCAGGACCTGACCCTGCAGGAATGCCAGGATTTAATCGCCGCGGCGCCGGCAGGACGCAGGCGCCGTAAATAAAGGGTCGCCCTTCGGGCGACACAGAATATGACTGGACTCCCGCTTTCGCGGGAGTGGTACGGCGGCTGCGCTCATGCAAGCGCCCCCCCTCCCATTCCCGTGAAAACGGGAATCCAGTGGAACAAAGGGTCGCCCTTCGGGCGACACAGAATTTGACGGGAGCCTATCTGTTGAGGAGAGGTACGGAGAAATGCCCTCATTACCAACAGTTATATGCTTGCGCAGATTCCTGATTACGAGTGTTTAATATGAGAAATAAAAATGAATGAAAACAAACCGTTTGTAGCAATTTTAATGGGGTCGGATTCCGACTTGCCGGTAATGCGTTCGACTATTGAGACGCTGGACAGTTTTTCCATTCCCAGAGAAGTCAAGATCACCTCGGCACATCGCACGCCGGAGGCGACCAAGGGGTATATCAAGGATGCGGAGGCGCGCGGTTGTGCGGTATTCATCGCTGCCGCGGGACTGGCCGCACACCTGGCCGGCGCGGTGGCTGCCACTACCACGAGGCCGGTCATCGGCGTGCCCCTGGACGCCGGTCCGTTAAGCGGTATGGATGCGCTGCTGGCAACCGTGCAAATGCCTGGAGGTATCCCGGTCGGGACCGTTGCCATCGGCAAGGCGGGCGCGAAGAATGCAGCCTACCTGGCCGCGCAGATCCTTGCACTACAGGACGCGGAGCTTGCCGCTGCCATCCGCGCTGAACGCGAGCAGATGACCCGCTCAGTCCAGGCCAAGGATGCGGCATTGCAGGAGCAACTGGCCGGATAAGTCAACTTGGAGGGCGGCCAAGTCAGCGCAGCCTGCCGGGTCCTGGAACATGGCGGCGTCATCGCTTATCCCACAGAGGCGGTGATGGGGCTTGGCTGTGACCCCTGGAATGAAGCGGCAACATTGAAAATCCTGCGCTTGAAACGGCGCTCGGTCGACAAGGGACTGATCGTCATCGCTTCAGAGCCGGAACAGTTAACAGAACTGGTGGACTTTTCCGGATTGTCCGGACTGGACCAGATAACCGGCTCCTGGCCTGGCCCGGTCACCTGGTTGGCGCCGACCCGACCCGAGACGCCGCGCTGGCTGACGGGCCGGTATGACACACTGGCAGTGCGGGTGTCCGCGCACCCCGTCGTGCGGCAACTGTGTGACAGATTCGGATCGCTCGTGTCAACCAGTGCCAACCCGTCCGGCTGCCGGCCCGCCCGAACCCAGCGCCGCGCCAGGGCATATTTCGGTCAGGATGTGGACTGTTATGTCCCCGGCAACGTCGGCGGAGACCCCAGGCCCAGCGTGATCCGCGATGCTATGACCGGCCGCGTAGTGCGGGTTTAATGGAGAAGAAACATGTTTAAAAGGTTGACCAGAAGGTCATTCATGCAACAATCTCTGGCGCTGCTGTCAGGCCTCGCCACCGCTGCGCCGCTTCGGTTCAGCAGTGCAGCCGGTCTTAACACTTCTTTTTCCGGCCCCAGGATACCTGTGATACTTGATACCGACATTGGCGATGATATCGACGATACCTGGGCATTGTTAATGCTGTTGCGCATGCCGCAGTTCGAGCTAAAACTGGTGGTCAGCGATTTCGGCAATGCTATCTACCGCTGCCGTTTGCTCGCCAAATTGCTCGAACTGACCGGACATGCGCATATTCCAATCGGTGTGGGCCTGGGCCAAACGGATCAGCCGAGGGGACAGAGCGGTTGGATAGGCGATTACCGGTTGGAAGATTACCCGGGGCCGGTGCGCCGCGATGGTGTACAGGCTTTGATCGATACGATTAAGCAATCTCCGGAGCCCATTACCCTGATCTGCATCGGTCCGGTACCGAATATTGCACAAGCGTTGAAACAGGACCCGTCAATCGCCGAGAATGCGCGTTTTATCGGAATGCACGGTTCCCTGCGCCTGGGTTATGGCGGCAAACCGCCGCCCGCGGCAGAATGGAATGTCAAATCCGACCCCGAAGCATTGCAACAGGTATTTGCCGCGCCCTGGGACTGCACGATATTGCCTTTGGATGTTTGCGGAGTCGTGGAGCTGGCTGGCGAGAATTATCAGCGAATATACCAAAGTGAGGATCCCTGGCTCAATGCGTTGATCGACAATTATAAGATCTGGTTGCCGCAAGCGCCTTTCATAAAACCGGGGACCGACCCGGCGCTGATAAGCACGGTCTTGTTCGATACCGTTGCCGTCTATGCCGCGCATTCCCTGGAGCTTCTGATTATGGAGGATTTGCCGGTGCGCGTCACCGCTGACGGTTATACCGTGGTGGATGAACAAGACGGCCGCATCGCCCATTGCGCAACCGGGTGGAAAGACCTGCAAGCGTTTAAGGATCAACTCACCGATATTCTGGTAGACGGTGATCAGATATCTGAGAGTTTCAAGGATTCTCGTCTCTCGGATCGCAGGCGCCTCGCCGCGTAACACAGACACTCCATATACCATTCCCGTAAAACAAAGGGTCGCCCTGCGGGCGACACAGTAATAGACTGGACTTCCGCTGTTGCGGGAGTGCTACGGCGGAATACCCCGGTCTAGGTCAATAGTTACATGCAGTCGGGGCGTGCAGAGCCATTTAGTATTCACAATGCGACAATAATGGTATAAAATCCACAAGAACAAAATGTCAATAAAATTTAGGGAACCCTGACTTCATCAGCGGTTTCTTTACTGCGCCAGGAGAAGAAGA
Source organism: Gammaproteobacteria bacterium (assembly GCA_965221695.1). Classification (GTDB taxonomy): domain Bacteria; phylum Pseudomonadota; class Gammaproteobacteria; order Eutrophobiales; family Eutrophobiaceae; genus JAAXHV01. Next base: position 1,355,211 of record OZ244905.1, on the reverse strand, counting down.
ATGGTCAATCCGAGAATCAACAGATACTTTCCCAACTTGGGCCTTTTTGCCCTGATATGTATCCTCGCCATGCCGTCTCATGCCCAGACAGTGCTTGAGGAAATCGTAGTGACCGCGCAAAAACGCGAGGAGAACATCCAGGATGTGCCAATTTCAATTTCCAGGCTTTCCGGTCAAAGACTCGAATCCAAATTCACCGGAGGGGAAGACATCCTGGCGCTGGCCAGCACGGTGCCGGGATTGCATGTAGAAAGCTCCAATGGTCGCTTGTCGCCGCGTTTCTACATGCGCGGACTGGGCAATCCCGACTTTACCGCAGCCGCATCGCAACCGGTGTTGATCGTGTTTGACGAAGTGGTGATGGAAAAACCTTCTCTCAAGTCATTTCCCATCTTCGACATTGACGATGTGGAGGTCATCCGCGGCCCCCAGGGCACGTTGTTTGGTCGCAACACCACGGCGGGCATCATCAAGTTCGATTCACGCCGTCCCACCGAGGAAACGGAAGGCTATGTCAAGGCTTCCGGCGGCAATAAGGGGACGATAAACGTGGAAGGCGCAATCGGCGGCACACTGGTGGAGAACACCTTGATGGGCCGGCTGTCGTTTATTACCCAGCATCGCTCGGACTGGGTCAATAACGGCTACACTGGTGAAAACGACGCGATGGGCGGGTTCGATATCTTTGCCGGGCGCGCCCAGTTGTTGTGGACACCCACTGATGATTTCAGCGCGTTGCTGCTGTACCAGCACCAGGACCAGGGCGGTAATTCCGCTTCGCTGTTCCGCGCCAATGTGTTTGACCAGGGCAGCAACAAGCTGAATGACAACTATAAACGCGACACGGTATGGTTCGACGGCGGCGACAACAACCCGGCAAAAATAAAAAGTTTCGGCGTAACCCTGAAAATGGACTGGGACGTGAACGACCATACGATTACCTCGATTACGTCTTACCAGGATATCTATGACCGTTTTGCTCGGGGTGACATTGACGGCGGGTATGGTTGTCTATTACAGTTTGCTTGTGGAGATGTAGCGGAGGGGCCGTTTGGTCCGTTTGGCCCGCCGAGCACGCCTTTCAATCCCGCTGCTTCGCCTTTCGTCGTTGACGTGGATACCGGCGGCGACCAGACCATAGAGCAGATCACGCAGGAAATACGCATCGCCAGCAATCTGGATGGCCCGTTTAACTACCAGTTTGGCGCTTTCTACTTCGAAGATGACTTGAAGAGCGTCTCGCAAGGTCAAACCGCCGCTGCTACTGATTTCATCGTGGGCAATATTTCCGATATCGAGAACACGACCTGGGCTCTGTTTGCGCAGGGCGATTTCGGCATCACCGAGCATGCGACATTTACCGCAGGAATACGCTATACCGATGATGAGAAAGACGCGCAACATTTCCGTGCTGACAATAATGGTGTATTGGTCCCTTTGGATCCGATCAGCCTGGAGGACGATAAAGTCAGTTGGAACATATCGCTGGCGCGTGCGTTAGGCGATAATGCCCAGGTCTATGTACGGGCGGCATCCGGTTTCCGAGCGCCTACAGTAGCGGATCGCCTTGAGGACGATCCTGAAATTACGATCACCGACTCCGAGACCATGACGTCTTACGAGATCGGCTACAAGGCATTGTTTGATAAAGTCAGGTTGAACATGGCGGCCTTTTACTATGAAGTCGATGACATACAGTTGGTTTTTGTTGGAGGAGTTGATAACAGAACGACCCTGACAAATGCTGATGAAGGCGTCGGTTACGGTGTTGAGTTAGACATTGATTTTGCTGTTACGGAGAATCTCATCCTTTCCGGTGGGTTTGGTTATAACAAGACGGAGATCAATGATGATGAATTGGCGATTGCAGTGTGCAATTTTTGTACTGCGCTGGACCCGCCTCAAGTGGATGACGATGGTAATATCGTTTTAGACCCAAGGGGAAAACCGTATGTGTACGTTGACGGCAACCCGTTCCAGCATGCGCCGAAATGGACCGCGAACATCGAGTTGGACTATACTCATCCGCTGGCAAACGGCACTGAACTGTACCTGTTCAGCGACTGGAAACTAAAAGGCAAGACCAGCGATTTTCTTTACGAGAGCATAGAATTCACATTCGGCACCCAGTTTGAAGGCGGGTTGAGAGTGGGCTACCGGGACACGGTAAGAAACTTCGAGATTGGCCTGTTTGCCCGCAATATCACCAACGAGCATAATCCCATCGGCGGCATCGACTTTGCCAACAACCTGGGCTACGTCAACCAGCCGAGGATCTGGGGCGGGGAGGCCAGGTACAGCTTCTGATACTGATACTTGAAACTGCGGGGTGAGAGTAAAATCACTACTTATGTTGCCATTGGCAATGCTCTTGAGGAAGATTTTACTCTGACCCCAAGTATCATGCCCCCGTATTACGAATACCCCAGGTAGGTATGAAAGATGTTGTCTGGGTCGTATTTTCTTCGGAGTTCGGCCAGGCGCCGCCAGCTCTCATCGGAAAAGCAGGTTTTTACCCTCTCCGGGAACAGGGTTGCTTCAACTTCATTGATGTAAGTCCCCTTGCTGTACGGCTGGAGCAAGTCGTTGGTCTGTTTCAGCCAGGCATGGTTGGCCTCGTCATCCTGGGCGTTATCCCAGAGCATGTAGTTGGCCAGGAAATGCGAGGCGACGCGTGAGAAGCAAGCGTCTTTGCGCAGTTCGGGATTCACCCCATAGGAACATAAGATGTGGGTGCGGGCTGACGGCGTTGTCTTGAAGTGCTCAACCAGGGATGACAAGGCCGGTCCCGGTTCGTCGGTCCAGATACTGTCAACCATGTAGCGGCCGACGCCGGTGTCGATGACATCCGGGTTATACAGCTTTGCAAACGAACTCGGCTGGCGCTCAAGTTTGAACGCGCTGGCGGCGGCAAGTTTGCTGTTTGCGAACGGCGCCAGCATTGATGTGGCTTCGTCTTCGGAATCGGCAAAAGCATTCACGCCCACCAGGCAGATCTTGGCCTGGTCCGGACGCGTATCCGCTGACGCCTGCGGATCATGCATCAGCAGCACAAGCATTTCAACGCGATCATCTTTTGCATTGCTGAGTTCATCCAGGGAATCGAGGACGGTCTGCAGCTTATCGATCGGCGTTACATACATGCTGGTGTATATACTCCGCGGCAGAGGATAAAGCTGTAATTCCAACCCCGTGACGATGCCGAAAAAGCCATGCCCGGCGCCGCGCACAGCCCAGAACAGGTCCGGATAGGAATCGGCGCTGGCGGTAACCTTTCTGCCACCGGCCAGGATGATATCGGCGCTTATGACCGAATAACAGGCCATACTTCCCCACTGGCCATGGTTCCAGCCGGCGCCGCCGCCAAGCAGGTATCCACCAAGCGCTACCGTAGGGCAATGCGCGGCTGGAAAAGCAAGGCCATGTTTGCTTGTTTCCCGGATAAGTTGTTCCGACCAAAGCGCCGGTTGTATGCGCGCGGTTCTGGTGGCCGGATCGATTTTGACGTCACGCAGCAGCGCCAGGTCAATCAGCATACCGCCGGCGCGTACCGCGGCGCAGGTGGAATTATGGCCGCTGCTCTTCGCTGACACTCTGAGCCCGTTGTCTGTCGCGTATTTCACCGCGCCAATCACATCCTGTTCAGACTGTGCCCGGACTATCATGTCCGGGTAGCGATCGGGTTTTCTCAGGTGCCAGACCATGCTGTTGCGCCAGGCTTCATATTGGCCATCAGCGCGGTTGATGACTTCGCCCGATACCAACCGGCCCAAGCCTTTTTCAGTATTGCCCGCGCGCGCCAATAATGAACCGGAATACAGTTGGCCCATAACGCCCGTTATACCCCCTGTTATGCCCAAGGCGCCAAGCCTGCGCAGAACATCTCTTCGTTTCAGTTGGGTTAGCTTGCTCATTTCCGCACATTCAGGTCTGTCAATACACATCATTATGTAATAAAGTTTGGTCCTTGTGTGAAAAATGACAGGCTGGCCGGTATTTTATCCATACCTGTAGGCCACATAACCTGAACAGTTATAGACATGGCAGATAACAAGTCGGAAACGGTAGTCAAGGCAAGACGCGAAAATGACGCGCCTGCATTGCTCAATGACATCCCGCCCAGGTATCAGCCTCTTGATAAACAACCCTACGATAGTGATTTTGGACTTAGGCTGGCAACGCCTGGTCCTGAGACCCATGGGATAAAGGATATCTGCATCGTCAGGAAGGGCCTGGCTGTCCTGATAGGCGACGTGGAGCATGATTATGCCCATAGTGATCTGAGTGAAAGCGGAGATGTGGTCAAATTCCATTTTCGCTATAGAGGCAGCAGTGAGATAGGCGCCGAGGGGGATGAACTCGAACCGGTAGACCCCATGACCTTTGGTGTTCTGATCCAGCCGTCCGGCATGAAAAAGATCGAGTGCTTTCCTGCGCGCCAACATGAGCAGTCGGTAACCCTCTTGTGCGACCCGCCGTTTCTGGAAGAAATCATTTCCGGCGCCTCGCTGTTGATGTCTACCCCGTTGGAGAACTTTCTTTACAGTAAGCAGAAAGACATGTATTACTGGGCAGTCCGTATGCGTCCTGAAATGATCTCAGCAGTGAAGTCCTTGTTTGAAACGAATTATACGGGACGCCTGCAACAACTCCATATTGAAGCCAAGACCCTGGAACTGCTTTGTTACACCCTGGACCAGTTATCAAAATTGTGGCCGGGTTCGGGAGCGGTTGAAACCCCGTTGCGGCAGCGGGACATCAAGCGCGTTGCAGAGATATGTGAAATTCTCGAAAACGACTTATCGGAAGCGCCTACCATTAGTGAACTGGCTAAAACCCTGTCCTGGAATGAGACCCAGTTGATGCGGGTGTTCAGACAAGCCGTAGGCACCACGGTGCATAATTACCTGCACCGCGCCCGCATGGAAAAAGCCTGTGATTTACTAGCCAATACTGAAATGACTATTACCCAGATCAGTATGAGCGTGGGTTACGAGTATTCGAGTAACTTTACCACGGCATTCAGAAAATACTTTGGAGTTACCCCCAAACTGGCGCGGGCGGAACGTATCCCGACCGTTATGTAGAAACCTGCTTGGTTTCAATAGCATAATCGTTGTCCTGAATAATTCCGATTACAGGTTTTGCCGTATATTTTCTGATTTCAGGAAGCATTCAGATAACTGACAGAAGAAAACTTCAGCTAACGGGTTAATACAATGAACGTCAAATCGAACGAACACAAGGCGCCGACCCTGGAAGAAGTTCGGTTAACTGCCGCAAGACTGGCGCCCTATATACGAATGACGCCGACCTTTCATTGGTCCGGAGATACGGTCGCCTCCAGGCTGGGAGCAGACACGGAATTGTTTTTAAAACTGGAGTTGTTCCAGCGAACCGGAACGTTCAAGGCGCGCGCCGCGGTCAATAATGCGCTGTGCCTGTCTGATGACCAGTTGGCCCGCGGTGTCACTGCAATGAGTTCCGGTAACCACGCCATTGCCGCTGCTTATGCGGCCCGCTGTGTCAACACCAACGCAAAAGTGGTTATGCAGGCCAGCGCCAACCCCGCCAGGATCGAAATTGCTCGCAATCTCGGGGCTGAAATTCTGATCGCGGAGAATGGGCCTATCGGCTTCAGGATGGTTGAGGAAATAGTGGAACAGGAAGGAAGGACCTTTATCCACCCGTTTGAAGGTTTCAGGGTGGCGGAAGGGACCGGCACCTGCGGACTGGAACTGCACGACGCGGTGGGGGGACTGGACGCGGTAGTCGTGCCCATAGGAGGAGGCGGGTTATGCGCTGGTGTCGGAGTGGTTACCAAGCTGCTGAATTCAAAGTGCAAGGTGTATGGAGTTGAGCCCGAAGGCGCTGCTGTGATGCAGAAAAGCCTGGCCGCAGGTTCAGCGCAGAGCCTGGCTGAACTGTCTACGATAGCCGACAGCCTGGCTCCCCCGTTTACCACCGACTACTGCTATTCAATGTGTGAGCGCTCACTGGACGGCCTTGTGCTGGTAACGGACGATGAACTTGCGGCGGCTGCGGCCATATTGTTTGAACATGGGAAACTGGCGGTTGAGCCTGCCGGCGCAGCAACCACGGCTGCCGTTTTCGGGCCGCTCGCAGAGCGGCTCAGAGGCAAGCGGGTCGCCGCGATCATTTGTGGTTCGAACATTGATGTCGATGGTTTTGCCGGACTGGTCAAGCGCGGCAGCGACGGGCTGGCCCGGGGCCTTCTTCCAACGCGCCCCTGACGCGCATTCCCACCGAAGTGGAAGCAGAACAGAGCATCCTTGCATTTGACAGGCAGTCCTGCCCATTCAGTGGCATTGATGCAGCAGCAAGGCGCGCTGCCGGCGGCTTGCGGCGCCTGGGAGTTCTTGAGAATGACAGCGTGGCCGTTATCCTGCGCAATGATATCCCTTATTTTATTATCCATGAGGCAGCGCACTATCTTGGGTTTGATGCAGTTCCGGTGAACTGGCATTTAAAGCCGGCCGAGGTTGATTTCATCCTGACCGACTGCAAGGCAAAGGTCGTCATCGTTCATTCCGACCTTCTGACCGGAGAGTTAGCAGGAGTAATACGACATGTTCCAGTGATTGTGGTAACCACGCCAGCCGGGATCCTGGACAGTTACGGAATTTTGGGAGACAGGGATCATAGGGAGCCGGGTTTCCTGGATTGGGATGACTGGATAGAAAAGAGCCAGGAGGTTACAGGCACGGAAAAAAGATTCAGGCCTCCCTTGTTTTATACCTCGGGCAGCAGTGGCAGGCCAAAAGCTGTCCTGCGCAAAAACGTAACCCCTGAAATCGGCGCTAAAGTAAGCGCAAGAACAAGGTTTGCGTGGGGTTTCGATCGAACCCCGATTCGTTCTGTGATGACGGGACCCCTGTACCACTCCGCTCCGAACGGGTACGGTAATATGGTCCTGCAGTCCGGTGGATTGCTTGTCCTGACGGCGCGTTTTAGCGCCGAAGACCTGCTGTCATTGATTGAACATTATGAAATAACCCACCTGCACTTGGTGCCCACCATGTTTGTCAGATTGCTGGATTTGCCGGATGATATCCGCAGCAAATACCGGCTGGATTCTTTAATCCATGTCACCCACGGCGCAGCGCCATGTCCCGTGAATGTTAAAAGAAGCATGATCGATTGGTGGGGGAACGTGATTTATGAATACTACGCCATGACGGAAACAGGCATAATCACCTGCTGCAGCTCTGCTGAATGGCTGGAATGCGCAGGAACTGTCGGGCGTCCGGCGCCTGGGGTAGAGATTGAAATTCGCAATGAGAAAGGAAAGAGGTGTGGCCCCTTTGAGGAGGGAATGATCTGTGTCAGACATGAGGGCATCCACTGTATTGCTTATCTTAACGCAGAGGAGCAGGTTAAGGACTTGCATCAAAACGGCTTTCTGGTCACCGGGGATATCGGTTACCAGGACGAGGCAGGTTTTCTATATGTTTCCTCCCGTCAATCTGATATGGTGATATCAGGGGGTGTCAATATCTATCCGGCGGAAATTGAGACGGAGCTGCTCGCCATGGACAGCGTTATCGATTGTGTCGTATTCGGTATCCCGGATCCGGAGTACGGTGAAAAGCTTGTTGCAGTCATTGAGAAAAAAGGACTGTTAACCGGCGCCGATGTCTTGGCTTACCTGAAGACCAGGCTGGCGAACTTCAAGCTTCCGAGAGACTGTGTATTCGTTGACCGGCTGCCGCGTGAGGATTCCGGCAAGATAAAGAAGCAACGTATAAGAAATGAATACCTGAAAAATATGGCAACTGACCCCGGAGCGCGCTTATGAATAACTGTGCCATTATGCTCCTGCTAACGGTACTTCTGGTTCCCGTCAGCGGCTGTGCCGACTATGAGAGGCAGCCAGCGGATGAAATGACCTCGCAGGATTTCGAGCAGTTGGTGATCAGCGGTTATATCGAGCCGTATAAAACGGGCGACACTGAACACTGGATGGAAATTTTTGCCGATGGCGCGGTCGGTATGCATAACACATTGCCTGCGCTGGAAGGCAAGCAGGCGATTCGCCAGTTTGCAGAGGTCGTGCACAGTAGTTTCGACATTGAGCAATTGGACGTGACCGTCGACTCTGTTACCAGGGAAGGAGACTGGGCGCTTACCCGCGGCAATTTTACGGCCAGTTTTATTCACAAGGACGGGGGCGCTGACATCCAGACGGAACCACGGCAAGGCAAATATGTATTATTGTGGGAACGTCAAAACGACGGCTCATGGAAGGTCATTCTGGATATGGGCAATAGCAATTCGCCATGACCAAAATGAATGGCCGGTTCAGGCGCTATCCTGCGATTTTCTTTTTCCAACCAGGCGAAGAGGTGGCGTGATCAGTGAATATGATGTAATCGTGGTCGGCGGCGGTCCGGCCGGTTGTGTGGCAGCAGGTCGTTTGTCCGAAGATCCGTCACTGACCGTTCTGCTGGTGGAAGCAGGGGGGAGTGACAAGCGCCCATACAGCAGGATTCCCGCGGCCAGCGGCGCCGCTGTCTTCAACTCCCGACTTAACTGGATGTATGCGGTCGAACCGGACCCGACCCGGGCAGGGAAGGTGGATAGTTGGTGGAGCGGGCGTTGCCTGGGCGGAGGCAGCGCCATCAACGGTATGATGTTCGTGCGCGGGCATCCTGATGATTATGATCGCTGGGCTGAGCTGGGCTGTGAAGGCTGGGATTACGCGTCGGTTTTACCGTATTTCAAACGCCTGGAATGTAACCGGCGTGGCGGGGATGAATGGCGGGGTGAGAAAGGACCTCACTCGGTGGAAGATTTAAACGTTGACAGTGTGCTGACCCATGCATGGATCAGGGCCGCCCAGGAAGCCGGCATACCCAGGAGTCACGACCTGAACGGAGCAAACCATGAGGGCGTGGACTTCGTCCAGGTGGCCCAGCGTAAGGGTTGGCGCGAATCTGCCGCCCAGGCATATCTCTGGCCTGTGCGCAAGCGGAGCAACCTGCATATCCGCCTCAATACCCTCGTTACCAGGGTTCTGTTTAACGGCAACAGGGCCGGAGGCATCGAATTTACCCGCGCTGGCGCAGTTGGCAATACCACGTCCGATACGGCATACGCACGCGCCGCCGTGATTATGAGCGCCGGCGCCATTGCCACACCAAAACTTCTGCAACTCTCCGGCATCGGGGACGGGCTGATACTCAACAGGGCAGGTATCCCCACTATCGCGCATGCGCCGGGAGTCGGCAAAAACCTGCAGGAACACACGGGAATTCGTTATTCGTTTGATGTCAACGGTGAGACACTGGGAAGCCGGGCAGGTCCCGCGCATAACCTGGCACAGTTGTTCCGGTTCCTGGCTAACGGGAAGGGGTTACTGACCACGCCGATTGCCCATGCCCAGGCATTCGTCCGCACTCGGGAGAAATTCAGGACGCCCAATATTCAGGTTACCATGGCGCCGTTTCATATACAGATCAGCAATAACAGCGCCGCGCTCAGCAAGGAAAAGATTGCAGGCGGCGCTGTTGGCCTGATGCGGACACAGAGCAGGGGCGACATCAGTGTGCGCTCACGCGACCCATTGGATCCGCCCCGGATTCATTATCCTATGCTGAGTTCTGAAGATGATATTGATCAACTTGTTGAGGCCTGTCTGTTAGCCAGGAAAATCACGGAACAGCCGTCTTTCAGCAAACAACTGGCGCGTTGGCGGCATCCCGATGAAGAGGTGTTTGCAAGCAATCAGCTCAGGGAGTTTGTCAAAGACAGCGCTTTTCCCATGTACCACCCGGTCGGGACCTGCAAGATGGGAAATGACTCGGAAGCTGTGGTCGACCAGAATTTAAAGGTCAAGGGCGTTGACGGGTTATGGGTTATCGATGCGTCCATCATGCCGACCCTGGTGACCGGCAACACCAATGCCACAGTGATCATGATCGGTGAGAAGGGTTCTGATCTCGTGCGTTCTGCAATATCGAAATAAGCCGGTTCCGTGAAATACTTTAATGCACTGCTGCGCAATGCCGGCCACCGGTTCTGATGAGAGCGCCTACCGATAAAATTTCCTTGTTGGCTTATGCGCTGCCGGCTGTTCCGTTAGCCATGCTGGGTATGCCGTTGATCATCTATGTTCCACCATTTTATGCTTCAGAGCTCGGGCTGGAACTGGCCGCAGTAGGCGGTATTTTCTTCATTGCCCGCGCCTGGGACGCGATAACAGATCCTCTTATCGGCCATTTTTCCGATCAAACCCGCGGTCCCTGGGGACGTCGCAAACCCTGGATCGTCATTGGGTCGCCCTTGCTGATGATCAGCGTGTGCCTGTTTCTTAGCCCGCCCTTTGCCGTCGACAAAGCTTACCTGTTCGTCGTAGCGCTTGTATTTTATGTCGCCTGGACTACCGTGCAGATACCCTATTTATCCTGGGGCGCTGAATTGTCGCGGGATTATACGGCGCGAACCCGCATCAACGGATACCGCGAGACGGGCACTATGATAGGGATCATCCTGGCGACACTGCTTCCCGTGCTTTTTCTGAGGGAGGAAAATCCGGCGTTGCGGGATATATTATGGGTATACGTTGCATTCCTGTTGGTGTTAATTCCCTTTGCGATGTCAATCGCAACGACAATCACGCCGAAAACCCCGTTTGTTGAATCCGGGAAACACGGTTTGATGTCTGCTCTGAGACTCTTGTCGGGAAATAAGCCGTATCTTCGTCTGGTTATTGCTGTCTTTTTTCTCTGGCTGGGCGGTAGTGTGATGAATGCATCGCTTATATTCACGTTTGAACATATATTGCAGATGCCACGAGCGGCTTTTTTAAAATTCGTGCTCATACAATATGTGATCGGTATTGTTTGCCTGCCGTTATGGGTGAGGTTCGGTAACCGCTTTGGCCGCCATCGCGCTCTGATCTGGGGAGGTTTTGGCTACCTGGCAGTCCAACCCCTGTATCTGCTGATAACCCCGGGTGACTTCTCACAGTTACTATTGGTTGCCCTCGTACATGGACCGGTTATCTCAGTGATCTGGGTGATGCCGCCGGCTTTGGTTGCGGACACGATTGAATATGGAATGATGAAAGGGGGTAGTGATGACGCGGCAATATATATGGCAATTTATAATTTTATGGTGAAAGTCGCATTTGCGGGCGGTGTCGGCATCGCCCTGCCGCTGCTTGGTTATCTGGGATTTCAACCGGCGGCAGAGAATGACGCACAGGCCGTGCAAGGTCTTACGTTCGTTGCGCTGTTCCTTCCCGCCATCATAGGTTTCGCTGGGGCCGTCATGCTGTATAACTACCCCATCGACAAACACCGGCACGGCGTTATACGACGCTGGCTGGCCAGGAAGCGGGTTGCGCTCTCATCCGGGTCATAGAGCATGTTGAAGGCTACCGACATGGAGCCCAAGCGGTCGTAGACTTTTTCCCTTAGCTATGCTCCCAGTTGTACGCTTCCGCAGCCATAACGGCGTCCGGCAGCCATGTTTCATGTACGTGGAACCACTTGATGCCGTTGGGCGCATCCTTGTCTTCAACAAAGACAGCCGTGGACAACCGCCCGTTGTTCTGGGGAGTTGACTGTCTGGCGTTTCTCTGCCACTCCTGGTAGTTGACGAGATACACCGAATCACCAGCCAGCGGCTGCTGTTGGATGGCGCGTATACTTATATGAAAATCCGGGTTGCTGCCGTACAATTTCCTGAACTCCGGCCAGAAATCGGCGCCATAAATCATCATACCTCCGGGCAGGATGATGTTGAAATCACCGTGCATCCGGTCCAGCAGGCGCTTCGCAAAAACCTGCTCGTTGTTCTCGCAGTAGCCGCCGAACCAGTCTTCAAAAAAGATGTGCAGGTCGATGACTTCCCGGGCAAATCGGTCGGTGTATTGTTTGTCGGTGTGCATCTTCAGTTAACCTCCGGTTTTGATTTGAGGTAATAATTCTTCAGTAACCCAGGACAACCCACTAATCCGGAACTAAATCATTTACCATTTCTTCCAATGCGTACAGTGTCTTTTGCGGAAATCGCTCCAAAGGGTAATATTGGCAGATGATGTCCAATGCTTTTCGGTAATTCGCAATATTCAGATAACGGGGCAGGAACCGCACATCAGCCTCATCCAAGGACCTGGATTGATGGACGCGCATTATATGCCAGGCACATAACGGCGCCACCCATCAGGTACAACTCTCCGGTAGTACCGGCACAGGCCAGTTCATCATTGAGAGGCTCCAATAAGCGGCGAATCTCATCCTTTTGCAACGCCATTAAATCCGTTTCCCGACCCACTGAACAAGCCAATTTAGGGAACCTCTGATTAAGTCAGAGGTTCCTACGATACAAGGATGTATCGTCAAAATCAATGACTGTAAGGCATTGATTTTGTGAGGAAAACAAAAATCGCATTTTTGTTTTCCGTGCTCTGACAAGTCCAGGATGGACTTGTTCAGAGTTTCCTTAGTTGAAAGAGTCATAATTTGAGTAATCTTGCGCGCAACGCCCGCACTTCCTCTTTAAGAACGGGTTCAAGCTCAGGCATCCGGCTGTCTAAATCCATTGCCGTGTGTTTAACCGTTATAAGATAAATTTCGTCGTTTATTTTCTCAAAAACCAGGATATGTTTGCCGGTGGCATAGAATTTCAAGTATTGGGATATTTGAGTCTTTGTCTGCAAAAGATCAGGGTATTCCTGTAACATTTGCAGGATTCTGTCTATATCCGCAATATATTTGTCAGCCTGGTCTTGTCCCCATTGTTGTTTTGTATATTCTTGAACCTGTTCGATTTCAAGCGCTGCTCTATCAGTAATGTGTAAAGTTACCATGAACCCGAATATCCCACCAATTCGCTTGTTACGATCGGATAAATGTTTGCTGTCAATGAGTTATGGTAATCTGTTGACTATGTTGCCATCACACACTACGCTTGATACGTTCAGGAAGCGCCCCAAGGATGGGGCGCGTCAAAAAATCCTCAGCGATCATCGCATCAATTGGTGAGATACTCGGGTTAACCCGTTACAGTGCGTTCCTTTACCTGTCTGATTACCTCAGCGATGTTGCCTTTGTATTCGCTGGTACGCCCTTCTATTATGTCCTGATAGCCGTGGAGGATCGATTCGCGTAAAGTAGCCGCTTCTATTTTTTCTTTCCTTTCCCGTATCAGTGAGCGCACAAATTCGCTGGATGTAGCAAAAAGAGTCCCATCGCCAGACTGTTTTTCAACGAACTCCTTGAGTTCATCGGTTAGCGATAAATTGAGTGATGCAGGCATTGATCTGGCTCCGAAGTATCTATAGAAAAACCTGCCGCCAGTATCGCATCATGAAGATATTTGTCAATATTCTTCATAGCGCAATGAAACACCTGGCGTGCTCAGAGTGTTCCAGAACCCAGAACCTTAGCCCGGATTTCTCAGCCGATAAGAAATCCGGGTCAGTAATCAGAAGCGGAAAGTACCAGTTACGCCAACAAATCTCGGCGCGCCATAATGTGACCAGAGTGTGCCTAAGGGAGCGCCGGGGAACGCCAGTATCGAACCATCAAATGGGATCGCGAAGTCGCTGTATTTGTACCGTTCATCGGTACAATTGCGGCACCACACGGCGAGTTCCCATTTGCCGCTGTCAGCGCTGACACCGCCACGCAGGCTCAGCAACTCATACGCTTCCTGGACACGGGCGGGATCCGGTTCCGTAAAGGAAAAGTATTCGGACCGGAAAAACAGGTTGCCGTTCAGGAACAAGCGCATACCGGTATCGCCCAGCGGCAGGTTGAAATTGGCGCCAAGATTGCCGGTAATATCAGACGAATAAGGTATATCCTGACCGCCCATCGCGGGCAACCCCGGTGACAGCGCCGGTACGCCATCATCAAAATCCGCGTCCAGGAATTGAACCGCGGCATAAACATCAAGATTCTGACTTACAGCCAGGTTTACATCCAACTCGATGCCTTGCGAGGTTGCGCCGGCCACATTAATGACCTGGAAGGAACCATCCGTTCTTAACGTCTGGAGTTGCAGCCCTTCAAAATCCGTTTTCCAGATAGAAGCATTCAACCGCATACGGCCGTCAAACAAAATGCTTTTTAAACCTATCTCATAATGATCGGCATATTCAGGGTCGAATGTCGGGTCGCCTGGTGGGAAAAGACATACGGGGGGAACCAAGGTCCCGCCCGGTGGGCATCCCAGTACCGGGTCGCCCAAGGTCACGGCATTGCCCGCAGCGTCCCTGTTCAGGCTGATGCCGCCAGATTTATAGCCCCGACTGTAGGTGAAAAATCCCATCACATTGTCTGTGGCCCTGTATTGGATACTGGCGGTCCCCGTTGCCTCGCTGTCATTACGTTCGGCATCGAAATCATGCACCACGGCAAGCGGAAAATTATTGAAAGGCGCTGCCGCATTGCCTGTCACGCCCCTGTGGCTGGCGTTCTTGTCATCATCGGTATAACGGACACCGCCGGTCAGGGAGAGTTTATCGTTGATATCGATAGTTATGTGACCGAAACCGGCCACGGTGTCCACATCCTGGCTGAATTCATCGAAGAATGCGCGTCCGGGCACGTTGCCGAACAAACCGGGAAAGAAGAATGGAAAAGAGGTGATTTGCGAACCCCAGACAAATTCCCTGGTTCGTTTGACCTGCTCGTTGGCATAATAAAAGCCGACCACCCAATCAAGCGACCGGGCGAAGCCGACATCCTCACTCACTCCGGCAATACGGAATTCTTCCGAGACGATGCTCACCTCCGGCAGGGTATCCGTATTGATCAGCATGTCCACGCCGGTGAAGTCATTGTCCTTGGTGTTCACATCCTGGTAATCCCGGTAAGCGGTGATGGATGTCAGGGTGATACCACCGAGCTTCCAGTTGATTTCGCCTGATATGCCGAAATCTTCGGCATCATAAACCAGGTCGCCGTTGGCGGCCACACGCAGGCCGTCCACGTCAGGGGGGTCAATGATACTGGCGCCGATCGCCGCCGCCAGCGGCGCGTTCACGACAGGGTTGAGCGGGTTATTGGTATTCCTTACCGGCCAGCAACAGTTTTCGTCCACTTCGCTGTAATCGACAATAACCCGGATGTTCAAATCATCATTCGGTTCCCACAGGAGTTGGCCGCGCAGCGTGAACCGGTCCCGATCATTGAGATCGTCACCGTTTGCATTATCGAGATAGCCATCTCCGTTATGCCAGGAAGCGGCGATGCGGGCCGCGAAGTTATCCTGGACAGGGACGTTTAATACGCCTCTGACCCTGACCTGATCATATTCCTGGTAGGTGACTTCAGCAAAGCCATCCACTTCATCGAACGAGGGTTTATTCGTGATGAAATGGATAACGCCGCCGGTGGTGTTCTTGCCGAACAGGGTGCCTTGCGGGCCTTTTAATATTTCGACCCGGTCCAGGTCAAGCAGGTCACTGCTTGCCACCAGTCCGGAGCGGCTGACATACACACCATCGATAAAAGTACCGACAGTGGGCTCGAACCCCATGTTAAATACAGAAGAACCCAATCCCCTGATGGCAAACGCCGCGCCCTGGCTGGGTGGGTCGACGCCCCTGACTTCCAGCGCCGGAACCGTCGCGCGCAGGTCGTAGATATCCTGCACAATATTATTTTGCAAATCATCCCCACTGATGGCCGTAATCGAAATCGGCACATCCTGTATGGATTGTTCGCGCTTCTGGGCAGTGACTACTACTTCTTCCAGCACAACCTGAGCGGCGGCCATGGTGGAAAACAACGAAATCAAGAAACCTGGTAAAACCGCTAAGAGATACTTATTATTCACAACGACCTCCATGATAGAAAGATCGATCGGGATTTATTCTAGTACCATAAGCGGGCAGAAATTTATGCAATGCCGTATTTTCCCTATGCAGAACAACCACCTGATACCTCTTGTGGAATACCAACATACCTTTGCAACTGCTCTCCGTATTCCTCGCTACCGGCAAACAGGCTGATTACGATCTGCCTGGATTATCCGCGCGCAATCCGGCACATGTTAAACTGTAGCAATGGGACACGGGTGTAGAGAATGACAATACAAAAAGCAACCAATGTGCATTGGCATGAAGGAGATATCACCCGCGCGGACCGGAACCGGTTTCTGGGTCAGAAAGGCGCGACGCTCTGGTTTACCGGCCTTTCCGGCAGTGGCAAGAGTACCATTGCGGTGGCGCTCGAAGCGGTTCTTTATGAACACGGCAAGCTCAGCTACCGGCTGGACGGTGACAATATCCGCATGGGTATCAACAGGAACCTGGGCTTCTCGGCAGAGGATCGGACCGAGAACATCCGGCGCATCGGTGAGATATCCAAGCTGTTTGTGGATGCGGGCCTGCTGGTTCTATCCGCTTTCATCAGTCCTTACCGGGCGGACCGCGATCAGGTGCGGCAACTGCACCGGGAAGCGGGCTTCGACTTTATCGAAATACATGTGGATTGCTCCCTGGAGACCGCTGAGCAGCGCGACCCCAAGGGCTTGTACAAAAAAGCCAGGGCCGGGGAGATCAGGAACTTTACCGGTATTGACGATCCTTACGAGGAACCTGAATGTCCAGAGATCCATCTCCGCAGTGATCAAATGACGCTTGCGCAAGAGGTTGACATCATTATCAACTATATGAAGGAAAAGGGAATTATCGACATTGGCGGTTAAACTCCGGGTTTCGGGATCTGACCGAGGCTACCCAGCAGGGTGACGAACCGGGTCAGCTTTTCCTTTTGCCAGGCATCCACATCCATGTCGCGGAAATCGTAATAGCCACGGCCTTCACGCATGCCCTTGCGCCCGTCCTGCATCATCCTGGATACTTCCTCCGGTGGGGCATGGCGCGGGGAATCCAGCGCCTTTGAGAGGTAGTGGCCGGCATAGTAGAGAATATCGACGCCGCCCCAGTCGATGAATTCCATCACGCCCAGGGTGGCATAGCGCGGGCCGAAACCGTGGGTAATAGCCTTGTCGATCTCGGCCGGGGTCGCCACGCCTTCCTCCACCATGCGGCAGGCTTCGGCCATCAGCAACGATTGCAGGCGCGGGATGATATAACCCGGCGCTGCCGCACACCTGACCGGCGCCTTGCCGATGGATTCGAACAGGGCAATGATATCCAGCGTCACACTTTCCGCGGTATCCGGAGCGGGGCTGACCTCCACCAGCGGAATAAGGTAGGCAGGGTTCAGAAAATGTGTGTTCAGGAACCGCTCCGGTTGCGCCACCCACTGTTGCAGTTCAGTCACGAGCATGGAAGAGGTGGTCGAGGTCGTTATCGCATCGGCGCCGGCATGTTCCCCTATCAGTTCAAGCGCATGCTTTTTTGCTTCCAGGGTCTCCGGTACCGCTTCGATGATGACATCGGCCGCGCCTATCGCTGTAGGCGCGCTTGCCTTGGGTTTGACCTCGATGAGGTCGAGGACCTTGTTTACCTGCGCAGGGCTGATGTGGCCGAGCCCGGACAGGAACGTCAGGTTTGCCTCAATTTCAGCCAGCGCCGCATCAACCAGTTGGCTGAATCCGTCCTCGTCGCGGTCCTTGACGTCAAGCAGCGCCACCGGGTAGCCGGCATACGCGAACATGTGGGCAATGCCTCTGCCCATTCGTCCGGCGCCGGCGGCCAGGATGCGTTTATCCTTCATCACCCCCATCTTAAGGAACCTCTGATTAAGTCAGATGTTCCGTACTCTGACAAGTCCAGGATGGACTTGTTCAGAGCTTCCCATGATAAATTACTGAGCATCCAAGTAGCACAGATGTTGAACGGATATTCGGCCCACTTTGTGATCTCTGTGCCCTCTGTGGCATAAAAAAATCTGCGTCATCAGCGGATTCCCTCATACAACAATTCAGCCAGGGCGGCACGGTCCATATCGGCAACTCCCAGGTTCTCCAAGGTTCGACCCGTCTCAAGAAAATTCCGCCCGGTGATGGCGGACCCCATGGCCAGCATGCCGCGGCTGATGGGCGCATCCAGGCCCAGGTAGCCGGCGCAGGAGACCAACAGCGCCAGTCCCAGTTCGACATCCTCGATCATATAGCGGTGTGTTTTCAGGTCGATATGTTCGCGCCAGTCGCCGCTGTCCGTGAGTCTTTCATGGGCGGCATTCCCGTACATCCACTCATCGCCATCCGGCCGGTAATGGTCGGCCAACGGAAAATGGGGTGGTGCATAACCAAACGCCTCGCGGATTGCAATTCTTTCTCCGTCAAGCGTGTCGGTTACCCGCCGAATGGACGCTTGCGTGCCTTCGTTATGAATATCCCAGCGCTCGAAATGCTCCATGGGCCCGGCATTCATCAGGATCAGGGGCGGATGAATAATCGGGCCGGCATTCATCAAGGCGCCGCTTAACGCGTCTTCAATACGCTCCACAGCGGGATACGCCTGTTCCAGAATGGGGAATGCGTAATCCGAATTTTTTGCCGGGAACACTCCGCTGGGCAGGCGGGTGGCATAGCCACTGACTGCAACCAGGCTGGCAGAACGTTTCCTGGCCAGGTAGGGCAGGGTGCCGGTTTCCGCAAAACTGACGTCAGCAAGGTTGCCGGCGTCCCGCAAGGCCCGGGCAAACAGGTAGCTGCCGAACGTTCCGGGTGGCAGGTACACGACCTGGCCATCCCGCAAGTGCGGCGCCAGCTCGCGTGCCAGGGCTTCATGGACCAGCGCCGGCAGGGGGATTACAATCAACTCCACACCGTTGATTGCTTCGGCCAGGTCAGTGGTTGCCTGGTGTATTTCAACGTCCCGTTCCCCCTTGCTGTCGAGCAGGGTAACGGTTTTTGTTTTCAGTACCGGCTCAAACGCCACCTTATCGCGGCGCCAGAAACGCACCTGGTGGCCTTGCTCGGTCAGCGTAGCGGCGGCGGCATAACAACCGTGGCCACCGCCAAGAACGGCTAATTCCATACTATCTTCTCCTGTTAAATCTTGGGAAACTCTGAACAAGTCCATCCTGGACTTGTCAGAGTACGGAAAACAAAAATGCGATTTTTGTTTTCCTCACAATATCAATGCCTTACAGTCATTGATATTGATGTGCACCGTCCATGACGCACACCCTTCGGGCATCCTTCGGATGTCCAAATCCGCTCCAGGCTGATTTGTGACGATACATCCTTGTATCGTGGGAACTTCTGACTTAATCAGAGGTTCTCTTGTTGTATAACCCATGCACTGTACCATTCCCGTGCAAACGGGAATCCAGTAGATTAAATAGTCGCCTTTTCCATCAGCCTGTCAATCATCGCGTTGAACGTCTCCAGCTCTTCCTCGGTCAAGTCCGCCAATAAACTTGTTTCGTAATCCCGGGCGATGGGCATGACTTCATCATAAACGGACAAGCCGGTTTCCGACAGTCTCAATATGGAGCGGCGCCGGTCGTTTTCATCCACATCCCGGTGGATGAAATGCCGTTTGAGCAGCCGCGCCACCGCCCTGGATACGACGGACTTTTCAATTTTTGTGCGGCGGCAGACTTCTTCTGCAGAGATGTCAGGATACTCGGCCAGGATCATCATAATACGCCACTCCGGCATCGATAGTGCAAACCTGTCCCCGTAAACTTCAGCGATAGCCCCGCTGACGGCATTCGACAGCAGGGACAACCTGTAGGGTAGAAATGCTTCAAGTCGTAATGGTTCGCGCTGTTGCAATACGCCAGGCTCCGGCGATAACGATCGGCAACATATAGCCTTCTTTACCACAAATCAAGCGCGCCCGTCGTGGTCGTGCGCGAAGTACGACCCGGACTTCCATCGAAGCGCTTGACAAAAGTTGTTCGTGCAACTAATATTTGTTGCAACAGCAACTATTTCAGAACAGGAGGAATGCTCATGGCTGACAAGCATAACCCCATGGGTACCGATGGGTTTGAGTTTATCGAATACACCGCGCCCGACCCGGCGTTGCTGCGGCGCCTGTTTGAAACAATGGGCTTTCCCGCAACTGCGCAACATCGCAGCAAGAATGTGACCTTGCACGCCCAGGGCGATATCAATTTTATTATCAACGCCGAGCCGGACAGTTTTGCCCGGCGCTTTGCGGAACAGCACGGGCCGTCCATTTGTGCGGTCGCATTTCGGGTCAGGGACGCGGCCAGCGCCTATGCCAGCGCGCTCGAGTTGGGCGCGCAAGCAGTTGAGACCCGGGCCGGGCCAATGGAATTGAATATCCCCGCGCTTGCCGGTATCGGCGGCAGCCGCTTGTACCTGGTTGACCGATATGGGGACAGGACCATCTACGATGTGGATTTTGTTCCGCTCGACGTCGAGCGGCGCAACGTGGAGACCAGGCTCGCGTCAGTGGACCACCTTACCCATAATGTGCACCGCGGCAATATGGACAAGTGGGCGGATTTCTACCAAAAGTTATTCAACTTCAGGGAATTGCAATACTTCGATATAGAAGGCAGGCTGACCGGCTTGAAAAGCCGCGCGATGGTCAGCCCTTGCGGCAAAATACGCATCCCGATCAACGAGTCCGCCGACGACAAATCACAAATTGAGGAATACCTGAGCGAATACCGCGGGGAAGGCATACAGCATATAGCGATGGCAACGGACGATATCTATGCGACCGTGGACGCTTTACGCTGTCGCGGCGTGGAATTCCAGACCACGCCGGACACATATTATGAAAGCGTGGACCAGCGTTTGCCCGGCCACAGAGAAGATCTGCAGGCGCTCAGGCAGCGCCATATACTGATCGACGGCGCGCCCGGTGAAGGCAAGGGTCTGTTGTTGCAGATCTTTACCGAAAACGTGATAGGGCCGATTTTCTTTGAAATCATCCAGCGCAAAGGCAACGAAGGTTTCGGCGAGGGCAATTTTCAGGCATTGTTCGAGTCCATAGAGCAAGACCAACTCCGCCGCGGCGTATTGCGCCAGGAGGATAGCAGGGTCGAGTCCATCCGAGTTCAGGAAGCGCGTGCTTAATTAACGCCCGCCGGCGCTTTCTTTGGTCGCTGAGGGCAGTTCGCCGAACAGTTGGTGGTAATCCTTTGCGAAGCGGCCCAGGTGCCAGATGCCCCATTTCGCCGCAATATCGCCCAAGGGCCGGGGTTCCATCGCGATGATTTCCCGCCTGATATTATTCAGGCGCCAGGCCCTGATATACTTGGCCGGGCTCATCCTGATGTTTTCGTTGAACACGTATTCCAGTGTGCGCCGCGAGGCCGACAACTCTTCGCACAATTTGCCGACGGTCAGCTCCTCGGACAGGTTGTCCCTGATAATATCCAGCGCGTCATGAAACAGCCGGTGACGCCGGGTTATTGTCGTGATGCCGGATCTGTCCCGACTTTGCTGCTTGTTTGTGATAAACACGGAGCATATCGTTTCTGCCAGCGCATTTTTCATCGCCGCCAACTGGTTTGCGCTGTCCAGGCACAGAGCCGCTTGCTCCGCGCCGGTCTGAACATCTTCCAGCAGTGCACACAGCGGTCGCGTGTCCTTTTCGTTGTTAATGAGGCGGTAGGGAATATAGCGCGGCTTGAATAGATCCGGTTCCTCGTACTGGCGCTGCAGCGTTCGCTGCAAGAGGTCACTGGAGATATGGATGATGCAGATTTTCATGTCGGGGGACGAAATGCCCTCCATCTCGGAGCCGGGAGGAAGAATAAACGCCGAACCTTTCGGGAAAGGCTCACAATTCAACACCAGCGTTCGGTCGGTGTTCATCAACAGGCCGATGGCGTAATATTTCGGCGGAACCGCGGCATTCTGGTACAGCACCTGGTTGGTCGATTCAAAAAACAGGGTCATTTCCGGGTCCAGGTGGCAGGTGGTAAACGTGCCACGGAAAGAACCCTTGCTTATCTGCTGGTAAGATTGATCGTAACCGGTAAGGCGCGCGGCCTGTTCATCAATGTCCCGATGTTGATGCTGCCAGATGGCGGGCTTTTTTGCGCAAATCGGATATTCCATCACGCTAATTCACCGAATTTGTTTGAAAAATACGACTTTATTGCGCAATAAGGATAACACTCTGTTAATTCAAGCAGTAAAAATAAGTTCTGTCAAATTATGTAAATACCTCTGTGTGGAGGACTGTTATGAATACAACAAAAAACATCGCCCGTATACGATGCTGGGTGATTATATATCTGCTGTGCGCAGTGGCTGCGGCGCCGGCGCAAGTGATTGAAGAGATACTCGTTACTGCGACCAAGCGCGAGACCAGCCTGCAGGATACGGCCATGTCCATCACGGCCTTGGGCGAGTTTGAGCTGCAACGAATCGGCGCCGAGGGCATATTCGACTATGGCGTGAAGATTCCCAACCTGGGTTTCAGCAATGAGGCCGATGGCCGTTTCAACGCGGGCTCTCCAGCAATCCGCGGCGTGGCCGGTGGCGGCGTGGTCGGCGCGACCGGGTTCTATATCGATGACATACCGGTTCCGGAATACATGAACCCGCGGGTCTCGGACATCTCGCGCGTTGAGGTCTTGCGCGGCCCGCAAGGCACTCTCTACGGCGCCCGCTCCATGGGCGGGACTGTACGTGTGATCACCAAACAAGCCCATACGGAGGAGTTGGATGGTTATCTGCGCACGTCGATATCGGACATAAAAGAAGGAGGCCTGAACTGGCGGGTGGACGGCAGCGTGAACGCCCCCATAGTGGAAGGCGTGCTGGGTGCCCGCGCGCTGTTTTACTATGCGGAAAATTCCGGGGTATTTGATCGGTTACATATAGCCGGTTCCAACCGGCCTGCGTTCAATACCGCGACCAATGTCGATGACGATGAGTTCTATGGCGGCGCTATCTCGTTTCTCTGGAATGCGTCCGACAACATCAGCATCAGGCCCCGCTTCATGTATCAGCGCACAAAATCGGATAACCTGCCGCTGGCCGATATCAAGCCCGGCAATTTTAACGTGCCCCGGCATAACAACATCGAAGAACCCGGCGATGAAGAATGGTGGCTGGGCAGCGTGACAGTCAATATCGACACCGGGTTCGGTGAAATCGTATCTACCACGGCAAAGTATGACCGCGATGTCGAGGAGTACGAGGACCAGACCGGCACCCTGGATGGCTTGGTGTTTGCGGCCAACGGCGTGCCTGAGCCGCACATCCCGAGTCAAATCTCCGAAACGGAAGAGGACAGCTCGTTTGTGCATGAAACCCGTTTGATCACCGATTTCGGCGATCTGCCGTTTGACAATGTGGCGCTGACCCTGGGTGTATTCTACGAGAACCGGGAGCATATTCTTGAGTATCCGCCTTCTTTCGCGCCCGGCGTCAATGAACAGTTTACCGGCGCGCTGAACGCAGCGCTGACAGGCATTGTCCCCGGGTTTCCGGTGCCGGTACCTCCCGGCCTGCTCGGTTCCGACCTGGTATTTTATACCTACGATGACCAGGATACGGAAGAGATCGCGGTATTCGGCGAGTTGACGCTGAGGCTGACCGAGAACCTCAGGTTGACCGCCGGCGCGCGCTGGTCCGACACGACCATCGATTTCGATTCTGACAGGGGCGGGTTTGTCAATAGCGGCCCGGTTGTGCTGCCGAGGACCAAGCAGAGCAGTTCCGAAGTGGTTCCCAAGGTCCTGGTGGAGCTTGATGTATCCGAAGACATGATGGTTTACGGCTCCGCATCCAAGGGTTTTCGCGTCGGTGGGGTGAACCTGTCTGTGCCGGAACTGCTTTGCGCCGATGAAATAGCGAGCCTGGGCATCACCAGCGCCGATGTAAGAGACTTCAATTCAGACTCGCTGTGGAATTTCGAGCTTGGCATGAAGTCATCCTGGTTTGATGACCGGGTTAACCTGAATGTCGCGGCTTTCAACATCAACTGGAGCGATATCCTGCAAACGAACCGGCTGGCCTGCGGTTTCCAATACGTAGCCAATTCCGGGGAGGCAGACAACAAGGGAGTTGAAGTTGAACTGCAAGCCGTTCCGATGGAGGGCTTGAACCTGTCCTTAGGGTTCGGCTATACCGATGCCAAACTGACTTCAGGAAATCCGCTGGCAGGCACTGCCGCCGGCGATCGCGTGACCCAGGTTCCGGAAGTTACTTTCAATGCGGCCGCTGAATACAGTTTCCCGCTGTTTTCCACGTGGGAAGGCTATGTGCGCGGTGATTTTTCCCATTACGGCGACAGCCTGAGTGGAAATAACAGCGGCACATTGCCGCCGCGGGTCAGAGATTCCTTCGAGTTGCTCAATATCCGTATCGGCGCTTTCCAGGCCGGCAGTTGGGATATCGCCCTGTTTGTCAAAAACGCGACCAACGAACATGCCAACCTGTCGGATAATCGCTCCATCGCCGCGGAGAAGCCCGGACGCCCGCGCATAATGACCAACCGTCCGCGCAGCTTCGGTCTTGAAGTCCGTAAGGATTTCTAGCCCGAATATCTCACCAATTGATACGATGACAGCAAACATCTATCCGATGCTAACAAGCGAATTGGTGAGATTTTCGGGCTTATGAAAAAGCGCTTGGATATATCCGATGAATTAACGCTCGCTTATTTAGAACACGGCGCCGGCAAACCGGTCATTTTCATACCGGGCTGGACCTATACGACAAAGGTCTTCGCCAGGAACTTGCCGGCCTTCGCCGGGCGGTACCGGGCGCTGGCTTACGACCAACGCAGCCACGGCGATTCCGGCGTAACCGCCACGGGTAACGATTTCATGCAGCACGGCGCCGACCTGCATGAATTCATCAACCGCCTTGAACTCGACGATTGTGTGATAGCCGGCTGGTCCTTCGGCGTCTGCACCGCGTATTCATATTTTGAACAGTTCGGCACTGCCGGTGTGCGCGGGTTTATCAGCATTGACGAGCCGCCGAAGATCAGGAAGGACAGCGCTGCGGATTGGGGGGAAGGAGAAGCGGATGAACTCACGGCCAGCCTGGAGATGCTGACCGAAATGGGTCATTTGAAATTCTTTGAGGATTACCTCTACCATTGCTACGTAGAGAAGCCCGACCCGGACTTTGTCCGGGACATGCTGCATGCAGCCGCCAGGACACCGGAAGCTGTCGCCTGCGACCTGATCAGGACCAGCTTTAACCTGGACTACCGCGAAGTTGCCCGCCGCACCGACAAAGAGATACCGATAATGCAGGTAGTGCGCGAAGACTGGAGAACGGCAGCCGGGCAGTGGATCAGCGAAAATCAACCGAATGCAACAACCTACTACATGCCGGCGCATCTCTCCTTCCACGAGTTTGCGGAGGATTTCAACAGCAAGGCGCTTGATTTTTGCAACAGTTGTTACCGGACTTATGAGAGACGGAATTAATTTTGCCCTTCAATGTGCTCCCAAGCCAATCGCGCCAGCGCTTTTCTGTTTTTTACACCAAACTTCAAAAAAATGTTTTTCAAGTGAAATTTCACGGTATTCTCTGAACAATTTCGACTTCGAGCTATCTCCTTATTCGAATAGCCATCGTAAATATATTTCACAATCTCTCTTTCTCTGAAAGTTAACACGCCTGGTGAATGACGTTCACGGTATCGGGTTTCCTGGTCGATCATATTTAATAGTTCGACCAGGAAGGATCGCTTTAATCGGTTATCAGGAAACAACTGATTGTCGGAAAGCGCCAATTCCAGCATGATGCGCTGGTCTTCACCGTAGACCAGGAATGGTCTTTTGAATCCCTCAAACACCGCATGCGATACTGCATCATTCAACCTGGCCAGCGCCGGCTTTAGTTTTCCAAGTTTGAAATAAGCCAGACTCAGCAGGATAAACAATGAAATTAAACTTCGGCGACAGTTATTACGTTTCGCTGTTGTGAGCAAGGAATTGATTACCTTGATTGCATCGAGCGGGCGTTCACTTTGCATATAGTAATAGGCAGTAGTCAAACCAATTTCTTCAACAATTCGATGACTGACGAAATTATTCCCGGTGGTTGGATTTATCAATGATTCAAATTGTAAACGATTAATAAGCCAGCCCGCCCTTTGTAAGCGGCCTTCGCGGACAAAAATACGAGTCTGCTGACAAATCGTGAATACGCGTAGCCGGTGAATCTTGCGACGCTTGCCGGTGCGGAAGCCATCAACCAAAACTTTCATTGCGGCGCCTGCACCTTTCCGGATACGGGCGATATTCGCGGCCGTTAAATAGGCAGAAATATATACGTCGAACCAGGCTTCTGATTGCTCAATTCTTGGGAAGGCAACGCTCAGGTAGGTTTGTGCCTGCTCAAACTCACTTTTTTCGTATGCAATTTCTGCCAGATGCGCAGCGGCAATAGCAGCCATGTCGCTGTCAATCCCGAAATTATTGACAGCCAGCTTATACCCTTCATCGTAAATTTGTTCCGCATCACGCAGACGACCCTGGGCAAGACATATTTTCCCCAAGTGGAAATAGAGAAAGTTTTCACCATAAATCGAACGTAATTCCTTATAGTGAAAAATTGCGCCTTCACCGGCATTAAATGCTTTCTCAAAACTCCCATAATCGAAGTAACCATAGCTGAGGTAGTTCAATAAGTTGGCTTGTAGAAGATGGTCTTTTTTGTCAATCCCTTTAAGAGCAGATTCCATTCTGGCGATATACTGCTGAGTTTGCGGTCTGTCTCCTATTCCACCAAGGAAGAATTCAACCACATTGGCTTCAACGGCAAAAAAAGAAGGCAAGGGGGTTCCATTTAAGACAGTAAAACCCTGTGTCCTGTCGCGCAAGTCAGTAAACTCAACTGACGCTTCGTGAACGTTTCCATGTTTCGCAACCAGCATGATATAGCCCAAGTAGGTTCTGGGAAAGTTTTGAATTGTTTCCAGTGGCAGAAGGTCAAGTATGGATTTCAAGGTCGAAATCCTTCCATCCAAAACGAAGCGCCAACCACCGGACCGTTCGGTTACTGATGCAAGATGTTCCGGATCATTACAGGCAATGGCATGTCTTATTGACTCAGCATGGTTATCAGTCCTCAGGTACCATTCCGATGTGAGTTTGTGCAATTCACTTTGATCATTATCATTCTTGTTACGAAACCGGTTTTGAAGAAATACAGTCAGCAAATGATGATATCGGTATGGGGCGCTTGCGCCATCAAGGGGAATGATCAGGTCGTACTGAAAAAGTTTCTCCACTACTTGCCAGCCATCGTTTCGTGCACAAACAACATTAATGATATCTCCATCAATCTGGCTGACTATGGATGTAGCTACCATCACACGTTGTAAATCTACCGGAAGTTGATTGAAAATCTCGGTCATGACAAAAGTCGAGAAATCCGTTGATTGATTAATAAAGCTGTTAACATCTATTTCGGTATTCTTGTTTAACCAGTTCCTGGCGAACTCAATCGCAGCGGCCCAGCCTTCTGTTTTTTCGTGTAACAAACTGATTAGTTCATCAGTGATGTTTAGTTGTTCGGATAATCCCAGCAACTCGATTGTTTCTGATTCTGTTAATGCCAGGTCGCCGGCCGTTAATTCAAAATAGGAACCGGATATCTGCAAGCGCCCTTTTAAAGCGGTAGGAACTTCCCTGCTGGCTATAATGAAATGCGTATTTTCGAGCGTTAATTCAATTAATTTCTGTATCCGTTGTTGGCTGGGACCAGCCTCGAGAAGGTGGTAGTCATCAAGTAAAATATAAACGGGTGTCTGGAACCCTGAAAGGCTATTGACGATAAGATTAAAGGTTTCGTTTTCCTCAAGTCCGTGAAAACCATTGAATGCTGCATGCAATATATCTTTGGGGATAAGTGTCGTTGCGTGCAGTGAGGCAATAAGATATGCCAGTAATTGCACCGGATCATTGTCGCTGCTGTCCAAGGTAAGCCAGCCACAATGCTGGTCCTGTGTCTGCAGTAGCTCAAAGTATTGTGCAAGCAGGGCAGTTTTTCCGTAACCCGCCGGAGCATGGATAATGCTGAGGTGAGTGTCTTTCTGCAGTTCGAGTCGTTTAAGTAAACTCAACCGTTGTATTGATGCAGCCTTGCGGCGAAGTGGCTGCATCCTGTTCAGGAGCAAGCGACCTCTATCATTTGCAATCCGGTAGTTGTCCTGGATTCTCACTGCTAGCTTGCCGTTTGTTACAACAATAAGTTGGATACAACGCTCTTGTTAGCTCATTCAAAATTGTAGTTTAACCTACCCGTTTATGCAAATTACCTACCCATTTGTAATTTTTTGCACTACTGAAAAAAATATCGAAACCACACATCTATCTCATTGATTAAGAACGAGTTATGACTAGTATAGCGGTAATGGAAATTATTATTGTTGTGGGGGCAATTGACAGTGAGAATTGGCGTTGATGTAGGGGGAACCAATACCGATGCGGTGTTGATGGATGATCGCGTGGTAAAAGCGAGCTATAAAGCCCCTACCAGCGCCGACATCAGCGGTGGAATTGTGAGCGCAATCAGTCATGTGATGGAAGGCGCCGGCATTCCGGCCGGAGAAATTGATACCGTCATGATCGGCACGACCCAGTTTACCAATGCCTTTGTCGAGCGACGGAGCCTGTTGCCTGTTGGTGTGATACGCCTCGCCTTACCCGCGACCCGTGGTTTGCCCCCAATGATAGATTGGCCGGCCGATTTAGCCGGCACCATCGGCAATCATCGTTATCTGGTCAAGGGTGGTTATGAATTCGATGGCCGTCCAATTTCTCCACTGGATGAACAGGCTGTTGCCTCAGCCGCGCGAGAGCTTAGACGAGAAGGTATACGCAGCGTCGCCATCAGTGGTGTGTTTTCTCCAGTGAATGCCGATATGGAAGAGCGGGCAGCGGAGATAGTGCGTGAGGAAATACCGGAGGTATCGATCACTTTATCTTCTCGCATTGGCCGGATTAGTTTATTGGAGCGGGAAAATGCCGCCATCATGAATGCCAGCCTGACGGATCTCTCCACAAAGGTAATTTCTTCTTTTAGAGCAGCATTGGCTGAATTACAAATCCGGGCATCGTTTTATATCAGCCAGAATGACGGCACATTGATGAGCGCCGGGTTTGCTGAGAAATACCCGGTGCTTACCTTTGCTTCCGGCCCTACCAACAGTTTGCGCGGCGCCGCTTATTTATCCGGGATGAAACATGCCCTGGTAGCAGACATCGGTGGCACGACGACAGACATCGGGATGCTGGTCAAGGGTTTTCCGCGAGAATCCTCCGTGACTGTTGATGTCGGTGGTGTGCGGACGAATTTTCGCATGCCTGACATTCTGGCTATCGGCCTTGGCGGTGGCAGCCTGGTAACAGAAGGTGAACCCATGAGTGTCGGGCCGCGTTCCGTCGGTTATCGGCTCACCAAAGTGGCTCGGGTATTCGGTGGCAATACGCTCACAACTACCGATATCGCCGTCGCGGCCGGGTATGCGGATATCGGCAAGCGGGATTACGTGAATAATTTGCCGGAGACCCTGATTGACGCGGCCGTGACGAAGATCCATTCCATACTTGAAGATGGTGTGGACCGAATCAAGACCAGCGCGAAGCCGTTACCGCTGATCCTGGTGGGTGGTGGCGCCATCCTGGTCAATCGCGATATCGCAGGAACCTCTGAAGTGATTATTCCTGAACATGCCGGCGTTGCCAATGCCATAGGCGCTTCTATCGCTCAGGTAGGCGGTGAAGTGGACAAAGTTTATTCCTATGAACAAATGAGCCGCGATGCCGCCATTGCCGATGCAAAGCAGCAGGCGGTATTGGCTGCGGTTGAGGCTGGCGCTCTGGAAGATAGCGTAGAGATGCTCGACTTTGAAGAGGTGCCTTTATCTTATATTCCAGGCAACGCGGTACGCTTGCGCGTTAAATCAGCCGGAGAGTTGGCCGTATGCTGAATGTACAAATGAAAAATGCCGACCCATTATCTCTTGGCGTAGAAGATATAAAAGACCTTGCTCAGGGTGCAGCCTTTCTGGGTACTGGGGGTGGTGGCGATCCCTATATCGGCAGATTGATGGCTGAGCATGCGATACGGGAATTCGGTATGCCGGAAATCATTGATGCCGACGAACTGGACGATGATGCCGCTGTCTTTACCGCAGCCATGGTGGGTGCGCCCACCGTTATGCTGGAAAAAGGAACCGCCGGTGAGGATATCGATCTCTCTATCAGACGGCTTGCCGAGATCATCGGCAAAAAAGCTGATGCTATTTCTCCAATAGAGATCGGCGGTATCAATTCCATGTTGCCCATAGTTGCCGCAGCGCGTCTCGGTTTACCCCTGGTGGACTGTGATGGTATGGGCCGGGCCTTTCCGGAAATCCAAATGGTGACCTTTAATGTGCACGGTGTCTCGGCGACGCCGGCTGTCATTGTCAACGAACACCTGGAAACTGTAATGGTGGAAACCGCTGATCCCAAACGTGCTGAGGACATCATCCGGGTGGCGGCCATTCAAATGGGATTAAGCGTCTTATTCAGTGGATATCCAATGACGGGTAAGCAGGTGAAAGCCTATAGCGTCAGAGGAACCTTGACGCTGGCCCTGAATATCGGCAGGGCAATCCATTCAGGTCAGGATTGCGGCAATCCAATCGAATCTTTGCTGGCTTACCTGCGCAGTACCGATTACTACAAACACAGTAAGGTTTTGTTCGATGGAAAAATCACGGATATCAGAAGGGTAATCACCAAAGGCTTTGCAATGGGGCATTGTGAGATAAGCGATATGGATGATGCGAATGATCGTGTGCATATCCAATTTCAAAATGAAAATTTGCTGGCAAAACGCAACGGCCAAACGCTGGCTATTGTTCCTGACCTGATCAGTATCGTAGATCGGGAGACCGCGCAACCCATTACCGTTGAAACACTGAAATTTGGGCAGCGGGTAAAAGTTATAGGCGCCAGCGCTGCGCCCATCATGCGATCCCAAAAGGCGTTGGACGTTTTCGGGCCGGAATGCTTTGGCATCGAGGAAGCATTCCAAAGAATTGAACACATTCATGACGATATATGAATGGCAACAGAAAAGTCGAATTATCAGTAAAAATGTTGGTATATAACGAGGAGAGAGAAATGAAACTTAAGCATAGTATTACCGGTAACCTCATGTGGATTTTGTTTGCAGTATTTCATCTTCAGGCCGTATATGGACAAATACAAATTGAAGAAATAATTGTGACCGCAGAAAAGCGCGAACAGTCATTGCAGGATGTGCCTGTGGCTGTGACGGCATTCAGCGAGACCTATATCAACGAAGCGAGGATCGATGGAACGACCGACCTGGTCGGCCATATTCCTAATTTACATCTTGCGCCATTTACGCGAGTACAGGCATTGCCGACGCTGCGCGGCGCACAGTCCGGTGAAGATGGGCCGGGACTTGATCAGCCGGTAGCCATGTTTGTTGATGATGTTTACAAAGGGCGTGTAACGGATTGGGACCTGGCCTTGTTCGATGTGGAGCGCATTGAAGTTCTGCGTGGACCGCAGGGGACATTGTTTGGGCGTAATGTAGTGGGCGGACTGATAAACGTGGTCACTAAAAAACCTACCGAGGAGACCCGGATTGTTCTCGAGGCAGGTTCGGGCCGCTTTGATCTGATCGACGTAAAAGGGGTTATCAGCGGTCCGTTAATGGAAGACAGCGGCGTCTACGGTTCTATTGCCTTTTCCAGCAAGACCCGCGATGGCTACACGTTTAACCAGGCGACGGGAAATCACGTTGACAGCATAGACAAACAAAGCGGCAAGGCCCAGTTGCGTTTCGTTCCCAATGATGAACTTGAGGTTCTGTTACAGGCCGATTTGATGCGTGATACGGGTTTCGGCCAGCATCGGGATTACATCGGGCCGGTTCCCGCCTCTGCCGAGTTTGGAGACTTTATGCCGGAAGATGATCCCGATACCACGAACCAACCCAATGACGGCGGCGTGGACCGTACCTCCTGGGGCGCCTCGATGGTTGTGGACTGGAATATGGGCTTTGCTCAAATCAAGTCCATATCAGCATACTACGAGGACGAAGGAAAACTGCCCGCAACTGATGTTTTCGGTTCGCCGCTGTCTGACCTTCTCGTAGAAAGCCAGGAGTTCGACCTGGAACAGTTTACCCAGGAACTCAGGATTAGCGGCGATGATGCGATGAAAGGGCGCTTGGACTGGGTTGTCGGCATGTACTATCTCTACATTGATCACACCCGTGATCGTAACTTCGTAACTGATTTTGCCGAGGGAACGATTCTTGGCGATCTTTTTCAGGGGGCGGCGGAGCCTGATTTCATCGACACCACCCTGACCAATGAAACCGACAGTATTTCGGGTTTTTTCCAGGGAACTTTTTCCATACTGGATAACCTGCGCCTGACGGTAGGTGGACGCTATACTCACGACAAAAAGGATGGCGTGGTTTCCCATGCGGGCACCAGCTTTATTTTTACCACAGGCGAGGCCTTCAGCCTGCCGGTATCCGAGTCCTGGTCCGAGTACACCTCACGCGTGACCCTTGACTTCGACCTTAACGAAGACATCATGTTCTATGCGACGTATTCAGAGGGCTTTAAGAGCGGTGGTTTTATCCAATTCGGTCTTCCGACTGCCGATGCCCATACCGTACCCCTTAATCCTGAAACCGCAAAAAACTATGAAATCGGCGTGCGTTCCAGTTGGTTCGACAATCGCATGACCGCCAACATAACAGGCTACATGGTGGATTACACGGATCTGCAGGTATCACAACTTGTCGGCACAACTTTTTTGCAGACCAACGCCGGTAAAGCGGAAGCTGAAGGCGTGGATGTTGAACTCAATGCAGCCATTACAGAGAGGTTGACTGCATGGTTCAACTATAATTATTTTGATGGAGAATATACCTCGGATGAACTCTTTCCGGGTAACGAAATGGTTGCGCCTCCACATGCCTTTTCGACAGGGATGGCATACAGGCAACAGCTTGGCGACAAGGGAGCATTGAGGATGCGGTTTGATATACAGCACAAGGATGAGTATTTCCAGGACCCGGCCAATGAACCAGGAATTGTTAACGGCCTGGATAGTATCGTCAATGCCAGTATCACCTGGGAATTGCAATCCAATTGGGCGTTTACCTTGTGGGGCAAGAACCTGACGGATGAACGCGCATACAATTATTTGAATGACTCCACTCCTTTCATGTTGAGTGAGGCGCAAGCGGTAGCCGGTTTGAGCACGCTTGAAGCAAACTATATCCCGCCCCTGACCTGGGGAGTCAGCGTTCGTTATACTTTCGAATAACGCGGGAGGATTCCGGCGAATAAGTGTTATGGTCAAGGGCATGGTCACCAGTAATGGCCATGCCCCGCTACCATTTCCAATCGCGGATAGTGTATTGCTCGCATAATTTATCAAGAGAGTATTCCTCATAATATTTGTGACGACGATGAAACTGATTAATGTCTGTATTGGTAAGACACAGGAACTGGATATCCATGGTCAATCAGTAAAGACTGCCTACCTGAAAACCCCGATGACGGGTTCGGTACGAATAAACGAGCACGGCATTGAAGGCAATGAAGTAGCGGTGCATACGGATGCGGTGTATGCCATTGCACCGGAACATTATCAGTTCTGGGCGGATCGGCTGGATGCGAACCCTGAAGGCTGGCCGCCGGGTTTTTTCGCAGAAAACCTGTCCATTGCCGGGCTGGATGAGGCGCAGTTTCAGGTTGGTGATGTACTTTCCATCGGTGAACAAGTGCAACTGAAAGTATCCGGTCCGCGGGTGCCCTGTTTCAAATTGTGTTGGCGTATAGGCCAGCCGACCAGCTTTATCCGGGAATTCGCCGTTTCCGGAAAAAGCGGGGTGTATTTCAATGTGGAAAGGCCGGGGATGATCCAGGCCGGGGATGAAGTGAAGATTACCGGCAAAGCCACAGACAGTATTGCGATCAATGAAATTGCCCAATATATCTTTGGTAATGACATTGATGAAGTCAGGTTACGACATGTTCTTGCCCTCCCGGGTCTGAGCGAAACTGCCGCACTGCTCTTGCGTAACAAACTTTACCAGGTGCTGGACCAGGACCGCACCCGATTTGGTCGTTGGCAGGGTTGGCGTGAATTCAAGGTCGCCGAGGTCATTGACGAAACAGAGGAGATAAAATCCTTTATCTTGAAGCCGCAGGATAATCAGCCGTTGGCCGGGTTTCGAGCAGGTCAATTTCTCACTGTTCAGGTCCCCGTTGATACGGAGTCACCGCTGCTCAGGGTCTGGAGTCTGTCGGATTACCAGGATGAACCGGATCGCTATCGTTTAAGTATCAAAAAAGAACCGCAAGGTCTGGGTTCCGGGTTTATGCACAAGCATATCAAAGCAGGTGGGCATTTATCTATCTGCCCACCCTTGGGTCGTTTCGTACTGGATCGCAGTAGTTTCAAACCGATACTGCTGATAGCCGGCGGGGTTGGGATCACACCTTTATTGTCCATGCTCAAGTCCCACCTGGCGCGGGGGGAAAATGCCCCGCCTGTATATTTTATTCATTGCTGCCGGAACCGGGCCGCACAGGCTTTTCGTGCTGAACTGGACCAGATATCGAAGGAACATAATATCCCCATGCTGCATGTTTATGACCAACCCACAGCAGAGGATGTAAAGGGCAAAGACTACCAGTTGGAAGGTTATCTATCCCTGGAGCATATTCAGAAATTTATCGAAGGTTGCCATATTCTCCATGGGGGCAAACGTATCGACATGCCTTTGGCCGATATCGATATCTATATGTGCGGGCCACCGGTATTTCAGGATAAATTGTATACTGAGTTAACCGGCGCCGGGGCTAACCCTGATCGCATTTTTCAAGAATCGTTTCTGGCAAGTAGTGGCAGCCATCAGCACGGACAAATCGATAGCGCTAGCGTTGTTTTTTCAGATGCGGGGAAAACTGTTCAATGGACGGCTGAAGGAGATCTGACACTGCTGGAACTTGCCGAATCCGCAGGTTTGTCTCCCGATAATGCATGTCGTATGGGTGTATGCCAGAGTTGCAGTGCTGCTCTGGAAGAAGGAAAAGTGCATTATGATTTCAGTTTAACTCATCAGCCTGAAGAGAATCAGGTTTTACTCTGCAGCGCCAAACCTGCAACCGGCAAAGTAGTACTGAAACTGTAGGCACGATACAGATGCGAAATTTCGATAAACTGACTGAAGATTACTCTCGCCACCGCGTGCCGGATTCGATAGCCGTCAGCGGATTAAAGATCACAGTTGTTCTTGTAGGCGCTATTATTACTCTGCCGGTATTTCTGGTGGGGGCGCAACTGGCCAGTGCCCTGGGACTAAAGCAGGCTATTGTGGCTTTTTTCATTGCAGGTATCGTATTGTCTGTTATTGCCGGCGCTACCGGGGTGCTCGCTGCACGTACCCGACTGACAACCTGGGTTATCATCCAGTATTCGTTCGGCCATACGGGCGCCAGAATTGTCAGCGCATTTATTGGCATTACCGTGCTGGGGTGGTATGGCGCCACCGTTGATATGTTTGCACGCGCCGTCGAGGTGATAGTGCGGGACATGGGAGGGGAGCCATTAAGCCATCGTTTCTATCTGATTATGGCGTCAGGATTAATGATTGCGATTGCCATTTTTGGCTTTAAAGGGTTGGATCGTTTATCCAAGCTGGCGGTACCGATCATGGTGTGCTTGTTGGGCTGGTTGGTTTACGTGGCAGCCACTTCTTTTGGATTGAACTTTGATCATGAGGCGACAATGGAGCTCACCGAAGGGATTTCTGCCGGAATTGGTGGGTTTATTGTTGCTACGACCATGTTTCCCGATGTTTGTCGTTATGCTCGTTCATCTACCGATGCTGTTCAAGCGGCGTCACTGAGTTTCGGGCTCGGAGTGCCTGTAATTTTATTACTTGCCGCAATACCGGTCGTCGCCACTGCTGAAGCAAACTTTTTGAAAGTGATCCTTATAGTCGGCCTGGGTGTGCCTGGTCTTACGTTATTACTGTTGGCTACCTGGACCACTAATGCTTATAACCTTTATTCCGCGTCCTTGGTCTTTGCAACCATCGCGGAGACAGTGGCGAAATGGAAGTTGGTCATTGTCGTCGGTTTTGCGGGTACGTTGATAGCCATGTTGCCGATACTGGATAACTTTCTTTATTTCCTGAAATTTCTTGCTTTCATGATACCGCCTGTTGCCGGTGTCTACCTGGCGGACTATTTTTGGTTAAACAAACAGCGTTATACTGACGAAGCATTGCAACGCGCTCGCCGATATAATCCCATAGCGTTTCTGGCCTGGATTCTGGGTTCAGTAGCAGGTTACCTGTCCGATAGCAAGATGATTGTATTTACAACCGTTCCTGCCATAGATGCAATTGTTGTTGGTTTTTCCATTTACGTATTTTTATCTTACATTCCAGGGAATAAGAAATTTTTGTTTTACCCAAAAAATCAATGACATATTGTCATTGATTTTGACGACCTATCCCTGTACCGTTGGAACCTCCGACTTAATTTCAGAGGTTCCTTAAATTTGAATCTTGCGGAACATTTACTCAAGGCCCTGAAAGCCTACGGCGTCAAAGAGATCTTCGGCATCCCCGGCGATTTCGCGCTGCCGTTGTTCAAGGTTATCGAAGAGAGCAACATCCTGCCGTTGTACACCTTGAGCCATGAACCTGCGGTCGGCTTTGCTGCCGATGCCGCGGCCCGCTTTCATACCAGGCCGTCCGTGGCCGCGGTGACCTACGGCGCCGGTGCGCTTAACATGGTGAACCCGGTTGCGGCCGCGTATGCGGAAAAGTCGCCGGTCATTGTCATTTCCGGCGGGCCGGGCAGGGCGGACAAGTCCACCGGCTTGCTGGTGCATCACCAGGCCAGGCAACTCAACTCCCAGGTACAGGTGTACAAGGAAGTGACCTGCGACCAGGTGGTCCTGGAGGATGTTGGGCAGGCGCCGGCGCAGATCGCAAGGGCGCTCAGGAACTGCATCATCGAATCCCGCCCCGTATATATCGAAGCGCCGAGGGACCAGGTATTCGAACCCTGTGACCCCGTGCCCGTATTGCCGCTGACCAGTGAGTGTGATGCCGATGCCCTGGACGCGTGCGCCGATGAGATCATCGAAGCCCTGGAACGGGCCCGCTCCCCGGCGCTGATGGTGGGCGTGGAAATCCGCCGTTACGGGCTGGAACAGGAAGTAGCGCTGCTGAGTCGCAAACTGGGCATACCCGTCGTTACGACATTCATGGGCAAGGGCCTGCTCGCAGGACAGCCGGTGGACCTCAGGGGCACGTACATGGGGATTGCCGGTGAGCAGTCCCTGACCGACCTGGTCGAGTCATCCGACGGGCTGTTCCTGCTGGGTGTCCTGTTGTCCGATACCAACTTCGGCATTTCCGAAAAGAAGATCGATCTCAGAAAAACCGTCCTGGCCTGTGACGGTTCCGTATCCCTGGGCTTTCATGTGTATCAGAACATACCATTGCAGGAACTGGTACTGGCCTTGAACCGCAAGTTGCCGGACCGGCCGCAACAGGAGGGTGTCCGGTTTGACTATCCGAAAGGACTGGAATTGACGGATACCCCTGTCACGCCCACCGACATCGCTACCGCAGTGAACGATATGTTCCACCGCTACGGCCCTTTGCCCATCGCCTCGGACATGGGCGATTGCCTGTTTACAACCATGGAGATGGAGTACACAGAACTGGTGGCGCCGGGGTATTACGCGACCATGGGCTACGGCGTGCCGTCCGGCCTGGGAGTGCAGGCCGCAACAGGCCGCCGCCCGCTCATCCTGGTGGGCGACGGGGCGTTCCAGATGACCGGTATGGAACTGCTCAACTGCAAGCGTTACGGCTGGAACCCCATCGTGCTGGTGTTCAACAACAGCAGTTGGGAGATGCTGCGGGCATTTCAACCGGAGTCCGCATTCAACGATCTGGACATGTTGGACTATGCCGCGTTGGCGAACACCCTGGGCGGAAGCGGGCAGACGGCCAGCACAAAGCGCGCGCTGCACGCCGCGCTGGACCGCGCCTTCGCGGACGAATCCTGCTTCCAACTCATCGACATCCACCTGGCACGCGGCCTCATGTCCAAGACCTTGAGCCGATTTGTGGCAGGTTTCAAGGAGATGCGCAAAGGGTAATCTTAAGGAACCTCTGATTAAGTCAGAGGTTCCTACGATACAAGGATGTATCGTCACAAATCCGCCTGGAGCGGATTTGGACATCCGAAGGATGCCCGAAGGGTGTGCGCCATGGAAGGTGCACATCAATATCAATGACTGTAAGGCATTGATATTGTGAGGAAAACAAAAATCGCATTTTTGTTTTTCGTACTCTGGCAAGTCCAGGATGGACTTGTTCAGAGTTTCCTTTAATTTCCGATGGGGAATACAGATTAGGGCATAATATCCCTCGCAGTCTCGCGCGGTGTATTATGAGATATCAAATCAACCTGACCGGAGGTCCCCATGAAAGCCCAAGGTAGCTGTCTTTGCGGGAAAATCCGCTATGAAGTGCATACAACATCCGATGATATCGATCATTGTCATTGTGCCTTTTGCCAGAAATATCACGGCGCCGCATTCGGCACCTACATTGAGCCGGTAGCTCCGGAGCGTTTTACCTGGCTGGAAGGGGAGGAACTACTCGGCCGCTACCAGTCAAGCTCTCACTCAGCCAGGCTGTTCTGTAATGTGTGCGGCTCGGCCCTGGTTGCAGAGATCAACGGCGGCAAAGCGCTTGCTGCTACCGCCGCCACCCTGGACGGGGAAATTGAGATCGGAGAAGCGATGCATATGTTTTGGCAGTCAAAGGCTAGCTGGTGCGATATAAACGATGACTTGCCGAAATACGACACTTATCCACCCAGTATGAGCGAATTCACCCCGGAATGATAGGAACCTGCATAAATTCGAACATATTCGTTTGGCTGGTTCTCGCTACTGGTCTTATTCTGCCATTCAACGCCGGCGCGCAGAACGGGCAGCCAGCCAAGTTCATCTTCAGCGGGCTGGCAACGCCGACAGACGGCGCCAGCGCGCCGTTTGGCGGCTATGCGGCTGGGTGTCTCGCCGGCGCCGCGCAACTGCCCGAATCAGGCCCTGGCTGGCAGGCGATGCGGCTGTCCCGCAATCGCAACTGGGGCCATCCTGATATGATTGCATTCATCGAGCGGCTGTCCCGCGCAGCCCAGTCCGCCGGCTGGTCGGGACTTTACGTGGGCGATATCAGCCAACCCCGGGGCGGACCAATGATATCCAGCCACCGTTCGCACCAGATCGGTCTCGATGCCGACATCTGGCTGCGCCCGCCGGACAGCCTGGCATTGAGTCAGGCAGAACGCGAACAAATAAACTCTCCCTCCCTGGTCGCGGCAAACCGGCTGCAAGTGAACAACACCTGGACCGATGGGCATTCCCGGGTCATCAAGGCCGCGGCGCGGGACAAAGCCGTGGCTCGCATCTTTGTGAACGCGGCGATCAAACGCCGCTTGTGCGACGACAGAGATGAAAACGATACCGGCTGGCTACGCAAGGTGCGCCCCTGGTGGGGCCACGATTCCCAT
This sequence comes from Gammaproteobacteria bacterium, assembly GCA_965221695.1. GTDB lineage: Bacteria > Pseudomonadota > Gammaproteobacteria > Eutrophobiales > Eutrophobiaceae > JAAXHV01. The sequence continues at coordinate 1,315,733 of OZ244905.1, read as the reverse complement.
TTCCACGTGCGCTTGCACTGTCCGGACGCAGGCGCTTGTATCAGCCAGGAACCACCCCCAGAAGGCAATGGCTGCGATGCAGAACTGGACTGGTGGTTCACCGACGAAGCGCTCTACCCGCCAGCGCCTGAAGAACCACCCCCCGAAATCATGATGGCCGACCTACCGGCTGCCTGCCAGGAGGTGCTACAAGCGAAATAAACAAAAAGCCAGCCCAACCCGTCCCTGAAAACAAGCGCCGCCCTCATATCCCCCTGGGAGAGCAGGTGTCCCGCCCGCGTCAATTTTGTATCAGCCTCTCGGCGTACTTAACTGCGTTGATAAATAACCTAAGCTACCGTTGTCAGCGTCAATCAGATGTTTTCGTTGGAATATCGAACTCCACTTCAGCGCCACTTCCCCATTCGCCCAGGATTTTTCTCCCCTCAAATTGTTGATAGAACTTGCCCACTGAAATCAGCTTTGCTCTCTTACCATCTGCGGATAGACAGGTATTGACCCATATTCTACTTTCGGATAATTGTGTTTTATGCTTCATTTCCATAACAACTTCATCGGGTTGTTCGGACATTTGGTATCGCGTACCAAGGTTACCGCTTTTATTGAACTTTTGAAGTTTAATTTCCTTAAATCGGTCATATTTCACGAAAACATAATCCAGAGCCTGGACGTAAACGTCTTTACCATACTTGGCTGGATGAATTTGACCATTAAGCTTATACCGATATTTTACTTTTTCTTGTGGGCCTGTTTCTCGATCAATATCTGCTTCTCGTTTGGTAGGCTCTTTAGGTCGCTGCTCCTTTAGTCTCTTCAAAAAATCAACTACATGTCCCTTTTTAGCAATGTGTTTTCCATTACTGATCTCCTTCACTTTATCAATAATAAGATCAACCAGCATTTCGTCTGAATTGTTGACGAGAAGGGCCCTGTCTCATGATTTATACCGATGGAACAAATACTGAACGATGCCAAATGTTCTGGTGTGAATTGTATAATACGATGTCAGATCACAATCAATGACATTGAACTCGCCTGTTTTACAATGTCGAATGCAATTGAGCGGTCAAAAGTGACAAACCGGCACTCATTTTCCACCGCAAGAGCTATCAGGTAATTATCAGTAATCTGGCGTGGGCTTAACAGGCGGTTGTGGTTAATGATGTCAGAATTCAGAATACTGACATTATCCGGGACGAAACGGTGATACCCGGTAGAAACTGCTTTCTGCAGCCTCGTTACAATGTCAGCAACAGGGACCGTGTTAGGATAGCGGGGTTGCGACATAATCCGAATGCAGCCATTTTGAGTCAGCGGACAGGAAGCCCAACCATCGCTGATGTGTTCTTCCAACCACGCTGATGCAGCAGCATGGTGCGTGTGGTCCTCGTCGAAAAGCGCGATCAATACATTAATATCCAGCAGTGAACGCATGGAGTTAATCGCCGACTTCCTCCCGGAGATGGTTAATGTACTGGTTAGTCACTATATTGCCGCGGGAAGGAACAGGTTGAAACCCGTAAATATCCCGGTGTGAGGCTGTTTTTCCTCGCGCATGTTCCAAACGTGCCTGCAAAGCCTGGCGCAGTAATTCTGACACAACCAACCCGGCCGTTTTTTGTTCCCGATGTGCTAGCTCCTTGACCGCAATAAGCAATTCATTATCGATATTTAAAGTTGTGCGCACTGTAGATCACCAATTGGATTGATTTACATATCATCAAACATCATACATCAAATATCCAAGGGAAATCTTAACAACTGCTCATTGCGGCGTGTAAATTTTCTGGCGTCAATACCGCCGGCAAGCCGCTCACGTAAGAAAACAACAGGAATCGATATACATTCTGGAGGCCTTACCTTCAGTCAATCAAAGGATATTTGTGATACTAATCTGGATAGCAGGTGATAATCTTACCATCACGGAGACGATAGATAACTCCGTTTCTCGTGAGTTTAAATTTGCTATTTCCTACAAAATCCATGACCTTTTGCACCCTCGGCGCTGTATTCAAATCCTGAATAAGGTTGTTACGATAATTTTCAACGTCAATACCTATGATCCGCTCCAGATACCGCAACACAGCATGATCAGTAGGCTCTATCTTTTGCTTCTTCATGCTAATGGCGCCTCCAATAATTTGGATAAGTCTATAGGTTTATATTTACCTTCCAGCCAGGCTATTCGTTGTTCCTTAGCCTGCTCTGTCATCAATTCCTTTGGAATATCAGATAAACGCACGTTACCGGTTTGTAATGCCGATTTAGCCTTTTCGGAACCGCCTGTGATTTCCTTTAGCTGGTCCCGACAAACCTGATATGGTTCAACTCCCCAGATGTCATCAAAATAACCGACTCCGTCTCCAAATTCGTTCTCATCTCCAAGATCGGCTACATTTTCAAAATCGACTACACCGGAAATTTCCAGATCAGCGGCGAACTTACATAAGTAATCCGCAAAAGGTGTGACTGCATATAGATCGTCAACATCAGCAAAACCTAGGTTACTGTCGTTCCTCGTCCTTAATATATTGCCGATTAGATCAGCTTTTTCAATTGATTCCTGTTCAGCCCAAAGACCATGCTCAAGATCCGGAAAGTGTTTAGCAAAATAAAGTTGCTTGTATTCATTGCTTAGCGCTTTCAGCTCTTCCATTTTTTCATCTACCTCGCCAAGATGTTTACGACGCCAAGCGAGACTTCCTTCTGCTAATAATGTGAAAAGCAGTGGGGCCAACACAATCAAATCTTTGTGGCTCGCCCCATATCGAAGACCCACTAAATCGAATGCAAGAATCACCTCTGAGCTGATCTTAGAATTTATTTGAACATCTGTAGTCGGGCGAGATGAGGGGAGACTCGGTGGTTTTTCTCCAGTGAGTGCCTCCTGTTCTACTTTCAAAGTATTGGCTAACCGTTTAAGCGTAGCTTCGCGCACATCACAATTTGTCTTAGAAGCTTCAATTCGCGCAATTTGTCGTTCTGATACATGTGACAACTCCGCAAGTTTTGCTCGAGACCAGGATTTCGAGTTACGCAATTGTTTCAAGGATTTTGGATCGATTTTCATACAATTCACCTTTGATATATTAATGACATATTTATAATAATACATGATAAAAGTATATAAATAAAATGACATTATGATGACATATCATATTAATAATGGGTAATATAAGACATTGATGAGATTCAATGACATGATAGAATCAATTTTCTAACGAACCTAATCCATAAGCATTGAGGAACAGATACTCCTATGGGTATACTCAAAATTAGGATAACGATAATGGCCATGCATAACCCAGATCTTGAGGCAATCCAGCTTTTTATTGAATCCTGCTATGAGAGAGGGGTTCTTTCAGAGGCGCTGAAAGAACTGGGTTTCAAACCTGACAAAGAATACGCCAGTTTAGGCTCACGACAAGCATCCTCTGTGCTACAGGCTGCTGAAGATTCCGGCGCACTCATGATTGATGTCCCTCTACCTCTGCTGGTTTCCGACCATGTCCGACACACTCCGGCCTACTGATTGGCGGACACAAGTGAGAGTTAATCTCAGAGGTTCCTTAAGTGAAATTAAAGATAAGGCTGTGGAGTATCCTTTCAGCCGGCAATCAACAGCGGGAAAGGTATGCCGAATAATTTTTCGTCGTAAACTCTGAGTTTTTCATCATTGTTGATGACGATGCCGTAGGGGCAGTGGAATTCGTTGATAAAATCCCTGATGCTGCGCAAGTGGCGTGGATTGACGCTTTGCGTATACTTGATTTCAAAAGGAATCAGTCCGAACGGGCCTTCCAGGATTAAATCCACTTCCGCGCCGCCACTGGTGCGGTAGTAGTACGCAGTGTGGCGGATGCCGGCCGCATTAAGCGTACGCAGTATTTCTTCAATCAGCAGTCCTTCCCAACTCGACCCCATTTGCGGGTGGGACAACAGGCGTCTGTGGGAGGGTATTTGCAGGATATGATGCAATAATCCCGTATCGCGCAAATATCCGCGCGGACGCTTTGACACGCGTTTGCTCGTGTTTTTATGATAAGCGGGAAGATGCCGCCAGATAAACGTGCCATGAGCAATATTGAAATAGTCTCTGGCAATGGGTTGTGAGACATCCAGCAATGAGGCAACGTTGGAGTAATTGATTATCGAGCCGGAGTAGCCGGCCAGCAATTCGATAAATCGGCTAAAACGCGTCGGATTAAGTCCGGGAAAAAGCCGGAGTACATCCCGCTCTACATAGGTCTTCAGATACTGTTCATGCCAGACTTCCTGAAATTTGCCCGATGTTCGCACCCATGGCTCAGGGTAGCCGCCCTGCAACCAGTAGCGGCTGATCTCTTGACTCAGTCCATGGAGGTCAACTGAAGAGGCAGATTGTGAGAGAGCATCCGGATCGAAATCGTCGGCAAACAGACTGAGCAGATTGGGTGAATCAATACCCTGAGTCTCGGAAAAACTGAAGGGCGCCAACTCGATAATGCCTACCCGACCTGCCAGAGACTCGGAAATAGCTGTCAATAATTCCGGTGAACCGGAGCCGGATAACAGGTATTTGCCGTATGCATGCCGGTCTTTATCGATGGCAACCCTCAGCGCCGGGAATAATTCCGGCAGCAGTTGCGCTTCGTCAATCGCGATGGGCTTATCGCTCAAACGTAAAAACAGGTCCGGGTCTTGTGCTATCTGGTTGAAGTCCGCCCGTAACTCCAAGTCGAAAATCTCCCGACCGTCGTTTGCCATTTTGATCAGCGTGCTTTTACCGGTCTGGCGAGCGCCGACTATGACAACGCAGGGAAAATAGCCAAGGTATTCCTTTACGAGTTGAAGGTATTGTCTTTTCATACCTTGCATATTAAAAGTCTGACTTTGAAAATGCAAGGTTTAATGGTGGACGGGTATCTCAATCAGGGAATCCGTTAAAACCATGAGGCGTCAGGAGGGCGGCTTATAAATTGGTGGGCTTGTGCCCGCACGCGAGCAGGACACCCGCGCTCCCATGGGCTGGGCTCATTGCGTGTGTGGTGCTGGTCAATGGGCCGATTTTGACGCTTCCAGGGGTAGTGGTGGTGGACTCATTGCGTCCGTGCCGGTTCCACTACCCTTATGACCAGTTGGCCGATTTTGAGGTACTGGAAGGTTGGCGCGACGGTCTCGATGTTCCCGTGGCGCAACGCGTCGTCCAGAACATCAATGTCCTGGGTTTCCGGGGCTGTATAGTCTATCATAGAGTGCGAGGGGACCTGGGTGATGTTGTGCTTCTCCCAAGTATTGCCGTTGAAAAAGAAACAGAAGCCGAACACGTCTTGGAAGACCGCGTCGACGCTGACCAGAACATATTCCGGGCTCTCATCATTATTCAAATCAACTTGAATGAATATGGGCTTTTGAGACAAAGCCCCGCGCCTCCCAGACCATAGATCCCCTAGCATTCCTTCGTTAATCTGCGCCTGTAAGCTCTGGGGGATTGCAAACTCTTGTGGTCGATACGTGACGCGTTCCCAAAAGCCGGTGGTTGTGCCAACAATATAATTTTTGCCTTGTGTTATGCGCTCGGCCAGGTCCGGGTCAATATCCGCCACTTGTTCTGCCAGCTTTTGCCGCGCCAGGTAACCGGGTCGGGCGAGTTGCCGCTTCAGGTACACAAAATCTAGTTCTGCCAATTCGATTTCGCCGCTTTCTACGCGATTGAGTTGGCTGGCCACCGAGATGGAACGAAAGTCGAGCACGGGTGTGTTTGCCAGCAACATCACCAGCGCCACCACCCAGCCCATGGTGATATTGACGCGGGCCAGGCCCGCAATCCAGTTGAAACGCCGGCGAATGATCGCCCACAGGTAACCGCAGGAGAACATGCCCAGCAATATCGTTATCGCAAACGCCCAACAACGGTCGACGCTCCAGCCGTATTGATCAATCCGCAACCACAGTCCATACAGCGCCAGTGCCGATATGATGGGGAGCAAGGCAGTGCCGAGTGAGACTAAACGATGTGCAAGAGATGGATAAGGCAAATCGCGACCCGTCTGGTATACCGCATTGGCAAAAAACAGCGTTACCGCGTTCAACCATATCAACAAGCCGGTTCCCCTGCCCGTTTCCCACAGCGGCGCCAGACCAGTGAACGGCAAGGTCGCGATAAACAGGGTCATAATCACGAGTACCAGGGGCAACAACAGCCGCATCATTCCGCTCAGCAGGCTGGTAATATTATCAATCACACCGGTCAGGTTACGGAAAATAAATACGGCAATGCCAAAAGCAACCGCGAGTATCGGATGCAGGAACCAGTCTTTTGAGAATAACGTTACGAAAAAATCAATGCCGATCAGACTGAACAGGCCTCCCCAAAGAGCAAACAGTCCACTAACCACGAGCACAAACGCGCCGGCCAGCAGGGTCACCAGGAAGTTGCGCCAGGAGTAAGTGAACAATTGCTCATAGGTTAACGGTAAACCGGTGGCGCGCTGCTGCAAATACATCAGGGCTTTGAAACACCCTACAGTCAACGTCACGACATATATAAACACCATTGAGTAAATTGAGAATTCACCAAACGGCGATGCCTGCCAACCGATGTAGGTTGCCGGCAGAATGAGCAGCAGTGAAAACGCGCTGACCAGTTTGAAGACTTGCGCCTTGTTGTCCTGTTCCAGGCTCAGCAACAACAACGCCGGCCAGGCAATGGCCAGGGTCCACAACGGAAAGTTAACAACCGGGATTTGCGCCAGCCATGCCTCGCCCGTCCCCGCACGCCAGAGGAACAGTAAGGCCAACCCCTGACCGAAGGAGAGCGCAAGCATCAAATTTCGCGGCAAACGGGACATGATGATCTTATATCATAACCGGGAATAGAATGTCTTGCTTCTGTTCAACAGGCAGGTTTGTTTCGACCTCAGTTCGCCTGGCCAAGCACAATCCCGGGAAACCTGTGCAGCAGGTACAACGGGATATTCAGTACCCTGCCGTCCTGCCGCAGGTTCATCAGTGTTGTTCTTACCAGCCGGGAGGGGTGATACCTGCCGGCAAAAGCCAGCAGATTCTTCGTTATGTCCGGAAAACGTGCAGAGAATCACGTTTTACGTGGGAAAAACGTGATGTTTTGCACGTTTTCCGTACGTAACAGGTTGTTTGACTGGTATAACCTCGTTGCTGGTCCGGTCAGACGCAGGTCTATTCAGGAGGGCGCGTCTTAAGGAACCTCTGATTAAGTCAGAGGTTCCTACGATACAAGGATGTATCGTCAATATCAATGACTGTAAGGCATTGATATTGCGAGGAAAACAAAAATCGCATTTTTGTTTTACGTACTCTGACAAGTCCAGGATGGACTTGTTCAGAGTTTCCTTAGATTTCCATCTCCGGCGTGGTCTCCGGCACAACCATTTCGCCGCTGGTCTTTGCCATAATCTCGTCCACGCTGACGCCCGGCGCGCGTTCCTTGAGCCAGAATTTGCCGTCGTTGATCTCCACATAGGCCAGGTCGGTCACGACTTTGTTAATGCAGCCGGCGCCGGTCAGGGGCAGCGAGCAGTTCCGCAGCAGCTTGGAGGCGCCGTTCTTGCTGGCATGGGTCATGGTGACGATGATGTTGTCCGCGCCAGCCACCAGGTCCATCGCGCCGCCCATGCCTTTTACCAGTTTGCCCGGGATCATCCAGGACGCGATGTTGCCTTCCACATCCACTTCAAACGCCCCCAGCACCGTCAGGTCCACATGGCCGCCGCGGATCATTGCGAAGGATTCGGCTGAATTGAAGATGGAGGCGCCGGTGACGGTAGTCACGGTCTGCTTGCCGGCGTTGATCAGGTCTGCGTCCAGTTGTTCTTCGGTGGGGAACGGCCCTGTACCGAGCAGGCCGTTTTCTGATTGCAGCATCACTTCCATGCCATCCGGTATGTAGTTAGCGACCAGGGTGGGGATGCCAATGCCGAGATTGACATAATAGCCATCGCGCAATTCGCGCGCCACCCGCATTGCCATTTGTTCTCTTGAAAGCGCCATAGGATTACTCCGTGATCGTTTTTTGTTCGATGCGTTTCTCGAACTCGCCTTGTATCAGCCGGTTCACGTAGATGCCGGGTGTGTGGATAACGGCGGGGTCCAGTTCACCGGGTTCCACTATCTCCTCCACTTCCACCACCGTGATACGGCCGGCGGTGGCGGCCATCGGGTTGAAATTCTGCGCGGTGTGGCGGTAGATGATGTTGCCGTAGCGGTCCGCCTTCCAGCCCTTGACGATAGCAAAGTCACCGGTGACCGATTCCTCCAGGATGTACTTGCGGCCATTGAATTCGCGCACCTCCTTGCCTTCCCCCACCGGCGTGCCGTAACCGGTGGCAGTGTAGAACGCGGGTATGCCGGCGCCGCCGGCCCGCATTTTCTCTGCCAGCGTGCCTTGGGGCGTGAGTTCCACTTCCAGCTCGCCGTCAAGAAACTGCTGCTCGAAGATGGCATTCTCGCCCACATAGGACGAGACCATTTTTTTGATCTGCCTGCCTTCCAGCAACAGGCCCAGGCCGAAGTCGTCCACGCCGCAGTTGTTGGAAACAATAGTGAGGTCGCAGACGCCCATCTCCCTGATTCGGGCGATACAGCCTTCGGGGATGCCGCACAGGCCGAAGCCGCCGGCGATGATGGTCATGCCGTCCTGCAGGCCGTCCAGCGCCTTGGCATAGCTGCTTACAACTTTGTCAAATCCGGACATGGTTTGCTTCTCTTTAGGATTAAGTCAGGGGCGCTAACGGTACAGGGATGTGCGTGCTCTGACAAGTCCCGGATGGGCTTGTTCAGCGCTTTCTTAAGTATTCGCGTCTACCTGGTTTTCCGGCGCCGCTTGCCGGAATGCCTCCAGCTCCATGCAGGCCTGTTCAATTTCAACCAGGTTGGGGTAGTCGTTCATGGATACTTCAAAGCGGCGGGCATTATACATTTGTGGTACCAGGCAGGCATCAGCGATGGTGACTTGTCTGCCGAGACAATAAGGGCCTTGCCGGTTTCTGCCGTTCAGCAGTTGTTCCAGCGCGCTGAAACCGGTCTTAATCCAGTGGTGATACCAGGCATTCCTTGCTTCATCCTCTTGTTGCATCGTCTGCTTCAGGTATTTCAGCACGCGCAGGTTGTTCAGCGGGTGGATGTCGCAAGCAACGGCCAGGGAGAATTGCCGGGCAAAAGAACGCTCGGCCAGGGTCTGTGGGAGCAGGGGCGGTTCCGGGTAACGCTCTTCCAGGTAGTCCAGGATCGCGAGGGATTGGCCAAGACAGATATCGCCGTCCACCAGCGCGGGGAGCAGCCCCTGGGGATTTCTCGACCGGTATTCAGCCAGGTATTGCTCGCCCCCCTCTTTCAGCAGGTGTACCGGTACGACCTCATAATCCAGCCCTTTCAGGTTGAGCGCTATGCGCACCCGGTACGCCGCAGACGAACGCCAGTAGCTGTATAGTTTCATGCTTTACCCGATAAATTTAACATGGACCCTCATACCGTAGGAACATCTGATTAAGTCAGAGTTTCCCTTAGAGTTTACTCGGGGGGATGATACTGGGTGATGACCTGGTCGATCCGGCCGAAAATCGAATTGCCGTTGTCATCGAACATTTCAATTTCAATGCGGTCGCCGAATTTCATAAATTCGGTCGTGGGTTTGCCGTTGGCAATGGTTTCCAGGCATCTTATCTCCGCGAGACACGACGACCCGTCCGGACTGCCCACGTTGGATACGGTACCAGATCCGATCACTGTACCCGCCGTTAGTGGGCGCGACTTGGCTGCGTGAGAGATCAGGCGGGGCAGGTCAAAAGTATTGTCCACACCGGCATTGGGCGACCCGAGCTTGATGCCGTTCATCGTGGAATGCAAGGGCAGGTGTATCTTGCCGCCATCCCACGCATCGCCCAGTTCGTCCGGCGTAACTGCTACTGGCGCGAACGCGGTATGGGGCTTGGACTGGTAGAAACCGAATTGCTTGGCCAGTTCCGCGGGGATCAGGTTCCTCAACGATACATCGTTGATGATGGTGATCAGCTTGATATGCGATCTTGCCTGTTCGGGAGTGATGCCTGCGGGCACATCGTCGGTAAAGACCGCAATTTCGGATTCAAAGTCGATGCCCCAGTCTTCGCTTTCCAGCGGGACATCATCGCAGGGGCCGAGAAACACATCTGAAGCGCCCATGTACATCAGCGGGTCGGTCCAGAAGGATGCGGGCAACTCGGCGCCGCGGGCCTTACGCACCAGTTCGACATGGGTCACGTAGGCGCTGCCGTCCGCCCAGTGATAAGAGCGGGGCAGGGGCGCGTCCACCTGTTTCGGGTCGAAGTCGAAGGCGCCTTCAACATTTCCTGCCTGCAAACGGTCAAAGACTTCTGTCAGGGCGGGTTCTGCTGTTGCCCAGTTTTCCAGCGCGATCTGCATGGTCGGCGCGATATCTGGCGCTTTGACTGCACTGCTCATGTCACGGTTGACTACCACCAGGGTACCGTCGCGCCCTCCCTGTTTAAGACTGGCGAGTTTCACAAACTGTCTCCTCGAAATTAGTTACATATGAAACTATACTTGCCCGCGCAAGTCAAGTCAATCTTTAAACAACTACAGGGCAAGGCTTGGGATTCTCATTAAAGCGGGAGTCCAGTCGAAAACTGTGTCGCCCGAAGGGCGGCCCGTTGTCTCATAACAAATTATTACCGCAAAACTCCGCTACAATTTCACTGAAGCGGTAGACATCCTCAAAGCTGTTATAGAGCGGGATGGGCGCGACGCGAATGATGTCCGGTTCACGAAAGTCGGTGATGGCGCCCTGGTCGGACAGGACTTGCAGCATGCCCTGGGGGTTTTTTCTGAAGCGCAAGGACAGTGTGCAGCCTCGGGCTTGTTTCTCCGGGCAATGAGGAGGTGTTAACACCTCTACGAACTCGCCGGCGTTTCGTCGTAACAGCCATTCAAGGTAAGCGCTGAGCGCGATGCTCTTTGCGCGTAGCCTGGGCATGGTCGCCGCATCGAACAACTCCAGGCTGGCGCGCAGCGCCGCCATTTGAAAGACAGGGGGGTTGGACATGGCCCACCCTGCCGCGGTCGGGATGCGGTCTATCTTGCGGCGCATTTTGAAGCGGCCGCTCTCCTTAGTGCCCCACCAACCATCAAAGCGTGGAATATCATTCTTGCCGTGATGCCGTTCATGGACGAACGCCGCAGCAATACCGCCGGGACCGGCGTTGAGGAACTTGTAGCAGCACCATACCGCAAAATCCACGTCATCATCGTGCAGGTTGAGCAGGATATTGCCGGCGCCGTGGGCCAGGTTGAAACCGACCATCGCGCCCATGCTGTGCCCCAGTGCACTGATCGCGCGCATATCGAAACACTGGCCGGAGAGATAATTGCAGTTGCCCAACATCACCAGCGCCAGTTCGTCACCCACTGCCTCGATCTGCTCAAGGACATCAGCATCGTCCATGGCCAGTTGTCCCGGTTTCGGTTGCAGTTCGACGATCGCATCATCTGGGTCAAACCCATGGAAGCGGGCCTGTGAGTCAACTGCGTATTGATCAGACGGGAACGCGTTTTTTTCGATGATTATCTTGTAACGTTTCTGCGTTGGACGATAAAAACTGACCAGCATCAGGTGCAGGTTGACGGTGAGGGTGTTCATCGCGATCACTTCGCTCGGCTGCGCACCGGCAATGTGCGCCAGACTGTCTGCGACAAAGGTATGAGAGCGCGCCCAGGGATGATCGGTCTCAAAATGGCCTTTCACCGCGTACTTGCCCCAGGTATCGCACTCCGTATTCAGCGCCGCCCGGGCGCGATTAGGCATCAGGCCGAGCGAGTGTCCGGCAAAATACAGCAAGGGTTCACCTTCGGAGTTCGTGGGGAACGTGAACTCGGCGCGCAGCCCGGCCAGTTCATCCGCCTGGTCAAACCGCCGGGCTGCCACCAGGCTGTTGTGTTCGTTGGTAAAGTTGATTTGTTTCACGAACAGGCATCCCCATTAAAGACTAAGCCAGAGGTTCCAACGGTACAGAGATGTACCGACAAAATCAATTCGTGTTTGTGTCGTATAAGGCTTGAGTATAAGGCTTGAGTATAAGGCTTGTGTATATGGTTTGTTGTAATTAGTTTCATTTGTAACTATACTGTATGTTAACGAGTAACGCAGGAGATTCATCATGGCAACAGTTATCAGCCCAACGGTGGCAGAAGTTGTGGACACCGCGCAGGCGTATGAATACCTGAACGGGTTCGGCAACGAGCATGAATCCGAGGCCCTGGCGGGGGCTTTGCCGCAGGGCAGGTTCTCCCCGCAGAAGGTGGCTTACGGGTTGTATGCGGAGAAGCTCAGCAGCACCGCATTTACCGCGCCCCGCGAGTCAAATCGCCGCACCTGGTTTTATCGCATCCGGCCCTCGGTGATGCATCGCGATTTCCGTCCCCTGGAGCAGACGCACATCGTTAACGGGCCTATCACGGATGTGCCGGCGCCGCCCAACCAGATGCGCTGGGATCCCATCCCGATACCGGAGGCGCCCGCTGATTTCATTGACGGCCTGGTCACATTTGCCGCCAATGGCGACGCGGCCACCCAGATCGGTTGCGGCATCCATTACTACCTGGCGAACCGCTCCATGGAAGACCGCTATTTCTACGATGCGGACGGTGAACTGCTGATCGTGCCGCAACAGGGACGTCTGGACATCCATACGGAGTGTGGCCGGCTTGATGCATCCCCCGGCGAGGTCATCTTGATCCCGCGCGGGATGAAGTTTGCGGTGGCATTGCCGGACGGCCCCAGCCGCGGCTATGTCTGCGAAAATTACGGCGCCCACTTGCGCCTGCCGGAACGCGGCCCCGTGGGCTCGGACGGGTTTGCTAACGACCGCGATTTCAAGGCGCCCGTTGCCGCTTACGAGGACCGTGAGGGCGAGTTCGAGATGGTGTGCAAGTTTGCCGGCAGGCTGTATGCGTGCGCCATCGATCACTCACCCCTGGACGTGGTCGCCTGGGTGGGCAATTCACTGCCTTTCAAGTACAACCTGGAATTATTCAACGTCATGGGCACGGTCAGTTATGACCATCCCGACCCTTCCATTTACACGGTGCTGACGTCCCCTTCCGACACGGCCGGGACAGCCAATGTGGACTTTGTGATCTTCCCACCGCGCTGGATGGTGGGAGAGGATACTTTCCGCGCGCCCTGGTATCACCGCAATATCATGAGCGAGTTCATGGGCTTGATCTACGGTGTATACGACGCCAAGCCGGAAGGCTTCGTGCCGGGCGGGGCCAGCCTGCATAACTGCATGGCCGCCCACGGGCCGGACGATGCGGCTTTTGACGGTTCCTCCAATACCAGGCTGGTTCCGGTCAAGCAAACGGATACGATGGCTTTCATGTTCGAGTCCCGGTATATGATCCAACCGACCCGGTTCGCGCTGGAGTCGGCGCAGCGGCAACGGAATTATGTGGAGTGCTGGCAAAAGCTGAAAAAGCATTTCAAATCTTGATTAACGGATAGTGATTCCAGGCGGAATAATCAATCTAATACCCTTTCAAGTTGCTTCTGACATGTTCAGGGCGAAGCCGTGGATCCAAGGCAAGGCGCAGTCCGCAGAGAATAGTGCACCATTCCCTGCGCTGCGCGCCTTGCGCTCAATCGCCCCAGGCCGCTGAACACGTTAGAAATGACTGGAAAGAGTACTAGTCTGCCCCCTTCGATTTTGATTCGAAAAGCAGCATGAAAAATCAGAACCCGGGTTTTAACCTGAAGGAATTCCTGCCTTATCGGCTTTCCATCGTCACCAACCGGATCAGCGCGTCGTTTGCCCGGCTGTACTCGGAACGGTTCAACCTGAGCATACCCGAATGGCGGGTAATGGCCGTGCTCGGCCAGCAACCGGGGTTGTCCGCCGACGAAGTTTGTAATGAGACAGAAATGGACAAGGTCCCGGTCAGCCGGGCGGTGACGAAACTGCTGGGCAAGGGCCTGCTCGACCGTGAGTTTTCCGGAACAGACCGGCGCCGTTCGATTCTGTCCCTGTCCGCTGCGGGTTACGGCATGTATGCGCAGATCGTTCCGCTGGCGCTTTCCTACGAGGCGCAGTTGAAAGCGGTACTGACTGCCGAGGAGCAATCCCAGCTTGAGGGATTACTGGATAAGCTTGAGAAGTAAGATGGTTTAATATGGATGAAAAGGATATACAGGATGAAAAATCATCCTGTATATACATGTTCATACAATCAGTAAACAGACATTGGCAATGACAGCAGGCCGCGGAAGCGGGCGCGTTTGTCCCGCACCGGTGAACCGGTCAGGGTCAGGTCGGGGAAGCGGTTGAACAATGCCGAAATGGCGATGCGGGCTTCGAGGCGCGCCACGTTGAGGCCGGCGCAGGTGTGAATCCCGCCGCCGAAGGCCATGTGGTTACGCGGATTGCGGGTAAGGTCGAGCCGGTCCGGGTCCGGGTAAACCGCGGGGTCCCGGTTTGCCCCGCCAATGGCGAAAGTCAGGTTCGTGTGCGCAGGGATGATCACGTCATCGAATTGCGTAGCCGTACTCGTAAGCCGGTTGCCGAGCTGCACCGGCGCTTCGTATCTCAATAATTCTTCGACTGCTGACTCGATCAGACCAGGCCGATCTTTCAGCAACCGCAGTTGGTCGGGGTGGGTGAGCAGGCAATATACGCCGTTGCCGATCAGGTTGGCGGTGGTTTCATGGCCCGCGTTCAGGATAAAAATGCACTGGTGATAGAGCTGTTTGCCGGTGAGTACAAAGCCGTCGGATTCCCATTTTATCAACCGGCTCAGTATGTCGTCGTGATCATCCGAGAGATTGTTGCGCCGGTCTTCGACCAGACCTTCCAGGTAATCCAGGAACTCTTTGACGCAGCGGTTGCCGTGGTCAAGCTTGTCCGGGGATAAGTCGAATTCCAGAGCGCCCAGGATGGCGTTGGCCCAGCGTTGCAGCGCGCCGCGGTCCTGCCGCGGCAGGCGTAACAGGTTGCCGATCACCTCGACGGGAATCTGCGCCGCGAAATCCGCCATGAGGTCGAACTCTCTCTTCTCTTCGATGCGGTCCAACAGCTCCCCGGTCAACCGGCGCAGACCCGGTTCCATCGCCACCAGGGTCTTGTGCGAGAGCGCGTCGCCGATGGCTTTGCGCACATGGGTGTGCAGCGGCGGGTCGTTGAACACCAGGCTGGTCGTATGGTGTTCGTATAATAATGTGTCCCCGAACAGTGGTTTGAATATTTTCTTTTTGTCGGAGATGAACAGCTTCGCATCGCGGTAGATGCGAAACAGGTCAGCGTGGCGGGTAAAGAAATAACTGCCGTCCGCCATGCGGTGTACCGGATCCTGTTCCCGCAATGCGCGGTAGTAAGGGTAGGGGTCGTCGTAGTAATCGTCAGGCAGGTCGCTGAGACTGAAGTTTGCGACGGAGATGTTTTTTGTCTTGCCAGGCATAAAGTCATATTACCCTGTTCGCAGCAGACAGACTATGTTTATAGCCAAGCGCGGCGCTTGTAAACCTGGCCGCCCCCCTGGGAGCGAGGGCGTCCCGCCCGCAGGCAGGCGGAACGCCTGCGATCCCAAGATGGGTTTGTTTAGATCTTCTATTAAACATAACAGCTCGTATATAGCGCCGGTGCATGCGACAAAGTATTGGACTATCAGTCTTCCGGTGGTGATAATAAGCCAATCCGCAACAGCCGAGGAGACAGATATGAACGGGGTCTGGGATAACGACAGGTTGATTCGGGTCGATATGACGAATCTGAAAGTGACCATAGAGGAATTTCCGGCCGACTGGAAGTACCTCGGAGGGCGTTCCCTCTCTGCGCGCATCCTGTTGGAGGAGTGCGATCCCGGCTGCGACCCGATGGGGCCTGAAAACATCCTGGTACTGGCCCCGGGCATTCTGTCGGGAACCTCGGCGCCCACTTCGGGACGTTTGTCCGTGGGTTGTAAAAGCCCTTTAACAGGCGGCATCAAGGAAGCCAACACCGGCGGCGAACCCGGACAGGATTTAATGAAGCTGGGTTACCGGGCCGTTATCGTGACCGGCCAGCCTGCCGACCGCGCACGGCGCTGGGGACTGGTGGTGTCGGCGCAGGGAGCCGAACTGGTCGAAGCGGATGAGTACAAGGGGCTGTGGAATTATGCCTGTTGCGAAAAACTCCTGGCCGGCCGCGCAAAAAATGCCTGCGCCATCAGCATCGGGCCGGCCGGCGAGATGATGCTTAAAACCGCGTCCGTCGCCACCACCGACAAGAGTAAGGGGCGGCATCCGGCGCGCCATGCTGCGCGCGGCGGGGTCGGCGCGGTAATGGGTTCAAAATGTCTGAAATGGGTAGTGATAGAGCCGGCCAAGGCGCGTATCAGGCAGGCGGCGGACAGCAAGGGCTTCAACGCCCATAACAAGACCTTCAGCAAGACCTATCTAAGCGATGGTCGCCACAATATCTTCAAGGGCGGCACCAGTACCGGCGTACCCATGGCCAACATGTTGCACACTTTTCCCTACAAGAACCGCACCGAGGGCCGCAACCCGGACGTGGACAGGCTCGACGGCGCCCGCATCCATGAAGCGTTCCCTGAACGCGGCGGCGGGATGCACAACTGCATGACCGGCTGCATCGTGCGCTGTTCCAACATCATCCATGATGCCGCCGGCAATTACGTGACATCTGCATTGGAATTTGAAACCCTGACACTGCTGGGTTCGTGTTGCGCCATCAACAACTGGGAGGATGTGGCCGACCTGGACCGTCTGTGTGATGAACTGGGCATGGACACCATCGAAACGGGAGCGGCCATTGCCGTTTACATGGATTCCGGTGGCATGAACTGGGGCGATGCGGAAGGGGCGAAGTCCCTGCTGCGTAACGAGGTGGGCAACTGCACGGAACTCGGCAGGCTGGTGGGTGATGGCGCGCAGTCCATTGGTCTGCACCGCAAGCACCACCGCATACCGGTGGCCAAGGGGCAGGCATTGCCGGCCTGGGACCCGCGTCCGCTGAAGGCGGCGGGAGTGACCTATTCCACCAGCGCCATGGGCGCGGACCACACTGCCGGCCTGGTCATCGACCCCGAACTGGCGGGTGAGGATGCGGTACGCGCCTCCCAGGATGCGCAGATCGTCAACGCAGTGTGCGACTCCTCCGGCCTGTGCCAGTTCATGCAACCCAACCTGGATGAAATCCGTCGCTGTTACAGCTTGTTCTACGGTGAGGAAGTGACGCGCCAGCAGATTGCCGACCAGGGCTGGCAGTGCCTGGAGGATGAATGGGAGTTCAACCGCCGGGCCGGGTTCACCGAGGCTGACGACGATATGGCTGCCTGCTTGCGCGAGGAGGGCATCGGTCCCGATCAGGCGCTCGTGTTCGACATTCCTCCTGAAGTATGCATCCAGGCCAAGACCAAACCACCCCTGCGGGACAGCTTGTTCGAGCAGGGCGCTGCCGCCTGAGAGCACGCGCGCTGTGCTGCTGCGATGGAAGACCTGATCCGGCAAATTAACACTTTTGCGGAACAGGCCGGCATCATGGAACCGGACGCAGACCGGCGCCGGGAGTTGCTGGACGCGGTGAATGACTATACCGAGCGGTTCCTTGAAGGTTTGCCGGCGCGTCCGGCGTTTAACTTTACCGAGGATATGGGAGCCGGTCTGAATGATTTCCCCATAGCAGAAGACGGTATCGAGATCGGGGAAATCCTGCGGATTTACAAGGAGAATGTGGACGACCAGGCGCTCTGCGCTGTTTCCGGCAAGTTCTTCGGCTATATAGCGCCGTGCAGCATGTATTACTCGGCCCTGGGGGATTACATGGCCGCGGTGATGGACGAGTATGCCGGTGAGTTTTCCAGTTCTCCCGGCGCTGTGCGCATGGAATACCAGTTGTTGGACTGGATGGCGGAACTGGTGGGCTACAGCCCGGGCACGGCGAAAGGCGTGCTGGCTTCAGGGGGCAGTATCGCCACCCTAACCTGCCTGGTAACGGCGCGGGAAGCCCATCGGCTGAAAGCGGAAAATACTTCGCGGGCTGTGGTGTATTCCACCCGGTTTACCCATCACTGTGTCGCCAAATCTTTGCATATCGCCGGCTTGGGCGGCTGTGTCATGCGCGCGGTACATACCGATGCGCATTACCGTATGGACGCGGACGCGCTGGAGCAGATGATCCGCGCCGACCGCGACGCGGGACTTGAGCCATGGCTAATCGTCAGTTCGGCCGGCACCACTGACGTGGGCAATGTGGACCAGCTTGACAGGATCGGCGCGCTGGCGCGCGAGCATGGGCTTTGGTTTCACGTGGATGCGGCCTACGGCGGCTTTTTTATCCTGTGTGATTTTGTTAAGCAGAAGTTTGCCGGGATCGAACTGTCGGATTCGGTGGTGATGAACCCCCATAAGGGGTTGCACACACCGTTCGGCCTGGGCGCGGCGCTGATCCGGGATGGCAAACAGTTGTACAACGCGCATTATTATACCGCCGACTATTTGCAGGACAGGGCTTTGCACGAGCAGGAACTGTCCCCTGCAGATGTAAGCCCAGAACTGACCCGCCATTTTCGCGCGCTGCGTTTGTGGCTGCCGCTGAAACTCATTGGCGTAGCCCCGTTCCGCGCCATGTTGAGCGAAAAGCTGCTCTTGGCCCGTTATGCCTGGCAGCGGATACAGTCAATGCCTGGTTTTGAAGTCGGTCCCGAACCTGACCTGTCCATATTGGTATTCCGTTATGCCGATGTTGAGGGAGATGTGGATGAATTCAACAGGAAACTGGTTGAGGCGTTGCGCCGCGAGGGCACAATATTTCTTACCTCAACCCTGATTGACGAGGTGTATATGCTCCGGCTTTGCGTTTTGTCCTACCGCACTCACATTGATACCATTGACCTGGCTATTGACGTGATCCGGCGCCAGGTGGATGAATTGAAAGAACAAGAGGTCATGTAGATGACAAACAATACACAACTCCTGGAACGGCGTTATCGCCTGCTGGGCGCCGGCGCGCCCCTGTTCTACAACGAACCGGTGCATATCGTCAGAGGCGAGGGCGTCTGGCTGTACGACTCTGACGGTAAAAAATACCTGGACGTATACAACAACGTGCCCAACGTGGGACACTGCCACCCGCATGTGGTTGAAGCGCTGTACAAACAGTCTAAGACCCTGAACGTACATAACCGTTACTTGCACGAACTGGTGCTGGAATACGCTGAACGCTTGACCGCCCTCCATGACGACCCCCTGTCGATGGCCTTTATTGTCTGTACCGGCAGCGAAGCCAACGAGATCGCGCTGCGCATGGCGCGCCAGGCTACCGGCAACCAGGGCATCATCTGCAGCAACTGCGCGTACCACGGCAATACCACGGCGGTGGACGAATTGGCTACTTATTTTCATGGAGGAACTTCGCCGAGTCCGAACGTGAAGGCCGTGCCGTTCCCAGAACGCTACCGGCCCATTGATGGCCTCGAAGGCGAGGTCCTGGCCGCTGCTTACGCCGGCAAGGTGAAACAGGCTATCGATGAGTTCGAGGAAGAGGGCATCGGCTGCGCCGGCATGTTGATCTGCACCTTGTTCTCGGGAGAGGGCTTGCCCGATGTGCCGCCGGACTACATGCAACAGGCCATAGGCCATATACGCGCGGCCGGCGGTCTGTTTATCGCCGATGAGGTGCAAGCCGGTTTTGCCCGTAGCGGTGAGAAAATGTGGGGCTACCAGTTGCACGGCGTCACCCCGGACATCGCTACCATGGGCAAGCCCATGGGCAACGGCCACCCGCTCGCCGGGGTGGTGGCCCGGGCCGACCTGGTGAACGGGTTCCGCGAACAGGTCATGTATTTCAACACCTTCGGCGGCAACCCGGTGCAGTGCGCAGTCGGTATGGCGGTGCTGGATGTTATCGAACAGGAAAACCTGCGGGAGAACGCATTGGTCGTGGGCGAATATATTCGGGATGGCCTGCGCGCATTACAGTCCGAACACGAACTGATCGGGGATGTGCGCGGCTATGGTTTGTTCAACGGCGTCGAACTGGTTGGTGACAGGGAAGCCAAGACACCGGCGCCGGCAGAGACTAAAGCCATTGTCAACGCGATGAAAGATAAAGGGGTACTGATCAGCAATATCGGCATGTATGACAACGTGCTCAAGATGCGCCCACCGTTGCCGTTCTCGAAAGACAACGCAGATTCGCTGCTATCCGTCTTTGCAGAGGCGCTGGCTGAAGTCTGAAGTCGGGTGTGGGGGGCTTGGTAAGTTTAGGGAACCTCTGAACAAGTCCATCCTGGACTTGTCAGAGTACGGAAAACAAAAATGCGATTTTTGTTTTCCTCACAATATCAATGCCTTACAGTCATTGATATTGACGATACATCCTTGTATCGTAGGAACCTCTGACTTAATCAGAGGTTCCTTAGAAGAGTCGGCGTAGACCCAACATCAGAATCCGGTTGTTCCGGTCGTACAGCGGGATAGTCGAGTCCGTTCGGGTCCAGCCCAGCGTGAGTTCAGGCAGGTACCCCGCCAGCGCTATCGCCCGGTTGGAGATGGTCAGGTAGGCAAGCAGTGTCTGGTCTTTGCGGCGTTCGCCGAACAAGGGGTATATATCGTCGTAATACCGTTTATCAATGTATGCTTGCGCTTTCAGATTCCAGTTTTGACCCAGCGACATCATGTAGTCCAACGATGTTCCCCAGCCCTGCCATTGCAGGTTGCTGCGGGCTGTCATTTCTTGCGCCAGCTTGGCGCCGGCTTGCAGGTAACCAGGACCCAGACGTCGGGTAAGGCTTAATTCTACAGACTGACCGAACGGATCCAGCTCGTTGTCCAGTTTGTCGTAACGCGTCTCCCACACGCGGGCGGCGACGCCGGCGGTCCAGTTTCTGCCCAGGTTTTGTTCCAGCCCCAGTCTTGCCCAGCCGCTAACGGCATAGTTATCGCCGCCACGCCAACGCCGCTCGGCGCCGATGTCCGCGCGCGCAAGACCGGCCCGTCGCTGACCCGCGAGATCTATGGTGTAGCGCCAGCGCGGCCCGGATGACAAAGTAAGCCAAGTGCGGTTATGCTCATCCGCATTGATTGCGGTATTGCGAGCAGCGCCGCCGCGGGTCTCGAAAAAGACGCGCCCGTCCAGCAGGTAAGTGTGACGCCAGCGCAGGTTCAGGCCGGCGCGTGCCACCCAGGCCTTGACCGCTTGTTCATCCAGCTCGAATTCCAACCCGCCGAACAGCGGCACTTGCACAGTGTCCTGTTCCGGCGCGTGATTGACATTATTGTCACGCCAGAAGCCGAAATCGAAGTTGACCTGGAACCGCTGGCGCGCGCGGATGCGTTCCAGAAAGCCTTCCACGTTGCGCCGCACCGGCGCCGGCAGGTCTTTCTTGCCACGCAGTTCCCGGAAGATGGTCTCAGCCTGTTCGTCCTGGCCCAGAGTGAACAGTGTGGCAGCATAATCGAGGCGCACCCGGTTCAATTCCGGTCGCTCCACGGCCAATTGACCCAGGATTACGGCCGCATGGACCGGTCGTCCCATCTTCAGCAGGGCCTGAGCCGCCAGGAACCGGATATTGATGGTATCGATATCCCCTTCCGCCTTTGCGGCCTGTATTATGTGGCGTAACAACTCGAACGCCTGTTGCGGTTTCCCTTCATCCATCCACTTGCGGGCCAGGTCCATGGCCTTGCCTGCATCCAACAAGGGCAGTTGGTCAGTTGAGTCGGTCCTTGTATCGCCTGTGGCGCGGTCATACTGCGCTTGTGCCGAGGCTGTCCAGGCACAGCTCAGGAACAGAAGACAGACAAAAAGTAAAATACGGACAGAATTAACCCCGGCTGGTCTGAATTGGTGGTGATGGGACCCAACAGAAGCTCTGAACAAGTCCATCCAGGAGTTGTTCCGAGCTTCCTGTAATTTAAACGAGGAACGGATTTAAATCCGTCCCCCGGTTAACTTATTCAGCATCACGCTTGGCGCCGAATGAACCGCCTATCGTGGCGTACTCGAATATACCGCCGACCTCCTCGTGATTAGGCCCGTAAAATTGACCTGCTATCCGGCTCCGTAACTCTTGATCATTAGAGAAGTCTGTGCGCTCTTTATCTCCATTTTCCAACCTGTCAAAAGAGCCGTCGTCCATGAGTTCAACATCATCCCAACTTACAGAGGATATTGGAATGCCCATTACAGTAAAAGCATCGCCGGTACTGAGGTCTTTGATATTGTCGAACATGACGTCAATCATTGGATTCATGAAGTCCTCAATGGATACCGTGACATCAGCAGTGAGCAGGCTGCGGTTCTGGAACTCTTCAGCCCCGTTGAAGCCGATGGCAGCGCCGCTCCATTTACTGCTGCCGGATGCAGGGTTACTGCCGCTGGAATCGCCGAATGAATAGCTGTACAGGGATACCTGATCATAGTCTTCAGTGGTGTTGAAAAAGCGGGCTTCAATTCCAAAAAAGTGATGGTCAAGCCAGCCACCGTAGCTGAGATTCTCACTAGCGCCGACTATCGGCTGAGATTCGCCTTCTACACGGAACTGGGCAAAGGAAATGCCTCCGTAGACCATTACACCCTGGTTATCAGGCGTCTCAAAATCGTAACTGTCTAGAGTGATATCCGGTGAAAATTGCGCAAAATCACTGCTGTCAGGGTCCGGCGCGCAGGTGTCGCCAGAACAGTTGTAATCGATAAAGTCATCATCGTCATCGACGAGAAGCACGCCCAGACTGCTGATAATCAAAGCATTAGAGTTATCTGAAATTTCAGAGATAGCTGTTTTTACCTCATCGTTACTCAACTCAAGCGCCGACCCGCCTAAAGCTGCGCTGGTTTGGTCAGCATCCAAAGCCCATTCGATGTCAGGAAAATTAGCCGTGGGTTCCGGCTCCGGTTCCGGTTCCGGCTCGGGCTCCGGCTCGGGTTCAGGCTCCGGCTCGGGTTCCGGCTCCGGTTCGGGTTCCGGCTCCGGTTCGGGTTCAGGCTCCGGTTCGGGTTCAGGCTCCGGCTCCGGTTCGGGTTCCGGTTCCGGCTCCGGTTCGGGTTCAGGCTCCGGCTCGGGTTCAGGCTCCGGTTCGGGTTCCGGTTCCGGTTCGGGTTCTGGTTCCGGTTCGGGTTCCGGCTCCGGTTCGGGTTCAGGCTCGGGCTCCGGTTCCGGCTCGGGTTCCGGTTCCGGCTCGGGTTCAGGCTCCGGCTCGGGTTCCGGTTCTGGCTCAGGTTCCGGTCCGACCTCCGGTTCTACGAGTTCTGGCCTGGTTTCACTATTGTTGCCGCATCCAGATAACACGAAAGCCAATGACAAGGCGAATAAAAAAATCAATTTATGCATTGCTGAACCCCTCACGTCATTTATTCATTGACACCGTATATCATACACGAAGATCGTGATAGGAATAAAGAAGAGGAAATAAATAATGACCCAGTAGCTGCACCGTATCATCCTGTGTTACCCGCAGTTCTGTCCAACATTCGATGCGAACTTGAAGGCGCGCTTGTAAAATCAGGAAAAAGCGGTATTGGCAAGAAGGCGCCAGCGGCTGACCAGGTAGGGGGGGATGTTCAGGAAGCGATAAGCCAAAGGGCGGGATGCGTGTTTGTAGTCTCTGACCATTAGCGGTCCTGAAGAGAAGCGCAGGGCATGGGACGCCCGTTTCTCGGCAATGAATTGCTGTAATGATTTCATATGGCCCTTATGCCCGCTTTTGACTTCCACGGGTAAGGCTTCCTGTTGCCAGGCGACCAGGAAGTCCACTTCTGCAACACTGTGCTTGGACTGCCGCTCCCAATAGTGGATTGTCGGCGCTTGGAACGCGGGGCCATCATAGGCCAGGTGCTGGCCTATGAACTGCTCGGCGAGACAACCTTTTGCTATTTCATTGATCTCTCCGGTGGACTCTATCATCGCCAGGGATACGCCCAGCATGGATTGGACCAGCCCGACATCAAGAAACAACAGTTTGAAGAAGTTGGTTTTTTGTTGCGCAGACAGGGGCAGACCATCAGCATGGCTGTGGTAACAGCGCTGAATTACCCGGGCGAGTTCAAGCAGATCCACAATATGTTTTACTTTTTCACTCCGCTGCCCTTGCACCAGGCGCGTATATTTGGTTTTTTCACCAATTTGCAACGGAATGCTGGCAAATACCCGGTTCACCAGTTCCACCTCGGTCGCGCCCCGGTACTTGTAGAAATCCGCCTGGTAAGCAGTGATAATTCCCTGCTTACAACGTTCAACCTCCAGAAAAGAAGCCGTGTCACGAAATGTATTGATGGCCTCCGGCATTCCCCCGATGATCAGGAACAAGCGTAGCTCTTTCATTAACAGGCTGTGTTCAGCCTCGTCAGGTGGTTCGGTTAGGCTGAACCCTCCTATACGCTCTGCCAACACCTGCTTGCCGATACCGCCAAGATATTCCTCGAAGGTCATCGGCCCCAGGTAGAGAAACTCAACACGACCAACAGGGAAGGAAAAATTTTGTGCGCGTAGAACGAACTCAAGTAAGGAACCGGTAAGTATGATGCGATATTCGGGCGCTCTCTCAAAGCAATATCGCAGGAACGGGATCAGCCTGGGACAAGCCTGAGCTTCATCAAAAAATATCAGGTGTTTGTCGGGTTCAAGAGTTGGCAGGTTATCAGCCAGTGCAATCGCCTGCAAAACCTTGTGCGGGTCGTTTTGTGGCAGCAGCTTGATAAAGTCGTGCTGGTCTTCGAGATTTAATTCAACTAATGACAGATTTAACCGTTCGCAGGCCAACCTGACCAGTGTGGTTTTACCGACTTGCCGGGCGCCGCGAATAATAAGCGGCTTGCGCGTCTTGCGCGTTGCCCAGTCATAGATATGTTCCAGGTGTGTTCGGTACATCCGGTTTTATTAGTAGCAATCAGTTTTCCAATAGCCGTGCTATTTCGGCCAGCCAAGTCTTTATGTATAAAGTAGGGGCAAAATAACATATAATAATGTAAAAAGTAAGGGTAAAAATACGAGAAAAACGTAAAAAGTAGGGGTAAAATGATGAAAGCTTATGGATAAAGCCGGGCTAAAGGCCTCCTGTCGCCGCTTGGGCGCCATCCGGGCTCGCGAACTTGTGAGAAGTCCGGGCTGGACTAATAATCCGCTTTTATCCCGACCCCGTAGGACGCTGGCCTGCTTGGCGTTCTCAGATGGATGCCGGGGCCGAATACATCGGTTCCCATTGCTGTCGGTTGTTGCTCATCCAGAACGTTTTTTCCGAAGACGAACAACGACCAGTTAGCATTCTCAATTGCCGCGTACAAGTTGAGGTAGTTCTTGCTCGGTGTCGTCACATAGTTGTTCAGGTCCCAGTCGACTTCGCCGCGATGTTCATAATCCAGCCGTCCGACCAGTTGCCAGGGACCGGAGACAGGTTTTGTGTATTGGGCTGAGGCATTGATCGAAAAGTTATTGACCTGTGGCGTGTTATTGCCCTCAAACATTCCGGAACCGTCAAAATCGTCTATTTCAGTGTCGGTCAGACCAAAACCGAAGTTCAAATCCAGCCCCTCAACCACTCTTAAGGCCAATTCCACCTCGGCGCCGATATTGGTGGTCTCCGCAATATTGATGATAAAACGTTGCACCCCGGCTGGCGTGACGCGGGAAAAGAAATGCTGCTGATCGTTAAAGTCGATATAGAACACCGCAGCGGATAATTGCACGCGCGAGTCCAGCATGAAAGCCTTGGCGCCAATCTCAAAGTTATCGGATACTTCGTTTTCATAAAGCACGCCTGAACTGTTTGAAAAACCACCCGGACGAAAACCGCGGGCAAAGGTGAAATAAGTCATCAGGTTTTCATTCCAGTCATACGATAGCGAGACCTTTGGTTGCCACTCGTTAAAGGTTTTACTCGGGGTAATTCCCAACTGGCCGAGATCAGTTGTATTGTCCTCCTCGTCGTAACGCAGGCCTGCTGACAATGCCAGTTGTTCGGTGATGTCGTAGTCTACCTGTCCGAAAACTGCCCATGATTCTCTATCCCGGACTTCCCTGGAGCCACCCGGAAATGGAATTACCGATGGTCCCGGCGCTTCAAGGCCAAAATCGGTAAATTCCTTGTCTTCCCTGTCCTGGTAAAAGCCGCCCAGAATCCAGCGCAAAGAGCTATCGCCGGCGGATGTCAACCGCAATTCCTGGTTAAAGGCTTCGACATCGATTTCCCACCATTGGGCAAACAAGGTGGCGGTGGAGAAGTCGCCATCGCCGAAAAAGTAGGAGTCCGTTTCATTGTAGGCGCTGATCGATGTCAGTGTGATGCCGTTATCAAAGGTATAATCGATCTTCAGTGAGGTGGAGCCTATCGTGCGCTCGTCTTCGCCATTCAGGTTGCTGCTGACGGGTATGGAGAAGTCGTCAATTTGATCGGTGGTAATCGTGACCAGGTAGATGCCCCCGGCATCACCGTTCAGGTAACGGCCGCGCAGGTCAAAGGAGAGCTTGTCCGTTGGCTGGAAAGTAAGCCGGCCCTGGACTGATTGCTCGTTGATCGGATCGGCTTCGGTTCCCGCGCCGACATTATCGATCAGTCCGTCTTCATCCCGGTGGCTGGCTGAGACCCGCAGGCGCATAGTCTCGCTGAGTGGCGCAGACACCGTGGCGCCGGCAAACAGCGCATCGCCACGGCCATAGGATGCTTTAGCCTTGATCTCCAAATCATCTGACGGTGATTTGGTAATAATGTTGATTGCCCCGCCTACCGCGCCGCGGCCATACAAGGTGCCCTGGGGCCCGCGCAATACTTCGATACGCTCGATATCAACCAATTCCTGGTTGATGAAATTCATCGAGGGCGCATTGACCCCATCGACAATAAACGCAACCGGCAATTCACCGTTCTGCACAGTAGTCATCCCTCGTATCGTCATGGTCTGGGTGCCGGGACGGAGTTGGTCGATGATTGTCAGGTTGGGTGTTAAATCGGCAAAATCGCGAATGCTGGTGATATTTGCCCTTTCGATGACAGTATCGCTGAAGACGGTCAGCGAATCGGGAATGTCTCGCAGGTTTTCTTCACGTTTTCTGGAGGTGACGACAATTTCTTCAATGACCAGACCGGTTTGGGCCTTGACCGGAACCGGAGGCGCAAGCATGCAAATGAGAAAAACCAGCGTAAGCAGTTGTCCCATGCGCGGGAATTTGAACAGGAAAAGTTGTGATACGTTGTTGCTTAAATACATGTGACCCCCTCCGTATACTATACGAACAGTGTTACCTCGATAAGCATGCGACAGTTAATCCTTCTAGCGTTAAGCGCTGGCGCTTGTTACGGCAAAACAGCGCCTGAATTCTTTCGCGTTATAATCAGCAGGAGCTGTTGCTGTTGGGACAGAACAGTTCTGATACTGCTTGAATTGTAGTATAGTACTTGGTATCAGTTAAGGCAATTTCGTCAAATGGATATACTTTTACCAATACTGAAAAATGCGTGCGGGTCTATCTTGCCTTGACGACCATCCTTAATAATTGTCGCGTTGTTGATGTGCAGAGCGGGCATGTTCGTGCGGCCGCGGTTACACTGGCCGACGGCAGGATTATGGCCGTCGATAGCGCAGCAGACGAAAGCGGTAACTCCGCGATTATCAACATGCGCGGCGCGTATCTCTTGCCCGGCTTGATCAGTTGTCATACCCACCTGACGATTATCTTCCCGTTTCATTTGAGTGATCCCAATGAGGATCCGGCCCTGTCCGCCTATCGCGCTTATCGCAGGGGACAGGATGCATTGCAGGCCGGTATTACCACGGTGCGCACGGTGGGCGAGTTGAACCGCGCCGATATTGCATTGCGCAAGTCAATTGGCGCCGGTTGGGTGACCGGCCCGCGCATTTTTTCTGCCGGTCTAGGGGTTTCCGTGAGTGGGGGCCATGGTCATGGGTTTACCGCCGAAGCGGATGGGGCGGATGATTTTCGGAAGAAGTGCCGGCTTGACCTGCTGGCGGGCGCAAACCATATCAAGATATTCCTGACCGGCGGCATCGCTCACAAGGACGAAACGTTCTCCGAAGCGCAAATGTCCGCTGAAGAAATTCGAGCCACGGTCGAGGTTGCCCGGAGCAAGGGCACCTATGTATGCGCCCATGCCGGCGACTCCGAACCGATTATGGCCGGGCTGAAGGCCGGCGTGCGCTGTTTTGAACATGCATACAACCTGGACAAGTCGGCAGCCGCAGCGCTCAAAGAAGCTGATGCGTTTATCGTGCCTACACTCAGTGTGACCCGTTCCAAAGACTGGATGCAAGAGCATGGTTTCGAGAAATGGACTATCTGCAAGGCAATGTCCGCTTCTTCCGATCACTTGCAGAGTATAAAAAACGCTGTGGACGCAGGGGTTACCCTGGTAAGCGGAACGGATATCCCACCGGGCGATATTGATGACGGGATACCCGTTGGGATTCGTGAACTGGAACATTACCTGGATGTCGGATTGAGTCCGTTACAGGCGCTCCAGACTGCGACCGTGAATGCGGCGAAGCTGCTGAATGATGACAGCCTTGGCGTCATCAAACCCGGAGCCAGGGCCGACTTTATCGCCACGCCAGGAAATCCTGTTGACGACCTCGGCAACTTGAGAAACATATTTTTTGTCATGCAAGGTGGAACTGTGATCAGGGATGATCGGTAAATGGGGAAATACAGCATAGGCGTCGATATCGGCGGCACTTTTGTCGATGCGATTCTTTTCAATGAAGAAACCGGTGAGACCCGGCTCGAGAAGGCGCTGACCACGCCCCAGGATTTGCCTGCCGGGGTATTGAATGCGATCGATCGGCTCGAAATAGACCTTGCAGATACAGGGATCATTGTCCATGGGACCACGTTGGGACTGAATGCCATCATTGAACGCCGCGGCGCGCGCACAGGCATCGTAACCAACGAAGGCTTCAGGGATATCTTTGAATTGGGGCGCGGCGCATTGCCGCCCGAACATGCCTACAACCTGCACTACCAGCGTCCCGACCCCCTGGTCAAGCGCCGTTGTGTTGCCGGCGTGCCCGGTCGCATCAACGTCAGCGGTGAGGTTGAGGTCGAGCTGGATGAACAAGCTGTTGTAGACACGGTCAACGCGATGATTGCGGAACAGGCTGTTGAATCGATCGCGATTTGCTGCTTGCATTCATACAAAAACCCGGCCCATGAGCTACAGGTTGCGAGGATAATCAAGGACAATTTTCCGACTGTTGCCGTGTCCGTGTCGTGCCGTATAGCGCGTGAGTACCGCGAATATGAACGTACTTGTACTACCGTATTGGATGCGTATATTCGCCCTATCTTCGAGAAATATATCGACAATTTGCAGACCGCATTGGAAGGTAGGGGGTTTAACGGAAAATTCCTGGTAATGCGCAGCAGCGGCGGCACGATGACGGCGACTGCGGCAAAACAACGGCCTCTCGATAGTGTCATGTCCGGGCCGGCCGGGGGTATCATCGGCGCATCTTACCTGGCACAGCGCTTAAACATAGCGCGTGTATTGACTATGGACTTTGGTGGCACCAGCTTGGATGCCTGCGTGCTCGATGATGCGCAACCCAGTGTGATACACGAAACCCGACTGCAAAATATTCCGGTCCTGGTGTCCGGCTATGATATCAGTTGCATTGGCGCAGGCGGCGGTTCTATTGCCTGGCATGAAGAAGGTATGCTCAGGTTGGGTCCGCACAGCGCCGGGGCCGAGCCCGGTCCGATTGCGTATGGCCGTGGCGGGACTCAACCAACCTTGACGGATGCCGCGTTGCTGCTTGGATATATCGATGCGGATAATTTTCTCAAGGGCCAGTTGCGCCTGGATGTGGCCGCCGCGCGTGAAGGACTGGAAACCCAACTCGCAAGCGAGATGGAAACCGATGTGTTACAGACTGCGGCGGGTGTTTTTTCCGTATTGGTGGCGCAGACCGAAGGCGCAGTGCGTGAGATTACGGTAGAACAGGGCAAGGACCCAAAAGAGTTGACTATCCTTGCTTATGGCGGCGCCGGCCCGATGATTGCGCCGTTATTGGCGCTGGAAATGGCTATACCCGACACCATTATCCCGACTGTGCCGGCGGCATTTTCAGCCTGGGGCATGCTGATGTCAGACCTGGCTACGGATGTGTCACAGACGTTTCTCGTGGAAATCAAGCGCTCAGTATTGGCCGAACTGGAGAAAACCCTGCAAGCCTTGGAAATCGAGACAAGGGATAACCTGGCGGCCCAGGGCGCAAAAGTCGAACAGCAAACATTACTTCGGTTCCTGGAAATGCGTTACCTGGGGCAGGAACATACGCTCAAAATACAGGTGGAGGGTATGCCGTCTTGTGAAACCCTACATACGCTTTTTGACGCGGCTCACGAACAACGTTACGGACACAAAACCGATTATCCGCTGGAACTGGTCAACCTGCGCGTATCCGGTTTTGGCCACGGCGCCAAGCCGGAATTGAAAAAATTGAATGGTACTAGCGCCGACGCAGGGAGTGAGATACCTGACAGCAGGCGTAACGCGTATTGTTTCGCGGATAGAAAGCTGAAAGATTTTTCCGTTGTTGAACGGCGCCGGTTGCGACCGGGCGCACGCCTGGACGGCCCTGCCATTATCGATGACGGCACCGCAACGGCGGTGATATTCACTGGTCAAACCTGTCACGTTGATGACTTTGGCCACCTGCTGATTCATACACCTGGCAATATCAATGGATAGCTCAACAATTGGCGTAATTCACAGTTATCTTAATTCGGCGGCTGAAGAAATGCGGCGCACGCTGATACGCACGGCCTTCAGTCCGGTCATTTACGAAGTGCTCGATTTTGGCATCTCCATCTACAACTGCGAATTGGAGTTGATCGCCGATGCGCCCGGACTCGCTTTCTTTCTCGGAGCAAATGATTATGCCGTTAAAAAGGGCTGCGAACGTATCGGCCTGGAGAACATGGAACCCGGGGATATCATCGTATTGAATTATCCTTACTGGAGCTCAGCGCATGTGGCTGATGTGGCCCTGTTTGCCCCCGTCTTTGATGAGGGCGAGGATAAGCCTTTCGCATTTACCTGTATTCGCGCCCATTGGCTGGACCTGGGCGCCAAAGACCCGGGTTATGTGCTTGATTCTACTGATATGCACCAGGAAGGTTTAATCCTGCCGGCTGTCAAGGTGTATAAACGGGGCAAACCGGATAAGGAAATGCTGGACATTATTCGTTTTAATTCCCGCCTGCCTGAAAATGTCCTCGGCGACCTGGACGCACAAGTGGCGGCTTCACAAGCAGGGATCAGGCGTTTGCGACAGATACGGGCTAAATTCGGCAAGCAAGCCCTGGAGCAGGCTATAGCCGGGATCCTTGACTATGGTGAGAGGGTGACGAGGAAGGCATTGTTGAGTATACCCAACGGTACCTGGGAGGCCGAGGACCTGATAGATGATGATGGAATAAACGATGATATTATTCCGCTGCGTGTCAGGGTGAGTGTCGAAGATGAAAGGTTTATCGTGGACTTCAGCGACTCCCCGGATGCGGTAACCGGGCCTGTCAATATTCCTTACGGCTTGACCCAGACCGTTTGTAAAGTGGCCCTGAAAATCTTGACGGCGCCCACGCATCCGAGCAATGCCGGTTGTTTCCGTCCACTCGAGGTAATCGCCCCGCCGGGAAACCTGTTTCATGCTGTTTATCCGGCTGCCACCTATACGTTGTGGTCGGCCATGGTAGCGTTGGAACTCATATTCAAAGCGCTGGCAAAAGCCTTGCCGGCGCGTATCGCCGCTTGTTCCGGCGGCGATGTGCCCGGGTTTATGATGTACGGTAATGACGCAAATAGCGGCCGGCCTTATGCGCTAAGCAATAATGAGCCCGTCGGCTGGGGCGCGGCGGCCGATCATGACGGCGCCAATGCGTTGAACCATGTTTCAACCACCATGGTGCGTAACACGCCAATCGAGGCGCTCGAAGCAAAAACAGGCATGCAGTTTGAGCGGGTAGAATTGCGCTGCGACAGTGGCGGAGCCGGGAAATACCGGGGCGGGCTGGGAATACACAGGGATATCCGGTTTGTCTGGCCGGGGCATTTTTTGTCGATCACCAAGAAAAGTAAAACACGCCCTTGGGCCTTGGCGGGTGGTCTCAGTCCGGAACCCAACGCATTCAATCTGTTCCCGGGCACGGAAAAAGCTAGGACGGTGGGCACATACAGGACTGCTGTTGCGGTGGGGGATCAGGTTATCAGTATTTCCGCCGGCGGGGGTGGTTATGGCCTGGCCACTGAACGCGATCCGCAATGCGTGCTTGACGATGTCCTGGATGGTTATGTGTCCATACAGGCAGCGGAGCAGGTTTACAAGGTTGTGATAAGAGACAACGCGGTGGACGCAAAAGCCACTGCCGGATTGAGAAAGCGTTGACTGCGGGTTCCGGTTCCAGGTTCTACCCTGGCGACGATTATTCCCACCAGCCTGTGCCGGAAAATGATCGCGCCAGCGCCTATCGTATTGCCGTCATCATTATCGGCGGCACCATCGCAGTTCCGGGGTTTTTGATGGCATCAAAAATCAGCGAGGGCGCGGGGTTCTATCCTGGTGTGGTCGGTTTTATTCTGGGTTGCCAGGTGTTGGCGGTCACCGGGGTGTTGGCCGCTATGGTAGGCACACGTTCCAAGTTGTCGACCTACCTGATACTTCGTTATTCATTCGGCGCCAGCGGCTATCGCTTTGCCAATATCCTGATAGCGCTGGTGATGTTTTTCTGGTTTGCGATACTGTGCAACCTGTTTGGCGCAGCGACCCGGGAGATAGTCTCCATCGTTACCGGCGCGGATATATCCGCGCACTGGCTTGCCGTAAGCGGCGGGTTGCTGATGGTGGGGATTACTATCTACGGCTTCCATGCAATAGAGAAAATGGCTTTGCTGGTGGTGCCGATACTCGCAGCCATCCTGTTGTATGGCGCATACAAGGCGTTGGCAGCGGGCAATATCGAGGGATTGTACGGCGCCGGCGCCGGCACGTTGGGTGTCGGCGGCGCAATGTCAATTGTGATTGGCGCTTACAGCGGCGGTATTGTCACTTTGCCTGATTACTTGCGCTATGCGCGCCACGAAAGGCGGGCGCTTATCGCAGTTTACCTGGCATTGGGCATTTCATTTCCAACTGTGTTGACGGTTACCGCGATACCCAGCGTACTGTCCGGAGAACAGGACTTGATCAAAATCATGCTTTCCCTAGGTATCGGTGTGGGCGCGTTAGTGGTACTGGTTTTTTCCACGGTGTCCAGCAATGTAGGGATGCTTTATTCGGCCGGCTTGTCGGTAGCCGCCTCCATGAAGCGGATAAAGTTCTGGTGGAGCGCAGCGTTGTTTGGCGTCCTGGCCACATTGCTGTCGGTATTTGACATCGTGACTTTCTTTATTCCGTATATCAGCGTGTTGGGAATCTGTATTCCGAGTCTTTGCGGCATCTATATCTGTGACTTTTTTATTGTCAACAAGCAAAACTACACGGCTGAGAAGCTTGCGTTACTCCCAGCCTATAATATCCCGGCGTTCCTGGCCTGGGGAGCAGGGTTCCTGGTGGGTATCGCAAGCGTGCAGGGCTATATTACCTTGACGACTGTATCTGCATTCGACTCCATGTTAAGCGCCGCATTATGTTATTCTCTGCTGGCCCGAGTGGTTTTCGCTGATGCGCGGGGTTGACACTGAGGGAATCTCTGATTTGATCAGAGACTCCTAAGATCCGGCCATAGGATGATCTGCTGTGCCCCGTGAAGATAGAGTCGGCTAACTCTCATCCGACTTGCTGCTGGATTCCCTCATAACATGGACGCCAATTCTTTAAATTTCGATTTTTTATGAATCGAGCAGATTTGCATGTTGACAGCTTGACTCAAATAAATGATAATAACCGGCTTGCTTAAGCCCGGAGGGGTACCCAAGCGGTCAACGGGGGCAGACTGTAAATCTGTTGGCAAAGCCTTCGTAGGTTCGAATCCTACCCCCTCCACCAACTGGCGCAGGGGGTAGGAAAACAGCGCAGAGGCAGGATGCCGGCGACGTAGTGGCGCTTCCGGGCGAGTTTTACCAGGCGGGTGTAGTTCAATGGTAGAACTTCAGCCTTCCAAGCTGACGGCGTGGGTTCGATTCCCATCACCCGCTCCAAGAGCTGAGGTCGATGCCCATATAGCTCAGTCGGCAGAGCGCTTCCTTGGTAAGGAAGAGGTCACCGGTTCAAATCCGGTTATGGGCTCCATGAATGACATTTTACGTTTAACAACCTGAGGAGAATATTGCATGTCCAAGGAAAAATTTCAGCGAACTAAACCCCATGTCAACGTGGGAACAATCGGTCACGTAGATCACGGGAAGACAACTTTAACCGCTGCCATTACCATGTCAATGGCTGAACGCTTTGGCGGTGAAGTCAAGGCGTATGACCAGATTGATAATGCGCCGGAAGAGCGCGAACGCGGCATTACCATTGCGACTGCGCACGTTGAGTATGAGAGTGAGAACCGTCACTACGCCCATGTAGACTGTCCGGGCCACGCGGATTACGTCAAGAACATGATTACCGGCGCGGCGCAGATGGATGGCGCGGTGCTGGTAGTGAGCGCTGCGGACGGGCCAATGCCGCAGACTCGTGAACACATCCTGCTGGCGCGCCAGGTGGGCGTGCCGAAGATAGTTGTATACCTGAATAAAGCCGACCAGGTGGACGATGCAGAATTGCTGGAACTGGTCGAAATGGAAGTGCGCGAGTTGCTTGACACCTATGAGTTTCCCGGCGACGACACGCCGGTGATAACAGGCAGCGCATTGCAGGCGTTGAACGGTGAAGATAGTGAAATGGGCGCCAAATCCATCGACCGTCTCATTGAAGCAATGGATGAGTACATTCCGATCCCGGAACGCCCGGTAGACCAGCCTTTCCTGCTGCCCATCGAAGATGTCTTTTCCATCAGTGGCCGTGGCACGGTCGTCACAGGCCGGGTGGAGCGCGGCATAATCAAGGTCGGGGAAGAAGTGGAAATCGTCGGAATACGCGACACCGACAAAACTACTTGCACAGGCGTGGAGATGTTTCGCAAGCTGCTGGACGAAGGCCAGGCCGGTGACAACGTCGGCGTATTGCTGCGTGGAACGAAACGCACCGATGTGGAACGCGGTCAGGTGGTCTGCAAACCGGGCAGCATCACGCCGCATACGAAGTTTGAATGCGAGGTGTATGTGCTGAGCAAGGAAGAGGGTGGGCGTCACACACCGTTTTTCAATAATTACCGACCGCAGTTTTATTTTCGGACCACAGACGTGACCGGCGCGGTGGATTTGCCGGAGGGATCAGAGATGGTGATGCCGGGCGATAACATCAGCATGGTTGTGGACCTGATATCGCCGATCGCGATGGAAGAGGGCTTGCGTTTTGCGATCCGTGAAGGAGGCCGCACCGTAGGCGCCGGCGTGGTCAGCAAAATTATCGAATAACCGGCGGTAATCCGTAAATATCTTTTGTTTATTCTCGATAGGCCAGTAGCTCAATTGGCAGAGCGGCGGTCTCCAAAACCGCAGGTTGGGGGTTCGATTC
The DNA here is from genome assembly GCA_965221695.1 of Gammaproteobacteria bacterium. Taxonomy (GTDB): domain Bacteria; phylum Pseudomonadota; class Gammaproteobacteria; order Eutrophobiales; family Eutrophobiaceae; genus JAAXHV01. The sequence goes on along the minus strand of OZ244905.1, from coordinate 1,280,163 downwards.
CCTCCTGGCCTGCCAACAGGACAAGCCGCGCCTGACCGGGGCGGCCTGGTGTTTGACTGATGAGTTCAGAGACAGTAAACGTGAAATATGACCTGATAAAACTGGTCATTGCCGCGCTGGTCGTCATCGCCGCTCTGGTTGGATTCTATGTCTTTGAGGATCAGTCAACGCCGTTGCGGGTAGTGGGATTGCTGGCGGCAACAGGAGTCGGCGCCTGGATTGGCTTGCAGACGGAACCTGGCAGAAAACTCTGGAATTTCCTGCAGGAGGCCCAACACGAAGTGCGCAAGGTTGTCTGGCCGACCCGCCCGGAGACGCTACAGACGACGCTGCTTGTCATTGGAGTGGTTATCCTGGCCGCCCTCATACTATGGGCGTTGGACTCGGTACTGGGTTGGGCAATCAGGTCATTGATCGGCGGTCCGGGAGGGTAGGTCGGTGGCGCTTAAATGGTATGTGGTGCAGGCTTATTCCGGCCATGAACAGAATGTGATGCGTTCGCTCATGGAGCGTATTGAACGAAGCGAACTCAAGGAACAGTTCGGCGAGATACTGGTGCCTACCGAGGAAGTCGTGGAAATGCGGGACGGCAAGAAGCGCAAGAGTGATCGCAAGTTTTTCCCCGGCTATGTGCTGGTGCAGATGGAAATGAACGATGCGACCTGGCATCTGGTCAAGGAAGCGCCCCGGGTGCTGGGCTTTATCGGCGGGACAACGGGCAATCCGGCGCCTATCTCCACTGCTGAGGCGAATTCCATCCTGCAGCGGGTCGAGGACGGAGCGGACAAACCCAGGCCAAAGGTATTGTTCGAGCCGGGCGAAGTGGTGCGGGTCAACGATGGGCCGTTTACGGATTTTAACGGTGTGGTGGAAGAAGTGAATTATGAAAAGAGTCGATTGGTGGTTTCCGTATTGATCTTCGGGCGCTCAACGCCGGTAGAGCTTGAGTTCACCCAAGTGGAAAAAGAGTAGAGGCAATATCGCTGCGCGATATGCGGGAGTAAGACAGTGGCAAAAAAAACCGGTTCAAAGAAAATCAGCGCTTATATCAAGTTGCAGGTGCAGGCGGGGCAGGCAAACCCGAGTCCGCCGGTTGGTCCGGCTCTGGGCCAGCATGGCTTGAATATCATGGAGTTCTGCAAAGCATTCAATGCGCAGACCCAGAATATGGAGGAAGGCTTGCCGGTGCCGACGATTATCAGCGTGTATACGGACAAGAGTTTCTCTTTTGTAACGAAAACGCCTCCGGCTTCCTACTTGCTGAAAAAGGCCGCGGGCATTGAAGGCGGTAGTGGCGAGCCCAATAAGGAAAAGGTCGGCAAGGTGACGCGCGCGCAACTGGAGGAAATTGCCAAAGCCAAGCAGCCTGATCTGACCGCGGGCGGCTTGGACGCGGCTGTGCTTACCATTGCCGGCACCGCGAGAAGCATGGGTATTGAGACCGAGGTGGCCTGATATGGCAAGATTATCGAAACGTACGCGTGAGGCCAGGGAAAAAATCGACACCGGGAAATCCTATGCAGCGATGGAGGCTCTCAACCTGCTCAAGGAGAACGCAAATGCAAAGTTTGACGAGACGGTTGAGGTGGCTGTCAACCTCGGTGTGGACCCTAGAAAATCTGACCAAATCGTCAGGGGCTCGACCGTTCTGCCGCAAGGTACGGGCAAAGTCGTTAAAGTGGCCGTATTTGCCCAGGGAGAACAGGCGGACCAGGCCCAGGCCGCCGGCGCCGAATACATCGGTCTGCAGGACCTGGCAGAGCAGGTACAGGGTGGGTTGATGGACTTCAATGTTGTGATTGCCGCGCCGGATGCCATGCCGGTAGTCGGCAAGCTGGGCAAAATCCTCGGTCCCCGGGGTTTAATGCCCAACCCGAAAGTGGGCACGGTGACCAAGGATATCGGTCATGCGGTGCGCAATGCCAAAGCGGGTCAGGTACGTTACCGCACAGATAAAAACGGTATTATCCATTGCGGAATTGGCAAGACATCGTTCGCCACAGAGGCGTTGAAGGAAAATCTGGATGCCCTGCTGGCGGATCTGAAAAAGGCGAAACCAAGCGCTTCCAAGGGTGTATATCTGAAGAAAATCAGTCTTTCAACCACCATGGGTCCCGGCATCGCGGTTGACGAAGTCGGCTAGGAACCGGAGATGGAATTATGAGTCTTACACTGAAACAGAAGGAGGCCGTTGTGGCTGAGGTGGCAGCAGTCGCCGCTGCGGCGCCCGCGGCCATTGCAGCAGAGTACAAGGGGCTGGACGTTGCCGAGATGACGGCGTTGCGGTCCTCGGCCCGTTCTGCCGGGATTTATCTCAGGGTGGTGCGGAATACCCTGGCGCGCCGCGCCTTGGAAGGAACAAAGTTTGAATGTATGCGCGAGACGCTTTCCGGCCCGCTGCTGCTGGCTTTTTCCAATGAGGAACCGGGCTCGGCGGCAAAGGTGATTCGCGACTTTGCCAAGGAAAATGAAAAGCTGGTTGTCAGGCTGATTGCCGTTGACGGGCAACTGCTTGATAGCGCTCAGATTGAAAGCGTTGCGAATATGCCGACCCAGGATCAGGCGCGATCCATGTTGCTCGGCTTAATGCAGGCGCCGCTCAGTAAATTCCTGCGCGTTCTGTCGGAGCCGGAGGCGAAATTGTTGCGTGTGCTTGACGCTCGCCGTGAGCAGCAAGCCACATAACCCATATTCAGTTAGTGTATCGAAGAGGAGTAGAAAATGTCTGTCTCAAAAGATGAAATCAAAGCGGCCCTGAGCAGTATGCCGGTCATTGACCTGGTGGGTCTTATCTCGGAACTGGAAGAAGAATGGGGCGTAAGCGCTGCTGCGCCTGTTGCCGCCGTGGCTGCAGCCGGAACTGCTGCGGTAGTGGAGGAAGCTGAGGAAAAAACCGAATTCGATGTGGTCATGAGCAGCTTCGGCAACAGCAAGGTGCCTGTTATCAAGGTAGTACGGGCTATTACCGGTATGGGGTTGAAAGAAGCGAAAGATCTGGTGGAAGGCGTGCCGGCTACAATCAGGGAAGCGGTAAACAAGGAGGAGGCCGAAGAGGCAAAGGCGAAGTTGGAAGAGGCCGGCGCCACAGTTGAACTTAAATAGTTCAACTGTGTCGTATTTTTGGCCACGCCTGCCAACAACACGGCAATCGGCGCAAGACCGGGACAGATTTGAATCTGTCCCTGTTGTCAGGGACCTGCATGAACAGGTCGGTATCGTTTGCGCTGCCCGCGTTCGGAAAATCTATGGAGGCGGCTGCCTGCCCGCGATCTGCCTGGGCATATTTACTTCCGACGCCAGCCACTTTCCTCACTTTTCTTCATGAAGAGGGTATGTAATGACCTACTCCTATACTGAAAAGAAACGCCTGCGCAAGGATTTCGGAAAAAGACAAAGCATACTGGATGTGCCTTACCTGCTGGCGACCCAGAGAAATTCCTACGACGAATTTCTGCAATCCGGCCGCGCGCCCGAACAACGGCAAAACGCCGGTTTGCATGCCGCGTTCCAATCTGTTTTTCCGATAGACAGTTATTCCGGTAATGCCAGCCTGGAATATGTCAGCTACAGGCTGGAGCAACCGCAGTTTGACGTCAAAGAATGCAAAATGAGAGGGCTCACTTACGCGGCGTCGATGAAGGCGAGGGTAAGGTTGGTTATTTTTGATAAGGACGCGGGCCTGAGCAACAGGGTAGTAAAAGATATCAGGGAGCAGGAAGTCTATATGGGCGAGCTTCCGCTGATGACGGAAACCGGAACATTCGTGATCAACGGCACGGAGCGGGTGATCGTATTCCAGTTGCACAGGTCGCCCGGCGTGTTTTTTGAAAGCGATAAGGGCAAGACCCACTCATCGGGGAAACTGCTTTATTCCGCCAGGGTGATTCCTTATCGCGGGTCCTGGTTGGATTTTGAATTTGACCCGAAAGACATTGTATTTTGCCGTATCGACCGGCGTCGCAAGATACTCGCTACTATATTGTTGCAGGCGTTGGGTTATACCTCCCAGGACATCCTGGACATATTTTTTGAAACGGACCAGTTCAGGATCGATCAGAACGGCATCTATCTGAAACTGATAGCGGAACGCTTGCGCGGCGAAACAGTTACCTTCGATATCGCGGACAAAGCTGGAAATGTAATCATAGAAAGTGAAAAGCGCATTACCGTGAGACATATCCGCGCCCTGGAAAAAGCTAAACTCAAGGAACTGAAAGTGCCCGATGAATTCCTCATCGGCAAGGCGCTTGCCAGAGATGTGGTCGATATGGAGACCGGTGAAATCCTGGCGCAGGCCAATACCGAGATAACACAGGAAACTCTGGATTCCCTGCGTCAGCAGGGCAAGCTGGAACTGGAAACCCTGTTTGTCAACGACCTGAATTGCGGACCGTTTATTGCCGATACGCTGCGCATGGACCAGACTGCGTCGCAACAGGACGCGCAGATTGAAATCTACCGGGTCATGCGTCCGGGTGAACCGCCGACCAAGGAATCAGCGGAAAATCTGTTCAAAAACCTGTTTTTCTCCCAGGATCGTTATGACCTGTCCGCAGTCGGACGGATGAAGTTCAATCGCCGGGTTAACCGCCAGGAGGTCACCGGGCCGGGCGTAATCTATGACGGAAAATATTTCAGCGAACGGAACGATGAGACGTCCAAGAAGATGCGCGAAGAACTGGGCGACAGCTCGGACATCATCGATGTGTTGCGGACATTGATGGACATTCGCAATGGCAAAGGCACGGTTGATGATATTGACCACCTGGGCAACCGCCGGGTGCGCAGCGTCGGAGAGATGGTCGAGAACCAGTTCAGGATCGGACTCGTACGGCTGGAGCGCGCGGTCAAAGAGCGGCTGAGCCTGGCTGAATCTGAAGGGCTGATGCCCCAGGAGATCATCAATGCGAAACCTGTTTCGGCGGTGGTCAAGGAGTTTTTCGGCTCGAGCCAGCTTTCCCAGTTCATGGACCAGAACAATCCGTTGTCAGAAATTACCCATAAACGGCGTATCTCCGCGCTGGGTCCCGGCGGATTGACCCGGGAAAGGGCCGGGTTTGAGGTACGGGATGTGCACCCGACCCACTATGGCCGGGTTTGCCCCATCGAAACGCCGGAAGGACCCAATATCGGTCTGATAAATTCCCTTGCGGTGTACGCGCGCGCGAATGAATACGGTTTTCTGGAAACGCCTTACAGAAAAGTTCAGGACGGCAAGGTTTCCAACGATATCGAGTACCTGTCTGCCATTGAAGAAGGAGACTACATGATCGCCCAGGCCAACTCGAACCTGGATGCTGACGGAAGGCTGACCGACGAACTGGTGTCATGCCGACGCCAGAACGAGTTCACCATGTCCACGCCTGATCGGGTCGAATACATGGACGTTTCACCGCGGCAGATCGTATCGGTCGCGGCGGCGCTAATTCCCTTTCTGGAACATGATGACGCCAACAGGGCATTGATGGGTTCCAATATGCAGCGCCAGGCGGTGCCGACGATCCGCGCCGAGAAACCGCTGGTCGGAACCGGCATTGAACGGACGGTAGCAAAGGATTCCGGTGTCACGGTGACCGCCGATCGCGGCGGCGTGGTTGATTCCGTCGATGCCAGTCGTATCGTCGTGCGCGTGAATGATGAAGAGATAGCGCCTGGGGATCCAGGTGTCGATATCTACAACCTGGTCAAGTATACCCGCTCCAACCAGAACACTTGCATCAACCAGAAGCCGTTGGTCAAACCGGGCGACATGATTGCCAGCAAGGATGTGCTGGCTGATGGTCCCGCAACGGATCTTGGAGAGTTGGCCCTGGGGCAGAATCTCATGGTCGCATTCATGCCCTGGAACGGCTATAACTTCGAGGACTCCATCCTGATTTCCGAGCGACTGGTCAAGGATGAACGCTACACCAGTATTCATATTGAAGAACTCAGTTGCGTCGCGCGGGATATCAAGCTTGGTCCGGAGGAGATTTCCGCGGATATCCCGAATGTCAGCGAGAGCGCCTTGAGCAAGCTGGATGAATCCGGCATCGTGTATATCGGCGCAGAGGTCAGCCCCGGCGATATCCTGGTCGGCAAGGTGACGCCGAAAGGCGAGACGCAACTCACCCCGGAAGAGAAACTGCTGCGGGCGATATTTGGCGAGAAGGCTTCCGATGTCAAAGATACCTCCCTGAGGGTGCCCTCAGGCATGAACGGCACGGTGATACATGTGCAGGTATTTACCCGCGACGGTGTGGAAAAAGATGCCCGGGCCATGGAAATTGAAGAGGCGGAATTGAATCGGATCAGAAAGGATTTGAACGACCAGTTGCGAATCATGGAAGACGGGGTATACCAAAGATTGGAACGCAATCTCGTCGGCAAGAAGGCAGAGGGCGGGCCGAACGGATACAAGCGCGGCACGGTCATCAAGAGTGAATTTCTGGCGGATACCCCCCGCGACAAATGGTTTGAAATTCGTTTTCGCAGCAATGCGCAGACTCGCATTCTGGAACAGGCCGCAGAGCAGTTGCGCCAGCTCAAGGAGGAATTTGACGACAAGTTCAAGGACCAGCGAGACAAGTTGACCACTGGAGACGATCTAGCGCCCGGTGTATTGAAGATCGTCAAGGTTTATCTTGCGGTCAAACGGCATATCCAGCCTGGTGACAAAATGGCGGGCCGGCATGGCAACAAAGGCGTTATTTCCACCATCATACCCGTAGAGGACATGCCTTATCTGGAGGATGGAACACCAGTAGATATCGTATTGAACCCTCTGGGCGTGCCTTCCCGCATGAACGTGGGCCAGGTGTTGGAAACCCACTTGGGTTGGGCCGCCAAGGGCCTGGGACAGCGCATCGGCGCGCTGCTTGCTGCGCAGCAGAAAACCAAAGACCTGCGCGCGCTGCTGGAAAAGATTTACAACGACAGCGGCGGCAGAACGGAGCAACTGGACCAGCTTTCTGATGACGAAATTCTGCACCTGGCGGAGAACCTCAAGGATGGTGTGCCCATCGCCACACCGGTTTTTGACGGGGCCAGCGAACAGGAAATCAAGGACATGCTTGAACTGGCCGGGCTGAGCCGCGACGGCCAGAGCATTTTGTATGACGGCAGGACCGGCGACCCGTTCGACCGGCCGATTACTGTGGGGTACATGTACATGTTGAAACTCAACCATCTTGTTGACGACAAGATGCATGCCCGTTCCACCGGGCCCTACAGTCTGGTAACACAGCAACCCCTGGGCGGTAAGGCTCAATTCGGCGGCCAGCGTTTTGGCGAAATGGAGGTCTGGGCGCTGGAGGCATACGGCGCCGCTTATACCTTGCAGGAAATGCTGACAGTCAAGTCCGACGACGTGAACGGCCGTACGAAAATGTACAAGAACATCGTCGATGGCAATCACCAGATAGAAGCCGGCATGCCCGAGTCCTTCAACGTTCTGCTGAAGGAGATCAAGTCCCTGGGCATAGACATAGAACTTGAATGAGGTAGTGAACATTGAAAGATTTATTAAAGCTGCTGAAACAACAGAACCAGATCGAAGAGTTCGATGCTATTGTCATCGGCTTGGCGTCGCCTGATAAGATCCATTCCTGGTCGATGGGAGAAGTCAAAAAACCGGAGACCATCAATTACCGTACCTTCAAGCCGGAACGGGACGGTTTGTTCTGCGCAAAAATCTTTGGCCCGGTCAAGGATTACGAATGTTTGTGCGGCAAGTACAAGCGTCTGAAACACCGCGGCGTGAAATGTGAGAAATGTGGCGTGGAAGTCACACTTTCCAAGGAGCGGCGCGAGCGTATGGGACATATCGAGTTGGCCAGCCCCGTTGCGCATATCTGGTACCTGAAGTCTTTGCCATCCCGGATGGGACTGCTGTTGGATATGACTCTGCGCGAGATAGAGCGGGTATTGTACTTTGAAGCCTATGTAGTCATTGATCCGGGCCTGACCCAATTGCAGCCTGGACAGTTGCTGGCGGAAGACAGTTATCTTGAGGCTATTGAACAGTATGGCGATGAGTTCGAGGCAAAAATGGGCGCTGAGGCGATCCGCGAGCTGCTGGCTAATATAGACCTCGACGCCGAGATAAAGAAACTGCGCGAGGAAATGCCGCAGACCAAGTCGGAAACCAAGCTGAAAAAACTTTCAAAACGGCTCAAACTGCTGGAAGCTTTCCAGCGTTCCGGCAACCACCCGAAGTGGATGGTCATGGAAGCGCTGCCGGTGCTGCCCCCTGATTTGCGGCCGTTGGTCCCATTGGACGGCGGGCGTTTTGCCACCTCTGATCTGAATGACCTGTATCGCCGGGTAATCAACCGCAACAACCGCTTGAAGCGTTTGCTGGACTTGAACGCGCCCGATATTATCGTGCGTAACGAGAAGCGCATGTTGCAGGAGGCGGTTGACGCGCTATTGGATAACGGACGCCGAGGCCGGGCCATTACCGGCGCCAACAAACTGCCCTTGAAATCCCTGGCCGATATGATCAAAGGCAAACAAGGCCGCTTCCGCCAGAACCTGTTGGGCAAGCGGGTCGACTATTCAGGGCGATCGGTCATTGTGGTGGGCCCTACCCTAAAGCTGCACCAGTGCGGCTTGCCCAAAAAAATGGCGCTGGAGTTGTTTAAGCCCTTTATTTTCAGCAAGTTGGAAGGCAGGGGATTGGCCACAACCATTAAGGCGGCAAAAAAACTGGTGGAGAAAGAAGGGCCTGAAGTCTGGGATATCCTGGAAGAGGTTATCCGCGAGCACCCGGTCATGCTGAACCGGGCGCCCACCCTGCACCGCCTCGGCATCCAGGCGTTTGAGCCTGTGCTGATCGAAGGCAAGGCAATCCAGTTGCACCCCTTGGTGTGCACGGCATTCAATGCGGATTTCGACGGCGACCAGATGGCCGTGCATGTCCCGCTTTCCATTGAGGCGCAACTGGAATTGCGCACCTTGATGATGTCCACTAATAATATTCTATCGCCTGCTAACGGCGAACCCATTATCGTGCCCACCCAGGACGTAGTGCTTGGGCTGTATTACATGACCCGGGAGTCGGCGCAGGCAAAAGGCGCCGGCAAAGTGTTCGTCGATGTGGACGAAGTCCATCGCGCATACGAATGCGGCGCAGTTGATTTGCACGCAAAGATCAGTGTGCGCATCAGGCAGGCAGCGCCCGGCAACGACCGCGATAACGATGCGCTGCCAAATTACGAGCGCGTAGAAACCACGGTCGGCAGGGCATTGCTGTCGCGTATTTTGCCCGAGGAGATGCCGTTTTCACTGGTCAATCAGGTTCTTAACAAACGCTCCATTTCCAGGCTGATTAATGTCTGCTATCGGCGACTTGGCCTGAAAACAACCGTTATATTCTCAGATCGACTGATGTACACCGGGTTTCATTACTCGACCCGCGCCGGCGTTTCCTTCGGTGTTGATGATATGGTAGTTCCGGAAGACAAGAGCGACATCATTGGCGAGACGGAAGAGCATGTCAAACAGTTCGAGCAGCAGTATACCTCAGGGTTGATCACCAACGGCGAGCGCTATAACAAGGTGGTCGATATCTGGTCGCGTACCAGCGATCAGGTAGCCAAGGCCATGATGGACAAGCTGGGTGTGGAAACAGTCCGAGACAAGAATGACGCCGAGGTTGATGAGCCCTCGTTCAATTCGATTTTCATGATGGCAGATTCCGGCGCGCGCGGCTCTGCAGCCCAAATCAGACAACTGGCCGGCATGCGCGGACTGATGGCAAAACCAGATGGTTCGATCATTGAAACACCTATCACTGCGAACTTCAGAGAAGGTCTTGATGTGCTCCAGTATTTTATATCCACCCATGGCGCGCGCAAAGGTCTTGCGGATACAGCCTTGAAAACCGCCAATTCCGGGTACCTGACCCGGCGTCTGGTGGATGTTGCCCAAGACCTGGTCGTCACTGAAGACGATTGCGGCACGGAGGCCGGCATCAAGCTGACTTCCCTGATTGAAGGAGGAGATGTTGTCGAACCTCTGCGGGAAAGAGTGCTGGGGCGGGTCCTGGTCAGTGATATCACCAAACCTGGTTCTCCCGAGGAGATAATTATTCCTGCCGGTACTTTGCTGGATGAGGAACTGGCCGAACTGATGGATGAAAACGGCGTTGATGAGGTAGAGGTGCGTTCGCCGATAACCTGTGAGACCCGTTATGGGATCTGCGCGCGCTGTTACGGCAGAGATCTGGCGCGCGGCCATCTGGTTAATATTGGCGAGGCTGTCGGCGTCGTGGCTGCGCAATCGATCGGCGAACCCGGCACGCAATTAACGATGAGAACATTCCATATAGGCGGCGCCGCCTCCCGGGTGGCTGCGACCAGCAGCATCGACGTGAAATACGGCGGCAGCGTGCGTTTGGATAACGTCAAACTGCTTGAGCAAGAGAGCGGCAACAGCGTGGTTGTATCACGCTCCGGGGATGTGTCGTTGCTGGATGAGGTCGGCAGAGAGCGCGAGCGTTACAAGCTTGAGTACGGGGCGGTGCTTACCGTACAAGACGGCGATGTGGTGGAACCCGGCGTGAAAATCGCCAGTTGGGACCCGCATACACGCCCGCTCATCACCGAGGTTTCGGGCACGGTCCGATTCGCCGATATTGTCGAAGGCAAGACTGTTTCCCGACACATTGACGAGATCACTGGCTTGACCAACATGATGATCATGGATCCCAAGGAACGTCCCAGTGACGCAAGAGAAATGCGTCCGGTCGTGATCCTCGTGGATGCGGATGGAGCGCAGTTGACCTTTCCTGACACATCCATTCCCGCGCATTATCCACTGAAATCGAAGACGATTATTAGTGTGCGCGAAGGCGCTGAGGTAAAAGTCGGCGATGAGATCGCTAAAATGCCGGAGGAGTCGCTGAAAACCCGCGATATCACCGGTGGTCTGCCCAGGGTTGCCGATCTGTTTGAAGCCAGAAAACCCAAGGAGCCGGGGATCCTGGCTGAAGCGAGCGGCTTGGTAAGTTTCGGCAAGGATACAAAAGGCAAACAGCGCTTGGTTATCACCGACAAAAATGGAGAAGACCATGAGTTGCTGGTGCCGAAATGGCGTCACATCAATGTGTTTGAGGGAGAGCATGTGGAAAAAGGCGAGGCAGTCGCTGACGGTCCCCCGACACCCCATGATATCCTCAGGTTGAAGGGCGCGCATGCCTTGGCGAATTATATCGTGAACGAAATCCAGGAGGTCTACCGCTTGCAAGGCGTTAAGATTAACGACAAGCATATCGAAATCATTGTCAGGCAGATGTTGCGCAAGGTCGAAATCACAGATCCGGGCGAATCAGTTTTTCTCAAGGGCGAACAGATGGAGAAAGCCAGGGTCATGAATGAGAATGAGGAGCTGCGGACGAACGACAAGCTGGAGGCGCAATGGGAACCGGTGTTGCTGGGTATTACCAAGGCGTCACTGTCTACCGAATCATTTATCTCAGCGGCATCGTTCCAGGAGACTACCCGAGTGCTGACTGAAGCCAGCGTCAACAGCAAACGGGATGACCTGCGCGGATTGAAGGAAAACGTCATCGTTGGTCGCCTGGTGCCGGCAGGCACAGGGCTTGCGTACCATAACGAGCGGAGAAAACAGCGCGCTGAGGATGAAATGGAAGTACAGCAAGGTCTCAAGGAACATGCTGTGGAAGACGGGGATGGCAGCGATGGCACGGAGGTAATTATCCTGCCTCCGACGCGGGAAGATTCGGCGGAATACGCTACCAGCACTCTTTCCAGTTAAGGAATCTTCGAACAAGTCCATCCAGGACTGGTGAGAGCGCGTAGAAGCGCCAGACATCGGTCACTTGTTTCCCTGGGGGCTCGGGCGAGACGTCCGCGCCCCCAGTGGAAACGTTAAAGCACAAACGATGCGTACGCTAACCCGAATATCTCACCGATTGATGCGATGATCACTCTGATGTTAACAAGCGAATCGGTGAGATATTCGGTTTAAGATTTTTTCTCTTCTTGTTCTTGACATACTGATTTATATCGGGTTAAAATCCCGCTTCTTTTTGGGAAGCTGAAGGACACAAGTGTCCAACCTTCCATTCAGCGGCAAAAAACGACCGATGTAGTGGTTGTTTTTTTGTTTTATCAATCAGCGTAAGCCCGGTATGTCTTAGGACGCGCTGATTTACAGCGCTGCTGGAAACCACGCATGCGGCGCGGTTAACTACAACAGGTTAAAACGAAGAGTTATTCATGGCTACAATCAGTCAGTTGGTGCGCAAGCCGAGAAAACGGCAACGGGCAAAGAGCAATGTGCCTGCTCTTGACAGTTGTCCCCAGAAACGCGGGGTGTGTACCCGCGTCTACACCACCACGCCGAAAAAACCCAACTCCGCTCTGCGCAAGGTTGCCCGGGTGCGGCTCACCAACGGTTATGAAGTGACCACCTATATCGGTGGCGAGGGACATAATCTGCAGGAACACTCCGTCATTCTGATACGCGGCGGCCGGGTAAAGGATCTGCCGGGCGTGCGCTACCATACGGTGCGGGGCACTCTGGATACCTCCGGCGTAGTTGATAGGCGCCAGCGCCGCTCCAAGTACGGCGCAAAGAAACCCAAGTCATAAACGTAATACTTCACCCATTTGCTAAGCGCCTGTCATGTCCAGAAGAAGAGAAGCCGAAAAACGGGAAATCTTGCCGGATCCGAAGTACCACAATACGGTCCTGGCAAAGTTTATCAACATGGTCATGCGCAGTGGTAAGAAATCCATCGCGGAAAAAATCGTTTACGGCGCGCTCGATCAAATCGGCGCCAGAAAAAAAACGGAGAACTCACTGGAGGTGTTTATCGAGGCGCTGGATAACGTGAAGCCGGTGGTTGAAGTGAAATCCAGGCGGGTAGGCGGCGCTACCTACCAGATTCCGATTGAAGTGCGCGCGGAGCGCAGTATAACGCTGGCTATGCGTTGGTTGGTTGATGCCGCAAAGAATCGTGGAGAGAAAAGTATGGGACTGCGCCTGGCGGGCGAGATTCTGGACGCTTCGGAGAACAAGGGGACCGCGATAAAAAAGAGAGAAGACACCCACAAGATGGCTGAGGCCAACAAGGCCTTCTCCCATTACCGATGGTGATAGCAGGTAAAGGAGTGATTCAGCCATGGCGCGCAGCACAGCTATAGAACGTTACCGTAATATCGGCATTATGGCTCACATAGATGCCGGTAAAACGACCACCACGGAACGCATCCTGTATTACACAGGCGTTTCCCACAAGATAGGCGAGGTGCATGACGGCGCCGCCACCATGGATTGGATGGAGCAGGAACAGGAGCGAGGCATCACGATCACTTCGGCGGCGACAACCTGTTTTTGGAAAGGTATGGCGGGCCAGTATCCGGAACACCGGATCAACATCATCGACACCCCCGGGCACGTGGATTTTACCATTGAGGTTGAGCGATCGCTGAGGGTCCTGGATGGCGCTTGCGCGGTGTTCTGCGCAGTTGGCGGCGTTGAGCCGCAATCAGAAACAGTATGGCGCCAGGCGGATAAGTATAACGTGCCAAGATTGGCCTTCATCAATAAAATGGATCGCTCCGGCGCGGATTTTCTCAGGGTGGTCGAGCAGATAAGGGATCGCCTCGGCAGTGATGTTGTGCCGTTGCAACTACCCATCGGCGCAGAAGACAGGTATCAAGGCATTGTCGACCTTGTGCGCGGCAAGTCGATTCACTGGGATGATGTCAGCATGGGCATGAACTTTACCGAAGGAGATATTCCAGAGCATATGATCGACGCCTGTCGGGAAGCCCGCGAAACACTGGTGGCGGCCGCCGCCGAGGCGGATGAGGAATTAATGGAACTCTATCTGGAAGAAGGCGACCTGTCAGTGGAACAAATCAAGCAAGGTATCAGGAAAAGGACCTTGAGCAACGAGATAGTGCCGGCGCTATGCGGGTCGGCATTCAAGAACAAGGGCGTGCAGTGCATGCTGGATGCAATCATCGACTACCTGCCCGCGCCTGTTGACGTGCCTGCCGTAAAGGGCGCGCTGGCAAACGATCCCAAAACCGAAATTTCCCGGCAGTCTTCCGATGATGAGCCATTTGCGGCGCTTGCATTCAAGATTGCCGCGGATCCGTTTGTCGGGTCATTGACTTTTTTCCGGGTCTATTCCGGTGTTCTCAAGTCTGGCGACACGATTCTGAACACGGTGAAAGACAAGAAAGAGCGTATCGGGCGGATCCTGCAAATGCATGCCAACTCCAGGGAGGAAATAAACGAGGTAAGGGCGGGTGATATTGCCGCCGCTGTCGGGCTCAAGGACGTGACCACGGGTGACACCTTATGCCCGACGCATAATGCCATTATTCTGGAAAGGATGGAGTTTCCAGATCCGGTCATATCCGTCGCTGTGGAACCGAAAACCAGGCCTGACCAGGAAAAAATGGGTATTGCCCTGGGTAAACTGGCGCAGGAGGATCCCTCGTTCCGTGTGCATACCGACGATGAGTCCGGGCAAACCATCATATCGGGCATGGGTGAGTTGCACCTCGAGATCATCGTGGACCGGTTGAAGCGGGAATTCAAGGTCGACGCCAATGTCGGCAGGCCCCAGGTGGCATATCGCGAAACCCTTAGCAAATCAGTGGATAAGGCGGAAGGGCGGTTTGTGCGTCAGTCCGGCGGACGCGGCCAGTACGGTCATGTCATATTGAAAATTGAGCCGCAGCAACCGGGTCAAGGCTTCGAGTTCATCAACAATATTGTCGGCGGCGCCATACCGAAGGAATATATCCCGGCCGTAAACAAGGGCATTCAGGAGCAGATGGAGAGCGGCATTATCGCCGGCTACCCGGTGGTGGATGTCAAAGTCACCTTGTATGATGGTTCTTTCCATGAAGTGGATTCCAGCGAAATGGCCTTCAAGATTGCCGGTTCCATAGGCTTCAGGGACGGCGCCCTGCGCGCCGCGCCAACACTGCTGGAACCAGTTATGAAAGTGGAAGTCGTTACCCCGGAAGATTACCTGGGTTCCGTGACCGGCGATTTGAGCCGACGGCGCGGCATCCTGTCGGAAACAGTAAGCTCCGCTGCAGGCAGGATAATCAAGGCGGAAGTTCCTCTTGAGCAGATGTTCGGTTATGCCACAGCGTTGCGTTCGGCCACCCAGGGGCGCGCGACATACACCATGGAATTCTTGAAATACATACCTGTTCCTCCCGGGATTGCAGAAGAACTCACAAAACGAAAAGCGGCTTGAGCAGACCCGGTTATAGAGCGAAAAATCATGGCAACAGAACAGGTTATACGAATAAGATTGAAAGCGTTCGACCATCGGCTGATCGATCAGTCGACCCGGGAAATCGTCGAGACTGCGCGCCGCACCGGCGCCCATGTGAAAGGCCCTATCCCGTTGCCGACAAAAAAAGAGCGATATACGGTGCTGATATCGCCCCACGTGAACAAGGATGCCAGAGATCAGTATGAAATCAGGACTCATAAGCGCCTGGTGGACATCGTCAACCCCACTGACAAGACGGTTGACGCGTTGATGAAACTGGACCTTGCCGCAGGCGTGGATGTCCAGATCAGGCTGAGCTAAACCTCCATGATCAAGTCTTTGCACAAGCATGTAACTGTTGGCACAGGTCAGGGCATTCCCTTGTGCCACTCCCGCAGCAGCGGGAGTCCAGTCAAATACAGTGTCGCCCGGAGAGCGACCCTTTGTTCTACTGGATTCCCGTTTATCCAGGAATGGTGTGGGGCGCAGGTCAGTTGGCAAAATTTACATAACAAAGGTAAGAGCTCGCAACGGGTGTGAGTATTATGACGATTGGCATCGTAGGCAAAAAGCGGGGCATGACCCGGATATTTACCGAAGCCGGCCAGTCCGTGCCGGTAACGGTGATTGAGGCGACCCCTAACAGGGTTACCGCTCTGGCGACTGATGAACAGCGTGGTTACAGTGCGTTGCAGGTCGCTTATGGGAGCAAACGCCGCAGCCTGATCAACAAACCCTTGGTGGGCGCGCTGGCCAGAGCCGGGGTCGAGACCGCTGAGGGTTTACACGAATTCAGGCTGAATGGTAGCGAGGGCGAAGAATTCGCTACCGGTTCGGACATCACTGTGGAGATTTTCCAGGTCGGGCAGAAAGTGGATGTAACGGGAAAGACAATCGGAAAAGGTTATGCGGGTGTGATAAAGCGGCACAACTTCAGCAGCCAGCGCAATAGTCACGGCAATTCCCGCGCGCATCGGGCTCCCGGCTCGATAGGGCAGAACCAGTCGCCCGGTCGGGTTTTCCCCGGCAAGAAGATGGCGGGACATATGGGCAATGTAAAACAGACTGCGCAGAACCTGGAAGTTATCAAGGTTGACCCGGATCGGAACCTGGTGCTGGTCAAGGGATCCGTGCCTGGCGCGGCAGGCGGAACCCTGGTTGTCAGGCCTTCGGTCAAGTCGCTCTGAATGCGGGAGGGCTAGGGTGAAACTGGTATTGCACAAAGCGGGAAAGAAACAGACGGGAAGCATCACCGTCGCCGATGAGGTATTTGCCGTCGCATACAATGAGCCTCTGGTGCACCAGGCGCTGACTGCTTACCTGGCGACGGGCAGATCAGCGGCCAAGTCGATGAAAAACCGTTCGGCCGTAAGAGGAGGCGGAAAAAAGCCTTGGCGCCAGAAGGGTCTGGGTCGGGCCAGGGCAGGCACTATCCGGAGTCCGCTGTGGCGTGGAGGCGGTGTCACCTTCACAAACAATCAGCGTCGGCACGCCAGGAAAATAAACAGGAAAATGTACCGTGGCGCGCTGCGCGCCATCTTTTCGGAACTGGTTCGCCAGGAGCGACTGCTGTGCATCGATAAATTGAATATCGATTCGGCCAAAACAAAAGCTGCGCTGGCAATGCTGGCAGAACTGGGCCTGGAAGAAGTATTGATCATTACCGATACCATCAGCGAGGAACTGCGCTTGTCGACCCGTAACTTGGCCCGCGTGGCCGTCATCAGCGTCCATGAGCTCGATCCTTATTCGCTGATCGGGTTTGACCGGGCGCTGATAACCAAGCCAGCCCTGAAATCAGTAGAAAAATGGTTAGGCGCACAGAAGACAGAAGACGGGGGAAAGGGCTCAGATGACAGATGAACGCAAGATATGTCCTGAGTGCGGTCATGTTTTTCAGGGAAATGGGTGGGATGGTATAGACGCCCACTGGCACTCTACCAAGCACGGACACGAAGATATTATGCCCTATGAAGACGCTTGGCCGCTGCTAAAACAGGATCTTCGCCCGAGTCAGCACATAAGCTCTGAAACAGGAGGGTAAACTGTGAATTACTTTCTGAAAGACACAATGCACAGGCCGGGATGATGACTGACGAAAGGCTGATGAAAGTTCTGCTGGAACCGCGCGTGACGGAAAAAAGCACATATACTGCGGATAAACACGGGCAATTCGTGTTTAAGGTCATGCGTGACGCCAGCAAACCGGAGATCAGAAAAGCTGTGGAGAAAATGTTCGAGGTTGAAGTCGAGTCGGTTCAGGTTTTGAACGTGCGCGGCAAGAGCAAGATGTTCCGGCGCGCCCCCGGCAAACGTCCGGACTGGAAGAAGGCCTACGTCAGGCTGAAACCCGGGTTCGATATAGACTTTATGGGCGCATAGGAGAGATGAGAAATGCCGTTAGTCAACCCTAAACCCACATCGCCCGGCCGTCGCGGCATGGTCAAGGTGGTCAATCCGGGCCTGCACAAGGGCGCTCCGTACCAGCCGCTCGTCGAAAAGCAGGGCAGGACCGCGGGTCGCAACAATCATGGCCGGATTACTGTAAGACATCGGGGCGGCGGCGCTAAACAACGCTATCGAATTATCGATTTCAAGCGGGACAAAGACGGCATAGAAGCCAGGGTAGAGCGAATTGAATACGATCCCAACCGCACCGCGCACATTGCTCTGTTATGTTATGCGGACGGCGAGCGCCGTTACATCATTGCCCCGGCGCGGGTCGGGGTCGGAGCGGTCCTGATGTCCGGGCCGCGCGCCGATATTGCGCCCGGGAACTGTTTACCGCTGCGCAATATTCCGGTGGGCGCCACCATCCATTGCGTGGAATTGAAGCCCGGCAAGGGCGCGCAGCTCGCTCGCAGCGCTGGCGCGGCTGTGCAGTTGGTTGCGCGGGAAGGTTCACATGCAACCTTGCGCCTGCGCTCGGGCGAGGTGAGGAAAGCGTCGCTGGATTGCCGGGCCAGCATCGGCGAGGCAAGCAATGTTGAGCATTCGTTGCAAAAACTGGGCAAGGCCGGGGCCAAACGTTGGCGCGGGATACGGCCCACGGTGCGCGGCGTGGCTATGAACCCGGTTGACCACCCCCATGGCGGTGGCGAAGGACGTTCATCAGGCGGGCGGCACCCGTGCACGCCCTGGGGCTACCCGACCAAGGGTTACAAGACGAGGAAAAACAAGCGCACCGACAACATGATTATTCGTAAAAGGAAACAGTGATGCCGCGTTCGATTAAAAAAGGGCCGTTCATAGACCATCACCTGATGGCCAAGGTAGAGACTGCCAGGGAGAAAAGTGATAAGCGCCCGATTAAGACCTGGTCCAGGAGATCGATGATAGTGCCGGACATGGTCGGGCTGACCATAGCGATACATAACGGACGCGACCACGTGCCGGTGTTCATCACCGAGAACATGGTCGGCCACAAACTGGGTGAATTTGCCATTACCCGGACATTCCGCGGCCACGCCGCCGATAAAAAAACCACAAAGTAGGCAGAAGCGATAGAACATGACGACAGCATGTCTTAAATATGTGCGGATGGCGCCACAGAAACTGCGCCTGGTCGCCGATCAGGTGCGCGGCCTGCCGGTGGAGCGGGCAATTAATATCCTGGCTTACAGCAATAAGAAAGCCGCCGCCATCGTCAAAAAAGTTCTCGAGTCGGCGATCGCAAATGCCGAACACAACGAGGCTGCTGATATAGACGAACTGAAAATCAGCGCAATCAGCGTTGACAAGGGGCCAACCCACAAACGCTTGCGCACCCGAGCGCGCGGACGCGCGGACAGGATTTTCAAGCGCACGAGTCACCTGGTCATAACGGTCACAGAGAAAACAGAGTAAAACAGCATGGGGCAGAAAGTACATCCTACGGGAATCCGTATCGGCATTATCAAGGATTGGACTTCCACCTGGTACGCCGACTCGAAAAATTATGCCAAGTACCTGAATACGGACTTGCAGGTGCGTAAATATCTGAGAAAAAAACTGGTCAACGCATCGGTGAGCCGCATCCAGATCGAACGTCCTCCCAACGAAATCAAGGTGATCATACACAGCGCAAGGCCCGGCATCGTGATTGGCAAGAAGGGGGAGGATATTGAGCGTTTAAGTCAGGAGGTCTCGCGGATGATGGGAGTCAGGGCGAAGGTCAGCGTGCAGGAAATCAGGAAGCCCGAACTGGACGCGAGCTTGGTGGCGGAGAGTGTTGCCCAGCAGATCGAGAGGAAGATCATGTTCAGGCGAGCCATGAAACGGGCGGTGACCAATACCATGAGGCTTGGCGCGTTAGGTATAAAAATTTGTGTCAGTGGCCGGCTGAACGGCGCGGAAATAGCCCGTTCGGAATGGTATCGGGAAGGGCGTGTGCCCTTGCATACCTTGCGGGCCGATATTGATTACGGTGTCGCCAACTCGAATACGACCTATGGCGTTATCGGCGTGAAGGTATGGATATTCAAGGGTGAAGTATTCAACGGGCAAGACCAGAGTGAGGACGATGCGCCTGTAATCGGGAGCTGAACCCATGTTACAACCGAAACGAACTAAATTCAGAAAACAGAGCAAGGGTAGGAATCGCGGGCTTGCCGGCAATGGCAACAAGGTTAGTTTCGGCGAGTTCGGACTCAAAGCGACAACCCGCGGACGCATCACCGCGCGCCAGATTGAGGCTGCTCGCAGAACGATCACTCGTAAAGTCAAGCGCGGAGGTAAGGTCTGGATCCGAATTTTCCCGGACAAGCCGATAACGACAAAACCTCTTGAGGTTCGTCAGGGCAAGGGCAAGGGCAATGTCGAATACTGGGTTTCCGTTATTCGGCCCGGCAAGGTGTTGTATGAGATTGAAGGTGTATCGGAAGAGCTGGCAAGAGATGCCTTCAAACTCGCTTCGGCCAAACTGCCGGTCAAAACGGTGTTCGTTAACAGGACGATTTTGTGATGAAAGCCGCAGAACTGAGAGCCAGGACCCCTAGTGAACTGCAGGAGTTGCTCGTGGAGCAACTGCGCGAACAGTTCAACCTGCGTATGCAGAAAGGTTCTGGCCAGCTTGGCAACCCGAGCCATTTCAAGAAAGTGCGGCGGGAAATTGCCAGGATTAAGACTGTATTAAACGAGAAGGCGAAACAAGATGAGTGAAACCGGGAACACAGCCAGGACACTGACCGGCAAAGTTGTGAGCAGCAAGATGGACAAGTCGATTGCCGTCAATATCCAAAGGACCGTAAAGCATCCGCTATATGGCAAATATATACGGCGCACTACCAAGTTGCTTGCCCATGATGAAAATAACGAGTGCAAACAAGGCGATATGGTGATAATAGAAGCGTCCAGGCCCATTTCCAAGAACAAGGCTTGGCGCTTGCGTAGTATCGTAAGCAAAGCCCAGGAAATATGATACCGGACGGAGCGCAACAATGATCCAGATGCAAACAGTATTGGGAGCCGCTGACAACAGCGGCGCGCGCCGGCTCATGTGCGTTAAAGTCCTGGGCGGTTCGAAAAGGCGCTATGCCCGGGTTGGCGACGTGATAAAGGTCAGCATCAAGGAGGCCGTCCCGAGAAGCAAGGTAAAAAAAGGAGAGCTGTACAACGCAGTAGTCGTGCGCACCAGAAAGGGAGTCAGAAGGCCGGATGGTTCGCTGATTCGATTCGACAGCAATGCCGCAGTGCTGCTCAATAACCAGTTGCAGCCAATCGGCACCCGGATATTCGGCCCGGTTACCCGTGAGTTGAGGAGTGAGAATTTTATGAAAATCGTTTCTCTTGCGCCCGAGGTCCTGTAGTTGGAGCGCCGATCATGAACAGGATAAGAAAAGGTGATGAAGTTGTCGTGATTGCCGGCAAAGACAAGGGCAAACGCGGTCTGGTGCTGAATGTCAATATGAGTAATCACAAGGTCGTAGTCGAAAATGTCAACATGGCCAAACGCCACACCAAGGGCAATCCTGCACGCGGAACCCCTGGCGGCATTATCGAGAAGGAGATGCCGTTTTCGATATCCAATATTGCTTTGTGGAATCCGGTGTCCAACAGGCCGGACCGTATCGGATTCAGATTTTTGGAGGACGGCCGCAAGGTCCGTTATTTCAAGTCCAATAACGAAGTGGTCGATGTTTGAGCGGCGTTCTCAGAATGTCAAGATTTAAAGAACATTATCGGAACACAGTTGCCCCGCAACTGATGGAACAATTTGGCTATACATCGCCGATGCAGGCGCCAAAGATAACCAAGATCACCTTGAACATGGGATTAGGCAAGGCGATGACCGATAAAAAAATGATTGAACATGCGCTGGATGACATGGCGCGTATCGCCGGGCAGAAACCGATACTGATTAAGGCCAGGAAGTCCGTGGCGAACTTCAAGGTCAGAAAGGGTTTTCCAAACGGTTGCATGGTCACGCTGCGCCGTGATCGCATGTATGAGTTCCTGGATCGGCTTATTTCAATAGCAATTCCCAGGATCAGGGATTTTCGCGGCTTGAACCCGCGGTCATTTGACGGGCGCGGTAATTACAGCCTGGGCGTTAAGGAACAGATCATTTTTCCTGAAATCGATTATGACAAGATTGATACGTTGCGCGGTCTGGACATAACGATTACAACTTCGGCAAACACCGACGAGGAGGCAAAGGCCTTGCTACAGGCATTTAATTTTCCGCTTAGGAGTTAACCCGCCCACACAAGGCAGAACAGATTTATGGCAAAAAGATCAATGGTTAACCGGGAACGCAAAAGGGAGCGGCTGGTTGAAAAATACGCAGAAAAACGCGCGGCTTTAAAACGCATTATCAAAGATATGTCGTTGACCTCGCAAGAACGCAAGGAGGCCAGGATAAAACTGAATAAAATGCCCAGAGATTCTAGCCCCTCCCGGTTAAGGAATCGGTGCAGCTTAACGGGGCGGCCGAACGGGTATTACCGTAAATTCGGACTGGGTAGGAACATGTTGCGCGAGGCGGCCATGCGCGGCGATGTACCCGGTCTGGTCAAGGCAAGTTGGTAAGTTGCCGACACAAAGAGCAAATATGAGATGAGTTTACAGGATCAAGTAGCAGACATGCTGACCCGGGTGCGCAACGCCCAGGAGAGGCTGAAGCGGGAAGTCAGTATGCCTTCGTCAAAGTTGAAACTGGCCGTTGCCAAAATTCTGCACGAAGAGGGCTATATTGCCAACTTTAGCGCGAGCGACGATCAGGCCAAGCCGGTGCTGACTGTGCAACTGAAATATTTTGAGGGCAAGCCCGTGATCGAGATGTTGCAGCGCGTGAGTTCGCCCGGTTTGCGCCGTTACAGTTCCTGTGACAAGTTGCCCCGGGTATATGGGGGCTTGGGCACGGCTATCATCTCCACATCTAAAGGCGTTATGACGGACAGGAGCGCCAGGCAGTTGGGAATTGGCGGCGAGGTTATCTGCATCGTGGCTTAGACCGGATATTACGCCGGACCGCCTAGAGAAAGACAACAACAGATAGAGATATTGCACATTATCCATGCTGAGATAAAACATGTCGAGAATAGCCAACAATCCGATAACCGTCCCGGACAATGTTGAAGTCAACATGAACGGCGAACAGGTGAGTATCAAGGGTGGAAAAGGCGAACTGACCCATACGCTACACGCGCTGGTGAATATGGAACAGGACGGCAAACTGCTGAAGTTCTCGGCAAAGGATAGTTCCAAAACAGCCCGGTCCCTGGCCGGGACGACAAGAGCGATTATGCAGAATATGGTCACTGGCGTGTCAGAAGGTTTTGAGATAAAGCTCGAGATCACCGGCATAGGGTATCGGGCGCAGGCAAACCCGGGTAGTATCAGCCTGTCCCTTGGGTTTTCCCATCCGGTGGAACTGGATGTTCCCGCCGGAATCACCATTGAAACTCCCAGCCAGACCCAGATCGTGGTGAGCGGAGCTGATAAGCAGAAGGTCGGTCAGGTGGCCGCGAACCTGCGCAGTTACCGGCCGCCTGAGCCTTATAAGGGGAAGGGTGTGCGTTACGCTGATGAACAGGTCCTGCGCAAAGAAGCGAAGAAGGCTTGATTCGGATTAACCCGTATGAAAAAGAAGACAGCAAGGTTAAGGAGAGCGGTAAAGTCACGCAGGCGCATCAAGTCGAAGGGCGTGAACCGCCTGTGCGTATTCCGCACAACCAGGCATATCTATGCGCAGGTGATCGCGCCGAGCGGCGCTGAAGTGCTGGTAAGCGCGTCTACCCTGGACAAGGAAATACGCGCCAAGGTCAAAAGCGGCGGCAACAAAGAAGCTGCCGATGTAGTGGGCCAGGTGGTTGCGGAACGCGCCCTGAAGGCCGGTATCAGCGTAGTTGCTTTTGACCGTTCCGGCTTCAAGTTCCACGGCAGGGTAAAAGCGCTGGCGGACGCAGCCAGGGCGAAAGGCATGAAATTCTGACAGGCGAAGAGAGAGAATCAGCATGGCAGTAGCAGAATCCATTACTGGAAACGAAGACTTACTGGAGAAACTGGTTGCGGTCAACCGGGTGGCCAAGGTCGTCAAGGGCGGACGTATATTCGGTTTTACCGCGTTGACCGTGGTTGGCGATGGCAACGGCAAGGTTGGCTTCGGTCGCGGCAAAGCTCGCGAGGTGCCGATGGCGATACAGAAGGCGATGGAAAAAGCGCGCCGGAACATGATCAGCATCCCGCTTAACGGCGATACCCTGCATTACGCGGTGAGCGCGCGGCACGGCGCTGCCCGGGTGTACATGCAACCCGCATCCGAAGGCACTGGCATCATTGCCGGCGGCGCCATGCGGGCGGTGTTCGAATGCGCCGGCATCCATAATGTGTTGGCGAAATGTACCGGTTCGACCAATCCGATTAACGTGGTTCGCTCGACGATGCAAGGTCTGCGTTCGATATCGGAACCGGAATATTTTGCGGCAAAACGCGGTAAACCGTTAGAGGAAATTACCGGTAAATCATGACAAGAAAAACGAAACAGCTTAAGGTCACGCTGAAACGCAGCGTCAATCGCAGGACCGCAAAACACAAAGCCTGTGTTGCGGGGCTGGGGTTGCGCCGCATAGGCCATTCGGTAACGGTGGCTGATAACCCGGAAAACCGCGGTATGATCGATAAAGTGGCCTATTTACTCGCTGTGGATGAAATCTGAGGCAATACGGGCGTCAATATGCGACTTAATACGATTAAACCTGCTAGCGGTTCCAAGCGCGCTGCAAAACGGGTAGGACGAGGCATCGGATCCGGCAACGGCAAGACTGCGGGTCGTGGTCACAAAGGCCAGAAGTCGCGCTCAGGCGGATACCATAAGGTGGGCTTTGAAGGTGGGCAGATGCCCTTGCAGCGACGTCTCCCCAAGGTCGGGTTCCGGTCCTATCTGGCCCGAATCACCGATGAAATCCGCCTCGCTGAGCTGGAACAGGCCGGCGACGGGGTCATCGATTTGAACGCATTGCGGCAAGCCGGTCTGATCTCCGGAAAAATCAAGCGGGTGAAAATCATAGCTGGCGGGACAATCGACAAAGCGGTGACCATCAAAGGATTGCGGGCCACAAAAGGGGCGCGGGCTGCCATTGAGGCAGCCGGCGGGAAGTTCGAAGAGTAGGGAGTTCGGCGCATGGCGGCAAAAAATCCTGCAATACCGGGCGGACTGGCCGGATTGACCCAGGTGACGGAGTTGCGCCGGCGCCTGCTTTTTGTCCTGTTTGCTCTGTTTATTTACCGGATCTGCACGTTCATACCCGTTCCGGGGATTAACCCGGATGCGCTGGCGCAACTGTTTGAGCAGCAACGGGGCACTATCCTTGATATGTTCAACATGTTTTCCGGCGGCGCGCTGGAACGCCTGTCGGTAGTTGCCCTTGGCATCATGCCCTACATATCGGCTTCAATCATCATGCAGATATTGTCATTCGTGGACCCGCGCCTGAAGCAGTTGCGCCGGGAAGGCGAATCAGGACGGCGCAGGATTACCCAATACACGCGCTACGGGACGGTGTTGCTGGCCACGTTCCAGGCCTTGGGCGTGTCGTTGGCCCTGGAAAGCCAGCAAGTCATGGGGGGGTCTGTCGTGATCGACCCGGGCATAGGTTTTCGCGTCACCGCGGTGACCACATTGGTAACCGGAACCATGTTTCTGATGTGGTTGGGGGAACAGATTACCGAGCGGGGCGTGGGCAACGGCATCTCTCTGATCATTTTTGCAGGCATCGTCGCAGGGCTGCCGGCCGCGGTCGGCGGCACCTTGGAACTGTCACGCACCGGCGAGCTGCACCTGATTATGGTTTTTACCCTGTTTGCCCTGGCTATTGCCGTCACAGGTTTTGTCGTATTTGTCGAACGCGGGCAGCGCAGGATAACCGTGAACTATGCCCAGCGCCAGGTCGGACGGAAGATGTACGCGGGCCAGTCCAGCCACCTGCCCTTAAAACTGAATATGGCGGGCGTCATTCCCCCGATATTCGCCTCCAGCCTGATACTGTTCCCCGGCACCCTGGCAAGCTGGGCGGGCCAGGCTCGGGAAATGCGCTGGTTACAGGACCTGGCGACCCTGCTTCAACCGGGGCAGCCCATCTATGTGGCATTTTATGCTGCGGGCATCATTTTCTTTTGCTTCTTCTACACTGCCATCGTGTTTGATCCCAGGGAAACCGCGGATAACCTGAAAAAATCAGGCGCATTCATTCCCGGTATGAGACCCGGAGAACAAACAGCCCGCTATCTGGATGGGGTATTGACGAAACTGACCATGGTCGGCGCTATCTACATCACTTTTGTGTGCCTGCTGCCGGAGTTCCTGATCCTGCAGTACAACGTGCCGTTTTATTTCGGCGGGACCTCATTATTGATCATCGTGGTGGTGGTTATGGACTTTATGGCACAAATCCAGGCGCACCTGATGTCACATCAGTATGAAGGCGCTTTGAAGAAAGCGAATCTGAAAAGCCACGGCCGACGTGCGTAACGGGAGAGTGAAATGAAAGTCAGAGCTTCGGTAAAAAAGATCTGCCGTAACTGCCGCATAATTCGCAGGCGGGGCCGTGTTTGGGTGATTTGCTCGGACCCGCGTCACAAGCAGAGGCAGGGGTGACCTGCATGGCGCCACAAGACTCTGTCGGGATCATTCGGGGATTGAATTCAATCCCGTTACCATGTCGGAAAATGCATGAGAGAGAAAACCTATGGCTCGTATAGCAGGCATCAATATTCCTGATCAAAAGCATGTTGGCATATCGTTGACTCATATCTACGGTATAGGCAATACAACGGCTCAAAAGATCTGTTCCGCTGCAGGCATAGCGCCTGATGTCAAGGTCTCTGCGCTCAGTGAAGACCAGTTGGATTTATTGCGCGCAGCAGTCACGAAATATGAATTGGAAGGTGATTTGCGCAGAGACGTATCCATGAACATTAAGCGGCTGATGGACTTGGGAGCGTACCGGGGTATCCGCCATCGTCGCGGATTGCCTTTGCGCGGCCAGCGCACCCGCACCAACGCGAGAACGCGCAAAGGACCGCGCCGTATCATCAAAAAATAACACGAAGAGAAAGTGAATGGCTAAACCGAGAAGCGCCAGAAAAAAGGTCAAGAAAACGGTAGTGGACGGCATCGCGCATGTCCACGCGTCTTTCAACAATACCATCATCAATATTACCGATCGGCAAGGCAATACCCTTGCCTGGGCCACGGCCGGCGGCAGCGGCTTTCGCGGGTCACGGAAAAGTACGCCCTTTGCGGCCCAGGTCGCTGCGCAAAAGGTTGGCGAAGTAGTAAAGGACTTCGGCGTGAAGAACCTGGATGTGAACATCAAAGGTCCGGGGCCAGGGCGTGAGTCGGCAGTGCGCGCGCTGAACGCATTGGGTTACAAAATCACCAATATCACCGACGTAACGCCTATTCCCCATAATGGCTGCCGTCCACCGAAAAAAAGGCGCGTCTGATGGCTCGTTACCTTGGACCAAAATGCAAGCTGAGTCGGCGCGAAGGCGTTGACTTGTTTCTGAAAAGCCGCGCCCGGCCTATTGAATCCAAATGCCAGATTGACAAGCCGCCCGGAGAGCAAGGGGTCAGGTCTAAAAGGCTGTCGGATTACGCGGTACAGCTCAGAGAAAAACAGAAACTGCGGCGCATCTACGGAGTGCTGGAAAAGCAGTTCCGCCGCTATTATAAAGAAGCGGTTCGGCGCCGAGGTTCAACCGGCGAGAACCTGTTGCAGATTCTCGAGTGCCGCTTGGACAATGTGGTGTTCAGGATGGGGTTTGGCTGCACGCGCAACGAAGCCAGGCAACTGGTGAGCCATAAATCAGTGCTGGTGAACGGACAGTCGGTAAACATTCCGTCATATCAGGTCAAACCTGAAGATAAGGTCGAGATAAGGGAAAAAAGCAAGAATCAACTGCGTGTCCAGGATGCGCTCAACGTTGCGGAACAGATCGGGTTTCCCGAATGGGTCGAGGTTGACGCCAAGAAGATGGAGGGAACATTCAAATCCATGCCAGAGCGCAGTGAATTGCCGTCGGATATAAACGAACAGTTAGTCGTAGAACTTTATTCCAAGTAGCAGATACAGGAACAATATATGCCCTCTACATTCAGTGAATTATTGAAGCCGCGCCGGGTTGATGTGGAAAATATCAGCGCGACATTAGCGAAAATTACCATAGAGCCGCTGAATCGCGGTTTTGGCCATACCCTGGGCAATGCCCTGCGTCGGGTTTTATTGTCATCCATGTCCGGTTGCGCAATAACCGAAGTAGAAATCGAAGGTGTGCTGCATGAGTACACAACCATCGACGGTGTGCACGAGGATGTTACGGATATCCTGCTGAACCTGAAAGACCTGGCAATCAACTTAAACGCCAAAGATGATGCCACTTTGTCTTTAAACAAGACCGGACCGGGAGAAGTCAGGGCGAGTGACATCAAGCTGGACCACGATGTGGAGATTGCAAATCCGGAGCACTTGATCGCTCATCTCACCCGCGCCGGCGAATTGAATATGAGCATAATCGTAGAGCGCGGGCGCGGTTATCGCCCGGTCGTAGTCGGCAGCCCGGATGAAGATATCGCGCAGAGTATAGGTCGGCTGAAACTGGACGCATCCTTCAGTCCAATAAAACGCGTTTCCTACGATGTGCAGAGCGCCCGTGTGGAACAGCAGACAGATCTGGATAAACTGATCCTGGAAGTGGAAACCAACGGCGCTATCGATCCGGAACAAGCCATCCGTGAAGCGGCTCTGATCCTACGCAACCAGTTATCCATTTTTGTTGACCTGGAAGCCGAGCAAGCACATGAAGCCCCGATAGTTTCTGACGAGCCGGAAATAGATCCCATCCTGCTGCGTCCTGTCGATGATCTGGAACTTACGGTGCGATCAGCAAACTGTCTGAAGGCGGAAAGCATCTACTACATTGGCGACCTGATCCAGCGAACTGAAATGGAATTATTAAAGACTCCGAACCTTGGCAAGAAATCCCTGACCGAGATTAAGGACGTGCTTGCTTCCCGCGGACTTTCGCTTGGTATGAGACTGGAAAACTGGCCCCCTTCCGATCTGTACGAGGAAAGGGAACTGTCGGCCCTCTCACACTAATCGCAACAGAGTATAGCTATGCGTCATAGAGAAAGTGGTCGGAAACTGAACCGGAACAGCAGTCACCGCAAAGCCATGTTTCGCAACATGGCCGCATCGTTGGTGCGCCACGAAGTGATCAAGACCACCCTGGCCAAAGCGAAGGAACTGCGCCGGGTGGCCGAACCATTAATTACGCTCGCAAAAACCGATTCCGTAGCCAGACGCAGGCTCGCATTCTCGCGCCTGCGCGACAGGCCCACAGTGACAAAACTGTTTAACGAACTGGGGCCGCGTTACAAAAGCAGGCCGGGCGGTTACCTGCGCATACTGAAATGTGGTTACAGAGTCGGCGACAAAGCGCCGATGGCCATTGTGGAGCTGGTTGACCGGCCCATACCGACCTCGGAAGAAAATAACAACGACACGGAAAGTTGATCAAGGAAACTCTGATTAAATCAGAGTTTCCTGCGATACAGGGATGTATTGCCAAATTCGATGACGATAAGTCATTGAATTTGAGAGCACAACAAAAATCGCATTTTTGTTTTGCGTGCTCTGACAAGTCCAGGATAGACTTGTTCAGAGCTTCCTCAAATAATAATAATAACAAAAGCTGTATCAATTCAAAGCCGGACATCGTCCGGCTTTTTGTTTTGGGCGTCCCGCTAATTCTGGTAACCTGTCAGGCATGCAACCTGATTCCTACGACAGTCCAGACGTTCTGAAGTCACTCGTCGATCCGGCCCGCGTACACCGTGACGTTTACGTCAAGGAAGAGATTTTCAGACTGGAAATAGCGCGTATCTGGGGACGAGCCTGGATCTATGTCGGCCATGAAAGCCAGGTTAGGTCCGCCGGTGATTATATCACCACGACCATTGGCCTGACCCCCGTCATCATGGTCAGGGACATGAATGGCAAAGATATTAATGTACTGGTGAACCGTTGCGGGCACCGGGGCGCCCAGGTCTGCCAGGCACGCGCCGGCCACGTGGGCAAACTATTCAAATGCCCCTATCACGGCTGGACCTACCGTACCGACGGCACATTGCGTTCACAGCCAAGTCCCGCCGGCTATAGGGATGTGGGTTTCGACCGCAACGCGGCAGAATTCGGCATGCCCCGGGTTCCCCGGTGCGGACAATATCGCGGGTTTGTGTTTGCGTCACTGTCCGCAACAGGCTCTGACCTGCCGGATTTCCTCGGCGATATGCGCGACACGATTGATAACATGGTCGACCGCGCGCCGGCAGGCGAAGTGGAAGTAACGGGAAAAACCTGTCACCGGTTTCGCCATCCGGTTAACTGGAAGTTCTTCATCGAGAACCTGCACGATGCGATGCATCCCATGGTGGCCCATGCCGGCACTACTGACGCAGTAAGGCAATACAAGGAACAGCTTCCGCCAGACGATGCCCCGCTGCCGGAAGCGGAAGTGATAGCCCCGTTCGGCGGTTCCTATGACTTTTTTGACGATATGGGTTTTGTCGGACTGCCGCGCGGGCACGGTTACATGGGCGGCACGACCAGTATTTTCAGCCACTACCAGGTCTATCCCGATTACCTGGAAGCAATGGAACGGGCCTACGGCAGTGAGCGCGTCAAGGAGATACTGTCGTTCAACCGCCACAACGGTCTGATCTACCCATCTTGTACGGTACGCGACAACATACAGTCCGTGCGTGTGGTCATACCGGTCTCGGTCAACGAGACCGTCATCGAATCCTGGACTTTCAGGCTGAAAGGCGCACCGCCGAACATGTTGGAACGCACCCTGCGCTATTCCCGCCTGATCAACTCCCCGGCATCAATGGTCGGTCCGGACGACCTGGACTGTTATATCCGGATCCAGGAGAGCGCCGAGGCCGGCGCGATAGAATGGGTAGACATGCAGCGCCATTTCGGCAGGGAAATCCGCGACGGGGAACGGCTCAGGGCCACGGGCACCAGCGACCTGGCGCTGCGCAACCAGTATGCCGCCTGGCTTGACTACATGACCTGATATGGCAGTTGGCAAATTACAGCAAGAAATCAAAGACCTGATCCGCGTTGAGACCCGCTGCCTAAATGACGCGGATCTCGACACCTGGATCTCGCTGTTTACGGAAGACGGCTATTACTGGATGCCCCTGGAACGGGGGCAGACCGATCCGGAACAGCACGACTCCCTTATCTACGACAACCGCGCCCTGATGGCGATGCGCCGGCACAACCTGCACAACCCGTTATCGCCGTCCATGCAGCTTGAAGTACGCTCAATGCGTATCCTGTCAGAACCGGAAATCGACCTGTCGTCGGGACCGGCGGGTGACATCATCGTCAAGGCCGGCATCATCGCCGTCATCCACCACCGCAAACAGGACACATTCGCCGGTACCGTCACCTGGCGCCTGGTACGCACAGGAGACGGACTGAAAATAAAGTCCAAGCGGGTCGACCTGCTCAACGCAGACACACCGCTGGACAGCATCATGATGTACATCTAAGTTGCACCTCTGACTTAATCTCAGAGGTCCACTGAATTTTGACAGACACGAAGCCCTAAATCATTTAAAACATGATAACCTAATATATGTAGAGCATAATAACCTAAAAAAGTAAGACATGGCAACCCCCTCAGAAAAACTCGCTGAATCGCTTAATGTCCTGCACAAAATACAGGAGCGAGGTGTTGTTGCTATTCGGTCCCGCGATTTAACGCGAACCCACCGCGAGCGACTCGTCAAAAACAGTTTCCTCCAGGAAGTAATGAAAGGCTGGTACATCGCCGCGAGGCCGGATCAGGCAGCGGGAGAGAGTACG
Organism: Gammaproteobacteria bacterium; assembly: GCA_965221695.1. Classification (GTDB taxonomy): domain Bacteria; phylum Pseudomonadota; class Gammaproteobacteria; order Eutrophobiales; family Eutrophobiaceae; genus JAAXHV01. The sequence goes on along the minus strand of OZ244905.1, from coordinate 1,248,540 downwards.
GTCTGGTATACATCCTTTTGGGATTTTTGTGCGTCATACCTGGAACAGCGTTTCGGAAATCAATGGGCATTATCACCGGAACAGTCACTATCACTGCACGCCGGGAACTGGACAGTTCCTCAACAGCTTTTGGTCCGAGCGCTCAAGGGTGGTAATAAACCACTATCGCTGCCTTATGACACCTCGTTATTTGAATTGCGCGCCGCCTTACCGGATCCCGCGCAGAGTACAGAAAAAAGGGGTCTCCGTCTTTTCTCGGTTCCCTCTGTGCTAGTCGAAACTGGCCCCGGCATATTCAAACAGAACCCGACCGATGCGCGTGTGGTCCTCTATATGGTCCAGGATGCATCGGACCTGCTCGCAATTCTACTGGAAGGCGGCCACACTAAAGTTGCGGGCCGTCTTGCTGGTGCGTTCCGCAATATTGGCAAGGACAGGATTGCTGATCGGATTGTCAAGACGATGCGTGCAGCCGACTACAAGGTTTACGAAGAAGATCCGTTTGAAACGAAAACCGGCTTCGAGCCATGCCCGCGTGAACGCTCACCTTACGTTAACCGTTTACGGCTGATATGGCAACAGATGCGCAAGGATATTGTTGGTAAATTTCCGAAAGCAAAGGGCTTGTCATCTGACACAAAAACCTATTTAACAGAGGTTGATGAGATATATGTCACGGATGCCTATCATTCCCTTTCGATTGAAGGGTATCGTGTCACACCTGAACTGATCGAGCGTGTACGCAGCGGTACGTGGAATCCGGATAACAATGAAGGGGACCGCGATCAGCGTAATGCTTTAGCTGCACGTGGCTACTGGCAGGCTTTTCAAGCGGTGAGGAAAAGCGTAGAGAGGATCTTGAAAGACGAAAACCCTGGCACCGTCGCTGACGATGATCACGGTGAGTGGCACATGCAGTTATTTGAACCCAGCGTCGCGGCGGGACTGTTAAAACCTGCCGACCTTGCCGGTTACCGTAACGGCCAGGTCCATATCCGGCGTTCGATGCATGTGCCGATGAGTCGGGAGGCTGTGCGGGACTGCATGCCGGTATTTTTCGATCTGTTGCGTGAAGAAACCGAACCGGCAGTACGCGTAATCCTTGGACATTTTATGTTTGTCTACATCCACCCGTACATTGACGGCAATGGAAGGATGGGCCGCTTTTTAATGAATGCCATGCTGGCTTCCGGCGGCTACCCATGGATGGTCATCCCGGTCGAACGCCGCAATGACTACATGCAGGCATTGGAAGAAGCGAGTGTAAAAGGGAATATCGTGCCATTCGCGGAGTTTCTCAGCAGCTTGGTGCGATGATTTCGACCAGGGGATCAATCCGATGGTTGTGCGTAGTCAGGTTTGTGGCGACATTGCCCGTGGAATATATACTAGGGAAACTCTGAACAAGTCCATCCTGGACTTGTCAGAGTACGGAAAACAAAAATGCGATTTTTGTTTTCCTCACAATATCAATGCCTTACAGTCATTGATATTGACGATACATCCTTGTATCGTAGGAACCTCTGACTTAATCAGAGGTTCCCTAGATATGGAGGCGAGTGACAGCTACATCCCTGTAGGTAATATTGGTGGAGGCGGCCGGAGTCGAACCGGCGTCCGCGAGCCATCGACCTTCGGTTCTACATGCTTAGCCGTCTCATTAGATTTAATCGCCTGTTACCCGAAACGGCAGGGGAACGCAGGCAACGAGTCCCTTAAGCTTTAGCGAATCCACCCGGGACAGGCTTTATCGCGAGCTTGTGTTTGTGACCCCTGAGTAGAAAGCACAAGCACATTTCAGTCAGAGGCTGGCCGGCTTTAAGCAGCCAGAGCGTAGTTGTACTTTTCGTCAACTATTGAAGTTTGCAGATGGATTTACGAGGTGATCTGCACCTCGGCATGCCCCTTGGGCTTCAGCGCCCTCGTCGAAACCAGGTACGCCCCCATGAACAACGGGTACTATTCAACAGCTTGAATAGCAGATACAAATATAGCGGTTTTCCATACGAAATTCAAGGGTCCCGGTTTGGGATGCCGGCTTGGGCAGTCCTGGATAAAGCAGGTTGAGAACATCATTGACGGGTTGCGTCGGGCAAATCAGAAATTGCGCTGATAACGCATCAGTAACGCCAAATCCTCCTCCCCGTGAGTATGTCCGGCGTTATGTGTAACCAGTGTGGCAATATGCGCAAAACCACCTTGCCAGGGTCGGCTGTAGGCAAGTTCCAAATCGAGCTGGCGACCAGAGGGTTCAAGTCCCAGCACGGTTGTTACAACCTGTACCAGCCGCTCCCGGGTGCGCCCGGTAGCCCAGCGCAGGCCGACATGGCCGGACTCCACCCGTAACGGTTGAGACAGTTTCAACGCCAACCGGTCTTGCCCGGAAGCAATATTTTCGCCCACCAATCCCAATTCAAACGCGCTGGTCCATAAAGCCGACATATCATGCAACAAACTCGGCGCCTCCATGTTTGCGCGACTGATGCCGGTATGGGCAGTCACCAGCGCCAACCAATGCCGGCTGAGCCGGCGATGCGCGGAGACCCCGATAAAACCGGTGGCCGCGCTCAACTCACCAAAGGCGCCACTCGCGCGGCTGCCCGCGAGGCGGGCCGGCTCTGTCAGCCAACCGGCTTGTAGCGCGACGCCGGCCAAGCGGCTGTCAGTGAAGCGGTATTCAGCCAGCGCGCCACTGGTCTTGTGGCGATCGGCAACACGCTGTTGGCCATATTGCGCAGCCCCATGAAATGCCGCAATGCTGAGCGCGCCCCTGGGCAGCTTTGTCGAAAAGCCGGCCGTTACACCGTCGCGGGCCAATGACAGAAAAGGGTTGCTGAAGGCCGCATCATCGGTAAACGCGCCGACCAGGTGTGCCGCCGAACCGGAGAAAGCGGCGGAGGCATGCAGACCCAGGTTCCAACCGGGATGGTGTCTGAACCCCAGGAAGAGTTGCTTGTTTGCTTGCCGGCGCAACAGCGAAAACGCGCCGGCATCAAGACCGCTTGTTCCCCGTTCAACCGGTTTGTACGCAGGCCCGTGGAGACCGGTAGAATGGTCAATCCACGGGTCAAATACCATACCATCTCTGCGCAACAGGTAGGTTGGGTCAAAACGCGCTCGCACAGAACCATACGCAGTTTGCGCCCTGAGTTCCAGGCCGTTGTGCATCCATACCCTACCCCTTGGGTCATAGCCCAGCGAGCCTAACCTGTTTTCCAGCCGGGTGCCGGTAACTGTGGACATTTGCGCATAATCTGCAAGTGGGCGAAAGAACGGCGCGTCCAACTCATCAAACGCTGCAATTTCCAGCCCGGCCAGCCCGCGGTGTAATGCATCGCCAAAAACCGGCCCCAGGCTCACTGCGCTGAGGCTCTCGGGCGCGGCCGCGCCCGACATTGACTGCCCGGTCAGCAAACGTGTCTGACCCAGCGGGCGGGTGGCGCGGTCGAGGTCCATCAGGCCTTGACCATAGATGTCCGCATCGGCATAAATCCCTTCTTTGTTGGCCGTCTCCAGCAAGCGACTGGTGATTTCGTCATTGCCCAACTGGTTGCGATAATGCTGGGCCAGCAAAGCAACGCCGCCACTGACCAACGGTGCGGCCAAGGATGTGCCGCTGGCCTGAGCATAACAGTCTCCCTGTCCGGCCGGACAGAAAATATTGGAAACCGGCCCGATCAGATTTTCACCCGGCGCGGCCAGGCAAAAATCCTGGGCAATGCCGCAACGGTTGGAAAAATCGCTGATCTCGCCATTCTCTTTCAGCGATACCACCGCGAGAGAGTGACCTTGCAACGCCGGAACCAGCGCCGGAAGCCCGGCCATGATCTCTACCGATGTAGCCTGTTCAAAACTGCCGTCGGCACGCAGCTCGCTCTGGGCGTTGCCGGCAGACCACACGTAGATCGCGCGTTCTGCCGCCGGCCTCTCTGCCTGGGCAATGGATTCCAGCAAAAGCGGGAACGCGGCGCGGATTTCGGCCTCATTATAGGCTTCGATATTTCCCTGCAGGCCAATGCTCAAATTGATGACCGTGACGCTGGGATTCAACCTGCTTGTTATATCAGCGAATAGCTGATCAATGCCTGTTGTACTGGCGCTGTCCTGGAGGTCAATAGGAGAATAGACATCGGGCGGGTCACTCAGCGGGAGCCCCACTGATAACAGCCTTGCGTCAAAGGCAACGCCATGTATGGACGGCACATCCACCCCGGGTGTATCGGCGCCGGCAGTGCGGTTCGCGGCCAGGACTCCGCCAACCAGCGAGCCATGGGACGGCGGGCCTGCATCAAACCCGCAGGCGCCATCGGCATTACGCCCCGTGCACAGGTTATAATCCGGGTCATACCCTGAGATGTTCCAGGATTCCGGTGACAGTTTGCCGCTGAACTCCGGATGATTGCCGTCGATGCCGGAGTCCACGATACCGACAGTGACCCCGGCGCCGGTAGCGCCGCGCGCATAAGCATAATGCGCGTTGATCCGCTCCAGGGCAGGCTGGTTCTGAAACTCGAAATGGGCGGCGTATTCTTCTCTTAATTCATCTTCACTCGGCGCGGGCGGCGGCGAAGGCGGTGGCGTCGGATCCGGCATAACGTTGCTGTTACCGCCGCTTCCTCCACCGCCACCACAGGCAGCAAGTAAAGCAAACAAACAGGCGTACAGCATGAGCGTTTTTACTTCTTTCAACGCGGGATACCTCAAACGAGCGAATTATCGTATAGCATACTATACCAATACGCAGCCTGGTGGGATATGCTGTGTAAGCCTTACTAACTAGCCTGCGTCTCATACCATTCCCGTGAAAACGAGAATCCAGTGGAACAAAGGGTCACCCTCTGGGCGACACAATAAGGGAGACAGTTATATGAACGAAGCGACAAACACAGGCGCCACAAATTCCGAGATACCCGCACAACAGGTCGGCATCATCGGCGCCGGCATTGCCGGACTGGTGACGGCCAAGATCTTTCTCGAGAATGGGTTCGATGTCCGGGTGTTTGAAAAGGAACCCGGTCTGGGTGGGGTCTGGGCCTTATCGCGTGCCTATCCCGGCTTGCGGGCGAATACTGCAAAGGAAACCTATAGTCTCAGCGATTTTCCGTATCCGGCATCCACCAGCGGTTACCCGGTGGCTGAAGAAGTGCGCGCGCACCTGGAATCCTATGCGGACCATTTCGGGCTTTATCCGCATATCAGTTTCAGCGCCGAAGTGGTCCGCCTGTCAGAGATCAATACCGACGCCAAGCAGGGATTTAAGCTGCTGACGCGCTCGACGGCAGATGAAACCGGCGAGGAGAGCAAGGAGGAGAACCATGAGTTTGCGTATGTCATCGTCTGCTCAGGCGCGTTTTCCACACCTATGATGCCGGAACTACCCGGTCGTGAGAATTTTAAGGGCCTGGTGCGCCATTCCAGCGAATGGACCCATCCCGCGGTCGCAGATGTGCGGCGCGTGGTCGTTGTCGGCGGTGGCAAATCTGCGCTGGACTGTGCCGCCTGGGCAGCCAGAGAAGGAAAAACCGCGACCCTGGTGTTCCGCAAACCGCACTGGATGGTGCCGCGCTACCTGCCCGGCGGCGCCCGCAGCGACCTGCGCTTCATCTCACGCTTTATCGAGATGTTCGTCAATTACCCGACCCGCGCCTGGGATGAAAAGCTGCTGCATGGTCCCGGTAAACCGCTGGTGTGGCTGTGGTGGAGTTTCATGAGCGCCGTGACGCCTCGCGTCCTGGGCATGCCCAAACATATGACCCCGGAACACAAGTTGCCGGTCGGCTTTGAAAGCGTGGGCCAGGTGGACGACTTTTTTGACCTGCTCAATGCCGGCAGCATCAGCGCGATACGGGCCAACGTCAAGGGGTTTTATGACCTGGGCGTCGAACTCGATGACGGTACACAGATAGAAGCGGACCTGGTCATCATGGGTACGGGATGGAAGCGCGACATGTCGTTCCTGAGCGATGAGCTGAGGTCGCAGATTATCAGGAACGGCCGCTTTCATCTGCATCGGCGGATACTGCCCCCCGGCCAACAAAGGCTGGCGTTTATCGGATTTTTCCCGACCCTCACCTGCCCGCTGTCTTCGGAAGTCGGCGCGCACTGGGCAACGCAGTTGTTCACCGGAAACATGAGCCTGCCGTCACCCGAAGAGATGGACTGGGAGATTGAACGACTGGAGAACTGGGCTAAAGAAAGAGTGCCGGAAATGGAAGACGGCGTCTTCACCGGACCGTATATCGCCCACTACGTAGACGAACTGATGCGCGATATGGGCCTGCCGACCAGGCGCACCAGTAACTTTCTGAAGGAGTATCTCGGAACATTTTTTCCAAGCAGGTATGGGACCCTGGGCGAGGAATTGAAGGCCGCCAACAAAGGGAAACTGAAACGCCGCTTCTACCTCGGCAGCCCGCATGTACTGGCCGGACTGCTCCTGGTCTGGATACTTGCGCTGGTTGTGGGGTGAGGAAGAAACTCGCGTAATCGTTGTAAATCGCGTACTGCCCGCTTCTCTTCGCGCCCGACGTGATTGGTTTTCCTGTTCATATCACTATAACCATCCCACCGGCACTTGAACGATTTCTGGTGTAACAAATTCAACTTTTTCACCCTGGTTAACCAGCAGGCCCATTGGCAACCCGTTGTCCTTAACAAAATTTGTCAGGGATTTCAGGCTGCTTCGTTTGACTGAACTGCCGTATTTGATTTCAACGGGTAAAATGCCAAAGGGGCCTTGAACGATCAAATCTATTTCTGCGCCGCCACGGGTTCGATAATAGTGTACAGACCAGTTGGTTACCATGGTCGCTTCAAGGCCCTTAATCAATTCATCACACACATAAGCCTCGAAAGAAGCGCCGACGACCGGGTCTGACATCAATTCATCCGTACTGTGTATCCCAAGCAGGTAATGCAACAAGCCCGAATCCCGTATGTACCCTTTGGGCATTTTTGTGATGGACTTTGCGACAGATCCCTCAAAGGAACTTAGTTTCCGCCAGATATACGTGCCATGAGCGATATCAAGATAATCGCGGATACTCGATTCGCTCGCTTCAACCGCTCTTCCTACATGGCTTTTATTAATAAGCGTACCGGATAACTTGCACAACATAGTAAGAAATCGCCGGTATCTCTGTCGATTGAGTTTCGGAAACAGCTTTGCAACATCCCGGTTGATGTAGGTGTCCCTGTAATTGTCCATCCAGACCGCATGGCGTTGTGGATTGTTGGCAAGCGCCGGTTCCGGGTAGCCGCCATAAAACCAGAATCGTTGAATTTGAACTCTGCTGAGTGGTGGCGCGCCGGCAACGGGGAGCGCCTTGCTCAACCTGGATTCAAAAAGTGAATAAAACGGACTCAATGGCAGACTGTAGTACTCATTACTCTTGAACGTGCCCAGTTCAACGATTGCCACACGGCCGGCAAGTGTTTCCGATATCTCTGAAAACAAGGTGAGACTGCTGGAACCTGTCAGAATAAACCGCCCGTTTTTCTTCCTGTCGGCATCAATCACACCACGCAGTACCTTAAAGATTTCGGGATATTCCTGAGCCTCGTCGAGGATCAGGGAGGCTGGGTGCCTGGTGAAAAAAAATGACGGATCATAGCTCAGACGATCCAGGTCCTCAGGACGTTCAAGGTCTACATAAGTCCAGTCTTTTCCAAGCGCCTTGGCAAGTGTGGTTTTCCCTGTCTGCCTTGCGCCCAGGATAGCTACTGCTGGGAACCACTCCAATAATTTAAGACATTTGGGATAAAGGTTTCTTTTTTTATCTGTCATTATCGTGATTATCTCACGAATATTACATGTAAACAACATGTCTCAAGTCCGGTTCCCGGTCGTCGACCGTGGTTGTATCCGGGTTCAGCGTCTTTGCCATTACCAAATAGTCTCAATAACAGTCGCGGCCCTCAGGTTCCGGTCAGCCGTGACAATAGGGGCATTCAGTATTATTGAAGTGGCTGCAATAAGTCGGTCAACGGAGTCTTTATTGATATCTGCGCCGAAATTAACAGACAGTTCAGCTATTTCAGGCGTTATCTGCAATACCTGCAAGTCACGGGCCTGAAGCGCCAGCTGGATGAATTCGGAGATAGTGGCATCGACGACCAGGCGTTTCTTCCTGATAAGCATGGAAATCTCCCAGAAGGAGATATCGCAGATCATTAGTTCGTTTCTAGAGCGCTCGATTGCCCGCTTGGCCGCAGTTGTCAGCTTGTCGGGTTCCAGGGCGTCCCAGACTATCGCGCAGGTATCCAACAATATCATTTCATGACATCCCAATCGGTCTCCACCGGTGATACCACGTCATGTATCACTGCGGTTTTCGCCAGCTTTGAGAGTTCGGTTCTGGCGGTGTCGCGTTGGCTGACCGGCGGAATAACAGTAGCCAGTGCGGTTCCTTTCGAGGTAATACTGATTTGTCCCCCGCGTTGTACATTTTTCAGGTATTTCAATAAATTGGTTCTGAACTCACTGATGTTGACCTGTATCATAAAATCACTCCGTGGCTAATATTGTACAACAATTATGTACAAGATCTGGCAGAAGTGTCAAGAGGGGAAATTATCATTTTGCAGGAAGCACGACGTGGAGGGTGTTATCCCGCGTGACCTGACGGTAAATTGTTGATAGTGACCCCGCCATATTATGCCTACACAGGCATCTGTCTTCTTGCTGAATTTACACAATCCGGAATTGTGATTAAACTGCATTGTAAGAGCGCCAGGAAACTTTCCGTCATGCTAATCAGCACACCACTCAAACTGTTCACCCTTTGCCTGCCGCTATTGCTGTTCGCACTTATAACGTCCCCGTTCGCCGGCGCTCACGAGCGTCACCCTCTGGCGATGGAGGAACTGGACTGGCGGGCGGATAACATAAAGCGGGTATATTCCCTCGGGGAAGACTTCCATGCCGGCGCCTTGATCCTGACCTGGAGGGCTCCCGGCCGGGTAGAGGAGGTGGCGGGCAAGCGCTGTCTGGTCGGGCCGAATTTCATTTTTGATGTGGAAGACGATTTTGCGTTCAATATTGACGAGACCGTGACCGTGGACCTGCTGTTCGACGCCAGCGAGACGGACGGCCTTATCATTTCCTATGATCATGCGTCAGACTCGCCGCAAGCCAAGACGGTAAAGCTGGAGCGGGACCGCGCTCAACGCTGGCAATGGGTACGCGTCGAACTGGAACGGGCGGGGCTTGCGAACCGGCGCCACGGTCATACCGACCTCGGTGTCGCCGCGCTGGGCGCACTGCTCGAATATGATGCGCAAGCGGACCATGAAATTGTGCTGTGTGGCATGAAGATCACACGGGAGGGCCGGCAAGCGCCCGACTCAACTCCTGTGGGCACATTGAGTTTGCAGATTCGAGATGGCGCAGGCGGCGGCGCCATCCCTGCCCGTGTAGGACTGTACGATGCGCACGGGCGCATGCCTGCACCCGGTGAACAGGCCCTGGTCGTGCCGCGCTTTACCGATCGCGTCAGGCAGGTTCCGGTACGACAAGGTTTCGAGTTCTGGCCCGCCGGCAAAGGGCACGCGTTCTACGTGAACGGCGACTATGAAGCGCAATTGCCGGCAGGCCGCTACCAGCTTGTGGTCGGCAGGGGGCCTGAATATCATATCCATACACAGGAAGTGGAGATCGCTGCCCACGGGCATACCCGCGTGGAGGTGTCGCTGCAACGCTGGATCAATATGCCGGAACAGGGCTGGTTCTCCGGCGATGCACATATCCATATCGAACGCGCCCGGGCCGACAACCCCGAGATACTTGCCCTGCTCAGCGCCGAGGATATTCACGTCAGCAACCTGTTGCAAATGGCCAATCTTGCCCGATATTACTTCCCCCAGTATGCGTTCGGCGAAGACGGGCATTATTTGCAGGACAACCATGCGCTGGTGTCAGGCCAGGAGGCGCCGCGCACCGGCCAGCGCGGCCATACCATCAGCCTGAACATCAGCCGCTATCACGACCCGGTTGATTTCTACCTTTATCATGCTACGGCAAGGGCGGCGCAGGCGGACGGCGGGCTCTTCGGCTATGCCCATGCGATGATTGATGCGTTTCATGTCTCCTGGGGATTGGCGCTGGATGTGCCCATGGAGCTGGTGGACTTCATCGAGGTATTGCAGTTCAGCCTGTTGGGAACGGAATTCCTGTACGATTTCTGGAACCTGGGTTTCCGGCTTGCGCCGGTTGCTGGATCCGATTTTCCCTATATCAACCTGCCCGGAACCGAACGTTCCTACGTCCGCATCGGCGGCCCGTTTTCACCCCAGGCCTGGTTCGAAGGATTAAGGCAGGGACGGACTTTTGTCACCAATGGACCTATGCTCAGCCTTGATGTTGCCGGCGGGACGCTGGGCGATACCGTGGCGGCGGCCGGCGGCGAGACGCTGAATATAACAGCCGAGGCGCGGCTCAATCCCGACCTGGACAGCCTGGACCGGGTCGAACTGGTCATCCATGGGCAAGTAGTGGCGGCCGAGGCATCGGAAGAGGGCGCGGAAAGTCTGACGCTGAAACACAACCTGAAGGCGGAAAAAAGTTGCTGGGTTGCCGTGCGCGCCTACGGGAAAAACGGCGCCTTGGCTCACAGCGCGCCCGTTTACGTGTATGTGGATGGTGTGGAAGAATTCTGGAACGCGCCAGCCGTGCCGGCATTGGTGGAAAAGTACAGGGCCAGGATAGAAGCCCTGCTGGCTACCGCGCCACAAGCCCATGACGACCTGGAGCGATGGGAAACGGCAGACCTGATGCAACCACTCTGGAACGCGCAGTTGCCCGCATTAAGACAGCATGCAGACAAGGCCCTCAAACGTTACGATGAAATGTTGCAGATGCTGGATTAAGCCGTATCGCGCCGTCAGTTTCAGTCGTCGGGTAATGTCCGTTTCCCGGTCTCGTTCACGTCTCAGGGTCCGTTCCTGGTCACTGGCAGTGGTTGTATGCTGACTGGAGGTAGTTGAGGGCATCCAGCGCTTATGTGCCGTCTGACAGCGCTCGCTGCTGGCGCGCAATATACTGATGTATGTCCTGACGTTGTTGAGTTGGAACATCGTACTGAAGCGCCAGGCTGTTCCAGTCCGATACGGCTTCCAAAACCGCTTCAGTCACAATGCTCATATCCTGCCTGGAGATGGACGCGCTTCGGGCGATGTTAATCACATCATCAACGCGAATGTCTTTGCCCTTGCCGTTAACGCTCATGGCATGTTCGCCCATCATTCCCTGGTTCCAGGTAATGTCATAGGCTGGTGTATTGCGCCATTCATTTTTGTCCGACAGCATGAAAGCAAAATTCTTGGTGTGGTCATCCCGGTTGCCGATGACGATGTTAAAGATCATGCGCCGGAACAACTCTAACTTCTCGGAATACGAATGGGAGAGCATCCCGCACAGCTTGATGAGCTCTCTGTATCCAAAGTTTGACGCTATGAAATCCGTATTCAGGATACCGGCCACGCTCTGTACATGGCGGCGCTGGTTGCCTGGCGCTCTGTCAAACCGGCGCGTCATAAAATAAGCATTGCCGTCCTGCGCCGGCGCAAGCCTTGTCTCCGCCATAGTAATCCCGGCATGACGGGCCATGACCGAGTAGATATACTCTATCGCGCCTTCCGATTTTTTATCGGGGGTGTGGCCGGTTGGAAACTTAACCAGCCAATGGGAATAGTCAGGCGGCAGTTCGCCGGCGCCCTCAACGACCGTATCGCCGCTTATTCCAATAAGAATTTTCGGCCTGGCGCCGGCAGAGGGCGTGCCATTGATTGCATGGCGGTCCAGTACTTCTGACAGTTCCCCCTGGTACAAGCGGGTTGCCTCGTTGCCGGTGGCGCCGATATCCAGTGTCATCGCGGTGTGTCGTTCTACGGAGTCCGGCTCATCAGGCTCGTAGGATAGCGCTCCCATTGCCCGTTTGCCGATAAAGGCCAACCTGTCAAGAGGGCTGAGCGTGGCGGGGTTTCGTCCGGATTGTTTAATCGCGTTGTCCATCAGATACAGGCCCCAGCCATCCGGCAGGGAATCGCTGAACAGTCCGTGCAATCCATTAAAGGGTTCCAGTGGCGCTTTCTGTAATGTTGTTGTCAGCTCGAGTGAGAAAGGGGATGGATTCGTATTCTGTTGTATGAATTCCGCGGAAAACTCAAACCACGCGCGCTGCTCGTACCAGGCCAGACGCCCCATTCTGGTCGACTTGTCGCCTCCTGAACCATGGTAGAGGACATTCAGCAGTTTCACTTCCTGTTACTCATTGCAATCAGCTCATCCATGCTTTGTGGTTCTAGTGGAAACAGTGAATCGGTAGCGCTGGCATTTCCGTAGACATCACACAACATCAACAACTGCCTCAAGGATATCTCGCCGGTATCCTCAAAGCGCCGAATGGTTGCCTCCGGCACACCCGTTCTGATGCTGGTTTCCTTACGGCCATGCCGTCTGGATTTGCGCACCGACCTGAACGCTTCAGACAGGGAACGCTGAATTTCACTTGGCATCTTATAATTTGATATAATATTATCAATCATAGCGGTAATATTCTAGTTTATTGTTAATATATTATCAATATCATTTAAAACCCTTTGCCGGAATAAGTTTACGGGAAACACGCAGCGGGAGATTTAGCCCGCGCTGGTTGATGGTAAATTTCTTTGAAATACTACCTGAGAGAACCTCAGATTAAGTCTCAGAGGTTCCTGACGATATAAGCAGGGTCAATAAGGAAAAATCTGCCGGATGACGGATTCGAACCGCCGACCATCCGCTTACAAGGCGGGCGCTCTACCAACTGAGCTAATCCGGCATAACCTTATAGAAAGCAGCCATCCCTGGCGCGGCATTTGAGGTTTCGATAACCTCCGGCCCCAACATCCGTGTTGTGGCGCTCACCGGGCAAAAGACACATTTAGTGTCTTTTGCTTAATCCGGTTCGCCCAACTGAGCTAATCCGGCATAACTTTATAGAGAGCAGCCATCCCTGGCGCGGCATTTGGGGTTTCGATAAAGCTGCCTATGATACAACACTTTCGGCGCTTGCTGGCGAATACATTTCTCAACCGTTGGCGGACAGGGTAACATATACCCGTCTACCGATATGACGGAGGAAACAAATCATGAAGAGATATCGTTGCCTGATCCTGGTTGTGACAATCCTGTGCCTGCCCGCAGGCCCGGCGCTCGCGAATGAGAACATCGACCGCCTCAACGAAATTGCCAACGGCGACCACCGTTCCGACGCCCACAAGGCCCGCAACATGTATCGAAATCCGGCTGAGACCCTGGACTGGTTCGGGCTGCGCGACGACCTGACGGTGGTGGAGATGTCCCCGGGTGGACGCGGCTGGTATTCCGAGATACTGGCGCCGTATCTCAGGGACAACGGGGAGCTGTACGCGGCAAGTTACGACAGTGAGTCCGAAGTGGAATACTACCGCCGTAATCACCGGAGATACCTCGACAAGCTGGCGGCGCAGCCGGAAATATACGATAAGGTCAACGTGATCGAATTTGCCCCCCCGAACAAGCCGGACCTGCAACCGGCGGGGCAGGCGGACATGGTGCTGACCTTCCGTAATGTGCACAACTGGCTGAACAACGATAGTGTGGACCAGGTGTTTGCCGCGATGTACAAGGTCTTGAAGCCCGGCGGTATCCTGGGCCTGGTAACGCACAGGGGCGAGGAGCACATGGTCGGCAAGGAATGGTCAAAAAAGGGGTATGTCCCCGAGGCCGAGGTCATGCGCCTGGCAGAACAGGCCGGGTTTCAGTTCGTCGGCAAGGCCGAGATCAATGCCAACCCAAAGGACACCAAGGACCACCCTGAAGGCGTATGGACGCTGCCACCGGGCTACCGGCTGGGTGACGAGGACCGGGAGAAGTATGCCGCCATCGGCGAGAGCGACCGGATGACGATGAAGTTTATGAAGCCGGAATAGCGCCTAAGGCCTTTCCCCGTACCACTCCCGCGAACACAGCCACCGTACCACTCCCGCGGAAGCGGGAGTCCAGTAGAATACTGTGTCGCCCGGGGGGCGACCCCTAGCCTTACTGGATTCCCGTTTGCACGGGAATGGGGTGGGGGCGCTCCCGCGAATCCCGCCACCGTACCACTCCCGCGGAAGCGGGTGTCCAGTCAAATACTATGTCGCCCACCGGGCGACCCTTTATCTTTAGTCGTGAACAACCACGCCCCAGGGGAATTTGCCGACCTCAATAGTCTTGATCACCTCATCTTTGCCGGTGTCAATCACTGAAACCGTGCCGCTGACACCGTCTGTGCTGAATACCTTGCTGCCGTCCTTGGTCATGGCCAGTCCCCAGACCCGCTTGCCGACCGGAATGCCCTTGAGGATTTCCATGGTTTCCGCTTCCATGACGATGACCTGGTTGGACCTGCCGCCGGCCACATACAACTTGGTCTCGTCCTTGTTCAGGATCACATCCTTGGGTTTGGCTTTTTCATCGGCGATCTTCCTGACCGCGACCACTTCGAAATTGGTCATATCGACTTTTTTGACCTCGCCGCTGATCTCGGACGTGGAGTAGGCCGTCAAACCATCTTGGGTAAACGTGGCGGCACGCGGGCGCGCGCCGACCAGGATATTGGCAACAATCGTGTGTTCGGGAACCTGGATCACGTGCAGCATGTTGGTCGATTCACTGGTGATGATGACATGCTTGCCGTCGGGGGAGATGGCCACGCCTTCCGGTTCCAGCCCCACCTGGATCTCCGCAATCTGCTCGCCGGTCCTGGGGTCAAACGCGGATGCCTTGGCATCATCTTCGTTGGAGATGTAGATATTGCCGTTCGGATGCACCGCGAAGGTTTCCGGGTCCGATCCGGCCTTGAATTTACGCAGCAGCTCCAGTGTTCCAAGGTCGATGACTGCGATCACATTCTCGTCGCTGACAGCTACATACAACTCTTTGCCATCGGGCGAGATGCCGATGCCCCTGGGTCGGTTGCCCACTTCAATGGTGCGTTCCACTTCCAATGTGCTGCCATTGATCACGGAAATGTCGTTGCTGCGCTCATTGGTGACAAAGATACGGCCACTGGCGGCAGTGGCAAGCTGCATGCCGGCCAGGAACAATACGATAACGCTGATAAGATATTTCATTGATGACTCCTTAACTTGTACATCTGAAAATTATACAACCTGTTCTGCTCCAGGAATAAATTTTGGACACCCGCTAACCATTGCAAGACGCCTGGCCCAGGCTGTCCACCGCGTCCGGAGCGACAACGCCCCGCACCGGCGCCTCGCCCAGCAGCTCCCCTTCGGGTCCGGATATCAGCAGCAACTGGCGTAACTGCCCGGTGTCGCGAAAATCCATGTCAAAACCCTTCTGGCCGTCGAACGACAAGCCCGTTTTCAGGAACTCGAGCATCGCGCCGGGCTCGGTGATAGATTGCCTGGCCACCGAGTCCGAGGTCATCTTGACCGCGGCCCAGCCGGCCCACGCATACTGGTCCATAGCGTGGTCGAACCGCTTTTTGTAGCGCTTGTTCAGGTCCCGCGCGGCGAATTTCACGAACCGGGGGTGCCAGCCGGAGGCGCTGATATCGGCTTCCGGGTTTTTTTGCAACCACTGGGCATCGGCATCGGCCAGCATCCTGGCGCTGGGTATCACGTGCAGCAGGTTGCTCGCGCAGGCTTCCCGCAGCGCATCCTCATGCGCGCCCACATTGAACACTGCATGGTCGCTGTAACGGGCGCCGGCCCGTGTCACATCGTCTGCGTTGCCGGCGACAATAATAGCGATAAACCTGTCAGGGTCAATGGCTTCCAGGTCGTCCCCGCTGAACTCCTCCAGCGTATAGTTCTGACCCAGGAACTGCCCCTGCAGGTTTGCCTCGTGAATACCCTGCACAACGCCCCGGTGCGCGCTGCTGTCTGCAGCGCCGATGAAGGCGAAACTGATCTCAGTCATGTCCGCGGCGCCGGCTGGGGCCGATGCAAACAAGAGTAACGCGGTAATTCTGTAAACTATGGATTTCATTGTTGTCCTGTCCGTCAGTGTGTTATTTGACCAGGGTCCCGAAAAATAGTTCTGTCAAGCCATCCCGTATACAAAGTAGGATTGCAGGTTGCCATCCTCGGAAATATTCTGTATGCTCTGCTTCGCATCAGGTGGCTGACCTGGCTGATAACAATAAGCTATACTATAAATTAAAACCGATCAGTCTCATTATATATGACAATCATACTGATACAGTTGGGAGTTTTTCCCGATAAAGCATGAGATTTTTTCGTTCCTTATTCTGATTAATTATCGCTATCGAAGGAGATTGTGATGCTGAGAGCGCTCCAGATCGAACCGGAGAAGTGTACCGGTTGCCTCCAATGTGAACTTGCCTGTTCCTACCAAGCGGAAGGGGTATTCAACCCTGCAAAATCCCGCATCAAGGTATTCACCTTCCACGAGGAAGGCCGGTTTGTCCCCTACACCTGCACCCAGTGCAGCGAGGCCTGGTGTATGCACGCCTGCCCGGTCGAGGCCATCGTGCTGAACGAGGAGACCGGTTCCAAGGACGTGTTGGCCGATGTTTGCGTCGGCTGCAAGGTGTGCACGATTGCCTGCCCGTTCGGTACGGTAAACTACAACCAGGACACCAAGGTTGTCTACAAATGCGACCTGTGTGGTGGCGACCCCGAATGCGCGAAAGCCTGCCCGACGGCGGCTATCACCTATGTCGATGCTGATCATACCGGGCTGGCCCGGATGCGTGCTCACGCAGCGGCAGGCGCGAATTGATATTGGAGGAGATTTGAAATGGCATGGGCTAATAATGTTTTACGCGTAAACCTGACCAAGGGCACTACCAGCAATGAGCCACTGAACATGGAGTGGGCGAGGCTTTACCTGGGGCAGCGCGGTCTTGCTACCAAGTACCTGACGGAAGAAATCGACCCGAAGTGTGACGCGTTGGGGCCGGAAAACAAGTTGATCATGACCACCGGTCCGCTGACCGGCACCATGGCATCCACCGGCGGGCGCTACTCTGTCGTTACCAAGAGCCCCCTGACCGGGGCCGTAGCCTGCTCGAATTCCGGCGGCTTTATCGGCGCGGAGTTGAAGGCCGCAGGCTACGACATGATCATCTTTGAGGGCAAATCGCCGCAGCCTGTATACCTGTATCTTGAAAATGAAAAGGTGGAGATTGTTCCCGCCGCTGAGATCTGGGGACAATCAGTATGGACTGCGGATGAGTGGTTGCACAAAAAATACCAGGATCCGCTGCTGCGTGTCGCCGCCGTCGGCCGCGCTGCCGAGAAAGGCTGCCTGTACGCGGCGATCGTAAACGACCTGCACCGCGCTGCCGGGCGCTCCGGTGTCGGCACGGTTATGGCATCCAAGAACCTCAAGGCCGTGGCGGTCAGAGGAACTAAAGGCGTTGGCAACATCAAGGACCCGGGCGCTTTCATGCAGGCGGTAAACGCCGGCAAGCAGGTCCTGGCAGAGAACGCGGTCACCGGACAGGGGCTGCCTACCTACGGTACCCAGGTACTGATGAACGTGATCAATGAAGTCGGCGCAATGCCTACCCGCAACATGCGCGAAGTACAGTTCGAGGGCGCAAGCAAGATTTCCGGCGAGGCGATGCATGAGCCGCGCGAGAGCGACGGCAAGCCCAACCTGGTCACCAACGCCGGTTGTTTTGGCTGCACCATCGCTTGCGGGCGCATATCCACCATCGACCGGGGCCATTTCAGCATCGAAAACAAGCCGCAATACTGGGGCGCGTCCGGCGGCCTGGAATACGAAGCGGCCTGGGCGCTGGGATCGGACACCGGCGTCGACGACATTGATGCGCTGACCTATGCGAACTTTATCTGCAACGAAGACGGCATCGATCCCATCTCCTTCGGCGCAACCGTAGCCGCGGCGATGGAGCTTTACCAACTCGGCGCAATCACCAAGAAGGAGACCGGCGGCGTCGAACTCAAGTTCGGCTCGGCCGAAGCGCTGACCTGGGCGACGGAAGTCACGTGCAAGGGCGAGGGTTTTGGCCTGGACCTTGGACTGGGTTCAAAGCGCTTGTGTGAGAAGTATGGCCATCCGGATTTGTCGATGACGGTCAAGGGCCAGGAGTTCCCCGCTTACGATCCGCGCGGTATCCAGGGCATGGGCCTGACCTATGCCACATCCAACCGCGGCGCCTGCCACTTGCGCAGTTATACTGTCTCTTCGGAAATCATGGGCGTGCCGGAAAAAACCGATCCATTAACCACGGAAGGCAAGCCGGAACTGGTCAAGGCATTCCAGGACGCGACCGCGATCGTGGATTCCAGCGGCCTGTGCGTGTTCACCACGTTTGCCTGGACCCTGGAAGACATCGCACCCCAGGTCGCAGCGGCCTGCGAGGGTGAATGGACCCCCGAGACCATGCTTGAGGCAGGCGAACGCATCTGGAACCTGGAACGCGAGTTCAATCTTGCGGCGGGGCTGACTGCGGCAGACGACACGTTGCCGAAACGCCTGCTGACGGAACCGGCCCAGACCGGCCCGGCCAAGGGCAATGTGAACCGCCTGCACGAGATGTTGCCGAAGTACTACGAGGTGCGCGGCTGGAACGAACAAGGCGTGCCGACTGACGAAACCCGGCAACGCCTCAGCCTTTAATATAAGGATGCCTGGGGCGGACTCAAATCCGCCCCCATGCAAGCAACACAAGAGACTGACACTATGCAACATGTCATTATCGGCGCCGGGCCTGCCGGCGTTATCGCAGCGGAAACGCTGAGGAAAAACGACGCTTCCTGTTCAATCAAGCTGATCGGCGACGAAACGGAACCACCTTACTCGCGCATGGCGCTGCCATATTATCTTATCGACAACATCGATGAGGCCGGCACCTACCTGCGCAAGACGGCCAGCCATTATGCGGATATGGATATAGAGCTGATCCGGGACCGTGTGGCGTCGGTGGACCCGAACGCCCACACCCTGGAACTGGAGAGCGGCGCAACGGTCAACTTCGATAAGCTGTTGATTGCCACCGGCTCGCATCCCATCCGGCCACCCATCCCCGGCCTGGATTTGCCCGGTGTGCATTCCTGCTGGACCCTTGAAGACGGCAGGAACATCGCGCAAAACGCAAGCAAGGGATCCGACGTCATTCTGATGGGCGCGGGGTTTATCGGCTGTATTATCCTTGAGGCGCTGGCCGAGCGCGGCGTAAACCTGACCGTGATCGAGATGGAAGACCGCATGGTGCCGCGCATGATGAACCAGACTGCCGGTAACCTGATTAAACAATGGTGCCTGGACAAAGGCGTCAACGTGCTGACCTCGACCCGGGTGGAGTCGCTTGAACAGGACGGTACAGACAGACTGTCGGTGCAACTGGATAACGGCGACCGGCTGGGCGCCGACGTGGTGATCTCCGCCACCGGTGTACGCGCCAATATACAGTTTCTGCAAGACAGCGGCATTGAGACCGATTTCGGCGTGCTCGTGAACGACCGCCTGCAGAGCAGCCACCCTGACGTGTACGCCGCCGGCGATGTATGCCAGGGCAGGGATTTCTCCACCGGAGAGTTCAATGTACAGGCAATCCAGCCCACCGCCGCCGACCACGGCAGGCTCGCAGCCATGAACATGGCCGGCCGGGATACCCGCCACCAGGGCAGCGTGAATATGAACGTGCTCGATACCATGGGCCTGATCTCCACTTCCTACGGCTTATGGATGGGTGTCGAAGGCGGCGAATCCGTGGAGTTGGTGGATGCGGAAAAATACCGCTATATCAGCCTGCAATTCCAGGATGACATCCTCGTCGGCGCGCAGGCATTGGGACTGACCAATCACGTAGGCGTGCTGCGCGGCCTGATCCAGACCAAGCTGAAACTGGGCAAATGGAAGGACCACCTGCTGCAGGACCCGACCCGGATTATGGAGGCATACCTGGGGGCAACCCAGTCCATCGGCCATAACGCAGCCCTGCTTTGAGCGAATTGCCTGACCCCGACAGCCCCGCGAGATCAGGCTTCGTCGCCACCATGCCAGACAAACTCCGGGCCATCCCATTCCCGCGAAAGCGGGAATCCAGTCAGAAAACCTGTCGCGCAGCGACACTTTATAAATCGGGAAGCCAGCCAAATCACATAACGCGCAACGCCCCAAAATAATCATGAAACTCACCCTGAAACTCTATGCCGGTTTAACCGACTATCTCCCCCCGGATGCGGAGAAAAACAAACTCCTCATCGAGATATCCGAACACAATACGGCCTATGAAGTCATCGACAGGTACAACGTGCCCAGGGAAATGGCGCACCTGGTGTTACTGAACGGGGTTTACATCAAACCGGAAGATCGGAACAAAGCGGTATTCAATGAAGGAGACACCCTTGCGATATGGCCGCCGGTAGCCGGCGGCTAACGTTGACCAGCTACTGACTTAACACCGTTCGTGAATACTGCGTCAGCGTTGGATAGTCTCCTGACCCGGGAGATGAGCATCACCCACAAGGACTTCTTCCGCCTGCTGCCGCGAGCGGTGAACGGCGCGCCGGTTACCCGCGACGGCAACCACGCAAGCATCACGACAAACGCCGGCCAGATCAACATCAGCCTGATGCCGGAGACCGTAAGAAAACTCGGCCTGCTGGAATTTCCCGTCACACATGTCAGCATGGAATTCAACGGTTTCACCCCGACCGATCAGGCAGCGTTCCTGGCGCGCTTTGAACTGGCGTACCAAAGAGGCGGAGGCTGACCGATTGTGGCCGGCGCCCGCCCGGGACCGCAGGCGTCCCGCCTGCCCGCAGACGGGACGCCCGCACGATATATACCATTCCCGCGAAAGCGGGAATCCAGTAGACAATAAACTCCTTATATACACCCTCGCGACGTTCCAGTTGTTGCGCAAAAGAGACGAAGTAAAGGCACACAACATAATAATGTCAAAAAAGTGTTGTAAATGTCCCTTTTATATGTTGCAATTTCTCCAGTTATGCAATATCCTTTAACAATGAACTAGCTTGAATAAGCCATAACAAAGAGTTTGTAATAAAAATCGTAGTATTTTTAATCGCTTAATACTTTTCCTGAGGAGGAGAATGATGAAACTAAATAAAACCAAGCTCACAACTGTTCTGAGCACGCTGGCACTGGCAGGCGCATTGAGCATGCCCTCCAATGCCGCGATAGTCCTTGGCGGCGCAGACGGTTGGGAAGTCAGCTACGGCGGCTTTATCAACCTGTTCTATACGCAGAGTGACTTTGAATTCACTAACGGTACTAGTGAAGACAGTGCCCATTTGAACGAAGGGCTGTTGCCTTCATTCCATACCATGACGGTCAAGACCCCTGAGGTCAACGGTCTGACAGGTACCGGCCAGATCACGTTCGCCGTGGACAGTTCCAGTGAGAAGAGCAGCCGATTGAACAAGTCCGGTGTGTTTGGGACGGGTTCCAATATTGATATGCGTGAAGTGTTCTTCAACATATCCGGTGATTTCGGCACCATCAGCGTAGGCCGCACCCTGGCCCTGTTCGGGCGTCAGGCGATTTTGAAGGACTACACCCTGTTTGGTATGGGTGCTTTGGCAGGGGCTGATGGCGGTGGTACTGGCCTGGGTCGAATCGGTTATGGTTATGTATATCCAGATTTCCGCACTCGCTTTGTCTATCAGACGCCGGATATGAATGGCTTCCAGTTGTCAGTCGGTATCTTTGATCCGCAAGAACCAATTGGCAGCGCTACTCTTGGAACCAATAATGGGTATGAGACAGATACGCCGCAATTCCAGGCTGAGGCCACTTTCAATTCCGCCTTCGAGGGCGGGAGCTTCAGCGGTTGGGCCGGCTTCATATGGCAGGAGATGGAAGTAGTTGACTATGGAGATGTTGAAACTGTAGGTTGGAACATCGGTGCCGAAGTTTCTGCTCAGGGATTCAGCATGACTGGTCAATATTATGACGGCGAGGCTTTGGGTACTTTATTATTCAATCCTGGGCCTAGCCTAGGCAATGAGGGGTTTGCTTGTGTTGATGGCGCAGGTTGTAATGAGGCTGACAACGATGGCTATTATGTGCAGGCATCTTATACCTTCAATGGCAAAACTAAGATTGGCGGTGGTTACGGCGAGTCAAAACAGGATTCTGATTCAGCATATGGAATTCCTTCGTCAAAAGGCGAGCTATGGACAGTAGGTGTATATCATGATGTAAATTCATGGCTGAAGGTCATTGCCGAGTACGGTAATTACGAGAATAGCTTGCTGGGTCAGGACGATGTCGACACCTTCTCCATCGGCGGGTTCCTACTCTGGTAAACCTGTATTAAGCAAAACAAGGTCTTTCGACCTGAAGAAAAGGCGCACCGCATAGTGCGCCTTTTTTTTGTGTGTAACTTTTACAAACCAACCTGCGCCCAATTCCATTTCCGTGCAAGCGCCTCCCATCCCATTCCCGCGTAATCGTCTCCGCCCCATTCCCGCGCAAGCGGGAATCCAGTGGGACAAAGAGTCGTCCTGCGGGCGACACAGTATTTGACTGGACTCCCGCTTTCGCGGGAGTGGGGCGGTGGTGGGGTTCGCGGGAGTGGTACGGTGTGTTTGCCCTGTGGGTGAGAAACAAAATACATAGATTGACAACCTCGAAGTCACGCGTATATAGTAACTCCTGAGAGCAGTCCCGAACTGTCGCCGGATGCGGCAGTGGTGCAAAGGGAACAATAATCCGGGCTGCCTCCCGCTGGGTTTATGACCTGCGGAGCATAGGTCGGCGTTCCGGCCAAGTGAAATGAACAACGAGATCGGAGAGGGAAAAATGACAGATGTAGCTTTTGATACGCTGAAGATGGCGCAAGGCTTGAAGGACTCCGGCATGGAGGCCAAACAAGCGGAATCGGTGGTGATACTGGTGCAAGATGCGATTAATGAGCGAGTAGCGACCAAGGCTGACTTGGCTGGGACGGAGACTGCACTTCGTAGCGATATAGAGAATCTGCGGGGCGACATGGAGAAGATGGAAACATCGCTTCGTAGCGATATAGAGAATCTGCGTGGCGACACGGAGAAGATGGAAGCATCGCTTCGTAGCGATATAGAGAATCTGCGTGGTGACATGGAGAAGATGGAAGCATCGCTTCGTAGCGATATAGAGAATCTGCGTGGTGACATGGAGAAGATGGAAGCATCGCTTCGTAGCGATATAGAGAATCTGCGTGGTGACATGGAGAAGATGGAAGCATCGCTTCGTAGCGATATGGAGAACATGGAAACTTCGATTCGCAGCGATATGGAGAAGATGGAAACCGCGATTCGCAGCGATATGGAGAAAATGGAAATATCTTTGCGTGGAGACATGGAGAAAATGGAAATTTCCCTGCGTGGCGACATGGAGAAAATGGAATTGCGGCTGACGGTGAAAATATTCCTCATCCAAGCCGCGTTCACAGGTTCGCTGATCGCCGCTTTAAAGCTGTTTCTCTTGCCCGGATAAACCGCAACTTTTATAACGGTATAAGATATTGATGAAACCCTGTGCTCTGCTAGTCATCCTGCTTTCATTCCCCGGCATTATCCAAGCTGATTTGTTGCCCAATTTTGGCGCCAATGATGAGGATCTGTGGAAATCCGGCGCCAACCTGTATATCCGGCTCACGGACCAGGACCAGTCAAAAAAAGATGTGACGCCACCCAACCAGCACCCGGTACAGTTGAATCCAGGCCAGGTAAGCAACGCCCTTGAGGGGCTTCAGGCCTGGAGTGGCGGCGGCTTGTTCAAGAAGAAAAAACTCAAGTCGCTGTTCTCGCTGCAACAGTCACGTTTGCTTGGACAATACATTAGCGCCGGTCTGTCCAAGGCCAGGCCGGACCAGGATATCGTGTTTGTGCTGGCCCGTTCGGAAAAGAAATACATGGTGCTCCAGAATACGGGTTACACGGGAGGCCGTGCCTTTTACCTGGACGGCAAGTTACATCTCATCATTGGTGATTACGACAACGAAGGCGACAGGTTCAAGGAAACGGTTGAAAAAAGCCATGGCATCACGGAATCGAAACAATACTTCAAACACGGACGCAGGGCAAAGTCGGCCGGGTTCAAGGGTACAATTGTAGCCATGGCCGGCGTTGAGCCGCATATCGATGGCGGGAAATCCCGCCGGGACTGGATAGAGATCGACCTGGAACAAGCGGCGGCAGTGTACCTGGCGGAAAAAGCGCAACAAGCGGCGCCGGAGCAAACTGCGACCAGCGCAGCCATGCAGGCCGAGGCGGACAAGCTGGCGCGGGAACGGCGCGAAATGCGCCTGGAAATGGCGAAGATGCGCAAGCAGATGCAATCTTCCTCAGCGGGGAATGATTCCAGCCAGACCATTGAGCAAAGACTGATGACCTTGAAGGAACTGCACGACAAGGAACTGATCAGCGCGGAGGAGTATCAACAAAAACGGGAAGAAATTCTGGGCGATATATAAGTTTAGACCACCTGAACAGGCCCAGGATAACGTCCCACGAGTTTGTCCGCTGTCAGCAACCTGTCACTCCCTCAGCCAGGGACTATTGATGTGATTGTGTGATAATTTAGTCACTTGCTTCCAACTGCAACTGTCCGGACATAGATCGTACTGCCATGCGTGAGTTATACCCCGTTATTGATGCATTCAACAGCTACCGCCTGAAGGTGGACCCGATACATACGATATACGTGGAGGAAGCCGGCAATCCGCAGGGTATTCCGGTGATATTCCTGCACGGCGGTCCGGGTTCAGGCTGCAACGAGAATCATCGGCGTTACTTCAATCCAAAAAAATACCGGGTCGTCCTGTTCGACCAGCGCGGCTGTCATCGCTCGGCGCCGGTCGGGGAGACGCGCAATAATTCAACTCCGAAACTGTTGCAGGACATAGAACACATCAGGGAGCGCCTGGGCATAGAACAATGGCTGGTATTCGGTGGTTCCTGGGGCGCCACCCTGGCGTTGCTGTACGCGCAGTCCTACCCTTCACGGGTCTTGGGTCTGATCCTGCGCGGCGCCTTCCTGGCCCGGCAAAAAGACCTGGACTGGTTCAGCAGTGAGGGCGCGAGCCGGGTTTTTCCGGATTACTGGCAGGAGTTTGTGGGAATCATACCGGAACCTGAAAGAACTGACCTGGTCACAGCCTACCACAGACGAGTTCATGGCGATGACAGGAAAGCCAGGGAAACTGCGGCCCTGGCCTGGTCGAAATGGGCAGGGCGCCTGGTGACGTACCTGATCCCCGGTGCGGATTATACCCCTGGAGATACCGAAAAAGCTGTGCAAGAGGTATTGATCGAAACCCATTATGCCAAGAATCGCTATTTTATCGATGAGAACCAGATATTGGATAGTATCGCGTCGCTCCCGTCCGTGCCGGTCCGGATTATCCACGGGCGCCGGGACCTGACCTGTACCCTGGAAGCGTCCTGGTCTCTGCGCCAGGCCTTGCCAGACGCTGACCTGGTGATCGTCGAGGAAGGAGGCCACCTGGCCGGCGAGCCGGTCATGGTGGATGCGCTGGTGACTGCAACTGATGAGATGGCAAAGTGGTTAAGGTAAACCATCAACAGGATGCCGCCAAACCTTTGCTGATGGGTGTCCTCAACGTGACCCCGGACAGTTTCTCCGACGGTGGTCAGCACCATGATCAGGACAAGGCCGTTGCGCGCGCCTGCGAAATGGTGGAGCAGGGCGCGGATATTATTGATGTCGGCGGTGAATCCACCCGCCCGGGTGCGGCGCCGGTATCTGCGGAGGAACAGTTGCAGCGGGTGATCCCGGTGATCAGGCGGTTGCAACAGGAACTGCCGGCGGATATCCCCATCAGTATCGATACGACTTCGGCCCGGGTCGCCGGCGCCGCGCTGGAACAGGGAGCTACCATCGTCAATGATATTTCCGCGGGACGGGACGATCCCGGGATGTTCAAGCTGGTTGCCGAAGCCGGGGTGATGTACATCATCATGCACATGCAGGGAAAACCAAAGACCATGCAGGATAACCCGCACTATGACGATGTCGTGGCTGAGATCAGGTCATTCCTGCTTGAACGCGCCACGGCCGCCGAAGATGCAGGCATCAGGCGAGAAAACCTGGTACTCGATCCGGGCATCGGTTTCGGTAAATCCAAACGCGACAACCTGGACATCATAGTCAACCTCGGCAGTTTTACCGCAACCGGCTACAAGGTATTGCTGGGCGCGAGCCGGAAACGCTTCATGGGCTCGATTTGCGATATCACGCGCTACAGCGAACTGGTGGGCGCAACCTGCGCCACTACGACCATCGGCACGCAGGCCGGCGTCCACATACTACGCGTGCATGATATAAAAGAAAACCGCCAAGCGCTGGACGTAACCTGGGCTCTGGTCAGAAGACAGAGGGCTTAAGTAATCCCATTCCGGTCTAAATCGTAGTAGCTGTTTCCCGGCTCAGTTCCTTCGAGTTTCGCATATTCCGGAACACCAGTGGCTTGCTTTCGAGCTCTTTTGTCCCGGACAGGACGCCGATCCGTTCCACGTCCGCATGCAACTGCCGGTGGTGGGGAGATTTATCGCAGACGGGGTCGGCGTTGGTCGCGTCCCCGGTCAGCATGTAAGCCTGGCAGCGGCAGCCGCCGAAGTCCTTTTCCTTTTCCGGGCAACTCCTGCAGGGTTCCTGCATCCAGTCGAAGCCGCGGTATTTGTTGAACGCATCGGAGTCGTTCCAGATGTGATCGATACTGTGGTCCCTGACGTTGGGGAACTCCAGCCCCGGCAACTGGGCCGCGGCATGGCATGGCAGCGCGCTGCCATCCGGGGCGATGGTCAGGAAGATTGACCCCCAGCCATTCATACAGGCCTTGGGACGGTTTTCGAAATAATCCGGGATCACATAAATGATTTTCATCCTGTCCTTCATCTTCTCCTGGTACTCCTTGGCCACGGCCTCGGCCTTTACAAGTTGCTCCCGGGTCGGCAGCAACTGGTCGATATTGACCCTGGACCAGCCGTAATACTGGGTGCTGGCCAGTTCCACGTAATCGGCGTTCAGATCCACGGTCATGTCCAGGATATCCCGGATCTGGTCAACATTTTTCCGGTGCAGCACGATATTCAGCACCATCGGGTACTCAAACTCCTTGACCACCCTGGCCATCTCCTGTTTGTGGCGGAAACTTTTGCTGCCGCCGAGATAATTGTTCAACTCTTCATTGCTGGCCTGGAAACTGATCTGGATATGGTCCAGCCCCGCGTCCTTGAAGGCTTTTACCCGCTGCGCATCCATGCCGACTCCGGAGGTGATCAGGTTGGTGTAATAACCCAGGCGTCTTGCTTCGGCAATCAGCTCTTCCAGGTCGCGCCGCACCAGGGGTTCGCCGCCGGAGAACCCCAGTTGCGTTGCGCCCATTTTACGCGCCTGCTGCAAAACCCTGATCCAGTCCTCGGTGTCGAGTTCGTCGTTGTACTTGGCGATCTCCACCGGGTTGGAGCAGTAAGGGCATTGCAACGGACACCGGTAGGTAAGTTCAGCCAACAGCCACAGTGGTTTGCTACGATTTGTATCTGATCCAGCCATTGTTTCTCGCATTGTCAAAAAAGGTACGCACATCGTTTTCAAGGTCTGCCCCGGGAAACGCTGTTTCCAACTCGGCGATGATCTCATCGGTGCTCTTGACGCCATCGCAGCGTTTCATGATCTCACCGGCGCTGCCGCTGAGTTTAACCATCCCCTCCGGGTACAGGATCACGTAACAGTCCTGGGCTTCTTCCCATTGGAAACGGAAGGTCGGGGCGATTTCAGGAATATTGCTCATGCTTCCACGCAATGATACGGCGGTTTGTTTTCAATATAGGCCATCCACATCGCGTCCAGCATCGTCCACAGTATGTCCAGCTTCAGTTGCAGAATGTTCAGCGCCCGCTCCTGGTCAGCGCGCGTCCTGAAATAGTCCAGGGTGACGTCAAGGCCGTGCTGCACATCCCGTCTTGCTTCGCTCAACCGCTTGCGGAAGTAGTTATATCCCTTCGCATCTATCCAGGTGTAATGTTGCGGCCAGTTGTCCAGCCGCTTCTGGTGTATCTTCGGGGCGAACAGTTCCGTAAGCGATGAACACGCAGCTTCCTGCCAGGTGGCCGTGCGGGCAAAGTTGTAGTAAGCATCTATCGCAAAGCGCACACCGGGCAACACCCGTTCCTCGGAGACCAATTCGCTCCGCTTAAGGCCCACGGCCTCGCCCAGTTGCAGCCAGGCCTCGATACCGCCGTCTTCACCCTGCTGGCCGTCGTGGTCGATAATGCGTTGCACCCACTGGCGCCTCACGTCCCGCTCACGGCAGTTGGCCATGATCGCAGCGTCCTTCACAGGAATGCTGGTCTGGTAATAAAACCGGTTCGCGACCCAGCCCTGTATCGCCGGCTTGTCGAGTTGTCCCGAATTCATCAACACGTGGAACGGATGATGAATATGGTAGTATTTCTCCTTATCGCGCAAACGCTGCTCGAACTCTTGCCGGGACCAGGGAGCCTGTGTTTCTGTCATACCCATTTTCATCTTTTCGTTAATCTGCTCCTAAAATGAGAGCGAAAATCATGCCAAACCGTACAGTGTTTTCCAAAGAAAAAATAAGTCATATAAAACAATTAGTTATCTTTTCAAAAAGAAAACAATTATAACAGTACAAGTCGTTATATTAAACCACCCGATAAGGATTTGGTTCTTATGGACCAATCATGATTCGATTACCGGCTGTTTTGTTCAGGAACGGCTGAATCAAGTCAGAGGTTCCGTACTCTGACAAGTCCAGGATGGACTTGTTCCGAGTTTCCTTTATATTATCTGCGCGAACAGGCGTAATCGGCGCATACATCAGATAAACCATGACCGAACATATTCTCTTTCTCACCGGCAAACTTGCGGAAAAACGCCTGCAACGCGTACTGGACGGCATGCAACCGCTGGAGTTTGACTACGAGATACGCAACATAGGCGTCAGCGTCGCCGCGCTGATGACTGCGCAGATGATCGGCCGCCGGCTGCAGGACCTGGATGGAGTCGACCGCATCGTAGTGCCGGGCCTGTGTCAGGGCGACCTGGACGCGCTGGGCAAGACCCTGGGCGTGCCGGTGCAGCGCGGCAGCGTGGATGTGAAAGACTTGCCGGTTTTTTTCGGGCGTGCGGCGCAAGCGGTCAACCTCGATCAGTACCATATGGGCATTTTTGCCGAGATAGTGGAAGCGCCGCAGATCGATGTCGATCAGATCCTCGCCCGGGCCGCCCGGTACAAACGGGACGGGGCCGACGTGATTGATATCGGGTGCCTGCCGGATACGCCGTTTCCGCACCTTGAAGACGTTGTGCGCGCCCTGCATGAACAAGAATACACGGTCAGCGTCGACTCCCTGGACAGCGAAGAACTGCTGCGCGGCGCAAACGCGGGCGCCGATTACCTGCTCAGCCTGCATGAAGGCAACGCCTGGATAGCCGACGAGACCGCGGCGATTCCGGTCCTGATCCCGCAACAGCACACCGACATGTCCTCGCTATGCCGGCTCATTGACAAGTTCATCGCGCAGGACAAACCGTTCATTGCGGACAGTATCCTGGACCCGATCCACTTCGGTTTCACCGCTTCCATACTGCGTTACCACGCGTTGCGGGAACGCTATCCCGGCATTGAGATCATGATGGGTACCGGTAACCTCACCGAGTTGACCGAAGCCGATACCAGCGGCATCAATGCCATGCTGTGCGGTATCATATCGGAACTGGACATCAACCATGTGCTGGCGACCGAAGTCAGCCCGCATGCCTGCTCAGTGGTGCGCGAACTGGACCTGGCGCGGCGCATCATGCATGCGGCGAAACAGGATGAAGGGCTGCCGAAAGGCATCCACCGCGGCTTGCTGACCGGCCATGAGCGCAAGCCGTTCCCGTATGACCTGGATGAGATCAGGGAACTGGCCGACCAGATCACTGATCCCAGCTACCGGGTGGAAGTCACGCCGGAGGGCATTCACGTATTCAATCGGGATGGCCTGGTTACCGGACAAGACCCTTATGAGCTGTTCCCGGCGCTGACGTTGTTGCAGGAAGATGCCCCGCATGCCTTCTATATGGGCGCCGAGCTGGCAAAGGCGGAAGCCGCACTGAAACTGGGCAAGCGTTACCTGCAGGACGAAGACCTGAACTGGGGCGTCGCGGTCGTCCCCGAACAGGCCGAGGAACAGGAACAACGCCGGCGTTCCGCACATGACATGAAAAGCCGGGCCGCGCAGGAATACAAACCTGCCGGTTCAACCTTAAAGGCAAAACGGCGCAAGTTCTGAGCAGCGATGATCTACGAAACGGTGATTACCACGATGAACCCAGACGGCAGCGTGCACATTGCGCCGATGGGTATTCGCGATGAAGACGGAAAATACCTGATTGCGCCATTCAAACCGTCCCGCACCCTGGATAATCTGCTACACTCCGGCGTGGCGGTGATTAACACCACCGACGATGTATTGATCTTTGCCGGTTGCCTGACCGGGCGCAATGACTGGCCGGTGGTGGATGCGACCCATATCGCCTGCAAACGCCTGTCCGCTGCGCTGGCGCATGTGGAAGTCCGGGTTGAGAGCCGCAAGGATGACGAATTGCGTCCGGTATTTACCTGCCGGCAGACGCATGCAGCGACCCATGGGCCGTTCCGGGGTTTCAACCGCGCCCAGGCCGCAGTGATTGAAGCGGCAATCCTGGTAAGCCGCTTGCACCTGTTGCCGGAACACAAGATCCGCTCTGAACTGGAATACCTGGGCATTGCCGTCGGCAAGACCGCGGGAGAGAATGAGCGTACTGCGTGGCAATGGCTGACGGATAAGGTTGAACAATATTATGCGGATAATTCCAGCAATGCTGATAAGAGATAAATCATGACAGGATTCCTTGCCAGCGTTTCATCCGTGGATGAGGCGCGACTGGTCTGCGCGCAAGGCGCGGATGTGATTGATTTGAAAGATCCGGCCAGCGGCGCGCTGGGCGCGCTGGACCAGGCCAGCGTGCGCGCCATAGTCGCATCGATGGATGAGGGCGCCACGCTCAGCGCCACGGTGGGCGATCTCCCGGCCTACGCCGCCGAACTTGAGAGCGCGGTGATCGCGATGCACGACTGCGGCGTCGATATCGTTAAGGTCGGTGTTTTTGACAAAACCCTGTCGCCATTCATGCTCTCCGTCCTGGACCGGCTTACGTCCGGGGGCATCCGTATTGTCCTGGTATTTTTTGCCGAGCTGTATCCGCCTGCGGTCGACTTCCGCCGGCTCCGGCGCATCGGCATCATGGGAGTGATGCTGGATACCTGCGAGAAGGCAAACGGCAACCTGCGGGACAAGCTTGACGACGGCGCCCTGGCCGGGTTCGTGCGAGAGGCCGGGCGCGCAGGGCTGATCAACGGCCTGGCGGGCTCGCTTACTCGCGCGGACATCCCGCCGTTGCTGCGCATCGGCCCGAACTACCTGGGATTTCGTGGCGCGTTGTGCAAACAGAACCGGCGCACTTCAGAGCTGGACGGCGCGCAAGTCGCCGCCATCAGGAAGCTGATTCCCGGCAAGCAACGATTTGCTACAATATCCGCGTGAACAATGGGCAAAAACAGAGGTATTACCATGGCAAAGTGGCGTAAAGAAACGAAAGATGCCACCTACGAGGTGGCCGAGATAGAACAGCGGCTCAAGGAAGAACTGCCAAACTGGTATTACGAAGACGGCTGGATCCGCCGCAAGTACAAGACCAGCGGCTGGAAAGGCACGCTGATGGTGATCAATACGGTCGGTCACCTGGCTGAAGCGGGCTGGCACCATCCTGACCTGACTGCAAGCTATGCCTTCGTCATCGTCAAACTGATGAACCATGCGGCCAAAGGGGTGACCGACAAGGATTTCGAGCTGGCAAAAAAGATCGAAGACGTGATCATGTGGCAACCGGGCGTGGACGAAGACAGCGCCCTGGACGGCACACCGGACGACCAGCGCTTCAAGTACATCAAGTATGACTGACGATGAGCGCCAACACCATCAGGTTTGAAGAATATGCGATCCGGCAAGAACCGTATTATGAGCCTGCCGGCAACGAGATAGATATATTTGCGGCAGCCGTTGCCAACGGGCTGCCTGTATTGCTGAAGGGGCCCACCGGCTGTGGAAAAACACGGTTCATGGAATATATGAGCTGGCGTCTGGACCGGCCGGTGATCACGGTGTCCTGCCATGATGATCTATCTTCTTCCGACCTGGTCGGGCGCTACCTGATCAAGGGCGGCGAGACTGTCTGGGTTGATGGCCCGTTAACGCGCGCGGTGCGTAGCGGCGCCATCTGCTATCTGGATGAAATCGTCGAGGCCAGGAAGGATACAACCGTGGTAATCCATTCCTTATGTGATGATCGGCGGCTGCTGTCGATAGAAAAACTGGGCGAATTGCTGGAAGCGCCGCCGGAGTTCTGTTTAACGGTTTCCTATAACCCCGGCTACCAGAGCGCGCTCAAGGACTTGAAACAGAGCACGCGGCAACGCTTTGTCGCACTGGATTTTTCTTACCCCCAGCCCGACCGGGAAACGGAGATCCTGGTGAAAGAAACAGGCGTCGACGCGGCAACAGCCACAATGCTGGTCAGGTTTGCCGATATGACCCGGAACCTTAAAAACAGCGGGCTGATAGAAGGCGCGAGTACCCGGTTGATCGTGAATGCAGCCAAGTTGATCCGGCATGGCATTGTCCCCCGGCAGGCCTGTGAGACAGCGGTGAACCAGGCGCTCACCGATGATGAAGAAATGCTGAAAACGGTCAGGGAACTTTGCGCGTCGGTGTTGTAAACCTCCGCCCTGGCCGTATCGATTACCGTTAATGGACGGTTCGGCTCCACCCCCTGCGGCGGAACAGGCCGCCGGCAGAGTACATATCCCCGCGCATTTGCGGCGCGCGGTCGGAGGCGGTTTGTCTCCGACAGTTGGCGGGGAAGACCTTGCCCAGTCGCTGCCGGCGCTGGACCCCGTGGCGCGCCGGCGCGTCGATCATTGGTTACAGGTTCTGCAGCGGGATCATCCCGACCTGCAGGCGCATTTTTCTGGCCGGCTTGACCGGGCGTTAACCCTGCTGGAAATAGAGGGCGTTGACGCCTGGATGACGGCCATCCTGGACGGTTATGACAAACGTGGCCTGGGCGCTGCGATTGAGGTGATTACAAACCTGGATGCGTTTGTTGAAGAATACCGCGCCCGGCGATCCGGCGTGGGCCTGGAGGAACTTGAACCCTTTCTGGAGTCCTATTTAACCGGCCTCGGCGGCCGTGCGCTGCGCATCACTGGCGGAGAACGCGTATTTACCGACACGGAGTCGATTTACCTGCCCACTTTTTTGCATGTCTTCGACACGCGCAGTGACAATGAAACCCTGTACAAGCTGATCGCCGTTTATCACTGGGCACAGAATTATTACGGAAGCTGGCGTCAGGATGTGCTTGAACGCCTGTTGCAGTTACCCGACCTGCCTGCTGCCCTGCCTGTTTTCGCAACTCTGGAGAGCCTGCGCCTGGAGGCGCGCCTGGCCCTGGATTTTCCGGGCTTGTACCGGGAGATGCAACGGCTTGATAACCAGGATGAAGACAGCAGGGCGCGTTACCTGGGCTGGAATCAAGACAACCGCCTGCTGCTGCAGGCCGGCGCAAAAGCCATGGACAGCATGGACAGGATAAGCGCTAACCTGGAGAGACCGGTTCCGGCACGCAAGGCCTATCATGGTGACTACTTTCCGGAAACAGTCGAGAAAATACTGCGGGAACGGGTGCGGCAGCAGAAGCACAAATTGCAACAGTCGCTGGCGCGTCTGCGCCAGGAACAGCCGAACCCGGCAAGTACCGATACCATCGCGTTGGACAATACGTCCTGGACGGTAACCGGGGCCGACCCTGACGCTGTCTTTACCGGCGCACACCAGGGGATCGGTGCGCTGTCGCTGATTTTCGGGAAACAGGAGGTTGATGCCGATGATGAGGTAAAACAGTTGCTGGTGTCGATCATTCAGGATATGGGTCATGTGCCCGATGACTACCTGGAGGTCAGTGGTGGTTATTCCGGTTACCCGGATGCGGAAACCGGTTCGGGTGAGGTCAGCCAGACCGATACCGCGGCAGGTTACGACCTGCAAAATCCGCTGTATTACCCGGAATGGGATTACACCAGGCAGCGCTACCGCAACCATTTCTGCGCGCTGACGGAAATCGATGTCACACCCGTCTATGATGATTTTTTCGCCAAAACAGTGGAAAAATACCGTGTTCACCTGGGATCGGTACGCCGTTCGTTCGAGGCAATGGCCGAGGCGTATGAGATGCGCAAGCGCCAGAGCTTTGGCGATGAGATCGATTTCGACGCCCTGGTGGAAGCCTGTGTTGACCATCAGCAGGGCCTGGAGATGAGCGAGAAACTGTACAGTTGTTTCCACATGAGCCGGCGTGATGTGGCGGTGATGTTCATGGTGGACATGAGCGGCTCCACCCGCGGCTGGGTCAACCATGTGGAAAGAGAGACGCTGGCGCTACTGTGTGAAGCCTTGGAGCTGTTGTCCGATCCGTATGCCATCTACGGGTTTTCCGGCAGGACACACAAGCGTTGTGAAATCTACAGGATCAAGCGGTTTGAAGAGGCTTGCACGGCGCTGGTGCGCGCCCGGATCAGCGGCATCAAACCCAGGACCTACACACGCATGGGCGTGGCAATACGTCACCTGGGCAAACACTTGCAGGCGGTAAAGGCCAGGTCCAGGTTGCTGATTACGCTGTCAGACGGCAAACCCGAGGATTACGGCGATTACCGGGGGCGCTACGGCATGGAAGACACCCGCCAGGCCATCGCAGAAGTCCGCGCCGGTGGCGTCTATCCTTTTTGCATCACCATCGACAACGAGGCAAGGGAGTACCTGCCCTACATGTATGGCAGCCCCAACTATACCGTGATCGATGATGTGCGCAAACTGCCTTATAAAGTATCTGACATCTACCGCCGCTTGACGACACGAATTTAAGCGGCCAGGTTTACCCGGTACATTTCTAAGGAACCTCTGATTAAGTCAGAGGTTCCTACGATACAAGGATGTATCGTCAATATCAATGACTGTAAGGCATTGATATTGTGAGGAAAACAAAAATCGCATTTTTGTTTTCCGTACTCTGACAAGTCCAGGATGGACTTGTTCAGAGTTTCCTTAACTTAATTTTGACATGTTCAGCGGGTCGCGAAGCGTTTGATCGCAAGGTTCGCAGCGCCTTTTCATAGCGCCGCTGTGTAGTTCTGAACATATCAAAAGTTGAAAGAGTACTACCTTTTCCAGTCCCCGGAGTTACCGCCTGATTTCTCCAGGAGTCTGACCGTCTCGATGCTCATACCCCGGTCGGCGGCCTTGCACATGTCGTAGATCGTGAGCAAAGTCACCTGCACCGCGTTCAACGCCTCCATCTCAACACCGGTCGGGCCGATGGTCTCGACCCGCGCCCGGCAGTACACCGCGCTGTCATCCTTACGCGGTTCCAGGCTGATGTCGATATGGCTGATGGCCAGTGGATGGCACAACGGGATGAGTTCCGCGGTTTTCTTTGCCGCCATAATGCCGGCGACCCTGGCGATCCCGAGCACATCCCCCTTTTTGTGCGCGCCATCCATGATCAAGGCCAGTGTGCCGTCCAGCATCCTGATGGTGCCCTCAGCCACGGCAATACGGCGCGTCGCATCCTTGGCGCCGACATCAACCATGTGCGCCTCTCCGGTTTCATTGAAATGTGTCAGTTTTGCCATAAAAGTCTATAATACGTTAAACACCGCCAGGTAGATACATAACGCTGAGTCAAATGTCTGTTAAAGTCAAATATTTTGCCCGCATCCGCGAGGAAATGGGACGCGCCGAGGACCAGATGGACTTCAGGCCCGGCCTCAAGGTCTCTGATGTATGGAGCTGGGCCAGCGGCGCTGATGCAATGCCCGAAGCGATGCTGGTCGCAGTCAACATGGAGCACGTAAAAGGCGATTCTGAACTGAAAGAAGGCGATGAAGTTGCGTTCTTCCCGCCCGTTACCGGAGGCTAGGCCGCCATGCGAGTGGAATTAAGGCCGGCGCCATTCGATGCCGTGGCTGAAGCAGGAGAACACCGCGCTGCCCGCGGCAATCCCGGCAAATCCGGCGCAACCAGTATCTTCATCGGCTCCATGCGGGACTTCAACGAAGGCGAGCAAGTCGGCGCAATGACCCTGGAGCATTATCCGGTCATGACCGAGAAGCACCTGGAAGAAATCTGCGAACAGGCAAGCAGACAGTGGGCCGTACACGATATTCTTGTTCTGCACCGCACCGGGAACATCGAGGTAGGCGAAGACATAGTGCTGGTCGCAACCTGGGCCGCTCACAGGGGCGACGCCATCGACGCGACCCGCTTCATCATCGAAGACCTCAAACACAAGGCCCCGTTCTGGAAAAAAGAAACGATCAACGACGGAGAACGCTGGGTAGAACGTAACACCACGGGTTATTCATCGTAGTATAAAGCTAAGGTATCAGCCAGCCAATGCGAGAATTTAGGTTGCATGATACGCAGCATCTACAGACATACGATTTTGCAAAAGTGGGAGAAGACGGTGTCTTAATTTACGTGCGTATGGTCGTGTTATTTTGTCAATTACCAAGTGAGAGAAATATATATTGGCATGGCCTGGATTTTCTTCTATGGGGGCATCAATAACACAGAATACTTGCTTTCCCTCATCTTTTTTAGCTCGGACTGCTTCAACCGTGAATAATGAGACACTTTCTATCCAGCCATCGCGATCCTTACATCTGTTTCGAACTGCAGTTTTAACATAATCGATCGGTGTGTATTGCCGTCTATGAACCGAGACTCCTTTTGACTGTAAGTGTTTCAAGCTTATTGCTGCTTCCGTAACGTTGCCATTTTCATCAAAATGATTGGGATCGCACATTTCACGGATAAGATATTCATCGTTTTCCAAAGTGCCTGGCGATTGAGCAGGATTCTGGCTGACCCCCTCGTCAAGATGTATAGAAGGGGCCATTAAAATAAAAGGTAAGGGTATAAGTAGTTAAACTCTGAGCATATCAATAAGCTTATCTGGCAGTCCATCGGAAATCTTGACCATGTCATCCATTAACTCCTCCCTACTATTATTGGTTGCAAAGAATGAATAAGTTCCATCTCCATAAAATCCCAGATCGACATGAAGTTCGTCATTCTGCCGCTTCCACAGAAAATTTATCTCGCCATCATGGGCAAAATAGATATTTGGACTGACGATTTCAGAAAGGGGTAATAGACGAATAAACAACTCTGCATCCTTGCAAGCCTGCTCGCTTGGCCAGTCAATATCAGAAGAATTATCTTCCTGAGCGAATTTACGCAATGTTTCCAGACGAGTTGATAATTCCTTCAGGCGCTCTTCTAGTTCTAGACTAATAAACAAGTGAGAATGTGAATCTGTCCCACTTACGAATAATGGGTCCTGACCAGGTGAAGGCGCCAGGGAACCTGCTGAAGCATACCCCGCCAAAAATGTCGCCACCACAAGATGAAAGCCGCTATATCTTTTTTGCTCAGGGATGGAGATGCGAAGCGGTACAAATTGACATATCGCTTGCAGCTTGTTGGCGTTTTCGACCAGAAAGAAATCAGGATTAAGATCACGGAGATCAACTCTCTGATCCGGTAGCCAGGAACAATTTATTGTTGCTTCAGGACTCCAAGTCCGTGTTGCCACATCTTGCATCATACATCTCCGGAAGAAAGAATCTGCCGATGGATCCGTTCAATCTGGGTTCTTACTTCTTTAATCGCGATACCATCCAGTTTCTCACTTAGCCTACCTTCAGTCGTTACATTTTGGTGCGCATTTAAGGCAACTTTGAGATCTTTCCTCTCTGAATTCTGATCAGGTTCAAAACGCACATTATATTGCTGTACGCGTTTACCTGTCCCCTGAAAAGCTGTTGCCACAGATAATGTGGTTATGTTCGAGTACCCTTCAAATATGTACTGAGACAATTGATTCTTCGTCAGAGTCTGACAAAACTCGATCCCAGTCTTACCGATCTCGCTGGAGTGAAATGCTGCATCACAGTTTATGCCAACACCGGAAACAATTCCCTGTATAGGTTCCAATTGGCGAGCTATTAATTGGCTGTTTTCCAATAGTGGATTAGGTAAAACTTCTCGCCCTGAATGACGAACATCGATGCGATCAGGTGTAACTGAAAAATGATAGCCATGCTCATAGTTGAACTGGCCCACTGGTCCGGCTTTGATTTGGTCTTTTTTAATTGGGCCAAACTTTCCAACCAGCTCCCTTTCATCGAACATAGAAACTTCAAATCCTGTTCCGACGAAAACAATTGAGTTAGTGTAATTTTTTGGCATTAGAAAAAAAACCGGAGAGTCAGCTATGATGGTTTAGGCTTTAGATATAATTCCTTCTATGCGCCGAATTGAACTACCCTGGAAGAACCTGGACGGCAAATCGTAGTATACGAGGATCACTATGTCAACTTTTACATATTACCAATTTTCGAGAAGGTGAACCGAAAGGCATAATCGTTATCACGAGATTCAGAATGATTACCTGCGATAAGCAGTATCAGGCTGCAAAAAAACAACTGGCCATACTCATAGAATCCCTTTCATCTCCAGCAAAGAAAGGTGTTGCCAAAGAAATAGAACAGGCAGGCCGAGCGCAAATGCAGGAATTAATTGATGAAATTGAGGAAGCTATTAACGAGTATCATGCCCTCAGAAACAGCAAACCGACAGACTTGGAAATACATTCAGGAGAGAGTTGAAATCAGCTTCCAGTATTATATCATTGCACCGAATATGTTTAAGCTTATCCCTTTCAGGTTTCAACAAACAGAGGAGTTTACATCACCATGCGCATCAGGGTACTAGGCGCAGCCGCCGGTGGCGGCTACCCGCAGTGGAACTGCAATCATCCCAACAGCAGGCGCGCCAGGCAGGATGACCCGGCTGCGCCGCAGCGTACCCAGTCGTCCATTGCGATCAGCGCCGATGGAGACGACTGGTACCTGTTCAACGCGTCCCCGGACCTGCGCCAGCAGATCAATGACAACGACATACTGCATCCGACAAAAGACTTGCGCCACAGTCCGATCATGGGCGCGGTACTGACCAATGCCGATGTGGATCATGTGGCGGGCCTGTTGAACCTGCGCGAATCACAGCCGTTACGGATCTACGCGACCCAGCGGGTGCTGGGTGTGCTGCAAGCGAATACGATATTCAACGTCCTGAACCCGAAATTCGTCAGCCGCGAACCCATGACCTTGAACGAACCCCTGGAACTGCTGAAGCCGGATGGCAGCGCGATGGAGATTGAAATCACGCCGTTTGCGGTCCCGGGCAAGGTAGCCCTGTGGTTGGAGGACGAGAGCAAGGGCAAGGATTTCGGTTCCGTGGATGAGGATACGATTGCGCTGTTCGTCAAGGATCGGAATACCGGCAAGTCGTTCTACTACATGCCCGCCTGCGCCCGGGTAACGCCGGAACTCGCCGAGCGCATCAGCGGCGCCGACCTGATATTCTTTGACGGCACGTTATGGGTGGATGATGAGATGATCCGCGACGGAGTGGGGATCAAGACCGGCAAGCGCATGGGTCATATCAGCGTCTCCGGTACAGACGGCACCCTGGCCGCCCTGCAGGACCTGGGCATCAAGCGAAAAATATTTATCCACATCAACACCACCAACCCGATCCTGTTCGCCAACAGTGAGGAACGCAGGACAGTGGAAGCCGCAGGCTGGGAAGTGTCTTACGACGGAATGGATATCGAGTTATAGACTACCCGGCAAGTTGTGTCCGATATGCCAGGGAAGCTCTGAACAAGTACATACTCACGTTTCACTGGGCTGTCCTAACAGTCTGTCACTCGACAGGATTCCATAATGCAACCAGAATTGAAACTCAACTTTGAACAGAGAAATGTTTTTTGCCTGCCTTGACCATAAAAAATATTCCGCCTGAGCTTTATCAAGAACTCAAATCTGCTGCCGAACGTCATCACAGGAGTATTAACAGCGAAGTGATCGCTTGCCTCGAGCGTAGCTTGCAGACTGTAAGAATCAATCCGGAAGACAGGCTCGAAGACATCCGTCTGTTACGCTCACAGATCCAACCTGACGTTATCGCAGCCGAAGATATTGACCGCGCCATTGACGAAGACAGGCCATGATCGTTGCGGATACAAGCATAACAACTGCAGGACGCTGCTGGATCGATGATGCTCCACAACGAATTTGATATTGACACAATAACGAAAACTATACATCAGAAGAATTACCATGACAGAAGATCAGCTGGATACAATTATTAGAGAGGTATTCCAATATTACGAAGCTCTTGATCAAGAGAGTGACAGAGCAGTCGCTATTCTGGCTGCCGCACATTACCGTGAGAACTATGGCGGAGAGTAAACCGATGAAGACTGATACCAGGCAGGCCGAACGGGAGAACGGCAACGTGTTTGCTGACCTGGGGCTTCCGGATGCTGACGCCCACCTGCCCAAAGCCGAGCTCGTCAGCCGGCTCGACAGGATTATTCGCCAGCGCGGCATAACACAGGTCGAGGCGGCAAAGCTGCTTGGGCTATCTCAACCCGATGTGTCGCGCCTGTTACGGGGCAACTTTCGGGAGTACTCCATGGAACGGCTTCTGCGTCTTCTCACAGTACTCGGGCGCGATGTAAATATCGTCATCCGCGAGACGAATTCGGAGCGGCCGGGGCGCCTCAGTATCGGAGCTTGAACTCCATTTGATACTCAGCTTAAATCGTCGCATTTCATCATCTAGCAAAAAACCGCTCGCACCGCTTCCATCAAACCGAAGCTCAACTGACGTATCAATGTTGAACTCCGGATAATCGGTGGCGGGGTTGATTGGCGGCGTCGTGTCGGTGGCGGCGGCGGGCAAGTTCGCTAATGGGGCAAAGACGTTTGCCTTTATGCAAGTGCCAAATGGTGGCATTGTTGTCGGGGATTGGGGACCACTGTCCGGTTCGCCTTACTGGCGCTTGCGGATCGGG
Source organism: Gammaproteobacteria bacterium (assembly GCA_965221695.1). Classification (GTDB taxonomy): domain Bacteria; phylum Pseudomonadota; class Gammaproteobacteria; order Eutrophobiales; family Eutrophobiaceae; genus JAAXHV01. The sequence continues at coordinate 1,207,439 of OZ244905.1, read as the reverse complement.
GACTATCGCGCGATATGCGCGATTGAAAAAGATGAACTTGTGCTGCTCGTTTTGAAAGTCGGGCCAAGAGGAGGCATTTATAAATGATGACTAACCAGGTAGAGGTCATTGAAAAAGACGGCCGGCCGACCCATGCGGTTGTGCCCATTGATATGTACCGTCGTTTGCTGACGCTGGCGGAAGACGCGGAAGATATCCGGGCGGCGGATGATGCGCTGGATGAGTTAGCCACGGGCCAGGATGAGCTAGTTCCTGCAGAGGTGGCGCACAGGCTGCTGCGGGACGAAGAATCCCGCTTGCGTGTCTGGCGTGAGCATCGCGGTCTGACCCAGACAGAACTTGGAGCCATATCCGGGGTTCAACAGGGCTACATTGCGCAGATTGAATCCGGCAGGAAAACCGGGAGTATCGACACACTTAAAAAACTGTCGGCCGCGCTGCGTATAGACATTGATGACCTGGTGGCCGCGGGACTGTAAATATTTCTGTGTAAATCGCCGGTTACTTGCTGTGCCCTGTGAATTATGGAGGCCGGCAAGTTATTCTACGACATACCAGGCTGAGATTGTGTACCATGTGCCTTTCCCTTTGCCGTGCTTTGTTAGATAGCCATTTTTTACTAATGAAGCAATATGCTCTTTGATCGTCCCTCGGGCGGCGCTGGTTGACTTTATGATGTCATCCATTTTGATTTGACCCCGCTCGCGTGCAAGTTCCACAATTTGTAAGGATAATTCCGGTAGCTGGCCGAGGATTTTTCGTTCGCTTGTGATCTTCTGCAATAATATCGAGAATTTCCGGGGTGATATGAAGAGTATGTGTGTTAATTGTGTCAGCCATAAATCCAACCATATCCGGCCATAAATGCCTGACAGATGACCATAAACGATTTTCGGCCATAAATCCAGCCATATTCAGCCATAAAAAATAGAGTTGCAGGCAGTGCGGTTTGCTGAAGGCTTGTTACTGCAGCATCTTTCCTCGAAACGCGGAAGGAGACAAGTAGTACTGCTGTTTGAAACGCTTGTTGAAATGCGCGGTGTCCTGGAAACCCCAGTAAAAGGCTATGTCGGAGATTTTTCTGTGTTTCATATGCGGGTTTGACAAGTCCCGTGCGCACAAATCCAGGCGTTGGTGAAAGATATACTGCTTGACTGTATCGGCGTCTTCATTGGCATTGAACAGCCAGTGCAGGTAACGGGAGGACATGCCGCCTGCCTTGGCGATCATGGTTGGCGACAGGTCGGGGTTGCGGATGTTGGCCCGTATGTATTCTTTGATATGGCGTAACTGGGTCACGCGCAGGGGTGTCGGATCATCTGTGCTATCCATACCCAGGGCATTAACCAGCACGCCGATGGTTGCGTCGATCAAGGCATGGTTGTCTTTACAGCCCCCATCGAAAACTGACTTGCGTAGTGATTTGACGTGGTTGGTAAGCAGCAGGCCGCTGTTCGATTTTCCGTCCAGCGAATGCCGGATTGAGAACCAGGAGCGGGGCAGCCAGGACTGGAAGCGCGGCAAAGGCATCATCACCGATATCTTGTGCAGCCGGTCCTGGACCTTGAAAGTCATGGGCCTGGCGCTGTCCCAGACCAGCAGGTCACCGGGTTTCAGCAGGATGTCTTCTCCGTTGAAGTTGATGTATTCCTGTCCTTCAAGCACGGCCTGTATAGTCAGGGTCTCAAGGCCGTCGGCGCGGATGCTTGTACGAGTGCGGGTAGCGGAGCAGGGGTCGCAGGTACATTCTATGATCTTCAGTATTGAATCGTCGTAATACTTGACACTGCTGAAGAAGTCCGGCGCCACCGGACGATCCATTTCCCAGCGTCCGTATGCTTCATTGAGAACGCTCGCCCAGGCGTCGAAGCGGTCGCTCTTTGCCAGTCCGTCTGTGGACCAGGTATTAATGAATGATTGTGGAAAATTAGTTTCCATTGTTGCTGCCCAAAGCCTGCTCGCCCCGCGTGACGGATTGCGGCATTAATCGTTCCAACCTGCAGGCATGTATGATTTAAACAACACGACGCAGACGAGATTAACAGAATATAACGCCATAAAATGGTCCGGTTAGCGCTGATCTGTTTAAGTCTAGCCGGTTTTAGCGTAAATCCAAGTTATTTTGCACGAATGACGCCATTTAACCGGGATAATTTTCATTCTTTACCGTCTCACCATAGTGTTTGCACGTTCAGACAGCTACAGTTTCGCTTGGAAACAAGTCAGTATTGGTGTCATCCGGTATATTCTCTTGACAAAAATACAACAAAGGAACCTCTTGTTGAGTAAGGGCTTCCTGCGATACAGGGATGTATCGCCACAAATCCGCCTGGAGCGGATTTGGACATCCGAAGGATGCCCGAAGGGTGTGTGCCATGGACGGTGCACATCAAATTCGATGACGATCAGTCATTGAATTTGAGAGCAAAACAAAAATCGCATTTTTGTTTTGCGTGCTCTGACAAGTCCAGGATGGACTTGTTCAGAGCTTTCATAAAACTAAGGGGGCAAGTAAATGAACAGATACTTCTTTCCAGGCGCCGTATTCGGAACGGCATGGCTTGCGCTGATTTTTCTGGCTGCACCCGCAAGCATATTGTTGATGAGTCAGGCAGTGATGGCGCAGAACGATACCCTGCTTGAGGAAATTATTGTCACTGCGCGCAAGCGTGAGGAAAATGTGCTGGAAATACCGGAATCCCTGACCACTTTTTCCGGAGACATGGTGGAGAGCGCCAACATCAACGGCCTGGAGGATATCGGACTGCTGGTGCCGAACCTCTGGATGAGCCGGCGCCTCGACGGTTTTCCCAATGTCTCGATCCGCGGCCTGGGCGCCTTCGGCAATACCCAGGGTGTGGGGTTTTACCTGGATGATGTGCAGTTATTTGGGGATGCTTCGTCCCGGTTCGGCAATTTTGAACGGATTGAGGTGCTGAAAGGGCCTCAGGGTATCCTGTACGGCGGCGCCAACATCGGCGGCGCGGTGAAATTCGTCACCAAACGGCCGGACCCGGATGCGTTTTCGGGCCGGGTGAAGGCGCAAGCCGGTGAAGACAATTACTATGACGGCGAGATCGAGTTGAATGTGCCGCTGGGCGCGGATTGGGCAATGAGTCTGTTTGGTTTTGCGATGACGGATGATTCATTCGTGGTCAATCCCAATAGCCCGCGTCTCAATGGCGGCGTGGCCGACAATGATCCGGATGTGGGCAAAACTGAAAAATACGGTGTGCGCGGGACATTGGCCGGCAACATCAGCGAACAGTTGTCACTCTATACCACACTGCGTTATAACGAACTGGATGGACCCAATAATATCTGGAACCGGGAGCTGAGCGGGGACCTGACCCACACCAATGTCGTGGACACCAGTTACAACCCGCGCCACAAACGGGAAACCATAGCGGGCAGCATTGAATTGACCTATGATTTTGGCAACTTCAGCGCCACATACCTTACCTCCTACACAGACACGGAGTCGGACCGGCAGACCGACCTTGATATCTCCCAGGAATTCGTGCTGGACCTGGTTCGTCCGTGGCCGGTGGAAGTATGGACTCAGGAGTTGCGCTTTATCTCCACCAGCGACAGTCCCTTGCAATGGCAGGCCGGCGCCTACTACCTGGACTACCAGCGGGATTATGACGCAGACCTGCTGGCGCCCTATGGTTTCTGCTTCTTCCTGGATCCCAGTTGCAACCCGAACCCCGACGATCCGGTCCCCTTCCCGGCGCTTGACGAGGATCCCCCGGAGGATACGATAGTCGCCGTGATCCCTTTCGAGAAAAGCTACGGCAGGCGTGAACAGATCGCCGGTTATGCCAATTTCAGTTATCGCATGAATAATATCGAGATTGGCGGCGGCGTGCGCGTGGATAACTGGGAGAGCAAGCGCACCAACTATGACAGCAATGTCACCGGCCGCCAGGAAGAGACCGAGATATTGGGCCGCGGTTCCATAGCCATGTTTTTCGATGACGACCGGTCCATGGTATACGGCACCGTGTCCCAGGGCTTCGAGCCGGGCTATTTCAACCTGAACAATTTCGAGGGAGTCGACAGCCTGTTTGGCTATGGAGAAGAAAGGGCAACCCAGGTCGAGATCGGTTATAAGGGACGGCTGTTGGATGACCGCTTGATATTGACCCTGGCCGGCTTTTTCATAGACTACAAAGATCGCCAGTTTGAACTGCAGACCGAAGACCCGACCAACGGCGCCATACTCGAGGGCATTATCAATGCCGGTAATTCCGAGGCCTGGGGCATGGAGGGTGATATGGTCTTGTCCATGCACGAGAATTGGACTGTTTCAGCCGGTTTTGGCTACGTGGATTCGGAGTGGGATAATGGCGTCACCTCGCCGATAACAGGCGCAGACCTGTCCGGTATGACGCCACCCAACGTGGTAGACTGGAGCGCCACCGCAGCGCTGGATTATGATCAGCAGTTGAATGGCGATATGCGCTTGTTCGGGCGCTTGCAGTTGCGTTACAAGGGGGAGGCGTCCACCAACGCCCAGTTTCTCGACGCTCCCGGGGATGATTTTCCGTTCTGGGAAAACCCGGATTTTACCGTCGTGGACCTGGGCGCCGGGGTGGAGTGGAACAACTGGGAGTTCGGTATTCACATAGAAAACCTGTTCGATGAAGACTACTATATTGATGTACAGGAATTCCCCAACTTCTCCGGTAGCGCGCTGCCGTCCGCTCCGGGTTCCATCATCATCGGGACACTGGAGCAGCCGCGCCGCGTGGTCGGGTCGGTGTCCTATCACTTCTGACCTGATCAGGGGTTCTCTGACAAACAAAATATGAATTAAGCAAGAGGAGGGATAATATGATTCCACAAAAATATGCGCCGGTAGATGGCCGGTCGGTACAGATTGACGAGATCGATTGGGTGGATTTTCCCGGACCGTTGAGCCAGGGCGGTATCCGCTGGAAGCTGTTGAACGTTGCGCCGGAACTGGGATCTTGGGCGGCGATATACGATTGCCCCAAAGGCTCCTCATTTGCCAGCCATATCCATGTCGGCCCAGGAGAATATTTCCTGACCAAGGGTCACATGGAAGTCCGCGGCGGTGTGGATGAGGGCGGGGTCAGTGTCAAGGCCCCGGCCTATGGTTATGAGGCATGCCAAGCGTATCACGGGATGACGCATTTCCTGGAAGACAGCGAATTCTACATGACTTTTCTTGGTCCTCTCAACTTTGTTGATGATGACGGCAATACCATCGCGCTGGTAACCTGGCAGACGGTCCAGGAAGCCTGGGAGGCGGCACAGAACGCAGAATAAGTCTCAGCCCTATACCCGCATAACATGCGAGTTTGTCGCATATGTTCTATGGATGCCGGTCATTATTAGGGCGTCTTAAGTCAGGAGTGGGTTAAACCAACCCGGAGAAGGGCTGGATGTCCACGTATGACCCCGGTTCCACGCCGGTTGAATCCATCGGTAGGATGATGAAGCAGTTTGCCTGCGACATGGAGCGCAGGATGCCGGAGCCTTGGGCGCCGGTCTTGGTGACTACGAGATTGCCTTCCTTGTCCTGTTGCAGGATGCCGCGTTGGTATTCCACGCGGCCCGGGCGTTTTTTCAGCCTGGAATCGCAGCGCGCCTTCAGGGTCAGCATGCCGGCGTCGTCCTCTCCGATCATCTTGCGCAAGGCCGGTTGCACGAACTCGTAAAATGTTACCATGACGGAAACCGGATTCCCCGGCAGGCCGAAGAACACGGCATCGCCTACGCGGCCGAAAGCCAGGGGGCGGCCGGGCTTGATGGCCACTTTCCAGAAATCGACCTGCCCCAGTTTGGACAGGATTTCCTTGATGTAATCCGCGTCGCCGACAGAGACGCCGCCCGACGTGATCAGCACATCGGCATTGGCGGCTGCGATGGCAAATGCCTCTTCCAGGGCCTGTTTATCATCCCTGATCACGCCCATGTCGATGATATCGGCGCCCATACGTTCCAACATGCCGTGCAGGGTATAGCGGTTGCTGTCATAGATCGCGCCATCGCTCAAGGTCTCGCCGATGGAGCGCAGTTCATCGCCGGTGGAAAAAAACGCGACCCGCAGCCGCCGCACCACGCTCACCTCGGCAATGCCGAGCGAGGCTACCAGGCCGATATCGGCGGGGTTCAGGCGCCGGCCTTCGGTCAGTATCGTCTCCCCCGCCGCAATATCTTCACCGGCCTGGCGCACGTTATCGCCCTTGCGCGTGCTGCCGTCGATCCTGATACCGGAACCGGTGACCTGCACATCCTCCTGGATGATCACGGTGTCGGTCCCCTCCGGCATGATCGCGCCGGTCATGATGCGAACGCAGCTTCCGGGAGTGACCTTCTGTGCGAACGGCTTCCCGGCCCAGGCTGTGCCCAGGACATTCAATTCGGCCGTGCCGTCAGACGGGATATCCGCGCTGTTCAGCGCGTAGCCATCCATCGCGGAGTTGGTCCCGGTCGGCACGTTGATGCGGGAACGAATGTCTTCGGCCAGGATCCGGTTCAGCGCTTCCCGTATTGCGATTTTTTCTATGCCCCTGACGCGGGTGACACCGGCCTTAATCTGCGCCAGCGCGGCATCAGCCGACAGTGATTTGGGATCGAAATCGTCCCGGCAACTGGGGTCTTTGTCAATGTTAATTGCAGTCATAATACTGAAAACAGCGGGGACAGATTATACAATGTGTCCTTACAGGACTGTTATCTTACTGGATTCCCACTTTCGTGGGAATGGGCAGGTGGAGGCTGGAGGTCAAGGGGCAGGTGGCGGGGCTGCTATCAATCGCACGACAAATCATAACGGTCAATTATAAACTGTGCGATCTGCTGTGGGTTGTTCAGGTCCAGTAGCGGCAATGCCGTGTCGGCGGGCAACGCCGCATCGGTCGCCACCGCAATGATACTCTCATCGCCCGGATACAGTAAATCATGCCCCAGGCTGGGCCGGTGCAGTTCTATCTTGGGGATGGCCTCGGGCTTGAAGCCTTCCACCAGCACCAGGTCAAGGTTGTCGAGATCCAGGTTGCGGACATGGTGTTGCAACGATTTGTCGTCACCGTCCGGCGTTTCCACCAACAGCGCCCAGCGTTTTCTTGAGCCGATCAATACCTGCGAGGCGCCAGCCTTGCGCAGCTCATAACTGTCCTTGCCCGGATAATCGATTTCAAACGTGTGGTGGGCATGCTTAATGACGCCCACGCGCAAGCCCCGGGTGGTGAAAATACCCAACAGGTTCACCAGCAGGGTTGTTTTGCCGGTGCCGCTCCAGGCGGCGAAACCCATCAGCGGCGGCGTTTGAGGAGGGTCACCCATTCAACAGCTCCTGCATCTGCGCCAGTTCAGCCGGGTTGTTGGCATTTCTGAAGCAGTCCGGCTTGTCGGAAAAATCAGTCACGGCCAGCCTGTGCTTTTCGAACCAGCGGTCTATCTTGCGGTCGCCGCCATCCAGGAATGCTTGCATCGAAGCGGCCAGGGACGCGGGCAGCAGCGCAAACACGGGTTGCATCCTGGAACCGTTGTGGGCAACGCTGATCTCCGCTTGTTCCTCCCCCAGTTGCCTGAACAGGCGCGCCACCAGGTCATCGGGCAGCAACGGCGAATCACAGGGGACGGTAACCAGGAACTCCGTCTCCACCTGTTCAAGACAACTCAGCATGCCGGCCAGCGGTCCCTGGAAACCCGCCCTGCTGTCGGCGACCACGGGATAACCATAGACCGCATAGCGATCCCGGTTACGGTTTGCGTTGATGATAATCGTATCGACCTGCGGAGACAGGGCCGCCAATGCATACTCAACCAGCGGCTTGCCGCGCAGTTCCACCAGTCCCTTGTCGCCGCCGCCCATGCGCCGTGCCTCGCCCCCGGCAAGGATGGCGCCGGTTATCCTGTTTCTTTTCACTATCCGGCCCGCGCAGTGACTCAGCCGGCGCTCTTCAGGTTGGCTACTGCGCGTTTCGGCGGCAGGGACACATCGAATTCGATATGCTCGGAACCATTGTAAACCAGGAAATGCGTTCCCTTGGCGCGCGAGAACAAGGTGACGCCGAAGTCCCTGGCCAGCTTCAGGCCCATCTGGGTGATGCCTGAACGGGACAGCAGCGCGGGGATGCCCATTTGCGCCACTTTCATCACCATTTCCGAAGTCAGGCGCCCGGTAGTGTAAAACAGCTTGTCGTGGCCCGGCGTATCTTCCAGCCACATCTGCCCGGCAATCGCATCCACCGCGTTATGGCGGCCCACATCTTCGATGAAAACAGTCACATCCGTACCCGCGCACAGGGCGCAGCCGTGCACTGCGCCGGCGCTTTTATAGACATCGTTATAGCGGGCCAGGTTTTTCAACAGCGCGTAAATATCCGATTGTTTGAGCCGTATCTCCGGTAATGCTATCTGCTCGATCTGCTCCAGGATATCGCCGTAAACCGTTCCCTGGCCGCAGCCGGTGGTCACGATCCGCGGTCCCAGCCTTTCCTTCCAGTCATCCCGTTCCGACCGGGTCGTCACCGCCGCGGCATTGACCTCCCAGTCCACCTGCACCGAGAGGATTTCACTGATGTCGGTAACAATGCCCTGGTTTTTCAGGTAGCCCAGCGTCAGCAGCTCCGGGGTCCTGCCCAGGGTCATCAGGGTGACGATTTCGTAGCTGTCCACATAGATGGTCAGCGGCCGTTCATCGGCGATGTGCATTTCCCGGACATTGCGGAACTCGTCCACGGCTTCAACCGCGATGGTAGGGTCGATGCCGGCGTCGGTCATCACGGGACCGCGTTTTTCCATTTCCGGCTTACCCCCCGGTCATGTTCATATGGCGGAAGATAACGGGTTTGGCGGAAAGATTGAATTCATGTCCCTTGGGTTTGATATGCATTGAATCGCGCAAGGCTTGTTTCAACCGTTCCATATCGCCGGGATGGGCGCGGATGACCTGGCGCAAATCCATTGAGTGCTCCTGCCCGAGACAGAGCAGCAAGCGGCCCTCGCAGGTGAGCCTGACCCGGTTGCAACTGTCGCAGAAATTGTGGCTGTGGGGCGAGATGAAGCCTACCCGGGTGCCGGTTTCGACGATCCTGTAGTAACGCGACGGCCCGCCGGTGGTCTCGGTGGTCGGTATCAGCGTGTAGCGCTCCTCCAGGTCGGCCCTGATCGCGTCACTGGAATAATAGGCCTCGGCGCGATCGTGATCGCCTATCACGCCCAGCGGCATTTCTTCGATGAAGCTGATATCCATCCCGCGTGCGCTGGCAAAGCGAACCAATGCCGGTATTTCATCATCATTGCGGTTTTTCAGGATCACCGAATTGATCTTGATCTTCTCGAAGCCGGCCGCGAGGGCCGCGTCGATGCCGGCCAGCGTCAGCGACAGTTCGCCGATACGGGTCAGGCGTTTGAATTTTACCGGGTCAAGCGAGTCCAGGCTGATGTTGATGCGTTTTACCCCGGCGTCTTTCAGTTCCCCGGCCAGTTTCGGCAGTTGTGAGCCGTTGGTGGTAAGCGTCAATTCCTTCAGTCCCTGCAGCCGGCCGAGATCGCGGAACAGTTTGACCACATTGCGGCGCACCAGGGGCTCGCCGCCGGTGATGCGAATCTTGCCGACACCCAACTCGGTAAAAGCCCGGGCAATGGTCGCAATTTCCTCCAGGGACAACAACTTGGCCCGGGGAACAAACTGCATTTCCTCATCCATGCAATAGACACAGCGAAAATCACATCGGTCGGTGACCGAAATACGGACATAGTTCACCGTCCGACCGAAATTATCGACCAGTATGTTGTCCTGTTTGTTCATATCGCAGTAGTTTGGGAAATATGGCCCGGCATCTGAATAGCATAGATTAGGCGAAATTTTTCATAAATTCAATTTCATTCGCGTTACAATAGGGCGCTATGCATCCCGGTCAGACCAGGCGAAGCAGGTGTCCGGGAACAACTGACGGAAAACAATAATAAGGGGTAAGTCATGTCGGGCATCCTGTCCAAGCAACATATCATCGCAAAACCCGGGTTCAATCGCTGGCTGATCGTCCCGGCAGCCCTGGGCATTCACCTGTGCATCGGTTCCGTGTATGCCTGGAGCATCTTCAATCCCGCACTGGTCAAACAAATTGGTGTTGTGCTCAGCGCCGCCGATGACTGGACGCTGAAGGATGTCGTATGGATTTTCACCGTGTCGATTGTCGTGCTGGGGCTGGCCGCCGCGATTGCCGGCCGGTGGTTGGAGACGGTGGGGCCGCGCATGGTGGGCGTGGTTTCGGCCTGCTGTTGGGGTGGCGGCTTCATCGTTGGCGGCGTTGGTATTGTTACCCACCAGTTATGGCTGCTGTACCTGGGTTACGGCGTGCTGGGAGGGGTCGGTCTGGGTCTGGGTTACGTTTCTCCGGTCAGCACACTGATCCGCTGGTTCCCGGACCGGCGCGGCATGGCGACGGGCATGGCGATCATGGGTTTTGGCGGCGGCGCGATGATTGGCGCGCCGCTGAAGGAGCTTTTTATTCAGTACTATTACCGAGCGCCCGAATATCTGGGCGCAGTGGCAGACCTTGAACTGATCACCAGGGCAGGGCGACGCTTTGCGGAGGTCGGCGGCGAGTTGCGCGAGGTAGTCGTTGTCGGCGCCAATGAGGTGGCGCAGATGGTCATGCCCGGCCCTGAGGGCGTATACCTGGTGGGCGCCGGTTCGGTGGGCATAGCCCAGACCTTCTTTACCATGGGCGTGATTTATTTCATCATCATGATGATCGCGGCGTTCTCCTATCGTCTGCCGGCGCCGGGCTGGCAACCGGAAGGTTGGACTCCTCCCGATGACGCGCATGCGGAGAAACGGATGATGACGCGCAACCACGTGGACATCGACCAGGCCCTGAAAACCCGGCAGTTCTACCAGTTGTGGATCGTGCTTTGTTTCAATGTTACCGCGGGCATCGGCGTGTTGGGTGTGGCCAAAACCATGATGACCGAGATCTTCGGCACGACCCTGCCGCATATCGTTGACGGGGCATTTGCCGCGACCTACGTGGTGATGATCAGTGTATTCAACATGGTGGGCCGGTTTATCTGGGCCAGTACATCGGATTATATCGGGCGGCGCAATACCTACTGGATCTTCTTTGCGCTGGGCATCCTGCTGTACTGTTCCATCCCGTACACCGCGCAGCAGGTCAGCGTCAATCCTGTAGTCGTTTGGCTGGTGTATTTCTATGCCGCCACGATGATCATCTTTACCATGTACGGTGGTGGTTTCGCAACGATTCCCGCCTACCTGGCGGACATATTCGGGACACGCTATGTTGGCGGCATCCACGGACGCTTGCTGACCGCGTGGAGCACTGCCGGTGTGCTCGGGCCGCTGGCGATCACCTCATTGCGGGAGCACGCGGTGACCAAGGCGATCGATGACCTGGTTGCGAAGATCGACCCGGGCGTATTCGCCGACGTGTTCGGCGCCGGCCTTGACCAGTTGCCGGCGCTGGTGCAGGCAAAGACCGTGACCATCGCCAGCCTGATGGACATCGCGCCGGTCGGCACCGTTGACCCGACTCCGAACCTGTATAACAGCACCATGTACCTGATGGCCCTGCTGTTGGCGATTGCGCTAGTGAGCAATGCGCTCATGCGTCCGGTGCACCCCAAACACCACATGTCGAAAGAGGAACTGGACGATCCAATCTCCTGATATACCGGGGTCAGCCGGCAGCGACTGGCGTAGCGCGCTGGCAGTCTACAGCCGTCCGCGCGTCATCGCGATGAGTCTGCTCGGTTTTTCCGCAGGATTGCCGTTTTTGCTGGTGTTTTCCACGTTGTCCGCGTGGTTACGGGACTCCGGGCTGGCCTTGTCCACTATTGGTTTTTTCAGTTGGATTGGCATTACCTATTCGATTAAGGTGTTCTGGGCGCCGGTCGTGGATCGGACCCCGATTTTTTTCCTGACCCGCCGCATGGGCAAACGGCGTTCCTGGATGCTGGCGGCCCAGGTGATGATCGCGCTGGGCCTGGCCGGGATGGCGATGTGCGACCCGCAGGCACACCTGCAACAGATCGCGATCTTCGCGTTGCTGGTCGCGTTCGGGTCCGCGACCCAGGATATCACCATCGATGCTTACCGCATTGAGGCGGTGGATCGCCTGTTACAGGGGGCGATGGCCGCCAGCTACGTGTTCGGCTACCGGGTGGCGTTGCTGGTCGCCGGCGCCGGCGCTTTTTATATCGCTGCGGCACAAACCTGGCAGTATGCGTATTTCACGATGGCCTGCCTGATGGGGGTAGGCATCATCACGACCCTGGTCATTGCCGAACCGGACCACCCGGCCTCCGCAACAACCGGCGACCTGGAAAATGAGGTGGGGCGAAAACTGGGCCTGGGCAATGATGATCGTGTGCTGACCCGGCTTGCGGCCTGGTTTGCCGGCGCCGTGATCAGTCCTTTCGTCGAGTTCTTTCGCAGGAACGGATTGCTGGCCCTGCTGATCCTGCTGCTCATCGGCACGTTCAGGCTCAGCGATATCACCATGGGGGTGATGGCCAACCCGTTTTACCTGGACCTGGGTTTCAGCAAGATCGAGATAGCCAATGTCACCAAGGTATTTGGATTTTTCATGACGATACTCGGCGCCGGTCTGGGTGGTATCCTGGTGCTGCGCTACGGGATTTACAAACCGCTGCTGGTGGGCGCGATCCTGGTGCCGGTGACCAACCTGTTCTTTGTCTGGCTGGCCGTGAGTCAGCCTGACCTGGTGAGCCTGGCAATCGTGATCAGTATGGACAACCTGAGCGGCGGTTTCGCGACCTCGGCCTTTATTGCCTACCTTTCCAGCCTTACCAATACCACGTATACCGCGACCCAGTACGCGCTGTTTTCATCGCTGATGACCCTGCCGGCAAAGATCATCGGTGGCTTCTCCGGTATCGTGGTCGAGGCCGCCGGTTACGCCTGGTTCTTCCTGTATGCCGGTCTGCTGGGCGCGCCGGCGTTACTGCTGATAATCTGGCTGATGAGGACATCCATCCGGCAAAACTAAAGCGTCGCCGTTTGGGCGATACAGTATTCCACTGGACTCCCGTTTTCACGAGAGTGGTACTGTGGCGGCATTCACGGAAGCGCCCTGCTCATGAGGATTTAGAGGCATGCTGAGTTAAGATTCATGTTATTTTATATCCCATGACAGTTACTGGCATAGAATTTTCAATCTTCCTGATCTTTACCGGCGCAGCGGTCCTGGCAACCCTGGCCTTGTATGCGCGCCAGGCGATGCTCGTTGCCTATATCCTGCTCGGCGTTATCCTGGGGCCTTGGGGTATGGGGCTGGTGGACGACCCCGAACTGATAGCAGATATATCGCATATCGGCATCGTGTTCCTGCTCTACCTGCTCGGGCTGGACCTGTTTCCGCAGGAACTGTGGAAGATGCTGGGAGAAGCGATGTGGGTCACTTTACTGAGTTCGCTGCTGTTTTTTGCGGCCGGTTTTGCGATTGCCCTGGGTTTCAGTTATCCACTGCCCGAGGCGCTGCTGATCGGTTCCATCATGATGTTCTCCAGCACCATCATCGGGGTGAAACTGTTGCCCACCACCGCGCTGCACCATCGCCATACCGGGCAGATGATAATCAGCGTGCTGTTAATCCAGGACTTGATCGCAATCATCGTCTTGCTGATGCTCCAGGGATACGGAAAAAACGACCAGTTGCTGCTCGATATCACACTGCAGATACTGACCCTGCCGGTATTGATCCTGATTTCGTGGTTCTTCGAGCGCTATGTCATCGTCAAGTTGATCCAGCGCTTCGACCAGATCCACGAGTATATTTTCTTGCTGGCCATTGCCTGGTGCCTGGCCATCGCCGAGGTGTCCGTCATGCTGGGACTGTCGCACGAGATCGGCGCGTTCATCGCCGGCATCACCCTCGCGTCCAGCCCCATCGCCCAGTTCATCACGATGAGACTGAAACCCTTGCGGGATTTTTTCCTGGTACTGTTTTTCTTCTCCCTGGGCGCCAGCTTCAACCTGGACATCATCTCGCAAATCATACTGCCGGCCACTGCGCTGGCTGTGTGCGCGCTGATCATCAAACCCATCATCTTTGAGAAGCTGTTCGTCAAGGCCCATGAAAAACGCGCAATTTCCAGGGAGGTAGGTTTCCGGCTGGGACAGATCAGCGAATTTTCCTTCCTCATCGCGGTACTGGCCGCCGAAGCGCAGTTCATTGAGCAGAACACCTCGTACATGATCCAGCTTGCGACGCTGATCACCTTTGTCTTTTCCTCCGGGATCGTAGTGATGAACTTCCGGACTCCGATTGCAACCTCGGACCGATTACGCCGGGATTGATTGGCCGCGGCGCGCGCGGCGTGACAAAACCGCTATAATGTCGGGCCATCTCCGTTCAACCAAGGAAATATAATCATGTTCGAAAAGAAAGCGATTACCTCTGTCCCCATCAATGACCTCATTGCCCGGCGTTGGAGCGGCGTGTCCTATGATCCCGCCCGGCCGGTGGAAGCGGAAAAACTCAGCGCTTGTATCGAGGCGGCAAGATGGTCGCTGTCTTGCTACGGCGCCCAGCCCTGGAACTTCATTATCTGTGACCGGTCCAGGGACGAGACGGCATGGCAGACTGCCCTGGACTGCCTTGTGGAGGGAAATCGCGACTGGGCGCAGCATGCGCCCGTGCTGATCCTCGCGCTTGCCGTGGAGCGCTTCAAACATAACGGCGAGCCGAACAGGTGGGCGCAATACGACACCGGCGCCGCGGCCATCAGTTTATGCCTGCAGGCTACCGACCTGGGTCTGATGGCGCACCAGATGGGCGGGTTCATCCCAGAGAAGTCCATAAAGGCATTCGGTATTGCGGACGACCATACGCCGATGGCCATGATCGCCATCGGCTACCAGACCGCGCGGGAGGATGTGCCGGAACCGCGGCGGGAAAGGGAATTTGCTCCCAGAAATCGCAACCCGCTCAGCGAAAGCTTCTTTTTCGGCAAATGGGAGACAGGCAGTTAAGACAGTACTGACTTAACGAGCGATTCCTTGACATGGATGTACAGGATTGACAGGATTTTTTCTGTTTTTTTCCTGTTTATCCTGTGCATCCATGTTAAGGAACCTCAGAGATTAAGTCTCAGAGCTTCATTAATTTTTTTTTGTATTGATCATAAATCATCATAGTCGCCTGTTGCGGCTGGCGGGGCCGTTAATCCTGTCCAACCTGACGGTCGCGTTACAGGGCATGGTCGATACGGCAGTGGTCGGGCACTTGGACACCCCTGCTTATATCGGTGCGGTGGCAATGGCCGGGGTGATCTTCAGTTTTCTTTACTGGGGCATGGGCTTCCTGCGCATGAGCGTCGTCGGCATCGTCGCGCAGCTCAAGGGGAATGAGAACAATGATCGTCTCAGGGCGGCGTTGCTGCACAGTTGCTTCCTGGCAGTCCTGATTGCCTTGGCCATCCTGTTGCTCCAGACCCCTATAGTCACCTTGGGACTTGACCTTCTAGGCGGTACCCCGGACGTCAGGCAGAACGCTGAGGTGTATTTCTACTGGGCGGTCTGGGGCGCGCCCGCGGTGCTGCTGAACATGACCTGTATCGGCTGGCTGCTGGGCATGCAGAATGCCCGGGCCACGTTGTACGTGACCTTGCTTATCGGCGTTTTGAATATTGTCCTCGATTTCGTCTTTGTCTTCGGCATGAGCCTGGAGGTGCGCGGCGTGGCCTTGGCTTCCGTCATATCGCAGTTCTGCGGCAGCGCGCTGGCGGGCTATTTTATCTATTACGAAATGAAACGCAGCCCGGGGCGTTGGGTCAAGTCGGTTATCCTGGACAGACAGGACTTTGTCTCGCTGCTGGCGCTGAACCAGGATATTTTTATCAGGACCATGTGCTTGATCTTTGCATTCGCGTTTTTTACCAGGCAGGGGGCGAACCAGGGAGAGCTGATCCTGGCGGCGAATGCGGTACTGTTGAATTTCCTTATGCTGGTGGCCCTGGGCCTTGATGGTTTTGCCAATGCCGCCGAGGCGCTGGTAGGCAAGGCCGTTGGCGCAAGAGACCCTGAGCAGCTACGCGGTTCTGTCCGTGCGCTGATGGCCTGGGGCGGCGGTGTTGCGTTGCTGTACTCCCTGTTGTTCATTATTGCCGGTAATGGTCTGGTCAACCTGATGACCGACATTGCAACAGTAAGAGAGACTGCCTACCTGTTCCTGCCCTGGATGATCGTCTCACCGGTCATATCTGTCTGGTGTTTTCTGCTGGATGGTATATTCATCGGCGCCACCCGGGGCAGGGAACTCCGGAACGCAATGCTTGTTTCGACCTTCATCGTCTATCTTCCCGCCTGCTACCTGTTGCAGGATCAGGGCAACCACGGGTTATGGCTATCCCTGATGGCATTCTTCATTGCGCGTGCGTTAAGCCTGCTCTGGTATTTCCGCACGGCAGCAAGCTGGTTTGGCAAACATTCACATGGATGTACAGGATAGACAGGATAAAAAGGTTCAAACATTCTTGCCCTGTAGGAATACAACTGTGATTCCATTATCCTGTCTATCCTGTGCACCCATGTTAGTTTATAATGCCGCATTTGTCGTGAGCACAACGTGTCTGAGAGAGAATTCAAGCCACTGAACATGGCCGTATTGGTTGTTTCCGATTCTCGTACGGAAAAGACCGACAAGTCCGGAAAACTCCTTGCCGCGAGGCTGGAGGACGCGGGCCATCGGCTGCGGGAAAAGACCATCGTGCCGGATGATGTTTACCGGATCCGCGCCGAGGTGGCGCGTTGGTGCGCCGATGCGGAAGTGGATGCGGTCCTGGCTACGGGTGGCACCGGCGTGACCGGCCGGGACGGCACGCCCGAGGCCGTTTCCGTCCTGTTCGATAAGGAAATCGAGGGTTTCGGCGAGCTGTTCCGCTACCTGTCCTACCAGGAGATAGGGACGTCGTCATTGCAGTCACGCGCGGTGGCCGGCGTGGCCTGCGGCACCTATATTTTCTGCCTGCCCGGCTCATCAGGCGCCTGTGCCACGGCCTGGGATAAAATTATCTCGCACCAGCTTGACTTCAGGACCCGGCCCTGCAACCTGGTAGAACTGATGCCGCGACTGAGGGAGCGCTAATGCCAACCTGTTTTCATATCTCGTTGGTCCTGTTGTTGCTATTTGCGATGGCGCCCGCCCGGGCAACCGTTTCCTACATGTTGCAACGCCCCGGTGATACGCTGATCGGCGCAGTGGAAAAAGTGCAGGCCCGCTACGAGGACACTCTCCCGAACATAGCGCGGGCCAACAGTCTGGGTTTCCGGGAGATTAAGCTCGCGAATCCCGCGGTGGATACCTGGTTGCCGGGGGAGGGCACTGAGATTGTGTTGCCATCCTGGTATGTTTTGCCGAACCCGCCTCATATCGGCATCATCCTGAATATCCCGGAGATGCGCCTATATTATTTTCCGCCGCAGGAAACGGGTCAGGCGGCTGAGGTGATTACCCATCCCATTGGCATAGGGCGCCAGGGCTGGGCCACACCATACATGAACACCCGAATTATCGAGAAAAAAACCCGGCCTTACTGGCATCCGCCGGAATCAATACGCAAAGAACATGCCGAACAGGGCGACCCCTTGCCCAAACGGGTGCCGCCGGGGCCGAACAACCCCCTGGGCAACTATGCGATGAGGTTGGGAATGCCCGAATATATCATTCACGGCACCAATAAGCCATTCGGAATAGGTATGCGTGTCAGCCACGGCTGTATCCGCTTGTATCCCGAGGGTATCGAAAGTCTGTACCAGCAGGTCAAGCTGCGCACACCTGTGCGTATCATCAACCAGCCCTACAAGGTAGGCAGGTACGGTGACAAGCTGTACCTTGAAGCCCATCCGTACTTGGAAGAAGACAGGGACAAGTTCGAAGGAAACCTGACCAGTGTGGTCGAGAGTCTGATCGAGCTGACCGTTGATTACAGCTACCAGGTGGACTGGGACCTGGCAAAATCCGTTATTGCCGACAGGGACGGTATACCGGTAGAAATCGGCAGGGTAATTGCCGGGGATACAGGAGAATAACTACCCTTCCGGCGCGTTGCACCTGTGCAGCGCGCCGGCAAGGAAAGTGGATGGACTATCAAGGAAATTCTGATTAAATCAGAGTTTCCTTAAGTCGATTTGAAACAATACTTATTTCTGCATCGCTTGTTCAAACATGCGGTCCAGCTTGCTTGAATTTTCGTTGCAGCACGCCATCGCGGCGTCAGCCGCAGACTGGGCAGATGCAGCGGCGCTTGCTGCCTGGTTGGCTGCTGCCGCGGCGCTGTCTGCCGCAGAAGCCGCGCTGTTGGCTGCGGATTGAGCGCTTTCTGCGATTGCCCTAACCTCGTTAAGTTGTTCAACCGTTGCGCAACCTCCCAGCATCACCAGCACAGCGGCGAAAAATGTTATTTTGACTAAGGTTCTGTTCATGTTTTTACTCTCCAGTTTGCCCAATTTCAGTGGATTAAAGCAATTGTGCCAATAATGGCGCATTTTTCAGACATAATCAATCCGCGGATGAAAATCCTGACGTGATTAACCAACGACTATAACACGAAACAAGAATTAATGCAGTACATCCTTTCCTCAGCGGCCCTGTTAGCGGCCTCTCCTGCCGGGCGGCGCCTGGAAACGTTGTTCATAATGGCTGACGATAAACTCCATCAGCGTCTGCTCCAGGCTGTGCATCTGGTTTGAATCGCAATAATTATCCACCCAGGACAGGATTTCGTCCAGGTTCATGTCTCTGGAGATACTGTAGGTCTCCGGAGTTACGGCATTGTATGCGGTCAGGTATCCCATCAGGTACACCCTGTAGTCCTGGTCTTCGTCCGCGGCGCGTTCCTTCATGTAGCGAAAGCAGGATTTCTGGCCTTTACCCCATATCGCATAATTGCCTGCCTGGTCCACGGCCCATGCTTGCAGCGACAGGCCAAAAATGAATATACAGAAAATAATCCTCATAAGGCTCTCCTGGAAAGTTTTGAGATTATATCCGGAGTACTGGCAACTTGCCGAGTAACTACTGGTTATGGAAGGACATCTTGCGCCCGGAAAACTGGGTTTTCAGGAATTCCATCTGGTCGGCCAGTATTTTCCTGTTCGATAGCGCAAGATACTCAGCCCAGTTGGGCACGTAGGGCACGGCCAGCAGCGGCATTCTTGCCTCTTCCGGAGTCCTGTTACCCTTGCGGGTGTTACACGAGCGGCAGGCGGTGACCACGTTGGACCAGCGGTCCCTGCCGCCGCGGGACATCGGTACCACATGGTCGCGGGTCAATGAACTGTCCCGGTGGCGGTTACCGCAATACATGCAGATACGCGCATCGCGCTGGAATAGCTCGCGATTGGTCAACGGTGGGACGCTCCGGTAGATATGTTTGTGATTCCTTGAACGTTTGACGGCAATGATGGAATTAATCGAGATAGATGACTGCAGGCCGCTCAGTCTTGATGTGCCGCCGTGGAACGTGAAGGTCTCGTCGCCCGCGGTCCAGCCCACCATATCCCGGCAATACAGACTGACCGCGTCCTGCCATGGAATCCAGGTGACCGGTGTTCCGGATATATCAAGCCGTAAAATAAGTGGTTTCATGTGTTAATCTGGTAATCCGATGCCGGACCGCATCCTTGGAGACCGGCGCGTTGCCGTTTGTTCCACTATGGAACAATAAGTAGTGAAAATTACCAGAAAATTAAGATATTACAAGAGGATCTATTAAAGAATCTTTGGTTAAGTCTTAGAGCTTCCTTTAACAACCATTGTTCGGGAAAGGTGAAATGAACTCGATACAGGACCTGATCAATATCATGGCGGCGTTGCGCGACCCGGAAACGGGATGTCCCTGGGACAAGCAGCAGACGCCGGAGACCATCATTCCGTATACACTGGAAGAGATATACGAGCTGGTCGACGCGATTGAGCGCAACAGTATGGATGATACCAGGGATGAACTGGGAGATTTGCTGTTCCATATTGTGTTTTATGCGCATATGGCAGCCGAGACCGGCGCCTTCGATTTTAACGATGTCGTAACAGGCGTTTGTGACAAGCTCCGGCGCAGGCATCCCCATGTTTTTGCCGGTCACCGGGCCGATACGGTGGAGGAGGTCAAGCGTAACTGGGAGAAGCTGAAACGGGAGGAGGACAACGGCGATTACCTGGGCAATATTGCCCGGGCCTTGCCGGCGCTGCAGCGGGCTGACAAGTTGCAAAAACGCGCCGCGAGCGCCGGTTTTGATTGGGATGACAGCGCGCCGGTACTGGCCAAGGTGGAAGAGGAAATCAACGAATTAAAGCAAGAGATGGCCGTATCGGCAGAGCGTTCCCGCGTGCAATCTGAACTGGGCGATGTGTTATTCGCGACGGTCAACCTGGCCCGGAGCCTGCACATTGACGCTGAAACCGCGCTGCGCGAGGCAAACCAACGCTTCGAGCAGCGCTTCCGCTATATTCAAACCAGGCTCGAGGAAGAAGGCGAGGACCTGGAGTCCGCGTCTTTGGAAAGAATGGACGAGTTGTGGGAGCAGGCGAAAGCCGCCAACCTCTGAAATAAAGAGTCGCCCTACGGGCGACACATTAACTATTTCTTTCTACGATATAGCGCGCGATATCGCGTAACATCCCGGCCTCTTCGCCAAAACTCTCAAGGTGTCCCAGGGCTTCGTCCAACGCTTCCCGCGCCGCCTGTTTCGCGCCCTCCAGGCCCAGCAGGTTGGGGTAGGTGGCCTTGTTCCGCGCCAGGTCCGAGCCTTGGGGTTTGCCAAGCGTTTCGGTATCGCCCTCAATGTCGAGCACATCGTCGTGGATTTGAAATGCCAGGCCGATGCAATCCGCATAGCGCGAGATATTATCGAATTGTTGCTGATCGACGCTGTGAGCGCCTAACGCGCCCAGTTCAACGCTTGCCTTGATCAGCGAGCCGGTCTTGCGCGCGTGCATGGTCTGTAACTCTTCCAGGTTGAGCATCCTGTTTTCCGCTTCAAGGTCGATGGCTTGTCCGCCGGTCATGCCGCCGGGCCCTGCGGCCAGCGCCAGGGTATTGATCATCTTCAGGCGTTGCTCGGCGCTAACGGTAATGTTGGGATCCTGCGCCAGCACATGGAATGCCAATGCCTGTAACGCATCGCCGGCCAGGATCGCGGTAGCTTCGTTATAAGCCTTGTGGCAAGTGAGCCGCCCGCGCCGCAGGTCGTCATCGTCCATTGCCGGCAGATCGTCATGAATGAGAGAATACGTATGGATCATCTCCACTGCGCAGGCGCAGCCATCAAGGGCTGGCAGTTCGGCGTTAAATGCCTCACCGCCGGCATACACGAGTATCGGTCTTATGCGTTTCCCACCGCCGAAAACCGAGTACCGAACAGCCTCGTTCAAGGACTCCGGCTTTTCCCCCGCCGCCGAAATCCAGTAGTCCAGCGCGCGTTCCACCCTGGCCTGGTAGTCTGCCAACCGTTCAGAAAATAACATGACGCGGACGATAACCGGCGGGTTCGGATAATCCGGCAGCAACAGTATTCAAACCTGTGACCATTTATGCATCATCCTCGGTATCTGTTTCAAATGCCGCCAGTTCAGCGGCTTTGTTGTCACGGGTCAGTATCTGTACTTTCTGCTCCGCTTCCACCAGGGCCTCCTGGCAGGCGCGGGTCAGGGTGATGCCCCGTTCGAATTGCTTCAGGGAATCCTCCAGTGTAAGTTCGCCTTTTTCCATAGTTTCAACAAGCTTTTCGAGTTCAGCCAGCGCTTTCTCAAAATCAATTTCGGTTTTCGTATCGGACACGAGTTGGCCTCCGGTCGATAATTCCGAGGATTGTACCGATATTCGGGAGCAGAGTAAAAATTTGCTGTGGCCCCGGCTTATTGATAAAACCTATGCCTGCGATTGAAAAATACAATGAAAATGCCTGGTTTATCAAGTTGACACTATCGGCGGGATAAGTAAAATTCCAACTGAGCAATCACTATTCTGAAAGCGTAATACCACAGAACAGATCAAAGACCAGGAGATAGAAAATGAGTTTGAAAGGCACCAAAACTGAAGACAACCTGAAGGCGGCATTTGCCGGCGAATCCCAGGCCAACCGTCGCTACCTGTATTTTGCCCAGAAAGCGGATGTGGAGGGTTTCAATGACGTCTCCGCAGTGTTCCGTTCAACTGCCGAAGGCGAAACCGGCCATGCGCACGGCCATCTTGAATACCTTGAAGAAGTCGGCGACCCCGCTACGGGCGAGCCGATCGGTACAACCGAGAACAACCTGAAGGCCGCGATTGCCGGTGAAACCTACGAGTACACCGATATGTATCCCGGTATGGCCAAGACCGCCAGGGATGAAAACCTGGACGAGATCGCCGACTGGTTCGAGACTCTCGCCAAGGCGGAACGTTCCCACGCCAACCGTTTCCAGAAAGCCCTGGACAACCTTGACGCCTGATTTGACCAGGCGATAGTAATACCGAGCCGGGCCGGCCGCGCGCTGAAGCCCGGCTCTTTTTTAACCAGTAATTTGCGAAAACTACCCTATGAGTGCCGACCTACGCGAGGGCAGCCTGGAAGCGCCCACCCGCCATACCATCGAGTGGAAGCAGCCGGACTATTATGACCAGCAGGCGTTGAACACGGAGTTGGAACGCGTGTTTGACATCTGCCACGGTTGCCGCCGGTGTGTCAGCCTGTGTAATGCGTTCCCCACCCTGTTTGACCTGATCGATGAGTCGGAGACTATGGAAGTGGATGGCGTAGCGCAGGAAGATTACGGCAAGGTCGTGGATCAATGTTATTTATGCGATCTCTGCTACATGACCAAGTGTCCCTACGTGCCACCCCATGAGTGGAACGTCGATTTCCCGCACCTGATGCTACGTGCCAAGGCCGTTAACTTCAGGGAAGGCAAAACAAAATGGCGCGACAAGGCGCTGACCTCGACAAAAACTGTCGGCAACCTGGCCGGCATCCCCGTTGTTGCGCAACTGGTGAATGCGGCAAATCAAACCCGGCCAGTGCGCAAACTGCTGGAAAAAACCGCCGGCGTGCATGCGGACGCGCCTTTGCCCCGGTTCCATTCCCGGTCTTTACGCAGCCGGGTCAAGAACCGGCGTCCGCCGCAGCTTGAAGCGGAGCCGGCAGGGCGCACTACGGGCAAGGTAGCCTTGTTCGTCACCTGTTACTGCAACCGGAACACCCCCGGGGTCACGCAAGACCTGATCGCGATATTCGAGCATAACGGTATCCCGGTGACCCTGGCGGAAAAAGAGGATTGCTGCGGCATGCCCAAGCTGGAACTGGGTGACTTGGATGCGGTGGAGCGCGCAAAAAACGTCAACGTACCCCAACTCGCGGCGCTGGTGGAACAGGGTTGGGACATTGTTGCCCCCATCCCTTCCTGTGTATTGATGTTCAAGCAGGAACTTCCGCTGATGTTCCCCGATGATGAGCAGGTGGAGAAGGTGCGGCAGGCATTTTATGACCCGTTTGAATACCTGATGCTGCGCCATAAGGAGGGGAAGCTGAAGACCGATTTCAGGCAATCCCTGGGCAAAATCGTCTACCACGCGCCCTGTCACCAGCGGGTGCAGAATATCGGGCTGAAGACCCGCGATGTACTGGCGCTGGCGCCGGATACCCAAATCGAGGTAATCGAACGCTGCTCCGGCCATGACGGCACCTACGCAGTGAAGGCCGAGAGTCACGAAATTTCCAAAAAAATCTGCCGTCCGGTGGTGAACAAGGTCAAGCAGGCACAGGCAGATCATTATGTCAGCGATTGTCCGATGGCGGGCGCACAGATTGAAAACGGCATGGGGAAAGATGATCCGGGCGCAGCCGAATCCGCTTTTTCCCTACTCAAGACTGCTTACGGTTTGTGAAATGCCGGCAAAACTGAACAGGGAAGACCTCTTCACGCTGGAGAAATATTCGCAGGTACGCAGCGATTTCCGCGCCAGGGTAATGCAGCACAAAAAGGCGCGGCGGCTGGCGCTGGGCGCCAACGCCAACCTGTATTTTGAAGATCGCCTCACCATCCACTACCAGGTACAGGAGATGCTGCGCATTGAGAGAATCTTCGAGCGCGACGCGATCGAAGAGGAACTGGCGGCCTATAATCCGCTAATCCCGGATGGGCACAACTGGAAGGCCACATTCATGCTGGAATACGATGACCCTACCGAGCGCAGGGAGATGCTGGCAAAACTGGTCGGCGTAGAAGACTGTGTCTGGATGCGCGTGGGCGCCGGTCCGGTTATTGTGCCGGTTTGCGATGAAGATCTCGAACGCGCGACCGGAGCCAAGACTTCATCCGTGCACTTCATGCGCTTTGAGTTGTCGCCGGAGGATATCAGCGCGCTGCAACAGGGTGCGGAAATTTCCGCCGGTATCAGCCATGCGGACTATACTTGCCAGGTAGCGCCCATCGCTACGGCAATACGCGCATCGCTGGTCGGCGATTTAACCGCATAGTGGTTTTCATTCCGGCGCAGGGTTGGGTTTGTGCGCTGTAAGCAGGGGCAGCAATCCATTATAATCCGACGACGCCCATGGCTGACACCTACGCCGCTGCCGATATCGAAGTACTCACCGGTCTTGAACCAGTGCGCAAACGGCCGGGCATGTACACGGATACCACGCGGCCCAATCACCTGGTGCAGGAAGTGGTCGACAACAGCGTCGATGAAGCCATTATCGGCCATGCCGACAAGGTTGAAGTTACCTTGCATAAGGATAATTCCATCACCGTCGCGGACAACGGCAGGGGCATGCCCGTGGACGTACACCCGGGCGAGAAACTCCCGGGCGTGGAAGTGGCGCTGACCCGTTTGCATGCCGGGGGCAAGTTCTCCGACAAGAACTACCGCTTCTCCGGCGGCTTGCATGGCGTGGGTGTGTCCGTGGTCAACGGCTTGTCGAAACACCTGGAGGTCTGGGTCAAGCGCGACGGTAAGGAATACAATATGGCTTTTGTCGATGGCAAGCGCGTCAGTCCGCTTGAGGTGATAGCGGAGGTCGGCAAACGCAACACCGGCACCACCCTGCGCTTTTGGCCCGACCCGGCTTACTTCGATACCGTCTCGGTGGCAAGAGCGAAGCTCAAACACCTGTTGCGCGCCAAGGCGGTGTTATGTCCCGGTCTGATGGTCAGTCTCAATGATGAAGCCGCCGGCGAACAGGTGGAGTGGCGCTACGAGGACGGCGTCAGCGCTTACCTGTCCAGCATGCTGTCCGGCGTTGAATTACTGCCTGTGGAGCCGTTTAAAGGCCATATGCAAGGCAATGACGAACAAGTGGATTGGGCGGTACATTGGCTGCCTGAACCCGGCGACCTAATCACGGAGAGTTACGTGAACCTGGTGCCCACCACCCAGGGCGGCACCCATGTGAACGGCCTGCGCCAGGGCATGCTGGAGGCCTTGCGGGAGTTCTGCGAATCGCGCAACCTGCTACCCCGCGGCGTCAAGCTGAGCGCAGAGGATGTCTGGGACCGCTGCGCTTACCTGCTCTCGGTAAAGTTGGACAATCCCCAGTTCCTGGGGCAGACCAAGGAAAGGTTGGCTTCCAGGGAATGTTCCACCTTCGTTTCCGGGGTGGTGCGCGATGCCCTAAGCCAGTGGCTGCACCAGCATGTGGAGACCGGCGAGAGGATCGCCGAACTGGCAATCCGGCATGCCCAGAACCGGTTGAAAGCCGGCAAGAGCGTCGTGCGCAAGAAGATCACCAGTGGACCGGCGTTGCCGGGCAAGCTCGCGGACTGCGCCAGCCAGTCCGCCGAAAACAGCGAGTTGTTCCTGGTGGAGGGCGATTCTGCCGGTGGTTCCGCCAAGCAAGCACGGGATCGGGAATTCCAGGCCGTCATGCCGTTGCGGGGCAAGATCCTGAATACCTGGGAAGTGGAACCGGGTGAAGTGCTGTCCTCAAAGGAAGTCCACGATATCTCGGTGGCCCTGGGCGTGGACCCGGGTTCCGATGACCTGTCCCGGTTGCGCTACGGCCGCATCTGTATCCTGGCCGATGCCGATTCCGACGGCCTGCATATCGCCACCCTGCTGTGCGCGCTGTTCCTTAAGCATTTTCGCCCG
Source organism: Gammaproteobacteria bacterium (assembly GCA_965221695.1). Lineage (GTDB taxonomy): Bacteria > Pseudomonadota > Gammaproteobacteria > Eutrophobiales > Eutrophobiaceae > JAAXHV01. The sequence continues at coordinate 1,181,342 of OZ244905.1, read as the reverse complement.
CTGGTGCGCGCCGGACATGTGTATGTGGCGATGCCGCCCCTGTACCGCATCGATGTGGGCAAGGAAGTCTTCTACGCGCTGGACGATGCGGAAAAATCCGGTGTGCTCGACCGTATCGCCGCGGAGAAGATAAAGGGCGCGGTCAATGTCCAACGTTTCAAAGGACTGGGGGAGATGAACCCCATGCAATTGCGCGAGTCGGCGATGGCGCCGGAAACCCGCCGGCTGGTCCAACTTACTTTGCCGGAAGACGATCAGTCAGACCGGATGATGGACATGCTGCTGGCAAAGAAACGCGCCCCGGACCGTAAGGACTGGCTGGAACGCAAAGGCGACCTGGCGACGATATAGGGGAACCTCTGACAAGTCCACGATGGACTTGTTCAGAGCTTCCCAAGGTCAGATTGGCGCATCAATTGGTAAGATATTCGGACTAAAACAAGAAGTCGTTGCCATCAATACTGGTGACACCCAACAAGGTGATGGTTCCGCTGTCATAAGCAGACAGGTCAATGACCAGGTTATCCCCATCCCGTCTCGTTGTCAGGTCAGAGAAGTCATCAATCAGGGCAAACGCGGTCAGGTCTATGACGTCAGACCCCCTGGTGAAGTCCATGATGTGGTCGTTGCCATGTCCGGGGGCAAACACGAAGGTGTCTTCGCCGGGGCCGCCATCCATCAGGTCGTTATCGGCGCCGCCATCGAGGATGTCATTGTCCTCGCCGCCATACATTTCATCGTCACCGGAACCGCCCTTGAGGACATCTCTGCCGGCTTCGCCAAAGATACGGTCGTTGCCGCCCTGTCCGTCTATGGTGTTGTTGTAGTTGTCACCTTTGAGGATGTTGCCGCCGCTGGAGCCGTTGACGGACCGGTCGTAAAAAATGAAGTTGTCAGCGCTCAGGTCAGCTTCAGTTATCCCGTAAAGCGTGATCTCGCCATTGCCGGGCAAATCAATTTCTGTATTGGCATCATTCACGCCCACCGGGCTGATGTCCAGGTCAGCCATGGAGGCGATGCTGGAAAATCCGCTGAGGTCGATCTTGTCTGAATCCTTGGAGAAACCGAACACCTCGTCATCACCATCGCCACTGACAAATACGAAAATGTCGGCGCCGGGCCCGCTGGTCAGATCATCATCGCCCCTGTTGCCGTCGATGACGCTCCCGCCATTGCCGGCAGTCAGGTCGTCGTCGTAGTTTGAACCGGTGATGTTTTCGATACCGGTCAGCGTATCTCCCCTGGCATAGTTGTTCTCATTATCAAAATCACCCGTGGCGTCCTGCCCATCGCGGTCTGTCAGATCCACCTCGACCGCGCCGCTCGACCTTTCGTAGGACACGGTGTCCGAACCGTCACCGCCGTTAATATCATGTGCATTCTTCCCGGCGATAAACACATCGTTGTGCGCAGAGCCGAGATATTTTTCAATCCCGTCGTAGGTGTCGCCTTCGGCGTCGCCGCCTCCGCTGTTGCCGCTGTCCAGGTCCACGGTCACGCTTGCCGTCGCGCTGGCGTAGGTTGCGGTATCCGTCCCCGGATTCGCGTCCGAACCGCCGCCGTCCAGGCTGTCTCTGCCCGGACCGCCGTCCAGGGTGTCATTGCCTTCGCCGCCCCGCAACGTGTCGTTGCCTGTTCCGCCTGTCAGGGTATCGTTGCCGCCGTGGCCGGTCAGGGTGTCGTTGCCGGCGCGCCCGTCCAGGATATTGTTGTCGGCGTTGCCGTCGTCGCCGGTCAGCGTGTCGCTGGAGCGGGAACCGATAATGTTCAGGAACTGCCCATGCGTGATCTTGTCGCCCGAGGCGTCGCCGCCGCTGGCAGTCTCGATGTAGGTGATATTGTCCGTCGTAGCGCCTGCGCTCAGGTCGATCCGGACACTGGAGTTGGAGCCTTCATAGGACAGGAAGTCATCGCTGCCGCTAGCGGTAATCGTGTCAGCGCCCGGGCCGCCTTCCAGGGTGTCGGCGCCGCCGCCACCGTCAAGCATGTCGTTGCCGCTGCCGCCCTTGATGACGTTGGCCCCGCCGTCGCCGGTCAGTGAGTCATCGTAGCGGCTGCCGGTAAGATTCTCGAAACCTGCGCTGGTATCCGAAGTGGTAGTCGTGCCGTCAGTGGTCTCCGCATCGGTGCCGGGGCCACTGGCAGAGCCGTTCAATGTCACCGTCACGCCGGAAATATAGTCCGCCGCGTTACGATCGCCAGTGCGCTGCGGCGAGCCTGCATACGACAGGGTGTCGATGCCATCGCCGCCGTTCATGTTATCCGCGCCGTCGCTGCCTTCAATGGTGTCATCCCCTGCATTGCCATTGATGGTATCGTTGCCGGCGCCACCGATGAGGTCGTCATCGCCCGGACCACCATTGATGGTGTCCGCGCCACCGCGCCCGTCGATCCTGTCATCGCCTCCGCCGCCCCAGATGAGGTTGCCGTCGCTGTTGCCGCTCAACACGTTGTCGGCGTCACGGTTGTAGAAAATCACGTCATCCGCGCCCAGTCTGTCCACACTCACGCCGTTCAGCGTAATCTCGTCGTTGCCCGGCAGGTCGATGGTGTTCGCGTCCCCCTCTTTTGCGGTGACAAAATCGAGGTTGCGGTAAGCGCTCAGGTCTATTTTATCCGTGCCTATGCTGAAGTCTGTAATGGTATCCTTACCGTCGCCGGAGGCGAAGACGAACGTATCGGCGCCAGCGCCGCCGGTAAGCGTGTCGCTACCGCGCCCGCCGGTGATCGTGTCGTCGCCGGCGCCGCCGTCTACGAGGTCGTTGCCCGCGCGCGCGTCTATGACATTGGCGCCGCTGTTGCCTTCAAGGTTGTCGTGGGTGGCGTTGCTATCGCCGGCGCTGACATCGGAACCGATAATGTTTTCGATGCTGGTTAGTGTGTCTCCCTTTGCGTAGTTATCCTCATTATCAAAATCACCCGTCGCGTCCTGCCCATCGCGGTCTGTCAGGTCCACCGCGACCGCGACGCCGGACCTGATGTAGGAAACGGTATCCGAACCGTTGCCGCCGTCGAAATTGTCGGGGTTTTTGCCGGCGATGAAGATGTCGTCGAAAGCGGAACCCACGTACTTTTCGATATTTCTATAGGTATCGCCGCGGGCATCGCCGCCGGTGCCCCGGCCGCTACTGCCGGAGAGATCGATGGTCACCGAGGCGCCGGCCTCTGCGTAGGTGGCAATATCCATGTTGCCGTCGCCGCCGTCCAGCGTGTCGCCGCCGGGGCCGCCATTGAGGAGATCGTCGCCGTCATCGCCGTTCAAAGTGTCGTTACCGTCGCCGCCGTGCAGCGTGTTGGCGTCATTGTCGCCGGTCAGGTTGTCCCGGTGAGCGGAGCCAATGACGTTGGCGAACGCGCCGTACTTGACCTTGTCGCCGGCGGCATGACCACCGCTGCTGGTCAGGATGGTGTTGTTCTGGTCGTCAAAATCGCCGGTTCCCCGGTTCAGGTTGATGCTGACACCACTATTGGAACTCGCGTAGGACAGGGTATCCGTGCCTCTTGCGCCGTCCAGGGTATCGGCGCCTGCCAGTCCTTCCATCACGTTATTACCCCGGTCGCCGGTCAGGATATCGTTATAGGCGGAACCGATAATATTTTCGAAATTACTCAGGATGTCGCCGGCCGCGTCGCCTTTGAACGCTTCGCCGTTGATCGTTACGGTAACACTGCTAGGTGAATGGCGGTAGGAAACGGTATCCGTGCCGCTGCCGCCATTCAGTGTATCGATCCCGGGGCCACCCTCTATCACGTTGTCAGCGCCATCGCCCGTGATCCTGTCGCCGTAACGGCTGCCTATAACGTTCTCAATGTTTTTGTAAAAGCCCGTAACGGCAGCGCCGGTATCGACATCGCCCTTGTAGATCACGCCATCGTTTGCCAGGGTTACCCCAACGCCCTCGCCGTTGCCGTCCTCATCCGTGAATTCCGCGAAAGACAAGGTATCGCCGTCGGCGCTGCCGTCGTCATTCTCGCCGCCATCCATCACGCCCTGCGCCATGGTCCTGTTGCCGTCGTCAGGCGGCGTCTTGCCGTCGGTAAAATCAAAGTAATCGACGATCAGAGTGTCATCACCGGGGCCGCCTTCGAGGCTGTCAACCCCTGCGCCACCCTTGAGTGTGTCGTTGCCGCGGCCGCCGTACAGCACATCGTTACCGGCGCGGCCGTCCAGGCTGTCGCCACTGTTGCTGCCGTGCAGGCGGTCGGCGTTAGGATCGCCCGTTACCGGGGGATCCGGGTCAGGGTCAGGCGTCGGATCCGGATCCGGATCAGGGTCGGGGTCAGGATCACGGCTGCCGCTGAAAATAAACTCATCTTCAGTCAGGTGACTGAGCAACACGCCTTCAAGTACCAGTTCCGCGCGGCCCGGCAGTTCAATCAGAACATTGTTGCCGAATTCGCTGATATCCAGATCGTCAAAATCGTTAATGCTGGAAATCGTTGTCAGATCGATCCTGTCTTCACCGGGAGTAAAATCTTCGATGACATCGTCCCCCGCGCCAAAACTGAACTTGAAGATGTCATCGCCGAAGCCACCAACCATGTCGTCATTGCCGCTACCGCCTTCCAGTATGTCATCACCATCCTGGCCCTCCATGTCGTCATTGCCGTCGCCGCCAATCAGTTTGTCGTGGCCGTCACCGCCGTACAGGTCGTCCCGGCCATCGCCGCCGGATAAGACGTCATTACCCAGGTTGCCACGTAGTTCATCATTACCTGCCTCGCCGAACAGCCTGTCTGCGCCCCTCCCGCCGTTGAGTTCATCGTTGCCGTCGCCGCCGTATAACTCGTCATCGTCATCGCCGCCGTCGAGCGTGTCTTGATGGTCGCCGCCACTGAGTAAATCGTCGCCGTCGTCGCCGTACAACCAGTCATCGCCAAGACCGCCAAACAGCTTGTCGTCGCCGTCATCACCATAGAGCCTGTCGTCATTGGTGTGGTTGCCGCCTGGCCCGCCGAAAAGCGTATCGTCGCCCTCACCGCCGCGCAGGGTATTCGCCCTGGCATCGCCGGCCAGAATATCGTCTTCATCTGAACCGGTCAGGTGGATAATATCGGGCGTTTGTACCGAGACGGTCTCGCCATTCTCTGTGTAGGTCCAGGTGATGAACCGCCCGAACGTGTCGCCCTGCGCATCGCCTCCACGGGCTACCGCATTATGCAGACGCACGGTGACGCCGTCGGGCGAATCGGCATAAGACGCGCTATTAATGCCGGTCCCGCCGATCAGCACATCGGCGCCAGCGCCGCCATTCAAGGTGTCGTCGCCGCCACCGCCGTCCAACGTGTCGTTACCGCCGCGCCCGTTGAGCGTATCGCTGCCTCCAAGACCCCTGATGGTTTCCCCGCGCGCGCTGCCGTTCAGCGTTTCACGGACGCCGGTTCCGATGATATCGGGCCCGGCACCCGGGTCCGGGGGCGGAGTGGGGGTGGGAGGGGGCGTTGGTGTTGGAGGGGGTGTCGGTGTTGGAGGAGGTGTTGGTGTCGTGGCGCCGCTGAGGATAACGGTCAACTCGTACGCGCCGGAATTGTCCCTGTTCGGATTTGCAGAGTAACTGCTGGCGCTGAGGTAGTAGACGCCACTGGCCGTCGGGGTAAATGTCAACTGCGAGTCAAATACGCCTTTTGCGGTATCGATATCATCATTGGTAGCGATGTGATTTCCCTTGGCATCGAACAGCATGAGTATGGTGTCTTCCGCCTCATCGCCGTTTTTTCCGCGGCCGGAGAGGTTAATCTGGTAGGTTGTTCCCCTCTGCAGTTCTATTTTTATCCAGTCTTCATCGAACTTATTGGACAGGATGCCATTGAATGTATCGCCAACGGCCATCGTTTCTCTGGTTTGGATACTTGCCGACGCATCCCGAGATGGGTTTTCATTAACAGTTGCCATAATCAATATCTCTTATGTCAAGTGAAGGAAACAGAGGGTGTCGTAACCAAATAATATTCAGAAAATTCAGTTTTGTCAAATATTTATTCAGGTTTTCTAAGAAAGAAGAATAAATTTTAGGAACCTCTGATGTAAGTCAGAGCTTCCTTTATATCGATCCTTATCGGCTGCGGTAGCGTTAAGCAACCTCTGATTAAGTCTTAGAGCTTTCTCAACTATATCATATCCTCTACCAAGCTTCCGGGCTTCTGATGCGGAATGGATGGTATTTAAACTTCAACAGAGGGGGGCAGAATTGAATTCGGTTATCGCAGCTCCCATTGCAGTGTTGCGCAGCCTGTGCTATGTTCCAATATCATCACGTCGCAGTCTTCAGGGCTTGCGACATTAGTAAAAGGAACCATTAGTAAAAGGAACGCGTAATGTCGCAAAATCTTGTCTTGGATTTCGAGCAGAACGAAACCCGACCCTTATATGAATTTACCGAAAAGGCATACCTGGATTACTCCATGTATGTCATCCTGGACCGTGCGCTGCCGCACATCGGCGACGGTTTAAAGCCGGTACAGCGGCGCATCATCTACGCGATGTCGGAACTGGGCCTGAGCGCGGCCGCCAAGTTCAAGAAGTCGGCCCGCACGGTGGGAGACGTTATCGGCAAGTTCCATCCGCACGGAGACAGCGCCTGTTACGAGGCCATGGTACTGATGGCCCAGGACTTCAGCTACCGCTATCCCATTATCGACGGCCAGGGGAACTGGGGTTCCATGGACGACCCCAAGTCGTTTGCGGCCATGCGCTACACGGAATCCAGGCTCAAACCATATAGCCAGACGCTGCTGGCGGAACTGGGGCAGGGGACGGTTGACTGGGTTCCTAATTTCGACGGCACCCTGCAGGAGCCTAAGCTGTTGCCTGCGCGCCTGCCGAATATATTATTGAACGGCGCCACGGGCATTGCTGTCGGCATGGCGACGGACATACCGCCCCACAACCTGGAGGAGGTGGCCGGCGCCTGCATCCACCTGCTGGAGCAGCCCCGAAGTACGATTGATGATCTGTTCGACCATGTGCAAGGCCCGGACTTTCCCACAGAGGCGGAAATAATTACGCCGGCAACTGAAATCCGGGAAATCTATCGAAGCGGTTACGGTTCGGTGAAACTGCGGGCCAAGTGGGAGAAGGAGGCCGGGAACGTAATCGTGACTGCGTTGCCATACCAGACATCGGGGAACAGGATTCTGGAACAGGTGGCCGCGCAGATGCAGGCGAAGAAACTACCCATGCTGGCGGATCTGCGCGATGAATCCGACCATGAGAATCCGACCCGGTTGGTGTTTATCCCGCGCTCCAACCGTGTCAACCTGACGGAACTGATGTCGCACCTGTTCGCCACGACGGACCTGGAACGCAGTTACCGGGTCAACCTGAACATGATCGGCATCAATGGTCGGCCCCAGGTCAAGGACCTGAAGACCATCCTGGAGGAGTGGTTGCAGTACCGCACGGAGACGGTGCGCCGGCGCCTGCAGTATCGGCTGGAGCAGGTTGAGCAGCGGCTGCATGTGCTGGAAGGCCTGATGATCGCGTACCTGAACATTGACGAAGTGATTCGGATCATACGCGAGGAAGACGACCCCAAGCAGGAGTTGATGCGGCGATTTCACCTGTCCGATGCTCAGGCTGAGGCCATTCTCGACCTCAGGTTACGGCGTCTTGCCAAACTGGAGGAGATAAAGATCCGCGGTGAACTGGACGAGTTGCAGCAAGAACGCGAGCAGCTACGGCAGATACTGGGTTCGGCCACCCGTTTGAAGAACCAGGTTAAGGAGGAAATCCGGGCTGATATGGAAAAGTTCGGCGATGCGCGTCGCTCACCCCTGGAACAGCGCGAAGAAGCCCGGGCGTTGGATGAGACAAAACTGTTGCCTACGGAACCGCTGACGGTAATACTGTCCGAGAAAGGTTGGGTGAGGGCCGCGAAAGGGCATGACATCAACTCGGAAACCCTGACTTACCGGGCCGGCGATAATTTCAGGCAGGCTGCGATGGGGCGCAGCAACCAGTTGGCAGTATTTCTTGATACCACCGGCCGCTGCTATTCCATTCCTTCGCACATCCTGCCGTCGGCGCGCAGTCATGGCGAACCGGTGTCGGCCTGGGTAACGCCGCCGGACGGCGCCGCCTTCGTCGGTGTGATGCTGGGTGAGAGTGATGACCTGTATTTTCTTGCCACCGATGCCGGCTATGGGTTCGTCGCCAGGCTGGGCGACCTGTATGTGAAGGTGAAAGCCGGCAAAGCAGTGTTGAACGTGCCACAGTCCGCGCTGATCCTGCCGCCGGTAGCGGTAACTGATCACCAGCAGGACCTGGTGGCCGCGGTGAGTTCAGAGGGTCGCCTGCTGGTGACGGACTTGGCCGAGTTCCCGCAACTGGCCCGGGGCAAAGGGGTCAAGATCATGCAGATGCCGCCGGCCAGGCTCAAGAATCGGGAGGAGTACCTGGTTGCTTTCACCGTATTCGGAAAAAAAGACAAGCTGCGGCTGGAGTCCGGCAAACGCCACCTGACCTTGAAACCGAAGGACTGGAACCATTATCATGGCGCACGCGGCCGTCGCGGCAGCGTCCTGCCGCGGGGCTACCGGCAGGTGGCGACAATTAAACCGGATTGAAGAAAACATGGCGAACTACGGCACAAACGAATTCAAACCTGGCCTGAAACTGATTATCGATGGCGACCCCTGCGCGATACTGGAGAGTGAGTTTGTCAAGCCGGGCAAGGGGCAGGCCTTCACGCGCATCAGGATTCGCAACCTGAAGACGGACAGAGTGCTGGAAAAGACCTACAAGTCCGGTGAGAGCGTGCCCGCTGCTGACGTGATGGAGGTGACGTTGCAGTACCTCTATAACGATGGTGATATCTGGTATTTCATGGACATGAACACCTATGAGCAGGTCGAAGTCGATGAGACTGCGCTGGGCAATGCCGCCCAATGGCTGACCGGGGAGGAGAACTGTGGGGTGACTTTATGGAATGGCGCGCCGCTGACCGTGCAGCCGCCGAACTTCGTCGAACTCACGATCACCGAAACTGACCCGGGTGTACGCGGCGACACGGCCTCCGGCGGCGCCAAACCGGCCGTCCTGGAAACCGGAGCCACCGTCAAGGTGCCCTTGTTCATTGAGCAGGACGAGAGAATCAAGGTGGATACCCGCACGGGGGAGTATGTGAGTCGTGTGAAATAAACCGTTGGTTATCACTCTGACACCTTAAAAGGACTTCAAATGCAAACACCGATAGAAATCCTCGGTGAAGACGGCGTCCTGTCGGGCCTGGTCCAGGATTTCTCGGCTCGGCCGCAGCAGCTCGAGATGGCCGAGGCTATACGGGAGGCGATAGACCAGGGTGAATCACTGATCTGCGAGGCCGGCACCGGCACCGGCAAAACCTTTGCATACCTTGTGCCGGCGATTCAGTCGGGCCGTAAAGTGGTCATCTCTACCGGCACCAAACATCTGCAGGACCAGCTTTTTGCCCGCGATCTGCCGCTGGTGCGCGCAGCCGTCGGCCGGACGCTTAAGGCGGCGTTGTTGAAGGGGCGCGCCAATTACCTGTGTCTGCATCGTCTGAGACAAGCGGAAACCGACCCGCGCCGTCTACAACCGCAGGACAGAAGTTACCTGGCTGATATTCGGGATTGGTCGCAACAGACAGATAGTGGCGACCTGGCCGAGTTGACCCATATTCCGGAACAGGCTTCCGTCAGGTCCCACTGCGTTTCCACCACCGATAACTGCCTGGGCCAGGAATGTGACTTTTATGATGATTGTTTCATTTTCCGCGCCCGCCGCCGCGCCGCGGACGCGGACCTGGCTGTCGTCAACCATCACCTGTTCCTGGCGGACATGGCGCTGAAGGAGGCCGGTTACGGCGAACTGCTGCCCAGCGCGGAGATGGTGGTGTTCGACGAGGCACACCAGTTGCCGGAACTGGCTTCACAGTTTTTCAGCGAGACCCTGGGCAGCCGGCAACTGCTGGAACTGGTGTCCGACACCAGGAAAGCGTACTTTGAGGAGGCCGCGGACCTGCCTGATTTTCCGGAAGTGCTGGATCAGGTTCAAAAAGCAATCCGCGACTTGATCCTGAGTTTCCCGCGGGAAGACAGCCGCATCGCCTGGGCTGAGATAAAGGAGAAGGTAAGCGCCGCATTATCGACCCTTCTGGAGAAAATTGCTGCCGTACACAAGGCGCTGGAGGACTTCGCCGGTCGAGGTAAGTTACTGGAACACTGCCACAAGCGAGTGGTTACAGCATCGGCATTGTTGGATCGCTTCAACGAACGCGAACAAGATGAGTTCATCCGCTGGCTTGAACTACGCGGCAACGGGTTTTTCCTGCACCAGACCCCGTTGGATATTGCCGGCGTGTTCCGCGCGCGCATGCAGGAATTCGAGTGCATAAACGTGTTTACCTCTGCAACCCTGAGTGTGAACCGGCAGTTTGACTATTTTTCTGCGCGCCTCGGCCTGGAACAGGTCAAAACCTGCGACTGGGATAGCCCGTTCGACTTCACTAGCCAGTCACTGTTGTATCTGCCCCCGGGCTTACCCGAACCAGGTGCGAGCGATTTTACTGAGAGGCTGGTGGAAAAAGCGGTCCCGCTGTTGCGCCTCACCAGGGGACGGGCATTTTTCCTGTTTACCAGCCACCGGGCGCTGCGCCAGGCTGCCGAACTGGTCGGCGATGCGCTGGATTATCCGATCCTGGTACAGGGAGACGCGCCGCGTACAGAACTGCTGGAAACCTTCAGGACCACCCCCCAAGCGGTATTGCTGGGCACCAGCAGTTTCTGGGAGGGGGTGGATGTCCGGGGACAGGCCCTGTCCTGCGTCATCATCGACAAACTGCCGTTCGCCTCTCCAGGCGATCCGGTATTGAAAGCGAGACTGACCCGGATGGAGGAGCAGGGTAGGAATCCGTTCCTGGAATACCAGGTGCCCGAAGCGGCGCTGGCCTTGAAACAGGGCATCGGACGCTTGATCAGGGACAGCAGCGATTACGGCGCGTTGATGATCGGCGACCCCAGGCTCAGGACCCGACCCTACGGCAGGATTTTCCTGAACAGCTTGCCGGAGATGGCGCATACCAGCGAGTTACAGGACGTGGAAGCTTTTTTTCGACGCCATGAATCGTGTACACTGGATCAACTAAGTGATGGTTTAGCTTCTTAAACTGAGGGGGGTGTCAAATGTTCAACCGATATCGCAATAGTTCCATTCTGTTTACCGCGCTGATTGTACTAAACGGTATTTTCACTCCACTCACCGCGAACACGCAGGAATCCGGACAACAGCGGGATATGCTGCCCATGCTGGAAGAGGTCGTGGTGACCGCGCTAAAACGGGAAGAAACGTTATTTGATACGCCGCTTTCGATCAGCGCGCTGGGAGCTGATGAGATCGACGCGCGCAAACTACGCGGCCTGACCGACCTGGCAGTGAGTCTGCCCAATGTGGCCCTGGATGAGATTGGCACTGCCAGGGGCATCTCCAACTTTTCCATACGCGGCCTGGGGGTGAACAGTTCCATCCCGTCCATCGACCCCACCGTGGGCATCTTCGTTGACGGCGTTTATCTGGGGTCAAATACCGGCGCTGCGTTCGATGCTTTTGACCTGGAAAGCATCGAAGTCCTGCGCGGCCCGCAAGGCATCCTGTTCGGGCGCAACGTGACCGGTGGCGCCATCCTCATGAACACCCGGAAACCCGGTGAGGAATTCGAGGCCCGCGTGCGCGCCGCGCTGGACGGCGGCGGTGACGGCGGACTGAACAAGTACCTGATGGGCAGCATTGGCGGCCCGGTCGGTGACGGCCTCAGTATCGGTGTCACGGCATACTACAACGATGATGATGGCTGGTTTGAGAACGAGTTGAACGGCAATGACTTCGGCGCCCTGGAACAACTGATGTTTCGCCCGGTCGTGGTCTGGCAGGCCGGCGACAGGGTGGAACTGGTATTGCGTTACCAGTACAGGGAAATCGACGGTGACGGTTCCGTTTCTCAGGCGCATACCAACGGGCTCGGGATCGACGCCAAACCGCTGAGCTTTGACCGGGACAGCCACGATTTTTCCATAAATGAGGAAGGCTTCCTGGATGTGGAAACGCATTTTGTCAGCGCTGAACTTAACTTGAACGTCGGCGAAAACGGCAAGATTACCAACATTTTCGGCTATCGAAGCGAAGAATTGGCGTTGCTGAGCGATATCGATGCCCAACCTGTCAGCCTGTTTCACGCGTTTGGCTACGAGGACAAGGAACAGGTGAGCAACGAGCTGCGCTACAATGGCGTGTTTGCGCAGCGTGTCAACCTGACTACGGGCGTTTACTATTTCAACAACGACATTGTTTACCATGAGCGGCGCAACCTGCTGGGGCTGGTGACCCCGGACGGCTCTCCGGCATTGACCCAGGATGGCGGGGGCGAATACGAAGTGGAAACCATCGGCGTGTTCGCGGCGGTGGACTATGACCTGAGCGATTCGATCACATTCAGCGCCGGTTTGCGCTACACATCGGAAGAAAAGAAGGCGCGCATCGCCTCCCTGGTCAGAAACGTCAACTCGCCCTGCAATGTGCTTGAAGACACTTGCAATTTTGATTTTACCGATGATAAAGAGTGGGATAGCTGGTCTCCCAAGGTGGGTATGAGCTGGCGCGTCACTGATCGCGCGCGCCTGTACGCGCATTGGAGCCGGGGCTTCCGTTCCGGTGGCTACAACCTGCGCAACACCGCCATCGATGTGGTAAACCTTGGCCCCGGACCGTTTGAGGACGAGACCGTTGATAACTATGAAATCGGTTGGAAATTGAGTTTTGCCCAGGGTTACCTGAACGGCGCGCTGTTTTTCAATGACATCGAAGACATGCAGCGGGAAGTCAACCTGGCCGACCCCATCTCCGGAGTCGTGCAGGTGATCAAGAACACGGCAGACGCCGAAATACTCGGTTTCGAGTTGGACGGCGCGCTAAGCCTGGCGGAAAATATCCAGGTTACCGGTTCCGTTGGCTGGCTGGACCCGGAGTACAAGAAAGTGAGTTTCGACCTGAACAGCGATGGCGGGATTGATGATCGCGACAAAGACCTGGACCTGCCGCGCGCCGCAGAGTGGACCTGGAGCCTGGGGCTGATGCACCGCCTGCAAGCCGGTGATTGGGGTGATATCGACACACGGGTCCGCTACTCCTACCGGGACAAATCGTTTTTCACCGACAACAACCTGGGTTATATCCTCTCGCAGAAGATCCTGGATGCCGGCCTGGACTTCCACCTGGCCAACAGCCGCTGGGTATTGTCAATCTACGGCAAGAACCTGCTGAATGAGGTCAAGCATGGCGGCGACACCCAGCTTCCATCAATGCTCGGCCCCATTCCCCTGGGCGGCGCCTATGCCCCCCTGGCCAAGGGCCGCGTCATCGGCGGCGAGGTGACGTTTCAGTTTTGAATTACCCCGCGCCCCAGAGCAGCAAACCACCGCCGAACAGGAACAGGGTCAGCAGGAATATGACGAAGGTGTAGCCCATGATCTGGCGCATGTGCAGGCCCGCTATCGCCAGTAGGGGGATGGTCCAGAAGGGTTGGATCATGTTCGTCCACTGGTCGCCGTAGGAGATGGCCAGCACGATGATGGAGGGATCGACTCCCAGGTTCTGCCCGGCTTCGATGAAAATCGGGCCTTGCACTGCCCATTGGCCGCCCCCTGACGGGATGAACATGTTGACGAGGCCGGCGCAGAGAAACGCGAAGAAGCCGAGTGTCTGCGGGGTTGCTATAGCGGTGAACCAGTCGGAGATGATGCCGGCGAGCCCGGTTCCCTGCATCATGCCCAGGATACCGGCATAGAACGGGTATTGAATGAGCACGGGTCCGATGGTCGAACTTGCGTTGTTGATTAATTGCACGTAATGGGAAGGCGAGCGCGCCAGCAGCAGGCCGGCGCCCAGGAATGACCAGTTCACCAGGTTCAGGTTCAGGTGAAAGCCTTGTGCGTAGAAACTGTAGCCGATATAGCAGAACAGGCCGGCGCCGAGGAGCAGCGTCAGGGGGCGCATGGCGTCAAGATACTGGGCAAAGGTCTGACGCCCGGCCCGCGCGCCGGGTTCTTCGGCGCGCTCCTCAAGCAGGACGGGGTAGATCTCGATTATTTCTTGTTCTTTGGGGCGCATTAACGGGCAGATGGCAGTGATGATGACCAGGGTAATCAACGCCAGCAGGCCGTTGCGCAGTGTAAACACGGTCTCTGTGATCGGGATGACGCCGATTTGCGCTTCCAGCGAATGACCGGCGGTGGCGACAAACAGTCCGGCGGATGAGGAATAACCCATGTGCCAGATGACAAAACCGGCGTAGGCGGATGCGACCAGTAATGGGTAGTGAATCCGTAGGCCTCTTGCGACGCTCTGTCTGGCGACTTCACGCGCCACGGTGGCTCCTGCGATGAGACCCAGCGACCAGGCAATAAGCGAACCGATGCCGGCGCTGAATGCTACCAGGGCATAAGCGCCTGTGGCGCTGTTCGGAATATTGCCGACGCGCTTCAACAGGGCTTGCACCCGGTCGGTATGGGCCAGCGCATGGGCCGTCAGCAGGGTAATGCAGATCTGGGACGTAAAGCTCAGCAGGCTGGGTAGGCCGTCGCCCCAGGTGGACAGGGCGCTGGCCGGTGTCGCATCGGCCAGGACCAGGGACAACACGAAGGTGAGCGCGGAGAGCAGGACCACGAATACAAACGGGTCCGGATAGTATCGCTCTACGAATGCGACAAACGGACGCGCCAACAATTGAAAAAAACGCATAAACCAGGTTTCCGATAAAATGTTGCCAGCGCTTAGAGCCTTATTAAAATTCCAGATGGTTCGGGGCGCGTGGGAACGGGATCACGTCCCTGATGTTGCCTACGCCGGTCAGCAGCATTAACAGCCGCTCAAATCCCAGGCCGAAGCCGCTATGGGGCGCGCTACCATATTTGCGTAGTTCCAGGTACCACCAGTAATCGGCGGGGTCCAAGCCCATCTCAACAATGCGCCGTTCCAGGCAATCATAGCGTTCTTCACGCTGGCTGCCGCCGATGATTTCGCCGATGGAAGGCGCCAGCACATCCATTGCGGCAACCGTTCTGCCGTCATCATTTTGGCGCATGTAGAACGCCTTGATGTCTTTCGGATAATCAAACACGATTACAGGCCGCTGGAAATGCTGCTCGGTCAAGAAGCGCTCGTGTTCGGACTGCAGGTCTTTGCCCCATTCCGGCGCAAACTCGAACTGGCGGCCTGAATTTTGCAGTATTTCCACAGCCTCCGTGTACGGCAGGCGGACAAAATCATTGTCTGCGATGTTCTCAAGGGTGGCAGGCAATGATTTATCGACAAAGCGGTAGAACAAGTCCAGGTCGGCGCGGCATTCCTCCCTGATAAAGTTTACCAGGTGTCGGATCATCTCCTCCGCCAGGTCCATGTCGTCGTTCAAATCGGCGAAGGCCATTTCCGGCTCAATCATCCAGAACTCGGCGACATGGCGCGAGGTGTTGGAGTTCTCGGCGCGAAAGGTCGGACCGAATGTATAGACACGTCCGAGACTCAGGCAACAGGTTTCGACCTCCAGTTGTCCTGATACCGTCAGGTTCGCCTCCTTGCCGAAAAAGTCCTGGCTGAAATCGGCTGCGCCGTTCAGCTTGGGGACATCGTCCAGATCCAAAGTAGTTACCCGGAACAATTCTCCGGCGCCTTCGCAGTCAGCGCCGGTGATGATGGGGGTGTGAATCCAGTTGAAACCGCGTTCCTGGAAGAAGCTGTGAACGGCCTGAGCAAGCCTGGAGCGGATACGCAACATGGCGCCGTATTTGTTGGTGCGCGGGCGCAGGTGGGCAATCGCCCGCAGAAACTCATCGGAATGGCGTTTTTTCTGCAGAGGATAATCTTCCGGCGCGGCGCCGGCGACCTCTACGGCCGTGGCCCGGAGCTCCCATTGCTGGCCCTTGCCGGGCGATTCGACCAGGTCGCCCCGCACCTGAATGGCTGCGCCGGTAGTGATATGCCTGAGTGTGGCATCAGTTTCCAGTCCGGCATCCGCAATCACCTGGAGATTTGCGAGGCAGGAACCGTCGTTCAACTCAATGAATGAAAAGTCTTTGGCGTCCCGTTTGGTCCTGACCCAACCGGCCAGTTCCAGTCCCTGAACAGGGGCGGCAGCGTTTAACAGCGATTTGATCGTGACATTCTGCGGCATGGCTCAGCGTTTCCTGATCAGGCTTAGGCCGTCGCCGACCGGGAGCATACAGATATCCACCCGGTCATCTTCATGCGCCATTTTGTTGAAGGCGCGGATCGCGTTGGTTTCGGCTGTTTGATTTTCCGGGTCGGCCACATTGCCCCCCCAGAGCACATTGTCTATGGCCATCAGACCGCCGCGCCGTAATAAACGGTAGTTCAAAGGATAATAGTCAGAATATTCTTCCTTTATCGCATCGACAAATATGAAATCGAAGTTGCCCGCCTCGCCGTGGCGCAGCAGGTCGGTCAAGGTGTCAAGAGCCGGGGCCAAGCGCAACTCGATTTTCTCCGCAACACCGGCCGCTTGCCAGTACTGGCTGGCCTTATCGGTGTATTCCTTGTTCACATCACAGGCAATGAGTTTGCCACCCGCCGGCAGCGCTCTGGCCATGCACAGGCTGCTGTACCCGGTAAATACTCCGAGTTCGATGATTTTCCTGGCATCGAGCAGCTTTACCAGCATGGTCATGAACTGTCCCTGCTCAGGGGAAATCTGCATGTTGGCCCATTTATGTTCTGCTGTTTCCTCGCGGCAGCGACGCAGGATTTCATCCTCCCGTAACGACACGGACTGAAAATACCTGTAGAGTTGCCCGGTTAAATGAATAGAACTGCTGGACATCATTTTTTTCCTGGAATGTAATACAACCATGCTACAGCATATTGAACTGCATTGTCAGCGCCCGGCGCAGATTAAACTGGCGCAACTGACGGATACACATATCTTCGCCGACGACAACGAACTTCTGGCCGGCGTCAATACCACCGACACCTTGCTGGATATCATCAACGCGGTGAAGCGTCATGAGGATCTCGATCTTGTGCTACTGACGGGCGATCTGGCCAACAATCCGTCGGTAGCGGTCTATGAAAAACTGGCCGGGATACTCCGCCAGCTTGAACTGCCGGTGTATTGCCTGGCCGGGAACCACGACGATCCGGAACTCATGGAGCGCCTGCTGAACCGTGACAACATCAGCGCCGCTAACTTTCTCACCGGACCGGCCTGGTCGATAATCCTGCTGAATACCCATCAGCCTGGCTCCGACGCCGGTTGCCTGTCCACAACCGAGCTGTCCCGTCTGGATACTGCTCTGGCGCGTTCTCGCGGCAGACATGTCCTGGTTTGCCTGCATCACCATCCTGTAACTATCGGCAGTCCATGGATGGACTCCATGGCGCTGGAAAACAGCGCGGCGTTGTTTAAGGCCCTGGACCGGCACGATAACGTAAGAGGTATAATCTGGGGACATATTCACCAGGAATTTTCCGTGACCCGTCATGGCGCGCGCTTGCTCGGTTCACCGTCAACCTGCGTGCAGTTTCTTGCGCGCGCGGAGCGGGCAGGGATTGACACAAAACCGCCTGCTTATCGGACCCTGACCCTGACTGCTGACGGCGCCATACAAACACAGGTTCATTGGCTGTAAATCTGGTCTCAGTGTTATACTTAGGAAAGCTCTGACTTAATCAGAGATTCCTTAACCCAACTGACTGAAGCAAAGGTTTCATAGGAGATTAGCGGCACATGAGTAGTATTAAATTTACCGAAGAGCATGAGTGGTTGCGCGTGGAAGATGATGGCGCGGTTACCATTGGCATCACTGATTATGCGCAGGATCAGCTAGGCGATATTGTCTATATCGAGTTGCCCAATGTGGGCGATATGCTAAGCGCCGGCAGTGAGGCGGCAATCATAGAATCCGTCAAGGCCGCGGGTGAGATCAAGGCAGCCATCAGTGGCGAGGTGCTTGCGGTAAACGGCGTCCTGGCAGATAAACCGGAGGCGGTAAATTTCGACCCTACCGATAGTGGCTGGTTTTTCAAACTGGCGCCGGACGATATGGGCGAACTGGAGCAGTTCATGGACGAGGACGCTTACCAGGAGTTTATCAAAGACCTTTGATCGGTATGACAACAGCGGTTTTAACGATCATCCCTGCTTGACGACATTGTCCCTCAAATATACGGGCAACGCCTGTTGCGCGCCGGCGCAATGCCCGGCGCGGTATTCTCTCTGTGCCAGCGGCAGCATATGCTGTGCCAGCGGGAAGCAGTTCGGATCGGCGCCACTGACTTGGCCGGTCAGAGCGCGCTCGAGACGCTCCCGATAGGTTTTCCAGCCGCTGCCGACGCCAAAGATCGGACCGGTTGCAGGAACTTTCTCCAGATCGGGCGAGGTAACCTGCTCCTCGGATATCGGACTTGCCAGACCATCCTGCGCAGTTTCGTAGGCGGCCCAGTAAATTTCGCCCATCCTTGCATCGATCGCCGCCAGCACAACAGCCCCATTGCCAAGCGCAGGCTGCGCCAGCGCGGCCAGTGAGGAGATCGGAATCACCGGTAGGCTGGCGCCCAGCGCCAGTCCCTGGGTAACGCCCGCGGCGATGCGCACGCCGGTGAAGGCCCCGGGTCCGCGGCCAAACGCGATGGCGTCAAGATCGTTCAGGCCAAACCCGGCCTGCGCCAGCACGGAATCCACCATGGGGAGAATCAACTCTGCGTGGCGGCGCGGCGCGATCTCATGCCGCGCGTAGACGCTGCCGTCACAGAGCAGGGCCGCGGAACAAGCCTCAGTCGAGGTGTCCAGGGCAAGGATTTTCATCTCAAGACGAAGCGGATATCAGTTGCCGCAGCACGTAATGCAGGATGCCGCCATTGTTGTAATACTCCCATTCTTTCGGGGTATCCACGCGCACCATCGCAGTGAATTCCGTTGTGGCGCCGTTATCCGCGACCGCGCGTATCAGCGCTTCTTCGGCGCCGGTTTCAAGGCCGTCGATGGAATAGGTTTCTTCTCCCGTCAGGCCCAGGCTGCCGGCGTCTTGTCCCGGTTGGAACACCAGCGGCAATACGCCCATGCCGACCAGATTGGAACGGTGGATGCGCTCAAAACTGACCGCAATCACCGCCCGGATACCCAGCAGCCTGGCGCCTTTGGCGGCCCAGTCCCGGGATGAGCCGGTTCCGTATTCGCTGCCGGCCAGCACAATCAGCGGAACCTCTTGTTCCCGGTAGCGCATCGCGGCTTCGTAGATCGTCATCTGCTCCCCGGAGGGCTGGTGCGTGGTCCAGCCCCCTTCGGTTCCCGGCGCAAGCTGGTTTCTGAGGCGGATATTGGCAAACGTGCCGCGCATCATCACCTCGTGGTTGCCGCGGCGGGAGCCGTAGGAGTTGAAGTCCTGCGGCTCGACGCCCATGCCGACCAGGTACCGGCCCGCCGGCGTGTCGGCCTTGATGGCGCCGGCGGGAGAGATGTGGTCGGTAGTAATGCTGTCGCCCAGTTTGACCAGCGCCCTGGCGTTCCGGATCGGCTCAATCCGGCCCGGGGTTGTGCTCATACCCTCGAAATAAGGCGGGTTCTGCACGTAGGTGGAGGCTTCATTCCACTGGTACCTGCTGCTTTTGGGGGTGTCGATGGCGTTCCAGTTGGCATCGCCGGCGAAGGCTTGCCGGTAGGAACTGCGGAACATGTCTGAATCGATGGCTTCGGCGATGACCGCATTGATCTCCGCCTGGCTCGGCCAGATGTCCTTAAGGTAGACATTGTTGCCGTTCGGGTCCTGCCCCAGGGGATCGTTCTGCAGGTCGATATCCACCGTGCCGGCGATCGCGTAGGCTACCACCAGCGGCGGCGATGCCAGGAAGTTCATTTTGACCTCGGCATGGACCCGGCCTTCGAAGTTGCGGTTGCCGGACAGCGCCGATGCGGCCACCAGGTCGCCCTCGCGGATGCCCCGGCTGACCGCGTCCGGCAACGGGCCGGAGTTGCCGATACAGGTGGTGCAGCCGTAGCCGACGATATTAAAACCCAGGGCATCCAGGCTTTCGTTCAGCCCCGCCCGCGCCAGGTAGTCCCTGACCACCAGGGAACCCGGCGCCAGGCTGGTCTTTACCCAGGGTTTCACGGACAGCCCGCGCGCGCTTGCTTTTTTTGCCACCAGTCCGGCGCCGACCATGACGGCCGGGTTCGAGGTGTTGGTGCAGGAGGTAATTGCCGCAATCACGACTGCGCCGTCCTTCAACTCGAAATCGGCTGTTTCGGCGCGCGCCGGTTCGTTACGGCCGGTCATGTCCGCCAGGCCCTCGCGGAAACGTTTCCCGACCTCGGCCAGGGCGATGCGGTCCTGGGGTCGCTTCGGCCCGGCCAGGCTCGGTGTTACCGTGCCGATGTCCAGGCTCAGGGTAGCGGAATAGCGCGCCTCGGGGCTGTCCGCATCACGCCACATGCCTTGGGCTTTTGCATACGCCTCGACCAGTTCAACCTGTTCGCTGTCCCTGCCGGACAGGCGCAGGTAGTCGATGGTTTCCCGGTCAATCGGGAAGATGCCGCAGGTGGCGCCGTACTCCGGGGCCATGTTGGCAATGGTTGCCCGGTCGGCCAGCGATAGGTTGTCCAGGCCGTCTCCGTAAAATTCGACAAACTTGCCGACTACGCCATGCTCGCGCAGCATTTCCACCACGGTCAATACCAGGTCGGTGGCGGTGGCGCCTTCCGGCAATGCGCCGCTGAGGCGAAAACCGACGACCTCGGGAATCAGCATCGTGATCGGCTGCCCGAGCATCGCCGCTTCGGCCTCGATGCCGCCCACGCCCCAGCCCAGTACGCCCAGGCCGTTGATCATCGTGGTGTGTGAATCGGTGCCGACGACGGTGTCCGGGTAGGCTTCAACCGCGCCGTTGACCTGCCTGGTGAACACCGTCCTCGCCAGGTATTCGAGGTTGACCTGGTGCACGATGCCGGTGTCCGGCGGCACGACCTTGAAATTGGAGAACGCCTGCTGCCCCCAGCGCAGGAATTCATACCGCTCCCGGTTGCGCTCGAACTCGATGGCTGCGTTGCGTTGCGCGGCATCCGGCGTGCCGAACACATCCACCATCACCGAGTGGTCGATAACCAGTTCAGCCGGGGACAGTGGATTGATCTTGTCCGGATCGCCGCCCAGCGACTGCATCGCATCGCGCATCGCGGCAAGGTCTACTATGGCCGGGACGCCGGTAAAATCCTGCATCAATACCCGCGCAGGGGTGAACGCGATTTCCCGATCCGGTTTTGCCTGCGGGTCCCAGTCCGCGAGCGCCTCGATGTCCTCCCGGGAAATGTTGGCGCCGTCTTCGTGACGCAGCAGGTTCTCCAACAGGATTTTCAGGGAATAGGGCAGGTGGCTGATGTCATGCCGCTCGGCCAGCGCCTGCAGGGAATAAATCCGGTAACTTTTGCCGTTTACCTCAACTGTTGTTGTAGTGTCGATCAATGATAACTCCTTATTCACTTTTCACTGCGCCTGTTCGCGCCGGATGGTTGCCTTGATAATCTCCAGTTTCTCCAGGGTTCTGCCGTCACCGCTGCCGCGCTCCTCCAGCGCATTCAGTGTCTCCATGCCATCAACGAGTTCGCCGAAGATCGTGTGCTTGCCATCCAGGTATTGGGTAGGCACAAACGTGATGAAGAACTGGCTGCCGTCGGTGCCCGGGCCGGCATTAGCCATGCTCAACAGTCCGGGGCGATCATGGGACAGTCCATCGGGGAACTCTCCCTCGTACTGGTAACCGGGCCCGCCCCGTCCGGTACCGGTGGGGTCGCCGCCCTGGGCCATGAAGCCGGGGATCACCCGATGAAACAGTGTTCCATCGTAAAAACCCAACTCGGTAAGGTAGATGGTACTGCTTACGTGCATCGGGGTCTTGTCATGTAACAGCAGGAAACTCATGTTTCCCATATTCGTTTCCATGTCCCAGTAGTACTTCATGCCGGGAGCAAACGCCATCAGCTCCGGTTTGCTGAGCTGTTGTTTCCAGTTCGGATCGGACTTGTCGACCGCCGCAGCCGCTTCAGGCAGCGCTAGTTCATTTTCTGCTGTCTGTGCACCACGGTCACAGGCAGAAAAAAAACCGGGCGCAAGAAAAAAAAGCCATAATCTGTGAGCTTTAAGCATCTTATTTCCTCTATATGTTATGTTTCGATTTCTTTATATTACAATGCAAAGACGATTAATCGGTTTTATCCTGAAAATCTCTGTACCAGTTGGGAACTTTGCAACAGGGAACAATATGTTCGAATTTAGCCAACTCGGATGAAGTCGGCAAAGGACCGCTATATGTTGTCTGGACGACTTGCCTGGAATGGTTTTCTGAAGAGATGAAAGGTTCAGCCTCTGAAGTTTGAGACTGGCCCTGTATTTTTTTGCGTTCCCTGCTCATCTTTTTTCATGTCCATGGCGTGGCGAATAGCCAGGCCTGTTCGTTCAAAACTTAAGCGTAGGCGTTCGTTAAACGATTCTCTTGGCACTAACTGCTCATACCTGGTTTCAGGCGCTACATTGAGGACAGAACCGAAGTTGCGAATCGTTCTTAAAGTACGGTTAATCATGACTGAATGTTGATTTCAGATACCAAACGAGTATTGCATATTCAAAATGAATGTCAAATTTTCTTTTCCGGGTTAGAGAAGCTCTGAGACTTGATCAGAGGTTCCCGAAAGTTGTTTCGATCACACCGCCACCCAGGCATTGGTCGCCGTCGTAGAAGACCGCGTATTGGCCGGGGGTGACAGCTCGTTGCGGGCGGGCGCAAAGCGCCTTGACCCTGTCAGTGTCCAGCGGCTCGATTGTACAGGGTTGGTCGGCCTGGCGGTAGCGCGTTTTCACCGCGCATTTACGCGGCAGCGTTGGCGCGTCCGTGATCCAGTGCATGTTTGCCGCGACCAGGCCGCGGCTGTACAGGGCCGGGTGGTCATGTCCCTGGGCCACCGTCAGCGTGTTGTTTGGCACGTCCTTGCCCACCACGTACCAGGGCTGATCCGGGTAATCCCTGATCCCGCCGATGCCCAGTCCCCGACGCTGCCCCAGGGTGTAGAAATGTACCCCGGCGTGTTCGCCCAGTTCAGCGCCATCAATCGCGAGAATCGGCCCCGGCTGTACCGGCAGGTAGTGGCTGAGAAAGTCGCGGAACGGGCGTTCGCCGATAAAACAGATGCCGGTACTGTCTTTTTTGTCATGGGTGATCAGGCCATGGCGTTGCGCCAGGGCGCGCACCTCCGGCTTTTTCAGCGTCCCCAGCGGGAACAGGCTTTTTGCCAGTTGCGCCTGGTTGAGTCGGCACAGAAAATAACTCTGGTCCTTGTTGCGGTCGGCGCCCTTGTGCAGCCGGCAGGCGCCGTTATCGCGCCGGATGGCCGCATAATGCCCGGTGGCAATTGCCGCGGCGTCCAGGGACGCTGCGTGGTCCAGGAACGCGCGGAACTTGATCTCCTGATTGCACAGTATGTCGGGGTTGGGCGTACGCCCGCGCTGGTACTCCTGCAGGAACTCCCGGAATACCTTGTGCCAGTATGCCTCGGACAAGTCCACGGTATTGAGCTTGATCCCGAGTTTTTCGCAGACGGCCAGCGCGTCTTCCACATCCGCTTCCCAGATGCAATCGCCGCGCTCGTCGGTTTCATCCCAGTTCTTCATGAACAGCGCCTCTACGTCGTAACCCTGTTCGAGCAAGAGCAACGCCGCGACCGAGGAGTCGACGCCGCCGGACACGCCGACGATGATTTTCCCGGTGGTCATCTAACTGGATCAGGGATGGGCCCGCAGAGCCGGGTCGGAAACTTTTGCCTGCTTGTCCAAAGCGGGTTCTGTGCCAGAGGTGTTTACCTGCTTGTCTTCCTGCAGCGCTCTCACTTTTTCTATTTTCGGGTCGTGCCAGTTGCCGGTGATTGTGTACTGGTAGCTCAGCATTTTGTTGATATTGTTATCGATTACCCCGAACATGTTGTCAGCCAGGTACAACACTGCGCCGACTCCGATTCCGACCGGACCTAACAGGGCGCTGGCCAGCGGCAGGTTGTTCGCGAACTGGGGGGTAACGGTGACGAGTTGGTCATAGTCCTGGTCGGTCAGGCCCGTCCTGCCGCTGATGAGCACATCGGCGCTGGGGCCGGTCAGGTGCAGGTTATTGGTATATGCATTGCCGTTGGTGATATTGAACCCCCCGGTTATCTTATCGAAAGCCAGGCCCTTGCCGAACAGGTCGGTAAAGTCCAGTGTCAGCCTCCTGGGCAGGGTCTGGATACTCAATAATCCAAAGAGTCTTCCCGCTGCAGGAGACACCTCGAGAAGTTGGCCTTTTTTTATCCGTATGTCAAACGTGCCGGCCAGCTTCTCCAGTGAAAATTCATGTGGCCCGCCGTCCCAGCCGGCATCGATGGCAATTTTCGTTTTGCCGGCCTTGATCGCGGTATCGTCATAGCCAAAGGCTGCCAGCATCTTATGCAGTTTTTCGGCTTCCACATTGATGTTAAAGACTGACCTGCTTAGGTTCAATGGCTTATTCCACAGGCCGCTTCCGGTAATGGTCATCTCCGGCGTCGCAAACCCGATTTCCTCGATGGAAAGTCCGTTCACGGTCGGCGCAGCCACAAGCTGCATGCTGCCGAATTCATAGTCGCCATAGGTGAAGTCGGCGACTTCCGCCCGGATTGGCGGCATTTTTTTCGGGTCGGCCGCGCCGGCTCTCCGGTCTTCGCCGGTCTTCCTCAGCGCCAGTTTATCGAGGTTGACCTCTACCCTGTTTTCCGGCGACGGGCGTTTTGGCAGGAACAATTCACCTTCCAGGCTCTCTCCCTGGACTGCGACCCGCCAATCTCCGTTGAGCCGGCTCGCTTGCATGCTGCTGTCCTTGAATGACTGGTTCAGCACATTCAGTAGGCCCGTTTCCAGTTCTACGTTAATGTTTGCCGAACTGAAAAAACCGGTCCCGCCGCCCTGTTCGGGAGTAAAGAAGGCAAGCGCGTCTCGCCATGCATCAAACTGCAGGATGCCGGTATGACCCGTCAGGTTCAGTCCGTCGCCGGCAGGGCCGGTGCGGAAGCCGTTTCCGAGGTTGATATCCAGTCTTTCGAGACTCCCGTCCGGCCGGGTTTGCAGCTTTGTATGGACAGTGGAGTCATAAACCAGTTCTGCCGGCACGGGTTCCCCCAGGGTTTTTCTGATCACCAGCGGCCGCCTCGCGTAGGTAGGTTTCCACAGCGGCCTGGGCAGGTCCAACTGCAGTCCGTACAGATCGGATTCCAACTCCAGTCGCTGGCTCAGGGCCTGCGCGTCCTGCTCGAAGATGAACCGCGCCTGCCAGTCTGCATGGCCGGCGATACGCGCCGCCAGCTTCGATGCGAAATGCGCCGCGCCAGGGAACCGTTCGCTGACCTGTTGGATGATAGCATCATCGGTTGAACGCCCGTCTATGACAAAAACAGGCGGCATGTCGGGCGTATTCCTGGAACCGGTCATGCTCAACGCCACCGGTTGCCCGGCAAACATCGCAGACAGTCCGTGCCCATCCACGGAATCCCGGGTAAATCCGACTGTGCCATTGACCTGCTCAAGTTCAAGGTTGCCGGCGTCCGACACCAACTTTGCGTCTTCCAGCCGCAGCGTTCCGTTGATAACGGGCTGCAGGTGCGGGGCTTTGAGCGGAATGCGCATGTCCAGGTCCATCTGAAAGTTGCCTGACACCAGGGACTGGTTGGCGTAGCGGATAATGCCGTCCTCGGCCAGCGGACTCTGTTCAATGTAGGCCTCCATGTCCCGTTCCGGGCCCTTGACCTTGCCGTTGAGCAGGACTACCTTGGGGCGCTTGGTCAGGTCTTCGATGATGGTCTTGGCTTCGGTCACCTGCGCGTCGAAAACACTGCCGCGGCTAATCTGTGCGGTCATCCGTTCGTTGTGAAAAAATATTCCGGCATCGACATTGTCCACGGCAGGCCACTTCTGCGAATATTCGACAATGCCCTGGGACAGGTTTACTACCCCGCGCAAGCTGCCGTTGTTGTTGCGGAACGGGAACTCGTCAGGGCGCCCGCGCAGGACCGCGATCGCAGATTCGACATGTCCCGCATGCAATGACCGCTGCATCCATTCCCTGATGCGGAATTTGTCCGTGTAAGGCATGTACCGGTACATGTTCTCCAGCCGCTTGCTGCGGATTTCGGCAACCAGGTCCAGGTGCGGTAAGGGGCGCGCGCCGGCGTTTTTCGCGCTTCCCCTGACCGCCAGGGACATCTCGCGGTTTTCCAGAAAAAGTTCATCTGTTTGCAGCGTCCAGCCGTCTGCTGTGCGCGACCAGGACAGCGATCCGTTAAGACTGTCGAACGCCAGGTCATTGCTGTAAAAGTCCGGGATGCTGAATTTCGCGCCGGCGCCGCTCAGGGAAATATCGACCCGGCTGTCCGTACCGCGCAGCGTCCCTGAGCTGATGCCGGCGGCCGGCCGGCCGGGGCCAAAGTCTGCCTCCAGGTTTGTGAAGCCCAGGTCGTAAACCAGCGCCTGTTTTGCCCCCGGACGGCGGTCATAGACAATCAGCCCATCCAGCAGCATAGCGCGTACCGACGCCGTAGCAAGCATGTCCCCGGCGGCTTCAGGAATAAACCCGATGCCGGTGGCCAGCGGCTCCAAGTCCGCCAGGTTCAGGTAATCGAAGCTCAGCGCGTAACGCCGGTCCGGCGTCTTCGGCAGGATAAATTCCATGTTCGCGGCCGGCCAGGCGCCGTTTTCGGTTTCCATCCGGTCAAGTTTCAGGGAGATATGCCAGTCCCTGTCAGGCAGCTTACTAGCCGCGAAGCGCGTCGCCAGCGCGCTGACATTCAGGGTTTTTGTCGAGGTCAGCACGACGAAATCCCGGTATGCCAGGCGCCCCTGTACCTGCACGGCTTGCGCCTGCTCCCAGGCGCTCCACAGTTCCAGGTCGGCGCTGCCGCCGGCTGGCGTCAGCCGCTCCGGCCGATATTCACGGTACCAACTGTCCGGGTTGAATTGCGTGGTGGACGCGTAGATTTCTCCGGACCAGTCTGACGACCAGAGTTCACCGGTTGCGTCCAGCGCAAAATTCATCTTCTTGCCGTATTTGCCGGGAAGACTCATGTCCCCCGTCATCTGGGACCTGGCGCGGCCATTTCGAATCAGCAGGTTGACGTCGGTGAAACGAATGGCATCCTGCCGGTGCTTGTGGTCGGTCCAGGTGATGGTGGTGTCCCGCACTTCTATGCTGTCCTGGTCGAACAGCCACCTGACGAACTCGTTGTCGCGTGCGCCGTCCTCCGGGTCGATATTGATGTCCTGTACCAGCAGTGTGCCGTCACCGAGGCGCGATACCGATACGTCCAATCCTGAAATCACGATACGCCTGGGCGCCGGCTGGCGTTTACGTAACGACATCAACGGGGATATTTCCACAATTGCGGAATCGAAACCGATGATATCCTCGGCGCTGTCCCGGCTGCGCAGTTGCACTCCCTGCAACAGCACGCTGGGTATCCATCCCTGCCATTCCGCGCTGATGGAATCCACGGCGACGTCATGTTGCAGGTAATACCCGGCCCATGCTTCCACCTCGCTTTTGTACTGGCCTATATTCGGCAACGCCAGGCGTACACCGGTAACCAGTATCGCCGCCAGCAGCACAACCGCGCCAACGAAGTAGAGCGCGACATGGTAGGCTCGCAGGTTAAATCCGAATGTCATGTTGAAAAAGTATGCAAATGACCTTAACCGAAAAATATTACCGGCAGCAAAAGGCGGCCTGGTGAGAAACTCGGGTTAAAGTAGCACGATGTCGTATTGTTCCCTGATATAGAGTGGTTCGACCTGAAAGGTAATTGGCCTGCCGATAAATTCCTCGAGTTCAGCCACGCTGGCAGATTCTTCGTCCATCAACCTGTCTACAATGGTTTGCGCTGCTATGACGAGCAGTTTGTTGCCGTCAAACTGGCGCACCTCGCGCAGAATTTCACGGAAAATTTCATAGCAGACAGTTTCCGGAGTCTTCATAGTCCCTCTCCCGTTACAGCTTGGACAGGGTTCACACAGAATTTGTTCCATACTTTCCCGGGTTCGCTTGCGCGTCAATTGCACCAGGCCGAGCGAGGTGAACTCACTGGTGGTGACTTTGGCATGATCTTTTTCCACCCGTTTTTCCAGTGTGCGCAGCACCTGGCGCGCATGCTCCGGCTCCTTCATGTCGATGAAATCAATGATGATGATGCCGCCCAGGTTGCGCAAACGCAATTGCCTGGCTATGGCATGGGCCGCTTCAAGGTTGGTTTTGTAAATGGTTTCTTCCAGATTCCTGTGGCCTACAAATGCGCCAGTGTTGACGTCTATGGTCGTCATGGCCTCGGTCTGGTCGATGACAAGGTGTCCGCCGGATTTCAACTGTACCTTACGCCCCAGGGATTTCTGCAACTCATCCTCGATGGAATACATGTCCATAATCGGCCGTTCACCGCAGTAGTATTCGATTCTGCCCAGGAAATCAGGAATAAAGTGTTTGCTGAACTCCATTACACGTTGGTAGGTTTCCTTGGAGTCGATGCGTATTTTTTCAACTTCGCCATGGGTTAAATCCCGCATGGTGCGTATCACCAGGGGCAGGTCCTCATGAATCAATGCCGGCGCGTAAGTGTTTTTTGCGCGGATGGAAATGGAGCCCCAAAGCTTGAGCAGAAATTCCACGTCTCGGCACAGATCTTCTTCGTCTGCGCCCTCCGCGGCGGTTCTTACGATGAAGCCGCCCTTGGCTAGCTCCGGTTTTATGGTGTGCAGTATCGTCCCGCCGCCCGCGCCCAGCGCGACCGGCTGCTCTTCAGCCTGGTACTGAACAATAACCTGGCGCAGGCGTTCCCGTTCTATCTCATCCTCTATTCTTTGGGAAATTCCGATTACGGTCTGGTTGGGAATGAACACAAGGTAACGGGATGGAATGGAAATACGAGTGGTGAGCCGAGCGCCTTTTGCGCCAATCGGATCCTTCACAACTTGCGCCAGCAACTCCTGACCTTCGCTCAACAAGGTGTCAATTGAGCTTTCTGCCGGCGCTCCGGCCACCGGCTCCGCTTCCGGATCTTCGATGGTCTCGGCCAGGTCCGTGATGTGCAAAAAACCGGTGCGTTCCAGGCCGATATCGACAAAAGCTGACTGCATGCCCGGCAATATCCGGTATACGCGTCCTTTTATAATGTTGCCGACAAGACCGCGTTTGCGGCTTCTTTCGATATGGACATCCTGCAATACGCCGTTCTCCACCACCGCAACGCGGGTCTCCTGGGGAGTGACATTCATGAGGATTTCTTCGCTCATAGCGTTCTTTGCACATATCAGATCTGCGGGCAGGCAACTATAACATACTGCCCGGATGATTGTTTTCGATATTGGCAAGCTTAAGGTATACTGCTCTTTTGGATTTGCGGAGCTGGAAATGAATAACAGGCTATTCAGTTGCTTGCCGGCAATCCTGGCCGTCGTGTTCGGCATTGGGGCGCATGCTGAGGAAGACAGGTTTGCCGCAGTGGAGATTGTGACTCACCAGGTCGCGCAGGGTATCTACATGCTGGTGGGCGAAGGAGGCAACATCGGCGTGTCGGTGGGCGAGGACGGAGTATTCATAGTCGATGATCAGTTTGCTCCCCTGACGGATAAAATCACCGCCGCCATCGCAACCTTGTCGGATCGGCCCATCAGGTTCGTGGTCAATACCCACTGGCATTACGATCATACCGGCGGCAACGAGAACCTGGGCAAACAGGGCGTCTTGATCGTCGCGCACGACAACGTCTACGAGCGTATGTCCAGGGATACGGAAATCGGCGCGTTCAAGCAGGTGGTGCCGGCTTCTCCGAAAGCTGCGCTACCGGTCATAACCTTTAACGATAACGTGACCTTCCGCCTGAACGGGGAACAAATACGCGCGGTGCATTACAAAAATTCCCATACCGACGGCGACAGTGTTATTCATTTTGTGAATGCCGACGTGATCCACACCGGCGATATCTGGTTTAACGGGTTCTATCCGTTTATCGACGTATCAACCGGCGGTTCCATCGACGGGCTGATCAGCAGCGTCAAGACTCTGATAGACCTGGTCGGGGACAACACCCGTATCATTCCGGGACATGGCCCGCTCGGCGACAAACAGGGCCTGCAAGGCTACCTGGAGATGCTGGAAACAGTGCGGGCACGCATGAACAGCCTCATCGCAGAAGGCAAGTCACTGGAGCAGATCATCGAGATGCAGCCCAACGCGGATTATGACGACACGATGGGCAAGGGGTTTATCAATCCCGAAACATTCCTGCGAATTCTCTACAGCGACCTGACACGATAACTACTTAAAATTATCATGTCAGTGACTGACATCAATCTCGCAGCCAGGGTAGAGGAGACCGGCGGCGCCGACCTGCGCCGTACCGGCGCCCATCCCGATCACTGGTACCCGCTGGCGCGCAGCCGCGACGTCAAGCCCGGCAAGACCTCGGCCAAAACCTTTGCCGGCGAACCGATTGCTCTCATCAGAACGGAATCCGGCAAGCTGTTTGCGCTCGAAGATCGCTGCGCGCACCGCCAGGTGCCGCTGTCGAAAGGCAGCGTCTGCGGCGAAGAGGTGCATTGCTGTTACCACGGCTGGGTGTATGACGCCACCGGCCGTTGCGTGAACATACCCTATGTCGGCAATAGTGAACGCATGCCCAGGGGGGTGCGCGCCTATCCATGCCGGGAAGAGTACGGGCTGATATTCGTTTTTCCGGGTGATCCTGCCAGGGCGGCTACAGCCGCGTTCCCGGATGTGCCCACCTGGCATGACCCGAAATACAAAACCCGTTACCTGGACCGGCAGGTGGGTTGCCACTATTCATTCCTGCATGAAAATCTGATGGATATGAACCACCAGTTTCTGCACCGCCGCATCATGTCCCGAATACGCACGGGTTTTCTGGATTTGCGCCATGGCGATGATTGGGTGGAGGTCGATTACACTTTCTCGCGCGTCGGCAAACAACCGATAGGTGAGAAAGTGATGCTGGGAAAGCGCTCTACACCGACCAGCGAGCGTCCCAAAGACCTGATGACCGTGAGTACCTGCTACCCCCACCAGCGGCTTAAATTCTGGACCGCCGGCAGCGAGCGCCCGGCCCTGGACCTGTGGATTACCTATGTGCCGGTGGACCGGGAACAGCGGCGCAACCATACGTTTGGCTTGATGAATATTCGCAGACCTTCGATACCGGGCCTGATGGAGTTGTTGTGGCCATTCGTGATCTGGTTCACCGAGGGGATTTTTGCCGAAGACCGGTGGATCGTGGAGCTGGAACAGGCTGCGTTCGACCGCCAGGGCGGCGACTGGAACCAGGAGATTTTTCCGGTAATACTGCAATTACGGAACATGCTGCTACGCCAGGGATTACCGATTCCTGCCGATGTTTGATTATATCAACGGAAAGATATTATCCGGTTGCCACTCGATAGCTGACTTGCGCCGGGCGGCCAGGCGCCGTCTGCCGCGCGCCGTATTCGATTATATGGATGGCGCCGCGGAGGACGAGGTCACCCTGTATCGAAACCAGGCGGACTTCGGCCGTTACGAGTTGCTGCCGCATTTCCTGGTGGATGTGGAGAACATTGACCTGCGCACCCGGGTGCTGGGCGCCGACCTGGATGTGCCCTATGTCCTGGCGCCCACTGGCATGTCCAGGCTGTTCCACCATACCGGCGAGCGGTCGGTGGCCAGGGCGGCCGAAAAAGCCCGCACCCTGTACTCCCTGTCGTCAATGGCGACGGTCTCGATTGAAGATATCGCCCGCATCGGCACAGGGCCGAAGATGTTGCAACTGTACGTCTGGCGCGATCGCGGCATCTTGAAAGATTTTATCCAGCGCGCCAAGGCGAACGGCTATACAGCCCTGTGCCTCACCGTGGACCTGCCCCTGACCGGCCAGCGGGAACGCGACCTGAAGAACGGGTTTACCGTGCCGCCGCAGCTCAGGCTGTCGAATATTATCGACACGATGATGCACCCGGACTGGCTCTTGCAGTTCCTGACCAGCCCGCGTATAAGACTGGAAAATGTGGTTTCATATGCCGGCGCATCACAGAACCTGTTCTCCGTGATTGAATACACCGCCTCGCAGTTTGACCCGACAGTTACCTGGGATGACATGGCCTGGATGATCGAAGAATGGGGCGGCCCGTTTGCGATCAAGGGTATTCTCACCGCCGGCGATGCCCAACGTGCGTTGGAGACGGGTGTCTCCGCGTTGATCCTGTCCAACCACGGCGGGCGCCAGCTCGACCATGCGCCGTCACCCATCAGCGTATTGCCTGAAGTGGTCGATGCGCTGGGCGATAAGGTGGAGATTATTCTGGACGGCGGCGTGCGCCGCGGCGTCGATGTGCTTAAGGCGCTGTGCCTCGGCGCGCACGCGGTGATGGTCGGGCGCGCCTACCTGTTCGGCCTGGGGGCCGGGGGTGAAGCCGGGGTAGACCGCGCCCTGGCGTTGCTGAACAATGAGATCCGTCGCAACATGGCGTTGGTCGGTTGCCCGTCCGTGCAGCAACTGGGCAGAAAATACGTGCGCGAGATACGCTGACATGAAGCGCTGGTTTTCAATCGCCGCGCGCGCTGACATTGTCATCAGTTCGCTTAAGGTTTGTGCGTTAGTGGGAACTATCCTGGTACTGATCAATTATTTCGACCGTATCCTGGCAGGAACCTTGGCGGCTGGCGACGGGTTCAAGATCCTGTTGACCTATTGCGTTCCCTACTGTGTGTCGACCTATGCCTCGGTCAGCATGGTCCTCAAGGGGCGCTCCTGATGTCTGCGCCGGTGCGTTGCGCCTGGTGCCTCGGAGATGACCTGTACCTGGATTATCATGATAACGAATGGGGCGCGCCGCTGCACGATGACGGCAAACTGTTCGAATTCCTGGCGCTCGAAGGCGCCCAGGCCGGCCTGAGCTGGATCACGGTGTTGAAAAAACGCCCGGCCTACCGCCAGGCGTTCGACGGTTTTGACTTCACCCGGGTTGCGCAATACGGCGAGGACAAGGTAAGCAGCCTGCTGGCGAACCCCGGCATTATCAGGAATGAACTCAAGATCCGCTCGGCAATCCGCAATGCCCGCGCCTTCCTGCGCGTGCGTGAGGAATACGGCAGCTTCGACAACTATATCTGGGACTTCGTCGGTGGCAGCCCGATACAGAACGCCTGGCAGGACTTATCGCAGGTACCGGCACAGACCCCGCTGTCAATCAAAATCTCCAAGGATCTCAAACGCCGGGGCTTCAACTTCGTCGGCCCCACTATTGTCTATGCGCACATGCAAGCCACCGGCATGGTCAACGACCATACCGTGGATTGCTTCCGCCACGGAGAAATAAAGGCGCTGGGCGGATAACCTCCGTTTATACAATGTGGTCGCCCGGTATAGTTTTACCTGTCTGTACAGACTTCTGGGCTGGCAGCGTATCTGCCCAGCGCAAATCCTCCATGACCTGACGTTCCAGATACTCTTTTACTGCCTGGTTAATCCGGATACTTGTGATACTCATATTTGCGACCAGCGCTATGCTGTTAACTCTCTCAGAAAAGAAGTCAAGCTGACGGCTGAGACCTCAGGGTTTATTGCGCTTCCTGCGCTTGTCTTTGATGAACCACCATGTACATGGCGGGTCGCTTTCCATAGCTGCTACGTTACCGCTTTCGGCATGTATAACATTTGAGTATTCTAAAGTGACACTTTAAATTACTCAAAATAATACTTCTCTACCCACGTTACCAATAGGGTAAAAAGGGCGACTGTTCACCGTATTTGGATACCTTACCGCGGTATGCCGGGGTTGTAGCGACGCTTGAGCCAGTAATCCAGGCTGATATACCTGCCGCCACCCAGGAAGAACAGCGCGCATAACATGACCAGGTAGGTGGCGGCCCATTCGATACCATTGTTGGAGACGACAAAGTTGCCGTGTTCCGTCAGCCAGTTGTAGTTGCCGTGCTCACGCAAAATACTTTTTGCCCGGTCAAGGCGTTCGATGGCTTCGCCTGCCTCGGCCGCCGGAAATGGGCTGTTCAGGTCGTGTATGGCCTGCCAGCCGTGGCTGATATGCACCGTCGTCATCGCGACGACCATGGTCACCATCAGCGGAATGCAGACCCAGCGGGTCGCCAGGCCCAGGGCCAGCAGGATGGCGCCGATATATTCCGCGCCCCAGGCCAGGTACGCGTTCAGCGCCGGGAACGGCAGTCCCAGGCCCCAATCAGGATTGCCGAACCATTCGATGACAGAATCCAGGGAGCTGTCGTCGTCCAGCGGGTTCCACTTGTTATTGCCGGCAACCCAGAAAACAGGAACCAGGTACAACCTGAGCAGTAGCGGGCCGATAAGATCGAGACGATTTCTGATGGCATCAAGCGTTGCTTGGGCGCAGTTGATGAATGAAATGATATGCCTCATAATGGTTGCTCCGGTCTTTGTCGCTATGGTGGGGAGACAGGCAGGTGAGAGAATATTGCGTATATTGGATTCATGTTATAACATGATACTTCGGTTGTATCACAATATTAACAATATTCTAGTATATGCTGTTGTATAATGATCTTTAGTCTGCTTGACACAGGTTGGAAGGGACAGAATAATAACAGAGCTTCTGGTTACAGCTAAAGGTTCCGCGTACTGGCGGGTTCTGCGCGGGCATGCTCAGAGCAACAAATACTGCTCAGAGCAACAAAAACAAAATAATATCTGTTGGATAAATCAACAGCCAGTCACGTTGAGAAGTGGATCAAGCAGTAAATTGATGCGAGGACGTTATGAATTGCCCTAGACCATTACCGCGGGGAGGTTATTTCCTTATGGATACTATAAAAATATTAATAACTCCAGCTAAGTTATTAATGTTAAGTCTGATTTTCGTATTCGGTTCGGCTGCATTCGGCCAGGACCGTATTGAAGAGGTTGTCGAAGAGGGGGTTGCCCGTAACCAGGAGGCTGCGGAATCACAAAAGCGGATCGATGAAACCGCGAGCGAGACGGAGAAACTGGCCTCCAGGTACCGGCGCGAACTGAAAGTCATCGACGGCCTCAAGGTCTATAACGCGCTGCTGCAGAAACAGGTTGATGACCAGAACCGGGAAAAACGCACTATTGCCGAATCGATTGACGAAATAGCGGTAGTGGAACGCCAGATCTTGCCGCTGATGCTCAGGATGGCGAATACCCTGGAACAGTTCGTGGAACTGGATCGCCCGTTTCACATGGAAGAACGCCGTAAACGGGTGGCGGACCTGAAGCAATACATCGGTGATGCCGGTATCAGCGCGGCGGAAAAACTGCGTCTGGTGCTGGAAGCCTATCGCATTGAAACCAGTTACGGCGGCGACCTGGATGAGTATAGTGAAGTGCTGGAAATCAACGGCCAGGAACGGCCGGTGAATGTCCTGCGTTTCGGCCGCCTGGTGCTGGTGTACCAGACCGACGACGGCAAGGAAAACGGTGTCTGGGACCAGGATGCCCGCCAATGGGTACCCCTGGAGTCTGCCGAGTACCGTAACTATATCCGCCAGGGCTTGAAGATTGCCAGGAAGCAGCTTCCACCCGACATATTCATACTGCCCGTCAGCGCGGCCCAATAAAGGAGGAGACACGGAAATGAAACTTTACCAATACTTAACCGCGATAACCCTGTGTGCGACCTTGCTGTCTCCGTCCGCTGTTGCTGACGAGGCTGTGTCCCTTGATGCGCTGCTGCAACAGGTGCAGCAGGGTAGGATCGATGAATCAAAGGAAAACCAGGCCAGGGAGGAGGAATTCAGGAACAACAAGGCAAACCAGGCTGCAATGTTGCAGAAAGCCAATAACGACAGGGCCGCGCTGGAAGCGATCAGTGAGCGCCTCGAGAAGGAGTTTGAAAGCAACCAGGACGATATTGACATATTGAAGCAGGACCTGCAGCAGGCTCTGGGTTCGTTAAAGGAATTGTTTGGCGTGCTGCAGACGGCAGCCGGCGATTCCCGGGCTACGTTTGATGCGTCGTTGACGAATATCGAATATCCCCAGCGCGGTGATTTCATGACCGAGCTCGCGGAGAAAATGGGTTCGGGGAGCGAACTGGCGTCCCTGGAGGAAATTGAAGAACTCTGGTTCGAAATCCAACGGGAAATGACCGAGACCGGAAAGGTCAAGCGCTTCAAGGCTGATGTCGTTCTTCCTGATGGCGCTGAGGTGGAAAAAGACGTCATCAGGATAGGCGTGTTCAACCTGGTCGCCGACGGTAAATACCTGAAATACGATCCGGAAACACAGACCATTTCTGAACTGCTGCGCCAGCCGGAAGACCGTTTTGTCAGCGGAGCCGAGGAATTGACCGAAGCTGAGGAAGGTTTCGTCCCGCTTGGTCTGGATCCGACCAAGGGCCAGTTGCTGGGTCAACTGGTTGATGTGCCGAGTTGGTATGAACGGTCTACCACGCAAGGCGGTACCGTAGGCTGGATTATCATCGGCCTGGGCATCTTCGGTATTGCCGTTGCCCTGCTCAGGATTCTTTATATGATGTATGTTGGCATGGCGGTGGACAAGCAGGTGCGTGACCTGGACAATCCTTCCGATGAAAATCCTCTGGGTCGGGTATTGCTCGCATACCATCAGAACAGGAATATCGATGTGGAATCGCTGGAGTTGAAGATGGGCGAAGCGGTACTGCGCGAGGTCCCCAAACTGAGCAGGCTCAATACGCTGGTGAAGGTGATCTCGGTCGTTGCGCCGTTGCTAGGCCTGCTGGGAACGGTAATCGGCATGATCGTCACGTTCCAGTCGATCACCTTGTTCGGCACCGGCGATCCAAAACTCATGGCCGGCGGCATTTCCCAGGCGCTGATTACCACGATGCTCGGGCTGTGTGTTGCGATACCGACAGTGTTCCTGCACAGTATGATGGCCGGGCAGAGCAGGCGGATCATCGAGGTTCTGGAAGGCCAGGCAACCGGTTTTGTCGCAGAGGCTTCAGAGCAACAGCACAAGACGAACAAGACAGCATAAAGACCGTAACTGGCAGCACATAATGGATATTATTTATTCTATACTGCTCGGCATCACGTCCATTATCGGGCTCGAACATGTCTTCATCAACATGTGGGAGGCCATACGGGACTTCATGGAACTGGGAGGGCCGGTACTTTACCTGGTTGCCGTAGTGCTGGCCATCATGTGGGTGTGTATCGTGGAAAGGTTGATTTACTTTTCCATTCAACAACCGCGCCTGTCCGAGGATGCCGTCAAGCGCTGGGATGCACGGCCTGAAAGGATATCCTGGAATGCGCACAGGGTGCGTGAAGCCATGATCTCGGATATCAGGATCCAGGCGAATCAATTCCTGGGAACCATCAAGGTCTGCGTTGCCCTGTGTCCGCTGGTGGGCTTGCTGGGAACGGTGACGGGCATGGTAACGGTGTTTGAAGTGATGGCGTTTCTTGGTACCGGCAACGCCAGGGCCATGGCCGCCGGGGTGTCACAGGCGACGGTGCCCACCATGTCCGGCATGGTCGCGGCGCTGTCCGGCTATTTTATCAGTGTCTGGTTACAGAGCAAGGCTGACTCGGAAGTTGAGAAACTGGGTGAGCACTTGACTATGGATCATTAATCACAACTTGGTCTGAGGAAGATAAAACATGCGTAGAATTACCAGTGTATCTGCTGACGATGAGTCAGAAGTCAACATCACGCCTTTGATCGATATTGTATTCATCATGCTGATTTTCTTCATCGTCACGGCAACCTTTGTCAAGGAGACCGGTATCGATGTCAACAAACCTGACGCGCCGACCGCCGAGGTGAAGAAAAAAGCGAACATCTTGATCGCAATCGATGCCAACAACAACATCTGGCTGGATCGCAGGAAAATCGATATCCGCTCCGTGATTCCGAATATCAAACGCCTGCGCGCCGAGAACCCCCAAGGCTCGGTGGTGATCCAGGCAGATGAAGAATCCAAGAATAAAATGCTGGTAGAAGTCATGGATGCGGCGCGCCAGGCCGGCGTTGTGAATATCGCGTTGGCAGCCGATAAATAATCCTGGGGTTATGCAAATGCAGGCATCAAGCTTACTTGTTGGCCGCTACCTGATTGCCGGGGTTTCTGCCCTTGTTGTCGTGTTCGGCCTGTTCTACCTGATGCAGTTCCTAATCAATATCGCCGACCGGAAACTGGACGAAGATGATGCCGGCAGAATGCTTGAATTTGTGCGCATCGACCCCGAAGAAGTAGTCAACCGCCGCAAACCCCCGCCGAAAAAACCACCACCCCCGGACCAGCCGCCCCCCGAACCGCCACCGCCGGCGATGGATAACATTACGCCGGAAGCGCAATCCGTGCAGGTGTCGGCCGCGCCGGTAAATACGAACATCAACCTGGATGCAAGCGGTTTCGGCCTGGCGCCCAGTGACGGCGAGTACTTGCCCATCGTCAAGGTGCAACCCATTTATCCGAGAAGGGCGCAGTCCCGCGGTATAGAAGGGTACGTCATCGTCGAATTTACCGTCACCAAGTCAGGCACAACCAAGGATATTCGTGTCGTCGAGGCGGTGCCCCCCGGTATTTTTGACAAGGCCTCGCTGGCCGCGGCGGCCAAGTTCAAATACAAGCCCAGGGTCGTTGACGGCCAGCCTATCGAAGTGCCGGGTGTACAGAACAAGATCACATTTGAGCTTGAGGATTAGCGTTGGAGATTGGTGCTTATGAGTATTCGTTATACCGCGTTTAACTCACTGCTTGCGCGCGCCGTGTTGCTTGGCTGCGCGTTGGTGGTTGTCCCGCTGTTCATTGCCTGTACGGCGCCGAATGTTGCAGCACAAGAATCATCGGATTCGGGCGAGAAGCGCAAGACCCGGAAGACTCCCTCAATGAGTGAGAAGGTCTACAAGAAATTGACGGAAGCGCAGGAACTCATTGAGGCAAAGAATTATGATGCGGGCCTGGCAGCCCTGAACGATCTGGCGCAGGAACCCAAGCTGTCGGATTACGAAAAAGCGCAATTGTACAATTATTTTGCCTATACTTATTTCACCCTGGAACGCTATGAGGACGCCATTTACTCGTATGAAATTGTGCTCTCACAGCCTGACCTGCCCGAGGCGCTTGAGACCAATTCCTTGTATACCCTCGCTCAGCTTTATTTCATTATCGAGAATTACAGAAAGGCGATCGATGTAATCAACAGGTGGTTTACCCTGACGCTGAACCCCACTGAGAATGCCTACATGCTGTTGGGGCAGGCTTATTATCAACTGGAGCAGTACAAGGAATCGCTGGTGCCGTTGAAGCAGGCTTACGCGATGGTGAAGAGCCGCGGCGACATCCCGAAAGAAAACCTGTTGCTGCTGTTGCGGGTAGACTATTTCAACCTGGGCGATTACGAGAACATGCTCCAAATGCTGAAGGAACTGGTCGTGCATTATCCCAAGCCGGAGTACTGGCTGACGATGGCCGGCACCTATTCGGAACTGAAACGGCTGGACAAGCAGATGGCCATCCTGGAGATGCTGTATGAAGCGGGCCTGCTGCAACGGGGCAACCAGCAACTGAACCTGGCCAACCTGTACATGCTGCATGAGGCGCCCTACAAGGCGGCGGTATTGCTGGAGAAAGGTATGGAAGAGGGGAAGATTGAGCAGAATATCCGCAACCTGAGACTGTTGTCTCAGGCCTGGTTGCAGTCCCAGGAGAGCGAAAAATCACTTCCGCCCCTGATCCAGGCAGCCCGGTTGTCCAAGGATGGCGAACTGGACATGCGCATCGCCCAGGCCTATATCAACCTTTACAGGTATGACGATGCCGTGAAAGCGTTGCAGACGGCCTTCAAGAAAGGCGGCCTGAAACGCGCTGACCAGGCCAATATCATGTTGGGTCTTGCTTTGTTCGAAGCGCAAAAATTTGACGCATCCATCAAGGCTTTCACCGCAGCCAGCAAGGACAAGCGCAGCCGCAAAGCTGCCGAGACCTGGCTGGGTTACGTCAATAGCGAGAAACTGAGAAAGCGGCAACTGGAAGAGAGCCTCAAACAACGCCGCAGTTGATTATCTATCTAAGTCACAAAGGGCGCTGCTCCGAACCACTCCTGCGGAAGCGGGAGTCCAGTCAATTACAGCGTCGCCCGCACGGCGACTCTTTGTCTCATTGGCTTCCCGTTTACGCGGGCATGGAAGCCGCCGCAAGTCAGTTAGTACAATTTACACAGCAAACAATCAATGTCTGATACCGTTTCCCGCGAGTGCATGGAGTATGATGTAGTTATCGTCGGCGCAGGCCCGGCGGGACTCGCAACAGCCATTCATCTCAAAACACTGTCGCAGCAGTCGGATAGGGAAGTCAGCGTGTGTGTGCTGGAAAAAGGATCGGAAACAGGCGCGCATATTCTTTCCGGCGCCGTACTTGAAACGCGCGCCCTGGATGAACTGATCCCCGACTGGAAGCAACGGGGCGCGCCGCTGACCACACCGGTTAATAAGGATCGCATGTACTTTCTTATGGGCGCCAAGTCAGCGCTCAGGGTTCCCAATGCGTTTGTGCCCGCCAGTATGCACAACCGCGGCAACTACATTGTCAGTCTCGGGAATGTATGCCGCTGGCTGGCTGAACAGGCGGAGGCCCTGGGGGTAGAGATATATCCCGGTTTTGCCGCGACCGAAGTCCTGTACGATGCGGAAGGGCGCATCACGGGTGTGGCGACGGGTGACATGGGCATATCCTCAGCCGGCGAGCGCAAGGATACCTATGAACCCGGCATGGAACTGCATGCGCGTTACACGGTGTTTGCCGAGGGCAGTCGGGGACACCTGGGGCGGCAACTTATTGAAAAGTATAAACTCGACGAGGGATGTGATCCGCAGCATTACGGTCTGGGTATAAAGGAGTTGTGGGAAGTGGAACCGGGAAATTTCCAGTCCGGCCTGGTCGTGCATGGCTCAGGCTGGCCATTGAGCAAAGAAGCGTCCGGCGGTTTTTTCCTGTATCACCTGGATCAGAACCAGGTAGTGGTGGGACTGATCATCGACCTGAATTATACCAATCCCTACATCAGTCCGTTCGATGAATTTCAGCGGTTCAAGCACCATCCGGTAATCGCCGGCACGCTTTCCGGAGGACGCCGCCTGGCCTATGGCGCCCGTTCCATCACCAAAGGCGGATTGAATTCACTGCCGAAAATGTCCATGCCCGGCGCGCTGCTGGTCGGGTGTGATGCAGGCACGTTGAATTTTGCAAAGATAAAGGGGACGCACACCGCGATGAAATCCGGCATGGTCGCTGCGGAAACCCTGCTGCAGGCATTGGAAACAGGCGCCGGGGCAGGAGAGGACCTGCTTGCATACGCTGAGAACTTTCGCGCGTCCTGGGCCTGCAACGATCTGTATCGTTCCCGGAACTTCGGCGCAGCCCTGCACAAGTTCGGTATGTACCTGGGCGCTGCATTCAATCTTGTCGATCAATCCGTTTTTTCCGGAAGACTGCCGCTTACCCTGCATGACAGGCTGGCGGATAACGAATGCCTCAAGCCGGCTGCTGAGTGCAGCGAAATTCACTACCCGAAACCGGACGGCAGCTTAAGTTTTGACAAACTTTCTTCGGTATTCATCTC
This sequence comes from Gammaproteobacteria bacterium, assembly GCA_965221695.1. Classification (GTDB taxonomy): domain Bacteria; phylum Pseudomonadota; class Gammaproteobacteria; order Eutrophobiales; family Eutrophobiaceae; genus JAAXHV01. The sequence goes on along the minus strand of OZ244905.1, from coordinate 1,139,680 downwards.
CAACACCAACCACGAAGAAGACCAGCCTTGCCACCTGACCCTGAAAGACGAGTCCGTGCCGATTGATACGAATTTAACCCTGTATGCGGCGCCGGAACAACGCTATTGTCCTGCTGGCGTATACGAGATAGTCACTGAAAATGACCAGTCGAGACTGCAGATCAACGCCCAGAACTGCGTACATTGTAAAACCTGTGATATCAAGGACCCCACCGGGAATATCGTCTGGGTGCCGCCGGAAGGCGGCGGCGGGCCGAATTATCCAAATATGTAGAGGCCTACCCTCTACTCCCATTCCAGTTCCAGAAAAGCCCGGGAGACGTTGCGCCCATGGTTCTGTTCGTGCAGCAACCATTCGGTTTTCTCTGTTTTACCGACGATCTCAATTACCTCCTCCATGAATGTCCCCTTGCTGATTTCCTTCCTGGTCTCGTTTAACAGCATAGTAAGGTAATTGTCCTGTGCGTTCGCAGCATCCGGCCAGGACATGGTGATTGTGCCATGTCCGGGTATAACGTAATTTGCCTGCCGCGTTTTCAGTGTTTCCATGGTCATCAACCATCCCCTCAGACTGGCGTCGAAGACCGGTATCCTGTCTAGAAAAAGCAGGTCGGACAGCCAGAGTGTCCCGGTTTTGTGATCATAAATTGTGAGGTCGGTGTAGGTGTGGGACGGCGGATGCGCGCTGAGTGTGATGACCCGGTTGCCAAGATCAAGCTCCAGCTCATCGGCAACCGTGATATCAGGGCCGATAATCGCGGCTTCCGACGGGTTTTCTCCCAGGTTGCCGGCAAATTCAGACAGGAAGAAGGAACGGTTCTGCTCAATCTCCGGGGGCAGGTTCTCATGCCCGACAAACTTGGGCTCATACTCTTTGAACGCAAGATTACCCAGCACATGGTCAAAGTGAATATGGGTATTGATCACATAACATACCGGCAGGGAAGATTGGCTCTTGATGGCATTTTTCAGCGCAAGACCGATAGCCACGGAACCGCCCGTGTCAATGACGGCAATACAGTTGTCGCCGATGATAAAGCCGATATTGGCGATATCATCGTGGTCCGGGTGATCCAGGTTTACGTGTTTTCCTTGGTGGACATAAACCCCATCACTGATTTCGGTCAGGTTGAAATTTTCCCGCTTCTTTTCGGCAGCGTAACATGAGCCGAGCAATGTAAATAACACGACAACAACGGTGACAATTTCGCTGGATGAAACTCTGTTGAATAACGGCGCCATACTACACCTCAGATGATGTTAAGGAACCTCATATTAAGTCAGAGGTTCTAACGGTACAGGGCTGCGTTTGCTCTGGCAAGTCCAGGATGGACTGGTTCAGAAAATTTATAAAATATTTTACTTGTAGTCAGGGAAAAATTGAACTAACTTTAAACATACATTTCCTATTTTTACAACCTGGCCTGAAGGAGGACTCTATGTTTGAATATGAGCAGGAGATTGTCGATACATTATTGAGCGAAAATGAAAATTTTAAACGGTTACATTCAAGACATGGCGAGTTGAAGGAGAAAGTCAAGGAGGCCAATTCCGGAGTAGCCCCCCTGGACGGTTACACACTGGACAACCTGAAAAAAGAAAAACTGCATATCAAAGACCAGATGGCGGCAATAATCAATCAGTACCGCAAAACCCAATTGAATTGAACCCGTATGCTTCGCGCGCTGCTCAACCAGGCGGCATGTAACCCCCAGTCAACCGCCGTGACGCTCTGCCACGGCACAACTCCCTCAAAAGAGGGAGTCCAGTTAAGGAAACTCTGAACAAGTCCATCCTGGACTTGACAGAGTACGGAAAGCAAAAATGCGATTTTTGTTTTCCTCACAATATCAATGCCTTACAGTCATTGATATTGATGTGCACCTTCCATGGCGCACACCCTTCGGGCATCCTTCGGATGTCCAAATCCGCTCCAGGCGGATTTGTGACGATACATCCTTGTATCGTAGGAACCTCTGACTTAATCAGAGGTTCCTTAAATACAGTGTCACTCGCAGAGTCAGCCCCCGTGGAAACGGGAGGCGACTTGTTGTCTCACTGGTTTCCCATTGTCACGGAGTTGTTTTTTTACAATGTGGCCAGGCGCGCGCCGATCAGCATCAACATCAGCGCAAGCAGCATGCGCATGAATTTATCCGGCAACTGCACGCCGGCGTGGCTGCCCAGGTAGATACCGGGCAGCGAACCGATAATCAGGCTAAGCAGCAATTGAAAGTCTACCGAACCCAGGCTCCAATGGCCCAGGCCCGCTATTGCAGTAATGGGCACCGCGTGAGCGAGGTCGGTCCCAACAATTCTTATGGTATTGAACCGGGGATAGAGAAAAAATAGCAGCGCTGCGCCGAGTGCGCCAGCTCCAACCGACGAGAAAGTCACCAGGATACCGATCACAAAACCGGCAACAATGGTCATCGGCGCGCATAACCTGCTGTGGATGATCTGTATGAACTGGAACGGTTCTGTTCTGCCCAAAGACTGCAACTGGCTTTTGAACAAAATAACCATTGACGTCAAAATCAGGGCCAGGCTGAGCATGGAGGTAATGATGGGTTCGTAGTTGATACCCCTGTCAGCCAGTTGTTTTAGTGTAAAAACCGCAAGCAAGGTAGCCGGTATGCTACCCGTAGACAGCAGCCTGACAACCCGCCAGTCAATCGTCTGTCGCTTATGATGGGCAATAATCCCACCGCTCTTGGTGATGGCGGCATAAAATAAGTCAGTTCCAACCGCCACAGCCGGTTTGATACTGAAAATGAGAACGAGGACAGGCGTCATCAAAGAGCCGCCTCCGACGCCGGTCAGTCCGATAATAAAGCCGACGACGAAGCCGGCAAAGGTAAATCCAAAGTCCACGATGAAGCTGTTCTGGTTATACGAAGCGCGTTACTTTAAAGCTTAACATCTATCCTTAAAAGTGATAATTTTCTCTATTTTTAGAACTAAACGTAATAAGCGTTCAGGAATAGTGAGATAAGCAACATGAAATTACAGCAACTGCATTATATCCGTGAGGTGGCCAGACACGGGCTTAACGTATCGGCTACTGCAGAGAGTTTGTATACGTCCCAATCCGGCGTAAGCAAACAAATCCGAATGCTGGAGGATGAGTTGGGTTTGAAGATCTTCCAACGTGGTGGCAAACACCTTACTGAAATTACCCAGGCAGGCGAAGTCATTATTGAGCTGGCCAGTGAAATCCTTGAAAAAGCGGATAAGTTAAAACAGGTGGCGCTGGAATATACAGACGAAAACAAGGGAACACTGTCCATCGCAACAACGCACACACAGGCGCGTTACGTGTTGCCTCCCATCATCCGGAAGTTCCGTGAAAAATACCCGGGCGTTGTGCTGCACATGCACCAGGGCACACCAATGCAAATATCGGAACTGGCAGCAAAAGGCGCTGTTGAGTTTGCCATTGCCACAGAAGCTCTCGAACTGTTCGATAATCTGGTCATGATGCCCTGTTATCATTGGAATCGCAGCGTCATCGTCCCCCATAACCATCCGCTGGCACAACTTGGCAAGTTAACATTGAAGGCTATAGCCGCCTATCCGATCGTCACCTACGTGTTTGGGTTTACCGGCCGCTCGCAACTGGACCGCGCGTTTAACCGCATAGGTTTGCAGCCCCATGTGGTATTTACCGCCACCGATGCCGATGTGATAAAAACCTATGTCAGGACAGGCATGGGAGCGGGCATCCTGGCCAGCCTGGCCTACGATAAGGAACTGGATGCTGACCTGGCCTGTCTGGACGCCAGTCATCTGTTTGAACAGGCCACCACTCGGATAGGATTTCGGCGCGGCATCTTCATGCGCAACTTCATGTATGACTTTATCGAATTATTTGCGCCGCATCTGGCGCGGGCGCGTGTGCAACAAGCGGCCCGGACTGACAACAAAAAAGAGCTGGAACAACTGTTCAGAGGTATCAAGCTGCCCGCTCTTTAATACCGGCTACCGAGGTGTTGAGATTGCCTGCATGCAGGCCGCACTCTTTCATGGTTTCCTCTTCCCACCACCAGCGCCCCTCGCGTTCATGTTGGTTGGGCAATACCGGGCGGGTGCAGGGCTCACAACCGATACTGATGTAACCCTTGCCATGAAGTTCATTGAAGGGCACGTCATTGGCGCGGATATAAGCCCAGACCTGTTTTGAGGTCCAATTTGAAAGGGGGTTGAACTTGTATAACGTATGCCCCGGGGTTGAAAATGCCATATCAGCTTCCATCACCGTTACATTGGTCCTGGTGGGACTCTGATCTTTCCTCTGGCCGGTGATCCAGGCATCCAGTTCGCGCAGTTTCTGCCGCAAGGGAGCAATCTTGCGCACCCCGCAACACTCCTTGTGGCCATCCTTGTAAAAACTATATAGCCCTTTTTCCCGCACCAATGACTGCAGTTGTCCAGCATCCGGAGACAGTACTTCCAGTTCGATATCATAACGCTCTCGGACCTGCTCCAGAAGACGGTAGGTTTCGCTGTGCAGGCGGCCGGTATCCAATGAGAAGACCTTTATATCGGGTTTTATCCGGCTGGCAATATCGATAAGCGCCACATCCTCCGCGCCGCTGAACGATATGGCTATATTGTCAAACTGGCTGCAGGCAAAGCGCAGCACGTCTGCCGGACCTTTATCACGGTAGGCCTTTTCATGGCTTTCAATATCAAAAGATTCTGTTGTCATGATTCTGTTTTCCAGTAGAGTTGAACAAACGCAACGGACGGTTTGACCCGTTCGATGAAAGGTCGCTATTGTAGCAACGCTACTTATTCCAATCTATAATAAGTAATGCTATTTATAGCTTGTTTTGATATAAATATGAGGCATCCGTCTTTTCCCGTCTCACCCATTGCATGTCTATCCGGTCCATCAGTTTTTCCCACAGTGAGGCGGGGTCATCCGTGAATATCAGGTCCGGATCTGCTCTGGATAAGCGCCAGTCGCCGCGCAGCAGTTCCCGCTCAAGCTGTCCCGGAGACCAACCGGCATATCCTGCATACAGACGCAGGCGAAACTGTCCCAGTTCGCGCTGTATCAGGTTTTGCACACCTTTCAGGTCGACAATTTGAAAGACATTCCCGACAACGGCATGGTAATCGTTGAGCGCCGTCTCCGTTTGCGCCAACAGACGCAGACTGTTCAACCTGACTGGACCGCCCTGATAAAGATTGAATGGTTCCGCAACCAGTTGTTTTAATTCAGGAACGACGTCCTGCGCTGGTTTATCAAGCGGGCGATTGAGCGTCAGACCAATAGTTCCGGTGTCTCCATATTCCGTAATCAGCACCACAGTCTGAGCAAAATTAGGATCGGGCATGGATTTTTTAGCGATCAGGAACACCCCGCGTCTGAGCCTGATCTGTTCATCCATCGCCTGTGTTTGGCGCGTGAAGCCGTCGCCGCCGGTCCGGGCGGCGGACGGCGCAAAATCCCCGGCGCTGAAGCTCGTGTCCGACAATGAAAGGAAGACCAGAAATATCGCCGCCGTGAGGAGTGAGTTGCAACCCTGCAGCTTCCTGACAGTAGTGTTATGATACATTAATAATCCAGTAACCTTTGAGTTAGAGAATGCTACGGTACAGAGATACGCCCTCAAAATCAACGAGATGTAGTGGTCGTCTTTGAACTTGTATAAAGGAAGGAAATGCCATGTACAACACGTTAGTTGATGCCCAGACACTGAACAAACATCTGTCCGACCCGAACTGGGTAGTGGTGGACTGCCGCTACGACCTGATGAACATGAATGCGGGTTATCAATCCTATCTGTCAGGACATATTCCCGGCGCCGTCTACGCCAGGTTGCACAAGGAACTCAGCGCGCGTCGGCCCCTCACGGATTCCGGCAGGCATCCGGCGCCATCAGCGCAGGAACTGGAAGAAAATTTCTCTGCATTGGGCATAACTAATCATAGTCAGGTGGTGGCTTATGATTTGTCGGGTGGCGCATTCGCCGCGCGCCTGTGGTGGTTATTGCGCTATGCAGGTCATGATTCTGTCGCGCTCCTGGATGGAGGCCAGGATGCTTGGCTGCAAGCCGGTTATCAGCTCGATAAGAACAGGCCGGAAGTCGTTGCCGGTAGTTTCAACGCCGCGCTCGACTCAAGACGCCTGGTGAAGTTGGACGAAGTGGCAAACATTCCCCGCTTGGTTGATTCACGCGAACCGGCAAGATACCGTGGCGACCGGGAACCGATTGACCGGGTCGGCGGGCATATTCCCGGAGCGATCAATCGCCACTGGCAAGACAACCTGGACGAACAGGGAAAGTTTTTGTCTCCGGAGCGGCTCAAGCTGGCCTTGCATGACGTATTTGCCGGCACAAAACCGCAAGACACCGCGTTTTATTGTGGTTCCGGCGTGACTGCATGCCATAACCTGCTGGCGGCAGTCCATGCCGGTTACTCGCTGCCCAGGTTATACGCCGGTTCATGGAGTGAGTGGTGTTCGGACCCGGCGCGGCCAGTGGCGAAAGGCTCCGCAGCCGGTGGATAAGGTAAAACTGTTAAGTTGCCTGTTGGATAACGAATACCATTCAGGCAGCGGCTTGGCAGCCCGTCTTGGAGTAAGCCGGACCGTTGTCTGGAAAGAAATTAAAAAACTCCGTGGTTATGGATTGGAGATAGAAGCCAGGCATGGAAAAGGTTACCGTCTACGCGATGAGATTGACCTGTTGGACCGCAATGAAATACTCAACGAAGTGGGACAATCTGCAGACGCAAGCTGCCTGGATGTCTTGTTTGATACTGAATCAACCAATATGTGCCTTACCAGGCTGTTTGGACAACCTCGCCTGCACAAGCGTGTTGTCCTGGCCGAATATCAGCATGGAGGCAAAGGCCGTCGTGGCAGAACCTGGCTTTCTCCTTGCGCGCGTGGCCTGTGCCTGTCTTTGGGATGGCGTTTCGACATGGCGCCGGCCTCGTTGAATGCCTTATCCCTGGCCTCGGGGGTTGCTCTTGCGCGTGCGTTGGCGGAGCTGAACATGTCCGGAATTTCTCTCAAATGGCCCAATGACCTGATCCTCGCCGACAAAAAAGTGGGCGGGATCCTTCTGGAAGCGCGCAGCGAAACCGCGTCTTCTTGTGATGTGGCAATTGGCATAGGTCTCAACATGCGTCTGGATGAAATGACAAAATCCATGCTGGATCAGCCTGTGACAGACCTTGACAGTCATTGTAACAGGTTGCCGTCAAGGAACCGGTTGGCCGGGAGGATCATCGCCGGACAGTTCTCGATGTTGGCGCGTGTAGCCGCCGGCAATATCGGGGAATACATAACAAAATGGAAAAAACTTGATTATCTATCAGGAAAGCAGGCCGAGTTGCGCCTGCCAGGCCGAATTGTACGCGGGCATGTCAAGGGGGTGGATGAGAATGGCCTGCTGCTGCTGGCAGCTCACGGCGATGTCAGGCGCTTTAGCAGCGGCGAGGTTTCTGTCAGAGCAGTAAATTGAATTTACTCGTAGATATCGGCAATACCCGGGTCAAATGGGCCTGTGCCGATGATGAAGCGCTGTTCGGCCATGATGTGTTTAGCTACACACAGAAAACGCTTCCTGAATTGCTTGAGCGTCACTGGCCGGAGTTAGCGCCACCGGAACAAGTCTATCTTGCCAGTGTGGCCGATGCCAGTATCGCCGCGCAAGTCTGTGAGTTTGCCTGGTCCCACTGGAAGCTGCAAGCTCAGGTGGCAGTCACCGAAAAAACACGCGCAGGATTACGCAATGCCTATGACGATGTGACGGCAATGGGTGTGGATCGCTGGCTGGCAATGCTGGCAGCCTGGAGCAAGCACAGAAAACCGCTTTGTGTCATAGACTGCGGCACCGCGCTCACGGTTGATGTCATTCTGGGAGACGGGCAACATGCCGGCGGGTTCATACTGCCCGGTTTGTCGCTTATGAGAAAGACGCTCACGCGCGAAGCCCACGGTATCCGCGGGCGCCACGAACAGGCGTTGCAACTGGAATTCGGCCGTACCACCACAGCCTGCATCAGCAACGGCTTTGCTTTTGCGTTGGTGGGCCTCGTGGAAAGCTGCGCCGGGAAAATCAGGGAAGAACAGGAGGTCGAATTGCTTAGCGTTGTTACCGGTGGAGAAGCGGAACAACTATTGCCCTTGCTGCCCGGCCATCCTGTCCATGACCCTCATCTTGTACTGCAGGGTTTGGCCCTGGTTTCTCAACCACTCCCGCAGAAGTGAGAGTCCTGTTGAGCATAGTATTGCCCCGTACCACTCCCGCCACAGCGGGAGTCCAATCAAATCAGGTGTCGCTCAATGAGCGAATCTTTCTTCACTGGATTCCTGTTTGCATAGTTGAAGACTTGCCAGAGACGCCGCATCCCTGTATCGTAGGAAATCCTGATAAATCAGGTATTCCACAGGCAGATGATCATGAAATGGGCAGTGATAGTATTGCTTATCGCAAACCTGGTTTACCTAGGTTGGGAACTGGACCGCGGCGCCAAGGCGCTGGTCGCGAACAGGTTGCCGCCGCTGAAGATTCCTGCAGGAACGGAAACGTTGAAAATAATCGACGAAACCACAGACCTGCAGGAGTTAAAACCTGTCTACGGATGGCAACAGCCACGACGAGTCCTGCTTCCGGCCAGCCGCCAGTAAGGCTAACCAAGCTGTAAGCTCAAGGCGATCCCGACAAATATTACCAGGCCTACCCGGTTGTTGTTGAGAAATGCCTTGAAACACTGGCTCGGTTCGCGCGTATAAATCAGGTATTGCTGGTATATGAAACACATTGCGACGAACAACATCGCCGCATGGTAGATCGCGCCAAGCCCCACCTGGCGGCCGATAAGATACAGGGCAGCGATAAACATTACTTGTATGATGCCGATAATCACGCGATCCGCATCGTTCAGCAGTATGGCAGTGGATTTCAGGCCGATGCGCAGATCGTCTTCCCGGTCCACCATCGCATACAGGGTGTCGTAGATTAATACCCAGAGCATGTTAGCGGTAAAAATCAGCCAGGCAATGACCGGCACGTTGCCGGTAGCGGCGGCGAACGCCATGGGAATGCCCCAACTGAACGCAAATCCCAGAAAAACCTGAGGCAAATAAGTGTGACGCTTCATGAACGGATACAGCGCGGTGATGCAGACCGCAAAGATTGACAGCAATACGGTCAGAAGGTTGGTGGTCAGTACCAACAGGAAAGCGCACAGAGTCAGCGCGGCGATAACGCCATAGGCCTCCTGTGTCGAAACCATGCCGGTAGCGATTGGGCGGTTCCGGGTGCGTTCGACATGAAGGTCGAAATCCCTGTCGGCCAGATCATTGACAACCACCCCGGCAGAGCGGCTGATGAACACTCCCAGCACGAACACCGTAAGTAAGCGCAAGGAGGGCAGGCCGTCGCTGGCAATCCACAAAGCCCAAAGTGTGGGCCATAACAGCAACAGCCAGCCGATTGGTTTGTCCAGGCGGATCAACCGCGCATAGACAACAGACTTTGTCTGAATTGTCTGGCAGAGTCCCATCAGACTTTACCGAAGTCGATTTTGGCGCTCAGCCATCTTGATGTCAGTTTATTCACTTGTTGCGGGCATTGCGACAGGATAAAATCGGCGGCCCGTTGCACTTGCGGTATCAGGCGCGCGTCCCGCGCGAAATCGGCGATGTGCAATGTCGGCAACCCCGTCTGTTTTTTCCCTAGAATTTCCCCGGGGCCGCGCAGTTCCAGATCACTCTTTGCAATCGCAAAGCCGTCATTGGTCTCCCGCATCTTGCTCAATCTCACCCGGGCATTATCCGACAGTGGCATCTGGTAGAGCAAGACACAATCGCTTGCCTGGGAACCGCGGCCAACCCTGCCGCGTAGCTGGTGCAATTGGGAGAGTCCCAGACGTTCGGCGTTCTCAATGATCATGAGGCTGGCATTGGCCACATCAACCCCCACCTCTATCACAGTCGTCGCCACCAGGAGATCGATCCTGCCGGCCTGGAAATCATCCATTACCGTTTCCTTCTCAATTTTTTTCATCCTGCCGTGGATCAGGCCGATTTTCAGGTCATTCAACTGCAGGGCCAGGCGCTCCCGGATATCTTCTGCGGCTTGTAATTGTAAAGTCTCCGAGTTTTCTATCAAGGAGCATACCCAGTAAGCCTGGCGGCCCTGTTTGCATACTTCATGGATGCGCTCTATTACCTCTTCTCTTCTTTCATTTGAGATCACAGTTGTCTTAATCGGCTGGCGACCGGGAGGCATACGGTCGATGACAGAAATATCCAGATCTGCAAACAAGGTCATGGCAAGAGTTCTGGGAATAGGCGTCGCAGTCATGATCAACTGGTGCGGCTGGCGGGTTTTGTCGCTGCCTTTGTCAAGCAGGGCAAGCCGCTGGTCAACACCGAAACGATGCTGCTCGTCAATAATAATCAAACCGATATTGCCGAAAGCAACCTGCTCCTGGAACAGTGCGTGGGTGCCGACAGCAACCACTGGCTGCGCCGAGTGCAAGCGCGCCAGCGCCTCATCCCGCTCATTGCGCGGCTGTCTTCCAGTCAGCAAGCACACAGGAATACCGATTGGTGAGAACCATTGTTTGATATTGAAGTAATGTTGGTCGGCGAGGATTTCTGTAGGAGCCATCACGGCCGCCTGGTAGCCGGAACGGAGCGCCATCAGGGCAGCTATAGCGGCGACCACGGTTTTACCGGACCCGACATCCCCCTGCACCAGGCGCAGCATCGGCGCTGATTTGAGCATGTCTGTACGGATTTCTGCCAAGACCCGTTTCTGCGCGCCGGTCAACTCGAAAGGCAGGCTATCAATAAAAGACTTGATCTGGCCGGCTATATTTCCATTGAGCGCAAACGAATTGCGCTCCTGGGCCGTTTTCCGGATTAGCCGCAGACTTAAATGATGCGCCAGCAACTCCTCGAAGGCCAGGCGTTGCTGGGCCGGATGCGCGCCCTGCGTCAAGCTCTCCAGGTCCGCGTCCCGCGGCGGCCTGTGTACAAACCATAGCGCCTGAGTGAGGCTGAACAGGGAGAACTGCCGCAAAATCTGCTGTGGGAGCAATTCAGTCAGGCCGGAGCTATCCCTGGACAGGGTTTCCAACGCCTGCCCGGTTAAGTTACGCAGCTTGAACTGGGAAAGCCCCTGGGTTAACGGATATACGGGTGTGAGATTCTGTTCCAGCTCAGGTTGCTCATCGGCGCCTATGCGTTGGTATTCCGGATGAACCATCTCCAGCGAATGCTTGACGCGTCTTATCGGACCCCAGCAGCGCAAGCGCATGCCCTGCTTCAGGCCAGCCTGATGCGCCCAGGTGAAATGAAAGAACCTGAGCGTAATAGCGCCGGTTCCGTCGCTGATGCGGCAGAGCAGGCTTCGGCGCCGTCCAGCAGACGCTTGAATCAGTTCTACCGTCCCCTGGCACAAGGCGCTATCCCCGGGTTGCAAACTACCGATGGGAAGCAGCCGGGTGCGGTCGATATACCGGTGGGGAAGGTGAAACAACAGGTCCTGGACCTGGCGGATGCCCAGACGCTGTAAACGTTCGCCGACCCGCGCGCCAACACCTTTCAAGGCAATCACAGGGGTATTGAGCGCCGGAAGTTGGTCTGTTTGAGATTTATCCACAGACTGCACAGATTGCCCGGGTTGACACAAATGAATGACGAGCGCCGTGCAGGCTCACAGCGCGCCTGGAAACAATATGAGCGTTATTCGGATCAGGAATCGCTATCTCTCCCCATGGCATGACAAATCTGAATTCATCTGCGTTTTAACTGCGGATTTATCTTCTGCTGATCTTGGACACGTGCCGGATATTCCTGATCCGTCTGATGATGTGCGCCAGGTGCAAGCGATCGGTGACTTCCACGATGAACTTCAGGGTTGTATAACGGTCGTCCTTGTCGTGCATTTCCACGCTGACGATATTGGCGTTGCGCGCGGCGATTTCCGTGGCAATCTTGGCCAGAACGCCGCGCTGGTTGGTAACCTCCACCCGGATGTTGGTGGGAAAGCTGCCGTCAATCTGTTCCTCCCAGGCAACATCCAGCCACTTGTCAGGGTGGTTCCTGAATTCCGTGACGTTCGGGCAGGTCTGATGGTGTACGACAATGCCGCGCCCCGTCGTCACAAACCCCAAGATAGGGTCGCCGGGGATCGGCAGGCAGCACTTGGGGAAGTTCACGACCATGCCCTCGGTCCCGCTTATACTCAGTGGCACGTTGTTTTTTCTTGCTTTCTTCCGGGTCGTTACCGGCTTCTCGGTCAGTTGCCTGGCAACCAGCGCGGCAATACGATTGCCCAGCCCGATTTCCTGGAGCAATTCATCCTGGCTGTCCAGGTTGAACTCCTTCAGCAACTTGGTCCATTGGGCCGGCTCGATTTCATCGTGCTTAGTGGAGTAAGTCTTCAGTTCTCTGACGAGCAGGCGTTTGCCCAGCGCGCGCGCCTCACTCTTGCGGAGATTTTTCAGATAGTGCCTGATATTTGCCCTGGCCTTGGCAGTGACCGCAAAACTCAGCCACGAGGGGTCCGGTTTTGCGCCCGGAGCGGTAATGACCTCAATGGTTTGCCCTGTGGCCAGGTGCGTGCTCAACGGCGCCAGACGCCGGTCAATCCTGACTCCCACGCAACTGTTGCCGACATCAGTGTGGATCGCGTAGGCAAAGTCCACGGCTGTCGCCCCCTTTTGCAGTTCGAAGATGTCTCCCTTGGGCGTGAACGCATAAACGGCTTCGGGGAACAGGTCGATCTTGACATGGTCCAGAAAGTCCTGGGGGTTGCCGGCCGTGGTCTGCATTTCCATCACATGTTGCAGCCATTCGCGCGCGCGTTTATGCGCGCCGCTGCGGTCCGAAGACGGTCCGGACTTGTACAACCAGTGAGCGGCAATACCCGCTTCGGCAACATCGTTCATGTCTGTTGTTCTGATCTGTACTTCCAGGGGCACACCGTATGGGCCAAACAGAACGGTGTGCAGGGACTGGTAGCCGTTTGACTTCGGAATTGCCACATAGTCCTTGAATTTGCCCGGAACCGGACGATACAAGTTGTGTACGGTGCCCACCACGCGGTAACAGGTATCCACATCATCAACGATGATCCGGAATGCGTAAACATCGTAAACTTCACTGAAGGACAAGTCCTTTTCCAGCATTTTCCGGTAAATTCCGTACAGGTGTTTTTCCCTGCCGATTACCTTCGCCGGAATTTTTTCCTGTCGCAGCCGGCGTTTGATGGAGTTTCTTATCTTGTCTATGATTTCCTTGCGATGTCCCCTGGCCTTGATGATCTGCTCGTTCAGAATCCGGTAACGCATCGGGTAGAGCGTCGCGAAGCCCAAATCCTCCAGTTCCAGGCGAATGCTGTTTATCCCCAGGCGTTGGGCAATCGGCGCGTAGATCTCCAGGGTTTCCCGTGCGATGCGCCGGCGCTTGGCCGGCGCCAGCGCGCCCAGGGTACGCATGTTATGCAGGCGGTCTGCCAGTTTGACCATGATCACGCGGATATCGTTGCTCATGGCCATCAGCATCTTGCGGAAGTTGTGGGCCTGGGCTTCCGCGTGTGAATCAAATTCTACCTGCGTCAGCTTGCTGACGCCGTCCACCAATTCTGCGACGCCCTTGCCGAAGCGGCGCACGATTTCTTTTTTATCGATCGCGGTATCTTCGATCACATCGTGCAGGATGGCCGCGGCAAGGGTCTGGTGGTCCATATGCATGTCGCCGAGAATGCCGGCCACTTCGAGGGGATGGCTGATATAGGGTTCACCGCTTTTGCGATGCTGCCCTTCATGGGCCGAGGCGCTGAACTCATAGGCGCGGCGTACCTTTTCTACCTCTTCAGTAGTAAGGTAGCCGCCTATCCTCTTCTCGAGTTCAACGATCGTGGTCATAACGGAAAGTATAACGCGAGTTGCCGGAAAAGGGGAAAATCTACTGGTAGTTACTCACCGGCGCCCACCACGCCCATGAAAGAGGGAGTCCAGTTAAATGTTGTGTCGCCCAGAGGGCGACCCATTGTCTCACTGGATTGCCGCTTCCGCGGGAATGGGATGGAGGCGCTTCCGTGAACACTGCCACCAAACCACTCCCGCGAAAGCGGGAGTCCAGTCAAACGCGGGAGTCCAGTCAAACGCAGTGTCGCCCGCAGGGCGGCCCATTATTTCACTGGATTCCCGTTTTCACCGTAATAGTGTGGGGCCGCTGGCGGACAATCAATATCAGAACGTATCTTCGTTTGGCAGCTCTGCCGAATCTACCGTCTGGAATTCGATATCTTCAAGATCGGGATCAAACCGGGGTTTGCCGATTTCTTCGATATTCTCGTTGGTGACAACCCCTGCCGCGATCTCCCGCAATGCCATCACCGTGGGTTTATCCGACTGGTCTTCAATCAGCGGGTCGTTCCCCATCAGCAATTGGCGGGTGCGTTTGCTCGCCAGTAAAACCAGGTCATAGCGGTTTTCGATATTTTCCAAACAGTCTTCTACAGTCAGTCTAGCCATGATTTTCCGATGATTAAGTAATGAACAGGTATCCAACGTTACCGCAGAAACTCTGCCGGTGACATTTTTACAACTTGGGGAACCTCTGAGATTAAGTCGGAGATTCCTACGATACAAGGATGTACTCTGACAAGTCCAGGAAGGACTTGTTCATAGTTTCATTGATCATCTTACCTTGAATATCAGTCTTGTTGCAATAACTTCCGTAATATTTCCTGGTAATACGCTTGTTGACCCCGGTAATTATGGCGGGCTGCGAGCACAATTGCAGTAAGCTGTTTCAGCGTTCTGTCAAAGAAATCATTGACAACCAGGTAGTCGAACTCCTCGTAATGTTCAATCTCGTTGACGGCATCGCGCATACGGCGGCGAATATTCTGTTCGTCATCGCCGCGCCCCTTCAGACGCTCTTCCAGGGCTGCGAGCGAAGGGGGCAGGATAAAGATACTGACGGAATCCCTGATATGGGAACGCGCCTGTTGCGCTCCCTGCCAGTCTATTTCCAGGATGATATCCTTCCCACCGGCTAATTGATCCTGCACCCAGGCGCGCGAGGTGCCGTAAAGATGATCAAAAACATTGGCATGCTCTAAGAACCGGTCTTGTTCAAGCAAGGTCCGGAACTCGTCCCGGCTGATAAAGAAGTAGTCAACACCGTGCTTCTCATTGCGCCGCGGGGGCCGGGTCGTATGCGAAATCGAAACATATAGGTCGGGAATGGAATCCACCAGCGCCCGCACAAGCGAGGTCTTCCCGGCGCCGGAAGGCGCACAGATGATGAACAGGATGCCTTTGCGTGTCATCGGGGAAGCCGTCATAAATCAAGGGAACATCTGATTAAGTCAGATGTTCCTACGATACAAGGATGTATCGGCAAAATCAATGCCTATAAGGCATTGATTTTGTGAGGAAAGCAAAAATCGCATTTTTGTTTTCCGTACTCTGACAAGTCCAGGATGGACTTGTTCAGAGTTTCCCAAGTATACATTAGCTTCAATAAGGAGGTAACCGGGACCTCCTGCAAAGTCCGATGACAGGCAAACCGATTGAGCGAAACGGCGGATATACTCTATACTGATCCTTTAGTTATATAACTCAATAAGTATGCAAACATCATCATCCAGCCCCAATAGCGCCGGCGCAATATCCGGCTCAGCTTCCCGTAGCCCGTCCGGGGAGAGCAACGATATTGCCGGCTTCATCGCCGCCTTGCCGAAGGCGGAACTGCACCTGCATATTGAGGGCACGCTGGAACCCGAGTTGATGTTTGCCCTCGCCGAACGCAATGGTATCCGGCTGCCTTATGCGTCGGTCGAGGAAGTGCGGGCCGCGTACCGGTTTACCAACCTGCAGGACTTTCTCGACATCTATTATGCCGGCGCCGGCGTGTTACTGGCGATGCAGGACTTCTACGACCTCACCTGGGCCTACCTGCAGCGGGCTTTTGCCGAGAACGTGCGCCACATCGAGATTTTCTTCGATCCGCAGACCCATACTGACCGCGGGGTCGCGTTTGCCACCGTTATAGACGGCATCAGCCGAGCGCTGGACGATGCTCAAGCCAGGCTGGGGATCAGTTCACGGTTGATCATGTGTTTTCTGCGCCACCTGGATGAAGCGGCGGCGCTGCAAACCCTTGATGCGGCCATCGCACATCGGGACCGCATCGCCGGGGTCGGGCTCGATTCGTCCGAACGCGGCAACCCGCCGGGCAAATTTAAGGAAGCCTTCCGCCGCGCCCGCGCCGCCGGCTTTGCCGCAACAGCCCACGCCGGCGAAGAAGGTCCCGCTGAGTATGTGCGGGAAGCGCTGGACCTGCTCCAGGTGACACGCATCGACCACGGCAATAACGCGCTGGATGACGCCGATCTGGTTGCGGAACTGGCGCGCAAACGCATTCCGCTGACGGTCTGCCCGCTGAGCAACGTAAAACTCCGTGTTGTGGACGATATCCGCGCGCATCCCTTGAAACAGATGTTGGAACTGGGCTTGTTCGTCACCGTGAACTCTGACGATCCCGCTTATTTCGGCGGCTATATTAATGAGAACTACCGTGCAGTTGCCGAAGCCCTCGATCTCAGCAGGGAACAACTGGCGCAGTTGGCGCGCAACTCCTTTACAGCCTCAATGCTTGATGCGGACTCGAAGGCCGCATTGCTGGCGCAAGTGGATGCCGTCGCCGGCGCTTAGCCCGAGTGTATAATCCGGCTTACAGTATGTCGTGATTCTATTAGCATTGCCTGGATAATATGGGTTTTCTCACTACACATGTGCTCGATACCGCGCAAGGTCAGCCGGCCGCAGGTATGACGGTCGAATTGTTTTCGATTGACGGCGACCGGCGCGCGCGGGTGAAATCAGTCGTGACAAACCGGGACGGCCGCTGCGACAAGCCGCTGCTCGAAGGCGAGGCATTCAAGGTCGGCATCTGGGAGCTGGTATTTCACACGGCCGGATATTTTTTGGGCCAGGGGATAGAATTGCCCGATCCGCCGTTTCTGGACCGCGTGACCTTGCGTTTCGGCATTGCCGCAGCCACTGAACACTATCACGTGCCCCTGCTGGTTTCACCCTGGAGCTACAGTACCTATCGCGGCAGTTGATGCCATGCTCGATTCGGTCGAAAACGGTACGCAAAACGGCAGGATTCGTTTCCTGCTTGATGATAATGTGCATGAAGTCGCAAATATTGCGCCTACAACCACCGTCCTGAATTACCTGAGGGATGTCCTGCAACGCACGGGTTCCAAGGAAGGTTGCGCCGAGGGGGATTGCGGCGCCTGCACCGTTGTCGTTGCCGAAGCGGATGGGCAACGGGTGCGTTTCCGATCGATCAATTCCTGTATCCAGTTCGTTCCGACCCTGGACGGCAAGGCCTTGTACACCGTGGAGAGCCTAGGTAAGCTCAGCAACAGCGAACTGCATCCCGTGCAACAGGCCATGCTGGATTGCCACGGCTCCCAGTGCGGTTTCTGCACGCCGGGCTTTGTGATGTCGCTGTTTGCCCTGTACAGGAATAACGCCGGACCGACCCGCGGAGAAATCGATGATGCGTTATCTGGTAACCTGTGCCGCTGTACCGGTTACCGGCCCATTATCAGCGCCGCGGGCCGGATGTATGATTATGGGCAAGACCTGCTCGATGAACAGGACCTGTTGCGGCGCCTTGATGCAATCCGCCCCAGCGGTTCGCTTGAGTTACGCGGCCCGGATTTACGCAACCAGGATAACTCCGGTTCGGGCATTGCGGGAGACCCCGGTGGCTCGGGCGAGTTTCATGCCCCCGAAACCCTCGCCGAACTGGCCGAACTGTTGATGCTACATCCCGAAGCCACCATCCTCGCCGGCGGTACAGATGTGGGTCTTTGGGTGACCAAGGCATACCGGGAGTTCCCCATTATCATCTACCTCGGTCGTGTCGGCGAACTGGACCGTATCAATGAGACCGAAGAACACCTGCAAATCGGCGCAGGAGTAAGTCTTGCCGATGCGTTCGCGGCTCTGGAAAATCATTACCCCGAACTGTATGAAATCATGCGCCGCTTTGCCTCACCACCCATCCGTAATGCCGGCACCCTGTGCGGCAATATCGCCAATGGTTCACCTATTGGTGATACCATGCCGGCGCTTATCAGCCTGGGCGCCGACCTGGTGTTGCGCCGCGGCAGCACGACCCGGATGGTCGCGCTGGACGAGTTCTACCTGGACTACCGCAAAACAGCCCTGCAGCCATCCGAGTTCGTACAGGCCGTGCGGATTCCGTTGGCGCGGGAAACCACCGAACATTTTCGCTGCTACAAGATCGCCAAACGCTACGACCAGGACATCTCGGCAGTCTGCGGCGCTTACTGGCTGCAACTCGACGCGGGTACTGTTACCGATACGCGCATCTGCTATGGCGGGATGGCGGCCATTCCGCAACGGGCCACCCGTTGCGAGGCGGCATTGCGCGGCAGTCCCTGGAACGAGGCGACGGTGGCCGCGGCAATCGCGGCGCTGGAAGAAGACTACCGGCCGCTGACCGACCTGCGCGCCTCCGGCGCATACCGCCGGCGCGTGGCCGGCAACCTGTTACAACGGTTCTACCTGGAAACAGGTGGCGTTAAGGCTTCAATATGGGATCAATAGCAGAAAAAGGAGAATTTTCCGGCGCCGGCGCGCCGTTGCCCCATGAAAGCGCACACTTGCATGTCAGCGGCACAGCGCAATATACGGACGATGAGCCGGAATCACGGGGAATGCTCTACGCAGCGATAGGCTGCAGCACAAAAGCCCACGCCCGCATCACGCATATCGATTTCTCTGCGGTCCATTCCTCACCCGGCGTGGCGCTGGTCATTTGCGCGCAGGATATCCCCGGCAAGAATAATCATGGCCCCATCCATGAAGATGATCCGGTCTTTGCAGACGGTCTGGTGGAATACGTGGGGCAGTCCGTCTTTGCCGTGCTGGCCGATTCGGTGGACAATGCGCGCAAGGCCGCGCGCCGTGCCCGGATAGACTATGAAGAACTGCCGGCCATCCTGGATATCAACAGCGCGCTAGCGCAACAATCCTTCGTGCTGCCATCGCAGACCATTGCGCGTGGCCGGCCGGAGCAGGCGATTGCCGGCGCCGGCCACCAGTTACAAGGCCGTTTGTGCATGGGCGGCCAGGACCACTTCTACCTGGAAGGACAAATCGCCGTTGCCTTCCCCCGGGAGGATGGCGCGATGCTGGTGCATGCGTCCACCCAGCACCCGACCGAGGTACAGCATCTCGTGGCGCAGGCCCTGGGTAAATCCTCCAAGGATGTGGTGGTCGAATGCCGGCGCATGGGAGGCGGTTTCGGCGGCAAGGAAACCACGCCGGCGCTGTTCGCAGTAATTGCCGCCGTGGCTGCGCACAAGACCGGCCGGCCGGTAAAATTACGGGTAAACCGTGACGACGATATGAGTATCACCGGCAAACGCCATGGTTTTCAGATCGACTACCGGGTCGGTTTTGATGCGTCCGGGCTGATCCGAGGCATAGACCTGGAACTGGCCTCCGATTGCGGGCGTTCGGTGGACCTGTCCGGCCCCATTAACGCACGCGCGATGTTCCACAGCGACAACTGCTATTTCCTGGAACATGTGCGCATCACGACCCACCGTTGCAAAACCCACAAGGCATCAAACGTGGCCTTTCGGGGTTTCGGCGGTCCCCAGGGGATGATGGGAATCGAATATGTCATTGATGAAATTGCCCGTTTTCTGGATAAAGACCCACTGGATGTGCGCAAAATCAACTTCTACGGCAAAAAAGACAGGAACGTGACGCCTTACGGCATGACCGTCGAGGACAACATTATCCACGAACTGGTGGCCGAACTGGAAAAAAAATCCGCTTACCGTGCAAGGCGAAAAGCAGTGCAAACGTATAACGAAAACAGCGCGATTCTCAAGCGCGGGATTGCGCTCACCCCCGTGAAGTTCGGGATTGCGTTTACCGCCACATTCTATAACCAGGCCGGCGCGCTGCTGCATATATATCGCGACGGCAGCATTATGTTGAACCATGGCGGCACCGAGATGGGGCAGGGACTGTACACAAAAGTCGCGCAGGTGATTGCCGAAGAGTTCCAGGTTGGCCTGGAGCGGATATCATGCAGCGCGGCCAATACCGGTAAGGTGCCGAACACGTCCGCGACCGCCGCCTCTTCGGGCAGCGACCTGAACGGGATGGCGGCCAGGGCGGCTGCCATCACGATCAAACAGCGGCTGGCCGGGTTTGCCGCGCAACATTATGGTATAGATGCGGATCAGGTGTGTTTTACACCGGCAGGCGTACGCGTTGGAGAGCGTTTGATCGAGTTTGCGGAGTTGGCCGAACTCGCGTACCGGGCGCGAATTTCCCTGTCCGCGACCGGTTTTTATCGCACCCCAAAGATCAATTATGACGCGCAAACATTGAGCGGCCGCCCGTTTTTCTATTTCGCCTACGGCGCCGCGGTCACCGAAACGCTGCTGGATACCCTGACCGGCGAACATAAAATACTGCGGGTGGACATCCTGCACGATGCCGGCGAGTCCCTGAACCCGGCCATCGACCTGGGCCAGGTGGAAGGTGGGTTCCTGCAAGGGGCAGGCTGGTTGACCAGCGAGGCATTGTGGTGGGACGCCGCCGGCAAGCTCATGACCCATGCCCCGTCCACCTACAAAATTCCCACGGTGACGGACTGGCCAAGAGAATACAATGTGGAACTGGTCGATTGGAACAAGAACCGGGAACAGACGATTTACCGTTCCAAGGCCGTCGGTGAACCGCCCCTGATGCTGGCCATATCGGTATTTCACGCGCTCAAAGACGCGATTGCGTCGCTGCGCGGCGCCGGCTTCAAACCGGAATTACACGCGCCTGCGACACCTGAACAGGTATTGAACAGTATCGATGACTTGATGCGGCAACAGCCAACCACCGCTGCCGGCAAGCGTAAGGCGGTCGCATGATCGTGACCCCGACAGAAGTTGCCGGCGCCATCAAGCGGTGGGCGCTCACATGAACCGTTGTTTTTCGGCGCTGCGGGATTTGCTGGCTGCCGGCCAGCCGTGTGTGCTGGTTACCGTCGCGCATATTGCCGGGTCCGCCCCCAGGGAAGCGGGCGCGCGCATGATCGTGACCCGGACAGACGTAGCGGGTACCATCGGCGGCGGCAATCTCGAGTTTGAAGCCCAGCGCATTGCACGGGGCCGCCTGGAACAGGCGGCCGGCTCCGGCAGCAGCCGTTTTATTGAATTATTCCCCTTGGGCTCGATGCTGCAACAGTGTTGCGGTGGCGCGGTATTCCTGCACTTTGAAACGTTCGCGTATGAACCGCCTGGCTGGCTTGAAGCAGCCGCCGATCTTGAACAAAGCAACGCCCGCGCGCTATTGGCAAGCCGTATCATGCAGCCACTCCCATCATCCTTACCGCGCGACGGCTTACCAGTAGAAACATTCCCGCACAACCCCGCTCCGGCAGAAACATCGCCCCCTGCAAGCGTTCCCAACATTGAGACTGGCGAAATGCCGACCACCGACAAGCTGATCGTAACAGATGCCGGCGCGCAAAACGGCCGGGGCAGCCTCGGCGACGAACGCATTGATGAACTGGCCGTGCGTAAGGCGGACGAACTCCTGCGCGCGCAAGGTGCGCCGAAAACAGCGGTTTTACATCCGCTGATCGACACGCAATCGACGTTGCCGGATACATCGGATGCGCTGTTTTTTGAAATCATCAAGCCCTGCGACTTTCAGCTCGCGCTGTTCGGCGCCGGTCACGTGGGCCGCGCCGTGGTAAACGCGCTGGCCAACGCAACAGACTGCCGGATAACCTGGGTTGACAGCCGCGCCGAGCAGTTTCCGCCGGCTTTGCCCGCTTGTGTGGAGACCCGGCTCAGCGATAACCCGGTCGCAGAGGTGGAAAACCTTCCGGAACAGGCCTATTGCCTGGTAATGACCCACAACCACCAGCTTGACCAGGACCTGTGCGAAGCTCTGCTACGCCGGGACGACTTTGCGTTCCTCGGGCTAATCGGTTCGGCAACCAAGCAGCGCCGGTTTGAACAAAGACTGCGGGACAAGGGCATCAGCGAAAAACAACTGGCGCGCCTGACCTGCCCCATCGGCATTCCGGGAATAGAATCAAAAGAACCCGGCGTGATCGCCGTTTCCGTTGCCGCACAATTGCTTCACATCAGGTCCGCAAATGACACTGCGTCGCCTTACCCCGAACCCACTCCCGCCCCTGTTCAACGCCATACAGGGACAGGCTGAAAAGCGTGAGTCCAGTAAAATATTGTGTCGCCTGCAGGGCGACCCATTATCCCACTGGATTCCCGTATACATGGGAATGGTATATAGTGCGCAATTAAATGGAAGCATACATTCTGGAATGGCTGAACCTGCTGCTGCGCTGGGCGCACCTGGTGGTCGGTATCGCCTGGATCGGTTCCTCGTTTTATTTCGTCTGGCTTGATCTGAATCTCAATGTGCCGCCCCGGGACCCGGAAGACAAAGAGGTAGCCGGCGACTTGTGGGCAGTGCACGGCGGCGGATTTTACCACGCGCAAAAGTACAAGGTCGCGCCGGACGAGCTGCCGGCGCCGCTGCACTGGTTCAAATGGGAGGCCTATAGTACCTGGCTGACCGGGTTTGCCCTGCTCGTGTTGATGTATTACGTCAACGCCGATGTCTATCTTATCGACAAAACGGTGGCTGATATCACACCTGGCATGGCCGTCGCCGCCAGTATCGGCCTGATCGCGGCGGCCTGGGTCTTCTACGACCTGTTGTGCAGGACCGGCCTGAGCGATGTACTGGTGGGACTGGTAGGCTTTACCTTGCTGGTTGCTGCGGTCTATCTGGTGTCAGACCTGTTCAGCGGGCGCGGCGCCTACATACAGATCGGCGCGATGCTGGGCACGATCATGGTGGCCAACGTGTTCCTGGTCATCATCCCGGCTCAGCGTGAGCTTGTGCAAGCCAAGCAGCGTGGCGAGCAGCCGGACCCGCTGCCGGGAATCAGGGCAAAACAGCGTTCGATGCATAACAATTACCTTACCCTGCCGGTACTGTTTGTTATGCTCAGCCCTCACTACCCGATGACCTACGGGCACGAACACGGCTGGCTGCTGCTCATCGCCATCGCCGGCGCTGGGGGCTTGATCCGCCATTTCTTCAACCTGCGTAACCAGGGCAAGACCTCGCTATTGCCGCTTGTCATCGCGCTTATTATTCTTGTCCTGGCTGCGCTTGCCGCGGCCCCGAAGTCCAGCGCCATCCCGGAACCGCACACGGCAACACAACCCATGCAATCCGTTTCATTTCAAGAGCTGAGGCAAGTGATCGAACAGCGCTGCAATAGCTGCCATTCGGCCGAACCGGACCATTCCACGGCGCCGGTCGCGCCCAATGGTGTCATGTTCGACACCCCGGAGCAGATCAGCCAATGGGCGCAACGCATCCATGACAGGACTGTCAGCAATAAGACCATGCCGCTGGCAAACCTGACAGGGATGACTCCCGAGGAACGCCAACTCGTGGATCAGTGGTATAAAACAGGCGCAGAAATAGAGTAGAAAGCCTGCGATCCCGGGGGCAGATTTTGGCGACGCTAAAGAGTAAATTCCGCAAGCAACTCAGAGACCTCCTTCCTGTTATTGCCGTCGCGACTGATATGTCTCCTGACCTTGAAGCGGGAAAGCCGCGCCCCCCGGCTGGTATACAGATTTCGTGTTTCGCTGATGTCGTGGTTTGAAATGACGACTTGTACCCGCCGGCTCGCCAGCTCGACGGCGATGTCCGCGAGCCGCACATGGTCGTCCCAGGTGAAGCCACCCGCATGGAAGTCGGTAAAGTGCGCGGTGTCCGACAAGGGCACATAGGGCGGGTCGCAATACACGATATCGCCCGGTTGCGCGCTCAACATGGACACATCGAATGCATCATGCTGCAAGCTGACTCTGCCGGCGCGCCGAACAAACGCGAGCATTTCTTCTTCCGGGAAGTAAGGTCTGTCATAGCGGCCGAACGGTGTATTGAACATGCCTTTGCCGTTGTAGCGGCACAAACCATTGTACCCATGCCTGTTCAGATAGAGGAACAGCGCCGACTTCCTGCGGGTATTTCGGGTTTTATTGAATTCATCACGATAGGCATAGTAGTAATCACGGTTATTGCGCCTGCCGTTAAAGAAACTTTGGCAATACCTGATAAAGCCGGTTCCTTCTTCAAGAAGCTGGCCGTACAGGGCAATCAGGTCCGGGTTGGCATCGGCCAACAGGTATGAATGGTAGTCGGTGTTCAGAAACACCGCGCCCGACCCGACAAACGGTTCTATCAATCGGTTTCCCGGTCGCAGCACACTGCAAATTCTGTCAAGCAACCGGTATTTCCCGCCCGGCCACTTCAAAAATGGTCTTATGTCTGGCGCTCCTCTGGTTTTGCCTGTTCAGGCGGTTGCGCCCTGATGCTTAACGCGTGGATTTCCCCCGGCATCATGTCGCTCAGCGCCTGGTACACCAGGCGGTGCCGTTCAAGTGTGGTTCGCCCCTGGAAACGGGAACTGACGATATGCACGGAATAGTGGCCGGCGCCGCCCGCAGCGCCGGCATGGCCGGCATGCAGGTGGGAGTCATCGGTAATCTCCAGGCGCTCGGGCTGCAGCGCCTGTAGCAGTTTCTCTCTGATGGCCGTTACCCTGTCCATATCACTTTTTTTCGTTCTGCGGCTGTATAACTGCGTAACGCGACAGGAACATGACCAGTCCGACCAGGTAAATGATATTCAGCAACAGGAAACCGAACAGTTTGAATATGGCCCAGTTTTCGGTGCTGAAATAGTAAGCAACAACTAAATTGATTACGCCGCACAACAGGAAAAAGCCGACAAAGGATAAATTGGCCTGGCGCCAGACAGTTTGCGGCGCATTGAACACCTGTCCCATCAGGCGTTGCGTCAGGCTGCGTTTGCCAATGTAATCGCTGGCCAGGAACGCAAGTGAGAAAAGCCAGAAAACAACAGTCGGTTTCCACTTGATAAACCGCTCATCTCTCAGTAGCAGGGTTGCGACACCCAGTACCAGCACCACCAGGAAAATGACGACATATTGTTTTTCTATCTTTTTGGTAATGAGCCAGCCCAGTAAAATCTGCAGGAACGATGCCACTATCAGGGCTTTGGTCGCCAGGTAGATGCCCTGTTGCCGATCTTCAGGGATAAACAGCGCGACCAAAAACACCAGGCCGGGTAAAAAATCCAGGAAAAATTTCATGTTGCCTCATCAGAAGTAATATCATAGTCGGGATATGGCGCAGTATTTTAAAATCCACCCGGACAATCCACAAGTGCGATTGTTGAACCAGGCTGTGCTGATCCTGCAACAGGGCGGGGTGATCGCCTATCCCACCGACTCCTGTTATGCCCTGGGTTGTCTCCCGCACAGGAAAAGCGCGTTTGCAAAAATACTAACCATCCGCCGGTTGACCCAGAAACACAATTTCACATTATTGTGTTCATCAATGACAGTCATGGGCTCTCTGGCAAGGGCAGACAATACTGCATTCCGGTTGATCAAGCGTTTGACGCCTGGTCCTTACACATTTTTGTTACGGGCCTCGCGCGATGTGCCGCGTTATCTGCAACACCCTAAAAAAAAGACGATAGGATTTCGAATTCCGTCGCACGCCACGTTATTGGCGTTGCTTGAACTGCTCGGTGAACCGCTATTGAGTACCAGTCTGATTCTGCCGCACAGCGCCGCGCCGGAGACTGACCCGGAAGAAATCTGCGCCAGGCTAGGCCAGGAGATCGACCTGGTGATAGACGCAGGCCCCAGCGGAGCTGACTTGACCTCGGTCATAGACCTGACTTCCGAGCCGATTAATATCCTGCGCGAAGGGCGTGGGGATGTGCGGGATATTTCGGTTTGATACCAGGACAACCGTCTACTATCGTATTAACGAACCTCTGATTAAGTCTCAGAGCTTCCTTAAAAATAATAATCTGCGATAATCTGCAGATTGATTACGTACAAGAGAGGGTGATATTGGCAATTTCCACTAAACAGCGAGTGATGTCTGGCATGAGGCCGACCGGCGCCCTGCATTTGGGCCACTACCACGGCGTATTGAAAAACTGGGTCAGGCTGCAGAACGAATACGAATGCTTTTTCAGTGTTGTTGACTGGCATGCGCTGACCACGGATTATGAAACGCCCGGGACCATCAACAGAAATGTCTGGGAGATGGTCGTCGACTGGCTGGCGGTAGGTATCAATCCCGGCTCAGCGAAACTCTATATTCAATCACGCGTTCCCGAACACGCGGAGTTGCACCTGTTGTTATCGATGATCACCCCGCAAAGTTGGCTGGAGCGTGTCCCCTCCTACAAGGAGCAGCAGGAACGCCTGCGCGACAAGGACTTGACCACCTATGGTTTCCTGGGTTATCCGCTGTTGCAGACTGCCGACATCATCATTTTCAAAGCCAGTTTCGTGCCGGTGGGCGAGGATCAGGTTGCCCATGTGGAAATGGCGCGCGAGGTGGCCCGGCGGTTTAATTTCCTGTACGGGCGCGACCCGGGGTTTGAACAAAAGGCAGAGAAAGCCGCTAAAAAGATGGGGAAAAGGAACAATAAGCTGTACTACGAACTGTTGAGGAAGTACCAGGAGCAGGGCAACGTGACCGCGCTGGAAAAAGCCAGGGCGCTGGTGGAAACACAACAGAATATCAGCATCAGCGATCGCGAACGTCTGGTCGGCTACCTGGAAGGCGGCGGCAAGATGATCTTTCCCGAGCCTCAGGCGCTGCTGACCACCTCGCCGAAAATGCCTGGCACGGACGGGCAGAAAATGTCCAAGTCCTATAACAACACCATTTCCTTGCGGGAAAATCCCGACAGTGTGGCAGACAAGGTGCGGACTATGCCTACCGACCCGGCTCGCATCAGGCGCAATGACCCGGGTGACCCGGAGAAATGCCCCGTGTGGGACCTGCACAAGGTCTATTCAGGCGAAGACATCAGGAACTGGGTACAGGAAGGCTGCCGTAGCGCTGGTATAGGATGCCTGGATTGTAAAGAACCTCTGACAGATGCCATTGTCAAGGAACAGGCAGAAATCAGGGAACGGGCTGACGAATACGTCAATGATCCGGATACAGTGCGCGCCATCATCAACGAAGGCTGTGAGACGGCGAGGGATATTGCACGGGAGACCCTGATTGAAGTGCGCGAGGCCATGGGGCTGGATTATGGTTGATATGCCTCAGGGCAGCCTCCTGCAGGAGGAAATGCCTTTTGCCATCGTGCAGGGCGTTCCCTTAAGCGAGTTGCCCAAGGACTTGTATATTCCTCCCGAGGCGTTGGAGGTGTTCCTTGAAGCGTTTACCGGCCCTCTTGACCTGCTGTTGTACCTGATCAAGCGCCAGAATCTGGACATTCTTGACATTCCCATTGCCAGGGTTACCGAGCAATACATGAGCTACATTGAATTAATGGAGGTGTTGCAGCTTGAACTGGCCGGCGAGTACCTGGTCATGGCGGCCATGCTGGCAGAGATAAAATCCAGAATGTTGCTGCCACGGCCGGAGCAGGGGGAGGATGAGGAAGACCCGCGCGCGGAACTGGTGCGCCGTTTGCAAGAGTACGAAATCTTCAAACAAGCGGCGCAGGACCTCGATGACCTGCCCCGGCTTGGCCGCGACTGCATTGCCGCGATCATCGATTTCCCGGATAAACATGTTCGGGCCAGACCGCCCGAGGTGTCGCTGGATACGATCCTGCAGTCTTTTGGCGAGGTATTGCGGCGCGCCGAGGTCTATTCACATCACCATATTCAACGCGAACCCCTGTCCGTCCGGGAACGCATGGTGTCGATACTCGACCGCATCAGCGCCGACGAGTTTACGCATTTCAGTGAGTTGTTCGTCGTGGAAGAAGGCAGGGCAGGCGTTATCGTGGTGTTCCTCGCATTGCTTGAACTGGCGAAGGAAACCCTGGTCGAAATCGTGCAGAATGAAACCAATGGTCCCATTTACGTCAAATCAGTCGCATGAACCCGGTTGAGATCAAGAAGACTGTCGAGGCTGCGCTGCTTGCGCTGAACAGCCCCCTGAGTGTTGCCGACCTGGCGTCCATGTTCGAAGACGACCCGGACAAACCTGATCGCAGGGCTGTCAGGAAGGCGCTGGACGAACTGCGGCAGGACTACGCCGAGCGCGGTGTGGAGCTGAAGGAGGTGGCCAGCGGGTTCCGCATACAAGTCCGCCCGGAACTGGCCGGCCGCATCAACCGGCTGTTCCGAGAGCGGCCACAGCGCTACTCCCAGGCGCTGCTGGAAACCCTGGCGATTATCGCCTACCGGCAACCCGTTACCCGGGGCGAGATCGAAGAGGTCCGCGGCGTCAGCCTCAGCAGCGGCATTATCCGCACGCTGTTTGAACGTGAATGGATAAAGGTTGTGGGTCACCGGGACGTGCCGGGCCACCCGGAGTTGCTCGCGACCACTCACCAGTTCCTGGACTATTTCAACCTGAAAGAACTGGCCGAACTGCCTTCCCTGGGCGAGATCAGGGATATCAGCCAGATAGAACCCGACCTGTTCGACAGCGCCGGGCAGGTTGCGGACGCAGCGATGCAGCCTGCCGGCCAGGATGCAAACGGCGGTGTACCCGACGGCGTCTTCGGGGACGATAACGTGATTCCATTTTCCGGTCAGCCCGGTGGAAGCTGAGCGTATTCAAAAAGCCCTTGCGGCCGCAGGGCTGGGCTCGCGCCGGCATCTGGACAGCTTGATCAAGGCAGGCCGGGTACGCGTCAACGACAAGGTCGCGCAACCGGGCGACCGGCTCAAGCCGCACGACCGGGTGAGTATCGACCGGCGCCGTATCGACTTGCGCCCGATAAAACCGGGCGCAACCGGATCAAGGCCAAGGGTGCTGGCCTACTACAAGCCCCAGGGTGAAATCAGCGCCACGACAGATCCGCAGGGGCGCCGGACAGTGTTTGCCGGCCTGCCGAAATTGTCGCGCGGGCGCTGGATCAGTATCGGCCGCCTGGACATCAACACCTGTGGACTGTTGCTGTTTACCGATGACGGCGCGCTGGCTAATCGGCTCATGCACCCTCGCAACCAGGTTGAGCGCGAGTATGCGGTGCGGGTATTGGGCCGCGCCACGGATGAACAGCTCCGGACGTTAAAAAAAGGCGTTGTGTTAGACGGCGGGACAGGTCGCTTCAACGCGATCTCCCGCGGCGCAGGCCAGGGCAGCAACCGCTGGTATCGAGTAATCATCACCGCAGGACGCAACCGGGAAGTGCGGCGCCTGTGGGAATCCCAGGGGCTGACTGTCAGCCGCCTGATCCGCATACGCTTCGGTTCCTGCAGTCTGCCGCGCAACAAGCGCCCCGGCCAGTTCTGGGAATTGAGCGGGCAGCAGGTCGAAGCATTGCTCGAACCGCAATCCACCCTCTCAATTAAAAAGCCATGACTGACAGACAACCCCTGGTAGCTGCCAACTGGAAGATGAACGGCACCCGCGCATCCGTCAACGCGTTGCTGCACGGGTTCATGCAGGGGCTGCCGGAAAACGGCGTGGAAGTCCTGGTGTGTGCGCCTTTTATACATTTACCGTTGGTGGCGGAGTTGCTGGCGGACAGCGCCATCGGTGTCGGCGCGCAGACACTGTCGGAATACGAAAACGGCGCATACACCGGCGAGATATCGGCAGATATGTTGAGGGATTACGGTTGCCGATATGTTATCATTGGCCATTCGGAGCGGCGTCATATCTTTGGCGAGACCAATGAGACGGTCGCTAGAAAATTCCGCCACGCCTGGGAGAGCGGCTTGCAGGTGGTATTGTGCCTGGGAGAACGGTTGCAGGAAAGAGAGGCGGAGATGACCGAACAGACGTTATCGGAACAACTGGATGCGGTCATTGCCGTTGCAGGCGTGGAAGCGCTCAGCGGCGCGATCATCGCCTATGAGCCGGTCTGGGCCATCGGCACAGGTCATACGGCAACGCCGGAACAGGCCCAGGCCGCCCACAGCTTCATCAGGCTGCAGGTGGCCAGGCATAATGACCGGATCGCCGACCAACTGCGCATCCTCTACGGCGGCAGCGTGAAAGCGGACAATGCCGCGGGGTTGTTCGCAATGGCGGACGTGGACGGTGGCCTGATCGGCGGCGCATCCTTGAATATTGATGATTTCCTGGCAATTTGCCGGGCAGCGGGGTAAACATGGAGACATTACAGGCTCTTTTATTGGTAGTGCAGGTTATCTGCGCAATTGCATTGATCGGCTTCATCCTGATTCAGCACGGGAAAGGCGCGGATGCCGGCGCGGCCTTCGGTAGCGGCGCGTCGGCCACCGTATTCGGCGCCGCAGGCTCCGGCAACTTCCTGACCAAAACCACGACCGCGCTGGCCTTCGTGTTCCTGCTCAACAGCCTGGCCCTGGCCTGGATGGCCAAGGAGCGCAGCATGCAGGCGCAGCAGTTGAATGTGGTTGACCCACTGGCAACGGAAGTACTGATTGAGGAGACTGAAGCAGTCCCGGATGATATACCCGCAAGCGATATTGACGCGGATATCCCAGTCATTCCGGAATGACTGGGGTAATGCTATACGCTGAGTGTCCAGGATCAGAGCCGCACAACATCTGAATCAGAGGTTCCTTAAACCCACAAACGCCGATGTGGTGGAATTGGTAGACACGCTGTCTTGAGGGGGCAGTGCCCAAAAGGCGTGCCGGTTCGAATCCGGCCATCGGCACCATTCTATTTGACAACCTGCGCAGTAAACTATACGCTGCAAACATGGGCGGAAGTAGCAGAGCTTCCGGACCAGGAATGTAACTGCAACTTAACTTATAAGGAGGTGACCCCATGAGCAGTACCGCACTTTACAAAGCATTCATCGAAGTCGGCGCAACAGAAGACAGCGCCGTAAAAGCGTCGGAGGATGTGGTTCAAATGTCCGAGCTGGCAAATCTGGCAACAAAAGCTGATATAGCGAGACTGGAAAACAATACCAAGGCCGATTTTGCAAGACTGGAAAACAGTATCGTTCAACTGGAAGGCAGTACCAAAGCTGATATAGCAAGACTGGAAAGCAGTACCAAGGCTGATATAGCAAGACTGGAAGTCAGTATCGCACAACTGGAAGTGAGTACCAAGACCGATATAGCCCAAATGGAAACCCGGCTTTTGAAGTGGTTCGTCGGCTGCGGCTTTCTGTTTGCCGGCATTATCATCGCCGGTGTCGGCCTACTTATCCAAGTCATGTTATCTTCCATAGTAGGCTAGCATTTTAAACCCTCATGATCGGATACCTGCGCGCCCTGGATCATGGGAGTTTGGCTATATTACTCTGTCCTGTTTCAGGCGCGCCAATTCTGCTTGATCATAACCCAGCATCTCCCCGTAAATCTCTTCGTTGTGTTGTCCCAGTTCCGGTCCCGTCCATTTGATTCTGCCCGGCGTGGCCGATAAGCGCGGAAACACATTCTGCATTTTCAGTTTGTCATACCTGGGATGCGCTACGTCAACAATGGTTTCCCGGGCGATATAATGCGCATCCGCCAACATATCGGGCGCGCGATAAATGCGCCCTGCCGGCACTGCGTAGTCCTCCAGTAATGCCAGCAATTCACCTGCCGGGTATTGCTTTGACCAGGCATAGATAATGTCATCAAGCGCGGCCTGGTTTTCGCCGCGGGCAATATGCGTGTTAAAGCGCTCATCCTGCGCCAACGCCGGTTGTTGCATCGCATCGCACAGGCGCGCAAAGACAGAATCCTGGTTCGCGCCCATTACGATCATGTCTCCATCGGCAGTGGGATAAACATTGGAAGGCGCCACTTTTTCGAGTATTGCGCCCGTGCGCTCCCTGATAAAACCGGTCTGGGTATATTCCGGCACCATTGACTCCATCACACCCAGCACCGCTTCATAAATCGCCGAATCCACAACCTGGCCCTGTCCGGTGCGCTCCCGGTATTGCAATGCCGACAGCGCCCCGATGGTGGCAAACATGGCCGCCAGCGTATCGCCGATGCTGATTCCGACACGGCTGGGCGGCGTGGAAGGGTCGCCAACGATATAGCGCAAACCGCCCATGGCCTCGCCGATGCCGCCGTAACCGGCGCGCGCCGAATAAGGACCACTCTGCCCATACCCGGATACCCGTATCATGATAATCCCCTTGTTGTGCCGCGCCAGGTCTGCATAACCCAGGCCCCATTTCTCCATGGTGCCCGGTCTGAAATTCTCCAGCGCCATGTCAGATTTGGCGATCAGTTCGCACAGTATGGCTTTGCCCTTTTCACTCCTTACATCCAGCGTGATACATTTCTTGTTTCGCGCAACAACAGGCCACCACAGCGGCTCCCCTTTACCCCAATCCCGCATCGGATCGCCCCTTCCCGGCAATTCCACCTTGATCACCTCGGCGCCCAGGTCACCCAATAACTGTCCGCAAAACGGCCCGGCAATAAGTTGACCCAATTCAATCACGCGCACACCTTCCAATGCGCCCGGCGCAATGCTGCCCGCTTGCTGTTGTTTATCTGTCATTTGCACTCCTCAACTTAAAGTACAGGGCGCCCATCTATGTTTAATGGGCGTCCTGTATTTTACATGGGTGTGCTGTCATGCGTAAAGCGTCGCCCCCAGGCGACACAATATTCCACTCTACCAGTTGCATAATTATCCGCTACTGTTACACTGTTACACTTGCTAAATCAGTATCAAAAAAATATCACAACAATTAAAATCAATATGCTAGGCTATCCAACCCGCATATTAGAATAATGAATCAGCATATGGCTTGAAAAGAAGAGTGCAGTATCCCGACAACAAGTATCCCGAAAATGCTTGCAAACTTGTTTCGGGCGTGATTTTATATAGCGCTGTTGTTTCTGCGGGAATGAGGGTCAAAAAATAAGTGTGTTTAGCCGTAATGTATAACTGGCTCACTCGGGGCCACAGTGCACGCGCATGCGGCCTAAGCACCAATGTGCCTGTTTTCAGCGCGCCGGCCGGCGCCGCGCCAACCATCCTGCAACACCTTACCCGCTTGCTGTGCCGCGTCCCGGCAGTCGTTCTCGCGTTCACCCTGCTCAGTCCCCAATCGCTGCTGGCGCAATCCCCACCGGCCCAACCTCAGCACTTTACCGTGGGCGTGTCCAAGCAAATTGGTGCAGGGTCTAATACTACAGGCCAAGCCCAGTTGAACTGGGCCAACCCGGCTGACAGCAGCATCACAAAGTATCAGGTACGGCACAAGGCAGGCACGGGTTTCACGCCCTCGTCAGATGATAACCTGTGGACGGATATTTCAGGCAGCAACAGCTTCTCGACGTTTGTGTTTGTACAGAATCTGACGTTTGGAACGACCTATGTCTTCCAGGTGCGCGCGGTGAATGCGGATGGCAACGGAACGCCGAGTCCTGCGCTGACGGCGGCGCCGACACCATTGCCCGTCCCGCAAGGCTTTTCGGGCCAATTTCTTCATCCGCCGACGAATGTCGTGGTCACAACGCCGGATTTTGGCAAGATCAAGGTCACTTGGGATTGGTATGACCCCACCTGCTCCTCGATTCAGGGTGAACCCTACATATTTGAGGTGGTCTACAGGAAGCCTTCAGTATCCTGGAACACTGTAAGTAAAGGTACTGACTCAGGTAAATACACCCATTATTACAATCATAGTAATAACACCTACATAACAGAGTGGGAGTTTCCCAGGTTGGGCAGTCGTGGACAACCTGATGTGGTATTGGATTCGGAGGAGTACGAAGTCAGCGTAACGTATGCTGGTGGGCAGTATCTTAATATCCCCGATCCCAATATTTGCAACGGCTATGGTTCCTGGGCCTCGCCGATCAGCGTCATCGTGCAGTCGGATACGAATCCTGACTTTGGCGGCGCGACGATCCCGGATCAGTTCTACACCCAGGGCACGGCCATCACGCCGCTGGTATTGCCGGAGGCGACGGGCAACGGCACGCTGAGCTACAGCATGACGCCGTCGCTGCCTGCGGGTTTGAGCTTTGACGCTGCGACGCGCACGCTCAGCGGCACGCCGACGACGCTGCAGGCGGCGACGGCATACACCTACACGGCGACTGACGCCCAGGGCGACACCAGTTCGCTGACGTTTAACATCACGGTGATAGCGCTGGCCAAGCCGGCCAATCTCACTGCCACCCCCGGCAACGCCCAGGTCACGCTGAGTTGGGATGATCCGAGTGACAGTACCATCACCAAGTACCAGGTTCGCTATGCCCAGGGCGCCGCCGACCCGACGACTGCGACCTGGACGGACATTGCCAACAGCGGCGCCACGACCACGACCCACACCGTTGGCAACCTGACCAACGGCCAGGTGTATGCGTTCCAGGTCCGCGCGGTAGCGGGCGTTGCCGAAGGCCCGGCCTCGGACACAGCCACGGCCACCCCGATAGCCGCCCCGGCCATTCAAGTGGCGCCGGCCACCCTGGTGGTCGATGAGGACGGCAGCAACACCTTTGATGTGACCCTGGCCACCGCGCCGACCGCTGCGGTCACCGTCACCGTGGTCAGCGACGACACGGACGTGACCGTCAGCCCGACACCGCTGACGTTCACCACGACGAACTACAGTACCGCGCAGACGGTGACGGTAAACATGGCGGCGAGCCCCACTGACGGCGCTGCCACTATCACCTTAACCGCCGCCGGCGGCAACTACGCCGGCCTCACGGCCACGGTCGCGGTCACCGCGAATGCGCTGCCGACCTTCGGCACGCAGACCATTGCCGACCAGACCTACCCGCAGGGCGCCCAGATTACGACACTGAACCTGCCCCAGGCCAGTGGCGGTGACGGCACACTGACGTACACCTTAACGCCGACCCCGCCGGCGGGTCTGTCGTTTGATGCGACCGCCCGTACCCTCACCGGCACACCGACCACCGCCCAGGCGGCCATCGAATACACGTACAAGGTGACCGATGGTGACGGCGATGAGGCCGAGTTGAAGTTCGACATCACGATTACCGCGGACAGCCAGCCGAGCTTCGGCAGCGACACCATTGCCGACCAGACCTACCTGCAGAACTCGGCGATTACCCAGCTCGACCTGCCGCAGGCGACCGGCGGCGACGCCCCGCTGACGTACACGCTGACGCCGAACCTGCCGGACGGTCTGTCGTTTGACGCCACCGCCCGCACCTTGACCGGCACGCCGACCACCGCTCAGGCGGCCACCGAATACACGTACAAGGTGGTCGACAACGATGGCGATGAGGCCGAGCTGAAGTTCGACATCACGATTACCGCAGACAGCCAGCCGGACTTCGGCACGCAGACCATTGCCGACCAGACCTACCCGCAGGGTACGGCGATTACCACGCTGAACCTGCCGCAAGCGACCGGCGGTGACGGCACACTGGCGTACACCTTAACGCCGACCCTGCCGGCGGGTCTGACGTTTGATGCGACCGCCCGCACCTTAACCGGCACCCCGACCGCGCCGCAGGCGGCCACCGAGTACACCTACACCGCCACCGATGCGGACGGGGATACGGCCACGCTGACGTTCGACATCCGTATTACGCCCACGCTAACCCTCGGCGGTGTGGCCGATGCCAACTTAGCCGAGAATACGGCCTACACCGGCACGGCAACTTTAAGCGGCACGCCGGTGGGCAACATCACCTGGGCGTTGACCGGTGACGACGCCAATGCGAACGGGTTTACGCTGTCGAACCAGAGCAACACCGGCGCCACCGTAACCCTGGGGGCCAAGGACTTTGAGGTCCCGACGGACAACGACACCAATAACATTTATGTGTACACGTTAACGGCGACGGACGATGACAGCAACATTGCCACCGTGAACGTGGCCATCACCATTACCAATATCGATGAGCCCGCCACGCTGACGCTGACGGGCCTGGCCGATGCCAGCGTGAGCGAGAACCAGGCTTACACGGTGGATGCGTCCTTGACCGGCGCCCTGGGCGCGGTCACCTGGACGCTGGGCGGGGCGGATGCGGGCGCGTTTACGCTGCCGGCGGCGGACCAGAGTCAGACCGGGGCGCGGGTGAGCTTAGCGGCGCGGGACTTTGAGACCCCGACCGACAGTGACACCGGCAACACTTACGAGTACACGTTAACGGCGACGGATGCGAACACCAACACGGTGACCTCAGCCGTCTACACGGTGACGGTCACCGATGTGGACGAGGCCCCGGCCAAGCCGACCAACCTGACTGCCGCGGCCGGTGACACCGAGGTCATGCTGAACTGGACCAACCCGAACGACAGTACCATTACCAAGTACCAGGTTCGCTATGCCCAGGGCACCGCCGACCCGACGACTGCGACCTGGACGGACATTGCCAACAGCGGCGCGACGACCACGACCCACACTGTTGACAACCTGACCAACGGCACGACCTATGCGTTCCAGATACGCGCAGTGGTCGGCGCCGTCAACGGCCCGGACTCGGACACGGTCACGGCCACCCCGACCCTGGCCGTCCCCGACGCACCGACGAACCTGACGGCCACCGCCGGTGACACGCAGGTTATCCTGAACTGGACCAACCCGACCAACGCCAGCACGCTTGACAACCTGCAAGTCCGCTACAAGGCCACCGCCGACCTGCCGTTTGTCAATACCGATACCTGGACCAACCTGGCCGCCACCGCCACCACCTACACGGCGACAAGCCTGACCAACGGCACCGATTACACGTTTGCGGTGCGCGCCACCAACACCGCCGGTGACGGCACGGCGGCCACTGTGGCGGCCACCCCGACCGTGAACGCCCCCACCTTCGGCGCGGCCACCATTGCCGACCAGTCCTGGACCCGGTTGGTCGCGATTACCAGCGTCACGCTGCCGCAAGCGACCGGCGGCAACGGCACGCTGAGCTATGCGCTCACCCCGGCGCTGCCCACTGGCGTGAGCCTCGACACGACCACGCGCACCGTCAGCGGCACGCCCACGGTTGCCCTGGCACAAACCCTTTATACCTGGACGGCGACCGACGCCCAGGGCGATGCGGCGAGTCTGACGTTCAACATCACCGTGGCGCAGGGCAACCGGGCGCCCGTGGTGGTACGGCCGATACCGGATAGCGGCGCGTGGCTGAACAGTCCATTTGGCGATGATGTGTTTGCCCGGCGCTTGGAAGATGCGGGCGAGGAGATATTCTCCGATGCCGACGGTGATGCGCTGACGTACACAGCCACGAGCGCCGACACGAGCGTGGCGACCGCCACGACGAACAACGTGGTGCCCGACGGGGTAGCCAGTGTGGAAGCCCAGGCGGTATCGGTGGGCACCGTGGAGATTACGCTCAGGGCGACAGACCCGAGCGGCGAGTGGGCGGAAGACAACTTCAACATCACCGTCATTGATGCGAACGGGTCGGGGCATATGTCTTCGTTCAATGACGTCACAATCTCTGTCAATGGCGGCAGCACGGAGTACATCAACCCGCCGTTGCCGGCAGTCGCCAGTGCGGCCACCGCCAGCTCGTTCTCCGGATTGAGTCTCACGGCGACCAGCGCCAACCCGTCGGTGGCCACGGCGGAGATTATCAACCGGGTGAATGGCGTTCGCGGCCCCGTCTTCGCAACGTTCAATGTGCGTGTGACCGCGGTGGGGACCGGCGTGACGACGGTGACTGTCACCGCCGATTCTTCCCTTGCCGCCGCTGTGACCGAGACCTTCACCGTCACCGTCACCGGCAACCTTGCGCCCGCCCAGCCGGCAAACCTCCAGGCAACGCCGGGCGACGGCGAGGTGGCGCTGAGTTGGGGCAACCCGTCTGACTCCAGCATCACCAAGTACCAGGTGCGCTATGCGCAGGGCACCGCCGATCCGACGACCGCGACCTGGAACGACATCACCGGCAGCGGCGCCGCGACCACGAGCCACACTGTTGACAACCTGACCAACGGCACGACCTATGCGTTCCAGGTACGCGCGGTAAGCGCCCAGGGCGACGGCGCCACCTCAGACACGGTGACGGCCACCCCGCTGGCCAAGCCGGCTGCGCCCACGGGCCTGACCGCCGCGGCCCGCGACCGGGCGGCGCTGTTGACCTGGACTGATCCGAGCAACACCAGCATCAGCAAATACCAGGTACGCCATGCCGCAGGTACCTCAGTGCCGGCCAATACGGCCTGGACCGACATCGCCGGCAGCACGGCCACGACCATCAGCCACACTGTTGACAACCTGACCAACGGCACCCAATACGCATTTGAGCTGCGCGCAGTGAACGCCAGCGGCGACGGCGCCGCCGCCACGGTCACTGCGACCCCGACGCAGCCGACGGTCACACTGGCGCTCTCGGCCACGGCCATTTCCGAGAACGGTGGCCAGGCCACGGTGACGGCAAGCCTTGACTATCCGTCGACCGGCGCGACCACGCTGACGGTGGCGGTGGCCCCGGCAACCGGCTCGACGGCCGTGCCGGGCGACTTCACGCTGAGCAGCCCCCCGACGCTGATGATTGCCCAGGGCGACACCACGAGTACCGGCACGGTCACGGTGACCGGTGTGGACAACACCGAAGACACCGCAGACAAGGACCTGACGGTCTCGGCGACCGCGGCCAACCCCCGGGGGGTCACCGGACCGGCCTCACTGACCTTGACGCTGACCGACGACGATGCGCCGCCGGCTGCGCCCACGGGTCTGACCGCAACAGCCGGCGACACGCAGGTCACGCTGAACTGGACCGACCCGAGCAATAACGCCATCACCAAGTACCAGGTGCGCTACGGCGCCGGGCCAACCGTGCCCGCCACCGCCACCTGGGAGGACATCACCGGCAGCGGCGCCACGACCACGACCCACACCGTTGACAACCTGACCAACGGCACCCAATACGCATTCGAGATTCGCGCAGTCAATGCGACCGGCAACAGTGATGCGTCGGCCACGGTGACGGCCACCCCCAGGCCGGACCCGGCCATTACCGTCGCACCGGACACCCTGGTGGTCGATGAGGGCGGCAGCAACACCTTTGATGTGACCCTGGTCGCGGCCCCGACCGCCGCGGTCGCCATCACCGTGGCCAGCAACAACACCAATGTGACGGTCAACCCGACGTCGCTGACGTTCAGCGCCACCAACTACAACACCGCACAGACGGTCACGGTGACCATGGCGGCCAATCCGTTACCTAACGGCAACGCCACCCTCACCTTAGCCGCTACCGGCGGCAACTACGCCGGCCTCACGGCCACGGTCGCGGTCACCGCGAATGCGCTGCCGAGCTTCGGCGCCCAGACCATTGCCGACCAGACCTACCCGCAGGGTACGGCGATTACCACGCTGAACCTGCCGCAAGCGACCGGCGGTGACGGCACACTGGCGTACACGTTAACACCGACCCCGCCGGCGGGTCTGACCTTCAATGCGACCGCCCGCACCTTAACCGGCACGCCGACCGCGCCGCAGGCGGCCACCGAATACACCTACACCGCCACCGATGCGGACGGGGATACGGCCACGCTGACGTTCGACATCCGTATTACGCCCACGCTAACCCTCGGCGGTGTGGCCGATGCCAACCAAGCCGAGAATACGGCCTACACCGGCAATGCGACCTTGACCGGCACGCCGGTGGGCAACATCACCTGGGCGTTGACCGGCGACGACGCCAACGCCAGCGGCTTTACCCTGTCGAACCAGAGCAACACCGGCGCCACCGTAACCCTGGGGGCCAAGGACTTTGAGGTCCCGACGGACAACGACACCAATAACATTTATGTGTACACGTTAACGGCGACGGACGATGACGGCAACAGCGACACGGTGAACGTGGCCATCACCATTACCAATGTGGACGAGGCCCCGGCCAAACCGGCCAACCTGACCGCGGCGCCCGGCGACACCGAGGTCACGCTGACCTGGACCAACCCGAATGACAGTACCATCACCAAGTACCAGGTGCGCCAGGCCCAGGGCGCCACCATACCGGCCACCACCGCCTGGAACGACATTGCCAACAGCACGGCCGCGACCACGACCCACACTGTTGACAACCTGACCAACGGCACGACCTATGCGTTCCAGATACGCGCCGTGGTCGGTACCGCCAACGGCCCGGACTCGGACACGGTCACCGCCACCCCCAGGCCGGACCCGGCCATTACCGTCGCACCGGACACCCTGGTGGTCGATGAGGGCGGCAGCAACACCTTTGATGTGACCCTGGTCGCGGCCCCGACCGCCGCGGTCGCCATCACCGTGGCCAGCAACAACACCAATGTGACGGTCAACCCGACGTCGCTGACGTTCAGCGCCACCAACTACAACACCGCACAGACGGTCACGGTGACCATGGCGGCCAATCCGTTACCTAACGGCAACGCCACCCTCACCTTAGCCGCTACCGGCGGCAACTACGCCGGCCTCACGGCCACGGTCGCGGTCACCGCGAATGCGCTGCCGAGCTTCGGCACGCAGACCATTGCCGACCAGACCTACCCGCAGGGTACGGCGATTACCACGCTGAACCTGCCGCAAGCGACCGGCGGTGACGGCACACTGGCGTACACATTAACGCCGACCCCGCCGGCGGGTCTGACCTTCAATGCGACCGCCCGCACCTTAACCGGCACGCCGACCGCGCCGCAGGCGGCCACCGAATACACCTACACCGCCACCGATGCGGACGGGGATACGGCCACGCTGACGTTCGACATCCGTATTACGCCCACGCTAACCCTCGGCGGTGTGGCCGATGCCAACCAAGCCGAGAATACGGCCTACACCGGCAATGCGACCTTGACCGGCACGCCGGTGGGCAACATCACCTGGGCGTTGACCGGCGACGACGCCAATGCGAGCGGCTTTACCCTGTCGAACCAGAGCAACACCGGCGCCACCGTAACCCTGGGCGCCAAGGACTTTGAGGTCCCGACGGACAACGACACCAATAACATTTATGTGTACACGTTAACGGCGACGGACGATGACGGCAACAGCGACACGGTGAACGTGGCCATCACCATTACCAATGTGGACGAGGCCCCGGCCAAACCGGCCAACCTGACCGCGGCGCCCGGCGACACCGAGGTCACGCTGACCTGGACCAACCCGAATGACAGTACCATCACCAAGTACCAGGTGCGCCAGGCCCAGGGCGCCACCATACCGGCCACCACCGCCTGGAACGACATTGCCAACAGCACGGCCGCGACCACGACCCACACTGTTGACAACCTGACCAACGGCACGACCTATGCGTTCCAGATACGCGCCGTGGTCGGTACCGCCAACGGCCCGGACTCGGACACGGTCACCGCCACCCCCAGGCCGGACCCGGCCATTACCGTCGCACCGGACACCCTGGTGGTCGATGAGGGCGGCAGCAACACCTTTGATGTGACCCTGGTCGCGGCCCCGACCGCCGCGGTCGCCATCACCGTGGCCAGCAACAACACCAATGTGACGGTCAACCCGACGTCGCTGACGTTCAGCGCCACCAACTACAACACCGCACAGACGGTCACGGTGACCATGGCGGCCAATCCGTTACCTAACGGCAACGCCACCCTCACCTTAGCCGCTACCGGCGGCAACTACGCCGGCCTCACGGCCACGGTCGCGGTCACCGCGAATGCGCTGCCGAGCTTCGGCGCCCAGACCATTGCCGACCAGACCTACCCGCAGGGTACGGCGATTACCACGCTGAACCTGCCGCAAGCGACCGGCGGTGACGGCACACTGGCGTACACATTAACGCCGACCCCGCCGGCGGGTCTGACCTTCAATGCGACCGCCCGCACCTTAACCGGCACGCCGACCGCGCCGCAGGCGGCCACCGAATACACCTACACCGCCACCGATGCGGACGGGGATACGGCCACGCTGACGTTCGACATCCGTATTACGCCCACGCTAACCCTCGGCGGTGTGGCCGATGCCAACCAAGCCGAGAATACGGCCTACACCGGCAATGCGACCTTGACCGGCACGCCGGTGGGCAACATCACCTGGGCGTTGACCGGCGACGACGCCAATGCGA
The DNA here is from genome assembly GCA_965221695.1 of Gammaproteobacteria bacterium. GTDB lineage: Bacteria > Pseudomonadota > Gammaproteobacteria > Eutrophobiales > Eutrophobiaceae > JAAXHV01. Next base: position 1,097,610 of record OZ244905.1, on the reverse strand, counting down.
GCGGCTTTACCCTGTCGAACCAGAGCAACACCGGCGCCACCGTAACCCTGGGCGCCAAGGACTTTGAGGTCCCGACGGACAACGACACCAATAACATTTATGTGTACACGTTAACGGCGACGGACGATGACGGCAACAGCGACACGGTGAACGTGGCCATCACCATTACCAATGTGGACGAGGCCCCGGCCAAACCGGCCAACCTGACCGCGGCGCCCGGCGACACCGAGGTCACGCTGACCTGGACCAACCCGAATGACAGTACCATCACCAAGTACCAGGTGCGCCAGGCCCAGGGCGCCACCATACCGGCCACCACCGCCTGGAACGACATTGCCAACAGCACGGCCGCGACCACGACCCACACTGTTGACAACCTGACCAACGGCACGACCTATGCGTTCCAGATACGCGCCGTGGTCGGTACCGCCAACGGCCCGGACTCGGACACGGTCACCGCCACCCCCAGGCCGGACCCGGCCATTACCGTCGCACCGGACACCCTGGTGGTCGATGAGGGCGGCAGCAACACCTTTGATGTGACCCTGGTCGCGGCCCCGACCGCCGCGGTCGCCATCACCGTGGCCAGCAACAACACCAATGTGACGGTCAACCCGACGTCGCTGACGTTCAGCGCCACCAACTACAACACCGCACAGACGGTCACGGTGACCATGGCGGCCAATCCGTTACCTAACGGCACCGCCACCCTCACCTTAGCCGCTACCGGCGGCAACTACGCCGGCCTCACGGCCACGGTCGCGGTCACCGCGAATGCGCTGCCGAGCTTCGGCAGCGCCACCATTGCCGACCAGACCTACCCGCAGGGTACGGCGATTACCACGCTGAACCTGCCGCAAGCGACCGGCGGTGACGGCACACTGGCGTACACATTAACGCCGACCCCGCCGGCGGGTCTGACCTTCAATGCGACCGCCCGCACCTTAACCGGCACGCCGACCGCGCCGCAGGCGGCCACCGAATACACCTACACCGCCACCGATGCGGACGGGGATACGGCCACGCTGACGTTCGACATCCGTATTACGCCCACGCTAACCCTCGGCGGTGTGGCCGATGCCAACCAAGCCGAGAATACGGCCTACACCGGCAATGCGACCTTGACCGGCACGCCGGTGGGCAACATCACCTGGGCGTTGACCGGCGACGACGCCAATGCGAGCGGCTTTACCCTGTCGAACCAGAGCAACACCGGCGCCACCGTAACCCTGGGGGCCAAGGACTTTGAGGTCCCGACGGACAACGACACCAATAACATTTATGTGTACACGTTAACGGCGACGGACGATGACGGCAACAGCGACACGGTGAACGTGGCCATCACCATTACCAATGTGGACGAGGCCCCGGCCAAACCGGCCAACCTGACCGCGGCGCCCGGCGACACCGAGGTCACGCTGACCTGGACCAACCCGAATGACAGTACCATCACCAAGTACCAGGTGCGCCAGGCCCAGGGCGCCACCATACCGGCCACCACCGCCTGGGCCGACATTGCCAACAGCACGGCCGCGACCACGACCCACACTGTTGACAACCTGACCAACGGCACCACCTATGCGTTCCAGATACGCGCCGTGGTCGGTACCGCCAACGGCCCGGACTCGGACACGGTCACCGCCACCCCCAGACCGGACCCGGCCATTACCGTCGCACCGGACACCCTGGTGGTCGATGAGGGCGGCAGCAACACCTTTGATGTGACCCTGGTCGCGGCCCCGACCGCCGCGGTCGCCATCACCGTGGCCAGCAACAACACCAATGTGACGGTCAACCCGACGTCGCTGACGTTCAGCGCCACCAACTACAACACCGCACAGACGGTCACGGTGACCATGGCGGCCAACCCGTCACCTAACGGCACCGCCACCCTCACCTTAGCCGCTACCGGCGGCAACTACGCCGGCCTCACGGCCACGGTCGCGGTCACCGCGAATGCGCTGCCGAGCTTCGGCAGCGCCACCATTGCCGACCAGACCTACCCGCAGGGTACGGCGATTACCACGCTGAACCTGCCGCAAGCGACCGGCGGTGACGGCACACTGGCGTACACATTAACGCCGACCCCGCCGGCGGGTCTGACCTTCAATGCGACCGCCCGCACCTTAACCGGCACGCCGACCGCGCCGCAGGCGGCCACCGAATACACCTACACCGCCACCGATGCGGACGGGGATACGGCCACGCTGACGTTCGACATCCGTATTACGCCCACGCTAACCCTCGGCGGTGTGGCCGATGCCAACTTGGCCGAGAATACGGCCTACACCGGCAATGCGACCTTGACCGGCACGCCGGTGGGCAACATCACCTGGGCGTTGACCGGCGACGACGCCAACGCCAACGGCTTTACCCTGTCGAACCAGAGCAACACCGGCGCCACCGTAACCCTGGGCGCCAAGGACTTTGAGGTCCCGACGGACAACGACACCAATAACATTTATGTGTACACGTTAACGGCGACGGACGATGACGGCAACAGCGACACGGTGAACGTGGCCATCACCATTACCAATGTGGACGAGGCCCCGGCCAAACCGGCCAACCTGACCGCGGCGCCCGGCGACACCGAGGTCACGCTGACCTGGACCAACCCGAATGACAGTACCATCACCAAGTACCAGGTGCGCCAGGCCCAGGGCGCCACCATACCGGCCACCACCGCCTGGAACGACATTGCCAACAGCACGGCCGCGACCACGACCCACACTGTTGACAACCTGACCAACGGCACGACCTATGCGTTCCAGATACGCGCCGTGGTCGGTACCGCCAACGGCCCGGACTCGGACACGGTCACCGCCACCCCCAGGCCGGACCCGGCCATTACCGTCGCACCGGACACCCTGGTGGTCGATGAGGGCGGCAGCAACACCTTTGATGTGACCCTGGTCGCGGCCCCGACCGCCGCGGTCGCCATCACCGTGGCCAGCAACAACACCAATGTGACGGTCAACCCGACGTCGCTGACGTTCAGCGCCACCAACTACAACACCGCACAGACGGTCACGGTGACCATGGCGGCCAATCCGTTACCTAACGGCAACGCCACCCTCACCTTAGCCGCTACCGGCGGCAACTACGCCGGCCTCACGGCCACGGTCGCGGTCACCGCGAATGCGCTGCCGAGCTTCGGCACGCAGACCATTGCCGACCAGACCTACCCGCAGGGTACGGCGATTACCACGCTGAACCTGCCGCAAGCGACCGGCGGTGACGGCACACTGGCGTACACGTTAACACCGACCCCGCCGGCGGGTCTGACCTTCAATGCGACCGCCCGCACCTTAACCGGCACGCCGACCGCGCCGCAGGCGGCCACCGAATACACCTACACCGCCACCGATGCGGACGGGGATACGGCCGAGCTGAAGTTCGACATCACGGTGATGCAGCCCCCGACTCCGGCACGCACGCTGACGTTCACGTTCTCCGATGATGGCAGCACTGTGACTATTGCCGCCTCGGGTAGTTTGGATGTTTCGGGTTTCAGTCCTGCGGGAGATACGGTGCCGACGCTAGTGACGTCTGTGGGATATGTCCTATTTAATCAGGAATTTGAGAAATGGCAGATTTTTGCAACGCCATCTGACAATACCACACCGATAAGCCGTTATAACTCGCTCCCAAATATCGTAACTACTGGTTTGAATTCGTACTCGGGTAACCAAGAAATTATCAACCTGAGCAACTACAACTACGAATTCAGTCTCCGGTTCAACACTTACAGAAAGTTACTGTTCGTAGACAAAGCCAATCTCACCGGGGACATCTACGACCCGACAGGTGACGAAGTGACGTTCACTGGCACCGTGCTCAACACCGTGGGCGACAACGACTTCCACATTGAGCACGCCATTGGCAATCAGAAGATTATTTTCAAGGCAACACCGCCGCCGGTGCCCGCCGCGCCGACTAACCTGTCTGCCACCGCCGGTGACACCGAAGCCACCCTGAGTTGGGCCAACCCGAACGATTCCAGCATCACCAAGTACCAGGTGCGCTACGGCGCCGGGTCCACCGTGCCCGCCACCGCCACCTGGGAGGACATTACCGGCAGCGGCGCCACGACCACGAGCCATAAGGTCACGGGCCTGACCAACACCACCCAATACGCGTTCGAGATTCGCGCGGTGAATAATGGCGGCAACAGCGATGCCTCCAACACCGCCACCGCCACGCCGGCTTTGGCCGTCCCCAACGCGCCGACGAACCTGACTGCCACAGCGGGCGACACCCAGGCCACCCTGACCTGGACCAACCCGACCAACGCCAGCACGCTGACCAACATACAAGTCCGCTATAAGGCCACCGCCGACCTACCGTTTAGCGGTACCGACACCTGGACGGACCTGGCCCCCACCGCCACCACCTATACGGCGACAGGCCTGACCAACGGCACCGGCTACACGTTTGCGGTGCGCGCCACCAACACCGCCGGCAGCAGTACGGCGGCGACGGTCGCCGCCACACCCAGACCGGACCCGGCCATTCAAGTCACACCGGACACTCTGGAGGTGGACGAGGGCGGTAGCAACACCTTTGACGTGACCCTGGCCGCGGCCCCGACCACCGCGGTCACCGTCACCGTGACCAGCAACAACACCGATGTCACGGTCAACCCGACGCCGCTGACGTTCAGCGCCACGAACTACAACACCGCACAGACGGTCACGGTGAATATGGCGGCCAGCCCATCATCTAACGGCAATGCTACCCTCACCTTAACCGCCGCCGCCGGCAACTACGCCGGCCTCACGGCCACGGTCGCGGTCACATCGAATAAGCTGCCGAGCTTCGGCAGCGCCACCATTGCCAACCAGACCTACATGCAGAACTCGGCGATTACCCGGCTTGACCTGCCGCAGGCGAGCGGCGGCGACGGCACGCTGACGTACACGCTGGCGCCGGATGCGCCGGACGGTCTGACGTTTGACGCCAGCGCCCGCACCTTGACCGGCACGCCGACGGGGACGCAGGCCGCCACCACCTACACGTACAGGGCGACCGACAGCGATGGCGACCCGGCCGAGCTGACGTTCACCATCACGATTACTGCGGACAATGCGCCGAGCTTCGGCAGCGCCACCATTGCCAACCAGACCTACATGCAGAACTCGGCGATTACCCGGCTTGACCTGCCGCAGGCGAGCGGCGGCGACGGCACGCTGACGTACACGCTGGCGCCGGATGCGCCGGACGGTCTGACGTTTGACGCCAGCGCCCGCACCTTGACCGGCACGCCGACGGGGACGCAGGCCGCCACCACCTACACGTACAGGGCGACCGACAGCGATGGCGACCCGGCCGAGCTGACGTTCACCATCACGATTACTGCGGACAATGCGCCGAGCTTCGGCAGCGCCACCATTGCCAACCAGACCTACATGCAGAACTCGGCGATTACCCGGCTTGACCTGCCGCAGGCGAGCGGCGGCGACGGCACGCTGACGTACACGCTGGCGCCGGATGCGCCGGACGGTCTGACGTTTGACGCCAGCGCCCGCACCTTGACCGGCACGCCGACGGGGACGCAGGCCGCCACCACCTACACGTACAGGGCGACCGACAGCGATGGCGACCCGGCCGAGCTGACGTTCACCATCACGATTACTGCGGACAATGCGCCGAGCTTCGGCAGCGCCACCATTGCCAACCAGACCTACATGCAGAACTCGGCGATTACCCGGCTTGACCTGCCGCAGGCGAGCGGCGGCGACGGCACGCTGACGTACACGCTGGCGCCGGATGCGCCGGACGGTCTGACGTTTGACGCCAGCGCCCGCACCTTGACCGGCACGCCGACGGGGACGCAGGCCGCCACCACCTACACGTACAGGGCGACCGACAGCGATGGCGACCCGGCCGAGCTGACGTTCACCATCACGATTACTGCGGACAATGCGCCGAGCTTCGGCAGCGCCACCATTGCCAACCAGACCTACATGCAGAACTCGGCGATTACCCGGCTTGACCTGCCGCAGGCGAGCGGCGGCGACGGCACGCTGACGTACACGCTGGCGCCGGATGCGCCGGACGGTCTGACGTTTGACGCCAGCGCCCGCACCTTGACCGGCACGCCGACGGGGACGCAGGCCGCCACCACCTACACGTACAGGGCGACCGACAGCGATGGCGACCCGGCCGAGCTGACGTTCACCATCACGATTACTGCGGACAATGCGCCGAGCTTCGGCAGCGCCACCATTGCCAACCAGACCTACATGCAGAACTCGGCGATTACCCGGCTTGACCTGCCGCAGGCGAGCGGCGGCGACGGCACGCTGACGTACACGCTGGCGCCGGATGCGCCGGACGGTCTGACGTTTGACGCCAGCGCCCGCACCTTGACCGGCACGCCGACGGGGACGCAGGCCGCCACCACCTACACGTACAGGGCGACCGACAGCGATGGCGACCCGGCCGAGCTGACGTTCACCATCACGATTACTGCGGACAATGCGCCGAGCTTCGGCAGCGCCACCATTGCCAACCAGACCTACATGCAGAACTCGGCGATTACCCGGCTTGACCTGCCGCAGGCGAGCGGCGGCGACGGCACGCTGACGTACACGCTGGCGCCGGATGCGCCGGACGGTCTGACGTTTGACGCCAGCGCCCGCACCTTGACCGGCACGCCGACGGGGACGCAGGCCGCCACCACCTACACGTACAGGGCGACCGACAGCGATGGCGACCCGGCCGAGCTGACGTTCACCATCACGATTACTGCGGACAATGCGCCGAGCTTCGGCAGCGCCACCATTGCCAACCAGACCTACATGCAGAACTCGGCGATTACCCGGCTTGACCTGCCGCAGGCGAGCGGCGGCGACGGCACGCTGACGTACACGCTGGCGCCGGATGCGCCGGACGGTCTGACGTTTGACGCCAGCGCCCGCACCTTGACCGGCACGCCGACGGGGACGCAGGCCGCCACCACCTACACGTACAGGGCGACCGACAGCGATGGCGACCCGGCCGAGCTGACGTTCACCATCACGATTACTGCGGACAATGCGCCGAGCTTCGGCAGCGCCACCATTGCCAACCAGACCTACATGCAGAACTCGGCGATTACCCGGCTTGACCTGCCGCAGGCGAGCGGCGGCGACGGCACGCTGACGTACACGCTGGCGCCGGATGCGCCGGACGGTCTGACGTTTGACGCCAGCGCCCGCACCTTGACCGGCACGCCGACGGGGACGCAGGCCGCCACCACCTACACGTACAGGGCGACCGACAGCGATGGCGACCCGGCCGAGCTGACGTTCACCATCACGATTACTGCGGACAATGCGCCGAGCTTCGGCAGCGCCACCATTGCCAACCAGACCTACATGCAGAACTCGGCGATTACCCGGCTTGACCTGCCGCAGGCGAGCGGCGGCGACGGCACGCTGACGTACACGCTGGCGCCGGATGCGCCGGACGGTCTGACGTTTGACGCCAGCGCCCGCACCTTGACCGGCACGCCGACGGGGACGCAGGCCGCCACCACCTACACGTACAGGGCGACCGACAGCGATGGCGACCCGGCCGAGCTGACGTTCACCATCACGATTACTGCGGACAATGCGCCGAGCTTCGGCAGCGCCACCATTGCCAACCAGACCTACATGCAGAACTCGGCGATTACCCGGCTTGACCTGCCGCAGGCGAGCGGCGGCGACGGCACGCTGACGTACACGCTGGCGCCGGATGCGCCGGACGGTCTGACGTTTGACGCCAGCGCCCGCACCTTGACCGGCACGCCGACGGGGACGCAGGCCGCCACCACCTACACGTACAGGGCGACCGACAGCGATGGCGACCCGGCCGAGCTGACGTTCACCATCACGATTACTGCGGACAATGCGCCGAGCTTCGGCAGCGCCACCATTGCCAACCAGACCTACATGCAGAACTCGGCGATTACCCGGCTTGACCTGCCGCAGGCGAGCGGCGGCGACGGCACGCTGACGTACACGCTGGCGCCGGATGCGCCGGACGGTCTGACGTTTGACGCCAGCGCCCGCACCTTGACCGGCACGCCGACGGGGACGCAGGCCGCCACCACCTACACGTACAGGGCGACCGACAGCGATGGCGACCCGGCCGAGCTGACGTTCACCATCACGATTACTGCGGACAATGCGCCGAGCTTCGGCAGCGCCACCATTGCCAACCAGACCTACATGCAGAACTCGGCGATTACCCGGCTTGACCTGCCGCAGGCGAGCGGCGGCGACGGCACGCTGACGTACACGCTGGCGCCGGATGCGCCGGACGGTCTGACGTTTGACGCCAGCGCCCGCACCTTGACCGGCACGCCGACGGGGACGCAGGCCGCCACCACCTACACGTACAGGGCGACCGACAGCGATGGCGACCCGGCCGAGCTGACGTTCACCATCACGATTACTGCGGACAATGCGCCGAGCTTCGGCAGCGCCACCATTGCCAACCAGACCTACATGCAGAACTCGGCGATTACCCGGCTTGACCTGCCGCAGGCGAGCGGCGGCGACGGCACGCTGACGTACACGCTGGCGCCGGATGCGCCGGACGGTCTGACGTTTGACGCCAGCGCCCGCACCTTGACCGGCACGCCGACGGGGACGCAGGCCGCCACCACCTACACGTACAGGGCGACCGACAGCGATGGCGACCCGGCCGAGCTGACGTTCACCATCACGATTACTGCGGACAATGCGCCGAGCTTCGGCAGCGCCACCATTGCCAACCAGACCTACATGCAGAACTCGGCGATTACCCGGCTTGACCTGCCGCAGGCGAGCGGCGGCGACGGCACGCTGACGTACACGCTGGCGCCGGATGCGCCGGACGGTCTGACGTTTGACGCCAGCGCCCGCACCTTGACCGGCACGCCGACGGGGACGCAGGCCGCCACCACCTACACGTACAGGGCGACCGACAGCGATGGCGACCCGGCCGAGCTGACGTTCACCATCACGATTACTGCGGACAATGCGCCGAGCTTCGGCAGCGCCACCATTGCCAACCAGACCTACATGCAGAACTCGGCGATTACCCGGCTTGACCTGCCGCAGGCGAGCGGCGGCGACGGCACGCTGACGTACACGCTGGCGCCGGATGCGCCGGACGGTCTGACGTTTGACGCCAGCGCCCGCACCTTGACCGGCACGCCGACGGGGACGCAGGCCGCCACCACCTACACGTACAGGGCGACCGACAGCGATGGCGACCCGGCCGAGCTGACGTTCACCATCACGATTACTGCGGACAATGCGCCGAGCTTCGGCAGCGCCACCATTGCCAACCAGACCTACATGCAGAACTCGGCGATTACCCGGCTTGACCTGCCGCAGGCGAGCGGCGGCGACGGCACGCTGACGTACACGCTGGCGCCGGATGCGCCGGACGGTCTGACGTTTGACGCCAGCGCCCGCACCTTGACCGGCACGCCGACGGGGACGCAGGCCGCCACCACCTACACGTACAGGGCGACCGACAGCGATGGCGACCCGGCCGAGCTGACGTTCACCATCACGATTACTGCGGACAATGCGCCGAGCTTCGGCAGCGCCACCATTGCCAACCAGACCTACATGCAGAACTCGGCGATTACCCGGCTTGACCTGCCGCAGGCGAGCGGCGGCGACGGCACGCTGACGTACACGCTGGCGCCGGATGCGCCGGACGGTCTGACGTTTGACGCCAGCGCCCGCACCTTGACCGGCACGCCGACGGGGACGCAGGCCGCCACCACCTACACGTACAGGGCGACCGACAGCGATGGCGACCCGGCCGAGCTGACGTTCACCATCACGATTACTGCGGACAATGCGCCGAGCTTCGGCAGCGCCACCATTGCCAACCAGACCTACATGCAGAACTCGGCGATTACCCGGCTTGACCTGCCGCAGGCGAGCGGCGGCGACGGCACGCTGACGTACACGCTGGCGCCGGATGCGCCGGACGGTCTGACGTTTGACGCCAGCGCCCGCACCTTGACCGGCACGCCGACGGGGACGCAGGCCGCCACCACCTACACGTACAGGGCGACCGACAGCGATGGCGACCCGGCCGAGCTGACGTTCACCATCACGATTACTGCGGACAATGCGCCGAGCTTCGGCAGCGCCACCATTGCCAACCAGACCTACATGCAGAACTCGGCGATTACCCGGCTTGACCTGCCGCAGGCGAGCGGCGGCGACGGCACGCTGACGTACACGCTGGCGCCGGATGCGCCGGACGGTCTGACGTTTGACGCCAGCGCCCGCACCTTGACCGGCACGCCGACGGGGACGCAGGCCGCCACCACCTACACGTACAGGGCGACCGACAGCGATGGCGACCCGGCCGAGCTGACGTTCACCATCACGATTACTGCGGACAATGCGCCGAGCTTCGGCAGCGCCACCATTGCCAACCAGACCTACATGCAGAACTCGGCGATTACCCGGCTTGACCTGCCGCAGGCGAGCGGCGGCGACGGCACGCTGACGTACACGCTGGCGCCGGATGCGCCGGACGGTCTGACGTTTGACGCCAGCGCCCGCACCTTGACCGGCACGCCGACGGGGACGCAGGCCGCCACCACCTACACGTACAGGGCGACCGACAGCGATGGCGACCCGGCCGAGCTGACGTTCACCATCACGATTACTGCGGACAATGCGCCGAGCTTCGGCAGCGCCACCATTGCCAACCAGACCTACATGCAGAACTCGGCGATTACCCGGCTTGACCTGCCGCAGGCGAGCGGCGGCGACGGCACGCTGACGTACACGCTGGCGCCGGATGCGCCGGACGGTCTGACGTTTGACGCCAGCGCCCGCACCTTGACCGGCACGCCGACGGGGACGCAGGCCGCCACCACCTACACGTACAGGGCGACCGACAGCGATGGCGATGAGGCCACGCTGACGTTCAGCATCACGATTGATGCGGACACCACTCCCTCGACATTGACCTTAAGCGGCCTGGCGAACGCCACTGTGAACGAGAACACGCCGTACACCGTCACGGCAAGCCTGGCGAACGCGCAGGGCGCGGTGAGCTGGACACTCGGCGGAGCAGACGGGACGGACGACTTCACGTTGTCGAGCCAGAGCAGCACGGGCGTGACAGTGAACCTGAGCGCGCGGGACTATGAGAACCCGACCGACAGCGACACGAACAATACCTACGTGTACACGCTCACGGCGCGGGATTCAAACGGCAACACGGCGACCAGCGGCAACATCACGGTGACGGTGAGAGATGTGGACGAGACAACACCGCCGCCGCCGCCGCCACCGCCGCCAAACAATGCGCCGGTTCTGCTGATGTCGGCCGGTGATCAGATATTGTTGGTGGATGAGAACCGGACGTTGGATATCATGGGCTTGTTTAACGACAGCGACGGCGATGTGCTGATCTACACGGCGACGACCGATGCCTCATCGATCGTGGCGGTGGATGTGGATTCGGCAGAGCGTCTGACCTTGACCGGCGTGGCGCTGGGCGAGACGAATGTGACGATAACGGCCTCTGACGGGCGCGGCGGCACGGCGAGCGACACCTTCAAGGTAACGGTGGCGCCGCCGAATGAGGCGCCGGTGGTGGCAACGCCGTTGTCTGACCTGACACTGGTAGTAGGCCAGACGCAGCAGGTTGATGTGAGCGGCGCGTTCAGTGATGCGGACGGCGATGCGCTGACGTATACAGCAGTGTCTGCCGACGAGACGGTGGTCACCTTGGCAGTAACCGGCAGCGCCCTGACTTTAACCGGCGTAGCCGTCGGTGCGGCGACCATCACGGTGACCGCGGATGACGGACGCGGCAGGGCGAGCGACCTGTTCACGGTGACGGTGGCGTTGTCTAATGAGGCGCCGGAAGTGGCGACGCCGTTGTCTGACCAAACGCTTGACGTAGACCAGACGCAGCAGGTTGATGTCAGCGCTACCTTTACCGATGCAGACGGTGATGCGCTGACGTATACGGCGGTGTCTGCTGATACCTCCGTCGTCACGGTAGCGATAACCGGCGCTACCCTGACCCTGACCGGCGCATCCGCCGGTGATACCGCCATCACAATAACGGCCGATGACGGACGCGGCGGCACGGCGAGCGACCGGTTTGCCGTCACGGTCGTGATGCCGAACCGGGCGCCGGCCGTAGACATGCCGCTGTCTGACCAGGGGATTGACGTAGACCAGGTCCAACAGGTTGATGTCAGCGCTGCCTTCACCGATGCGGACGGCGATACGCTGACGTATACGGCGGTGTCGGATGATGAGACGATCGTAACGGTTACCCTGTCAGGCAGCGACCTGACCCTGACCGGTGTGTCGGTGGGCGCCGCAAACGTTACGGTCACGGCCGCAGATGAGACAGGCGAAGCCGTGAGTGATACGTTTGCGGTAACGGTGAGCGAGGCGCCGATTGATGCCGTACAGGTGACGGATGTACATGAAGACCTGTTGCCGCATTTGACCCTGTCGGTAATCGGACGCACCACGCAGGCGCTCAGTGATCGGATCAGCTCGGTGCGTTCCGGGGCAGGTCAAACAAGCACGATATTGGGCCGTTCTGTGAAGCCGTCGCCAAGCACGCAACCAGGTCAGCCTACTGCGTATGGAGCAGAGTCCGGGTTACCGCTGCTGGGTATTGAGGCGTTGCCTGAGGAAGAGCAAGCATCACCTGACGTTGGCGCCGGGGCAGAGACGCAGATCGGGATCGAGTCCGGGTCACTATTGTCTGGCACAACGAGTCGTGTTGACCCGTCTGCGGGCGGTACCGGGCAGCCATTATCAGATGATGAAGAACGACTGGCGCTGTCTGGCATAACACAGACATTCGGGCACAGCACACAGGCATTGCCGGGCACGGAGAGCCGGGTGGATCCGACCCTGGGCGGGTCCCGGACCGGCGGACGGACACAGCCAACACCGGATGTCTTTGATGTCTTCGACACGCCGGGCGGATGGGAATACCGGCGGCGGTTTGACCTGCGCCAGTTGCTGAACCGGGCGTCGTTTGTGCTGCCGCTGAATTTCGGGGCTGACGACGGCAGCGAATCCGGCGAGCCGGGTAAAGTGGTCACATTGTGGGGCGAGGGCAGTTACACCGACCTGCGCAGCAAGGGCAATAATGCGGTGACTTGGGACGGCGGCGTGGCGAATTTCCACTTGGGCGCAGATATTGAGGCAACCGAGCAGTTGCTGCTGGGCGCGGCCCTGTCCCGCACCGAGGGCCGGTTTGACTATACCGACCGCAGTGATGCCCGGCGCACCTTCACGGGGGATTACGACATCAGTCTGACGAGTCTGTATCCGTATGCGGACTGGATGGTCTCGCCGGACCTGAGTATCTGGGGCGCTTTGGGGTATGGTTTGGGCGAGTTGGACCTGACGGTGGACGATGAGGGGTACCGGCAGGAGTCTGATGTGGATATGTACTCGGCGGCATTGGGCGTGACGGGTCGTTTCTTCCGGCGTGGCGGTTGGCAGTTGGGTTACCAGGGCGAGGCGATGTATGCGGCAATGTCGGTCGAGGATGCGCCGGATATCGATGTGCAGCGTGTACGGGCAGTATTGGAGGGCAGGCATATGTCGGCGACGGAGGCGGGGCAGTTTGAGCAGTTTGCCGAGTTGGGCGTGCGTATTGACGGCGGTGATGCGCAAAGCGGCGCCGGATTGGACCTGGCCGGTGGTGTGCGCTATGCGACGGACACGGGCTGGGCGTTACAGTTGCGCGGCGCCGGGTTGCTGGCGAACTCGAATTACCGTGAGTGGCAGGTGAGCGGGTTATTGGAGAAGGCGTACCAGGCGGACGGCACCGGCTGGATGCTGCGGTTGACGCCGCATTACAGTCCGGTCCGCAGTCTGGGCAGCATTGAGGGCGGCGCCCGGCAGTTGTGGGAGCGTAATATTGACGACATGGTACGCGGCCAGCGCAGTCCGACTTCGGATGAGTACCGGTTCGGCATGGAGACGGAGGTGGGCTATGGCCTGTTCATCCGAGACCGGTTATGGACCGTATACAGCCGCACTACGGGCTTGGGCGAACGTTCCCGCCGGTTCATGCTGGGCACGGAGATGAGCGACGTGTTACTGGGCGGCAGCGTACTGCGGGTTGGGTTTGAAGGCGTACGCGAAGAATCCTGGAACATATCACCGGAGCACAGCTTCTGGCTGAACCTGGAGTGGGGCTACAGGTAATAAGGGGTCGCCCTGCGGGCGACACAGCCTCATGTTCAACGAACATGCCTACGTAAAACGGATGACAGCATGCGGTTTTAACGAGCAGCAGGCGGAAGCGCTGGCTGCTGAGCAGGGTGATCTGTTGAACAACCTGGCGACGAGGGTCGATGTCGACAACATCAACGCAAGTTTCGAGAAGGTCTATCTGCGTTTTGATGAGGTCGATAAGCGTTTCGAGAAGGTCGAACATGAGATCAAAGATATTCGCCAAAACATGGCGACCAAAGAAGATCTCAAAGTGATTCACCAAAACATGCAACACATGGCCACCAACGAGTACGTTAAGAAGGAAATTGATAACGCCGTTGGTAACCTCAGGTCGGAGATACTCAAATTGATGCTGGGCCAGACGATTGCCATCTGTGGAAGCACATTCGTAATAATTAAGTTTGTGCAGTAAACCCCCTTGGAGCGCGGGCATCCCGCAAGCAGACAGGCGAGACACCTGCGATATCAGACCAGTGTTGACCTCCCAGTGTGTGCAAAATGAAAGTTGTACTTGCATATTGCACCCATCCTGATTACATTGACCACTATGATCCCGCGCACATTAGAAACAGCGCTCAAGAACTCGGCTTCTCAATACCCGGCAATCACGGTCACCGGGCCGCGCCAGAGCGGTAAAACAACGCTTTGCCGCGCGACATTTCCTGACAAACCCTATGTTAACCTGGAAAGCCCTGATCATCGTGAGTTTGCCCAAAGCGATCCGCGCGGTTTGCTTGACATGTATCCGGATGGCGTTATCTTGGATGAAATTCAGCGGGTTCCGACGCTCCCTTCCTACCTGCAACCCCTCATTGATGAACGCAACAAGCCAGGGCAGTTTATCCTGACCGGCAGCCAACAATTTGAGGTGATGACCCGTATCGGGCAATCGCTTGCCGGCCGCACCGCGTTGTTCAAGTTATTGCCTCTGAGTATGGAAGAGCTGCGCGCCACCGATAGCCAGTTCAACATTGATAGGCTTTTGCTCACAGGATTTTATCCCCGCATACATCATACCGGTCTTAATCCTACCCAGGCGTTGGGTGATTACATTGAAACTTACGTAGAGCGGGACCTCCGGCAGCTCATCACCATTAAAGACCTGGCGCTGTTTGAGAAATTTGTGCGTATCTGCGCCGGGCGGACCGGTCAATTGCTGAATCTGCAAAGTCTTGGCAATGATGTCGGGATATCCCATACCACTGCGCGCAGTTGGCTCACATTGCTGCAAGCCAGTTATATCGTATTTCTGCTACAGCCCTGGCACGTTAATATCTCCAAGCGACAAATCAAATCTCCCAAGCTCTACTTTTATGATGTGGGTCTGGCAGCCTGGTTGCTGGGCATAGAGAGCGAACTGCATGTCAAAACACATCCGCTTAGAGGTAATCTGTTTGAGAACCTGGTAATCGCCGAGGCATTGAAATATCGTTACCATAGAGGAAAACGCAACAACCTTTACTTTTGGCGCGATGGTAAAGGCAATGAAGTGGACCTGCTTGTTGAGAATGGTCCCAACATCGTGCCGGTCGAAATCAAAGCCGGCGCCACGATCAATAACGACTATTTCAAAGGACTGCGAATATTCACCAGCAAATTACCCGCACAGCCTGAAACCAGTGTTCTGATATACGGTGGTACCGAGCAACAAAATCGCAGTGACGTAACGATCTGGCCGGCAAACGACGTATCGACAATGATGGCATCCTTCACCCCGGGAACGCAGGCGTCCCGCCCGCAGGCAGGTGAAACACCTGCGATCCCAGGTCAGCGCTAAGCGCCCCATCCTATTCCCGCGCAAGCGCCCCCCATCCCATCTTGACAACCCCATAACAGGCTACTAACATCAGATCTAACAGTAAACAGAAATGTTTACACTCATCTTAAGAACGGAAAAACGGGAGTTAAACCATGAATGAAACAACGGTAGCACAAGCAAAACCAGCGGTAGAATCACATTATTTTACGCCGGAGCAAGACATACTCATGTTCAACGAACATGCCTACGTAAAACGGATGACAGCATGCGGTTTTAACGAGCAGCAGGCGGAAGCGCTGGCGGCAGAGCAGGGTGATCTGTTGAACAACCTTGCCACAAGAGCGGACATCGAAAAAATTGAGCGGCGTTTTGACAAGGTTGAACAAGAGATCAAAGAGATTCGCAGTGAGATGGCCACCAAGGAGTACGTTAAGAAGGAGATTGATAACGCCGTTGATAACCTCAGGTCGGAGATACTCAAATTGATGCTGGGCCAGACGATTGCCATCTGTGGAATCACATTTGTAATGCTCAAGTTTGCCTTGTAACTCCAGTATTTTCCAATACAGGAATAAGTCTGAAGTCAGTATTCGACTGAATATTGACGAAATATGACATTGGTTTTAAACTTACTACACGTGCGGAAAACAGATTTTATAAAGAACCATGGCAAGCAGCTTGAATTTATCTTTGACAAATGAACTGCGGCAATTCATCGATAGTCGAACGGGTGACTCCAGCGTTTATGCAACACCAAGCGAATATATACGCGACCTGATCCGCCATGATATGGAAGCCGACATGACACTCAAACACGTCTTGGCCGGCCTTGAAGATATCAAACAAGGACAGATGTCAGAAAAATCCATCCTTGACATAGCGCATGAATCCTGAGTTTCGTGAGCTAGCGCAAACGCTATGTTCTGACGAAAACGGCAGAGCAGGATTTAACGAGTCGCCCTGCGGGCGGCACAGCATCTGACTGGACTCCCGCTTCCGCAGGAGTGGTACTGTGGCTCTATAGAGGTGCAAACGGACACTTGTCTAATTGAGAACCAGCGCTAAAGTCGGACTGTTATGTTCTAATCTGTAACCGCTGTTCATATTCTGACCAAAATAAGCGCCATCGTAAAATGGTCTTGACTATTATACGATACTATTGATAATAGTCAGGCATGGAAAGATTCCCTCGACTATATGAATCCCTGTTGTCATATCACCTGGCGCATTACCGCCAGATGGCCTTCATCAGCGGTCCGCGACAAGTAGGTAAAACAACTGCTTGCCGCGCCCATGCGGACCTGTACCTTAACTGGGACAATATTGATGATCGGGAACTTATCCTGACCGGTCCCGCGCGTGTTGCCGAGCGCTTGCCGCTGCACCGGCTTACCGAACAGCCACCGGTCGTGCTGTTTGATGAATTGCACAAGTACGCCCGCTGGAAGCAGTTTTTGAAAGGTCTGTTTGATACGTATGCCGACCAGGTCCGCATTACTGCCACCGGCAGCAGTCGTCTGGCTGTCTATCGGCGCGGCGGTGACAGCCTGATGGGACGGTATTTCCCGTACCGCATGCATCCATTCTCCGTTGCGGAGATAATCACCCGACAACCCCCGGCAGCCAACCGTATCGTGCGTGACCCGCAACCAATCAGCGCGACGGATTTTACCGCGTTATGGAATCATGGCGGTTATCCCGAACCGTTCCTGAGACGCGACCCGCGCTTCAGTCGCCGCTGGCAATCGCTGCGTTATGATCAACTGGTCCGGGAAGATCTGCGCGACCTGACACAAATCCAACAAACAGACCAACTGGGACTTCTGGTCAAGTTGTTATCTGCCCGTTCCGGAAGCCAACTGGTTTACGCCAACCTTGCAAAACAGTTACGGGTATCCATCGATACGGTGCGCCGCTGGGTCAACACACTGTGCGACCTCCATCAGGGCTTCCTGCTCAAACCATGGCACAAGAATGTATCCCGTTCGCTGCGTAAAGAGCCCAAGTGGTTTCTGACTGATTGGGCCAATATTGAAGATACCGGGAGCAGGGCAGAGACATTTGTGGCCTGTCACTTGCTCAAGGCGGTGGATGGTTGGAACGATATGGGCCTGGGCAGGTTTGAACTTGGCTACCTGCGCGACAAGGAAAAACGGGAAGTCGATTTTCTGGTGGCGCGCGACGGCGACCCCTGGTTCCTGGCAGAAGTCAAATACACCGCCACAACGCTCGGCCCGAGCCTGAAATATTACCAGCGCCATCTGGCCGCGCCGCATGCATTTCAGATAGTCATCAATGCCGACTATATCAATGCCGATTGCTTTGCCAAACCGAATCACCCGCTCATCGTACCGGCGCAAACGTTTTTGTCGCAGTTGTTGTGAAGCCGAACTGGGCACCCAAGCCAGCGCTAAGCCCCCCATCCCATTCACGCGAAAGCGGGAATTCAGTAAAACAAGGAGTCGCCCCCGGGCGACACAACATTGGACCGGATGCCTGCGATCCCAGTCTGGCGCCCCCTGTATCAATAACATTTGCATAATTTTCTGCTGCTGTTACACTTACTGACGCAGTATCACGAGAAAATGTCATACATCTAAAATCGATATGCTAGAATATTAAAGTTATTTCATAAGATATAGAATTCAGCGTATGACTTGAAATGCAGAATGCAATATCCCGAAAACGCTTGAAAAGTTGTGTCGGGTTTGGTTTGATATAGCACTGCTGTTTCTGCGGGAATGAGGGTCAAAAAATAAGTGTGCTTGGCTGTGGTGTATAACTGGCTCACCAGGGTCCGCAATACACGCGCTTGCGGTCTAAGCACCAATGTGCCTGTTTTCAGCGCGCCGGCCGGCGCCGCGCCAACCATCCTGCAACACTTTACCCGCTTGCTGCGCCGCGTCCCGGCAGTCGTTCTCGCGTTCACCCTGTTCAGTCCCCAATCGCTGCTGGCGCAATCCACACCGGCCCAGCCTCAGCACTTCACCGTGGGCGTGTCCAAGCAAATTGGTGCAGGGTCTAATACTATGGGTCAAGCCCAGTTGAACTGGGCCAACCCGGCTGACAGCAGCATCACAAAGTACCAGGTACGGCACAAGACGGGTACGGGTTTCACGTCCCCGTCAGATGATAACCTGTGGACGGATATTTCAGGCAGCAACCGCTTCTCGACGTTTGTGTTTTTAAGGAATCTGACGTTTGGAACGACCTATGTCTTCCAGGTGCGCGCGGTGAATGCGAACGGCCCCGGAACGGAGAGTCCTGCGCTGACGGCGGCGCCGACACCATTGGCCGTCCCGCAAGGCATTTCGGGCCAATTTCTTCATCCGCCGACGAATGTCGTGGTCACAACGCCGGATTTTGGCAAGATCAAGGTCACTTGGGATTGGTATGATCCCACCTGCTCCTCGATTCAGGGTGAACCCTACATATTTGAGGTGGTCTACAGGAAGCCTTCAGTACCCTGGACCACTATAGCTAAAGGTACTGACGCAGGTAAATACACCCTTTATTACAATCATGGTAATAACACCTACATAACAGAGTGGGAGTTTCCCAGGTTGGGCAGTCGTGGACAACCTGATGTGATATTGGATTCGGAGGAGTACGAAGTCAGCGTAACGTATGCTGGTGGGAGGTATCTTGATCTCCCCGATCCCGATATTTGCAACGGCTATGGTTCCTGGACCTCGCCGATCAGCGTCATCGTGCAGTCGGATACGAATCCTGACTTTGGCGGCGCGACGATCCCGGATCAGTTCTACACCCAGGGCACGGCCATCACGCCGCTGGTATTGCCGGAGGCGACGGGCAACGGCACGCTGAGCTACAGCATGACGCCGTCGCTGCCTGCGGGTCTGAGCTTTGACGCTGCGACGCGCACGCTGAGCGGCACGCCGACGACGCTGCAGGCGGCGACGGCATACACCTACACGGCGACTGACGCTCAGGGCGACACCAGTTCGCTGACGTTTAACATCACGGTGGTAGCGCTGGCCAAGCCGGCCAATCTCACTGCCACCCCCGGCAACGCCCAGGTCACGCTGAGTTGGGACGATCCGAGTGACAGTACCATCACCAAGTACCAGGTTCGCTATGCCCAGGGCACATCCGACCCGACGACTGCGACCTGGACCGACATTGCCAACAGCGGCGCCACGACCACGACGCACACCGTTGACAACCTGACCAACGGCCAGGTGTATGCGTTCCAGGTCCGCGCGGTGGCGGGCGTTGCCGAAGGCCCGGCCTCGGACACGGCCACGGCGACCCCGATAGCCACCCCGGCCATTCAAGTGGCGCCGGCCACCCTGGTGGTCGATGAGGACGGCAGCAGCACCTTTGATGTGACCCTGGCCACCGCGCCGACCGCTGCGGTCACTATCACCGTGGTCAGCGACGACACGGACGTGACCGTCAGCCCGACACCGCTGACCTTCACCACGACGAACTACAGTACCGCGCAGACGGTGACGGTAAACATGGCGGCGAGCCCCACTGACGGCGCTGCCACTATTACCTTAGCCGCTACCGGCGGCAACTACGCCGGCCTCACGGCCACGGTCGCGGTCACCGCGAATGCGCTGCCGACCTTCGGCACGCAGACCATTGCCGACCAGACCTACCCGCAGGGCGCCCAGATTACGACGCTGAACCTGCCGCAGGCCAGTGGCGGTGACGGCACACTGACGTACACCTTAACGCCGACCCTGCCGGCGGGCCTGACGTTTGACGCCACCGCCCGTACCTTAACCGGCACGCCGACCGCGCCCCAGGCGGCCACCGAGTACACCTACACCGCCACCGATGCGGACGGCGACCCGGCCACGCTGACGTTCGACATCCGTATTACGCCCACGCTAACCCTCGGCGGTGTAACTGATGCCAACCAAGCCGAGAATACGGCCTACACCGGCACGGCGACCTTAACCGGCACGCCGGTGGGCAACATCACCTGGGCGTTGACCGGTGACGACGCCAATGCGAACGGCTTTACCCTGTCGAACCAGAGCAACACCGGCGCCACCGTAACGCTGGGAGCGAAGGACTTCGAGGTCCCGACGGACAACGACACCAATAACATTTATGTGTACACGTTAACGGCGACGGACGATGACAGCAACATCGCCACCGTGAACGTGGCCATCACCATTACCAATGTCGATGAGCCCGCCACACTGACGCTGACGGGCCTGGCCGATGCCAGCGTGAGCGAGAACCAGGCTTACACGGTGGATGCGTCCTTGACCGGCGCCCTGGGCGCGGTCACGTGGACGCTGGGCGGGGCGGATGCGGGCGCGTTTACGCTGCCGGCGGCGAACCAGAGTCAGACCGGGGCGCGGGTGAGCCTGGCGGCGCGGGACTTTGAGACCCCGACCGACAGTGACGCCGGCAACACCTACGAGTACACGTTAACGGCGACGGATGCGAACACCAACACGGTGACCTCAGCCGTCTACACGGTGACGGTCACCGATGTGGACGAGGCCCCGGCCAAGCCCACTAATCTGACTGCCGCTGCCGGCGACACCGAGGTCACGCTGACCTGGACCAACCCGAACGACAGTACCATCACCAGGTACCAGGTGCGCTATGCCCAGGGCAACACCATACCGGCCACCACCCCCTGGACCGACATCGCCGGCGCCACCGCGACGACCACGACCCACACCGTTGACAACCTGACCAACGGCCAGGTGTATGCGTTCCAGATACGCGCGGTGGTCGGCGCCGTCAACGGCCCGGACTCGGACACGGTCACCGCCACCCCCAGACCGGACCCGGCCATTACCGTCGCACCGGCCACCCTGGTGGTCGATGAGGGCGGCAGCAACACCTTTGATGTGACCCTGGTCGCGGCCCCGACCGCCGCGGTCGCCATCACCGTGGCCAGCAACAACACCAATGTGACGGTCAACCCGACGTCGCTGACGTTCAGCGCCACCAACTACAACACCGCACAGACGGTCACGGTGACCATGGCGGCCAACCCGTCACCTAACGGCAACGCCACCCTCACCTTAGCCGCTACCGGCGGCAACTACGCCGGCCTCACGGCCACGGTCGCGGTCACCGCGAATGCGCTGCCGGGCTTCGGCACGCAGACCATTGCCGACCAGACCTACCCGCAGGGTACGGCGATTACCACGCTGAACCTGCCGCAAGCGACCGGCGGTGACGGCACACTGGCGTACACGTTAACGCCGACCCCGCCGGCGGGTCTGACGTTTGACGCCACCGCCCGTACCTTAACCGGCACGCCGACCGCGCCGCAGGCGGCCACCGAATACACCTACACCGCCACCGATGCGGACGGGGATACGGCCACGCTGACGTTCGACATCCGTATTACGCCCACGCTAACCCTCGGCGGTGTGGCCGATGCCAACTTGGCCGAGAATACGGCCTACACCGGCAATGCGACCTTGACCGGCACGCCGGTGGGCAACATCACCTGGGCGTTGACCGGCGACGACGCCAATGCGAGCGGCTTTACCCTGTCGAACCAGAGCAACACCGGCGCCACCGTAACCCTGGGCGCCAAGGACTTCGAGGTCCCGACGGACAACGACGCCAATAACATTTATGTGTACACGTTAACGGCGACGGACGATGACGGCAACAGCGACACGGTGAACGTGGCCATCACCATTACCAATATCGATGAGCCCGCCACACTGACGCTGACGGGCCTGGCCGATGCCAGCGTGAGCGAGAACCAGGCTTACACGGTGGATGCATCCTTGACCGGCGCCCTGGGCGCGGTCACGTGGACACTGGGCGGGGCGGATGCGGCCGAGTTTACGCTGCCGGCGGCGAACCAGAGTCAGACCGGGGCGCGGGTGAGCCTGGCGGCGCGGGACTTTGAGACCCCGACCGACAGTGACACCGGCAACACTTACGAGTACACGTTAACGGCGACGGATGCGAACACCAACACGGTGACCTCAGCCGTCTACACGGTGACGGTCACCGATGTGGACGAGGCCCCGGCCAAGCCCACTAATCTGACTGCCGCTGCCGGCGACACCGAGGTCACGCTGACCTGGACCAACCCGAACGACAGTACCATCACCAGGTACCAGGTGCGCTATGCCCAGGGCAACACCATACCGGCCACCACCCCCTGGACCGACATCGCCGGCGCCACCGCGACGACCACGACCCACACCGTTGACAACCTGACCAACGGCCAGGTGTATGCGTTCCAGATACGCGCGGTGGTCGGCGCCGCCAACGGCCCGGACTCGGACACGGTCACGGCCACCCCGACCTTGTCTGCCCCCGACGCACCGACGAACCTGACAGCCACCGCCGGTGACACCCAGGTTATCTTAAACTGGACCAACCCGACCAACGCCAGCACGCTTGACAACCTGCAAGTCCGCTACAAGGCCACGGCTGACCTGCCGTTTGTCAATACCGACACCTGGACCAACCTGGCTGCCACCGCCACCACCTACACGGCGATAAGCCTGACCAACGGCACCGATTACACGTTTGCGGTGCGCGCCACCAACACCGCCGGCAACAGTACGGCGGCCACCGCCACGGCCACACCGAGGGCGCCGGCCCCTGCACGCACGCTGACGTTCACGTTCTCTGATGATGGAACTACCATCACCATTGCTGCTTCGGGCAGTTTGGATGTTTCCGACTTCGGTAATCCATTTAATACGACGTTGAATAATAGTGATGGGTACCCAGGTCTATTTTTGGGCGATCTGAAGAGATGGCAGATTCATCCGCAGCTCCTGGACGCCACACCAATTAGCAAATATGACTCGTTCACGAATATCACAACCACCGGGTTGAATACCTATACGGGTAATGGGGAAATCGCAACCCTGAGCAACTACAGCCACGACTTCAGCATCTATTTTCGAAACGACAGTTTGGATCAGACCTTGGAATTGGACCAGGCCAATCTCACCGGAAACATTTATGACCTGACGGGCAAGAATGTGACGTTCACCGGCACACTGTCCGGAACTCTTGGGGACAATGACTTCCACATTGAGCACGCGATTGGCACGCAGAAGATCATCTTCACGACCACCACCGCCACAGTACCGGCGGCGCCGACGGGTCTGACTGCGACAGCCGGTGATACGCAGGCGACTCTGAACTGGACCGACCCGAACGACGACACCATTACCAAGTACCAGGTGCGCTACGGCGCCGGGTCAACCGTGCCCGCCACCGCCACCTGGGAGGACATCACCGGCAGCGGCGCCACGACCACGACCC
The DNA here is from genome assembly GCA_965221695.1 of Gammaproteobacteria bacterium. Taxonomy (GTDB): domain Bacteria; phylum Pseudomonadota; class Gammaproteobacteria; order Eutrophobiales; family Eutrophobiaceae; genus JAAXHV01. Next base: position 1,073,373 of record OZ244905.1, on the reverse strand, counting down.
ACACCGTTGACAACCTGACCAACGGCACCCAATACGCATTTGAGATTCGCGCAGTCAATGTGACCGGCAACAGCGATGCGTCAGCCACGGTGACGGCCACCCCCGCGCTGGCGATACCCGACGCCCCGACCGGCCTGACGGCAACAGCGGGCAACGCCCAGGTCACCCTGACCTGGACGCTGCCGACCAATACCAGCGTGATTGGCGATATACAGGTCCGCTGGAAGGCCACCGCTGACCTGCCTTTCAACGACACCACCGACACCTGGACCAACCTCAACGACGGCACGGCCACGACCTACACGGCCACGAGCCTGACCAACGGTACCGGCTACACCTTCGAAGTACGTGCCACCAACACCGCCGGCAGCAGTACTCGGGCGACGGCCACGGCCACACCGAGAGCGCCGGCCCCTGCACGCACGCTGACGTTCACGTTCTCCGATGATGGAACTACCGTCACCATTGCCGCTTCGGGCAGTTTGGATGTCTCGGGCTTCAATTATGTCCTGGATAGCACGCCGCAAGCTGAGGGATACAGAGGTCTGCTTATAGACGATACGGAGATATGGCAAATTATGCCTCAGTTGGATACCACACCACTTAGCTGGTACGACTCGCTCCCGAACTTTGTGACCACAGGCACGAGCACCTACACGGGTAATGCGCAAATCGAAACCCTGAGCAACTACAGCCACGATTTTGCTATCTATTTCGACACCAATTTTAAGTGGTTGTACATAGACAAGGCCAATCTCACCGGAAACATTTATGACCTGACGGGCAAGAATGTGACGTTCACCGGCACACTGTCCGGAACTCTTGGGGACAATGACTTCCACATTGAGCACGCGATTGGCACGCAGAAGATCATATTCACGACCACCACCGCTACAGTACCGGCAGCGCCGACGGGTCTGACTGCGACAGCCGGTGATACGCAGGTGACTCTGAACTGGACCGACCCGAACGACGACACCATCACCAAGTACCAGGTACGCTACGGCGCCGGGTCCACCGTGCCCGCCACCGCCACCTGGGACGACATTACCGGCAGTGGTGCCACGACCACCAGCCACATAGTAACGGGCCTGACCAACGGCACCCAATACGCATTCGAGATTCGCGCAGTCAATGTGACCGGCAACAGTGATGCGTCGGCCACGGTCACGGCCACCCCTGCGCTGGCGATACCCGACGCCCCGACTGGCCTGACGGCAACGGCGGGCAACGCCCAGGTCACCCTGACCTGGACCAACCCGACCAACGCCAGCACGATTACCAACATCCAGGTCCGCTACAAGGCCACCGCCGACCTGCCGTTTAATGACAACACCGATACGTGGACTGACCTGGCCGCAACAGCCACGACCTACACGGCCATGGGCCTGACCAACGGCACGGGTTACACGTTTGCCGTACGCGCCACCAACACCGCCGGCAACAGTACTGCGGCGACGGCCACGGCCACGCCAACGCTGCCGGCCCCGGCCGCGCCCACGGGCCTGTCTGCGGCAGCAGGCGACACGCAGGTGACGCTCAATTGGACCGACCCGCAAAACACCAGCATCACCAAGTACCAGGTGCGCTATGGCGCCGGGTCTACCGTACCCGCCACTGCTAGCTGGGAGGACATTACCGGCAGCGACGACGAGACCAAGACCCACACCGTAACGGGCCTGACCAACGGCACGCAATATGCGTTTGAAATCCGCGCGGTGAACGCGACCGGCAACAGCGATGCCTCGGCCACGGTGACGGCGATGCCCACCGCGCCGACCCCGGCACGTACGCTGACGTTCACGTTCTCCGATGATGGCAGCACTGTGACTATTGCCGCCTCGGGTAGTTTGGATGTTTCGGGTTTCAGTCCTGCGGGAGATACGGTGCCGACGCTAGTGACGTCTGTGGGATATGTCCTATTTAATCAGGAATTTGAGAAATGGCAGATTTTTGCAACGCCATCTGACAATACCACACCGATAAGCCGTTATAACTCGCTCCCAAATATCGTAACTACTGGTTTGAATTCGTACTCGGGTAACCAAGAAATTATCAACCTGAGCAACTACAACTACGAATTCAGTCTCCGGTTCAACACTTACAGAAAGTTACTGTTCGTAGACAAAGCCAATCTCACCGGGGACATCTACGACCCGACAGGTGACGAAGTGACGTTCACTGGCACCGTGCTCAACACCGTGGGCGACAACGACTTCCACATTGAGCACGCCATTGGCAATCAGAAGATCATATTCACGACCACCACCGCCACGGTACCGGCTGCGCCGACGGGTCTGACTGCGACAGCCGGTGATACGCAGGCGACTCTGAACTGGACCGACCCGAACGACGACACCATTACCAAGTATCAGGTGCGCTACGGCGCCGGGTCCACCGTGCCGGCCACCGCCACCTGGGAGGACATTACCGGCAGCGGCGCGACCACCATCAGCCACGACGTGACCGGCCTGACGAACGGCACGCAATATGCGTTTGAAATCCGCGCGGTGAACACCACCGGCAACAGCGATGCCTCGGCCACGGTGACGGCCACACCCACCGCGCCAACCCCGGCACGCACGCTGACGTTCACGTTCTCCGATGACGGTAGCACCGTGACCATTGCCGCTTCGGGTAGTCTGGATGTCTCGGGTTTCAATCTTAGTAGCACTACTAACCAGAACGCCCGGCCCGTGATCAAGATGGGTGATCTGTCTCAGTGGGTGCTCTTTCCTTCCAGCAGGTTATCGGTAAATTATTACAACCAGCTTCCCGATATCTCCACTACCGGTGAGAGTTCCTATACGGGAAATAGGGAAGTGGAGAATTTAGGCAGTTATAACTCGGGATTTCACTTCGGCCATGGAACAGATCCTCTACTTGCGGACCTGGAACTAAGCGCTAGCCACATTAGCGGAGGCATTTACAGTCTGGATCAAGACATCACCTTCACAGGCACCCTGCTCACCACTCTGGGCGATGACGACTTCCACATCGAGCACGCCATCGGCAATCAGAAGATCATATTCACGGCAACGCCGCCTGTGCCTGACGCCCCCACCGGCCTGGCCGCGACTGCGGGCGACACGCAGGTAACGCTCAATTGGACCGACCCGAACGACGACACCATCACCAAGTACCAGGTCCGCTACGGCGCCGGGTCAACCGTGCCGGCCACCGCCACCTGGGGGGACATCACCGGCAGCGGCGAGACCACCATCAGCCACGACGTGACCGGCCTGACCAACGGCACGCAATACGCATTCGAGATTCGCGCAGTCAATGCGACCGGCAACAGCGACGCCTCGGCCACGGTGACGGCGACGCCCACCGCGCCAACCCCGGCACGCACGCTGACGTTCACGTTCTCCGATGATGGAACTACCGTCACCATTGCCGCTTCGGGCAGTTTGGATGTCTCGGGCTTCAATTATCTCCAGGATACGACGCCGCAAGGTGAGGGATTCTCAGGTCTGCTTATAGACGATACGGAGATATGGCAAATTATGCCTCAGTCGGATACCACACCACTTAGCTGGTACAACTCGCTCCCGAACTTTGTGACCACCGGCACGAGCACCTACACGGGTAATGCGAAAGTCGAAACCCTGAGCAACTACAGCCACGATTTTGCCATCCGGTTCAGCACTTATCTTCCGAGGCTATACATAGATAAAACCAATCTCAGCGGAAACATTTACGACCTGACGGGCAAGAATGTAACGTTCACCGGCACCCTGTCCGGGACTCTTGGGGACAATGACTTCCACATCGAACATACGTTTGGCAATCAGAAGATTATTTTCACGGCAACACCGCCGCCGGTGCCCGCCGCGCCGACCAACCTGTCTGCCACCGCCGGTGACACCGAAGCCACCTTGAACTGGGCCAACCCGAACGATTCCAGCATCACCAAGTACCAGTTCCGCCAGGCCCAGGGCGCAACCGTTCCTGACAGCACAGCCTGGGCCGACATCACCGGTAGCGGCGCCAACACCACCAGCCACACGGTGACCGGCCTCACCAACGGCCAGCAATACGCCTTCCAGATCCGGGCGGTGAACAACGGCGGCAACAGCGACGCCTCCGACACCGCCACCGCGACGCCGCGGGTCGACACGACGCCCAGCTTCGGCACCGAGACTATCGACGACCAGACCTACACCCGGAACACGGCCATCGCCACGCTGACCCTGCCCGAAGCCACCGGCGGCAATGGCACGCTGACTTACAGCCTGACCCCGGCCGCACCGGCGGGCCTGGCCTTTGACGCTGCCAACCGCACGCTGACGGGCACCCCGACCACGGTCCAGAGCGCAACAGCCTACACCTACACCGTCACCGACGCCGACGGCGACACGGCGAGCCTGACGTTCAATATCACCATCGCCAAGGCGGTCGAGCCGCCCGCCAGCCCCAGGAACCTGATCGCCATAGCCGGCGACACCAGGGTCACCCTGGCCTGGATCGACCCGAACGACCCCACCATCACCGGGTACGAGGTTCTCTACCAATACGGCTCCGATCCCTGGGAGCCCATCGAGGGCAGTGACGCCACGACCACCCGCCACACCGTGGAGAACCTGGTCAACGGCACGGAGTACACCTTCCAGATCCGCGCCGTGGCCGGCAACGTCCCGGGCGATCCTTCGATCGCGGTCAAGGCGACGCCCCAAGTGGCGGTTCCGGACGCCCCGGACAACCTGACGGCCACTGCGGGCGACCGCTCGGTGAGCCTGAGTTGGGACCTGCCCACCAACGCCAGCGTGCTGGACAAGGTGCAGGTGCGCCACCAGGCCCGGGGCGAAACCACTTGGGAACCCTGGACCGACCTGGCCGCGGACGCGACCACGCACACCGTGACCAACCTGAAGAACGGCCAGGACTACCTGTTTGAAGTGCGCGCGGAGAGCGGGTCCGGCGCCGGCCCGGCGGCGCGGACGGCCGGAACGCCGGAGTTGGCGGTTCCCGGCAAGCCGACCGAGTTCAGCGCCACGGGGGGCAACACCGAAGTGGCCTTGGGCTGGAAGCTGCCCACCAACACCAGCGAGATCGACACCGTGCAGGTGCGCTGGAAGGCGACGGCGGACCTGCCGTTCGACGACGCCCGCGACAAATGGACCGACCTGCCGTCCTCTGACGCCACCGCCTACACCGCCACCGGCCTGACCAACGGCACCGGTTACACCTTCGAAGTGCGCGCCACCAACAAGGCCGGCAACGGCGAGCCGGCCACCGGCGCGGCGACGCCGCGGGCGCCGCCGCTGGTGACGCCGGGCGCGCCGACCAATCTGAGCACGGTGCCGGGCGACACCGAGGTGGTGGTGCTGTGGACCTTGCCGACGAACACCAGCCGGATTGACAGTGTCGAGCTGCGCTACAAGGTGAAGACGGCCCCCGACACCGGCTGGAGCGCATGGAGCTCCCTGGCCGGCACGGCAGAACGTTACCGGGTGACGGGTCTGGTCAACGGCACCGACTACCTGTTCGAGGTGCGCGCGGTGAACACCGCGGGCACGGGTCCGTCGGCCAGCGTCGAGGGCACGCCGGAGCTGGTGAAGCCGTCGGCCCCGAGTAACCTGCAGGCCGCTGCCGGCGACACCCAAGTGACCCTGACCTGGGACCTGCCGGACAAGGGCACGGTCGACACCATCGACGTGCGCCACAAGAAGAAGACGGACACGGCCTGGAGCCAATGGACCCTGCTGGCCAAGGACGCCACCACCCACACTGAGACCGGTCTCGATAACGGCGTGACCTACGAGTTTGAGGTACGTGCCACGAACACGGCGGGCAGCAGCGACTCGGTGGCGGTGGACGCCCAGCCGAAGCTGGCGGTACCGAACGCCCCCGGCAACCTGACCGCCGCCGCAGGCGACGGCGCGGTGAGCCTGACCTGGGACCTGCCGACCAACACCAGCGAGATAGACAAGATGCAGGTGGCGTACAAGGTCAAGAGCGCTGCGAACTTCCAGCCCTGGGTTGACCTGGCCAAGGATGCGACCAGTTACGACGTCACCGGCCTGACCAACGGCACCGAGTACACGTTCATCGTGCGTGCGCTGAACGGCGCGGGCCGCGGCGCGGTGGCGGAGGTGGATGCGACGCCGGTGGCGGTTCCGTCGGCGCCGACCGGCTTAACGGCGGCCCCCGGCGACACGCAAGTCGTCCTGAGCTGGACCCTGCCGGCAAACGCCGGCGCGCTGACCAAGGTACAGGTGCGCCACAAGGCGGACACGGCGAAGGACTGGCAGGCCTGGGTGGACCTGGCGGCGAACGCCACGACCTACACCGTGACGGGTCTGACCAACGGCGAGTTGTATAACTTCGAGGTACGGGCGGAGAACGCGTCTGGCGCCGGTGCGTCCGCGGCCATATCGGCGACCCCGACCACGGCGCCGGGCGCGCCGACCAAGCTGAGCACGGTGCCGGGCGACACCGAGGTGGTGGTGCTGTGGACCTTGCCGACGAACACCAACCAGATTGACCGCGTCGAGCTGCGTTACAAGGTGAAGACCGCCCCTGACACCGGCTGGAGCGAATGGCGCTCGTTGGCGGGCACGGCGGAACGGGAGCGGGTGACGGGCCTGGTGAACGGCACCGACTACCTGTTCGAGGTCCGCGCGGTGAACGCCGTGGGCACGGGTCCGTCGGCCAGCGTCGAGGGCACGCCGGAGCTGGCGAAGCCGTCGTCCCCGAGCAACCTGCAAGCCGCTGGCGGCGACACCCAAGTGACCCTGACCTGGGACCTGCCGGACAAGGGCACGGTCGACACCATCGACGTGCGCCACAAGAAGAAGACGGACACGGCCTGGAGCCAATGGACCCTGCTGGCAAAGGACGCCACCACCCACACTGAGACCGGTCTCGACAACGGCGTGAGCTACGAGTTTGAGGTACGCGCCACTAACGCCGCCGGCAGCAGCGACTCGGTGGCCGTGGCCGCCCAGCCGAAGCTGGCGGTACCGAACGCGCCGACCAACCTGACGGCCACCGCCGGCAACGCCCAGGTCACGCTCAACTGGACGCTGCCGACCAATGCCAGCGTAATCGGCGACGTGCAGGTGCGCTGGAAGGCCACCGCCGACCTGCCGTTCAACGACACCACCGACACCTGGACCGACCTCAACGACGGCACGGCCACCACCTACACGGCGACGGGCCTGACCAACGGCACCGGCTACACGTTTGCGGTGCGCGCCACCAACACCGCCGGCAACGGCGAGGCGGCCACGGTCTCGGCCACATCGAATGCGCTGCCGACCTTCGGCACCCAGACCATTGCCGACCAGACCTACATGCAGAACTCGGCGATTACCACGCTGAACCTGCCGCAGGCCAGCGGCGGTGACGGCACACTGACGTATACCCTAACACCGACCCCGCCGGCGGGTCTGACGTTCAGCGACACCGCCCGCACCCTGACGGGCGCTCCGACCACGGCCCAGAGCGCGACAGCCTACACTTACACCGCCACTGACGCCGACGGCGACACGGCCAGCCTCACGTTCAACATCACCGTCACTGCGGACACCCAAGCGCCGCGGGTGGCGAGCATTGTGCGACATGATCCGCCAACTTCGCCCACCAACGCGGTGTCCTTGACCTGGCGGGTGACATTCAGCGAGGCGGTGGTGAATGTGTCCGACGATGACTTCCACGTTGCGGGTACGGACGGGACGGAGACGGCGACGGCAGTCGGCACGGACGGCACCACCTGGGACGTGAACGTGGCCGGTGGCAATTTGGTGGTGCTGGCCGGCACGGTGAACCTGGAGTTCGTGCAGGGCCAGGACATCGAGGATACCGCCGGCAACGCGCTGACCGACACCACGCCGACGGGGACCAACGACGACACCTACCTGCTGGACAGGACCCCTCCACACGTAACTTCAATTTTCCGTTACGACAGCGAAACCGGGAACACCGACGCGAAGTCGCCGACCAACCGGGATTCGGTGCAGTGGTCGGTTCAATACAACGAAAGCATGCGCAATTCGGGGGCCGGTAGTGCGGCTGCCTATACGGTTACCTTCGTGCCGGCGATCACGCAGGAGCCGACGCTGACCGTGACCCCGGGGGCCGATGATCCGAATACCTGCGGAGATCTCACTCCCTACGTCGTAAACATTTCCGGCGGCGCATTGGCTGGCTACAACGGCACGGCCACCTTGACGCTGAATCATGCGGAGGTCACGGACTGCGTTGGCAATACGCTCCGTGACCGGACCCCGCCCCGCGGCAATCAGATTACGTACGAGCTGGACAACACGGCGCCGACGGTGGCCATCACGGGCGTTTCCGGAACGGTCAACGCAGCGGTGGATGCCACCTTCACCTTCAGCGAGTCCGTCACCGGCTTCGAGGCCGGCGACATCACATTGACCAACGCCGACGCTTCGGCCTTCGCCCAACCGGATCCGGCAGCGCCGGTCTACACGGCGAAGATCACGCCGAAGGCCGAGGGCGAGTTCAGCGTCGCCGTGGCGGCGGCCGTGGCCCAGGACGCCGCCGGCAACGACAACGCCGCCGCGACCACGGTCACCGCGATCTACGACGAACTGGAGCCGCCCGCCAAGCCGAGGAGCCTGGTCGCCATAGCCGGCGACGCGGAAGTCACCCTGATCTGGGCCAACCCCGGTGACGACAGCATCACCAAGTACCAGATTTTCAACTCTGAAACCGTGGGGATCAACCTGTGGGATGACATTCCCGGCAGCGGCGCCGACACCGTCACCCACACGGTGACCGGCCTGACCAACGGCACCGAGTACACCTTCCAGATCCGCGCCGTGGCCGACAGCCTGCTGGGCGACGCCTCCGACGCGGTCAAGGCGACGCCGCAAGTGGCGGTTCCGGACGCCCCGGAGAACCTGACGGCCACCGCGGGCGACCGCTCCGTGAGCCTGACTTGGGACCTGCCGACGAACGCCAGCGTGCTGGACAAGGTGCAGGTGCGCCACCAGGCCCGGGGCGAAACCACTTGGGAACCCTGGACCGACCTGGCGGCGGACGCCACCACGCACACCGTGACCAACCTGAAGAACGGCCAGGACTACCTGTTTGAAGTGCGCGCGGAGAGCGCGTCCGGCGCCGGCCCGGCGGCGCGGACGGCCGCAACGCCGGAGCTGGCGGTTCCCGGCAAGCCGACCGAGTTCAGCGCCACGGGGGGCAACACCGAAGTGGCCTTGGGCTGGAAGCTGCCCACCAACACCAGCGAGATCGACACCGTGCAGGTGCGCTGGAAGGCCACGGCGGACCTGCCGTTCGACGACGCCCGCGACAAGTGGACCGACCTGCCGTCCGCCGACGCCACCAGCCACAAGGTCACCGGCCTGACCAATGGCACCGGCTACACCTTCCAGGTGCGCGCCACCAACAGCGCCGGCAACGGCGACCCCGCCACCGGCGCGGCGACGCCGCGGGCGCCGCCACTGGTTACGCCGGGCGCGCCGACCAACTTGAGCACGGTGCCCGGCGACACCGAGGTGGTGGTGCTGTGGACCCTGCCCACCAACACCAGCCGGATTGACAGCGTCGAGCTGCGCTACAAGGTGAAGACGGCTCCCGACACCGGCTGGAGCGCATGGAGCTCCCTGGCCGGCACGGCGGAGCGTTCCCGGGTGACGGGTCTGGTGAACGGCACCGACTACCTGTTCGAGGTGCGCGCGGTGAACACCGTGGGCACGGGTCCGTCGGCCAGCGTCGAGGGCACGCCGGAGCTGGCGAAGCCGTCGGCGCCGAGCAACTTGCAAGCCGCTGCCGGCGACACCCAAGTGACCCTGACCTGGGACCTGCCGGACAAGGGCACGGTCGACACCATCGACGTGCGCCACAAGAAGAAGACGGACACGGCCTGGAGCCAATGGACCCTGCTGGCCAAGGACGCCACGACCCACACTGAGACCGGTCTTGACAACGGCGTGACCTACGAGTTTGAGGTCCGCGCCACCAACACCGCCGGCAGCAGCGACTCGGTGGCCGTGGACGCCCAGCCGAAGCTGGCGGTCCCGGACGCCCCGACCAACCTGACGGCCACCGCGGGCGACGGCAAGGTCGGCCTGACCTGGGACCTGCCGACCAACACCAGCGAGATTGACAGGATGCAGGTGGCGTACAAGGTGAAGAGTGCGGCGAACTTCCAGCCCTGGGTGGACCTGGCCAAGGATGCGACCAGCCACGAAGTGACCGGCCTGACCAACGGCACCGAGTACACGTTCATCGTGCGTGCGCTGAACGGCGCCGGCCGCGGCGCGGTGGCGGAGGTGGATGCGACGCCGGTGGCGGTACCGTTGGCGCCGACCGGCTTAACGGCGGCCCCCGGCGACACCCAGGTCGTCCTGAGCTGGACGCTGCCGGCAAACGCCGGCGCGCTGACCAAGGTGCAGGTGCGCCACAAGGCGGACACGGCGAAAGACTGGCAGGCCTGGGTGGACCTGGCGGCGAACGCCACGACCTACACGGTGACGGGTCTGACCAACGGCGAGCTGTACAACTTTGAGGTACGGGCGGAGAACGCGTCTGGCGCCGGTGCGTCTGCGGCCGTGTCGGCGACCCCGACCACGGCGCCGGGCGCCCCGACCAAGCTGAGCACGGTGCCGGGCGATACCGAGGTGGTGGTACTGTGGACCTTGCCGACGAACACCAACCAGATTGACCGCGTCGAGCTGCGCTACAAGGTGAAGACGGCCCCTGACACCGGCTGGAGCGAATGGCGCTCATTGGCGGGCACGGCCGAGCGGGAGCGGGTGACGGGTCTGGTCAACGGCACCGACTACGTGTTTGAGGTGCGCGCAGTGAACACCGTGGGCACGGGTCCGTCGGCCAGCGTCGAGGGTACCCCGGAGCTGGCGAAGCCGTCTGCGCCGAGCAACTTGCAGGCCAGCGCCGGCGACACCCAAGTAACCCTGACCTGGGACCTGCCGGACAAGGGTGCGGTCGACACCATCGACGTGCGCCACAAGAAGAAGACGGACACGAGCTGGAGCCAATGGACCCTGCTGGCCAAGGACGCCACGACCCACACCGAGACCGGTCTTGACAACGGCGTGAGCTACGAGTTTGAGGTACGCGCCACCAACGCCGCCGGCAGCAGCGACTCGGTGGCCGTGGGCGCCCAGCCGAAGCTGGCGGTCCCGGACGCACCGACGAACCTGACAGCCACCGCCGGCGACACCCAGGTCGAATTGAGCTGGACCCTGCCGACCAACGCCAGCTTGATCGGCGCCGTGCAAGTGCGCTGGAAGGCGACGGCGAACCTGCCGTTCACCGCCAGCGATGCCTGGACCGACCTCGTCGGCACGGCCACCGCCTACACCGCCACCGGCCTGACCAACGGCACTGGCTATACCTTCGAAGTACGCGCCACCAACACCGCCGGCGACGGCCCCGCGGCCACCGCCTCGGCCACGCCGATGCCCCCGACCCAGGCGCGCACGCTGACCTTGACCTTCTCCGACGACGGCAGCACCGTGACCATCGACGCCGCTGGCAGTTTGGATTTCTCAGCATCCGGTTCCCGGCCTAATACAACGATCGGATTCTCAAACGCAATTTCTTTCGATGACACTGACATCTGGGTCATCGGGGCGGACTCGTCCGGCATCAACAGCCCGGTGAGTTCGTATCAACTCTCTGCCTTGACGACCACGGTTAATGAGCCTTTCTCAGGTCCCTCTTCAGCCGAAAACTTGTCTAACTATAGTGCCGAATTCTACCTCCGATTCACCACCTTCTATAACCGGATGCTGGTAGACCAGGACAATCTCACAGGGACAATCTACGACCCGACTGGAGACCAGGTCACGTTCACGGGCACCCTGCAAAGCACCTTGGGCGACAACGACTTCGACATCGAACACGCGTTCGGCAATCAGAAGATCGTCTTCAAGACAGCATCCCCAGCCACAGTCCCCGCCGCGCCAACCGGCCTGGCGGCGACCGCGGGCAATGCCCAGGTTGACCTGGCTTGGACCAACCCGAACGACAGCAACATCACCAGGTACCAGGTGCGCTACGGCGCGGGTTCCACCGTGCCCGCCACCGCGACCTGGGAAGACATCGGCAACAGCGGCGCCGGCACCACCACCCATACCGTCAGCGGCCTCGCCAATGGCACCCAATACGCCTTCGAAATCCGCGCCGTAAACGCCCGCGGCAACAGCGCCGCATCGGCAACGGTGACGGCAACACCCGCGCCCCCGATACCCGTTGCGCCAACCGGCCTGACCGCGACCGCGGGCGACACCGAGGTCACGCTGAATTGGACCAATCCGTCAGATATCAGCATCACCAAGTACCAGGTGAGCTACGAGTCGTTGGATGCCGGCTCGAACAGCGCGACCTGGGAGGACATTCTCAACAGCGATGATACGACCACGACCCACACGGTCACAGGACTGACCAACGGCACGGCCTATGCGTTCCGGCTACGGGCGGTGAATGCGACCGGCGAGGGTCCTGCCTCGGCGGCGGTAACGGCCACACCCACGCTGGCGATACCGGGCGCACCGACGGACCTGAGCGCGACGGCCGGTGACAAGCAGGCCAGGCTCAACTGGACGCTGCCGACGAATGCCAGTGTGATTGCCAAGGTGGAGATGCGCTACAAGCCCACTGCCGACCTGCCGTTCAACGACAGTACCGACACCTGGACCAACCTCAACGACGCCACGGCAACGACGACCACGGTGACGGGTCTGACCAACGGCACGAACTACACGTTTGCGGTGCGCGCCACCAACACTGCCGGTGATGGCGAGGCGGCGACAACCACGGCCATACCGAGGGCGCCGCCGGCCCTGGTGGTCTCAACCACGACCCTTGACGTGCAACCGGGCGCAAGCGAGACGTTCACGGTGGCCTTGGCGGCGGCCCCGACCGCCCCGGTCACGGTCACACTCACCAGTGATGACACGGACGTGACGGTCAGCCCGACGCCGCTGACATTCACCGCCACGAACTACAGCACGGCGCAGAAGGTCACGGTGAACATGGCAGCCAACCCGACTGACGGCGCTGCGACGGTCACCTTAACCGCCGCCGGCGGCAACTACGCCGGTCTCACGGCTACCGTAGCGGTCACTGCGAATGCGCTGCCGAGTTTTGGCGACAAGACGATAGCCGACCAGGACTACACACAGAACACTGCGATACCGACGCTGAACCTGCCCGAGGCGAGCGGCGGCGATACGCCACTGACCTATACCTTAACGCCGACCCCGCCGGCGGGTCTGACGTTTGATGCGACCGCCCGCACCTTAACCGGCGCCCCGACGGGAACCCAGGCGGCCACTGAGTACACCTACACCGCGACCGACGCCAACGGCGACACGGCAGAGCTGACGTTTGACATTCGCATCGCCGCGACCTTAACCATCGGCGGTGTGGCTGATGCCGACCAGCCGGAGAATGCGACCTATACCGGCAATGCGACCTTAACCGGCGCCCCGGTGGGCGACATCACCTGGGCGCTCCGGGGCGCTGACACCCGCAGACAGGGCGGGTTCACGCTGTCGAACGAGACCAACACCGGCGCCACCGTGACGCTGGCGGCCAAGGACCACGAGTCCCCGACAGACGATGACGCCAACAACATCTACGAGTATGCGCTCACGGCCACGGACGAGGACGGCAACAGCGCCATGGTGGAAGTGGCCATCACCATTACAGATGTTGACGAGCCTCCGGCCAAGCCCAGTAACTTCAATGCCAGGGCGGGTGACACCCGGGTCACGTTGACCTGGAACGACCCGCGCGACCGCAGCATTACCAAGTACCAGGTGACGGACCACAGGGGCGTGGGGTATGACTCGTGGGTGGACATTCCCAACAGCGGCGCGACGACCACCAGCCACACGGTGGAGAACCTGACCAACGGCACCGAGTACACGTTCCAGGTACGGGCAGTGGTGGGCACGGCCGCCGGCCCGCCCTCGGATGAGCGCAAGGCCATTCCTGAGTTGGCGGTGCCGGACGCCCCGACCGACCTGAAGGCGACCCCGGGCGACACCCGGGTCACCTTGAATTGGGTATTGCCGACCAACGCCAGCGAGCTTGACAAGGTACAGGTGCGCTACCGGCGGCTCACTGAGACGACCTGGTCGGCGTGGGTGGACCTGGCTGCTGATGCGACGGAGCACACGGTAACGAACCTGAAGAACGGTCAGACCTACCAGTTTGCGGTGCGTGCGGTGAACACCGCGGGCGAGGGCGAGGCGCGGATAACGGCGCGCCCGGTGCTGGCGATACCGGGTGAGCCGACGGACCTGACCGCGGCGCCTGGCGACCAGCAGGTGACCCTGACCTGGGTATTGCCGACCAACACCAGCGAGATTGACTGGGTGGATGTGGCGTACAAGGAAAAGAGTGCGACGAACTACCGGCCGTGGGTGACCCTGAAAGACGAGGATGCGACCACGTACACGGTCACGGGCCTGACCAACGGCACCGAGTACACGTTCATCGTGCGCGCGCGCAACGATGCGGGCCGTGGCGAGGTGGCGAGCGTGGATGCGACACCGCTGGCGGCGCCGTCGGCGCCGACCGGCTTGGCGGCGGCCCCCGGCGACACGCAAGTCGGCCTGAGCTGGACCCTGCCGACCGATTCGGGCGTTCTGACCAAGATGCAAGCGCGCCACAAGGCGGACACGGCGAAGCAGTGGCAGGCCTGGGTTGACCTGGCCGCGGACGCCACGACTCACACCGTGACCGGCCTGACCAACGGGCAGTTGTACAACTTCGAGGTACGGGCGGAGAATGCCTCCGGCGCCGGTGCGGCGGCGTCGATCTCGGCCACCCCGGCGGCGCCGCTGGTGACGCCGGGCGCGCCAACCAATCTGAGCACGGTGCCGGGCGACACCGAGGTGGTGGTGCTGTGGACGCTGCCGACGAACACCAGCCGGATTGACAGCGTCGAGCTGCGCTACAAGGTGAAGACGGCCCCCGACACCGGCTGGAGCAAGTGGAACTCCCTGGCGGGCACGGCCGAGCGTTACCGGGTGACGAACCTTGTCAACGGCACCGACTACGTGTTCGAGGTGCGTGCGGTGAACACCGCCGGCACGGGTCCGTCGGCCAGCGTCGAGGGCACGCCGGAGTTGGCGAAGCCGTCGGCACCGAGCAACCTGCAGGCCAGCGCCGGCGACACCCAAGTGACCCTGACCTGGGACCTGCCGGACAAGGGCACGGTGGACACCATCGACGTGCGCCACAAGAAGAAGACGGGCACGGCCTGGAGCCAATGGACCCTGCTGGTCAAGGACGCCACGACCCACACCGAGACCGGCCTTGACAACGGCGTGACCTACGAGTTTGAGGTCCGCGCCACGAACACGGCGGGCAGCAGCGACTCGGTGGCGGTGGACGCCCAGCCGAAGCTGGCGGTGCCCGACGCCCCCGGCAACCTGACCGCGGCGCCGGGCGACGGCAAGGTCGGCCTGACCTGGGACCTGCCGACCAACACCAGCGAGATTGACAGGATGCAGGTGGCGTACAAGGTCAAGAGCGCAACGAACTTCCAGCCCTGGGTGGACCTGGCGAAGGATGCGACCAGCCACGACGTCACCGGCCTGACCAACGGCACCGAGTACACGTTCATCGTGCGTGCGCTGAACGGCGCGGGCCGCGGCGCGGTGGCGGAGGTGGATGCGACGCCGGTGGCGGTACCGTTGGCGCCGACCGGCTTAACGGCGGCCCCCGGCGACACCCAGGTCGTCCTGAGCTGGACGCTGCCGGCAAACGCCGGCGCGCTGACCAAGGTGCAGGTGCGCCACAAGGCGGACACGGCGAAAGACTGGCAGGCCTGGGTGGACCTGGCGGCGAACGCCACGACCTACACGGTGACGGGTCTGACCAACGGCGAGCTGTATAACTTCGAGGTACGGGCGGAGAACGCGTCTGGCGCCGGTGCGTCCGCGGCCATATCGGCGACCCCGACCACGGCGCCGGGCGCGCCGACCAAGCTGAGCACGGTGCCGGGCGACACCGAGGTGGTGGTGCTGTGGACCTTGCCGACGAACACCAACCAGATTGACCGCGTCGAGCTGCGTTACAAGGTGAAGACCGCCCCTGACACCGGCTGGAGCGAATGGCGCTCGTTGGCGGGCACGGCGGAACGGGAGCGGGTGACGGGCCTGACCAACGGCACCGACTACGTATTCGAGGTGCGCGCGGTGAACACCGTGGGCACGGGTCCGTCGGCCAGCGTCGAGGGCACGCCGGAGCTGGCGAAGCCGTCTGCGCCGAGCAACCTGCAGGCCGATGGCGGCGACACCCAAGTGATCCTGACCTGGGACCTGCCGGACAAGGGTGCGGTGATAGACAGTATTGATGTGCGTTACAAGAAGAAGACCGACAACTGGGCGGATGACTGGACGGCGCTGGCTGCGGATGCGACCACGTACACGGTCACGGGTCTGGACAATGGTGTGGTGTATGAGTTCCAGGTACGCGCGACGAACACCGCGGGCAGCAGTGCGTCGGTGGATACGACGGCACAGCCGAAGCTGGCGGTACCGAACGCGCCGACGAACCTGACGGCCACCGCCGGCAACGCCCAGGTCACGCTCAACTGGACGCTGCCGACCAATGCCAGCGTGATTGGCGACGTGCAGGTGCGCTGGAAGGCCACGGCCGACCTGCCGTTCAACGACAGTACCGACACCTGGACCAACCTCAACGACGGCACGGCCACCACTTACACCGCCACCGGCCTGACCAACGGCACCGGCTACACCTTCGCAGTGCGCGCCACCAACACCGCCGGCGACGGCCCCGCGGCCACTGCCGCGGCCACACCGATGGCGCCCTCGACGCCGGCGCGCACGCTGACCTTCACCTTCTCCGACGATGGCGCCACCACCACCATTGCCGCCTCCGGAAGCCTGGATATGTCTGGCTTCACAGATGTCGGGGATACCGTGCCGGAACACGTCATTTACATCAAAATAGACGATACCGATGAACTCTGGGCTTTTCATCCGGCGTCGCTCGCCAACGGCGCCCCATCGAGGCGCTACGAGGATCTGCCGGACTTCACCAAGACCGGTAGGAGTTCCTTCACGGGTTACAACGAAATATTAAACCTGGCCAACTACAGCAACGATTTCACCATCCTGTTCAACACCTACCGCAAGTACATGATCGTGGACAAGGCCAGCCTCAACGGGGACATCTATAACCCGACGGGCAAGACGGTAACGTACTCCGGCACCGTGCTCGATAGCTTGGGCGACAACGATTTCCACATCGAGCTTGCGTTTGGCAATCAGAAGATCGTTTACACGGCAACACCGCCGCCGGTACCCGCCGCGCCCGCCAACCTGGCCGCCGCGCCCGGCGACACCGAAGTCACCCTGAGCTGGAACAACCCGAACGATTCCAGCATCACCAAGTACCAGCTCCGCCAGGCGCAAGGCGCAAGCGTGCCCGGCAGCACCGCCTGGGCCGACATCACCGGCAGCGGCGCCGGCACCACCAGCCACAAGGTGACGGACCTCATCAACGGCCAGCAATACGCGTTCCAGATCCGGGCGGTGAACAACGGCGGCAACAGCGACGCCTCGGACACCGTCACCGCGACGCCGCGGGTCGACACCACGCCCAGCTTCGGCACCGAGACTATCGACGACCAGAACTACATCCGGAACACGGCCATCGCTACGCTGACCCTGCCCGAAGCCACCGGCGGCAACGGCACCTTGACCTACAGCTTGACCCCGGCCGCCCCCGCGGGCCTGAATTTCGACGCCACCAACCGCACCCTCACCGGTACGCCGAGCGCGGTCCAGGATGCGACGCAGTACACCTACACCGCCACCGACGCCGACGGCGACACGGCGAGCCTCACGTTCAATATCACCATCACGGAACCGCCGGAGCGGCCTGCCAAGCCCAGAAACTTTACCGCCATAGCCGGCGACACGGAAGTCACCCTGATCTGGGAAGATCCCAGGGACGATAGCATCACCAAGTACCAGATATTCGACTTTGAAAACGTGGGCTTTGACCTGTGGGATGACATACCCGGCAGCGGCGCCACCACCATCACCCATACGGTGACCGGCCTGACCAACGGCACCGAGTACACCTTCCAGATCCGCGCCGTGGCCGGCAGCCTTCCGGGCTACGCCTCGGACGCGATCAAGGCGACGCCCCAAGTGGCGGTTCCGGATGCCCCGGACAACCTGACGGCCACTGCGGGCGACCGCTCGGTGAGCCTGAGTTGGGATCTGCCGACGAACGCCAGCGTGCTGGACAAGGTGCAGGTGCGCCACCAGGCCCGGGGCGAGACGACCTGGGCGCCCTGGACCGACCTGGCCGCGGACGCCACGACCCACACTGAGACCGGTCTTGACAACGGCGTGACCTACGAGTTTGAGGTCCGCGCCACCAACACCGCCGGCAGCAGCGACTCGGTGGCGGTGGACGCCCAGCCGAAGCTGGCGGTCCCGGACGCCCCCGGCAACCTGACCGCCGCTGCGGGCGACGGCTCGGTGGCCCTGACCTGGGACCTGCCGACCAACACCAGCGAGATTGACAAGATGCAGGTCGCCTACAGGGAGTCGGGCGCGGCCAACTACCTGCCCTGGGTTGACCTGGCGAAGGATGCGACCAGTTACGACGTCACCGGCCTGACCAACGGCACCGAGTACAACTTCATCGTGCGTGCGCTGAACGGCGCCGGCCGCGGCGCCGAGGCGAAGGTGGACGCGACGCCCGAGGCGGGGCCGGGCAAGGTACCGTCCGCGCCCGCTGACCTGGCGGCGACGGCCGGCGACACCAAGGTGACGCTGGCGTGGACCCAGTCCCGGGACAACAGCATCACCAGGTACCAGTTCCGCTACGCCGAAGGCGCGTCCGTGCCCGGCACCGAGAGCTGGACCGACATCGCCGGCAGCAACGCCGGCACCACCGGTCACACGGTGACCGGCCTGGCCAACGACACCCTGCACGCCTTTGAGATTCGCGCGGTGAACGCCGACGGCGCCGGCGCGGCCTCTGCGGTGACGGCGACGCCGAAGCTGGCGGTGCCCGACGCCCCCGGCAACCTGACCGCGGCGCCGGGCGACGGCAAGGTCGGCCTGACCTGGGACCTGCCGACCAACACCAGCGAGATTGACAGGATGCAGGTGGCGTACAAGGTCAAGAGCGCGGCGAACTTCCAGCCCTGGGTTGACCTGGCGAAGGACGCGACCAGCCACGAAGTCACCGGCCTGACCAACGGCGCCGAGTACACGTTTATCGTGCGTGCGCTGAACGGCGCCGGCCGCGGCGCGGTGGCGGAGGTGGATGCGACGCCGGTGGCGGTGCCGTCGGCGCCGACCGGCCTGGCGGCGGCCCCCGGCGACACGCAGGTTGTCCTGACCTGGACCCTGCCGGCAAACGCCGGCGCGCTGACCAAGGTGCAGGTGCGCTACAAGGCGGACACGGCGAAAGACTGGCAGGCCTGGGTGGACCTGGCCGCGAACGCCACGACCTACACGGTGACCGGCCTGACCAACGGCGATCTGTACAACTTTGAGGTACGGGCGGAGAACGCGTCTGGCGCCGGTGCGTCCGCGGCCATATCAGCGACCCCGACCACGGCGCCGGGTGCGCCGACCAAGCTGAGCACAGTATCCGGCGACACCGAGGTGGTGGTGCTGTGGACCTTGCCGACGAACACCAACCAGATTGACCGCGTGGAGCTGCGTTACAAGGTGAAGACGGCCCCCGACACCGGCTGGAGCGAGTGGCGCTCGTTGGCGGGCACCGCGGAGCGGGAGCGGGTGACGGGTCTGACCAACGGCACCGACTACCTGTTCGAGGTGCGCGCAGTGAACACCGTGGGCACGGGTCCGTCGGCCAGCGTCGAGGGCACGCCGGAGCTGGCGAAGCCGTCGTCCCCGAGCAACCTGCAGGCCAGCGCCGGCGACACCCAAGTGACCCTGACCTGGGACCTGCCGGACAAGGGCACGGTCGACAGCATCGACGTGCGCCACAAGAAGAAGACGGACACGGCCTGGAGCCAATGGACCCTGCTGGCCAAGGACGCCACCACCCGCACCGTGACCGGCCTCGACAACGGCGTGAGCTACGAGTTTGAGGTCCGCGCCACCAACGCCGCTGGCAGCAGCGACTCCGTGGATACGACGGCACAGCCGAAGCTGGCGGTCCCGGACACGCCGACGAACCTGACGGCCACCGCCGGCAACGCCCAGGTCACGCTCAACTGGACCCTGCCGACCAACGCCAGCGTGATCGGCGCCGTGCAGGTGCGCTGGAAGGCCACCGCCGACCTGCCGTTCAACGACGCCACCGACGCCTGGACCGACCTCGCCGGCACTGCCACCACTTACACCGCCACCAGCCTGACCAACGGCACCGGCTACACGTTTGCCGTGCGCGCCACCAACACCGCCGGCAACGGCGAGGCGGCCACCGCCGCGGCCACGCCGATGGCGCCGACCCCGGCGCGCACACTGACCCTCACTTTCTCGGATGACGGCAGCACCGTGACCGTTGCGGCCTCGGGCAGCTTGGACGTGTCGGGCTTCAGTGATAGAGGGGATACAACAAGGCAGAGGATTGGGGGAGCAGGAACACTTATCCTAATAAATGATGAATTTGAGAAGTGGCAAGTTTCTGTTCCGTTCGAGGATCCCACACCGCTTCGCGAGTACCGTTCGCTCCCGGCCTTCGTGACAACTGGATTGAGCTCTTACTCCGGTTATTCAGCACTCGAATTCCTGAATAACTACAGCACCGAATTTAACATCCGGCTTAATAGTTACTATAAGTTGCTATTCATAGACAAGGCCAATCTCACCGGTAACATCTACGACCCAACAGGAGACAAGGCGACGTTCTCGGGTACCCTGCTAACCACGCTGAACGACAATGACTTCCACATTGAGAACGCTATCGGCAATCAAAAGGTTATTTTCAAAACCGCGACCCCAGCCACAGTGCCGGTTGCGCCAATCGGACTGACGGCGACCCCTGGCAGTACCCAGGTTGACTTGGCTTGGACCAACCCGAACGACAGCAACATCACCAAGTACCAGGTGCGCTACGGCGCGGGTTCCACCGTGCCCGCCACCGCCACCTGGGCGGACATCAGCGACAGCGGCGCCGGCACCACCACACACACGGTCACCGGCCTCACCAACGCCACCGAATACGCGTTCGAGATTCGGGCTGTAAATGCCCGCGGCAACAGCGACGCCTCCGCCACAGTGACGGCGACGCCGCGGGTCGACACGACGCCCAGCTTCGGCACCGAGACCATCGACGACCAGAACTACATCCGGAACACGGCTATCGCCACGCTGACCCTGCCTGAAGCCACCGGCGGCAACGGCACGCTGACCTACAGCTTGACTCCGGCCGCCCCCGCGGGCCTGAATTTCGACGCCACCAACCGCACCCTCACCGGCACCCCGAGCGCGGTCCAGGATGCGACGGCCTACACCTACACCGTCACCGACGCCGACGGCGACACGGCGAGCTTCAAGTTCAACATCACCGTCACGGAAGCGGCCGGGCCGCCGGCCAAGCCCAGGAACCTGGTCGCCATAGCCGGCGACACCAAGGTCACCCTGATTTGGGAAGACCCCAGGGACGACAGCATCTTCAAGTACCAGGTTCTCTACCAATACGGTTTTGATCCCTGGGAGGACATTCCCGGCAGCGGCGCCACGACCACCAGCCACACGGTGGAGAACCTGGTCAACGGCACGGAGTACACCTTCCAGATCCGCGCGGTGGCCGGAACGCCGAAGCAGGCGCTTCAGGGCGAGCCCTCGGACACGGTCAAGGCAACCCCCCAACTGGCGGTTCCGGACGCGCCGGGCAACCTGACGGCCACTGCGGGCGACCGCTCGGTGAGTCTGAGTTGGGACCTGCCGACGAACGCCAGCGAGATTGACAAGGTGCAGGTGCGCCACCAGGCCAGGGGCGAAACGACCTGGGAGACCTGGACCGACCTAGCCGCGGATGCGACGGAACACACAGTAACAAACCTGAAGAACGGCCAGGACTACCTCTTTGAAGTGCGCGCGGAGAACAAGGCCGGCGCCGGCCCGGCGGCGAGGGTGGTCGGAACGCCGAAGCTGGTGATTCCCGACGCCCCGGACAACCTGACGGCCACTGCGGGCGACCGCTCGGTGAGCCTGAGTTGGGACCTGCCGACGAACGCCAGCGTGCTGGACAAGGTGCAGGTGCGCCACCAGGCCCGGGGCGAGACGACCTGGGAGCCCTGGACCGACCTGGCGGCGGACGTGACCACGCACACCGTGACCAACCTGAACAACGGTCAGGACTACCTCTTTGAAGTGCGCGCGGAGAGCGCGTCCGGCGCCGGCCCGGCGGCGCGGACGGCCGCAAGGCCGGAGCTGGCGGTTCCCGGTAAGCCGACCGAGTTCAGCGCCACGGCGGGCGACACCGAAGTGGCGCTGAGTTGGAAGCTGCCCACCAACACCAGCGAGATTGTCACCGTGCAGGTGCGCTGGAAGGCCACGGCGGACCTGCCGTTCGACGACGCCCGCGACAAATGGACCGACCTGCCGTCCTCCGACGCCACCGCCTACACCGCCACCGGCCTGACCAACGGCACCGGTTACACCTTCGAAGTGCGCGCCACCAACAAGGCCGGCAACGGCGAGCCAGCCTCCGGTGCGGCGACGCCGCGGGCGCCGCCGCTGGTGACGCCGGGCGCGCCAACCAAGCTGAGCACGGTGCCGGGCAATACCGAGGTGGTGGTGCTGTGGACCTTGCCGACGAACACCAGTCGGATTGACAGCGTCGAGCTGCGCTACAAGGTGAAGACGGCCCCCGACACCGGCTGGAGCGAATGGAGCTCCCTGGCCGGCACGGCCGAGCGTTACCGGGTGACGGGTCTGGTGAACGGCACCGACTACGTATTCGAAGTCCGCGCCAAGAACACCGCGGGCACGGGCCCGTCGGCCAGTGTCGAGGGCACGCCGGAATTGGTGAAGCCGTCTGCGCCGAGCAACCTGCAGGCCGCTGGCGGCGACACAACGGTGACCCTGACCTGGGACCTGCCGGACAAGGGCACGGTGGACACCATCGACGTGCGCCACAAGAAGAGGGCGGACTCGGCCTGGAGCGTCTGGACCCTGCTGGCCAAGGACGCCACGACCCACACCGAGACCGGTCTCGACAACGGCGTGACCTACGAGTTTGAGGTCCGCGCCACCAACGCCGCCGGCAGCAGTGACTCGGTATCGGTGGCCGCCCAGCCGAAGCTGGCGGCGCCCGACGCCCCCGGCAACCTGACCGCCGCCGCGGGCGACGGCTCGGTGGCCCTGACCTGGGACCTGCCGACCAACACCAGCGAGATTGACAAGATGCAGGTGGCGTACAAGGTCAAGAGCGCTGCGAACTTCCAGCCCTGGGTTGACCTGGCCAAGGATGCGACCAGTTACGACGTCACCGGCCTGACCAACGGCACCGAGTACACGTTCATCGTGCGTGCGCTGAACGGCGCCGGCCGCGGCGCCGAGGCGAAGGTGGACGCGACGCCCGAGGCGGGGCCGGGCAAGGTACCGTCCGCGCCCGCTGACCTGGCGGCGACGGCCGGCGACACCAAGGTGACGTTGACGTGGACCCATGCGCGGGACAACAGCATCACCAAGTACCAGGTCCGCTACATTGAAGGCGCCAGCGTGCCTGACAGCGAGCCTTGGACCGACATCGCCGGCAGCAACGCCGGCACCACCGGTCACACGGTGACCGGCCTGGCCAACGACACCCTGCACGCCTTTGAGATTCGCGCGGTGAACGCCGACGGCGCCGGCGCGGCCTCGGCGGTGACGGCGACGCCGAAGCTGGCGGTACCCGACGCCCCCGGCAACCTGACCGCGGCGCCGGGCGACGGCAAGGTCGGTCTGACCTGGGACCTGCCCACCAACACCAGCGAGATTGACAGGATGCAGGTGGCGTACAAGGTCAAGAGCGCAACGAACTTCCAGCCCTGGGTTGACCTGGCCAAGGACGCGACCAGCCACGAAGTGACCGGCCTGACCAACGGCGCCGAGTACACGTTCATCGTGCGCGCGCTGAACGGCGCGGGCCGCGGCGCGGTGGCGGAGGTGGATGCGACGCCGGTGGCGGTGCCGACTGCGCCGACCGGCCTGGCGGCGGCCCCCGGCGACACCCAGGTTGTCCTGACCTGGACCCTGCCGACCGACTCCGGCGCGCTGACCAAGGTGCAGGTGCGCCACAAGGCGGACACGGCGAAAGACTGGCAGGCCTGGGTGGACCTGGCCGCGAACGCCACGACCTACACGGTGACCGGCCTGACCAACGGCGAGCTGTATAACTTTGAGGTACGGGCGGAGAATGCGTCCGGCGCCGGTGCGTCCGCGGCCATATCGGCGACCCCGACCACGGCGCCGGGTGCGCCGACCAAGCTGAGCACAGTATCCGGCGACACCGAGGTGGTGGTGCTGTGGACCTTGCCGACGAACACCAACCAGATTGACCGCGTGGAGCTGCGTTACAAGGTGAAGACCGCCCCCGACACTGGATGGAGCGAGTGGCGCTCACTGGCGGGCACGGCGGAGCGGGAGCGGGTGACGGGTCTGGTGAACGGCACCGACTACGTATTCGAGGTGCGCGCGGTGAACGCCGTGGGCACGGGTCCGTCGGCCAGCGTCGAGGGCACGCCGGAGTTGGCGAAGCCGTCTGCGCCGAGCAACCTGCAGGCCAGCGCCGGCGACACCCAAGTGACCCTGACCTGGGACCTGCCGGACAAGGGCACGGTCGATACCATCGACGTGCGCCACAAGAAGAAGACGGACACGAGCTGGAGCCAATGGACCCTGCTGGCCAAGGATGCCACGACCCGCACCGTGACCGGTCTTGACAACGGCGTGAGCTACGAGTTTGAGGTGCGCGCCACCAACGCCGCCGGCAGCAGCGACTCGGTGGCCGTGGGCGCCCAGCCGAAGCTGGCGGTACCGAACGCACCGACCAACCTGACGGCCACCGCCGGCAACGCCCAGGTCACGCTCAACTGGACGCTGCCGACCAATGCCAGCGTGATTGGCGACGTGCAGGTGCGCTGGAAGGCCACGGCCGACCTGCCGTTCTACGACAGTACCGACACCTGGACCAACCTCAACGACGGCACGGCCACCACCTACACGGCGACGGGCCTGACCAACGGTACCGGCTACACCTTCGAAGTGCGCGCCACCAACACCGCCGGCAACGGCGAGGCGGCCACCGCCGCGGCCACGCCGGCGCCGCCACCGCAGACCACCACCCCGTCGAGCGACAATATAGCTGTGATTGTGACCAAGCCGCACACCAAGCTGCCGGCGTCGCGCGACAGCGACAACGTGTTCCCGTTCAAGGTGGCGGACACACGTAGTGAGGCGCTCTTCTACGGTGTGAAGGTGCTGTCGTTGCCGGATACGGGCGCATTGAAGACGGTGCCGTACGGCTCGAGGTCGACTGCGCCCGTGAGAGATGTGAGCATTAACCAGGAGGTGTCGGTGTGGAACATCCAGTCCTCGCGGTCACAAAAGGTGCTGGCGTTCTTCCCGCCTGAGGGCGACGATGGTTTCACGACGAGTTTCACGTTCAAGGTGATTGACGTGATAGGCACGAGTTCGAGCCGTATGGAGTCGGCGGAGACCTACACAGCGACGCTGACGTTCGAGGGGTCGGTGGTGAACAGCAAGCCGGTGTTCAGCTCCATCACCGTGGCGCCCCAGACGTTTAGGGTGGGCGAGACGGAGGACCGGGAGTTCCTGTGGTCGAACACGGGCGACGACAAGTTGACGTACACGTTGTCGCCGTCGGCGCTGCCCGCGGGCCTGGCCTATGACGGCGACGGTCCGGACGACGCCGGCGTCGATCCGGGCCAGAACAGCGCGCCGCGCTTCACCGGCACGCCGGTGCGGGTGACCGCGGCCCAGACCTACACCTTGACCGTGTCCGACTCGGACGGCGAGACGGGCGCGGCGGACGAGGACACGAGGACGTTTGACATTGAGGTGGTGGACTCTGAAGTGCCCTTGACGGCGCCGACGAACCTTAACGCGGAGCTGGGGGCGAATGCGGGCGAGGTAGACCTGACCTGGGATGCGATAGCGGTTGCGAGCAGGTGGGAGGTACGTTACAAGCAGGATAACGGCAGCTATGGCAACTGGCTACCCATCACTGACAGCGATGCGACCACGACCGGTCACACGGTGACGGGTTTACCGGACGGCGCGAGTTACACGTTTGCCGTGCGTGCGGTGAACGGCAGCGGCAACGGGCCGGCTGCTGAGACAAGCATTGGGCTTGCTGGGTTGCGGGTAACGCCGAGCAGTCTGACGGTCAACGAGGGCAGTAGCGGCACGTTTGATGTCAGCCTGGCCACCGAACCGACCGCTACGGTGACGGTCAGACTCACCAGTGATGATACTGACGTGACGGTCAACCCGACGTCGCTGACCTTCACCACCACGAACTACAGTACCGCACAGACGGTTACCGTGAATATGGCGGCCAACCCGACTGACGGCAATGCCACCATCACCCTGACCGCCGGCGGTGGCGACTACTCCAACCGCACGGCTACTGTATTGGTGATATTGAACGCGCTGCCGAGCTTTGACGGCAAGACGATTACCGACCAGACCTACACGCAGAACACCGCGATACCGACGCTTAACCTGCCGGAGGCGGACGGTGGCAACGCCCCACTGACGTATACCTTAACGCCAACACCGCCGGCGGGTCTGGCGTTTGATGCCACTGCCCGTACCTTAACCGGCACCCCGACCACCCCGCAGACGGCGACGGAGTACACCTACACCGTCACCGACGCGGACGGCGACACGGCGAGCCTCACGTTCAAGATCACCATCGCCGTGGCGGGCGCGGGTCTTGATGTGTCGGAGACCAGCCTCCGGGTGCCCGGAGGCGGCAGCGATACCTTCACCGTGAAGTTGGCGACCGCGCCCAGCGGCCCGGTTACGGTGGCGGTGGCCAGCAACGAGTCGGACGTGACCGTGAGCCCGGTCATCCTGAGCTTCTCCACCACGAACTACGCCACGCCCCAAACCGTGACCGTGAACATGGCTGAGTTACGTCGGCCGTTTGGCGGCAATGGCACAGTGGCCCTGAGCGCCAGCGGCGGTGGCTACAACGGCATCGCCGCGTCGGTAGAGGTCGCGTCCGTGCCCGTCTTGAAATCGATCGAGCGGAGCAAGCCGACCGAGTCGGTCACCAACTCGGATAGAGTGCGGTGGAGAGTCTCCTTCAGTGAACGCGTACACTTCAACGACGCGTTCAAGTCGTCGTCCTACGTGACTGCGTTCAGTCCGGATTTGACAAACCCGCCCGCGCCCGTGGTGTCTCCCGGTGCTCTCCTGCCGGGTTGCGAAGGCAGCCGCACCTACGACGTAACCATTGGTGACTTCGACGCAAGCACCACTCTGGACGACTACAACGGCACGGTCACGCTGACGTTGAAATCGGATGCGAGAATCCGAAGCTGCACTGGCGTCTCGATTGGAGATCGGACGCCGACGGGACCAGTTGAGGCGTTCACGCTGGACAATATCGCGCCCACGGTGACCATCACCGGCGTTTCAGGCACCGTCACCGCGGCGGTGGACGCCACCTTCACCTTCAGCGAGCCGGTCACCGGCTTTGAGATCAGCGACATCACGCTGACCAATGCCAACTCGTCGGATTTCGCCGAAGCGGGCAGCGCGGACGGGACCACCTACACCGCCAGGATCACGCCAAAGGCCGTCGGCGAGTTCAGTGTTGGCGTGGAGGCGAATGAAGCACAGGACGCCGCCGGTAACGGCAACACGGCCGCGACAACGGTCACCGCAACCTACCAAACGCCGAACAACCCGCCGGTGGTGGTCAGCGAAATCCCGGACGTGGATCTGAACCAGGGCGTTTCCGAAACCGTGGACCTGTCGACGGTGTTCAGCGATCCGGACAACGACCCGCTGACTTTCAGCGCGGTGTCGAGCGACACCGACCTGGTGACGGCGTCTGTGGATGGAAACACGCTCACCTACAAGGCGCAGTTGCCCGGCGGCGCGGCCACGGTGACGGTGACGGCGGACGATGGCAAAGGCGGCACGGTGGACGATGTATTCGAGGTGACCACTCTTGAGCCGCCGAACGATCCGCCGACGGTGGACAAGCCGATCGCCGACCTGACTTTGACGGCGGGCGAGACGCGGGATGTGAATGTTTCGCAGGTGTTCAAAGATCCGGACAACGACCCGTTGACCTACCTGGCAACTTCGGCCGACCCGTCGAAGGCGACGGTGTCGGTGAAGGACGCGATAGTGACGGTTGAAGGTGTTGCGGCGGGCACTTCGACGGTGACGGTGACGGCGGACGACGGCAAAGACGGCAAGGTGGACGATGAGTTCGTGGTCACGGTGGAGGCGGACGATGCGCCGAGCTTCGGCACGGCGACCATCGACGACAAACTGTACACGCAGGGCGTGGCCATCGCGAAACTGACCCTGCCCGAAGCGAGCGGCGGCAATGGCGCCTTGAGCTACACGCTCGAGCCGGCGCTGCCGGCGGGCTTGGCATTCGATGCGGACAGCCGGGAGATTACGGGAACGCCCACGGCGGTGAGCACGGCGGCTTCCTACGACTACAGGGCAACGGACGCGGACGGCGACTCGGCAACCCTGAAGTTCACGATCGAAGTCAAAGCGAACACTGCGCCGAGCTTCGGCACGGCGACGGTGCCGGCGCAGACCTACACGCGGGGCGAGGCGATCACCGCCCTGCAGTTGCCCGCGGCGACCGGCGGCAACGGCGCGCTGACCTACGCGATAGCGCCGGCGCTGCCGAACGGCCTGGCATTCAGTGCCGGCAAACGGGAGATCACCGGAACGCCGACGGCAGTGACGCCGGAGGCGACCTACAGCTACTCGGCGACGGATGCGGATGGCGACGCGGCGACCTTGACATTCACCATTGAAGTGGTGGCGCCGGTGAACCAACCGCCGGTGGTGGACAATCCGATCCCGGACCAGACGCTGAGTGAGGGCAAGTCCGGCACCGTGGACCTGTCTACGGTGTTCAGCGACCCGGAGAATGACCCGCTGAATTTCGGCGCGGTGTCGAGCGACACGGCCCAGGTGACGGTGGCGGTAGTGGATTCCACGCTCACGTTTACGGCGGTGTCGGCCGGCGCGCCGACGCTGACGGTGACCGCGGACGACAACAAAGGCGGCAAGGTCAACGATGTGTTCGTCGTGACGGTGGTGGCGAACGAGTTGCCCAGCTTCGGTACTGAGACCATCGCCCACCAGCGCTACACCCTGAACACGGCCATCGCAACGCTGAACTTCCCCGTAGCCACCGGCGGCAACGCCCCGCTGACCTACAGCCTGAGCCCGGTAGCCCCTGCGGGCCTGACCTTTGACGCCGACGCCCGCACGCTGACCGGCACGCCCACCGCGTCCCGGCCCGCGACGGCCTACACCTACACCGTCACCGACGCCGACGGCGACACGGCGAGCCTCAGTTTCAACATCACCATCACCGACCCGCAGGCGCCGCCCGCCAAGCCAGCAAACCTCAGCGCCACAGCCGGCGACACCGAAGTCACCCTGAACTGGAATGACCCCAACGACGCCAGCATCACCAAGTACCAGTATGTCTACCGGGAAGGCCTGGGGATCGGTCTGTGGGAGGACATTCCGGGCAGCGGCGCCAGCACCACCAGCTACACGGTGACCGGCCTGACCAACGGCACTGAGTACAGCTTCCAGATCCGGGCGGTGAACAACGGCGGCAACAGCGATGACTCCGACACCGTCACCGCGACGCCGCGGGCCGACACCACGCCCAGCTTCGGCACCGAGACCATCGCCGACCAGAACTATACCCGGAACACGGCCATCGCCACGCTGAACCTGCCCGCAGCCACCGGCGGCAACGCTCCGCTGACCTACAGCCTGAGCCCGGCCGCCCCCGCGGGCCTGACCTTCGACGCGGCCGCTCGCACGCTGACGGGCACGCCCACCGCGGTCCAGAGCGAGACGGCCTACACCTACACCGTCACCGACGCGGACGGCGACACAGCGAGCCTCACGTTCAACATCACGATTACGCTGGCGCAGACCACCACCCCGTCGAGCGACAATATAGCTGTGATTGTGACCAAGCCGCACACCAAGCTGCCGGCGTCGCGCGACAGCGACAACGTGTTCCCGTTCAAGGTGGCGGACACACGCAGTGAGGCGCTCTTCTATGGTGTGAAGGTGCTGTCGCTGCCGGCTACGGGCGCATTGAAGACGGTGCCGTACGGCTCGAGGTCGACTGCGCCCGTGAGAGATGTGAGCATTAACCAGGAGGTATCGGTGTGGAACATCCAGTCCTCACGGTCACAAAAGGTGCTGGCGTTCTTCCCGCCTGAAGGCGACGACGGTTTCACGACGAGTTTCACGTTCAAGGTGATTGACGTGATAGGCACGAGTTCGAGCCGTATGGAGTCGGCGGAGACCTACACGGCGACGCTGACGTTCGAGGGGTCGGTGGTGAACAGCAAGCCGGTGTTCAGCTCCATCACCGTGGCGCCCCAGACGTTTAGGGTGGGCGAGACGGAGGACCGGGAGTTCCTGTGGTCGAACACGGGCGACGGCAAGTTGACGTACACGTTGTCGCCGTCGGCGCTGCCCGCGGGCCTGGCCTATGACGGCGACGGTCCGGACGACGCCGGTGTCGATCCGGGCCAGAACAGCGCGCCTCGCTTTACCGGCACGCCGGTGCGAGTGACCGCGGCCCAGACCTACACCTTGACCGTGTCCGACTCGGACAACCAGACGGGCGCGGCGGACGAGGACACGAGGACGTTTGACATTGAGGTGGTGGACTCTGAAGTGCCCTTGACGGCGCCGACGAACCTTAAGGCGGAGCTGGGGGCGAATGCGGGCGAGGTTGACCTGACCTGGGATGCGATAGCGGTTGCGAGCAGGTGGGAGGTGCGTTACAAGCAGGATAACGGCAGCTATGGCAACTGGCTACCCATCACTGACAGCGATGCGACCACGACCGGTCACACGGTGACGGGTTTACCGGACGGCGCGAGTTACACGTTTGCCGTGCGTGCGGTGAACGGCAGCGGCAACGGGCCGGCTGCTGAGACGAGCATTGGGCTTGCTGGGTTGCGGGTAACGCCGAGCAGTCTGACGGTCAACGAAGGCGGCAGCGGCACGTTTGATGTGAGCCTGGCCACCGAACCGACCGCCACGGTGACGGTCAGACTCACCAGTGATGATACTGACGTGACGGTCAACCCGACGTCGCTGACCTTCACCACCACGAACTACAGTACCGCACAAACGGTTACCGTGAATATGGCGGCCAACCCGACCGATGGCTCTGCGACTGTCACCTTAACCGCCGCCGGCGGCGACTACGCCGGTCGCACGGCCACGGTCGCGGTCACCGCGAATGCGCTGCCGAGCTTCGGCACGCAGACCATTGCCGACCAGACCTACCCGCAGGGTACGGCGATTACCACGCTGAACCTGCCGCAAGCGACCGGCGGTGACGGCACACTGGCGTACACGTTAACACCGACCCCGCCGGCGGGTCTGACCTTCAATGCGACCGCCCGCACCTTAACCGGCACGCCGACCGCGCCGCAGGCGGCCACCGAATACACCTACACCGCCACCGATGCGGACGGGGATACGGCCGAGCTGACGTTCGACATCCGTATTACGCCCACGCTAACCCTCGGCGGTGTGGCCGATGCCAACTTGGCCGAGAATACGGCCTACACCGGCAATGCGACCTTGACCGGCACGCCGGTGGGCAACATCACCTGGGCGTTGACCGGCGACGACGCCAACGCCAACGGCTTTACCCTGTCGAACCAGAGCAACACCGGCGCCACCGTAACCCTGGGGGCCAAGGACTTTGAGGTCCCGACGGATAACGACACCAATAACATTTATGTGTACACGTTAACGGCGACGGACGATGACGGCAACAGCGACACGGTGAACGTGGCCATCACCATTACCAATGTGGACGAGGCCCCGGCCAAACCGGCCAACCTGACCGCGGCGCCCGGCGACACCGAGGTCACGCTGACCTGGACCAACCCGAATGACAGTACCATCACCAGGTACCAGGTGCGCCAGGCCCAGGGCGCCACCATACCGGCCACCACCGCCTGGACCGACATTGCCAACAGCACGGCCACGACCACGACCCACACTGTTGACAACCTGACCAACGGCACGACCTATGCGTTCCAGATACGCGCGGTGGTCGGTACCGCCAACGGCCCGGGCTCGGACACGGTCACGGCCACGCCGACAGCAACGGTAACCCCGGCTATACAAGTCACACCGACCACACTGGAAGTCGACGAGGGCGGCAGCAACACCTTTGATGTGACCCTGGTCGCGGTCCCGACTGCCACGGTCACCGTCACTCTCACCAGCGACGACGGCGATGTCACGGTCAGCCCGACACCACTGACGTTCACCACGACGAGCTACAGTACCGCCCAGACGG
This sequence comes from Gammaproteobacteria bacterium, assembly GCA_965221695.1. Classification (GTDB taxonomy): domain Bacteria; phylum Pseudomonadota; class Gammaproteobacteria; order Eutrophobiales; family Eutrophobiaceae; genus JAAXHV01. Next base: position 1,040,841 of record OZ244905.1, on the reverse strand, counting down.
TGACGGTAAACATGGCGGCCAACCCAACCGATGGCGCGGCGACTGTCACCTTAACCGCCGCCGCCGGCAACTACGCCGGTCTCACGGCCACAGTATCGGTAACATCGAACGCTCTGCCGAACTTTGACGGCAAGACGATAACCGACCAGACCTACACCCAGGGTACGGCCATCACCACCCTGAACCTGCCAGAGGCAGACGGCGGCGACACCCCGCTGACGTACACCTTAAGTCCGGATGCGCCGACGGGCCTGACGTTCAGCGATACCGCCCGCACACTGACCGGCACCCCGACGGAGACGCAGACGGCGACTGAGTACACGTACACCGTGACCGATGATGACGGTGATGTGGCGACCCTGACATTCAATATTACGATTATCGCGGATGGCATGCCGAGCTTCGGCTCCACGACGATCGACGACCAGAACTACGTGCAGAACACCGCGATTACAATGTTGGCGCTGCCGCGGGCAACCGGCGGTGATGGGACATTGACCTACAGTCTGAGTCCGGCGCCGCCGGCGGGATTGATGTTCAGCGCCAGTGCGCGCACGTTAAGCGGCACGCCGACGGGGACGCAGACGGCTACCGAATATACGTACACGGCGCGCGATGAAGACGGCGATACGGCGACTCTGACGTTCAACATCACTATTACTGCGGACGGCACTGTTGAACCGCCACCGCCACCGCCTCCGCCGCCAAACAATGCGCCGGTTCTGTTGGCATCGGCCGGCGATCAGACATTGTTGGTGGATGAGAGGCGGACGCTGACTATCGCAGACTTGTTTAACGATCCGGATCGCGATGTGCTGAGCTACACGGCGACGGCTGATGACTCCTCGGTAGTGACGGTGGATATTGATTCGACAGAGCGTTTGACCCTGACCGGCGTGGCGCTTGGCGAAGCGAATGTGACGATAACGGCGTCTGACGGGCGCGGCGGCGAGGCGAGCGACACCTTCACAGTCACGGTAGTGCAGCAGAATGAGTCGCCGGTAGTGAGGACGCCATTGACTGACCAGACGATTACAGTAGATCAGACCCGGCAGGTTGATGTGAGCGGCGCCTTCACGGATGCGAACGGCGATGCGCTGACATATACGGCGGTGTCTGCCGATGAGACGGTGGTCACAGTGGCGGTGGCCGGCAATACCCTGACATTAACCGGCGTATCCGCCGGCGCAGCGGGCGTCACGGTGACCGCGGATGATGGTTACGGCGGCGCCGCGAGCGACCAATTCACGGTGACGGTCACGCTGTCGAATGAGGCGCCGGAAGTTGCGACGCCGTTGTCTGACCAGTCGCTTGACGTAGATCAGGCGCAGCAGGTTGAATTGGGTGGCGTATTCACCGATGCGGACGGCGATGCCTTGACGTATACGGCGGTGTCTGAGGATGAGTCCGTGGTGACGGTAGCGTTAACCGGTAATACCCTGACGCTGACAGGCATATCCGCCGGCGACGCGACTATCACGGTGACCGCGGACGACGGGCGCGGCGGCACGGCCAGCGACAGGTTTGCTGTCACGGTAGTGATGCCGAACCGGGGGCCGACAGTAGCGATGCCGCTGTTTGACCGTGAGCTTGAAGTGGACCAGACGCTACAGGTTGACGTGAGCGCTGTGTTCACCGATGCGGATGGCGATGCGCTGACCTACTCGGCAGTCTCGGATGATGAATCCATCGTAACGGTTACCCTGTCAGGCAGCGATCTGACCCTGACCGGCGTGTCGGTGGGCGCGGCGGACATCACGGTAACGGCCTCTGATGCAACGGGCGCTGAGGCGAGCGATACGTTTGCAGTAACGGTGAGCGAAGTGCCGATCGATGCGCCGCTGGTGACAGACCTGCACGAGGATCTGTTGCCGCAGTTCACATTGTCGGTGGTTGGACGCACCACACAGGTGATAGGTAGTCGGATCAGCGCGGCGCGCTCCGGGACAGTTCAAGCAACCAGGATTTTTGGTCAGTCTCCGAGGCCGGCGCCGAGTACGACACCGAGTACGACGCGTAGCGTGAAGCCAGTTGAGTATGGAGTAGAGCCTGGATTGCCGCTGCTGGGTATCGATGCGCTGCCTCCGGGCGGAGTGATATCGTCTGATCTCGAAGCCAATACAGGGACCCGGTCCGGGGCTGTATTGCTGGGTAATGAGATTGCATTAGCACAGTCGGCGCTGGCACAGGCGTTCGGGAGCAAGACCCACGCAATGCCGAGTGTGGAGAGTCGGGTAGATCCGGTTGCACTCGGGCCTCAAACTGGCGGAGCCAAGACAGAGACCGAGTCCGGGCCAGTATTGCTGGGTAATGAGATCGCAATGGCGCAGTCGGCGTTTGCTCAGGCGTTCGGGAACAACACCCAGGCATTGCCGGGTATGGAAAGTCGGGTGGATCCGTTTGCAAATGGGGCACGGTCCGGCGGACGGACACAGATGAGAGCGGATGCGTTCGATGTCTTCGACACACCGGGCGGTTGGGAATATCGGCGGCGGCTTGATATGCGCCAGTTGCTGAACCGGGCGTCGTTTGTACTGCCGCTGAATTTCGGCGCTGACGACGGCAGCGAATCCGGTGAGGCCGGCAAAGTAGTGACCCTGTGGGGCGAGGGCAGTTACACCGACCTGCGCAGCAAGGGCAATAATGCGGTGAATTGGGACGGCGGTCTGGCGAGTTTCCACCTTGGCGCAGATATCGAGGCGACCGAGCAGTTACTGTTGGGTGCAGCCCTGTCCCGCACCGAGGCCCGGTTTGACTATACCGACCGCAGCGATGCCCGGCGCACATTTACAGGGGATTACGACATCAGCCTGACGAGTTTGCATCCGTATGCGGACTGGGCGGTCTCGCAAGACTTGAGCGTCTGGGGTTCACTGGGGTATGGTTTGGGCGAGTTGGACCTGACCGTGGACGATGATGACTTCCGTCAGGAGTCCGATCTCGACCTGTACTCGGCGGCATTGGGCGTGACGGGTCGTTTCTTCCGGAGTGGTGGTTGGCAGTTGGGTTACAAGGGTGAGGCGATGTATGCGGCAATGTCGGTCGAGGATGCGCCGGATGTGGATGTGCAGCGTGTACGGGCAGTATTGGAAGGCAGGCATATGGCGGCGACGGAAGGGGGGCAGTTTGAGCAGTTTGCTGAGTTGGGCGTGCGTGCTGACGGCGGCGATGCGCAAAGCGGGGCCGGGGTGGACCTTGCCGGTGGTCTGCGCTATGCGACGGAGACAGGCTGGGCGGCTCAGTTGCGCGGCGCCGGGTTGCTGGCGAACTCGAATTACCGTGAGTGGCAGGTAAGTGGTCTGTTGGAGAAGGCATACCAGGCGGACGGCACCGGCTTGATGATGAAATTGACCCCGCATTACAGACCGACCCGCAGTCTGGGCAGCATTGAGGGCGGCGCCCAGCAGTTGTGGGAGCGTAATATTGAAGACATGGTGCGCGGCCAGCGCAGTCCGACTTCGGATGAGTACCGGTTCGGTATGGAAACAGAGGTAGGTTACGGCTTGTTTATCCGGGGCAGGCTATGGACCGTATACAGCCGTACCTCGGGACTGGGCGAACGTTCCCGCCGCTTCATACTGGGCACGGAGATGAGTGACGTACTAATGGGTGGCAGCGTACTGCGGGTAGGCTTTGAAGGCGTACGCGAAGAATCCTGGAACATATCACCGGAGCACAGCTTCTGGCTGAACCTGGAGTGGGGCTACAGGTAAAAGGGGTCGCCCTTCGGGCGACACAGTATTGTCCTGGACTCCCACTTTCGTGGGAGTGGTAAGGTGGTGTGGCGCACGGGAGCACCCCCATCCCATTCCCGTGGAAACGGGAATCCAGGTAAACTAAGGGGTCGCCCTTCGGGCGACACAGCATTGTCCTGGACTCTCACTTTCGTGGGAGTGGTACGGTGCCCTTGGGAGGGCCGCGAAGATATCCCTGGGAGCGCGGGCGTCCCGCCCGCAGGCAGGCGAGACGCCTGCGATCCGAGATGCCGAGTTACCGAGGAGGAGGTTTCAATGTCCGGCAAAATACCGTACAATAACAAAAAACAATGAAGCTACGATCATGTTGAATTTCAATGATACCGCCACTGCTATTGATGAACCGAAAACGGCGCGGATGGAACAGCGCACTAAACCACACATCAAGGCACAAATTCAGCGAGCGGCGGCCCTGCTCGGTATTGATGAGACAACTTTCGTGACAAGCGTAGCGCTTGAACGTGCCCAGGCAACTATTGCCGACCACGAACGCACGCTCCTGTCAGCAACAGACCGTGATGCTGTGCTGTCCGCCCTGGAAAAGCCGGAGCCACCGACCGACGCACTGCAACATGTCATGGCAATGCACGACGCCCGAGTGGTACGGGGCGACTGAAGCCCCGGTGAATCCACAGCAGATATCCATCTTACCGCTTAACCCTGAGAAACACGATAGAGCGTCCTTTTCATGTGGGATTGCCCGGCTCGACAACTTTCTTAAAAGGAGCGCAAGGAAACACCAGGCGGCGGATTTTACACGGGTCTGGGTCGCTACTGAAGACGGGAGAGATAAGATTCTGGGTTATTATGCGCTAAACGCGCACTCGTTGGAAGGAGAGGATTTCCCGTCCAGCCTGACGAAACACGCTCCCCGATCCGGTAGTATCCCGGCAGTCTACCTCTCAATGATCGCCGTAGACCGCCGCTATCAGGGATGCGGTATTGGAAGTATCCTGCTCGGAAATGTATTGAAGCGTGCACAAGATGCCGCCAATCAAATCGGACTTAAGGCCGTGGTGCTCGATGTGATCGAGGACGGCGGCCCCGATATGACAGAAAAACGCCAGGCATTTTATCAGGCTATGGGATTTCAACCACTGCCAACGCGCTCATTACGAATGTTCATCAGCATTGATACGTTACGCAATAGCTGGGCAAAGACAATCCGTGACGACACCGTTGGTCCCGCTCCCCGTGCGAAAGATCAGATAGTGGAAATAATCAGGAGGAAATACAAACGATGATCCTGGCCGATACCGGGCCTTTGATAGCGTTGTTCGACCGCACTGATGCTGCGCATGGTAGATGCGTACTCCGGCGCGGTCATCGTTACATCGCTTTTGAGGTCATGCAATGATACAGGCTGTAATGATCAATCCCACTGCGTTTCAGGCCGTATCATCTAAAAACTTATCTGTTTGCAATGAAAAACATAATCATAAAAGAACCGGGCGGACCTGAAGTTCTGACCCTTGTTGAAGCCGGGATGCCGGCGCCTGGTCCGGGGCAGGTCCTGATTAAAGTCAGCGCCGCGGGGGTCAACCGTCCAGATGTGATGCAGCGCCTGGGCAAGTATCCGCAGCCGCCCGGGGCATCGGACATTCCCGGTCTTGAACTCTCCGGCGAGGTTATAGAAACCAACGGTGACTTTGCGTTTCCGCAAGCGGGTGATAAGGTTTGCGCGCTGGTCCATAGCGGCGGCTATGCGGATTATGCTGTTGCTGACGCGTCACTGTGCCTGCCCGTGCCGGATGGTCTGGCGGTGGACGATGCGGCCGCGCTGCCGGAAACGGTGTTTACCGTCTGGAATAATGTGTTTGATCGGTGTGGTTTGAAGAAAGGCGAGTCCTTGCTCATCCATGGCGGGTCCAGCGGTATCGGCACGATAGGGATACAAATGGGCCGGGCTATGGGCGCAACCGTGTTTGTCACCGCGGGCAGCGCGGAAAAATGCCGCATCTGCGAACAGCTCGGGGCCAGGCTGGCCATCAACTACAATGAACAGGACTTCGTGGAAAAGATTACCGAAGCGCAGGACGGCGCAGGAGTTGATGTGATACTCGATATGGTCGCGGGGGATTATGTTCGCAAGGACATAAAACTTGCCGCGCCGGACGGGCGTATTGCCATCATCTCAGGATTAAAAGGCTGGCAGGCGGAAATCGATTGCCGCGCCGTCATGGTCAAGCGGCTCACGCTCACGGGGTCCACCTTAAGACCCATGCCGGCGCCCTACAAGGCGGCTATTGCCCGCAACCTGGAGCAACATATCTGGCCATTTATCAGCAGTGGACAGATTAAACCGATAATCTACAAAAAACTGCCGCTGGCGCAGGCAGCCGACGCGCACGCGATCATGGAGAGCAGCGCGCACATCGGCAAGATATTGTTAATTCCCTGAAGAAGGGAAGCAGCTTGATAATATAGCTCATTTGGGCTACATTATCAGAATAAAGCAACTAAACAGGAGAATGATACATGGCAGCAACTGAGGTTGTACGCGCTCGAGTTGATGAGCGCTTGAAAAAGGAGGCCGTCGCGATATTGGCGACTATGGGTCTTACCGTGTCCGATTTCGTTCGTATTGGATTGACCAAGGTAGTGAGCGAACAAGGCTTGCCGTTTGAAATGCGAGCGCCCAACCATCTAACCGCCGAAACCCTTGCCAAGAGCGAGCGCGGCGAGGAACTACATCGTGCTGAAGACGCCGAAGCCCTGTTTCAAGACTTGGGTATTTGATGCGCACCCCGGTCTATTCTGGCCAGTTTAAACGCGACCTGAAAGTAGTCTGAAAACGTGGCAAGGACACTGAGAAGATCAAAGAGTTAATGCGTCTGTTGATCGATGAAAAGCTCTTGCCCCCGCATTACAAAGACCATCCGCTTAAGGGGCCGTGGCGCAGCTTCCGGGATGCTCACATCGAGTCGGATTGGTTGCTGATATACAAGATTGACGGCAACGAAGTACGTTTTGAACGAACGGGCAGACACACCGACCTGTTCGATGAGTGAACAGAACAAAGACACAATCTGTATCGAGCGCCAAGATAATCTTCAATAGAAGTTTTCATTTCACCTAGTAGACAGCTATCTGGGATTATAAGACGGCTGGTTGTTGAGCGTGTCGACTGCAAAACCGGTTCGCTGCTTGAATGCGTCGATTACTGCTTGTAAACGCGCTTTTTCTACATAGTCATGGACATTCTCTGCATCCTCGGGGCACTCTCGTCGGACGATTTCCAGGACCTCGTCGGGACCGTTCTGCCGGCTGGCCAGAACCACCCTGTTTGCTTTTGGCAGGCGGTCGGCTTCGTAGGCTTTCAGTCCTTGCTCAGCATCGTCGTGTCCGGCAATCGCATAGGCCAGCGCCCGCCCGTCGATGATGGCATGCACCGCGCCACTGGAGCTCACCGGGATCAGCGGATGCGCGGCGTCACCCAGCAAGGTGACTCGGCCGAATGTCCACTGTTCGAGGGGATCACGGTCGTAAACCGGAAATTCAAAAATCTGCTCCGTTGATGCGATGAGTTCGGGGATATTCAGCCAGTCGAAGTCCCACTCCCGGTATAGTTGCAGCAGGTTGTCCGCAGTGGTTTGCTTGTTCCAGTCTTCTTCCTGCGGTTCGTCGGTCTCAAATGCAATCGCGGCGATCCAGTTGTTCAGGCTTTTGCCCTGTTTGCGTAATTGCGCTGAAAGCGGGTAGGAGACGAGTGTCTGACGCTGATCACCGCAGACGACCATGGTTTGACCATCGAGGTACGGCGCGCCTTCCAGCGCGCCCCGAAAGCAGATCATTCCGCAGAATACCGGCGAACCCTCTCCTGGGTAAAGCTGCTTGCGCACCGTAGAATGCAGCCCGTCAGCGCCGATCAGCATGTCGCCTTTTTCCTCGTGAATCACATCATCGGAGCCGGGGCCGGCAAAGCGTGCGACAACACCTGCGCCATCCTGATCGAAATCGACCAGGCGATGGCCGGTCATCACACTGCCGTCTCCTGCGCGGGATCTCAGCACGCGCAGCAACATCATCTGGAATTCACCGCGGTGTAATGAGTACTGCGGCCAGTGATAACCGGCATATTCGCCGCAGGGATAGCTGATAACTGCCTTGCCGCGTCGGGTGAAATAACTCATCGCGCGGGTGCGTATAGCAAAATGGTCGAGTTCGTCCTGCAGGCCCAGTGCGAGCAATTCCCGGCTCGCGTGGGGCAGAATATTGATGCCCACACCCAGCGGCGCGATTTCCCTGACACTCTCAAATACCTTCACGTCCATGCCCACCCGTTGCAGGCTGAGCGCTGCTGTCAGGCCACCCACACCGCCACCGGTGATCAGGACTTTCATTTCACACGGCTAAAGTAAAAGTCAGTGGGCAGTTATGTTGCACATCAGGCCTTTCAGGTTGGTGGCGCCCATGCCCGGGTCCAGGGGGCCGGCGTCGTTGGTGAGGACATTGATATTGGCGCTGAGTTGTTCTTCGCCGTTCGTCCTGTCTTTTTCCGGAAACCACCAACCGAATTCTGCGCTTACCACGCGCGGATCGATGCCTTCGGTGAGCCTGGCGCGAAAGCGTACCTTGCCCCGGGGTGACTCGATGGTTACCCAGTCGCCGTCTTCAATGCCGCGTTCCCTGGCTGTGTCGGGGTGTATCTCCACCAGCGGGTCCGGATGCGATTTTCTCAGGTATTCAGATTGCCGGTGTTCCGAACCAAAGAAATTGAAGATGCGGGCGCCGGTAATCAGCACCAGCGGATATTTCTCGACAAACTCCGGTTCCCGTTCGGGACTTTCGGGCGGCTCGATATAACCGGGCAGCGGGTCGTATCCCCACTGTTCGTATTGTTCCAGGTAAAAGTCGAGCTTGCCCGATTTTGACTTGAATCCCTCTGTCTCATACTTGCGGAATTTCGGTTCTGTTTGCAGGTACGGCATGTCCTTGAATCGCTCCCAGTCCAGTCCGATGGGTTCAAGGATATGGTCCAGGGAACCGTAGTAGTCCTCCCAGAAGTACTCTTGGAAGCCGAGTTTCTTTCCCAGCTCATTGAGGATCATATGGTCGGAGCGGGCTTCCCCTTCCGGTTCCACCGCCATGTTGCGCGGGAAAACATAGCCGTGCACCTTCCAGTAATCGGCGATATTGTCATTTTCAAGCCAGGTTGCCGCCGGCAACACCAGGTCGGCGAGTTCCGTCGTTGGGGTAGGAAACACATCGCAGGCGGCAAAGAATTCGAGCTTGTTCTTCAGAATATCGTAGACACGCCGGGAATTTTCACGGGCATTAAGCTGGTTACTGGCAAACACCACCAGCGCCCTGACCTGGTAGGGATCCGCATGTTCAATCGCGTCCCAGACTACATGCGGGGTAATGCGGTTGATACTGGCGCCAAGCTTGTATTTGTCCCCACCCAGCAGCTTGGCCTTCTGTTCGGGCGGCAGCTTGTGAAACAGGGAGAACTCGGCCCGCGTCAACCCCGGAGGTAATCCGAAAATCACGTTGCCCCCCGGCACATCCAGGTTGCCGGTCAGCGCTACCAGGTAGATGAGCGCTCGATCCGCATCCACGCAATTGATGTTCTGTTCCACACCCACGCCCCATTGCAGCGCCGCGGGCTTGGTGGTGGCGTAGATGCGCGCAGCTTCGGCGATCTTTTCCTTTGGCACCCAGGTGATCTTTTCCACCCGGTCCAGCGGGAATTGCTGCAAGCGTTCAACGAGCTTGTCGAAGCCGGTGGTGTATTTTTCCACGAACTCCTTATCGTAGAGGTCCTCGTCGATGATGACTTTCATCATGCCCATGGCCAGCGCAGAGTCCGTTGCCGGACGCAGTTGCAGCCAGAGATCCGCACGATCCACGAGTTTTGTCCGGCGCGGATCGATGATGATATGTCTGGCGCCACCTGTCAGCGTATGTGCCAGGTTGATGCCCTTGTTTTCATCGGCATTGGAAACGAGGTGGTTCGCCCCCCAGGAAATCACGCACTTGGGCCGGTTGTCGTAATCCACCATCGGTATCTCCATGCCCATGAGCTTGGAGATTGCGATGCGCGGCAGGTAGCACATGTGTCCGGGCGTGAGCACATTCGGGGTGCCGAAGAGATTGGCGACGCGGTAGACAAAGCGGTGAAAGTCCCGACCCGTGCCATGCCCTAGAACCACGGATTCGGCGCCGGATTCCGCCTTGAACCGGTTCATCCTGTCGGCCAGCATGGTCAGCGCCTCGTCCCAGGAGATACGCTCCCACTTGCCCTCGCCGCGGGCGCCGACCCGCTTCTTCGGGTATAACAGGCGATCAGGATGGTATTGCAGGTCCAGGAAACCATGGGCTTTCTTGCAGGTATAGCCCTTGCTGACCGGATGCTCCTTGTCCGGCAGGAACTTTGTGACCCTGCCTTCATCGACAACGGCATAGACACCGCAACCACCGTGACCGCAGGAACGGCAAATAGTGCGTACTGTGTTACCGGTTTCGTTCTGTTTGCCCATAACGCTTTCTCAATACGGTGAAACTTCCCACGGAACAGGCTGCTGAAAATCAATTGTCCGCGACTGTTGCTGCCAGTTTATCACGTTTGGAATAAAGGAGATAAAAATGGAGATAAAAACCTTGATAATTTATTTTAATTATGCCTTGCGTGATTGGCTCAAGGTGCACCGGATGATTTGACTATCTTTGGGAATTCTTCAGCAGCACGTAGATGGCGCCGGTTCCGCCGTCTACCTGGCGGGCGGAGCAGTAGGCAAGCACTTCCTGTCGCTGTTGCAGCCATTTGCCGATGCGGCTCTTGATGGTCGGTCTGCCTTGTCTTGAGCGCAGGCCTTTGCCGTGGATGATGCGCACGCAGCGTTGGTTGCGGATAATGCATTGCTTGAGAAACTCTGACAGGCAGTCCTTCGCATGTTGTACGGTGTATCCATGCAGGTCCAGTTCCGCGCTGATGGCAAATTGGCCCCGGCGCAGCTTCCTGAACACCTTGTCCTGGATACCTTGCTTTTTGTACAACAGTTCATCCCCGGTTTCCATCGCTTCGGTGTCGAAAAAGCCTTCGGCCATTTCCTTGATGACTGCGGCCTCATCGGCGAGCCTTTGGGTCGCGATCGGCGCCGGTTTTTTTGCTTGTGGATGAACTTTGTCCTGTCTGACCGGCGTGACCTCGCCGACCGAGCGCCGGAACAGGTCGGTTTCATCGCGTTCGTATACCGGTTTTTTCCCCCTCATCATCCCAATCCCATTATGTGTGCCGCAACGCCGGCTTATTCCCCAGTTTGAGACCCGGCCACCGCAGGACCAGCAGCAGGCACAGGATGAGGCCGTAGATGAGTGGCGGCAGGATATCCGCCTTGACCAGCCACAGGTAATGGAGGATGACCAGGATCGCAATCGGATAGATTAGGGAATGCAGCCGCCGCCAGTTGTTTCCCAGCCGTTGCGCCATTTTGTTCGTGGACGTCAGCGCCAGCGGGATGAGCAGCACAAAAGCGCTGAAACCGACGGTGATATAAGGCCGTTTCGCCACGTCCAGGATGATCTCGTTCCAGTCGAAGAACTGGTCCAGTACCAGGTAGGTGGAGAAGTGCAGGCAGGCGTAGAAAAACGCGAACAGGCCGAGCATCCTGCGGAATCGGATCAGCGCGTTCTTGCGGGTGATTTTTCGCAGCGGGGTGATCGACAATGTAATGAGCAGGAAGCGCAGCGCCCATTCCCCGGTGAAATGGGTGATCTCCTTGATCGGGTTCGCGGTCAGGTTATCGGTAAAACCGTTATACACCAGCGCGCAGAACGGCAGCATGCAGAGCAGGAACAGCGCCGGCTTTGACCAGGGAGAGTTCATTCCGGTAAGGAATCCGCGTCAATAATGTTTGCGTAAGTCCATACCGCTGTAAAGAGAGGCAACCTGTTCGGCATAACCGTTGAACATCAGGGTCTCGCGCTTGAGAAACTCACCGATACGGCGTTCCTTGCGCTGGCTCCAGCGCGGGTGGTCCACCTCGGGGTTGACGTTGGAATAGAACCCGTATTCTTGCGGTGCCGACATATTCCAGGCTGTCTCGGGTTGCGTGCGGGTGAATTCTATCCTGACGATGGACTTGATGCTCTTGAACCCGTATTTCCAGGGCACGACCAGGCGGATGGGTGCGCCGTTCTGGTTCGGCAGGGTCTCTCCGTACAGGCCCACAGTCAGCAGTGTCAGTGGGTGCATGGCCTCGTCGATGCGCAGCCCTTCGCGGTACGGCCAGTCCAGCACATTGCGTCTGAGCCCCGGCATCTCCTCTGGGCGCATGACGGTGGTGAATTTCACGTATTTTGCCGCAGAGGTAGGCTCGAAGCGCTTCAGCACATCGGCCAACGGGATGCCCACCCAGGGTATGACCATGGACCAGGCCTCGACGCAGCGCAACCGGTAGATGCGTTCCTCCAACTGGTGCGGCCTGATAATGTCTTCATACGTGTAGGCGCCGGGTTTCATGCATTCGCCGTCGATGACCACGGACCAGGGTTGCGGCTTGAAATTCAGGGAGTATCTTGCCGGATCTCTCTTTTGCGTGCCGAACTCGTAAAAGTTGTTGTAGCTGGTGACATCGTCATAAGGCGTCAATTCCTCGTCTGTGGAGTACTCGTTGTTCCTGACCGTGGAGAGTGTTGTGCCAGCCGGCGCGCCGGTCACGGAAACCGTATTGAGCAAGGCGCCTGCTATGCCGAACTTTGCGCCGGCGCTGATGAACTTGCGCCGGTTCAAGTACAGTTGTTGGTCTGTGATCTCGGAGGGTTTGATGGGGTCGGGAGTCTTGATCAGCATAGGTGTTATCTCGTGCAGTATTCAATGTATGGACAACGGATACGAATTAGAGTTCATGTGTGAGTATACACGGGTTAGCCGAGCCATTGCCGGGCATTATGGAACATTTGCATCCAGGGGCTATCTGCGCCGGGATGATCGTGCTCGATCCAGGATACTTGTTGCGCCAGGAATACCCGTTCCGGGTGCGGCATCATGATGGTAAAGCGTCCGTCCGTGCTGGTGAACCCGGTCAGTCCCTGTGCCGAGCCGTTGGGGTTGTACGGATAGGTTTCCGTCACCGTTCCCCGGTTGTCCACGAAGCGCATGGCGCCCAGGGGCGGTTGCCCGGCGCTGTTGAACAGTGCCTGGCCTTCTCCATGGGCCACGACGATGGGCAGTCTTGAGCCGGCCATGCCGCGAAAAAACAGTGAGGGCGACTCGGTAATCTCGACCATCACCACCCTGGATTCGAACTGTTCTGAGCGGTTGCGTCCGAAATCCGGCCAGCCGTCGGCGCCGGGGATGATGGCGCGCAGCCGGGATAGCATCTGGCAGCCGTTGCAGACGCCTAGGGCGAAGCTGTCGGGACGGTTGAAGAAGCGTTCGAACTCGTTCCTCAGATAATCGTTGTAAAGGATGGATTTGGCCCAGCCGCCGCCGGCGCCCAGGACATCGCCGTAGGAAAAACCGCCACAGGCCACCAGGCCGGACAGGTTGGCCAGTGACGCAGAGCGGCTCAGCAGGTCATTCATATTGATATCGATGCACTCGAAACCTGCCCGGTCGAAAGCGGCCGCCATCTCCACATGGCCGTTGACACCCTGTTCCCGCAGAATTCCGATGGCGGGCTTGTCTGCCGGCATTCCTGACCCCGGCTTGCTGGACCCCGGGGCAGGTTCAACCTGGAGTCCGGGGTGGCGATACATGATTGACAGGCCCGGATCGGTCATGTCCTGTAGTGCGGCAAATTCTTCGGCGGCACAGGTTGGGTTATCGCGTAATGTCTGCATGTGGTAACTGGTGAGTGACCAGAGCCGGTGCAGTTGGTCGAGACCGGCCGCGTATACCGGTGCGCCCCTCTGGCTGATGCGTATTTTTTTCTCCCCGTTCGGGTGCGCAACCGTGATTAGACAGGCTTCGGGCAGACCTGACCGCAACAGCGTTTCCCGCACTGTCTGCAAGTGTTCCGCGCGCACCTGCAGTGCGACTCCGGGTTCTTCATTGAGCAGGAAGGCCGCCAGGTCATCATCTTCCACGTCAATGTCCAGGCCGCAACGGCCGGCAAACGCCATTTCACACAGGGTCACGAACACGCCGCCGTCTGAACGGTCGTGGTACGCGAGCAGATAACCGGTTTCATTCAGTAACTGCACGCCGCTGAAACAGGCTGCCAACAAGGCCGGATCGTCCAGGTCCGGTGTGGCATGGCCGGTTTGCTGCATCACCTGTGCCAGCGCCGAGCCACCCAGGCGGTTTTTTCCGATGCCCAGGTCGATGAGCAGCAATACGGAGTCCTCCATCTGCCGTAACTGCGGCGTGAGGGTCTTGCCAGTGTCCGCTACGGGGGCAAACGCGGTGATATTCAGCGACACCGGCGCGCTGACCCGTTTCTCCCGGCCGCGGTCCTGCCAGGCCACGCTCATGGACATGGAATCCTTGCCTACCGGTATCGGGATGCGCAACTGCTGCGCCAGCGCCGAGACTGCTTCCACGGTCGCATACAACGCTGACCGCTCTGCCGCAGTAACGGCGTCCGCCATCCAATTTGCCGACAAGGCCACATCCTCCAACCGCAGGATGCGGCTGGCGCAGAGGTTGGTCAGGGCCTCGGATACGGCCAGCCGCCCGGATGCCGGCGCGTTATCCACGGCTACTGACGGGCGTTCACCCAAGGCCATGGCCTCGCCGGTACGGGCGCCGAATGTGGCGGCAGTGATCGCGCAATCGGCCACCGGTGTCTGCCAGGGGCCGACCATCTGGTCGCGTACCACCAGGCCGGAGACACTGCGGTCGCCGATGGTTACCAGGAAGCGTTTGTCGGCCACCGCCGGCAGTTGCAGCACCCGGGCTATGGCTTCGTCCAGGGTAATCATCAGGTTGCCGGCTCCAGTGGCATGTTGCAAAGCCGTGCCCTCCGGGTCGGAAGTTAGCACGGGGATGGAATGCGAACCTATGTCCTCCGGGTCGGGAGTCGGCACGGGGATGGAATGCGAACCTGTGCTCTGTGGGTCGGGAGCCGGTACGGGGGCGGAATGCGAATCTGTGCCCTCCGGGTCGAGAGCTGGCACGGAGGCTGAATGCAAACCTGTGCCCTCCGGGTCGGGAGTCGGCGCAGGGATAGAATGCTTACCTGCCTTGTTCCGGCGTTGTTCGTCGCTCTCGTAAGCTTGTGTCTTGAAAGACAGCCCCGGCGTTTTACCGAGGATCACGTCGAGCGGCACATCGACGGGCTTGCCGTCGTTGAGCTTGTCGGTGACAACCAGCCGCCCGCTGTTGTTGGTCTCGCCGATGACGGCATAGGGCGCCCGTTCCCGTTCGCAGATGACGCCGAAGCATTGCGTATCCGCCGCGCTGATGGCGAGCACATAGCGTTCCTGGGCTTCATTACACCACAGCTCCATCGGTGACATGCCCTGGTCGGCGCTGTGGATCGCACGCAGGTCGAACACGGCGCCGGCGCCGCCCTGGTGCACCAGCTCCGGCAATGCGTTGGACAGGCCGCCGGCGCCCACATCGTGGATGGACAATATCGGGTTATCCTCGCCCAATGCCCAGCACTGATCGATGACCTCCTGGCAACGGCGCTGGATTTCCGCGTTGTCACGTTGTACCGATGCAAAATCCAGCTCCTGGCTGCTGGTCCCTGCGGTCATCGAGGACGCGGCGCCGCCGCCAAGTCCTATGAGCATGGCCGGGCCGCCCAGTACCGCGATTTTGCAGCCGTCCGGCAACGGTTTTTTGTTTACATGTGCGGGCCGAATTACACCGTAGCCGCCGGCCAGCATGATGGGTTTGTGATAGCCCCTGGTGCTGCCGGGGTCGGCGCCGGGTTGTTCAAACGTCCGAAAATAGCCTGTCAGGGCAGGGCGGCCGAACTCGTTGTTGTACGAGGCCGCGCCAATAGGCCCTTCCAGCATGATGTCCAGGGCCGAGGCAATGTGATCCGGCTTGTGCGCACCCTGTTCCCAGGGTTGTGGCAAGTCAGGGATGTTCAGGTTAGAGACAGTGAAGCCGGTGAGACCGGCCCGGGGTTTCGCCCCGCTACCGGTCGCGGCTTCGTCGCGTATCTCGCCGCCGGAACCGGTGGCGGCGCCAGGAAACGGCGCGATAGCGGTGGGGTGGTTGTGGGTTTCCACCTTCATCAGAATGTGGACATCTTCCTGAACATAACGGTACCTGTGGTCTGCGGGCGCGGCGTAGAAGCGCGCCGCGCGCGAGCCGCGCATGACTGCGGCATTGTCCGAATACGCGGAGAGTACCCGGCCAGGGTGCGCGGCATGGGTGTCCTTGATTAACCCGAACAGGCTCTTCTGCTTGGCCTTCCCGTCTATCTCCCAGCGGGCATTGAAGATCTTGTGGCGGCAATGCTCCGAGTTTGCCTGGGCGAAGGTCATCAGCTCCACGTCCGTGGGGTCGCGCGCCAACCCGCGGAACGCGTCATGGAGGTAATCGATCTCCGCTGCTGACAAGGCCAGCCCCATTGCCGAGTTGGCTTCCAGCAATGACGCTTTGCCGTCCGTGCTGATCGGGACGGTGGCCAGCAGGCCGGGTTTGCGTGCGGCAAACAGGGACGCGGCGTCGTTGATATTGGTGATGACCGCCTGGGTCATCCGGTCGTGCAGGCAATGCGTGACCTGTTGCAGTTGTTCCGGTACCGGTGAGAAACCTTGCGCGTAGTGCGCGAACCAGCAGATCCCGCGCTCGACCCGTTTGACAGATGCCAGGCCGCAATGATGCAGGATGTCCGTGGCCTTGCTGGACCAGGGCGAGATCAGTCCCGGTCTGGGAATGACGATAAAAGCAGGGATGTTGCCGTCATCGGTGTCCGGCGGCAGGCCGTAAGCCAACAGTTCGGTGAGGCGCGCCTCTTCTGCCGGGTCCAGCGGCGCGTCTAGCTCCAGAAAATGCACAAACCGGGCTTGTAGCGCATTGATCTGCGGCACTATGCGGGACAGTTCCGCCAGCTTCTTGTCAAGCCGGAATTGCGACAGGGCAGCAGGGCCGGGAAGGATGCGTATCATGGCCCGTTTTTCTCAAAATGTGTCCTGGTCAGCGTTCAGTCTCCTGCCAGGCCGCGATGATCTGCGCGGCCTGTTCTGCGGCGTTGCCGGTGTAGTTTTCCGGGCTCAGTTTTGATAGCTCGGCTTTGGCTGCTTCCGGCAGGTCGAGTCCGGCGATGTTTTGCCGCAGTGACGCAAGAGTAGCGCGCTGTCCGCGGGTGAGCGTCTTAAGCTGTTCATAGGCATCTTCAACGCCATGCCGGCGCAACAGTGTTTGGATTGCTTCGGCCAGCACTTCGGGATTAGCCGTCAGGTCATCTTGGATGCGGTCTGTGTTCGCTTCCAGTTTACCCAGCCCCTTCAGGCAGGACTGGTAGGCGATGATGCTATGGGCTATGGCTGTGCCGATGTTCCGGGTGACGGTCGAATCGGTGAGGTCCCGCTGCCAGCGGGATACCGGGAGTTTTTCCGCCAGGTGCCCGAACAATGCGTTTGCGACGCCCAGGTTGCCCTCGGCGTTCTCGAAATCGATGGGGTTGACCTTATGCGGCATGGTCGATGAGCCGACCTCGCCGGCAACCGGTTTCAAACGGAAATACTCCAGTGATATGTAGCCCCAGGTGTCGCGGCACAGGTCGATCAAGATCGTATTGATGCGGGCCAGCGCATGGAAGTATTCAGCCATGTAATCATGCGGTTCGATCTGAGTGGTGTGGGGGTTGTGTATCAGTCCCAGGCTCTCTACGAAGTTGCGGCTTATCTCCATCCAGTCCGCCTCGGGACAGGCAACGCGGTGGGCGTTGAAATTGCCGACTGCGCCGTTCATCTTGCCCAGAATCTCTATTTCCCGAAAACTCGCAAGCTGGGATTGCAGCCGATGAACGGTTATGGCCAATTCCTTCCCCAGCGTGGTCGGGGAGGCCGGCTGGCCATGGGTTCTGGCCAGCATGGGATGGTCAGCCCAGCGCGCCGCCAACTCGCACAGCGTGTCGATGAGCTCGTACAAAACGGGTAACAGGTGCTGCTTGCGGGCCTCGGCCAGCATCAGGCCATCGCTGAGATTGTTGATGTCTACAGAAGTACAGGCAAAATGGATAAATGGCGACCAACGGGACAGTTCGTCATGGCCACTGATTTTCTCTCGGATGAAATATTCCACTGCCTTGACGTCGTGATTGGTAATTGTTTCGATCTCCTTGACCCTGGCCGCGTCCGCCTCCGAGAAATCCCGCGCGACTGCATTGAGTAGCTGGCTTGCTTCCGGGCTTAATCCGGGCAGGCCGGTTATCTCCGGATGATTGGCCAGGCACAGCAACCAGCGGATTTCAACGTCCACCCGCCTGTTGATCAGCCCGTATTCACTGAACAGCGCCCGCAGTTCGGCAGTTTTAGTGCCGTAACGGCCGTCTATAGGGGAAATTGCAGTAAGCTGATTTAATTTCATTGCCATATTATGGGCAGGGATTGGGTTGTGATCGGTGGATGTCTTCTATTCGTTTGAATACTGTCTTATCAAGTTCCAGGTCGACGCTGGCAATGTTGGCGGCGAGTTGGTCCATGCTGGTGGCGCCGATGATCGAGCTGGTCACGAATGGCCGTTGATTGACGAAAGCCAGCGCAAGTTGCGCCGGGTCGATGCCGCAGTCCCTGGCGAGATCGACATATTGCCGGGTGCACTCCACGGCAAGGTCAGTGTTATAACGCTTGTATTTTGCGCCGAACAGGGTCAGGCGCGCACCTTCCGGCTGCCTCCCGTCCAGGTACTTGCCGGACAATACGCCGAATCCCAGCGGTGAGTAGGCCAGCAGGCCGACTCTTTCGCGTTGGGCAAATTCGGCCAGTCCTATTTCGAAAGTGCGGTTCAGCAGGCTGTAGGGGTTCTGGATGGAAACGATCCTGGGCAGCCCGGCTTCCCGGGCCAGCCTGAGATATTCGCTGACCCCCCAGGGGGTTTCGTTGGAGACACCGGCATAGCGGATTTTTCCTGCCTGCACCAGGTCGGCCAGGGCGCGCAGGGTTTCCTCAACAGGCGTCCCGTCCTTTTCCGGCGCATGGTAGTAGTCCTGGCGTCCGAAGAAATTCGTATCCCGCTCCGGCCAATGTACCTGGTACAGGTCGATATAATCCGTTAGCAGCCGTTTCAGGCTGGCGTCAACGGCTTGCTGCATATTCTTGCTGTCCAGCCGGTTGTCTCCGCCACGCAGGTAATCAATGTAGGTTGCCGCAGGGGTGATCTTGGTGGCGATGACCAGCTTGTCGCGTTGCCGGTGTTGTTGCAGCCAGCGTCCAAGATACTCTTCTGTCCTGCCCTGGGTCTCGGCGCGCATCGGACTGGGGTAGAGTTCCGCGGTATCGATGAAGTTGACTCCCTGCTGTACGGCATAGTCAAGCTGCCGGCAGGCCTCCTCCTGCGTGTTCTGCTCGCCCCAGGTCATGCTGCCCAGGCAGATTACGCTGACATCGATATCGGTGTGTCCCAGTTTCCGGTATTGCATGTATCCGAATCATATACCAGTTTTTATGCTCCTACGGATATTTTTGGTGGCGGGGTTAGCGGGAGTGGTATTGTGGCGATTGGCGGGTGTCCAGGGTTTAGTTGATACTAACTGTGTGTTAAATTAATAACTGACCTGTGGGGCCTGTTCTTGGATACGATTACCCTGATAAAACCGGATGACTTCCACCTGCACCTGCGCGACGGTGAGGAACTGGCCAGTGTTGCCGCTGACAGCGCCCGGCGCTTTGTGCGGGCAATTATCATGCCGAACCTGTCGCCGCCGGTGGTGTCCGTGCGGCAGGCGCTGGCATATCGGCGCAGGATCCTTGACTGCCTGGCAGATGATACGGACTTCAATCCGCTGATGACCCTGTACCTGACCGATAATACCTCCAGGGATGAGGTGGATCGGGTTGCGGAAGCCGAACATGTGTACGCGTTCAAATATTATCCGGCGGGGGCAACCACCAATTCCGCTTCGGGCGTGACCGATATCGGGAAAGTCATGCCGATACTGGAATATATCGCGCAAAAGGATGTGCCGCTGCTGGTGCACGGTGAGGTGACGGATGCCGATGTGGACGTGTTCGACCGGGAAAAGGTGTTTATCGATCGGATATTATCGCCGCTGGTTGAGAACATCGACACGCTGCGTGTTGTGCTTGAACATATTACCACTTCCGATGCCGCGCAGTTTGTCCGCGGCGCCCCGAATCGGGTTGCCGCGACGATTACCCCCCACCACCTGGCGCTGAACCGCAATGCGATGCTGTCGGGCGGGATCAACCCGCATCATTACTGCTTGCCTGTTTTGAAACGGGAGCGGCACCGGCAGGCACTGGTTGCGGCGGCGATTAGCGGCAATCCGAAGTTTTTCCTCGGCACCGACAGCGCGCCCCATCGGGCGCGGGCAAAAGAACAACCCCCTTGCTGCGCCGGCATCTACAACGCCGCCGGCGCGCTCGAGTGGTACGCAACCGTTTTCGACGCGATGAACAGCCTGGATAACCTGGAGCGCTTTGCCAGCAGGAACGGCGCGCGGTTTTACAGGTTACCCTTGAATACACAGACGATCCGCTTGCGCCGGGAACAATGGCGTGTTCCGGCCGTAATCGACTTTGCCGGTGAGCCGCTGGTCCCGTTCCGCGCCGGTGAGTTATGCCAATGGACGCTCGTGGATGAATATTGACAGGAAGAACCTGGTTGCCGGCCGCTTCAGGGGATATTATCCCGTGGTCGTGGATGTGGAAACAGCGGGTTTCAATCCGGCTCAGGATGCGTTGCTGGAGCTGGCGGTGGTGTTCCTGCAGGTCGATACCGATGGTGTCTGGAGCACACTGGAGAGCGTATCCAAGCATATCCAGCCGTTTCCCGGCGCCAACCTGGACAAGGCGGCGCTGGAGTTTACCGGCATCGATCCGGATCATCCTTTCCGCAAGGAGATTGCCGTGCCCGAGAAACAGGCGTTACGCGATGTCTTTCAGGCCACCAAGAGAATGATCAGGGAATATGGTTGCAGCCGCGCCATCCTGGTGGGGCACAACCCGGCTTTCGACCTGAGCTTCATCAACGCCGCGGCCAACCGGTCCGGCCTGTCGCGCAACCCCTTCCATCCTTTCAGCACCTTTGATACGGCCACCCTCGGCGGCCTGGCCTACGGTCAGACCGTACTGTCCAGGGCAGTACAGGCCGCCGGGCTGGACTGGGAGGAGGAAGAAGCGCATTCGGCCCTGTACGATGCCGAACGCACCGCCGAACTGTTCTGCAATATCGTCAACCTCTGGCCGTTGCATTAACCTGTATTTCTCCCGCGCTCCCGGGGGCGAGACGCCCGCACTCCCAGGTGGGTAAAAGGCTATCGTAAGCCGTGGGATTGTGGTAAAATTTCCGCTTTTAACGTGGCCGGTGGATACCGGCTACGGGCAGCAAACAATCCTGTTTATCTGCCGGATCAGAGAGAGTGATGCCTGAAGAAATCGCCCGGTCGATAATGCCGGTGAACATTGAAGACGAGATGCGTCAATCCTACATGGATTACGCTATGAGCGTCATCGTCGGCAGGGCGCTGCCGGACGTGCGCGATGGGCTGAAACCGGTGCATCGGCGTGTCCTGTTCGCAATGAACGAGATGGGCAATGACTACAACAAGCCCTACAAGAAATCCGCCCGTGTCGTCGGCGATGTCATCGGTAAATACCATCCTCACGGAGATTCTGCTGTCTACGACACCATAGTACGGATGGCTCAGCATTTTTCGCTGCGCTATGTGCTGGTGGACGGGCAGGGCAATTTCGGTTCGGTGGACGGCGATGCGCCGGCGGCGATGCGCTATACCGAAGTGCGCATGTCCCGGATCGCCCATGAACTGCTGGAAGACATCGACAAGGAAACCGTCGATTTTGCACCCAATTATGACGGTACGGAACATGAACCCGTGGTGTTGCCCACGCGCCTGCCCAACCTGCTGGTCAACGGCTCCAGCGGCATTGCGGTCGGCATGGCAACGAATATCCCGCCGCATAACCTGACCGAGGTCATCAATGCCTGTATTGCCCTGCTGGAGAATGAGAACCTCAGCATAGATGAATTGATCGAACACATACCGGGACCGGATTTCCCGACCGCCGGCATCATCAACGGTTCCCGGGGAATCCACGAGGCCTACCGCACCGGTCGCGGGCGCATCTATATGCGCGCCCGTTCACACATCGAAACAGACGAAAAAAACGGGCAGCACGCGATTATCGTCACCGAACTGCCCTACCAGGTGAACAAGGCCCGGTTGCAGGAAAAGATTGCGGAGTTGGTGAAGGAAAAGAAACTCACCGGCATTCGCGAGCTGCGCGATGAATCCGACAAGGACGGCATGCGCCTGGTCATCGAGTTGCGCCGCGGCGAGGTGCCG
This sequence comes from Gammaproteobacteria bacterium, assembly GCA_965221695.1. Classification (GTDB taxonomy): domain Bacteria; phylum Pseudomonadota; class Gammaproteobacteria; order Eutrophobiales; family Eutrophobiaceae; genus JAAXHV01. Next base: position 1,018,688 of record OZ244905.1, on the reverse strand, counting down.
GAGGTGATCCTGAATAACCTGTACCAGTTCACCGCGTTGCAGAGTGTTTTCGGCATCAATCTAGTGGCGCTCGATGATGGCCGCCCGCGCCTGATGACGCTGAAGGAAATACTGGATGCGTTCATCCGGCATCGGCGTGAGGTGGTGGTCCGGCGCACCTTGTACGAGTTGCGTAAAGCCAGGGCACGCGCCCATATTCTCGAAGGTTTGGCTGCGGCGCTGGCAAATATCGACCCGATGATAGAACTCATCAAGGGTTCCGCCACCCCGGCAGAAGCAAAACGCGGGTTGCTGGCGTCGCCCTGGGAACCGGGGGTGGTCACCGCGCTGTTGCAACGGGTGGGCGCTGATATGTCCCGGCCGGATGACCTGCCGCAGGAACTGGGCCTGAGGTCCGACGGTTATCGCCTGTCCGACGCGCAGGCCCAGGCCATACTGGACCTGCGCTTGCAGAAGCTGACCGGGCTGGAGCAGGATAAGATAATCAGCGAATACGAGGAAATATTGGACAGGATTGGCGACCTGCTCGATATCCTGGCGCGCCCGCAACGGCTGATGGATGTGATCAGGACCGAACTGGAAGAGATCCGGGAACGTTACGGTGATGCGCGGCGCACGCAGATCATCGAAGATCAAAAAGACCTGACCATTGAAGACCTGATTACCGAGCAGGATATGGTGGTCACGCTGTCCCACGCCGGCTATGCAAAGACGCAGCCTTTGGATGCTTACCGGTTGCAACGCCGCGGCGGCCGGGGCAAGTCAGCCACGGCCGTCAAGGACGAAGATTTCGTTGATAAACTGTTTATTGCCAGTACTCACGATACCTTGCTGTGCTTCTCCAGCCTGGGCAGGTTGTACTGGCTCAAGGTCTATGAACTGCCCCAGGCCAGCCGCGCGGCCAAGGGCAAACCCATCGTTAACCTGTTGCCGCTGAGCGAGGGCGAGCGCATTAACGCGGTATTGCCGATTCGGGAGTTCAGGGACGATTTGTACGTGTTCATGGCCACCCTGAACGGCACCGTGAAGAAGACTTCGCTGATGAATTTTTCCCGCGCCCGGCCAAGCGGCATCAGGGCGATAGAACTTGTTGAGGGCAACCGCCTGGTCAATGTTGAACTGACCGACGGCGAGCACGAGGTAATGCTGTTCAGCGATGCCGGCAAGGTGGTGCGCTTCCGGGAAGCGGATGTGCGCCCGATGGGGAGAACGGCAAGAGGGGTAATAGGCATTCGTATGGGGCCGGACGACAAGGTGATCTCCCTGATCATCGTTCGGGAAAACAAGGCCATACTGACTGCCACCGAAAACGGTTATGGCAAACGCTCCCGCCTTGACGATTACCCGCTGAAGTCCCGGGGCGGTCAGGGCGTGATATCGATCCAGACCAATGAACGCAACGGGCGAGTGGTTGGCGCGCAGGTGGTTGATGAAGACGATGAAATCATGCTGATCAGCGACCAGGGCACCTTGATCCGAATGCGGGTCAGCGATGTCTCGGTTGTCGGGCGCAATACCATGGGGGTCACGTTGGTCAATCTCAATGAAGGCGAAAGACTTGCGGGACTGGAACGGATCATCGACTACGGGGATGTCAATACCAATGGAGTCGATGATGCTGCGGATGGCGCTGAAGATGGCGGCGGCGCCGACCTATAATTTCAGCCCCGGCCCGGCCATGCTGCCGCAGACAGTGATGCGGCAGGCACAACAGGAATTTCTGGATTGGCGCGGCCTGGGGGTCTCCATCGCGGAAATCAGCCACCGGAGCCGGGCCTTCACGGAGATAGCGGAGCAGTCGGTCCGGGATTTATCGGCGCTGCTCGGCATACCGGAACATTACCGGATACTGTTTGTGCAAGGCGGCGCCACCCATGTGATGAGCATTGCGCCGCTGAACCTGAGCGAGAAGACGGATTGCGTTGACTACGTGATCACCGGCAACTGGTCAAAACGGGCGGCCACCGAGGCCGGCCGGTTCGCCCGCTTGAATATTGCCGCCTCGTCTGCTGAGGTCAACCACACCACCATTCCCGACGCGGACGGCTGGCGCCTCAGTGAGAACCCCGCCTACCTTTATTTCTGCGACAATGAAACCATCGCCGGGGTGGAGTTTGAAGCAGCGCCGGCGCTGCCGGATTCCCATGCCGATACCCCATTGGTCTGTGATATGACCTCCAATTTTTTGTCGCGACCGATACAGGTGGATCGTTACGGCCTGATTTTCGCCGGCGCCCAGAAGAACTTCGCGCCGGCCGGGCTGACCATCGTGCTGGTGCGCGAGGACCTGTTGCACCGGGCGCGTGCGGATGTGCCGTGCCTGTACGATTTACGCGTGCTGGCCGAACATGGTTCCATGTTCAATACGCCGCCTGTGTTCAACTGGTACATGGCCGGATTGACCTTTGCCTGGATCAGGGAACAGGGCGGGGTGGAGCGGATGCACGAGAACGCACTGCGCCGTGCCGGCAAGCTGTATGACTATATCGATGCCAATGATTTCTACACCAATCCCGTGGATAAACCTTATCGATCCAGGATGAACGTGCCGTTCACGCTGGCGGACGGGAGCCTTGACCGCGTATTTCTTGATGCGGCCGCGGACAATGGCCTGGTCGAATTAAAAGGCCATCGCAGCGTAGGCGGCATGCGCGCCAGCATGTACAATGGAATGCCTGAAGCCGGGGTGGATGCGCTGATAGAATTTATGGCGCATTTTGCCGCCCGCCACGGTTGATTTTCAGGCCGGAAATAAACGATGAACAATTCTAACCTGGAAGCCCGTTTAAAAGCGCTCAGGAGTGAGATCGACGCGCTGGATGAGCGGCTGGTCGAGTTGCTGAACCAGCGCGCCCGCCGGGCATTGGAAATCGCGCAGGTAAAGCAGCAGAACAACGGGAACAGCCTGTACCGGCCTGAGCGTGAAGCCAGGGTGCTGAACAGCGTGAAAGCGCTTAACAAGGGTCCGTTGCCGGACGCGGAGATAATCCGGTTGGTGCGGGAGGTTATGTCTGCCTGCCTGGCCCTGGAAGCGCCGCTGAATATTGCCTGTCTCGGGCCTGAAGGCACTTTTACGGAGCTGGCGGCGCTGAAACATTTCGGGAAATCGGTCCGCTTGTCGCTGTTGGCGAGTATTGACCAGGTGTTTCGGGAGGTGATGGCAGATTCATGCGATTACGGTGTGGTCCCGGTGGAGAACTCGATAGAAGGCGCGGTGAACCATACCCTGGACATGCTCCTGGTTTCCGACCTGAAACTCTGTGGCGAGGTGGAGTTGCGCATCCACCAGCAGTTGCTGAGCCATGCGGAAGATCCGCAAGCCATCCAGACCGTGTATTCCCATGAGCAGTCGCTGGCCCAGTGCCGCCGCTGGCTGGATACCCACATGGCCAACGCCCGGCGGGCGCCGGTAGCCAGCAATGCGGAGGCTGCCTTGCAGGCCAGTAACGATGCGCGCAGCGCAGCCATTGCCGGCGCGCGCGCCGGAGAGCTGCATGGCTTGCCGGTTCTGAGGAAAAATATCGAGGATAACCCCGACAACACCACCCGTTTCCTGGCGCTGGGCAAAGAGGTTCTGCCTCCCAGCGGCAGGGATAAGACTTCCCTGCTGTTTGCAATGCCGAGCAAACCCGGTTCCCTGGTGAGCATGCTTGCCTGTTTTGCCGAGCACGGTGTGAATATGACCCGGATAGAATCGCGGCCGTCACCGCAAGGCATCTGGGAATACGTGTTTTTTGTGGATATCCTCGGCCACGCAAATGATGAGAGCGTGGCCCGGGCGCTGGCCGAATTGCGGGACAAGGCCGCGATGATGAAATTGCTGGGTTCGTATCCCGAAGCGCAGCGGGTTCCTGATTCAATAACAGAGAGTTGAAAGCTGAACTATGAGCATCGATTTTAGCAAACTGGCAACGCCCGGCATTGCCTCCCTGCCGACCTACAAGCCGGGCAAATCCGCCGACGAAGTCTGCCGCGAGCTTGGCCTTGAACGAGCCATCAAGCTCGCATCCAATGAAAACTCCGTTGGCCCCAGCAGTAAAGTCCTGGAAGCCCTGGCGAGCGGCTCCCTGACGAATGACAGTTTTTGCCGTTATCCGGATGGTTCCGGCGCCTCGTTGAAGCGCGCCCTGGCAGACTTTCACGGTATCGACCCCGAGCGGATAACACTGGGCAACGGCTCGAACGATGTGCTGGAACTGGCTGCCCGCAGTATCGTCACCGGCGACCACGAGGTGATCTATTCCGAAAACGCATTCATCGTCTACCACCTTGCAACCCATTCAATCGGCGCGACGCCGGTCGTTATCCCCACGCGTGACCATAAGCATGATCTGGCGGCAATGCTGGATGCCATTAGCGGGCGCACCCGCCTGATCTTCCTCGACAATCCGGGCAATCCAACCGGCTCCTGGATTGATGGGGACCAGTTACGCGCGTTTCTGGCATCCGTGCCGGAGGATGTGATCGTAGTCGTTGATGAAGCCTATTATGAATATGCGGAGTCCCTGGGCGCGGGCTACCCGAATTCGATCGCGCTGCAAGCGGATTTTCCCAACCTGGTTACCACGCGGACTTTTTCCAAGGCTTACGGCCTGGCCGGGTTACGCGTCGGCTATGCGGTCTGCGACCCGGGTCTGGCCGACTTGATGAACCGGGTGCGCCAGCCGTTTAATGTCAATACACTGGCTTTACTTGCCGCGGAGCTGGCATTGAAGGACCAGGAACATTTGCGCCGCTGCGTGGCCATCAACGACCAGGGTATGCTGGCCTTGACCACGGCGTTTGCCGACCTGGGACTGGGATGGTTCGATTCGATCGCCAATTTCGTCAGCTTCGACCTGGGAGAGCCTGCCGATGCCGTCTACCAGGCGCTGCTGCGGGAAGGCGTGGTAGTCAGGCCGATAATCGAATATGGCTTGCCCAACCATTTGCGGGTGACCATCGGCCAGGAACACGAGAATGCCGAGTTCATCCGGGCATTGAACAAGGTAGTGAACACAGGGTGATCTCTGTGTTAGTTCAGCATGTTATTTGAACACATCAGTATAGTTGGCCTGGGACTGATAGGCGGTTCGCTGGCGCGGGCCTTGCGGCGGGAGTCCTTGTGTGCGTCAATCACCGGCTACGGGCGGCGCGAAGCGGCCTTGCGCCAGGCGGTCACCGATGGTGTCATCGACCGTTACAGCCTGGACCTCCGGGAAGCCGTGGAGGGCGCCGACCTTGTGGTGCTCGCGACACCGCTGTCCACCACCGAAACGCTGATGCGGGTAATGAGCGACAGCCTGAAACCGGGTTGTATCATTACCGATGTGGGCAGCGCCAAGGGGGTGGTGGTTGCCGCGGCAAGAAATGCGTTGGCTGACAGGTTGCCTTTTTTCGTGCCCGCGCATCCTATCGCCGGCACGGAGCAGAGTGGCGTCGAAGCCTCGTTTGCGGAATTGTTTGAGAACCATGTCGTCATTATCACGCCGCTTGCCGAGACGGACCGGAACGCCAGCGAAACAATAGCCGGGATGTGGCGCGCGGTGGGCGCGAGGGTTGTTGAACTGGACGTTGAGCGCCATGATGAAGCGCTGGCGGCAACCAGCCACCTGCCTCATGTACTGGTCTACACCTTGATCGACTGTCTTGCCCGGATGCAGGACAAGCAGGAGATATTCGACTACGCGGCAGGCGGGTTTGCGGATTTTACCCGTGTGGCCTCCAGCAGCCCCGAAATGTGGCGCGATATATGCCTGGCCAACAGCGCGCCGCTGCTGGCCGTGTTGGACAGTTTCGAGCAGCGCCTGGACCGCGCCAGGCAGGCAATTGCAGCAGGCGATGGCGCCAGGCTGGTGGAGATCTTTTCCCGCGCCAAGCAAGCGAGAGATGACTATGCCAGGAACAGGGGCTACTGACCGCACTCCGGGAGCGCGGGCGTCTCGCCCGCAGGCAGGCGGGACGCCTGCGATTTCAGGTTGGCGCGGAGCTTCACCGGCGCGGCGCCTGGCTAAAACCAGGGCGATGTCCGGGCGACTGTGACGGACAAACCCATACAAGCCGGGGTTGATTATCATGTTGTTCCCGCAACCAGGGGATTACAGGGCAGGGTGCGGGTGCCCGGAGACAAGTCCATTTCGCATCGGGCGGTGATACTCGCAAGCCTGGCCGATGGCGCCAGTGAATACAGCGGTTTTCTCAACAGCGCCGATACCCGGGCGACCATGGCCGCGTTCCGGCAAATGGGGGTGGACATGACCCTGGAAGGTGAATGCCTGCGCGTCAATGGAGTGGGATTGAACGGTTTGCACGCGCCTTCCGGCATCCTGGACCTGGGAAATTCCGGCACTTCCGCACGCTTGCTGCTGGGCGTTTTGGCCGGCCAGCGGTTTTCTTCCACGCTGTCCGGAGACGAATCCCTGCAGCGCAGACCGATGCGGCGCGTGGCTGACCCGCTGATCGCAATGAACGCAGATGTGCAGACCACCGCTGAGGGGACACTGCCCGCACAGGTAACGGGCAACAGGCGGTTGCGTGGCATTGACTACGAATTACCCGTTGCCAGCGCACAACTGAAATCGGCGCTGTTGCTCGCGGCTCTGTACGCGCAGGGTAAAACGGTGATAACGGAACCGGCGCCGACGCGTGATCACACGGAGCGGATGCTGGCCCATTTCGGTTGCCCGGTTACCCGTTCGGGCGCGCGCATCACAATGCAAGCCAATAGTTTGCGTCCTGGCCGGTTGCGCATTCCGGGCGATATTTCCTCGGCCGCGTTCTTCCTGGCCGCGGGCAGTATCGTTCCGGGGTCAGACCTGGTTATCGAACGCGTCGGGATCAATCCGACACGCGCTGCCGTGATTGAAATTCTAAAGCGGATGGGCGCGGACATCAGCGTCTCGAACCGGGTTGAAGACGCCGCAGAGCCGGTGGCGGACCTGCGGGTAATATACCGGCCGTTACGCGGGATTCGGATCCCGCGGGAATTGGTCCCGATTGCGATCGACGAATTTCCGGCGATCATCGCCGCCGCCTGCCATGCGCAAGGTGAAACTGTGCTGGAGGGCGCCGCCGAGTTGCGCGTGAAGGAGAGCGACCGTATCCTGGCCATGGCCGAAGGGCTGGAACGTATCGGCATCGGGGTTGAGACCCGCGCGGACGGCATGCGCGTCATCGGCGGCCGTCCCGCAGAGGGGGTGGTCCGCAGCCACGACGACCACCGCATAGCCATGGCATTTTGCGTGGCCGGCCTGGCCGCGGCGGGTCCGATCACCGTGCAGGACTGCAAAAACGTCGATACGTCCTTCCCCGGGTTTATCGATTGTGCGCGGCAACTGGGCGTGGGTATAGAAAAGATCAATGCGGCCTGATATCCCTGTTATCGCTGTGGATGGCCCGAGCGGGGCCGGCAAAGGCGCGTTGTGTAGCCGTATCAGTCGCTGGCTCGATTGGCGCCTGCTGGACAGCGGTGCGTTGTATCGCATCCTGGCCTTGTTGGCACAACGGAAAAATATTCCCGTTAGCGAAGCCAATCGGGTGGCGGGATTCACGCTGGAGCGTTTGCCGGAGGTTCAGTTTATAGCCGCAGAAGCGGACGAGCCAGTAACGGTAATCTTGGATGGCAAGGATGTTGGTGACCTGATCCGAAGCGAGGATTGCGGTAGCGCGGCTTCGAGCCTGGCCGCGCATGGCACAGTGCGTGAAGCTATACTGGAATGGCAACGCAGTTTTCAGCAGGCGCCCGGTCTGGTGGCAGACGGGCGCGATATGGGCTCCGTAGTATTCCCGCAGGCAGAATTAAAGCTGTTTTTAACGGCGAATCCGCAAGAGCGCGCAAAAAGACGATATAAACAGTTGAAAGAAAAAGGGATTAATGTTAGGTTTGAAGATCTTGTAGAATCTATCGCTGAACGAGACAAACGGGATACGCAGCGCATTCTCTCTCCTTTGCGGCCGGCAAACGGCGCGCTGGAGATTGACACCTCTGACAGTGACAGAGATGATGTGTTCAAGCAGGTTGCAGAGATAATCAGAAAACGTTTCGATTTATCAACCGCATATGCATAATGTATCGCTTTAAAACGAGAGAAAAACTATTATATGACTGAAACTTTTGCTGAATTATTCGAACAGAGCCAAATAGAAGCAAAAATGCAGCTTGGCGCTATTCTTAACGGGGTTGTTGTCGATGTTTATCAGGACAATGTAATTGTCAGCGCCGGTTTGAAATCTGAATCCTGGATACCCATCGATCAATTTTATAACGAACAAGGTGATCTGGAGGTCGCCGTCGGTGATGAGGTTGAAGTGGCGCTGGATGCGATAGAAGACGGCTATGGCGAAACCCGTTTATCGAGAGAGAAAGCCAAACGACTACTGGCATGGAACAGTCTGGAGCAGGCCCACGACAAGGATGAAACAGTAACCGGTGTGATCACCGAGAGGGTGAAAGGTGGATTTACCGTTGAAGTTGAAGGGATCCGGGCATTTTTGCCGGGTTCGCTCGTGGATGTTCGCCCGGTCAAGGATACAGTGTACTTGGAAGGCAAGCCGCTTGATTTCAAGGTCATAAAGATCGACCGAAAACGCAGTAACGTTGTGGTGTCCCGCAGGGCTGTGGTGGAGAGTGAGAATATTGCCGAGCGGCAAAGCCTGATAGACAGGCTGAAGGAAGGAGTAACAGTAAAAGGCGTGGTCAAGAACCTGACGGAGTACGGCGCATTTCTGGATCTCGGAGGTATCGATGGGTTGTTACATATTACTGACATGGCATGGAAACGGGTCAAAGATCCGTCAGATGTGGTCAATATCGGTGATGAGATTGATGTTAAGGTCTTGAAGTTCGACCGCGAGCGCAGTCGGGTTTCGCTGGGCCTGAAACAGATGGGAGAAGATCCTTGGGGGGATCTAACCAAACGCTTTCCGGAAGGCTCGCGCCTGCGCGGCTCCGTAACCAATCTGGCCGATTACGGTTGTTTTGTTGAAGTGGAGGAAGGTGTTGAGGGACTGGTACATGTATCAGAAATGGATTGGACAAATAAGAATATCCATCCCTCGAAACTTGTGCAGACAGGTGATGTGGTTGACGTCATTGTCCTTGATATAGACCAGGAACGACGGCGTATTTCACTGGGCATGAAACAATGCCAACCCAACCCCTGGGAAGAGTTTGCCGCATTGCATAATAAGGGAGACAGGGTTAGCGGCCAAATTAAATCAATCACCGATTTCGGCATATTTATCGGGTTGCCCGGCGGCATTGATGGCTTGGTGCATTTGTCTGACGTTTCCTGGGTGGACGAGGGCGAGCAGGCGTTGCGAAATTATAAAAAGGGCGCCCAGATAGAAACAGTCGTGCTTGCCGTGGATACTGAGCGGGAGCGCATTTCCTTAGGAATAAAGCAGTTGGAAAGAGATCCGTTCACGGCTTATGTCGCGGAAAACCCCAAGGGCAGAATAGTTACCGGCAAGGTCGCAGCTATGGAAACCAGGCATATCGTTGTAGAACTGGCGCAGGGAGTTGAAGCACAGTTGAAGCTCTCCGAGTTATCCGGGGAAAACAAGGCCAGGGATGCAAAGAGTAGCGGCTTGAAGGAGGGTGATGAAATAGAAGTCAAAATCACTGCTGTCGACAGGAAGAAACGGACAATTTCAGTCTCTGTCAAGGCCAAGGAGTCCGATGAGGAATCTGCCGCCATCAAAGAGTATACTCCGGATACTTCATCGGGAGCGAAGTTGGGCGATTTATTGAAAAAACATCTTGACAGCGGAGGCAACGGCTGATATCCGCGTAAACGATACGATATTAAACAATGACCAAATCTGAACTGATCGAGGCTTTATGCGTTCGACAGCCACAATTTACATCCAAAGATATCGAGTCAGCAGTCAAAACTATACTCGAAGCTATGGCACAGAGCCTGGCAACAGGGGAAAGGATTGAAATCCGCGGTTTCGGCAGCTTTTCTCTTCATTATCGGCCGCCGCGCATAGGCCGCAATCCCAAATCCGGGGAGGCAGTTTCATTGTCGGCCAAGTACGTTCCTTATTTCAAACCGGGAAAGCAGATGCGGGAGCGGGTTGACCGGAGTTGACTCCTTTTTGATCTTCTACGTTAAATTTGCGCTGGTCCTGATTGTTATCTTGCTGGGATTGGCATTTCATATTCGTAACGAGCAACTAGTTGTCATTGATTTCTATCTCGCCAACTTTGAAATCCCTTTATCGTTGGCGCTGGCCATTAGTCTGCTGTGCGGCGCGCTGCTTGGCGTTGTGGCGGGATTGCCTAAGTGGTTGAGACTTAAGCACGATAAGGCAGGTCTCACCAGAGAACTGAAGAGATTTCAGCGGGGCGAGCAGGATAAGTCCGCAGATGACGCAGATTAGTTTGTATAGGTGTGCTCGCACCTATGTTTTGTGCCATTCCCGCGCAACGCCCCGTTTTCACGGGGACAGGCTCTGCGGGCGGCACGGTATTTGACTGGACTCCCGCATTTATGGGAGTGATTTTGTAGCGCATTCGCAGAAAGCTCCTTCATGCCATTTCCGCTTGTGCCGAAATTGTAACAAACGCTCCAATTTAACCTGAAAAGTTCTGCATTAATTTGCGATATATATGCTCATAAGTCCCCTGCATCCTGAAGTTCCCGCATCAAAGGGAGAACGGGTCAAGTGGGAGCGACTGCCCGGGTGCAGCAAAGCGCTTGCTATCTCCTCTGCTGCAAAGAAAACTGCATCGTTATTTGTGGTGATTACTGCGGACCAGTCTGGCGCCTACCGGCTCATGGAAGAACTGGCCTTCTTCGATTCATCCCGGTCCGGACAGAGGTTGCTGCTATTCCCGGACTGGGAGACCTTGCCCTATGATCGGTTTTCCCCCTACCAGGATATCGTTTCCGACCGCTTGGCTACGTTGTTGGAACTGCGCGACCTGCGTCAGGGCATTCTTGTTGCGCCGATTTCCACTTTAATGTATCGCCTATTGCCGGCACAGTATCTTTTCTCGCACAGTCTCTTGTTACGCTCAGGCCAGACTCTGGAAATGGACGATTTCAGGCAGGAACTGAACAATAACGGTTATCGCAGTGTGTCCCAGGTCATGGAGCATGGCGATGTGGCCGTAAGAGGTTCGATTATCGATATTTTTCCCATGGGTTCCGCAACCCCCTTCCGTCTTGACCTGTTCGATAACGAGATTGACAGTATACGGATTTTCGATATTGAAACCCAACGTTCCCTGGAGCAAATTGGCGAGATCAGGATACTACCCGCCAGGGAAGTCCCACTTACCCCGTCGGCTATCGATCAGTTTCGGAGCAATTGGCGTCTGCGGTTTTCCGGGAATCCCGGCAGCAGCCCAATTTACACCGATGTCAGCAATGGCATTGCGCCGGCAGGGATTGAGTACTATCTGCCGTTATTCTATTCCCATACCAGCAGCTTGAACGACTATCTTCCGGAACAAACCACTGTCATACTGGACGAAGGCGTTGGCGCTGCCGCGCTAAAATTTCAGGAAATGGCGGCTTCTCGCTATGAGCAGGGAAAAAATGACCGCGAGCATCCTTTGTTGGCGCCGGATGAAATATTCTACCAAGCCGATGAGATATTCAACCTGCTGAATATATACAGTCAGGTTCATGTCGGTCATACCAGCGTAGAAGTCGATGTCTCCAAAACTATCCGGTTCCTCGCCATCGCTCCAAGAAAATATCCCGTCAATGCGCGTTCTCAGGACCCGCTGGCAGTATTCCGCCGCTTCATGGAGGAGTTTGCCGGACGTGTATTGATCGTGGTGGAGTCAGTGGGGCGTAGGGAAACGGTCATAGAGTTGTTCAATAAGGAAAAAACCAGACCGTTCGTTTACACAGGTTGGGAAGATTTTCTGACGCAGGAAACGCGTTTTGGTTTGACTGTGGCGCCGCTGGAGCAGGGGGCGCAGTTGGAACGTCCTGATATTATCCTGATAAGCGAAGCCCAGTTGTTTGGCGAGCGGGCTCAACAACGCCGCCTGCGTAAAAAACGCCGGCAACTTGCTGACTCGGTGATCAGCAACCTGACTGAGTTGTCCATCGGCGCCCCGGTTGTCCATGAGGAACACGGTGTGGGCCGTTACCGTGGCCTGCTGACATTGACAGTCCACGAGATCGAGGCAGAGTTTCTTTGTCTGGAATATGACCAGGGCGACAAGTTGTATGTGCCGGTCACATCGCTGAACTTGATCAGCCGCTTTGTGGGCATGGATGCGGAACACGCACCACTACACCGTCTGGGTAGTGGTCACTGGATGAAAGCAAAGCGTAAGGCCCTGAAAAGAGTGTATGACGTGGCCGCGGAATTGCTGGAACAGCACGCCCGCAGGGCCGCGTCGCGGGGTTTCGCGTTCGGCGTTGACAATAATGCTTACCAGGCGTTTGCCCAGGAGTTCCCGTTCGAGGAAACGCCGGGGCAGGCAGAAGCCATTGCCGGCGTTCTTGATGATATGCGCGCTGCAACCCCCATGGATCGGCTAGTATGTGGTGATTCGGGGTTCGGCAAGACTGAGGTGGCAATGCGGGCAGCGTTCGTTGCAGTGGAAAACAATAAACAAGTGGTTATGCTGGCTCCTACCACATTGCTGGTACAGCAGCATTACCGGAACTTCAGGGATCGGTTTGCGGATTGGCCGGTACGCATAGAAGCGCTGTCACGGTTTGTTTCCAGGAAAGACCAGACTGGGATTTGTGATGATCTGCGCGCCGGCAAAATTGACATCGTTATCGGCACACACAAATTGTTGCAGGACAATATCGGCTTTGCCAAACTCGGCCTGGTCATTATTGATGAGGAACACCGCTTCGGGGTGAGACAAAAGGAAAAGCTCAAGTCCTTGCGCTCCCAGGTGGATGTATTGACACTTACCGCCACACCTATCCCGCGCACCCTCAATCTGGCTTTATCGGATTTGCGCTCCATGTCCATCATCGCCACGCCGCCGTCAAAACGACTGCCGATCAAAATCTTTATCAGGGAATGGGACGAAACATGGCTGATCGAGGCAATGCTGCGAGAGATCAAGCGAGGCGGACAGGTTTATTTCGTGCATAATGAGATTAACAGTATTGAGAAGGTCGCAGTGGAAGTCGGGAAACTGGCGCCGGAGGCAAAGCTCCGCATAGCCCACGGACAGATGCCGGAAAAGCAACTTGAACAGGTAATGTTGGATTTCTATCATCTCAGGTTCAATATCCTGGTCTGTACAACAATTATCGAGACTGGCATCGATGTGCCTAGCGCCAACACCATCATCATCAACCGTGCTGATAAATTCGGTCTGGCGCAGTTATATCAACTGCGTGGCAGAGTCGGGCGTTCCCATCATCGCGCCTATGCCTACCTGATCAGACCAGATGCCGGAACCGTCAGCGACACGGCGGCAAAGCGCTTTGAAGCGATTGGCGCGCTTGAGGAGTTGGGCATGGGGTTTACCCTGGCGACCCACGACATGGAAATTCGCGGGGCCGGCGAGATTCTGGGCGATGAGCAAAGCGGACAAATTCAGGAGATAGGCTTCGGCTTGTACATGAATCTGCTGGAGCGGGCGGTTGCTTCCCTGAAAGCCGGACAACAGCCAGAGCTGGATCGCGCCTTGGATCATGGCGCAGAAGTGGATTTGAGTGTTCCTGCATTGATACCTGCAGACTACCTGCCAGACGTTCATACAAGGCTGGTGATGTACAAACGTATAGCCGGCGCGGCAGAGGAGCGCACATTATGGGACTTGCAAGAGGAATGTATAGACCGGTTCGGGCTGTTGCCGGATGCGTTGAAAAACCTGTTCCGTATTGCCGGCCTTAAGCAGCAGACGCATCCCCTTGGCATCCGTAAAATTGACCTGGGAGATAAGGGAGGCAGAATTCACTTTGATGAAAACGCAGATTTCGACAGGGCGAAGTTGATTAATCTGCTGCAGGCCAATCCCCATCTCTATAAACTCGAAGGGAGTAACAAGCTAAGAATAAACCGGGAGTTCGCGGATGTTGACGCTCGCTTTCGCTTCCTCGAGACATTCCTGGAGAAACTGCGCTGACCTGCATTGCGCAGGCAAATTACTTCCCTTCATCGTGATTATCCATGTGGTCGCCTTGTGTGCGGTATCAACTCAACAGTGAATTTATCCACCTGAGATAAATCGGGGCAATTCCTAATATTATAAATGTCATCGTCACCATCAGCGCGCCCAGCTTTATCACTATCTTGTCGTGCAACCGATCCATATCTTTTTGTATGTTGATGCGCAAACTATCCATATCTCTACGCATAGCAACGATATCTTTGCGCAGGGCAACCACATCTTTGCGCAGGACATCCACATCTTTGCGCAGGACATCCACATCTTTGCGCAGGGCAACCACATCTTTGCGCAGGGCAACCACATCTTTGCGCAGGACATCCACATCTTTGCGCAGAACATCCACATCTTTACGCAGGACATCCACATCTTTGCGCAGAACATCCACATCTTTACGCAGGACATCCACATCTTTACGCAGGACATCCACATCTTTACGTAGAACATCCACATCTTTACGCAGGGCGCCCATATCTTTGCTCAGGGTACCCACATCATTGCTTAGGATATCCATATCCTTATGCACGATCAGTAAGTCAGTTTTTGTGGCGACGGTCTGACTTACGGCGCTGCTGAGGGTTGTCACGATACCTTCTGCCTGCACATTGTCGAAGCCGGCGCCACGCAGGCTCTGGACGGCTTGCAGTGTGTCAAAAGTGACTGGCTTAGGCCGGTCAGATGTTGTTGGGTTCGCTGCTGTCATTAGCGTCCTCCAAGGTGAGTGGCAAATAGCCAGACCTCACAGCGTGGTCTGGATAGTTCACCGGGTCCATAATAATTCCAGCGATGTGAGACAAAATAATCGCTGTAGGACAGAACTATGGCACACCGGATCAGGCATTGCAAGCCACAATCAGTTTTTGCGACATGTTTATCCCACACGGAACACGTTTCCGGTGCGATGATTCAGTAGTTGTGAAGAGTTAAGGAAGCTCTGAACAAGTCCATCCAGCGCTTGTCAGAGTGCGTAAGATAAAAATGTGATTTTTGTTTTACTTATAAAATCAATAACATAAAGTCATTGATTTTGCCGGCACATCCCTGTACCGTTGGAGCTACTGACTAAATCAAAGGTCTCCTAAATAGATGTTGAGCAGAGTCGATGCGCCAACAATTTCATTAGCGGCCGGTTTGTCAACCGCTGTGCTGTTTTGCGCGCAGATGACATTCTCTGCTTTGGCGCTTGCCGAAGACTGGTATCAGGTGGAAGTGGTCCTGTTTGAATATACCGAACCCGATGCCGGCGGCGAATTGTGGTATGAAAACCCCGGATTGCCGTCGCCCGTGCAAACCATAGGATTGCTTATGGAAAGCGCCGATTCAGTAGCGAGCAATGCTTCCGGTAAATCAGATTTAGAGAACCCGGTACCGGAGGCAGACAATCTGGCGCCATACCTTGCTTTGCCGAAACAGGATTACCGACTGGAAGGCGTCAGGCGGACTCTGGCATCGTCCACAAACTACCGGCCTTTGCTGCATGTTGCCTGGCAGCAGCCCGGGCTTGATAGAAGGAATGTGAGAGCAGTGCGTCTGGATAGCGCCCGGCTGGAGAGAATAACTGCCAAACAGCGTGGCGCGGCAAAGCCTGCAGACGCAGTTAATGGATCGGAATACATGCCGCCGGTGAAGGTTTTCGACGGCATTGTTCGATTACGCAAGTCCCGTTTCCTGCACCTGGACGTGGATTTTGCCTATTTCCCCGTGTCGTTGAAGCAACCCGACCTGGCAACGCCGGAACAAGCCGCAAAGTACGAGTCCGTCGACTACGTCAGACTAACGCAAAGCAGAAGGATAAAACCGGAGGAAATCAATTATTTCGATCATCCCCTGTTCGGTCTGCTCATCCAGGTCAGTTTAATAGAAACCCGTTAGGCAACAGTAATCTGTACGTTTTGTATGATTTAGACAAGCTCTGAAGCAAGTCATGGGAAGCCTTGGGTTGACTCGTCCAATTTATCAAATCAGCGCTTTTCGGATAATAATGTTTTGCCCGCCCAGTCGCGCGCAAACTGCGCCGCGCTTCTGCCGCTGCGGGCGCCTTTTTCCAGCGCCCATTGTAGCGCTGCCTGCCTGACCTGCCCCATATCATTGAGGGTTATGCCCGTCTTCTCCAGCCAGTGGAATGCAATCTGCAGGTATTGTTCCTGGTTGAACGGATGAAATGACAGCCAGATGCCGAAGCGTTCCGATAAGGAAAGTTTCTCTTCCACCGCTTCGCCATGGTGGATTTCCCCGTCAATATTGCTGGCTTCCAGATTTTCCGATCTGTATTCCGGCAGCAGGTGGCGACGATTGGAAGTGGCATAGATGAGGATGTTCTCCGGAATATCACTCACAGAACCGTCCAGCAGCGCTTTGAGCGCCTTATAACTGGGGTCATTCTGCTCAAAAGACAAGTCGTCGCAAAAGATAATGAATTTGCCCGTGAAACGGCTCAACTCGTCACAGATGTCATGCAGGTAGGTCAGGTTGTCTCGCGTGACCTCTACCAGGCGCAGTCCCTGGTCCCGATACTCGTTGAATACCGCTTTCACCAGAGAGGATTTACCGGTGCCACGCGGTCCCCATAACAGCGCATTATTGGCGGGGTAATCGTTGATGAACTGCTCAGTATTCAATTGCAGCGCAGTTTTCTGTCTTTCTATACAGAGCAAATCTTCCAGCTTGATTTCCCGTGAATGTCTGATTGGTTCCAGGCAGGAAGCTGCGCCGCTGCTGCGCCAGCGCAGCAGCGGCGCAGCCCGGTTCTGTTCCGGGCGGCGCGTGCTGAATTTAATGCGGCGCAGCAGATTTACAAGGCGCGCAGCCGGATTGTTTGAATTCATCATTGTGCCATTATACGCCCGTGCGCGGGCGACAGGCTATTTTGTGTAAATTTGTTATCTGTCACACCCGCTTTGACATGAATAGCTTAACAGGAGCTTCGAACAAATCCGGCCGGGACTTGTCAGAGCGCGCACATCCCTGTACCGTAGCAACCTCTGAATTAAACAGAGATTGTGAAGGTGAGTTATGTTTGACAAAGATATGAAAATCGAAGGGTACGACGAGGCGCTCTATCAGGCTATGCAAGGTGAGAGGACCCGACAGGAAGAACACATTGAATTGATAGCATCGGAAAACAACGTGAGTCCCCGGGTACTGGAAGCGCAGGGATCAGTGCTGACTAATAAATATGCGGAAGGTTACCCCGGCAAACGCTATTACGGTGGCTGCAAATATGTCGATGTGGTGGAACAACTCGCCATCAATCGCGCCCGCGAATTGTTCGGAGCCGATTATGCCAATGTCCAGCCCCATTCCGGCTCCCAGGCTAACGGCGCGGTGTATCTGGCGTTGTGCGCGCCGGGAGATACCATCATGGGAATGAGTCTTGCCCACGGCGGTCACCTGACCCATGGCGCTTCGGTCAACGTTTCCGGCAGAGTCTACAAGGCGGTGCAGTATGGTCTGAATGCGCAGACCGGGGAGATTGATTATGACGCCGCGGAACAACTAGCGCTGGAACACAGGCCAAAACTTGTGATGACCGGTTTTTCCGCGTATTCGCGCAGACTGGACTGGCAGCGATTCAGGGAGATCGCAGACCAGGTCAACGCCTATCTGGTAGCTGATATCGCCCATGTAGCGGGACTGGTCGCCACCGGGCTGTATCCTAGCCCGGTCAACATCGCGGACGTTACAACGACCACGACCCACAAGACCTTGCGCGGTCCCCGCTCTGGTCTGATTCTGGCCAAGGCCAATCCGGATCTTGAAAAGAAACTGAATTTTAGTGTTTTTCCCTATTACCAGGGCGGGCCGTTGATGCATGTAATTGCGGCAAAAGCCGTTGCCTTCAAAGAAGCCATGGAACCTGAGTTCAAGGCATATCAGCAACAGGTCATGGAGAATGCGCGGGCAATGGCCCAGGAATTTATCCGGCGAGGCGTTGACATCGTATCCGGCGGCACTGACAACCATTTGTTCCTGGTTAATCTGGTCAGCAAGGGCATCACCGGCAAGGACCTGGATGCGGCTCTTGATCGGGCCAATATTACCGTGAATAAAAATGCGGTGCCTGACGATCCCCAATCGCCTTTCGTTACCAGCGGCATCCGTATTGGCGCCCCATCGATCACCACCCGCGGCTTCAAACAGGCCGAAGCGGTTCGGGTGGCATCCTGGATTTGCGATATTATTGACAACATGGGAGATGAAACGCTGATTGAGAAAATAAAACGGGAAGTAAAAGTATTGTGTAAACGTTTTCCCATGTATGCTTGATGTTGGTATCTGTCAGATGGTTGGAATAGCATTTTTTAGACCCTCGGAAACCATGGATGGCTGGAGTGGAGCGTACATGGATGTATTCACAGCGTGTCTTGAAAATGCTATTGCAACCATCTGAATCTTTCAGGCTGTTTGACATATAATCAGAGACATGCGTTGCCCGTTCTGTTCATATGAGGATACCAGGGTCGTAGATTCCAGAGTGGCTGACGAGGGGGATCAGGTCCGGCGCCGGCGTGAATGCCTGGAATGCAAAGAACGCTTTACCAGTTATGAATCAGCGGAGTTCAATTACCCAAGAGTTGTTAAGTCTGATGGGCGGCGCGAACAGTTTATTGAGGAAAAGATGCGTTCCGGTATTTTACGTTCCTTGGAGAAACGACCGGTTGCGATGGAGAAAGTGGAAAGCGCCATTGCTCGTATCAAACACAAGCTGAGATCCCTCGGCGAGCGGGAAGTTAAATCGAGAAAAATAGGAGACTGGGTCATGGAAGAATTAAAATCTGTCGATCAGGTGGCATATCTCAGGTTTGCTTCCGTCTATCAGAGTTTTGCCGATGTCAGAGCATTTCTGGAGGAGATTGCGAGGTTGGAAGATGAAATGCCCCCGGAGCTGAAAAAATTCCAATTGGACTTGCTCAACGGGCGTGAAAACTGAAGCAGGCTGGAGCGCGGCCGATTCCGCTTATATGGCTCGCGCCTTGGAATTGGCTAACCGGGGCCGATTCACTACCCACCCGAATCCGAGGGTGGGGTGTGTTATTACCGGGAATGGGCAGATCCTGGGCAGCGGCTGGCACCACAAGGCAGGCGAACCCCATGCCGAGATTAACGCGCTAAATGATGCTTCTTGCAACCTGCGTGGCGCGACGGTCTACGTCACACTCGAACCCTGCGCTCACTCCGGACGAACCCCGCCTTGCGTCGAAGCGCTCATCGGGGCGGGTGTAAGCCGGGTCGTGGTCGCTGTCCAGGACCCGAATCCGCAAGTTTCGGGCGCCGGAATAAAAGCATTAGCAGACGCCGGGATCCAGGTCGACGCTGGTCTGATGGAACAGCAGGCAACGGAACTCAACAAGGGTTTTTTTTTCCGGATGACACGCGCCCGGCCTTATGTGCGGGCGAAGTCTGCGATCAGTCTCGATGGTAAAACCGCGCTCGCGGGCGGGGAGAGCAAGTGGATTACCGGCGCGGCTTCCCGGCGCGACACGCAGATCTTGCGCGCGGCAAGCTCGGCTATCATGACCGGCATCAACACCGTGCTGGCGGATAACCCGCGTCTCAATGTTCGTGATGTGGATACCGCGGGAAGACAACCCCTGAGGGTGACGCTGGACCGCCGTTTGCGTTTCCCCGCCGACGCGCAGATGCTGGGTTTGCATGGAACAACGATCCTGTTTACACGCAACGGAGATCAGCGGCTGCATAGGAGGCTGGCGCGAGCCGGCGCCTGTGTGCGTTTCATCAATGGCGAAGAGAGTGACTTCCTGGCGGATGTTTTGCGAGAGCTGGCGCTGAGTTGGGAAGTGAACGACCTGTTGCTGGAGGCGGGCGCGATATTGACCGGCAGCATGTTGCATTACGGTCTTATCGATGAGTTGGTGGTCTACCAGGCGCCGGTGATACTGGGCGCGGCTGCCAGGAACATGATGGAACTGCCCGTAATCAACACACTGGAACAGCGTCAAGAACTGCAAATGGTGGATTGCTGCCGCTTTGATGACGATTGGCGATTTGTGTTCAGACCGCGCCGTAAATAAAATTTACACAGCAAAGTCATTGATTTTGATGGTACATCCCTGTACCGTTGGAACCTCTGACTTAGTCAAAAATTTCTATTATAGCAAGGGTAGTATATAGGTAATGAAGTGTTTCAACGCAGCGCACAATGTTGCATCAGTATGAATATCATTACGAGCGGTTGATCCCTTATGATTGACAATAACATGGTCCGCCACTCTGCGAGCGCGCGCGCTCGGGCAAGGCGCTCTGCGGTTCAAGCCTTGTATCAGTGGTTTTTCACTGAGCAGACAATGCTCGGCATCATCTCTGAGTTTGAACTGGAAAGAAAGGAATTGAAGAAGGCCGACGGGGAATATTTCCGGGAGATACTGTCCGGTATTTCCACCAATTCAACACAGATCAGGGATGTTTTAAATCCTTTCCTGGATAGGAAACTGAATGAACTGGACCCGATCACACGAGCTGTGTTGTACTTGGGCATTTACGAACTCGTCCATCAACCCGCCTTGCCGTTGCGCGTTGTTCTGAATGAGGCGGTCGAACTGGCGCGGTTGTTCGGGGCGGAAGATTCCTACAAATACATCAATGCTGTGTTGGACCAGGCAGCGCAAAATCTGCGACCGGAGGCCGCTTCAGAAATGTTTGCCTGTTCCCGCGCCAGCGGGAATCCGGTGTAGCGTCGGCGCCGAATCGGCATGTCCTTGACCGAATTCGGAGCCATAGAAGAATATTTTGCCGGTTTGACTCCCGATGCGCCCGGCGTTCTGCTCAGTGTGGGGGATGATGCCGCGTTGCTGGCCCCAAACTCGGATTCCCACCTGGTAGTTTCCACAGACAGTCTGGTTAGCGGCGTTCATTTTTTTCCCGATGCTGATCCCGTCGATATCGGATATAAGGCGTTGGTCGTAAATCTCAGTGACATGGCCGCGATGGCTGCCGTTCCGCGCTGGTTTACCTTGGCATTGACCTTGTCTGAGACAGAAATGAGTCATCAATGGTTGCGCGGATTTGCCTCCGGACTGGCGCAACCGGCTCGTGAATATGACGTTGCCCTGGTCGGCGGGGACCTTAGCAAAGGGCCGCTGGCAGTGACAATCCAGATTATCGGCCAGTGTCCCAAGGGCCGCGAGATTCGGCGCAGTGGCGCCAATGTGGGCGATCAAATCTATGTCAGCGGCAGTTTGGGTGGCGCGGCCTATGCGCTTGAAATGATCAACTCTGGTCGGACTCCACCGGCCAATTTTCAAAGACGCTTGCTACAGCCGGTTCCCAGGGTGGAGCTAGGGAAGTCATTGCGCGGGGTCGCAAGCGCCATGATCGACATCTCCGACGGACTGCTCGCCGACCTGGGCCACTTACTTGATGCCAGCTCCGTCGGCGCCCGGGTCGATATTGATGCTATTCCATTCGACCCGCACATGGAGTTGGAGTCCGACTCTGCTCGGAAGTGGCGTTTCATTCTCAGTGGCGGGGATGACTATGAACTCTGTTTTACCGTGCCGGCAGACAGGTTGCAGGAACTGGATCGTATCGGCCAACCGGTATACCCTGTCGGCATGACAACAGCGGAAAAGGGACTACTCTGTCTGCGTAAGGATGGAGACGAATTTATTCCGGAAATAACCGGATATTCGCATTTTTAACCAGCGGGAGAGTCTTTCTGCCAGGCATGCAGGGCTGCGTTTTCCCGATCCTGCGCTCGCTGCAGCGCGTCCCGGCTCAAAAGCAGTTTGGCGTAATCTTTGATGTTCTGATGTTCGACCGGTTGTTTTGCGATCCGAGCCCAACTTAGGGTATGGCCTATCAGAATATCCGCGGCGCTGAATGAATCCCCGAGGATGTACTTATTGCGCCCCAGTCCGTTGCTGAGTATGTTCATGGCCTGCTGGAATTCCCATCCGGCAGTTTCAATTATTGCCGGCACGCGCTTGTCCAACGGTAGTATGAATGTGTGCTTTCCTTTTGTCCACAAGGGTTGTTCGAGCTCTGACAGCACAAAGTAGCTCCACTGGTCGTATTTTGCGCGAGCGGCTGTTCCCGACGCTGGGACCAGCCCCTGTTCGGGGAATTTATCGCCCAGGTAAGCGACGATGGCCGCTGATTCGGTGAGCAGCAGGTCGCCATCGCGTAAGGCAGGTAGTTTCCCGGCGGGGTTGATTTTCAGGTAGTCCTCGGAGGCAAAACCGTTGGGGCCAAACGGCACCAGTTCAAATTCGTAGTCTACGCCCAGTTCCTCCAGCATCCAGGTTACTCTAAATCCTCGTGTTTTAGGGTAGTTATATAGTTTCAACATTTGTTACCTTTGTTGTTAGGGAGCCTCTGATTAAGTCTCAGAGCTTCCATTATGATAAAGGATATTCCCGATTTAATCTGCAATCTGACAGGAATAAACCGCGTGATGGCAACGAGGGAGCTGGCAGGAAATACGATTTGGCTGCCTACGCGCTCGTAAAAAAGGATAGAATCCCGTCCATGAATGAACATTGGCAAAAAGCGCCTGCTCATCTCGAAATGTCCCGAGGCCATGTCGATGTCTGGCTGACCTCAACTGAAGCCCAAGAGGCAAAGCTACGGTCATACGCGATGTGTCTGTCGCAGTCGGAACTGGCACGCGCGCAAAAGTTCAGATCAAAAGCCCAATACAGGGAATATATCGTCACCCGAGGCCTGCTCAGGCTGATGCTGTCAAGAGTGGCCGGTCTGGATCTTGCTGGCGCTGACTTTCAGTATGGCGCGAGCGGCAAGCCATGTATTGATATCCCTGCCTTCGGTAAGACTGTGGCATTCAATGTATCCCATTCCCATGGCCTGGCATTGGTGACGCTAGCCCTGGAGGGGAGGCTGGGTGTGGACCTG
Organism: Gammaproteobacteria bacterium; assembly: GCA_965221695.1. Classification (GTDB taxonomy): domain Bacteria; phylum Pseudomonadota; class Gammaproteobacteria; order Eutrophobiales; family Eutrophobiaceae; genus JAAXHV01. The sequence goes on along the minus strand of OZ244905.1, from coordinate 995,728 downwards.
GAGAAAATCAGGCCGCAACTGATGTGGAGGAAGCTGGCTGGTCGATATTTTTCCGAAGCGGAACTACTGGCCCTGGCACAGCGTCCGGAGGAAGATGGTCTAAGGGCATTCTTTGCCTGTTGGACTCGCAAGGAAGCTTTTGTGAAAGCGCTGGGAGCAGGGGTCTCCTACGGCCTTAAGGAGTTTGATGTCAGTATCGGTCCGGATGAACAGTATGCGGAGTTGACCCTGCGCAGTGGGGTTGAAGATGGTGCCCGGTGGCTGATAAAAAATATTCCTGTGCCCGGGAGTCATGCCGCCGCCCTGGCCGTCGATCAGCCTTCCTGCAGCTTCAGATTGTGGCAAGTATAAGGGTAATTGCCACGAATGGCATTTTAGAGATTTTTAAAGACCATAGACCCAGCTAATCAGGGCGTTCATCAGTTCCTTGCCGTGGCCCTTATGGGCAAGTTTCCCGTTCATCATCCCTGCAACGATATACTCCCGACCGGACCGGGTATGGACATATCCCGCCACGGCGGAGACATCGTCTATTGTGCCGGTCTTGACATGGGCAGCTCCGGAAGCAGACTTGTTCCTGAGCCGGGATTTTGCGGTGCCATCCACCCCGGTAATCGCCAGCGATGAGATGAACTCAGGGCGGTAGGGAATGTTCCAGGCATGTTCCAGTAGGTCAGCCAGTAGTTTTGTCGAGGCGCGCGCCTCTCTTGACAGTCCGGAGCCGTTGTCGATATTCAGCGACTGCGTGTCCAGACCGAGTCCGGCAAGATAGCTGTGAAGCGCCCGAATGCCTTTTTTGACCGTGCCCGGATGTTCCTCAAGTTCAGCGCCCAGGGTTAGCAGTAGCTGCCGAGTCATGACGTTATTGCTGAACTTGTTGATCAGTTTGATAATATCCGCGAGAGGTTTGGAATGATGTGTCAGAAAGGGTGTGTCTGTCGCCGGCGCAGTAGCTGGTCTGACCTGTCCGGCGATAGTTCCGCCCTGTTGCCGCCAGATAGCGCTGAAGACCCCGTAAGCATAGGAGTTATGGGTCATCAACGACCGGGACAGGATATAGTGGTCACAGCCAGTCGGGAACTTCCCTGAAAAAATGACCTGATCGGCGACTCTCCCGTCCGGAACAGTCACCGCTATGCCTCTCTGGAAACCTCCGCAATAACGTTTGCGCAGCCGCAACCGGTTATCGATTTTCAGTCCGAGCAGCTCAGGCTCGGTATATACCAACACATTTCTGCTGTTTGCGGCAGGATAAAAATGGAAATGAACAGCCTTGAGATTAACCAGGAAAGCGTTCGGCAGGACGTTGTAGGTGCGGTGCGGGTCATTGTCAAACGCGCCTGGATCTTCGTATGCAATGTTGAAATAGGAATCGTCAATCAACAGGTCGCCGGTGATATCCCTGATACCGCGCCGCTTAAGCTCCTCCAGAATTTTACGAAAATCCTCTATGTCAAGATGCGGATCGCCGTAACCCTTGAACAGCAGGTCGCCCTGCAAAATTCCATTGCCGATTCCACCCAGAATATATACCTCGGTTTTCCAGCGGTAGGCCGGACCCAGCAACTCCAGGGCAGCCAGTGTGGGGATAATTTTGATAACGGACGCGGGGTTCAAGGCCAGTTCCGGATTTATTGCCAGGACCGGTTCCTGTTTGCCGACTTCCTTGACAAAAAGACTGTAGGAATCGGATGAAATTTTATGTCCTTTGACGACAAAATCGATGGGTTTCGGCAATCCGTCCGCATGCCCGGCGATACTGGCAAGCCAGAGAGCAACGCCGGCAGCAAAACCTCTTCCCCGTAAGTTCACCACCTCCAAGAGTCTTCTACCTGTCAGCAGTTCTCTTTTTTCCGCCACGGCAGGCCGCGCCGAAAACCGTCCAGAGTTTTTCATTAAGGGAATGGCTGCGCCAGTCCCACTCCGGATGCCATTGCACACCGAGCGCGAATGCTTTACTGTCCCGGACCCGGACCGCTTCGATGATCCCGTCCGGCGCCCGGGCTTCAACGATAAGGTCGCCGGCCAGTTGGTCGATGGCTTGCTCATGAACGCTGTTGACCCTGACCGATTTTGCCGCGCTCAGCTTTCCCAGTTCGCTTCCGGTTTCGATGTGGATTGTATGGGCCGGGGCAAAACGCCGTTCGAGACTCCAGTTCTCCGGCATTATGTGGCTCAGCTTGTCTGGCATGTCGCTCAGATTCTGGTGCAGTGTGCCGCCCAGAGCCACATTGAGTTCCTGTATCCCACGGCAGATGCACAATATGGGTATGCCCGCAGCTAGCGCGCGCGGGATCAGCGGCAAGGTGGTGGCATCCCGTTGCGGATCCTGCGGTGTATTTTCCGATGCTGCCTCACCATGGTAATAGCATGGTTGCACATTGGAGCGAGCGCCGGTAAAGACGATTCCATCCACCTTGTCGAGCAGCGCGCCAATGTCCAGCAACTCCCCTACAGGTGGCGCTATCCAGGGCAGGGCGCGCGCGGCGTGAATGACAGCATGGATGTAGATATCGTAAACTGCCGCGGCAGGCATTATGTCCCGGACCATAATCTGGTCGGCCGTGATGGCGATAACAGGTTTGCGAGTAATAGTTGTCATAAGTAACTGTCAGTCGAATAAAGGATTACGCGTCTTCAACGACGGAAACCGGCTGAAATCTCTATCCGCTGTCAAGAATTCCCGAATTCCATGAGCCAGGCAGATAGCTGCAATTCGCGCGTCATGAATAACGGGGCCACGAGCTCGGCCATCCGCAATCAGCGAGGCCAACTGCGACCAATGATCGGTTGATTCGCCAATAAGCGACAATGCTCCCGAAGCTGTCCAGGCATCAACCTGCTCAACAGCCTGGCGCACCGAAGAAGGCGGGTCGTAAATACGAGGATGCGTAGTAATCGCCAGAAACTCGTGAATACAAGGCCAAGGTATGGCCCAAGCATGCCCTCTTTCGGCAAGCTCTTTGACCGTTTCTGCGGCGCGACCATACCACTCGGAATCCCGCCTGTGGGCATAAACCAGTATGTTGGTGTCAACGGCAATCAACTGCCGCGCCCCTCGTAAACGCGGTGACGAATAAACGCCCAAGATTTATTTCTGAACTCAGCCGATAACCCGTTGCCGGGCACGCTCTTATCTTGCAGCTCGAATGCCTCGGCCTGTTGCGCCTCTCTCAGCGCACAGCGGAGGCCCTCTTCAACAACCGAGCGAAAAGTGATGCCGCGTTTCGCGGCAAGAGCTTTGGCCTCGAGCATCAAGGCGTCTGACAGGTCGATGGTAGTTTTCATATGGTTACCCATATAATTCAATACGGGTAACCATATCATTTACAATAATCCTCGTCTAGACTGACTGACGAAAACAGACAGGATATTCCGAGTTGAACTGGTCGGGGTGAGAGGATTCGAACCTCCGACCTCTGCCTCCCGAAGGCAGCGCTCTACCAGGCTGAGCTACACCCCGATACGGAAAAACCGGACAGCAAACAGATTGTTTATGTCCGTATTTTAACCTTAAAAGTAAACTCTACCTTACTGAACGGTTTCCGTCTATAGTAAGAATTGCTCTGCCAACCTTGCAAATGCGGGAACGGAGCTGACCGAAAAATCGTTTGCATGGCCACAAGGAGTTATTCCGATACTGATCTAAAAATCTCGTTCAGTGGCGAAACGGGCCAGCGCGAACAGGGCGTCCAGGTATTCGGATTGGGGCAGGTCTTTGAGGGCCCTTAGCGCGAGTTCGGCTTCCTGGCGAGCTCGGCGCCGGGTATATTGGATTGCTCCGGTTTCGGTGATGGCACGGCGGATATCTTCCAGGCGTTCCAGACTGCCGCGCTGTATCGCGTTCCTGATCAGCGTCGCCTGTTCCTGCGAACAATGCCAGAGCGCGTATAACAGCGGCAAGGTGGGTTTGCCCTCTGCCAGGTCATCGCCTATGTTCTTGCCAAGTATATCGCTGGGAGCGCTGTAATCCAGCGCATCGTCTATGAGTTGGTAGGCTACGCCCAAGCGTTTGCCGTAGTCGGTCATGGCCTGTTCTGTCTGCTGGTCCTGTCCGGCAATTACGGCGCCGGCGCGGGCAGCGGCTTCAAATAACTTGGCCGTTTTATTATGTATAACTTGCAGGTAGCGCTGTTCCGTTGTTTCTGAATCGTGCCGGTTGATGAGCTGCAGCACCTCTCCTTCAGCAATGATGTTGGTGGCATCCGCAATGATCTCCATAACGCGCATATCTGCCACCTCCACCATCATCTGGAAGGCGCGTGAATAAAGAAAATCGCCAACCAGCACACTTGCCTCATTGCCCCAGCGCTGGTTTGCAGTCGCTTTACCCCGCCGTAGCATGGAGGCGTCGACTACATCGTCATGGAGCAGGGTGGCGGTGTGGATAAACTCAATGACCGCAGCAAGTTTGATGTGCAGGTTACCGCGGTAGCGGAAGCAGTTGGCGCAGAGCAACACCAGGGCCGGCCGCAGCCTTTTGCCACCGCTGTTGACGATGTAATGACCAAGTTGGTCGATAAGACCGATATCGGAATGCAGTTTTTCCTGTATTAACGCGTTTACCGCCTGCATGTCTTCCCGGATCAGCGCTTGGATCGACTCCAAATCCGTTTTACTTACAGATACCGTATTCATGAATTTTCAATGTCATTCGCTTGCACGAACCGATAATACCATTTTGTCGGGTCCGCGGCAGGTTCGTTATATGGGAGATTGACGCGGGAGAGATGCCCGCGCTCCCGGAAGGAAGGGGTGAAAAGGTAAGGATGCGTTGGTTACGGATTGGCAATTGCGGGCTACGGGTTTCGGGCTGTGGTCAGCGTCGCGCCGAGCGCTTGTGTCAGCAGTGATTATGGATTATACTCCCGCTCCGATAGCGCGCCGGTGGCGCGGGTGTGAAATTACATCACAGGTGTGGATGATTATGTATGCAGTGATAAAGTCCGGTGGTAAACAATACAAAGTACAGCAAGGCGATACCATCCGGGTCGAGAAAATCAATGCCGGGGAAGGTGGCAGCGTCAGCATTGATGACGTGCTGATGGTTGTCGACGACGATAATATCTCAGTCGGCGCTCCTCGGGTGGATGGCGCGTCCGTCGCAGCAACAGTTGTTTCCCACGGTCGGGGAGCGAAAATCAAGGTTGTCAAGTTCAAGCGGCGCAAACATCATCGCAAGCAGATGGGACATCGCCAGGCCTATACCGAGTTGGAAATTACCGGTATCAATACGTAATAATTGCCAGGAGCACGATATGGCGCATAAAAAAGCAGGCGGCAGCACACGAAACGGCCGGGACTCCCATTCGAAGCGTCTGGGCATTAAATGTTTTGGCAGTGAAACGGTAAAGGCGGGAAATATCATCGTCAGGCAACGTGGCACCCGCTATCATCCCGGGGTCAATGTCGGTTGCGGCAAGGACCATACCCTTTTCGCTACGGCTGACGGCATGGTGGTGTTTGAGCGGAAGGGGCCGAAGAACAGAACTTTTGTCAGCGTGAGGGCAGCCGGTTAGACATCCGTAGGTCTTTTGTTTTGCATTCAAAATCAATGGCATATAGTCGTTGATTTTAACTGTGCTGCGCGCTACCGCATGCGCCTCTGACTTAATCAATGGGTTTCGGAGATGAAGTTTGTCGATGAGGCAACCATTCGTGTCGAGGCGGGCAAGGGCGGTGATGGTTGCCTGAGTTTCCGGCGGGAAAAATATATTCCACGGGGCGGCCCAGACGGGGGTGATGGTGGAGATGGCGGTAGTGTTTATCTGATGGTTGATGAAGGACTCAACACCCTGGTCGACTTCCGCCATGCGCGCCTGTACCGGGCCGGTAACGGGAAAACCGGCAGTGGCAGGAACCAGGCCGGGAAGAGCGCCGAAGACATCTTGATCAAGGTCCCGTTGGGGACTCTCGCATACGACGATGACACGGATGAGTTGATTGGCGATCTCACTGACCGGAACGCCAGACTGTTGGTTGCCCGCGGCGGAGTGCATGGTCTCGGCAATGCCCGTTTCAAGAGTAGCGTCAATCGAGCGCCGAGAAAAATCACCCCGGGCAGTCCGGGAGAGAGCAGAAACCTGCGGTTGGAATTGCAGCTTCTGGCTGATGTCGGCCTGCTTGGTATGACTAATGCCGGTAAATCCACCTTCATTCGCCAGGTTTCCGCGGCGCGCCCCAGAGTGGCCGCTTATCCATTTACCACACTTTATCCGCACCTGGGCGTGGCGCGATTGGGTGTTGGACAGGATGTGGTTATCGCGGACATCCCCGGGTTGATCGAAGGCGCCGCCGAAGGGTTGGGGCTGGGCTCCCGGTTTCTGCGACACCTATCCAGAACGCGTCTTTTGTTGCACCTGGTTGATATCAGTTCGCACCAGGATACACAGACAACCGTCAGGGTAATCCGCACAATTGAAGCTGAACTTGAGGCTTGGGGCGGCGGCCTGGCAGACAAGCCGAGGTGGCTGGCGCTGAATAAGATTGATCTTGTCGATCCGGAAAAACTGTTGGAAATCCAGGCCGGGATCACGGCAGAAACAGACCGGCAACAACCCATTTTCTGCATTTCAGCAGCTACCGGACAGGGCTGCGACAAGTTGATCAAGGCCGTATTTCAATGGTTTGCAGAAAACAACGCGGCATAAAAACGATCATGGCTAAGGAATCTACTGCTAACAGGAAACAACGCTGGGTCATCAAGCTGGGTAGCGCCTTGCTGACGAACGACGGCTGCGGCCTACGCAAGCAGGCTATCGCTGACTGGGTAGCCCAGTTGGCGCAATTACGCCGGCGCGGGCTCCGGTTTATCATCGTCTCATCCGGCGCTATCGCGGAGGGCAGGGCGCGGCTGGGCTGGAACTTGCGGCGCGTCAGTCTGCATGAAGAACAAGCCGCGGCCGCAGTCGGCCAGATGGGTTTAATCCAAGCATATGAGTCTGCCTTCCAGGTCTATGCCATACATACCGCCCAGATACTGCTTACCCATGATGACATTGCCGATCGGAAGCGTTACCTGAATGCCCGTTCCACCTTACGCTCCCTGCTGGAACTGGGTGTGGCGCCGGTTGTCAATGAAAATGACAGTGTCGCGACCGATGAGATACGTTTCGGCGACAACGACTCACTGGCCGGATTGGTGACAAATCTGGCTGAAGCAGACCGGCTGATTATCCTTACTGATCAGGCCGGCCTGTATGATCGCGATCCCCGTGAGTTTCCCGAGGCCCGATTGATCAGGACTGCGCAGGCTGGTGACCGGACCCTGCTGGATTACGCTGGTCCGGGCGGCGCGCTGGGTCGCGGTGGCATGCTCACCAAGCTCAAAGCCGCGGAAACCGCGGCAAAATCCGGCGCAGAAACGCTGATCTGCTCAGGTTTGGAGCCTGATGTATTGCTGAAAATTGCCGCGGGCGAACAACTCGGGACTCTGCTCAAGGTCGAGCGCTCTCCGCTGGCCGCGCGCAAACAATGGTTGGCGGGCCATAAACGTCCGGCCGGCGCCCTGGCGTTGGATGAGGGCGCCTGCAAAGTGTTGGCGGAGCGGGGCAGCAGCCTGCTGGCCGTCGGGGTTGTTGCGGCGCATGGCGAGTTCAAGCGTGGCGAGATTGTCAGTTGCATAGACCGGGAAGGCAGGGAGGTTGCCAGGGGACTGGTCAATTATGACGCGGACGAGACGCGCAAAATTATGGGCCGGTCAAGCGAGAGTATTGCGGAAGCGTTGGGTTACGTGGATAGCGAAGAGTTAATCCACCGCGATAACATGGTTATATTATAACGTTCTCAACTACCTAGCGCGCGCAGCTTCGCATTCAGGCGTCGCTTTTGCCGGGCGGCCTTGTTCTTGTGAATCAGACCTTTATTCGCCATCCTGTCAATAATGGGCAGCGCGGCCTGGCAGGCTGCAGTCGCCGCAGTCTTGTCGCCGCTGGCGATGGAGTCGAGCGCCTTCCTGATGTAGGTCCGCAACATGGAGCGGCGCGAGTTGTTATGCTGGCGGCGCTTGGCAGCCTGGCGGGTCCGTTTCTTTGCTGATGCGATGTTGGCCAAAACTAGCTCCTGATAACCGTTTAGCCTAGCACTATGCGCTCTTGCAGGCGGTTTGTCAATGTTTATCGGCCCTGTGTTAAGCTTGTTTGCGGTCAAGTAACCGATCAATATTGATCAATGAAAGAGAATTTGCTCAAATCCACCCTGGTAGTCGGCCTGATGACCACGCTGTCCCGTATTCTCGGGCTGGTTCGGGATGTCCTAATCGGCGCCATGTTTGGCCCTGGGGCAGGTGTTGACGCGTTTATTGTCGCCTTTCGCATTCCAAATTTTTTACGCCGGATCTTCGCAGAAGGCGGTTTCTCACAGGCATTCGTTCCGGTATTGTCTGAATACCGGGAACGTCGCAGCCAGGCTCAGGTCAATGCCCTGGTGGAGCACACCGCGGCAGTTTTGGGATCCTGGTTATGCGCGACTACGGTCGTCGGCGTTCTAGCCGCCCCGTTATTGATCTGGATCTTTGCGCCCGGTTTCAGCGGGAATGAGGAAAAGCAGGCGCTGGCATCCGGCATGTTGCGCATTACCTTTCCTTACATACTGTTTATTTCGCTCACCGCGATGGCGGGCGGCATTCTGAATACTTATCGCCGTTTTGCCGCGCCTGCGTTTACTCCGGTATTGCTGAACCTCTCTCTGATCGGCTGCGCGTTATGGTTAACGCCTTATTTTCCGCCGGAACAACGGGTTGTAGCGCTAGCTTGGGGCGTGTTGATTGCGGGTGTGGCGCAGTTGCTGTTCCAGTTTCCGTTTTTGCTCAAACTCAGGTTATTGCCGCGTCCCAGGTTCAACCGGGACCCGGAAGGCGTAGGCAGAATTATTACGTTGATGATTCCGACCCTGTTTGCCGCCTCCGTAACCCAGATTAACTTGCTGGTCGATACCGCAATCGCCTCTTTCCTGGAGACAGGCAGCATCTCCTGGCTGTATTTTTCCGATAGACTGGTTGAATTCCCGCTTGGCGTATTCGGCATCGCATTGGCTACAGTCATCCTTCCCAGTCTTTCGGCCGGTCATACGAGTGATGATCGCGCCGCGTTTAACCGGACGCTTGACTGGGCCTTGCGCTGGATAATGCTGTTATCTCTCCCTGCCAGCGTCGGTTTGATGCTGTTGGGAGAACCGCTGCTGATCGCCCTGTTTCAGTATAATGAATTTTCGCCGCAAGATGTTCAGATGACGTATCGCAGCCTGGTCATGTACGCCGTCGGCTTGCCTGCTTTCATCCTGATAAAAGCGCTGTCTTCCGGCTTTTTTTCCATGCAGGACACTAAGACGCCGGTAAAAATCGCTGTGCTGGCGATGGTAGCCAATATAATTTTGAACCTGCTGCTGGTCTTCCCTCTTGCCCATGCCGGGCTGGCCTTGGCTACTTCTTTGTCTGCTTGTCTCAACGCGGTCCTGTTGTACCGGATATTGCGCGCGAAAAAAGGGTTTGACATGGCGCCGGGCTGGTCTGCTCACCTGGCCAGAATTATCCTCGCGCTGGGCGTGATGGCCTTGAGTCTGGCGTTTCTTGTACCGGAGCAAGTGTCATGGTTGCAATGGGATATGCATGAGCGCGCCATTAATGTAGTATTATGTGTATTTGCTGGCGCCCTGGCGTATTTCGCCATGCTCTGGCTTGCCGGCACGAAGTTGCAAAATCCGGGTTAACCGCTCTGTGTCTCCGACTAATGGAACTGATCAGGTACTCATATAATCTTAAATCGCGACATCGTGGTTGCGTTGCTACTATCGGCAACTATGATGGCGTTCATCTGGGACACCAGGCGGTGCTCAGACAGCTCAAGCGGCACGCGGAGGTCATGGGCTTGCCAGCCCTGGTGATAACCTTTGAACCTCATCCACAGGAGTTTTTCAATGCTGACAAGGCGCCGACCAGGATAACCAGCTTCAGGGAGAAGCTGGAAATTTTCAAGCAACAGACTGTCGACCGGACGCTGTGCCTCCGTTTTCAGCAGAGTATCGCCAATCTGTCGGCAGAGCAGTTTATCGAACAGACGCTGGTTGGAGACCTGTCTGTGAAGCGGCTTATCATCGGTGACGATTTCAAGTTCGGCAAGAACCGGCGCGGAGACTACCGGATGTTGCGTATGTTCGGAAAACGGCTGGGCTTCGATGTGATCCTCACTGAAACACACAGGCTTGACGGCAACCGGGTAAGCAGCAGCATCATTCGCGAGCGGTTGCAGGAAAGCCGTTTTGAGGAAGCGCAATTGTTGTTGGGTCGTTATTTCAGTATCAGCGGGCGTGTCGTTCATGGCGCGAAACGGGGGCGGCAGTTGGGTTTCCCAACGGCCAATATCAATCTAAGCAAGCGCGCGGTGCCTTTGCGGGGAGTCTTCGCGGTAAGCGTGAAAGGCGCGGATGAAATGACCCACCTGGGCGTGGCCAACCTGGGCACGCGCCCGGTGTTTGATGAAACGAAACTGCTGTTGGAAGCGCATTTGTTCGACTTCGACAAGATGATTTACGGCCGGCATATCCGCGTTGAATTTTTCAAGCGATTGAGGGATGAACGCAAGTTCTCCTCGATCGACGAACTGGTCGACCGGATTGGTCAAGATATCAACGCAGCCAGGGAATTTTTCGGGGAACTTGACCTGGAAGGTCAGAGTTGATTTTATCATGGCGGATTATAAACATACCCTGACCCTGCCAAAAACGGACTTTCCCATGAAGGGCAATCTGGCGCAGCGCGAACCCGGGATGCTGCGGCGCTGGCAGGAACAGGATATTTATGCCCGTATTCGGCAGAGCAGGTCCGGTCGCGACAAGTATATCCTGCATGATGGCCCTCCGTATGCCAACGGCGACATTCATCTGGGTCATGCCGTCAACAAGATACTGAAAGATATCATCGTCAAATCGCGTACCCTGGATGGGTTTGATTGCCCTTATGTGCCCGGTTGGGATTGTCATGGCCTACCTATCGAGCACCAGGTGGAAAAGAAAATCGGCAAGGCCGGATGCCGCGCCGATGCGCGCGCATTCCGCGATGCCTGTCGCGAGTACGCGCGCAAACAGATAGACAGGCAGAGGACCGATTTTGAACGTCTGGGAGTGTTGGGAGATTGGGATTCGCCTTACCTAACCATGAATTACCAAACTGAGGCAGACATTGTGCGGGCGCTGGGCAAGATGATTGAAGCCGGACACCTGGCGCAGGGTTTCAAACCTGTTTACTGGTGCATGGATTGTTCCTCTGCCCTGGCGGAGGCGGAGGTCGAGCATATCGACAAACAGTCTCCCGCAGTGGACGTGTGTTTCCCTGTCATCGATACAGCAGCCGTGTTCGGCGCCGCATCAGGACAATGCGATGACCATGGAGAGGGCAATATGTCCCTGGTGATCTGGACCACCACCCCTTGGACCTTGCCGGCCAACCAGGCTGTTGCGCTCAACCCTGAGTTTGATTATGTGGTTGTGCAATGTGAATCAGAACGCGGCCGGGAAAGGTTGCTGCTTGCTGAGAAACTGGCGGCTTCGGCCTTGCATCGCTATGGCATAGAGAATTATCGGGCGCTGGTTTCAGTGAAAGGAGAAAAACTGGAGGGCGTGCGGCTGCAACACCCGTTCTATGATTACCAGGTCCCGATCATTCTGGGGTCTCACGTGACCCTGGACACCGGCACCGGGGCAGTCCATACCTCTCCTGGGCACGGCGTGGATGATTATCAGGTGGGTATACAGTACGGCCTGCCTGTCACCAATCCGGTAGCCGATAACGGCTGTTTCAGGGAGGATACGGAACTGTTTGCCGGAGAACATGTGTTCAAGGCCAATGCCCATATCATTGAGACGCTCATTGACAGAAACAATTTACTGGTTGAAACGATGGTTCGGCACAGTTATCCCCATTGCTGGCGGCATAAGTCTCCGGTCATCTTCCGCACCACGCCGCAGTGGTTTTTCAGCATGGATGCGCAAGGGCTGCGCGCCAACGCCCTGGCCGCGATTAACAAGGTGCGCTGGACGCCCGAATGGGGCCGGCAGCGTATCCATGACATGGTCAACGAGCGCAGTGACTGGTGTATTTCCCGGCAACGCGCCTGGGGGGCGCCGATTGCAGTCTTTGTGGAAAAGGATTCAGGGGAGTTGCACCCTGACACGCCGCGCTTGATCGAGACAGTCGCGCGCAAGATAGAACAGACAGGTATCGACGCCTGGTTCGAACTCGACACTGCGGAGCTGCTCGGAGCGGAGGCGGAGCGGTACCGTAAGGTCACGGATATTCTAGACGTATGGTTTGATTCGGGAGTTACTCATGCCACCGTGCTGGAACGTGATGAAAGGTTGGCTTTCCCTGCAGATCTCTATCTGGAGGGGTCGGACCAGCATCGGGGTTGGTTCCAGTCTTCATTACTTACTGGCGTTGGGATCAGCCGGCAGGCTCCCTACCGCGGCGTATTGACCCACGGTTTTACCGTTGACTCAAAAGGTATGAAAATGTCCAAGTCCCGGGGCAATGTAATCGCTCCGCAGAAGGTTATGCAGACATTGGGCGCAGATGTATTGAGGTTGTGGGTTTCAGCCACGGACTATCGGGGCGAGATGAATGTGTCTGACGAGATACTGAAACGCATGTCCGACGCTTATCGCCGGATCCGTAATACAGTTCGTTACCTGCTGGCAAACCTGGATGGTTTTGACCCGGCGCGTAACCGCGTCCCCGACGATGACTTGCTAAAGCTCGACAAGTGGGCGCTGCTTGAAACCATCAGGTTGCAGGCTGAGATCATCCGGGCCTATGACGAGTTCCAGTTCCACCTGATTTACCAGAAACTGCATCACTACTGCGTGGTGACCCTGGGAAGTTTCTATCTGGATATCATCAAGGATCGCATGTATACCCTGCAACGCAACAGCCTGGCGCGGCGCTCGGCCCAGACCGCCATGTTCCATATTGCAGAGGCTTTTGTGCGCTGGTTGGCCCCGGTGTTGAGCTTTACCGCCGATGAAATCTGGCAGCGCTTGCCAGGCCGGCGCAGTGAATCCGTCTTCCTGGAGGAGTGGCACAGGGACTTTCCGAAGGTCAGCGTCGCGGATTGTTGGCCTGATCTCATCAGGGTCCGTGAACAAGTCAGTAAGGAGCTGGAACGTCTGCGCGCGAATGGCGCTATCGGCTCGTCCCTGGACGCGGAAGTTCAGTTGTATTGCAACGGCGCGCTCAAGCGCGCGCTGGATTATCCCGGCTCGGAGTTGCGTTATCTGTTCATTGCCTCGCACGCGCAGGTTTACGAGGCTGCGCAGCGGCCGCATGACGCCCGCCAGAGCGAACTGGAAGGGCTGTGGATCAGGGTAACGGCTTCAACAAATGGCAAATGTGTGCGCTGCTGGCATCGCTGTGAAGATATTGGCGCTGCCCCGGCGCACCCGGAATTATGTGGCCGCTGCGCGCTCAATGTGGACGGCGCCGGCGAGGCGCGCCATTTTTTCTGAAATGAAAGTTGCGAATCTTAACTGGCTCTGGGTCACCCTGCTTATCATCTTTCTTGACCAGTTGAGCAAGCACGCGGCAACTCAGTGGCTTACCTTGAACCAAGCGCATCCTGCGTTTCCGGGTTTCAACCTGACCCTGGTATACAATCCCGGCGCGGCCTTCAGTTTTCTGCGGGACGCAGGCGGCTGGCAGCGTTACTTTTTTATTATTCTGACTACGGTCATCAGTCTGGTTCTACTGATCTGGCTGACGCGTTTGCCTGCCGGACGTAGCTTGTTGGCCTGCGCCCTCGCCCTGATCATCGGCGGGGCGGCCGGCAATCTGTGGGATCGTCTGCAATACGGCTATGTGATTGACTTTATTGAAATATATTACGATAAGTGGTCGTGGCCGGTATTCAATATTGCAGATTCTGCCATTACTGTGGGCGCCGCGTTGCTAATCCTGGATTCCTTTCGGCACAAGCAGGAATAAAACAGTGTATAATACGCAGTTATTTAAACTAACTGAGATTCAATGCAGATTACGCTTGCCAATCCCCGAGGCTTCTGTGCCGGTGTAGACCGGGCAATTGAAATTGTCGAGCGCGCGCTAGCGTTATTCGGCATGCCGGTTTATGTGCGCCATGAAGTGGTGCATAACAAATACGTGGTCGACACCCTGCGGAATAAGGGCGCGGTGTTCGTCAATGAATTGGATGAGGTGCCAGATAACTCGGTGGTGATCTTCAGCGCCCACGGCGTTTCCAAGGCTGTGCGCGAGGAAGCCTCGCGCAGACGCTTGCGTGTATTTGATGCGATCTGCCCCCTGGTAACAAAAGTGCACATGGAAGTGGGCCGCTACCAGGACGAGGGCAGGGAATGCATTCTCATCGGTCATGCCGGCCATCCTGAAGTGGAGGGGACCCTCGGCCAGTATCGTCCTACGAATGGCGACGGCGCCATGTATCTGGTGGAATCAGTGCGGGATGTCGACCAACTGCAGGTAAAAAAACCGGAATTTCTGGCGTTCGTGACACAGACCACCTTGTCGGTGGACGATACTTCTGAGGTCATCGACGCTTTGCGCCGGCGTTTCCCGAAGATCGTCGGGCCGAAAAAAGAGGATATCTGTTACGCTACACAGAACCGCCAGGACGCGGTCAAGAAGCTGACTGGCAACTGTGATTTGATCCTGGTTGTGGGGTCGCAGAACAGCTCGAATTCCACCCGGTTGATGGAGATATCCCAGAAGAAAGGCGTGCCGGCTTACCTGATAGACAACGTCACGGAGATTCAACCGGAGTGGTTGCAAGGCAAGCGCAACATCGGCGTGACCGCTGGCGCCTCGGCGCCGGAGGTCCTGGTTGAAGAAGTCATTGAACAATTACAGAAGTGGGGCGTCAAGAACGTGGTTGAAGCGCCGGGGATACGGGAAAGCGTGGTGTTTTCACTCCCACGGGAGCTTTACAGCGACACTGCTGAAGAAGTCCCTGCCTGATCTTGTTGCGTTGTCTACGCTCGCCGAGCCGCCGGATAACCGCGGCACGTGCGTTGTCTGGTGGAATACGGGCTGGCGTTATCGCACAGGGTTGTCCACGGCCGGCACGGAGAGAATATACCTGGCAAGGGACTGCAGATCTTCCCAGGTCATAGCGCTGGTGGAATTGTCTATGACATCCACCATTGTGCCGCCGGCATAATCGCCATCGGGCAATTCGCCTTCCTCCAGATAGAGCAGCAATTCATCTTCATCCCAGCTTCCTATGCCAGCCACTATCGAGGAGGTGATGTTGGGGACTGGGTCGCCGTCTGGACCATCTTTGCTTCCGGCCAGGAACAGAGTTGGGCGCGTCGCGCCGAACAGGTTCCTGGGGGTATGACATTCGCCGCAATGGGTCAGGGCATTGGCGATATACCCTCCCCGGTCCAAGGATGCGTCAGCGCCGGTCGGTTGGCGCACACCGGGCCTGAAAAACAGGGCCTGCCAGACAGGCAACAGCAGGCGGTTGATATACCAGGGCGTTTCATGGGGTCTGTTATGGGACTTGACGGGTGGCCTGGTCTGCAGGTAGGCATACATGGCGCGCAGGTCGTCAAAGCGGATTTGTGTATAAGAGGCGTACGGGAAAGCCGGGTAGTAACGCGTTCCTGCCGGCGCTTTGCCCAGATGCATTGCCCGGGCAAAATCCGAAAAACTCCAGGAGCCGATACCGGTTTCCCTATCAGGAGTGATATTCGGGCCGAAAAAAATACCGAACGGGGTTTCCAGCTTCACGCCGCCGGTCAGAGGCGCGCCGTTGTTGTCAGTATCTGTGTGGCAGTTGGCGCATCCGGCGATTTTTACCAGGTATTCGCCGCGCTGGATCTCGACTTTGATCGGATCGCTACCCGCTCCTAGAAACACGGGCAGCGGTTCCGGGCGCAGCAGCAACCAGCACAAGATAAGCAGAAAAACAATGCCTGCCAGCGCTTTAACCATTTAGGCTTGTCACTTTCTGAACGGTCGGTGGCAGGCTTTACAGGTATCCGTCAATTCGCCGAACCTGGTATCGATAGCCGCGCCGTCTCCGGTTTCAACCGCATCCAGGAGCGCTTGCGCTGCTTGCTGGCTCTCGGCCGCGCGAGCTTCAAAGTCCGCCCAGTTTTCCCATATCTCCGGCTGCGCGTCAGTTTTTCCTATACCTGTCCCTTCCGGAAATAACAGGGCGATATCTTTGGTCAATTTTGCCAGCGCTGTTGCGTGCATTTGCATATGCCCTTCCGCGCTGAACAGGCCGTCTTTCAATCGCCGCAGCGCGCCGGTGTGACCGCTGATGGCATTCATGTAGTTCTGGCGGTATTTTATCGTTCCCTGCGCGTCCGCTGCGCCTGCCCCATACGGTAACAGGGAAAAGGTTGCGAATAATGCAATAACAGATAAGCTGTTCAGATTCATTGAATGATTCCTCTTGCGGTGGTTGTGATGAGCGCCGCGTCTACTGTTCCGGCTCTCTGGTTGGCGGCTTGTCGAACTGGCGCGACCAGGTCATATAGAATCCTGGCAGCCTCTTCCAGTAACGGGTCGAGTTGTTCCAGCTCTTCCTCGAATCCGGGATCAGGAATATCTGAAGAGACAGGTTCCATGCCCAACGCGACACGCAATTCATTGCGTATCGCCGCCATTTCGAGGCGCAACTTTTCGCTCTCTGCCTCGCGCTTATCCTGGCGCAGGCTTACGCTACTGATATGATCACTTGCTTGCGACACTTCTATTTCCTTCAGCAGCAGGCTTATCAGGCGATTGTTTTTGATGCGCTGTTCGTGCTGTTTCCGGGCCTTGGAAAAATTATCGACCGGCGCGCTGCTCGGCACGAAATTCACCGCTCTGATCCTGTCCCAGGGCAAGGCATTATCCAGGAAACGCTCGCCATAATCAGCGGCATAGCGGGCAGTGGGGAATATAATGTCGGGCACAACTCCTCGGCGCTGGTTGCTGTCGCCGCTGACGCGGAAGAACTGGGCAATGGTAGCCTTTAGTCTGCCATGGTCTTCATCGAGAGCTTCGGTAAAATGATTCAGGTCGATAATGTTCTGAACGGTGCCTTTTCCGAAAGTGGGCTCGCCGATAATAATGCCGCGCCGGTAGTCCTGGATTGCGCCGGCAAAGATCTCGGACGCTGAGGTGCTGTTGCGATTCACCAATACCGCCAAGGGGCCGCCGTAGCTGAGCCCCGGGTCGGGGTCTCTATTGATCTCGATTCTGCCCGAGTAATCCCTAATCTGCACGATTGGCCCAGTCTCGATGAACAACCCTGTTAACTCCAAGGCTTCCGTTAATGCTCCCCCGCCGTTATCTCGCAGGTCAATCACCAGCCCATCCAGATTGTTATCCTTCAATCCGGCAAGCAAACGCCTGACATCCCGGGTGGTGCTGCGGTAATCCTTTTTTCCATGCGCCTGGGCAGTATAATCGCTGTAAAACGCTGGCACCTTGATGATGCCGATTGCGCCGCCATTTTCCAACTCGATGGTCTCTGATTTAGCGGCCTGTTCCTCCAACCTGATTTCATCCCGGGTAATGGAGATGATTGTCCTGGTGTCGTGAAGGTTGGCTTGCCCGGCCAGAATCTCCAGTCTTACTACCGATCCTTTAGATCCGCGGATCATGTCCACCACGTCAGCCAGACGCCAGCCTACCACGTCTATTATTTCTCCCTCTGCGCCTTGGCCGACGCCGATAATTCTATCTTCGACGCGCAGTTCACCACCAAGCTCGGCAGGTCCTCCGGGAATAATTTTCTGGACTACCGTATAGTCGTATTCTGAGCGTAATACCGCTCCGATACCTTCAAGAGACAGTTTCATGGTGATATCGAAGTTTTCCGACGAGCGCGGGGTGAAATAAAACGTGTGTGGTTCTATGGCTGCGGCATAGGAATTGATGAACGACTGGAATACATCGTTGGAATTAAGCTGGAATATACCGGCGCGCAGGCGCTCATAACGCTTGCGCAAGATATGTATAATTTCGGTATCCTCTTTGTCAGCAATCCGCAACGCCAGGTAATCGTTTTTTACCTTTTTTCTCCATGTCTCGTCCAAGGCAGCTTTGTCAGGCGCCCAGTCCGTTTCCTGCCGGTCAAACATATACTCTTCATCAATACTAAAATCAAACCGGGTTTCAAGCGCTTGAACAGCATACTGCGCGCGTTCGGCGACCCGTTGTCGGTAGCGCTTGAATATGGCAAAAGCGGGAGTCAGATCCGACTCCTTCAGCGCTTCGTCTAGCAGATAGCGATAACGCTCAAATTCTCGTATATCATTGGCGAGGAAAAAACTGCGGTTGCCGTCCAGGCTGTCCAGATAGGAGTCCAGGATGAGGCCGGACAAATTATCATCCAAGAGTTTGTTGCGATAGTGGTATTTGTCCAGGATATGAACAATGATCGCCGTGGCGCGTATATGCCGTTGTTCGGCTCGCAACCCCTCATCCTTTATCAGCGGCGGCGCGGCGCTCGCCGTGGCAGCCGACAGCAAGAACAGCGCCAGGATTCTAATCATTGCTCTTCTCGCGCGGCCCGCAAAGCTTCCAGTCGCTGTCGCAAATGTTTCGCTTCCTGCCCGTTGCCTCCTAACATCCGAGGGGCGGTTTCCAGGTAGTTTATCAGGTCGCGTAATGCCTCGTAGTTGTTGCTGTCCAGTTCCACCGCTTTGCGGAACTGTTTCAAGGTCTTCTTGGCATAGGATATGGCGGCAAACCAGTTGCCATGCTCGGCAATTCTGCCATAACACCTGCCCAGCCAATGATGCAGTGAAGAGTCCTGCGGCGCAATCTCCAGGGCGTTCCTGAAGCTGGCGGCAGCCGATTGGTAATGCCCATCCTGATAGGCCCGGATCCCGGCGGCTACCGAAGTGTCCTGCGCGTGGTTGTCCGAGGCCGGCAACAGGGCGAATTGCAGCGTCAGACAAAAAAATGTGGCAATGTTACTGCGCCTCAATTAATTCCACCTCAAAAATCAGAGTTTCATCCGGCCCGATTGCCCCCTGTCCAGCGCTGCCGTAGGCAAGTTCCGATGGGATATACAGTTCCCATAGCGCGCCGGTTTTCATCAGCGGCAGCGCAAGCTGCCAACCCTTGATGACCCGGTTCAGGGACAGTTTTGCCGGTTCGTTTCGCTGGTATGAACTATCGAATTCAGTTCCGTTGATCAGTTTGCCCCGGTAATGAACAGTCACTTCACCACCCGCTTCCGGGGTCGGACCGGAACCCGGCCGCAGGATTTTATATTGTAGGCCGTTGTCCAGTTCCACCACGCCTTCCCGTTCCCTGTTTTGTTTCAGAAACGCCTTCCCTGATTCGCTATTGACGGCGGCCAACCTGGCCCTGTTTTGTTGTTCCTGTTGCTGAAATTCCGCAAAAATGGTTTGTATTTCTTCGATGGACAGTTTTGGCGGGTTATTGTTGAGGATGTCGGATACGGCGGCGAGGAACTGATCCACATCCATATCTATGTTTTGTTGCGATACGCTCTGCGCAAAAAATACCCCCAGCGCATAACTGAGCTTTTGCTTATGGGTCATGTCGGTCTCTTCTGACCGGACAGGATTTAGCATAAATATTATTAAAAAAACAATAAGTAAAAAATAACTTCTCATATAAACTCTCTAAAGAATCTCTGGTTCAGCCAGAGCTTTCAAAATTAACCAATGCTACCGCTTCTCTGATAACCTCCATCCCGGCGCTCGCTTGAACCGCTTTCGTCGTCAAGTGGCGTCGGTAAGCGCGGGCGCCGCGCTGCGCGTGAAACAGCCCCAGCAAGTGGCGCGCCATCGCGTACAGTCTTTCACCGTCAGCCACCTCTCTTTCCATATAACGCATGTAGTTGTGCAACGTTTGCATGCGTGAGGGGACTATATTGTTCATGCCGAACAGGCATTTGTCCAGCCCGGCAAGCAGGTAAGGGTTATTACATATGGCTCTTCCGAGCATGACTCCATCCACATGACGCAAGTGATGACGCGCTGCGCCAACATCCATGATCCCCCCGTTAATGATGATTTCCAGTTGCGGAAAATCCTGTTTCAAGCGGTACACCCGATCGTATTGTAGCGGTGGCACAGACCGGTTCTGCCGAGGGTTCAGTCCTTGCAGCCAGGCTTTGCGGGCATGGATGATAAACACGCGGCATCCGGCGTCGGAAACGGCAGCAACAAACCCTTGCAAGCGTTCATAATCGTCCTGATCATCAATGCCGGTGCGGGTTTTGACCGTGACCGGTAATTCAGTCGCTTCAACCATGGCGCGCACGCAGTCAGCAACCAGTTCGGGTTCAGCCATGAGGCAAGCGCCGAAGTGTCCGGATTTGACCCGTTCGCTGGGACAGCCTACATTCAGGTTTATTTCATCGTATCCGAAGTCTGCGGCGATGCGGGCGCAACTTGCCAGGTCGTCAGGGATGCTGCCGCCCAACTGTATGCCGACAGGGCGCTCCGCATCATTGAACCTGGCGTGCTTCTCAACATCTCCATACAGCAAGGCGCCCGTGGTCAGCATTTCAGTGTACAGCATGGAACGTTCGGAAAGCAGGCGCAGCAGGTAACGAAAATGCCTGTCCGTATGCGCCATCATGGGCGCTACGCATAACCTGTGACTTAATTTTATACAGTCTGGATCAGCCCGCATGTTCTTTAAGCAGAATGTTGGTAAACCGGGCGCGCAGGTAAAATCCCCTGGGCAGAGTCATTCCGGTTTTGCCATCCGCCAGGGTTGTTCGGACCAGGCTGGCGGAACTGGCGGCTTTGGGCCTGAGTTGCAGATATTTACCATGTCTTGCGCTGATTTTATCAACATCGCCGAAACATAGCATTTCAACCAGCTCCTGCCAATCCTGACGCAGGATTTGGGTCTGTTCCGGCGATGGACTCCACAGAAAAGCGTTTCCTGTCCTGCTGTTAGACGGCAGTATTTCTGGGTCGGCTTCTATCGGCACCCAGAGTACCCGGCTGAGTTTATGCCTGACCGTGGAAGCCGTCCAACTCAGGCCAGGCGCAACGGTCATCGGCGCCACGCAGACAAAAGTGGATTCCTTGGCCTTGCCTTGCCGGTTGACGGGTATCGTTTTTAGCTCGATTCCAAGAGATGTAAAGTCCGGTTCCGGCTGCGAGGCGGCGCTGGCGCCCAGGTAGCGCTCGATGAGTTGGCCGGCCCATCCCTTCCCCCTGGCGCGGGACTCGGGCGCGGCGACATTCAGTTCAGCAGCCACCCTCCCGAGCGACTTGCCGGCCAGCTCTTGGCAACGGCGCATTAACTCAGCTTCCGATTGCGGCGGCGCGATGGTTTTGTGATCCGAATATGGCACAGTAATAATTTAGGGAACCTCTGATTAAGTCTCAGAGCTTCCCTAATTTACTTTTAGCGATAGAGTGATCGTGTCGCTGAGACACTGCAGTTTGGCGCTGTCCGTAATAAGCCGGTTGTTTCGGTCAGTGATATAAAACAGGTCTTCCACCCGTTCGCCGTAGGTGGCGATTTTTGCGGCTTGCACGCGCGCGCCACAATACTCCAACGCCATTCCGACCGAAGAAAGAAACCCGGGCTGGTCCCTGGCGCTGACCTCCATGATATTGCGGTCGTTCCTGGCGTCAATGCTGAAGTCAACGCGGGTTGGTATGGAAAAATGCTGCAGCCTCCTCGACCGCAGGCGTTCGGCGCGCTTGATCGGCTTATCCAGAGTCAGCAGGTTCTGCTTCAGCGCGCTGATAATTTCCCTCTTTCGGGCGCGACCTTTAACGGTAACACCGGATTTTTCCAGGACGCTGAATGTGTCCAGGGTGTAGCCATGAATCGAGCTCATGACACGGGCGTCGACAACATTCAGGTCCAGCATGTCCAGGGCGCCGGAAATGCGCGAGAATATGTTGTCGTGGTCGCGCATGTAAATAAATATTGCGGTAGCGCCGCGTTCGGATTCTTCCCTCAGCAGGATTAAAGGCAGGCTGGCATCTTTGCATTTCAATATGGCGCTGGTATGCCAGGCAATTTCCGTAGCAGAGTATCGCAGAAAGTAATCATCGCTGAGGTATGGCCATATTGTTTCGGTTTCTGCGACATCCTGGTTGCCGGCTTTAATGACCGCCAGGGAGCGGGCCTTTGTATCCGTAATGAGTTCAGTCTTGTTTATCGGGCGCTCGAGCCCGCGCCGCAGCGCAGACAAGGTCTTGTTGTACAGGTCAGCAATCAGCGCGTCCTTCCAGCTATTCCACAGGTCTGGGTTGGTGCCATTGATATCGGCCACGGTGAGCAGATAGAGGTAGTTCAGATGAATGATATCACCCACTTTTTGAGCAAACTGGTTGATGACTTCCGGATCGTTGATATCTTCTCTTTGCGCGGTTTTCGACATCAGCAAATGCCACTCCACGAGCCAGGCGACCAGTTTCGCGTCATAATCACTCAAGTGGTGTCTACGACAGAAGGCCAGCGCATCCTGGGCGCCCAGGGTGGAATGATCGCCGTCCCTGCCTTTAGCCATATCATGGAACATGCCGGCAAAATACAATAATTCCTGTTTCGGTATCTGCTGTAAGACCTGGCGGCATAAGGGAAATTTATCCCTGTATTCGTCCAGGTTAAAGCGTCGCATGTTTCTTATTACGAACAGGATATGTTCATCAACCGTATAAATATGAAACAGGTCAAATTGCATCAGCCCTTCAATCTGGGCAAATTCGGGCATGTACGCGCCCAATACGCCGTATTTGTGCATACGCCTTAACTCGTGTCCGACCCTGCGCGGCTGACGGATTATTTCCAGGAACAGGCTCTGGCTCTTTATATCTTTCCTGAAGGTTGAGTCGATGAGGAGCAGTGACTCCCGAATCAGCCTGACAGTGCTGGCTCTCACCCCTTTGATATTCTGGTTCTGTTGCAACAACAGGAATATCTCAAGCAGAGCGAGCGGGTATTGTTTGAAGACCTGCTTGTTCGTTACTTCGATAAAATCATTCCTTATTTGAAAGCGCTTGTTCAGCGGCCGCAGTTTTTCTTTTCTGCGCGCGTAGATGATCTCTTCCTGGAAATGCTGCAGCAGCATTTCGTTCAATCGGCTGATCTCCTTCACCGTCTGGTAGTAGGTTTTCATGAATTGTTCGACGCCTGAATTGCCCTCCGTGGCATAACCGAAGTTGCCGGCGACGTTTTTTTGATGATCAAACAGCAGCCGGTCTTCTCTTCTGTTGGAGACGAGATGTAGGGTATAGCGCACGCGCCATAAGAAATTGTGCGCCTTGTTAAGGCTGTCATATTCCTTTTGCGAGAGGAAATCATGTTTTACAAGATCCCTGAGTCGTTCAGCGCCAAAATGCCTTTTCGCGACCCAGCCAATCATGTGGATGTCGCGCAACCCGCCCGGCCCTTCCTTGATATTTGGCTCCAGGTTATTTTCACTGTCATGAAATTTATTGTGGCGGGTGGTCTGTTCCTCCCATTTTGCCGCAAAGAACTTTCTTGACGGCCAGATTTTCTTCGGCCCCGTCATCTTAATCATCGCCTCGAACAATGCCGCATTACCGATAATCAGCCTGGATTCCATAAGATTTGTGGCGACTGTGACGTCCAATTTCGCTTCTTGCACACACTCCTTCACCGTCCTCACACTGTGGCCTACTTCCAGGCCGATGTCCCAAAGCAGCGCCAGGAAGCTTTCAATGCCGGATTTCATGTATTTTTGCCGGCGCGGTTTTATCAGCAACAGCAGGTCTGTATCGGAGGCCGGCAATAAATCCATGCGGCCGTAACCGCCGACCGCCACCATTGACATGGAGTCGCTGGCAATATGATGTTGCCATGCGCGAATTAGCAGTTGATCGATCAACCAGGCTCGTTTGTTGATGACCTCGCGCACCGGCGTGCCAGCCTCAAAGCGCTCGTTCAGATAACGGTTGCCATGCTCCAGGGCTTGCCTGAGGTGAGTTACATCGCAGGCCTTCCCGTCCAGGCTGGTTTGGTCGAACAATAATGTTTCTTCGATAGCCATGTGCTTTATACCTTATAGCTGAATAACGCCGGCGCTTCGGATTAACCTTAAGGAACCTCTGAATTGAGTTAAAACTTTTCTTCAGGCCGGCGGGTCAATACCTCGTGGCCGTCGTTGGTGACCAGAATGGTATGTTCCCATTGCGCGGAAAGTGAGTGATCCTTGGTGACCACAGTCCAGTTATCGGGTAGCTGTTTGACATGGCGCTTGCCGGCGTTGATCATAGGTTCGATGGTGAATGTCATACCTGCCTTGAGCTCTACCCCGGTTCCCGGCAATCCATAATGCAGAACCTGCGGTTCTTCGTGGAACTGCCTGCCGATCCCGTGTCCGCAATATTCCTGCACAACCGAGAACCGGCGCGCTTCCGCATAGGACTGGATCGCGTGCCCGATATCACCCAGGCGCGTGCCGGGTTTGACCATTTCAATTCCCAGTAGCAGGCATTCGTAAGTTGTGTCCACCAGTCTCCTGGCGCGTACCGACGGTTGCCCGACACAGAACATCTTGCTGGTATCGCCGTGATACCCGTTTTTTATTACGGTGATGTCTATATTGATGATATCGCCGTTTTTCAGGCGTTTATTGCCGGGTATGCCGTGGCAGACCACGTGGTTAATGGAAGTGCAGATAGACTTGGGGAAACCGCGATAATTCAATGGCGCCGGTATCGCGTGCAGTTTATCGGTGATGTATTCATGGCAGATGCTATCGAGTTCGGCAGTGGTGACGCCGGCCTTCACATGCGGCTCGATCATGGCGAGGACTGAAGAGGCCAGAGCCCCGGCGACGCGCATTTTCTCTACCTCATCCGGCGTTTTTAAGGAAATAGTCATAACATGTAAACGGAAAGATTTGTTTCCACAAGCCTTCTATGTTATAAAGCGCCTGCTGTCAAAGCAAGTGAAGCCGTAAATCCACGCGCGCATTCATTAATAGATCGCATATCCGGGTCCTGGCTGTCCGATTTACGACCAGCCGGGTGATATGTGTGATGCGCGTAAGTTTAACCCTGTCCGGAGTATGTTTTATGACTGATATCAGCATGCGCGAGATGCTGGAAGCGGGTGTGCATTTTGGCCACCAGACCCGCTCTTGGAATCCCAAAATGGCCGGGTACCTGTTCGGCCATCGAAATAAAATACATATCATCGACCTTGAAAAAACCAAGGTGATGTTCCAGGAAGCCCTGAATTTTGTCGGCAAACTGTCTGCGAACAAGGGAAAGATATTGTTTGTAGGAACGAAGCGCGCCGCACAACAGATCATCAGTGAAGAAGCCCAACGCTGTGGTATGCCGTATATCAACCTGCGCTGGTTGGGTGGCTTGTTAACCAACTACAAGACAGTGAAAAAGTCCATTAACCGTCTGCGGGAGCTGGAGGAGATGCAGAGTAACGGGGCTATGGAGCGCGTCAGCAAGAAGGAAGCATTGTACCTTCGGCGGGAACTGGAAAAACTGGAGCGGAACCTGTCCGGCATCAAGGATATGGAAGGCTGGCCTGACGCCTTGTTCGTGATCGATGTGGGGTATGAGGATATCGCTGTCAGTGAAGCGGTCAAGCTGAAGATTCCCGTGATCGGCGTGGTGGACAGCAATAACAGTCCTGACGGTGTGGATTATGTCATCCCCGGCAATGATGATGCCATACGATCCATCAAGTTCTACACAAAAGCCATTGCTGATGCGATTATGACGGGCAAGGACTCTGTTGGGCTCTTGGGCGAGAGCGAGGATAAGGACGAATTTGTCGAACTGGACGCCGAAGGCGCGCCCATTGTCGAGACGAAGCGGGAAAAAGTCCAGATAAAAAAGAAGCCCGAAAGGAAGGCTGCGAAGAAGACAGAACCGCAGAAAACTGAGAGCGGAGCAGGATCTGAAGCCGTGGCGGAACAACAAGCGCAGACCGGAGAACCGGCGGTTAAGGCGAGCCAGACCGACCCCGGGCAGCCAGAAGCGGATCTCGACGATACGATATATCAGGTTGTAAGACAGGTTCCGAGTGGCCGGGTCGACACCTACGGCCAAATAGCCGACCTGGCCGGGCTTGGTTCCAGAAAGGCACAACGTGTGGGACAGGCGCTGGCACGGCTGCCTGATGTTCTAACCAACACCGATGTGCCCTGGCACAGAATTGTCTACAGTTCAGGTGAACTGATCAGGGAGGATATGAAGGAGAGGAGGGAAGAGCAGCGCCGGCGATTGCTTGAAGAGGGAATTACTTTTGTGTCGGAAGGCAAGGTCGACATAAAACTTTTCCAGCACAAACAGAAGGCGGAGACGGAAACAACCAAAGTTGCTAAAAAACAGGACAATACCCCCACTGAACAAACTGATCAAAGTAAACAGGACTGAGGATAACATGCAAATTTCTGCTTCCATGGTAAAAGAATTGCGGGACCGCACCGGCGCCGGCATGATGGATTGTAAAAAGGCGTTGCAGGAGACTGCCGGCGACATTGAAGCCGCGATCGATGCGATGCGCAAATCCGGTGTGGCCAAAGCCGCAAAAAAAGCGGGGCGTATTGCCGCTGAAGGCACGATAGTGATAGAACAGGATGCCGCCGGCAGCGAGGCAGTGATACTGGAAGTCAATTGTGAAACGGACTTTGTCGCCCGGGATGAGAACTTTCAGCAGTTCGCTCACGGGCTGGCGGGCGCGCTGCTGGATCAAGGCGACGGAAGCTCGGGCACATCGGCGGATTTGCCGCTGAAAGAGAAGAAAGCCCGGTCAGTGGAAGAAGCCAGGCAGGAACTGGTAACCAAGCTGGGAGAAAACATAAGTATCCGCCGCCATGAGCGCATCCGAAAAAGCCAGAGCGGGACCCTGGGTGTCTATGTTCACGGCATACGGATCGGCGTGATAGTGGACCTGTCCACGGATAATCCGGTGTTGGCGAAGGACCTCGCGATGCATATTGCAGCCGCTAATCCGCTGTGTGTAGATGAACAGGATGTCGCTGGCGAAGTACTGGAAAAAGAGCGGGAAATCCAGCTTGCCCAGGCCAGGCAAACCGGGAAACCGGAAACGATCATCGAGAAAATGGTAGCCGGCAGGATGAAGAAGTTTCTGCGGGAAAATACGTTGTTGGGGCAGGCTTTCGTCAAGGATCCCGACCTGAGCGTTGCAGAACTGTTAAAGACGAATAAGGCGCAGGTGAACGGCTTCATTCGCTATGAAGTCGGTGAGGGACTGGAAAAGAAAGAGGACAATTTTGCCGCTGAAGTCATGCAACAGGCCGGACTGGCGCAGTCCACCGGTTAAGGAGTAACCAGGTTTTGCCTGACGTTTCGGAACTGCGCTATCGAAGAATTTTGATAAAGCTGAGCGGTGAAGCGCTCATGGGCGAAGCCGCTTACGGTATCGATCCTGCCACGATAAAGCGACTCGCGGGCGAAATTCGCGAACTTGGACTGAACGGCGCCGAAATAGCCCTTGTTCTGGGTGCGGGAAATTTCTTCCGCGGTTCAGGATTGGCCGCCGCAGGCATCGACCGGGTGACCGCGGACCACATGGGCATGCTGGCCACCATCATGAACTCTCTGGCATTACAGGATGCCCTGGAGCAACTCGGCTGCTATGCTCGGGTCATGTCGGCCATCGAAATCAACGAAGTGTGCGAGGATTATATCAGGAGGCGGGCGGTGCGCCACCTGGAAAAAGGGCGCGTGGTAATTTTTGCGGCCGGAACTGGCAATCCTTTTTTTACCACGGATTCAGCCGCAAGCCTTAGAGCCGTCGAGATCACTGCAGACCTGTTGATCAAGGCGACCAAGGTCGACGGGATCTATTCCGCCGACCCGGCGCTGGACAAATCGGCAAAACGATTTGACGTTTTGAGTTATGATGATGTTATTGAACGCAAGTTGGCAGTGATGGATACCACAGCCATCGTATTATGCCGCGAGAATAACATGCCGCTACGAGTGTTGAACATGATGCAACCAGGCGCTTTGCTGCGCGCTGCCGAAGGCATGCCTGAAGGGACCCTTGTGACCAGCCTTGGAGAAACCTCATGATTGAAGATATACTCAAAGATGCTGACCAGCGGATGCATAAAACACTCAGAGCGCTGCGTAGCGAACTTAGTAAAATCCGCACCGGTCGCGCTCATCCGAGTCTGCTGGAGCATATCATCGTCGATTATTATGGCAGCCAGGTTCCATTGAACCAGGCGGCGAATATCAGTGTGCTGGACGCGCGCACGCTGGGCGTAGCGCCATGGGACAAGAATATGGCCGGGGGAATCGAGAAGGCTATACTAAATTCCGACCTGGGCTTGAATCCGGTTAGCACAGGGAACATTATGCGGGTGCCCTTGCCGGCGCTGACCGAGGAGCGCAGGAAGGAACTGACCCGGGTGGTCAGGTCCGAGGCGGAAAAAGCCAGGATTGCGTTGCGCAACATCCGTCGGGATGCAAACCATCATATCAAAGATATGTTAAAGGAAAAGCTGATTACGGAAGATGACGACCGCCGGAATGAAGACAGGATACAAAAGCTCACGGATACACATATTGAAGAGATAGAGGAAATACTCAAGGATAAGGAAATGGAATTGATGGAAATTTAGCCCGGATTACCCCTGTGCTTACCTCGCATTCATTGGCGCAATATCGGAACTGATGGAAATCATGCCTGGGCACGTGGCCATCGTCATGGATGGCAACGGCAGATGGGCAAAGAGCAGGGGAATGCCCCGCGCTGCTGGCCACGAGGCTGGTATAGTTGCCTTACGGGAAACGGTCGAGCACAGTATTCGGCGCGGCATCAGGATGCTTACCGTGTATGTGTTCAGTAGCGAAAACTGGCTGCGCCCGGATGCTGAAGTGGCATTATTGATAGAGCTGTTGCTGGTTGCCTTGGATGAAGAAATCGAGGCGCTGGACAAAAATAATGTGCGCTTGTCATTTATCGGCGATATCTCTGTCTTTCCTGATGAATTGCAATCCCTGGTTGCGCAGGCCGGGCGCAGAACCTCGGAAAATTACGGCTTGAACCTTGTTATCGCAATCAATTACGGCGGTCGCCGGGAAATCGTCTCCGCCTGCAAAAAACTCTTTGCCGCATTGCCGCCAGGTCAGCAGGGCATTGATAAGATATCGGAAGAGTCCTTCAGAAACTGCCTGGACTTGCCGGATTATCCTGACCTCTTTATCCGAACCGGCGGAGAAGTTCGTATCAGCAATTTTCTGTTGTGGCAGCTCGCTTATACGGAAATGTATTTTACTGATGTGTACTGGCCGGATTTCAACATGGCAGAATACGACAAGGCGCTTGAATCCTATGTCGGCAGGCAGCGCCGTTTTGGCCGTACTTCGGAACAGATCGGACAAAATGAAACTCCGGATTGAGCCTCGGGTTGGTACCGCCCTGGCGTTGATACCATTGGCGCTGGGAATTACCCTTTTCGGTTCACAACTGTTGTTTGTCGGGTTGTGCGCGCTGTTAATACTGGCGGGGACCTGGGAGTGGGCGGGTATGGCTGACGCGCGCGGCATCAGCCGGAAAATATTCGCGCAGGTTTTGACAGCATTGCTTCTATCGGTATGTTATTACCATATTGACAGCGTATTGACCTTGTATATCGTGATTTTGGCGCTGTTCTGGTGGGTGACAGCCGCGTTTCTGGTCATAAGCAGGAAGGATGGAAGAAAATTCAATCCCGGCTTCCTGTCACAAGCGGTTATCTGCATGATCGTGCTGGTTCCCGCCTGGGTATCGCTGGTGGCGTTGCGCGCCCATGCCGATTTTGACGGGCCTGTGCTGGTGGCCTGTTTATTCATTGTGATCTGGTCTGCTGACAGTGGGGCCTATTTTATCGGCCAACGATGGGGCAGGCATAAACTTGCTGTTCACATCAGTCCGGGAAAGACCCGCGAGGGACTATTCGGCGCGTTTAGTTTTGGCCTGGTTGCGGCGCTGCTGTGCGCGCTGCTATGGCTGCCAATGAGCTTGGTCGAATTGTTACTGTTTTTGTTGGTCTGCGCGATCGCCATTGCCGCGTCCGTGATCGGAGATTTGACCGAGAGCCTGATCAAGCGCGGCGCGGGAGTCAAAGACAGTGGCGAATTATTGCCGGGACACGGTGGCGCCTTGGACCGGATAGACAGCCTCACTGCCGCTGCGCCGGTGTATTTCAGCGGTGTCCTGTTGCTGGAGCACGCGTTATGACCGGTATCACGATCCTGGGATCAACCGGGAGTATCGGGCTGAGCACGCTGGACGTCATGTCCAGACACAGGGAAAGGTTTGAACTGGTTGCGCTCACGGCAAATACCAATGTTACGAACCTGCTGGAGCAATGTCTTGCATGGCGACCGCAGTATGCAGTCATGGTAGACCCGGACTCGGCGCGCCGCCTGCAAGATGCTTTGCGGCGTCCGGCGCCTGAAATCCGGGTGATGTCAGGCGTAGCGGGCTTGCAAGAGGTCGCAAGCTGCGCTGAGACAGACTATGTGATGGCGGCAATCGTCGGAGCAGCGGGTTTGCTTCCCACATTGGCCGCGGCGCGCGCCGGCAAGCGAGTATTGCTGGCCAACAAGGAGTCGTTGGTGATGTCCGGCGGACTGTTCATGGACGCAGTAAGAGAGAACGGCGCCGTTCTGCTGCCAGTCGACAGCGAGCACAATGCCATATTCCAGTGCATGCCGCCGGATTTCGACGGCAGCCTGGAGCGCGCCGGGGTCACTCGCATCATGCTGACTGCGTCCGGTGGACCGTTCCGCACCCGGCGTTTGCAGGAGTTGCGGGATGTGACTGCGGCGCAGGCCTGCGCCCACCCCAACTGGGATATGGGAAGGAAAATATCGGTGGATTCTGCTACTATGATGAACAAAGGACTGGAAGTTATTGAAGCCTGCTGGTTATTCAATACCGGCATAGACAATATTGAAGTGGTCATACATCCGGAAAGTATTGTGCATTCCCTGGTTGAGTATTCCGACGGCTCAATGCTGGCGCAGCTTGGTAACCCGGACATGCGAACACCGATTGCCCATGTCATGGGTTGGCCTGGGCGGATCGAATCAGGAGTTAAAAAGTTGAGTCTGTTTGATATATCACAATTGAATTTTGAAAAACCTGACCCCGACAGATTCCCATGTCTCGGTTTGGCAAGGCAGGCATTCGCCGCAGGTGGAACGGCCACCACCATACTGAATGGCGCCAATGAAGTTGCGGTCGAGGAGTTTCTGGAAGGCCGGCTCAGGTTCACGGAGATTGCTGAAGTGGTACAACGCGCTTTGGATGGCGTCTGCGCGCAACCGGCTGCTACACTGGAGCATATTCTCAATGCGGATCAATGTTCCAGGGATTACGCGCGGGAGCAATGCCGGGAGTTGCGCTCATGATGGCTGCATTGCAAATGATCGTCGCTTTTATTCTCGCGCTGGGAACCCTGATCACTTTCCATGAACTCGGACATTTCCTCGTCGCCAGGCGCTTTGACGTGAAAATCCTGAAATTTTCTGTTGGTTTTGGTCGCGCGCTCTGGAGTAGAAAATTCGGCCATGACAACACGGAATTTGTCATTGGCGCAATTCCGCTTGGAGGGTATGTGAAAATGCTGGACGAGCGCGAGGGAAGCGTCACTGCGGCGGAACGAGCCAGGGCATTCAATAACAAAACGCTTGGCGCTCGGGTCGCGATCGTCGCCGCGGGACCGATATTCAACTTCATCTTTGCGGCGTTGGCCTACTGGATTATCTATATGGTCGGAATAACCGGTCTCAAACCCGTCATCGGTTCTGTGCAGGAAGATTCGATGGCCGCGCGCGCGGGTTTTCAAGCGCATGATGAGATTTTGGAAATCAACGGGCGGGCCACGCCGACCTGGAATTCGGCCATGGAACTACTGATCGCCGGGGTTGTTGACCGCAGTACGGCGACAGTCAGGGTAAAAGACACGCAGGGGCATGCGCGCTTGGAGGATGTCGAACTAGCGCAGATACCGATAGATGCCATGGCCGGGAGCAGTCTGCTGAGCCTGCTGGGCATTGAGCCTGCGCGGCCTGTGGCGGCCCCAATCATTGGCGCGTTAACCTACCAGGGGCGCGCCTGGCAGGCCGGTCTGGAACAAGGCGACAGGATAATAACCGTGGACGGCATACCCGTGCAGGACTGGCAAGGCTGGGTTGAGCTGGTCAGGGCCGCGCCGGAAACGCCGCTGGTTGTCAGTCTTTCCAGGGCTGGCCAGATCGTGGAACTAATCATCACACCCGAGGCCAGGGTCACCGAGCAGGGAGATAAAATCGGCTTCATCGGGGCGAGCCTAGAGCCTGACTACGACATGGATCAATACCTGTTTGCGACCGAGTCATATCCGCTGCATAGCGCGCTGGCAAAAGGGATTGGAAAAACCATTGACATGACGGTTATTACCCTGCAGATCCTGGGACGGATGATAACTGGCCAGGCATCGCTGAAGAACCTGAGTGGCCCGGTCAGCATAGCCCAGTTTGCGGGGCAGACCGCGCAGATGGGCCTGGTCGCCTTCCTTGGTTTCCTGGCTATCGTCAGCATCAGTCTGGCAGTGTTGAACCTGTTGCCTGTGCCGTTACTGGACGGCGGTCACCTGTTCTATTATTGTATTGAATTTGTCAAGGGTAGCCCGGTATCAGCTTCCACGGAGCTACTGGGTCAACGCATCGGTCTGGTATTGTTATTCAGCTTAATGGCCGTGGCTATTTTTAACGACATCTCAAGGCTTGCAGGGTGACGTTCCGGTTGCGGTGTATAAGGTGATGGATTTGTCGGTCGCAGTGGTTTATCATATTGAACATGTTGCCGAAAGTAATAAATTCATACTTTTGTAAATCTTTTTTGCTGGCGCTGATGCTTGCCGGCGTTACTCACGGTCTTGCCGCGCAAGAATTCATCATCGAGGATATACGGGTGGAAGGATTGCAACGGCTTACCCCGGGAACCGTATTCAACTACTTGCCGCTGGAAGTAGGCGATACTTTCAGCTCCGAGGTATCCTCCGAAGCGGTTAGCGCGCTGTTCAAAACAGGCTTCTTCGATGATGTACAACTTAAGCGGGACGGCAATGTCCTGGTGATTGTTCTCAAGGAGCGCGCGGCGATAGGCAGTATTGAAATCAGCGGCAACAAGGATATCAAGACCGAGGATTTGCTGGATGGTCTGAACCAGATCGGTTTTGCGGAGGGAAGGGTTTTCGACCAGTCGCAACTGGACGGGCTGGAACGAGAATTGCGCAGGCAATATTTTTCCGCCGGCAAATATGCGCTGAACATCAACTCGGAAGTGACCCCATTGTCCAATAACCGCGTCGCCGTATCCATAGAAATATCGGAAGGCAAGGCGGCGCGTATCAAGCAGATCAATATCGTCGGCAACCAATCCTACAGAGAAGACGATCTGCTGGACGAATTTGAATTGTCCAAGCCAGGCCTGCTTTCCTTTTTTACCAAGGATGACCAGTACTCGCGTCAGAAATTGTCGGGCGATCTGGAAACACTACGCTCGTTTTATCTCGACCGGGGTTACGTGAACTTCAGTATTGACTCCACTCAGGTGTCAATCACGCCCGACAAGAAAGATATTTACATCACAATCAATATCACTGAGGGTGGCCAGTACATGGTGTCCGGGGTCAAACTTGCAGGCGAATTCATTCTTCCGGAACAACAATTATATAACCTGGTCAGCATCGCCAAAGGCAGTCTGTTTTCCCGCAAACAGGTGACTGACAGCAGCGAGCGCATGACAGATCGGCTGGGTAGTTCCGGCTATGCGTTTGCCAACGTCAATTCCATCCCCGACATCAATGAAGATGACAATACGGTTGAAGTCACGTTTTTTGTCGACCCCGGCAAAAGGGTTTATGTCAGACGGATCAATTTTTCCGGCAATACCAGAACCAGGGATGAGGTGTTGAGACGGGAAATGCGTCAGCATGAAGGGGGTTGGATTTCAACTCCCAAGGTGGAGCGAGGGAAGATCAGGCTGCAGCGGCTGGGGTTTTTTGAAGAAGTCAACGTAGAGACACCGGCTATAGCGGGTTCTGCGGACCAGGTTGACGTCAATTATACGGTGACGGAAAAGCCGTTCGGCAATTTTCTTGCCGGCCTGGGTTTTTCCCAGAACCAGGGGCTGATATTCCAGACCAGTATTACCCAGGACAACTTCCTGGGTTCCGGGAAACGCATACAGTTTGCGTTCAACAACAGTGATATCAACCGCAGGTTTGCACTGGGTTACGTGAACCCGTACTACACCGTTGACGGCATAAGCCGCGGCTTCAACGTCAATTACCAGGAAACCGAGGCGTATGACGCGAACATTACCGCGTTCGACAGCCGGGTAATAGGCGCAGGCGTCAGTTTCGGCGTTCCGGTGACTGAATATAACTTCATTAGTGTTGCTTTCGGCTATGAAAACACCGGCTTGTCCGAAGATCGGTTCTTTGCCGAGCAGGTCAGGGATTTTATTGAACGGGAAGGCAGCAAATTCGATATTCTGAGACTTTCTGCGGCATTTTCCTACGATACCCGTAACCGTGCGATATTACCGACCCGGGGCGTACAGCACCGGTTCAGCTCGGAAATAGCGGTTCCATCATTCGGCAACTCCCTGGAGTTTTTCAAGATCGGCTACCGGACTCAATGGTATCATCCGGTGCTGCGCGACTTCATATTTACCGTAAAAGGCGACTTGGGGTATGGGAGCGGCCTGTTCGGCACCGATGAACTCCCGTTTTTTGAAAACTTCTATGCCGGCGGACCGAGATCGGTACGCGGTTACGAGGAGAATACGCTGGGACCAAAAGATACCCCGGTGCAGGGAGGAACCAGGCGGCGGCCCTTGGGTGGTAATATCAGGGTGACCGGCGGCGCGGAAATGATTTTTCCACTGCCGTTTCTGAAGGACTTCAAACAGGTCAGGTTCGCCGCGTTTTTTGACGGCGGCAATGTTTTTTCCAGCGATGAATCGTTCGAATTCAGTGAACTAAGGTATTCTACGGGTTTGAGCGGTATCTGGATATCACCTTTTGGTCTGGTAAGTGTTAGTATAGCGAAGCCCATTGGAGACCAGGAAGGAGATGAGACACAGCCGTTCCAGTTCACCTTTGGTTCAACATTTTAGAGAATAATGTTCTTTTATATTAATTGGAGTCTATAAGCGCTATGAGGCTTACCTGTTTTCTGATATGTGTTTTAACGGTCGGCATACTCCCTGAGGTGATTGCCGAGGATTATAAAATTGGCGCCGTGAATGCCATACGCATCTTGGAACAGTCCCCCCAGGCTGAGAAGATGCGCAGTTTGCTTGAGAAAGAGTTTGCTCCCCGGGACCGGGAACTGGTGGAAAATCAGAAAACGCTGAAAGAAATGGAAGACAGATTAACCAAGGATGCCCCCATCATGAGCGAAGCGGAAAGAAGCAAGTTGGAGCGGGACATTGTGAATGAGCGGCGCGACCTGAAACGCAACCAGGATGAGTTTCGCGAAGATCTGACCTTTCGCAGAAACGAAGAAATTGCAAAAATTCAGAAAGATATCGTCGATGCCATCAACACGATCGCGCGCGAAAACGGCTTTGACATGATATTGAATGAAGGTGTGATCTATGCCAGCCCGAAAGTGGATATATCACAGCTTGTGATAGATCAGTTGAAGAAAGAAAATGCCTCGGGAAAAGACGTTGACGGAGCTGAATGACGGTTTGCTATATTCATGACGGCGACTTTGGGAGAAATTGCTGCAGCCATTAACGCAGAACTGCGGGGCAATCCTGCCAACGAGATAACCAATGTTGCCAGCTTGCGCAATGCTGCGCCTGGCGACTTGACATTCTATGCCAACAAACGCTATCGCGCTGACCTGAAAACGACCCGCGCCAGCGCAGTGATACTGGCAGCCGAAGATGCGGCTGGCTGTCCCACTGCGAGTTTGATCACAGACAATCCTTCCCTCGGTTACGCTAAAGCGGCCAGGTTTCTGAATCCTGTGCCGGCATTCACCCCGAGCATTCACCAGACTGCGGTCATTGAAGCCAATGCGGATATCGCAGCGGATTGTTTTATCGGCGCCAATTCTGTGATTGGTCGCAATGCCGTCATTGGCCCGGGCGTCTGGATTGGCCCTGGCTGCGTGCTCGAGGCGGGTGTCAGAATCGGCAGCCACTGCCATATACACGCGTGTGTGACCATCATGGAGCGTGTCGAAATCGGCGCACGGGTCTTGGTCCATCCTGGTGTCGTTATCGGAGCGGATGGTTATGGGATCGCCAATGATTCCGGCCGCTGGCAGAAAATTCCGCAACTGGGCGGCGTTATCATCGGAGACGATGTTGAAATAGGCGCCAACACGACTATTGACAGAGGCGCTATTGAAAACACCATAATAGAAGCCGGCGTGAAAATCGATAACCAGGTGCAGATAGGTCATAATGTCCGGGTTGGAGAACACACTGCCATTGCTGGGGCGGCAGTGGTAGCCGGCAGCGCCATCATTGGTCGCCGCTGCATGATCGGTGGCGGCAGCGCCATTAACGGCCATATTACGATTGTCGATGATGTCGTCATAACCGGCATGTCAGGCGTATCAAACAGCATCACGGAGGCGGGCGTTTACTCTTCGGGCGCGCCCGTAACGGACAATCTGACCTGGCGTAAAAACACGGTCAGGTTCAGGCGCCTGGACAAACTGGCGAGAAAAGTGTCTGCATTGGAGAAACTGGTACAATGAACGATAAACCCCAGGGCACAGAGATATTAAGGGAAGCTCTGACTTAATCAGAGTTTCCTTAAGCAACAGAGAACGCTATTTTCTGTTCCTCTTGTGGCCAATCTTTATGAGGCTATTTGATAATGCCGGAACTGGATATTGATCAGATAAAACAGGCGCTGCCGCACCGCTATCCCATGTTGTTGCTGGATAAGGTAACGGATTACGAGTCTGGTGTATTCCTGACCGCGGTCAAGAACGTTACTGCCAACGAGCCGTTTTTCCAGGGCCATTTCCCCCAGCATCCAATTATGCCGGGAGTGTTTATTATCGAAGCTATGGCGCAGGCTTCCGCGGTTCTGGGTCTGTTGTCGGAACAGGGGAGCGAGCACTGGAACAAGTTGTATTACCTGGTAGGCGTTGACAAGGCCAGGTTCAGAAAGACCGTCGGCCCAGGGGATCAACTGACGATCGAAGTGAGATTCGTTGCTTTGCGAAGGAATATCTGGCGCTTTTCCTGTGTTGCGAAGGTTGATGGCGTAGTCGTGGCTGACTCGGACCTATTGACTACTATTTCGGACCGGGAGACTTGATCGACCCCACTGCGAAAATACACTCCGGCGCAGAGATTGGGAGTGGGGTCAGTATCGGCGCATATAGCGTGATAGCGGATCGGGTCAGGATTGCGGACGATTGTGTTATCGGACCGCATGTGGTGGTCAAAGGGCCAACCCGGATAGGAGAAGCAACCAGGATATCGCAGTTTTCGTCCTTAGGCGAAGATCCCCAGGACAAGAAGTATCAGGGTGAAACCGAATCCTTCCTGGAGATAGGCTCTAATAACGTCATCAGAGAGTTCTGCAGTATCAATCGCGGGACTGCGCTGGGCGGAGGCGTAACTCATGTGGGCAACAACAACTGGATTATGGCGTATACGCATATTGCCCATGATTGCCAGGTGGGAAACAACACAGTCTTCGCCAATCACGCCACCCTTGCCGGTCATGCGCAGATTGAAGATTATGCGATTCTGGGCGGGTTTACCGGCGTGCATCAGTTTTGCCGGGTCGGGCGCCACAGTATTTCCGCTATCGGTTCTATCATCTTGAAAGATGTTCCGCCTTACCTGATGGTATCCGGCAATAGCGCAAAACCCAGCGGTCTTAACCGGGTGGGTCTCAAACGCCATGGATTTCCCGACAATTCGGTTGAAGCGCTGAAGAAGGCATATCGCATTGTCTATCGTGAAGGGCTGCTTCTTAAAAATGCCCTGAAAAAACTTGACGACCTTGCCATGGAAGACCGCGAGGTTGGAATTTTCACCCGGTTTATCAGGCAGTCCGAACGCGGAATTGTCCGTTGACATCAGGCTGTTATGAAAATCGGAATTGTAGCGGGCGAACCTTCAGGAGACTTTCTGGCCGCGCAACTGATCAAAGATATAAGACAGCGCCGGCCGGACCTCAAGGTGGCAGGAGTGGGAGGGGCAAATCTACGCCAAGCGGGTTGTGATATCCTGTTTCCAATGGAAAAACTGGCGGTGATGGGGGTGGTGGAGGTATTGGGGAAGGCGCCACAGTTGCTCAAAGCGCGCGCAATGCTGGCGCAACGCTTCATCGAATACCGGCCGGATGTGTTTATCGGTGTGGACTCTCCTGACTTCAATCTTGACCTTGAGCGGAAACTACGCAACAACGGGATAAAAACTATCCACTATGTCTGCCCCACGGTGTGGGCCTGGCGTTCTTGGCGGATACGCAAAATCAGGCGGGCCGCGCAGCTTGTATTATGTGTCTTTCCGTTTGAAGCGGAGTTTTTACGCCGTCGCAAGGTCTCTGCCAGGTACGTGGGGCACCCGCTGGCGGAACAAGTGGATATTGAAAAAGATGTCGAAGGCGCCCGCCAGCGTCTTGGCCTGCCTTCAGACAGTTTGACGGTTGCCATTCTGCCTGGCAGCCGGCACGCGGAATTGGAGAAACTGACAGGTCCTTTTCTCGACACGGCTGCCTGGCTGGCTGCGCGCCATGATAGGCTCAGGTTTATTGCCAACGCGGTCGATGACCGCGCAGCGGAACAGTTACGCGCGGCAGCCGAAAGCAGGGCTTTGCCTTTGCAAATAGTCAAACACAGAATTGCGGATACCTTGGCGGCAGCCAGCGTTGCGCTGGTCGCTTCAGGCACTGTTACCCTTGAGGCGATGCTTTACAAAACACCCATGGTTGTCGCTTATCGGATGCATAGTCTCAGCTATTGGATCGTGCGCGCATTGCTCAATGTGGCATGGGTGTCGTTGCCCAACCTGTTGGCAGGGCGGAAGCTTGTGCCTGAGTATTTTCAGTCGGAATGCCGGGCGGAAGTTCTGGGCCCGGCGCTGCAATTCTGGCTGGAACAACCACATGAAGCGCGCGCATTATCCCGCTGTTTCACTGATCTCCATGAGTCCTTGCGGATAGCCGAAACCAACGCTGCGCGCGCTGTGTTGGAGCTGGTTGATGGACAGGGCTGTTCCGACGCGCTAGAACTTTGCTCAGGATGAAGCGCGCGCGCTTGCTGGCAGGCGTCGACGAGGCGGGCCGCGGGCCGCTGGCGGGGCCGGTGATTGCAGCCGCAGTGATTCTGGATCAGACTGACATGGTTGCCGGACTGGCCGATTCCAAGATCTTATCGGAACCGCGCCGGGAGCGGCTGGCAGGTCTTATTCGGGAGAAGGCGCTGGCCTATGCTATCGGCCGCGCCGACCATCTTGAGATTGACAGGTTGAATATATTGCAAGCGAGTTTACTGGCCATGCAACGGGCAATTGAGGGGTTAAGCGTTATGCCCGAGCAGGCGCTGGTCGACGGCAACTGCTGTCCCGAGACCCGTTGTCCGGTCAGCGCCATCATAAAAGGCGACCAGACTGAAGCATGTATTAGCGCTGCTTCAATTCTGGCTAAGGTGTGCCGGGACCAGGAAATGCGGGAAATGGAACGAAAATACCCGGGTTACGGCTTTGCCCGGCACAAGGGTTATCCGACCCGGCAGCATATTCAGGCATTAGCCGAACACGGTCCATGCCCAATTCACCGGCGCAGTTTCGCCCCGGTACAACAATCTCTTTTGTTTAATCTGTGCTCTGTGCCCGAATAACAGGACCTCTGATTTGGCCAGGGGTTGCCCGAAGCGGCTGAATGCAAAAAATGCAGGATAATTTTGTCCATTTACATACGCACACCGAATATTCTCTGGTAGACGGTTTGCTACGGGTCGACGATTACGTGGACTCTCTGGTTGAGAAAAGCATGTGGTCCGGCGCGATCACCGAATTGTACAACATGTTTTCGATGGTCAAGTTCTACCGGAAATGCCTGAGCCGCGGCGTCAAACCCATCATTGGAGCAGAGATAAACCTGGCGGATGAAAACGGCGACGATAAGAACCAGAGGCTTGTGCTGCTTTGCCAGAATAACGATGGCTTCAAAGCCCTGACGGAATTGATCACCCAAAGCTATACCGAGGGCCAGTCACGCGGGACGCCCGTGATACAAAGAGACTGGATGCAGCGCCGTTCGAACGGTCTGATCGCCTTGTCCTGCGCAATGAGCGGCGCGGTCGGCCAGTCCATCATGCATAACCAACCCGATTCTGCCAGACAACATCTGGCGTATTTTCGGGATTTATTCCCTGACCGGTTCTATCTGGAGCTGCAACGCGTTGGCCGCCCTGGGGAAGATGTTTATATTCAAGAAACCCTGGAGCTTGCCGCGCAGTTCGAACTGCCCGTGGTTGCGACCAATGACGCCCGGTTTCTGACGCCTGAAGACTTTGAGGCCCACGAAGCCCGGGTCTGTATTAATAATGGTAATACGCTCAACGACTCAAAACGTCCCCGAACCTATACCAGCGAACAATACCTGAAATCACCGGAACAGATGCAGGAGTTGTTTCACGACCTGCCCGAAGCGTTACAGAACAGCGTCAATATCGCCATCCGTTGCAACCTTGAACTGCAATTCGGGGATTATCACCTGCCGGAGTTTCCTGTTCCGGAAGGATTCGACCAGTCAGATTGGCTGCGTCGGGAAGCCTATAACGGCCTGGAAAGACTGGTGAGCGACAAGCGGGCGGCAGTAAGTGGCATCGATCCGGATCAATACCGAAAGCGTCTGGACGATGAACTTGATGTGATCACCAGTATGGGTTTTCCGGGTTATTTCCTCATCGTGGCTGATTTCATCCATTGGGCAAAACAGCAGGGCATACCGGTAGGGCCAGGACGCGGTTCCGGGGGCGGTTCCCTGGTTGCCTATGTCTTGGGCATCACCGAGTTAGATCCGATTTATCATGAATTGCTGTTCGAACGGTTCCTGAATCCGGACAGGGTATCACTACCTGATTTTGACGTGGATTTCTGTATGGACAGACGGGATGAAGTAATCGAATACGTGTCCAGCCGTTACGGGCGCGACCGGGTCTCCCAGATCATCACTTTCGGCAGCATGGCGGCAAAAGCAGTGGTGCGCGATGTAGGCAGGGCGCTCGGACACCCTTACGGCTACGTAGACAAGATAGCCAAGTTAATCCCGTTTGAACTGGATATGACTCTGGATAAGGCGCTGGCAGCGGAGGAGATACTGAAACAGCGATACGATGAGGAAGAGGAGGTCAAAATCCTCATTGACCTGGCAAAAAAACTGGAGGGGCTATCCCGAAATGCGGGAAAACACGCGGGTGGCATCGTCATCTCGCCCTGGACTTTGACCGAGTTTATGCCGCTGTACTGCGAAAGAAACACTTCAGTCACGTCAACCCAGTTTGACATGGGAGATGTGGAAGCCATCGGACTGGTCAAGTTTGATTTCCTGGGACTGCGCACCCTGACCATTATCGATTGGGCAGTAAAAGATATCAATGAACTGCTGCTTGACAATGGCGTCCCAAGCCTGGAGATAAAACATATCGCGCTCGATGATGCCGCAACCTATGCAACTATACGGCGCATGGACACCAGCGCAATATTCCAGCTTGAATCGGATGGGATGAGAAAACTGATAAAACGATTGGAACCGGATAAATTCGATGATCTGGTCGCGCTGGTGG
Organism: Gammaproteobacteria bacterium; assembly: GCA_965221695.1. GTDB lineage: Bacteria > Pseudomonadota > Gammaproteobacteria > Eutrophobiales > Eutrophobiaceae > JAAXHV01. The sequence goes on along the minus strand of OZ244905.1, from coordinate 953,965 downwards.
CATTATTCCGCCCCGGCCCCCTGGATTCGGGCATGGTTGATGATTTTATCGACCGGAAAAAAGGCAAAGCCAAGGTGCGCTATCTCCACCCTTTGCTTGAGTCTGTGCTGAAACCGACCTATGGTGTGATCCTGTACCAGGAACAGGTAATGCAGATAGCGCGCATCCTGGGCGGTTACACCCTGGGGTCAGCCGATTTGCTGCGCCGTGCCATGGGCAAGAAAAAGCGCGCAGAGATGGCGCAACAAAGAGATATTTTCGTGCAGGGCGCACTGAATAACCAGGTCAGCAAAACAGTTGCCACCTCCATATTTGACCTGATGGAAAAGTTTGCCGGCTACGGCTTCAACAAATCCCATTCTGTTGCTTATGCGCTGCTTGCTTACCAGACCGCCTGGTTGAAAACCCATTATCCTGCCGCATTCATGGCTGCCGTACTGTCCGCGGACATGAATAATACTGATCGGACGGTACGGATGATCGAAGAGTCGAACAGGATGAAACTGGCGATAAAACCCCCATCTGTGAATCACAGCAATTATAAGTTCAAGGTGATTAATGAATGCGCTGTTTTATATGGTCTGGGCGCCATCAAGGGTGTAGGCCGCGCTGCTATTGAGAACATGTGTGCGGAGAGGCGGGAGCGCGGCCAATTTTCCGACCTGTTTGAATTCTGCAGGCGCACGGCTCCGCGACCTCTCAACAAACGGGTAATAGAAGCGCTGATCCGGTCCGGCGCGCTGGATGATTTCGGCCAACCCAGAAGCGTGCTGGCGGAAAGCCTGGAGAAGGCGCTGAGGTTCGCTGAGCAGCAGGCCAGCAATGCCGAGGTCGGACAGAATGATATGTTCGGCGCGGACTTGCTGCCGCAACACACGGACGGGTCTGCTGAAGCTGAAACACCTTATGTCAGCGCGCCCGACTGGGAAGAACTCACACGTCTGAAAGGGGAGAAGGAAACTCTTGGGTTTTACCTGACAGGACATCCAATCACTCGTTTTGAAAAAGAGTTGGCGCCGTTTATTTCTGCCCGGTTGGAGAAGGTCAAGCCAGGCATGAGTCTGACGGTGGCTGGTTATATTGAGAATCTGCGCATCCGCACCGGGAACAGGGGACGCATGGCCGAACTGGATCTGGATGATAAAACTGCGCGCCTGCAGGTTACGGTTTACAGCGAAAATTACCAGAAGTACGGAGAACTACTACAGAAAGATCAGCTTATCGTATTGAAGGGGGAAGCGACGCAAGATAACTACTACGAGACCGGCATATCCATAGTTGCGGCTGAGATTTACTCGATCTCTGAGTTGCGGCGGCGATATGCAGCTATCCGTTTGAAAATAAATAAAAATATGCTAAGCGACAAGTTTGTCCTCGGAGTCAAGGAGGTATTGTCGCGTTATCGATCCGGGACAAATCGGGTTTTGATGGAATATAATAACGACAATGTCTCAACCTGCCTGAATTTCGGCAGCGAGTGGGGCGTAAAATTCAGCGACGAATTAATGACCGAACTTACCGACATGGTGGGCGCGACAAATGTATGCCTGGACTTTCCGAAACGGGTGAAGCTTTAACCTGTATCTGAAAAATCCGGCTGGGCAGTGGATTAACCCGTATCATGGAACAGCAACAATCAGTTAATTTTCTCGATTTTGAGCAACCCATCGCTGAGTTGGAGGCGAAGATCGAAGAGTTGCGCCACGTCAGTGACGATGGCGAACTGAATATCCACAATGAGATCACCCGCCTGCAAAAGCGCAGCAAGGATCTGACACAGGCAATTTTTGCCACACTCAATGCCTGGCAGGTTTCTCAGATAGCCCGGCACCCCCTCCGGCCTTATACCCTTGACTATGTTGGCAGAATATTTTCCGATTTCATTGAACTGCACGGCGATCGTAATTTTGCGGATGACCCTGCAATCGTAACAGGGATTGGCCGTTTCGAGGGTGAGCCGGTTGCGCTGGTCGGGCACCAGAAGGGCAGAGACATCAAGGATAGGATCTACCGGAACTATGGCATGCCAAAGCCGGAAGGCTATCGCAAAGCCTTGCGCATTATGCAACTCGCGGAACGATTTAAACTTCCGACGATTACCTTTATCGATACGCCCGGCGCTTATCCCGGCATCGGCGCCGAAGAGCGCGGACAAAGCGAGGCCATCGCCAGAAACCTGATGGTTATGTCGGAGTTGCGAACACCGGTTATATCGATAGTCATTGGCGAGGGGGGATCCGGGGGCGCCTTGGCAATTGGCGTGGGCGACCGGTTGAACATGCTGCAATATAGCACTTACTCGGTGATTTCGCCTGAGGGCTGCGCATCCATTTTATGGAAGGACTCGGGCAAGGCAGAAGACGCGGCGGAAGCGCTAGGCGTAACCGCCCGCAGGCTGCTACGGCTCGGCCTGATTGACACCATCATTGAGGAACCGTTGGGCGGGGCGCATAGAGATTACGATCAGGTGGCCTCCAGCGTGAGCGCACAGATAAAACAACAATTGAGCGAACTTCAGCAAGTGGGCATTGAAGAGCTTCTGGAAGCTCGTCAAACACGACTCCGATCCTATGGGCATTTTCATGAGTAATGCGGCTCAGCGCTGAAAGCATCGCGGCTTTCCTTGACACGCTTCCGGATGCTGGGCGCTACCTTGTAGCTTACAGCGGCGGTCTCGATTCCCATGTGCTGTTGTTTCTGATGTCCACTCTCGCCAAGGATTCCGATCGCCAGTTCAGGGCTGTGCATATTAACCATCATCTGCATCCGGAAAGCGGCTCTTGGGTCCGGCATTGCCGAAAGATATGCCGCGCGCTGGGCGTAAAACTGGAAACGCTGGATGTCGACGCAAGCAGTCCGAATAAGGAAAGCCCTGAAAGCTGGGCCAGGCGCAAACGCTATGGGGCAATTGAAGCTATCCTTGCAGAAGGCGAGGTCTTGCTGACCGCGCATCATCAGGACGATCAGGTTGAGACGTTCCTGTTGCGGCTGTTGCGCGGGGCTGGTGTCTTGGGACTGGTATCGATGCGGCCTGTGCGCAGGTTCGGGCAAGGGTTTCATGCGCGTCCGCTGCTGAATTATTCACGCGCCCAGTTATTGACCTACGCTCAACTTCATGGCCTGCGCTGGATTGAAGACCCTTCCAACAGCGATATACAACTGGATCGGAATTACCTCCGCCATCAAGCGTTGCCGGTAATTCAGCACAAGTGGCCTTCGGTAGCGCTCCCGATCAGCCGAACCATCGACATCCTAGCTGAAACTCAAGAACTTCTGAATGATCTGGCCCGCCAGGACCTGTTGTTCTGCCGCGCTGAAGACTCAGGCATCGCGTATGTCGATCGGATGCAACGACTGTCCTCTCCCAGACAGAAGAACGTGGTCCGTTACTGGTGTCGTATGCTGGATTTAACGCTTCCTGACAGCCGCCAACTGAGCCATATTCTTTCCGATATCATCAATTCCAGACGCGACTCAATGGCGCGGGTCAGTTGGAACGGCGCGGAGATAAAACGCTACGGGCAATACATTTACCTTGGCGCGCCCTTGAAAGCATTTGACAGATCAGCGGTACGGGTCTGGGATTTGCCGGCGCCCTGCTGCCTGGATGATGGAGAATTGACTGCCACAGCAGGCCGCGGTAGTGGGCTCAAGCAGCAGGTCTGCGCCGGCGCGCGGGTGGAAATCCGTTATCGTCGCGGTGGAGAGAAAATTAGTCTGCCAGGCAGGTCTTGCCGGCATAAGCTGAAGAAACTGTTCCAGGAAGCCAGAACCCCGCCGTGGCTACGTGAGCGCATACCCCTCATCTTTATCAACGACAGACTGGCCCTGGTCACAGGCTTCTGGATCGATACAGACTTTGCTGCGGTAGCAGACGAACCATCCTGGATAATAACCTGGGTCCGATAAAATCACAGGTTTTTACAGGATACCCATGTTAAGAAACCTCTGAGATTAAGCCTCAGAGCTTCTCTAACTGGCATACATTCGTCAACTTATCGGCCGGGACCGGGAGATATATTTTGTGTGTATCACCGTGCCAGCCTGGTGGCGCGATTGCTTGAAGACTTTCAGTTCAATATATGACCCGTTGCCGGACGACTTCCGTATGCCCTAACACCTCCTGGATCTCTTCCCTGATTGCGGTAATGGTTTGCTCTCCAAGGGCGGGATCGTCACGAGTGAGCGCCAGCGCCGTGGCAGGATGTACGTAGGTGTCTTTTACGTGGTAACACTCCGGTGGCGCTTTTGGCAATGCGCCGTCATGATGATAATCCTTTTCCAGCGCTTCCAGGGTAATGTTGGCAAGCTTTTGTTTGAGAATTTCGCCGAGTCGTATTCGATTGCGGTGTAGATTCTAAATTGCATGAATTCGATCGGTGTGAGATTCTTTCCGGTCATGGATGCGTTACCAACTGAACAGATCCAAAATGTGCTTGCGGCTTACGCGGTCACTCCCGCGCAAATTCGAGCGGTGGATACCGGACTGATCAACAAAACTTATCGCGTCACAGACAGCAAAGGCCTGGATTACATATTACAGCAGGTAAACAGCAGGTTCCCCCCTGAAATAAATCTGGATATCGATATTGTAACCCGCCATTTACAGCAATCCGGCCTGTTGGCTCCCAGGTTGTTGCCGGACTCCCGCGGAATGGTGTATTTGTGCGTAGACGGATGGGTCTGGCGTTTATTCAATCATATCAGCGGCAGCGTCTACGAGCGCTTGGAACACTCCGATATGGCGCGCGCGGCGGGCGCCATGTTGGGGCGCGTGCATTCGGCTCTGGCGCTGCTTGATTACGAATTACAGACAGACCAGCCGGCTGCGCACGACACGCCGCTACATGCTTTGCGACTGAAAAATAGCCTGACAGAACGCCGCAGCCATTCCAGGCACGCGCTGGTTAAACCCTTGGGAGAAGCCATTCTGGCGCGTCTGGACCAGCTTCCGGCATTGCCTGAAGTGGCTGCAAGGATGGTTCACGGCGACCCGAAGATATCCAATTTCATCTTTTCAAACGACGGCCGTGAAGCGCTCTGCATGGTTGATTTCGACACATTGAACAGAATGCCGATCTACCTGGAACTAGGCGATGCGCTGCGTTCCTGGTGCAACCCCGCCGGGGAAGATTCCACTGACGCTTACTTCTCTATACCTCATTGCCGAGCGGCGCTTGTAGCTTACTTCCACCATGCCGGAGAATTGCTCACGCGGGAGGAATGGCTTGCTGTCCCGGCAGCGACGCTGACCATATACCTTGAGTTGGCGGCCCGGTTTTGTGCCGATGCCTTAAATGAGGATTATTTCTCATGGGACCCGAAACGGTTCGGCAGCCATAGCGAACACAGTGAGATCAGGGCCAAAGGACAGTTCAATGCGGCAAACTCACTACTCGACCAATATGCGTCATTTACCGAAGCGGTCAATCAGATGTTGCGGTAGGACCGGGACAATATTATACTTTCAACAATTACCTCTGAGATAATTCTCACGCAAACGGGAATTTGATAGAATGTAAGAGAATCTCTGATTTAGTCAGAGGATCCTGCAGCGTAGGGACGTGCTGTCGAAATCGATGACTTTATGTCATTGATTTAGTGAGTAAAACGAAAGTCGCTTTTTTGTTTTACGCGCTCTGACAAGTCCGGGATGAACTGATTCAGAGTTTATTAAAATAAAAAGTTGTCCACAGCTTGTCCCGCGCAGGCAGGAGGCGACATAGTATTTGACTGAACTCCCTGTTCAGTAGAATTGATGCTGTAGCAGGGACGGCATTGTATTTTGACTGGACCGATTGAACACTTAAATTACGCTTTCTCCATCCCGATTGTAATGGAATACGCCTTTTCCCATCCTGCCCACCTGCAACGCCAGCATTTTGACTCTGCCGGCCATCTTGAACGTAGATTTCTCACTGTCATGTTCTGTGACATGGTAAATTCGACTCGCCTGACTGCGCAATTGGACCCGGAATGCCTGCTGGATCTTATCCTGGCATACCGGCGGCTCGGCGCTGAAATTATCAACAGTCACAATGGTTTTCCCGCTAGTTTCACGGGAGACGGCATCATGAGTTTTTTTGGTTATCCCCGCGCCTATGGAAATGATGCTGTGCGGGCTGTTTGTGCGGCCCTGGAACTGCTCAATGCAATCAATATCCGAAAGGCGGCGGCTAACAGTTATTGGAAAGATATCTCCATTCGCGTAGGCATTGCTTCCGGGGTGACGCTGGTTGGCGATGCAGGGGGATCTGGCAAGATGTATGATCAAGTCGTTATCGGCGAAGCGCCTAATCTGGCCGCAAGATTACAGTCTGAGGCGCAACCGGATACGGTTATGGTGTGTGGGAACACGCATTATCTGATACACAACTCTTTTGAACTGAAATATCTGGGAAATTCATCATTGCGCGGATATAAAATGCCACAGAAACTATGGCAGGTTGCCGGGCCTTCAAATATACAAACTCATGCCTACCCGAGTAAACCAGCCAAACTGATGGAACTGGCGGGTAGGGTAAAAAAATATGGCCGGCTCGTCGAACTCTGGGACCTGGCTCGAACTCAGTCCGGCAGAGTGGCCCTGATTTCCGGTGAGACAGGAACGGGAAAAACAAAGCTGCTGGAGACGTTGCGAATAAATCTATCCAGACAATGTTCGGAACAATTTATCCTGCAATGTTCGCCTGAGAATATAAAAGACATCCTACGCCCGCATATTTCGCAATTGCAGGTCATAAGCGGAACGGCTACCGAAAATTTTTGTGCCGGGAAAAAACTATCCGGAAAAGGTGTCTCGGACTGGCCTTGCCTGATCATTCTGGAAGACGCGCAGCGCTGCGATAGCGCGGCGCTGGCATTAATCGACAAACTGATAGCGCAGACGCCGGATAAGCCGATACTGCTGGCTATATCCCACCAGCCAGATTTTCAACCGCCGAAAAACTGGCTTAAACAAGGGCATGTGGAAACTATTCGCCTTAGCCCGTTGCATCAGGCCGCCGCCCGAGCTTTTATTCTCAGGCGCGCTGGTAATAGACAGATTTCTGCTCATAGTATGTCTGGAATCATCGCCAAAGGCGATGGTATACCGATGTTCTTGGAAGAATTAACCAGAAAAGCGTTGCAAACGCGACGTAAAACCAACGGAAGCCGGCAGCCAAGCCGGGAAGAATTCCAGATACCCGACAAGATCTGGACTGTTTTGATGGCAAGATTGGATCGGCATGAACCTGTTGTCAGGAAAGCTGCGAAAATTGGCGCCGCGTTAGGTCGCAAGTTCAACTATTCTCTGTTAGCAGAGATGTGGCCCCACAACAGGAACGAGCTTGATCATGCATTGAATTCGCTGCTCAGAAGCGGGGAACTGTTAAAGACAGGGAATATCGATGGCGCCTGTTATAAGTTCAAGTGGGCTTTGATGTGGGAGGTTGCGCGTCAGAGCACATTACGGCGTGTCCGGCAAGATCTGCACAGACAGAGTACAAGAGTCCAAGAGTGATATTTTCCTGGACGGGCTATCAACCACACGGGAGATAATAATGACAAGAAAAACTATCGAGATATCAGCAGGGGTATTATCCGCAGTTGAGATATTTAGTGACCTTTCTTTCAACGAGCGTAAGATGATTGCTGATAAATGCCGGGGATTGCAATTTGCTGAGGGAGACATCATCACAGCCGATAATGATATTGACACTGATGTTTATTTCATCATCAGCGGCAAGGTCAAGGTCGCGATTTATACCGCTTCGGGAAGAGAAATATCTTTTGGAGAACAGGTCGCTGGAGAAATGTTCGGTGAAATTACCGCCATGGACAGAAAATCCCGCTCTGCCTATGTGGTCAGCCTTGACAATACTCTGCTTGCGGCAATGTCCGCTGAGAATTTTCTGTGGATTTTACAGTTATATCCTTCGGTCATGTCCAGGACGTTTATGCGCTTTGCCCAACTTGTCAGGATACTGTCACGACGGATTGTGGAATTCAGTTCCCTGGATGTCAGAAACAGACTCCATGCTGAACTGCTGCGACTTGCCTGGAGAAATATGGACAACCCTAATACCGCGACCATATCACCGGCGCCAAGACATGTTGAACTCGCCAACCGCATCAGCACCCACAGGGAAGCGATATCCAGGGAGATGACGGAGCTTACTTCTTGCGGACTGATTCGGAAAGAGAAAAATCGTCTCCACATTGACGATGTGGTTAGGCTGGAAAATATGGTCCGCGACAGGATAGGAAGTTATGAAAATAACGAACCGCCTGAGGAACTCTAGTACTCTTTCATAATTTAATTGAAAGAGTACTATTGCTGCCGGGCAGTGGCTTTTCTCCTGAATAATAAGGTCGCCATAACCTGATGGTGACGGGTTAATACACGACCAGTTGCCGGACGACTTCCGTATGGCCTAGCACTTCCTGGATCTCCGCCCTGATAGCGGTAATGGTTTCCTCTGCAAGGGCAGGGTCATCGCGGGTAAGCGCCAGTACCGTGGCGGGATGTACGAAAGTATCTTTTACGTGGTAACACTCCGGTGGCGCTTTAGGCAAAGCGCCGTCATGATGATAATCTTTCTCCAGCGTTTCCAGGGTAATGTCGGCAATCTTTGCCTTGAGTTCCCGGGCTTTCTCCAGGTATTCATCGCATTGTTGCAAACGAAAACGCGCCCAATCCATAATCATCTCACCCGCAGACAGGAGGACGCCGGCCTGTTCGTCAATCCTGGTCCTGTCCGGATTTTCATCCAGCCCGTCAAGCAGTTTCCTTCCGTCAATCTCGTATTCGGCCAGCATCACCGCAATGGCCTGGCGTTGTTTTTCCTCCTCCGCAGAATCAATCACCGTTTTTTCCACTTCCTGCACCGCTTTATCGCTGAGTTTGACGCTGCTCGCGAGCAGCCCCGGAGTCGTTAGCAGGAGCGCGCTGAACAGTAGCGTGTGAGCACAGGAATTTGCGGTATGCACTGGTATTGACATGAGGTGACTATAACGTTTTCGCACATTAATTCAAGGTTTGCGCGTTAGTTTCCATTATTAACAAGTGAACGGCGGAACTTCTTATGTTGGCTTGCGCCAATACGTGTTAACATAAGCTTGACAAGCAAACTGGCGCTTGTTGTTAATCTCACATTCAACTTATAACAGGAGAAGGATAATGGAACATAAACCTACAAATTCCACCCCCGCCACCCCGGATGAAATTTGGGCCATACTACGCCAGGTTTCACAAAACAATAAAGAACTGTCTGTGTGGAACAAGGAATTATCCGAACGTCAGAAGGAGACCGCTCGGCAGATGCAGGAGACTGACCGAAGGCTGAAGGAGACCGATCGGCAGATGCAAGAGACTGACCGAAGGCTGAAGGAAACAGAGCAGCAGGTGAGGGAAACCGCACAACAGGTTAAAGAGACCGAGCAGCAAGTAAAAGAAACCTCTGAACAAATAAAAAAGACGGAGGCATTGTTTACCAGTCAATGGGGCAAACTGATGGAAAGCCTGGTCGAAGGCGACCTGTTACCGTTGTTGCAAACCCGACAGATAACGGTTGAGCAGACTTCAACCAATGTGAAAGGGCAACGCAATGGCCACAGTTACGAGTTTGACATAGTTGCAGATAATACGACCGATGTGGTGGTTGTGGAAGTAAAGACGACATTACGGTCTGAGGCGGTAACGGAGTTTGTGGAGAAGTTGGAGAATTTCACGAGTTGGATGCGCCGTTACCGTGGTCATCGGGTATTGGGAGCCGTGGCCTACCTGAAGGCGGATTCGAGTGTGGTGAGGTATGCCGAGCGGCAGGGATTATTCGTTATCAGGGCGACCGGCAGCAGCGCCAGCATTGTCAACCGGGCTGGTTTTGAACCCCGGGTATTTGAGTGACAGTTCTACAGCGGGACTGTAAATATTTCTGTATAAATCGCCGGTTACACATTCTCTAACAGCCGGCCCGGAAAAATCCTGTGCGATCATCGCATCCATTGGCGCAATATCCGAGCTAACCCGGCCTGTAAGGCCCTGTTTTGCTGCCGGGCAGTTACATGTTCTCTGAATGATTCATGTGCCGCCTTTTCTGCGCTCTCTTGAGTAAAGTCAATCCTTCAGCTTCACACCTGGTCGCTAGGACTTTATTCGCGTAATGAAATAATGAAATAAATACTTGACACGGATTTATTGGATGATAAGCTAAATGATAACTATTCTCATTAGCATTAATATATCTTGTGATGGAGTAAAACCATGAGCCAGCATGCAACCTGTCAAACAGTGACTGTTGTACAATCTGAATACTGTTCCATTACCCAATGCCCCGACTGCCGGATGTATCACGTGCATATCGGTCCGCTGAGCCTGCGTTTGCGGGAAGAGGTGTTTGAAAATATCTGCGGGGCGTTTAGCTCCATATACAGGAAACACTATGGACACAAGGCGCACGATAACCTGAGTATCCACAGCCATTAAATCATAATGGCAAACACGGGTGAGATAAAAAAAACGCCGGTGCCGAAACAGGTGGACAGTCATCAACTGATCGGCCGGGACCGGGAGATTTATATTTTGCATAACAATGAGCGTTATCTTCTGCGTATCACCGCGAATAACAAACTGATATTGACCAAGTGAACCCTCCAGTTCGCGCCGGAAGAGTAAACCGTTACACAAACGATATGTAATAGTTTGACATGATAGGGCTAAAACCTCTTGGTGGATTAATTCAGGGTTTGCGCGCACAGACGGGAGCAATAATACAATGCCTCATAGCAAGGAGGGTTGCTCGAAATCCGATTTTTCTTGACAGGCATACGCATCATAGTTAATAATGAGAATTATTCGCATTTGATGCGAAATATAGCTTAACAATTATTTCAGTCAAGCCAGCCAGCTTCATCGCCTTTGCCGTACTGATGCGCGATCTCAAGCCGCCAGCCAGACTCTCATCGATGGAGGAACTAATCAATGAGATTTGGCAAGGCATATTGCCGGTTCGTCAATTTACTATTGCGCCAATACGGTATTCGGGTTGGCGCGATTCCCGCAGCTATCCTGTGCGTCTTAGCCCCGTGGGCGGGACAGGCCGAAGATTCCGGTGCGAATGTTGCCGGGGACGATACAATCGAAGAGGTGCGGGTAACCGCGCATCGGCGTGATTATCTGCCGGCGTCATCACAGACTGCCCTCGGCCTGGACCTGTCGCTGTTTGACACCCCGGCGGCGGTGAGTGTTATCCCCCAGGACCTGTTGTTGGACCAGCAGGTGAATAATGTTGATGATGCGCTGCGTAACGTCGCCGGCGTGACCAAATTCAAGACCGGGAATGGCGGCGAGGAGAAATTCTCCATCCGTGGCTTCGATGCATCACAGTCAATTTACAAGGACGGCGCGCGCATCAATAATGCGCTTAATGCATCCAACATCCCCTCGACGGAAACCGCCAATATCGCGCGCATTGATGTGCTCAAGGGACCTTCTGCCTTGCTCTATGGGCAAGGGGAACCGGGAGGAATTATCAATTATGTGACCAAGCGTCCTCAGTTCGAGCAGAATATGAGTGTAGAGCTGATTGGCGGGAGCGATGACTTCTATAAGGCCGAGTTTGATATTACCGGTCCTGTTCCCCTATGGGAGGGTGACAGCGTGGCTTACCGCTTGGTTGGCGCTTACCAGGATACGGACAGTTACCGGGATGAGGTGTTTCGCAAGCGCCTGCTCCTGAACCCATCGCTCACCTTTGAACTTGGCGCTTCAACGAGTCTGAACCTCAGTTATGAGTACATCGACGATAACTACACACAGGATCGTGGACAGGTACTGGACGGCAATATGGTTGATGGTTATTTCTATAGTGACCGGCTGGACAGCAGCCAGTTCTTCGGGATTCCTAACCATAACGACAAGACCGAGGCCGAATCCAAGCGTTTCCATGTAGTCCTGGAGCGCCGCTTCGGTGAATTCTGGCAGGCAGAACTGAGCTATGCGCGTACCGATAACGACAAACTCAATGTCGATTCGTCGCCACGCTTTATCACGTCGAACCGGGATATAGTAGGACCGCCGGGCTCGCCAGTTGCTGACCTGGTTCTGATTCAGCCCCGTATGTCAGAGGGTTCCGGCAAAACACAACGGATCGCATTCAAGAATATCCTGAATTTTCAGGGCCCCGCGCAGCTTGAACACAAAATCCTTGCTTCGGTGACGTGGGAAGATTTCAGCACACGATCAGAGAATTTCCGCGGCGACCGAAATGTGTTTTTCAATGTTGCCTCAGGCGAGTACTTCACGCAGTTCACGCAGGAAGAGCTCAACGACCCGGATATCACCCGGGCCACGGAGTCGGTAATTTTCCGGATTCGCAGCCGGGGCACATCAACGAACCAGGACTTCAACGAACTTGGCGTCAATGTATTGGACTATATTCGTTTTGGTGAGCGTGTCGGCGTGCTTGTCGGTGGTCGTTATTCGGACTTCGAGGATAAGAATGGTGATTTTACCGACGATGATTTCAGTTTCAGGGGCGGACTGGTCTATTCACCGGCAGACAGCTTTTCGACCTATCTGAGTTATTCCCAGGGCTATACGCCATCCGGCGGCCTGCTTGGCATGGATGATCGCACTGTCGACCCACAAACCTCGAAAGCCTGGGAGCTAGGTTTCAAGTGGGCATTGTTCGATGAGGATCTGTTGCTGACCGGCGCGCTATACACTGTCGACCTTGAAGATGTGCCTTATGTGGCAAATCCGTTCGATAGCGAAGGGAATGCGACCCTGGCAGGCGATATCCGTTACGACAATATCGGCGGCATTTCCAGCGATGGTCTTGAGGTCGAACTGGTTGGCAACATTACTGATTATTGGCGAATACGCGCCGGTTACAGCTATATCGACAATTCGTTCAGTACAGGTGGAACCGGTGAATTCGGCGCTCAATTCACCAAGGGGAACCGTTTGCCTGGAATAGCAAAACATAATTTCAACCTGTTTACGTTTTACGAAATTTCCGTTTTGAACGGCCTGTTGGGATTGGGTGGCGGCCTGTTCCACCAGGGTGATGTTTACGTCAGTTATGAAAATCGCGCGCAGTATGGTTCTTGGGAGCAGGTCGATGTTGCCGGATACTACAAGCGTGGACCGTGGAAAATCCAGGTCAATGTGCGCAACGTGTTCGATAAGGAATATCGCCAGGCCCAGGCATTTGCCAGCGAATTGCTTGGCGCTATCCGTGTCGGTACGGCGGCCCTACGCACTTTTGCGGTGTCCGCAGCCTATGAGTTCTGAAAAGCCGAAATACAACAGGGATAAGCTAACAGAAGACTACCCGCGCAAGGTAAGTGCAGACCATTGAAACGCCGTGCACTCTGGGCGCTCCATTCCTGGTTGGGGCTGAAACTCTCTTTGATGATGAGTTTTATCCTTATCACCGGCACGTTGGCGGTTTTCAGCTACGAGATTGACTGGTTGCTGAACCCGGAAATGCGCGTCGCGTATTCGGATAAAACCGGCAAATCGCGCCAAACAACTACCTGGGGGCAGATTTATGCCAGCGCGCGCGCAGCTTATCCGGATGGAAAGCTGAACGCGTTGCTGGCGCACAAGGACCCTTGGTGGGCTGTGCAGGCGGTGTTCGTGTCGCCTTCCGGGAAATTGTTGCGCGTATGGATCGACCCCTACAGCGGCCAGTACCGGGGTGTAACCGGGTGGTTCAACGTGCAACGCTTCCTGCGCCAAACCCACCGTCACATGATGCTGCCTAATGCTATCGGCATACCCATCGTTTGTATGTTTTCGTTCGTTCTGATCCTGTCGATGGTGACCGGCATCATCGTGTACAGGCGGTTCTGGACTGGTTACTTTCGTGCTCCCCGCTTTCAGCGCAGAACCCGCCGCTGGGTCGGGGGCCTGCATCGCCTGGGGGCGATCTGGTCGCTCTGGTTTATCCCTGTTATCGCGTTGACAGGCGTGTGGTACCTGGCGGAAAAATCCCTGGGAGGCGCTGCCCCGCCGTTGCCAAGGCCAGAAACCGCGCTTGCGCGGGACGCTGAGCTGTCTGTAGGTCTCTCAGGCGGTGACCTGGATCGTATCGTAGCCGTCGCGCGTGCGCATGAGCCTGATCTTGACGTGAGTGAGATACACTTTCCCGGACAACCTTCCGCAAGTATTGCGGTGACGGGCCAGGCCCGGGCGCTATTGGTGCGCAACAGAGCCAATGCGGTGTTTGTAGACCCGTCGGCGTTCACGGTCACCGGCAGCTATCGCGGTGAACAACTGAATTTTCACCAACGTCTGTCGGAGATGGCCGATCCATTACACTTCGGAACCTGGGGCGGTTTGCTTACCCGGGTTATCTGGTTCGTATTCGGACTGCTGTTGTCCATGCTGTCGCTGACCGGTGTGGTAATTTACGGTCTGCGGATTGCCGGTAAGTGTTCACCAGGTCCGCAACTCCCCGTTGCAGCGGCATGAAAATCCAGCCCGCCGCGCTGGTCTGGCAAGGAATGGGTGTCTGGCGCTGGCCCTCCCTGGCAATGATTATGCTCAGCTTTGCCCTGACCCCATATATGTGTTCCGGCCCGGACATGTGGCAGGAGCACGGCACACGCCCACTCGCAAATGGCATGGTAATGCTGGAGACCCGCGGTGATTTCCATCCGGGCAATACCTTGGATATACGTGTAACCCTGACCGGTTCAAAAGCGCAGGAATTAAAACTGGGCTTCAATGGCAAACTGATCGGGGACACACCCGTGTGGAAGTCGGTTGCCGGAAAAAACGATTTGGAAACACGCATGACCACCGGTATTGCGGTGCCATCACACCCTGGCGTGTTCACCATTGAACTGTATGACGCCAGCGGCAAACCCGCCGAATGGCGTATTGCCGACCGCCATCCCGTCCGGCCTTGACAGCGAACCAGGCAAGAGGAGAAAACGCTAACCCGGCCTGTAAGGCCCTGTTTTGCTGCCGGGCAGTGGTTTGTCCCCTGAGTAATACGGTCGCCATAATCGGATGGTGACGGGAACGGCCACGTTCAGCCAGAAAATGGTGAACATCAGGGTGTAGAACACTTCCTCCGTGAAGATGCCGTGTTGAATATAGGCGATATTCATCACGACAAACGCCAGTTCCGCCCGCCCCAGCATGCCGAAACCGATCATCATGGAATCCTGCCAGTTGAAGTTGCCGGTGTAGCGCGCCGCCGCCGCGGCGGAAATCACCTGGGCAAAAAACACGCTGCACAGCAGGACCAGGGTTTCATCGAGAACGGAAAAAAATATGACCGGGTCTAAGACGATCTCGGTCCCCAGGTTGACGAAAAAGATCGGGCCAATCCAGGAAAAGGCGACATCATCAATGATCCTGCGCGTGTCCCGGTACAGGACATCCTTGTTTTCCTTACTGCCGAAATGAAAATACTGCTCCCTGATAATCAGCCCTGCCATGTAAGCGCCGACGGCCGGGTGCAGCCCCAGTTGGTGGGCGAGCAGGCTGATCGCGATCGCAACAAGCAGGATGACCAGGGTTGCCTTGCTGCCATTGTCTATCGCGAGCAGGTTAATCATCCCGAAGCGCCCCAGCACAGGATAGCGTTTCAGCAGCCCCCTGTCGGCGCTGTGCGGCATGATCCAGACGGCAATTATAACGATGATAATAAAGAACAGCAGCGCCTTTAATACAATCAACCCGATACCGGCAATCGACAACTGGCTCGACCCGGTGGCTACCGGGATCAAAATGGCAACCAGTGCAAGAGAAGCGATATCATCAATGATTGCCGACGTCATGATCCCGTTTGCCGCGGCGGACAGGTGCAAGCCCTCGCTCTTCAATGAGACCATGGTCAGCGATACTGCGGTGGCAGTCATCGTCAGGCCGCATAACAGCGCGATGTTATCGTCGCCCCAGAAATACTGTGCACAAGACCAGGCAGCGATGAACGGCGCCAGCGCGCCGAACAGCGCAATACCCCAACTGCGTTTCATGCTGCGGACGAAATGGTTCGGATTGGCTTCAAACCCCAGCGCGAACATGATCAGGATAATGCCGACCTCGGCAAACCCGGCAATGAATGGCGTGCTGTGGGTGGGTAACCAACCCAGGTTGACCATCACGCAACCGGCCGCGAGAAAATACAAAACCGGCGTAAGCTTGGTCTTTGCCGCGAGCCAGGAGGCGATAAAAACACTGGCCCAGATCAAGGCCAGTTGTTGTAGATCATGCATGTTGTTATCCGTTGTTGCTCTCTTTGCCGTCCTGGATGGAATCATCATCGGCCAGGATCCGGTGGCGCGGCCCCTCCAGGTCGTCATACTGCCCGCTTTTCACAGCCCAGAAAAACACGCAGGAAATGACCAGCACCAGGACCAGGGAGATGAAAACCAGCAAATAAATGACTTCCACCGGTGCGCTCCGTCTATCACGCCGCGTGTGGCGGCTCCGTTGCAAGCAGGCGCAACGCATTTAAGACCACGACGAGGGAGCTGAGCGACATGCCGATGGCGGCCATCCACGGGGCCAGGTATCCCAGGCAGGCAGCGGGTAAGGCCACCAGGTTATACCCGATAGCCCATGCTATGTTCTGTCTGATTATCCTCATGGTCCGGTTCCCCAGCAGTACGATAAACGCGGCATTTTCCATGTTGTCATTTAAAATGACAATATCTGAATGAACCTTGGCCAGGTCCGCGGCTTCATTGATGGAAACAGCCACCGTGGCTGCCGCCAGCACCGGCACGTCGTTGATGCCATCGCCCAGCATAACCGTGGCACGACCGTCGCGGGTTCTGCGGTTGATGAATTCCAGCTTGTCGCCGGGTTCCAATTCGAAATGAAACTCGTCAAATTCCAGGCGCGCGGCAATGTCTGCGACAGGATTGCGCTGGTCGCCACTGAGCAGAATAGTCCTTTTCCCGCGGCGCTTGACATAGCGGACCAGCTCTGTGGCGCCGGGACGGAGTTCGTCGGTAAAAGTAAATACTGCAAGAATCCCGTTGTCATCTGCGAGGAACGCCCGTGTGGCCGCGGCCGGCCCCGGCGTGTCGGGAAACTCTGTGATGCCTGTTTGCGTCTCTATAAAACGCCGGCTACCGATAACATACCTGCGTTGGTCCACACTGCCGGATATGCCACCGCCGGGATAATTCACTACGCCGTCCGCGGCAATATTTTCCGTGCAGCCGGCACGAACCAGCGCCCTGCCCAGCGGGTGCTCGGAATCGGTCTCCAACGCCGCGGCAATCGTGAGGCAGCGCCGGGCATCCAACGCGGAACAAGGCGTCACCTCGCGCAGTTGCATCTGACCGGTTGTCAGGGTGCCCGTTTTATCGAAGATGACCTCGTCGGCGCCGGCCACCTGCTCCAGCGCGTCGGAAGACTTGCAGGCAATACCCCGCTTCATCAGGGCTGTCGACGCAGAGGTGACTGCGCTCGGCATTGCCAGCGCCAACGCGCAAGGGCAGGTTACGACCAGTACCGAAACGATAACGGGGAGAACCGATGCCGGGTCGGTCTGCCACCAGTACAGCCCGACCAGCGCCGCAAGCGCGAGCACACAGAGAATGAACCAGGATGCGACCCGGTCGGCAAACCCCGTCAGCCGTGATTTGTGTGCCTGTGCCTGCTCTGCCATGCCGGTAATGTTCCTCAGCACGGACCCTTCTCCCGCCTGTTCGACCCGCATCTGCAACGGTGATGTGATATTGGCGCTGCCCCCAATCAGACGCGCCCCCGGTCCCTTGCTTACCGGCAGGCTTTCGCCGGTGATAATCGCCTCATTTACGTCCGTTTGTCCCAGGATGACCGTGCCGTCCGCCGGGATGATTTCTCCCGGGCGCACCGCAACGCAGTCTCCGGGTTGCAGGTCTGCCACGGGAACGGTTTCCCGCCCCTGGCCGGAACCTTCACCCACCATCCTGACGGCTGTGGCCGGTATGATTTTCTTCAACCCCGCAAGCTGCCCGTTCGCCTTGTGCCGCGCCATGAATTCCAGGTAACGGCTGAGCGAGAGAAAAAAGACCAGCATTACGATGGAATCAAAATAAATATGTTCTGACTGCGTCCAGGTCGCCCATACGCTGCCGGCAAATGCAATGCTGATACCCAGGCAGACCGGCACATCCATACCCGGCCGCAGCCGGCGCAGGTCATAATACGCGCCGCTGAAAAACGGCCGCGCGCAGTAAATCAAGACCGGCAACGTCAACAACGCGGCAACCCAGCGCAGGAAGTCCCTGAACTCTTCGCCAATGCCGTGATGCTGCCCGGCATAAAGACCGACGGATATCATCATGACCTGCATCGCCAGCACGCCTGCCAGGCCGATGCGTAACAACCCCGCGCGCCGCTGTTCGGCAAACCGCGCCTGTTCACGCTGCCCCTCCCAGGGGTAAGCCCGGTAACCCAGTCCTGCTATGTTGTCCAGAATCTCACTGACGCGCACGCGGCCCGCATCCCAGCGCACATTAGCCTGGTGGCTGGAAAAGTTGATGGAGAATTCGGCAACGCCGGGCAGGCCGCTCAGGCTCTGTTCGATTTTCCGAATGCAGGACGGGCAGGTAATACCCTCCACCAGCAGCGTCGCCTCCCTGTTAACGGCATCCACCCTGCGCACAAAGCTTTCCTGTATCCGCTCATTATCATACGCGCTGAAGTGTGTGGGGGCATTCACGAGTTTTTCCCCAGAGTTAAGCATACTACCAGGATCAAGACTATCTATACCTTCATGATGAGAGATTAGTATGCCCCAATAGTACGTTACTATCCGCACAGGCCAGGGCATTTCCCCGAACCACTTCCGCCACTGCTCAACGCCATACGGGGGCAGGCTGAAAAGCGGGAGTCCAGTCAAATATTGTGTCGCCCGCATGGCGACTCCTTGTCTCACTGGATTCCCGTTTCCACGGGAATGGTATGGGGGTCGCTCCTGTGCTCCCCGCTACCGTACCACTCCCTCGAAAGAAAGTTCGCTTCAGCCGTTTGAATTAATATGAATGTAATTATAACCGGACAACAGGCTGTTTGTGTTTGATATCCTCCGGTTCGGTTGACCGTGAAAAATGAGTCAGGTAATTATTTTGCTGTACTGCTGTGATTAATGTCTGCCGATGCGCTAGAATATGACTGATGGCAACTTTGATAGATATCCTCCACCAGGACCACAAAAACCATGTGGCATTGCTGAGCCTGTTGAGTATGGAAGCAGAGAAACTGAATCAGGGAGAAGAACCTGATTTCGTACTGATGTATGACATTTTAAATTACATGGTCAGTTATCCAGATGCCTGCCACCATCCCCATGAAGAACTCGTTTTTGATATTCTGAGCGCCCTCGACCCGGACTGTTTGGATGATGTCCGCAAGTTAACCACGGAACACAAGCAGCTCGCAGAAACAGGGCTGGCCTTGAAAGAGGCGCTTAACGCAGTAATTAACGGCGCGATTGTTCCTCTGGACCGAATTCTCGATAATGCCAGGACCTACATCGACCTGTTCCGGAACCATGTGGACCTGGAGGAGGGAAGTATTTTCCCAAAGGCCATAATTACCTTGGAGGATTCAGATTGGCAACTGATCGACGATAAGATTTCCCAGGTGGAGGATCCGTTATTCGGCGATGTGGTTCACGCCCAATACAAAAAACTTTACGAGGGCATCATTAGCAACCTCGGCGCCTGAGCCATGACAAAGATGGTTGAAAATAATCTACAAACAACAGGGGAAACCTATAACTACAAGGTAGTGCGGCAGTTTGCGATCATGACTGTCGTCTGGGGCATTGTCGGAATGGCGGTCGGCGTCCTCATTGCCGCGCAGATGGTCTGGCCGGCGCTTAATTTCGATGTCCCCTGGCTCAGTTTCGGCCGCTTGCGCCCGCTCCACACCAACGCAGTCATCTTTGCTTTCGGCGGCAGCGCGCTGTTTTCAACCTCGTACTATATCGTCCAGCGTACCTGTCATGTCAGGCTCTGCAGCGATGGTCTGGCTGCGTTCACCTTCTGGGGCTGGCAGGCGGTCATCGTGCTGGCAGCCATTACCCTGCCCCTGGGGATTACCACCTCCAAGGAATATGCCGAACTGGAGTGGCCCATTGATATACTGATCGCCGTGGTCTGGATTGCCTATGCGCTGGTGTTTTTCGGCACCCTCAGACGCCGCAGGATCAAACACATCTATGTTGCCAACTGGTTCTATGCGTCATTTATTATTACCATCGCCATCTTGCACATCTTCAACAGCCTGGCGATACCGGTCAGCCTGACCAAGTCCTACTCGGTCTATGCCGGCGTACAGGATGCAATGGTGCAGTGGTGGTACGGCCATAACGCGGTCGGCTTTTTCCTCACTGCCGGTTTTCTCGGGATGATGTATTACTTCATCCCCAAGCAGGCCAACCGCCCGGTGTATTCCTACCGGCTGTCCATCGTGCATTTCTGGTCGCTTATTTTCACCTATATCTGGGCCGGCCCGCACCACTTGCATTACACCGCGCTGCCGGAATGGACCCAGACCCTGGGTATGCTGATGTCGATAATTCTGCTTGCGCCATCCTGGGGCGGCATGATCAATGGCGTGCTGACACTGTCGGGCGCCTGGCACAAGTTACGCACCGACCCGATCCTGCGGTTCCTGATCATTGCCGTATCCTTTTACGGCATGGCTACCTTTGAAGGGCCGCTGATGTCCATTAAAACGGTCAATGCCCTGTCCCACTACACGGACTGGACCGTCGGGCATGTGCATTCAGGCGCGCTGGGTTGGGTGGCGATGATCTCCCTGGGCGCGATGTATTACCTCATCCCGCGTCTTTTCGGACGGGAGATATACAGCGTCAAGTTGATCGAGGTGCATTTCTGGACCTCGACCATCGGTGTCGTGCTGTACATCACCTCCATGTGGGTCGCGGGCATCATGCAGGGACTGATGTGGCGGGCGGTCAACGATGACGGCACCCTGACTTACAACTTCGTCGAATCAGTCCAGGCCATGCACCCGTTTTACCTGATCCGTTTCCTTGGCGGCGGCCTGTTCCTGCTGGGCGTGCTGGTCATGGCCTACAACATCTGGAAAACTATTGCCGGCGCAAAACCGGTGGAGGCTCCCATCCCGCAGCCGGCGCATGCCTGACAGGTGGTATCAGCTTGAAAATCTCACACGAAAAAGTAGAAACGCATATCGGCTACATGATCATCCTGATTATTGTCGTGATCAGTATCGGCGGGCTGGTACAGATCGTCCCGCTGTTCTTCATGCACTCCACTACGGAACCGGTAGATGGTCTGAAACCCTATACCGCGCTGCAGCTTGCCGGACGGGACGTCTATGTCAAGGAGGGTTGTTATACCTGCCATTCGCAGATGATCCGCCCGTTTCGCGCGGAAACGGAACGCTACGGTCATTACTCCCTGGCCGGCGAATTTGTTTACGATCGCCCGTTCCAGTGGGGGTCGAAACGGACCGGACCCGACCTGCATCGCGTCGGCGGGCGTTACAATGACGAATGGCACCGGATACACTTGATCAACCCCAGGGATGTAGTGCCGGAATCCATCATGCCGGGTTATCCCTGGCTCGAGGACATTCCGTTAGACCCGACCACCATCAGGACAAAAATGCGGGCGCTGCGCAAATTGGGCACGCCCTATACGGATGAGGAACTGGAGGATGCGCCCGATGCGTTGCGCGACAAGACCGAAATGGACGCGTTAATCGCCTACCTGCAGGTCCTGGGAACGGCGGTAAAAACCCGGCGCTGATGGCAATGAGTATCGCATTGATCCAGACATTGTGGACTCTTTTCATTGCCGCGCTGTTCGTGGGGATAGTCTGCTGGGCCTTCAGCGGCAAGCGGAAAAAATCTTTCGAGGAGGCCGCAAACATTCCATTGCAGGAAGAGCCGGACGAGAACCATGGCTGATTTCACCAGTCCTTTTTGGAGCATATTCATTATTGTTGCGACCATCGGTTCCATCGTCGCGCTAATCATATTGTTCGCGGTATTCAAGGGAGGCAAAACACCCACCTCTGACGCAGACGCTGAGACCACGGGGCATATCTGGGATGAGGACCTTCGGGAGTACAACAAGCCCATGCCGCGCTGGTGGCTGAACCTGTTTTACATTACGCTCGTCTTCAGCATCATTTACCTGGTGTTGTATCCCGGTCTGGGCGCGTTCGGCGGCATCCTCGGCTGGAGTCAAATCAGTCAGTACGAGGAAGAAATTCAGGCAGCGGAAAGAAATTACGGCCCGCTGTTCAATCGCTACCTGAATCAAGACCTGGAAACCCTGGCCGCTGACCCCGACGCGGTGGAGGTTGGCCGCCGGTTGTTTTCCAACTATTGCAGTACCTGCCACGGTTCCGACGCCCGCGGCGCCCGCGGATTCCCGAACCTGCGCGATGACGATTGGCTTTACGGCGGCGACCCCGAAACCATCAAGACGAGCATCCTCAACGGCAGGAGTGGTTTGATGCCCGGCTGGAAGGACATTATCACTGATCAGGAGATAGACGACGTAACCCATCACGTCCTGTCCCTGAGCGACCGTTTATTCGACCCGGCAGCAGCAGCCCGGGGCAAGCCGACTTACGATGCCTACTGCGCAGTCTGCCATGGCGAAACCGGCGCCGGCAACCCGGCCTTCGGCGCGCCGAACCTGGCGGATGATATCTGGCTGCACGGCGCATCGAAACACCGCATTGTCGAAGGCATCGGTACCGGCTTCGAAAATGTGATGCCGCCCCACGAGGAGTTCCTGGGCGAAGCCAAGTCCCACTTGCTGGCCGCGTATGTGTATAGCCTGTCTAAGAATTAAGCGCCGCCTGCTGAGAATTCCGGGCCAAGCGCGATGACAAAACCGGGCAATAGCCGAAAAATTCCCGAGTCCTATCAATTTGTCGCGATCCTGTGGCTGTCGTTCCTGCTCGCGATCGTCCCTACCGGGATACTTTTCAGCGTTGTGGACCCGTCCGATATCGGCGCGTGCCTGGCGGCGCCGGGACTCGGGCATATTGCGAGCTACAGTATCGGCTTTCTGTTCTTCTGGCTGTTATGCGCTTGCGCCGGACTGTTGTGTGTCTATTTTCTTTCGGGTGACTTAACACCGGGTGAATAACACCCGCGGTCGTAGTCGTAACAACCCAATCCGTTATTCATGGCAACCCCATCCGTAGAATTATCCCTGTTCGAGAAACGGGAGAAAGTCTATCCGCGGGAAGTGCACGGCAAGTTTGCGCTGCTCAGGGTAGGCGCAGTGCTCGGGCTGTTGGGATTGTATTACGCGCTGCCCTGGGTGGAATGGTCGGGCCGGCAGGCTGTGCTGCTGGACCTGCCGGCGCGCAAGTTTTATATATTCGGTCTTACCCTGTGGCCCCAGGACTTTCCGATGCTGACCTTGCTGCTGATCATCGCAGCCATGTCCCTGTTCTTTTTCACCGCGCTGGCAGGACGCTTGTGGTGTGGCTACGCCTGCCCCCAAACCGTATGGACGGAAGTTTTTTTATGGATTGAACGCACTATCGAAGGAAACCGGATACAGCAGATGCGGCTGGACCAGTCGCCATTGAATTTCAGGAAACTACGGATAAAAGGCGCCAAGCATACGATCTGGATACTGTTTTCACTGTGGACCGGATTTACCTTCGTCGCCTATTTCACCCCGGCTCACGAACTGGCGGCAAAAACCCTGGCGCTGCAACTCGGTCCCTGGGAGAGTTTCTGGTTACTGTTTTACAGTTTTGCCACCTACGGCAATGCCGGCTGGATGCGCGAACAGGTCTGTAAATACATGTGTCCCTATGCGCGTTTTCAAAGCGCGATGTTCGATGCCGACACCTTGATCATCTCCTATGACGAAAAACGCGGCGAGCCGCGCGGCGCGCGTCGACCCGAAGTCAACCCGGCAAAAGAGGGCTTGGGAGATTGCATCAACTGCACGCTTTGCGTACAGGTCTGCCCCACGGGCATAGATATCCGCGACGGTCTGCAATACGAATGTATAGGATGTTCTGCCTGCATTGACGTGTGTGATGATGTCATGGACAAAATGGGTTATCAAAAAGGCCTTATCCGTTACACGACACCGAATGCCCTGGAAGGCAAACAAACCCGGGTAATCCGGCCCAGGATAATGATCTACGGCGCCATCCTGCTGGTATTGCTCACCCTATTGCTGGGTACCCTGGCAAACAGGACTCCACTCGCGCTAGACGTGATCCGGGATCGCAACCAACTCTACCGTGAAACCCGGGAGGGGTTGATAGAAAATGTGTATACCTTGAAGGTGATGAACATGGATAGCAGAACCCGGCAGTATTCCCTGGACGTAACTGGGATCAGCGGTATCACCGTGCATACCGATAAGACGCCTATCACGGCCGCAAGCGGTGAAGTGCTCAGCGTGCCGGTCAGGGTACGCGCGGATGAACTTAACCTTGCGGCGCGCTCCAATGAAATCGAGTTTATCCTGACCACGCAAGACGATGAGCTCAGCGTCACCGAGACCGCCCGATTTTTAGGCCCGGTAAATTGACCTCCTCCAATCAACCTGACAAACAAAGCTGGTTCAGAGAACCTTACGTCTGGCTGCTCCTGCTGTTCCCGTTACTGGCCATTATCGGCGGCATCATCACCACCTGGCTTGCGTTCTCCTCCGACGACGGTTTGGTCGTGGACGATTATTACAAGCGGGGGCTGGAAATCAACCGCACCCTGGAACGGGACCGCGCCGCGCAAGGATACGACCTCAAAGCAATCATCCATACCACGGAAGACGACAGGAAAATACGGATAATCCTGCAGGGCAACGAGCTATTTGCGCCACCGGAACAAATTACCTTGCGCCTGCTGCACCCCACGCGAGGTGGGCATGACAGGAAACTGCTGCTCGAACACAGCGGGAACGGAACATACCACGGAGACTTGCCTGTGTTAATCAAAGGCAACTGGCATGTGCTCATCGAGGCGCGCGACTGGCGAGTACTGGATTTCTTGTTCATTCTTTGAGAATTAGGGAAGCGCTGAACAAGCCCATCCAGGACTTGTCAGAGACGGCACATCCCTGTACCGTTGTAAGCTCTGATTTAATCAGAGGTTCTATAATCTGAATCTCATGACCATGACACTTGCATTGACCAAGGAACTCATAGCCAGGCCATCGGTAACACCTGATGACGCCGGTTGCCAGCAGTTGATCGGCGCGCGCTTGAAAAAACGCGGGTTCACCATTACCCACCTGCCTTGCGCAGAAGTGGCCAACCTATGGGCTACTTACGGGAACGGCTCACCCGTTTTCACTTTCCTTGGCCATACCGATGTTGTGCCGCCGGGACCAGAGACAGAATGGCAATCGCCGCCGTTTGAGCCTCGGGAGCGGAATGGCTACCTGTACGGCCGTGGCGCGGCAGATATGAAGGGCAGTGTTGCCGCCATGGTCACAGCGTTGGAGCGTTTTGCCGCAGCCAATCCAACCTTTAATGGCGCTATAAGCCTGCTGTTAACCAGCGATGAAGAAGGCATCGCAATCAACGGCACAAAAAAGGTGGTCGAATATCTGGATGAGAAACAAATCAGGATAGACTGGTGCCTGGTAGGCGAGCCGTGCAGCAACGAAAAACTAGGCGACGTAATCAAGAACGGCCGCCGCGGTTCATTATCGGGGATACTAACAGTTGCCGGCATACAAGGTCACACGGCATATCCCGCGCAGGCAAAAAACCCTGTGCATCTGGTTAGCCCGGCGCTTGTTGAGTTGAGCCGGCGGATCTGGGATGAGGGCAACGCTCATTATCCCCCCACCAGCTTCCAGATATCCAATATTCATGCCGGGAGCGGCGCTGAGAACGTGATACCGGCCTCTGTGGAGGTCAGTTTCAACCTGCGTTTCTCCACCGAATGGACTGAACATCAACTCAAGGATGCCATTGAGAACCTGCTACAAGCGCACAGACTGGATTACGACATTCTGTGGCGACCTTGCAGCCAGCCATTCCTGACACAATCAGGGAAACTGCTGGACGCGGTCCGGGGCGCGCTAATAGATGTCTGTGACATCACACCGCAGGTCGCCACGGATGGTGGCACTTCCGACGGGCGTTTCATCGCTCCCACCGGCGCCGAGGTGGTGGAGCTGGGGCCGGTAAATGCCACAATCCACAAGGTCAATGAATGCGTACGCTGTGCCGACCTGGAAATACTGACGCGCCTGTACGAATCAATACTGACTCGGTTGATGTTAAGGAAACTCTGAACAAGTCCATCCTGGACTTGTCAGAGTACGGAAAGCAAAAATGCGATTTTTGTTTTCCTCACAAAATCAATGCCTTACAGTCATTGATTTTGACGATACATCCTTGTATCGTAGGAACCTCTGACTTAATCAGAGGTTCCTTAAGAAACTTCTCAGATTAACACAGAGCTTCCTTCACAACCTCCTGACTCGTGGATGGAAATTAACCCGCCGAGCGCTCCCCGGGGACACCGGTCGACCTGTCGCTGTATCCGGGCTAAAGTCCAGTAAGTTCATCCATTCGCTGCAAACGCCGGGCAAAACGGTCGCAGGGTTCGTCGTTCAACCAGTTGAGAAATTCCCGCAACATATCGGCGGTCAGGCCCCAGACATACCCGCCGTCCCAGTCAAAAGCATGGGTTAGGTGCGTTTTTCCGCGGAATTCGACATTGTGCGTGGTATTCACTTCGGGGCGTAATAATACCCGGACATCCACCGTAATCACCTGTGCCACTTCGCCGGCGTTCGGGGTAATGACAGGCGCCTGCTCAGTCCAGCCCACGTAAGGGATTACATGGTGGCCGGCGATACTCCAGGCATCATCCAGGCGACCCATCAGGGTGACGGCGCCGGGGTCAATGCCGAGTTCCTCCCGGGTCTCGCGCAGCGCCGTGGCAGCCATGGTCTCATCACCCTCATGGAATACGCCGCCGGGAAAGGATACCTGGCCGCGATGGCTGGAAACGGTCTCGGTGCGCCGGGTAAAAACGAGCTGGACAGCATCATCGGGGGCTGGCCAGAACAGTATCAGCACCGCTGCTCGGGAGAATTTATCCGGCAACAGGCTGTCGGGAAAAGTCTGCGGCTTACGCTGCCTGAGCGATTGCAGGCGCTGCTGAAACCACGCGCTGAAACCCATCAGTCTCTGTGGAACCGTACAGGGGCGCGCAGAAGCGCCCCTGTGCTGGCGCTGAGATGATTTGTTTGCTCAGTTACTGGCAGCCTTATCAAACTGTTCCTCTTCCGTGGAACCTGCCAGCGCCGTTACCGAGGAAGTACCGCCCTGTATCACGGTGGTTATATCGTCAAAGTATCCGGCGCCCACTTCCTGCTGGTGTGAGGCAAAGGTATAGCCCTTTTTCGCCGCGGCAAACTCCGGTTCCTGTATCATTTCGACATACGCGGTCATGCCTCGATTTACGTAATTATGGGCGAGATCGAACATGTGGTACCACATATTATGGATGCCCGCGAGTGTGATGAACTGGTATTTGTATCCCATGGCCCCTAGTTCGCGCTGGAACTTGGCGATGGTGATATCGTCCAGGTTCTTCTTCCAGTTGAATGAAGGCGAGCAGTTGTATGCCAGCAACTGGCCTGGGTATTCACTGTGAATTGCCTCGGCAAAACGCTTGGCCTCATCCAGGTCCGGCACCGCGGTCTCGCACCAGAGCAGGTCTGCGTAAGGCGCGTAGGCCAGTCCCCGGGCGATGGCCTGGTCAAGGCCAGCATTGGTGACAAAGAAACCTTCCGCGGTGCGTTTGCCGGTGATGAACCGGTGGTCTCTCTCATCGATATCCGAGGTGATTAACGCTGCTGCATTGGCATCTGTCCGTGCCAGGACGATGGTCGGCACACCCATGATGTCCGCCGCGAGCCTGGCTGCAGCCAGTTTCTGGACTGCTTCCTGGGTGGGCACCAGCACTTTTCCGCCCATGTGTCCGCATTTCTTAACCGAGGCAAGCTGGTCCTCAAAGTGCACACCCGCAGCGCCGGCCTCAATCATGGCCTTCATCAGTTCAAACGCGTTGAGCACACCGCCGAACCCGGCTTCGGCATCGGCAACAATAGGCGCGAAGTAATCCACATTTCCTTCGCCCCTGGCGCACTGGATCTCATCGGCGCGTTTAAACGCATTGTTGATGCGGCGCACCACGGTGGGCACCGAATCGACCGCATAAAGGGATTGATCAGGATACATGGTCTCGGAGGTATTGCCGTCGGCCGCCACCTGCCAGCCCGACAGGTAGATGGCCTTGACACCGGCCTTTACCTGCTGCACGGCTTGCCCGCCGGTCACTGCGCCCAGACTGTTGATATAGTCTTCCTCATTGACCAGTCGCCACAACTTCTCGGCGCCCCGGCGCGCCAGAGTATGCTCAACCTGTACCGAACCGCGCAACCTGACCACATCAGCAGCGCTGTAATCGCGTCTGAGATTTGCCCAGCGAGGGTTTTCTCTCCAATCCTGCTCTATCCGTTCTATTTCATTATTCATGTAATGCTCCTTAGCCAAAGATAAAAGCGTTATTTTACATTGTGGTTACCTTGCGCGCAAATATCTTCGGAGAAGGGCCAGCCAATGGCATTGCGTTTTGATGATGATCCGTCACATGCGTTGATCCGAAAAGGAACTGCTCCGAATAAAACCGGGATTTCAACCGAAAAAGTCAAAATTTTTCTAATTATTTTGCACAAAATGTGAGTTTTCTCACATTTTTTTGAAAATAATCCCGGTAAACTGGTCCACGCCTATCCATGAGGTGGAGTTTGTTACGCGAATAAATTCGACATTATGGATTGAACAGCGCGCAATGTGCTGCCAGGCGGAGTGTTCTGCGTTTGCAGGACTCTCCATAAATATATCGTCCGGGATGTCGGGTGTGGCGCCTGATTTTCCCGGACGGTTTTTATTATGATTCCGCCATTGTAAGATAAGCAGCTTCTTTTATAGAGGTTCGCGTGCGCCATATATGACAACTCCCCGTCAACTCATTGACTGGGCCGTACAACGGTTTACTGCGGCTGATCTGTTTTTCGGCCACGGCGCCGATAATGCCCTGGATGAGGCCGCCTACCTGGTATTGGGCGCGCTGGAACTGCCGTTTGACGCCAGCGCGGCGCAGTTGAACAGGACACTAACCGCGACTGAACATGAGCATATCAGGACGCTGGTCGATGCTCGAATAACGACTAGAATACCTGTCGCCTATCTGCTCAAACAGGCCTGGTTCGCCGATCTGCGGTTTTATGTGGACGAGCGTGTCCTGATACCTCGTTCGCCCATTGCCGAACTGATCCATGACCGGTTCTCACCCTGGATTAAGCCCAAGCAGGGCACGCATATCCTGGATTTATGCACAGGCAGCGGTTGTATCGCTGTTGCCTGCGCTGTTGCCTTTCCCGATGCAACCATTGACGCCACGGATATCTGTCCCGGCGCGTTGCAAGTGGCCCGCATCAACAAAGAAAGACACGGCTTGGCGCAGCGGGTCAATCTGGTCGAGTCGGACCTGTTCAGCGCATTAGGGGACAGGGAGTATGATATTATTATTAGTAATCCGCCTTACGTCCCCGATAAGGAAATGTCGGCGTTGCCGGCTGAATATCGGCATGAGCCGTCTCTTGCCCTGGCGGCCGGAGCCAACGGGATGGACGTGGTTGATCGCATCTTGGCAGAGGCCGGCCAGCACCTGGCGATGGATGGCGTCTTAGTAGTGGAAGTAGGCGAGGGCCGCGAAGCGCTGGAGGCGAAATACCCCCGCACGCCTTTTATCTGGCTTGACTTTGAGCAGGGCGGGGAAGGTGTTTTCATTCTATTTAACAGGGATGTACAGGATATTCAGGATAAAAAATAATAATGTCGCCCGCAGGGCGACCCTTTGCCCACTGGATTCCCGTTTTCACGGAAATGGACAGGACGCAGGTCAGACAGTACAACCTAAACAGCAAACAATGAGCAATAATAATAAATCTCGGCGCCTGACGCCTGTTGCCGGTAATGGTCTGCTGGACCGGCGCCTGTTCCTGCAAGGCGGACTGGTAATGGGAGCCGCCCAACTGCTTGCTGGCAAGGCCCATGCCGCTACGCCGGAACTGTCTGCCAGGCCCGAGTGGATGAACGTCCCGGGCAAGCCGTTTACGCCCTATGGACAACCGGCGGAATATGAAGACGAGGTGGTTCGTTATCCCGCTCCCAACCGGGTATTGCGCAACAATGGCGCTTCCTGGTCGCCGCTGCACCGGCTGGAAGGTATGATCACGCCCAACGGCCTGCATTACGAGCGGCACCACAACGGTGTGCCGCAAATCAATCCCGACGAACACCGGTTGCTGCTGCACGGCCTGGTGCGGCAACCGGCATTTTTCAGTATCGATAATTTGCTGCGTTACCCGATGCGCTCACAGATCTGTTTTGTCGAGTGCGGCGGCAACAGTAACGCCGGCTGGAACGATACCCCCTCGCGCGCGGAGGCCGGGTATTTTCACGGCCTGGTTTCCTGCAGCGAATGGACCGGTGTGCCCCTGCCGACCGTACTGGCGGAGGTGGGCATCGATAAAAAGGCCAAATGGCTGATTGCCGACGGCGCCGATGCGTTTGCGATGAATATCAGCATCCCGATTGAAAAGGCGATGGACGACGCGATCCTGGCCTTGTACCAGAACGGCGAGCGCCTGAGACCGGAGAACGGCTATCCGTTACGCCTGATCCTGCCAGGCTGGGAAGGCGTATTGAACGTCAAATGGTTGCGGTCGTTAAAAGCCACGGAGCAACCCATCTTGGCCAGGAACGAGACTGCGAGATATACGGAACTGCTGCCGTCCGGCAACGCGCGTATGTTCACGTTCACGATGGAGGCTAAATCGCTGATCACGTCTCCGTCCGGCGGCATGGTCTTGAAGCAGGGGCCGGGCTTGTACCAGGTTACCGGCCTGGCCTGGAGTGGCCGCGGGCGCATAAAGCAAGTGGATGTATCCGCTGACGGCGGCAAGACCTGGGCGCCGGCGGCATTGGAGGAACCGGTACTGCCAAAGGCATTTACCCGGTTCCGCATACCCTGGCAATGGGACGGGACGCCGGCCGTCCTGAAAAGCAGGGCTGTTGACGAGACCGGATATGTGCAACCGGAGCGGGAACAACTCGTTGCCGCACGCGGCCGGCACGGTTTTTACCATTACAACGCTATTGTCAGCTGGAGCGTGGATGAATACGGAAGCGTGACCCATGTTTATGATACCGAAGAAAAGCAGCCTGATACTGATATCAGTATTGACGCTGGCTGGGATTAATCCCGGCGCAGACGAGGTTCGTCCGGGCCCCGACCTGGGCGAGCCAGCCGGCAACCACGCCGTCAGCGGCCTGGACTGGGGCGTCATGCCGGATGGCGCCGGTCTGCCGCAGGGCGGCGGCACGGCAGAGCAGGGCAGGGCGCTCTACGACAGGCTGTGCATATCCTGCCACGGCCCCGGCGGCCTTGGCGACAGCGGCGACCAACTGGCCGGCGCGCAAATGGGACTGACCGATGAATGGCCGGAAAAAACCATCGGCACGTTCTGGCCTTACGCGCCCACGCTGTTTGACTTCATCCGGCGTTCAAAGCCCATGACCCAACCAGGCAGCCTGACTGCTTCCGAAGTGTACGCACTCACGGCCTACCTGCTTTATCTAAATGAGATCATTCCCGCGGACAAGGAGATGAATGCCGCCACCCTCGCCGAGGTGAAGATGCCGAACCGGGAGGGTTTTATCCAGGTTCTGGACTAATCCGAAGTTTTGGCTCGTTGTGTTACCGCAGTGTTGTGATAATAACAACTATTGACCAGTAAATGACTGGTCAGTTATACTAGTCATATGGAAACAATCAATGCATCTGTCTTCAAGGCCCAGTGCCTGGCAATTCTAGACCGCGTACAATCAACAGGTGAGCCTGTGCTTATCCTGAAGCGCGGACGCCCGGTTGCCGAGCTGTTGCCCGCGCGGCGTTCTCAAGCCCGATATCCTCAAATGGAGTTGGAAGGCACGGTCTCTATCGTTGGAGATATTATTGAACCGGTAGTTCCAGAGGAAGATTGGGACTGTCTCCGTTAATGAGTTTGTTGCTTGATACACATGTGCTCCTTTGGTGGCTTAATAAGCATGAAAGCCTTTCCCAAAATCAGCGTAATCTTATCCAGGCGGCTGATGCCGATTCACCGTTGCTGGTATCCGACATATCACTGTGGGAAGTGGCCATGTTACATGGTCGGGGGCGTATCAACCTGCATATCCCGTTACGTGAGTGGCTGGACAAAGCTGCGGCGCCGCCGTTGGTGCAACGCTATGGCATCTCTCCTGCCATCGCCGCGGAAGTGGCAGCGTTGCCGGCTTCATTTCATAGAGATCCTGCAGATCGGATTTTGGTTGCTACTGCCCGGGTTCTTGGTGTTACGCTCCTGACACAGGATCGCAGGATCATCGACGCAGCGTTGGTCGATACTGTGAGTTGACCTCTATGTCAGGTAACACTATCGGAAAATTATTCACGGTAACCAGTTGTGGCGAGAGTCACGGCTATGGCTACCTGTGCATTGTTGACGGTTGTCCGCCTGGTATGGAACTGTGTGAGGCGGACCTGCAACATGACCTGGACCGGCGCAAGCCTGGTAAATCCCGCCATGTTACCCAGCGTCGGGAGTCCGACAAGGTGCAGATACTGTCCGGTGTGTTCGAAGGCAGAACAACGGGTACGCCGATAGGTCTGCTGATCGAGAACGAAGACCAGCGCTCGAAGGATTATTCCGCGATCAAGGATAAATTCAGGCCCGGTCATGCCGATTACACCTACTGGAAAAAATACGGGATCCGGGATTACCGCGGCGGTGGCCGTGCGTCCGCCCGGGAGACCTGTATGCGCGTGGCAGCCGGCGCGATTGCCAGGAAATACCTGCGCGAGCAGTTTAGCTGCCTGGTGCGCGGTTACCTCGCGCAACTGGGCCCTGTCAACTTGGAATTACGCGACTGGAACGAGGTTGATAACAACCCATTTTTCTGCCCGGACGCAGGCAAGGTCGAAGTCCTGGAAAAACTGATGGATGAGCTGCGCAAATCAGGCGATTCCATCGGCGCCCGGATAAACCTGGTTGCAACTGATGTGCCGGTGGGATTGGGAGAACCGATATTTGACCGCCTCGATGCCGATATCGCCAAGGCCCTGATGAGCATCAATGCTGTCAAGGGCGTGGAAATCGGCGATGGCTTCAAGGTGGTTGAGCAACGCGGCACGCAACATCGGGATGAGATCACTACCGGCGGATTCTTGTCCAACCACGCCGGCGGCACCCTCGGCGGCATCTCCAGCGGTCAGGATATCCTGGCCGCCATTGCGCTCAAACCGACATCCAGCATTCGTATTCCCGGAAAAACCGTGGATATTCACGGCAATGAAACGGAGATCGCCACGACCGGCCGCCACGATCCCTGTGTCGGCATCCGCGCCACGCCCATCGCCGAAGCAATGCTGGCGCTGGTACTGATGGATCACGCATTGCGACAGCGGGCGCAAAACCCATGTTAAGGAAACTCTGAACAAGTCCATCCTGGACTTGTCAGAGTACGGAAAACAAAAATGCGATTTTTGTTTTCCTCACAATATCAATGCCTTACAGTCATTGATATTGACAATACATCCTTGTATCGTAGGAACCTCTGACTAAATCAGAGTTTCCTTAATTGTCAAATGGGTTCACCGAATGCGATGCTTACCCCGTTCGACGATGCCTTGCCGCCCGGTGAACCGCTCATGGTAAACGGCAATGTTACCCATTTATCCGGCTTGTCTCTGCTATTGCGCAAGGACTCCAGCCACGC
Organism: Gammaproteobacteria bacterium; assembly: GCA_965221695.1. GTDB lineage: Bacteria > Pseudomonadota > Gammaproteobacteria > Eutrophobiales > Eutrophobiaceae > JAAXHV01. Next base: position 920,118 of record OZ244905.1, on the reverse strand, counting down.
AGTATCATCCGCGGTTGCCGCAGACCATGGACATACGACTTCGCCGGCATCAAGCAGCTCGATGATGGTCTTGCGCGTGGATTGATCCGGGGCGCCGGACAAGGCGCGGAAGAATTCAAAGAACTTCCTCGTATACCACTTGCTGTGGATGTTCTCATCCATCACAAAGCGCACCTGGCGCGGCGATGCCATCTGGATGAAGGTCCAGTCGCCCTGGCTGGTGTGTTTGCCCAGCAACAGGACTCCACCGCTATCGGGAAAATTGCCGAATCCCCCGACCTCCAGCCGGTAACGGTAGCCGATGGCCAGGGTGACGATAAACCGCGCCAGCGATTGCGGCAGTTTATACACTGTATATATTGCCCCGCCCAGCGCCACCAGCGTCAATAACGGAAACAACAGGTTGCTGATGCCTCTCATGGAAAACAGCGCCGTCAGCGCCAGAAAGCTCAGCATTACTACGTTCTGGATAAGGCTGTTGCCCGCCAGTACCCTGCCCAGCATACGTTCGCCCGCGTGGAACTGGAGCAGCGCGTTGAGAGGGATGATGAACAGGCCGCTGAGCATGCCCAGCAACAGGATGTTAAGAGCATGGGCCGGCACGCTACCTAGCCCTGGCAGGATGAACAAGCAGGCGGCCACCCCCAGCGCGCCGACCGGGATCAAGCCGGTCTCGATATAGTTTTTTGAGATCCTGCCGGCGATAAGCGAGCCCAGCATGATCCCGATACCGGCACACGCAAGTGTGCCCTGGATGATCCGGGTGTCGTACACCCCCAGGTTGTCCTTCGCGAACGCGGGGAATGCCGCCAGTAACACCTGGCCGATTGCCCAGATGATCGCCAGGCCGATGATAGACAACAGGATCACTTCCCGGGACCTGACCGCGTTCAGGTTTTCGGCCAGGTAACGGCCGCTACGATATTTTGCCCAGTCGAAACGCAGGTCTTGATCCGGTTCGTGGACGGTAGGCAAGCGGTAGGACAGCAACAATTCCACCAGCGCGCCTGCAATCAGGAACCAGCCGGTAAGTTTGATCGCGCCTAGCACATCCTCCTTGGTCGAAAATGCCAAATCGGCCAGGAACATCTCGAAGGTGATTGAAAATATGAATGTTCCGGTAAGGATCGCGGTGGTCGTAGTGGCCTGCACCACGCCGTTGGCGCGCGCCAGCCGTTGCTTGCCGGCAATTTCCCTGATATAACCGTACTTCGCGGGCCCATAAAACGCGCTTTGCACCGCCAGCAGGAACGTCATCGCGAAGGCCGCCCAGAACCATTCCAGGTAGTAGAACAAGGTGATCAAGCTGGTCAGCGCGACTACGCCCCAGGCGGTGGTGCGCATAACCCGATTTTTCGGAAACTTGTCGGCTATGAAACCGGCGGGGGTAAACAGCAGGATGAACGGCAGCAGGATCAGCGCGTTGACGATAGCCGTCAAAATAATCAGGGCATCGCCCTCGTAGGTCTTGAAAACGGTATTCTGTATCGTGATTTTGTGTCCCAGGTCGACAAACGCGTTCAGGAACAGCATGGACACATAGGGAAGGAACCCCCTTATCCTGAACAGGTCATTTAACATGGATGTCCGGGATTGTGTTCATCCATGTAAATTAATCCGGTCTGGATGTCCCGCCGACGGTCAATTCGTCGATCCTGATGGTCGGTTGCCCCACCCCGACGGGGACTGACTGGCCATCCTTTCCGCATACCCCGATGCCACTATCGAGTTGCATGTCATTACCGGCCATGGACACGCGGGTCAGCACATCCGGTCCGTTGCCGATCAGGGTCGCGCCCTTGATGGGCGCGGTCAGACGGCCGTTTTCGATGAGCCAGGCCTGGCTGGCGCTGAATACGAATTTACCGTTGGTGATATCCACCTGCCCGCCGCCGAACTGGGAAGCATATACTCCTTTTTGCACCGAGCCGATTATTTCTTCGGGGTCATGCTCACCTCCCAGCATATAAGTATTCGTCATTCTCGGCATCGGCAGGTGCGCATAGGATTCCCGGCGCCCGTTGCCGGTGGGATTCATCCCCATCAAGCCGGCATTGAGCTTGTCTTGCATGTAGTTTTTGAGGATACCCCGGTCAATCAAGGTCGTGGATTCGGTAGGCGTTCCCTCATCGTCGACGGTCAGCGAACCGCGCCGGTTCTCGATAGTCCCGTCATCCACCACAGTAACGCTTTCGGCCGCGACCCGCTGGCCTATACGATTACTGAATGCGGAGGTGCCCTTACGGTTGAAATCGCCCTCCAGTCCGTGACCGATGGCTTCGTGCAACAGGATCCCGGGCCAGCCCGGGCCCAGCACAACGGTCATCGCGCCGGCCGGCGCCGGCACGGCTTCCAGGTTGTTCAGCGCTTGGGTCACCGCATCGTCGATATAGCCGGACACGATTTCTTCATTCATAAAGTAGTCATAGCCAAAGCGCCCGCCGCCACCGGCGCCGCCTTTTTCCCGCCTGCCGTTCTGCTCGACGATGACATTGACATTAAGCCTGACCAGCGGTCTTATATCAGCGTTGTAAACGCCGTCACTGCCGGCAACCAGTATTGCGGTATACGCTGCGCTCAGGCCGGCAATCACCTGTTTGACCTTTGGGTCCTTGTTGCGGGTTTCGGTATCGATGCGTTGCAACAGCGCAATCTTTTGCTCGGCGGGTATCGAATCCAGCGGATTCTCGCCGGCGTAGAGCGGCGCCAGATGGCGGTTTTGCCAGGCTTGCAGTGTCTGCGCGCCACCGCTGCGGGCGATAGCCCGCGCCGCGTGCGCGGCATCGGTCAGCGCCGGCAGTACAATCTCATCGGAATAGGCAAAACCGGTTTTGTCGCCGCTGACGGCCCTGACTCCCACTCCCTGGTCGATACTGTGAGAGCCTTCCCGGATAATGCCTTCCTCCAGCACCCAGGACTCGGCTTGGGAATATTCAAAATACAGGTCAGCGTAGTCGATATCATTGACGATGATCTGGTCCAGGGTCTTTTCAATGTCCCGGCGGCCGATTCCGCCCGGGCTGAGCAATTGCCGGGAGGCTTGTTCCAGCCCGGATAACGCGTCAGTTCGCTTGGGACTTGACGATAATGTTTTCATACTCATAGAGTTATAGGGCTCATTTTCACTTTTGTGCCGTTACAGGCTACGCTTCCACTGGCGCTGTATCCGGGCTGTTGTTGTCTCATAATACGCGGTGCTCCAGCGCCGGGAACGACTGTCTCAGTTCATGCAGCCTGCGCAGGTCGATATTGGCGCAGGCAACGCCCGGCCCTTCCTCCAGGCTGCATAATATGTCGCCCCATGGGTCGATAATCATGCTGTGCCCCCAGGTGCGCCGGGTCTCCGTGTTCTGTCCGCCCTGGTTGGAGGCGATGACATAGCACAGGTTTTCCACGGCGCGGGCGCGTAAAAACAGTTCCCAGTGGCGCTTCCCCGTTGCGTACGTGAACGCGGCGGGGACGGTGATCATTTCCGCTTGTTGCGCGGAAAGTTCGCGATACAGTTCGGGAAAACGCAGGTCATAGCAGACGCTCATTCCGATCCTGCCTAACGGCGTATCCGCGACCACTGAATTACGGCCTGGAACAATGGTGTTGGATTCATTGTAAACCTCCTTGTCCTCGTCCCCCACTTGCACATCGAACAAGTGCATCTTGTCGTAGCGATAAGCGCCGGCGCCATCCGGACTATACAGCAAACAGGTGTTGTACACGCGCGCAGCGTCATCGCTTTGCAGTGAAAACGTGCCCGCCATCAGCCAGAGCCGGTTGCTCCGGGCCTGCTCGGCAAGGAAATCCTGTATAGGGCCATTGCCGGGCGTCTCCCCGATACGGATTTTCGCCGCCTCATCATCGCTCATAATGGGGAAATATTCCGGCAGCAGCGCAAACTGTGCGCCCTGGCCCGCGGCCTCCCGGACCAGTTCGGCGGCCTGCGCCAGGTTGGCCTCCAGGTTATCGCCGGAAACCATCTGGATTGTAGCTGCTTTAAGCATCAATAAAGTATACGTGAAACTCGTACTGATGCACATTGATGAAAAATTGATTGGAAGTTTTTGCGATGTTGCAAAATAACGATGTATGATGTAATGTGTAAATATGCATCGTACGCAGCTACTTCTTGAAGATTGGCAATATGAGGCATTGCGGGGACGCGCCGAGCGTGAGGGACGTAGTCTATCCGCGCTGGTGCGCGAGCTTTTGGATGCATCATTGGCCACTCCCAGCCCTGCCATGCGCGCTGGTCTTGACGCCATTGCCGGTATTGGTGAAGATGCAGCCGCATATGGCGAGCAACATGACAAATATCTGCATGCCGGGAAGCGCCAGGCGCAATGAAGCGCTTATTTGTAGATACCAGCGCTTGGTTTGCCTATGCCAATCGTAAAGATCCAGAACATGAACGCGTGCGTGAAATCATGCACACGTTTCCGGGTCGTTTGGTAACAACAAACTATATTTTCGATGAGACAGTGTCTCTGTGTTTGTATCGCCTCGGTCACGATGTAGCCTGTATGGTTGGTTCCGCGTTGCTCAATCCTGATGAAGTTGACATGGCGCGCGTGACCAACGAGGATGAACGTCTGGCGTGGGATTTGTTTTGTCAGCGAACTGATCAGGATTACAGTTTTACTGACTGCACATCCTTTACCCTGATGCGCAGGTTGGGTCTGGATACCGCCCTGGCCCTGGATGTGGACTTCGTTACAGAGAAGTTCATGGTTTTGCCTAAAAAATACCAGTAAAGAAAACACGAGAAAAGTAATGAAACCGATAAAGATAGGATTGCTTGGCCTGGGTACGGTAGGCGGAGGCGTGGTTACGGTCCTGACGCGGAACGCCCATGAGATTGCCCGGCGCGCAGGCAGGGATGTGGTAATCAGTCATGCTGCGGCAAAGGAATATGACGCCGGCGCAATTGACGGACTGGACCAGGTAGGACGGATCACCGACGACGGATTTGCCGCGGTCGACGATCCGGAAGTCGAAATCATCATCGAACTGATTGGCGGCTACTCTCCGGCAAAGGAAATGGTTTTGCGCGCCATTGATAACGGCAAGCATGTGGTGACCGCGAACAAGGCGATGATTGCCGTACACGGCAATGAAATTTTCCGCGCGGCCCGGGAAAAAGGCGTGATCGTTGCATTCGAGGCGGCCGTCGCCGGCGGGATTCCCATTATCAAGGCAATCCGTGAGGGCCTGGTGGCAAACCGTATTGAATGGGCTGCGGGCATTATCAACGGCACGGGAAACTATATCCTGACCGAGATGCGCGATAAGGGCAGAGATTTCGCCGAGGTATTGAAGGAAGCCCAGCAGTTGGGTTATGCGGAAGCCGATCCGACCTTTGACGTGGAAGGCATTGATGCCGCGCACAAACTGACCATCATGGGCTCTATTGCGTTCGGCATCCCGTTGCAGTTTGACAAAACCTACACCGAGGGAATCGGCGGGGTAGAACAACAGGATGTTGCCTGCGCCGATGAACTGGGCTACCGGATTAAACATCTTGGCATTACCCGGCGAACCGATACGGGCATAGAACTCAGAGTCCACCCCACGCTCATCCCCGCGCGGAGATTGATAGCCAACGTGGACGGGGTGATGAACGCCGTACTGGTACAGGGCGATGCCGTAGGGCCGACCCTGTATTACGGTGCCGGGGCGGGTTCGCTGCCGACCGCATCCTCTGTCGTGGCAGACGTGATAGACGTGGTGCGCGCCCTGACTACCGATCCGGAGAACCGCGTGCCGCACCTGGCGTTTCAGCCGGGCGCGCTGTCCGACCTGCCCGTGCTGGATATGGAAGAGGTCCACACGGCGTATTACCTGCGCATGCGAGCGCTGGACCAGCCCGGCGTATTGTCCTCGGTGACCGCGATCCTGGGCGATTTGGGCATCAGCATAGAGGCGATAATCCAAAAGGAACCTGAGCCCGACGCCGGCCATGTTACCGTGATCATGCTGACCCAGCGGGTACAAGAGCGCAACATGAACAAAGCTATCAGCCAAATCGAGGCTTTGGATACGATTAATGGCAAGGTGCACCGGATTCGGGTGGAGACCCTGAACTAGCCGGGCTGGTTGCAATGAGCTATTCGGGATTGATTGAGCGGTATCGTGCGCGGCTGCCGGTGGCCGGTGATGCCCGTATCATCACCCTGGGCGAGGGCAATACCCCGTTGATTCGGCTGGAAAATATTCCTGCGGCCAATGATCGGGCTATCGAACTTTACGTGAAATACGAAGGCTTGAACCCGACCGGTTCTTTCAAGGACCGGGGCATGACCATGGCCATTACCGAAGCCGTGAACCAGGGTTCGCAGGCGGTACTGTGCGCGTCCACCGGCAATACTTCGGCTTCCGCAGCCGCGTACGCGGCCAGGGCCGGCATCGCCTGTTACGTCCTGATCCCGGACGGCAAGATCGCGATGGGCAAACTGGCCCAGGCGATGATCCATGGGGCCGTGGTCATCCAGGTGCAGGGTAATTTTGACGACGGCATGCGGTTGGTGAAACAGATCGCTGCTGAAGCGCCCATCACCCTGGTGAACTCGGTCAATCCATACCGTCTGCAGGGCCAGAAAACCGCCGCGTTCGAGATTGTCGATGCGCTGGGCAAGGCGCCGGATTTTCATTGCCTGCCCGTAGGCAATGCCGGGAATATCTCCGCTTACTGGACCGGCTACAGCGAATATGCCGGCATTACCCCCGGTTCCTGCAATTTCTGTGACGGCCAATGTGCGTACAATGCTGAGCCGGTGGTGGACACGCGTCCGCGCATGCTGGGTTACCAGGCGTCCGGCGCGGCGCCGTTTCTGCGGGGCGAACCGGTGACGGAACCCGAAACCATCGCCACTGCGATACGCATCGGCAGGCCGCAATCATGGCACTTGGCCTGGGCTGCGAGCAAAGAATCCGGTGGCTGGTTCAACGAGTTCAGCGATGCGGAAATCCTCGCCGCGCAAGCGTTGCTGGCTGCCAGGGAAGGCATATTTTGTGAGCCGGCTTCCGCAGTCTCGATCGCAGGCGCGCTGCTAGACATCGAAAAAGGTAACATACCGGAACGGAGCACAGTGGTATGCACCCTGACCGGGCATGGTCTGAAAGACCCGGACACTGCAATGCGCCATAGCGTTGCCCCGGTGCAAAAGGTACCCGCCGACCTGGACGCAGTAAAACGGGTCATTCTCGCCGATCGCTGAATGGATATTACCCGCCGCACAGTTCCTTCCGAGTGCGACCTGCCGGATTCCATGCATCCGGTGATGCGGCGCGTGTATGCCGGGCGCAATATTTCCTCGTACCGGGAACTGGATTATTCGCTGACCAACCTGCTGCCGTTTGACAAGCTGAAAAATATCGATGCGGCTGCCGCATTGCTGATCGATGCGCTATGCGCCAACAAGCGCATACTCATCGTCGCAGACTACGATGCGGACGGCGCCACCGCCTGTGCCGTGGCCTTGCGCGGCCTGTCGATGCTCGGCGCCAGGCAGGCCATGTACATGGTCCCGGACCGGGTAAAACAGGGTTATGGTCTGAGTGTCGATGTGGCGCGCCAGGCCCTGGAGTTTGAACCCGACCTGCTGGTAACTGTGGATAACGGCATTTCCAGTCTTGCCGGCGTTGACTTTGCCCGCAGCGCCGGGGTCGACGTATTGATCACCGATCATCATGTGCCGGGCAAACAACTTCCTGCGGCCAATGTGATCGTTAACCCGAAACAGCCGGGTGATCAATTTCCGAGCAAATGTATCGCCGGGGTCGGCGTGATGTTTTACGTGTTGCTGGCAGTCCGGGCCGGTCTGAGGAATGCGAATTGGTTTGAACAGCAGGGAACGGAGGCGCCGAACCTCGCGCCTTTGCTCGACCTGGTGGCGCTGGGCACCGTTGCCGATGTGGTGGAAATGGATTTCAATAACCGTATCCTGGTCGGGCAGGGTTTGAGACGCATCCGCGCGCGCCGTTGTTCCCAGGGTGTGTTGGCCTTGATCCGAATCGCCGGCAGAGAGCCAGAAAAGATGACTTCCGCAGACCTCGGGTTTGCGCTGGGGCCAAGGCTGAATGCGGCCGGCCGTATGGCCGACATGAGCCTGGGCATAGAGTGCTTGCTCACGGACAATTTTTCCGATGGGGTTAACCTGGCGCTGCAACTGGACAAATTCAACCGCGAGAGAAAGCATGTTCAGGCTGAGATGCAGGAACAAGCCGGCGCCCACCTGCGCGCAATCACCGGACTGGACCAGGCTGAGTTGCCGTTTGGACTGTGTCTGTATGACCCGGATTGGCACCAGGGCATTATCGGCATCCTGGCAGGCAGGTTAAAAGAGACGGTAAACCGCCCGGTGATTGTGTTCGCGCCCGCCGGCGCAGGACTGTTGAAAGGCTCCGGGCGGTCCATACCCGATATTCACCTGAAAGATGTCCTGGAGGCGCTGGCCGCGCAACATCCGCAGTTGATGAAAGGCTTCGGCGGTCATGCGATGGCCGCCGGCCTCAGCATCATGGAAAATGATTATGCGCAGTTCAAGCAACTGTTTGACGCGCAACTCAGGAGTCTTACCGGCGGGCGCATACCCGCGGCGGAACTGTTAACGGACGGTAAGCTGGCGGCCGCCGAGATCAGCCTCGATCTTGCCGGGGAGATCGAAACCGGCGGACCCTGGGGGCAGGGCTTTCCCGAACCCTTGTTTGATGATGATTTCACGGTTGTCGATGTAAAAACTGTTGCCGAACGGCACCTGAAACTGAAGCTGCTTGCAGACGGCGCACAGCGCCCTGTTGACGCGATATCGTTCAATACAGACCCGGAGGCTATCGATAGCTCTGCGCCGACCCAGCGCATCGTCTATCGCCTGGCTATCAACGATTACAACGGTGAACAAACGCCACAACTCATCGTGCAGCATATCCACCGTAACTGAATATAAGGAAGAGTTGCTTACTGGATTCCCGCTTTCACGGGAATGGGGAGGGGGTGTTTCAGTGAACACCGTCACCGTACCACTCCCGCGGAAGCGGGAGTCCTGTGGAATACTGTGTCGCCCAAAGGGCGACCCATTTTCTCACTGGATTCCCGTTTTCACGGGAATGGGGTGGGGGCGCTTGCGTGAGTACCGTCACCGTACCACTCCCACGGAAGTGGGAGTCCAGTAGGCAAAAAATTCCTTATTAGGAAGGTCTGCTCACACACTTCCGGTTCCATTACGGGAATGGTGGATACCCGGCAATATCTGACTGGCAGATATTTGCGCAAATTGCGATTTTACTCTGTCCCCGGATGTCGTAGAATCTGTTCCCAAAATCCGGATACTGAAACAAACCAAGGAAACCGACATGCTGGAACTTTCATCAATCACCGCCCGTATCAAAGACTGCCAGGGACGAATCGAAGCCCTGAGGAGGTATCTTTGACTTTGAGGTCAAGGTAAAACGCCTGAATGAAGTCAGGCAGGAACTTGAACAGCCGGATATCTGGAGCGATCCGGCGCGCGCCCAGGCGCTGGGCAAAGAGCGGGCGCTGCTGGAAAAAACAATCGAGACGATAGAGACCCTGGGTCAGGGTATCGGCGATGTCGAATTACTGCTGGAACTTGCGAGGCAGGAAGACGATGCCGATGCCGCGGACGAGGCCGTGGCTGACCTGGATAAATTCACCGCGCAGATCAAAGAGATGGAATTCCGCCGCATGTTTTCCGGGGAGATGGACCCGAACAATGCGTTTCTCGATATCCAGTCAGGTTCCGGCGGCACTGAAGCCCAGGATTGGGCGGAAATGCTGCTGCGCATGTACCTGCGCTGGGGCGAGCAACGGGGTTTTTCCACCGAGTTAATCGAGGTGTCGCCCGCGGAAGTGGCCGGCATCAAGAGCGCCACGGTAAAGTATGAGGGAGATTATGCGTATGGTTGGTTGCGTACGGAGACCGGGGTGCACAGGCTGGTAAGAAAATCGCCGTTTGATTCCGGTAACCGGCGCCATACTTCGTTCGCCTCAGTGTTCGTGGCGCCGGAAATCGATGACAATATAGAAGTGGATATCGACACTTCCGAACTGCGCGTGGATACCTACCGAGCAAGCGGCGCCGGGGGGCAGCATGTGAACAAGACCGATTCGGCGGTAAGGTTGACCCATATCCCCACGGGTATCGTCGTGCAGTGCCAGAATGACCGCTCGCAACACAAGAACCGGGACCAGGCCATGAAACAGTTACGCGCCAAGTTGTATGAGTTGGAACTGCAAAAGCGCATGGCGGAGCAGAAAGCCCTTGAGGAAACCAAGGTCGACATCGGCTGGGGCAACCAGATCCGCTCCTATGTGCTAGACCAATCCAGGATCAAGGACTTGCGCACCGGTGTGGAGACCGGCAATACCCAGGCTGTCCTGGATGGCGACCTGGACCGGTTCATGGAGGCCAGTCTCAAGGGCGGGGTGACTTAGATGCAGATAAAAGACGACAATGAGGTAATCAGGCAGCGGCGCGCGCAACTGGAGGAATTGCGCGCAGCCGGGAATGCCTATCCCAATGATTTCAGGCGTAATATCCTGGCTTCTGAGCTGCACAACCATTACGGTGAAAAGGAGCGGGAAGAGCTGGAGGCAGAAACCGCAACGTTCAGCCTTGCCGGCAGGCTGATGAGCCGACGGGTCATGGGCAAGGTGGCGTTTGCCCATATTCGCGACATGTCCGGTCAGGTCCAGCTTTTTATCCGGCGCGATGCCCTGCCGGACGGGGATTATGCCGCATTCAAAAAATGGGATGTCGGCGATATCATCGGCGTGACCGGGACTGTATTCAGGACGAAAACCGGAGAGTTGTCGATCCAGGCCGACTTCATCAGGCTGCTGGCCAAGTCCTTGCGCCCCCTGCCGGAAAAGTTCCATGGCCTGTCGGACCAGGAAACCCGATATCGTCGCCGCTACCTGGATTTGATTGCCAATGAAACGACCAGACAGACGTTCCAGGTCCGCAGCAAGGTGATCAACCATATCCGCGCTTACCTGGGCGACAAGGGTTTCCTGGAAGTGGAAACGCCAATGATGCAGTCAATTCCCGGCGGCGCTGCGGCCCGGCCATTTATCACTCACCACAATTCCCTGGATATGGACTTGTACCTGCGCATCGCGCCGGAGTTGTACCTGAAAAGACTGGTGGTCGGCGGTTTTGAGAAGGTGTTTGAGATCAACAGGAATTTCCGCAATGAAGGACTGTCGCTGCAGCACAATCCCGAGTTCACGATGCTGGAGTTTTACTGGGCCTACGCCGGCTACGAGGACCTGATGGCGTTGACGGAGGATCTGCTGCGTTCCCTGGCCCGCGAAGTAACAGGAGACAGCGTATTCGAATACCAGGGGGAGACCTGCGATTTCAGCCGTGATTTTCAGCGTATGAGCGTGCGCGATGCCGTTCTTGCCCATAACCCGGATTTGTCTGCTGGTGACCTCGAAGACCTGGACAGGCTGCGCGGTATAGCGTCCGGTCTGGGCGTGGAGGTAAAACAGGGTTACGGCACCGGCAAATTGCTGGTTGAAATCTTCGAGAAGACCGTGGAGGCAAAACTCAGGCAGCCTACGTTCATCACTGGTTATCCGATCGAAGTGTCGCCCTTGTCCAGGCGCAATGACTTGCAACCCGACCTGGCGGACCGGTTTGAACTGTTTATCGGCGGTCGCGAGATTGCCAACGGGTTTTCCGAGTTGAACGACCCCGAAGATCAGGCTGCGCGCTTTCATCAGCAGGTCGAAGAGAAAGCCGCCGGTGATGAAGAAGCCATGCATTACGACGCCGATTACATCATGGCGCTGGAGTATGGCATGCCGCCCGCGGCCGGCGAGGGCATAGGCATAGACCGGCTGGTAATGCTGCTGACCGATTCGGCATCCATCCGCGACGTGATCCTGTTTCCACAGTTACGGAAAAAATGATAATCGCTGACGGTCAGGGCAACCGCATACGCTGAAACCCGGTTCCCGCTTTGCCGTTTAAGCACTGTAAATCGGTCACTTATTTCCCCGGGAGCGCGGGCGTCTCGCCCGCATGCGGGCGCCAGCCTGCCAGTCTGACGTGAACGAGGCACCCGCGCTCCCGGGAGAAACGGTAAATCACAAAGTACGCGTTCGCCGTGACGGTTTCTCAGCATAGAAAAGGAACTTTTCCTTATAAAGCAGGTCTGTCTTAATGCTATACTGCCAGTGCGCGGCAGCAGATACTGGCGGCGTAGACATTCCAAAATTACCAAGACAGGAGGTATTACTGATGTCCAAAGAGATGACATTAAAACCATTAGCGGCTGCGTTGGGGACTACTTTCGCAGTGTCGCTTTCCCTCAGCCCCGTTGCCAATGCTGCTGAGAACCCATTTAACATGACTGAACTGTCACAGGGCGGTTACATGATTGCCGGCGAACACGGCGAAGAAGGTAAGTGTGGCGAAGGCAAATGCGGTGAAGGTAAGTGTGGCGAGGGCAAATGCGGTGAAGACAAGGAAGAAGGTGAGGGTAAATGCGGTGAAGGAAAGTGCGGTGAAGATAAGGAAGAAGGCGAGGGTAAGTGCGGCGAAGGCAAATGTGGTGAAAGCAGCGACTCATAACATGCAGCGCGCTCCGGCTTGGCGTCGGAGCTTGATCATCCAGGCATATCCGGGTCAACTCCCGGTCTGATACGGGATCGAAGGATATGCCTGGCGCTTACTCCGTACAGGGAGCCGGTCTGGGTCTGCGGCGGGCGTTCATCCGCTCGCTCGCAGACTCGGATGACTGGCCCTCACGCATTGATTTCATGGAGGTGGCGCCGGAGAACTGGATTGACGTGGGCGGCCGCTTCGGGCACAGCTTTCGTGAGATAGCCGAACGGACACCACTGGTTTGTCACGGGCTGTCGCTGAATCTCGGCGGTCCGGCGCCCCTGGATGAGGCGTTCCTGCATAAAGTAAGACAGTTCCTCGATACACTCAATGTCCGTTGTTACAGCGAGCACCTGAGTTATTGCGGGGATGACGGCCACCTGTACGACCTGATGCCGATTCCGTTTACGGAGGAAGCGGTGCGCTATACCGCTGCCAGGATCCGGCGCGCCCAGGAGATTGTCGGGCGGCGCATGGCCATTGAAAACGTGTCCTATTATGCAGCGCCCGGCGCGGAAATGACCGAAACGGAATTTGTCAACAACGTACTGGTCGAGGCCGACTGCGACCTGCTGCTGGACATCAACAATATTTACGTCAATAGCATCAACCACCGCTATGATGCGGAAACCTGGCTGAAATCAATGCCGGCGGAACGTATTGCTTACGCCCATATCGCCGGCCACTATGTCGAGGCTGAGGATCTGCGGGTGGACACTCACGGTTCCAACGTGATCGACCCGGTCTGGAAACTGCTGGAGACGGCCTACGAACATTTCGGTGTCTTTCCGACCCTGTTGGAACGGGATTTCAATATTCCTCCATTGCCTGAGCTGGTCTCTGAGGTCGGCATCATCCGCCGCACCCAGGTTCGGTACATGGCGTATGAGGATAAACGACACATTAATTCACATTGATGTACAGGATATACAGGATGAAACATGTCATAAACCCGCATGATTAGATCCCTGTATGTCCCGATTGCATGTAACTGTTGGCCCAAATCAGGCTATTCTTCTGCACCACTCCACGAAAGAGAGAGTCCAGTCAAATACAGTGTCGCCCGCTGGGCGACCCTTTGTCTCACTGGATTCCCGTTTTCACGGGAATGGGATGGCGGGCGCTCCTGTGAATATCACCACAGTACCACTCCCGCGGAAGCGGGAGTCCAGTCGAATACAGTATGCCCGCAGGGCAACCCTTTGCCTCACTGGAATCCCGTTTTCACGGGAATGGTGTTATGAACTCCTTTACTGATATCCAGTATCAGTTTACCCGGCACATTCGTGACCCGGACAACGAGCCGGCGCCGCAGGATATTGAAGAGCGCCGCATGGCGATCTATCGCGGCCTGCTTTATCGCAACGTGGAAAGTTTTCTCGCGAACAGTTTCCCGGTGTTGAGGAAGGCGCTCAGGGATGAAGAATGGCATGGCTTGATGCGCGGGTATTTCAAAAACCACCAGGCGCGCACGCCGCTGTTCCCCCGTATGCCCCAGGAGTTTCTCCAATACCTGCAGCATGAACAGGAATCCGTCAAGGGTCTTTATCCGTTTGTGCTGGAACTTGCGCACTACGAATGGGTGGAACTGGCCTTGTCGATAGACACTCGAGAGATCAGGCAGGACGGCATCGATCCTGATGGTGATTTGCTCTCAGGCGTTCCGCTATTGAATGAACTGTCTTGGTCGCTGGCCTATGACTATCCGGTGCATCGTATCAGCCCCGATTATCTGCCCGAGGAAAAACCCTCGCAACCCACTTGCTTGCTCGTTTATCGGGATCGGCAGGACAAGGTAAGGTTTATCGAACTGAACCCCCTGGCTGCGCGCCTGGTCGATGCCATCAAAGAGAACAAAGATGGTAAAACCGGCCGGGATGTCCTCGCGCAAATTGCCGCAGAGATAGCCCACCCGGACCCGGAAGCGGTTATCAACGGCGGCCGCGCGGTACTGGAAGAAATGCGGAAAAAGCAGGTAATCCTGGGAGTTGATTTATTGACGCATGCGCAGTCGTAGCGCATTCAGTTTGATGAAACCTTCCGCGTCTTTCTGGTCATAGCTGCCGGCGTCGCTCTCAAAGGTGGCCACATCCGGGTTGAACAGGCTGTCAGTATCGGATTTGCGACCACATACGATGACATTGCCTTTATACAGTTTCAGGCGCACGCGGCCGTTTACTGTTGCCTGGCTTTCATCGATCAGCTTTTGCAGCGCCAGGCGTTCCGGGCTCCACCAGTAACCGTTATAAATCATCCTGGCATAGCGTGGCATCAGGTCGTCTTTCAGGTGCGTTAGCTCGCGATCCAGGGTGATGGATTCCATCGCGCGATGCGCTTTCAGCAGTATTGTTCCGCCGGGCGTTTCATAACAGCCGCGGGATTTCATGCCCACGTAGCGGTTTTCGACAATATCGGTGCGACCGATGCCATGCCGCCCCCCGATTTCGTTTAACGACTTCAACAGTTGCGCCGGTGACATCGCAACCCCGTTCAGCGCGCAAGCGTCGCCGGCGCTGAAATCCAGTTCAATAACTTCCGGTTCACCGGGCGCGCGCTCGGGCGCGACACTCCAACGCCATACGGATTCATCCGGTTCCTGCCAGGGGTCTTCCAGGTCGTCGCCTTCATAGGAGATATGCAGCAGGTTGGCGTCCATAGAGTAAGGAGATGCTCCAGCGCGCTTGGCTTCTATGGGGATGCCGTGCCGTTCGGCATAAGCCAGCAGTTTTTGCCGGGAGTCCAACTCCCACTCACGCCACGGCGCAATGATCCTGATATCGGGTTTCAGCGCGTAAGCGCCCATTTCCAATCGGACCTGGTCGTTACCCTTGCCCGTGGCGCCGTGGGATATTGCCTCAGCGCCTGTTTCCTCGGCGATCTCCACCAGGCGTTTGGCGACCAACGGCCGCGCAATGGATGTTCCCAATAAATATTCGCCTTCATAGATTGTATTTGCGCGGAACATCGGAAAGACATAATCCCGGACATACTCTTCCACCAGGTTCTCGATGAATATCTCCTTCACCCCCAGGCTTTCAGCCTTGGCCCGCGCCTGCGCCACTTCCTCGCCTTGGCCGATATCCGCGGTGAATGTCACCACTTCGCACTGGTAGGTGTCCTGCAGCCATTTCAGGATGACAGAGGTATCCAATCCGCCTGAATAGGCAAGCACGACCTTGTTCACTGGTTGATCACTCATCGGCGTTTAACGGTTAACTAGGAGGTTCCAACGGTACAGGGATACGCCGTCAAAATCAATGACTTAAGTTTCTACTAACTGACCTGAGCCCTGTGCCATCCCCGTAACAGTGAGTAAAGGCGAGTACTCTTTCAACTTAATTTTGACTTGTTCAGAGTATAGCTCACAGCAGAATGTCCCGGATATCCGTCAGGATTTCACCCAGTGTCCGGGTGAATTGCGCGGCGGCGACACCGTCAATGACGCGGTGGTCGTAAGACAAGGCGTAGGGCAGGATCAGCCGGGGTTCGAAACTGCCATCCTGGTAGACCGGTTTCATCGTTGCCCGGGAAACGCCGAGTATCGCGACTTCCGGGGAATTGATGATGGGTGTGAATCCCGTGCCGCCGATATGGCCCAGGCTGCTGATGGTGAAACAGCCGCCCTCCATGTCCGCGGGGCGCAGTTTTTTATCCCTGGCCTTTTGCGCCAGCTCGGTGAGTTCCTCAGCCAACTCGAACATACCTTTAAGGTTGGCATCCTTCACTACCGGTACCAGCAAGCCCTGATCGGTGTTCACCGCCACTCCGATATGGAAGTATTGCTTGTAAATCAGTTGCTTGCCGTCCGGCCCCAGGGAAGTGTTGAATTCCGGTAACTTCTTCAGCGCAACCACCACCGCCTTGACCAGGAAACTGAGCAGGGTGAGCTTGACGCCGCGCCGTTGCGCGTCGGACTTTTTCGACAGGCGAAAGGCTTCCAGTTCAGTGATATCCGTTTCGTCGAATTGGGTGACATGGGGTGCGTTGACCCAGTTGCGATGCAGGTTCTGGCCGCCGAGCTGTTTCAGACGCGGCAGCGGACGGGTTTCCACCGGACCAAACCTGGAAAAGTCCACGGGCGGGACTTCCTGAAGCGCGGGCCCGTCGAACACGCGTGTTCCCGTCATCACGGTCTTGGTAAAAGCGGTTACGTCTTCCTTCAGGATGCGGTTTCTTTTGCCGGTGCCCTTGACCAGGCCCAGGTCCACACCCAGCTCGCGCGCCAATTTGCGTACTGCCGGGCTCGCATGTGCCTGGGCGGAAGCGCTGGAACCGACGGTTTGCGCGCTTGCCGGCGCTGCCGGCGCCGGTGGCGGGGCGTACGCGCCCGGCGCATCGCTGTCTTCATCGGCGGCCAACGCTGCCGATTTGACTATGCCGTTATCGTTGCCAGTTGCTTTTTTTGCGGCGGTCTTACTCGGCTGTCCAGTCTTGTCAGGCGCCGCAGCCAGCGGCGCGGTGATGGATTCGGATGCTTTATCCGCAGCCATGTCCTGCTCCTCGGCAGGTTTGTCTGACTTCGTAGATTGCGGCTCAGTGGCGGCCTGCTTCTCTCCTTCTTCAAAGCGCATCAGCAAATTGCCTTCGGACACCGCGTCGCCAATGTTGACAAGAATTTCCTTAACGATGCCGGTCGCAGCAGCCGGCACGTCCATACTGGCTTTATCAGACTCCAGCGTGACCAGCGTGTCTTCCAGGTCGACTCGGTCGCCCACTTTAACGGCGATATCAATGATCTCAACCGCATCAAAATCCCCGATATTGGGGACAGTAATATCGGATAGCTTGCTCATAAAGATATAACGATAACAGAATTATGCAGTGGCCGGACCGGGTTTGTCCGGGTTAATGTCGTAGCGTTTGATAGCGTCGCTGACTGTGGCGGTGGGCGTTGCTCCTGCATCCGCCAATACCTTCAGGGCGGCCACAGCGATGTGATAACGGTCTACTTCAAAGAAACTTCTCAACTTGGCGCGGGTATCGCTGCGCCCGTATCCGTCCGTGCCCAGCGCCAGGTATATCCCCGGCACGAACTGGCGTATCTGGTCGGCATATGTTTTCATATAATCGGTGGCCGCAATCGTTGGTATCGTTGTATTGCCCAGGCATTGGCTGACATAACTCTGTTTGGGCTTTGCTTCCGGGTGCAAACGGTTCCGGCGTTCTACTGCCAGGCCGTCACGGCGTAATTCGTTGAAAGAAGTCACGCTCCAAACCTCGGCGGCGATTGCAAAATCATCTTCCAGCAGCGCTTTTGCGGCTAATATCTCACGCAGAATCGTTCCCGAGCCCAACAACCGCACTTGCGCCGCTTTCGCATCGCTTCCTTGCAGTTTATACATACCTTTCAATATGCCTTCGATTGCATTATCCGGCAGCGGCGGGTGCGGATAGTTTTCATTCATCACCGTGATGTAGTAATAAATATCCTCGTCGTCCGTATACATCCGCCGCAGGCCGTCGTGAATGATCACCGCCAACTCGTAGGCATAAGCCGGGTCATATGCCACGCAGTTGGGTATCGCTGAAGCCAGCAGGTGGCTGTGGCCATCCTGGTGTTGCAGCCCTTCGCCGGCCAGCGTGGTGCGACCGGCTGTGCCGCCGATGAGAAAACCGCGTGAGCGCAGGTCGCCGGCTGCCCAGGCCAGGTCGCCAACGCGTTGAAAGCCGAACATCGAGTAAAAAATATAGAAAGGTATCATTTGCACGCTGTGATGCTTATACGCGGTGGCCGCGGCCATCCAGGATGAAAACGCGCCTGCTTCGTTAATGCCTTCCTGCAGTATCTGACCCTGTTTGTCTTCGCGGTAATACATCACTTGGCTGCTGTCGACCGGTTCGTATAACTGGCCTGCCGAGGAGTATATGCCCAGTTGTCTGAACATGCCTTCCATCCCGAATGTGCGCGCTTCGTCGGGCACAATAGGAACGATGAATTTACCGATGTGCTGGTCCTTGACCAATGCGGTAAGAATACGCACAAAGGCCATCGTAGTGGAAATCTCCCGCTTGCCTGTGCCGGCCAGCAGCTTGTCATGTATTTGCGCATCCGGCATCTGGTGTTTTGACGCTTGTGGCCATTTCTGCAACAGGAAACCACCCAGTTTTTCCCGACGCCCGCGCATGTAGGTTAATTCCGGGCTATCTTCCGGCGGTTTGTAGAAGGCGGCGTTGGCAACATCTTCGTCGGAAACCGGGATATTGAAACGATCGCGGAATGCTTTCAGTGTTTCCTCTCCCATTTTCTTCTGCTGGTGGGTGATGTTCTGGCCTTCGCCCGCTTCCCCCATGCCATAGCCCTTCACAGTCTTCGCCAATATAACGGTCGGTTGTCCCTGGTGTTTCATCGCTGCGGCATAAGCTGCATAGACCTTGTGCGGGTCATGTCCGCCGCGGTTAAGGCGCCAGATATCCTCATCCGACATGTTCGCAACCAACGCTTTTAACTCCGGGTATTTGCCGAAAAACCGTTCGCGCACATAAGCGCCGTCGTTGGCTTTGTAGGCCTGGTACTCGCCATCCACCGTCTCCTCCATTACCTTGAGGAGTTTGCCGTCGGTGTCGCGGGCAATCAGCGGGTCCCAATAGGAACCCCAGATAACCTTGATCACATTCCAGCCGGCGCCGCGAAAATCGGCCTCCAGCTCCTGTATGATTTTGCCGTTGCCGCGTACCGGGCCGTCCAGGCGTTGCAGGTTGCAATTGATCACAAAGATCAGGTTGTCCAGATTTTCCCGGGCGGCCAGACCGATAGAGCCGAGCGCTTCCGGCTCATCCATTTCGCCGTCTCCCATGAATGCCCAGATCTTCCTGTCGCTGGCCGGGACTAATCCCCGGTGCTCCAGGTAGCGCAAAAACCGCGCCTGGTAAATGGCCATCAACGGTCCCAGCCCCATGGAAACCGTGGGGAACTGCCAGAAATCGGGCATCAGCCAGGGATGCGGGTAAGAAGACAGACCGTCGCCATCCACTTCCTGACGAAACTTGTTCAATTGTTCTTCTGTTATTTCGCCGTAGAGAAAAGCGCGGGCGTAAATTCCCGGCGCTGAATGGCCTTGTATGAATATCAAATCGCCCGCTTGTTTTTCGTTGGTGGATCGAAAAAAATGGTTGAAACCCACATCGTACAAGGTGGCCGAGGATGCAAAGCTGGCGATATGCCCGCCCAACTCGCTGTTCAGACGATTGGCCCTGACCACCATGGCCAGCGCATTCCAGCGTATCAGCGAGCGGATGCGCCATTCAATACCGGCATCACCCGGCGTTCGTTCTTCCCGCGCCGGCGGGATAGTATTCAGGTAAGCGGTATTGGCCGAATAGGGCAGGTAGGCGCCGGATTTCCTGGCCCTGGCAACCAGTTGTTCAAGCAGGTAATGTGCCCGTTCTGTGCCATCCCGGGCCATGACTGAATCCAGGGCTTCGAGCCACTCCTGAGTTTCCTGAGGGTCGATGTCTGTTGTTTTTTCCAGCATGCGTTCAGTAGTTTCAGTCATTGTTGAATAGTTTCAGGAATTATAACCGGAATGGGAATGAAAGGCTTGACCAGGCAAGTATTTGCCTGTCTTGAAGCAGAAAAAAAATGCCGCCACCAGAGGGGGAGGACCGGTGGCGGCCAAGTATGGGAGTATGGAAACTCCCGGGGGATAGAGGGGGGTAAACCTGTCTCAATTCACTACGCCAACCCGATAAAAGTCCGGAACCGCAATTTTCCGATTGGCGATAGAAAATCCGAAGTCCTGTACCTGCAGGGCGTTTACCTGGTAACCCGTTGCAGGAATAAACGCCTCGCCTTCGTACAGGCGCTGCATGTTTTCTTTCAATTCCTCGAGAACCTGGGTGCGCATGGCCTCATCCAGGTAGCTGTCGAGTTCGCCCGCGTGATTCTCCACGCTGGCCAGGGTCAGTAAACTGGCAATCAAGGTGACAGCAAACGTTTTTCCGATCAAAGTTTTCATGGTCGTTCTCCTTTTCTATGTAAGTTGTCTAACTAAATATGGGCTAAAAATAAATTTTCAAGGGTTTTAGATAAATACGGCCCACAGCCAACAGACATTGCGACTATGAGAGTCTTCTTCGATATACAATGTCATAAGTTTCATACCTTTCTAAGTTAAATAACTAACTTAGTTTCTATAAAAAAATAGTTGCTGTCCTGTTATGCGGCAGCCCGTTGCTCATTCCGGCAGTGCGGGGCCAGGCTTTTTATCCATTCAGCCACCGACTTGAGTTGCTGTTTCAATTGCCGGGGATCATTTAATATGTTGGCCAGCAAAATAATTCCCTGCACACGTGATACGAACTCGAAACCCAGTTCCTCAGCCCGCTTTAAACCCATCAGGCGAAATTGCTCTGTTGACCAATCCACCAGGTACTTCATACAGCTATCAGCGCAATCCATCAACTCACCGCATTGCTCATCCAGTTCCTGGGACAGGCCGCCGAGAGGGCATCCTGCTTCGGCCAGTTCCCTGCTATGGCCTATCATTACCTTGACCAGGTTCATCAACGCGTCCATTGGATCCCTTCTCCTGCAACAACTCTTGAGCATATTTGATAATGCCTGCTTCCGTTCTGTGACAACCGCCTTGCAGATATCCTCCTTGGTCTTGAAATAGTAATACACGTTTCCCAACGGCACTTTTGCCTCTTCGGCAATGTCTGCTAGCGTGGTGCGATAAAAACCCTGCCTGTGTATCAGAGCATCGGCTGCACTAATCAAACGTTCACGTTTATCACTTAATCTGGGCATAAACAAAACTTTGTTAGTTACTTAACTAAGTATTATAGAGGTTGATTCTTAGATGTCAACACTTTTTTTAAAAAAATTTATGAATCCTGCGCTTGTCTTGATTCTGGATGTCCGCGCTCTCATGGGCTACCGCTCTGCGTCCGCCATTTTTTTCAGGTGGCGGCGCATTGCGATGCCGGCGCGGTCTGCCGGCACGTCGACCTCAAAGAAGCCGGGCGTCTGATCGGTGTCTTGCATCCTGTTGATGTGTTCGATCGCAAACACATCCTCGCTGAATGCGGCCTGGTTGGCTTTCAGCATGAACGCGCCCATTTCTTCATCGTGTAAACAGAAGTTGCGACACTGGGCGTAATAATAATTTGTCGAGGTATTGGTTTCCGGGGTTATCAACTGCGCCACTTTGATAAGAGGCTGCAGTTTTTGCATTTTTTCCGGTTTGTCCAGGTTTTTCAGGATGCCGGAGTTAACGTGCAGGCCGGGGCTGACAAACAGCGAGCCGGAACTGCGCATGGCTTTTTCGCCCTCCCAACCCAGCGGCTTGGCGTAAATCGGCGGCAACACGCATTCCACGTGCCGCCACACCTCAAAATGTTCGTCACCGACCGTGTCTTCAATCGGCGCGCGCGCATATTCCGGCGTGCCGAAGGTCTTGTCATGCAGGAAGCTCAGGTGCGACAAGTCCAGCAGGTTTTCATGCAGGCTGACATAGCTGCCTTTTATGTTCAGGAAACCGATGTTAACCGCCCAGTCCGGGTGGTCCAGGTAGAACTGGTTTGGTAGGAGGGCCTCGTCCGCCTTGTCCGGGTCGCC
The DNA here is from genome assembly GCA_965221695.1 of Gammaproteobacteria bacterium. Taxonomy (GTDB): domain Bacteria; phylum Pseudomonadota; class Gammaproteobacteria; order Eutrophobiales; family Eutrophobiaceae; genus JAAXHV01. Next base: position 897,933 of record OZ244905.1, on the reverse strand, counting down.
CGGCCAGATCCAGATAAAAGGTTTTTTCTCCACAACCGGAAACGTGCGCAGGCCGATATTTTGTGGCGGGCGTTTCTGCGATGGCACCGCCACACACCTGCCGTCGGTGTTATAGCGGAAGCCGTGATAACCGCATTCCAGCACATCACCGTACAGCTTACCCTCAGCCAATGGAAACGAGCGATGGCAGCAACGGTTCTGCAAAGCCACCGGCGTACCATTCTCCTTGCGAAACAGCACAACGCTGACGCCCAGGTATTGCCGGGAAAACAGCTTGCGAGTGATTTCATCGCTGCGCGCAGCCACATACCAGGCATTCCTGATCAGTGGTGTGTCGCGATCGGCCATACTCGCCGCTGAAATTGAGGCCAGTTTCTGTTGTCTCTCAGCAAGAGTCTGTGAAGCCATGGAAGAACCCCCGTCAGTCGAACGCTAAAGGAGAGTATACTAAGGAAACTCTGAACGTGTCCATCCAGCACTTCTCTGAGCGATGCATCCCCGCGTCGCAGGCCAGCTAGTAAAATCATCCTGTTCATCCTGTGTATCCATGTTAAGGAAGCTCTGAACAAGTCCATCCTGGACTTGTCAGGGCACGCAAAACAAAAATGCGATTTTTATTTTGCTCACAAATTCAATGACTTATCGTCATCGAATTTAGCGATACATCCCTGTATCGCAGGAAGCTCTGACTTAATCAGAGCTTCCTTAATTCATCCCGTGTATAATCACCTTATGGTAATAGTGAGATCAATCTCTTTTCTGGTCTGCTTTCTGTTCGGACATCAGGTCGCGGCTGCCGAGCTTCAGGCCGGGCAACCTGCGCCCGGGTTTGTGATGCAGGATCAGCACATGAAAACCCATAGCCTGGAGCAGTACCAGGGCAAGTGGGTGGTGTTGTACTTTTATCCCAAAGACGATACGCCCGGTTGCACCACCGAGGCGTGCAATTTCCGCGATGACATCTTCAAACTGCGGGCTTTGGATGCGGAAGTGCTTGGCGTCAGTCTCGACAGCGCCGAAAGCCACGCCCGCTTCGCGGAAAAATATGGTTTGCCGTTTCCGCTGTTGTCCGACGCCGAAGGCGAAACAGCCAGGCAATACGGCTCTCTGACAAAGTGGCTGGGCATGACCATCGCCGCGCGGCATACCTTTATCATTGACCCCGCCGGCAAGATTGCAAAGACCTACCGAAAAGTGGACCCCGATACCCACAGCGCCGAGGTCCTTGCGGACCTGGCGAATCTGCAAGCTGATTAAGAAACCTCTGAGATTAAGTCAGAGCTTACCTAACTCCGACCCCTGGTTTTGCAGCAGTTTCCCTCTCACCTGGCATGAGTGTCCCTCGAACAGGGCGACCAGGTTGCCGTCCTGGTCGGTGACCCTGACCTGGTAGCGTCCGTAACGGCCATCCTGTGACTTATGTTCGGCAGTCGCCGCCAGCCGATCACCGGCTCTGCCCGGCCGTTTGAACTCGATGCCGCACTTCTGCGCTACGTTCACGTCGTTGCGGGTGTTGCAGGCGCAGGCAAAGGCCGTGTCCGCCAGGGTAAAGATGAAACCGCCATGGCAGATGCCGTGGCCGTTCAACATGCCGTCAGTGATGGTCATCTCGAGACGGGCATAACCCTCATGCACCTCGCCAATGGTAATGCCGATGCTTTGCGAGGCCATATCCTTGGCGTACATGGCTTTCACGCAGGCGCGTGCAAGCTCATCGCCGGTGAGCTCAGTCATCCCGACGTTCCACCAGCGTCATAACATCGTACAAGGCTACGGTTTTGTCGTCCTGGTTGGTAATCTCCACAGCCCATCTCACTACACCCGTCGCGCGGGTATCATCGGGGCGCCTGTCTTTCTTTATCTTCTGTTTGACCACGATCTTTACCTGGATGGTGTCGCCGATGCCCACGGGTTCGATGAAACGCAGGTTTTCCAGGCCGTAGTTGGCCAGCACCGGTCCGGGCGCCGGGTCCACGAACATGCCGGCTGCCGCAGAGATCAGAAAATAGCCGTGGGCCACACGCTTCCCGAATATCGAATCCGCGGCGCCGATCTCATCGAAATGGGCGTAGAAATGATCACCGGTCAGGCAGCCGAAGTTGACGATGTCCGCCTCGGTGACGGTGCGCCGATGGCTATGATGGGTCTCGCCGACTTGCAGTTCCTCGAAATACTTGCGGAACGGGTGCGTCTTGTCGGTCAGCGGGGCCGCGCCCTGGTGGTACTCGCCGGTCACGCGCATCAGGGTCGTAGGCGAGCCTTGTAGCGCGCAGCGTTGCATATAATGCTTGATGGCCCGGGCGCCACCGAGTTCTTCCCCGCCACCGGCCCGCCCAGGCCCGCCGTGCACCAGCGCCGGCAGGGGCGAGCCATGACCGGTGGATTCCCCGGCGCAGTCCCGGTTGATGACCAGCAGGCGGCCATGCCAGGCGGCCGTGTTCAGTACAATGTGCCGCGCCTCCGCATCATCACCGGTGAATACTGAGCCGACCAGGCTGCCCCGGCCTTTTTTTGCCAGCAGGATGGCTTCATCGATATCCCGGTAAGGCATGACCGTACAGACCGGACCGAATGCCTCTATGTCATGAGGTTCTGCGGCAGTTTCCGGTTGATCACAATACAACACGGTAGCGGGAAAGAACGCGCCTTTCTCCCTGTCTCCCCCGCGGATTTCGAATTCCCCGCCCCCGCCGTAAAGGATTTCGCAGGAACGGGTCAACAGGGTCACATTTTCCCGGACATCCTCCATCTGGGAGCGGCCAACGAGGGGCCCCATCTTAACACCGTCTACGGAAGGATCGCCCAGCGGCAGCTTGTCCAGTCTTTGTTTCAGCGCCGCGGTTACCGCCTCGATCCTGCCGGCGGGCACGATGGCGCGGCGGATGGCCGTACACTTCTGTCCGGCCTTAACAGTCATCTCCCGGGCCACTTCCCTGATGAACAGGTCGAACTCGGCCGAATCCGGCTCGACCGTTTCGCCCAGCAGCGATAGGTTCAAAGAATCCGCCTCCATGTTGAACGGGACGGAATTGGCAACGATATTGGGGTGCGACTTCAGCTTTCGCCCCGTGGAGGCCGAACCGGTAAAGGTCACCACATCCTGTTCCATGAAGTGGTCAAACATATCACCCGTACTGCCGCAGATGAGCTGGAACGCGCCCTCCGGCAGCAGTCCTGATGCCACAATCTCGCGCGCCATCTTCTCTGTCAGGTATGAGGATACTGTCGCAGGTTTCACCACTACCGGCATCCCCGCACACAGGCTGGGGGCAATCTTTTCCAACATGCCCCAACAGGGAAAATTAAACGCGTTGATATGCACTGCCACGCCCTCCCTGGGGACCAGGATGTGGCGGCCGGTAAATGTTCCTTCTTTTGACAGGCGCTCCTGCTCGCCTTCCACCAGGAAGGTTTCATTCGGAAATTCACGCCGGACCAGGCTGCTGTAACTGAACAGGGTGCCGATGCCGCCTTCTATATCGATCCAGCTATCGGTACGGGTCGCGCCGGTCCAGGCAGAGACCTGGTAGAACTCCTCCTTGCGCTCCATCAGGTATTGCGCCAATGCCTTCAGGCACAGCGCGCGTTCATGCAACGTCATCGCGCGCAACGCCGGACCGCCGGTTTCCCGCGCATGGCGCAGTACCTCCCGAAAGTCCATCCCGTCACTGGAGACGGCGCCGATGTAATCGCCGTTTACCGCATTGACAACCCGGGCGCCATCACCCCCGCCGCTGAACCATTCGCCTGCGACATAACTTTGTATATTCATAGCACGATCTATCCGCTGTAAGGTTACGGGAATCCCCGATTAGACCCTGGTACTCTTTCAACTTAATTTTGACATGTTCAGAGCCACACAGCGACGCCAAGACAAGGCGCAGCCCGCCGGGAATGGCGAGTCCTTGCCAAGGGCTGCAACGCCGTATTGGCGTCGCTGTGTGGCTCCCTATGGGCGGGCCGGGAAGCGGTCGCCCGCGTCGTTGCGCCGCTTGCGAAGGGCGCGCCATTCGCTGCGCGGTGCGCCTTGCGCTCAACCGCTTCCCGACCCGCTGAACATGTCAAAATTAAGTTGAAAGAGTACTAGTACTCTTTCAAATACCGGTTTCCGTTGAATATCTTTTAAGATATGATACGGAAATCTGATGATATCAGAAATTTCTGTAATAGTTTATAACCGCTATTGAAGGTGCACAGTATGACAGAGCAGGGGACTTTTGACACCTTGGAGCCCATTGAAAAAGCCGGCATTGATGAGTTGCGCAGCCTGCAACTGCAGCGGCTGAAATGGAGCATGGAACATGCCTACGCCAACGTAGCGAGCTACCGCAAGAAGTTTGATACTGCCGGCGTTCATCCCTCGGACCTGAAGCAACTCAGCGACCTGTCCAAATTTCCGTTTACGGACAAGCAAGACATGCGCGACAACTACCCGTTTGGTATGTTCGCGGTGCCTATGGACGATGTAGTGCGCATACACGCATCCAGCGGCACCACCGGCAAACCGGTGGTAGTAGGCTATACCCGCAATGATATCGAGGTTTGGAGCCGTGTCGTAGCCCGCTCTATACGGGCGGCCGGTGGCAATCATAAAGACAAGATACACGTGGCCTACGGCTATGGCCTGTTCACCGGCGGCCTGGGCGCCCACTACGGGGGTGAGATGATGGGTTGCACCGTGATCCCCATGTCCGGCGGGCAAACGGAGAAACAGGCGCAGCTCATCCAGGACTTCGATCCCGATATCATCATGGTGACACCGTCATACATGCTCAGTATTGCCGATGAACTGGAGCGGCAAGGCGTCGATTGTCGCAAACTCAGGCTGCGGGTGGGCATATTCGGCGCCGAACCCTGGACTGGTTCCATGCGCGCCAACCTGGAACAACGGCTGGATATCGACGCGGTGGATATCTACGGCCTGTCCGAGGTCATGGGACCCGGCGTTGCCCAGGAATGCGTGGAGACGAAGGACGGTCCTACCATCTGGGAAGACCACTTCTACCCGGAAATCATCGATCCGCAAACGGGAGAGGTATTGCCGGACGGGGAAGAAGGAGAACTGGTGTTCACCAGCCTCACCAAGGAAGCCCTGCCCGTGGTGCGCTACCGCACCCGGGACCTGACGAGGCTGTTACCGGGCACGGCCCGCACCATGCGCCGCATGGACAAAATCACCGGCCGCAGTGACGACATGCTGATCATCCGCGGGGTGAACATGTTTCCCACTCAAGTGGAAGAGCAGATACTCAAGGTCCCCGACCTGGCGCCCCACTACCAGATCGAGATCACCCGCAGCGGCAACCTTGATGAAGTGACGATTAACGTGGAGCTATCCCCCGATGCCGCCGAGTCTGCAAAACAGCCGGCCGCCAAGGCGCTGCAAAAACATATCAAGGACTTGATAGGCATCTCGGCACAAGTCAACGTGCACACAGAAGGCGGCGTCGCGCGCTCGGAAGGCAAAGCCAAACGGGTGATTGATAAGCGTAACCTGTAAGCGCCGCAGTCACATCGCGATATACAGGATATATTCGGTCTCCTGTGATTTATAGGCATTTATAGCAACTTTCCTATATAGGAATTCTAATGTAATAGTCACAGTCTGCGACATCAGGAGGCGCAAACGCTGCGTACTGTGCTCCGTGCCTGCAAATTCAGGTAGAATTAGCAAGTAGGATGCGATTGGTTACATACAAATTTAACATCTGGAGAAAAAAAATGATTGGTTATGTTACTTTGGGAACAAACGACCTGAAAAAGGCCGGTGCATTCTATGATCAATTATTTGGCGAACTGGGCGCTGCCCGCTTGATGGAAGAGGAGGACAAACACATAGCTTGGGGTAGATCAAAATCTGAACCACTATTCGCTGCTATCAGGCCCTTTGACGGAAAGCCTGCCACCATGGGCAACGGTGTGATGGTGGCATTTTTCGTGGATTCCACCGACAAGGTCCATACCCTTCATAGAAAGGCGCTTGACATGGGCAGCCAGGATGAGGGCGCTCCCGGGCCACGCGGTGACGGCGGTTTCTACGGGGGCTATTTCCGCGACATGGAGGGTAACAAGCTTTGCATATATACCAGGACCAACGCTGGTTGATTCAATCCTGTCCCGCAGGCCAAATTCCTGCTGCCTGATACAGTCATCCAGAAACTGTAAACGTCTGGTCAAATTTTGACAAAGCGGGGTTAATACTCCGTTACACCCAGCTTGTCTTTGATGCGGGCAATCAGTTCTTCGCGGCGTTGGTGCATGTCGATTAGTGGTTGCTTGCGCAGTTGGCCGATTTCCTCGGCGTTGTAGGGCACAAACGGATCGGGGAGTTGGTTTTTGCTGAAGTTCAGTAGAATCCAGTTCATCACGTCTGCCAGCTCCTGGTCGGAGATGGGCGCGCCGGCCACGCCTGGCACCTGGGTGATAAATTCCCTGCCGCCGGGTACGTGCAGGAAATAACCGACAAAGTCATTCATCTTCGGCACATTGCCTGGCGAACCTGAACCGTCCGGCAGGTGGCAGCCCTGGCAGTTCAGAATGTAGTTCTGGCGCGCAAGGACATCATTGGCGTTGGCAGTGACGCTGACACTTAGCAATAGCAGAAGCGTGCCAGTCCGCACGAATTCAATCGGCCGGCGTCCGGGACACGGAAACCAGTCAGCTAACAGTTGCCGTGGCGCCATTATTGCTTAATAGCCACACCCAGGATGAGGTTGACGGTGCAGTGATAAGCAGTGCTCTCCGTGCCGAGACACCAGTTATAGTCATTGGAGGTATGAGGCCGGTAGGTGGGTCTGTCTCCTTCATTCCGGTTACAGAAGCAGTTGCCGCAGGATGTTTTGCCGCAGCAGTCGTTGTAGGAGATGATGTAGTCCTTGCCGTCTCCGGGGTTTCTGCAGGTGCCGATCCAGGTGATGGACGACATCTGCGTCCCTGGCGGGCAACTGTTGATGGTTCCGCCACAGCAGGAGCACAGGTAGCCGTCTATCGCGCAGTTGCGCCAGTATTCGCAGGTCGCCGGGTCTCCCGGGTCAACCTCGGGCGGTCCCGGTTGTTCCGTCTCCGCGGCGCGGGCAACCGGCAACACAGGCATGATTGAACCGCCCGCAAGTACTCCGCCCAGCCCACCTAGAAAACCCCGACGGGAAGATGTCTTGGCCACGTTTCTCGATAAATTTTCCGTCAGTTTGTCTAACCAGATCATATTCTATTGCTCCTTAACAAGGATATTGCGCCACTGGGGTTTGCAACAGTACGAAAGTGAACATCGGGCATATAACTCTATGAGTATGCATACATTATTGTCTTACCTAAAGCGAACTTGCGCACTATCCGGACTAGGGCGATGCATACACCAGCAACGGCCAATTATGGTAGAAATCGGCGATAGTATTGATGTGCTCGCCTGACTGGGCGTCATAGACTTCCAGTTTCATTTCAATATTGGTGGTCACAATCTTCGGCGAGTCGCCCATGGTGATGTCGAAGGCGATGGCCGGCAAGGTAAGCGGTATGCGCTGCACCCTGGCCTTGGCGGTGGTGTCAAACACCCAGATCTCAGAGCCCGGATTATCATGGGAGCCTTCGCCACCGTCTGCGTGCATCATCACATAAAGTCGCCCGGTACTGTCCGTCGCGGTCAGCCAGGCGCCGCCGGGACGCCAGTTCTGTTCCCGGTCCGCTTCATCTACCAGGCTCCATTTCTCTCCCAGGCTGGCGCTGGCGCCGCTCAAGTCGATTTCTTGTATCTGGCCGCTGAAGCTGGGAAAGTAGCCAGTGCCATCAATGATCGCGGGCCGCTCGAACAGGGCATCTTTGTCGACGTCAAAAAACGGTTCGATCTTGCTCTGCTCGGTCACCTGACCGTTCTCATCAAGCTGGAAGCTGACCATGGAACCATTACCGCACAGCGAGCTGAAGCCACGCCGGCCGGTAGGAAAAATACCGGCGCAGGTCGGCAATGGGACTCCGTTAACGACCTCGCGTTTTTCCAGGTCCACGACGGTAACAAAGGTGCCGGGGGTGAAGCTGTAGAACAGCAGGAACCTGTCATTGTCAATGAGTGAGATGACGAACTTGCTGACCAGTATCTCGGCCCGCTTGAGTTTGGGGTCGCTGAGGATAATTTCATCGACCGGGCTCAAGGTGGCTTTATCGTAGATGGTGATCATGTCGGCGCGGTTTCCGCGCGTGCCCCGATCATAATAATGCTCGAGCACGTACATCTCCGACCTGCTCAACGACCGGGCAAAGGCCGCAATAAAACCGCCGTTGAAAGTCCCCTTGAAATAATTCTTGATATCCCCGCCGTTGACATCCAACACCATGAAGCGGCCCACGGACATGTGGTCGAACGCAATGTCATGGACAATCACCCAGTCGTTGGGGTAGGGCACAGGCAGGGTGTTTACATTGCCTATCTCATCGTTTGGCAACTCCGCCCTGGCGATGCTGAAAATACTTAGAAGCAGGATTATTCCGGATAATTGTTTAAGCATGATAGGTAACTGTTGTCAATTTTTCGGGCAAGCTCAGACTATTTTAATGATTTAGAACATTAATGCCAGAATTTTATCTGAGGTAAGATTGATTTCCCGGCGCAGGATAAATCGTGTGTTACGGGTGAAAGTACCGAGAAACTGTTGTAAATTCGCTCTCGGGGCTGACGCGGGTTGTCGATTGCCTGGATGCTTTACGCGGCAACATCGTATTCGCCGGGTCGAATGAAGTGCATCAATTCAATATTGACGCCTTCCTGGTCGGCGGACTGCTTCCCCTTCCGGCTCAATAATAAGCAAACCGTATTTGTCTCTGGGTGATGCGGGAAATCCTGGTCAGACGAAAAACTGATGGTGTTATCATGGACATCTTCCGGGGAACGATCTTACAATTCATAAAACTCCATACACATCAAGAGGTCTCACATGGCAACAGGCTTTGTCTATCACGAACTTTACATGTGGCATGAGAACGGCAACTTTGCGGCCTTCATGCCTTTCGGCAACCCGGTGCAGCCGTATGTGCATGCGGAGCACCAGGAAACCAAGCGCCGCATACGCAACCTGCTGGACGTCAGCGGTATTCTGAAAGACCTGGTTCATATCGAGCCGCGGGAGGCGACACAAGCGGAGATCTGCCGGTTCCATACCCCGGAGTATTACCAGAGGATCGAAGCGCAGAACGACCAGTACCTGTCGGAGACGGGTTTTTTCACCGCAATGGGGCGCGGTAGCTTCGAAATTGCCCGTCTGTCTGCCGGCGGCGTGATCGAGGCGGTCGATGCGGTGCTGGACGGCAAGGTGGACAACGCCTATGCGCTGGTGCGACCGCCAGGACACCACGCGCTGGCCGACATGGGTATGGGCTTTTGCATATTCGGTAATGCGGCCATAGCCGGCATGCACTTGCTTGAAGCGCGTAAACTGGATCGTATCGCGATAGTCGACTGGGACGTGCACCACGGCAACGGCACCCAGGCTGCATTCTGGGAAAACCCCGCGGCCCTGACTATCTCGGTGCACCAGGATAATTGTTTTCCGCCGGATTCAGGCCACATCAGCGAAACCGGAGAAGGCGCCGGCGCCGGCTACAACATTAACGTGCCGCTGCCGCCGGGGTCGGGAGTCGGCGCATACGAAGCCGTTTATGACCGCATCGTTGTCCCGGCGCTGCAACAATACAAGCCGGATTTCATCATCGTTCCGTCCGGGTTCGATGCGGGGGCGCACGACCCCCTGGGCCGGCAGATGCTGACCAGCGAAGCCTACCGCAGCCTAACCGCAAAGATGATGCAAGTCGCGGCCGAGGTATGCGGCGGTCGCCTGGTAATGTGCCACGAAGGCGGCTACAGTGGTCATACGGTACCGTTCTTCGGCCTTGCGGTGATGGAACAGTTATCCGGCATCAGCAGTGGTGTTGAAGACCCCTTTGAACCGGTACTGGCGGGCCTGGGAGGCCATCCGTTACAGCCGCACCAGGACGCGCTGATCGGCGCGGTGGAACCGCTGTTGAAAAACTTGTGAGCGGACTGTGGCGGTCAGGATTATCGTCTTGCCTCAAGCGAGCTGGCGAGAAATGCGGGCTAGCAGCGCCGGCTTTCAATCAGATGCCTGATACGAAAAACTTCGATCTCATGTGACACGCAGGTAAGCTGCCAGCGATCATCGCTCACCGCCTCGCTGCGCCAGACAATCAGGCTCACCAGGCAGTTGCCGGCGCCTCTGCCGAGGTGTTCCCCGGGGATGATCCTGGAGATGATACGCGCAGCCAGGTTGGCCGGGTCTACGCCAACCTCGTAATCTATTTGCAGCAGCTCGCGGCAGGCGTTCAGGCGGCAATAGGCCTCCATGTCTTCAAACATGCTGCGCCCGATGAATATGCCGTTTCCGACAGGTTTCAGTCCCCACGCGCCGAATGCCCATTGGCCCATCATTTCTGCATCCGTCATAAATTCAAACGCTTCCAGCGCGGGGACGGGAAGGGGAAGTGTCGCCGTATGGCAAAGTGGGTCGGTCAGGGTCATGGTGTTTCTCCTTTGCTGATTGGTAAGTTTGAGGGCAAAATTAATCATACCCCTGTGGGAGGCTCCTCAATAACCGAGATAACGGGGCAATAAAAGACTGATTTCCGGTATGTAAGTGACGAGCAATAGAGCGATTATATTTACCAGCAGGAACGGCGTCAGCGCCTTGATCAATGCCGGCAACTCACAATCGGCAATTCTTTCGGCAGTCAGCAGGCAGATCCCCAGGGGTGGCGTGAGCAGGCCTATATTGAGGTTCAGTATCATTATCACGGAAAAATGTAACGGATGGATTCCAACATTGGATGCCGCCGCCAGAAGCAGGGGTGAAAACAGGATGATGGCCGCGGCGGTATCGATAAACATGCCGGCGATCAATAAGAACATATTCAGAAAGACCAGGCTTGATATGGCGGACATGTTCATGGAAACGAGGAAGGAGTTCAACAGGTCCGGCACGCGCTCCATGGCTAAAATCCAGGAAAGTACTGAACCGCACCCGACCAGTATCATCAGTTGCGACGAAAATACCATTGCCCGCGAGAAGATGCCCGGCAGGTTGTTCAGCTTGAGTGTCCGGTACAGGAGTAGGGTGATGACCAGGGTATAACATACCGCTATGGCGCCGGCTTCGGTGGGCGTGGCGATCCCGCTGATGATACAGACAACGATGATGACAGGTATCATCAGAGGAACGACAGCCGCGCGGCTGGCGCTTACCACGGCGGGAAAGGATCGATCGATATTCCTGCGCCGGGAAGCCGCTTGCGGCAGAGCCACGACCAGCAGCATCTGCATGGCCCCAACCAGTATGCCGGGAATGACACAGGCGGCAAACATTGCGCCGATGGACATGCCGGTTGCCGCGCCGTATACAATGATAACCAGTGAAGGTGGTACCATCGGGCCGACAATCGATGAAGCCGCCGTGACGGCGGCCGCATAAGATCCCGGATAACCCTGTCGGATCATTGCCGGGACAAAGACCCTGCCCAAGGCTGCGACATCCCCGACCGCCGTGCCCGTAATGCCGGAAAAGAGTATCGATGTGCCGATGTTGACCTGTGCCAGGCCGCCGCGCAGCCGGCCGAAACAGATGTCGGCCATATTGATTAGCTTGTCGGTGACCTTGCCTGTGTTGATGATTTCGCCTGTCAGCACGAACAGGGGGATGGCCAGCAGCACAAACACGTCGATACCCTCGAACAGGCGCTGGGGAATAATTTGCAGAAAATGGTAATTGCCGGTAAGGATAATCCAGGAGATCGACGCGCACAGCATCGCCCAAGCAATAGGCATGCCTGCCAGGATCAATAACAGGAAGACCGTTATCAGGACCATAAGGGAACTGCTCATGGCTTAAACCGATAGTTAAGGATGCGGGCTATGGATATGATTGCGGCAGCCGTAAAAAAAACAGGTATTGCGGAAACCGGTATTGACAGGGGGATTCCCAGGGCGATGCTTTTTTCAATATGCAGAAACTGCATCAGTTTGAATCCGTACCCGGCGACAAGCGCGTACAGGAAGAAACAAATCGATTCGAGAAATAATCCAAACGAATTTCCTGTCAAGCGGTTGAAAATATCTCGCAGTACGCCAACCCGTATATGTGCGCTATGAACGATGGCGGACGCCATACCCGAAAATACGCCCCAGATACAGAGGTACCGCGCGGCTTCCTCCATGAAAAACGGCACGGTCTGAAATACGTAACGCATGGCGACCTGTATGATTATGATCAGGAACACCAGCGCCAGGCTGGCGCCGGCAAGCAGCCGGAGCGTCCGGTCCAGCATTTCAATCATCGTTTCAAACCGCGACACGGAATCAATGACCGGCAAACCTGCTCGCCATAATTACTTCATCCAGAAGCGTCGGATCCAGCATTTTCCCGCGCAGGTAGCCAATGGAAGCGGACAGCGCCGGTTCGGCGAGGGCTTCCATCTCTTCGAGTGATGGCCTGGTAATAGTGACTCCGGCAGCTTCCAGTCTGCGCGGCAGGTCCGGTTCAAGTTCTTTCATCATGCTGCGGTTGTAGGCGATCCCTTTCCCGGCCGCGCGCCGTATTACCTGTTGCAGGCGGATCGGAAGACCATCAAAGAATTCCGCATTCATGACCATCACGGCCAGAGGCAGACGATGTTTATCGAGGTACAGGTATTTCTGAACCTCGTAAAACCTGAGTGTGTCAATCACCCACAGGTTCTGTTCCATGCCGTCTGCAACCCCGATCTTGAGTGCAGTGTACAATTCATTAAACGGTATTGGCAAAGGAGAGGCTCCATGCGCCCTGACTGCTATCGCGTCGATTGGGGACAGGACACGGATTTTTTGACCGACCAGATCAGACGCATTTTTTATGGGCTGGTTTGAACTGTAGTGGGAAAAATCTCCGGTAATAAACCACCCGAGTATATGAAGCCCCGTCATTTGCCTGAGACCCTGGACCAGTCTGTTGCCAGTAGGTCCATCCAGAATTTTCCAGGCATCATCAGTGTCCTGGAACAGGTAGGGCAGGCTGAATACCTGTATGTCGGGGTAGAGTGTCGCCAGGTTTCCGATTGCCGGATCGCTCATGTGAATAATGCCGGCCCGCACCTGACGCAGGCGGGAGTCCGCATTGCCGAGCATGCCGCCGTAATAGATTTCTACCTTGATCTCACCGTTTGCATTGGTGTGCGCCTCATCCCGAAAAGTTTCATACATGCCGTTGACCAGCTTCATGGCAGGAACGTGTTCCGGCATGGCCAGTCCTATGACTAGCTTCTTTTCGGCGTGGCAGGTTTGCGGAGCAGCCAGCGAAAACAGCAATAGCCACAGGTATGGATTGAAATATTTGGATGCGTGGTACATTTTCTTGCAATCCGCGCAATATAGCAGTAAATTGCAAAGTCCGCATACAGGAACGCGCTATACAGTGTGGGAGAAATGAAACTAACGGAATACATGTCCTATGATGGACTCGGACTCGCCGAGCTGATCCGCAACAAAGAGGTCAGTGATGAAGAAGCGCTGGCCTGCGCGCTGCAGATGGCGGACCTGCTCAATCCGAAAATCAACACCATTATTGAAATCTTTCCCGAACCCTTGGCAGGTTCGCACAATGCCGATGCGCCTTTCTTCGGTGTGCCTTTTCTTATCAAAGACCTGGGGCTGCGCGCCGAAGGTGTGCTGAATGAGATGGGCAGCAGGTTGGCCCAGGGTATCCGGGCGCAACACGATACTGACCTGATGCAGCGGTTTCGCCAGGCCGGCCTTCGCACAATAGGCCGGGCAGCCACGCCGGAATTCGGTTATTGTCCCACCACTGAACCGCTGGTCAACGGCCCTTCGCGCAATCCCTGGGACTTGGCAAGAATGCCGGGAGGTTCAAGCGGGGCCACGGCCGCATCGGTTGCCGCCGGTATCATTCCGCTGGCTCATGCCAATGACGGTGGTGGTTCCATTCGCATACCAGCCTCCTGCTGCGGCCTCGTCGGCCTGAAGCCGACCCGGGGCAGGGTACCGAGCGGTCCGGACAGCGGCGAGCCGTTGAGCGGCCTGGCAGTGGAATTTGCCGTTACCAGGACGATCAGGGATGCGGCAGCCCTGCTCGACGCCGTCAAAGGCCCTGGCATTGGCGATCCTTTCGAGATTCCGATACCCGGGGAAGCCTATGCGAGCAGCATGTTGAAAGGCCCCGGATCGTTGACAATTGCTTGGATGAACGAAGCCTGGTCAGGCGTGGAAGTTGACGGAGAGGTCAAGGATACAATACCGAAGACCGCGCAACTTTGCGAACAACTGGGACACCAGGTCATCGAGGCCAGGCCCCGACTCGACTGGGAGCAGTTTTTCGAGGCAACCGTCGTGCTGTGGGCGGCGAACCTGGCCGTTTTCATAGATTATGCGGCTATGCTCACCGGCCGGCCCGTGGATGAAGAGCATCTTGAGGCAACCACGCTTGCCTGTTACCGGGAAGGCAAGCAGGTCAAGGCGGAAGCTTTGCTCAAGGCCCAGGCAGTCGCGAACCAGGTATGCCGGGGTATCGGCGGATTCTTTCAGGAATGCGATATCCTGCTCACACCTACCGTGGCCCAGCCGCCGCTGCCGGTGGGTGTCATCAATGCCAATGCCCCCGGCCTGGATGCCAAAGCATGGTCAAACCGTACTTTTGAATTCTGCCCGTTTACACCACTGTTTAACATGACAGGACAACCGGCAATCTCGCTGCCGTTACACCAGAACACCAATGGACTGCCGTTGGGGGTACAATTTGTTGGTCGCTACGGCGCGGAGGCCACCCTGCTGCAACTGGCGCGACAACTTGAGCAAGCCGCGCCATGGCCGCTGACCGCGCCATTGCTGAAACAGGCGTAGACTGCTTGCCGGAAACCCTGACTTAATTAGGTGTTCGCAGTATACTGGCGCAATGTCCAGCATCAAATTAGCCGCCAGTGTTATCCTTGTGCGCGGGTCTGACCAGGACCGGGGGGGTGTTACTCTGGACACGCCATATTACCGATGGCGACCTGTTTCTCGCCTAAATATCTCATTACCGATTTCTCAACAGGTTCTGTAATAAGCTCAATACGGCTGGATATCGGGGACCGAGGCGACCGATTCGACGGTCGGCAGTCAAACAGGCAGTGATACGGGTCTATCAATTGGGCAAACGCCGCGTATAACCTGGCGTTGGCCGGTTTTGTCGCTTCAATGCGGTGATCGGGTCGACTGTGGCCGACAACGGTGTGGTCACCGTGGTGGTCAGGCCGAGGGGAAGCGGGCACATTTGGTGCCGCATTGTGCTTTGGGTCAACGGGGTAACGGTGCTTAGCCCGATTAACCCCGAACCCGGCCGCATCGCGCCTGTGCGGGAACGCTACTACCTTGTCGAAAGTGTAACGCCACTACTATCTGTCGGCTATTCGACGCCGTCCAATTCATCCTGCCTTGACAACGACGATAGATAGTACGCGAATCATCAAGAACAAGCGTACATGTGGCATTCTTATTGATTTCTCATTGATGCGCTTCAGATTATCAAGATTCATAATCGAGATGCCCGTTTGACAAAAGGGCTACCGTCCAGCCAAAGTTGGGTATCCAACACATCATTCTTTTCTCTTGGTTCAGCCACTTCACTCCGGTTCATAACGATTCAGCTTGCTCCTCTCAGCGTTGACCAGAATTTTCGCCATAGAAACCTGATACCCATATCCTTCCAGTCTCCTCATTGCGGCTCAACAACTCTCGGCAGGTCAGGTATCTCCTTGAAGATGCCCATCAGCGGTCTGTTGACATAGTAGTTGTAACGACCGATCTTGTGTTTTTCGATGAAACCCTTTTCTGTCAGCAGTTCAAGGTATTTGACTGCCGTGAGGCGCGAGACGCGCAGTTCTTTCTGGACCGATTCGATCTTGGTATATGGGTGACAGAACAAATTATTGAGCAGGTCCTGACTGTAGATCTTCGGCAGCTCCGAACGGATACGATGCTTATAGGTCATCATGATTTCTTTGATCTGCTGGATGATCCAGATAGTTTGGCGCGAGGTGAGTTCAATACCTTCCAACATGTAGAGGATCCAGGGTTCCCAGTCGCCAGTGTCGCGCGTGGCCTGCAGCAGGCGGTAATAGTCCGCCTTGTTTCGGATGATGTAGCGGCTGAGATAGAGTACGGGAATATCGAGCAGTCCCTTAGCCACCAGGTAGAGGATATTTATGATGCGTCCGGTACGGCCGTTACCGTCATAAAAGGGATGGATGCTTTCGAACTGGTGGTGGATTACCGCCATCTTGATCAGACTATCTACATCACAGAGAGCGTCGTCATTGATGAACTGCTCCAGGTTGCTCATCAGGCGTACAATTTCCCGGTGATCCTGCGGCGGGGTATAAACAGTCTCACCGGTGCGCTCGTTTTTGAGAGCTGTGCCGGGCAGCTTGCGAAAGCCAGCATCATTTTGCTCCAGTACCCGGTGAATCTCGACAATCCGATTGATGGTCAGCAGCCAGTCGCGTTTCACCTGCTCGAAGGCGATCTTCAGGGCGGAGGCGTAGCGGCTGACCTCCTTGGCAGCTGGATTCTTTATATAATCCGCAAACAGGTCGGCTTTGTAGAGATCGTCGTGGGTGGTGATGATGTTTTCGATCTCGGAGCTGTCCTTGGCCTCCTGCAGGGCAAGAGTGTTAATCAGGATATGCTCGTTGGGGATGGTGGCCGCCAAGCCCTTGAGTTCCGCCAGATAGCGGTGAGCCGTGGCGAGACGTTTCAGGACCGAACGAGATTCTAGTTCGGAGGTGGGTGGTAACAGTGCGATGGTACCTTGGTTTGTCATGGTATCCACATTAGTCCTATATGTATAGAAAGTGATTACTTTTTATACATAACCATCCGTCATGTCAACAAAATGTTTATTTTCTATACATGAACGGATCAATATGTATAGATCGTTACATAGGGCGACAATGACCGTACCGGATGCTTCACCATCCCGGCCTGGCGATAATCCGTAAAACACCCGGCCTGAAGGGCGAACAGGTCCAGGCACTGTGCTACCTCTCGAAGTAGCAGGCCGCCAGCGTCCTAGGTGAGCCGACCACTGTCAAATTGGCCGGTCACCTGCTGTCGACCAAAGCATTGAAATTCAAGTTGGGTTGCCGTACACTCTGTATT
Organism: Gammaproteobacteria bacterium; assembly: GCA_965221695.1. Taxonomy (GTDB): domain Bacteria; phylum Pseudomonadota; class Gammaproteobacteria; order Eutrophobiales; family Eutrophobiaceae; genus JAAXHV01. The sequence continues at coordinate 880,751 of OZ244905.1, read as the reverse complement.
CATGGGGCCTTCTTTTCAAGTTAATGTAAGCTATTGATAACGCTCATATTATGCGTGAGATAGAGACCCTTTTTCAATGGTTTGCGAGCTATCCAGACTGGTAAAACAGGGCAACATCGAATGAAAGAAATGAACGTACTGGCAACAAGCGTTGCCCTGGTATTTCTGCTTGTATCGGCAGCTAAAGGTGAGCCTGAGATTAATATCACGCAACAATCGGAGGATACTTACCAACTGAGGTTAACCATTGAAGAAGCAATTGGCGTGGGAGAAGGGCAGTAGCTTCTGCTTGCAACAGCTATCGATGTATGTGGTGAGCTTGTGCCGCAGTTTGGAAGATATCAATTCTCAATGAGGGAGGCTATTAGCGAAACGGCGCCAGGTGAAGAAATTGTTCTTGTTCAGGATGTCATCTGTGGCGGCAAACATGAAGAAGTTGGTGGACCGAGCAGGTCGCTTGATCTGCAGGAACGGGCAGACATTGAGCGGATGACAACTCGCCTGACACACTCTTACCTGGATTGGGTGGATACTGAACAATTCGACAAGGCTTATGCAATGTTATCGGAATTTCTCCAGAGCTCGTCACCGTTTAAGTGCCGGAAGGCTGAGCAGGTGCAGTTTCGAAGTAAGTATGGAGCGTTTCGGGCAATCGATATATGGCGGGTAACTGTCTATGTCGACCCACCCGGCGCACCTGAGCCGAGTATCTACGTAGCTACGGACTTTGAGGGCTCATATGAGAGTCTATTGGTGTGTGGATACTACGTATGGTTGGAGGGGGCCGACAATACGTTTCGTATTATTCGCCAGGAGGTCGGTTATTTGGAGAAGACGGCCTTAGCTCAGTTATCTGACTCGGAGCTGAAGGCGGCCCGGAGCAAGTTGTTGTGTCGGGACTCCTCTGCGTCCTGATAATACTGTTTCCATGGGAAAAATAAAACTCGCTGCTTCTGTTATTCTGGTCCGCGGGTCTGACCAGGACCCGGAAGTTTACCTGGTCAAGCGCGCTCCCGAGCTCAAGTTCTTCGGCGGTTACTGGGTGTTTCCCGGCGGCAACGTCAGCACGGTCGATAGTCATGGGGAGGACGATCCGGAGGAACTGGCGCTGAAACGCTGCGCAGTACGTGAAATCCTGGAGGAAACGGACATACTGTCTGCCACCTTGGGCGAGGAATTCAGCCCGGAGCGGAAACAGGCGCTGAAACAGCAGATCAAGGATGAGCCTGAACAATGGCGGGATTTCCTGGCGCAGTATGACGCAGCGTTTCCCCGGATGACGCCATTGTACCGCGTCACCACACCGCCGTTTTTTCCGGTCCGTTTCGATACCTTGTTCATGTACGTCCGCTGCCCGGAACATGAAACTCCGGCCGTCGATAATTATGAACTGGTCGAAGGTCGGTTTGTCAGGCCCGGGGAAGTGGTCGACGCCTGGGACAGGGGGGAAATGGAGATCGCGCCGCCGGTGCTTTTTCTGTTGCGCCTGATGGCCGAGGGTGGTCTGGATATGTTCCTTGAACGCAGCAGGCATGAAACGGAACGCCTGGCGCAGGGCGGCCTGCATCCGGTTTATTTTTCACCGGGCATCTTCGTCGCGCCGCTGGCAACGCCGACATTACCGCCGGCGACCACCACCAATACCATCATAGCCGGCACGGACAGGCTCTACATCATCGATCCGGCGACTCCGGACCAGGGGGAACAGCAACGGCTGTTCAACCGGATGGACGACCTGATTAACGAGGGAGGAAGGTTTCAGGCTATCCTGTTAACGCATCACCACCGGGACCACGTTGGCGCGGTCAACGCGGTGAGCCAACGGTATCGGCTACCGTTGCGCGCCCATGAAGAGACCTACCGCCGCATCGACGCCGGTTTTATACCGGGGGAACCGTTAACGGACGGCGACCGCCTGGAGCTTGGCACAGCGCCGGATGGGTCCGGCGACTGGCATCTGAACGTGATGCATACACCGGGTCATGCGGTCGATCACCTGTGTTTTATCGACAGCCGCTACCATGCGGCGATCGTGGGCGATATGCTGTCCACGGTGTCAACCATTGTTATCGACCCGCCGGAAGGTCACATGCACACCTATTTAGACAGTCTTAACAGGTTGCTTGGTACTCCCATGGGTGTCCTGTATCCTGCCCATGGGCCGCCCCGGCGCGACGGCCACAGCCTGATCCGGCACTTTATCAGGCATCGGGAAATGCGCGAAGCCGCGCTCAAGGCGGCTTTGTCCGGCACGCCGCGCGCGGTCGATGAATTACTGCTCGATACCTACCCGGACGTATCGGAAAGCGTCTACCCGATTGCCGCCCGATCCTTGCTGGCCGGTCTGATCAAACTGGAAGAGGACGGTTTCTGCAAGCAGCAGAACGCGGCCTGGCTGCTACAATAACTGTTCCTCTATCTGCACAACCGGGTTGATATTGGTGAAATTAGGGATGTCGCCCATGATTTCGGGCGCATGGGCATCCAGCGCTTGCTCGAATGCCTCCACGCTGTCGAATTTCAGGCTGGCGACGGTGACATAAGGTTCCGGGGCGCCGCCGGCGCCGCCCAGCCCCTTGTAGACTTCCATGCCGCGTACCACATCGCCCCATCGTTTCTCCACCAGGGGCATATGGGTGTTCAGGTAGTAGTCGTAGTCGAAATTACCGTTTTCCTGCTTGGGGTACATTACATTGACTCTGATCATGCGTTCTCTCCGCTAGTGTTGTAAGGTCTTTGCGACCAGGTAGCCGGAGCCGCCACCCAGACCCGGGCCGGGATGGGTGGATGCGCCGATGTGATACAGATTTTTAACCGGTGTATCGTGGTTCTTCAGCGCCCGCAATGGCCGCCACAGGAAGAACTGGTCCAGCGAGCAAGCGCCGCCGTAGGGGTCTCCCCCCACCAGGTTGATGTTTATCGCTTCCAGGTCGGCGGGGGATAGCGCCGTTCTGGCAATAATGCTGTCTTTCAGGTTTGGCATGTAGCGCGCCAGCCGATCGATGATGCGGTCTGCATAGGCTTCGCGTACCGCTGCAGTCCAGGCGCCGTCTGCGGGCGCTTTGATGTTGCCGGCCGCATCGCCTTTTATGCGGCGCGGGCATTCCTGCAATTGTATCCACAACAAGCCCTTGCCGTCGGGCGTCCGGCTCGGGTCCAGCGCCGCCGGCTGGCCGACTACGATGGTCGCTTCCTGCGGCAGCAGCCCGCAGCGCGCCTCGTTGATCGAACGCGCGACCGCATCCACACCGCTGGTAATATGCGTGATCGCGACATTCTCCAAACCTGGCGCATGCCACTGTGGCGGCTCCGACAGGGCCAGGTGAATTTGCATGTCGCCGTTGCCGTACCGGTAGTCCCTGGTTTGTTCAGCCACCGTGGCCGGCACATCGGCCGGTTCCAGCAGGTTTTCGTAAAGCTGGTTCGGTGTGACGCTGCAAATCACCTTGCCGGCCGAATACTCCATGCCGGCGCGGGTTCTGACGCCGGTTGCCCGGCCATGCGTCGTAATCACCCGGGTGACATCCGCGTTCACCTGCAATTCGCCGCCATGGGCTTCAATAAGCCGCTGAAAAGCCCGCACGATGTTGTAGTTGCCGCCCTTGACAACCGGACAGCCCGCCATTTCCAGTGTGAAGGCAATTATTCGGGCCATCAGCGCTGACCCGGGCGCATCCGGACCGATACCGGCATGGGACGGCCAGCCGGCCAAGCAGGCGCTGACCGCGTTGGCGTTAAAAGTCGTCTCCAGCCAGGCGCGCGCCGGTTGCAGTCCGGCGCCAAAATACTGCGCCAGTTTGAACGGCCCCATTTTCACCAGCGCAGAGAGGAATACCTTCAGCGTCGCGCCGCGCCACAATTCGCTGCCCAGCAGGGTAAAGGTAAGCCCCAGAGATTGTTCCAGTTCTGCCATGGCCGCGCGATAACGATCGCCGTCACCGTTGGACAGCGCATTCATCGCGTCAATGTTTTGCTCCCGCGAATTCTTCAGGACGAAAGCTGTCTGGTCGGGCAGCGCCACCGCGGTAGGCGTGTCGGTATTACAGTATTCCAGTCCGTACTGTTCCAGTTCATCCTTCAACTCGGCATAGCCTGGCGAGGTGACGAACAGCGGGTGCCAACTGGACAGGACATCGTGGACAAAGCCCGGCGCGGTAATCTCATCTGTGCGGATACACCCCCCCAGGCGGTCGTTGCGCTCCAGTACCAGTACCTTGTTGCCTTGCTTGCTCAACAAGGCCGCGCACACCAGCGCATTGATGCCGCTGCCGACGATAATCGCATCGAATTTATCCATCTGTTTCTCTCTCATCCCAGGGCGCCCACATTTTTTTCAACTCCTGCCAGGGAGGTTCCTCCTCTCCGCCGGGTTGAAATCGGCAGCCCTCATGTTCATAAAACGGCCTGGTCCAGGTACCCCGCTCGACCAGCGAGGCGATATTTTGGCGGTAGATCTCATCCACCTCCGCATGACGCAGCGGGTCCTGTTTCATCCACAGGTTCTTCGGGTGGATCGGTTTTTCATACATGCGCTTGTACACTTCGGTGCGCAGGTCTTTCAGCCAGTTGCTGTTCAGGTTCATCAGGCGGAACTGGCGCAGGGCTTCGATATCAATGGTGGCGCACACCAGGGTATTGTTCGCCGATGGGCTGTAGGACATGATCTCGCCACGGTAGTCGACGATGTGGGCATGCCCGCCGGTAATATCTACCGGATTTTTTGATGTAGCTGACAGGAAAATGGGACCGGCATTGGGGCACAGCATGTATACCGAGTTGAATTCCGCATGGCCCCGGTTCTGGATCATCCAGGAACCGCCGCCCGGGTAGCCGGAACCGGTCATGGGCATCGCCTCGCTGGGCCGGTAGACCACTTCGGCGCCGTTGAACGCGAGCGCCCGCACCGCTTCGGGGTATTCGCCGTCGCTGCAGCAGATCGTGCCGATGTTGCCGATGTCCGCGGTTTTCAATACGGGATAGAATGCGTCAATATCGTCGCCGAACACATCCACCCAACGGTCGTAGACATCGTGGGGCGTGCAGGAGCGTTCCCGGCACCAGATATGGTTTTTCGCCGACTTGTGCGCGACATTGCCGTTCGGGTCGATCACGAACAACGTGTTGAAGAACCGGTCCTCCATGATTTCAGGCCAGCGCGCCTTGCACTGGCCGATGATGTAGGTGTTATACAGCCTGGCCAGGCGCCCCAGCCACTCGGTCTCTTCGCCGGGGATATCGATGAACAGTTCCCTGGCCGCCAACACATGGGGCAGGTCGAAGATCTCGTCGGTGAAACCCGTCAACGCGCCTTCCGCCAGGGCGATGATTTTCACCGACATATTGATATTCACCATTGAGACGGCCGCATGGATCGCCTCCTCAATGTTTTCCAGGTTGTGTCGGATATGCTTGCGATCGGCTATTCCCGTTATCGTCGTGGACAAGCCGATGGCCATGTAGGGGGCAACGGGTTTGTTCTGTTGTTCTTCAGTCATGGATCAACTCCGTGAAAGCAGCCACTATACCACTGTCGCAACAGCGGGAGTCCAGCAGAATAGGGTGTCGCCCGGTGGGCGACCCGTAGTTTCACTGGATTCCCGCTTTCGCGGGAATGGGATAGGGGAGCGCTAGCGTGAACACCGCCACCGTACCACTCCCGCGAAAGCGGGAGTCCAGTCGAATACTGTGTCGCCTGCAGGGCGACTCGAATTTCAAGGATGAATTTCAAAAATAGCATTTTCGGAGGTTCCCTTATATCATACGCGGCCAACACAGATAAGAATAACGCTGAAAAACAGCTTGCCAACCCGATCATGGAACTACAGGAACAAATCCGCATACTGTCAGATTCAGCCAGGTACCACTCGCTTGTGCGCCGACGCCGGCGGGTGACCTGGCTGCTGACGGCAATCGGCATATTGCAGTTCGGCGTCTATTTTGGCGCCATTGCCTGGTTGCCCGAATTATCCGGGATGGCATGGCCTGAGGGTAGCGCCGTCAGTATTATTATCTGGCTGACTGTGCTGGTTATCCTGTTAAGTATTATTGTTTCCGGGTTTTATACCTGGTGGACAGGCCGGTATTTCGACCCTGAACGGGACAGGCTATTGCAGGAACTGGCGGATGATTAGAAGTTTGTCGATTTTCCTGCTGCTGCCGTTGTCAGCGGGCACAGTGTTAGCCGCGCCGGTTGAGGAAGCTGCCGGCGGACCTAATATCACCGCGATCCTGACGTTTGTGCTATTTGTCTTGAGCACATTGCTGATCACCTGGTGGGCGGCCCGGCGCACCCATTCACGCAAGGAGTTCTATGTTGCCGGAGGCGGCATTACACCTTTGCAGAACGGCATTGCGATTTCCGGCGATTTCATGTCCGCAGCCACGTTTTTGGGACTTTCCAGTCTGTTGTATTTTTCCGGAACAGACGGTTTGATGCTCGCCGCCGGCGCCGTAGCCAGTTGGCCGCTCATTTTGCTGCTGGTTGCAGAGCGCCTGCGTAACCTGGGGCGGTATACGTTTATCGATGTCGTGTCCCTGCGGCTTGCGGAGCGTCCCGTGACCCTGGTTGCCGCGCTGGGATCGCTTTCCACCGCAGTGTTTTACCTTATCTCGCAACTCGTCGGCGCCGGTAAACTGATCCAGTTATTGTTCGGCATCGATTATGTCTGGGCGGTTACCTCCGTGAGTTCGCTGATGATTTTATACGTCACTTTTGGGGGCATGCTGGCCACCACCTGGGTACAGATCATCAAGGCTTTCCTGCTGGTGGTCGGCGGAACAATCATTACCGTTCTGATGCTGCAGCATTTCAATTTCGACCTGGGGCGGATATTTCACGATGCGGTAGCCATACATCCGAAGGGTGAGGGACTGATGATGCCGGGAGGTTGGCTGACCGATCCGGTATCGGTGATCTCCCTGGGGCTGACCTGCCTGCTGGGCTTTTTGGGACTGCCGCACGTGCTGATGCGAATATTTACGGTGAAGGATGGCCGGGCCGCACGAAAATCGACGTTTTATGCCGTATCGATTATCGGGTATTTCAACTTGCTGATGATCGTCATCGGCTTTGGCGCGGTGTCGCTGGTCATGTTCAATGCCGACTACCAGGATGCATCCGGCCTGCTGGACGGCGGCCGCAACATGGTGGCGCTGCATGCTTCCCATTTCCTGGGGGGCAACATCCTGTTGGGTTTTATCTCTGCTGTCGCCTTTGCCACCATCCTCGCGGTCGTATCCGGCTTGACCATTTCTGCGGCGGCGACTATAGCGCATGACCTGTATGCAAAATCGATGAAACGCGGCCAGGCATCGGATAAGTCCGAACTACTGGTTTCTCGCTGTGCCGTTATCGTCATCGGCATACTGGCTATCCTGTTCGGTATTGCCTTTGAGCAGCTCAACGTTATCTTCATCACCAACATGGCGTTGGCGGTGGCCGGCAGCGCCAATGCGCCCATATTGCTGCTCTCCATGTACTGGCGCGGGCTGACCACGCGCGGCGCGATCTACGGTTGCCTGGCCGGTCTGATTTCTTCCGTAACCCTGATTGTCGTCGGACCGCAGGTATGGGTGGACGTAATGGGTATGGAAAAACCGCTGTTCCCTTATGTCTATCCTACCGTCATTTCGGCGCCGCTGGCGTTTGTTACGGCCTGGGCGTTATCCGTAACAGACAAAAGCGCCCGGGCGGGTCGCGAACGGGCGGCATTCAACGAACAATACATACGTTCAGAACTTGGTATCGGCACATCTGAAGCGGCAAGCCACTGACCTGTTCACGGCAAACAGGTAGAGTCCAATACGGCTTGCCAGCGCACGCGTTTTTGTTCCAAGGTCATAGCTGCGTTAGCGGGGCTGGTGGAGGGTAGCCGGTTAAATTCAACAGACACCGTGTCGGGAATGGTCGGCGCCACCAGTTTGTGGTAGAACTGTTCGGCGGCGCTGCCATTGAAAAATACTGCCTTCAGTTGTGTATGCTGCTCGTAGAAAGTTGCAAAATCGTTTGCTTGAGGTTGTCGTATTGCGCTATCGAGGCTGCCTGCTCGGTGACAGTTTTGCAACACATCCCATAGCGCGATACCATGTTCAGTCAATGTCCGGCAACGCTCTGCATAAGGCGCGTCGAGACCAATGCCAAACCAATATTCCACCATGCGCCAGAATAAATTCCTCGGATGCGCATAATATTGTTGTGCGGCAAGCGATGCCGTACTGGGCATCGAGCCGAGGATCAGCGCCCGCGCGCGGCGGTCTGCAATTGGCGCAAAACCTTCTACGTGCATAATAGTATTTACAGGCTGTGCATATAAATTTGGTGGGTGTCGTATAATTTACAGGATATTGACAGGAACGGCAGTTTTTATGACATAATCACAAGATATTAGGGGAGTTCTGATTAAGTCAGAGCTTCCTTAGATAAATCGGGACCAAAATATGATCTTCTTCTCAAATAAGAGCCGGCCCTTCCACTATGGCCCGTATCCTCTTGAGAGGTTGGCCAGGGATGAGGAGATTATCGAGCAAGAGCGCTGGTTGGGACAGAATGAAAGGCCTGTTTTCGGCAACGGCGCGCAGCCGGACTATGCCGCTGCGCTGGAAAAATATCACCGTATCTTTAAGCAATTCTGCGATGGTCCGGTAGCGCCGGCGAGGGCGCCGGCGCCTGATGACCTGGAAAGGCGTTCCATTGACGTGAAGGGCGCCGGTTATTTTCTCGATGCCAGCCAGATTGGTATTTGCCAATTGTCGGCCTCCTGCTGGTATCGCCATGCAAATTCGGCAGATCATACTCACGGAATCGTCGTGCTTGCCGAATACAGCCGGCTGCCGGAACCCGGCAACCTGGCCCGCAACTGGCTGGAAGGCTCAATTCATGCCACCGCGCAGATGCGCGCTTTCGAAGTGGCGGTAGGCATAGCCAACCACATCCGGGCGATGGGGTTCAACGCGACCGCTTATGACGATCACAATGATCGGGTCGATATCGAGCGGCTAACGGTGCTTGCGGGCCTTGGGGTCCGGACCAAAGGCGGAATCATTAATCCTTACCTGGGCGCCGACTACACGGTTGCGGTGGTCACTACGGACTATGCATTGGCAACTGACCTGCCGTTGGCGCAAAAGGCGAAAAACGGCAAGAGCCTGGCATACTGGTTGGGCGTCGGCGGCGCGACCTCGGGCCTGGAAAGATGGCGCCGCGCCAACCGCCGCACCCACCTCAGCAATTACCCGATGGAACAGGTGAAACGCGTGCCCAGGCCGACCACGCTGATCCTGGATGATGAAGTGCCGCGGGTGCCGAAACGCGCAGGTTTCTTCGAACGGGCGATTCACGGCGACCTGGATAAGAAGGCCCAGGTCGAGCGCCAGCGGTTTTCCTTCAAACACCCTTTTGCCGCTGCCATGCTGAAGCAGATCCGCGGCATGGTACCGCACCAGGATGGTCCTGTTGCAAAAACCAAGGCGGCGGAGTTGAGTGATCCGGAGGCCAACACCAGGGCGCTCAAATCTCTGTCCTATGCGCTGGGGTCGGAGATCACCGGTATCTGCGAGATACCGGACTACGCCTGGTATTCCCATAAGGAAGACGGTTCCGAGATCGTGCCGTACCACAAATACGCGGTCGTATGCCTGATCGACCAGGGTTATGACACGATGGAAGGGGCATCCGGCGATGATTTTATTTCCGGCGCGCAGTCCATGCGCGCTTATATGCGCGGCGCGCTGATTGCCGGCATCATGGCCGAGCATATCCGCTCGTTGGGATACCCGGCCCGGCCCCAGACCAACGCAGATTCCCATGTGTTGCATATTCCCCTGGTCATGTGGGCGGGACTGGGCGAACTCAGCCGTATTGGCGAACTGGTGCTCAACCCATTCATCGGCCCGCGTTTCAAGACCGTCGTCATGACCACCGATCTGCCGCTGGTTCCCGACAAGCCCGTCGATTTCGGTTTGCAGTATTTCTGCTCCAACTGTCTCAAGTGCGCGCGCGAATGTCCCTGTGACGCGATCCCTTTCGGTGGCAAGGTGATGTTCAACGGCTATGAGATGTGGAAACCGGATGTCGAGCGCTGCACCCGTTACCGCCTGACCAACCAGCGCGGGCTGGCTTGCGGCCGCTGCATGAAGACCTGCCCGCTGAACAAGGTCATCAGTTGGGACGGCCCCATCGCCACCCAGGTCGCAAGCTGGTGCGGCGTCAACGCATTCTGGCTGAAGCCCCTGCTGGTCCCCATCGCGGTAAAATTGGACGATCTACTGGGTCACGGCGTGCGCAACCCGGTAAAAAAATGGTGGCTGGACCTGGAGATCGTCGACGGCGTCTGCGTACATCCGCTCAAGGGCGTCAACCAGCGAGACTTGGACCTTGATCGAAAGATTGATGTGAAAAAACACAAGGTAGCCTATTACCACGCCGACATGATGCCGCCGCCGAACAGCTCAGGCATCGCGATGATGGTCAAAAGAAAAGACGGTCTTGCCGCAGCGGTGAAGGTCGAGACCGTACAACAGGCCCTGACCCGCAAAGCTGAAGGCGGCGCCACGCCGGAACATTACATTCCGACACCTCCCATGGATACCAGCACAACACAAAGAGAGGATGTCACAGAGTTCAATCCCTATCACAACTGAGATAACAGTATCCATTACAGAGTCGCACTGCGGGCGACACAGTATTTTACTGGACTCCCACTGTTGCGGGAGTGGTGCGAGGGAATGCCTTCATGTTACTTCTCACCCAACCTGAATATGATACGAAAAGTTGACATATCCGAATTTTTTTGTATCATTAATTCAATGGCGATATCGAGGTAAATAACGATGACCGATACAGCAGCATTGGCGGATATTTTTCAACAGCGGATCGATGCCGAGGAAAAAATCGAACCGCGTGACTGGATGCCTGAAACGTACCGGAAAACTCTGATCAGGCAGATTTCGCAACATGCCCATTCCGAGATTGTCGGCCAGTTGCCGGAGGGCAACTGGATCACGCGTGCGCCGACCCTGCGGCGCAAGGCGATCCTGCTGGCCAAGGTGCAGGACGAGGGCGGGCACGGTCTGTACCTGTACAGCGCTGCGGAGACCCTGGGCGTGTCCCGCGAGGAGTTGATCGATCAACTGCATTCCGGCAAGGCCAAGTACTCCAGCATCTTCAATTACCCGACTCTGACCTGGGCGGATATCGGCGCCATCGGTTGGCTGGTGGATGCCGCGGCCATCCTCAACCAGGTTCCGCTGTGCCGCTGCTCTTACGGCCCCTATGCTCGCGCCATGGTGCGCATCTGCAAGGAAGAGAGCTTTCATGTGCGCCAGGGCTATGAGTTGCTGATGACACTGTGCCGCGGGTCCGAAGAGCAAAAAGCCATGGCCCAGGACGCGGTAAACAGGTGGTGGTGGCCGGCGTTGATGATGTTCGGTCCCAGCGACGCTGATTCCACCCATTCAGCCCAATCCATGCAATGGAAAATCAAGCGTTTCAGCAATGATGAACTGCGCCAGAAGTTTGTGGATCAATCTGTACCCCAGGCCGAATACCTGGGCCTGACGTTGCCCGATCCTGATCTGAAGTGGAATGACGCGCGCGGTCAGTACGATTTCGGCGAAATAGACTGGGAGGAATTCTTCCAGGTCATCGCCGGAAACGGCCCCTGCAACCACGAACGCTTGCGCGACCGTGTCAAGGCCCATGACGACGGCGCGTGGGTGCGGGAAGCCGCCCTGGCCTATGCTGACAAGCAACGGCAGCGGGCGCAAAAGATCGCTGCCTGAGTAACTTGACCATGACGGATAAGCGGTTGTCCCCGTGGGAACTGTCCATCGGCGCTGAGCAGTGCTTGGATCAACTATCAACGGCCATTGCCAGGAAGTTTGGCCATGACAGATAAACGGATGCCCCTGTGGGAAGTGTTTGTGCGCAACAAGCGGGGGCTGGATCACAAACATGCCGGCAGCATTCATGCGACTGACTCTGAGCAGGCCCTGCAATATGCACGCGATACCTATACCCGCCGCAACGAGGGATGCAGCATCTGGGTGGTGAAATCTGCTGATATCGTTGCCAGCCAGCCGGAAGACGAGGACAGTTTTTTCGAGCCGGCAGAAGACAAGATCTACCGCCATCCAACCTTTTACGACGTGCCGGAAGACCTCAAGCTGTGAACCAGGACCTGTTTCAGTACCTGCTGAGACTTGGGGACAATGCCCTGATAAACGGCCAGCGGCTAGCGCAATGGTGCGGCCATGGCCCGTTCCTCGAAGAAGACCTGGCGCTGACCAACACCGCGTTGGACCTGATCGGGCGCGCCCGCATGTTGCTGACCTACGCCGGCGAGGTGGAAGGGCAGGGCAGGGGCGAGGACGATCTCGCTTATTTCCGCAGTGAGCGGGAGTTCCGGAATTTCCATATCATGGAGTTGCCGATAGGCGATTTTGCCTTCACCACCGCGCGGCAGTTTTTTGTCGATGCCTATGATTATTACTATTACCGCGCTTTACGGGACTCGGCGGATACCACACTGGCAGCAATAGCCGCGAAAACCCTGAAAGAATGTGAATACCACCTGCGCCACAGCAGCGAATGGATGGTGCGCTTAGGTGACGGCACCGAGGAGAGCCATGAAAAAACGACCCGGGCGATAACGGAACTGATGCCGTTCACCCCTGAGTTGTTTGCCGCGGATGAGGTGGACCGGACCATGCAGGAACAAGGTATCGGCGTGGACTTGAACAGTATCGAGACCTCGTGGAATGAAGAGGTGGAACGGGTTTTCCGCGAGGCAATGCTGGAACGCCCGCAGCCCGGCTTCACCCGCGGCGGCGGACGCCAGGGCTTGCATTCGGAACACATGGGATACCTGCTGGCTGAGATGCAGTCCCTGCAGCGTACCTATCCCGGCCTGAACTGGTGAGGTCGCAATGGCTGCCGTTTACGCAACGGAATTACCTGCTGGGTGCATTGAAGGCACGCTTGCAAAGGTAAAACAAGTACTGGAACAGGTTACCGACCCGGAAATACCGGTATTGACCATCGCCGACCTGGGTATATTGCGCGAGGTGCGTTGGCATGACGGCAGGATCCAGGTAATCATTACACCCACCTACAGCGGTTGCCCGGCGATGCAGACCATAGAGGACGATGTCAGGGCTGCATTGGATCGGAACGGCCATCCGGATGTTGAATTGATCACACAGCTTGCGCCGGCCTGGACCACTGACTGGCTGAGCGCGGCCGGCAGAGAAAAACTGCTGCAATACGGTATTGTGCCCCCCGCGGGTTCCGGCGCCAAACAGAGTTTGCGAACACCGTTTGCAGTGTTATCCTGCCCGCGCTGCCAATCCACCGATACGGAAGAAATCAGCCGCTTCGGATCCACCCCATGCAAGGCCTTGCACCGGTGCAAAACCTGCCTGGAACCTTTTGACTATTTCAAATGCATTTAACGCAGATGAAATAATATCGGACATGCATGCGTTCCCTGGGATCGCGGGCGTCTCGACCGCGCCAATTGCATGACCTTGACGCATAGACTTAGACTTATTGTTATTGAAGATGCCTGAATTTTACCCTCTGACCATCAGTGATATACGTAAGGAAACGGACGACTCGGTGTGCCTAACGTTTGACGTGCCCGCGGATTTATCCGACCTCTACCGGTTTATCCAGGGCCAGTACCTGACGCTGAAGGCGGACATCGATGGCGCGGAGGTCAGACGTTCCTACTCCATCTGTTCCGGTGTGGACGACGGAACCCTGCGGGTTGCGGTCAAGAAAGTCGCAGGTGGCGTCTTTTCAACATACGCCAACGAGAACCTGGCCAGCGGCGATAAGCTGGAAGTCATGCCGCCCCAGGGGACATTCTTCACACCGCTGAGTGAGGACAGCGAACGCAATTACCTGTGCATTGCCGCCGGCAGCGGCATTACACCGATCATCTCGATTATCAAGACTGTACTGAAACGGGAGCCGGACAGCCATGTGACCCTGTTGTACGGCAACCAGCGGGTGGCGACCATGATGTTCAGGGAAGAGCTGGAAGACATCAAAAATCAATATATGTCTCGCTTCCAGTGGATCAATATCCTCAGTCGGGAACACCAGGATATTGAAATCCTGAACGGCCGCATCAATAACAGAAAAGGCGCGGAATTAATTCAGCGCCTGCTCGACCTGCGCGCGGTCGACGAATTTTTCCTGTGCGGACCGGAAGCGATGATCTCCGAAGTCTCCCGGGGGTTGCGCGCCGAGGGCATCGACGAGAGCAAAATACATTATGAGCTGTTCGCGGCGTCAGCCGAGGCGGCCGCGGTAAGAGTGGCGAAACACCATGAGCGGGCGCTGAAACTGGCCGGGATGGTGGCGCAGGTCACGGTCAATGCGGATGGCCGCCAGACCCGGTTTGAGCTGAGCGCAGACGGCCAGAACATTCTTGACAGTGCCCTGGATAACGGCGTCGACCTGCCGTTCGCGTGTAAAGGCGGCGTTTGTGCCACCTGCAAGGCAAAACTGCTGGAAGGGGAAGTGGATATGGATATCAACCATGCCCTGGAGCCGGATGAGTTGGCGCGGGGTTATATACTTACCTGTCAGGCTCACCCGATCAGTGATCGGGTCGTCGTCGATTTCGACCAGTGAATGAAACAGGTCAGCAACCTGCTGGAGGAGTTTTCCGCGCGCAAGCCCATCCGTACCGGCTCGCTGGTCATTACCCTGTTTGGCGATGTGGTCTCCCCCCATGGCGGCGCTATCTGGCTGGGCAGCCTGATCAGGATACTGGAACCGTTCGGTCTGAATCACAGGCAGATTCGCACCGCGGTGTTCAGACTCGTGAAAGAGGACTGGCTGGCCGCAACGCAGGTAGGCAGGCGCAGTTATTATAGTTTCACCGAAGCGGGGCGAAAGCATTACGAAAAGGCCGCGCGCCGCATATATTATGCCGGGCGCCAGCCCTGGGACGGCAAGTGGACCCTGGTATTGCCTTCTCTCTGCAACCAGGAGGAGAAAGAGCAGTTACGCCGGGAGTTGTCATGGCTGGGCTACGGCGCGCTGTTGCCGGGATTGCTGGCTTACCCTTCCGCTGACAGGCAATCACTGGATGAGACCCTGATGGAACTGGGTTTGACCGGGAAGACACTGGTGTTTATCGCCGCTACGGAAGAACTCGCCTCGCGCGAGGTATTACGGCAGTTATCCCATGATTGCTGGGACCTGGGAGAGATAGAACGAAGATACCAGCATTTTATCCGCCGCTACCATCCTGTTTACCGCGCCTTGAAAAGCGCGAAGAAAACAGACCCCGGGCAATCGTTCCAGGCGCGCGCGCTGCTGATTCACGAATACCGGCGCATACATTTACAGGATTCCGACCTGCCAGCCGAACTCCTGCCGCCGAACTGGTCCGGCGCTGCAGCGTATAACCTGACAAAAAACATCTACCGCGCAGTGCGGGAAGACTCGGTAGAATACCTGATGAACAACATGGAGACTTTAGAAGGACGGCCAAGGCAGCCGGCCGCTGAATTCTATTCCCGCTTCGACGAGACCGGTATATAATTTTCTGATAAATCTTCCTGATCAGGACGTTGCTCACCCCGACGGCGTGTAACGATTGGCATCAGCCAAGTCATGCCTCCGTCCCACTCCCGCCCCTGCTCAACGCCATACAGGGGCAGGCTGAAAAGCGGGAGTCCAGTCAAATACAGTGTCGCCCTCCGGGCGACCCTTTGTTCCACTGGATTCCCGTTTGCACGGGAATGGTACAGGTCTCAGGTAAGATGGTAAAATTTACACAGCAATAATCTGGGGGAAAGAAAATGCTGGGTCTGATGATGGACAGGCAGTTGACCATTACCTCGATAATGGAATATGCCAACTCGAACCATCCCGAAGCGGAGATCGTATCCGTTACCTGTGACGACTCAAGGCACAGGCATACCTACGGGGATGCATTCCGCAGGACGCGCCGGCTGGCGAATGCGTTGCTAGACTATGGCATACAGCCTGGTGAGCGCATCGCTACCTTTGCCTGGAACGATTACCGCCATTTTGAGTTGTATTACGCGATCGCGGGCATAGGGGCCGTAACTCATACGGTAAATCCGCGCCTGTTCCCGGACCAGATTACCTATATCGTGAACCATGCCGAAGACAGGTTGGTCTTTGTCGATCCGTTGATTGTTCCAACGCTGGAGAAAATCAAGGATGATCTGCCGTGCATAGAGGCTTATATCATTCTCACGGATGATGACCATATGCCTGATACCGAACTGAAAAACGCACAGTCCTATGAATCCTTCATCAGCTCTCATCCGGACCGGATTGACTGGCCTGACCTGGACGAGAAAACGGCCTGCTGCCTGTGCTATACCTCCGGCACCACGGGCAATCCCAAGGGCGTGCTGTACCATCACCGTTCGATGGTCTTGCATACGCTGGTTGGCATCTCGACGGATTGTTTTGGCCTGTCTGCCCGGGATGTGGTCATGGCGGTGGTACCCATGTTTCACGTCAATGCCTGGGGTCTGGCTTACGGCGCGCCGATAGCCGGCGCCAAGCTGGTGTTCCCCGGCCCCAAAATGGGGGACGGCGCGACCTTGCAGGCCTTGATCGAAGAGGAAGAAGTGACTTATTCCGCCGGTGTGCCCACCGTCTGGCTGAACCTGCTCAAGTATCTTGACGAGACGGGCAAACAGGTCGATACCTTGAAGCGGGTTGTAATCGGCGGAGCAGCCTGTCCGCGGTCTATCATGGAGGAGTTGGAAGACCGTTATCGCGTTTATGTGAATCATGCCTGGGGGATGACGGAGATGAGTCCGCTGGGCACGTTCAATACCCTGAAACCGGATATGTTGAAACTGTCGCGGGAAGAACAATACGCGATCAGGGAGAAGCAGGGGCGCGTGCTTTACGGCGTGGAGATGAAGATCGTCGATGATGATAACAACGAGTTACCCCGGGATGGACAATCAACAGGACTGATAAAGGTGCGCGGCCCGTTTATCTGCAGCGATTATTACAAAACCGGCGTCCCCAGTGACGCGCACGACGAGGACGGCTGGTTCAGTACCGGCGATGTAGGGAGCCTGGACCCCAGGGGTTACTTGCAGATTACCGACAGGTCCAAAGACGTGATCAAGTCCGGCGGCGAATGGATCAGTTCCATTGAACTGGAAAACGAAGCAGTCGGCCATCCCGATGTCGCCGAGGCGGCCGTTATCGGCGTGCCCCACCCGAAGTGGGGAGAACGGCCGCTGCTCATCATAGTCCGGAGAGAAGGCAGTGAACTGAGCAAGGAAGCAATGTTGGATTGGCTGCAGGATAAGGTGGCTAAGTGGTGGTTGCCCGATGACGTGGCCTGGGTCGATGAAATCCCGCACACGGCCACCGGCAAGATACAAAAGACCGAACTGCGCAAGCGCTTCATCGGTTAAGGGCTACATTAATGTAGCCCTACGTTTTTCGGATGGCAGCAGGACAACTCCGAGCAGGTATCTTGTCGCGTACTTGCTCAATGATCGCGAATTCTTCGTTGGTCAATTGTGCTTTGCGACCTATCCCAGCCAGTATCGAACCCAGCTTGACGCGACTCGCCGGCTTTACGGTATCTTTCAGGATTGCGTGGACCTCAGCTTCCGTGCTGTTACCATTTCGGGCAGCGCGTGCTCGTAATGCACGATGAATATCATCCGGCATATTACGTATAGTCAGACTTACCATAATCATCACCACTATCATTTGCTTTCAATAATAGCAATCATATTATGATGCTATCATTATTGCAGTCTTCTGAAGCAGGAGCGATACAGAAAAAATCCCCAGGGCAAATGCATAATACTTTGTGTTTTACCGCTTTTCCTGGGAGCGCGGGCGTCCCGCCCGCAAGCAGGCGAGTCGCCTGCGATCCCAGGCTGGCGCTAACCCCTCATCCCATTCCCGCGCAAGCGGGAATCCAGTAAAACAAAGCGTCGCCCCCGGGCGACACATTATTCCACCTTGACAACCCCATAACAGGCTACTAACATCAGTTACCAACAGTAAACAGAAATGTTTACTCGATCATTTACATAACTAATGAACGGAATAACGGGAGTTAAACCATGAATGAAACAACGGTAGCACAAGCAAAACCAGCGGCAGAATCACATTATTTTACGCCGGAGCACGACATACTCATGTTCAACGAACATGCCTACGTAAAACGGATGACAGCATGCGGTTTTAACGAGCAGCAGGCGGAAGCGCTGGCTGCGGAGCAGGGTGATCTGTTGAACAACCTGGCGACGAGAGCGGACATCAAAAAAATTGACCGGCGTTTTGACAAGGTTGAACAGGAGATCAAAGATATTCGCCAGAACATGGCCACCAAGGAAGAGCTCGAAGATATTCGCCAGAACATGGCCACCAAGCAGGACCTTGATGTTGCCATCAGTCACGCCAAGACTGATATGGCCAAGTGGATGGTGGGCCAGTTGATTTTGATAGTTGGGTTCATATTTACGCTAAATAAGTTTGTCTTGTAAGCCGGCTCAGGCGGCAAGGAACCCTGGAATAAGCCCCACCTGCTCTGTATTAACGCCCGCGCATCTCGCCGGCGCGGGATATAGGAAAAATTCCCGAATTTATCTTGACCTTGCTTTTCTCTTATATTTCATATATATTTGAATGGTTGTTGTGATACAGGTATAAGGTTTAACGGCAGTATCGTACATAAGATAGCAATACTACGAGGGGAAATTCCGACCATGCGTAACAGTTTGAGTAACGGCGGGCACGGCATCAACATGTTGTCCTTGCGTGAATCTAATTCCCCCCCCCCCCGACCATTCTCGCATCCGCACCTGCGTGCGCCAACGCGCTCAGTTCAATGCTACACCGCACGCTACGCCTGTTCCCGGCACTCGCGCTGGTCCTCAGCCTGTTCAGTCCGCAGCCGTTGCTCGCGCAGTCAGCGGGCGATCTGTGGTTCCATTTCCATGACGACGGCACCAACAGCACGATAGACGCTTACGGCAGTCTGGATCTATCTCCCTTTTCGTTTCGCAGTAACCAGTCGACGATCGAAACCCACGCGTTTCGATTCGAGGGGAACGATTCCAATTGGTTTATCGGCGGCACATCCGGAACCGGAAAGACATACGACGTTGGTAGCGTGTCTTTAGAGTTACCGTCCCCATATTCCGGCACCAGAGATCGTGCTCCCAGTGGAGGCGGCTTCAGCTCCAACACATTCATTCGTGTTAATTTCGTCAATAACAGAATCCAGCTAAGCACATCGCTGATAAACGGTAACACCTACGATGTGGATGGAACAAGCGCGACCTTCAACAACACCTTGCAACAAAATCTGAACGATGACGATTTCGAGATTGTATTCAATATTGGCGCTTCGCAGACGATAACCTTCTCGACCAACGTGCCGCCGCTGAACCGGCCGACAGGATTGAGAGCCAGCGCCGGCAATACCACGGTGAGGCTGAATTGGACTGATCCGGACAACAGCAGCATCACCAAGTACCAGGTACGACGGAAGGCAGGCAACGGCAATTACGGCAACTGGACGGACATTAACGGCAGCAGCGCGATCACCACCAGCCACTTGGTCACCGGACTGACCAACGGCACGGCATACACCTTCCAGATTCGGGCAGTGAACGCCGGCGGTGACAGCTCCGAAGCGGCGACCGTGACGGCGACGCCGATAGGGCCACCGGCCCAGCCAACAGGATTGAGCGCTACCCCAGGCAATACCGAGGTGACACTGAGCTGGACAAACCCGAACGACAGCAACATCACCAAGTACCAGGTGCGGCGCAAGCAAGGCAACGGTAATTACGGCAACTGGACGGACATTGACGGCAGCGGCGCCACCACCAGCCACACGGTTACCGGGTTGACCAACGGGACCACCTACACGTTCCGGATTCGGGCGGTGAACGCCCAGGGCAACAGCGCCGAATCGGCTGAAGCATCAGCGACACCGGGGCTGCCGCCCGCCCGGCCCAGCGGTCTGAGGGCGTTAGCTTACAGCATGGAGGTGGAACTGCGCTGGATTGACCCGGGCGACAGCAGTATCACCAAGTATCAGGTACAGTGGAAGAAGATCAACGAGACCAACTACGGCAACTGGACGGACATTGCCGGCAGCAGCGCGACCACCACCGGCCACAGGGTCACCGGGCTGGACAACGACACCGAATACAATATCAGGATCCGGGCGGTGAACGCCAGAGGCAACAGCGCCGCATCGGCTGCCCTGACGGTGGATGTGTACCCGCCGGGGCAACATCTTAATTTCATGAGAGACCTGGAGACCACCGCAGGCGATACCACGGTGACGCTGAATTGGACTTGGGGTTTCCCGCAGAACCCTCCCACCATTTTCGACAGGTACCAGGTGCGGTGGAAGCAAAGCGGCGGTAACTACGGCAACTGGACGGACATTGCCGGTAGTGACTTTTTCACCATCAGCCACATAGTGACCGGGCTGACCAACAACATCGAATACACATTCGAAATCGGGTCGTTGTTCACCGATGGTCACAGGATTACCGAAGACGCGACTGCGACGCCGATGCCGCCGCCGGCCCAACCAACAGGATTAACCGCTACCGCCGGCGATACCGAGGTGGCACTGAGCTGGACAAACCCGAACAACAGGAGCATCGCCCGCTATCAGGTGCGACAGAAGACGGGCAATAACAACTACGGCGACTGGACGACCATTTCCGGCAGCAACAGGAACACCACAAGCCACACGGTTACCGGGCTGACCAACAACACGGCGTACACGTTCCAGGTTCGGGCGGTGAACGCCATCGGCGATGGCGCCGAGTCGGCGGCAGTGACCGCGACGCCGGCGACGCCACCCGCCCAGCCCACCGGCCTGACCGCGACCGCGAACAACATGCAGGTGGCGCTGCGCTGGACTGACCCCGGCGACAACAGCATCACCCGCTACCAGGTGCGGCAGAAGGCAGGCAGCGGTAATTACGGCAACTGGGCGGACATTGACGGCAGCAGCGCGGCCACCACCCGCCACACCGTCACCGGGCTGACCAATGACACGGCATACACCTTCCGGATTCGGGCAATGAGCGCCAACACCCCCGGCCCCGAATCGGCGGAAGTGACGGCGACGCCGGTATCGGTGGCTGCGCCGACCAGCCTGACGGCAAGGGCCTCGACCGAGGTACCGGACGTGGTGACACTGACCTGGGCCATGACGGCGAATGAGACCATTGACAGTTGGCGGTACCGCACCAGGCAAGGCTCGGGCAATTTCGGGCGCTGGGTCGATATCCGGGACAGCCGTGGCAGCCTGAAAGACCACAGCACACGCACCCATGCCGTGTCTGACCTGCCCATCGGGTCGTCCCTGACGTTCGAGGTGCGCGCAGTGGTCGATGGCGTTGGGCAGGTACCCTCGCCGCAGGCATCGGCGACGCCGAACATTCTGGACGGGTGGCTCAACTTCAAGACTGCCGGCTGTAGCGCCCGCGGGCCGATACTGTTGGACCCCGATGCGCCGCCGGGGCGTCGGGATGTCTGGTTGTCGCAAAATGGCGACCCGATTGAGTTCGGTATTGCGATCTTCGCCGATGATTGCCGGCCGATGCGCGACCATTCCGGCGCGGACTGGCCGCATGCATGGCAGACCTTGTATGACGAGTACTCGACCTCGTTCGGCCCGGCGCCGAGTGGCGTGTTCCGGGTGGAGAATGTGGTGCGCGGTGTGGTGGTCAATTCCCGGGACCAGTACGACTACGCCGACGGTCAGAACAAGATGCGCATTACGCCGCTGGCCAACTCCGGCAGCGCGATTATCGTGATGTCTGTGAATGACTACAACCTGCCGGGGGAAGGCATTGGCAGCATCAGGTATGATTATGATATCCATCTCACCGTCGGTTATGCGCTGCTGGTCACGCCGACCGAGCTGGCCTTGACCGAGGGGGGCGCGGCGGACACGTTCACGGTGGCCTTGAGCGCTGAGCCCGAATCGAACGTGACGGTGACGGTGGTGAGCGACGACCCGGGCGCGGCGGCGGTCAGTCCGGCGAGCCTGACGTTCACGCCGGGTAATTACAGTAGGGCGCAGACGGTGACGGTGACGCCGCAGGACGACACGGACGAGGAAAACGAGCAGGTGACGGTCGCACTGGAGGCAAGCGGCGCTGAGTTTACCCGGGCGGCCGGCGAGGTGCGGGTCACGGTGGACGATGACGATGGCCTGGCCAAGCCGGCCAATCTTACCGCGACTGGCGGCGATGCGCAGGTCGTACTGTCCTGGGACGACCCGCAGGATACCCGGATCACGAAGTACCAGTTACGCTACAAGCTCGGCAACAGTTTCGATGCCACGGATGCCTGGACCGACATGGAAAACAGCGGCGCGTCGACCACCACGCACACGGTGACCAGGCTGCTCAACAACCGGCAGTACGTGTTCCAGATTCGCGCCGCCACGGCAACACTGGAAAGCCCGGCCTCAGACCCGGCCACGGCGACGCCGAAACCGCCGCCGGCGCTGGCGCTGTCGGATACCAGCATCCCACTGACCGAGGGCGGCAATGCCGAGATATTCACAGCGGCGCTCACTGCCCGGCCCACGGCTACTGTCACGGTCGCAGTCGCGAGCGCCGATGCGGGCGCGGCGGAGGTGAGTCCGGAGAGCCTGACGTACACGCCGAACAACTTCGATATTGCGCAGACGCTCACGGTCACACCCCAGGACGACGCCGATGCGACCGATGAGACGACCATGGTGACGCTCGATGCCTCCGGCGCCGAATACGACGATGCGGATGAGAACGTGGCGGTCACGGTGGATGATGATGAGGCGCCGTCGCTTACGCTGACGGGCGTGCCGGTGGCGCTGTTCGAGGGCGGTCCGAACAAATCGTTTACGGTGGCGCTGACGGTGAGACCGACGTCGAACGTGAATGTGAGAGTGTTCATCAGTGATGCGGGTGCAGTGAGGACGAGTGGTACGGGGAATCTGACGTTCACGCCGGACAACTACAATATTGCGCAGGCGGTGACGCTAGTGCCGCAGAGCGATGCCGATGCGGCCGATGAGCGGGTGACCCTGACGCTCGATGCCAGCGGGGCCGAGTATGCCAATGCCGATCGGACCGTGACGGTGACGGTTGCCGACGATGAGATCCGGTCGCTGGCGCTGACGGGCGTGCCGGTGGCGCTGACCGAGGGGGGCGCGGCGAAGACGTTTACGGTGGCGCTCAGCGTTCAGCCCACGACCCTTGTCTCCGTGGGGCTGTGGGTCAGCGATATTGCCGCGGTGGAAGTGAGTCCGGCGGTGCTGACGTTCAACACGGCGAACTACAATCGCCCGCAGACAGTGACGGTGAGTCCGGTGTCGGATCCGGATGCGGCGGATGAGCGGGTCATGGTCACACTTGATGCGAGCGGCGGCGGCTATGACAATGCCGACAGGAACGTGACGGTGACGGTGGCCGATGATGAGACCGCGTCGTTAACGCTGACCGGGACGCCGGTGGCGCTGACCGAGGGGGGCGCGGCGAAGACGTTTACGGTGGCGCTGAATGCGGAGCCGATCACCAATGTGCTCGTGTCGCTGGCCAATGGCGACACGGGGGCGGTGACGGTGAGTCCGGCGACGCTGATGTTCCGGCGCAGCAACTACAATAGTGCGCAGACGGTGACGGTCACCCCGCTGGATGACCTGGATGCGTCGGACGAGCGTGTGATACTGAGTCTGAATGCGAGCGGCGGCGACTATGACGCGGCCGATGAGGACGTAACGGTAACGGTGGCTGACGATGAGACGATATCGCTGACGCTGACGGACACGCCGGTGGCGCTGACCGAGGGCGGCGCGGCGAGGACGTTTACGGTCGCGCTGGGCGCGCAGCCGACGGCGAATGTGACGGTAGCGGTCGCAAGCGCGGATGCGGGCGCGGCGGCGGTGAGTCCGGACACCCTGACGTTCACGCCGGCTAACTATACCCGCGCGCAGGCGGTCACGGTGACGCCGCAGGACGATGACGATGCGGCGGATGAGAGTACCCGGGTGACGCTCGATGCATCGGGCGGCGGGTTTGACGACGCCGATGAGGCGGTGGCGGTGACGGTGGATGACGATGAGACCGCGACGCTGGCCCTGTCGCCGGACAACCTCGGGTTGACCGAGGGCGGCGCTGCGGGCGAGTTCACGGTGGCGCTGAGCGCGAGGCCGACGGCGAACGTGACGGTGGCGGTCGCGAGCCTGGACATGGGCGCGGCGCGGGTCAGCCCGGAGACCCTGACATTCACAGCGGACAACTATACTGATGCGCAGACAGTGACGGTGACACCGCAAGACGACGATGATGCGGTGAATGAGAGCGCCCGGGTGACGCTCGATGCGACCGGCGCCGAGTTTGATGATGCCGACAGTGAGGTGGCGGTAACAGTGGCCGATGACGAGGGCGCCTCACTGAGCCTGTCGCGCAACAGTCTCCCGCTGACTGAGGGGGGCGCGGCGGAGACCTTTACGGTCTTGCTCAGCGCGCAGCCGACGGCGAACGTGACGGTAGCGCTAACGAGCGCGGATGCGGGCGCGGCGGCAGTGAGTCCGGACACCCTGACATTCACGCCGGACGACTACAATAATGCGCAGACGGTGACGGTGACGCCGCAGGACGATGACGATGCGGCGGACGAGACGACGACCGTCACGCTGGACGCATCGGGCGCCGAGTTTGACGACGCCGATGAAGCGGTGGCGGTGACGGTGGCGGACGATGAGACGGCATCACTGACGCTGACGGATACACCGGTGGCGCTGAGCGAGGGCGGCTCAGCGAAGACGTTCACGGTGGCGCTGGGCGCCAAGCCGACCGCGAACGTGACGGTGGCGGTGACGAGCCTGGACACGGGCGCGGTGGCGGTCAGTCCGGGGAGTCTGACGTTCACGCCGGACAACTATACTGAGGCGCAGACGGTGACGGTGAGCCCGCAGAGCGATGACGATGCGGCAAACGAGACGACAACGGTGACGCTGGACGCATCGGGCGCTGAGTTTGACGACGCCGATGAGGAGGTGGCGGTGACGGTGGCGGACGATGAGTCCGCGTCGTTGACATTGACGGACATACCGGTGACGCTGACCGAGGGCGGCGATGCGAAGACATTCACGGTCGCGCTCAGTGTCAAACCGAGTGTGAACGTGATGGTGGCGGTAACAAGCTTGGATACGAGCGCGGCCGTGGTGAGTCCGGCGAGCCTGACGTTCACACCGGACAACTACTCCACGGCGCAGGCGGTGACGGTTACCCCGGTGGACGATGCCAACGCCGAGGACGAGTCCACCAGCGTGGCGCTGGATTCTTCCGGCGCGGAGTTTGACGACGCCGATGAGACGGTCGTGGTGACGGTGACGGACGATGATATGGCGGCGCTCACGATAACCCCGACTGAGTTGACGCTGCTCGAAGGCGGCACGGGCACGTTTACGGTGGCCCTGGAGCACGAGCCGGCGGACACCGTGACGGTCGCGGTGTCCGGCGCCGGCGATGTGTCGGTGAGCGAGGGCGCAAGCCTGACGTTTACGCTCACGGACTATGCAACGCCCCAGACCGTGACCTTGCGCGCGGCGCGCGACAATGACGGCAACGACGATAGCGTCACGGTCACGCTGGGCGCTGCCGGTGGCGGCTATGATGATCTGACCGGCGAGGTCGCGGTCACGGTCACCGACAACTTCACACAATCCTCCTCGAACCATCCGCCGATCCTGGTGGCGCCCATCCCGGACCAGACCGTGGTGGTGGATGACACGTTGACGCTGGATGCCGCCGCCGCGTTCAGGGATGCGGACGGTGATCGGCTGTCGTACAGGACGGCAAGCAATGCGCCGTCCTTCGCCACGGTGAGCGTGGATGCGACGGGTCTTTTGACTGTGACCGGTGTCTCGGTCGGTTTGGCGAGTGTTTCGGTGACGGTGTCTGACGGCAAAGGCGGTGCGGCCAGCGACACGTTTACGGTCACGGTGGTGGACTCGGCGGACGGCATGAACCGGGCGCCGGAAGTCGCGATACCACTGGATGACCAGGAGATCGAAGTGGACGAGACCCGGCAGCTTGATGTCAGTGGCGCGTTCATCGATGCGGACGGCGATGCGTTGACCTATACCGCGGTCTCAGACGATAACGCAGTGGTCACCGTGGCGGTATCAGGCAATACCCTGACACTGACCGGCATCACCGTGGGCGTGACAAATGTTACGGTGACGGCCGCTGACGGCAGGGACGGTGAGGCCAGTGATACGTTCACGGTTACGGTTATAGAAGCGGGCGCCGGCATGAACCAGGCGCCGGATGTGGTCATGCCACTGGCGGACCAGGAACTGGAGGTGGACGAGACCCGGCAGCTTGATGTCAGTGGCGCGTTCACCGATGCGGACGGGGATGCGTTGACCTATGCCGCGGTCTCTGCGGATGAATCCGTGGTCACGGTGGCGGTATCGGGCGATACCCTGACGCTGACCGGCATCGCCGTGGGCACGGCGCGTGTTACGGTGACGGCATCTGACGGGAGGGGTGGGTCCGCGGAGGATACTTTCATGGTGACGGTTGTTGATCCGAACCGGGCGCCGGCGGTCACGGATCCCCTGGATGACCGCGAGATCGAGGTGGAAGACAAAGAGCAGGTTGATGTGAGCGGTGTGTTCACCGATGCGGACGGCGATCCGCTGACCTACACGGCGCACGCGGACCATGACGCAATTGTGACGGTGAGCGTCTCCGACACTGTCCTGATCCTGACAGGTCTGTCCGTGGGAACGACATCCGTGACGCTGACCGCCGCCGATGGCCATGGCGGCACGGTGAGTGATACGTTTAACGTATGGGTAACCGAAGCGGGCATCGGGCAGTCCGATTTGGTCGGAGTGCACGAGGATGTACTGCCGCAGTTGACCCGGTCGGTGGTCGGGCGCACGACACAGGTGCTCAGCGACCGGATAAGGAACGCCCGCGCAAGGACAGGGATGAGCAGCCGGGCCGGTTCTGTTTCAGCGCCATTCCAGGCGCCGCCCGCAGCGGGCCGGTTAGCCCCATCTTCAGGACATTCACAGGCATGGCCGCAAGCCGGCCGTGCAGGACTGGCTCCGGAACGGAGACCGGCGCGCTCAGGCGCAGGTCAGCCAGCGCCGGTTGCCACACCGTTGCCGTCACTGGCTGGCGCGGGAGCGCCAGTGGGTGAAACCTACGCAGAAACCGGGAGCAAATTGCCACTACTGGGTATTGATACAGTGTTTACGCAGTCGGCAACCGGTTCGACGGCGGCTGAAACCGGTGCAGAGACCGGCCCCGGGTTGCCATTGCTGGGTATCGACGCAGCGTTTGCGCAATCGGCTGCCGATTGGCCCGTCCCGGTGGCCACACGGATGCCGTCATTGGCGCTTGCCCTGGCGCCGGTGAATGACGCCTACGCACAGATCGGGATCACATTGCCGCTGCTGGGTATCGAAGAAGTGTTGGCGCGCCCGCTGGCGGGTCAGCCTGCTTCAGTTGCGACACCGTTGCCGTCGTTGGCGGTCGCCGGTGCGCCGGTGACTGACGCCCATGCAGAAATCGGGATCACGTTGCCATCACTGGGGCTCAATGAAAGGCCTTCGCAGTCGGTCGCCGGTCAGATTGCTCTGACTTCAGGGCACTTGCTGGCGCAGGGTGTCGATGAAGATGCCGCACAGCTAAGCGCGGGGCAGTTGCTTGCCGGCAATACCCGGGAAGACTACACGGGCATGGACAATAGGTCTCAGCGCTCTGCAACCGGCATGGGAACCGCGGCGCTGTTGCGGCCGGCGGCGGAAGTCTTCGAGGTCTTCGACACGCCGGGCGGTTGGGAGCATCGGCGAAAGGTGAATCTGCGCCAGTTGCTGAGCCGGACATCGTTTGTGCTGCCGTTGAATTTCGGCGCCGGTGATGGAAGCGGCGGCACAACGGACAAAGTGGTGACACTCTGGGGTGATGGCGGCTATAACGAGTTGCGCAGTAAGGGCGATGGTGCGGTGGATTGGGACGGCGGCGTGGCCAGTTTCCACCTGGGCGCGGATATGCGCGTGAGTGAGCAGGCGCTGGTGGGCGCGGCCCTGTCCCGCACCGAGGCGCGCTTTGACTATACCGACCGCGGCGCTGACGGGCGCGCGCTGACAGGCGATTACGATGTCAGTCTGACGGGCATCCATCCGTATGCGGATTGGCTGGTGTCGGAGAACCTGAGTGTTTGGGGCACGCTGGGTTATGCGGCGGGCGACCTGGACCTGACGGTGGATGAGGAGACATACCTTGAGGAGTCCGACCTGGAGCTGTACATGGCGGCGCTGGGTCTGAATGGCGAGTTGTACCAGGATGGCGCCTGGCAGTTGGACTTCCGCAGCGAGATGCTGTATGCGGCGATGTCGGCGGAGGACGCGCCGGACGTGGATGTACAACGCTTGCGTGCGGTGTTTGCGGGCAGCCATACCTCGGTGGTGGATGCGGGGCAGTTTGAGCAGTTTGCCGAGCTGGGCGTGCGGGTAGACGAGGGCGATGGTAACAGTGGGGCCGGGTTGGACCTGGCCGGTGGTTTGCGCTATATCACGCAGACGGGCTGGCTGGCGCAACTGCGCGGCGGCGGTTTGCTGGCGAATTCGGATTATCGTGAGTGGCAGGCGAGCGCATTGCTGGAGAAGTCGTACCAGGCGGACGGCACGGGCTGGATGCTGCGCTTAAGTCCGCATTACAGTCCGACGCGCAGCCTGGGCAGCCTGGAGGGGGGCGCCCAGCGGTTGTGGGAGCGCAACATCGATGACATGGTGCGCGGGCAGCGCAGTCCGGATGCGGATGAGTACCAGTTCAGTATGCAGACAGAGTTGGGCTACGGGCTGTTTGTCCGGGACCGGTTGTGGACCCTGTACAGCAGCGCCACGGGTTTAGGCGAGAGTTCCCGCCGTTTCACCCTGGGCGCAGAGATGAGCGATGTGCTGCTAGGCGGCAGCGTGCTGCGTGTAGGCTTTGAAGGCATGCGCGAGGAGTCATTCTGGAACGCAGCGCCGGAGCACAGCTTGTGGCTGAACCTGCAGTGGGGGTACAGGTAAAGGCTGTCCCCCACCCTCCCTGGGCGCGCGGGAATGACACCTATCCCATTCAGCAGGCAAAGGAGTATCGAAGAAGTCGTAGGCAGCCGGAGTGTGCTCACGACAATATATCTTCAGGCGGATGAACTGAAACCATTAACCCAGACTACAATCCGGGGACTCCACCGGGAATTGCTGAAATACTATCCTCCTGCCGAACATTTTGCAGGAGCGTATAAAACCGTAACCAACAAGGTTGTCTCAAGAAATAATCAAACCGGTGAAGAACGCACTGTTCTGGAACCCATCGACCCCGGGGTGATGACCGAAATGGCAATGGCCGAGCTAGTTGATTGGTACAACAGGACTGCCGATACCTATCACTGGCCCCTGCTCACGGCCATCGAATTTACCTTTCGCTTCCTGGCGATACACCCGTTCCAGGATGGGAACGGCCGGCTGGGGAGGGCATTGTTCCTGTTGGTACTCTTGCAGTCAGATGACAAATACCTGCGGGAAATCGCTTCATACCTGGCGATAGACAGAAAAATTGAGCAGAACAAGACCCAATATTACAGCGTACTGCGCCAGTCCTCAGACGGCAGGTTCCATACGGATCCAAAGCTGTATAAATTCGATAACCTGGTCCTTTTTTTTCTCAAGGTTTTTGCGGAGTCGCTTGCCGATATCGCTGTATATCGAGAGAAGTACGCGCATCTCCAGTCATTATCCGAAACAGCGGTTACGGTCTTGGAGTATTTTAAATCCAACCCGAAAATAAAACTGAAAGTCGCCGATATCGTAAAAAACACCGTTCTACCCAGGCGCACAATCCAGTTCGCGCTGAAATCCCTGACCGAGAAGGCTTTTCTGAACAGGCTGGGTAAAGGCGCCGGGAGCAGGTATCAATTAGGGAAGCTCTGAACAAGTCCATCCTGGACTTGTCAGAGCACGCAAAACAAAAATGCGATTTTTGTTTTGCTCTCAAATTCAATGACTTATCGTCATTGAATTTGGCGATACATCCCTGTATCGCAGGAAACTCTGACTAAATCAGAGTTTCCTTAGTGTTCTAAACTCTCATATGATCAAAACTGCCCTTCATCCAGGGCCATGATCGAACTGCTGCCGGCCTGGATGGCCAAGAAATAACCGGCGGTCCTGGGCAGGTAATGTTCGGCGTAGAAGCGCGCCGTGACTGTCTTGCTGTGATAAAAATCATCAGTTGAGGAGGCGGTTTTTTGCGCCGCAATCATAGCCGCCCGGGCCATCAGCCAGCCGCCGCAGACATAGCCCATGAGCATGAGGAAATTGACGGCAACGGAACCCGGCACATCCGGGTCATCGTGACAGTTGTCCAATAACCAGTCCGTTGCCTGTGCCAGGTTTTCTGTCGCAGCCTCCAGGGCGCGCCGGATTACGGCCTGGTTGGCATCGGCAACGGATAGTTCCGCCACGGTTTGCCGGATCTCGCCGATGAGTTCCCGGATGGCCTTGCCGTTGTCCCGGATAACCTTGCGGCCGACCAGGTCCTGGGCCTGGATGCCATTGGTGCCTTCATAGATGCTGGTGATGCGGGCATCCCGGAAGTGCTGCGCGGCGCCGGTTTCCTCAATATAGCCCATGCCACCGTGCACCTGTACCCCCAGGGAGGTGATTTCCTGGGCCAGTTCGGTACACCAGGCTTTAACCACCGGGGTCAGCAGGGCGAATCTTGCACTGTGTTTGGCTTGTTCTGAAGACCGGTTCATGTGATCAAGCGATGCGGCGGCGACACAGGCGAGCGCCCGCATCGCTTCACAGCCGGATTTCATCAACATCAGCATCCGGCGCACATCCGCGTGCTGGATGATCCGGGCGCGGCCGGACTGACCTGGTTTTCTGCCTTGTTCGCGCTCTTTCGCATAGCCCAGCGCTTGCTGGTAGGCGCGTTCGCTGATACTCAGACCCTGGATGCCGACCGACAGGCGAGCATGGTTCATCATGGTAAACATGCAGGCTATCCCGTCATGCTCCGCGCCCACCAGGTAACCGTGCGCGCCGCCGTTGTCGCCGTAGCTCATCACGCAGGTCGGGCTGCTGTGAATACCCAGCTTGTGTTCGATGGAAACCGGCTGGACATCGTTGCGCCGACCGGTCGAGCCGTCCGCGTTGACCATGTACTTCGGAACCAGGAACAGGCTGAGGCCCTTGATTCCCGGCGGCGCATCGGGCAGGCGCGCCAGGACCAGGTGCAGGATATTGTCCGTGAAGTCATGGTCACCCCAGGTGATGAAGATTTTCCGCCCTGAAATGAGGTATGTATCGCCGTTAGGCACAGCCCTGGTCCTTATCTCGGCCAGGTCCGAGCCGGCCTGGGGTTCGGTCAGGTTCATCGTGCCTGCCCACTCGCCGGATACCAGCTTCGGCAGGAAGATTGCCTTCATGTCGTGGGAGCCGTGTATGCCCAGTGCGACGGCACAGCCTTCCGTCAGCATCGGGCACAGGGCGAAGCCCATATTGGCCGACTGCCAGATTTCATTAGTTGCGGCGGCTACCAACTCCGGCAGCCCTTGACCGCCAAATTCAGGCTCAAACGGTAGCGATGCCCAGCCGCCTTCGACAAATGCCTGGTAGGCGTCCTTGAATCCATCGGGGGGGATGGCCTTGCCGTCTTCAAATCCGGCGCCGGCGATGTCCCCGGCGCGATTGAGCGGCGCCAGCGCTGTGGCGGCGAACTTAGCCGCCTCTTCCAGGACGGCATTTACGGTGTCTTCCGTGGCATCTTCCAGCCCCGGTAGTTGATTGACGGCGGACAGCCCTGCCAGTTCGTTCAATACAAAACGCATGTCGCGGGTGGGGGCGTTATAGCTGCTCATCGCGTCCTCCTGCATCATACCTGGGCAAACGGGAATCCAGTGGGACAAAGAGTCACCCTTCGGGTGACACAGTATATGACTGGACTCCCGCTTTCGCGGGAGTGGTATGGTGGATGGGTGACACAGTATATGACTGGACTCCCGCTTCCCAGCCTGCCCCTGTATGTCGTTGAGCAGGGGCGGGAGTGGTACGGGGAAATGCCCTCAGTACAGGCGGGCCGCATATTTTTCCCTGAACTGGTCGCAGTCGCGGAGTAGGGTCTGGGTGGTTTTCGGCATCGGGATGCGGTAATTGGTCAAGTCGTCGATCAGTGTGCCGCAACGGTGGAAAATATCGATGCCGCGTTTTCCCAGGGCATGTTCGCGCCGGGTCGCGTCTTCAGCCAGCACAGGTTTGCAATCGGCAACCTTTTCG
The DNA here is from genome assembly GCA_965221695.1 of Gammaproteobacteria bacterium. Classification (GTDB taxonomy): domain Bacteria; phylum Pseudomonadota; class Gammaproteobacteria; order Eutrophobiales; family Eutrophobiaceae; genus JAAXHV01. The sequence continues at coordinate 848,394 of OZ244905.1, read as the reverse complement.
CAAGCGCTGACAAAGCACGGCCATATTTCTATGATGGCCGGATCGCTGCGCATGGTTTCCATCGTGTTTTTTCCACTCTCGGCCAGCTCCGAGATCAGCGTTGTCAGGCTGCTGAACATGGGCGCTTTGGCAAAGACCTCGTTCATCTTGTCGGCAATCTCATCGATTTCCCGCATGGTGTGCGCGATCTTGATGTAACGACTCTCCAGGAATCGCTCAACCGGCGTGGTGAAAGCCCGGAAGGGCTCTCCCCAGAGTTCTTCCAGTCCTTCCCTGCCGTGTTTCACCCGGATGTATTTGCCATACTCCAGTGCGCCCAAAAAACACAGCCCGCATTCTTTCAGCAACTCGTTTTCGGGATTAATCGTGACGCCGATCTGTTCCAGCTCGACGATGTGAGTCAGAATATCTGACCCGCGGTTCAGCAGGGCGCCGGCCAGCATTGCGGCCAGCACGCGTTTTTTTGATGCATTTTGTTCCGCTTTGTATTTGCGCCGGACCTCATCGAGTTTGTCGCCGGGGGCATTTATGCCGGGTTCAACATGGTGAAATACGCGCCGGGTCAACTGGTCGATAAGATTTTTTTTATAGGTAAGATTGTTCGGCACATTGTAGTGGCGAATCCAGTAACCTTCGTAATAGACGCGTTCCTGCCCGTCTATTTCTCTGATTGTGCCGTTCGCAACTTCTTGCAACATGCTGAAAGGCTATCTGGCGGCGAATCTCGACTGGTAGTGTTTGCTGCTGAGTACGGGCAATACGCCCAGGTCAACCTGTCCTTCCCGTATCAGCATATCCTGGCGGGTTTCCAGTCCCTGCCGGTAGCGCGCATACACGCCCAGCGCCCAGACCGGGAAATAGTGGCTGTAGCCGTGGTAGCGCAGGTAGAACACCCGCGGGAACCCGGTGCCGGTGAAAGATGCTTCTTTCCAGCCTTTTGCCCTGTCGAAATTGCGCACCAGATAACTGATGCCTTTTTCCACTGCTTCTGATTCTGTCTCGCCCATTGCCATCAGGCCCAGCAGCGCCCAAGCGGTTTGCGATGCGGTACTTTCTCCCGACCCGGCCAGTGTCGGGTCGTTGTACGTGTCGCAACTCTCGCCCCAGCCGCCGTCACTGTTCTGGATATCCTTCAACCATTTCACGGCTTTGCGCAGCCAGGGTTGGTTCGGGTCCTCGCCCAGCGCGCCCAAGCCGACCAGCACGGCCCAGGTCCCGTAGATATAATTTACGCCCCAGCGGCCGAACCAGGCGCCGCAGGGTTCCTGGTCCTGTTGCAGAAACTCAATGGCCCGGGCGATGGGAGGAAAGGTCTTGTCATAGCCGAGCATGGCCAGCATTTCAATACAACGCCCGGTCAGATCGGCGGTGCTGGGGTCGACCAGCGCGCCGTGATCGGCGAACGGAATATTGTTCAGGTATTCATAATGGTTGTCGATATCGAAGGCGCCCCAGCCGCCATCGGTATTCTGCATGCCGATAGTCCAGTTGACAGCCTGGGCGATGCGTCTTTTCTTGTCCGGATGGTAATGGGCGCCAACCCGCAACAGGGCCATCACCACCATGCTGGTATCATCAACATCGGGATAGAAGTCATTCTCGAACTGGAACGCCCAGCCGCCGCCTTCCAGGTCCGGCGCCTTGCTGATCCAGTCGCCCCGGGTAAACACCTGCTTGTCGAACAACCAGTCGGTAGCCGGTTTGATAGCTTTGTTGTCCGCCCGCAGGCCGGCTTCAGACAGCGCAGATAAGCTCAAGCAGGTATCCCAGATCGGCGAAACACAGGGTTGCACGTAGGTTTCCGCCGCTTCTTCGGTTACCAGGTCCTCAATTGCCTGCAGGCCGCGCGCCAGGTCCGGGTCACTTGCATCGCAGCCCAGCAGTTTGAGCGCGTATACGGCATTTGCCATCGCCGGAAAGATTGCGCCGATACCGCCCTCGCCGCGCATGTGTTCGCGCATCCAGGTTTCCAGCTTGCGCATCGACAGCCGCCTGATAAATCCGGGGACCATCGGTTCCAGTAATTTGAGCAGGCGGTCCAGCAGGATGAATGCGTTTTTCACGCGTGCGCCGGGGATGAATTTGTCGATGTGTTTCAGGGACTCAGGATCACTGTTAAACAACTCCCTGATGTCTGTGCCCCGGTGAACCGGCTTGAAGGCAAAGATCAGCAACAGCGGAATGATAACGCAGCGCGACCAGTAGGACACCTTATCCAGGCTGAAAAACCACCAGCGCGGCAACCAGATTACCTCCGCCAGCATTGCGGGCACGGTTCTCCAGGGCGCCTGGCCGAAGGTTGCCAACAGAATACGGGTAAACACATTGACCTGCTCCGCGCCGCCGTTGCCGCGTACCCAGGCGCAGGCACGCTGCATCGCTTCTCCGGCGGGGTCCCTGCCCGCTGTTTTCAAAGCAAAATAGGCTTTTACGGTGGCGCTGATATTACCGGGACCGCCCTCATACAGGGGCCAGCTTCCGTCCGGTAATTGCCGGCTGAGGATATAATCTGCCAGACGCTGTTCACGCGCGCGGTCAACCCTGCCGAGCAAGCGCTGCAACAGGATATATTCAGAGGGGATCGTGGTATCCGCTTCAAGATCAAAACGCCAGTAACCCGCTTGGCGCTGCCGTTCCAGCAGGGCCGTGCCGGAAAGCGCCAGTGTTTCGGTTACCGGATCGGTGCGCGGGACAGGAACATTTTTCTCTTCCTCTTGCAGGAGCCGGTCTGACAGCAATTCGCCAAACAGCGTATCTGTTATTGTAGCCGTAGTGTGTTCAGACATGGTTCCTGTATTGGCGAGGCATTAAACGGACTATTCTAATTTATCTTATTAAATTTGCAAACTATTTTGTTCACTGTTCGCTGCTGTTTGTTCACTCTCAGATCAGCCTCATATATTGTGTCGCCCTGTGGGCGACCTGTTGTCCCACTGGATTCCCGCTTTCGCGGGAATGGGGTGGGGGCGCTTGCGCGAACACCGCTACCGTCCCACTCCCGCGGAAGCGGGAGTCCAGTCTAATACTGTGTCGCCCGTAGGGCGACCCGTTAGCAAAAATCCACGGTCAGCCCAGCATTTGCACTTTGCGCTTTAGTATAAATATGTTTGGCCGCGAACATATCCTGGGCGTTGATGCCATGGGACTGGTAGAGTGTGATCTGCCGATCATCCTGCCTGCCGGGAATTTTGTCTTGCAGCAACTCGCCCAACTCCCCGACAATATGCGCTGCATCGATAGCGCCTTCCTGTATAGGTATCATGATATCGCCCCCCTCGTTGCGCATGGATTCCATCAGATCCACATAGACCGAGGACTTGACGATCAGGTCGGTGTTGCCTTCGCGCGTGGTCAGGCTGTGGGCGCCAACCAGGTTGACATGCGCGCCGGGCTTCACCCACTCACCCGCGAGGATAGGCTCAGGTGAAGTGGTGGTAGCGCATACCAGGTCGCAGGCGCCGGCCTCTGCCGGGTCCGTTGTTGCCCGAACATTGATGCCGGTACGCTGCGCCTGTTCACCGGCGAAGGCTTGCGCGTTGTCCGGGTTGCGCCCCCAAACGATGATCTCATCCACCGGGCGTACTGCGCGCATCGCATCAACATGGGTCTGCGCCTGCGTGCCGTTGCCGAAGATGCCGCAACTGCGCGCATCGGCGCGCGCTAAGCAGCGCGTCGCCAGGCCGGATGCCGCGGCAGTGCGGATAGCGGTTACCTCAGCGCCGTCGATGATGGCAACAGGCGTGCCGGTGGTATGGTCAAACAACGCGATGAAGCCCTGGATGGCAGGGAGTCCCCGGGCGGGATTATCCGGGATCAGGCTGAGCAGCTTAGCGCCGAACATGGCCAGTTCGGCGCTGGAACCGGGCATCAGCAAAAACAACCCGCTTTCATCAATAAGCGGCGCGACCAACCGGGGAGGCATGGATATTGTTCCGTTGGTCGCGGCGACCATCGCGGGTTCCATGATGTCTATGCATTCGTTCATGGGCAGCAATTCGCGCACGGCCGCGGCGTTGATAAAGGTCATGGTCATGTTTTAGCCTCCGCTTTCAGCCGCTCTGTTGTCGGCACGATGGTCTGCCTGTGCCCGTAGGGCTTCCAGGCCGGGGCGATCACGTTGGGCATGTCGGAACGTTGCATCAGCGTGGCTCGGGTCAGGGTGAATTCTCCGTAGCGGTTGTTAACCTCATCCATAACTTTGTTCAGGCGGTGGAACCTGTCTTCCTCTTCCCCGAAAAGCTCGGTCTGGCCTTTTGCCGGGCGCGGGTCCAGCGCGGTCACCTGTACCTGGAAAACACCTTCGCCGCGCCAGTATTCTTGCAAGACCCGGTGGCATAGTTCGATGATCGGCCGGCTGTCGTTGGTCGGAAACACTGTCTTCAGTTTATTGCTGCCCACCCAGCCGTCCCTGGTACGCAGCCCGATGAAGAACTTCCGGGCGGCCAGGGAATGTTGTCTCAGGCGGAACCCCAGTTTCTCGGCCATGTGGATCAGGTACATGTAGACAACATCCCTGTCGGTCGTATTGGGTGGCATTATCTTCCCGTGTCCCAGGCTTTTGGGCGGGGCGATTTTTGTCTCGACCGGCATGGGGTCTTCTCCCCGGCACATCTGCCAGATACGCCGGCCCGGGTTGCCGAAGCGTTGGCCGAGCACGCTGATCGGCAATTTTGCGACATCGCCGCAGGTCAACGCGCCGCGTCGGGCCAGAAACCCGGCTATGCCCTTGTTGACACCGCATAGCTCCATTACCGGCACGTTCTTCAACCGGTCCCGGGCTTCCCAGGGAGCAATGATAGTCAGACCGTCCGGCTTTTGCTGCTTGCCTGCGAACTTGGCCGTGGTTTTGTCTCCGCTCAGCCCCACCGAGCAGGGCAGGCCGGACACGTCCCAAACCAGCGCCTTGATCATTTTGCCCAGCGCCGCGGGAGATTTGTTCCAGTAGGCCTGGCAGCGGGTGATATCGAGAAACGCCTCGTCGACCGAAAATACCTCCACATCCGGAGAGATATCCAGCAGCGCGTGCATGATGCCGGTCGAGACTTCCGCATAGCGTTCCGGACGGGCGGGCACCTGGATGAAGTCCGGACACAGTTTCCGGGCCTGTTTCAGCCGCATGGTGGTGTAAATGCCGAGCGCCCGGGCCTCATACGAACAGGTGATGAGGCAGGTCCCGGTTTTGCCGTTGGTGACACCGATGGGTTTGCCGCGGTATTCGGGGTTGTCCAGTTGTTCGATGGAAGCAAAAAACGCGTTCATGTCCACAAAGGCGATGAACCGCGGCCAGTGTCTGTTGTTGTCCGCCATGGGACGATCAATCCTAGGCGAACTGGCACATGTTGGTCAAGTAATTCCGCAAGACCCAGCAAAATTCTATGGGTGTCTTGTTTTGACGCGTTGTGTCAAAATGTTCAGGGTCAGGGTATCCTTGCTCTGACTCTGAACTATTCCCGAAATCAAGACATCCAGGTAACGCTACCCATGCTGGCAGTTGCAACGACAAATATTATCGATATCCGGCGCGAGCAGGTATTTATGCTCTTGGCCGGCTTTTTTCTGTGCGCGATGACCCTGCTCAACGTGGTCGGCATCACCCGTTTCGTGGAGCTGGGGCCGCTGTCCCTGGCTGTAGGGGTGCTGCCTTATCCGCTTACGTTCCTGTGCACCGACCTGGTGAGTGAGCTGTATGGAAAACGCCGCGCCAATTTCCTGGTGACGGTGGGGTTGTTGATGAATATCTTTATCATCCTCGTCCTCACCATCGGCAATTACCTGCCATCGGTACAACCCGCTTCCATGCCGCCGTGGCAGATGCTTGAGCTGGCAGAGGATGTCACCTTGCCCAGTGGCGAACTGGTGTCAGGTTCCGTCGAGTTGTTCCAACTGATCTATGCCTGCACCTCCGGTTCAGTGCTGGCATCCATGTTGGCCTATGTGGCGGCGCAGTACTGCGATGTCTACCTGTTTCACTTCTGGAAACGCCTGACCAAGGGTCGGCATCTCTGGTTGCGCAACAACTGCAGCACACTGGTCAGTCAGGGAGTGGATTCATTTACGGTGATCAGCATTACTTTTGGAGCCACTTTCCTGTCCGGCGCCATCTCGTTGGAGCAGATGCTGGCGCTGATGGCCAGCAATTACCTGTTCAAGATGCTGGTCGCGTTAATTGACACCATACCTTTGTACATCCTGGTGCATTACCTGAGGCGCTATCTGGCGCTTGACAGCGATACGGAGGTGTAGCGCTCAGCTCGCGATCCCAGGTTGGGCTTAACGCTCGACCTGTCCCAGGTTGGCTTGGACGGTGGCGCCGTTCATCACCGGATGCCGGGCGCAGAAATACAGCGCTTCGGCAATCTCCATCGGGTCAATCAAACGCTCCATGGTGACGTTTTGCGCCAGGCTGTCCAGGATCGCGTTATCGTTGCCGGCGTGCTCGCGCAACATGTCTGTTTCAGTAAAACCCGGACAGATGCACGCGGTATGGATTCCGCTACCAGCCAGGTCCTGGCAGGTGGCGCGCATCAGTCCTGCCAGCGCGTGTTTCGTGGTACTGTAGGAGCAGGTATCTGCCACGGCTTTTACACTAAGCGTTGAGCCTACGTAGAGGATGGCGGATCCCCGCTCCATCGACGGCAGCGCCAGCCGGTTCAACTGTACCGGCGCGACCAGATTTATCTGCAATACTTCCCGCAGGGCTTCCGCATCCAGGTCCCGCACCGAGTCCTTGCGCAACAGGCCGGCATTGTGGATCAAGACGGTATGCTGTTTGTCCGGAAGGATCGCATGCAGTTCCGCGGCGCCTGCCCGGTCCCAGTCCGGTTTGCTCAAATCAACCGTCAGGTTCAGCGCATTTTCCAGCGGGCAGGGGGAGCGGGAAAGGTTGATGATGCGATAGCCATGTTCCCGGAATAGCCCGGCCGTTGCCAGACCGATCCCCTTGCTGCCGCCGGTAATGATCAGGTTTTTTATCATGCTTCTGCCGCCTCCCAACTGGCTGAACCCCATTGTCCCGGCCCCGATGATACCTTCAGAATGATCGCCCTGACTCTGTCAGGACCAAAAAACGCTTTGTCCTGCACCAGGCGGGACAGCAGATAATGTGAATACTCCTCCACAGTGGTGTTCCGCAACGGCAACAGTTTTGTGTCCCGCTTGGAGAAGTACAGGGTTTCGTCGTTAAAGCCGATGACATACTGCCCGTCGTTCTCGGTGATCTCCAGGTATGGGGAATGCGCCGGCAACAGCGTATATTCGTCCAGTTCTACGCATAATGCCCTGAGCCGGGATTTCAACTCTGCATAATTAAAGCACATGCCGTTCTCGCCCACCGGCGCGGTAACAGATACGTAGACTCCGAAGTTGTGGCCATGCAGCCGCTCACGCTCCGTGGCCGAGAAGATCGTGAAATGGGCGGCGGAAAACTTCAGGTCTTCCTTGCTGATTTCAATGGTAGTCTCTGGGGTCATCGTCATACGGAAACATTTGCCGGTCGTTCGTGATGATTATATCTTACAACAAGCGCTGAACAAGCTTGTCCGGCTCAAAGTGCGCCGGGCTCCCGGGGTAAGCGGTAAGATAAAAGTATACATTCACCTTGAAGCCGAGGCTCCTAAAGTCATTGATTTTGACGGCGCGCCGCTGTAGCGTAGGAGTCTCCGGTTTACTCAAAGAGTTCTGCGCTCCGGCGCCGGACTGGCTGAAAAACGGTTTTCATGACTCGAATGCTTTGCTCAGATGCGTGCTGACGATGATTTTACCCGGTCCAGGGAAGATCATGAACAGGCGCGCGCTGAGCTCGCTTTTCTGTTTGGCCAGGAAACGGTAGAGCACGCCGAGCAACTGGATATTGCTGACCTGAACCTTGGCGATGAAATCGTGGCATCTATCGCCGACGGCATCAAGACACTCAAGTCCTTGCAGGACAAGCCTGCCGCCCAGATGAACTTCGCCAACAGCCTGCAACCCGGTACCCGCCTGCTGCTCTGTATGTGGATTATGGATATGGACTTGCTGAAAAAAATTCAGCCGCGTTCATATCTCCGGAATAAAACAGGACACCCGTAGATTAAAGAGTCGCCCTGCGGGCGACACAGTAATAGACTGGACTCCCGCTTTTCAGCCTGCCCCTGTATGGAGTTGAGCAGGGGCGGGAGTGGCACGGTTAAGGAACCTCTGATTAAGTCAGAGCTTCCTTAAATACCCTTACAGACTTCTGCCAGCAAGCGCATATTGCAATTGCCGCCGGACAGGATGCCGACAACCGTCTTACCTTTAAAGTGGTCGCGCAGCTTCCATGCAGCCGCGGTAGCCGCGGCGCCGGACGGTTCGGCCAGGTTGTGGGTGGTTTCCAGCAGCCAGGCCATAGCCTGTTTGATTTCCTCATCTGTGACCAGAACGATATCGCTTACCAGCCGGCGCATGATCTCCAACGTTATGTCTGACGGCGCCCGGGTGGCCAGGCCCTCGGCGATGGTGTCCACCGAATCGTATTTCACGTTTTTGCCGCGCTTGAAAGACTCTGTTACTGCCGGCGCTCCCACAGATTGCACGCCTATGACCTTTGTTGCAGGATTGCGTTCTGCCGCGACGATAGCCGTGCCACAGATGCCGCTGCCCAGACCGATAGGGACAATCACTACATCCGGCGCCGGCTCCTGGTCGAATACCTCGTCAGCCATAGAGCCGACCCCGGCGATCAGAAGGGGTTCATTGGCGGAATGCACGTAACGCAGCCCTTGTTCCTGCGCCAGGCGTTCACAATAATTCTTTGCTTCGTCGAAATCCTTGCCATGTTCGATCAGGTCCGCGCCTAGCGCCCGCATGGACTGATTCTTCCCCGGATTGTTGTTTTCCGGCACGACCAGGACGCAGGCAATGCCGAAGCGGCGCGCGGCATAGGCCAATGACTGTCCGTGGTTGCCGGTGGTGCAACTGATGATGCCTCGCTGTTTCTGATCTTCGGACAGGCGGCTCAGCAGGTTGACGCCGCCACGCACCTTGAACGCCCCGGTGGGCTGGTGGTTTTCGTGTTTGAGCAGGTAGCGGAAACCGAACCGCTGTCTCAACAGCGGCCATTCATTCAGCAGGGTAGGACGCAAGTATTGATATACCTGCTCGCGGGCTTTGGTTACATCATGGTAGTCAGGGGGAGTCATCGGGTCGATAAGGGGTTAACCGTATGTTAGGATGTGTATGAAACACGATGGGGTAACGACATGTCAAGGGTAGACGGTTTGCCTGTGTAAAAGGATACTACACAGGTTGGCTTACGCCGACCGTTACACAGACAATTTCGGTATCGCAACGGAGTATGATAATGGTATACCAAATCCATGCCGCTACTGAACGGAACACAATTCAACTCTCGGTGTGCAGAACAACTCACAACGGCAATGATATACCACCAGCTTTTCATATGAGTAGTGTATATGGCTGCTTATATGGCCCCGCTGCGGAAAATACGCTTTTGACACGCTATACCCGATATAACCAATCCGGCAGCTTGATATGGCTGTAAGCGCGGATATCATCGTCATCGGCGCCGGTATCGCCGGTGTTTCCGCGGCCTCCGAACTGGCGTCGACGAAGCGCGTTATTGTTCTGGAGCGGGAGCCGCAGCCCGGTTACCATGCCACCGGCCGTTCCGCCGCGTTTTTCGCAGTTTCGTATGGCAATGCCGCGGTGCGCGCGGTCACGGCCGCCAGTGAACCCTTCTACCGTTCGCCACCCCGGGGATTTTCCGATATCCCGCTGCTGCGACCTCGTTCCTACATCTTTTTCGGCCGGCCGGACCAACGCGCAGCCATGACAGCGTTGCAGGACGAAGTCCCCTTCCTGCAAAGGCTCGACCCCGAACAAGTGCGGGAACGGGTCCCGGTCATCCTGCCCGGTTACCTGCAAGGAGGATTGCTGGATAACACCGGCGGCGACCTGGATGTAGATGCCATATTGCAGGGATTCCTGCGACGCCTGCGCGATCGCGGCGGGAAATTGTACTCCGGCCACGAAGTCCGCGGTTTGTCCCGCAGCAATGGCGTGTGGAAAGTCGTCGCCGGGGATGAAACACTGAGCGCGCCGCTGGTCATCAACGCCGCCGGCGCCTGGGTGGATGAGGTCGCGCGCCTGGCGGGACTGGATGCGCTCGGTTTGCAGCCGAAACGCCGTACGGCCATCCTGATTGATGCTCCCGAAGGACATGATATCACCGACTGGCCGCTGATGGTCAATGTGGAGGAGGAGTTCTATTTCAAGCCGGATGCCGGCGCCTTGCTGCTGTCGCCGGCGGATGAGACACCCAGCTCTCCCTGTGACGCCCAACCGGAGGAACTGGATGTCGCCCTGGCGGTGGATCGGTTTGAAACCGCAACAGGCCTGACGGTGTCGCGCGTGTCCCACCGCTGGGCAGGTCTGCGGACTTTCGCGCCGGACAAGACCTTCGTAGTCGGTTTCGACCCCCGCACGGAGGGTTTTTTCTGGCTGGCAGGGCAGGGCGGCTACGGCGTGCAGACCTCTCCCGGCATGGCAAGACTGGCAACCGCTTTGATCACCGGCGAATCGCCACTGGAGCGCGCAGGCATCGGGGACGATTTGCTCAGGCAACTGGCTCCGGGCCGGTTGCTCGAAAGCGCCGCTCGAGTCATGTCTTAGCCCGCGTTTCCCATTACCTGGCTTTCTTGCTAACGGGCAAGCGCTGTTGCCGGATGTGAATGTCAATATCATAACATCCGGCCTCATGCTAAAATTGCCAGAAGCCTGATTACACATTATCAGACGACTTGCATAACAAATATCCATTACTTGGCGCCAGCGGGATTTCATTCAATCCGAATCATTGGCTGTTGCTGTTGATCCTGTCTACTGCAGCGACTTCCAGCCATGCCAATGAACCACAAATCCACATTCAGAGGATAGACAAGGCGCCGGTCATTGATGGCGCGCTGGATGATGCGGCGTGGAAGGATGCAACCCTGGTAACGGAGTTCTACCAGCGCGTGCCTATTGAAGGGGCGCCCGTCAGCGAAGTGACGGAAGCTTACCTGGCCTATGATCGCGCCATGCTGTACGTCGGTGTGCGTCTTCATGACCGCAATCCGGACGCCATCGTTGCCATGGAACTGCGGGAAGATGAGGAGATGTTGAATGACGACATCTTTACCATTGCGATTGATTCCCTTCTGGACCGAAAGAATGCGTTCATGTTTTATATGAATGCCCTGGGCACGAAAGGTGATGGTCGCATTGAGAACAACTCATCATTCCGCCTGGAATGGGATGGCATCTGGCACGGCGCCGCAAGCCGGAACGAAACCGGCTGGGTTGCTGAATTTGCCATCCCTTTCAAGACCTTGTCCATGGATGCCGAGGCGCCGGCCTGGGGGCTGGAGTTGGAACGTTATATCAGGCGGCGCAATGAATTCGCATTATGGGCCAACCATGATCAGGACAAGAATTTAACTTACGTGGCCGCCTTCGGGGATTTGTTGGGTCTTGAGAATCTCAACCAGGGGCGAGGACTGGACATAAAACCCCAGTTAGCAACCCGTTACCGCCGCCGCTTTGACAGCGATGACAATGATCTCACCATCAAGCCGGGCGCGGAAGTCATATACAAGCTCAAGCCCTCGCTGAACGGGTCGCTGGTCATCAACCCGGATTTTTCCAATGCAGTGGTGGATGATATCAAGACCAACCTGACCCGCTTCAACCTGTTTTTTCCGGAGCAGCGCGATTTTTTCGTCCGTGACGCGGACATCTTCGAGTTTGGCGGCCTTAAGGAGGTAAACGGCATTCCGTTTTTCTCAAGACGTATCGGACTCCCTTTCGACAAGGAAAACCCGGAACCTCTTGACATTGATATCGGCGCCAAGCTAAGCGGTCGGGTCGGACGCTATACCATGGGCCTGTTGAACACGCAGTTGGCTGGCGGTCAGGGCATCAGTTCAACAAACCTGTCGGTGGCGAGAATTGCCGGGGATATCCAGGCCGAATCCCGGATCGGCGCCATGATGACCTATGGTAACCCTGTAAGCGATAATGACAACGGCGTCGCCGGCATTGATTACCGCTACCGCAACAGCAGCTTGTTCGGTTCCCAGGTGTTTGTGGCCGATGTCTATGCCATGAAATCATTCAGCGAAGGCATCGACAATGATGAGTGGTCCTATGGGATCACACTGGACTTCCCCAATGACCGTTGGAATGCCAGGGTGAGATACCAGGAAATTCAGGAAAATTTTAACCCGGCTATTGGTTTTGTCAACCGCTCAGGCATCAGAAAATATGAAGGCGATTTACGCTACCGGATCAGGCCAGAAGATAACCGCCTGCTGAGAATGATCAACTGGGGTTTTGAATCGTCATTCACGACGACGATGGACAACGAGCTTGAGAGCGCTCACGTGTACCTGCGGTTTTTTGACTTGGAAAGTCATCATGGCGACCAGTTTCAATTCTGGGGCAATTGGCAGCATGAAACTCTGTTTGAGCCTTTTGAAATCCAACCCGGCGTGATTATCCCCAGCGGCGATTACGATTTCTACTTTTTATGGGGCAAACTGGTGACGGCAAGCCACCGGCCTGTTGCCACGGAAGTAAAATATAAGATCGGTGAATTTTATAATGGTGACATTATTGATGTTCATACGATTTTGCGCTGGCGGCCAACGCCTCATTTTTATCTCACCCTGGAACGTAGGGTGTTCGACATCGATCTGCCGGTGGGCGATTTCGAGTTTGAGATTAACCGCGCTCGTTTCAATATCAACTTCACGCCGACCTTGTCCTGGACCAATTACCTGCAACAAGAGTCGGAGACCCATGTTATGACGCTGCAAAGCCAGTTGCGCTGGATTATCGTGCCGGGCAATGAACTGACGCTGACGCTCAACCATGACTGGTCCAGGGACAACGGTTCATACAAGAGTGATGAGACCGAGCTGTTTGCCCGCCTGGTGTGGACGCATCGGTTTTAACCGGGCAACCTGAATTCTGGTATAGTATCGGCATGACAGGCCGCCGCAAGGTGGTCTTAGATAGTCCGACCAACGATTTCAGGAGAAAAAGAATAATGAGTGTGCCCGCGAACCCCGGAGTTGGGGTGATCTTCAAATCCTATGAACCGCTGACATCCATGCAGGCGTATGCGCGCCAGACTGAGGCGTCCAACCTGATGGGTGGGTTCTGGATTGCCGAGGCCTACCACTGGTTTCGCCAGTACGGCCTGGAGGCCCGGGGTTGTTTCACTACTCTGGCGGCGGTCAGCATGGCGACACAACGAATCCCCATAGGGCTGGGCATCACCTCGCCTTACATGCGCCATCCCACCATCCAGGCGTCCGAGGCGGCGGGCATAGACGAGTTGTCCGGTGGACGCTTCATCATGGGTATCGGCGTAGGCAAGGTGGGTATTGAGTACCTCGAATATGACATCGAGCAGCTCCGGCCGGTCGGTATCCACCATGAATCCATAGAGATCATGCGCAAAGTGTTCGCCGGAGAAGCATACGACTACAAGGGTAAATATTTCGAATCATCCATGCCCGCGTTCGACCGGGCCGGCGCCGGTTTACGTACCGAAATTCCCATTTACGTGGGCGCTACCGGGCCGTTCATGCAGAAACTCTCGGGTCGCGAAAGCGATGGAATGCTGCTGGCAGGGCTGACTTCGCCCGCATTCGTCAAGTACGCACGGGAGAACATGAAGGCCGGGGCCGAGAAAGCGGGCCGATCTCTGGCGCCTGATTTTCCGGTAGGTGGCGTGATCCTCTGCGCCTGTTCCCGGGATGGTGACAAGGCGCGGGACGCGACCCGCCCGTATACGGGAACCTATATCGTGAACAAGATCAGGAATATCAAGAATGACGTGATCCTGGCCGGTTCGGGCCTGCCGGACTCAGCCTGGGACCCGTTCCGCCAGGCCATTGCCGAAGGCACACAAGACCATGTCACCCAGTACGTGACCGATGAGATGATGCGCAAGTTTACCGTGATCTCCGGCACCCCGGAGGACTGCCTCGAGATCACCCAGGAACTGGTGGATGCGGGACTGAACCTGCCGTTGCTGGAGGTGGTCGGCGCAAATGAGGCCGACAACCTGGAAACGATCCGCCTGATGGGAGAGGAGGTCGTACCCCATCTCAGATCAGCGCAATAATTCTCAGGTTCGAGGAAAAACCATGAAATTAGCGACATTTGATATTAACAGCAACGGAAAACGCACTATTGGGACGTACCATAATGGTGTCTACGTGGACCTCGCCACCCTGTCCGATGGCTTGTTGCCGGCGGATATGATCGAGTTCCTCAAGGGCGGCGATGCCAAGATGGACCAGGCCCGCAGCCTGCTGGCCAAGCATGGGGACAAGGGCGGCGAGCATGGTTATACGGAAGAGCAAATTACCTTGCAAGCGCCGGCGCCGTTGCCCGGCAAGATTGTGCATACTTCCTGCAACTTTGACTCCCATTTGGAAGAACTGACCACCTGGAACGACCCGGAATGGGAGTCCCACAACTGGGGCGATTTCCATTTCGAGCACCCAACCGGGTTCCTGGAAGCGCCGTCGTCGGTAGCGCCCAGCGGCGCCGGAGTCGAGGTGCCGGTGTTCACCCGGCAACTGGATTACGAGATCGAGATCGCTATTATCATCGGCAAAGAAGCCTACCGGGTCGGCGTTGAAGAAGCCTTCGATTATGTGGCGGGTTACACCATCTTCAATGACTTGTCCGCCCGGGATATCCAGGCGCGGGAACATTCGAACAAGGTCATCCTTATGGGCAAGAGCTTCAAGGGTTCCTGTCCCCTGGGGCCTTGGTTGGTCACACTGGACGAGCTGGATGACCCCCATGACCTTGACATGACGCTGCGCGTCAACGGCGAGGTGCGTCAGCATGCCAATACCGGACAGATGCATTACAAGACCGCGGAACTGGTCTCCTGGTGGTCGCACATGGGCCTGTACCCTGGCGATGTCATCACCAGCGGCAGCCCTCCGGGCGTTGCCGCGGGCATGGACTCGCCCAGGTGGTTGCAACCGGGCGATACGGTGGAAGCGACCATAGCAAAACTGGGGACTTTAACAACCCGGATCATATAATCATAAAGGCATGAACAATGAATACTGAAGTGAACAAGGAACTGCTGGCCAAGGCCATCGACCACATCGACCGGCAGCGTCTGGTAAAACTGGTGATGGACCTGGTGGACATCCCCAGTCCCACCGGCGAGGAAGAAGGCGTTGCCCGCGCCTTACATGAGATTCTCGGCAGCGCGGGTTTTGACGCCACCTTGCAGCCCATCGGTGACGACCGTTACAATGCCATCGGTCGTTTGCAAGGGGAGGGCGGCGGCAAGTCGCTGATGTTCAACGGCCACCTGGACACCTCGTTCGGCCCGGAGCAGGCCCATCGCGGCATCGGTTATCAATGCAAAGCCACGCTGGTCGATAATGAATGGATCTACGGCATGGGGTCGTTCAATATGAAGAGCGCGATGGGAACCTATATCGTCGCTACGGAGGCGATCCGCAAGGCCGGCATCAAGCTGGCCGGCGATGTGGTGATCGCAGGAGTGGCCGGCGAGATAGAGAAGGCGCCGGTGAACGATTTCGAGGGCAGGCAATACCAGGGCTATGGCGTCGGCACCAAATTTGCGATTACTCATGGCGCGGTAGCCGACTTCTGCATCCTGGGTGAACCCACCAACATGATGCTGATCCCGCGCCACTGCGGCACCACCTGGCTCAAGATCACCGTGCCGGGGCGCTTGATCCATACCGCCTGGTCCAAGATGGAGACCAACGCGATCAACAAGTCGCGCAAGATCCTTGACGCCATCCATGATTGGATCCCTGGTTATTGCGAGCGCAATAAGGTGGATGATTTCCAACCCCGGGTGAACGTCTCTGCGATCGAGGGCGGCTGGCCCTGGCGCGGCGCCCGCACCCCGGACAACTGCTGCATTTATATGGACGTCAGGACCATACCCGGTGTGCTGCCGGTCCAGGTCTATAACGAGGTGCGCGCGCTGATTGCGGATGTAGCCAGCGCCAATGAGGAATTGGCCGGCGTTAAGGTGGAGATCTTCCTCTCCGCGCCCGGCACCTCCATCGCGGACGACCACGAGCTGGTACAGACGATCATCCGGGCGCATACCGACCAGTTGGGCGAGGCGCCGAAGATGGGCATGGAAACCTGGTACAGCGATGCCGCGCACATGAACCGTTATGGCATACCGACGGTGAATTACGGGTCGGCGGGCCGCATCCGCACTACCGGCGGTGGCGGCTTCTCCACCTCACAGGGCGAGGCAGTCCATATCGGCGATATGCTGGATATTATCAGGATCTATATCCAGGCCATCCTGATGATCTGCCGCGTTGCGGAGTAAATTAATTAACATGGATATACAGGATGTATTAATCTAAGGAAACTCTGACAAGTCCATCCTGGACTTGTCAGAGTACGGAAAACAAAAATGCGATTTTTGCTTTCCTCACAAAATCAATGCCTTATAGGCATTGATTTTGCCGATACATCCTTGTATCGTAGGAACATCTGACTTAATCAGATGTTCCCTAACATTTACTTATCCTGTATATCCTGTGCATCCATGTTAAATCTTGATCAACTCCTGTCCTTGTCCGGTCGTGATATAAGGGAGTTGATGGACCATGCGGCGAGCCTGCGCGATGACGGTCATGGCAGAGTAGTTTCATATTCCCCCAAGGTATTTATCCCGCTGACAAAATTGTGCCGCGACGTGTGCCATTATTGTACGTTTGCGCAACCGCCGCGGGCCGGGCAGCGGGCCTACATGAATATCGAAGAAGTCCTGGCCATTGCCCGAGCCGGCGCGCAGGCAGGTTGCCACGAGGCCTTGTTCACCCTGGGTGATAAGCCGGAACTGCGCTACAAGGTTGCGCGGGAGGAACTGAAGGGGCTGGGCCATGGCTCGACCCTGTCTTACCTGCGCGAGGCAGCGCAGCGGGCGCTGAACGAGACCGGCTTGCTGCCGCACATGAACCCCGGTGTGATGACCCGCGCTGAACTTGACGACCTGCGCCCGGTGTCGGTATCCCAGGGACTGATGCTGGAGAGCAGTTCACAGCGTCTGTGTGAAAAAGGCGGCCCCCACTATGGCTCACCGGACAAACGGCCACAGGCGCGCCTGGACTGCATTGCCGCGGCCGGCGCTGCGCGCGTGCCGTTTACCAGCGGCATCCTCATTGGTATCGGCGAGACCCGACGTGAACGCCTGGAAGCATTGCTGGCCCTCAAAGCGTTGCACGACATACATGGACATATCCAGGAGATCATTATCCAGAACTTCCGGCGCAAACCGGGCACGAAGATGTATGATGCCCCGGAACCCGGTTTGGAAGAGCTGCTTTGGACAATAGCCATGGCGCGTATCATCTTCGGTCCGTATATGAACATACAGGCCCCGCCCAACCTGACCCTTGACAAATCGCTACCGGAACTGATCCACGCAGGGATTAATGACTGGGGCGGCGTCTCACCGGTAACCCTGGACCATGTCAACCCGGAGGCGGCCTGGCCGCAGCTTGATCGGTTGCGGGCCGCAACCGAGGTAGCCGGCAAGACACTCGTGCCCAGACTGCCCGTTTACCCGGCATATATCCGGCAACGGGATGCCTGGATCGACCCGGCTCTGCATACTCATGTGTTGCGCAAAATCGATGCCGCCGGTTTCGCTCGCCCGGACGACTGGTCGCCGGGAATGGGGGACGGGGCAGGTGTATTACATGTCACGCGGGCAATCGGTAGCCGGTCTGCGCAAGCAAGCGTCAGCGCTGCTATTGACAAAGCCAAGTCCGGCGCGCGTCTTGATGAAACTGAAATTATCCGGCTGTTCAATGCCCGCGGCGCCGATGAAGATGCCGTGATACATGCCGCCGATGATCTGCGTCGGACTATGAACGGCGATACGGTCAGCTACGTGGTCAACAGGAACATTAACTATACCAATATTTGCTATTTTGGCTGTGGATTCTGCGCGTTTTCCAAGGGGCGTGTAGCGGAAAACCTGCGCGAACGCGGCTATAACCTGCCCCTGGCGGACATCCAGGCGCGGGTTGCCGAGGCCTGGCAACGGGGCGCAACCGAGGTCTGCCTGCAAGGGGGCATTCACCCTGATTATACCGGAGACACCTACCTTGCCATCGTGCGAGCAGTGAAGGAGGCCGCGCCGCGCATCCATGTGCATGCGTTCTCGCCGCTGGAGATCCGGCACGGGGCAGAGACTCTGGGACTGCCGCTCAAGGACTATCTACGGCGCCTGAAACAGGCCGGCCTGGGGACTCTGCCGGGCACTGCGGCGGAGATCCTGGATGATGAAATCAGACAGCTCATCTGCCCGGACAAGCTGAATACGGCGCAGTGGCTTGAAGTAATGAGAACTGCTCATTCGCTGAAGTTGCAGTCAACTGCCACGATTATGTTCGGTCACGTGGACGGGCCACAGAATTGGGCGCGGCACCTGCTGCGCCTGCGAGATTTGCAGGCGCAGACGGGCGGTTTTACCGAGTTTGTCCCGCTACCTTTCGTGCACATGGAAGCGCCCATGTATCGCAAGGGCCGGGCGCGCAAAGGCCCGACTTTGCGCGAAGCCCTGTTGATGCACGCAGTGGCCAGACTGGCGTTGCACCCGCATATCACCAATATACAGGCCTCTTGGGTAAAGATGGGGGTTGAGGGCATCAGAGCCTGCCTTGATGCGGGCGTGAATGACCTCGGCGGCACCCTGATGAACGAGAGTATCAGCCGCGCGGCCGGGGCTGCCCACGGGCAGGAGTTTGCCGTGGCGGATATACGTCGCCTGATCATTGCTGCAGACAGGTTGCCGCAACAGCGCACTACCCGTTACCAAGCGGTGACAGAGGCCGATGTTGATGCGGAACTGCCTGTTCATCGACAAAGCCAGGGCGTTGATGAGGCAGATTTCAACGCTGTTTTGTCAGCGCCGTGCGCTCAACCGCTTCCCGACCCGCTGAACATGTCAAAATTAAGGAAACTCTGAACAAGTCCATCCTGGACTTGTCAGAGTACGGAAAACAAAAATGCGATTTTTGTTTTCCTCACAATATCAATGCCTTACAGTCATTGATATTGCCGATACATCCTTGTATCGTAGGAACCTCTGACTTAATCAGAGGTTCCTTAAGTTGAAAGAGTACTAGTTGCTGGTTGTGAGGGCGCGTTGCCGGCGGCGCTTAGCCCGACAGACAGGCAGAACCCCCAGCCAGGGGGAGGCGGTAGCTATGAATGAGTGAACGGAAAACACCACCTTCCCCCTGGCGCCTCAGGTGATCCTTTACCGCGGTCTGGCCATGAAAACAGACCGTATATTGGCGGATAGGGGCGCTTGTGACGCAGCACAAGCAAGTGTCCGAACGTCATACCGATTGGGCCCATGAAAATGCGCGCTTCCTTATGCTATGGGCTGACTGATGCGTATTGCGTTCGGACGGTTATGATCTTACCGGCGCGCAACAAATTGCCAAGAAGAAAGTCAGCAAAAATGTGAGAAAACTCACATTTTTGTGAAAATAATTGCGCCTGAGCAACCTGCCCACCCGAATTTGTGCATGAACGCTGTCACGACCAGCTCGCGATGCGCGAGCAAACCTGTAAATCCAGATAGCCGGTCTTGCTCATGTGCGTCAGCCAGAACTGCCATAATTATTTCATTGAAAAATATGCCGGCATGAATTACTATGCTCGCGAGATATATCTCGCCACTCTCACTGATATATTAAATTCTTGAGGATTTATATTATGAATCTAGCTTCTTTCTCCCTCGCTGCATGCGCCCTAATTACCCTTCTCTTTATTGATGTAAACCTGCCGGTTCCGGCGCAAGAAGAGCAGATCGAGGAAATAGTCGTGACAGCCACATTGGGCAGCCGCCGTGGTGAACGCTCCATTGCCGACAACCCGGCGCCCATTGATGTGTTGGATGGGAGTGAGTTTACCGACCAGGCCACTTCGGATATTCCCGACATATTGCGCGCGCTGGTGCCGTCCTACATGGTGAATACCCAGCCCATCTCGGATGCGGCGACCATTATTCGTCCGGCCAACCTGCGCGGCCTGTCGCCGGATAACACACTGGTGTTGCTTAACGGCAAACGCCGCCATCGGGCCGCAGTGATTTCCTTCCTGGGCGGTGGCATCGCCGACGGTTCGCATGGACCGGATGTGGGCGTGTTCCCTGCTATTGCGCTGAAAAAAGTGGAGGTGTTACGCGACGGCGCGTCGTCACAATACGGCTCTGACGCGATCGCCGGGGTAATGAACTTCGTGCTCAAAGACGATGCCGAAGGTGGTGAGTTTGAGGTGAAATACGGTTCCACCTATGAGGGTGACGGCGATAATTACCAGGTGTCCGGCAATATCGGACTGCCGTTGGGAGACAAAGGCTTTATTAACCTGTCTGCCGAATATGGCGAGACCGATGACGTGATTCGCTCGGTGCATCGAAACGATGTGGATGGCTTGTTTGCTGCCGGCAATACCGCTGTGCGCGACCCCAGTGTCAACACGATTACCGGCGATTACCCGCAGCTTTGGGGCCAGCCGCGTGTTGACGACGACTGGAAGATCTTCGTCAATTCGGGGTTTGAGATCAGCGAACAGGCGGAAGTGTATGCGTTCGGCAACTATGCCGAACGGCGGGTGGAGGGCGGTTTTTTCTTTCGCAATCCCACCAACCGTCCAGGTGTGTATTTTGACGAGAAAAAGCCAGTAGACCCCGTCACTGGCGCTTCCGATCCGAATGGCGTTGCAGCGGTATTAGTGGGTGACCTGTCACTGGAAAATGCCGGGGATTGCCCCGCCGGCATCCCGCTCACGGGACAGGACGGGTTAATTCCTGACCCCACCATCCTGCAAAACGTGATTGACGACCCGAATTGTTTTTCCTTTGTGGAACTTTACCCGGGCGGCTTTGTGCCCCGTTTTGGCGGCGACACCGAGGACAAGTCAATCGTTGTCGGTCTGCGTGGCGAGTTGGCCATCGGCAACGGTCTGAACTACGACATCAGCTATACCTATGGCAACAACCAGGCCAGCTTCTTCATTTTCAATACAGTCAATGCCAGTCTCGGACCGGACCAGCCGGCAAACGCGTTCTTCAGACCCGGCGCCTATGAGCAAACCGATAACAATGTCAATGTAGACCTGGCGTATGCGTTGCCGATGGCCGCATTTGCTTCGGACCTGAATATCGCGGTCGGTTTCGAGTATCGTGAGGAGAAATTTAAAATTACCGAGGGCGACTTGGCCTCCACTGCGCGTGGCGTGTTGACGCAACCCTCCGATGCATTCCCGGTCGGTCAGGGCTTCTCCTCCAGTTCCAACGGGTTTGGCGGGTTTACAACCGGTCTGACGGCCAAGGAGGAGAACACGGCTGTTTACGGAGAATTGGAAGCGGATGTAGTGGAAAATCTTACGTTGCAGGCGGCGGTGCGCTGGGAGGATTATGATACCTACGGTAGCACGGTTGACTACAAGATCGGCGCGCTGTTTCGCGCCAACGATATGATCAGCTTGCGCGGCACCTGGTCTACCGGTTTTCACGCACCCACCACCGGTCAGGCCAACGTAGTGAATGTGACCACGGCGTTCGTCGGCTCTACCCTGGTTGATCAGGGCACGTTTCCGCTCAACAGCGCCGCCGGCCGTTTTGTCAACGAGCGCCAGGGCAATATTTTTACGCTGGATAACGAAGAGGCCACGAACTTTTCCCTGGGCGTTGCGTTTGACCTGGGCAATACCAGCGTCACCGTGGATTATTTCAATATCAAGGTGGAAGACCGGATTTCATTATCGGAAGACCAGGACTTTCGTCAACTGTTAAGAGAGTTTGCCATTGAGGAAGGCGTCGCGTTACCGGACTCGAATGCAACCAGTGAAATACTCAACGCGCTGGACGCGGCCGGAGCACTCAATATTGCCGATTTTGCCGGCTCGGAAGACCTGACCAGCTTCAAGTTTTTCAACAACGATTTTGACACCCGCACCCAGGGGGTGGACATCGTTGCCAACCACCGCTTCAGCCTGGGCGCCGGCGACAGCGTGCTGTCTTTGGCGGTCAGCTATGTCGACACCAATGTAACCCAGCGCGGATTGTTGAAAGATCACCGGTTACGACAATTGGAAGAAAACGTGCCGCACTGGAAAGGCAACCTCAGTTTCCGCCACCGGCAGGACAAGTGGCGCGTGCTGGCGCGATTGAATTTCCACTCGGATTATTTTGAGGCTCATCTTGACTCTGAAGATTTACCGCTTGAACTCGGCGGCGAGATCACCTTCGATGCGGAAGCGGCCTACAGTCTGTTCGATGGGATGGAGTTGATCGCCGGCGCCGCGAACCTGTTCGACAACTATCCCGACAAGAATGAGTGGGGTGGCGTCGCCGGTTCCAAGTACCCGGCCACTGCGCCGTTCGGCTATAACGGTGGTCAGTACTACGTCAAGGCGCGCTATAGTTTCTAACCCGGATTTTCAGGCGCATTGCGAACACGAGGGCGGCGATGGCCGCCCTTGTTTTTTTTGTAATAACGCAACCTTTTCATCGCAATCCCACACGCACTGGCACAACAGGCGCGGGAGCCCGAATATCTCTGAACTTGTGAGATATCCGGGCTAAAGGTTAAAATACGGAAATGAAACTGCCACACGAACGATTTGATTATTCCGCCATGCCGCAACGCGAGCAGCTCCGGTTTCCGAACGGCGCGCGCGTCGCGGTATACCTGGTAGTCAACATCGAAGAATGGAATATCGAAAAACCCGTGGCCAGAGAGTACGTGACCTCGCCGGCCGGGGTCGCCACCGTGCCCAACATTCCCAACTGGGCCTGGCACGAATACGGTATGCGGGTGGGCATCTGGCGCATCATGGAAGCGCTCGCTGAACGCAATCTCAAGGCCAGCGCGCCGATCAACGCGCGAGTCCTGGAGGGCGCCGGCGAGCCGGTGGCCCGGGCCATGCTGGATGCGGGATGGGATTTCATGGGCCATGGTTATGCCCAAGCGCCGGTTCATGTAGTTGAAAACCAGCAGGAGGTCATCAATAAATCCTTCGCCGCGCTACGCGATTATATCGGCAAATCTCCTAAAGGATGGTTGGGCCCCGGCCTGCACGAGACCCTGGATACGCTGGATTATCTGGCCTCGGCCGGGTTCAAATTTGTCTGTGACTGGCCCATGGATGAACACCCCGTTGCCATGAAAACCGCGGCTGGACCGATGATGGCCATGCCGTATTCCTTTGAACTCAGCGACCTGCCTATGATGGTTGTGCACGCGCACACATCGGAAGTCTGGCTGCAACGCGCTGTGGACCAGTTCGACCGGCTCTACCAGGAAGGCGCGCGCCAGCCCAGAGTCATGTCGTTAGGCGTTCATCCTTATATCATGGGTGTGCCACACCGGATAAAATATTTCGAGCAAGCCCTGGATTATATGCTTGCGAAGAATGACGTATGGTTTGCCACGGCCGATGAGTTGTACGACTGGTTCAGCAGCAGTTGAATTGAGGCGTCGGTGACATTCGAAGGAGTGGTACTGTGGCTCCGTTCATGGCGCCCTCCGTACCATTCCCGTGAAAACGGGAATCCAGTAAGCAGACCTTCCTTATAAGGAGTATTATTGTCAACTGGAATCCCGATAAAATTGTATAACTATTATGAGTAAATTACGATGAACACAAGCATTGCACAGGACAAGATCTGGACCAGCGAGTTGAACCGCAGCGATGACATTCTTTCCCGCTTCGACCGCTCCACACCCGTGCGTTTTTACGACACGACCTTGCGCGACGGCGAGCAATCCGTTGGCGTTTGCTTCACCCCCGAGGAAAAATTTACTATCGCCTGCAAACTCAGCGACCTGGGCGTGGCTCGGATTGAATCGGGGTTTCCCCGGGTCTCCGAGGACGATACCAAGGCGGTGAAACGCATCCTGGATGCGGGACTGCGCTCTGAAATCTGGGGGTTTTCCCGCGCCGTCAAGGCGGATATCGACGCCCATATTGAATTGGGCACGGAACATGTGCTGATTGAAATTTCGACCAGCGATATGAAGATCAAGGCATACGGTTTCACCCGGGACGTCGTCCTGCAGCGCGTTACCGATGCCATCAGGCATGCGAAGGACAACGGCATAAAAACCGTGAACTTCTTTGCCGTGGACTCCACGCGCAGCGACCTGGGGTTCCTGCGCGACGTGTATTCGACGGCCATTGAGCAGGGCGCCGATGAGGTGTCCGTGGTGGATACTATCGGTGTCTGTTCACCTGAAGCGGTGGAACGATTGATCGGCGAGGTCAGCAGTTGGGTCGGGCCTGACATCCCCATCCACTGGCACGGCCATAATGATTTCGGTCTTGCCACCGCAAGCGCAGTGGCGGCCGTGCGCGGCGGCGCCCGCTGGATCCAAGGCACGATCAACGGCATGGGCGAGCGCGCCGGCAATGCGGACATCTGCGAAGTGGCCCTGGCCTTGCAATGCCTGTACGACATGCCGGTGGAGCTGGATCTGGCCCAAGCCAGGGAGACCTCGAAAGTGGTGCAACAGGCGGGTGGCTACAGCGTGGATGGCTGGAAACCCGTGGTCGGCGAATTTCTCTACACCCGCGAGAGCGGCGCAGTCGCGAACCAGTTCCATATCCCCCAGGCCATTGAGCCGTATTCTTCCGAGATCGTGGACGCCGAACGCCGCATCGTGCTGGGCAAGAAGAGTGGGCTGTCCAACATCAAGCTCAAGGGTGAGGAGCTGGGGTTGAATATACCGGAAGACAAGCGCGCCGGAGTCCTTGCAGAAGTCAAGGAACTCGGCGTCCGAAATGCGCGCCTGGTCACCGACGAGGAATTCAAGGACATCGTCGGCCGGGTTGTATGAAAGAAATCGAAAAGGTTTGCGTTGTCGGCGCCGGCGCCATCGGCAGCTTGCTGGTGGGGCACCTGGGCGCTATCGTGGACATGGCGGTACTGACGCGGCGCAAGGAGCACGCGCAGGCGTTGAATGCCGAGGGCCTGCGGGTCAGCGGCAAATCCGAACTGCACGCAAACGTGCGCGCGTCGGCGCACGCGGCAGAACTGGGCGATGTTGACCTGGTAATCATTGCGTCCAAGGCGCTTGCCGTGGAAGACTGTAGTCGGATGATTGAGGGCCATTTCACCAGCGCCCACGTGTTGATGATCCAGAACGGCCTTGGTTGCGAGGAAATGGTAAGCCGCTTTGGTGACTGGCCCATCATATCCGGCGTGACCTTTATGAGCGGTACCCGCCATACGGATACGCATGTCGAATATGAGTTGGATACGGCCACCTGGATGGGGCCTTGGGCGCAGGGCAGCGCGACGTTTGATTTCGTGAAACAGGTTGAGGAACTGTTTGTTCGTTCCGGACTGAAGGCGGAGGCCTACGAAGACCTGCTGCCGCACCAGTGGTCCAAGCTGATCTTCAACTCCGCGGTGAACAGCATCTCAGCGTTGACAGACCTGCCTCATGCGAAGGCCTTTGCGGCGCAGGACAGACTGGAGGATCTGGGTCATCTGGTCTACGCGATGATGGGTGAGGCCAAATCTATCGCAGAAGCACGCGGCGTGACCCTGGCGGATGACCCCTGGGCAATGAACGTCAGAGCGGTTAACCAGGGCACGACCAGCGGCGAGGACTATGCCCATATTCCCTCAATGCTTGATGACGTGCGCAACAAGCGCGCAACGGAGATAGACTGGATCACGGGTTCCATCGTGCGTGAGGCGCACAAGGCTGGTATTCCGGCGCCGTACCATGAGACCTTGTACCGCTTGGTCAAGGCGTATGAAAGCAGTTACAGTCATGGGTAACGCTCCCGCTCCCGTACCACTCTGCTTAAGTCAGAACTGCCATAACATAATCCATTGCCGGCAACACAATGGGTGAGGAGAATTTAATGAAGGTATGTATCATCGGTTGTGGCGCCATTGGCGGTCTGTACGGCGCGTATCTGGCCCGGCTGGACGATGTCGAGGTCTGGGCCTTTGACCTTGACCGCAAACATGTGGACGCGATCAATGAGAATGGTCTGCGCCTGACCGGATTGAGCGATTTTGTTGCCACCGTCCATGCGCGCACGCAGGTGAGCGAGATCCCGCAGTGCGAGTTCGGCATTATCGCCACGAAGACCATGTTCACCCGGTCGGCCATGGAAGCCGTGGCGCCGATCTTCCGCGATGGCGCAGTCTGCTCGGTGCAGAACGGTATCGGTAACGAGGAGATAGTGGCCGAGTATGCGCCGCGGGTGATCCAGGGCACCATCTTCCCGGCGGGACATATCAGTGCGCCGGGCGTGGTCAACCATGATGCTGGCGGCAAGACCTGGATCGGCCCGTTTGCCGTGAATCCCGCTACCATGCAAGAGGTTGAACGGCTGGCCGATGCGCTGAACCGCAGCGGCATGGAGTGCTTGGCCATGGAGGATGCCCGCGGCGCCCAGTGGACCAAGCTAATCTTCAACTCCGCTTCCAACGCGATGGGCGCGCTGACTCGCCTGCCCCACGGCGTGGCCTGCGACCAGGAAGGCGTGCGCAAGGTCATGTCGGCGCTGGTAAGTGAAGGCGTGGCCGTCGCGGACGCACTGGGAATTACCCTGGACAGCGACCCGGAGGCGTTGATCGACTACGGCAGGGAAAAGGCCTATTACCACCCGCCCAGCATGTTGCAGGACGTGATGGCGGAAAGGTTGACCGAGGTGGATGCCCTGAACGGCGGCATCGCCAGGCTGGGCCGGGAACTGGGTATCCCCTGTCCGATGAACGAAGCATGCGCGGCGATCATCAAGGGCCTGGAAGCTTCATGGTCCCTGGAATATCCTGAACACTAAAGAGGAAACAAGAAATGACTGATTATATTAACCGTTTTCGCCCCAGCCAGGCCGAGATAGAGCGCCGTTACGCGAACGTGCGCGCGGCTATGGAAAAAGAAGGACTGGACGCGCTGGTGGTCAGCGGCAGCGAATATACCGGGTTCGAGGGCGCAGTGCGTTACCTGTGCGGGTTCCTGATCCTGCACCGCTATGCGTACGTGGTTATCCCCGCCGACGGCGACCCCGTGTGCGTATTTCCTCGGGAAGCGACCTGGGTGGGCGATCATACCGCGACCTTCATAGAACAACGCGAGTTCCCCCCCCATTGCGGCGAGTGGATGGCGGAGTTTCTGCAGGGCAGTGGGGTGAAACGGCTGGGCATCTACGGCCTGCAATACATCATCAACGTGCGTGATTATTCCGCGCTGGCGGCAAAAGACTTCGAGATTATCGATTTTGAAATCCAGTTCGACTATGCCCGCGCGCAGAAGAGCGAGGAGGAAATCGCGTCGGTGCGCCATTCGATGGAGATCAACAAGCAAGGTGTGCTGGATGTGATCCGCGCCTACGGGCCGGGCAAAACGGAAGCGGAACTGATGGGCATTGCCGAGAATACTTTTGCCGCGGCCGGTTGCGCCCGCAACACCATGGACATGATACAGATGGGACCCAACGGCTCCCTGGAACCGCAGATGGTGTTTCCCACCCAACGGCCCATACAGGACAGCGACGGTATGATGTACGGGCTCGAGGTCTCCGGCGAGGGCGGCCACTGGGTCGAATTCTCCCGCCCCGTGTTCCCCCAAGGCATGGATGCGACTACCGCAGAAATGATGACCGCTTACCAGGAGTTCCATGAACTTGCCAAAGAGCATATGAAGGCCGGCAACACCGCCGAGGCAGCCAGCAACGCCTGCATGAAGCCGATCTTCGACCGCGGCTACCGCTCAGGCCATGTTTGCGGCCACTCCATCGGCATGACCATGATCGAAATGCCCAGGATAGGCGAGGGCTTTGACTTCGTACTGCCGGAGAACATGGTCTGCTCAATGCACCCGCACTTCATGAACCAGGAACGCACCCACTCACTGTACTTCCAGGAAACCTACCGGGTAGGCAAAGACGGCGGCGAACCCCTGTCCGGGGTACCCATCAAGGGCTATATCGGGGGTGAGGATTCATTCTAGGGACTTCTTCCGCCTCCCCATCGGCATCTGCCGTAAGAACGGGAAGTTGGTTACAGGAAAGCTTGTAATGCACAAATTTTGCAAAATTTGTGCATTATAATGGCAATAATAAAGGAACGAGAGAATACGACCGAGGGAGGTAACCATGACTCAAGAGACCGAACTACTCAACCGTATCTCTGTTCGCCCCGACATCTTCGGTGGTAAACCGATTATTCGCGGCATGCGATTCGCTGTAGAACATGTCCTGGCAAAACTTGCCGCAGGAGACACAGTGGATACGATCTTAAGTGAATATCCTATCCTGGAACCGGAGGACATTCACGCCTGCCTGCTCTACGCCTACCGCTCAGTGGCCGAAGAGGAAATACATGAGGGGATATTCACTCGGGAAACCTCGTGAAGTTCCTATCCAGATAGTCCTGAACCTGTATCTCGAAGGTCTTTGAGGTCATACGGCCCACCGTGCTGAGAGGACTTCGGCCTGTTGCAGAACGGTCTGTATGGCGGCGTCCTGCAGATCGGGTGGATAACCGTGCTTGCGGAGGATATGCTTGACCAGAACCTGCATTCGGGCTCGCGCCGACACGCGGTGCTGCCAGTCCACGGAAACGTTGCTTTTCAGGCTGTTCAGCAATTCCTGGGCGATCACTCGTAGGTGGTCATTGCCCATCACTTCAATTGCGCTCTTGTTCTGGGCAAGAGCATCGTAGAAGGCGATTTCCTCCGAGCTGAGTCCTTCCTCCTCGCCGCGCTGGTGTGCAGCGCGGATGTCTTTGGCGAGCCTGATCAATTCCTGGATAACTTCCGCCGTAGTGATCGCGTTGCTGTGATAACGGGCGACCGCTTCCTCCAGTCGCTCGGAGAAGGTCCGGGTCTGTACGATGTTGACACGGCTCCGGGAGCGCAATTCACCACTGATAAGCTTGCGCAGCGCCTCCATCGCGAGGTTCTTCTTCTCCATCCCCTGAACTTCGGCCAGAAACTCGTCGGAGAGAATAGAAATGTCCGGCGTGTCCAGTCCGGCGGCTTTCATAATATCGACGATTTCGGTCGAAATGACGGCGCGGCTGACGATCTGCTGGATGGCGAGGTCTCGCTCGGCCGAGGACTTGCCAGTGCCGGATGAGCTCTTGGCGAGCGCTGCACGGACGGTCTGAAAGAACCCCACCTCGTCGCGAATTTCGCGCGCCTCGTCACTTGCAGCAGCTAGCGAAAATGCCTTGGAGAGCGCCAGCACTGCGTCGTTGAAGCGGCGATGGGCGCGTTTCTTTTCGTCCTTAGTCGATTCCCTGGCCGCATTGCGTTGTTGTAGGTTGAGTATCCATTCAATGGCGCCGGCGAGCGCTCCAAGCCGTTCCTGTGGCAAACCTGTAAGCCCCTTGCGATAATCGAAACCGTGGAACATGGCGCTCACAATCTCATGCTTTTCCAGCATCACTGCGATGGCTTCGGCCTCGTCGATACCGGCGTGCCGTTGGTCGTCTCGCGAATACTGGCCGAGAGCTGACTTCAGGTTATGTGCAATACCAATGTAGTCCACGATCAACCCGGCCGGCTTATCGCGGAACACGCGGTTGACGCGGGCGATGGCTTGCATGAGCCCATGCCCCCGCATCGGCTTGTCGACGTACATCGTGTGCAGGCTCGGTGCGTCAAACCCGGTCAGCCACATGTCCCGCACGATCACGAGCTTCAGTGCGTCGTCCGGGTCCTTGATCCGTTTGGCAAGCAACTCCCGTCGCGCCTTGCTGCCTTTCCGCTCTCGCCATTCCTTCATGCTTGCGTATTGCTTCGACTTCTCCTTGGTCCGTCGTGCCTTGCCGCCGATATGCCGTTGCCATTCCTTTGGATCCGATACCGAGCCCGTCATAACGACCTTGATTGCTCCCTTCTCGTCGTTGTCGCTGTGCCAGTCAGGACGCAGCTTGACGATTTCGTCATAGAGTGCGACGCAAATCCGGCGACTCATGCAAACGATCATGGCCTTGCCATCCAAGCCGATAACGCGGCTCTCGAAGTGCTCGACCAGGTCTCGGGCCACCAGGCGCAAACGTTTCTCTGAACCGACGACGGCCTCGACGTTCGCCCATCTGCGCTTAAGCCGTTCTTGTTCGCCTTCGGACGCGTCCTCTGTAAGCGCCGCGATCTCATCGTCTAGCGCCGGCTTTTCATCTTCGTCGAGTTCAATACGGGCGAGTCGGCTCTCATAGTAGATCGGCACCGTCGCGCCATCCTCGACGCCCCGGTTGATGTCATAGACATCAATGTAGTGGCCGAATACGGCCGACGTGTTCACATCCTCCTTCTCGACCGGTGTGCCTGTAAAGCCAATGAAGGATGCGTTCGGCAGCGCATCGCGTAGGTACTTGGCAAACCCGTAGGAGATTTTTCCGGTCTTGTGCGCTACTTTCGCACGGAAACCGTACTGGCTGCGGTGCGCCTCGTCGGCGATAACAACGATATTGCGGCGGTCGGTAAGCTGCGGATAGTCAGTCTCGCTGGACTCGGGCACAAACTTCTGGATGGTCGTAAACACAACGCCACCGGATGGGCGGGTCAGGACCTTTTGTAAATCCTCACGGCTTTCGGCCTGTTGCGGGGTTTGGCGGAGCAGGTCGCGGCACATTGAGAACGTGCCGAACAACTGGTCGTCCAGATCGTTGCGGTCGGTGATGACAACAATGGTCGGATTCTGCATCGCCGGATGGGCGATGATCTGGCCGGCGTAGAACGCCATGAGCAGACTCTTGCCGGATCCCTGTGTATGCCAGATCACACCGATGCGTTTATCGCCTTCTTGCTGCGATGCAACCGAGGGTAATCCATATTCAGCCGGGTCTTCGCGCAGATCGGGAGTGTGCTCAGGCAGAGCGCGCAAGGTGGATGTAACCGCGCGCCGCACCGCGTGGAATTGGTGGTAGCCGGCCACGATCTTGACGAGCCCCGAGCCTGAGTCCTCGAACACGGTAAAGTCTCGGAGCAGAGACAGGAACCGGGTCTTCTCGAATACGCCTTCGATCACGATTTCGAGTTCTGGCGCACCCTTAGGGGCAATAGCGGAGCCGTCCACGGTACGCCAGGGCATGAACCGTTCAAGATTCGCTGTCAGCGATCCGATGCGCGCCTGAAGCCCGTCTGAGGTCATGAGCGCCGCATTGGTGCGGAATAGGGAGGGGATATCGTCTTTATAGGTCTGGAGTTGGTTGAACGCCCCTTCTAGCGTCGCGTTTTCGTCGCCAGGGTTCTTCAACTCGATTACAGCCAGAGGCAGACCGTTGACGAACAGCGCTATATCGGGCCGGCGATTGTTCTCTCCCTCGATTACCGTAAACTGGTTTACTGCAAGCCAGTCATTGGAATCGGGATCGGAGAAGTTGATCAGCCGGGCAGCGTCTCCGCCGATGCTACCGTCTTCCCTGGCAACCTCAACGGGGACGCCCTCAACCAGATATCGGTGAAGGCGGCGGTTCTCCTCGACAAGTGAAGGGGTTTCAGACTGGCGCAGCTTGCGCAGCACATCCTCCAATGTCTCGTCGGGCAGCCTTGGATTGAGGCGTGCAAGCGCCTCGCGCAGGCGACCGTCGAGCAGTACTTCGTCATAGCTGCCGCGCTCTGGCGCAAATCCCTCAGGACCGATATCCGGTCCGTGCAGCACGGCATAACCCAGCCCGGAAAACCACGCAAGGGCAGCTTCCTCTACCTCGTTTTCGTTGAGTCTTGCCATCAGGCCGTGTCTCTTCTCGTCCCCAGGATAAATCTTGCGCACTCGCGATGGAGCATCTCGTCGGGGTTCATGCAGCGTAGGCCGAGCATGATGCAGGCATTCGGAATCTTGATTCTCCAGCCTCTGGCATCAGCCATCTAACTCTTCTCCAAATCGAACTGCGCCCCTAACGCTCGAAGCATCTCAAAGGTATTCCTCCAAGGAACATTGAACTTGTCGCAGACATCCGGCAGCTTTACGACTTTCCTGGACTCCGGGGAAGGCTGCTCATTCGTCACAACCGTTGCACTTCGCACCTGTGCGCATGCGACGAGCCAGCCATCGGCGCTTGTTGCGAATTGCGCCTTAGCCTGGTCAAAGTAATTCGGATGCCGCTGTACCCACAACATGATTTCCGTATAGACGCGAGCTACCTCATCGGAATCCATAGCCAGGAAAAAACCCTCCGGAACTTCGTTCCTGACCCAGCGAACAAGCTCCTCTGTTTCGCGACCTGCCAGCAGTTCGTTGCGTACCCGGTCGACGCTGAAAACAAGACCCTCCCGGTGCCGTTGAATCAAGCACTTCCAAAAACCCGGGCAAATATCGAAAGCATAGTAAAGGTTCTTCGCCGTAATCAGGACATCGGAGTCTACAAGATAGAGTCGATCTGCCATCACGGGAGCCTGATGCCCAATCGCCCGGCGTAATCCTGAAATGTTCCGCCCCGGAGACCGGTCAATTCGTAAGCCACTCTGAATCCGATTTGACCTTCCAGAGCCGCTCTCATCACACAGGTTGCGAAAAGCTTACCGACGCGCGCATTTTGGTTGTTGTAGAAATCGCCTCCGGACGATGTCTTGCCAGGCCTGCGTTCCTGGTTGAAGTAGCGCTGATAGAAATCGAAAAAGGCGTTACGCTCAAGGAGATTGAGGTCCATAGCTCGACGGGCGGCGACCACGGGGCTCACCTTGAACGAGCGTGCAAGGTCCTCGAAGGGATTCTGTCCCCGTCTCACCTCAATCCATCGCTCCCGCAACTCTCCCGAAGGTACGAGGAATTCGGCCGCTGCCTGGTTGCACCAATCTTCCACCTTCATGCCGCCGGGAAGGAGGTTCTCGAAATTGGAAATCCCCGCTTCACCGAGCCAGATGTGCGCCAGTTCGTGAGCCAGTGTGAACATTTGGGCGGACTTCGCATCCGCACCATTCACGAAGAGCAGGGGCGCGTAGCGATCCGAGAGCGCGAACCCGCGAAACTCCGCCACACTCAACCGACGGTGCGTATTGTTGCCGACCACGCCATTGATCACGGCCATTACGCCTAGCCCTTCGATCATGCGGCGTAGTTCATTCACGGCATCTTGCCAAGTGGTGACTCCCTCGGCCCAACCCTCTTCAAGACCAAGGGTGCGCCGCATTTCACGACCTACGACGCTTGGGTCGTCAGCAAGTCGGGCGCTAGCCACGAATGTCAGCGGCTCCGCGTCGTTCTCAACGAGGTATTCGCGTAACCACGCCTGCCGCCGCTGCATGGCGTAGAGTGTGTCGAGCAAATCCGGACTTGGTCTGGCGGTTGCAGTATCCGTGACCGTACGAAAATCCGAAATCGGGAGAGGTTCCTCGGGAGGCTCTGTGAGAAAAAGGTAACCGAATGGCACATGGACGGCGCGAGCGAACTTTTCCAATTGCTTGAGAGTAGGTTGCGCCTCTCCGTCCTCCCAACTGGGCAGCTTCTTGAACTTAACGGTCAGGTCATCCTGCGTGACTCTGGCGCGCTCGCGGGCCCAGCGCAGAAGATCGGGGTTGACGGGGACGCGGATCATGCCACGGCCTCAACAGCCCTTTCGGCATCCCGAAGACGGATTTCGCCGGACATGAGTTTTGGAAGGAGAAGGTCGCGAGTTACGGATAGGGTTTCACTTTCGAAGCAATTCAACGCAATCAAGTCAAAGAGCGGCCGTGACAGACTAACCCAAGAGTTCAATACTTCCGCGGCTGGAGACAGAACCGCTAATTGGTCAACATTGCCCTTGTTGATGTGTTGTTGAGCGGCACCTGTCTGTAACGCAAGAAGCTCGCCAATATTTTCTCTTATCCAACAATATAGAAACTCATTCAGCATTCGATCATTGCCGACTATGCCAACCACAGATTGATTGGTGCTAGTCTCACACTCGCTAAGACTAACTTGGCCTAAAGTGGCGCCAGTAATGGCAATTAGAGTCGTTCTCTTGGGCAGTAGCTTAGCCGAGGAATTCTCTAATCCTTCAGTTGTGATGAATTCGCTGGGGGATATCACACGGAGCTGATTGACCTTTCCCGAGTTTATCCAAGGCACACTGCCACCCCACAATTCGGGTTTCTTGCGCGAAGGAGTACCTCCTAGCTTAGTGCTCGCCATCGACGCGATTTTTGACCAATCCCATCCAACCGGCTTGCCCTCGTCGTCCAGTGCGTCAGGGAACAGATCCCAGATGTCGGGGGCGAGGTAGGGAGCGCGCCCTTCAGCCTTGGCACGCGTGGGGCCGAAATCGACGAACCAGTCCTTGAAGATTGCCCGAGCCATCGCCTCCAGTGTTTCGTTCATTCGACGATTCATGTCAATTGCGCTTTCAAGGACATCAAGCAAGTTTCCCATTCGCCGTTGAGTCTCGAAGGGCGGAACTGGGAGCTCGAAGTTAGGCACATCAGCACACCTCAAGCTGTTGAATACAGCGCCAACGTTCATGAATTTTTCAACCTGCTGCCACCAAGCAGGCGAGCGTACGAGCCATTTCAAAAATGGTGGATCGATTTGGATGCCATCTGCGCGAAGTAAGACGAGATTCTGACCGAGCGCGAATTCAGTGCCTGTCCTGTCAATGGCCGTTACCCCAGGATTTGTACGCCGCGAGAGAATTACGTCGTGTTGTTGAGGCATTGCCTTCGTCGTCCATTCGACAAAGTCGTCATGTGATATCTTTCGAGCGCTGCCAAAGTCTATCCATCCGTCCCTCATCTGAGGAATACCTACGTATGGATATCCCTCCGTTTGTGCTGCGGGTGTCTTGTGTAGACAGTCAATCAACTCGACACCGACGTCCCGCAATGAAAGTATGGACCATCTATTCATGAGTACCGATTTCGTCCAGTTTATTCTGAATGATCTTGGTCAGGTTTCGGGACTCGGTGAATTGCTCAGCCAGCGTCTCCTTTAACTCCGCGAACCGCTCCTCAAATGGCACGTCATCATCTTTGATTGCCGCAGCACCAACATAGCGGCCGGGTGTCAGAACGTGGCCGTGTTTCGTAATCTCCTCCAGCGTGGCGGACTTGCAAAAGCCCGGTTCATCTTCATATAGGGCCATGTCGGGTTCTCCGCGCCAGGTATGGTAGCAATCTGCGATCCGTGCGATATCCTCGTCAGAAAACTCCTTACGGGTCCGGTCGACCATGTGCCCGACCTTGCGGGCGTCGATGAACAGCACCTCGCCGCGCCGGTCACGTTGACCTTGGCCAGGATTCTTGTTGCGAGCGAGGAACCAGAGGCAAGCGGGGATCTGTGTCGAATAGAAGAGCTGTCCCGGCAGTGCGATCATACAATCCACCGCATCGGCTTCGACCATGGCGCGACGGATGTCTCCTTCACCTGACGTTGTGGTGGACATGGAACCGTTAGCGAGTACCACCCCTGCTGATCCATTGGGTGCAAGGTGATGGTGGATGTGCTGGAGCCAGGCGTAGTTGGCGTTGCCTACCGGTGGCACGCCGAACGTCCAGCGGACATCGTCGCGTAGCCGGTCGCCACCCCAATCGGAGACATTGAAGGGTGGATTGGCCAGGATGAAGTCGGCCTTGAGGTCCGGTAGTTCGTCTTTGTGGAAGCTGCCTTCATTGTTCCAGCGGATATCGGCGTCGATACCGCGCACCGCAAGGTTCATCTTGGCGAGACGCCAGGTCGTGTAGTTGCTTTCCTGGCCGTAGATAGCAATGTCGCCTACGCGTCCGCCGTGTTCCTCGACGAAACGCTCTGACTGCACGAACATGCCGCCGGAACCGCAGCAGGGGTCATAGACGCGGCCCTTGTAAGGCTCCAGCATTTCGACCAGTAGCCGGACGACGGAGCGGGGCGTGTAGAACTCGCCGCCTCGCTTGCCTTCCGCCCCGGCAAAGCCGCCGAGGAAGTACTCGTACACCCGCCCGAGTATGTCGCGGGAGCGGTCCGCCTCTTCGGCCATGCCGATGCCGCTCACCAGGTCGATCAGTTCGCCGAGCATGACCTTATTGAGCGCCGGTCGGGCGTAATCTTTCGGCAGGACGCCCTTGAGCGAGGTATTGCTGGCTTCAATGGCTAGCATGGCATCGTCGATGTCTTTGCCAATCGTCGTCTGCTTGGCTCTGGCCTGCAGACGCGACCAGCGAGCTGCCTTAGGAACCCAGAAGAGGTTATAGGCGAGATATTCCAGCGGATCCTCGGCATCGGCATTCTTGTTCTTTAGCAACTCGCTTCGCTTTGCTTCGAAAGCGTCCGAGATGTACTTGAGGAAGATCAGGCCGAGAGCGACATGCTTGTAGTCGGACGGTTCCATGTTGCCGCGCAACTTGTCCGCGGTCGCCCAGAGCTTCGACTCGAACCCGAGATGAGCGCCTTTGTTTTTTTCTGGCTTTGCCATATGCTTGTTACTTGATTGCGGCACTACGGAGGCGCTTGACTTTATTGCCTGCACTCTCAGGGTCAGCAGTCGTATCTACCGCTATAAATTCCACCCGAATCATCCTGCCTCTGGCGCTTCGTCTATCCTACCAGCACAGTGAGTCGATGAACCGGAACGATCTATCCTGCCTGTGGAACTCCAGTCTGCATTCCACACCTTCTGTTTGCCGGGCGCGATAAATTCGTTGGGCCGGTTGTTTGAAATCAGCCTGTTTCATATTTGTATTGTAATTTGTGCGGGCTGACAAAATATCAAGGAAAGTTGATTATACTGCATTCCGACCTGGGGCACACATACCGAGCCTTTCACATATTCATTGCACCGGGAACATGCGACAATACTGCCGGACACGCCGTTGGGTGTGTGCCTCGATCCTGATTATTCCGGTTATCCCAGAAAGGAGATCTCATCATGAATGAAGAAAAAACTCTCCGGTCCTTGGCGGACATATCGGCTTCCTTGGATAAACTTGCTATTTCACAGGCCAGGACCGATAAAGAGATAGACAAGCTGTTACGCGCCACCCGCCACATGAGTAACTACATCGACGCGGTAGTGCTCAACGACTTCACGATGTACGCTCCCGCTATCGGTAGTAATTTCTGCAAAGTCTCTGGCGGTGATAAAAGCCCCATAATAGGCGCGATTTACAACGTTTCTATACTCGATTTCTGATCCTGCTGTTTTAAGCATCCCATGCGCGTACGCAACCATGTCCCTTGGTTCAATCGGCATAGGTCATCCTACGGATAGCACCACTCGACCTGATAGCATATCATCCTTGGGTTCAAACAAAGAAGAATATAATGAGTCTTCCAGGGCATCGAGTTCATCCATATCTTCGATTTGAGTGTTGACGACTACAAACAGCTTATCCCAATGTTCCTCAATATCATGATAGAACTCCAGGTCAATGGATTCCACGCCTTTCGATTTAGAGATAGATGCGGGCAGCGACGATAAAAAACCCAACAGATCCATATTGTGGTTTAGATAGTTTTTCACTTCAGCCAACTTTTTTACCCTGTAGCCGTCAGGAACAACAGTTAAACCCGTCCTGTGTTTACCCTCGATGACCGCTGCAGTGTCATCCGGAATATCTGAGTTTGTTTGCAATGTTTGCATTGGATTTAAGCATTAATCACGACGACACTTGCATGCGCTCAGTACACCCTCTGGATTATTCTTGAAAAAGGAGTTCAAAATTATTTTCATACTGCTTGAAATTGTCACCTTTTAGATCGTTTGACATCTGTGCAAGCTTGGCTTTGGCGCGTGCATCATCAATTCTTCTTACTTCCTGTACTTTTCCCATTACTTTTTGGAAAATATCTTTCCTCATTCTATTAGATAACCTGATACCTAAAAGAGTGGGGAAAATGGTATTATAACTTTTGCGCACTTGCGCCATTGTTGGTGAAAGCGCGATGAAATTCAGGATAAATTCGGGACGGATGATATATTCTGCCCCCTGATTATCAACAATATCTTTAGTGACGCTTCGGACCTTAGTTTCATGCGTAAGCCACCAAGTTCGATATCCATAAGGATTAGATATATGATTTTCTCGCAGGTCACGACGTTTTCCATAGACTCCAAGAATATGTTTTGCATCGTTAAGGGCTAGTACTTCCTCTGATTTGATTTCTGTAAGTTTTTCAGCAAGATTATTTATTTCGTTCTCATTTGTGATCTTTTCCAAATCATTGTCATCTAAATACTCGAAATTGAATTTTTCAATTAAATAATTCTTCACCTCAATCCTGGATTCTTCCGTCTTATGAAGTTTTTCGTGGCTACAAATCTGTCCAGCGAAATCTCGCCAACTATTGGGCTTTGAATCTAGTGATGGATTAAATTTTGCATAGAAATAAGAACGGATCAAAATTTTATCGGAGTGACGAGCAATTTCTTTGTCGACATTGTGCTCCAAGCTTACGAAGTAATTCTGGAATTCCTGATTTGTGGCTCTCAAGTGAGCTTGAACTTCTCTGACTGCCATTTGGGTTAGGATAAGGGAGGAGCCTGCATCTTGAAGAATATACAGCATATTGATAGTCATCTGATCTTCAGGTGCCAAATATCTCTCTGATAGCGCTCGGATGATGATGTCGGAGCCAATGAACAAAACAAAATTTGATGACATACTTTTGAAATATTCAACGATTCTCGGCTCATTGCGTAATGTGAACATTAGAGTATAGGTGCGGGAAAGTTTGCCATAATATATGCGTTCTTCTTCTGTACTTTTGTAAAAAGCTTGCCGAAGAATCGACAGTGCTACCTCCTTGTAACTAGTTGCGGTTTCACCGGTCAGTTTAGTTTCATTAATGGCTTCATCAACTTGATCTGAGATCGTGCCATCGTATTGGTTTTGAGTATTTTCTCCCGTCAGAAAAGCAGCCAGTAATAGCCCCTCATTTTCAAACGTCAGTTCGAGCGCCCTGTGTGCGATGTTTGCAACCTCATCAGAAAGTGCAATTGTTTCCTCATTAAGACACTCATTGGCTCTTTTTCTGTATAGATCCATGACTTTAATTTTTAAGAATTCATCCTCAGTTTTTTCATTTATTATGATTTTACGAGTTTCATACGGGAGACAAAATTTATCTTCTTTCTTATACCAACGGATCTCTCTACCTGTAGTATTAGTTTTGGATGCTAATAGTCTTATTCGGTTATCAAATACGCCGCGGATGAACTGTTTTGCAGAAGGCAATGTTCCTTCAATTTTATTTATAATATCTTGGCGCTTCATAAAAATTTTGGTGTCTGGGTCAGTATCTTCTAATGCCCATAAGATTAAGCTATCAGTTACCGCCTCAAGAAGATCTGTATTGCCACGCCGCCGGTCTATTTCTTGCCCCAGAAATACACACATAGTACGTGCAGATATATCGGGCAATACTTTTATTTTCAAGGATGTATTGAAATCCTCAAGGAAACTTAGCGATGGCGCTAAATAGCTATTGAAAGCCGCAATTGTCTGTGGAGAGTGATTTATATTGCTGACAATCCAGTTACGATCTCTAATTCTAACATCGACATTTAGTTCATTTGAAAGCGCCTCTTCTTCCTTGTCAATCATGCCTATCATGCGAGATGTACAATAGTTAACAAGTTTGGGCTGTCGTCCGACTTTTCGTAATCTTTCAACGGTGTGTCGAATTTTAGAACGGTGGTCTGCTCGAATTTTAGAACGGTGGTCTGCTTGAGTTGTTGCTTGAAAGAAAACATCAGGCTTGGTATGACTGCCTTGGAGCAAGCCTTCACCTAAGAAAGCATCAGCTCCACCATCATGCATCCCACCCAAGGGAACTAATTCGACACCCACCACATTTGTGAAAAAAGTCTGGCAAAACTTCTCAAACTCAGTCCCACCTGTATGTTCAAGTGCAATTTCTACGAGCTTGTGATCTAATGTTGGCACGAGGTTTTACTCCAATTTCACCACTTGCAGTCTGTCGGACGCTTTGATAGGGGAATAATATACAGCACGATTTGATGTTTAGTACAAACGTGAGTATGAGAATTTATTTCACGGAATTGAGTTTGATGAACCCGACACCACTATGCGAATATAAAAGTACGAATTCTATCGATTTTCGTAGTATATAGCACTATTATATTACCATGGACGGAACGGAATTCATTTGGCGCGTCAAGCGTTATGCTAGGAAGAAAGGGTTGAGATGCCATTATGACCCCAGACGTGGCAAGGGAAGTCACGGGCGTCTTCATCTTGGCAACCGGTTTACGACTGTACCGCGAAAAGAAATCGGTAAGGGGCTTCTTGCGGCGATGCTGAAAGACCTTGATATCGAAAAAGAGGAATTCTGATGTACTACGTTTATCCATGTGTTTTATCCCCGGAAGAGGGAGGGGGTTTCTATGTCACCTTCCCGGATGTGCCGGGGGCGCTTACCGGCGGTAAGGACAGGAGCGAAGCGCTGGCAATGGCTGAAGATGCGTTAACAGCCGCTTTGGCAGGGTATGTTCGGCAGCATTGGGACATTCCGGTACCGAGCGCCGTGGTGGATGGCCAGGAACTTGTTGCGGTTTCACCAGTCGTAGCTGCAAAATTGGCGCTGTATACGGCCATGCGCCGCCAGGGTATTAGCAAGACAGCGCTGGCAAAACGTCTTGGTCTGAGCGAGGCTGCGGCCCGAAAGCTCGTTGACCCAGATCATCGTTCGCATATCAGCAGTGTTGAAGTGGCCTTACGATCTGTGGGAAGAAGCCTTGTTGTAGGTGACAGGGCCGCTGAAACCATGACAATGGAGAGCTAAAAACATGTGCTAATTGTAAATTTGATTTTCAATTAGCACAGTAATAACCAGATCAAATGCTAACATCTGCGGGCATGGTTTGCCGATTTTGCAGGCGGACAACAAATAAGGATGGTTTACCGTCCGGTGACTAACCGGCGCTAACTCTTGAGTGATTGCACATCATGGTCCGGAGCCATCGGCAAGACCCTCGTAACGACGAAACGCTGGTGGACGTTTGCAACCATGGTGATGCAGTCGCAGCGGCGGCCGCGTTTGAAGCCCTGTATCTGCGCCACAAGGATTACGTGTTGCGCGTAGCGCTACGCTTTACTCCTGATATCGATGTCGCACTGGATGTGCTCCAAGATACCTTTGTCCAACTGCTACGTCGTTTTCCGCCTGCCGGTGAAGGGATAATACTGACAGCCAAGCTGACGACGCTGCTCTATCCCATAGCAAAAAACGCGGCAATTTCAGCAACGCGCAAGGCAGGACGGTTCCCGATTGCCGATGATATAACGCCCGAAGATATGCCCGCCCCCCAGGATAGAGACAACAGAGACCTCGGCAAGTTGCTTGCGAATCTGCCGCTCGGCCAACGGGAGACCCTGATGCTTCGATTCGTGGACGGGATGTCGCTGGATGAGATCGCACAAGTCCTGGGCATCCCTGTGGGTACCGTGAAGTCCCGACTGCACGGGGGCATCGCAATTCTCAGGGATTCTCCTCTGCTTGCGGATTATTTTTCAGTCGAATGAACCTTTTTTCCATGTAGTGCGTTATATGGACAGGGAACTCATGACATGACTGGCGTAAACGAACAAAACGAGCAACTGCCCGAAGCCCTGATCGATGAGCTGAAGCGCATCGACGCGGCACCCGATATTATCACCTCCCGGGTCGACCGCAGGCTGGCCGG
Organism: Gammaproteobacteria bacterium; assembly: GCA_965221695.1. Taxonomy (GTDB): domain Bacteria; phylum Pseudomonadota; class Gammaproteobacteria; order Eutrophobiales; family Eutrophobiaceae; genus JAAXHV01. Next base: position 806,738 of record OZ244905.1, on the reverse strand, counting down.
CATGACGCACGCCCAGTTCGCACCACGCCGTATCCCTCTTTGGCAACCACTGGGCGCCTGGCGCGTAGCTGCGGCCTGTGTGCTCGTGGTTGCCCTGTTTATGACAATACAGCTTACTCAACAAGACGACATTCCGATTTACGCAGATTTTGACGGCTCCGGCCGGATCGATATTGCCGATGTCCTGGCCCTGGCTCGCGCGGACCAGGATGTTACCCAAGCTGACCTGGATGCTTTCGCTTATCGCCTGGTGGCTTTGGACCGGGACGGCATGCTATGAACAGTCGGCTCTTCGTAGCAGCCTTTCTCATCTTGCTTACGGGTTTCGTCTGTGCGGACAGCAGGTCAAGCACGCGTTTTGCGTCGCTGGACATCTACTTGGACAGCCCGACTACCGTGGCCGCCTGGCAGTTCGAACTCAAAGACCGCAACGGCGCGATGAAAGTGGTGGGTGTCGAGAACGGCGGTCACCCTGCTTTTCAGCGGGCGCCGTACTATGACCGGGAACCTGTCGCCGGTGGTAATGCTGACCGGATAGTCGTTGCCGATTACTCGCTGGCCGATGAAAGCACATTGCCAAGTGGTCGCGTTCGTCTCGCCAGGCTACACCTGATGCTGGAAGGAGAACCCGATTTCGAATTGCGCCTGATTGTGGCTACCACACGAGAAGGGCGTGTAATCAATGCGAAGATTTCTTTAACAGAACCTGACGACTACCTACAGGAGAGGTCGCAATGAATAGACAGTTCCAATTTGTATCCTGCATGATAATTTTGCTGATGATGATCGGCATCAAGTTGCTGGCATCGTGCTCCAGCCCACCACCGATGCCCGCTTCACCACCACCTCAGGGGCAGACTTCCCAGTCCGCGCCTCCGGAGAAGACAATGGAAGGAGCAGGTGGCTTGCCGATACCTGGGGAACCAGCCGTCTACCCGCACTTGGACACAGCGCCACTGTCACAAACGCAGTCTTACCAGGTTTTTCGGGAAAGGCTGGGTAACGTTAGTGGCTTGCCACTTGATGTGCCAGCCCAGGAAGGCGTCCTGGCTTCTCCGGGCGCGGTGTCAAAATCCTTTTCAGAGGAAATCTGGATCATCGCCAAGGCGTCATCTTCTGAAGAAATTACCGATTATGCGGCTTCCACTCCTTCAGTCGGTGAAGGCACACAGGTTCCCGGTTCCGGAAGTCTGATTGCGAACGTTCCACCCCAAGATAAAGCCGGAGAAACAGCAGAGGTGCCGCTGCCGTTGCAACACACGGACGTAGACGCATCTATTGCCGGCCACATCAGCACAGTTCGGGTTAAACAGCAGTTTGCCAACCCGTTTGATACAAAGATCGAGGCCGTCTATGTGTTTCCACTGCCGGAGAAAGCCGCGGTCTCAGAATTCCTGATGGTCATCGGGGAGCGCACCATTCGTGGCATCTTGCGGGAGAAGGAAGAAGCTGAGGCCATCTATCACGCGGCGCGGGAGCAGGGCTACCATGCAAGTCTGTTGGTCCAGCATCGTCCGAACATATTCGAGCAGAAAGTCGCCAACATTGAGCCCGGTAAGGCAATCGATGTCGACATCACCTACTTTCACACCCTCGCGTACAAGGATGGGTGGTACTCTTTCGTATTTCCCACGGTGGTCGGTCCGCGCTTCAACCCGCCCAAAAGCCACGACCCGGTAGTGGCGCTCCCGCGCGGTGGCCGCACGGCAACGCCGGGTGCAATAGGTGTTGAATACCTTACGCCTTCGGAGCGATCAGGTCATGACCTGGGTATCAGCGTGCGCATCGACGCCGGCGTGCACATCGAAGAGCTGAAATCGACCCATGAGATCAATGTCAATCGGGACGGGTCTGCGTCTGCGACCGTACAACTGGCGCAACAGACTACTCTTCCCAATCGGGATTTCGTGCTCGATTATCGCATCGCCGGAGAGGCCGTCAAATCCAGCCTGATGACCTACCAAGACCCGGAGACGGGAGAAGGGTTCTTTTCACTGATGATGATCCCACCGATAGATACTTTGCGGGTTTCTCGCCGACCGATGGAGATGGTGTTCGTCATCGACTGTTCCGGTTCGATGAGCGGCCGTCCACTGGCTCAGGCCAAACAGGCTATCGATACGGCATTGGGACTGCTTCACCCGACCGATACGTTCCAGATCATCCGTTTTTCGGATAATGCCTCCCAATTTGGCCGGGAGCCTGTCGCCGCGACGGAGAAAAACCTGGCGGCTGCCCGTCGATATCTTGCGAAACTGGACAGCCAGGGCGGCACGATGATGATCGAGGGGATCAGGGCAGCCCTGGATTTTCCTCACAACCCGTCGCGGTTCCGGTTTGTCTCGTTTCTAACGGATGGTTATATCGGTAATGAAGCAGAGATTTTGGCCGAGGTGTACAAGCGTATCAGCAATGCCCGCATTTTCAGTTTTGGTGTTGGAGAATCCGTCAACCGCTATCTTATGGAACGAATGGCTAAAGTCGGGCGCGGCGCCGTCGCCTACTTGGGACTGAATGATCCGGCGGAACAGGTGATGGAGGAATTTTTCAAGCGCGTAAGCCGCGCGGCGCTCACCGACATTGAAATTGATTGGGGTAACATGGCCGTATCCAATACCTATCCCGGCCACCTCCCCGACCTGTTTGTAGGACGACCACTGGTTGTTGCAGGAAAGTTCCGGGACGAACCCACAACGGTGACCGTATCCGGGACGGTTGACGGCACGCGCCGTGCTTTTGCGCTGGATGCTACTGGCGCAAGCAATGCCGGTCCGTCTCTCGCCAAGGTCTGGGCGCGTACCAATATCGCCGAGCTATCGGATCGGCAGTCGACTGTGGGAGACCCCCATGGGGAGTTGCGTGACGCCATCAGGCGGGTTGCACTGCAATACCAGCTTGTGTCCAGTTACACATCGTTCGTAGCCGTGGATTCATCCAAACCCACCGAGGGGGAGTACGGTGTGACCGTGCACCAGGCGGTGCCGATACCGGATGGAGTTCGCTATGAAACGACGGTGTTGAGAGATGCAGATGGAAAATGACGGAACCATTCCCGTCAGAACTCCATGCCGAAGCGTACCATGTATTGCCGGGGTGGGATCAGTTCGTCGCTGGTGGAGCCGACGCCGAAGACATCGGTGAAGCGGGCGTTAATACCATCTTCGTCAGTCAGGTTCATTCCCATCAGGTCGATGTGCCAGGGGTACGCGTCCGGCGCAATCGTCAATACCAGGTTGACGATATGGTAGCTGGGCACATCATCGGTTTTCGGGTTGTTGAAGATGCGGTGCTGGAAGCCGCCCCGGTAGAGGTATTGCACGCTGGTCTCGAAATCGCTCCAATTGCCCAGGCGAGTCAGGTAGCGCAGCATCACGTCCGCGGTGAAATTGGGCGTCTTGGCGAGTTGGTTGCCTTTTACGTCCGTCACCGCCGCGGCGCGGGCGCGCTGGATGTCGTCGCAGAACAGGTTGAACTGGCACTGGGGCAAGAGCGCGTTGGTGGCGTCATCGGAGCGCACGTTGTCCAGCGCCAGGTGTGATTCGGAGATCTTCGTTTCCAGCCAGGACAGGCGCGCATCCAGGGTCAGGCTGTCTGTGACGAACGCCAGCAGTTCCATCTCGGCGCCGTAGATTTCCGATCCCGGCAGGTTGCCGACCCCACCCTCGAACACTTCGGGGTCGGTCGCCTGGAATTGCAGGTTTTCGTAGTCGTAGTAGAACGCCGCGGCGTTGACCCGCACCCGGTTGCCGGCAAAGTCGGTCTTGAGGCCGACTTCCCAGGCCTGTACCGTCTCATCCTTGTAGGTGGGCAGCACCAGGATGGGAGCCACCACATCCTCCCGGCCGTAGGTCAGGTTGCTGCCGCCCGGTTTGAAACCGCGGGTGTATGACGCATATGCCATCGCGTTAATGTTGAGATCGATTTCCACCACGCCGCGGCCGGTAAGCTTCTCGCTCCGGGTTTCAAGAACAGCGGTGCCGGCGCGGCCGAAGAAATTGGTGACCTTGGAGTTAACCTGATCTTCCGTATAACGCAGCCCGGCGACCAGGCGCAGACTGTCGGTAAGATTGTACGCGCCCTGGCCATAGACGGAGATCGATTCCCGCTGCGGATTTGAATCAGAGATGAAGCCGACTTCTCCCCCGAAGTTCAGCACCTCCTCCACACTGACCTTGTCGGGACCATAAACGCCGTCGGTATTAAAGTCGATATATTCTCGAAACAGGATGTCCACATCGGTATCCAGGTAGAACATCCCGACCACCCAATCGAGTCGGCCGAACAGCGGTTCGTAGGAGATAAGGTTGAGCTCCTGTGTGATGGTCTTCTGGCCGACAGCCTCCGGATCAACGCTGGCTGGCAACAGGAAGGTCCCGCGGTTAATCAGCGTGGAAAAATCATGACGGTCGTTGTCCCGTGACGCGGAGACCTCATCGTCCTGGTAGCTGGTCAGCGACTTGACCGTGAACGCGGGCAGTTCCCATTCAGCGACCAGACTGTAGAGCTGGCTCTCCAGTTGGTAACTGCTGTGCCGGTCCTGGGTCAGACGGCGCGGGTTCGGGGTGGAGTCGAAAATACCTTTCTGTGCCGCGCCGTTGGTGTTTTCGTCAAAATACTGCGCAGTGAAGTTGAAGCGCAGGTTTTCAGCCGGCGCCCAGAGCAGGCGGGTGCGGCCGGAAAAGTTGTCGGCCTGATCCAGTTCCTGGTCCAGCAAGATGTTCTTGCTGAAGCCGTCATGGTTGTGGGTAGCGACCGAGGCGCGCAAGGCCGTGGTATCGCTGATGGGGATGTTGACCGAACCGCGCACCCGCGTCAGGCTGTAGTTCCCCACTGTGATATCGGCCTTGCCGAAGAATTCCCCTGTATCCGGCGCCTGCGTAATCACATTGATCGCACCGCCCGTGGAGTTCTGGCCGAACAGGGTGCCCTGGGGGCCGCGCAACACTTCAATACGTTCCAGGTCCAGGAAGTCGGTGCGCAGGGCAAACGGCGATGCCACGTAGATTCCGTCCAGGTGGTAGGACACGGAAGGGTTGGCTATCGAGTTCTGGTTGGCCTCGTTGCCCACGCCGCGTATGGAGATGACGGTTCTTACCCCTTCGTTCTTGGCGACGGTAACGCCCGGGGCTATGCCGCTGAGGTCCACAAAGCTGGTGATATTGCGGTTGTCCAGTGCCTCGCCCGACAGCGCGGTCACGGCCTGGGACAAGTCCTGCAGGCTTTCGGCGCGTTTTTCGGCGGTCACGATGATCTCTTCCAGCAATGGCGCAGTTTCCTGGGCCAGGCCGGCAAATGTTGTCAACACAGCTATGATGGCCGCCGGGATTGAACGGAGAAACGTATTGTTCAAGACGGTACTACCCCGGGCAGTTATACGGAGAGGGGGCTGTTTTTTTCCAGCTCAGTGAATACCCGGATGCTGGTGTCCAACGTCTGCTGTATATGTTGTTGCGTGGCTTTGCAGGCCGCGTTGATGTCACGCGCCAGAGTCGCTTCCAGTATCTCGCGATGTTCCTGGTGAACATCCCGCCCTTCCTGTTGGGACAGTATCGCGATGAAACGGTAGCGCTTATGCTGTTCGTAGAGCAGGTGGCGCAAGCGCAGTAACCATGTTGAGCCGCAGGCCGCCACCAGGGCTTCGTGGAATTCATCGTTGCGTTGTTCCCATTCCGCCAGGTTCTTACCGTAATGCTGTTCCGCCTTTTGCAGGCGGTGGTGGGATGCGACCAGGTTTACCTCCCATTCATCATCGCCGTTCCTGATACTGTCGCGCAACGCCTGGCATTCCAGCATCACCCGCATGCGACTCAGGTCTTTCAGGTCCTCTGTAGAAACCGGCGCAACCTTGAACCCTCGCTGCCTTTCCGCGGTGACAAAGCCTTCGCCGGCCAGCCGGTTCAGGGCCTCGCGTAACGGGCTTGCGCCGATGTTATAGTCTTCCCGCAACTCCTCAATGCGCAGCTTGGAACCCGGCGCCAGTTTCCCCGCGATAATATCGGAACGGATCCGGTCATAAGACGCTTCAACCAGCGTTTTGGCGCGCATCGTCAATTACCCGGCAAGGCTGTTGTGAAGGGTGAAAAGCGGGGTCTGTGAGGTTTTTTGAATAAGTTCATGCTCAACTGGCGTTACAGTAAAACAATATGCTATAAAAAAATATCGACAAAACGAAAAAATATCGATATTATTTGACAACAACGATAAAATAAATTATATCCATAATATCAGATGCAATCCACTGGCAGCACAAGCGCCAAGAACATAAGCCCGAAGAACATACGCGCGGGCCGCAGGAATTAACGATGACGATAACGATGAGGCGAACCCATAATGCTTGAATTATACACTCATCCCATGTCGCCCTGTTCGCAGAAGGTGCGCATCGTACTGGCAGAAAAAGACCTGGATTGGGAAAAGCGTCACGTGGAACTGGCGGAGAAGGAAAATCTTGCGCCGGACTATCTCAAGCTGAACCCGTTGGGCGTGGTGCCGACCCTGGTCGACGATGGCAGGTCGGTAATCGAATCCTCCATCATCTGCGAGTACCTGCAGGACAAGTTTCCTGAACCGGATATGCGTCCGGACAATCCCTACCATAGCGCGCAGATGCGTCTGTGGATGAAACACATTGACATCAAGGTGCACCCGAGTTGCGGCGCGTTGCAATGGCCGCTGGTTATGGCGGACAAGCTCAAAATGCTTTCAGAAGCGGAGATGAATGCTGTCATTGACCGGGTTGTCGAGAAACCCCGGCGAGAGCGGCAGAGGCGGCTGCTGAAGATGGGCTATGATGCGCCCGATATCGTCGACGCAGTGGCGACCTACGAGAAGACCATTGCCGACATGGAACGCACGCTGGAAACCCAGGATTGGCTTGCGGGCGATCGGTTCTCGCTGGCGGACGCGGCCATGTCCCCGTATTTTCAAACCCTGTTCCAATTCGGCTGGGCAGACTGGTACCAGTCGCGCAAACGGGTCGCTGACTGGTATGCGCGTTGCGTTGACCGGCCGTCTTACCAGGTTGGGGTCGCGGCTGATTTTTCTGCGGAAAAAATGGCTGAACTCAAGCACAAGGGGCAGGCCCCCTGGCGCAAGATACAAGCGCATCTGAACAGATGAAAGTGGTGGTAGATCAGGGCAGCATCCACTGGGAAGCGGCTCACGCACTGGTTCAGGCTGCGGTAACGCGGGCGGAGGAGTTAGGCGTGAAAGTCAATGTCGCAGTAGTGGACAGCGGCGGGCATCTTGCCGCGTTTTTGCGCATGCCGGGTTCGGCGTTTCATTCCGTTGACCTGGCGATCAACAAGGCTTACACGGCTATGAGTTTCGGCATGCCGACATCGAAATGGGGAGAAGTATTGGATTCCCTGTCGCCGGCGTGCAGAATCGGTCTCCCCAATGCTGACCGGTTGATGGTTTGTGGTGGTGGGGCGCCGATTGAGATTGGCGGGCGCCGTATCGGCGCGATAGGCGTTTCCGGCGCTTCGGAACAACAGGATGGGGAAATAGCCGAATATGCGCTGGGGTATTTGGCCCCGGAATAATATAGTGTCGCTGAAGCGACGGTTTGTTTCACTGGATTCCCGCTTTCGCGGGAATGGTACTGGAGTAGGAGCGATGCTCGTACTACTCCCACGTAAGCGGGAGTCCAGTATGATAGCGTATCGCCTGACAGGCGATACTTTGTTAGCTGGCTTTCCGCTTAAGCGGGAATAATATTGGGGTGTAATAGGAGTCAGAAAAAAATGCATGCTCAAGTAAAACAGGTTGTATCCGGGTCGCCGTTCTGCCATTTTATCGGCGGCGAGTTTGTCGGATCTGCCGGCGGCAGAATGTTTGACACGCTGAACCCGGTGACGGGGGAGGCCTATGCGCAGGTCCATGAAGCGGGTCGTGATGAAGTCGATGCGGCAGTCGAAGCGGCGCGGGCCGCTCTCGAAGGCCCTTGGGGTTCACTGACCGTAGAGCAACGCGTGGCTTTACTGTATGAGCTGGCCGATGGCATCAACGCCAGGTTCGATGATTTTGTCGAAGCGGAGTGTCTTGATACCGGCAAGCCCTGGTCGCTCGCGCGGCATGTGGATATACCCCGGGGCGCGGCCAATTTCAAGATATTTGCCGATGTGATCAAGAATGTGCCGGCGGAATCCTTCATGATGGACACGCCGGACGGCGCCGGCGCATTGAATTATGCGCTGCGCGTGCCCAAGGGGGTCATCGGCGTGATCTGTCCCTGGAACCTGCCGCTGTTACTGATGACCTGGAAGGTCGGTCCGGCGCTGGCCTGTGGTAATGCGGTCGTGGTCAAGCCGTCCGAAGAGACTCCGGCGACCGCGACCCTGTTGGGTGAGGTGATGAATGCGGTGGGTATTCCCGCTGGCGTATACAATGTCGTGCATGGTTTCGGGCCGGAATCTGCCGGCGAGTACCTGACCACGCACCAGGGCGTGGACGCGATCACGTTTACCGGTGAGACAACCACCGGTTCGCAAATCATGAAAGCCGCAGCCGTAGGGCTGCGCGATGTCTCCTTTGAAATGGGCGGCAAAAACGCGGGCGTGGTGTTTGCCGACTGCGATATGGACAAGGCCCTGGAAGGGGCCATGCGTTCGGTATTCGCCAACTGCGGCCAGGTCTGCCTGGGAACGGAACGGGTTTACGTGGAGCGCCCGGTATTCGATGAATTCGTGGACCGGCTCAGACTGGGCGCCGAAAACCTGGCAACCGGCAAGCCGGAACTGGCAACCACCACTCTGGGGCCGATGATTAGCCGGCAGCAGCGGGAAAAAGTGCTGTCCTACTATGAAAAGGCCAGGGAAGAGGGCGCGCAGGTCGTAACCGGCGGCGGTATTCCGCAAGTGCACGACGATCTGGCCGGCGGCTTCTGGGTGGAACCGACCATCTGGACGGGCCTGCCTGAATCATCGCCGGTCATCCGGGAGGAGATCTTTGGTCCTTGCTGCCATGTACAGCCTTTTGACGATGAGGCCGAAGTGATTGCGATGGCCAATGACACGCGCTACGGCCTGGCAACGGCGATCTGGACCGGGAATGCATCCCGCGCGCACCGGGTCGCCGCCGCCATTGATGTCGGCATCACCTGGGTCAACTGCTGGTTCCTGCGCGATCTCAGGACTCCGTTCGGCGGCTCCAAACAATCGGGCATAGGCCGCGAAGGTGGTGTACACTCACTTGAGTTCTACACCGAGATGCGCAACGTGTGTGTGAAACTGTAGGAATTCAATCCGACACTGTGACAGAAATAATGAGCCTGACTGAAGAAAAAATACTGTCTTATGGCAATACCTTGTACGATTGCCTGCGCGCGCGCAAGACCATCGAGCCACTGACAGACCAGGAACCGGATATCACCATTGAGGACTCCTACCGCATTTCGCTGCAATTACTGCAACGGCGCCTGGATGACGGCGAGAAAATCATCGGCAAGAAGATTGGTGTTACTAGCAAGGCGGTTATGAATATGCTGCAGGTCAACCAGCCGGACTTCGGTTACCTGACCGACCGCATGGTCTACAACGACGGCGACGAAGTACCCATCAGCGCGGAAATGATCCAGCCCAGGGCAGAGGGTGAGATCGCGTTCATCCTGAAACACGACCTGGATGGTCCGGGTATCACCAATGCCGAGGTGCTGCGCGCCACGGAATGTGTGATGCCCTGTTTTGAAATCGTGGATTCCCGTATTCAGGATTGGAAGATAAAGATACAAGACACCATTGCCGATAACGCGTCCTGCGGGGCGTTCCTGCTCGGAGATCGGGCCGTGAGCCCGCGCGCCGTGGACCTGGTGACCTGCGGCATGGTACATACCAAAAATGGTGAAGTTATCGCCACCGGCGCCGGCGCCGCGGCGCTGGGTTCACCAGTAAACTGTGTGGCCTGGTTGGCGAACACCCTGGGCGAGTTCGGTATCAAGCTGGAAGCGGGTGAAGTGATCCTGTCCGGTTCCCTGGTGCCGCTGCACCCCGTCGTGCCCGGAGATGTAATGACCCTGGCTGTCGGCGGAATCGGCAACGCATCGGTGCGGTTCAACTGAGGATAGAGGACAGGGGTAAACTGAATATGAAAGTTAATGCTGCTTTGGTCGGTTCCGGCAATATCGGCACGGACCTGATGATAAAGGCGCTGCGCAGTGATCGCATCAACCCGGTGTGGATGGTGGGAATCGACCCGAACTCGGACGGCCTGGCAAAGGCCGGCGCGAGCGGCCTGAAGACCACCCACGAAGGCGTGGATGCGTTGCTCGAACATATTGAAAAAGACGGTATCAGGATCGCCTTCGATGCGACCTCTGCCTCGGTCCACCCGGAGAACTCCCGGAAGCTGGAACAACGGGGTGTGCTGGTCATCGACCTGACGCCGGCTGCCATCGGCCCGTATTGTGTGCCGCCCGTAAACCTGCAGGAACATGTCGGCAAACAGGAGACCAACGTGAACATGGTCAGTTGCGGTGGCCAGGCGACAATCCCGATGGTAGCCGCGGTAAGCAGGGTACAACCGGTGGAATACGCAGAGATCGTGGCGACTGTCGCGTCGAAATCCGCCGGCCCGGGCACCCGCAAGAATATCGATGAGTTCACCCGCACCACGGCCAACGGGCTGGAACGGGTAGGCGGCGCCGGACGCGGCAAGGCCATCATCATCCTCAACCCTGCTGAACCCCCGCTGATCATGCGCGACACCATCCATTGCCTGACGCAGGACGATCCCGACCAGGATGCTATCCGCAAATCCGTCCACGACATGATCCGGGAAGTGCAGAAGTACGTGCCCGGCTACCAATTGAAAAACGGCCCGGTATTCGACGGCCGGCGCGTCTCCATCTTCATGGAGGTGAAGGGTCTGGGAGATTACCTGCCGGATTACGCGGGCAACCTGGACATCATGACCGCCGCGGCGCTGCGAACCGGTGAGATGTTCGCGGAAGAAATCATCAACGGCGCATTGCGCCTGGATGCGGCCAACGCTTAGCCCCACAAAACAGCGATCAAGTCGAAACTGATACAACAACACCATGAATCTAAACGGAAAAACAGTAAAACTGCATGATATGTGCCTGCGCGACGGGATGCATGCCAAGCGCCACCAGATCACGACTGAGCAGATGATCGATGTCGCTTCCGCGCTGGATGACGCAGGCGTCCACCTTATCGAAGTGACCCATGGCGATGGCCTGGGTGGCGCCTCCATCAATTACGGCTTTCCTGCCAGCTCCGATGAAGAGTACCTGCAAGCGGTCACGCCGCGTATGAAGCAGGCAAATGTGTCGGCCTTGCTGTTGCCGGGTATCGGCACCGTGGATCATTTGAACATGGCGCGGGATTGTGGAGTCCATACCATCCGCGTCGCGACCCATTGCACCGAGGCGGATGTCTCGGAACAACATATCAGTTCAGCTCGAAAACTGGGCCTGGATACCGTCGGTTTCCTGATGATGGCGCATATGGTGGAACCGGAACAGTTGCTTGAACAGGGCAAATTGATGGAATCCTATGGCGCCAACTGCATTTACTGCACCGATTCTGCCGGCTATATGCTGCCGGATGATGTCACGGCCCGCATCGGGGCATTGCGCGCCGGCCTGCAAGCCGATACCGAGATTGGCTTTCACGGGCACCATAACCTGGCAATGGGCATTGCCAATTCACTGGCCGCAGTCGAAGCGGGCGCCGACCGGATTGACGGTTCCGCCGCGGGGCTGGGCGCCGGCGCCGGCAACACGCCGCTTGAGGTGTTCAACGCGGTGCTGGACCGCATGGGCGTCAAAACCGGCGTGGATGTATTCAAATTGATGAACGTTGCGGAAGATGTGGTGGTGCCGATAATGGACCAGTTGATCCGGGTCGACCGTGACTCGTTGATCATGGGTTATGCCGGTGTCTACTCTTCGTTCCTGCTGCACGCGAAGCGCGTCGGTGAAAAATACAAGCTGCCTTCGGGCGACATCCTGGTCGAGCTGGGGAAGATGAAGACCATCGGCGGCCAGGAAGACATGATCGAAGACGTTGCGCTGAACATGGCGCGGGCGCGGCGTGAAATAAAGGCAGTGCAATGACGCTGGATCAAAAAACCATCAGGCAACTGGCCGAGCGGCTGGAGAATGCCGAACTCAACCGGCAAGCGGTAACGAAGATTACCGATGACTACCCGGAACTGGACTGGGAGGACGCCTACGCCATCCAGTACGAGATCCGCCGGCGCAAAGAAGAACGCGGCATCCGCATCGCCGGCCTGAAAATGGGCCTGACCTCCCAGGCCAAGATGCGGCAGATGGGGGTGTCCGATCCGGTATACGGTTTCCTGCCTGCTACCGGCGGTTACGCCGATGGCGCTGAGATTGACTGCTCAGCGTTTATCCACCCGCGCGTGGAAGCGGAGGTGGCTGTCGTGACAAAAGCGGAACTGGCCGGTCCCGGATGCCATATCGGCCAGGTATTGCAAGCCGTTGATTTTGTTACGGCGGCGTTGGAGATCATCGATTCCCGCTATGAAAATTTTCGTTTTGACCTGAAGAGCGTCATTGCCGATAATACTTCCGCCGCAGGCTTTGTCGTCGGCAGTGTCTTGCGTGGCGCGGACTCCCTGGACTTGCCGGCCCTTGGGGTGGTGATGGAGAAAAACGGAGAAGTGGTTGAGACCGGCGCCGGCGCCGCAGTGTTGGGGCATCCTGCCCTGAGCGTGGCGATGCTGGCGAACATGCTGGCTGCGCGCGGTGAGACCATACCCGCAGGGACGTTCATAATGACCGGGGGAATCACGGCGGCGGTTGCTCTGGACAAAGGCGATACGATCAATGTGCGCTTCCAGGACTTGGGGAAGGTCAGTTTTCGGATGGTTTGAAAACTATAATAACGGGTCGCCCTGCGGGCGACACAGTAATTGACTGGACTCCCGCTTTCGCGGGAGTGGTAAGTTGGTGTTTTGCGGGAGTGGTAAGGTGGTGTTTCGCACGAGTGGTACGGGGGCGTGATTTGGATTATGTCAACAATTACATGCGGCCAGGATGCGCAGCGCGCTGTTTATGAGGGTTAATTTAGGGGAAACATGAATAATAATTACATCAAAGAGAGCGCCCGGTTTGCAAGCCGCTGGCTGTTGGCTGTGGCCTGCGTGTTGGCATCCGCTTGCGAGTCGCCGTTGGTGCTGGATGAGGTCGAGAAAGCCCTGCAAAACCCGATTCGCAGGACCGACAATTTCCAGGCCGTCAGTGCATTTCAGCAAAATATCGTCGCAGTCGGCTCCGGTGGTGTCATCCTGTCGTCACAAGACGATGGCGCGAGCTGGCAACGCTATCAAATCCCTTCCTGGCCGGCGTTCCTGGACATTACCAGTTGCGCCGGTGGCCTGTTTGCCGCGCTGGCCTTTGAAGGTGAAGTATGGCTGTCGAACGACCAGGGTGAGAGCTGGAACAGGAGCCAACTCGCGACCGAGGAGGCGCCCCAGGCCATACAGTGTGACCCTGCCGGCAACCTGTGGGTGGTAGGCAGCTTTTCCACCATCTCGGTCAGCCGGGATGGCGGCGTGAGTTGGGACGTAACCTCCCTGGATGAGGATATTATTTTTACGGACATCCAGTTTTTCGATGATCAGAACATCTATATCGCCGGCGAGTTCGGCACTTTGCTGAAAACCGCCGATGCCGGCTCCAACTGGGAATTCATGCCGCCGATGCCGGACGAGTTTTATCCGCAAAGCATGTATTTTGAGGATCCGAACCGGGGCTGGATCGCCGGCCTGGGCGGCGTGGTCCTGGCTACGGACGATGGCGGAGAGACCTGGGAGACACAAGCTACCGGCAGCCTGGTGACATTGTATACGCTGGCAAAAGCCAACGGCCAGTTGTTTGTCACCGGTGGTGAAGGCAGCATTTTCCGTTTGGATGGAGACAGGTGGTTGCCGTTCGATCATGGCCGGCCGTTCCGCCAGTACCTGCGCGGGATCATGCCGTTACCCGATCAGCGCTTGATCGTGAGCGGACCCGCAGGCGTATTGGAAATTTTTTCAGCTCAGGAACTGGTGGGAGATAAATCATGAAACTAGATACCAGCCAGATTTTTCCGGTATTCGGTAATTTCCTGTTCAACAACCGGAAATTCGTGCTGGCGCTGATATTCCTGATTACCGCGATGTTTGCCTGGAATATTCCCACCGTGCGCATGCTCTCGGACTTTGCCGACCTGTTGCCCCAGGAACACCCGTACATACAACTGCATAACAGTATCCGCGATACGTTCGGCGGGGCCAATATCATCGTCATGGCGATGGAAGTGGAGGAGGGGACGATCTTCACGAATGATGCCCTCGACCGGATTCACCGCATTACCCAAAAGCTGGACAGCGTGTCCAATATCAACCACAACCTGGTGACCAGCCTGACCCACCGCAACACCAGGAAGATCTTCCTGACTCCGGATGGCACCATCCGTTCGCAGAACTATTACGACCCGCACCACGAAGAATACACGGAAGAACAACTGGCGCAGATTCAACGGGACGTGCTGGCCAGTACCAATGTCTACGGATTGCTGGTTTCGCCGGACATGAAAGCGGCCTTGATCAAGGGCACCTTAAATGAAGGCCAGCTCGATTACGGCAAGGTGTTTGAGGAAATCCAGGCGATCCGGGCGGAAGAGGCCGCGCCGGGAGTGAAAATCCACGCCACCGGCCACCCGGTGCTGGTGGGTTGGGTGGATTCCTACAGTGGCGATATCCTACTCATCTTCTTCTATACCATATTGATCGTACTGGGCATCCTGGTTTTCTACTCGCGCCGGCTTTACGGTATCCTGCTGCCGTTGCTGGGCATGATCCTGACCAGTATCTGGGGTGTGGGTTTCATGGGGGTGTTCGGTTATAACCTGGATCCGCTGATGCTGGTGGTGCCGTTTCTGATCTCTGCGCGCGCCATGTCCCACGGCATCCAGAAAATGGAACGCTATTTCCTTGAGTTGTCGCGCACCGGCGAGAAGGTGCCAGCGGCCCGAAACACCTTCAACGCGTTGTTCAGGCCCGGCGCGCTGGCCATCGTTGCGGATGCCTCCGCGCTGTACCTCATCGGCTTGGGTTCGGTGCCGATTAATGACAAGATGGCCATTTACGCGTCGTTCTGGGCGGTCTGCATGGTGGTCACCGTGCTGATCGTGATCCCGATGCTGCTGGCGGAACTGCCAAGGCCCAAAGATGTGGCCGTCAAGCATACCCTGGCGCGGGCGATCTTTCCCAAGTTTGCCCAGGTTGTCGGTACCAGGGGACGTTCGAAAGCGGTGCTCATTACCTGTCTCATCATTGCTCTTTGCGCGACGTATTTCAGTTCCTGGGTGCAGATCGGGGAACCGGAACCGGGCTCACCGTTGCTCTATCACGACCATGATTTCAATGTTTCATCCACTGCGATCAATGAACGTTTTCCGGGAGCGGAGGAACTGTTCATCATTGCCCGCGCCGATGAAATAGGTGGTTTGAAAAAACCGGAGATCATGAAAGCGTTGGCGGATTTCCAGAACCACATGCTGTTGGACCCGAAACTGGGCGGTGTGAAGGGGGTCAACAACCTGCTGACCCAGGTGAACCAGATGACTCGCAACAATGACCCGCGTTGGGCGGTGATCCCGTCCATCGACCAGAATATCGGCGGGCTGCTGTTCATGTTTATGATGTCGGCGCCGACCCAGGGCGCATTGCTGGAATATATCGATACCGATGACCGGCTGGCCAACATGGTGTTCTATTACAAGGACCATACAGGCGAGACCATACGGCGCGCGATCCACATGGCCAAGGAATGGATAGATACAACCGGCAGCCGGATTGAGGGGCTGCACATCGACCTGGCAGGCGGCCCGGTCGGGGTGACCGCGGCCATCAACGAAGAGGCTTTTGAGACCAATGTCATCGTCGTGCCCGCGGTATTGGTGCTGATCCTGGCGTTTACTCTCTGGTTTTACGGTTCGTTCCACTCCGGCTTCATGATGCTGGTATCCATGACCTTCGCCACCACGCTCACCTATGCCTGCATGGGATTGCTGAACATGGGGCTGAACGTCAATACCGTGCCGATGATAGCCGTGGGTATCGGTCTTGGGGTGGATTACGCGATTTACATGATGGACCGCATCAAGGAGGAGATGCATGTAGCCGACAATGTGCAGGACGCGATCCGGCGCGCGGTCAGCACCACCGGCGTTGCCATTGCGCTGACTGCTACGACCCTGGTGGGCGGAATTATCATGTGGGTGTTCATTTCCGAATTGCGTTTCCAGGCGGACGCGGCCCGCCTGCTTATCATCATGCTGATCATGAACATGGCGTCTGCGATGTTCCTGGTGCCAGCCTGGGTGAACATTTTCAAGCCGAAATTCATCATGAAGGCTGGAGAGGAGCGCTGGGAAAAAGGCACTGGTTCGATGATCGATGAGATTGACATGGACTGACAGCGAGGAATTGGGGAATCATTATGCAATAGGTGGAGACAGGCACGTCCTGTCCCCGCCCAAAAAATATTCATGGTAATGGCGAATAAAGAGGCTATAATGAAAAAATATCGATATTTTCATAACTACACTAATCAAGTTCACTTAGCGAAGGGGGATAAACGATGAATATCCGCAGGTTTTCTCTCACCCTGTTATCGAGTGCGATCGCAGGCGCTGTTGCCATCGCGCCACTGTCGGTATCTGCGTGGAACTCGAGTGACGGCACCCTGACAATCCACGGCTTTGTCGACAACACCTACCACCACCGTGACAGTTACGGCATTACCAAGGAACGCATACGCGGTCAGATTGAGTGGTCGAAAATATTCAAGCCCACGGGATTGTTCTCCGAGTTGTCCTTTCATGGAACCCTGCGAGCCACCTATGATGGCGTCTACGACCTGAACGACGATACCTTTGGCAAGCGTTCGGGAGGACCGGTCACGACCACCAGTTCCGGTTCAGGGGTCTATCTTCCGGTCGGATTCGGTCCTGATGCCGAGTTGCAAATGGTCAATGTTTCTGAACTCACAAATCATCCCACCGTGGATGCGCCCTGGGGCTTCTCACCGGTCTCTGCGGGTGTGCCGGCCCTGCCCGGGGGCGGAGGCTTTGGTTTCGATACCACAGTCAATCCCAATGAAGGACTGAAAAGGGTGGGTGGCGAACTTGCAGCCAGCAACAATAACGGTGAGTACGGCGGCGGGTTGGAACTGTTTACCCCGACCCGGCCCTGTGATGTCGATCCCCGCGGTTGTATCCCCGGTTATATGGATGCGACCCTGGACGACCTGCGCTTTCCAGAATTCACTGATGACCATGGTTGGTTGCGGGAGATCTACGTTGACGCGACCATGCCGGTCAACAACGGCGATGAGATCAACTTCCGCATCGGCCGCCAGCAGGTGGTCTGGGGCCGCACCGACCTGTTTCGGGTACTGGACCAGGTCAACCCGATCGATTTTTCTATCCAGAGTATTTACGAGGAGTTCGAGGACAGCCGTATCCCGCTGGGGATCTTTTCTGCGGAGTACCGTGCCGGCGCTGTAGGCGCCTTTGATGACCTGAACTTCCAGGTGATCTGGAACTTCGAGAAATTCCGTCCGAACAACCTGGGTCAAGGCGGGCAGCCTTACAATATCCTGCTTGCCGGTGACCTGTTCCGGGCGCTGAAGAATTGTTGGGACAATGGGTGTACCGTCAATAACTTTGCCGGTCATCTTGCCCCGGATGGGAACCTGGCAACGGATTTCCCCCGTCATGTTATCGGTATCCGTGATATCCACTTGCCCGGCTGGGACTTCGACCAGGGCGGGGTGCGTTTGGAAGGTGTGTTCAGGGGCGTGGGTTTCTCGCTTAACGCGATGACATTTTATTCGCAACTCCCGGCTTTACGCGCCGAGATCGAAGGCGTCAACCCGTTCCTGGGAACCTTGATTCCACCCCAGGGTTGCCCACCGACTACACCTGCGCCGGGACTGTGGAGCCCGGCGTTTGCCGGATGCCCGTTGGGCTTCAGCCCGCTTGATCCTACCGATACGCCCGGTCTTGAACGGGTCAGGCAATATGTGCCGGCATTTGATATCCACTTCCCAAGGGTTACCCTGATAGGCGGCTCGGCGGACTTTTACATTGATCCACTGAAGTCGGCGTTCCGGGTGGAACTGGCCCATACCAGTGGCGAGGAGTTTGCCGATACCTCGGCATCTGACCTGAATTCCGAATCAGACGTGATTCGCTGGGTCATCGGTTGGGACCGCCCCACCTATATCCGCTGGTTGAACCCGAACAGGACCTTCCTGCTGTCGGCCCAGATTTTCGGCCAGCACCTGCTTGATCACAAATCAATCAGTCATCCCATCAGCGGGCAGCAGATCGGTTTCCAGGACTGGAAGAATGGTTATATCGGCACTTTCCTGTTCCAGGGTTTCTTCAGGAACGACCGGGTACTGCCGCGAATTATCACCGCGTATGATTTTCGCGCCAAGGCGGCCGTCGTGGCCCCGGGTGTGGACTACCTGATCAACGATAACCTGCGTTTGATCTTCGGCGCCAATATCAAGTTGGGCACCGGCGCCCGAGTCGCGGATGACGGTCGTACTTCCAATGCATTTCCGCCGTTTACTAATGGCCCCGGTTGTACCGAACCCTATGTTGTGGGTTCCAGTTGCGGAGACCGCAGGGGTTTTGAACCACTGGGCCGATTCCGTTCCGGTCCCATCGGCATGGCGCAGCACGAGGACGAGTTTCAAGTTCTGATTCGCTATCGCTTCTAACACTATTTTCAGGAAGGAGGCTTAATTATTATGTTCAAGTATGTCAAGTATCTCGCTGTTATGCCGCTGGTTGCCCTGAGCCTGGCGGTCTCAGCCGATTTTACCGAAGAAGATGTAAGGAAATCGTTTTATCCTTATGAAAACTGGACACCGGAGTTTCCAGGATACACGCCCGGGATGGTCATCGACCAGGGTAACGTGGAGCAGTTCAAGGAGATTCTCGATCCGGCGTTGTACGACCATATCAAAAACGGTGAGACGGCATTGCAGACTAAGGTAACGGAATCATTGGAGTTACACCCGAACTATATCAAGGCAACCATGGAAGCGGTCAACAATCAACCATCCTTGAATGCGGATGGGCTGGTGGATAATTTTGTTGCCGGGCGGGCATTTCCTGCTGAACCGGATGTGAATGACCCCCAGGCTGGACTGAAAGTCGCCTGGAATTACCAGTACGGTTATAACTGGGGCGATAACGCCGCAATCTCGCCGTTCTACTGGAAGTTCAGGAACGCCAAATCAGGAAAGCTCGAACGCACTATCAAGTGGAGCTTCCATTTCCTGAATTGGAAACATCGGGTGAACCAGGAACCGGTTCCGGAGTTTGAAGACAATCCCGCGCAATTGTTCCGCTCAATTTATGTGCGCGCGCTGGAGCCGTTTGATATCGCCAATACCCAGCTTCTCATTCATCGTTACAAGAACGACCTGAAGCGGGATGACGCCTGGCTGTACCTGGGTTTCCAGCGGCGAGTACGGCGTCTGGCCACGGGGCAGACGACGGATGCATTCCTGGGCACGGATATCATGATCGAGGACTTTGAAGGCTACAACAACCGCGTATCCGACTACAACTGGGAGTATATCGGCACAAAGAACGGTTTTCTGCCGTTCCATAACCATGACGAGCTGGAACTGGCCACCGATATGCCGCCCGAACCCGATGGTTACCAGTTCGTTGACGTGGATGGTTGTTATCCTAAGACCACCTGGGAACTGCGCAAGGTCTATGAGCTGCACGGGACGCCGAAGGATCCGAATCACCCGTTGAGCCGGCGCGTAATGTATATCGATGCGCAGACATACACCATTCCGCGCCAGGCCGAGTTCGACCGCAAGGGCGACCTGTGGAAGTCGTTTTCCATCTGCCAGGCCTATCCGGACCGGCACTTGCCCGGTAACAAGGGTTCCGGCGTCGCCATCGATAATTGCTTCATGATGTATGACGTGCAGGCAAAACACTGCACCACCGGCCAGTTCAAGGGCCAGTTGGATCCCACGTTGAACCCGCCGCAGATGTTCACGGTGCAAAACCTGCGCAAGAGCGGCAGGTAACATCACTTATTTTATTGCCACAGAGGGTACAGAATTCACAGAGTTTGACTTGATTGCTCTGCGACATTCGTGCCCTCTTTGGCAGACGTAAGGAGCAGCACAGGTGAGGGAGTCTGTTGATTTAAAGTTTTTCTTCAATTTTCGAAGTCCTTATTGTTATCTCGCCAGCAAGACCATGTTCAGCCTGGTGGATGACTACCATGTCAACCTGGTTTGGCGGCCGCTGGCAGGATGGAACGGCCGCTCGGCGCCGGACCGGGCAAAGGTCAAAATCCCGCTTACCCGCCAGGATGTTGCCCGCTGGGCAAAACGGATGAATATCCCTTGCAACCCTCCACCCATTACCACTGATCCGACTCCGGCGGGTGTTGGTTCTCTATTGGCCGAAGAAAAAGGCTGCCTGCGAGACTATATCAACCGGGTGATGGATACCGAATGGGCGCTGGGTAAGGATATTGGACAGCTTGATACCCTGGTGGACATCGCCCGTGAGTGTGGCCTAGACCCCGATGAGTTCAGTGCGTCACTGGATGATCCGGCCAGGCAGAAGGTCCTGGAGGACAACTGGCAGGAGGCGCAGGAAGCCGGTGTGATCGGCGTGCCGACATTTGTGCAAGGCGACCAGATATTCTGGGGCAATGACCGGATTGATTTCGTGCATGACTACTTGCGCGAACTCGGACTGCAAAAAACATAAAGATCAACAGGGGCAGCATCCAAACCCGTTATCGAACATCGAATCATAACATTGGCGATTGATTGAAATGCGACTCTTTTCCCATAAACATCGTGCCATGCACATGGGTCCATTCCCGCTGGAACGGCTGGCACGCGGTAATTCCATACCCGACTATTCACCGGCTGCAGGGCAACGAACGCGGGAAGCGGTTACGCCCGGCAATCCGGAATCCATGGCCGGCGCGTTCCGTGAATACCTCGACCTGTTCGACCGCATGCGCCTGGGCGACCCGGCGCCCAAGCAGGCGCCCATTCCGTCAGACCCGCAAGAACGCGCCAATCACCTGAAAGCCGGTTGTTACAACCTCGATGTCAGTATGGCGGCGACCTGCGCGATACCCGAACAAGCGATACTGGCACAACCCATCATCAATGAGTCGCTGGCGCAAGCGCAGGAAAAAGAATACCAGGCCGGGTCGGCGGCCAATGCGATGGCAGAGTTTACCGTCCGGGAAGGCCAGGAAGCCTGGCAGCGTTCCATGGAGGACGCGAACAAGGATTTCAGTCATGGCTATGCGCTGGTCCTACTGTTCGAGTACACCAGGGAACCGGAATCTCATGCTGAGAGCGAAACCTGGCTGGTCGGTACCCAGCCACAGCGGGCAGCGCTAAGAGTGGCCGAAGCGGCGGCGGTGATGGTGAATTACATCCGTTT
The DNA here is from genome assembly GCA_965221695.1 of Gammaproteobacteria bacterium. Taxonomy (GTDB): domain Bacteria; phylum Pseudomonadota; class Gammaproteobacteria; order Eutrophobiales; family Eutrophobiaceae; genus JAAXHV01. The sequence continues at coordinate 785,238 of OZ244905.1, read as the reverse complement.
TCTGGGATATGAGGCGACATTGCACACCGCATCGGCAAGCGACCTCGATCTCGATTACCTGTTGCTTTGCAGCGGCCTGGGAGAGGTAACCGGCGCCAACGGCGGTGGCAAGGTCACCAACCCCTACCTTGGGGATCAATTCGGTATGGCCGTGGTCTCGACAACCATGGAGCTGGCGGCCGATAAACCGCTGGCGCAACGCGGGATGATGCAATCGCTGAAGTCTCATGGCCCGGGCTGGTGGCTGGGAATGGGCGGGGCGCGACCGGGCTACAAGGGCAAGCTGTTCAAAAACAGGCCGTTCCGCCTGGGTCCTTATCCGATGGAAAAACTGAAAACGCAGGACACCACCACTACGTTTATTGACCGGCCGAACGTGCCGCGGGTTCCCAAACGTCACGATATGTTTATCCGCGCTGCCCTGGGCGATCTCGGTGATAAACCGCAGCAGGAATTGCACAATTTTCGCATGATCACCAAGTCGCCATACGGCCATGCGATGATACCGCCGCTGGGTGCAATGGTGCCGCTGCAGTATGGCAAGGAAGCGGATGCTATTGCCCCCGGTACCGATGATCCGAAAAAAAACGCCGAGGCGGTGAAGGCCGCCCTGTATTACATGGGAGCGGACATGGTGGGCATCTGCGAGCTGCCCGACTATGCCTGGTATTCCCACGATACCGACGGTTCGGAGATAAAGCCGTACCACAAGTACGGAATCGCCATCCTGGTGGACCAGGGCTACGAGACCATGGAAGGCGCCAGCGGGGATGACTGGATCAGTGGCGCACAAAGCATGCGCGCCTACTTGCGCGCCCAGCTCATCGGCGGTGTTGTCGGCGCCCATATCCGCTCCCTGGGGTATTCCGCCCGGGGCCACAGCGTGATGGACCAGGATGTTCTGCATATTCCTATCATCCTGGAAGCGGGGCTGGGCGAACTGAGCCGCATCGGTGAACTGGTGTTGAATCCCTACGTGGGTCCGCGCTTCAAGTCCGGTATTATCACGACTGATTTGCCGTTATTGCCGGATAAACCGATCGATTTCGGCTTGCAGGATTTTTGTGAGAAATGCACCAAGTGCGCGCGGGAGTGCCCGTGCCAGGCGATCCCCTACGGCGACAAAATCATGTTCAACGGCTATGAAATGTGGAAGCCGGACGTGGAAAAATGCGCGCGTTATCGGATTACCAACGCCGCCGGCGCGCTGTGCGGCCGCTGTATGAAGACCTGCCCCTGGAACATTGAGGGGGTGTTGGCTGAGAGGCCGTTCCTGTGGGCGGCGATGAACCTGCCGTTTACCCGAAGCTGGATCGCAAAACTGGATGACGTGGTGGGCAACGGTTTGATCAACCCGGTGAAGAAGTGGTGGTGGGACCTCGACAGCGACAGTGAAGGCAATATTATCCCCGCCGAGCGTACCAACCGGCGCCAGTTCTCGAAACGCACCAACATGGACCCGGCTAAGCAAACCATGGGTTGTTACCCTGCGGAGATAGCATCACCGCCGGTCGCGGAACAACCGGTCATCCTGCATCGGAAGATCGCAGTGGAAAAATACAAAACCGCGGAAAGTCCGGAGGAGTACAAGGCGCGGAAGGTGAGCTAGCCACAGAGGACACAAAGATCACAGAGGTCATATTTAGTGGATAACGATATTCGCCCCTATACCGGCGCTGAATTTCTTGAGAACCTGAAAGACGACCGGGAGATCTGGATTTACGGGGAGCGGGTCCGCGACGTGACCGAACACCCGGCCTTCCGCAACCCCGCAAGGATGATGGCGCGCCTCTACGATGCGCTGCATAATGAAGAGCAATTTCCGCACCTGCGTACCGATACCGATACCGGCAACGGCGGTTTTACCCATCCTTACTTCAAGGTCGCCAGGAGCCGCGAAGATGTGATCGCCCAGCGCGAGGCCATCGCCCAGTGGGCGCGCATGACTTACGGCTGGATGGGCCGTACCCCCGATTACAAGGCCAGCCTGATGCTGACCCTGGGATTCAACCAGGAGTATTTCGGTGACTATGCCGGCAATGCCCTGAACTGGTACCGGCGCGCCCAGGAAAGTGTGCCGTTCCTGAACCATGCCCTGGTGAATCCCCCGGTGGACCGGCATAAACCCCATGAAGAGATCGAGGATGTCTACATGCACTGTACCGGGGAAACGGATGAGGGCATCATCATTTCCGGGGCCAAGGTGGTGGCGACCGGGTCGGCCCTGACACACTACAATTTCCTTGGACAGTACGGACCCATCCCCGTCAAGGACAAGCGTTTTGCGATTTCCGGCATGTTGAGCATGGACACGCCGGGGGTGAAGCTGATTTGCCGGCCGTCCTACGCGTACGCGGCGGAGGTGATGGGCAGCCCGTTCGACAACCCGCTGTCCAGCCGCCTGGATGAGAATGATGCGATACTGGTTCTGGACAATGCGCTGATGCGCTGGGAAGACGTCTTTATCTACCAGGACATGGAGGCGGCCAGTACGTTCCTGGGTACTTCCGGTTGGGGTTATACCTTTGCCTTTCACGGCTGCACCCGGCTTGCGGTAAAATTTGATTTCATTACCGGTCTGTTCATGAAGGCCCTGGAGATCACCGGTTCCAAGGGGTATCGCGGCGTGCAAGTGGCGATAGGTGAAATGATCGTGTTGCGCCACCTGTTCTGGGCCTTGTCGGATGCGATGTGCGGCATGCCTGACGATTTCAAGGGCGCAAAAGTGCCGAACGGCCATGCCGGGCAGGTATATCGGGTGCTGATGACGATGGCCTATCCCCGCGCCAAGGAATTAATCGAGAACATGGTTGCCAGCGGCCTGATCTACCTGAACTCCCATGCGACGGATTTCAACGTGCCGGAGCTGAAAGTCTACCTGGATAAATACCTGCGGGGCTCTTACGGCCACGATGCGGAGGACCGGGTCAAGACCATGCGCCTGTTGTGGGATGCCATCGGCACGGAGTTCGGTGGCCGCCATGAACTGTATGAACGCAATTACTCGGGCAATAACGAAAACATCCGCATTGATGCGTTGATATCGGCGCAGGCCTCGGGCCTGGAGCAGGAACTCAAGGACTTTGCCCAGCAGTGTATGGATGAATACGACATCAACGGCTGGACGGTTGGAGACCTGGTCAATCCCCATGATGTCAACCTGTTTATGAAAAAGCCCGAAGATGCCACAGATTAGCGGGTGTAAGACCGTAAAACTCATTTACGCCAGCCTGTATCATCTGCGGAAGAATGATTAGCGGACAAACATGACTTCTCGACGATTTATCTGCGTATCGTTGCTTGGTCTTCTGGCCGGTACCGCCGCGCTCAGGGCAGATGTGGTCGAGGAGTCGTTCACCTTTGACCTGGCACATGTTGCCTCGCTTAACCCCGCGCCGGGCACGGTGATCACAAAAGAAAATGTGGAGTCATTCCGCCCTATTCTGGCGCCTAAGCTGGTGGACCTGATCAGTGATGAGTTTTTGACCATCACCACGGGCGAGGTCATATCCATGTCCACGCATGCTGCGTATATCGACGCAACGAGGCGTTACCTGGATCAAACCGAACTCGGCGATGCGCCGGGGATTATTCACAATTACATCGCGGGACGGCCGTTCCCCAGAGAGCCGCAACTTGACGATCCCAGGGCAGGGGACAAGCTGGCCTGGAACCTGCGCTATACCTATTCTTACGACAGCGGTGAGGTGGATGGATTTTACTGGCAATACAGGAATATACGGCATGACAAAATCGAGAGAGAGTTGTCCTTCTATGCCAGTTCGCTGAAGTTTATGCACAGGCATGTGCAGGAGCCGATTCCGTCGATGCCGAAAAATCCGTCCGAAATCTACCACGGCCTGTACCTGAGAGTACTGGCGCCGCCCGACCTGCGCGGGACGCAACTGCTGGTACAACGACTGGAAGACGATACCAAGCCGGAGCAGGTCTGGCTGTACCTGTCCGGCCACCGGCGTGTGCGCCGCCTGGCGTCTGGACAGACCACGGACGCATTCCTCGGCAGTGACATTATGATCGAGGACTTTTTAGGTTATAACGGCCGCATCATGGATCAGAAGTGGACCTATAAAGGCATCACCTGGGTACTGCTGCCGTTCTTCCATCATGACGAGCAGCAACTGGAGGAGGTGGGGCAACAGCTCGATGGTTTCAGGTTCATCGGCTTCCACGGCAAGGGTAACTGCTTTCCGAATGTCACCTGGCACGTGCGCAAGGCGTATATCCTGGAGGCCGAGCCTTACTGGAAACAACATCCGTTGTCCAAGCGTCGCTATTACCTGGACGCCCAGACCATGTTACCGGTCTATGGCCACATCTTCGACAGGCCTGGCAACCTGTGGAAAGTCGCCATCGCCGCCTACTCCCACCCGGACCGGCATCATCCCTCCAACCGGGGCATGGGCGTGCCGATCATCGATGCGGTCTCCATGATCGATATCCAGGCGCTGCACTGCACGACCCTGCAGTTCAAGGCGATATTGCCGGAAAAACCATTTAAAGAAACAGATTTCACCGTGCAGGCATTGCGCGCAAAAGGGCGTTAAGATTAACATGGATATACAGGATGCAAGACATGACAGCATCCTGTATATCCTGTCCATCCATGTGAATACTACACGGGGAGGAAATCATGCGTGATTTTACAATCGATAATCTGACGGAAATCGTGTTGGAAGAATACGGTTCCAAGACAGAAGATCCAAGGTTCAGGCAGATCATTACCTCGTTGCTCAAACACCTCCATGCGTTTGTCAAGGATGTGGAGTTGACGGAAGAGGAATGGTTCAAGGCCATCATGTTCCTAACCGCTACAGGCCAGATCTGCGACGATAAGCGCCAGGAATTTATCCTGTTGTCAGACGTGCTGGGCGTATCCATGCTGGTTGATGCGATCAACCACCCCAAGTCCGGCCAGGGCACCGAGTCCACAGTGTTAGGGCCGTTTTACGTGCCCGGCGCGCCGGAATACGAAAACGGCGCCAGCATCATCAAGCGGCATTATGGTGGAGATATTGCGCTGGTACAGGGCAGGGTGACTGACCCGGACGGTAATCCCATAGCGGGAGCAAAGCTGGACATCTGGCAAACCGCAGCGAACGGTACGTATGATGTGCAGGATCAAACCATGCCGGAGAACAATATGCGCGGCATCTTCACCACGGATGAGCAAGGCAATTACGCTTTTGTCACGGAAAAACCGCTATCCTATTCCATACCCACTGACGGACCGGTTGGTGATTTGTTGCGAACCAGCAGCCGTCACGGCATGCGCCCGGCCCATATCCATTTCATCGTCTCTGCGGACGGTTACGAGCCGCTGACAACGCACGTATTTTCGGAAGGCGACGAGTATCTGGACTCAGACGCGGTGTTCGCCACCAAGAGTTCGCTGATAGGCCATTATGAACAATCCGACGATGCCGGCCTGGCTGCCCGCTACAACATCCCGGTGCCGTTCAGCCACCTGCAATTCGACATGGGCCTGATGCCGACCCGCTGAACATGTCAAAATTAAGTTGAAAGAGTACTAATAATTATAATCCAGAGAAACTCCGTAAGTGGCCGGCATGCCGTTCATCCTCACATAACAGCAGTTGCTGGTGGAGGTTGAGTGCCAGTACTCTTCATTGAAGATATTGCGCCCCCAAATTGTCACACCCCAGCGGTCGTCGGCAGCGCTCAACCTGGCACGGGCATTCACAAGAAAATAATCGCTGATCGGCGGCTGTACGGCGCCGTCGTTGTCGGCCTTGTAGGAGAAATCTCCTGCCAGCATCATGTTCATTGTACCGGTGAGAGGCCATTCGTAGGTCAGCGTTCCGTTAGCCTGCCAGTTAGGCGAGTTTGCCAGGTCGGAACCGGAAGCATCGAACCTGATCTCAACTGGCCAGGCGCTGGCCAATTCATCGACAGCCTCATATTCCTTGATTTCCGTATTGAGCCAGGCAACACCCAGGTCCAGGGTCAACCCGGAGGTTATCAACCAGTGTGACTCCATCTCCACGCCTACGGCTTCCGATTCAGGTACGTTGGTGAGTCCCGATATATTGCCGACAGGCGTGACGGCCACAGTGGGTTCCTGCTTGTCTTCATAGTCATAATAGAAGCCGGCAAGGTTCAATTGCAGCCTGCCGTCAAACAGCGTCGATTTCAAGCCTGCCTCAAAAGACAACAATGTTTCCGCTTTGTACGGCAGTAGCTGGGTGTGAGTCTGGGCGGCGGCGCCGTTGAAACCACCGGATTTGAACCCTTTCGACACCGTGCCGTACAGCAGCATATCTTCTATCGGGCTGTAATCAAACGTTGCTTTCCACATCCACTTTTCAGTTGTGATGCTGTCCGAAAACACGGCCAGTTGGCCGAATGTCGGCGAACCGGGCCTTTCATCATAAATGCCGCAACCACCCGGCTCCAGCGGGCCGGGGTCCGGGAAGCCCTGCGGTATCATTACAGCAGGCGTGAGAATAAAGTTCCACAGCGCGCCCAGCGAACCGTCACCGGTGTCGTAGGTGCAGCCGCTCCATTTCCGTTTCTCATCCGTGTAGCGCGCGCCCAGGGTTAAGCGGAAATCCGGGGCGAATTCGTATTCAATATGGCCGAACGCGGCTACGGCTTCCGTTGTTTGGTCGTAGCTGGTATCAATATCCAGTCCGGGCGGGTTGCCGAAAAAGGCAAAAAACGACTCATCCATAAACAAGATATAGCTCTCACTGATCTCATCCCAGGAGTAGTGGGCGCCGACCAGCCAGTACAGGTTGGAGTCGTTGTTTGACGACAGGCGAATTTCCTGTGAGAAAACTTTAAGGTCGGTCGTATTCAGGACATCGGCATCTTCAAACCCGACACCGGACGGATCAAACGTTTCATCCCGATCAAACTTGTCGTAGGAACTGATTGCCGTCAGGTTTACCCCACCAAAATCCCAGTCCAGTTTCGCGGAAACGCCCTTGAGAGTATTGTCCCGTTCAGGGGGAAGGTCGGGCGACCAGTCGGCAACACGGGTCTTTCCTTCGGAAAATATGATATTACCGGGGGTGGGTAACGCCAGTGAGGTCGGGAGGCCTATTGACATTCCATCTACCGGGGTTGGCGCCATGTTGTCGGAATTGTCCTCATACCAGTGCAGGTTGATGAATAAGGATGCGTTGTCGTTGATATCCAGATCCAGCAGGCCGCGTACCGCGATATCGTCATATTCGCCCAGCCTGTCACCGGGACGGCTCAGGCTTTTCTGCCAGCCGTCACCGGCTGATTGGGTGGTTTTAACCGCCACGCGTGCGCGCGCATTAGCGGCCAGCGAGCCGCTTACATAGGCTTCGGCGTCGATCACATCAAAACGGCTGTATCCCAGTTTTAGCCCGGCCGTAAATTCTTCGGTGGGTTTGCGACCGACAAAATTGATCTGCCCGGCGGTGGAGTTGCGCCCGTAAAGGTCTCCCTGCGGCCCTTTCAGGACTTCCACGCGCTCCATGTCAAACAGCACACCGCGGGTCATCACACTGTACGGAAGGTTTACTTCGTCGAAGTAAAGCCCGACGGTGCTTGAAGCCGAGGTGGTATAGTCCGCAAAACCGACGCCTCGAATGGTATACACGGGAACGCCATGGGGCTGCGCATTGGTAATAGTCAGTCCCGGGGTAATGCTTTCCAGGTGTTCCGCCGATCTCACACCGTAGTTTTCAAGCTGGGCCCCGGTGAATGCATTAACGGTAATGCCGACATCGTTGATGCCCTGCTCGCGCTTCTGCGCGGTTACGATGATTTCTTCAAGCATGGTCTGCTGGCCCAGGGCCGGGCCGGGACTAGCGCTCAGCATGTACAACAGGCAAACCATTGGCGCGTTCAAGAACGGAAGTTTTATCGCCGACATATTAATTCCCCCTCAAGATGATTTTTCAAGGAACCGCTGAACAAGTCCATCCATTGTCAAACGGCACATCCCTGTACTGTTGGAACCCCTGAGACTAAATCTTGGAGGTTCCTCAACAGAGGTTCTTTAACTATCTTATTTTCCAACGACAGGCTATCATTGATATTAAAATCTTGCAATGTCAGGATGTCAGGAGGGCAATTTATAGAACCTCTGATTAAGTCTCAGAGGTTCCTACGATACAAGGATGTATCGTCAATATCAATGACTGTAAGGCATTGATATTGTGAGGAAAACAAAAATCGCATTTTTGTTTTCCGTACTCTGACAAGTCCAGGATGGACTTGTCCAGAGTTTCCTTAAATCGAGTCATAGCCGTTGTTTGCCCGGAGAGACTGAACAATGCCGACAAAACCTCTCAGCCTGTCTGTATTTATCGCGCTGCTCCTGCTCGCTGCCTGCACCCGGGCTCCCGAGGAGGTGGCGCTGATAAACGGGAAAATTTATACCCTGAACCCGGAGCAACCCGTGGCCGAAGCGGTGATTGTCCGGCAAGGGAGGATCGAGTCGGTCGGCGCAACGGAGACGATCAGCGCCCTGGTCGGTACCGGCGCCAAGGTGATTGACCTGGATGGTCAGGTGGTATTCCCGGGGTTTCACGATCTGCACGTACATCCCATCTATGCCGGCATGCAGGCACAACGCTGTGTCATTCCCCAGGGCTTTACGCTGGCGCAGGTCCAACAGCGCGTCAAGGACTGCGCCGAACAGGCCGAACCGGGCGAGTGGATTACCGGCGGCCAATGGGATGTGTCCGCAATCGGCCAGGCGCCGAACGCAGCCATGCTTGATGGAGTCACACCGGACAATCCGGTTTTGCTCAGTGATACCAGCGAACACAGCGCCTGGGCCAATACCCGGGCGCTAGAGATTGCCGGCTTGAGCGCCGGCACGCCCAATCCTGAAGATGGAATCATCGAACGCGACAGTTCCGGTGCGCCGACCGGCATACTCAGGGAAGAGGCGGTGATGCTGGTGCGGATGCATATTCCCGAAGCAACGGGTGAACAGATCAGCGCCGCGCTGGAATGGGCGCTGGATGAAATGCTGGTCCACGGTATCACGTCTTTTTCGGAGGCGGCGACCGGGTATTCCTCTAATCCCGAAAAAGAAGCCGGCGCCTATGCCGCGCTGGCTGACTCAGGCATCCTGAAACAACGCGTGAGGTTGTGTATGCCATGGTTCAGCGCCAATGCAGACACAGGGGCGTTTATCGAGACCCGCGCAACGTATGCAAGAGAACGTGTATCACCCGATTGCGTCAAGATATTTCTCGACGGCGTTCCGACCGACAGCCACACGGCAGCGATGCTGGAGCCTTATGCAGGCACGGTCGAGGGGCGCGACGATGAAGCCAGCCGCTACGGCATGTTGCTGGAAGAGCAGCGCGTATTGAATGACGTAGTCACCCGCTACGATGCCATGGGCCTGACGGTGAAGTTCCATGCCGCCGGCGATGCGTCTGCGCGCGCCGGGTTGCAGGCAATAGCCAGCGCGCGCCAGGCCAATGGCGACAGCGACCTGCGGCATAACATCGGGCATTCCACTTTCGTCGCTGCCGAGGACATGCCCCTGGCGCGGGAAATCGGCGCAAGTTTTGAGATGTCGCCTTACCTGTGGAGTCCCAGTCCGATTAATGACAGCATTATTGCGGCGGTCGGAACGCAGCGCATCAAACGCGTGTGGCCGGTACGCGAGGTCATCGCATCCGGCGCCCTGGCAGTTCCGGGTTCGGATTGGTCCGTGGTGCCCTCGGTCAACCCGTGGATTGCTATCGAGACGCTGGTGACCAGGGAAAGACCCGGTGGAAGCGAGGACAGCTTCGGCAAGGAACAGGCCATCACCCTGGACCAGGCCATTGAACTGTTCACGGTCAATTCAGCCCGGCACATGGGTACAGAGGACCGGCTGGGCAGCATAGAACCGGGCAAACTGGCGGACCTGGTGGTCGTGGACCGTGATCCGTACACTATCCCGGTCAATGAACTGCATCGGGTCAGGGTGATGTACACCATCATCAATGGAGAAGTTGTTTACCAGCGGGACGCACAGGAGTAGTTGCTCAACCTGGGATTGTCCGTCAATATTTCAGACAACGAGACTTCTTGTAAGGAAGAATTGCTTACTGGATTCCCGCTTGCGCGGGAATGGGACGGGGGGCACTTGCAAGGGAATGGGACGGGGCACTCCTGTGAATGCTACCACAGAACCACTCCCGCGGAAGCGGGAGTCCAGTCAAATACTGTGTCGCCCGCAGGGCGACTCTTAGTTTCACTGGATTCCCGTTTTCACGGGAATGGTATAAGTAGGCAGTTTCCCACTGTACAGGTATGCCAGAACGATAACCACGACCAGCGCCGGCATCGTGATTAGCATCGGTAATGCCGTGCCGTCATGGGCCCAGCTTACCGCCAGCGCCGCAACTGAGCCGATAGCCATTTCTGCCGCCACGATGAAAGCGGCTGCGGCGCCGGTTCTGCGGTCGGATGTATCCATTGCCAGGGTGGGCACCACGGCAAATATCGGTCCTTCCGCGAACAGCAGTACCGCAACAGCCAGGGTCAGGGTTTCCGGTGTCTCCCAACCAGATGCCAGGATTCCCAGCAATAACAGGGCGCCGCACACTGCGAAGCAAACCCCGACGCGCAGTATTTCCCTGGCGCTGTGGCGCCGGGTCATGCGGGCTGCCAATAGGCTGCCGATAATATAGGCAATCACAAGGACTGCCTGGTAATAACCGAAATGCTCGGTTGCCACGCCATGGTTGTTAATCAGGATAAAAGGGCCTGCGGTAATAAACACGAAGATACAGCCCAGGCTGCAACCGCCGATGACGACATAAGTCAGGAATGACCTGTTGCAGAGCAGGCCAATATAATCCGCGTAGATTTCTTTCAGGTTCAGCGCGTCGGGGTCTTTTTCGGCGGATTCTTTCAGGAACAACGTGATCAGCGCAGTCACGATCAGCGCCAGGCCTGTGAGCAGGTAGAAATTCATCCTCCAGCCGAATAATACGTGGATATAACCACCTATCATGGGGGCAAACGCGGGCGCAAAAGAGGTGGCAATGCCGTACACGGCAATTGCCCTGACCTGTTCCTTTTCGGTAAATACATCGCGGATGATGGCCAGCACAACAACACCTTCTACTGCGGCGGCAATGCCCTGAAGCACGCGCGCAGCCAGCAATTGGTCGATGTCGGCGGCCGTTGCGCAGAGGAAACTGGCCAGGGTAAATCCGACCAGACCCCATAGCAGCACCGGCTTTCTGCCGAAGCGTTCTGACAGTGGACCGTGGATAAGGGTGGCGAGGCCATAAGCCAGAAGATTAAGACTGACCGTCAGCTTGACCAGTTCCGGGCTGGTGTTCAGCAATACCGGCAAACTTGCGAGGCTCGGCGCATACAAGTCTGTCGACATCATGGTAATAACGCTGGCTGAGACGATCAGCGCAAGAAGGAGGTGTCTGTTCATGGCTGGTTGAATTATACCCTCTCGGCCTTTGGTTTTAGTCAGCATTGCGTTGGAAAACCTGGGCGCCAGCCAGGTATTGCAGACGTCACGCCCGCGTCAGACAACATCCTCCTTTGGGAGTCCGGCAGATTTACACCCTGTTTTCATTTATACTGCGGTGGCATGAACACTCTTTATCGTTTTGTCGGTATAGCGCTGCTCATTGCCGGTTGCGGCGCGGTGTATGCCGGCGCCGGCGAGCGCCCGGCTATTTCCGGTGTCTGGAGCAATGCGCTGCTGACGCCTGATGATGAACGCTGGCGTATCGAAGACCTTGCCTGCGCCCGCTCGGGCTGCTCCCTGGTGGGCTTCAAATACCTGCAATCCCTGTTGCGTGACCCTGAGAATGACGATCAGACAGTTAAGGAACTGTTCTACCAGATGCGGGAGTATGAGCAGGCGCAGAACAGCAACCTGCTGACCCCCGATGGCCTGGTAAAACAGGCGCAATACGACCCGGCGCAGGGCGCGGCGCTGGATTGCACCCCGAAAGGCGATAGCCTGCGCCACCAGATCCTGGCGCCGGTGCCGATGCAGATCGAGCAATATGCTGACAAGGTCGTCTTCCGTTACGAATACTGGAATGCCGTCAGGACGGTTTACCTTGATGGACCCGCGCTACCACCTGACGCCCCTGCTACCCGGCTCGGCCATTCGACCGGCTATTATGAAGGCAACACCCTGGTTGTGGAGACGACCCATGTTATTCCCAACGTAATCGGCGTCCCGGGCGGCGGCGCGCTGAAACCGGACCGGGACACGCGTTTTGTTGAACGCTATACGTATCATCCCGATAACGGCAGGCTCGACCTGGAACTGGCGATCATCGATCCGGTGAATTTCCGCAGACCGTATGAAAACCAGAGGAGCTTTTTGCCTGCGCCCGACTGGGAACTGGAGGAATTCGTCTGCGAGGCAATCACGGGCGAATACTGATGGCTATTAACCAGAGGAACCGAACCATGTATAGTCGACTGACTGCGGCGTTGCTAGCCGGGATGTTCTGCTGCGCAACTGCGTACTCGCACCACAGTCCCGAATCACACTACCTGGTGGACCGGCTGATAACCGTAACCGGCGTGGTGACGAAGTTCCGCTTGATCAATCCCCATGCCCGCATCTATTTCGATGTCACCACCGCTGATGGGGAAGTCCAGAACTGGTTTGCAGAGGGGAATGCCTCGGCAATTCTGCGCCGGCGAGGTTGGAGTAGGGATACACTGCAACCCGGCGATATCATCGAGATAACCGGGAACCCGGCTCGGGACGGCGGCTACAAGATGGACTGGAAACTGATTGTAACAGAGGACGGCACGGAGTACCGCGGCGGAAACACCGTCGGCAGCGAGCGTGACCGGTTGCTGGAGGATATTGAAAAACGGCGCCGGGGTCAGCAAGCGGAGGAATAAGAAGCCTCTCCGATTGTGGCGATGTGCTACTTTCCGGTAAAACCCTCAAACAAACCTTCCAGGCGCGCCATGCGTTGCTCCAGGCCGGACATGCGTTCTTGTAAATTTGTTATGCTGGGACGGATTAAGCCGATAACAGCGCAGCCAGTCGCAATGATAGTTACCATAATGGTGACTAATTCGTAATTCATGATTACCTCCATGTTGTTATTGGATAGCACTTAATGTAGTCCAGAGTATAGGCAGTATATTCCAAATGGTCAATACATACTTCTTCATCAGTATCCAAGCAGCTTTATATCGAATTTGACCGGAGCTGTGCGGTCAGATACTCGGCCTGGCGCAGCGCCAGCGCGATAATCGTCAGCGTTGGGTTGGCGCAGCCTGAGGTGGGGAAGAGGCTCCCATCGCTGATGAACAGGTTGTCCAGCTCATGGGTCTGTCCCCACCGGTTACAGACGCTGGTGGCCGGGTCATTACCCATGCGCGCCGTGCCCATGTTGTGGGTGGCCGGGAACACATTCACCAATTCGAGTGTTTGCTCCGCGCCCAGGACTTCATAGATCTTGCGTCCCCGTTCCAAGCCGTAGCGCAGCATCCTGTTGGAGTTGGCGTGATGCGCATAATGGACGACAGGCACCGGCAGGCCATAATGGTCTTTGCGCGTGGGATGCAACGTGATGGTATTGGTTTCAATCGGAGGGTCCTCACCCACGATCAGCAGCGCGGCCATGCGGTTGTATTGTTCCAGCAGTTCCGTATAAGCGCTACCCCAGCCTCCGGGCCGCAGGAACCTGGCCATGGATTCCGGCGTGAAACTCACGGTTTCGAATAACAGGCCGCCGAAAAAGCCGCGTTTGTTGTCGTGGTAACGCTCGTCGTAAACAATACCGGCCTGGTGCGCGCCGCGATGCTGGTTTACCTTCCCGGGCATGATGCCGACGATACTGGCCATCACGTGGCGCATGTAGTTTTTGCCGACCTGACCGCTGCCGTTGGCCAGCCCCTGCGGGAACAGATCAGAGCGGGAGTTGAGCAACAACCTGGTGGTTTCCACGGTGTTGCCGGCAATGCAGACTGCCCTTGCCGACTGGGTGTGTTTTTGCCCGTGTTTGTCCAGGTAGTCGACCCCGGTCGCCTTGTTCCGGTCGTGGTTTACCGTTATCGCCATGGATTCCGTTCGTAATTCAAAATGACCGCTCTGTTCCGCCGCAGGAATATCTGTATACAGGGTTGACCACTTGGCGCCGGTTGCGCAGCCGCTGGCGCAGAACCCCAGTTGCAGGCAACTGCCCCTGCCGTCGCGCGGGCGGGAATTAATCGCCAGGTTGCCGGTGTTGATCTCCTGGTAGCCGCATTTTTTTGCGCCGGCTTTGAATACCCTGTAATTGTTGCTTTCCGGCAGTCGTTCAATCCCGTGCGTGCCGGTCACGCCCAGGCGGTCTTCAGCGGCGGTGTAATACGGTTCCAGTTCCGCCAGGCTGAGCGGCCAGTCCACCAGGGACGTATCGGAGACCGCACCGTAGCGGCTGAGCGCGTTGAACTCATGTTCCTGCAGCCGGATGCCGGTCGCAGTCCAGTGCACGGTCGTGCCGCCCACCGTCTTGCAGTTCCATACCGGGAATGGCGGCAGCGCGACCCCGCTGCCCTGGCGTTCATCCAGCCAGGTGATTTTGCCGAACATCTCGGCTTCATTGGTAACGATCTCCGTGAGGTCGAGCCGCTTGCCGGCTTCAAGACAGACCACATCAATGCCGTTACGCGCCAATATTTCCGACACTGTTCCACCGCCGGCGCCGGAACCGATGACCACGACCACCGAAGGATCATTGAGTGAGAATGTTGTCATACAAGCTATATGCTGTGTAACCTATGCCCGGTACCATTCCCGTGCAAACGGGAATCCAGTGGGTCAAGAGGTCGCCCTTCGGGCGATACAGTATTTGACTGGACTCCCGCTTTCGCGGGAGTGGTACTGGAGAATACCCTGGCCTGTTCCATCTGGCACATACCGTTGCGCAGTGCCCTGATCATCAGGGTTCAGGCAACCAGTCAATGTCGTTGAGGCCCCGGTTGATATAGCCGCCGAACTCGAGGGAAGACCCCTCGTAGCCGAGTAATTCCCAGGTCAGCGGACTGCGGTAGACCCCGTTCAGGGATTCGTTGCGGACGAATTGAAAGAATGGCGTGCGCTGTATTTTCTCAAGCGCCGCCACTTTCTGATGCGCCGGCAAGGCAAGCCATTGTTCCTGGGATTGTGCGGCCATAACCCCGATGGCGTCGTCCAGCATTGCCGTCAGTTCCGCGGATTGCATGATCTTGTCGTCCAGTTGTTGCGCGACCTGTTCATACACATCCTTGCTTAACTGCGCATGGGGGAACAATTGGTAGACAATATCCGACAGGAACTTACCATCATCGTTTAACCACAGATCTGTCGTATCCCGGGAGACGGCGCGCGTGCCCGGGGGGAGCAGCGCGAGGCTGAGAGTAAGCCGGATAAAATCTCTGCGTGTTATGTCCATTTCAAGCGCAGTGTAACGGATTTGCTACTGTCCTGAAACAGGCAACATGCTATGATTAAAACCTATTTTGCAGCTAAACCGGCCGCAGGAGGCTTCGGATTGATCAGAACTTCGTTAATTCTGTCCCAACTGGTCGTAATGGCATTATGGGCGAGCGTCGCGCAGTCAGGTGAACAAAGACCGAATATAGTATTCATCCTGACTGATAACCAGGCTGCCTCATTACTGGGCGCGTACGGCAATCCCGATATCAGCACACCCAATATAGACCGGCTGGCCGCAGATGGCATCCGCTTTACCCGCGCCTATGCGGTGAACGGCATGTGCTCTCCCACCCGGGCAACCCTGATGACCGGACTGATGCCATCGCAACACGGGATACACAGTTGGCTGGATGATGAACTGCTGGATCAGTGGCCGGAAAACTGGTCCGCGGTGGCGGAGTTCCGCACCTTGCCGCTCACGTTAAGAAACCGCGGTTACCGGACCGCGATGATAGGCAAGTGGCACCTGGGCCAACCCTGGAAAGCCTCCATCGGTTACCAGTACTGGGTCACATTTCCAGACGGGCATACCATTGATTTCTGGGACAACACCATCATCGACAATGACGAAACATACCGGATAAACGACCGGCACATCGTCGATTTCTTCACGGACAAGGCAGTTGAATACCTGCGGGCTTACACCGGCGAGGAGCCGTTCTACCTGCAATTGAATTACGACGGGCCTTATACCAACCCGCCGACGAATTACGGGCCTGCGAGGAATCGGTTTTACCAGGACTACGCGGGCAAGGAATTCAAGTCATTTCCGCGCACGGCGTATAACGATAACCTGGTGGAGCAGTTGCTGAGTGATGATACCAACCCGTTTTTACGGGGCAAACT
This sequence comes from Gammaproteobacteria bacterium, assembly GCA_965221695.1. Taxonomy (GTDB): domain Bacteria; phylum Pseudomonadota; class Gammaproteobacteria; order Eutrophobiales; family Eutrophobiaceae; genus JAAXHV01. The sequence continues at coordinate 768,950 of OZ244905.1, read as the reverse complement.
GCGAGAAGGACTGGCCATGCATAACGATCCGGCTACCATGGCCAATGTCGCTTCCCAGAATACGCTGGTGGATGACGGTGTGGGCAAGGTATTGGCGGCGTTGAAGGAAAAGGGTCTGGAGAACAATACCCTGGTCATTTTTTCTTCCTACCAGGGCAACTTTTACGGACAGCATGGCCTCTGGCAGCATACCGTGGTCACGACACCGTCCAGCATGTATGAGACGGCGATGAATGTCCCGCTGATCATCAGGCATATGGGCAAGATCAGCGCGGGGCAAACCAGCGACCTGCTGGTAGGCCAATATGATATACCCGTGACCATCCTGGATTATCTCGGCATGGGCGCTGTACGTTTCGATAACAGCCCCGGCAAGAGTTTCAGACATGCGCTGGCAGGCGCCACCGGCCGCCGCCCTGATGCGGTTTTCTTTGAACAGGAAGAGACCAGGGTAATCAGGACTGAGAAGTATGCTTACTGGAAACGCCTGCGCGCAACAGGCGAGCCGGCATTGTATGATATGCAGGCAGACCCGGATCAGAACCGGAACATCATAGATGATCCGTCTTATCGGGAAGTCGTTGCGGAACTGGACGCCAGGCTCACCGCGTTCTTTGCCGAGTATGCCGATGCAAAATACGACCTGTGGCGGGGCGGCGGCGCCAAGGGGTCGGTGGACCGGCCGGAAAGATACAAACGGCTTTATGGTCCGGACTGGACCCCGAAAACCGAAATAAAGCCGGCGTTCGAGGAGTAGTTGAGACGCCAGTCCTACGGATCAAGGGCTTGCGCGATGTCTTTCCGCGTCCGCCTGTAGGCTGCGATACGCATCAATCGCGAAGTACGCGCGCAGGCAGAGTAGGTGGCCTTCACACCACTGGTTCTACGATGCCTTGGTATTGCTCCGCATTCGTTTTCCAGACCAGGTCCGTCAGGGCCGGGTTGCGGGGGTCGGGAAGCTTGATGCCATCCTGACGGCGCAGTTGGTCCAGCACGCGCCGGCAGCGCACCGTGGCGCTGTCCATGGGCAGCAACACCGGGTCAACTTCGTCGAGATCGATGACGTCCAGATTTTCCAGCATGCCTTGCTGGGCTTCGATCATGGGTTTGTCCTGAGTGCCGAAGGCTGTCTCGACGGCCGTGGTCCAGATTTTGTCCATCTCCGCGCTGTTCTTGTCGTGGTCCCTGGCGACGCCCCAGAAATAATACGTGGAGGTCTGGTTCTTAGGCGTAAGAATGTCCGTGCCGTACATCCATATCCCTTCGCTGCGCGGTCTGCCCGTAGGGGTGATGCCCACGTCCAGCAGCATGTGGCTGGGCGCGTCCCAGCGCATGTATAACCAGTGGTCAACCGGCTTGCCGTAGTCCTTGAACATGTGGTCCCAGGCCGGCGGCGCCAATCCGTCCGGGCACCAGCGGTTGGACCACACCGTAGTGCCGTCCTGCAACAGTTCGTGTTGCCCGCGTTTAATCGCATCGCTGCCGAGTATGCCTTTATGCAGGAACTCGACATGGGACAGGTCCATCAGGTTATCGGTGATCAGCTCGTAGTTGCCGTGCATTTCAATTACACCCTGGACGGACGGGTAGTCAGCGTCGGTATGGCAACTGAAATCGGGAATCGTTGCGGGATCGGCCAGCGACGGGTCGCCCATCCAGATCCATAACATGTTATGGGTTTCTTCCAGCGGGTAGGCCCGGGTGCACATCTTTTCCGGGATCTTGCCGTCCCCGTGGGGGTTATGCACGCAACGCCCGCCGCTGTCGTAACGCAATCCGTGGTAAGCGCATTCCACCACATCGCCGATCAGCGTTCCGAGGTGCAACGGCGAATAGCGGTGCGGGCACGCGTTGTTGATGGCCACCGCCTCGTTGTTCTCTTTGCGATAGAACAGGATCGATTCGCCGATGATGGTACGTTCGAACAATTCCTTTTTCACCTCGTAGCTCCAGGCCGCCGCATACCAGGCATTTTTCAGAAACGGTTTTGACACTGTAATCCCCTCTTACTTAATCAGGCCACCCTATGGTTCTTCAGTATAACTACCATGCTGTTTACTTTATTCCATGAAATCAATAAGCTATATTCTTATGCGATGATATATTGACAACAATTATAAATAATATCGATATTTCCTTTGCTGTACAAGCTATGCCACAGCAAATGCCACAGCAAGCCGGTAAAACTCCAGGCGCTATGCCTTGTTTCCTGTCTCTGGACCTTGAGGTTACAAAACCGGCGCGCTTACCGTGGCCATTTCTCCGCTGGTGGCGCTGATGTCCGACCAGGTAACAGGCCTGGAGAAACATGGCATTGGTTGTTGTGTCACGAACAGTCAGAACCACAATACCAGGATCGCGCAAAGTGCGACGCGTGGGAGGTGGTTATTCCCGAAATGGTATTTGGTCCGGGATTATATACTTGATTTATAGTACCGTTATAGTACTATGTCACAATGCCTCCTAAAGTTAGGGATTTGATCAACGAACTAAAACGATACGGTTTTGTTGACCGAGGAGGGAAGGGTAGCCACCGTAATTTCAGGCACCCGGTCGGATTGAATATTACAATTAGTGGCAAGACAGGTGATGATGCGAAGCATTATCAGGTTAAAGACGTGAAACAAGCACTTCAATTGATTAGTGATGAAAAAAGCTGATCGGTATCTCAGAATTGTAGAATGGTCTGAAGAAGATCAGTGCTATATTGGCAGGGCGCCTGGCCTGACGCTCGGGGGAATCCATGGCCAAAATGAGACTGAGGTATATCAGGAACTGAGCAAACTAATCGAAGAATGGATTGAAATCCACCATTTGGACAATACGCCATTGCCACCGGCAGTAGCAGGCAAAAAATATTCCGGCAAATTTAATCTGCGAGTCGGACCAGAACTCCATCAACGCCTCGTGATTGAGTCCTTGAAAGCAAACGAGAGTCTGAACAACTATTGTGTAAGAGTTCTACGCAGCCAAGCTGACTTGGGTGGTTAGTTAATCGGTGACTGATTCGAAGCCTTGGGAGATAAGGAAATGTTTAAAGTAAAAATCGCAAGCAGTGGTGAGGTAATTACCGTTGAAGACGGCGTCAGGATCGTCGATGCACTGGGCGAACATGGGATTATCATCCCAGTATCCTGCGAACAAGGCATCTGCGGCACCTGCCTGACGGGCGTGCTGGAAGGGGAACCGGAGCACAATGACATGTTTCAAACCGATGAGGAAAAGGCAGCCAACAACCAGATGACCCTGTGCTGCTCCCGTTCCAAAAGCGATTTGCTAGTGCTGGATTTGTAATTAGGTCTTTATCCCCGCTCCCCGATGTAACAGGTAAAGGGACAGGGACGACAGGATCAGGATAAACAGCAGGATGATGATGAATGCGACCTCGATGCTGATGTCGGAGACGCCCAGGAAGCCGTAGCGGAACGCGTTTACCATGTACAGTATCGGGTTGGCCCGGGAGATTGATTGCCAGATGTCCGGCAACAGGTCTATGGAATAGAACACGCCGCCCAGGTATATCAGCGGGGTCAGAACGAACGTCGGAATGATGGAGATGTCATCGAAGTTGTTCGCAAACATGCCGTTGAGAAAACCGCCCAGGGAGAACAGGACGGAGGTCAGGACCACGGTGCTGATGACGATGACAGGACTGTAAACCGAAGGCAAACCGATGAAAAACAGCGCTATGACCGTTACGATCATGCCTACCATCAGGCCCCTGAGCACCCCGCCGGAGATGTAACCCGCGAGGATTATCCAGTACGGTATGGGTGCGACCAGCATCTCTTCAATGTGGCGCTGAAAGCGCGCCCCGAAGAAAGACGAGGAGACATTGGAATAAGCGTTGTTGATGATCGACATCATAATGATCCCGGGGGCAATGAACTCCATGTAGGAAAAACCGCCCATCACGCCGATGCGAGGGCCGATCAGGTTGCCGAAAATGATGAAGTAGAGCGCCATGCTGATCGCCGCGGGCAGGATGGTTTGCGACCAGATGCGCATGAACCGGGTGATCTCCTTGGAAACGATCGTCCTGTAGGCAATGAAAAGGCGATCAGGAGGCATTTTCCTGCCCGTTGTCGTCGAGTAAGCGGATAAACAACTCTTCCAGGCGATTGGTCTTGTTGCGCATGCTGCTCACGATAATCCAGTGTTCAGACAGCATTTCGAACACGGCGTTCGCGTTCTGCTCCTTGTTGATGACTACTTCCAGGGTCATCGGGTCGATCTGGCGTATATCCAGGAACGGCATTTCCGGCAATTTCTCGATGGGGCTGACCAGGTCCAGGATAAACGTCTCCGAATGCAATTGGGCCAGCAGGTCTTTTTTATCGCCGTATTCGATGATCGCTCCCTTGTCGATAATGGCAATGTTCCGGCACAGGCTCTCTGCCTCTTCCAGGTAATGGGTGGTCAGGACAATGGTCGTGCCGTTGCGATTGATCTCTTTCAGAAAATCCCAGGTGGAACGGCGTAGTTCCACATCCACTCCGGCAGTCGGTTCATCCAGCAATAACAGTTCCGGCTCATGGATCAGCGCCCTGGCTATCATCAGGCGGCGTTTGAGCCCGCCGGACAGGGTACGGGAGATTTGGTTGCGCCGCTCCCACATTCCCAGTTGTTTGAGGTATTTCTCCGCCCTTTTGTATGCTTGTTTGCGGCCGATTCCATAATACCCGGCCTGGTTCAGCAGGATATTGAGGCAAGTCTCGAACAGCGAGAAGTTGACCTCCTGGGGGACGATGCCGAGCCGGGATTTGCTCTCGGTGGCATGGGTATCAATATCCAGCCCGAGGATTCTGACGCTGCCCGCGGTTTTGGTAACCAGCGAGGTGATAATACCGATGGTCGTGGATTTACCGGCGCCATTAGGACCGAGCAACGCGAAGAAATCACCTTCATCCACGTCCAGGTCGATTCCCTTCAGCGCTTGGAAACCATTCCCGTAGGTTTTTTCCAGGCGATTAATTTCCAGCGCTTTCATGCGAAATAAAACAATACCTCACGGCTTGCCCGGTTATGAGGGTTTAGGGAGCGCCGCGGGTTGACAACAATTTACTGGTTTCTGCCCTTGTACGCCCTGACAGCCGAATTGAAAAGTTCGCCAATTGACTGCATTTCATCCACCATTTTATTGTGGAACAGGTTGTTAATCTGCAATTGTTCCTCAGTGGCGGTCTCTCCCCAGCTTTGTTTGAGTCCATCAAGGCAGGTTAATACGGCCTCGCCGCTGGTAATATAGTCCTTGATGCTCCGTTGCGCGGTCAGCATTTCTTCCTCGCTGGACTTCAGTCCGTTCGGGATGGAAGGCTTTTCCGGCATGGGACAGGTTTCAATGACCTCAGTGGATGCGGAATCGGCCCGGACCAGCGTGGTCTGCATGAATGCAATGCCGATAACCAGGATAAATGGTAACCACAAAGTTGAGAACTTCATGAGCGTCTCCTATAACATAAGGTTTTCTGACTGCCTTGGATTATACTGAAATTACGGTATGTCCGACACCATGGCTATCATACAGCATTTTTTGAATATATCCTGTCCATCCATGTGAAACATCAGTGAGCAAGGTCTTAATCCGACAATTCGGCCTGCAGAAATACCAGGCCATTTATGACGATATGGTTGCATTGACTGACCGGCGCGGCCCGGACAGCGAGGATGAAATCTGGTGCCTGGAACACGAGCCGGTATTTACCCTCGGCCTGGCCGGCAAGGTTGAGCACCTGTTGGACCCAGGGGTCATTCCAGTATACAAAACCGACCGGGGCGGGCAGGTGACCTACCACGGCCAAGGCCAATTGGTCATTTACCCGTTGCTCGACCTGAAACGACTGGAAATGTCCATTAAAGAGTACGTTTTCCTGCTGGAGCAGGCGGTCATTGATTTCCTGGCAATGTTCGACCTGGACGGGCGCCGCCGTCCGCGTATGCCGGGTGTGTACCTGACCGACAGCAAGATCGCGGCCCTGGGTGTGCGGGTGAGGAAAGGATGTTGCTACCACGGACTGGCCCTGAACATAAACATGGACTTGTCCCCGTTCCGGCGCATCAATCCCTGCGGTTATCCCGGCCTGGAGGTCACCCAACTGGCGGACCAGGGCGTGGATTTGACGGTCGGTGACGCGGTTAAGCAATTTTTGCCCTGCCTGCTGAACCTTTTTGCATACGAAGAGTTCGAATTGTTTGATAAAATTGTACCGGAATAGCGATATTACTATGGCAACAGCACTGGAAAACCTGACAAAAGAAGAGCGGCGCGGCAAATTCAAAACCGCGCGCATCCCCGTAAAGGTGATCCCCATGGAAGGTAAAGCGCCGAGAAAGCCCGACTGGATCAGGGCAAAAGCGCCTACGGATCCCAAGGTAATCGAATTGAAGCGGCTGTTGCGGGAACGCTCTCTGCATACGGTCTGTGAGGAGGCCTCCTGTCCCAACCTGGGTGAGTGCTTTGCGCGCGGTACCGCCACCTTCATGATCATGGGCGATACCTGCACCCGGCGTTGCCCGTTCTGTGACGTGGCCCATGGCCGCCCGCAACCCCTGGATGAAAACGAACCGGAACATTTGGCCGACGCCGTTAAGATCATGGGGCTAAAATACGTTGTGATTACTTCCGTCGACCGGGACGACCTGCGCGACGGCGGGGCCGGGCATTTCAGGGATTGTATCAGGGCTGTGCGCCGCAAGACCCCTGCCACCCGTATCGAAATTCTGACTCCGGACTTCCGCCGGCGTATGGAGATTGCACTGGAACGGCTGGGCGAGGCGCCTCCCGATGTATTCAACCACAACCTGGAGACCACCCCTGCGCTGTATCGCAAGGCCAGGCCCGGCGCCGATTACGAGTGGTCGCTGGAACTGATCCGCAGGTTCAAGGCGCAAAGTCCGGAGATACCGACAAAATCCGGCCTCATGCTGGGATTGGGCGAAGAGATTGACGACGTGAAGCAGGTGCTGCGCGATCTCAGGGAACACGACTGCGACATGCTGACCCTGGGCCAGTACCTGCAACCAAGCCGCTACCACCTCCAGGTCGAGCGATTCGTGCAGCCGTCAGAGTTTGCCGAACTGGGTGAGTACGCCAGGCAACTGGGGTTTACCAGCGTGGCCAGCGCGCCGATGGTGCGCTCCTCGTACCATGCTGACCTGCAGGCAGCCGGGCACTAGTAGTACTACCCGGAACGGACTGCCTCACAACAGTCTTCGGTAATCACAACCCAATATTCGCGCCAATTTCCTGGCCGTCGTTTTGCCCAACGGTCGTTTGTTATTTTCCATTTCAGAAAGATGTCGCTGGTGCATCCCGGTACGGCCAGCCAGCTCTGTTTGCGTGAACCCAGCCCGCAGCCGGTATAACCTCAGGTGATATCCCGGAGTCATATAACTATCACCATGACGCTGCCTGGCTTCATCGTGAACTGCTTGGGCGGGCACATGCTCCGCGTGCATATAACTGTCGAGTGTCGAACGTATCATGCGTTTCAGCCGTGTCCGGTCCACTTCAACAACGGGCAGCACTGTCACATTACCCAGATCGTGATCAATTTCCAATGTATGAGTCATCTGTATGCTTCTCGACGATGGCCTATATAAAATATTTCGATTTCCAAAGTCTGTTCAGCCAAAATGCGATAACGCATTCGGTAACGGTAATTGATACGCAGACGATATTCACCTTCGCCCGTTTTCAAAGTATCCCATCCTTGAGGACTGGTACCCTGTTCCTCAAGGTCAGTGATGGCAAGGTCAGCCAGATCTTGCAATACAAGTGGCAGTTTCCTTAGTTGCTTAAATGCTTTTCTGGTCAGGCGAACGGTCCATGTCATAATGTATGACTATATACCATTCATTGGTATATTGCAAGACTGAAATTTAAACAGACTGAAATTTAAACCGTCCCCGATTTTGTTATATTGAATTGATACGTATTGTCGGCGGCAAAAGTATCGATCAACTGATCGACACTGCTGAAAAGATAAAAGACCTGACCCCGGATGAAGCCAGTCAACATGGCTTCATTGACAAGATATTGACTCCGGGTGGCCTGACACTCAGCGATCCGGAAACCTATTGTTATAGGTGTTGGAGGAACTCCTTCTGGCAAAGCCGCCGTAATCGTCTGGTCCATTATCTCCGGTACGAATCAGCCCAGCGTGGTGCGCAGTCTGGCACTGGCAATCCCCCCTCAGTCAACTCCCGGCACTTGATTGATCTTCAGCCGCCCATCTGTCAGAATTAAATTGAAACGGTAATAGGAAAGCAAAGCAAATGATTAACATTCATGCTTTATTATCCGATCCTGATAGTTTCGTCATCAGAATGCGAAATAATAGAAATGAACAACAATTGAGTCCTGAAGATGTGGCAGGATGCGGCCAAAATTTCAATGTTGTCGACGTAGAAACTGCAAACAGAGACAGGTCAACCATCTGCCAAATCGGGATTGCCCATATTGTTGATGGGCAGGTAGTTGATCGTTGGTGCACATTGATCGACCCCGAAGATGAATTTGATGATTGGAATATCAAGATACATGGTATCACGCAAGCGGATGTCCAAGGCGCTCCTACAATGCCGGAAGTCCGAGAGGAATTACGACAGCGTCTTCGAGGTCAGATCCTTGTCTCACATACACCGTATGACCGTGGCGCTTTCGAGATGGCTATGGATAAATACGACCTGGAGCAATTACAGGTATATTGGCTTGACAGTGCCAAAATAGCACGACGGGCCTGGCCGGAAAAGTTTGGCCAGCGAGGATATGGGCTAAAAAATGTATCATATTACATTGGGCATGAATTTAAACATCATGACGCACTGGAGGATGCTATTGCCGCTGCGGAGATTACATTGGCAGCCTGTCGCGAACACAATGTTGATGTGGAGTATTGGCTTCATTTGTTTGAAGGCGAAATAGCCCAAAAGAAACGACAAAAACACCGATCATACAGCGCTGCATCAATACCGATTGAGTGTAATACTGAAGGGGAATTATATGGGGAAGTGATTGTTTTTACAGGCGAACTTCAAATTCCTAGAAACATTGCTAAATCTTATGCCGCATTTATGGGGTGTGAGATTAAGAGCGCTGTAACTCGTAAAACAACAATATTAGTCAGCGGCTCACAAGTATCACCACTTATCACGTCTTCCTCCGGTAAAAGTAACAAACATGTCAAAGCGGAAGAGAGAATCTTGCAAGGACAAGAAATAAAAATCATCAGCGAAACGGATTTCCTTTCACTGATTGCCAACCATCAACCACCTGTTCCATTACAAACATTATCTGCAGAGAAAGAAGAGAGAGAACGTCCTTAAAGTACGGAGTAAAAATTACCAACTTGGTTTACCTCCCCATATAAGACATGAGATTTAATACTATACAGCGCATCACTCGAAAATTTACCGAGCCGGACCGCTTTGAAATGAGCTACGATAAGCGTTGGAAAGGGGATGATGGCGGACTGATCACCTGTTGGGAGAACGGCCGCAGGTGGCGTCAGGATAAGCCTTGGCTGACTAAGAAGGTTATGAAAGGCGAGTTGCCTACTTTAGTCTGGCAAGGCGGCATCGGTGATGACATCAAATGTACTCATATATTCAAAGCAAGATACGGCACCCTGTACTACCTCGCTAAATTGCAGGGACTGATGGGTTTAGACTTGGATATCACTCCCTCAGTAGAAATCCCTTTAATGTGCAGTCGAACTGGCTGGCTTGTAGTGTTTACAGGAGATAGTAAGAAATTCGATAAACACTTGGGCATGGATAATGCGTTGAAAATATGCCATGGAACCGGAAAGGTGATCCGGAAGTCTGATCCTGAGCTTACCAGTCGCGTAGAAAGAGGTGAATTACCGGTATTGGACTGGCCTGGGGGCTGTGATGCTGAGACTTCTCCACCGCGACAATTTGGCTCATTGTTCTATTTGGCCCAATGGCAGGGATTACGGGGCGAATCATGGCATGGCATTACAGGCGAGAACAAGAACATATCCACTACCAAACCAATTGACATTAAATGTGCTGCTACCGGGGTAGTAACCACATTTACCAAGGACGCGACAAAATTTTTAAGCACATACAGAAAATCCGAATAATGATTGTAGCGTTTGTAACGAAATTGTAGACCCGGTTCCAATCTGCAAAATAGAGAAATACGATATCGCCCAAGAATTAATATCTACGCTAGGGTAACGCCGTGGTTGAGACCAACAGGGTCAAAACTCGGGAACTCGGCGCAGAATCACATCCGCTGCTCAGGCGATGATAACCATCGGCCAGAGTAATCCTGCCATCCGTTTCCTCATATCTTTTATTTCTCCGTATCGATTGTACGCACTGTTGACCGAATGCTTCCCTTGGAGAAGCGGGTTTTGATCTCTGTATTTTCCTTTAATTGATCCGCCCGGCGTACGATGTTGTCCTTCTCATCAGTGACGATGGCGTAGCCCCGTTCCAGGGTGGCAAGCGGGCTGATGGTTAACAGGGAGTGGGACAGGTAGTCCAGTTGTTTTTTTCTTGTCTCCAGGCTGCGCATAAGATGGTTTTGCAGTTGATTTTCCAGTTCTGCGCATTTGTTGCGATAACTTGCCAGTTGCCGCACTGGACTCGTGCTTCTGAGAACATCGGCAAACCGGTTCAGGCGAATCCGGCGTAACGCGATATGGTTATCCAGCGCCAGTCTCAGTCGAATTGCCAGGTCATCCATGCGCTGCGCCATGTTCTGTAACAGGTAAACAGGGCGGGGCAGCCGTTTGGCGAGTTGTTCAATATGGCGTTGTAGGGCAGTCAGCAGTTGATCGGCACGCCGGCACAGTTGCGAATCCAGGATGCTCAGGTTGGACAGCAATGTGGCGCTGTCAGGGCTGACCAGTTCAGCCGCAGCCGAAGGCGTGGGCGCGCGCTGGTCGGCGACAAAATCTGCGATGGTAAAGTCTATCTCGTGACCGATGCCGCTGACCAACGGAAGCAACGAATTGTAGATCGCCCTGGCAACGACCTCCTCGTTGAACGACCACAGGTCCTCCAGGGAACCGCCGCCCCGGGCGAGGATCAACACGTCGCATTCCCGGCGCTGGTTGGCTTCATCTATGGCTTGCGCAATCTGCCGGGCTGAATCTTCACCCTGCACGGGAACAGGGTAGACGATAACACCGGCGCGCGGGTAACGTCTTCCCAGGACATGGATGATATCTCTGAGCGCGGCGCCCGTGGGGGAAGTGATGACCCCGATCGTGTCGGGAAATGCCGGTAGCGGTTGTTTATGCTCCTCTGCGAACAATCCCTCTTCCAGCAAGCGTTGTTTCAGTTGTTCAAAAGCCTGTTGCAGGGCGCCGGCGCCGGCAGGTTCCAGGTGTTCCACGATCAACTGGAATTCGCCCCGACCTTCGTACAGGCTGACGCCGGCCCTGACCAGGACTTCCTGGCCGTTCTCCAGCGGGACGCGTAAGTGGCGGCTGGCGCTTCGGAACAGCGCGCAACGAACCTGGGAATGCTTGTCTTTCAGGGAGAAGTAAATGTGGCCGGACCCAGGGCGCGCCAGGTTGGAAATCTCGCCGCGCACCCATAACGAAGGCGGAAAACTGTCTTCCAGCACCGCCCTGACCTCGCGGTTAAGGCGGGTGATACTGTAGATATCGCGTTGTGGTTCTGCCACTCTTGTTTCCTGCCTTAAGGCTTATTTGCTGTGTAAGTTTTATGGGCTAAGTTTTATGGGCTACCTTGCGCCTTGTACCATTCCAGTGCAAACCGGAATCCAGTGGAACAAAGGGCCGCCTATCAGGCGACACAGAATTTGACTGGACTCCCGCTTTTCAGCCTACCCCTGTATGGCGTTGAGCAGGGGCGAGAGTGGTACTGTGGTAGCATTCACGTGAGCGCCCCTATCCCATTCCCGCGCAAGCGGGAATCCAGTGAAACAACGAGTCGCCTCCAGGCGACACATTATTCCACTGAATAGGCTGTTTTAATTTGTTCCCGACACTGGCTTATTGTATAATAGGTCATGCAAATTATCGATGAAGCCCTCACCTTTGACGATGTCCTGCTAATCCCGGCTCATTCCCGGGTTCTGCCCCGGCAGGTCAGCCTGGAGACCCGCCTTACCCGACGCATCAGCTTGAATATTCCGATTATCTCGGCGGCCATGGATACGGTCACCGAGGCGCGCCTGGCCATTGCGTTGGCGGCGCAGGGCGGGATGGGGATCATTCACAAGAATATGAGTCCCGAGCAGCAGGCCAGGGAGGTGTTGCAGGTGAAGAAATACGAGGCCGGAGTGATCCGGGACCCGGTCACCGTCAGCCCGCAGACCAGCATCGGCGAAGTGCTGCAGGTCACCCACGCAAACAACATATCCGGCGTGCCCGTGGTCGATGGTTCTGACCTGGTGGGGATTGTGACCAGCAGGGACTTGCGCTTTGAAACCCGCTACGATGATCCCGTCGCCAACATCATGACGCCCAAGGAACGCCTGGTTACGGTCCAGGAAGACGCCGGCGCCGAGGAGATCATCTCGTTGTTGCATAAGCACAGGATCGAAAAAGTCCTGGTGGTCAACGACAGCTTCGAACTCAAGGGCATGGTCACGGTGAAGGATATTCACAAGGCCAGGGAATTTCCGAACTCCTGCAAGGATGAGGATGAGCGCTTGCGGGTGGGCGCCGCAGTGGGTGTCGGTCCCGGCACCAGCGAGCGGGTGGCCGCCCTGGTCGCCGCAGGCGTGGATGTGCTGGTAGTGGATACCGCCCACGGCCACTCCGAGGGGGTGCTGCAAGCCGTCAGGGCTATCAAGTCGGACTATCCTGACTGCGAGGTGATTGCCGGCAATGTGGTGACCGGAGACGGCGCACAAGCCCTGGTCGATGCCGGCGCCGATGCAGTGAAAGTTGGTGTGGGTCCTGGCTCGATTTGTACCACCCGTATCGTGACCGGTGTCGGCATGCCGCAGATCACAGCCGTCGCTAATGTAGCCAAGAGCCTGAAGGGAACCGATATCCCGCTCATCTCCGACGGCGGCATCCGTTACTCCGGCGACATCGCCAAATCACTGGCCGCGGGCGCCTGGTCGGTTATGATCGGCAGCTTGTTTGCCGGCGCCGAAGAGGCCCCGGGCGAGGTCGAACTGTTTCAGGGGCGTTCCTACAAGACTTACCGGGGAATGGGTTCCGTGGGTGCGATGTCCCAGCAACACGGCTCATCCGACCGCTATTTCCAGGAGAACGATGAGATTGAAAAACTGGTGCCGGAAGGGATTGAGGGACGGGTGCCGTACAAGGGGCCACTGAATGCGATCGTACACCAGTTGACAGGGGGTGTGAGAGCGGCCATGGGTTACACGGGCTGTGACAACCTGGAGGAAATGCGTAACCGGTCCAACTTCGTCAAACTCACCGGGGCAGGCATGAAAGAGAGCCACGCCCATGATGTGACCATCACCAAAGAACCGCCAAATTACCGCGTGTGATTCACATGGATGAACAGGATATACAGGATTATGATCTTGTTTTTCAAGATATTTCAGGATGATGAAACATGAATATCTCTTTTGTTTTTCCCAGTGAACTGGTAGAACTCTTGTTAAAGAACTGGATGATCATCCTAGATCATATCCTGTATATCCTGTTCATCCATGTTAACTCCCAATGTACGATATCCACAATGACAAAGTCCTGATCCTGGACTTCGGTTCGCAATATACCCAGCTCATAGCCCGGCGCGTGCGCGAGTTGGGTGTTTACAACGAGATTTACCCGTTCGACCTGGATGAAGCGGTAATAAGGCGTTTCAACCCGAAGGCAGTGATACTGTCCGGCGGTCCGGAATCGGTAACCGGTTCCAACAGTTGGCGCGCCCCGGATATCGTATTCCAACTGGGCGTGCCGGCGCTCGGCATCTGCTACGGCATGCAGACCATGGCGCAGCAGTTGGGAGGGCAGGTCGGCGCTTCCAGCCTGCGCGAGTTCGGTTATGCCAAGGTCAGGGCGCGCGGGCATTCACGCCTGTTACGCGATATCCAGGATGAGACGAACGCGGAAGGCCATGGCCTGTTGGATGTATGGATGAGCCATGGCGACAAGGTCGATGAACTGCCTGCGGGCTTCAAGCGCATTGCCTCCACGGACAACTCACCGATTGCCGGCATGGCGGACGAGAAGCGGGGGTTTTACGGCCTGCAGTTCCATCCCGAGGTCACCCACACTCGTCAGGGTCTGGCTATCCTGCGCCGTTTCGTTTGCGATATCGCGGGTTGCGATACGCTTTGGACACCTGATAATATCATTGCGCACGCCGTTGTGGACACGCGCGCCAGGGTAGGCGATGACGAGGTGTTGCTGGCCCTGTCCGGCGGCGTCGATTCCGCGGTCACCGCGGCGTTGCTGCGCCAGGCAATCGGGGACCAGCTCACCTGTATCTTCGTCGACACCGGCCTGCTGCGCCTGAACGAGGGCGACCAGGTAATGGAGACCTTCTCCCGGCATATGGGCATTCGTGTTATCCGGGTCAATGCCGAGCAACGCTACCTGCAAAAACTCAAAGGTGTCATTGACCCGGAAGATAAGCGCAAGATCATCGGCCGCGAGTTCATTGCCATCTTTGAGGAAGAGGGCAGGAAACTCCGGAACGAGAAATGGTTGGCCCAGGGCACCATCTACCCGGACGTGATCGAGTCCGCCGGCGCCGGCACCGGTAAGGCCCATGTCATCAAGTCACATCACAACGTCGGCGGACTGCCGGAGCGCATGAACCTGAAACTGATCGAGCCGCTGCGGGAACTGTTCAAGGATGAAGTGCGCAAACTGGGCAGACAGCTCGGATTGCCGGAAGAACTCATCGGCCGTCATCCGTTTCCTGGACCGGGCTTGGGAGTGCGGATCCTCGGCGAAGTAAAAAAGGAGTACGCGGACATCCTGCGCCAGGCCGATGACATATTTCTACGCGCGCTGAGACGGCATGACCTGTACCACAGCGTCAGCCAGGCATTTGCGGTGTTCCTGCCGGTCAAGTCCGTGGGCGTGAAGGGCGATGCTCGCCACTATGACTACGTGATAGCCCTGCGCGCCGTGGAAACCGTAGATTTCATGACCGCACGCTGGGCGCGCCTGCCGGACGAGTTCCTGCAGGAAGTCTCCGAACGCATCATGAATGAGGTAGAAGGCGTTTCTCGGGTCGTCTACGACATTTCCAGCAAGCCGCCTGCGACGATTGAGTGGGAATGATTTGACGTCTAGCAGTATCAGGCATCCCTTGAAGATAGCCCTGGTACAGGTACGGCGCATGACCGGGCGTTTTTGTGTAAAGAGGTGTGTTTCAGGGTAAGCAACAATTTCTGAGCATGGTATTCTCACTTGATCCCTCAAGCCAAAAACCACGGCAGAACATCGAAACCCTTTAAGGAAAAGCGCTCGTTGCCGCCATGGATGAGCAAGCCGCCATTGTTGGGATTAGTCGGAAGGGAAGTCCACCAGTGCAAGCCTTGAATCGCATCTGCCGGCACTGTCTCGCCGGATTTTACCTCCACCGGGAGGATGCGTTCGCCCAGGTCAATCAGGGCGTCTATCTCGTGGCCGGTTGCGTCGCGCCAGAAAAACAGGCGCGGGTCACGGCGGCGGTTGGCAAAACTTTTTATGAGCTCTGCTACCACGTATGATTCGAAGATTGCGCCCCGGAGTGGGTGCCGGGCTAACATTTTCGCATCCGTAATATCCAACAGGTAACAGATTAACCCACTGTCGAGAAGATGCAGGCGCGGGCGTTTGCGCAGCCGTTTCCTGTAGTTGACATAATGTGGCGGCAGTGTTGTCGCGAGATAACCTGTCTCCAGGGCGTTCAGCCAACGACGGGCCGTTTGCTGTGTGATTCCCACATCACTGGCCATCCGGGTAAGATTAAGTTCCTGGGCGGTATTTGCGGCGGCGAGTCTGATAAAGTTCTCAAACCCGCGCGTGTCGGAAACTTCCAGAACGGCGCGCACATCGCGTTCAACATAGGTGCGAAAGTAATCCGCCAGCCATTCACGAGCCGGAATGCCGGTGTCGTGGATTCGCGGATAAAAACCATTGAACAGGGTTTGCCAACGATCCAGGTTCGGCGGTGGTTGTGTGGCGGGCAGTTGCGCAGGGTGGAATAGTGTCCGACCGGTCAATTCAGCCATAGAGAGGGGGTAAAGACGCAATAGAGCGGTGCGGCCGGCCAGGGTTTGCGAAACAGACTCCATCAGCAACAGGTTTTGCGAACCTGTGAGGATAAACCTGCCCGGGGCCGGCTCATCGTCAACGATTCCCTGTATGTATGAAAGCAATTCGGGCGCACGTTGGACCTCATCCAATATGATCCTGGAATCACCGGAGAGAAAACCGCGCGGGTCATCTATCGCCCTTGAACGAACATCCGGCGCCTCAAGCGAAAAATAATGATGCTTGGGGAATATGTCTCGCACCAGGGTTGTTTTCCCGGATTGCCGCGGTCCTGTCAGCGTCACTACGGGATTTTGTTCCGCTGCGACACGTAGCGCTGTAGAGATATGGCGGGGGAACATGGAATAAGCATAGCTTGCAACTGGCATTTGTGTCAATTCTATGATTGGATCATGGAACAGACACGCCACGTCGCCAGCATGTCTCAACAGCTATCAATCATTTTGTTCGATAATAAAATCCACTTCTTTGCCATCACTGGTGCAAAAATGATAAATTTGCCTCAGTATATCTGGGAACGCCAACTGTTTAAGTAACACGGTGGCGACAAAATTTTCCAGTATCTGCCCAACAACATAATGACTAAAGCAAACCAGACAAGAAAATTGTCTTCACTCGCCGCGATATTGGGGCCGGGCATGTTGTTTGCCGCTTCGGCCGTCGGCGTATCTCATCTTGTACAATCCACCCGCGCCGGCGCCAATTTCGGTTTGACACTGGGCTTGTTGATTATTGCCGCCTGTGTGCTCAAGTATCCGGCCTTTCGATTTGCCAGCGATTATTCAGCCATTACCGGTGAGACGCTGTTGCAAGCCTATCGCAGGCAAGGACGTATCGTGTTGATCCTGTTTGCATTGATCCTGCCCGTTGACATGTTCATCGCCACCGCCGCAGTCAGCCTGGTCACTGCCGGGCTCACCCTGAATGTATTGGGATTGAACCTGAATATCGTACTCATGTGCTTCATCTTAATGTGTGTCTGCATGATGATTCTGCTCGCAGGGAAATACCGTTTGTTTGAAAACCTGATCAAGGCGCTGGTGCTGGTGTTTTCGCTGATAACTGTGCTGGCAACAGTGTCCGTGTTGCCGCGTCTGTTAAATCTCGATGTGGACCTTACCCCGGTACTGGAACCGAATAAATCCACCATCTTGTTCATGATCGCGGTAGCCGGTTGGATGCCTACCTCGATTACCGCATCCGTATTTCAGTCGTTGTGGGTCTGCGCCAGGCAGCAAAGCGGAAAACAAAAGTTGGACCTGGCATCCGCGAAGTTTGATTTCAATATCGGCTATCTCACCACTATCTTCCTGGCTCTTTGCTTCATGCTGATGGGCGCCACCTTTTTCTATTCTTCCGGTATCGCCTTGGCGCCCGACGCGGTCGGTTTTGCCGGTCAATTGTTATCGATGTTTTCCGCGGCCACCGGCGCCTGGCTGTACCCGGTGGTCAGCCTGGCCGCGCTGGTTGTGATGTATTCCACGGTGATGACCTTGCTCGATGCCGGGCCAAGAGCGGCCAGTGATATCATCAACAAAATAACGGATGCAATCCCGGATCAGTCCAATAGCAAAACGGCGAGAGACTACTACCCTTACCTGATCGTATTGCAGGTCATCGTCAGCTCGTTGATCCTGCTGGTGTTCCTGACCTCGTTCAAAAACTTCATCGACTTTGCCACCAGTATTGCTTTCCTGACAGCGCCGGCGCTCGCTTTCCTCAACCACCGCGCCATCTTCAGTCAGCAAGTACCCTCAGAACAACAACCCGGCTTGGTATTAAAACTATGGAGCTGGCTGGGAATCCTGATTATGACAACCATCGCAATCTGTTACCTGTATTACCAGTACTGAGGTACCCGCGCCACCATAGAATTACACGGTTTGGTGTAATGGGTAACACATAGTCCGGGCAAATCAGCATATCTCAGCTTGTATTGACAAACTCTTCTTTGAACAAGCGTTCGAAGTGGGAATATGGCTCCACGGGGATGACATCAAATGCCAGAGTACCACCAACAACCATTGGCAGCGAATTAAGCGCTTTGTTTGCCTCCTCAATAGAGTCAGACTCTAATACTACTACCACACCTGGTTTACCATCAGTGCGCCAATACAGCTCTCTGAAGACGCCTTCTTTATACAGCTCCCATGCGCGTAGCGCTTCAGGATTTTTTTGAGGTACTTTTTTTTCATCCGTGGTTCCCTCGGGACGATAGGAAATAGCAAATAATTTCATTAGATTCTCTCTAATCGGTTTGTTAAGGAAACTCTGATTAAGTCAGAGCTTCCTTAAACAACCAATTTTCCGTTTGGATCATACAATTTACACCCTAGTTGAATTAGCATCCCAACAAAGTCTTCACTCTGCCATTCTTCGGCAATTTTATCTCCTTCTAATCGGAAGAAATTCAATGCAGAATAAGTAGCCTTGCTTCCTAGCGCCAACCCGAGAAATTCTTTTTTCAAGGTGGCATATACAGTCAATAACGCCGATACTGTGTTATCTTGCTGGAGGACTTCCTCTACATTGACATCAACTTCAAACGTGTCAAGAAAGCTTGATAATTGTTCCGTGAAAGCATCTCGACCCACCACTTTTTCCGGGCTCAGTACCGCGCCGGGATCCCCATGTAAAGTAAAATCTTCAGTAAAGAGTTCTTCTATCCGTGTTGTATCGCCTGCAGAAATGACATCGCAATAAAAACGATACACCGGGTGTGAGTCCAGATTCATATCAACTCCTGATGGAACTTTGCCGGTTGACCACCTGGCAGCCGCAGTTCGAAGCCAAATTGCAATGCCAT
Source organism: Gammaproteobacteria bacterium (assembly GCA_965221695.1). GTDB lineage: Bacteria > Pseudomonadota > Gammaproteobacteria > Eutrophobiales > Eutrophobiaceae > JAAXHV01. The sequence goes on along the minus strand of OZ244905.1, from coordinate 749,936 downwards.
GCCCAGGAAGTCGGCAATAATCCACTCTTCAATAATTTTTCCATTATTGAGAACAAAGCTTCCGGCAGCGGTAAATACAGCTTCCTTTCCGGTCGCGGGACAACCAAGCAAATTACCCGTATGCTTCGCAGTTACGCGCAAGCGAACAGCCACCCTGTCGTCTCCGGACACGATGGACTGAACTACCTGAGCATTCGGGTCCACTGCTTCAAAATAGATATCTAAAGCATGTTTGAGATTATCAATTCCTTCAAAATAGCCGGGAAAAATTGGAGAATTAACAGAGCCGTGCCATTTGAGGTTGTCTACCCAAAACTTTGCGGCAGCATTTGCGTTTTTTTTGTTTTCTACTTCATTATAAAAACGCTTTACTACGTTCAGGTTGTCAATCGTCACGGGAACCTCCTTTCGGTATTATCTGTGCCGTTTACTTCCAACCAGGATTTGTTTCAGCACCCAAACAGATAAATGGATAATATTGGAAACGCCTATGTTGAAATTGACCAAATGATAATTATACATTAACATTTTGCACATCTTTTATTCTTTTTCAATTTTTTTATCAATAACACAATGGATAAAGAGCTACGAAACGAACTCGACATGCTGCGCCACTTGGCAAGGCAATTGGCAGATAACCATTTTCGAGTTAAAGCAGCGCATTGGGACAAAACTGGCAAAGCGCCACGGGAAAATCTTGAAATTCTTGCGGAAAACGGTCTTGCCGGAATTACGGTAAATCAAAAATATGGTGGGAGTGGGGCAACGATCTTACATGCTGTCGTCGCAATCGAAGAGATTGCAAGAGCATGCACACCAACTGCAGCATTTATTCTGGCGAATTGTACATCTGCAGAAATTCTTCAACGGTTTGGAACTGAAGAACATCAAGACAGATACTTGCCGGGCATTGTTGCAGGTGAAGTTCTGGGTTGTTGGGCGATGACCGAGCCGGATGCGGGATCTGCCGCATCAGAAATGCGGACCAAAGCTGTTCGGGAGCAGGATCACTACGTAATTTCTGGCAATAAAATCTTCATTACACGCGCTGCGATAGCAGATTTTTTCATTGTATTCGCACGAATCGGGGATATACCAGGTTCAAAAGGAATAGGAGCTTTTATTCTTGATAAGGGCACACCCGGTTTATCTATTGGTTCTCTGGATCATCATATGGGCCTGAAAGGTGGCGCCTCAGCAGAAGTAATACTTGAAGAGTGTCGTGTCCATAAAACTTCAATGATTGTGGACGCGGGCTCTTTTTCCAGAATTATGAAAGGGTTAAACCAGGCACGCGTTCTTAATCCGGCAATATGTCTGGGTATCGCAACAGAAGCTCATAGATTAGCTGCGCGTTATATGACAGAACGAAAAGCCTTTGGAAAAGTACTAAAAAGCTTTCAGGGCCTTCAATGGATGATAGCTGATATGACAACAAGTCTGGAGGCTATGAGATTATTGATATACAGGGCAGCGGAGATGCTCGCGGACAACGACCCTGCTGCGGCACATACTGCAGCCATTGCAAAATTATACGCCGGTGAAGCTGCGTTTAAAATTTGTGACCAGGCGATGCAAATCCATGGCGGTTATGGTTATTCAACGGAATTCCCGCTCGAACGCATGTTACGGGACGTAAGGGCATTTCAGCTTGGTGGCGGCACGAATGAAATTCTACGCACAAGAATTGCGGCGAATATATTTGAAAATATCTAAGGAACTGCCTGATTAATTCAGAGTCTCACTAATATAAATGATATCTTTACATTAACAATTTAATCAGATAGATTAGACAGGTAAGAGACAATCACCTTAGGAACCACTGATTAAGTCTCAGAGGTCCTTACGGCACAGGGATAGGTCGTCAACATAGCTATCGTGGATTTGGCCCAAGACCGAAGAACATTGTATGAAAGAAGTAAACATAAGAGAAAACCTGTTTATCCGGTCCGGTGCCAATGACGGAAAACCGAAATTACTAGGGAGTCGTTGCCGTGAAACCGGCGCTGTATTTTTCCCGCGTGAAGCGATGTCTCCGGCAGCCAGGAAGCCAGGCACATTGGAAGACATTGAATTGGATGGTGATGGGAGAATTATAGCTTTCACAATTGTACGCAGGGCATTACCCGGATTTGATTCACCGTATGCTCTTGCCCTTATCCAACTATCAGAGGGTGTATCAACTTTTGCGCAGCTTGAGGGCTGGACTGAGGACAGGCTCAAAGTGGGAACTGAGGTCACGCTGACTATCGGAACAATAAGCATTGGTAAAGAAGGCGAAAAAGTCGTCGGCCCTAAATTTAAACCTAAGGAATCATGAAAAAAGTTTTTGTGATCGGAGCAGGAATGACAGATTTCGCCCCTCAAAATGGTGTATCTGTTCATGAATTGGCGCGCAGGGCGGTATGGAACGCAATTGAATCATCAGCCATTGATCCATTACGTCTTGATTCAGCGTTTGCGGCACATGCATACCAGGGTCCCTGTTTTGGTCAAAAAGTACTGATGAGAATAGGAATCGACGGGATCCCGATAACCAATGTGGAGAATGCATGCGCCAGTGGTGTTACCGCGCTGAAGTCAGCTTGTAATGCAATTATCGCAGGAGATGCCGAAGTCTCACTGGTTCTGGGAGCAGAAAAATTAACCAGGGAAGGCGGAGGTTTCCTGCCTGTTGTCACTGATGATCTGGACAGCAGCATGGGGCGAGTGATGCCGGCTGCATTTGCGATGATTACACAAATGCACATGCAGGAATATGGCACATCGCTTGAACAAATTGCCAAGGTAGTTGTGAAGAACCGGAAAAATGCCATACACAATCCACGTTGTCGTGTGAATACAGAAACGACCATAGATGAAGTTCTTGAGTCACCAGCCATAGCTGACCCGATTACCCGCAACATGTGTTGCCCGATATCTGATGGCGCTGCCGCGGTGATATTAGCAGGTGAAACAGTAGTGGATAAATTATGCGATCATCCGGTTGAGATTAGAGCATGTGTGCTGAATTCAGGAACGAGGACACCGTATGGTATCGTGGACGTGAAATCAGAAATGTCTATCAGGGCAGCAAAACAAGCTTACGAAATCGCCCAAATTAAACCATTGGATGTGGATATTTGTGAATTGCATGACCCTTTTGCAATTGCGGAACTTATCCACTACGAAGATCTGGGGTTTTGCCGGCCGGGAGAAGCCGGCAAAATGATCGATGAAGGTCGAACTGATCTCGACGGTGAGGTCGCGGTTTCTTCCTCCGGCGGTTTGCTGGGCAGGGGGCATCCGCTAGGCGCTACAGGCGTAGCGCAGATTGCTGAAATATTCTGGCAATTACGCGGAGAAGCAGGTTTGCGCCAGGTCAAGGATGCGAAAGTCGGATTGGCTCATGTTGTCGGTGGAGGTGTAACAAAACTGGAAAGTGGCGCCTGTGGCGTCACAATCCTGAACGGATAAAGCGGAAATGTTGTCATTTGATACTATCTTAATGACTGAAAAAGCAGGCGTAGCGACGATTACGCTTAATCGGCCTGAAAGTATGAATGCTCTGAATACTCAGCTTAAGGAGGAATTGAGCAGCGCGTTATTGCAGGCTGAGCAGCAGCAGGGTATAAGAGTAATAATTATCACCGGCGCCGGCGCCAAGGCGTTTTGCGCAGGCAAGGACTTGAAGGAAACAACGGCAACCAGCCAATCTTCATCAGAATTCTACGCAACACAGAAGCAGACACTGCAATTGTTCAGGTCTCTTGAAACCTGTTCAAAACCTACTATAGCTGCCATTAATGGTGTGGCATACGGAGGCGGGGCAGAGATCTGTTTGTGTTGTGATATGCGATATATTTCAGATACGGCAAAAATAGGTTTGACCGAAGTAAATTTGGGTATCATTCCCGCAGGAGGGGGAACTCAACGATTACCCCGATTGATTGGTATTGCGGCGGCAAAGGAAATGCTATTCAGTGGAACAACATTAGATGCCGGCAGGGCAAACGAAATTGGCTTGGTAAACAGCGTATTTCCGGCAACTCAATTGATGGAAGAAGTTACAAATATTGCGGAAAAAATTGCGTCTAAACCCGCTCAGGCAGTGCAATCTTTAAAACGGGTGGTCGATATGGGCATGCAAACAGACATCGCTTCCGGGTTGGAACTGGAACTGGGGGCAGCTTCGGTCCTTTTTGATACGGAAGATAGAAAAGAGGGAATGGCAGCGTTTATTGAAAAAAGGAAACCAAATTTTAATCGTAAATAAATCATACAACGCTCATAGTTGTGATTTATATAAATATCAGGTGAGGAATATGGAACTGTGTCTGAACGGGAAAGTGGCTTTGGTTACTGGTGGTGGTCAAGGTGTGGGCCGCAGGATAAGTCTGAGGCTTGCGGAAGAAGGCGCGTATGTTGCCGTAAACGACTTGATCCAGGAAAGAGCAGATGCTGTTGCAGATGAAATAAATTGTGCGGGGGGAAAAGCAATCAGCGCGGTTGCAGATGTAACAAAACTGGAGCTGGTGCGTGACATGGCAGACTGCATAAAAGACCAGTTGGGAGCTCCATCCATATTGGTTAGTAACGCAGGCATCATCCCGGAACGGCGATCCGGTGAAGTTGGATTACCATTATTTCATGATTCAAAAGCTGAAGATTGGAAGAAGATTGTGGACCTCAATATTTATGGAACAGCCAATACCATCCATACCTTAGCGCCGGATATGATAGAGAACAGGGAGGGGAAAATCATATGCATAATCTCTGATGCCGGCCTTGTGGGACAATCACGCTATGTGATGTATAGCGGCGCAAAGGCCGCAGTATTGGCAATGAGCAAGTCCTTGGCACAGGAATTGGGAAGGAATTGCATTAATGTTAATGTTGTGTCGTTGGCCGCTGTTTCTCACGAAAGCCCCATGGCTGACTTCCTTGCTGAGGATGCCACGGCCGAAAATAATGAAACTTTGGCAAAAATGCTCCGTTCTTATCCCTTGGGCAAGGGTTTAGGGCGTCTTACAAGACCGGAAGATGCTGCAAATGCAGTGGTGTTTCTTGCCTCAGACGCCGCTGAATACATCACAGGGCAATGCATACGCGTAAACGGCGGATATTCCATGTAAATTGATGAAAACGGATATGGTTAAGGTTGTCAGATTTCATGCGCTTGGTTCAGCGGATGTATTAAAAATCGAAGCGCTGCCTCCCGAGATCCCACAAGCTGGCGAGGTGCGACTTAAGATTCTTGCCTTTGGTCTCAACAGATCGGAGATTCAAATGCGAGATGGTTCATACCCCATGAGTAATGCTGTATTCCCATCCAAACTGGGCAAGGAGGCGGTTGGCGTGATTGACGAGTTGGGCGAGGGTGTGCAGGGGTTCAATCCGGGAGAAAGGGTGACAACAATTCCATGCTTTGACATGTCAAAATATGGTGTTTATGGTGAGACCGCCGTTGTGCCTGCCTTCTGCCTTGCCAAACCACCTGAAAATTTATCGGATATTGATGCGGCTGCAATTTGGCAACAGTACCTGACAGCTTACGGTCCATTATCGCTTTATTCTGATCTTCAGCCGGATAATTTTGTTTTAATTTCCGCTGCAACTTCGAGTGTTGGAGTTGGTGCAATACAAATGGCAAAGATGCTTGGCGCAAAAGTGATTGCCACAACACGTTCATCATCAAAGGCTGACGCCCTTCTTGAAATCGGTGCAGACTACACCGTCGTTACATCGGAAGAAAATCTTGTAGAAGCGGTTAACAGGATTACAGGAGGAAATGGGGTTGATTTAGTCTTTGACCCGATATCGGGAGCCATTGTCAATGAGTTTTTTGATTGCCTGGCTCACAAAGGTTCCATATTTCTTTATGGCCAATTGGATAATCAGCCGATAGTTTATCCGTTAGTGAAGGCGATGAAAAAGGGAGCTGTTCTGCAGGGCTATACATTATGGGAACTGGTCAATGATCCGCGCTTGAAACAAAAGTCTGTGGCCGATATCAAAAATTGGCTGGTAGAAGGAAAACTCAAACCATTGATTGACCGTGTGTTTTCACTTGACGAAATTGTACGGGCGCATGAATATATGGAGTCAAATCAGCAAATAGGAAAAATAGTTGTTAACGTAGCGTCATCCTACTTGTGATGAGTTCCAGGGAATTTTGCTTCACGATAACGTCTGTATACCGGAACACTTTTCATTCCTCATTTGGTCACTCTTCTTCCTGAATGCCCTGAAGTAACGCCGCCGTCTATGGTAATTTCAGATCCGTGCATGTAGGAGGAAGCATCACTGGCCAAGAATAATATCCCCTGAGCAATTTCCGCAGGGTCTGCAAATCGTTTCAGGGGAATTTCATTCATGATTTCCTGTCTGGCATGCTCCTCATGATCTATGTAATCAGAACTGGATGACCATCCTTGCTCCGACCAGAGCAAGGTATCCACTGCGCCGGGATTGACGCAATTTATTCTGATCGGGTAATTCTCTCTGGCGCATTCCTGGGCCGCAACTTTAGTCAACTGATTCAGGGCGGATTTACTGGAACCGGCGGCGCCGGTAAATGGAAAGGCTTGTATTGCCGTTATCGAGGATACGTTGATAATCACGCCACCCGTATGTTTCATTGCTCTAATTGCATGTTTTGTTCCCAGAAATGCGCCATCCAGGTTGACACCTAGAATATATCTCCAATCCTCAAAGGCCATATTCTCCAACAACCCCCCCATAGTTACGCCTGCGTTATTTACCAGCACATCGATTTTTTTATGTTTATTTACTATGGCCTCAATTGTGTTTATCCATTGTTCTTCATTGGTTACGTCAAGGTGTTGGTAATCAATGGCATAGTTTTTATCGGACAAACGGGAAACGAAATCCATACCGATTCCATCATTGATATCAGTGGCGATAACAGTGGCTTGGTTTCTGGCAAGCAGATCACTTGCAGCTTTTCCGATGCCGCCTGCTGCGCCTGTAATAAGTATTACTTTACCTTGTAAAATTGACATAATTTCAGCCCTCACTACAAACTTGGCTCATTATTGGCACTTGCCTGTTCGAAAAGACTCAGGGAACCTCAAGGCTACCTTGAGTTCTTATTCAGGAAGTATGTTAACGAATAGCTTCGCATATCATTCATGAGTTTGTTTTCAAATGTTTCAAACAGTGTATTGACTTGTTGCTGTAAATCATCCTGCTTTTTTGCGTCGTGGGTAAATACTGAAAGGACAGACTGTTCTTCTACAGCCAGGTAAATGTCTTCTAATGTTATCTCAGCAGGCATCCTTGCCAGGGAGGAACCACCTCCGGTTCCCCTTGTTGTTGAAAGTATTCCCTTCTTCACAAGGTCTGACACCAACTGCCGCACGCGTGCCGGATGCTGCTGCAATGACATTGCTATATCTTTAGTGGTTACCGGCTCAGGCAAATGCTCGGCCATGTACACCAGAATTTCAATAGCAGTTGCTAGTCTGACTGACTTTGACACAGAAGATCCAGAGCCTCTACAAGGGAAAATAATAAAATAGATTGATTTATTGGAATGAGTAGGATAACTGAATTTTATCACAATAGTAACGGCTGATTATCGCCCTTAATTTCCCGTTTTCCATGAAAGCGCCCGGCGCCGGGAAAATTATCGGACATGATGCTGATTAATGGATGGATCATTAGATAAAATTAGTGTTACCATAACATTAACAATTGTTCTTTCTGTTATGTTAGGATGGAAGAGCTTGGGGCTTCATCCGACTATGGGAATTTATCGGCATATTATCGTTTGAGAGGTGAAAAGTGCAGACAACTGTTGCTGTTACTCATGATGTTGGCAAACCATTCGAACTGATGGAGGTCAGTTTGAGTGATGAACTTCGTTTCGGTGAGGTACGTGTTAAGTTGGCAGCAACAGGGTTATGCCATACCGATTTGTCAGTCAGAGATGGTTATTTACCTTTCGCGATGCCTGCTGTATTGGGACATGAAGGTTCAGGAGTTGTTGAAGCAGTAGGTGATGGTGTTCAAAAGGTAGCGCCAGGCGACCATGTTGTTTTGACATATCCACATTGTGGTGTTTGCGACCAATGTCAGTCCGGAAAGCCCACTTATTGCCCAAAAACGCAGCAATGGATATTTTCCGGGACAGGTAAGAGAGACACAAGTTTGTTAAGTTCGGATAAATTTGAAAACTTATCGTCTGCATTTATGGGACAGTCATCGTTTTCCAACTACGCGCTCGTAACTGAAGACGGTGTTGTAAAGGTAGACAAGGACGTGCCGATTGAACTGCTTGGTCCGCTTGGCTGCGGTTTCCAAACAGGGGCAGGCGCCGTTCTGCGTTCTTTGTCCGTACCCTTGGGTTCTTCCCTTGCCGTTTTCGGGTCAGGGTCAGTGGGAATGGCAGCTATCATGGCTGCGAAGGTTTCAGGTGTGGCGGAAATTATCGCGGTCGATATCATTCAAAACCGGCTCAAACAAGCTTTGGAATTGGGCGCCACTCATACAGTCAACGCGAAAGAAGCTGATCCTGTAGAGGCTATCAAAGAGATCACTGGGGGGCGGGGTGCTGCTTATTCTCTTTGGGCCAACGGAGTGCCGGAGGTGCTTTCTCAGGCATTTCGTTGTTTGTCACAGACAGGAATTTGTGGTGTGGTAGGTGTCGCTCCCATGGGGTCGAAACTGGAAATTGACATATACGAGTTATTCAAGGGAAAGACAATAAGAGGGATCCTTGCCGGGGATACCATTCCGGACATACTTATACCCCAATTGATTGATCTTTATCAGCAAGGCCGCTTCCCGCTTGATGAAATAGTAAAATACTATGAATTCAAAGACATAAATAATGCCGCTAAGGATCTTGAGGAAGGTAGAACAATAAAACCAATTCTTAAATTCAATTGAGAAGCCATCTGATTAAATTGTATTGACGAGGTAATATCCATATGAAATCTCTGGAAAATTCCAGGCTGCTCATCGTCGGCGGCAGTCGTGGTATCGGTCTTGGCGTTGCCATGGCTGCCCTGAATGAAGGTATGCAGGTTACAGTAGCAAGCAGAAACCCGGATAGGTCTGCTGATGATCTTCAGGGTGCAAAATTTATCAAGGTGGATGCAAACGACGAAAATTCAATACGTAATATGTTTTCCCAGACAGGCCAGATTGACCACCTCGTTTGTACGCAACATTCTGCCAGTCCGGATGTGCTCCCAGCAGCCATGGCGCCAATTCACGAGATTAATCTGGAAAAAGCGAAGGTATTCATGCTATCCAAGTATTGGTCGCAATTCATGACGATGCAAATCGGCGCCTCTTCGGTAAAAAAAGACGGCTCTATTACTTTAACATCCGGAGTAGCTGCCAGACGTTTTGTCGATAAACACTCGGTCATTGGGCCTAATAACTGTGCTATAGAGGGATTGGCAATGTATGGCGCGCGGGAGTTGGCGCCAACAAGAGTAAACGTGGTCTCACCGGGCCTGGTGGAAACGCCGATCTACAGTGATATTGAAGACGGTTTGTGGAGTCACTTAAATGAAAAATTTTCAGCCATAAATCCGGTGGGTAAAGTTGCGACGATCGAGGAGACGGCTATTGCTTATATTTATTCCATGCAGGCAACATACGTAACCGGAACTGTGCTTGACATTGACGGGGGGTTTCTCGTTTCCTGAAATACGGCAAAATGCCGAGTAAATTCTGAGCGTATAAGAATCTCTCAGGGAACCTCTGTGATTAAGTCAGAGCTTTCCTAACACGGCTTCCTATTCAGGATTGATTGCTGATAAAGATTGATATGTCTTTGACCTGAGAGTAGTTTCTGAGGGCAATCATTCCCTGTTCCCTACCTAACCCGCTTGTCTTGACACCCCCGTGAGGGACTTGAACAGGGCTTTGAAACCACTTATTCACCCAGACCATACCGGCTTCCATATCTTTTGCAAAGCGCATAGCCCGGTCAATATCTTTTGTAAAAATACCAGAGGTCAGACCAAATGGAGAATCATTGGCAATTGCCAGCGCTTGCTGCTCATTTTCAAATGACATCGCGGACAGGACTAAACCAAACACTTCTTCCTGCGCAATCCGCATGTTGTTTGTGACGTCTGCATACAATGTAGGCGTATAAAAATATCCTCTATCAAATTTATCAGCCCGACTTCCGCCCGTTACAAGTTTGGCCCCTTCTGACTTGGCAATTGCGACATAATTCGCTACATCGTTGTAATGTTTCTGACTTACCAGAGGACCGATATCAGGGTTATTCATACCATCGTCAATAGTTAATGATTCGAGCCTGTGTTTCAAACGTTCGATATAGTCAGTGTAAACAGGTTTTTCGATAAGCAGCCGACTCACAGATGTACAGACCTGACCGGCATTGGTATATGCGCCGCGCACGGTCTCATTAACGGCATGTTCGATATCTGCATCTGAAAATACCACCTGAGGATTCTTACCCCCTAATTCAAGCACGACCGGCTTTATTGTCAGAGAGGCGGACTTCATGATTTTTGTTCCTGTCGAAACGGACCCGGTGAATGTAATTCCAGCTACACCCGGGTGCTTGGCCAGGGCAGCGCCTGTCTCCGTACCGGAACCACTGATAACATTGATAACTCCTGGTGGAAAACCTGCATCGACACAAAGCTTGGCCAAAAAAAGCGACGATAACGTTGTATCCAATGCCGGCTTTACAATAACAGTACAACCGGCGGCAATTGCGGTTGGTAGCGACCTCATCACGTTGGCAAGAGGATAATTCCATGGGGTTATATGAGCAGTAACACCAAGGGGTTCGTAGACGGAAAAGTTATATGTATTTGAGTCAACAGGGTAGCTGTTGCCTTCAAATTTATCTGCGGCGCCGGCATAGTAACGGGCTGTCGTAACAGAACGAGCGATATTTGTATATGATTCCCTTAAAGGTTTCCCCATATCCAGAGTTTCGAGCCGTGCAATCTCGTCTTTGTTTTCCTCCAATAGATTTGCCAACTGGTTTAGCAGGCCGGCCCGTTCCTGTGGCGTGGTTTTTTTCCACTCCTTGAAAGCGCGCCTGCCGGAAGTAACGGCGGCATCAACATCTTCTTTGCTCGCCAGCGGAATAGCTGTTATTTCTTCTTCGCTGGCAGGGTTTATTGACACAAATTCACGACCACTGATGCTGTCGCACCACTTGTTATCAATTAACATCCGGTTATACATTGAGAACTGTTACAGGCTGGCTTACGGAGAAATGAATATTTACGTATTGCAATACATTTGATTATAGACTAATGTAAATGTTAATGGAACAATAATATTTGTGTGTTTTCAAAATATACTACCCGGAGATTCTATAATATCCAGAGCGCTTGGGAATTGACTATGACAAAAATGACGGCAGCGCAAGTAGTTGCAACCTTCCTGAAAAAAATGGGAACGGATCGGTATTATTTTTACAACGGACATTCCAATTGGGGACTTCTTGATGCCCTGGAATATGATGCAGAGATAAAAGGTATCCGCACCAGGCACGAAGTGCAGGCGATACATGCGGCTGATATGGACTGGCGCTTGCGCAGACATGGGCCGCTTCCCGTTACCTGCACCACGGTGGGGCCCGGAAACTTCAACACCATTCCCGGTATTGCTGAAGCATTCTTTGATTCCACGCCCATGCTGTGCCTGATGGGCGGTGGCCCGACAAAATGGCATGGCCGGGGTGGAATTCAGGAAGTTTACCGCTACGGCGACGATGAGTTTGTGCAGATGCTAAAGCCCATCACAAAGATGGCGGTTATGACGATTCGTCCGGATACGGTGTTGGATACATTGATCCGCGCGTATAAAACTGCAATTAGCGGACGACCTGGTCCTGTTGTTCTGTACATGCCCCTGGATGTCCAAAATACGGAAGTAGATGTTAACATCACTGAATATCATGTCAGGCAAGTACAGGTAGCAAAACCAGCTCCTGATCCTCGCGCGTTAAGAGAAGCAGCGGCATTGATAGGCGAGGCTGAACGTCCTGTTGTATATTGCAGTTCGGGTGTGCATAACTCCAGGGCGTGGGAAGAACTCCTGGCATTCTCTGAAAAAACCAGTATCCCTGTCGCAACGACATTTGGTGGTAAAGGTTCAATTCCGGAAAATCATCCACTTTCCTTAGGTGTAAGCAATCGCTCAGGCACGGGTCAGGCGGTGAACGCGATAAATCATGCGGACCTGATAATTGGTATCGGTGTGCGTTTCAATGATTTGAATACCGCAGGTTGGAACTTTTTTGATATTCCAAACACCCAGAAGTTGATTCATATCGATATTGACCCTGCTGAAATAGGCCGTATTTATTCCGCTGATGTTGCAATTGTGTCGGATGCCGCACTGGGGCTGCGTGGTCTGCTCGAAACACTGGATACGGAAGGAGCGATATCCAAAGACCTCTCAGCGTGGATCGGTCAAATAGAAACCTGGCGCCGGGAGTGGAACCGGGAAGTAGTGCCGCTTGTCACTTCTGATATTGCGCCTATGGAGTATGCGCGCATAGTCAAGGATGCTTCGGATGTCATCAATGATTTCGACCCGCAGACTTCCATTACAAGCGATGCGGGCTTTATCATGAATTACATTCCTGCATTTTATGAATTACGCCATCCTTATATCGGGCATAACACACAACAGTTTGGGCAAATGGGTTTTACGCCGCCAGCCCTGATCGCTAATGGTTTAGCTCGCCCGGAGCATCCGATGGTTTCATTTTGTGGAGACCAGGCTTATCTCCATTGCGCAACCGCGCTGGCGACCTGTACAGAGTATGGCTTTTCCGGTGTCATTGTAGTTTTCGATAACAAAACGATACAAGCAGAAGTTGAAGGAGCAAAAAGGCGATTTGGGAGGGGTGTGGGAGACCATTACCGCATTGAGAAGACCGGTGAGCCTTGGAATCCTGACCTTGATAGCCTGGGTGAGGCTATGGGCGCTCGAGTGTGGCGAGTAAGCAAACCGGATGAATTTAAACCGGCATTGAAAGAAGCGCTTGAATCCGGAGCGCTATGCCAGATTAATGTTGACAGTGCCACAGATGTTACCCGGTATGCAGTGCCGGCAGTGGTTAAGGAAGGAACAACTCCCTTCCCGTATGACTGGAGTGATCTCTCGCCATTGATGGGAAGGTAATTTGTGCTTGACCGAATTTTCTCACCAAAATCTGTAGCGATTGTTGGCGCGTCTGAGGGCGATTCAGTCACCGGGTCTCCCAAAATGGGCACAGCGGCTATTGCTCATTTGATCAAGCATGGATTTGCCGGCGATATATATCCGGTCAATCCCAGACACAACAGCGTCGCAGGGCACAAGTGCTATCCTTCGGTGGAGGATATTCCTGAGGAAGTGGACCTGGCGCTTGTACTTGTCCCTGCCAAACACACCATCCCCGTTATGCGTCAGTGTGCCAACAAAGGTGTGAAAGCTGCGATAGTATTTTCTTCAGGTTTCAGTGATGCAGGTGAAAGTAAACTGGAAGCACAATTGAAATCGATTTGTACTGATGCAGGTATTCGTTTTTGTGGTCCCAACTCTGCGGGAATTATAGGAAACCTTCATTCCTTTGTAGCCTGTATATCGATGGTTTGTCAGATAGAGACTTTCAAGAAAGGAGATATAGCTTTCCTGACTCAAAGCGGCGCTTTGGGTGGGTCAATGTTGGGCCGGGGACTTGAAGAGGGTGTGGGTTTCAGCCATTGGGCAGCAACCGGGAACGAAACGGATATACAGCTCCATGAATATATGAATTACGTAATTGAACTGGAAGAGGTGCGTGTACTTGCGCTGTTTATAGAAGGTATTCGGGATGGATTCGCTTTTGTTGAGGCTTGCAAAAAGGCCGCGAAGGCCGGAAAGCCTATCGTTGTGTACAAGACAGGCCTGTCGGATGTGGCTGCAAAAACGGTGACATCTCATACAGGCGCGATTGCGGGTTCAAATAAGGTTTTTGACGCAGTTTGTAAGCAATTTGGCGTGGTGCGGGTAGATGATGCGGCAGACTTGCTGCCTGTTGCGCGTGCTTTCAGTTGGTCAGCCGGCAAATACCCGGCTGGTCCTAAAGTAGGTATCATTTCTGCGTCAGGAGGTATTTGTGGTGTGGCAGCGGATGATTGTTACCGCTTTGGTTTGGAGATTCCCGAACTCAAGGAAGATGCCAGAGCCTCCTTGCGTAATGTTCTGCCGGAATTTGCTTCAACCGCTAACCCGATAGATGTTACCGGGCAAATTCGCTCGTATAAATCCGGCTATCAGGATACTGTCAGGGAAGTATTGGCACAGGATAATATTGATGGCGTATTGTTGCTGGTCACCATGGTTGCGGAACCAAGGGCTACATTTTATGGCGTTGAAATCAGCAAGCTGGCAAAGGGAGCCAAAAAACCAATCATTGTAGGGTGGACTGGCGCTGTTACGCTGTCCAAAGATGGCTACCGGATGTTGCTTGACAATAAAGTCCCGACTTTCCTTTCTTCGCACGATGCAGTGAAGACATTTTCCTATCTGCTCCGTTACGCGAAATTCCGGGAAAGTTTCGTATCGGCACAAGCGCAATGAGCGTTGAGGACATTCTCAATCGTTATATTGTTGCCGGACAAAACACTTTGTCTGAGGCGGATTCAAAAAAAGTTATCGCTGAGTATGGTATTTCAGTCACTGTGGAGAAAGTTGTCGATAGCCTCGATCAGGGACTAAAGGCTGCCGAGGAAATTGGATTTCCTGTAGTCATGAAAGGGTCAGGGCCCGAGTTCAGCCATAAAAGCGAATTGGGACTGGTTCGGGTGGGGATCAGGGACAAGGAGGAACTCCGGCATCATTTCGCCGAGTTATTGAACATCATGCAGGGAAGGGGACAGATACTGGTACAACAAATGGCATCAGGGGCAAGAGAGTTCCTGCTTGGCGCCAAACGCGACGCTCAGTTCGGACCTGTAGTCACATTTGGACTTGGAGGGGTGTTTACTGAGGTATATAAAGATGTATCAATGAGACTGGCGCCAATCAGTGCATTTGATGCTGAACAGATGATCAATGAAATCAGCGCATCAGCCCTGCTGGGGAATTTTCGGGGTATGGGCGAAGTCAATACTGAAAAATTAATCAATTACTTGATTGCAGTGGGAGATTTATGTCTGGAACATGTCCATGTTGCGGAAGTGGATATCAACCCGTTAATCATTGAAAACGGTAATGCCATTGCTGTGGATGCCTTGATAGTTCTGGCCAATTAACAAATCTTGCAATAGCGGCGCAACTATGAAAATGACTGGATTATGAAACACCTTATCGTATTTGCACATCCCAGAAGCAATAGTTTTAACATGCAGTTGAAACAGGCTTATGTATCCGCTTTATCAGACCTGGGACACCAGGTTGAAATCCGGGATTTGTACAGACTGAAATTCAATCCGGTGGCAACCGCAAAAGACCTGGCGGCAGGACATAGCGGTGACTATGAAGATGATGTTAAAACCGAACAACAGTTTATTCTTTGGGCTGATGTAATCACCTTTATTTCACCAATCTGGTGGTTATCATTTCCCGCAATCCTAAAAGGCTATATTGACCGGGTCCTGGTGGATGGATTTGCCTACGGGCATGGTATCGGGAAGAACCATACGGCAGGACTATTAGAGAATAAAAAAGGCCTGCTGGTGACAACCTCAGGTTCAACGATTGATAATTTTAATCAGACCGGAAAAATGGATGCAATCAGGTTGACACAAGATAAATTTACTCTCGAGTTTTGTAATATCAGTGTCATTGATCACCTGCATTTTGGTCCTGTAGGGTCACGCCTCACTGATGAACTGGCACGCGAGTTTCTCGAGTCCGTTCAACAAAAGGCGAGGAAATATTTTCCATGTCGCTAAGCAGTACAATCTCAACCAATAAGTCGTTGAAGTTTCTAAGGTAACGTCAGATCATGATTATTCCAAAGATTGTGAAATATACAGACGGTATTCCGCATAACCTGCATGGGGAAGGCAAGATAAAAAAGCTGGTTTACCCCGAAAATACCGGATCAAAAGCTTTCTTCTGCGGGATGGCGGAGATACCGCCCGGTGATTTTCCTCATGTCTTTCACCGGCATCAAGAGGAGGTGCATGGGAATATCAAAATTAACTATGCACCGGAATTCGAAGAATTTTACTTCGTACACCGAGGTTCCGGCGTAATGCAGTGGCGGGAAGATGAAAACAGCAAACTGTTTGAGGAACCGGTAACTACCGGCGATTGTATATTTATGCCACCCGGTGTTATTGAACACCGTATGTTAAACACCGGAAAAGAAACAATGTATTTACTATATGGTGGCTCGCCACCCGCAGACATCAGTTTAAGTAAACTCTGATTAAGTCAGAGTTTCCTACGATACAAGGATGTATCGTCAAAATCAATGACTGTAAGGCATTGATTTTGTGAGGAAAACAAAAATCACATTTTTGTTTTCCGTGCTCTGACAAGTCCAGGATGGACTTGTTCAGAGCTTCTTAAATTCAATCGTAGAACTATGAAACTTCAAAATCAAAAAGTTGTTGTCATAGGTGGTAGCAGCGGCATTGGCCTTGCTGTCGCCAACCTGGCTCATCAACAGGGGGCGTCTGTTATTATCGCCAGCCGCAACATTGCACGCATGAAGCGGGCGGCCGCAGAAGTTGGCGAGAATGCTTCATACAAACAACTTGATGTCACAAATTTCGATATTCTGCCCGACTTTTTTGCACAAATAGGTCAGTTTGACCACCTGGTATGCACATCTCATGGCACCTCATCCGAAGTTGTGCCCGGCGTGTTCCGTGATATCGTTGATCTTGATATTACGGCCTCCCGTGAATTTATGGAGGCAAAATTCTGGGGACCTGTGTTAGCCAGCCGCTATGCGCTTCCGCACCTCAACAAACGAGGTTCTATCACGTTGACTTCCGGTTGCGCCAGTCGTATATGGTTGGAAAAACACGGCATCATGGGTCCTGTTAACTGTGCTGTTGAAGGTTTCGTGAAAAAAGCAGCCCACGAATTTGGTCCTGTGCGAGTAAACGCTATAGTCCCCAGTCTGACTGACACACCAGCTTTTGATGGTATTCCAAAAAAAGACCGTGATGTTTACTTTCAGCATTTCGCGGAAAAACTGCCTGTAAAGGAAGTGGCCACACCGGCAGACGTTGCTGAAGCCTATTTGTTTGCAATGACCTCACGACAATTGTCCGGCGCGTGGGTTGACATCGATGGCGGGAACAATGTCTGGTAACCGACACACAATCCAGGCATTTGATATCAATCGTAACAACCAACGGGAGCGTACATAGAATGAGTAATTTAAAAAATCAGCGAGTGTTAGTCGTCGGTGGCAGAAGTGGCATAGGCTATGCCGTGGCTGAGGCTGCACTGGCACAAGGCGCGGAGGTCATTATTGCAAGCCGTAATATGGAAAAGCTCGAAGCTGCAAAAACACGGCTGGGAGGAAAGACATCCATCGCACAGGTAGATGCTACCGATCCGGCTTCAGTCCAGGCGATGTTGAGTAAACTTGGCGCTATTGATCACATGGTTGTTACCACCCATGACTCAGGGGACGCGTTAAGCGGCGCGATGCGCTTACTGGAGGAAATAGACCTGGATCAGGCAGCAATCTACTTCAAGTCCCGATTCTGGGCTAAGTTTATATGCACAAAGTTCGCTGTTCCGCACTTGTCTTCGCATGGTTCCATAGTGCTGACCTCGGGCGTCGTTGCTCGAGGCTATGTCCCGAACCACAGCCTGCTGGCTGGAAATAACAGCGCGGTAGAGGCCTTTGCGCGCAAAGTCGCAGTAGAAATAGGCCCTAAGCGTATCAACGTTATCTCTCCAGGTCTCACCCAGGGTACTGAGACCTACGATAATGTCCCCGATGCTGCTCTTGAAGGCATGATTAAACACTTTGAACAAAAACTGCCGGTTAAATTTGTCGCTACGGCAAGAGATATAGCGCCGAGCTACCTGTTCTGTATGACAAATCGCTATATGACAGGTGTATTTATCGATGTGGATGGCGGATTTAATGTATGGAATCCCGAACAGTATGTTGAGGGCGCATTTTCTGCAGAGTAATTTTTCTGTACAGGAGCCAATAAATGTTTGAAGGACAATATGTCCAACTCGAAGTGCCAATGTAATCCTGACTCTCTACCAGGCAGGAGTTTCACTGATGATTTATCTTCTTAATGTTGATCTGGACTACAATCTAATTACCGAACCGCTAGAGGAAATTTTTCCTCGGGAATGGGAACAAACAACTTCCATGGTTAAAAATGGAAAGATGCTCGGCATATGGAGAAAGGCCAATGCCAAAGGTGTTGTAGCAATCTGGAACATGGATAGTCATGAAGAGGTAATGGAACAAATCAGGAAAATGCCGCTTTATAAGTATATGAGCAAAATCGACCTGGAACCGTTGGTCGCCCATCCCAGATTCCCGCAATTTTGTGATCCGCTGCTGCTCAATGAAGTAGCAGATTAAATGCCAATTTGGCTATCCTCAAAAATTTGTGTGGCGGGATGTATCAATTTAAAATACATATGTTATATTAACAATAACATATTAAGCCTTGAGCGCCGTCAGACCCGATACAGTTAGACCAAGATAGCGCCCATGCCCATAACGTGATATCCCGCATCATGCGGTAATACATTTACCAGGAGGAATTGCAATGCTGCCGTTACAGGTCCCCTCACCCCAACCCGTGGAAGTTAATCCAGGTCAATTATATATTGATGGAAAATGGCGAGAGTCATCGGATGGTAGCGCTTTCCCCACATTTAACCCCACGAATGAGGAAATTATTACCGAGGTGGCAAAAGCTACCCGTTCCGATGTGGACGATGCGGTGAATAGCGCGCGAAAAGCGTTCGACCATGGGCCGTGGGGGAAAATGCCTGGTTCTGAACGGGCGATAATTATGAATCGGATTGCGGATCTTATGGAGGAACGGGCAAACGAGTTGGCATACCGTGAGGCGTTGGACATGGGGAAATTGTATAAGGATGCTGTTGGGATTGATGTTCCGTTCTGCGCAAAACTGTTTAGGTATTTCGCCGGTTTCGCAACCAAGATAGAGGGCGCTGTCAAACCGACTGAAGGGCATCAGGCAAGCTTGGCATTTACACGGCGTGAACCTCTCGGGGTGGTTGCGGCAATTACACCATTCAACTTCCCGCTTATTTTGTCTGTCAGTAAAATTGCCCCCGCATTTGCGGCCGGGAATTGCATTATTCACAAACCCGCTACCACCACACCTCTGACCGCGATTTCATTGGCAGAGATTATGCTTGAGGCCGGTGTCCCTGATGGAGTCTATAATCTGCTGACCGGGCAAGGCAGTGTAATAGGAAAAGCGCTGGTGACACATCCGGGTGTTGATAAAATCGCGGTGACAGGCTCAACCGAAACCGGCAAGCAGATCATACGGGACGGGGCAGGCACGCTTAAACATATCACTGCTGAATTGGGTGGCAAATCACCCAATATTGTATTTGCCGATGCAGACCTCGATAAGGCGGCATTCAATGCTTATCTGGGAATTTACTGGAATAAAGGAGAGGTATGTGTAGCAGGTTCTCGTCTGCTTGTCGAACGTTCAATTTTCGACAAATTTATGGATAAGATGGTGAATCTGGCCGAGTCTATTCAAGTAGGAGATCCGCTGGACCTCAGCTCAGACTATGGTCCCATGGCCGGCGAAATCGAATATAACAATGTCATTTCTTTTCTCGAAAGGGGAAGGGAAGAATGCGGCGATGCCTTGACCGGAGGCGAAACAACAAAAGTTAACGGTAAAGGTTATTTTATTAAACCGACCTTATTTGCAGCGCCATCAAACGACGTTACCATTGCTCGAGAAGAAATATTCGGACCGGTACTCACAGCGGTGGCTTTCGATGATTTTGATGACGCGATTCGAATCGCCAATGATTCACCGTATGGATTAGCGGCAGGTGTACAGACACGAGATGCGGCAAAGGCGATTCGGGCGGCTCAGTTAATCAAAGCAGGAACCTTATGGCTAAATTGCTGGCATCGTTATGATCCTTCTGCGCCGTTTGGTGGGTTCAAGCAGTCTGGAATCGGCAGGGAGCAAGGTGGTGAGGCTCTGGAAAGTTACACGCAAACCAAAACAATCTGGCTTGACCTGTCTTCTTAACGGTTTAGCGAAACATAACCTGTCTGACACATCAGTAATGGGGCCAAAATGGCAGATGTAAACCCCTATGATACCGGGATGAATTTAGGGAATCGAATTCAGTCCCTCACTTCATACCGGTTGTTAGGCAGGACCGGCTTGCGGGTATCTCCGCTTGCATTTGGCGCCGGCACGTTCGGTTCCGCATGGGGTAAGGACTGGTCATCAGGGGAACAAGAGGCGCGTCAGATTTTGGAACGATATATTGATGCCGGTGGAAATTTCCTTGACACTGCCGATGTATATCAAAACGGTGAAAGCGAGGTCTGGCTGGGCAAGTTTGTAAGAGAATTGAAGGTAAGAGAACAGGTCGTTCTTTCATCAAAAGGAACCCAATCGACATGTCCGGGTGATCCGAATGCCGGAGGAAACGGGAGAAAGCATATTATTCAGGCGCTTGAGGCCTCCTTGCAGAGATTTGGAACAGACTACCTTGACCTTTACATGATGCATCATTGGGATACCGTAACTCCGGTTGAAGAAGTCGTCAGCACGCTGAATAATCTGGTATCGCAAGGTAAGATTCGTCATTATGGTTTTTCCAATTGTCCTGCCTGGTACTTGGCACGCGCCTGCACTTTGGCAGAATGCAATAACTATGAACGGCCGGCCGCAATACAAAATGAATATTCTCTGGTCGTCCGGGATGCGGAATATGAATACGTCGAAGCCTGCGCGCACCTGGGTGTGGCTTTAAATGCGTGGAGTCCGCTGGCAAACGGGTTGTTATCAGGAAAATATCGGCCGGATGGGAAAGGGGGGATTACAGGTGAAGGCAGATTAACCAAAACCTGGGTGACAGACCCGGGGGTTGACCCGCTAGCAAAAAGGAGTGTGAACATTGTAAACCAACTCATATCAATCGCAGAGGAAAAAGGACAAACTCCGTCGCAAATCGCGCTGAACTGGCTGATCAAACACACGACCGTGACCTCAGCCGTCATTGGCGCCAGGACGATTAAACAATTAAATGAAAACCTGTTAGCGCTGGAGTTTGAACTTGACCATGAACAGGTGCAGTTGCTTAATCAAGCAAGCTCAATACCGGATATGACACCTTATTCGTTTCATAAAGGGGCAGTGCAATCAATGATACATCAGGGAGTCAGTGTCACCAGGCGATGATATAACCGTCCCGACCCCCCCATTCTTTCCAGGCTGTAACACATAGTCGGCCAGCAGTTACCCAACAATTCAGGCCATCAAATCCCAGAACAAAAAATCTTGACTGTAACAATTAATATGTTATTATTACCATTACATTAACTTATTCAATGCGGACTCTTCGACGAATCTACCTGATTGGGGGTATTCATGGTTACAACCAACGAACAAACCAAGCATCTCTGGCGCTACAGTTCACTACTGATTTCGTATTTGCTGGCAATTATGCTTATCAACACCGCTTATGCTCAAAACGTAGTCATTGAGGAACTGGTAGTTACTGCGCAAAAACGGGAAGAAAATATTCAGGATGTGCCCTCATCAGTTGCCGTATTCAGTGGGGTCCAGCTTGAAAAGCAACGTATAAGTACGGTGCAGGATCTATCCACTATTGTGCCAACCTTTAATATAAACTCGACAAGTCATCAAAGAGTCACACCTGCTTTGAGAGGCTCTTCATCAAACAATACAACACCGGGTGGGGACCAGTCTGTCGCTTTGTTTGTAGACGAGATATATTACGGTGGTTCAATGGATTGGAATCCTGATCTTTTCGATGTGGAGAGGCTGGAAGTTTTACGCGGGCCGCAAGGCACATTGTTTGGACGCAATGTGGTTGGTGGGGCAATTAATGTTGTCACAAAAAAACCCTCCGAAGTTTTTGAGGGCAGTGTTAGAGCTACAGTGGGGAATTTTGACAGGATTGACTTTGATGGATATGTGGCCGGTCCCGTAGCTGAAAATTTGTTTGCTTCTGTTGCCGCCAGTTCAAAAAACGCAGATGGCTTCTTGCGAAATACGTTTACTGGAAAGGGAGCGGAGTCTGTTGATAAAAAAAGTATTCGCGGCAAGTTACTGTATCAGCCTTCAGATATGTTGGAGTGGACTTTGAGTCTGAGTTATTCATTGGATGATTCCGGTGGCCCTACCAGAGACTATACAGGCCCGCCCATCACGGCTGTTCCGGAACTTGCTGATTTTGTTCCGGATAATAATGAAAATACCACGGCATCGCCATTTGATGGTGGCATTGATGCGGAATACTTTACGTTAAGTTCAAAACTGACCTGGAGCATGGACTGGGCCGACATCGTGTCCGTAACAGGTTATAGATCGATGGAAAGTCAGCTTGGCAGAGTAGACCAGGTTGGTCTTCCGTACCCCGGCGCGGTTGACTATGATCCATATAATGATGTTGAGCAAATTTCGCAAGAACTTCGACTGGTCTCCACGGATATTGACCGCTGGGACTTTACACTGGGTGTATATTATTTCTTCCAGGATAATTTTGAATATGAACCTATAAGATTCACCTTTTTCCCGGGAACGAGGTTTCATTCTTTACAACAATTTTACCTGAGCCTCAGCCCGTCTCTTCCTGGAACACCCGGCATATCCACGGTGACTGCAGAACATGATATGCAGATTGACACTGAGAGTTTCGCTGTATTCGGACAAGTCACCTATTACCTTACGGAGCAGATGGGTATTACACTGGGTGGCCGTTGGACAAAGGATAAGAAAGAGGGGACTGGCTCCAGTTTTGGTGATCCCAACTTGATATTTTCTGTTTATCCCGAAACTGATCTAAGTGAAAGTTGGGATGCGTTCACGCCAAAAGCAAGCATAGATTATCGTTTCAGTGATGACCTGATGGCCTATGCAACGGTCTCACGCGGTTTCAAGAGCGGCTCATTCAACCATGGTATAGGGATATTTGCAGACCTTGCCACCACACGAACCCGAGGCGCCGCAACGCTTTCAACGCCACTGGACCCGGAGTATGTCTGGAATTATGAGGCTGGTTTTAAATCCGATTTTGTTGACAACAGGGCGCTTCTGAACGCATCATTTTACTACTCAAAATATGACGGCGCACAAAATGCGTTTGTATTGCCAACAGGCGCCGCAACAACCGTTAACATCGAGGATATGGAAATTTATGGCTTGGAAGTAGATGGGCTGTTTTTGGTTTCTGATAACTTGAATATCGGATTTAATTATGCATTTTCCGACAGTGAGGTAGGAAAAGATGACCCCGCTTTTGGTGGCAACCGGGCAGCGCTGACACCTAAACATGCGGGCGCTATCTGGGGGAGTTATTCCCAGCCGTTGGCACATGGTGGAACATTGAGCATCAGCGGCGATGTATCGTTCAAGAGTAATTATTTTACGGAAATATCCAATGATCCGGCATTTAAAACGAGTAATGACGGGATTCTCAATGGGCGAATAGAATACCAGACCAAGGACGAGCGGTGGACATTATCTGTCTGGGGTAAGAACCTGACGGATGAAAGATACATCCTGTACAGCAACGACCTGGGCGGTTTCTGGTTTGCTTCGGGGGATCCTAATGCTGCTTTGGCTTTTTCGCCAAGGTGGAGCCAACGTCGGCATTGGGGGGTCAGTCTACAGGTCGATTTTTGATCCGGCTAACTGTTAAGGAAACTCTGATTGAGTCATTGATTTTTAGAGCAAAACAACAATCACTTTTTTGTTTTGCGTGCTCAGGCAGGTCCAGGATGGACTTGTCAGAGCTTCTTTAGATTTCCGGGAATGGCCTTGCGGAGTCTAGGCCGTCCCATTCCTTATGTGCGGATTTCATTATATGCATCGCATCAATAATTGGTTCTGGCATCTGCATTAACTCGACCATGCCCCCGATAGTCGCAGTTGTATCAACGTAGCAGAATTTACTTCCATCATTAAAAGCGCCTTCCATTGCTATTTCTCCACCCAATGATGCCAGTCTTTTCACTTCGGCATGATAATCGTCCGCGTTCAGCCAGATGTGATGCCAGCCACCACCGCTTTTATCAATCAGTTCCTTGTAAACAAAAGGAGTGTCAGTAAGTTGTTGGATCAGTTCTATCCCCATCTCACCTAGATATCCTATGGCAAAGCGCATCCTGAAATCGGGTGAGACAGGGTTACCCCGATAATATACATCGTGCATTTCAATATCTTCCTTAACAAAAAACGGTCCGGCGCCAGCCACTTGTACCCAGTTGTTGATAGCTTGCTCAAGGTTTTCCACGACAAAAGCAAGATGGATAACCGGACCAAGAGATAATCGTTTCACTGTTGCGTTGTTGCTCACTACCTTATCCACCCTCACGTATAAAACTTGGAAATAGAGACAGATTAAATTCCAGTATGGAACTACAGAGGTTCCCTAATATACTGGGAAAATCAATCTCCAAATGTTAATGAAACTATAGCAAATGTAATCATATATTGCGTTCATAAATCATAAAATAAAGAAAGACAGTGTCCATTGCTTGTTGCCAGGGTTGGCCTGCTGTATTACCAACGGAATATTTGACGTCTGTCATTTGTACGGGTAGTTTAGACAGTGCGATTTCCCGATCAATTTGCCGGATACCGAGAAACTATCACATTATGCAGGAAATCCGGATCAACACTGAGAAGAGTTACCCGTCTTCGGCGAGGACCTTGCTGAGTGGCGACAGCAACTCGCTGGTCAAGACATTCGAGTGTATCCGTTCAGGAAAGCGCGCGCCTGCTGTTACGCAGGTAGAAGACAATGATAACGTCATTTACAGCAGCCGGCTCCCGCTTGCGCCCGAGGAGGGTTACGGTTACTGGGAATTCATTCACCTCTCGCCGGACCTGTATCTGATTGCAACCGACTTCCAGTACCGGGAAACCCGGGTAGAGACGGTCTTGGGTGAGGGGTTCCTGGAATTTCACTTCAAGGTCACCGGTGAACTGTTACTGGAGCTTGACGCTGAAAACCGGTTGAGCGTGCGCGGGCCGTCATTGCTCATCTGGAACCTGCCCCCGGGGCTTAGCTGCAAGGAATGGATCGTGGGCGGCGCGCATGAATCCTCGTTTACGCTCTATTGCAAACCGGCGTTATTCCTGCGCCAGTTGGGTATTGACAGAAAGGTTATGCCGGGCATTATCAGTGCTTTCCTGGACGGTAAAAACGACAGGATCGAGTATGAAATCATCAACCTGAATCCGGCCCTGGCGTTTTCCATCACGAGTTTTCTTCGCTCCGACTTCACCAGCAGGTTTCACCTGTTGCATGCAAAATCGAAGGCATATCACTTGTTATGTGATGCCTTGCAGTTTCTGTGCACGTCAAATATCGACGGCGATGTCAACCTCAAGCCCTTGTCTTCCTATGAAAAAACCCGCCTGCAGGAAGCAAGGGATATATTGTCAACACACTTCAGTCCGCCACCGACAATCAGGGAACTGGCCCGGCGGGTCGGACTGAATGAGACCAAGTTCAAGCAGGGTTTCAAACTGTTATTCGGCGCCACTATCCACGAGTATCGCAACTATCACCGTATGCAAAAAGCGCTGGAGTTGTTACAGACTACGGAAATGCCGATAACGGATGTGGCCCAGAGCGTCGGCTATGAATACCAGACCAGTTTCACCGCGGCAGTCAAACACTTCTTCGGGGTGACGCCAAAACAATTGCGAAATAATGCAAGGACTAATCAGCCACGTTTGCGGTAGCTTTGTCAGGGTCTGATTTGAGAGTTGTTATGATCACCTGGTGGGTGAGCAGGCCCACAATAAAACTGGGCGCCGCTTCCAGCACATAGTTGCTCAGACCATAATGACGCCATGCCAATGCCGTCAGAATAGCCGCGACCAGTCCGGCAACCAGCGCATAGGCTGAAGTCCGCCAACGCATCAGGGTAATGAAAAATGCCAAACCAATGGTGCCGCCCAATGCTGATGCGGATAAGACAACAATCGTAAACACATTGGTACTGTCTTTAATCAGGATGGCAACAACTGCTACGGCAATGGACACCAGAATGGTTACCAGTGACTGGTAACGCACGCCCAAACGCCGGGTCATACGACGGTAAAAACCGGGGGATACATCCACGGCAAAAGAGCTTGAGACCACCAGAATTTGCCCATCAAGTGTGGATGCCACCGCGGCAAAAATCCCTGCCATCACCGCGCCCGCCAATACGGGGTGCAGGTAATCCTGCGCAAACACCGGCAATGCTTGCTCCGGATCGGCAATCTCCGGCAATAACACTTTCATCAGCAGACCAAAAAGACTCATGCACAACCAGGTCACCTGCATGAAGCCCATGTAGATCCAACGGCTTTTTACCGCTTCCTGCGGACTTTTCGCGGCCATAATGCGTACCAGCAAATGGGGGGTGCCCATGTTGAATGTGAACGCGGCGCCCGCAAATCCAGTAAAAAACAGCAATGCCACCCATCCAGACTGCTCAACTTTGAGAGAGAACAATTGCGGGTCAGCCGATTGCAGGGTTGCCAACAACTGTGTGGGGCCGCCGCCAAGATAGATTGCCATCGAGAGCATGCCTACCGTAGTCAACAGCATGATCAGCGCCTGAAAAAACTGTGTGGGTATCGACGACTCCAGGCCACCCTTCGCTGAATAGCAAAGTATCACCGCTCCGGACGCGAGGATCGCAGCCGGTATCGAAATGTCAAAAACAACGCTGACCGCCTTGCCCACTGCCAGGTACTGGCCAACGGCATAGCTGCCGACGAATACGATGATTGCAGTGGCCAGGTATTTTCTGATCACTGAATCCCGATTTTTCGCGGTACTCTCGCTGATAAATTCGGGAATGGTAATACAGTTGTGGTCACGGGCGCGTTGGTTGATTCTGTCGGGAAATAATTTCCAGAAAACCAGGTCGCCAATAAACCAGCCCAGGGGCATCATCAGCGCGACCAGCCCCATCGTATAACCGGCGCCGACTGCCCCGATCATCACAAAACCGCTGACTGCGGATGACGCCGCGCTCAACGCGATCACAAACCGGCCATGAGAACGACCGGCCATCAGGTAATCTTCGGCAGTGTGTTCCCGTTTACGCCTGGCGGATAGATTACCTACCAGCACCATGAGCATCAGAAAAAAACAGAAACTGAGGGCAACTGCCATATTATTCAAAAGCCGTTGCCGTACTCGTCATATCCGGCACTGTTGACAGGCTTTTTTTCATTTTCATTCAATATCGGGATGATGTATGTCCTGTACGGACAGCGCTGGCAGGTCACGGATTGAGTTGCCCGATGCCGCCAGCATCCGGTGGGCCAATAACTGTTGGAAATGTAAGGTCGTTCGCTCATGTGCGGGGGCAAAAGCGCCGCCGCTGAACGCCTCCGAAGTTCTGCCCTTTTGTGCCAATTCGCAGATTCCGATATCCTCATTATTCACCTGTGCCAGGATATCCATCAGGTCCTGACGCTCAAACTGCAGAGCCGGGTTGCTTGCAGCATCCCCGATCAGGAACAACTCCAGGCGCTCGCTGGTCACGCCGGCGGAAACAGGATTGATGATGTTGGCAAGCGTGAAATCGGACATCGTGATCAGCAGCAGGTTGGTCGGGACGTACATGGATTCGCCGGCGCGCCGTTCGTGGTCTTTCATCGCCGGAAAAAAGTTGAGTTTGCCGGCGTACGCAGCCGTGGGATTATAGGCTTTTACCCCTTGACCGACGTAATGTTCTGCGCCAAGTATCTGGTAATGTGCGCCCATAGGATTGAAGGCATTCATGGATTTATGCACCCAGGGCAAATGGTAACTCTCGACAAAATTCTCCACCACCAGTTTCCAATTGGCCTGGAATTTCGGACGCTGGCCCAGGTCAGGCACGTTTTCAAGCAGCGCCAGGTCGATGCGTTGCCAGCGTTGCGTCAACGCCTGCATGTGTTCTTCAAGACTGACGGCGTCTCCCGAGAGATTGACAAAGACCAGGCCTGCCCAGGTGGCGCTACGCACTGCTGTTAATCCCAGTTCAGTTTTGTCGACCTGTGCGCAAGCGTGAATATCCTGCCCGCCCACATGCGGCGTCTTGTCCAACGCGCCATCCAGGCTGTACGTCCAGGCGTGATAGGGACAAACGATGTTGGCGCACCGGCGCGGTTCCTGGACCAGTTGCGTACCCCGGTGGCTGCAAACATTATGAAATACCCGCAACATGCCGGCACGGGAACGGACCATCAGCAGGGGTTGGTCGAGAATGGTGACCGGATAAACATCACCGGCCTCGGCAACGTCGCTTACCAGGCCGATACACAGCCAGGAACGTTGAAAAAACGCTTGTTTTTCCGCTTCGAATACCTGCTTGGAGGTAAAAAACCAGCCCGGCAAGCCCCTGGCTTCAAATACTGTCTGATTTAAACTCTTGTTAATCTCTTCATTCATAACCGGGTCACCTTAACTTGCCTCCCGAAGGGTCATAAGCAGGCTCAGTCAGCCGTGTAGCGCGCCGCCGTTCGCCGAGTATGGATACTTCAAATTCCTGCTGATCGAGATACTCAGTCTGCAAATATCCCATGGCCAGGCTTTTTCCCACGTAGTGACCGTAAGCGCCCGAAGTGGTAAACCCCGCCAACTCGTCACCCAGCCAGATGGGTTCAAAACCGCCTGCCTCGGTTTGTTCGGTATCGATATGAAAAGCGACCAGAGTTTGCGCCGGCGCGCTGTCCCTGGTCCGCAACACGGCAGCGCGGCCAATGAAATCCACCTTATCATAATCTACGAATGCATCCAGCCCGCACATTCTTGGCGTATAGTCCGGGCTGAACTCGCGCGACCAGATACCATAAGACTTTTCCATGCGCAGGGACAGTAACGCATACACACCGTATTGCCGCAGCGGGAGGTGCGTGTCTTGCGCGGCTGCCAGCAGTTTTTCATATACGCCAGTCAGGGCCTGTGGTTGCAGGTAGATTTCGTAACCGAGTTCACCGGTCAGCGAGATACGGCCAACGAGGGCGTCGCAATCCGCCACATGAAGTTGCCGGGCATGCAGAAATGGAAATGCGTCATGATCGAAGGGCACATCACTGACAGCCTGGAGTACCTCGCGTGCCAGCGGTCCGGAGACGGATAAGCCTGCCAGTGATTCATTATGGTCGATGATTTTCACGCGCGCTTTTTCAAGATGGGATCGAAACCAGCGCAGGTGAAATCGCTGCAGGTAGCCGGAACCAAACAGCATGAAACGATCATCAGCCAGGCGCCAGACGGTCAGATCGCCCATCAGTCGTCCATTTTCTGACAGCAACGGCGCTAGCCTGATACGGTTAATCGCCGGTAACCGGGAGGCGATCATCTTATCCAGCCAACTCTCAGCATCGGCGCCATGTATTTCATATTTTCCATAAGCGGTGATATCCATAATTCCCGCGCCGGTACGTACTGCGCGACATTCCTCCCCGACAGTGGGAAAGGCATTGGAGCGCTGAAAAGTGGGTGTTTCCACCGGCGCTTCCGTGCGCGGTGCGAAATACAGCGGCATTTCAAGTCCGTCGCTGACACCGAAAACGGCATTGTCCTGTTTGAATCTTGGATAAAGTGGTGTGCTGCGTTTGGGTCGGCCTGCGGGCCAGAATTCATTGGGATAGCGCATACGCATACGCCGTTCATAAAACTCGCTGGCTCTGGCGGCGGTATAGTCCTTGTCGGCATAGGCGCCAAACCGGGCAATGTCCATACCGAATACATCACCGTCGGGTTGGCCTTCGATCATCCATTGCGCCAGCGTCAAGCCAATGCCGCCGCCCTGGGCAAACCCGGCCATGACGGCACAGGCCACCCAATAATTCCTCGCGCCTGCGACAGGACCTACCAGGGGATTGCCGTCCGGAGAAAATGTAAAAGGGCCGTTAACAATACGCTTAATGCCCGCATTTGCCACTTCGGGAAAACGTTTGAAGCCTTTTTCCAGCGCGTGATACAGACGATCCAGGTCATTGGGCAGCAAGTCAGTTTCACCATAGTCCCAGGGGGTGCCGTCTGCCGCCCAGGGCGTGGCCGGAGTTTCGTATACGCCCAGCAGAACGCCGGATTGTTCCTCGCGCAGGTATATTTCCGCATCCAGGTCTACCACGGTAACGATTTCCTGCTCACGGTTTTTCAGACAGGGGAGGGCTTCCGTAACCAGGTAATGGTGTTCAAAGGGCAACAGGGGTAATTCCAGACCTGCCATCTGCCCGACTTCCCGCGCCCACAAACCGGCTGCATTGACCACATGCTCCGTGCTGATGGTACCCTGGTTCGTAATCACTTCCCAGCCGCCTTTCGCCTGCGGCTTTAGCGCATCGACCCTGGTATGCCGGTATATCTCAGCGCCCAACTGCTTCGCTGCCCTCGCGTATCCATGGGTTATGCCATAGGGGTCTATGTGCCCCTCATCAGCCATGTAGAGACCGCCCCTGAAGTCGCTGACTTCGACAATTGGACAGAGGTCTTTGATCTCCGCTGGACCGACGAGTTCTGAACTAATGCCCATGACCTTGTGCCGGGCTGCTTCATTCTTTAACAGCTCCCACCATGCTTCGGTAGTCGCCAGGCTGATACCCCCGGTCAAGTGCATACCTACGGAGGCGCCGATCAGCGATTCAATCTCGCGGTAAAGGTCGATCGTGTATTTCTGCAGGCGGGCAACATTGGGGTCGCCATTGAGTGTATGAAATCCACCTGCCGCATGCCAAGTGGAACCGGCAGTCAGTTCTTTGCGTTCCAGCAGCACAACATCCGACCAACCCAATTTGGCCAGGTGATAGAGAATGCTGCAGCCAACAACGCCGCCGCCAATAACTACAACCTGTGTTTGTGATTTCATTTCACTGGGTCTGTGCCCGATTAACCGTAAATCATTAAGGATATTTCAGGCAGCCAGACAATAGTTATTCATGTAGTTGTTATTTTTATGAATTCCGGTGAGCGCCGCAAGTAATCGATGCGCAAGAGCGAACGATCTGCCATTGGAAACTAGCTTTATACTGCTTTCGTAGCAGGCGTTTCTGGTCTTTGTCCATCGCGTTGCGGGGCAGTTCGGCAACCAGCGATCCCGGTGGGGGAGTAACGGCCCGAGCTTAAGAGATATGACATTGCTGGTCTCTTTGTAGTATCATAATATTTGCAGCTAACTATGGCTGCCTGATAGTAGTATTAAGTCAGATTTATCCAGTCGTTATAGCGCTTGCCTGGTAAACGGATGGTCTGATGTTTCGAATCTCTGATCCGGCGCTGTTTTTGTATTCACGTTTGTAATCAGAAAATCGATGTAAACCATACTGATCAGCCTAGGATTTTTACCATTGAAATTGCAGAATTTATTCATTCAGGAGAGAGCAGTGAGATATTTGATTTTTATCACGATTTTTGTGTCTACTTTACACGCCGGCAGCAGCGTAGCCCAAGTTTTGGAAGAGGTCATTGTGACCGCGCAGCACCGGCAGCAGAACATCCAGGATGTGCCCCTGGCGGTGACGGCGCTTAACGAAGATGCGCTGAAGAAATCCGATATCTTTGACGCGGCAACCATCTCGCAGCATGTGCCTGGCGTGGTCTACGCGGAATTTGCGCCGGGCCAGGCGCTGGTAGCCATTCGCGGCATTTCTTCTGCTGACGACGGCGCCGGACTGGAAAACTCCACGGCGCTGTTTCTGGACGGCGTTTACATTGGACGCGGCGCCGGTATCAACTTCGATATGTTTGACCTTGAACGCATTGAGGTGCTGAAAGGCCCCCAGGGCACCTTGTTCGGGCGCAATGCGATTGGCGGCGCATTTAACGTCGTCACATCCAAACCATCGGATGAGTTCACTGCCAAGGTTGGAGTCACCGGCGGCAACGAGGGTATTTTTCGGGCACAAGGTTACGCAAGCGGTCCCTTGACGGAAAACCTGACAGGCAAGATCAGCGTCAATCACCGGCAGCATGACGGTTATGTGGATAATGTGCTTCTGGGCACGGAACTCCAGGACCAGGACCAGACTTCCGTGCGCGGCCAGTTGCGCATGGACCTCGATTCTTCTGAATGGTTGTTGTCGGTTGATTATATGGAAGACGACCGCACCGATATGGGCCGTACCCCGCTCGCTGACAATGCGCCACTGAGCGTGATTGGCGCTGCTAACGGCATTACCGGACCCCGTCAGAATGCCTCGCCGTATGACGGTTTTTCCATGCGCGAAGCCTGGGGCGTCAGCCTGCAAGGCGATATTGAATTTGGCAGCGGTACCCTCACCAGTATCAGCGCCTATCGTGACCACAGCACAGACTGGGAAATGCAGTCAGTGGGCGTCGGACTTGGCGCAATAGGGCTGCCTTTCGATGAAGTCATTGATGATATTGTCGAAGACATAGAGACAGTTCAACAGGAACTGCGCTGGACCTCCGACTTGGATGGCAATATCAACTATACGGCCGGGGTCTTTTACTTCCGGGAAAAGACTGACCGTGTGGAGCAGTTCAAGATCACAAAAGCAGGCGATTACACGGGATTGACTCAGACTGCGGTCGGCAACCAGGCCGTCATCGGCAACGAATACACACGGACACAGAATATCACCAACAGCTATGCGGCCTACGGTCAGGGTGACTGGGCATTCCGGGAAGACTGGAATCTCACCGTGGGACTGCGCTATACCTATGATAAAAAGAACTACACGGCCACTGCAGTGGATTGCGGCAACCTGCCCGACAGCGGCCCGTTTGCAAACTTCCCCGAGTGCGCCGGCGTTCGCGGGAGCCTGAACATTGTCAGTGAATCCTTTACTGTCTCGCCCAGCGACAACTGGGATGAGTTGTCCTACAAGGCGGCGCTACAGTACTTCCCGAATGACGATGTAATGGTTTATGGCTCTGTCACCACGGGCTATAAATCCGGTGGGTTCGCCGGTTCCCAGGGCGTGCAGTCAAGCGCATCGACCTCGGTGAGCCCGGAGACAGCGATTAACTATGAGCTGGGTTTCAAAGGCGATCTTTTCGACGCCAGTCTGCGCCTGAATATCACCGGTTATTACACAGACTATGAAGATCTGCAGATCGTCCGCTTCGGTCCGGTTGTCGGTTCCGCGTTCGGCACTTTCCAGACCACCAACATCGGCCAAGCGGATATTTATGGCATTGAAGTGGAATGGGGCTGGTACCCGACTGATAACATCCGTTTCCTGGGCAACTATGCCTACATGGACAGCGAAGTGAACGATCTGGTTATCGAAACACTTGCCGGCACTACCGATGCATCCGGGTCCAACCTGCGCCAGGCGCCTGAGAGTTCCTGGAACTTAATACTGGGCTATAACCTGCCGACCGCAATGGGATCCTTCGATTTCCAGGTGGAATACAGCTACATGGATGAGCAGATCAATGACTATATCGACCAGCGTACCGTTGTTCAGCAACATGAACTGGTGGATGCGCGCATTGCCTGGACTTCAGCGAACGAGAAACTGGAAGTGGCTGTCTGGGGCAAGAACCTGACTAAGGAAGATTATATCTCTCATTCCTACGTCATCGGCCCGGGAGTGATCGGCGTGTGGGGGCCACCGCAAACATATGGCATAACGGCTACGTATAGCTATTAATCCAAAGCGGTATTATAAAGCGTCGCCCTGCGGGCGACACAGTATTGGACTGGACTCCCACTTCCGTGGGAGTGGTACGGTGGCGGGGTTCACGGAAGCGCCCACACCCCATTCCCGTGCAAACGGGAATCCAGTGAGACAAAGGGTCGCCCTCCGGGCGACACAGAATTTAACTGGACTCCCGCTTCCGCGGGAGTGGTTATTGTGGCGGGGTTCACGGAAGCGCCCCCCATCCCATTCCCGTGCAAACGGGAATCCAGTAAATAAAAGCGTCGCCCTGCGGGCGACACAGAATTTAACTGGACTCCCACTTTCGTGGGAGTGGTACGGGACGTGCACAGATATGATCATGAGGGTTTGCATGGTCTGAGATGGAATATGAGGCTTTTCCCTGTAATGAGATTCGCGCATAAGAAACTTTGGATATGCCGGCTTTTTTGCTGTCTGCTGCCGGTTGCTGTTCCGCTCTCGCCGGCTGCCGAACCATCAACGGTAAAAATTATCAGGGATGGCTATGGTGTGCCGCATATTTATGCCGATGATACTTACTCCCTGTATTACGGATACGGCTACGCGGTAGGCCAGGATCGACTGTTCCAGATGGAAATGCTGAAGCGCACCACATCCGGGCGCGTTGCCGAAGCGCTTGGCAAGGACTATCTCGATATTGATATTACGGTCAGAACGGGTTTCGATCCTGCTGCTTTACGCAAGCAGATAGAACAACTCAATGACAGCCAGTCAGCGCCTTTCAGGGGCTATGCTGACGGGATTAACCACTGGATAGAGGAGGTGATGCAGGATACCGATCGCCTGCTGCCAAAGGAATTCGCCGATTTCGGTTTTACCCCATATGCCTGGACAGCTTACGATGTTTTCCTGGTAATCGTCGGCGCATTGGCGCATCGTTATGCCGACTTCAACGAGGAAGTCAATAACCTCGCATTTTTAAAAAGTTTGCAACAACAGCATGGGGCTGACAAAGCCTGGCGCATCTTCAATGCAACGCTGCCAATTTATGACAAAGCCTCACCGGTCACTGTGCCGGATGAGGATGCGCAGAGAAGAACCCTAGTTTATCGTGGCGAGGAAGAGCCTGTCTATCTGCAAAGTATCTATCAAGCTGCCATTGATACGCCGCCACCAGTTACTTTTGATGAGAGCGGCAGGTTTAAACAGTTCGCAGATGCGCAACAACAACAGGCTTACGCCCGTGAACAGTTTTCACTGAGCGGCATTCCCGGCACAGCAGGTTATTCATCCGCAAGCAATGTGTGGGCGCTTGGCAGAAGTAAAACCAGGGAAGCGCAGGGCATATTGGTGAATGGTCCGCAATTCGGATGGATTAATCCCTCGTATGTATACGGTGTCGGCTTGCACGGCGGCGGCCTTGACGTCGTCGGCAATACCCTGCTCGCGGTTCCGTTTCTTCTGTTCGCGCATAATGGCGCAATATCCTGGGGCAGCACAGCCGGTTTTGGCGACCTTGTCGATATTTTTGTCAGCCGCCTGAACCCGGAAAATGAAAATGAGTATTGGCATGATGGGCGTTATCGCCCGCTCAGCGTTCGCAACGAGAAAATAGCGATAAAAGATGCCGCTGATGTAAACCATACGTTTTATTATTCTCACTATGGCCCGGTGGTCCAGTACGATAAAGCAGCGGGCCGTATCTTCAGTAAAAAGCGCGCCTGGGAAGGCAGGGAAATGGAAACCTGCCTGGCCTGGATGGAGATGGCGAGAACCGGAGATTTCGCTACATGGCGTCAGCAACTGGCAATCATGTCGACCAATATCAATTTGTACTACCTCGATAAGGACGGCAATATCGGATATACCCATACTGGCAGATACCCGTTACGAAACACGCTGCACGATAACAGGTTACCGGCGCCTGGTGATGGCAGTATGGATTGGCTGGGGTACACCTCATTTGAACATAATCCCTATGTTTACAATCCAAAACAGGGCTATATCACCAACTGGAACAACCGGCCGGAACATGATTGGCGAAATTCAGACCTGTGGTGGCGGCGCTGGGGCAAGGCGGAGCGCGTGGATATTCTGATTGATGAGCTCGAATCGAAAGTTGCGTTCAGCAGCCGCGAAGCATGGGATATTAACAGTCGCAGTTCTTTTGCCGATGTTAATTTTCGTTATTTGAACCCCATGCTGGCGGACAAAATGAAGCGGTATGACGCGCCGCAAGCAGTGAAATCCGCATTTCAGACACTGCAGAACTGGGACGGCTACTGGCGAGATCAAAACGAAGATGGATATTTTGATACTGCCGCGCCGATGATCATGCAGACATGGCTGACAAAGTTATGCGAAGACGTATTGAAAGATGATATCGGTGAAGAATTCTTTTTTCGTTTCGCATCCCCGGGTTACCCGACTGATGCTGTCAGCGCGTCTATTGCCGTTTCTCCCTGTATAAAGACCATAGTGAATACCATGGCTCAAAGTAACGGTAATAATAACGCCGATTATGATTTCTTTAACGGCAGTAATCCAGCCGATGTGTTGCTGACGACTTTTTCTGCGGCGATTACGCAACTGGTCGACCGCTTCGGCAATGATATGGAACAATGGCGCGCCAAAACGCACCCACAGATTTTTTCCACGTTTAACTTCCGCGGCGTTGCGCAGACTACAGCGGACAATACATTACAGTTGCCTGTAATTATGAACCGTGGCAGTGAAAACAATCTGTTCATTGCAAACGGCAGCGCCATTCTCGGCTGGGACAGCTTCGCGCCGGGACAGAGTGGATTTTTAGCGCCGGACGGCAGCAAAGCGCGACATTATGATGATCAGATGGAGTTATACCAGCAGTTCAAACATAAATTCCTGCCTTTTTCCAGGGAAGAAGTCAACAACGCCAAGGAAACCGAAATATCGATTTCAATCAAGGATAAGTCCTGATCGAGCGCTACGATGATAGGCCATGCGCTTCGTTGATTGATTATTTGCTTGCTCTGACAAGTCCCGTTAAGCAGATTACCATAAATCATTGACCGCCAGCATGTGTCGGATGTTAAGGAACCTCTGATTTAGTCTCAGAGGTTTCTTAACAGGCGCAACTGAGATGTTCGATGCTGTCAGTTAAACCTGAGTTTTAACCGCAGGTAGTAATTTCGTCCCAGGTAGTCGTAGATTGCCGAGGTGTTATTCGATACGTCCGGCACATAAGGCGGAGCTTCATCAGTGAGGTTGTCCACTCCCAGCGTGACGTTGAAGGTGTTGCCACGGTAGCTGCCGAACAGGTCGAAGTAATTAATTGCGTCCACGCTCGTGTGGATATTGTCGAATTCAATGGCGTCGAAGATATCCATGGCGTCAAGATAGCGCCAGGCGCCGCCGAGGGTCCAGTTGTTGCGGTTAAATGATACGGTCAGGTTAGCGCGCCATTCGGGATAGCCGAACCAACTGGAGATAGCCCCCGCCACCATATCGGTGCGATCGCTTATTGCGCCGGAGTCCGTAGTCTCGACATATTCGTTGAGCCAGTTGACGGCGCCGTTGAGGTCGAGGTCGCCGAAGTTCGTGGTAAGGGTCCAGGACGCGTTGACATCAATGCCGGAAGTCTCCAGGCGCGCCAGGTTCTCGTTGAGCAGATCGAAACGCGTGATTGTACCCGATGGCCCGCGTCCGATGCGGGCGCATTCCGGCGCCGTCAGGTCCTGCGTGGTGTAACAGGTGAGGATCACGTCCACCGGGTCAGGGGTGGTAATGGCATTATCCACTTGGACATCGTAATAATCGACAGTCAACAGGAGATTATCAATAGCCCTCGGCGTCCACGCCAGACCCACGGAGAAACTGTCAGAGGTTTCCGGCTCCAGTTCCGGATTGCCGCCGGCGGAAACCTTCAATTGAGACGCATTCTGTACATAATCAGCGGGAATCCCCTGGCTCGCGCAGTTTGCCCGGACCGTGGCATTATCCCGGTACAGGTCGGCTGCGCTGTTGCAGGGATCGGCTACCGTCAGAAAGGAATCAGCGATACCGCCGAAGGATTCCAGGATGTTGGGAGCTCGGAAACCGGTGGCAAAGACCCCACGCAAACGGAAGTCATGCCCCGGCGCCCAGTGCAGGCCGAGTTTAAACGTCGCTTCGGAACCGGCATGGCTATAGTCGGAGTAGCGCAGCGCGGCGTCCAGGGACAACTCGCGGACAAATTGGTGGTTGGCGAGCAATGGAGCGTGGAATTCCGTGAAGAATTCCCATACTGAGAAATCACCTTGAGTCGGTTCCGCAAAATTGCCGGCGCTATGTCCGGCGCGGACAGTCTCGGAAGTTTGCACGCTGCCTTCCTCATGGCGCCATTCTAAACCTGCGGCCATGCTCATGGAACCACCAGGCAATGACCATAATTCTCCGATCAGGGAGCCGGCCAGGTGCCAGAATTCATAGCGGGTAGTTTCCTCGTCGGTGAATAACACATAATCCATCTCTTCCTGGCTTTTGGCGTTTCGGCCGAAAATGTTCAGAGTGGGATTACCGTTTGCGTCTTTCGGGCAGGCGAGATCCTGCGCGCAGGCAACCGGGTCGAGTGCGGTCTGCAATCTGGCTACATTCACTTGGTTGCGGGTTGATTCATCAAGGGTAGAACGGCCGTAGGTGAACCAGGCATCATATTCCCAACTCTGCGTGAGCAGCGGTAGCTCGCCGCGCAGGCCGGCAGTCATTTTCATCGTATCACTGTCGTAATTGAAAAGGCGCGGGCCCAGGTCCGCGGCGCGCCACCACATCTGGAATCGATCGGCGTCAGGTCCGACAGCCGCCCTGATGACCGGGACAGCATCCGCCGGGATATGGGGGTTGCTGAACGGTACCTGCAGCAGGTCCGTGAACCGGCCCAAGGCATCTGCAATAGGTATGGGAGTGAAATTCAGGGCGCCTTCCCGATGCATTCCCAGCAACTCGTAATACAGGACATTGCTGTCCAGTTGCAATTCTCCTATGATGGCGCCGTTAATCACGCGCGAACCATTCACCAAAGAAGAGCCGGTTCCCTCGATATCAGAGTAATTAAAGCGATGACCGGTATCCAGGATGGACTGCAGACTGCCATCTCCGGCGGAACCATTCAAACCGCTTAAACCAAACGTATCGTAGGGTTGAAAACTGGCGCCGCTGGCCGGGTCAGGCTTGAAGATAATCCCCGCATGTGGCTGTCTTCCCTCCGGTGGTATGCCGCTGCCCATCAAGGTCAGAATAGCGCCATTGCCGGCGTCCAGTTGTCCCAGGATGGGTGTTTTTGACCAATCCCGCTGCTGGTAATCCACGTTTCTGGTATCGACTATGGTGGCAGCAAGGGTCACATGCCCCCGCTTCCCTGCGTGACCGGCGATGAAGCCTGCGTTATAGGAATCGCCGCCCGGGTCTTCAGGCGTTCCCATGCCGGCATTCAGTTCGAAACCTTCAAAGCGTCTGGTTTTCACGTTAATGACGCCGGCCACCGCATCCGATCCATAGATGGCGGAAGCCCCATCTGCCAGCGCTTCAATACTGTCTATCATGTTGATCGGGAAAGACTGCAAATCGACCCCCAGTCCGAGCGAATCGCGAATGGTGAGCGACATGCGACGACCATTGAGCAAAACCAGCGTGCGCACAGGGCTCAACTGGTGGATGCCGGAAAAATGTGCCCCTCGTCCGCCGTTGGCATTATTCCTGGAGGTGCCCTGCTGGCCGATTGAAGGCAGTTTCAGCAGCATGTCCTGCACGCTGTAGTTGGGAGTCCTTTCAATATCGGCGCCGTCTATCACGGACATCGGTCCGACATAATCTGCCGGGTCCCGGCCGATACGCGAACCGGTGACAATGATTTCCTCTACTACGTCTGAATGAACCGGCGCCGATCCCAGGCTGGTAGCCAGGGAACTTATCAGCATCGAAACAAGGACAAAAGTATACGGCTTTTTCATTCCAGAAATATCTGATTCAGTTAGGGATTTTCTAAGCTACAGGCATCTGCCTGCTATTTCAATGATTAAAGTCAAATTCAAATACCAGGACACATGCTTTTGCTTTATCTCATCTCCAGGAAGTTCGGGCGCCTCGTTCGCATCAGAATGGCGGGCTTGTGTCCGGGTGCGAGCGTGACCCGTTGCGCTACCAGGGAAATTATCTGGCATTTAAACCGCATAACGGAAACAAAAGATCTCAGGAAAATACGTAGTATAATGCTGTCGCATGATTAAACGTATCTTACTACTGATTATTTTAACCCGCGCGGGATTTGCCGACACGATCGTCGGCGATTTCCGATTGTCTGTTGTAACCGACGAAACGCCGGGGGCGAGACAGATGGCGGAAACAGCATCTGGTCTGTTGCTGGTGGGGTCGCTGCGTGAGGGCAATCTGTATGCGGTGACACCCAACGCCGAAGGCAAGGCGGAAGTTGTTACATTTGCGCAGGGGCTGACTTTGCCCAGCGGCCTGGCGCTGATCGGCACAGACTTGTACGTGGCCGCGCTGGACCGGGTACTGCGCTACCGTTCCATCGAACAGACCTTCAGGGATAATCCGCAACCGGAAATCGTGACCGATGCGCTGCCGGACAAGCGCCACCATGGCTGGAAATACCTGTCGGTTGGTCCTGACGGCTTCCTGTACGTTCCGGTGGGCGCGCCTTGCAACATCTGTGAATCCGAAGACCCGCGCTTCGCCAGCATCCTGCGCATGGATCCGGAGACCGGTGAGACCACCGTGTTTGCAGCCGGTGTGCGTAATTCCGTCGGCATGGACTGGCATCCGGACACCGGCGAACTCTGGTTCTCTGACAACGGCCGCGATTGGTTGGGCGATGATGAACCGGCAGAGGAGATCAACCGCGTCACCAGCGCCGGCGCCCACTACGGCTATCCCTATGTCCATGCCGGGGACATCCTCGATCCGAAGTTCGGAGATGGGCATGACCCGGCGGATTACGTACCGCCGGAGATCAAGATCCAGGCGCATTCCGCGGCGCTCGGCCTGGCATTTTACACCGGCAGTCAGTTCCCCGACTCCTACCGGAACGCGCTGTTCATCGCCGAGCACGGCTCCTGGAACCGTTCTTCCAAGGTGGGTTACCGGGTCAGTGTTGTGCGCTTCGGCGACTCCGGACCGGTTTATGAGCCGTTCCTGGACTTGTGGCTGAAAGATGAAAAGGTCTCGGGCCGGCCCAACGATGTGCTGGTATCCAAAGACGGCAGCCTGCTTATCTCGGATGACAAGGTCGGCGCCATCTACCGGGTAAGTTATCAGTAGACAGACACTATCCCCCGCCGATCGCGGGGACAAAATACACCTCGTTATCTTCCTGCAGCGGCTGAAGCGGTCCCAGTTGGCTGATCTGCCCATTGACGGCTACGGCAATTCCGGGCTTGAGACGGTCGCCGTCCATCAGCGCGTCCTTCAGTCCGGGGTATTCCTCATCCAGGGTGGTGATCAATCTCCTGACGTTCCGACCCTGCGCCTGGACGGTTTCCTTACCGCCGGTATAGATCTGCATGGCATTGGGTACCCTGACTAAAGGCATGTGGAAATTAACTTAGGCAAGCTCTGACTTAATCAGAGGTTCCTTGGATAAGCAAGTACATGGAGACACAGGCTGTACCGTATCCGGCAAACATAAAATCGTTGATCAAACATATCCTGTACATCAATGTGTATCAATGCCTTGCCTTGATGGCCGCGCAGACCTTGTGCGGCGCCATCGGCATGGAGTTCAGCCGTACTCCGACTGCATCATGGATAGCGTTGGCGATGGCCGCAGGCGGCGGGGCGATGGAAATCTCGCCGCAGCCGCGCACTCCGAACGGGTGCGCCGGGTTCGGTGATTCCAGGATCACCGTTTCGATCATCGGCACATCCAGCGAAGTAGGCAGGCGGTAATCCAGCAGGCTCGCATTTTTCAGGCGTCCGGCTTCATCGTAGAAGTACTCTTCGTTCAAGGCCATGCCTATGCCTTGTACCGCGGCGCCTTGCATCTGGCCCTCCACGTAGTCCGGGTGTACGGCTTTGCCCACGTCCTGGAAGACCGTGTAACGCAGGATGTCCACCTTGCCGGTCTCCGGGTCCACCTCAACATCGACCAGGTGGACGGCTGTATTCGGGATAAAACTCTGGGTGTGGCCGGTCTTGTGATAGCTGATCGGACCGCCGGTCTCGAACATCCGCGCCGCCAGCTCATTGAATGTGATGCTTTGCCCGGGCTCCCCCTTATTAGTGAACACGCCGTGTTCGACCCCGACCTGGTCGGCATCGGTCTCCCACAGCAACGCAGCGCGTGCACACATCTGTTGCAGTATTTCCTGCGCGACCTCACACACGATGGCGCCGGTGCTGTAAGTGGTCCGGCTGCCCACCGAAGGTAGCGAAAAACCGATGGACTGTGTGTCGGATACCGTCGGGGATACCTGTTCCACGTCTATACCCAGCGCTTCTGCGGCCTGCATCGCAAGTGAGATGCGCGTGCCGCTCAAATCGGGGCTGGCCGTAGCCAGGGACACGGAACCGTCCGGGTTGACCTGGATGCGCGCGCTGGATATCTCGCCGATATTGAACCACATGCTGTACGCGAGTCCCCGTCCCCGGTTTGCACCTTGCAGCGGAGCCTGGTAGTGGGGATGCGCCTTCACGGTATCAATCAGCTTTTCAGTATCTATCGGCGCCAGGGGAAAGCCCGGCACCAACTGGTCTCCCGGCTTCATCAGGTTTTTCATGCGAAAATCAACAGGGTCCATCTTGAGTTCGCAGGCCAGTTCATCCATCATCTGTTCCACCGCAAACAGGGCCTGCGGCGCGCCCGGGGCACGATAGGGGCGCATCGTGGGCTTGTTGACAATAACATCAAAGCCATCGATAAGAATATTGGGAATGTTATAGCGCGA
Source organism: Gammaproteobacteria bacterium (assembly GCA_965221695.1). Lineage (GTDB taxonomy): Bacteria > Pseudomonadota > Gammaproteobacteria > Eutrophobiales > Eutrophobiaceae > JAAXHV01. The sequence goes on along the minus strand of OZ244905.1, from coordinate 707,278 downwards.
GGTGGAGGACATGATCGCAAGAAAGATAGGGCCGCCGGCGTAGGCGCCGGCCTCGTATGCCATGTGCAGGTGGGCCGCCGTCAGGGTACCGTCTTGCCTGGCGCCGAACTTTAGCTTGATATACGTGCCGGAACTCGGTCCGGTTGCGCGCAACACCTCGTCGCGGCGCAGCGCGATCTTGACCGGACATTGGGATTTTTTTGACAGAAAGGCCGCCACCGGGTCGATATACAGGCGTTCTTTCCCGCCGAAACCGCCGCCAATCTCCAGCGGCACCACGTTGATATTGCTCATCGGCACCAGGATGATGTCAGCCAGGTGGTCGCGCAACCCGAATTGGCCTTGGGTGGAGGTCCACACGGTGACGTAATCGTTGCTGTCCCAGTGCACCGTGGTGACATGACTTTCGATGTAGCCCTGGTGTATGGTCTCGGCCGTGTATTCCCGCTCTAGTATCAGGTCGGCTTCGGCGAAGCCCTGTTCGAGGTCGCCGTTGCCCAGTTGCAGGCGGCTGGCATTGGGCAGAAATTTTTCCGTGGGTGCGATAAACGCGCCCGGATGAAAATCCTGGTGGATCACCGGGGCATCATCAGACATGGCCGCGCGTACGTCCATCGCTGCCGGCAGGGGTTCGTATTCGACCTTGATCAGGTTCATCGCAAGTTCCGCATCATGCGGGTTATCCGCGGCCACCGCGGCCACGGCATGACCATCATACAAGGCCTTGTCTTTTGCCATGCAGTTCTCGGACATCTCACGGATATTGAGCATACCGGCCGTACCCAGGTTCAGCATCTCGTGCCGGACCGCCGGAAAGTCCGCGCCAGTGACCACGGCACGCACGCCGGGCATGGCCTCGGCCGCACTGGTGTCTATCGAGAGGATACGCGCATGGGCATGCGGGCTGCGGAGTATTCTGCCATGGAGCATGTTCGGCAGGTGGAAATCATCGGCAAAGCGCGCCCGTCCCGTGACCTTGTCCAGACCGTCCGGGCGTATCGGCGAAGTGCCGACCACATTAAAACCGTTCTTTGCTGGCGCTTTGCTCATTGTGACACCTCCGCAGCTTTCAGCACCGAGCGCACCAGCTTGTCGTAGCCGGTACAACGGCACAGGTTGCCGGCCAGCCAGTGGCGCACCTGTTGCTCATCCGGATTGGGGTTATTATCCAGCAGAGCCTTGGCGGACATCAGGAAGCCCGGGGTGCAAATGCCGCACTGCAGCCCGGTCTCTTCGAGAAAAGCCTGTTGCAGCGGGTGCAGTTCGGCGCCGGTCGCCAGTCCTTCAATGGTTTCAATACTGCTGCCCTCTGCTTCCACCGCCAGCATGCAGCAGGCATCCAGTAACACGCCGTCGACGATAACACTGCAGGCTCCGCAGTTGCCGTCGTTACAGCCTTCCTTGGCGCCGGTCAGGTACAGCACATCGCGCAACACTTCCAGCAAACTCTGGCGCGCTTCGCACAGGAATTGCTTGCGTTCGCCGTTAATCGTTGCCGTTACCAATGATTTGTTACTCATCAAGCTATTCTCCGGGCGCGCTCACAGGCGCGTCGTAGCGCCCTTGTCGTCAGCACTTCAACCAGTTGCTTTCGATGTTCTATCGTGCCGCGCATGTCGTTGATCGGTGTGGCCGCATCCCGGGCAATCCGGGCAGCTTCGGCGATCGATTCGTCATTCACGGGTTTACCGCTGAGGGAGTCGCCGGCTGCCGCCACGAACAGCGGGGTCGGGGCCACTGCGCCAATGGCAATCCGGGCCGCTCTGAAGGTCTCGCCGGCCTGGTCCAGGTCGACCCGGGCCGCGGCATTCGCGACGGCGATATCCATTTCATTGCGCGGGATAAAGCGCAGGAATGCAGCCCCGGAGTTCGCCGCAGGCGCCGGAACAGTCAGGGATACAAGGATTTCGTCCGCAGCCAGCGAGGTCTGACCGGGCCCGGTGCAGATTTCTTCCACCGGGATATGGCGCTCGCCCCCAGCGCTGACAATATGGGCGGTGGCGCCGTAGACGACGACCGGCGGTACCGTGTCGGCGCTGGGCGCGGCATTGCACAGGTTGCCACCGAATGTCGCCCGCCCCTGAATCTGTATGCCGCCGACCAGGGTTGCCGCGTCCGCGAGGGCCGGGAATTTGGCGGTGATTTCGGGGTTCTCCCAGATTCTTCGACAACTGACCGCAGCGCCTATTACAAGCCGTTCCGAATTAAGCTCCAAACGGTTGAGTTCCGGGATTTTCTTTGCATCGACAACCACATCGGGAGACTTGCGACCGTTGCGCATGAATATGAGCAGGTCGGTGCCTCCCGCGAGGAGTTGCGCGGCGCCGGTGTGCTCGGCCATCAACGCAGTTGCCTCGTCCAGCTTGTGCGGCCTTACGTAGTGAAAATTCTTCATGCTTGGCGCGTTCAGATGTGCTTGATGCGTTCGACGATCATATTATTATCAATAATCTTGCCGTTTTCTATGATGACGTCACCGTCGAGCGCCAGTGTGCAGTCCCGCATGGGCACATCGTAATGCCCGCGCGTGGCCCGTTTGCCGCCACCCTGGGTATTGGGGCCGGTTGAAAACAGGAAGTTGCCGGGGAAGGTGCGGGCCGCGGCGCGGCTGCGTTCCGGTTCGTCGCCATTTAACGCAATGCCGTACCACAATGCCTGGGGGTTCAGGCCCCAGCCCAGGTGGGAAACGGCGTAAGGGTCCTTGTCTTCAGCATTTTCGCGGTTGTCGTCGAGCCAATCCCGCATAAGCTTGGCGTCGAGTCCGCCTTCCACCTTGTCGATAAAGCCGTCGCGGATGCTCAACCTGACTTCATCCTGGATATAGCGGCAATAAGGCAGGATCACGATGTCTCCCGGCTGCAATACGACTGTGCCGTTGGCGCTGCCTTCATTGGGGAAAGTATGAACATGGCCGCCACCCCAATGATCAAACCGTCTTGGCAGGTCGGCGTAGCCATACTGGCTCATTACCGGGTATTCACCACAGTCGTAAGTCAGGTCGGTGCCCGCCGCGCTGGTAACCCGCGCCTGCCTGGTATTTGCCAGCAGTTGGTCGGCATAAAGCACTGCCTCCTTAAGGCCCGGCGGCGCCATCAGTTGTTCCAGGTCGTCGGGTGAATCGATGATCATCAGCACTCGTGCGCCGGCATCCCGGACTTCCTTCAACCAACTGGTGAACAGCGGCACATGCAGGGCGACGATGATGTCCGCCGCCTTGGCCGCTTCCAGGGTGCCCTTGCACTGGCCAATGGTAGGCACGCCAACCTTGGTCCAGGAAGGTATGGAGTTGACGCACATTTCGTACACGTCAGCGCCCAGGTCTTCAGCCGCCGCGAACGCCGCTTCGATATATTCACGCCGGGTCGCAAGATCACTGAGCAGCATCACGGTCTCGCCCTGGTTTACATTGCAAAGCTCAAATTCTTTCTTGAACAGTATCCCCAGCCTGGCCGGGTTCAGTTCCTGTACGCGAGTAATTGCAGGCAACATGTCATGTCCTCCTCAGCAGCTATTCTATCTGATAATATCCGCCAGCGCTTGCCATTGTTTTACTGGATTCCCGCTTTCGCGGGAATGGGATGGGGCGATTGCATGAACATCGCCACTGAACCACTCCTGCAAACCCGGCCACCATACCACTCACGCGTACCCCGCAACCGAACCACTCCCACGGAAGTGGGAGTCCAGTCGAATACAGTGTCGCCCGAAGGGCGACTCTTTGTCTCACTGGATTCCCGTTTCCACGGGAATAGGGTGGGGCGCATGTCTGCTACATCAACAGCACCGGCTTGATGACATCGCCAGAATGTGTTTCCTCCATCGCACGGTTGATATCCGCAAACGGATAGGTTTTGATTAACCTGTCATAGGGAAATAGACCTTGCTGGTGGAAATCCAGGATTTGTCTCAGAAAAGTATTGGGCACGGTAGATCCAAAAAAAATCCCCTGTAAGCTGGCGGCTTTTACAAATACACCAAACGGTGTGAACGGGTATTTCTCACCGTAATGAGGCACGGTGACCATGCCGCATTGCCCGGCCATCATCAGGCAGTCAATCGCGTTGTTGAGCGCTGCTTCGTTCCCTGAGGTCTCCAGGCAGAACGCAGCGCCGCGCCCGGTTATCTCCTGTATCCTGGCAACGGTATCGCCATCGCTTGCATCGATACAGTGGGTCGCGCCCAGTTCTTCCGCCAGTTCCAGGCGGGCTGGTTTCACGTCCACGGCAATGATGGGGAATGCGCCGCTGATCCTGGCGGCCATCACTGCGCTGAGCCCGACCGCGCCGGCGCCAAAAACGACGAAACTGTTGCCGGCAGGCACTTCCAGCGTATTCAGGACCGCGCCGGCGCCGGTCATAATCCCACAGCCCAGGGGCGCAAGCAGGTGTGGTTGAATGTCGGCTTCTATCCTCACAGTATTGCGCGCCTGTGTGATGACCCGGGTTGCAAATGAGGATTGCTGAAAAAAAGAGGCTGTGATCGGCTTTCCATCCAGGGTCATTGTATGTGAGCCATCCAAGCGCGAGCCGCCGAAGTTCGTCTGCACACTGTTGTCGCAGATGAACGGCCTGCCTTCGTGACAGTTTGGGCAGTTGTTGCAGAAACCGTAGGAAATGACGACCCGGTCGCCGGGTTTGAGTGAGGTCACGCCGCTGCCGATATCCTCAACGATGCCCGCCCCTTCATGTCCGAGGACGGCTGGGAGTTGCATCAGGCCCTGCGAACTGATATCCGTGTGGCAGATACCGCTGGCCTGAACCCGGACCAGCGCCTCGTCTGCGTGCAAATCGCCGAGGGATACGTCCTGTAACCTGAACTCCCCCCCGACTTCATGCAGCACTGCTGCGGTTGCTTCTGTTGTCATGGCTTATTTTCGCCTTGCGTCATCAATTTCAAAGATTCCTTCAATTTCCACGCATTGGTTGGCAACCAGACCGCTGACGCCCACTGAAGAGCGGGCGTGGCATCCCACCTCCGGCCCGAAGACCTCAAACAGCAGGTCTGATGCGCCGTTCAGCACCTTGTTATGGTGTTCAAACTCGGGGACGGCGTTGATCATGCCCAGTATTTTCACCACGCGCTTCACCCGGTCCAGTTCCCCCACGTGATGTTTGACGGTGGCCAGCATCTTCAGGGCAAGCGCGCGGGCCGTGGCATAACCTTCCTCTTGCGTCAGTTCAGCGCCGATTTTGCCCCGTTTTTTTACCACATCGGTGTCAAGCAAGTCTGCTCCATGCCCGGACAGGTAGAGAACGTTTCCGACCCTGACGCCGCTGGTGCGGTTGTTGCTCGGTAATTGTAGCGGGGTGGGTAGCGTAAGACCAAGCTCTGCCAACCTGGATTCAACCTTACCCATATCTGCTGCTTCCAGATTCAAAACAATATCCCACTATGCTTGCTATTGCGCAAGCGAGAGGGAAGCACATGCCCCCGGATGAGTTGTCAGGAGAAAAGTTCATCCCACTTTTGTCTCCCACTATAGTCCCACTAGTGGTAAGTTTTGTATGCTATCATTATTGCCGATACTATTTCAATCACGGAACAAATGCGGAACATAAGGGCGCCCTCTAAACCAGGATGGCAATTTCAGAGGTTCCTGCGATACAGGGATGTATCGCCAAATTCGATGACGATCAGTCATTGAATTAGAGAGCACAACAAAAATCGCATTTTTGTTGTGCGTGCTCTGACAAGTCCAGGATGGACTTGTTCAGAGCTTCCTTAAACTTCAAACAGCGAGTTGACAACGGGTGGAACTCACAGTCGGAGGCAGTTAAATGCACCAGGTAGAAATACCGGAATACGTTATAGACAGGATCATGGCCAAGCGCGGCAAGCGCGAGGTGTTCGATCATTTCGATCCCGAAAAGACCGCGTTACTGGTTATCGATATGCAGAATTTTTATGTTGCCGAGGTCGATACGGCAAAAGGTATCGTGCCCAATATCAACAAGCTGGCCGATGCGGTACGGCAGGTTGGCGCGAAAGTGTACTGGGTGGTCATGACGGTGGCGGATAGCCTGGAAGCGCCGAGCAAATGGTCACTGTATCACGACTACTTTTTTACCGAGGCAAAGGGCAAAAATCACAAGGATGGTCTGACCGAGGGAACGAAACAGCATGAATTGTACCCGGAGCTTGACGTCAGGGAGGGTGACGAGCATGCGCACAAAACCCGTTTCAGTCCTTTCGTCCAGGGTTCCAGCGATTTGCACGACCGTCTGCAGGCGCAGGGCATAGAAAATCTCATCGTTGTCGGCACTGCCACCAATATGTGCAGCGAGTCCACGGCCAGGGATGCGATGATGCTCGACTATAAGGTGGTGATGGTGATAGATGCCAACGCGGCGCGCTATGACGAAGATCACCTGGTCGGGTTGACGTCGTTTTATCAGAGTTTCGGGGATGTGCGCACGACAGAGGAAGTGATCGCGATGTTGCGTAAATAACGGGTTCAGGAGTACTACAAGATGCCTCATAAGTCACTCGAAGATAAGATCCTGGAACACGGCAACCCGGTTCACATGTTGCGTAATGCGCAACTGGGTCCCTATGTGTTTCCGATTCGGAGCGAATTCACCAACTGGCGTGATGAGCAGGAATCCTGGCGCAACACGGCAGTCTTTTTCGACCAGTCCTTTCATATGACCGACCATTACATGGAAGGCCCCGATGTAAAACGCCTGGTATCCGATCTCGGTATCAATACATTCAAGAACTTTGGCCGTAACAAGGCGAAACAGATTGTCGTCTGTAATTACGACGGCTACGTTATCGGCGATTCCATCCTGTTTGGCCTGGAAGATGAAAAAATCAATATCGTCAACCGCCCCAATGCCGGCAACTGGGTACAGTTTCATGCCGAGACCGGGGGCTATGATGTTACCGTGAATGTGGACCATCGCAGTGTGACCAACACGGGGCAGCGCAAGGGTTACCGTTTTGAGGTGCAGGGACCCAACGCGCTGGACATCCTGGCAATAGCGAACGGCGGGCCGTTGCCCGAGATAAAATTTTTCAATATGGGTGAGATCAAGGTGGCGGGCCTCCCGGTGCGTTGTCTGAGACACGGCATGGCCGGCGCGCCGGGACTGGAACTGTTCGGTCCGATGGAACAGGCGGAAGAGATCAGGGCCGCGATTTTCGAGGCAGGCAAGGACCTTGGCCTGCTCGCCGGCGGGGCCAGGACGTACTCGACGGTGGCCCATGAGTCGGGCTGGATCCCGTCGGAGCTTCCAGCCATCTATTCGGGGGACAAAATGAAACCGTACCGTGAGTGGCTGCCGGCTGACGGTTTCGAAGCCAGCGCCTCGCTGGGCGGCAGCATGGTGTCCGACAACGTGGAGGATTATTACCTGACGCCCTATGACCTGGGCTACGGCCATATCGTAAATTTCGACCATGACTTCATCGGCCGTGATGCGCTGTTGGAAAAGAAGGACCAACCACACCGGCACAAGGTCACACTGTCGTGGAACAATGATGATGTCATCCGTATATTTGCGTCACTGTTCAATGAAGGGGACCGCTATAAATTCATGGATATCCCCGCATCCCACTACGCCACCTATCCCTATGACATGGTGACGAAAAATGGCAATAACGTCGGAATTTCCTGCTATCCCGTATATACGTCAAATTTCCGCCGTTGGATATCCCTTGCGATGGTCGATGAGACCGTTGCGGCGCCGGGAACGGAAGTAACCATAGTCTGGGGCGAGCCGGACGGTGGTTCGAACAAGCCGGTGGTGGAACGCCATATACAGACCGAAGTGAAGGCCACCGTAGGCGTGTGCCCGATCTCCGAGACTGCCAGAGAAATATACAAGCGTTAACGAACCCCGGTTTTTCAGATACCGGGGCTCGTCATATTAGGCCGATACTCAAAAGCGATAGGAGACTCTGCCGCCGACGGTTCTTGGTTCAGGGCCGTAGGTAATCCAGTATCCATTGGTTGCCAGGAATCCCCCTGTCTTTGGCGCCTCATCCTCGATATTTTGCACATACAGTTCCGCGCCCCAGTGCTCATCGTTGGAGGACCAGAGCAATTTCAGATCAGTCTGGGTGTAACCATCCTGCCTGTCCAGACCGAACCTGGACTCGTTTGCCGCAGTGACATAATACTTGGATTTATACGTGAACTGGATGTACGGGCTTAGGATACCCATATCACCAAGGGAAATATCATAGCGTCCGGTGAGAGTCGTTTTCCATTTTGGCGACAATTCCCGGGTATTGCCGGAAGCGTCAATGTTTTGCGAGCCATTATTGAAGGCGCCGTATTCATCATATTCCGCATCCATATAGGCGATCATTGCAAAGATCTGCGCTGCGGGCACAGGGAAGAACGTATTCTCCAATTCCACGCCAAAAGTGCTGGCTTGGCCGGCATTCGTCGTTACCGAACTGGGCACGGAGTTATCAAACGCATAAGCCTGCAGGTCCTCTATCTCATTGTAATATATCGCGAGGTTGGTCCGCATGCGATTACCCAGCCAGTCTGTTTTTATTCCACCCTCATAGTTGGTAATCGTTTCGGGGGCAAAAACCAGGTCATAGTTCACCGCCACATCGCCCAGGCCTACGCCGATCGAGCCGCCGGGTGGTGGTTGAAATCGATTGAAACCACCCGACTTGAAGCCGGTGGACGCATTAAAATAGACCATGGTTTCATCATTGACAAAGTATTCAAATCCGGCTCGCCAGGTGAATTCCTCGAAGGTTTCGTCACCACTTACCGTACCGCGCTTATCGGCGCGTGCTACATCAGTTGAGTCGTAACTTTTCTCATCAATGGTGTAGCGAAAGCCAAAAATGATGCGCAATTGATCCATCAGGTCATATTCCGCATGGCCAAAACCGGCATACGATTTAGCCTTGGCCTTGCCGTCGCGCGTTGAAAAATCAAAACCAGCCGGCACAAAGTCAAAGCGGAACAACTCGTCGATTTCCTCATCAAGATAATAAAGACCCAACAGCCAGTTCAGGCGTGAGTCATCATTGTTCGACTGTAATTGAAGTTCCTGGCTGAAAACCTTGGCCTGCGTATCCAGCGTCAGGTCTGCGAGTTCAAAAGTGGAGAAATCGCTTTCACCGCCGGCAAGCTGGTCATAGTCCGAATAACCGGTGATGCTCTTGAAGGTCGCGAAGTCAGTTTCATACTGCACCACGCCAACAATACTATAGGATTTGACATCCTGGCGCGATATCGTATCGGCGTTAAACTTCCAGTCTTCATCGGTATCTGCCGGTACCCGATCAGCGCCTGACAACCCCAACAGCGCAGATGCCCAGGTGTTGACGTGCGGTTCATCCTGGTCAAAAAACTTGATGCCGGAAAACGCTGCGCCGTTATTGTCCTGTTCCCAGTAATCGACTGCCAGATCCACTATCAGATTGGAATCATTATCAAAACGGAACGCGGCCCTGCCGAAAATCATGTCCTCATCCAGGTAATCATTGCCGCCGGGATGTTGGTTTTCCATGAAACCATCATGTTCCTCGCGAAAGATAACGAAACGCGAGGACAAAGTGTCACTCAAGGGCACATTCACCATGCCGTTGATCTCGTACAATGAATAATCCCCAACCCGCACGCTGGCGCTGGCGTCGAATTCCTTTGTCGGTTTGTTACTGACTATATTGATGCTGCCTCCGGTCGTGTTGCGGCCGAACAGTGTCCCCTGGGGTCCGCGCAAGACTTCCACGCGCTCTATGTCTGATAATACCGTCCATGCCTGTTGGCCGCGTCCGAGGTAAATGCCATCCACAAAGGTTCCGACCGGCCCGTCGGTATTTGCTTCAAAGTTAGCCACACCCTGCCCGCGAATACTAACCTTGGCGCCGAGACCAAATTGCCCCCATTCCATACCCGGTGTCAGCAAGTCCAGCCGCTCAACATTATTGGCGCCGATCCTGCTCATGCCCTCCTGGGTGAAAGCCGTTACCGCAAGCGATACATCCTGCAGGCTTTGCTCCCTTTTCTGGGCCGTTACTATGACCTCTTCCAACTCTGCGGCATAAAGCGCTGCAGAATTCCAGGAGATAAACACGGATAGAGCAATTAATTTCAGAAGATGTGTGCGCATGGGTATTTCCTCCAATGTAAGCGTAGTAATATAATCCCATTAGAGAATCCAGTCAAAGATATTTTTGTAATGGGATAATGGTTTGTCCTGTTATTTTTTAATGATTGCTTGATTTCCGATTATTAAGACGCTACCCGCACAGGATGCAGTATGATTATTGTGTATGAACATTTTTCATTGATGACAACCCCATGAAAGTGACAGCTTTTGCCGCAACCATGCAGGCAGTCTGGTTCAGCCATGACCTTGGCTTGACCTGGAAACGCCCGCCGACCCCGACCGGTGGTTTATACAATGAGGCGCGTTGCTGGTCTGTGGTTGCCCATCCGCACCGGCCCGGTGAATTTCTGGCAGGGACAGACCAGGGCCTGTATCGATGGCTCGACGATACCGGGCGTTGGAACTACATTTCTACACCCATGGATGATCTGCAGATTCACCAGGTTGCCAGATGTCCGGATGACCCTAGCTTCATTGTCTGCGGCACCCGGCCGGGTGAGATATTCAAGTCAGAGGATGACGGCATAACCTGGCGCCGCTGCAAGCTTGATGCGGCAACGGAGTGCTGGTTTATTAACACCACGCGTGTGACGTCGATCCAGTTCGATCCGGATGACACCGATACGATTTGGATTACGATCGAGATCGATGGTGTATTTCGCTCAAAAGACCGCGGCGAGACCTGGGAACGCCTGGTGGACGGACTGCGAGACAACGATACCCATAACCTGGTTTTTCTTGGCAAACCGGGTGAACGGACTATTTTCTGTTCAACGGAAGCCGGCCTGCACAAAAGCACGGATGAGGGACAATCCTGGCGCCACGTTCCCATCCCGCAGTCACCATGGCCCTATCTACGCTGTTTGGAACTGAAAAAAGACGGCAGCGGCGTGATATTCGCGTCAGTAGGGCATTTGCCGTCAGGGGATACGGGCATGTTACTGCTGAGCCGGGATATGGGTGAAACCTGGGAGAGGGCGCCAGTGCCGGAGCCGGTCAACAGCACCATCTGGTGGATTGGAACCAACGCAGCAGACCCGAATCTCATCTTTCTGTGTACCCTTTTCGGCCAGATCTTCCGTAGCAAGGACGGTGGCGAGTCCTGGGAGAAGGTGCGGCGGGAATTGGGTGAAGTGCGCATGATCGGTTGGGCGCCGGCCTCCGACTGAGCAAACGGGAGAGCAAAATTTATGTCCCATTATCTTTACAGGCCACATGTGCACGGCCCGGAACATATCACCACACCGGATATATTGGTAGACCGACTGTTCAGGGCGCGCCGGAAGGAGGGTGCAGTGGATATGCATCCAGCGGGACTGGACGGGATCCGGACCAACCCCGAACTGCCAGTCTTCGATGGAAACGCCGTAGTAAGTCCTGCTGTTTACCTGGTCGCGGCAGGGGGAGGCATCATACTGAGCGCCGGCGCCGAATGCAGGGTCAACGAATACCGGTCACTGCATATCTCTCGGTTTGCCTGGCGTCTGAAATATCTGGAGGGCCGCCTGGCCCGGCTGCAACTCACGGCCGAACGGGAAGGCGCAGACCCCGATCCCATCCCGTTGAACCGATTTCCGACGCCTGAAACAGTCCTGCAGCGCCTCGGCTGCCTGGGCGCGGCGCTGCCGAAAGGTTATATGGTCAGCGTCACCGCGGCAGACATTGAATACAGTGTTGCGGTTCCCGGGTCACTCACTGTGGGGCTGGTCGATAATGAGTTGGAACGGCATTTTAACCATACTATCAGCTTCACCAGTCCCGATGGCGAGTATGACAGTCGCCCTCCTGAGCCCAGGTATGCCGTTGGACCTCAAACCGACGATATCAAGCACTATATCTAGCCTGGGCTTCTTAGCTTGGAACACGACAAGACGCTTAAACTCTATCACCATTACATGTCTGTTTGCGCGGCCAAGGTGCGTATTGCCCTGGCTGAGAAGGGCTTGTTGTGGCATGGGGAACTTCTGGACCTGTCAGCCGGCGACCAGTTTGCCCCTGAGTACCTGCAATTGAACCCCAAGGCAGTGGTCCCGACACTGGTGCATGATGGTAATGTCATCGTCGAGTCAAACATAATTCTTGAGTACCTTGATGATGTCTTCGCTGACCCGCCCTTGCGGCCCCGGCATGCCCATGAGTGCGCCCGGATGCGGCTGTTGCTCATGCGCTTGGACAACGGCAGTGACGGTATCCATCATGATATCTCGGTAATTACCTATGGCGCTGCCTACCGACTGCAACTGCTGGATCGTGTCAGCAGTCGGGACAGGCAGGCTATAGATGCGGAAATAGATCGTTCCATGAACGCCAACAGCAAGCGCTGGTTACAGGAAACGGTGCATGAAGGTACGGCGGCGGAGAGCTTCAAAAACGCGATATACAACATGGATATTCTGCTGCATGACTTCGAGACCCTGTTGATGCGCTCCGAATGGTTATGTGGCAGCGATTACTCGCTGGCGGATATTGCCTACACTTCTTATATGACCCGGCTGGAGATGTTGAATTTTCAGGGTATGTGGTCTGAACGGCCCCATGTCAGCTCCTGGTATGAGCGCTTGAAGAACAGGCCAAGTTACCAAAAAGGCATACTCGACTGGTTAAATCCTGGTGCGGTAAAGGCACTCGACGAAGGCGGGAGGGCGGCCTGGCCGGCGGTCAGGAAGCTCCTTACTTCCTGAGCTGTTTCCAGTCTTTGAGTATTTCCCGCGCGGCATTGTGCCCCGGGACCGCGGACACAGCGCCACCGGGATGGGTGGAGGCGCCGCACTGGTACAGCCCGTACACCGGGGACCGGTAATCTGCGTATTTTGACGCCGGACGCATGAAGAAAAGCTGGTCCAGCGCCACCTCACCATGTAATTCATGGCCGCCCGGAATGCCCAGGATGCGTTCAATATCCGGCGGCAACAGAACCTGCATATCGATGATCGAGGATGAAAAACCCGGTGCGAATTCATCCATCACGTCCATAACATTTCTCACGAAACTATCCCTCTCATCGTCCCATTTCGCATCCTTTAACTCATGGGGCGCATGACCACCGTAAAGTGTTACCACGTGTTTGCCTTCCGGCGCCAGGCTGTCATCGATCATGCTGGGCACGATGGGTGATATAAACGGTTTTGCTGAATACCATCCGTACTTGGCATCATCGGCTGCCCGTTCCAGGTACTCCGTCGTCGGGCCGATATGAGCATAGGCAGGGTAATCGACACCTGCCACTACCGGGTCAAACCCCTTGTACTGTGGCGCCCGCTCTACGGCCAGGTTAATCTTGAATGCGCTGCCCTTGTTACGGAACTGTTTGATCTCGCGCATGAAGGTGTCCGGCAGGTGTGCTTCCTTTACCAGTTTACCGAAGGTAAGACTCGCAGAGACGTTGCAACTGACCAGTTTGCTGCGATATTCACTGCCGTCTTCGGTAACGACACCGACGGCCCTGCCGTTTTCAACGAGTATTTCACTGACCGGGACGCCGGTTTTGATTTCCATTCCATGGCATTTGCCCGAGTCGGCCAAGGACTGTGAGATCATGCCCATTCCGCCGCGGCAAAACCCCATGCCATTCTCACCCACCAGGTGGAACAGGATGTTGAAAGCTGTGCCGGGCGACTTTGGTCCCACGTTGCAGCCTATGGTTGCCCAGTAACACAGCACGGCTCTCACCACGTCTGATTCAAACCACTGTGACACATAATCATATGCGCTCATGGTCATCGCATCGATAATGCGGTAAAACTCATCGCCGATTTTTCGGTAACGCCAGAGCATGCCGGCGGTTTCCTTGAATTTACGCCAGGAGCGGTCGGCAGGATCGATAGGCGTTTCCAGTAACCACTTACGCATGACCTCAATGGAATTGGACATGTAGCGGAAGAACTCGGGATAGGCTTCCGCATCTTTTTTTGAAAACCGGGCAATCTGTTGCAGATTGCGTTCCAGGTCGCTGGTAAAGACGATGCAGTCGTTATCATATAGTGGATAGATGACATCCTTTACCTTCAGGTGCTCAAGGCCGAATTTTTCCAGCTCAAGATCTGCGATAACCTTCGGATTGACATGACCCATGATGTAGGAAAATATTGAGGCGCGGAAACCCGGGGAAAATTCTTCCGTCACTGCCGCCCCGCCGATGACATGGCGGCGTTCGAGCACCAGCGTTTTCAGGCCCGCCCTTGCCAGGTAGGCGCCACAGGTCAGGCCGTTGTGACCGGCGCCGACGATAATGGCATCATATTGTTTTGTGGTATTCATAGCGTCTGGTTACAGTTTTTTCCAGTCTCTCAGGATTTCCCTGGCCGCATTATGTCCGGGTACGGCGGAGACGGCGCCGCCCGGATGCGTGGAAGCGCCGCATTGGTAAAGCCCTCGGATTGGCGAGCGGTAGTCGGCATACCCGGGCGCCGGACGCAGGAAAAACATCTGGTCCAGCGCCATCTCACCATGCAGGGTATTGCCCCCCGGCATGCCCAGCGTTTCTTCGAAATCCGCGGGCAACAGCAGTTTCAGGTCCAGTACCGATGAGGAGAAACCCGGCGCAAACCGGTCCATGACATCCAGCGCCGCTTTTGTGAGCTTCGGTCGCTCTTCATCCCAGGTGGCGCCCTTCAGCGCATAAGACGCAACGCCACCATAGAGGGAAACCACGTGTTTTCCCTGCGGGCACAAACTGCCGTCATAATAACTGGGAACGATCGGCGAGAGAAACGGCCTGGAAGAATACCAGCCGTATTTCGCTTCATCAAACGCGCGTTCCAGGTATTCCGGCGTCGGTCCTATATGCGCATAAGCCGGATAGTCAACTCCCGTTTTTTCCCTGCTGAATCCGGTATATTGCGGCAAGCGGTCGACCGCGCACAGCAGTTTGAATGACTTGCCGCGGGTGCGATAACGGTTGATGCGTTGCATGAATTCTTCAGGCAGTTGCTCTTCTCCAACCAGGCCGCCGAAGGTGGCTTTTGCATTGGCATTGGATACGACAAGTTTTGCCTGGACTTCTTCTCCGTCAGCCAGTCTCACCCCGCTGGCCCGCCCGTTGCTGAGCAGGATATTTTCAACCGGTGAAGACACCCTGACTTCCATCCCGTGACTCATGCCCGAAGCGGCAATGGCATCGGAGATGCGACCCATTCCGCCGCGCGCAAAACTCATCCCGGTCTGGCCAACCAGGTGCGCAACCAGGTAGAAGGCGGTACCCGGCGAGAAAGGGCCCACAGTGCCCCCGATCGTAGCCCAGTACATGAACTTGGCCTTGACGATGTCTGTTTCGAACCAGCGGGAAACATAGTCATGGGCGCTCATGGACAAGGCATCAATGATATTGATGAGTTCCTTGCCGGTATGCCGGTAACGCCAGAGAAAGTTCGCCATCTTCAGCCGGGACCTGAAGTCCGTGCGGGTAGGGTCGACAGGAGTCTCCAGTTGCAGTTTCCGTAGCAACCTGATACTGCCGGATAATGATTCAAAAAATTTCGGGTAATTTTCAGCGTCTTTTTTTGAAAAACGCGCAATTTGCGCCAGGGTTTTCTTCGGGTCCTTGGTGAATACAATAGAATCACCGTCTTCGGTGGGGTTGATGATATTGTCGACTACGACATGTTCCAGGCCGAATTTGCGCAACTCCAGATCCTTGATTACCTTGGGATGCAAATGCCCCATGATAAAAGCGAAGGTGGAGGCCCGAAAACCCGGCGAAAACTCTTCCGTTACGGCAGCGCCGCCAATAACATGGCGATGCTCAAGGACCAGTGTCTTCAACCCGGCTTTGGCCAGGTAAGCGCCGCAGGTCAAGCCGTTATGGCCGGCGCCCACAATGATTGCGTCATATCTCCCTCTCATAAACAGTACCCGGAATACCTGTGTCCAAATCACCTGAGATGTTACATAATGATAATATATTCGGAAAAAATGCTGAAACCGGCGAACATTTTCTGAATATAGTGGGCGGTTGAACTTTTCCGCAGTACAGGAAAAAGTCGGGCAACATGACACACGCAAAGCTTATTCATGATATCAATGCCTTTTGCAGGCGCGCCGGCATTGCCGAATCAACCCTGGGCAGACTCGCCGTCAACGACGGCAAATTCGTCCAGCGCGCGCGCAACGGCGCAGCCATAGGCGACAATACCGTAAACCGGATCTACCAGTTCATGGAAGAAGTCAATTCCGGCAGGAAAGTGGTAAAAGGACGCGCCAGGCGCAAGCAATCTGTCGCCAGTGTCGAGGCGTTGTCTGAAATTCGTGAAAGTGAAACAGCCGAGCGGCCGTACCACGCCCATGAATACCATGACGAACGCCTGAAACATCACTTGCTGGCGAATACCTGCAACGAAAAGTGGATGATTGCAGATCGCTGCTTCCAGTCCATGGCGGATATGGCGATCAAGCCGCCTGCGTTCCGCATTTTTGACGGCAGCTTGAGGAATGGCGTGGTCATCGCGCGAGTGTTGCGGGCATTGCATAACCAACACCCCAATATCCCGTTCCTGGTGGTGGCCAAGGAACATGGTCTGGATGACCTCAGGAACAGCCTGGGCAGGCTGGCCGATCGGTTCCTGGAACATCCGTTGACCGTCTTTGTGGTCACCAATATGCACTTTGATGAGGCCGCGTCACTTAGCGCCAATTCCGTGCATGCGGCGATGGCGCTCGAGTGGCAGGACGTCGCGCTGAAAGGTTCAACCGCGTTTGATTTTCAGCAGCAGATCAGCGCATTGCACCCGAAGCTGGCTGAAAACTGGCGCATTAAAACCGGTGAGCGCGGACAGGCATTATATGAAAAGCCCAATGTGCTGGTGCTCTACAGGGAAGACCACAAATTTCTGTTGAACGAAATCATACCCAGGCCCGGCTATGAGCGCCGCGAATATGATTTTATTCTCGCCTCCCATTTATATCGACACAGCGCGCCGTTGGACTTCAAGGTAAACCGCGTGTTGCGGCCATTGGCGCTGAACCTGGCGCCGAACGGGCGCATGCTGGTTATCCAGTCTTACGGCCAGGACCCTGCCCATGAAGTGGTGAAGCGTATCTGGAAAGAAGAAGCCCCCGTGTTTGTGCGCAGGCAGGAAATCGTCAGCGCGCTCCGATCATCCCTGGGCGATGCAAGACGAAAATACACGTTTACCGGCGCCACGGACAAGACCTCCCTGTTCCGCTTTGACATGCATACATTACCCATCGACCCCCATAACCAGGTCAGCCAGGCAACCTTGCAGGCAGCCTGGAATAACCTGGTCTACGTCTGCCAGGTCCCCGAGGAAAAAGTCGATGCCGTGATGGCCGAACACAGTGATTATTTAAGGACCACCATGGAAGTGATCAACGAATTCGACGGCCTGTGGTTTATCAACGAAAGTTTCATCATGAAAAGAAACCTGTAATGCCTAAACAGATTAAGAGATAGTACGATGAAAAATATCACGACAGACAATATCTTTGAGGATATTGGTTTCAACAAACAGGAAGCCGCCAACATGAAAGTCCGAGCGGAGTTACTGATTGAAATCCGGTAATACATCCGTAAGAAAGGCCTCAAGCAGAAAGATGCCGCTGCCTTGTTGGAGATCAATCAGCCTGAAGTCAGCGCACTCATGAACGGTCATATCTTCAAATTCAGTATTGATGCGCTGGTGAATATGCTGGCCAGGGTGGGGCGGGAACTGAAAATTACTACACGACCCAAGAAGGCGGCTTGAGCAAAGCCTGCTATCTAGATTATTGCACCAGATGCGTGAACATCTTTCTTGATGAATCAGGAAGTTTCGTAATCTCTCCAAGGTGTGACTCTTGGAACTGTATTGTGGCGTATGTAACGCCAGAATCTGATCGAAGAAGAATGCAGGAGATCTTAACGCGTTTGAAGCAGGCCACGGGTGTTTCGCGAAATAGTGAGATAAAGCTAAGGCATGTTCGTGAGAAGGACTATTTCATTTTTTTAGGAGGCCTCGGCAAACTGAATGGTGTTCTTTTCTCAGTCGCTACCGATGCAGGTTCGAATCGAGTCTCCGATGTATTGACTCATCAAGAAAATCAATGCGCAGCTATCACAAAGCATAAAAATGTAATGCTCTATGAGAATGGCCGCCGTGCAGTGGAAATACTCTCTGACAAAGTAAGGAACCTTTCGCCACAGCTTTACGTACAATTGCAGTGTCAAATCAATCTGATATCGATGATTGTAAGAGATGGCGTTCTCTACTTTGTACAACGATTTCCTAAATCACTTGGAAAATTTCGCTGGAGGATTGACCAGAAGAACTTAACTAGAACCGAGTACGAGAAAACGTTCGAAATGCTAACTCCGGCATTGTTGCAGAGCTTTTCACTTAGAGAGCCAATTCCGATCTTGGAAGGTGAAGACTACAGCGCTTTTCAGCGTTTCGACTATCCTGAAGGAGAAACTCCGACATACCTCAAAACAGCCTATGGAATTGATATTGGAGATAGGGGACCACCGCTAAACATCGGACAGTTGATACATGAAGACTTCAATTTTGTGGATTCGATGGCAAATCAGGGTGTCCAGGTCGCCGACCTGATAGCGACAGGGATTCGTCATTGTCTGAGGATGAAATTTACGAATAACCAAGAAGCAGCTCGGTTACTCGGAAGATTAATGGTACAACGAGAGGGAAATAAACCTCCTGTTTTGCTTCTCAGCTTTTCGAAAGAGGGTGAGCGAGTTAGCAATCGAGTGGAGGATCTCATACATATAATGAGGCGGAATTGCCGCCCAATGCTCAGCAGACCAACTGAGAGTGGTTAGCTTAATACGCGCTTCAATATTTTGAACAAAGATCATTTTTGTTCAGTTATTCCATCAGTGACCTATTCACAACCGTATTCCAAGGCTATAGCTGCATGATGGCATCAGCACTTTGCATCCATGAGTTCCTCCAACGTTGCATTGTCAGTTAAGTCCACGCCAGGCTGTACGCCTTGACCACGGAATATTGGAATTGGCGTGACCGCAGTTTTCTTCAGTTCCGGCGATGATGTGAGAAACAAGCACAAAGCCTGCTCCACCACCATTTTGAGTGTCTTGCGTTCACTGAATGCATATGCTTTGGTTTCTTTCAGTAACTCATCATTAATGTCTATCGTCGTTCTCATATATCTAAGCCATTTTTACACTCAACTCGGTCATCATACCCTTGGGAGCGCAGATGGATTTGAAGTCCATTCCCCCGACATCAGTACTGTGAATATCTCAACCCCACCGGAAGTTTACCTGTTCTCCAACCAGGCGGCAAAGCTAATCATCTAACGGGGCAAACCCCAAAACAATCCACAGGTATTGCTCGATTTCCATGAGTTCTCGCGGGGTCAGTACTGTCAACATCTCGTTGGAATGGTATTACTGTTTTAAGTAATTATGGCTGAACCCAGCGGGGATTCCAGCCCAATTTATTGAACAAGCGCTGTTGAACAAGCGCTTGCCATAAAGCTTTTTTTAGACTATATTCAGTCTTAACATGCATTATTTCGTGCAAGAGTGCTTGTCATGAAATTATCACTGCAAATTAAACCCATCAGTTATCTCAAGGCCCATACAGCCGATATTGTTCGTCAATTAAACGAGCAAAAACAGCCGCTGATTATTACTCAGAACGGTGAGGCTAGGCTCGTGGTGCAAGACATCAACAGTTTTGAAGAGAATCAAGAGACGCTGGCAATGCTGAAGATATTGGCTTTGGGCAATAGTCAAATCGAACAGGAAAATATCACTCCCGCTGTTTCTGCGCTTGAACATATACGCAGGCGACGTGAACAACGTTTAGCCAATGTATGAAGTCTATTTGACCGATCATGCTTTGCAAGACCTTGAGGAAATAGACGATTATATTGCCGTTACTGACTCCCCGCAAAGAGCCGAGTATGTTCTCAGTGAGATAGAGAAAGTCTTTCTCAGCCTGTCAGAAATGCCGGCGCGTGGCAACTATCCAGACGAGTTGTTAAAGCTTGGGATCAAGGAATACAGGGAAGTCTTCTTCAAACCCTATCGTATCGTCTATCGCATTCAAGACAAAAAAGTCTATGTTTATTTGATCGCCGACGGCCGCAGAGATATGCAGACATTGTTGAGTAGACGTTTACTGGGCGTTTGAAGAGGCCTGTTACAACTCCGGCGCGATGTCGGCCTATCGATGCCATGTATTTGGCAAAAGACCTGTAAATTCAGTACGTAAGGGCTGATAACGATATGCGGTTGCGCTATGTCTTCAATCCAGACGGAATTTGATTTGAAATCGACGCTGAGTATCTGGTCCGTTCACGCAGCCTCCGACGGCAGCAACTCCGTATCGATCTCCGCTTGCACTGTGGCCGGGTAGCGGGCGCCGCTAACCGTGTCCGGGTTGATCAACGCATCCAGGGCCTCAGCCAAGTTCGACGGGACGTTGACGTCCAGGGCGCCCATGTTTTCTTCCAGGTGTTGCGGCGATGTGGTGCCTGGAATGACGTGCACATGCTCGCCCTGGTGTAATACCCAGGCCAGGGCCAGTTGGGCCGGTGAGCAGTCCGCCTCGCGGGCAAGCTCGCGGAATTGGGCCAGCCAGCGCCGGTTGTGGCTGAAATGAGGTTCCTGGAAGCGCGGCATGTTGCGCCGTATATCCTTATCCGCAAACGCCGCGGGGTGCAGGTCGGTGGCAGTCAGGAAACCGCGTGCCAGCGGAGAGAAGGCGACAAAGGCTATGCCCAGACGTGCGCAAGTGTCCAGCACGCCCAGCTCGACATTGCGGCTCCAGAGCGAGTACTCCGACTGCACCGCCGCCAACGGGTGTATCGCGTGGGCTTTGCTGATGGTCTGTGCAGAGGTCTCCGACAGGCCGATATACCTGACCTTGCCTTCTTCGACAAACCGGCTCAGCATGCCTACGCTGTCTTCAATCGGGGTAGGCGTGACCTTGTCGAAACGATGCAGGTAGTACAGGTCGATGACGTCCGTTTGCAGGCGCCGCAACGAGTCCTCCAGGTCCTGCCGCAGTTTTTCCGGACGGCCATTGATGGTGCGAGCGCCGTTCTCGCCGCGCATGCCGCACTTGCTTACCAGGAACACCTGGTCCCGGTGAGGCTTCAGAAACGGGCCCACCAGTTCCTCGTTACGCCCGAAGCCGTACAGCGCGGCGCTGTCGAAATGGGTAATGCCCAGGTCCAGGGCCTTTTGCAACACGCACCGGCCGGTTTCCGGCGCCGGTGGCGTGCCGTAGGCATGGGACAGGTTCATGCAGCCCAGTCCCAGTGGTGGGACCGAAAAATCTCCAAGCGTTCGCAGTGTCCGGGACATGGTGTTATTTTCCGAATTGTTGTTCGACTTCGTCCAGGACCCGGTAGCATTCCAGCGTCTGGGCGACCGATGAGTTCGGTTCCCTGCCTTCTTGTATTGCCGCAAAAAACTCCCGGTCCTGCAGTTCGATGCCGTTCATGGACACATCCACCCCGGAGACATCTATGGGTTCGTCCCGGCCGGTCACCAGGTCGTCATAGCGGGCGAGGTACGTGCCGTTGTCGCAGATGTAACGGAAGAACGTGCCCAGCGGACCGTCGTTATTGAAGGACAGGGACAGGGTGCAGATTGCGCCGCTCGCGGTTTTCATCTGGATGGACATGTCCATCGCGATGTCAAGCTCAGGGTGATGCGGCCCCTCCATGCCGTTCACCTGGACGATGTTTTCGCCGGTCTGGTACTGGAACAGGTCCACGGTATGCGCGGCATGGTGCCAGAGCAGGTGGTCGGTCCAGGAGCGGGGCTGACCTTCGGCATTGATGTTCCGGCGGCGGAAGAAATAGGTCTGCACATCCATCTGCTGGATTTGCAGCTCGCCGCTTCGCACTCGCTGGTTTATCCACTGGTGCGAAGGGTTGAAACGGCGCGTGTGGCCTACCATGCACACCAGGCCGGTTTCCTTCTGTGCCTGATCCACCGCCAGGGCATCGGCATACGAATCCGCCAGCGGGATCTCTATCTGCACATGTTTCCCTGCGTGCATACACTGCAATGCCTGGGCCGCGTGCATCTGTGTCGGGGTGCAGAGGATGGCTGCATCCACATCCGGCAGGGCCAGGGCATCCGCCAACTCGGTAAACGCGTGCGCGACGCCGAACTCCTGCGCTTTTTCCTGTGTATGGTCGAGCCTGCGCCCCACCAGGGCAACGACTTGAACGCCGTCGATATTCCTGATGCCGTTCAGATGCTTGATGCCGAATGCGCCGACACCTGCAAGTATCACTTTCATTGGTTTTCTCCTTAATGGAATTGCTTATTATATAGGGCCGCCCTCTGGGCGGCAGCGTATTTGACTGGACTCCCGCTTTCGCGGGAGTGGTACTGTGGTGGGGCTCACGAAACCATCCCCCATACTATTCCCAACAGTTACATACTTGTGCAGAACCTTGATCATGAGGGTTTATTTACATCTTTGCGCGTTGTCAATCTCTATTTCCTGATCTCAGGCCAGTAGAGCCTGAGCGGGTTCTCCACCAGCAGTTTTTTTTGTAATTCGGCCGTTGCTGCGACCCTGGGGATGAAATCCACCAGTTTACCGTCGTCGGGCATGTGGGACTTCATGTTGGGATGGGGCCAGTCGGTGCCCCAGAGTACGCGTTCCGGGAAGGCCTCGACCACGCGCCGGGCAAACGGGACCACATCGTCATAACCGGGCGGGCCGCTTGCGGATAGCCGTTCGGGGCAACTGACCTTGGACCAGAAATTCCCGTTCTCCCGCAACAGTTGCAGAAACAATTGGAACTCTTGACCATCAGGGTCCTTGCTGACATCAGGTCTGCCCATGTGATCCACCACGACGATGGTGGGCAGGGACGTGAAGAAGTCATACAGTTCAGGCAGGTCATCGGCTTCGAAATAGATGACGATATGCCAACCCAGCGCGGCGATTTTTTCCGCCAGCCGTCGCAGGTCGTCACGGGGCAGGGCGTCGACCAGACGCTTGAGAAAATTGAAACGCACCGCGCGCACTCCTGCCGCATCCATCTCCCGTAATTTTTCTGCTTCGATATCGGGTGTAACCACGGCAACGCCCCGGGCGCTGCCGTCAGCGTGGCGCAGCGCATCTACCATGGCGCGGTTATCGGCGCCGTGGCAAGCAGCCTGCACGATGACATTGCGGGAAAAGCCGAGGTGCGACCGCAGCGCCCAGAGTTTCTCCTTGGGCGCATCGCAGGGCGTGTATTTGCGTTGCGGGGCATAGGGGAACAGGTGGCCGGGGCCGAACACGTGGCAATGCGCATCGACCGCGCCTTCGGGCACGATGAATTCGGGAATGGACGGATACGGGTGGAATTCCAGCCAATCTTTGTCCATTATCAACAGGCCTCCATTACAGGGGGTTCTTCCGGGACAGAAGTTTTCCCGCGTACCGGGTCGAGCATTGCAAGGTGCCCCTGATGATCCTGCCCATCTTTATTTTCCCATCGCTTTCAATGCCAGGTCCAGCCGCGGGTAGACCCGGCGGGCGTTCAGTTCAAAAACCTTATGTCTGGCCGTCTCATCCAGGTCCAGGGCATCGATATAACGCTTGGTGTCATCGAAATAGCGCCCTGTCTGCGGGTCTTTGCCGCGCACCGCGCCCACCATCTCAGAACCGAACAGGATGTTGTCGATATTAATGACTTCAAACAGGAGATTTATCCCCGGCTGGTGGTAGACGCAGGTATCGAAATAAATGTTGTTCATCACATGCGTGTCCAGCCTCGGCTTTTTCAGCATGTCAGCGAGCCCGCGATAACGGCCCCAGTGGTACGGTACGGCGCCGCCGCCATGGGGGATGATGAAACGCAGGTCGGGGAAGTCGGCGAACAGGTCTCCCTGGATGCATTGCATGAATGCAGTGGTGTCGGCGTTGATATAGTGAGCGCCGGTGGCGTGGAAATTATCGTTGCAGGAACCGGATACATGAATCATCGCGGGCACATCCAGTTCCACCATTTTCTCGTAGAACGGATACCATTCGCGGTCCGTCAGTGGCCTGGATGTCCAGTGTCCGCCTGAAGGATCGGGATTCAGGTTGCAGCCGATGAAACCCAGTTCATTAACGCAGCGTTCCAACTCCGAGATCGAATCCGAGATGGGCACGCCCGGTGACTGGGGTAACTGGCATACGCCGATGAAGTTGTCCGGGAACAGTTCCACCACCCGCGCGATCAAGTCGTTGCAGAGCCGGCTCCAGACCCGGGAGACCTCGGCATCCCCCTGGTGGTGAGCCATCGCAGAGGCTCGGGGCGAGAAGATGGTCAGGTCTGCGCCCCGTTCACGCAGCAACCGGAGCTGGTTGGTTTCGATACTCTCACGTATCTGGTCGTCGCTGATTACCGGCGCCAGGGGGTCGGGCAGCGTAGGGTCGGCAAAGCGCGCCAGTTGCTCACGGCGGAATGCCTGCAAAGGCTCCGGCGCGGTGGTGTAATGGCCGTGACAATCTATAATTATCATTGTTCTGTTATTTTGTAACCAGTCTCTGCCCGTACCATTCCCGCCCAAGCGGGAATCCGGTAGACCAAGAGTCGTCCGCAGGATGGCACAATATTAACCGGATTTTAAATTGTCCGGTACATATACCGCGCCCTGCATCAATTTCCTGGCGGTGCGCAGTAGCGCCGAACGTTTTACCGTGTAGGCGCCTCCTTCCCGAACGATATCGACCTCGACCGTGAACGAACCGGTCGGGTGTTCAATGACCATATGAGCCGGGCCGGCGCAGGGTTTATCCTTGAGTAGCGCGGCAGCCACGGAACCTTCGACACGGCAGACCGCCGCGACACTGGCCGCGCCCAGCACACCGATAGCCTGGTGCACCCGGTGGGGGATGAAGGTGCGGGTACTGATCACGCCGCCCGATTGCGGCGGCGCCAGCAGACACATCTTCGGGACGGTGCGGTTCGCCACATCTCCCAGGTTCATCAGTGGTCCGGCCTGTAGGCGGATCGCCTCTATGGTTTGTTTGAGCGCTGCATCGTCTTCCAACTCGGCAACGGTTTCGTAGCCGGTTTTACCCACATCCGTGGCGCGCAGCGCGACCACCGGCATACCGTTATCGATGCAGGTGACGGCAACGCCGTTGATAGTGTCCGTTGTGTTGCCGGTAGGCAGCAGCGCGCCGCAATCGCCGCCGGCGACATCGGCGAAATCCAGCATCACCGGCGCCGCGCTGCCCGGCACACCGTCTATATTCGCATCGCCGGCATAGCTGACCACGCCCCCCGGAGTTTGTATCGTGGCCACTGCGATGCCGCCGGAATTCAGCATGCGGATGCGCACTTGGGTTTCCTGGCCGGAGGCGTTAACCATGCCGTTCTCGATGGCAAACTGCCCGACTCCGGCGAGGATGTTGCCGCAATTCTGGCCGTCGCTGACTTCGGCCCGATCTACCAGCACCTGTAAGAACAGGTAGTCCACATCGGCGTCTGATTGCATCGAAGGCGAGACGACTGCGACCTTGCTGGTCAGTGGATGGGCGCCGCCCATGCCGTCTATCTGGCGCGCATCCGGCGAGCCCATTGCGGCGAGCAGTAATTGGTCTCTTTGTTGTGGGTCCTGCGGCAGGTCTTCGGCGTTGAAATAAAGTCCTTTCGAGGTGCCGCCGCGCATCACCACCGTGGGGATTGCCTGTTGCACCTGGCTATTCCTCGTTTGCCGGTGACGGATTGGAAACTGTCCCTGTTCGGCTTGCCGGCGTCAAGTCAGTCCTCCGTCTCTACGTATTTGAGTCCTTTTTCAGCCAGGCGCGCGCGCATGTCGTACATATCCAGGCCCAGTTCGCCGGCGGCCAGGCGTTTACGTTTTTGCTCTTCGTTTGCAACCCGTTTTCTGGCCTGTTCCAGTGCGCCGGCAAGTTCATCTTTTGCAATGACCACAACGCCATCGTCATCGGCGACGATCATATCGCCGGGACTGACCCGGGCGCCGGCGCAGGTGATGGGCGTATTCACATTCCCCAAGGTCTCTTTCACCGTGCCCTGCGCATAGACTGCTGCGGACCAGACCGGGAATTGCATTTCGGTGAGCGTGGCAACGTCACGCACACCGGCGTCGATGACCAACCCCACCACGCCCTGCGCCTGCAGGGAGGTGGCCAGCAGGTCGCCGAAGTAGCCGTCCGAACAAGGGCTGGACGGGGTCACTACCAGGATATCGCCTTGCTGGCATTGCTCCACCGCGACATGGATCATCCAGTTGTCTCCCGGCGCCACTTCGCAGGTGATAGCCGTTCCGGCAGCGCTTACCGGCCGGTAGATGGGTCGCAGGCGCGGGGCAAACAAGCCCTTGCGACCCTGGGCCTCGTGCAGCGTGGCCACGCCCAGCGCCGCGCATTCAGCAGCGTGTTCCCGCGGCGCTCGCTGAATATTCGTTACAACCACCGGCATCAGGCCGCATCCTCCAGCACCAGCACGCCCGCGGCGGTGTTGGAGACCGGCACATGGTAGTGTTTGTGGACAACATTCACCTCGTGATTCAACGCGCCGCGCATGACCATCCACATGATTACCTCCACGCCTTCGGTGCCGGCCTTTTCAATGATCTGCGTGGTGGTCAGGTCCGCCATCCAGTCCGGGTCGGATATCATGCTGTCCATGCACTTCAGGTCGAACTCCACGTCGATAATGCCGGCGCGCTCGCCCTGCAACTGGTGAGACATGCCGCCGGTACCGAAGATAACCACCTTGAGGTCCTCCGGGTAGGAGTCGATGGCCTTGCGTAAGGCGCGTCCGAGCTTGTACAAGCGGCGGGCGCTGGGAATAGGGTGTTGTATCGTGTTGATGGCCAGCGGTATCCCTTTCACCGGCCACTCGGGCAGGTGCCGCCACATCAGCGCCATGGGCACGATAAAGCCATGATCCACGTACATTTCCTGGCAAGTGGTCAGGTCGAATTCCTGCCCGATAAGGGACTCGGCAAGGTGCCAGGAAAACGCCGCATCCCCGGTGAACGTGGCCAGGGTTTGCAGCCCCCAGCCTTCATCTGCGTTTTCGTAACGATCCGCGCAACCCAGGGCCATCGTGGGCATTTTGTCCAGGAAGAAATTCAGCCCATGATCGTTATAGACGACAATCGCAATATCCGGAGCCACGTCAGCCAGCCACTCCTTCACGGGTTCATAGCCGTCGAAGAAGCGTTTCCAGTAAGGCGTCTGCTCCAGCCTGTTGGTCATTGCATTGCCAATGGCCGGGATATGTGAGGTGGTTACGCCGCCGACGATTTTAGCCATTCCAGAACCCTCCTTCCTGCTCCAGCCGTTGAGATAGGCCATCTCCCCAGGCCTCCAGCGAGGCCTTGAACTGTTCCGTGCTGATGCCCTTGAACGCAGCGCTGGTATCCTGCATGGTCAGCCCGCGCGGGACCGCGAGTTTGGCGACGTAATAAATGTTTGCGCCCAGACGGATCAGTTCCAGGTAGTCATCATCCAGCAGGGCTTGCTTCTGTTCCGCGCTCAGGTTGAAGCTGTCCGCGTACGCGCCCGGGTCGGCGGCAAAGTCCTTGCGGTTCTCTTCCCGGTTAAAGGAGAACAGCAGCTTGTTAAGACCATAAGCCGCATGCGCAGTCTCGCCGTTGAACACGTAAGTGCCGGGGATGTCGTCGTAGTCGTGTTTTTGCCAGTTCATGGTTATTTCCGATTCAAGACCGGTTATGAGCAGAAATTATATACAACTTTTGTGTCCACACACACTGTAGTTCGATCCAACTATTTCAATCCGGACTTGCCTCGAACCTGGCCATGTCAAAATCAAGTTGAAAGAGTACTAGGCTAACCTATTTGCGTCATTGGAGGTATCTGCAATGTTTCGGCAAGTATTTTTCCTCTTAGCGTCGGCCTTGTGTCATTTTGTAAACAGAGCAGTAATAGGCGCTAACTCCATATGTTATAATTTTAGGAAACTCTGATTAAGTCAGAGTTTCCTGCGATACAGGGATGTATCGCCAAACTTAATGACGGTAAGTCATTGAATTTGAGAGCAAAACAAAATCGCATTTTTGTTTTGCGTGCTCTGACAAGTCCAGGATGTACTTGTTCGGAGCTTCCTTTATTTCAACCAAGTGAGTGTAGGAGGAAAAATGTTGAAGAAATTACCGATGTTACTGCTTCTGGCAGCGCTGCTTCCCGG
Source organism: Gammaproteobacteria bacterium (assembly GCA_965221695.1). Lineage (GTDB taxonomy): Bacteria > Pseudomonadota > Gammaproteobacteria > Eutrophobiales > Eutrophobiaceae > JAAXHV01. Next base: position 679,073 of record OZ244905.1, on the reverse strand, counting down.
CTACGCCATTGCCGGCGAGGACTACGTGGGAAGTCTAATCACAGCTACACCCTATGAGGGACGGCAGTTGGCCATCAAGTTGGCCAGAAAGTCGATCGGCGAGATGCAATCCGATTCCGCCGTCAAGAAAGAAGTGCGCGCCCAATACTCCAGAGACGGTGCGATACTGATCGATGCCGCAGAGGTCATCGCCATTGAGTTTGCCACCATTGCCGCGGCAAACAACTACTGGCGCGAATAAAAAAACCTGTTTTTTCCAACATCCCCTAAGAAGAGGAGATCCGGGGTCAGAGTAAAATTCGAGCCGAACGTGCCGGCAGTCTAGCGAGTTCTAATATTACTTTGGCCCCAAAATTAACCAATTCCCAACTCCCGCGCGCGCCGGTTCACCAGTTCAACATTGAAACCGGCCGTCCTGCGGTAATTCAGGGTAATCTCCTGTAGTTCGTCCGGGGTAATGAGATCTTCGATCCTGTCCTTCGGTCCAGTTGCGCGCTGTTCCACCAGGTCCAACACCTTCTCCGGACCGCGCCCCCGATTGCTCAACACCACCTCCCGGGTCGCAGGCAGGCGTTTCTCCTGGTAGGTCAGCAGGGCCTCCACGGGCGGATTGTGCGCCAGTTCATCCGCCAGGCAGGCCGCATCCAGTATTGCCTGGGTCGCGCCGTTGGCCCCGACGGGATACATAGGATGCGCCGCATCGCCCAGCAGGGTCACGCGACCGAAACTCCAGCGTGGGACCGGGTCCCGGTCAATCATCGGATACTCGTAAACCGCCTCGGTGTTATGGAAAAGATCGATAATGTCCAGGTAATCCAGGGAGAATCCCTTGAAGGATTCGATGAAATCACGATTCCCGCGCCGGTTCCAGTCGCCGGGATGCAGGGGTTTGGCGTCGGAAATACGGATCTCGGCCACCCAGTTGATCAGCGACTGCCCGCGCGCCGCTGCGTTTGCTGATATGGGGTACACGACGCACTTCAAATCCCCGTAACCGGCAATAAACCAGGTACGCCCGTCGGCAAACGGCGCCTGTTCATGTGCTCCGCGCCACATCATTATGCCGGCAAACACCGGCGGCCCCTCCTTTGGATAAAAATGCGCTCTCAAGGCTGAATGGATGCCGTCCGCGCCGATCAACACATCTGCGCACGCCTCGGCTGTCTGCTCCCCGGTGTCGGGGTCCGCGAACCGAGCAACCACCTGTCCGGCATCTTCACGGTAACCGGTGAAGCGGCAACCGGTATGCACCTTACCCGCGCCTGCCCTGGCAGTGAATCCATTAAGCAGCAGCATCTGTAACACGCCGCGGTGGATGGAATACTGGGGTACGGGAAATCCGGCGGCGATACCACGCGGGTCGGACAGGATTAGCTTGCCATGTCGGGTATAGAACTCTAGCACCCGGGTTTCTATTGCCGTGGCTGCCAGTTCATCAGCCAGGCCCAGGCTTACCAGTTCCAGTGTACCGTGGGGAAGCAGGTTGATGCCCACGCCAAGAGGCCTGATCTGACGCACACTCTCGTACACTTCGACATCCCAGCCGATCCCGTGCAGCTTCAGAGCTGCAGTCAGACCTCCAATTCCTGCGCCGACGATAATGGCTTTCATGTGCTGAGTTGAACTCAGATATACTGCTATGTCAGTCTCTTACCCGATGCGATAGAATTGGCCGCTTTCAAGGTACAGATTTCACATCGAACTCTGATAAGTCGGATTTGATCCGTTTAGGAACAGATTCATCCAACAGCAACTTCATTAGTTAAAGCACGCTTTGCTTGTTCAAGGGCCGTAATTGCTTGTTGGCGGCTGACTGTTGGGAAGTCTTTGAGAAATGTATCAAGGTTTTCGCCACTCTCCAAGTAGTCCATTATTGTTTGAAATGGCACGCGTGTGCCACAGAAAACATAGGCGCCACTCATTACATTTGAATTGGAAACAATTACCTTTTTTTCATTCATTTACGGAGGAGTATAGTTCAATGGCACAAGTGGGACAAGTTCGTTTCTTATTGGAAAATACTGAGTATTCATGATTTTGATGTTATGCTGGCATGGAGATAAATTTTACGGTGCATCTACACCCTGCCGCGCCCCATGACATGGGCAGCCACTGGTTCCAGGCAAGAACCTCGGCGGCGCTCAAGGTGCCGAGTTCGGCAAAGAGATGGCCTCATATGAAAGAACAGTTAAAACCGATCCCTGATTTCAGGGAAGAAGCGGAAGAACGGCAGTTTTGGGAAAACCATGATTCCAGCGATTATGTCGATTGGAACAAGGCAGAGATTGTTTACCTGCCAAATTTGAAGCCGTCAACGAAAACGATTTCTATCAGGCTCCCTGAAATATTGCTTGACCGAATTAAAATTGAAGCGAATAAAAGGGATGTGCCATATCAATCACTGATAAAAACATGGCTTGCTGAAAAGGTCGTATCAGGCGTTAATTCATAACAGCCAAATGAGGCGGAAATTTTCGCCTCTCAGTACATCTTCAGCACCGGTTTGATCGCCGTGCCGGAATGAGAATCGGCAAAGGCTTGGTTGATATCGGCAAAGTCGTAGGTTTTGACCAGGCGTTCGACCGGGAACTGTCCTTGCTGCTGCAACTCGATCAGCCTGGGCAGGAAGGTTGCCGGCACTGAGGAGCCTTGGATGATGCCGCGCAGGCTGGCGGCCTTGATCATTACATCCGAGGGTGAGAACGGGTATTTCTCACCGAAACGCGGCGCGGTCACCATGCCGCACACTCCCTCCATACCCAGGCAGGCGACGGCGTCCTCAAGAGCTTGCTCGTTGGAGGATGTTTCAAGGGAAAAATGCAGGCCGCCGGGCACAATCTCCAGGAGGCTGCGGGCAACCTCATCTTCGCGGGCATCCAGCGCGTGTGTGGCCCCCAGTTCCAGCGCCAGGTCGAGTCGCATCCGGTTGACATCCACTGCGATGATCGGCGAGAGGCCGAGCACCCCGGCCATCATCACTGCGCTCAAGCCCACTGCACCGGCGCCGAACACTGCCAGGTTGTTTCGGGCTGAGGCTTTGAAGGTGTTAATGATCGAACCTGCACCGGTTTGGATCCCGCACGGTAGCGCGGCGAGCAGTTCAGGAGGCATGTCGTTGTCAATACGCACCACATCGCGTTCCAGTGTCAGCGCGTGTTCTGCAAACGTGGATTGTTGAAAAAAAGCGCTGGATAGGGGCGTGCCGGCCAGTGAGATCGGCATGGAACCGTCCGCGCGTGTGCCATTGAAACTCAGTGCGATCGCATCGTTGCAGATATAGGGACGGCCTTCGGCGCATTTGGGACAGGAGCCGCACCAGGGATAGGAGACCAGCACCCGGTCGCCGGGCTTTATCCGTTGTACTGCGCTGCCGACCGCTTTCACTACGCCGGTGCCTTCGTGGCCCAGAACTGCCGGCAGCGGCGTCAGTTCTCCCTGGGCAATGAGGTCGGTGTGGCAGACCCCGCAGGCATCGACCCGTATGAGGATTTCATCGCCACGCGGTTCATCCAGTTCCACGGTTTCCAGTTTGAATTGTCCACCGGGCTCATATACGACGGCTGCTGTTGTGCTAATAGGCATTTTACTGTCAGCAATAGAATAGTCTCAACTTTGGTGTTCGCCGGCCTGCTGCATTACTTGTCATGCTTGATTTCCAATCTTTCCCGCGCAATGACCGGAGAAAGAATAAACGCCAGTGAAACCAGGAACAAGATAATTCCGAGGAGCAACACGCTGCGGTAGCTGTCTTCCCCGACCAGCATGGCCGCTGCGGCGGGTCCGGCGCTGACACCCAGGAACTGCATGGCCGTGGCGTACACGACCATCTTGCCGGTCGGGTCAAAACTGGCCATCGCGGCCAGCAGGTAAGGATGGGACAGGTTCCACGCATATTGGAACGCGCATACGATTACCAGGAAGGCCAGGGCGCCGGGCGCGTCAAACAGAAACGACAAAGGCAGGGCGGTACCTATGATACCCAGGGTAAGCATCAGGCTGCGCCGGTAGCGTGCGCCAAGCAGCGCCGCCGTAAATGCGCCAGCCATACCCAGGAACTGGGAAACGGACAGGCTGTTGGCAACTTCCTGTTCGGTGATTCCGGCATGGATACCCATGCGGAACAGGTAAGTCCATACCGCAAATGCGGCGACAAAGTAAATGAACATCGCTGCCAGCGCCATGCCCTTCCGATTCCGGTCAATATGCCGCGCATTCTCGTCGATTTCCCGGTGTTCCTCACCGGATACCGGCATCATGCGCACGAACGGCAGGCCGATCAGCGCAAACGCAGCGAAAAACAGCAACAGGCCCGGCATGCCAAAGCTGCTGAATATCCATGGCAGGAACGGGTAGACAGCAGCGGAGTAGACTAGGACGAAAAAAATCCCCAGCCCGAAATTGCGGTCAGCTTTCGCGGTCAGGCCGAAAACGGTGTAGGACAGGGACACGATGAAGCCGCCGCCGATGCCGGTGATAAACCGGAGCGCACAGAACAAGCGCAGGTCCGTTATGAAAATAGAGGCGATATTGCCGATGATCAGCAGCAGCAGTGATATCGCGAACACATGGCGCCAGTTTACCCGCGCCACCAGGAACATCATCGCGATGGTTGCGCTGGTCATGCCGATCATCTCCGCTGAGGCGATAAATCCCGCTTCCGCCTCGGTGAAGCCCACGTATTCGACCAGTCCCTGTACAAAACCGGGCAACAGCAACACTGTCTGCGGGCCGATAGTGTGGATAACCAGCGCCGCAACGATCAGCCTCAGGCTGTTGATTTCAACCCGTGACGCCGGGTGGCCGACCAGTAGTCTCAGCATGATTCAGTATTTACCGGTCGGGATGAATTTAAGCTTGTTACTGTTAAACCCAAATCCTCCCCCATGCTCGTTATCCCTGCCAGAGTCCTTCCCGAACCAGGTCGCTTGCCACCTCCTCAATACTGGCGCGCAGCGTCTCGGCGATGAAATCGATCTGCTCCCTGGTCAGTATCAGCGGAGGGGAGAACAACGCCATTTCACCGATGCCGCGTGCTACCAGCCCGCGCCGCCTGGCCGCATCGGTTACCCGGGTGGCGATTTGCACCTCGGGAGTGAACAGTTCCTTGGTATGCTTGTCGCGTACGAATTCCAGCGCAAACATGAAGCTTCTGCCGCGTGCGTCACCGACTAAGGGCAGGTCGGCCAGCTCGAATATTTTCTGTTCAAAATACGGTCCCACGCTGCGCACATGTTCCAGCAGCCGTTCCCGCTCCATGATCTCCAGGTTCTTCAGCGCGGCGGCGCAGCACACCGGATGCCCGGTGTAGGTGTACCCTTGAGCAAAAGACGATTCCTTGCCGGCTGAACTGATGACATCGAAGATTTCTGCGGAAATCAGGGCTGCCCCCAGCGGCTGGTAGCCGGACGTGATGCCCTTGGCGCAACAGATAATGTCCGGTACAAGGCCATATACATCTTCGGACGCGAACCAGTGACCCAGGCGTCCGAATGCAGTGATCACTTCGTCGTGCACGTATAACACGCCGTATTGCCTGCACAGTTCACGCGCCTTCCTGTGAAAACCGGGGGCAGGTTCATGCACGCCGCCAACCCCCATGATCGGTTCGCAGATGAAACAGGCCACGCGCTCGGGGCCGATCTGCAGGATCTTGTCTTCCAGTTCCTGCACTTGCATATCACAGAATTCTTCCAGGGAGACCCCGACAGGCCGCCGGTAGTTGCTGGGCGAGGAGATCAGGTGGGTAATGTCGTCCACATAGTGGAACCGGTTGCGCCGGATGTTGGCCTTGCCGCTGACCGAAGCCATCATGTAGGAGGTGCCGTGGTAGCCGTCGGTCCTGGCAATGACATGTTTCTTTTCCGGTTTGCCCTGCAGGATGAAGTAATGGTGGATCATCCGCATCGCGCTGTCGTTTGCGTCGGTGCCACCGTTGGTGTAGAACACGTGGTTCAGGTCGCCCGGTGTCATGCCGGCCAGTTTTGCCGCCAGTTCCACCGCTGGCGCTGAAGTACAGTCGCCGAAGTGGTTCACCTGGGGCAGTAAGCGAGCCTGCTCAGCAATGGCCTCAGCCAGTTCCGCATTGCCGTAGCCTATGTTCACCGACCAAAGACCACCGTTGGAATCCAGGTAGCGGTTGCCGTCCGCGTCGTAGACATAAGCGCCTTCACCCTTGACAAATACAGTGCAGCCCTTTTCCTTGAAGCTGGGCCAGACGCATTGTGGGTGGATCACATGCGCTTGATCTTTTTGCCACAGGTCTTTGGAGTCAAAACTGTCGAATTCGGAATAGTCAGGTTGGTACATGGGCAGCGCTCCCCTCGATTTCTGTTCCATTTTGTACAACAAAATTATAGAATAGTCAATCTGTGAATCATCTCGAAAATATCAGATATTAATCATGTTTTTTATCTAACTGTATGTATTACATAGATAATTTATTCTTGTTAGATATTTCATCGGTAATTGATACCAATTATTAGGTGTAGTAAATGTACATTCTGGACAGGATATGACTGGACTCCTGCTGTTGCGGGAGTGGTACGGGGGAATGCCCTGGTCTGTGCCAACAGTTTGGGTGTCCGGAGACCTATTTGTGAGGATTTAGGAGACCCCTTTGATGGCTCTAGAACATAAAGCGAGTGAAAAGGTCAGCCGTTTTCCGGCAACTCCCAGGCCCATGCTGATTAACGGCGAATGGGTGGAAGCGGCAAACGGGGAAACCATCCCGGCACTGAACCCTGCGACCGGTGAACAGATTGCCGTAACCTATGCGGGCGACAGGACGGATGTTGACCGGGCCGTAACGGCCGCGCGCAATGCCTTCGAGCGGCAGGAATGGAGAAGGATGATGCCGACAGAACGCGCCAAACTGATGTGGAAGCTGGCCGACCTGGTTGATGCCCACGCGGAAGAGCTGGCACAGATGGAGGCGCTGAACCAGGGCAAGCCTATCGAACTGGCGCGCCACCTGGATGCCGCTGGCGCGGCCGAGTCGTTGCGCTATTATGCCGGCTGGTGCACCAAGATCGAAGGCATTACCACGGCGGACCTGTCTTTTCCCGACATGCGTGGAGACAAAGCCAGCGGACCCGCTTACCATGCTTACAGTCTGAAGGAGCCTATAGGCGTCGTCGGCGCTATTGTGCCCTGGAACGTGCCATTGGTGATGGCGGTTGCGAAAATGGGGCCGGCGCTGGCGGTTGGCTGCACGATGGTGTTGAAGCCGGCGGAAGAAACACCGCTCACCACCTTACGGCTCGGCGAGCTGATCATGGAGGCCGGCTTCCCACCCGGTGTCGTCAACATTATCACCGGTTACGGGCATGTTGTCGGCGCAGCTATCGCAGAGCACCCTGGCATCGACAAGGTTGCGTTTACCGGCTCCACCGAAACCGGCAGGAAAATCGTGCAGGCGGCCACCGGCAACCTGAAAAAAGTGTCCATGGAACTGGGCGGCAAGTCACCGGTCGTCATCTTTGATGACGCCGACCTCGACCAGGCCATCGCCGGCGCCGCGGAGATGATCCTGCTCAATTGCGGCCAGATGTGTTTTGCCGGTTCCCGTTTGTTGGCGCACGAAAAAGTATATGCTGATGTGGTTGATGGCGTCGCGGAAATTGCCCGCAACACAAAAATCGGTCCCGGCACCGATCCGGAGACCGAGTTGGGTCCGCTGGTATCCGCCCGACAACGGGAGCGGGTATGCGAATACATCGAGTCCGGCAGGGAGGAGGGCGCGCAAGTACTGCTGGGCGGCAACCCCTACGGTGACCGGGGTTATTTCATGGAACCCACGATACTGACCGAGACCGAACCGCATATGCGGGTGGTAAGAGAGGAGATATTCGGGCCGGTGCTCGTCACTACGCCGTTCAAGGAAACCGCAGACATCATGGATGTGGCCCGGGTTGCCAACGATACGGATTACGGGCTGGTCGCGACCATCTGGACTAAGGACCTCAGCCGCGCCCATAGCCTGGCTGCTGAGATCAGGGCCGGGATGGTCTGGATCAACACCCCACTTGCGTTTGACGAGACCTTGCCTTTTGGAGGTTTCAAGCAGTCCGGCTGGGGACGCGAAAGCGGCCGCATGGGCGTGGATGAATACACGGAGTCAAAGTCGGTCATCGTCGCGTTATAACAGCCATGGCAACCGCAAAAGAACGAGCTTACACCAGGATCAGGAATACCATCCTGTCCGGCGCTTTTGCGCCCGGTTTTCAACTGAAGGAGGAAGAACTCTCGGAGTTTTGCGGCGTGAGCCGCACACCGGTGCGCCAGGCAATCCAGCGACTTGCCTCTGAGGGTTTGGTCACCATCAGGGAGAACCGCCGATCCTATGTCACCGACCTGACGCAACAGGAGTTCGAACAGGCGTTTGACGTTGCCTCCATGCTTGAGAGTTACAGCGCCGGCCTGGCCGCAGAGCGGTTGACCGATGACGACCTGCAAACGCTGCGGGAACTGGAACAACAGATGGAAAAACTGGCCGAAGGCAGTGTCGGTGAATACCGCAAGTTCCTGGAATTGAATATGGAATTTCATAACCTGATCCACCAGGCCTCGGGCAATCGCAGCTTGTTTGATATGATCCAGCGGGTACCCGACATCGCCAACACCATACTGCTCAAATCAGGTGATATGAAGAGCATGAAGGAAGCCCAGGCCGGCCACCGCAATATCATCGCCGCGCTGGAACTGCGAGACTCCAAACTGGCCGAACTGCAGATGAAAGTGCACATCGAATCCACCCGCCGGTCTATGCGGCAGATGGTCTTTTCAAAGGTGTAAAATTGCCGGTCTTTCTGAAAAAATGAAATTTACTCAATATTTTCTTTATACGAGGCAGAGAAAAGATAGAATACAGATCAAATCTGAATGGATTGAGCATGTCGTTAATAAACCGGACAAGACACATATTCAGTCGGATGGTCGAATCAGAAAATGGGCTTACATTGCCGACGCCCAGAAATATCTCAGAGTCATTTTGCTTGAGGATGGCGTGACGGTTCACAATGCTTTTTTTGACAGAAGTTTTATGAGGTCGAATGATGAAAATTAAATATTTTGAAGATACCGATACTGCATTGATTGAGTTTTCTGAGCAATCAGTCCATGAAACCAGGGAGATTAATGAAAATATTTACATAGATATTGCGGCAAATGGAAGTTTGGTCGGAATGACAATCGAACATGCGCGAACCCAGGCTAAAATTGATGAACTTTTCTACCAGCAAATGCCTGCCGGATCAGCGATATGAAAGAACAAAAATGAACAACATACATCCCGATACAACCGGTTCCGTTGATCAGGCGTCGCCACCGAATGCCGCCTCCCGTCCCACCCGCCGCTCCGGTCGTTCGGGCGACGATGTAGTGCGCTGGGCAGAGTTTAGGCTGGCGCTATGGATAGGTGGCTTTGCTCCCGGGGTTTAACCGGAGGTACGCCACATAGCCTGATAGTCTGCCTCAGTGCGCCGCGCCGGGTGTATGGTATATGCTCGGACTCCTGAAGCCACCGTATACGTTCCACTGGAACAGTTCATGTTCCATGCCGAAGTCCACTTGGAACACCACTTCATCGCCGGCGTATTCGAGGATGTGCCCACCCGGATAGTAGATGTCGTCCGTGACGCGCCGGGTTTCATCCATGATGTCCTCGCCCAGTCCGGGTATCAGCGGTGTGCAAAAGGCATGGATCACCAGGCGATTATCGGTTATCGGCAAACGCCAGGCGTCGCTCATCGCATAGGTGAAACAGGAATCCTCGGTCTGGGTGTCGCCGCTGGTCCAGACCTGTTTTACGGTCATGTTTTCCTCGTCCACCTCGTATTCGACGGCGCGGCTGAAGTTGTCCTCCAGGGGCGGATAGTCTTCAAAGGCCATCGCGCCGTTGTAGGCGCGGTTGTCGAACAGGATGATGGTTCCGGCGTGAGTCACTCGCGGGTTATGCTGGTAGGCAGGCCACATGAGATCGCCAACCGGCGTCAGCAGTTTGTCCTTGAGGCGCGCCGGCCAGCCTCGGTGATGGCCGAGTATCCATTTGATCTCCTTGGTTTTCTTGTCGATCTTGACGACTGCACTCTGTTGTCGGAACGACACCAGGATCGAGTCATCCCTCGGGTCATAACTCAAGCCGTTGGCGTGGGTCCAGTCGAGGTACCCGTCGAACCCCCGGGTCCACCAGTAACTCCAGAAGGTGTCGCGCCCGATGCGCCAGGGGTCCAGGTAATCCATGGAGTCCCAGGTCCAGACCTGTTCTCCTTCCGGTGTGAAGATGACGACGGAGTCTGCCATGATGATGGCGTCTTTCCTGGGCGCGTCCGGGTCCGTCTCGCTGGAATACCAGTCTTTCATCGGATAGCCGTTTGCGGTAAACGCAAGGAAATTGCCGTCTGGCAATTCGTGGGGTTGGTGATGCAAGGTCTGCTGGTTGCGGATGGGAATTGCACTCGGGTTATCGGGAGGCGGCATGGGATTGTCTTCCGGGTAGTATTCCGCCTGCACATTGCCGAGCATGTCGACGATAAGCGATGAACTGAAACGGTGCATCAGGATATGCCCGTTACTGAGTCGCTCAATCCCCGCCACCCGGGACGACGATTCAAACCACCACACGACCTCGCCCTTGTTGTCCAAGGCCACGAGCAGCCCGAAATTGGTGGACCATTCGTATTGCTTTTTCGTCAACCAGTGTCCGCGTCCCAGGGCGCGCCGGCGGGCGCTGAGGAAGGTAACACCAGGTTCCATACGCGCCGGTTCGGACACGGATACCTTGATCTGGGGGAAATTCAGTTTATCCGGATAGCCCGGAGTCATATGTCTGAAGGTTTCGGTATAAACCGTTTCATTATCTGAGCGCAAGGTCAGGGTTATCTGGTGCTCGCGCTCGGCCCGCATCCCCAGTACCGGAATTGCATATTTTCCTTCTTCAGCGCTGCCCGCAGCGAAGGCCGCATCCCAGGTATTTTCCCCGTCCGTTATTTCGATATGGGCGTCAAGCTGCTCAATGCTGGTAAATTCGATGACTGCAGCCAACGGTACCCGCCCGGACGGATTTGCAATAAGTTTCGGCGGGTCGGTGAATTCAACGGCCACGGACAGCGTGGGCAGTGAAATGAAGAGCAGCATGAAACAAATCTGTTTGCGCCATCCGCCAGGGAGTAGATTATATGGATTATTCATAAGTGTGCCGGAGTTAATATATGTAAGTAGTTGTGCGATCAGGCAATATCAAGCAGTTGCAGGGCCGCGCGCTCGCCTTCTTCGGCCGCGGTCGTCCACAGTTGGTGGCCGGTAAGTTCCGAGTGGCCGAAGCATATCCGCCCAAAACCCCGGCGGATAATATCGCTGGGCGCTTCACGCCCTTTGTTGCCGAAATAAAACCCGGGCCCGCTCACCCCGTAGGCATGGCCATGGCGGTTGGCGATGATGCCGGCGATGTCCCGCCTGGCGTCAAACCCGTAAGCGGAAAACATTTCGCTAAACTGCTCGCGCAGCCGGGTTTCGATCTCTTTGTAACTCATGCCGAACATCTGCATGCGGGATGCCACTGCCTGTTCCTTCAACGGCATGCCGTGCAGGGTAAACGGAATGAACAGGGTCAAAACCGTGGGTTTGGCAGGGTCCAGCGGCATCGGCGCCTTGCCGTCGAACAGCATCTGCCGGCGCAGGCTCATGAACCAGCCGAAACCCTCGAACCAGCGCGCCGCGGTAATGCCCAGGTTCTCCATGAACTTCCAGTTGCGCACCGCCACGTTCAACGTGAGGATAGGCGCATGGTGGAACTCGCTCATGGCATCGAAGTGTTCATCCGGCAAGTCCCTGACGATATAACGGTTGACCCATTGGCCGCTGCATACCGCCACATGTCTGGCGTTGACCCGATGCAGTTTGCCGTCTTTGTAGTAGGTCACGAATACGTCGTCGGCCGTATCGGGTGGACCGTTATGTTCAACCGCAGCAACAGTAGCGCTCAGGCGCATCTTCACCGGCGCATCGCGCCGGTCCAGCGCGTCCCAGTTGACCCGGCTGTAGACCGCCATGTTGGCCAATGAGGTATCGCCGCTGATGGCGTCCGGTATCAGGAATTTGACGAAATACTTGAGCAGTGCGCCGTTACCGCCGGGAAACGAAGCGATATAGGAGAAGTTGGTGGGGTCGCCAAGGCCCTGGTACCTGCGGTAGGCATGGACGCCCGGCGCCACGAACTCGTAAGCCTGGTAGGCCGATATCACATCGCAGCCCAGGCCGGTGCCCATCGCGGCCAACAACGGGTCCAGGTATGGAAACACCTCGTCCGACAGCCCCATCACGTTCATGACGAATTCTTTGTAGGTCATACTGTCCAGCCACTGCTTCCAGTCGTCACGGCGCGGCGGGCGGCGGAACAGTTCCATCGCGTAATAATCATTCTTCAGGTTATCGGAAATGGGCGCGCCGCGCATGCCGTTGGACCAGGGGTCCTTGACCCAGCCATGCTCTTTGAAGTACCAGCCCAGGTCGGCGTCTTCCCAGCGCGCGTGCATCGGACCCCAGACATCGACCGGGACAAACAGGTCCTTGTCGGTCCCTTCCAGTTGCTGGTGTTCGAAACTCTCCGGCAATCCCAGCTTGCGCCACATGCGGTGCACCGACAGTGGCAGGCGGGTCTTGTCCTTGCTGAATACCGTGCCGGTCGAACCCTGTGGGCCCCACAATCGGTAACCGTCCACCTCGAATTCGTTCTCCTTGGCCTCGCCGCCGAAGATCGCATGGTTGTCCAGCAGCAGGATGCGGGCGTCAGGATTGCCTTCCAGGTAGGTGGCCGCCGCGGTCAAGCCGGCGAAACCGCATCCGACCACGACCAGGTCGAAGGATTCGCCGGTGTCGTGCGCGCCGCCGAGTTGCTTGTCGAATTCACGGTTCCTGATGGCATGCGCGGCGTTGACCACTTCATGGGTATTGCCGTTTTTTCCTGCGTAATCGCCTACACCGCCGGGTCCGGTCCAGTCCTGTGAGAGGCCGGTCAGGGGAACCGGCATTTGTTGCGGGATGTTGCGGTGTGTTACCGCGGGGTTGTTACCTGCCCGGACCCCAGGCGCCTTCATCGCGAGCAGGCCGGCGCCGGCGCCGACCAGGGCGCTGCCGACAAAATCGCGGCGGGTGATTTCCCGATCCAACCCCAGCAATGATTCTTCTTTTCGGGTTTTATTTTTTTTCATCCGGATAGCCTCTGAGCGTGTGGCTGTTGCCGTGCAAATCGTTTGCCCTGAAATATTCTGCGCAAGTATTGTATCCACCGGTGCAATATGCAGGCTAATGCCCATGGGAACTGCCAGGCAGCTTTGTCTTGTATCTGATACATGTCAAAATTAAGTTGAAAGAGTACTAGCTTTTTTATCTCTTTTGTACAACAAACACAAGCAAAATCACGTTAATCATTCCAATAATCTGTAAAATATCAACTGAATTGTTGTACATTAGCTGTTGCATTTGAATTATTAATGTTGTAATTTTGCCAAACAGAACAAATATCGAGCCGGGCTCAATACTACGGTTGTAAAACAATGAGGGGTATAGAATGAACAATAACTTATTGCCTGCACGGCTGAACAGAAACTCTGGCGCGTTGTGTGCGTCCCTGTTCGGGCTGGTTCTCGCTGTCGCAAACCTTCCAATTGCTTGGTCCCAGGCGTTGGAGGAAATCGTCGTTACCGCGACCAAACGTACCGAGTCATTGCAGGATATCGGTATTACCATCACGGCTTTCAGCGGCGATGAACTGGAACTACAAAACCTTTCCGGCGCCCAGGAGGTTCTGCTCAAAGTGCCGAATTTTGATATTATCAACAACGGTGGCTATACCTATGGCAACTTCTTCATCCGCGGTGTCGGCGCCAAGGGCCTGGCCTCGTCGAACAGCGTGGGGGTGTATGTGGATGAGGTAGTGCTGGAATCACCCGGGGTAAACCTGGCCCAGGTCTATGACATGGAACGGGTCGAGGTGATGGCCGGGCCGCAGAATACCTTGTATGGGCGCAATACCACCGGCGGCGCCGTCAACTACGTTACCCGCAAGCCTGAAATCGGCGGCGAGGCCAACGGGTTTCTCAGCGCCGGCTACGGGCGCTGGGACAACGTGGAACTGGATGGCGCGTTCGGCGCACCGCTCGGTGACAAAGCTGCCATTCGTATTGCCGCCCAGTACCACACACGGGATGATTTCCGGAAAAATTCCGTTTACGATTCCAAGATTGGCGGCGCCGACAAGTACGGCATCCGCGGCCAGCTTGCTTTCCAGCTTTCCGATGACATCTATGTCCGGTTGAAAGGCCATTACGAACAGATTAAGTCCGACCAGGACCTGGTGATGTTTGTCGGTACCCGGGACCCGAACGACCCGACCCAACCCTGTGCAACACCGAATAAGCCGGGCGCCTGCGCCAATGCCGCGGGATATGTGGGCAGTGGCGACCAGCTCGATACACCTTACGACATGGAGCGCCCGAGACTGGATGTGGAAGGCAAAGGGTTCTCTGCGCATGTGGTATGGGAATTTGACAACTTCACCTTCACGTCGATCTCAGCATATGAAGAAAGCGAAAACGACTATAACGAGGATGCGGACGGCACACCGACGCCGGCTTTTCACTTCTGGCAGCATACCGAGCAGGACCAGATCAGCCAGGAATTCAGGATAAGCTCCAAGGATGAGGACAAGTTGCGCTGGCACCTGGGCGTGTACGGTTTCTGGGAAGACATATCGCTGACACCCGGGCCGGTATTTGAGAATGGTTCTCGGGAAAACCCTGTGCCGCTGCTGGTAAAAGCGGAAGGTATCCGAGAAAACACCACCTATTCCGGTTATATTGACGTTGAGTACGATGTTGCCGAACCACTCACCTTCAAGGGCGGTTTTCGCTATGGTTCGGATAATGTCAAGGGCAGCGCCAGGGCCATCTTCGGCGGTCCCGGGGTTTGGGGGGCGGAGCTGGCGGGGCCGTTGTATTCCGGTGAAGACCTGCCTGATTTTGAGGATCTTTGGACTGTCGCCAAGAATAATGGCTTGAATACGCGTACTGTCGGTGGTCCCGATAATCCGGATGCCAATATCAACGATACCACCTGGGAAGAATGGGGCGCCAAGGTGGGAGTTGACTACCGGCTGAACGACGACATCCTGACTTTTGCGCAATGGAGCCGCGGTTACAAGGCCGGCAACTTCAATACCGCGCCCATGTTCATTATGCTTGGTCTTGCCGATAACCCGCTGTCACCGGAGAAGGTGGATGCCTTTGAAATCGGAATTAAATCCGACCTGGCAGGCGGCAAGGCGCGTCTCAATATTTCAGGGTTTTTCAATGACTTCCGTGACCAGCAAATCAGCCAGTTTCTCAATGGAGAATTCATCCGGATTGCCGTCAGTTCAGAAATCTGGGGGATGGATGCCACTTTGGATTGGGCGCCTATGGAACATACTTATCTGAATGTTGGAGTATCCTATCTTGATACAGAGATAGTTGATAGCGCTGATGAGAGCCAGATCGGGAATGGTTTGCCTGGCGCGGCTGATCTTAGCTTCAATTTTTCCGTACGCCAGGACTGGCCGATGGGCAACGGCATGTTCGGGGTCATTGTAGACGGACGCTATAAAGATGAACGCTGGTTCGACGTGGCCAACACCTTCCCGGACGATGAGTATTTTGTCCTGAATGTCAACGGTTACTACATGTTCGGGCCGGACGATCGCTATCGAATATCCGTGTACGGTAAGAATGTAACGGACACATTGTACGCCACCAATGGATTTGAAGGGCTTACCGAGGGGGGGAATACGATGTATATGGGGCAACCGGCAACCTGGGGGGTGCGCGCCAGGGTAGACTTCTAGTCAACCTGGCATACCCCGCCAGCGCTTGCCATTTCCGCAGCGGCGGGAATCCAGTCGGCGACAATACCCTTATAATGGAAGCTCTGAACAAATCCATCCTGGACTTGTCAGAGCACGCACAACAAAAATGCGATTTTTGTTGTGCTCACACAATCAATGACTTATCGTCATTGATTGTGGCGATACCTCCCTGTATCGAAGGAAACTCTGACTTAATCAGAGTTTCCTAAGGAAATGTTGCTTACTGGATTCTCGTTTGCACGGGAATGGTGTGCGGATTACGAGTCAGGGACCATAAACTAGTACTCTTTCAACTTAATTTTGACATATTCAGCGGGTCGGGAAGCGGTTGAGCGCAAGGCGCGATGCGCAGGGAATGGCGCGCCCTTCGCAAGCGGTGCAACGCAGCGGGCGACCGCTTCCCGGCCCGCCCGCAGGGAGCCACACAGCGACGCCAATACGGCGTTGCAGCCCTTGGCAAGGGCGCGCCATTACCGGCGGGCTGCGCCTTGTCTTGGCGTCGCTGTGTGACTCTGAACATGTCAAAATTAAGTTGAAAGAGTACTAGAATGGCTCAAAAAAGGGCTAAAATGCGTTCCAACAGGCAGTCCGGGCGCGGGGAGAGCATCGGATCTCAGTCTGCTTCCGGCAAAAAAAGAACAGGTTTCAAAGATACTCCTGCATATGAAAAGCAGGGGCCTTCCCCCAATCCAGTAGCTAGCAGGGAAAAACCAGTGTTGCTCGCGCTGGCGGCCTGTTTTTTCCTGTCCGGTTTTGCCGCGCTGCTGTACCAGGCTGCCTGGTTGAAGAAACTGGGGGTGGTATTCGGGACTTCGCATATCGCCGTGGCGACGACACTGGCGGCGTACATGGCGGGACTGGCCCTGGGCGCGGCGCTGGCAGCCCGGTTTGTGCCCGCACTCCGCCGACCGGTACTGGTCTACGGTGTGTTGGAGGGTTTGATTGGCATAACCGCATTACTTGTGCCGGCGCTACTGGGTGTCGCCCAACTGCTGTTTATCTCAGTGTTCGGCGGCATGCCGGAACCGGTATCCGATACGGGCGTAGGGCAGACTCTGTACTACCTTGCGGCCACATTTCTGATCCTGTCCCTGCCCACCGCGGCCATGGGCGCGACGCTGCCGCTGCTGGCAAAATACGCAGTCAGCGCCGACAACCAGATCGGACCCAGGGTCGGTTTCCTTTACGGCATTAATACCTTGGGCGCGGTGTTTGGCGCCCTGGTGGCGGGTTTCCTGCTGTTACCCTGGCTGGGTCTGTTCGGTACCCTCGGAGTCGGCGCCGGAGTTAACCTGCTCGTATTTTTCATCGCGCTCTACCTGGCGCGCCTCGTTGCCGTCCAACAAGGAGCGGGGACAGATGCTCAAGGACAAGGGGGCGATCCCGGTTCGCCTCGCCTTACTGCTGCCCAACCTGCGATGGAAACTGGCGCCGAAGGACCTGCTGACGATCCAGTTTCCCAGGGACACACTGTGCGCCAGACCCGCTACCATTGGATCATGCCAGTGATGCTGGTCTCCGGCATGGTCTCGTTCACCCTGGAAGTGCTCTGGACGCGCTTGTTGAGTCACCTGTTCGGCGGGACCATCTATGCGTTCTCCATTATGCTGGCCTGTTTTCTCACCGGTATTGCCCTGGGCGGGTTGGCGGCAGGCCCCCTGGCGCGGGAGCGAAGCAGGGCGCTGGCGCTGTTCAGCGCCGCGCAGGCGCTGATCGCGATATTTTCCTGGCTCTCCTATACCGTCATCTGTGCATGGTTGCCGGAAGGTAGGGAGTTAGCCGGCAAAGCGCTGTACGCCTTCCTGGTGATTGTTCCGGCTACACTGTTCATCGGCGCTACCTATCCGCTGGCGGTACGCATCGGCGCACAACAGGCGCAAGTGGCTGCCGGCGTGGCCGGTCGCATCTATAGCTGGAACACGGTCGGGGCTATCAGCGGCGCGTTGCTGACCGGATTTTTCCTCCTGCCGGCCCTTGGTTTCGGCCACACGCTGCAACTGGTCATGCTGGTCAGCATTGCACTGGCTGCCGTTGTCGCCGCGACCCTGCAACCACAACGGAAATGGACCATGTCCGGTGCGCTGGCGCTGGCTGTACTCAGCTTATTTGTGCTGCGCTTCGAGCGTCCGGATGACCTCATCTATGCGCAGGTTCCGGATGACAAAGTGCGGGGTGAAGAATACTACTACGGTGTCGGCCGTTCGGCGACCATATTGATGACCGAACTGGACGGTTTTTTTCACTTGTCCAGTAACGGCCTGTCGGAATCCGCCATCGCCAGGCTCGGCACGGCGCCAGTCAATAACTCGCAGAAGTGGTTGTCCGGCCTGACCACCCTGGCTCGGCCCGACGCCCGTTCCATGCTGGTCGTCGGCTTTGGTGGTGGTGTGGCGCTGGAAGGCGTCGCGCCTCACATCGCTGATATCGATGTCATTGAACTGGAACCGAAGGTGATCAGCGCCAACGACGCGGTCAGTAACGAACGCGGCCACGATCCGTTTTCGGACCCGCGTGTGAACCTGGTGATCAACGACGCCCGCAATGCCATCATGCTGTCTGACAAGCGTTACGACATCATCGTGTCGCAACCCTCGCATCCGTGGACCGGCGGCGCTTCCCACCTGTATACCCGCGAGTTCCTGGCGCTGGCCAAGTCCCGTCTTAACAACGGCGGCGTGTTTCTGCAATGGATCAATTCCCGTTTCGTGGATGAGGCATTGCTGAAGACGCTCGCAGCAACGGTCGCGGAACAATTCAGCTATGTGGAACTGTACCAGCCGGAGCGGGAGGTGCTGTTTTTCCTTGGCGCGGATGTTCCCATCGAAATCTGGAACGGCGCGCGCAATGCGGGTCGCGCCCTGCAGCAACATCCGCGTCACTATAACCGCCTGGGCATGCGCGGGATTGAAGACGCGCTGGTCATGTTGACCCTGGACAATGAGGCTATCCGGCAATTTGCCGGCGGAGCGCCGGTGAATACGGATGAGCATAACCGGCTGGCCTTCTTCAGCCGTAACAACGGAGACGGGCTGACAGCCGATGACATGCAGAAGATTTTCGACGGCATGGACCCGTTAACGAACCCGCAGAGCCGGTTTCACCGGCAACATGCCGGCGATCTGGACCTGGCGTATATTGCCGAACGCCTGCTGATGGGCGATTTCGTCCGGCGCGCCTACGATTTGGCGCAAGCCGTGGCGGCAGAGGACAGCAAGGCGGTGATCGAGGCTATGGGTCTGGACAACAGCGGCGATACGGAACGGGCGCGTGAGCGATACAATCTGGCGTTGTCGATCAATCCGGGTAATGATAACGCAAAGTACGGCCTGCTGATGCTACACCTCGGTGATATCGCGCGCGGCCAGGTGCCGCGAGAGATTATTACCCTGGCCAACAGCTTGCGCGGCCCGGAGCGGCGCGTATTCGAAGCCTGGACCTACGGCTTGCGCGGACAATTCGGGCGCATCAGGGAGTTGGATGATAGCCTGGCGCGGGTACCGCCCACTTCGCCGGTATTTCCGATTGCGGTCAAATTACGGGTGGACTGGCGCGTGGCGCAGGCGCGGGAAGATGGTGATACACAGGCTGCGCGGGATGCGTTGGAAATGCTAGACGACCTGCTGGCAACCTACTGGAGTCCGGACCTGTATATCCTGCGCTCCGGTTGCGCCTATCATGCCGGCGACGGACCTGCTTATGTCGAATCGGCCTGGAACGTGATTTACCAGTTGCGCCAGCGCTTGGAAAAAGTTGAACAGGGTAAGGATAACCTGCCGTCTGAACAGGCGGAACAACTGCGCAAACGCCTGCTGCCGATGCTGTCGAGACTGTCCGATCCCCTGACCGAACCGGTGGCAGAGCGAGCGCAGACGGTAAAACTGGCATTACAGCAACTGATAGAACGATTGAGGGATGTTTGAGGAATAAAATTAAGGAAACTCTGAACAAGTCCGTCCTGGACTTGTCAGAGTACGGAAAACAAAAATGCGATTTTTGTTTTCCTCACAATATCAATGCTTTACAGTCATTGATATTGACGATACATCCTTGTATCGTAGGAACCTCTGACATATCAGAGGTTCCTTAAATGGCAAATGTGATCAGGTTTCACCACGCCGCCATCGTCGTGCCGGACCTGGAAAAGGCCGTGCGGTTTTATTCGGAACTGGTGGGCTATGAAAAGATACGGGAGTCACACTGGGACAAATCGTCAATTTTCAATCAGATCATCGGCATGTCCGGAACCAGCGCCAGGTTTTGTATGCTGGAAGGACCCAATGGCTACCTGGAGCTGTTTGAATACGAGCAACCGCAGTCAACAATCGATCCGGCTTTGCTCAATGCCAATGATTACGGTATCCGGCACTTGTGTTTCCAGGTGGAGGATGTCGCGCAGGCGCTGGCTCAGGTGATTGAACTGGGCGGCGCAAAAATGAACGAGCCTGTTACCAACGAACTGGGAATAACCTGTGTTTATTGCCGCGATCCGTTCGGAAACCTGTTGGAACTTATCAAGCCGGCAGGAGGTTTCCCATCTTTAGCTTGATTCAATAACCGGTAAGCGTATCCGGATAGATAAAGTGGTTCTCCGTGGTGTACCGTTCCCACAATGCCAGCATTTCCCGCAGTTTGTCAGGGTTGGTGTCCGCCAGGTCGTTCATTTCCGCCGGGTCGTCTGCGAGGTTGTACAACTGCCATTGGCCCGGTTTCATGACCGGCAGGCGCGCGTCCCGGGTCGGAATGCTGGGTACGTACAGGATCTTCCAATCGCCCTGGCGGATGGCCTGTTTGCCAAACAGCTCCCAGCCCATGTAATCATCCGGCTCCCTGATTGAAGCGCTCGCGCCGGTCAGGATCGGCACGATGGAACGGCCTTGCATGGCTATCACCTCCCGCCCCTGGAACGTCCTGCCGCCGGGGTGCGCGATCCCGGCAAGTTCCAGCAGGGTCGGCATGACGTCTTTTACGGTAATGATCGAATCGTTCATGACCGTACCCTGGATGGCGCGCGGGTAATGAAAAAAAGCCGGCGCCCGCACACCGCCCTGGCTGGTATAGCCCTTGAACATGCGCAGCGGTGTGTTTCCCGCCCGCGCCCAGTTTGGGCCGAGCCAGACATAGGAATCGGCATTGCCGATATTCTCATAACTGTTATCGCAGCAGGCCGCCGCCCATTCGGCTACTTCAATAAAAGAGCGCTGCATCGCATGGCCTTCGGGGCCATTGTCAGACATGAAGAAGATAACGGTATTTTCGTATTCCCCAATCTGCTTCAGATAATCGATGATCCTGCCGATATACACGTCCACATCGTCAACCATGGCCGCGTAGATTTCCATTATTTTGGCCTGGTAGCGTTGTTCCTCGGGGCTGAGTTTGCTCCAGGGGCGCTCGTCAAGCAGCCGGGGAAACGGTTCGGTGTCGGCATCGACCAGTCCCCGGTCCTTCAGGTTCTGCAGACGCTGTTCAACCAGGGCATCGTAACCGGCATCGTAAACGCCCTGGTAGCGGGCAATGGACTCCTGCGGCGCTTGCAGTGGCCAATGGGGCGAGGTATAGGCCAGGTAGGCGAAAAATGGCTTGCCGTCATCCAGGTCACTGCCGATATAGTCCATCATCAGTTCGGTATAGAACCGGGTGGTATAAAAGTCCTCCGGCAACGTTTCCAGTTGCACGCCGTTTTCCCGGTACAGGGCTTTGCCCGGACCGATGATCGGCAGCATATTGCCGAACGCGCCGGCGCCCCCCTGCAGCGAGCCATAGGATTTTTCAAAACCCCGCGCCGCAGGGCTGGTTTCCTGCGTCAGCCCCAGGTGCCACTTGCCGGTCATGTACGTGTTGTAGCCGGCTTCCAGGAACAGTTCCGAGAGGGCCGCCACCTGAAAGTTCAAGTAACCTTCATACCCCGGATTGCCTTCCTGGTTGGGCGCGAGGTCTTCAAACATATTGCCGAGGCCGGCATTGTGGCTGTCGGTTCCGGAAAACAGCATCGCCCGCGTGGGCGAACAGTTGGGCGCTACGTGAAAATTGGTGAGAAAAACGCCTTCCCGCGCCAACGCATCAATGTTGGGTGTCCTGATTTCACTGCCAAGCAGACCAAGGTCATTGAACGCCACGTCATCGACAACGATGAGCAGCACGTTAGGTCGTGAATCCGCGCCATCGGGGGTATCAGGGTCGGGGCCGGAGCAGGCCGCAACAGAGCACAGCAAGGTGAGGGCAATAGCTGACAGGAACGTGCGTTTCATCTGATATGTTTTCCTGAGAAGTTCGGTATCAGGGCTTCCTGGCGCGTATCAGCGCCCGGTCGGTCTTCAGGTAAACCTCCTCGTTGTAGACGTCCAGTGTGTAATCGTCTTCCGGGTTTGCAAACAGGTCGGACTCGGCCTCGATAACGAACCCCGCTTGTTTCAGTGCACCCCGGATAATGTCCGGTTCAATCCGGTGCAGGGCACGGTTGTCCTGGTCTGCGATGCCGACATGGTCGGTAATGCCGAGAACCCCGCCGGGTTTCAAGGTCTTTTTGATGCTGAGCAGGACTTCCAGGGCGGTGGTTTCGCCTTCTTCATGATAGTAATAATCGTGGAAATTGTTTCCCCAGAAGGCCAGGTCCAGTCCCTCATCCAAACCCAGGTCGTCGTATTCCTTCACGTGCAGGACAACGTTCGGCAGGCGATTGTTCGCCAGCCGTTCATCCATCGTTCGCTGGTAGTAGCCGTCGGCATACTTATACAGCACCCGCGCCCGGTTCTGTGAGTAAACCTTGCCTTCGGGGCCTACAGCCGCGGCCAACATTTCGGTGGTATAGCCAGCGGCGGCGCCCACGTCCATCACCGCCATGCCCGGTTTCAGGCCGAGGAATTTGAACGTCTCAAAGGGTTTTCTTGGCGCATCCCGGCGGAAATCCCATTTATGCCGATCCGGCGCTTGCTGCTGCCGTTCGATGCGTTGTTGCATCTCTGCATATTCATCAGCGCCAACTTGTGAGATAAAGCTAGAAATGACAATAATAAATATAGCTATATTCTTGTTTATCATAAATTATCTACGTTTAAATAAGATTGTTCATGGGTTCGGAAAAGTAGTCCTGCATCAGAGTTCCATTTCCACCACACAGACCTCTTGGCCCACATCCGCGTCCTCGTCTTCAGCCACCAGAATTTCCAACAGGCTTCCGTCTCCCGGCGCCTCGACCTCCTGGGCCACTTTCTCCGTCTCGATCTCGTACAAGGAGTCGCCTTTGCTGAAGCTTTCGCCCGGCTGTTTGTGCCAGGCGACGATGGTGGCGGTTTCCATGTTCATGCCCACCTGGGCGAGTTTCAGTTTGACTTTCATTCAGTTTCCGTATTGTTGACAAGGGATTCGGTGACTGCGGCGATTCGCTCCGGGTTCGGAATGGCCGCTTTCTCCGCGTCGGGGGCGTAAGGCATCGCGATATTCGGGACTGTGACGCGTTTGACCGGCGCCTTCAGGTGCGCAAAGCCCTCATCGCTGACCACCGCAGCAATATGGCTGGCCGCACTGCACCGGTCGCGGGCTTCATCAACGATAACAACACGGCCGGTTTTGGCCACCGAGGTGATGATGGTATCGGTGTCCAGCGGCACCAGGGTGCGGCAGTCGATCACTTCCGCGTCTATATTGTTTTCAGCCAACGCTTGTGCGGCCTGCAAGGTCGGTTTCATCATCGCGCCGACACTGACCAGGGTAACGTCTGCGCCCGGTCTGCGTACCTGCGCCGAACCGAACGGAATGGTGAAATCACCATCCGGCATTTCACCCCGTTCGCCGCCGCGGCCGCCGGCCTCCAGGTAAAAGGTCGGGTTATCGCCCCGTATTGCAGTCCTCAGCAATCCCGCCGCATCCGTCGGTGTGGACGGGACGACCACGTTGACGCCGCCCAGGTTCATCAGCAGCGGATAAGGCGTATCGGAATGCTGCGCAGCGGTTGAGCGACCCCCGCCGATACTCGCAAGGACAGTGATGGGCAGTTTTATCTGGCCGCCGGTCATCAGCCGCAGTTTCGCCATCTGGTTGGCGATCGCGTCAAAACCGGTGTAAATAAAATTGGAGAACATCAGGTGCAGGATTACCCGGTAGCCGCTGGCTGCGGCGCCGACTGCCATGCCGGTAAGCGTGGCTTCACAGATGGGCGTGTTGCGGATCCGGTCCGGGCCGAAGCGTTGATGCAATCCCTTGGTGTCGCCGAACATGCTGATCTCCACATCTTCGCCGAACAGGATGATCTTCGGATCGCGTTCCATCTCGGCAAACAAGGTGTCGTTGATGGCTTGTATGAGTCGTTTCTTTGCCATGATGGTATTCAAGCAGGTTGTTCGGAAAACATCAGTTGGTGCGGCAGTTGCGGGTCCGGCGCGCCGGCCGCGGCGGCGTTCTTGGCGGCTGCGGCAACCAGTGCGCCAATCTCGGCGTCGATGGCTGCAAGATCATTTTTTGCGCAAACTCCGTTTTCCAGCATCAGATTGCCCAGACGTTCGATGGGGTCGCGCCGGCGCCATGGCTCAATCTCGTCCTCCTCCCGGTATTTGCCGCTAAGCCAGTGTGTCTCGCTTTCGTTATGACCGTAGATACGGTAGGTTTTCGCTTCGATAAAGGACGGGCCGCCCCCGTTGCGCGCCAGTTCCACTGCGGCGCCGGCAGCTTGCCAGACGGCGATGGCATCGTTCCCGTCCACCACGTTGCAAGGTATATCGAAAGCCCTGGCGCGATCGGCGATTTCGCCGGCGGTCACCGTGTCGGAAGGGGAAAATTCGGAATAGCAGTTATGCTCGCATACCAGCAGCAGCGGCAGTTTCCATAACGTGGCAACGTTCAGTGTCTCCATGAACATGCCCTGGTTGGCCGCGCCGTCGCCGAAGAAACACACCGCGACCCCGCCCTTGCGGTCCAGTTGTGCGGCGAATGCGGCGCCGGCGCTAATGGCCAGACCACCGCCCACGATACCGTTGGCGCCGATAATGCCCCTGGAAAAATCTGCCACATGCATGGACCCACCCATACCTTTGCAGATTCCGGTTTCACGGGCATACACTTCCGCCAACATGGCCTCCAGGTCGCCGCCTTTTGCAAGGTAGTGTCCATGGCCACGGTGGGTGCTGGCAATGGGATCGGCGTTATTCAGGTGCGCGCAAACGCCTGCGGCGATGGCTTCCTGGCCGATATACAGGTGTACGCCGCCTGGCAGCTCGCCGGCATGGAAATCATCCCGCAGCCGTTCCTCGGCGCGCCGGATCAGCAGCATGGCGCGGTACATCGCCAACATTTGCTTTGTATCGGGGTTTTGTTCAGTGAGATTCTGCGTCATTGGTGGCAAAATTACGGTATTAGGGTAAAAGCATGTGATTTTTGTACAACAATTTTGTTTAAAAAGTCAATATTTTGATTCTCAACAGCGCATCTTTGTAGTACAATACCATCATAACTAAAAAAGATGAACCAGCAGGAGGATAAGTCTGATGTCTTTATTCAAACAAGTTAAACCCTTATGGGCGGGCCTCTGTAGCTGCGCCTTGCTGTTCTCCACACCATTTGCCGGCGCGCAATTGCTTGAGGAGGTCATTGTTACCGCACAGAAACGCGAGCAGAGCATGCAGGATGTCGGCATCGCAGTGACCGCGTTCAGTGGGGATTTGATAAAGAACCTGAATTTCAGCAATACCATCGATATCACCCAGCAGGTGCCGTCGATGCAGTTTTTTACTTACACACCTTCGCTGGTTATCCTGAATATTCGCGGCATCTCGCAGAGTAATTTCCAGGACAACCTTGAAGCGCCTGTCGCCGCTTACATCGACGAGGCCTATATCTCCAGCATGAATATGGTAGGTCAGCAGATGTTTGATATAGAGCGTGTGGAGGTGTTGCGCGGCCCCCAGGGCACCTTATTCGGGCGTAATGCCACGGGTGGTGTGGTGCAGTACGTAACCCGGGGCGCGACAGAGGAGGAGGTCAATGGCTATATCGAGGCATCCTATGCAGAGTATGACCGCAAATACGTGGAAGGCGCGGTAGGCGGTGCGTTAAGTGATAACATACGTGCGCGTTTTGCCGGACGCTGGGAAAAAGGTGACGGTTACGTGGAAGCGTTGAGCGATGATTTTCTGGAGGCGAACGGTGAGCCTACTGTCAGGGATTCCCACGGCGCCAACGGTTTCGTGCTACGCGGTTCCCTGCAGATCGATTTGAGTGATCAAGCGCTTGCGGATTTGCGCGTTACCTACATGGAAGACAATGACGTGCCTACCGGAACCTATACATGGACTCCTGCTACTGCTGATTTTGAGGGAGGGACGGGTTTTGGAATCCCGACCGGGCCGCCCAGCGATCCAATTACGGGCATACCCAGTAGTGACCCGCGCAGTCATTATTCGGATGATCAAGGAAGTATGAATCGGGATGGCTGGAACGTGACTGCCAAGTTCGTTTGGGATGTAAGCGACAGCATGAAGGTGGAATCGATCACAAATTACCAGACCTTCGACAAGTATTATACTGAAGACGCGGATGCCGGCCCCTTCATCACCGACCGGTTCCAGTTTATCACCACCGCAGATTTTGAAGCATGGACCCAGGAAATACGTGTATCGGGCGAAGCCGATCGCATGCGCTGGACCGTGGGTGGTTTCTACTTCGACCAGTCCATGAGCAACACCGCATCCGTTACCGGTTCAATCCTCACTGCTTCTCCAACGGGTGTGATATTTGCGCCTTATGAACAGAATTCGGAGAACTGGTCGATCTTCGGACAGGCTGAATATGATCTTACTGAACAACTGACTTTCATCGTCGGGCTGCGCTGGTCCGAGGATGACAAAGATTTTGATTATACGTCTACCTTCTCAGATGTTGATGACGCCGGGTATGTCGCTTTTGCTGCTTCCCAGGCTGCTCAAGGTAATACATATATCACCGACGAGATTGCCAGGACCAGCCCATTCAATACCGCACAGTCAACAATCTCTTACAATGACTGGGCCGCACGCTTCCAGCTTGATTTCCGTCCCAACGACGACACCTTGCTGTTTGCCTCCGTCAATCGCGGCATAAAGGGCGGTAACTGGGCTGTGGCTACCGTACCCGATTTTCGCGGCCCTGTGGATGTATCTGACGTGATCAAACATGATGAGGAGGTGTTGTGGTCCTATGAGGTGGGTGGTAAATTCACCATATTCAACGGTACCGGCCGCCTGAACGCAACCGGCTTCTACTATGACTATAATGATTATCAGGTTTTCTCCCTGATAGCGCTGCAACCTGACGTGCTTAATTCCGACGCCAAGGCTTATGGCGGTGAGATTGAGTTGGCCTTGTCGCCTTCGGATAACTGGGATTTCAATTTTGGCGTAGCGCTGATGTCCAGCAAAGTGGACGAGACACCGACTGTATTTGGCGAGTTTTTTGTTGAAGGTGATCTGCCGCAGGCGCCTGATATCAGCTTCAATTTCCTCGGACGGCATACCTGGCAGGCGCCTGGCGGTTCCATGGCCATACAACTTGACGGGTTCATTTACGGCGATCATTATCTGTACAGCGCCAAGAATGAGGTCAACCATGAAAAAGGGTACGGCATCCTCAACGCCAGCATGTCCTATACTACCGACGATGGAAAATGGAAAGCCTCAGTATGGGCCAAGAACCTGACTGATACGGAATACCGGATTTACCTGGTTGATCTGGGCCTGGCCGAATTCCTTGAGGAGATATACGGTCCACCGCAGTGGTTCGGCGGAAGCATTTCCTACAGTTTCTGATATAGCGAACAAAAACCTGCCCCTCGTGCGTATTACGGCCTGCGTTATGCCATGAGGGGCAGTAAATCCTTTCCCTTCTTGTCTTTCCGGCTGACAATGCGGTTGTCGTTGCTATGTGCCGCCTGTCTGCTGGTCGCCTGTACCGGCAAACAACCCGAACGCCCCAACTTCCTGGTCATCCTCGCGGATGATATGGGGTATTCGGACATCGGAGTGATGGGCAGTGAGATCCGCACGCCCAATATCGACCGGCTCGCGGCCCAGGGCATGCTGATGACCCATTTCCGGGTGCACATGTTGTGCTCACCCACCCGCGCGATGCTGCTCACCGGCGCCGACAGCCACCCTGCCGGCTACGGCACCATGGCCGGGGAGTTTACGCCGGCGATACGCGGACAACCGGGTTATGAGACCTACCTCACAGACCGGGTGACGACCATCGCCAACGTGTTACACGGCGATGGCTACCATACCTATATCGCCGGCAAATGGGACATGGGCGGGCATGGCAACCCGGTCCTGTGGCCCGACCGGCGCGGGTTCGAGGAATCTTTCGTGCTGGTGGAGGGTAGCGGTTCCCATTTCAACAGGGCGCCGTCATTGCTGGAACTGGACTCAGTGACTTACGTGGAAAACGGTCGTGAGATTGAGTTGCCCGATGACTTTTACTCCTCCAGGAACTATGCCGACAAGATTATGGAGTATATTGACCGTCATCGGTCCGACGGCAAGCCTTTTTTCGCCTACTTGCCATTTACTGCGCCACATTACCCACTGCACGCGCCGGATGAATATATCGAGCGCTATGCCGGAGTATACGAACAGGGTTATGATGCCGTGCGCGCCGCGCGCATCGAACGGATGCGTAACACCGGGCTGATTGGCGAACAGCAGGTCGCGGCAGAACAGCATCCGGCCTGGCCGGTATGGAATGACCTGGATGAAACCATGCGCAGCCTCGAAGTCCGCCGCATGCAAGTGTACGCGGCGATGACGGAAGCCATGGATTTTCATATTGGCAGAGTCCTCGAATACCTGGAGCGGGAGGGACTGGCGGACAACACGCTGGTGATCTTCCTCTCCGACAACGGCGCGGAAGGGGGCAATCCGTTGGATTTTTATGGGCAACCGGGTTTTGACTGGGCCGAGGGCCGCTTTGATGTCAGCCAGGAGAACCTGGGGAGGCCCGGTTCCTATTCCTGGCTGGGGGCAGGCTGGGCGCATGTCGGCAGCGCCCCGTTGCGTTATTTTAAGGGGTTTCCTACCGAAGGGGGGATTCGCACACCGGCCATTTTCCGTTTTCCCGGCCGTATTGAAGCAGGAGAGGTGTCGTCCGCCCCAGCAAACGTCCTTGACCTGCCTGTTACCTTGCTGGATTATGCCGGCGTAGAGCATCCGGGCGTTGCCGACAATGGCGAGCCAATGCCGCCGATGAGAGGGAGGTCGATGCGCGCGTTCCTGCACGGTTCAAGCACGCAGGCGCACCCGCCGGAGGACTATTTTGCGTACGTGATGATGGGCCGCAGGGGCGTGGTGCAGGGTGACTGGAAGATAACCTGGATGAATGCGCCGTGGGGACCGGAGGGGCGCTGGTCGCTGTTCAACCTGGCCGAGGATCCGGCAGAAAGCATTGACTTGGCGGAGCATCACCCTCAGAAACTGGCTGAAATGCAAGCGCTTTGGGATGCCTATGTAGCCGATAACGGCGTCATTCCTTTACCCGGATACGAAACCGGCTGGACCAATCGTTTTTCCCACTACGAATGGCTCCCGCCGGAACTGCGTTCGCAACACTGATCATAAACCGATAACACTGAGAGATAAGAGTATCATGAAAGGCAAAATCGCATTTGAAGAACACTTGGCCATCGAAGAAACCGTCGGCAATGCCAAAGCATTTGCCGGCGATTCGGGTAGATGGGACGAGTTTACCCTGGAACTTCTGGATGTCGACGACATGCGCCTCGCGGCAATGGATAAGACCGGAATCGAACTGGCGCTGCTGTCTCTCAATGCGCCGGGCCTGCAGGCGATTCTGGATACTGAGCAAGCCATCGAGCTTGCGCGCAAGGCGAACAACCGTATTGCCGACGCGGTGACCCAACACCCGAACCGTTATGCCGGCATGGCTGCGCTGCCCATGCAAGACCCCGCTGCCGCGGCTGCGGAGGTGGAGCGGTGTGTCAATGAACTCGGTTTCAAGGGCGCGCTGGTAAACGGGTTTACCCAAAAAGACGAACCGGACACGGCGATATACTACGACATACCGGAGTACCGTGACTTCTGGGCGGCGGTATCGGACCTGGACGTGCCTTTTTACCTGCACCCGCGTATGCAGATTCCCGCCCAGGCCAGAAACTATGATGGGCACCCCTGGTTGATGAGCGCTCCCTGGGGCTTCGCGGTGGAAACCTCGATCCACGCGTTGCGCCTGTGCGGTTCCGGCGTGTTCGATGATTTTCCCAACCTGAAGATAGCCGTGGGTCATATGGGAGAGAATATCCCGTTTGCCCTGTGGCGTCTTGATGCGCGCATGCGATTTTCCCGACGCGGCTACCGCGGCAAACGCCCGCTGGGCGATTACTTCCGGGAGCATTTCCATATCACCGTTAGCGGCTTGTTTGACGATCCGGCGTTCCGCTGCGCCCTGGATGTGCTGGGTAAGGACAGGCTCTACTTCTCCGCCGACTATCCGTTTGAACGCATGGAGGATGCGGCGGACTGGTACGACGCCACCAGCGTAATCACCGAGGAGGAGCGCGTGAAGATAGGACGCTCCAATGCCATTGAGTTGTTCAAACTGGACCTGGATTGAACTGCAACGAAAGTGTGAGGTCAGTCGGAGCAAACAACAGGAATCTCTGCTTTCTTTAGACCGAATATCTCACCAATTGATGCGATGATCGCTGAGATTTTCGGGCTAGGATATCCGCGCTCCCGGCGTAAGCCTGCGCTTGTATGCGAACGCCTCTTGTTTTATTCGCGGAGGAGGGTGTTCAGAGCGCGCATATCCGGAATGTGCACGCGGCCATTACGGTAGCTTTTTACGCCGTATTTACGCAGTACCGAGAACGCGCGTGACAGAGTTTCCGGTTGGATATGCAACATGCCTGCCAGCGTTTGTTTGCTGAACGGCAGCATGTAGTGACCATTGTTTGAGTTTGAGCGGCGAGACAATTCGACCAGGAACGACGCCAGCCGGTTTACGCCGGAGTCTTGCTGGCAACGTTCAAACTCGCTGATCAAGATGCGGACGCGTTGTTCCAGGCTGTTGATAACGCGTATCGCGAGGCGGGCATCCCGTTCTATCAGTGCACGATAAGCGGCAGCCGGTATTGAATACACGATCGTATCTGTTGCCGCATCAGCCGTAACAGGATAGCTGTTGATGGCCAGCGCCGCGACCTCGCCGAACATATCCCCAGCGCCAAAAGTATGTATCACGGTGGTGGCGCCGCTTTCATGCAGACGGAATAACGTTATCCAGCCATTGACAATAAAATAGAATGACCTGGCCGGCATTCCCTGTTGAAACAGGGTCTGACCCTGCTTCAGACGGATAGTGCGAATTGAAGAGCGGATCAGCGAACGCTGTGCGGCGTTCAGGTCCTGGAACAAGTCCTGTTTGAACATTTTTTCCAAGGGGTTAAATGGGAAAACTTTTTTGTCGGCATTATGCGCAACTGTTACATCTGGATAAGACATTTTACACCATCACAACTGAGGCCGACTGGCGGCGGATTGAACACATCGATTAACCAACCTCTGATTAAATCAAAGGTTCTGCGACACAGAAACTGTGCCGCTCTCTGACAAGTCCTGGATGGACTTGTCAGAGCTTCCCTTAGTTGTAACTTCTACACCTGTTCTGAGGCGAGCCTCGGAGAATAATCCGAGCTAATAAGTGTCCATTACCGTATTTCTGACATTGAATTTGCCGGTCGGTGTGACCAGGCGGGGATGTTTAATCACCTTCTTCAGTTTTCGGGTTTTATCATCCACCACTACCAACGCAGATTTCTGCTCCTTGCCGTTCCATACCGAGAACCACACTTCCGTTCCTGTGGCATTATACTCCGGTTGCACTACTCGTTTTGGCCCTTCACCCAGGTCAGCCCAAGCGGCTATCGGCAGGATGTCAAACCCTTTATCCGGGTTGCCGATATCGAACACGGCGACACTCTGTGAAATATTCTCATCCGGATTGAGAGGTGTGTCCACCCACAAGTTCTTTGAATTGGGATGAGTTTTAACAAACAACGAACCGCCTCCCTGACCCTGTAAGACCCTCACCGCCTTCCATACATATTGCGGGTGACGCTCTGGGTCTGTGCCGATAAAGGTAATATTCGCATTGCCCAGCGCGCTGGTCACCCATACTGGCCCGAATTCCGGATCGATAAAATTTGCGCCGCGACCGGGGTGAGGAATTTTTTCCACATCCACCAGCGCTTCAAGAGTTCTTTCCTTGGAATCGATCACCGCGACCTTATTCGACTGGTTGGCTGCGGTCAGAAAATAACGCTTGCTGCTATCCCAGCCGCCATCGTGCAGGAAGCGCGCCGCGTCAATCGTGGTAACGTTCAGGTTGTTCAGGTCTTCATAATTGGCCAGCAGTATTTTGCCGGTTTCCTTCACGTTAATAATAAATTCGGGATGCTGATGCGAAGCCACAATTGCCGCAACACGAGGCTCCGGGTGATATTCCTGGGTATCCACAGTCATGCCCCGGGTAGAGACCACTTTCAACGGTTCCAGAGTTTCGCCTTCCATAAACACATACTGTGGCGGCCAGTAGGAACCGGCTACCGCATAACGATCCTCATAACCGTGATATTTTGATGTTTCGACCGAACGCGCTTCAAGGCCAACCCTGATTTGCGCCACTTTCTCAGGTGGCTTGGCCCACAAATCTATCATGTCCACTTTGGCATCACGACCAATGGTATAAACATAACGGCTGGATGCCGAGAACCTGGAAATATGCACGGCGTAACCGGTTTTAATGAAGTTGATGATTTTCTTGGTGTCGCCATCGATCACGGCGACTTCGCCGGTATCGCGTAAGGTGACCACGAAGAAATTATCGATATTGCGTTTGTGTTGGGGTTTATCAGGTCTATCCTCTACTGGGACCAGCAACTCCCAGCTCGCTCTCATTTCCGGCAGACCAAATTCCGGCGGTTCCGGCGGCGGATGTTGCAGGTATCTGGCCATCATGTCGATTTCAGTTTCTGTCAGGTCGCCGGATGTGCCCCAGTTCGGCATCCCTGCCGGCGAGCCGTAGGTGATCAGCGTTTTAAGGTAAGCAGCGCCTTTTTCGCGGGTAATATCGGGGGTCAGGGGTTTGCCGGTGGCTCCTTTGCGCAATACTCCATGGCAGCCGGCGCACCGTTCAAAGAACAACTGTTTGGCTCGTTCGAACTCGGTGACGCTCATTGGCGGTCCGTCAGATTCAATAATATTGTCCAACTGCTCCGTCATTATCGGACTGGGCGCGCCCTGGTACGCATGCTGTTCCTCAGCGGCGATGGGATGTTTGGGTTTGGGCGTATCGGTAGCGACCTGGGTTCGAACTGCCGCCACTTGCTCAGAGGTGACTTCACCACCGCCGTTCCAACTGGTCAACACGTAGGTGAACGCCTGTGCGATATTGGCATCGCTGAGATAAGCCATCGGTGGCATAACCTCATTGTATTCCTGGCCATTCACAACAATATTGCCGCTTAGGCCGTAGATAACCGATGCAATCGCACGCGTTATATCGGCTTGTAGGTAATCGGAGTTATTCAGAGGAGGGAAAGTGGCGCCCAAGCCCATTCCATCAGGTTGATGGCAGGCAGCGCACACGTTTTCATAAACGGTTTTACCAGGCGTGTCGTCACTACCCGTCGCTGTATAGCAGTCAACGCTGCTCGTTGACAACGCGGTGAGCAGCAGAAGCATGTATTTCTGTTTCATCGGTCTTCTCCTCAACTAACAGAACACAGCGAAAAAATAGCAGGTTATTGGCTGTAGTCTCTTGACACTGATCAATTCGTGGCGCTTTTATTAAAAATCGATGTGCAGGGTCAGCGCCGCGTTAATCCCCGGTTGGGTCAGAATTTCCAGTCTTGGGTCATCCGGTTTCAGCCTGCGCGTTTCGGTATAACGCTGATAACGTTTATTCGTCAGGTTATATATGCCGAGAAACCAGCGCAGACGCTCGGATTGTTTCCAGCAGAGCGTCAGGTCTGCTACTGTTGCGGAAGAAGGCACAAAAAAATCGCCGGCGCTAAAATCAGTACGATGTTGTTTGCCATAATGGACCACTCGCAAGCTGGCTGCAAAAGGCTGCGATGCTATTTCCCGACGCAGCCCGATCACCGCTTTTAGCGGATTGACCGAATTTAGTGGCAATGAGGTCACGTCATTTTCCCCCCGGGCCCAGTGCAGGCCGGCATCGATGTGCCATCCCCGATGCATCAGGCGTAGCGACTCAAGCGATTGGCTCAAGTTGGCTTCAAAGCCATAAATGGTCGAATCTTCAAGGTTTCGGGACTGAAATAACAATCCTCCCGTGTCCGGGTCAGGGCCGATTAACGCGCGAGTTTCGATAAAGTTGCGATAGCGTGAGTGGTATGCGCCGGCTTCTACTGACAACCCGTGCCAGCGCAGTAGAAAACCGATTTCAAGGTTGCGCGAACGTTCCGGTTTTAAATCGGGGTTTGGCAACGAGCGATAGTTGAACAGAGCAATATCAAGAAACAGGTTGACGTCTTCCGCCGGTGGCGCTCGGAATCCTTCCGCGTAATGGGCATAAACAGAAAAATCGTCGCTCAATCGCCATACCAGACCCAGACGCGCGGTCAGGTCAGCGCTGCTCAGGTCGGTCAGCAAGGTCTTGTCGGTAACATAAGAGTCGGTATCGGAATCAAGTTTGAAATAGTCCCAGCGAAGCGCCGGCGTCAGGGTCAGGTTTTTCCACAGGATCTCATTCTGGATGAAGATTCCCACTTTGTCAGTCGTGGATTTTGGCATGTCTCGCAGGGGAAAGGTTTCTCCCAGAACAGTGTTTGTCACCTGTCCGCTTATCCGATTTGTCTGGCTGGCATTGCGTCTTTCGAGCAGCCGTTGCCGATCCCATTCCATACCCGCAAGCAACACATGATCAAGCCCGGCGACACTGAACTCATGCCTGGATTTAATTTCGCCGCCCAGGTTTTGCTCAGTGAGGAAGAAATTCCGTTGCAGGAATACCGGGGCGCCAAAGCTGCGACGGTATTGTTCGGTCTGTTGTTCGGTATCGTTATGCTGGTAATAGGCTAGCAGCCTGAGCTGATCTGACCAGCGCCAGGCGGGCAGGTCATATTGCAACGCTATCCGGTAACGCTGCTGTTCATCGTCGCCTTGTAGTTTTGTGGTACTGGCAAAACGCTCATATCCCAGTTGCGCGCGCAGGTCGCTGCTTGTGTTACGGCTGAAATAATCGACCAGGAAGCGCAAGTTGCCGCCGTGATTAAATGCATGACTCCATTTTGCAAACCATTGCCATTGGTTGAACTTGACACGGTCACTTTCCACATCCCTGGCCCGGTTCTCTAATGCATGGCCGGCGCGCCGGCTCACAGAGAGCATGGCGCTGTCGGTATCGTTCGCCCAGGCGCAAGTGGCTTGGCCATGTTTTGAATTATCGGCGCTGTAATAGCCGCCGTTTGCGCCACAGTAGTAGCGTCGGCCAGCATCAACCAGGTCAGCGCCGTCAACAGTGTCAATGATCACGACGCCGCCAATCGCGTCCGAACCATACAGCGCTGATGCGGGACCGCGCAGGATTTCGATGCGCTTGATGGTTGCTGGGTCAAGCGCCAGGCGGCCGTTATCCGCAAAACTGCCAACGTCAAGCTGTTGTGGCAATGGTGAGCCGTCCAGTTCCAGAGCCACTCGGTTATCTCCCACGCCGCGAATTGAAAGGCCGGTAAAGCCGAAGCGGCTGCCACTGTAATCTGCTTCCAATGCTGGCGCGTAACGGCTGACATCGCTGAACTCAGCGACTTGTTGCCAGTCCAGTCGTTCCCGGGTGAATGTTTCCACCTGGCCGGAGACGGTCCAACGCGGCCGTTCGGTTTTGCTGCCGACCACAACGATTTCTTCGAGAAAATCCTTGGCTGTGGCGCCGGGAGAGAACCCCCATAAGATGGAGAGGACGAAACAGGCAAGCAGTAAAGAGCGTTTCATGGTGGCTGATATTATGGTTGCCGAATTGTTGAATAACTTGACCGGTATCAAGGAATCGCAACTTATTGGAGATTATCTTCGATGACACATACCTGCGCTGCAGGAGCTTCCGGCTGAAGCGGAGGCCCTTTACATAACGCGCCGGTTTTGCGAGGAGAAAACCTATGAGAGATGTATATGCCCATCTGGGCTGTGGTTTTATCGGTTTGGCGCTGATCTTTTCCTGCGCTTCTCATCGGGTCAATGCGGACATTCAGGCGCAGCGCCCAACGCAGCGTTTAGAAGATGCAATATTAGGAGGCAAGTTTCGCTTTGTCGGACGCTATCGTTTTGAGCGGGTAGAGGATGATGGGCGAGCTGCCGGCAGTAACCCATTGAAGACAGCCGAAGCCTCTACACTCCGGTTGGTACTGGGTTACGATACAGCGTCTTTCCATGGTTTTAATGCCGGCATTGAGTTCGAACATATCAGTGAACTCGGCCCCGATGATTTTAACAACGGCTCCAATGACAAAACTGATTATGCCGTTGTCGCCGACCCGAACGGCACGGAACTCAATCAAGCCTGGCTGAGTTTTAACGGTTTGCCGGCTACGCGTATGAAAGTGGGACGACAAATCATCACCTGGCGCAAAGCGCCGCTGCATCGTTATCTGGGCACGGTATTATGGCGGCAGAACTGGCAAACCCATGACGCGCTGACCGTTGAGATGACACCGGTTGAGCATCTCAAGATCAGATACGGCTACACTTGGCAGGTCAATCGTATATTCGGTAACGACGCTCCCGACCCGCTGGACAAATTTGACAGTAATTCACATTTGTTGAACGTCCTGTATGACAAATCTGTCAAGGCAAAAATTGAGGCTTATGGTTATTGGCTGGATTTTGACAATGCTGCCGCTTTTTCCGTCGGAACGCTGGGCATACGCCTGTCAGGCGCCTGGCGGGTAAATGAGTCCTGGCGGATATTGTATACATTTGAGTATGCAAACCAGCGCGACCAGGCCAATAACAAGAAGCATATCAATGCCGATTATCTGCTGACTGCCGGCGGCGTCGCCTGGAGCGGCGGACAGGGGCCAGTTAAATCCTTTTCTCTGACTGCCAATTATGAATTGCTCGGCGGCGATGGCGGCGCCGACAGGTTTGTCACCATACTTGGCACTAATCACGCATTCCAGGGGTGGGCCGATCGTTTCGTGATTACACCTGGAGATGGCATTGAAGATACCTATATTAACTATACTACGTCGATCTATAACACAGACCTGGCGTTATCTTATCATATGCTGAAAACGGACAAGGACTCTTACGACTACGGCAATGAACTGGATATACTCGTGGAAAAAAACTTTTACAAACATTACACCGTGGGTTTTAAATATGCGGATTATAATGCCGACCGGAATGCGCTTAACCTCGCTCGCAATGCCGCCCAGAGCGCGGATAAAACCATTTACTGGCTCTACCTTCTCGCGAGGTATTGACGATTCAATCTGACATTGTCTGCCAGCGTCTACCAGTTCCGCGGCCGCTACCAGAGAACCACTCTCGCAACCGCAGGAGTCCAGCTAAATTTTGTGTCGCCCGCAGGGCGACTCTTTAGTGAGAAATCCGGGTTAAACCCTCGAGTGAGCGTCGGCGGTTGACGGCGCGGGTCAGCGACAGTTGGTAGTTTTTTCGGGCCTGCTCCGTAGCGCCGATTTCCAGGTATACCTCTGCCAGGGCTTCTGCCGCGGGCTGGGGCATAGCCGGGCCGATAGCCGGTTCAAGGCTTTGTTCCAGGTCAACGGCTTCCTGCATCAGCGCCAGTCCCTGCTCCTGGTTTCCTTCAGCGATAAGCAGATGGCCTTCGAGAAGCAGTTTCAGGACTGTCGGCGCAGCGGCGCGGATACTCCTGCTTTCCGGATTGGGCGAACTCACAAATGAAGTCACAATCGCCATCGCTTTATCGGCATCACCCTGGCGCAACGCCCGCAGACCCATTACGTATTGATCCATGGCGATAGCGGAGGACCATACCTTGTCGTAGCTGACTTCCAGGTCCAGCAGCGGATCGTTCCAGGCCTGGGTATCAATGATGTAGTTGCTACGACAAGTGATAAAACCGATACGGTTAGTCGGTGTGTCGGCATTTTTCCACTCCCGCTCGGCGTAGCCAAGTAGACGCCTGGCTTCGTCGAAACGGCCTTCTTGGAGGCGCGCATAAATCAGCCAGGACAGAGAGTGATAGGCCTGGCCATTGTAAGGGAGATCGTTTTTACGCATCCGTTTCAGGGCCGCATCGAATGAACGCTTGTTCAACTGGCCGGCCCGTTCATAGTCGCCCAAGGCAAAATAGATGTGAGACGGCATATGCAGGGCATGCACCGCAGCGGGCGCCACGTCGGAATAGATGTCCGCAGCGCGCAAGCCCAATGGAGCGTGGACCGGGTCATCGTAGCTGTGGATGTTGTAATGTAGGACACCGGGATGTCGTGGGGCGCGGTCCATCAATTCCTCCGTGATGGCGCCGGCTCGCATGAACTTGTAAAAATCCCGGCCGTCATGGCTGGTGGTGAGCGTTGATAGCGCGTATAGCGCTCCCGCGTCAATATCCTCAGGCCAGGTATTGCTGATTTTCTCCAAGGCAGCGTTGTAGGCGTAATCCCGTTCCCGATCGTCTCCCTCGCCGAACAGGACATTGACCGAACGAATATAGGCTTTTTCCCGTTCGGTCTGCGCTTTTTCCACCCGCTCTTCGGCAGTAGGCGCCAACTGCTCCAACACGGCCCTGGCCGCGTTCAGGTTCTGCTGGTTCCAGAGAGGATGCTCGTGGGTCAGCGCCTCGCCCCAATAGGCCATTACGAAGTCCGGATCCAAGTTGCGCGCCTGCCGGAACATCGCCCTGGCGTCTTCATATTCAAAATTGTGTAACATCACCAGGCCGCGAATGAACAAGGCATGGGCTTCGGGGTCGCCGCTGGCATGGAAATCCGTATTCCCGTATTGTTGCCCATTCACCTGGGCGGCAAGAAACAGCATTAGAAAAGCCAGCGCAGTAAAGTATCGTTTTATGAACATGTTGCTCCCCGCTTATGAGTTTCGGGCTGAATTCTAGCAATAAATCAGAACTGGATTGAAACGGCTTTGTTTTAATCGATCAAGAGGTCGCAGATTTCGCTCAAGTCATGTTTGCCTGACCTGATTTCCTCAATGGTCAACCCGGCAAGTTCGTGCGGAAATACCAGCCATTTGTCGGTTTCGTGAATGTAATAGTCCGGCACAATGTTTGTTTTGTTATTTCCCGGCTTGTACCAGGGACAGGCGACTTTCAAATTGACGGGCATATTGCGTCGGGTCTTTTCTTTCAGTTCATCCAGCGCCGCCTTGATGCTGCGGCCGGAATCGAACACGTCATCGACGATGAGCAGGGCATCCTCGGCATTCACGTTTTCGATAATATAATGCAGGCCGTGCACGCGGATCAGCTTCGATTGTTTGCCGATCCCGGTGTAGGAAGAAGTGCGGATGGCAATATGGTCTGTCTGCACGCCGCGAAATTCAAAATATTCCTGAACAGCAATGCCTACCGGCGAACCGCCGCGCCAGATTCCCACGATGAAATGAGGACGGAAACCGCTGGCGTAGATGGTCGCAGCCAGGCGGAACGAGTCTTCCAGTAGTTGCTGGGAACGGATGTAAATTTTCTCCATATTAATCGCTATATTTGTAGCCAAGTACTCGTAAGCGGCTGAGGCCGCCGTCAGGGTGTATGTTGATCCGGATATGGCTGACCGGCCCTGTGTCCTGCAACTCTTCTGTCAAGATGTGCTCTTGGTCAGGTCCCAATTTGTATTCAGGCAAGAGTATCTGCCAACTGGCTCCATTCTCAAGCAGTGCATCAGGGTTCTGCTCCAGGATGAGACCGATGACATCATGCCAGGCAACTTCTTCCAGTGTGGGCGCGTCCTTTGTAAAACCGGCCAGGTTCAGGGCATCCAGGCTGACCCGGTCGGGGTAGTTGCCCTTGAAAAAAGCGGTGTCGATGTTAATACTATCGATGATTCCGGCATGACCGAGTTGCAGGATGAGCCAGTCATGGCCAGCGTCACGCCGGCGCCGGGTTTCCCAGCCGTCGCCCATGTTGATGCCCCGGCCAGGCATATTGATATTGCCCATGGAACCGAAATGTTCATCGTTACAGGCCAGTGTCCTGCCGCCATTCTCCACTGCAGCCAGGTCAATCAACTGCTTGCTGCTTACATCAGACCAGTCCCGGTAGACATGACCGTATACGCGCAGACGTGCCACACCCCCATCCGGATAGATGTTCAAACGGACATGAGTCCAGATATTGATATCGTCGGAATCGAATATGTTATGAGAATTGCCTTCCAGGCTGGACTTTGGGATGATCTCTGTCCATTTTGTCGTCTGGTCCGGTAGATCTTCCGAATAACACGCGTCCAGTGATGCCTGGGCCGGATAGTTGCCGGTAAAATACCGGGTATCGATGTCCACAGCCTTGATAATGCCGGTTACACCCAGGCGTACGATACAGTAGTCATGCCCCTCACTGCGCCGGCGCCGGGATTCCCAGCCGTCCATCCACTTGCCGTGCTCGGTAAACTTGCCGGGTATATGCACAGGTTCCTCCGGTTTTATCAGGTTCTCCATGGGCGCAAAGAAATCATCAGTGCAATAAATTGCCTTGGCGCCCATGCGGTTGTCGGCCAGGTCGACAAACGCGTGCCTGATGTCGTGCAGTCTGGAGTCTTCTTCCATAGGGTAATTGCCAGAGATAAAGTCTGATTGTTTTGTGGGCTTCATTATAATGGTTTTTTTAACATATCACCTGTACAGTGTTTAATAAGATATGAGTGATCAGGCTTACCCAAGAGATTTAATCGGCTACGGGGCAAATCCGCCCGATCCGCAATGGCCAAACGGCGCGCGCCTTGCGTTGCAGATCGTGCTCAACTACGAGGAAGGCGCGGAAAATTCTGTATTGCACGGAGATGCCGCATCCGAGACTTTTTTATCTGAGATTATCGGCGCCGAAGCCTATGCCGGCGCGCGCCACAAGAGCATGGAGTCTTTGTATGAATACGGTAGCAGGGCCGGTTTCTGGCGGCTGCTGCGCATCTTGCGCGAGCGAAACATCCGGGTCACCGTATTCGGGGTGGCAATGGCGTTGCAGCGCAACCCCGAGGCCGCACAGGCTATGCTGGAAGACGGACATGAGATAGCAAGCCACGGCTGGCGCTGGATTAATTACCAGTTTGTCGACGAAGATACCGAGCGCGAGCACATCAGACTGGCAGTGAATACGATCACTGCGTTGACGGGCAGCCAGCCGTTAGGCTGGTACACTGGTCGTGACAGCCCGAATACCCGCCGCCTGGTCGTCGAGCATGGCGGTTTTCTCTATGACGCAGATTCCTACGCGGATGATTTGCCTTACTGGGAGTTGGTGAACGGCAAGCCCCACCTGGTTGTGCCGTATACCTTGGATGCCAATGACATGCGTTTTGCCACCAGTCAGGGCTTTAACACCGGCGAGCATTTTTTCAGCTATCTGCGGGATGCCTTCGACCTGCTCTATAGGGAAGGCGAGACCGTGCCGAAGATGATGTCCGTCGGTTTGCACTGCCGTCTTATCGGTAAGCCGGGCAGGGCGGCTGCATTGGAGCGGTTCCTGGATTATGCGCTAGAACACGATAAAGTCTGGATCTGCCGGCGGGTGGAAATAGCTAAACACTGGCATGACAAGCGCCCGTATTCAGAAAAATAGACAAACAGCCCTGTTTGCCATCTTCGCTTGCGTGGCAATGTACGGTTTTACCCTGGGACTGAGTCGGCCCTTGCTGGCTCTGCTCCTGGAAACGCGAGACATTGATCGCAGCATCATCGGTTTGAATGCCGCCATGCCGGCCATAGGCATATTTGTTTCTTCCCCATTCATCCCGATACTGGTCGAAAAACTGGGCATGCGGCGTTTTCTGATCATTGTCCTGGCCATTGACCTGGTAGTATTGTTGCAATTCCCCCGCTTCGATAACCTGTATGTCTGGTTTGTCCTGGGCATGTTTTTGGGCGCAATGACCAACTGCATGCTGGTGACGAGTGAGACTTGGATCAACGAAATCGTCAATGACGCCAACCGGGGCAGGCTCATGGGTCTCTATAATGCCCTGCTTGCCGCGACCATTGCCTTGGGACCGCTGGCGATCCCGGCGGTGGGCATACAGGGTTGGGCTCCGTTTCTGGTTGGCGCGGCTTTCATTGCCTTGGCCGCGCTGCCTTTAATCTGGACCGGACCGCACCGTTTGTCAAGCCGCGATGAACGGTCGTTCAATATTTTCAGCTTCATGTGCTTGGCGCCAACCCTGGTTGCCGCGGTACTGTTATTCTCCCTTAAGGAAACAGCAGGCAATGCATTATTGCCGGTCTATGGCACGCGCAACGGGATGAGCGAAGGCGAGGCCGCGATCATGCTGACCGTGATCGGCGCTGGAGGGGTATCATTGTCTTATCCTTTGGGGTGGCTCGCGGACAAGTTCAGCCGGTACGGTTTGTTGGTGTGTTGCGGTCTGGGCGGTCTGGCCGGCGCAGTCCTGCTACCTTATGCCGTCGATAATCGGCTGTTTCTGTACCTGCTGCTGTTCAGTTGGGGCGGCGCATTTGCCGGCATGTACACTGCTGTGCTGACCATCATTGGCCAGCATTTCCGCGGCAGCGACCTGGTAACGGCGAATGTCTCCCTAGGCTTGCTTTGGGGCATAGGCAGCCTGATCTGGCCACCATTCACCGGCGCCGCCATGGATCTGCAAGATCCCGGCGGCTTTCCGCTGGTATTTATCGCAGTCTGCCTGGTGTTCGTCCTTTTTGCCTCAGGTCGTTGGCTGTTGAGCAAGGATAAATCAGTCGTAATGTAGTCAGCGCTGAGCACAGGTCTTCGGTTACAATATATTGGCTGTACCTTCAGCAGACAGATATTTTTACACCATATTTAAACCCTAATGATCAGGGCGCAGAGCAGTCAGTAAAACTAACACAGCAGATCATCTATTTCCCATGAAAGATCCCAGCCCTATTCAATACCACCTCAGTGATATTAGTGAAATGCGCAGAGATGACTTTGTTGCAGTATTCGGCGGCATTTTTGAGGATTCGCCCTGGGTAGCCGAGACGGCATGGCAGTCCAGGCCTTTCCGGAATCTAGCGCAGGTGACCGAAGCTTTGTTTACGGCCGTCAGGAATGCAGGACAGGAGCGGCAGTTGGCCCTGCTACACGCACATCCGGAGTTGGGGGTCAAGAAGTCCCTGGCGGGGTATTCTGCGGATGAACAGGCTCGGGCCGGTCTGCAGCAGCGGGAGGACGAACAGGCGGCCCAGTTGGCTGATCTGAACCAGCGCTACCGGGA
This sequence comes from Gammaproteobacteria bacterium, assembly GCA_965221695.1. Lineage (GTDB taxonomy): Bacteria > Pseudomonadota > Gammaproteobacteria > Eutrophobiales > Eutrophobiaceae > JAAXHV01. Next base: position 635,778 of record OZ244905.1, on the reverse strand, counting down.
CCGATTTGGCTTTCCCTTCATTCTTGCGGTGAAAGGACTCAATCCGGATAAGATCATTGCTCGTTTTCAGGAGCGCCTGGAAAACAATCCCGAAGATGAGTTCAACGAATGCCTCGAGCAGGTGTTCCGGATCGCCCGTTACAGGCTAGAAGATTTATTGGAGACAGGACAGGCTTATACCCCCAAACGAGCGTAATCGCCATCATAAGCGCAGCCTACAACTTCTCCAGAAAATAATCGGTGATCCGGGTAAACAGGTGCAGCCGCACATCGTCCAGATCGTGGCGCTGGTTCGGGTAGATCATCATGTCGAATTGCTTGTTGCGGGCAATCAGGGCGTCAGCTAGCTGTAGCGTGAAGCCGTACTTGACATTTTCATCACCTGTGCCGTGGATCAGCAGTAGGTTGCCCTGCAGCTTGTCGGCATAATTCATCAAATTTACCTCGTAATATCCCTGCGGATTGTTTTCATAGGAATCCATCCAGCGTTCCACGCCGTAGGCCTGGTAGCGGAACAGGTCAATAACCGGCGCAATGCTGACCGCGGTCTTGAAATGCGGCGCGCCCTTGGTCATAAGCGCGACTGCCAGGTAGCCGCCGCCACTCCAACCCCAGAAGCCGAGCCGATCCGGGTCGACATAAGATAGAGATTTGAGGTAATTTACACCTTCCAGATAATCAAGCAGCGCATATTGCCCGTAACGGCCATAAGTCAGGTTTTTTGCGGCCTTGCCTCTGCCCGCAGTGGCGCGATTGTCCATGGCGAAGATGATGAAGCCTTGCGCGGCCATGTAGCGGTGCCAGAGATCCTGTTTGGTGTGCTGCCATGGGGATGTCACCCAACGATTTACTACCACCTGCGAGCCGGCGTTGCCGTAGCCATGACCTATAACAGGGTATTTTTTGTCCGGATCGAAATCCGGCGGTTTGATCATATATGCATCAATCGATATTCCGTCACTGGTTTCCACCTTGATGAACTCAGCGTCAGGCACGACATATCTCTCCAATTCGTCTGGTCCACTAGCATCCAGCACAGCTATTTCTTTTCCATCAGCTTTGCGTAAGCTCATACTGGGAGGCGTATTGGCGTCAGAGCGGATTTCGATCGCCATGCGGCGATCTGGTGAGAACCGCCATTCGTGCCAGCCCGGCTTGTCGGTAAGTCGTTCGATACCGGAGCCATCGAGTTTGACCCGGTACACATGTTGATCGATGAAGGTATCCTTCTTGGCGTAGAAATACAGCCAGCCAGCGCTTTCATCGAGGCCGATGAGCGAGGAGATTTCCCAGTCTCCATGAGTCAGTTGCGCTTGGTTGCCATGGTGGTCATACAGGTAAGCATGCCGAAAACCGCTTTTCTCGGAGCTCCATACAAAACGTTCCTCCTCGTTGAAAAACAGTAAATCATTGGTGACCTCCACCCATGCTGGATCGGTGTCGGTCACAATCGCCCTGGATGTGCCGGTGCCGGTGTCGGCAAGCAGCAAGGTTAGTGTATTATGGTCCCGGGCAAGCCACTGTATGGCAAGCGTGTCGGAAGACTGTGTCCAGTTGAGCCTGGGGGTATAACCATCCTGGTCGGCGCCGGTATCCATCCAGTTTGTTCGATGGCTTTCCAGATCGAATACACCTATGCGGGTAGAGGCAAGACGCTCGCCGGCATTCGGGTATTTCAATGCTCGGATCGTATTGTATTTCCCCAGTTCATCCACCATGTAAAATACCTTCACAGCCGTCGCATCCAGGCGCCAGAAAGCAATCTTTTGCCCATCCGGCGACCACAACCAGGCCGGCCCTGCGGAGTACATCCTGCTGCCATAGTCAAAATAACCGTTGAAGATGTTGTTATTGCCGTCTGTGGTGACGGCGCGGGTGGTCCGGTTGTTCAATTCGGTGATGTAGATGTTGTTGTCCAGCACGTATCCCACCCTGGCGCCGTCCGGGGAGAGTCGAACATTAAGTAGGCGCTGGTTGTTTTCGGCGAGCGGCCATAAGGTCTTGTTTTCCGATTCGTAGATAAAATACGGCGCTTCATTTTTGCCATCCCAGGTAGTCCTGACCGGCCCGGCCACCAACAGATAGCGTTGGTCGGAAGACCACCGGTAACTACTCAGCCTGACTGGTTCGTTACGGTAGCGCAGCGCCTCTCCTGAAATGATCAAGCGGGAAGCGCCAGCGGTAACATCGTACTCATGGATGTCAAGCAGGCCAGTGTCGGGGTTGGCCCTGGTAAAGGTGAAACGCTTTGAGTCGTTGCGCCACTGAATATTTTGTGGCAACGGCCGGTTAAATTCACTGCTGTTGAAAATGCGTTCCAGGGTCAAGGGTAGCTTGTCCTGCGCATCCGGGCATGCAGGCCCGCTGATTAACAGTAGGCAGACCCACCAGGCTGATAGGAGTTTAACCCGCATTATTATTCAATATTCTGTACCTGCTCACGCATCTGTTCAATTAACACTTTGAGTTCAATCGATGCATTGCTGGTATCGATGTGTGCAGACTTGGAACCCAGGGTATTGGCCTCGCGGTTCATTTCCTGCATCAGGAAATCCAGGCGCCTGCCCATCGGGTCTGTTTCCGTAAGGACCCGTCTGACTTCCTGGATATGGGTCTCCAAGCGGTCCAGTTCCTCATCCACATCCAGTTTCTGTGACAACATGGCAATCTCCTGCTCCAGGCGGCCGCTATCCGTTTCGAGATCCAGTTCACGTACCCGATCCATGTGCCGTTCGCTGAGCGCGGCGATAATTTCCGGCGCCTTAGCCCGTATCTGAGCAACCTGCCGCAGGGCAAGCTCGCAGCGATCTTCGATCATTCGGCCCGTTTTCTCTCCCTCCCGGCGCCGGCTGTCAACGATGTCCTGCAGCGCCCTGTCCAGTAGCGCGATAAGACGCTTGCCGATATCTTGCAGGTCGGGCGTGGTTTTGTCGATGAGTCCCGGCCAGCGCAGCAGGTCCACCGGGTTGATGGGCGCCGGCTGTTCAACGGGCAGGCCACGCGCGGCTTGGATGAGCTTCTCAGCGAGCCTGTGATTCACAGCTATATCGCCTAAGGTGGAGTCAGCGTCGTAGCGTAGGTTGCATTCCACCTTGCCGCGCTTGAGTCGCTCTGACACGTGCTCCCGGACGCTGCCTTCAAGGACCCGCAACTCCTCCGGCAGCCTGATTGAAATATCAAGGTAACGATGATTCACGGTGCGGATTTCCCACACCGCATGCCCCCAATCTCCGGACTCCTCCAGCCGGGCAAACGCAGTCATGCTGGATACCATTCCGCGATTCTCCTTCAGTGAGAGATTAAGAAATAATATCTGCTATTACAGATCATGGATAAGAATTGTAGTTGATTGAATTATATTATTTTCGTGATTATTACGGTCTTTTCTTATTCTGATTTTTTCCATAGTATTACTTTGAAATAATCATCAGTTGCCTCAAAAACCGGTTCTGGATGGTTGTGCTGCCTCATCAACGGAAGAACTTTGCGGCGAATACCCATACCATGATGTTCCATTAAGCTATAGTCACGAAGTACGCTGACGATATTATTATTTCTGGGAGTGCGTTGTCCCGCTTTTAATTTTTCTATTGTCATGCCATTGACCAACGCGCCCGGGCTTATTATTTCCAAACGATTTGCATAAGCGCTGATCTCGATATCTGTGTTCCTGGTCCAGTCCCGATGAGCAAAGGCATTTACAACAAGTTCACGCAATACCTCTTTTGGATAGTCCCAATATCTTCTCCTCGTCATATCATCCAACTTCTCATGGCTGATATGAGGTTGTAAGGAAGATAAAATTCTTTCAGGAACAGATGGTTCATAATAACTGTCGTCAGGTCTGCCCAGACCGGTAAAAGGAAAACCGAATACATTATCCAAATCAGTGTTGTAATCCTTGTCAGTTCCGGGAAAAACTGTCAACCTGAATTCTGCTTGGGGAAGCCTTAGACCAGGTTTTTTTCCAAATAATACCAGCCCACCAATCGTACAAACACAGCCATCATTAACACGGCACATAAAATCACGGTTAATCAGCCATTCAGTAATGTCTTCATCACTAAAATTTTGCCATTCATCAGGTTCAATGGTTTTGCTGATTTCAACAAAATAGTGTTTTAGGCGCCTCTTGTCTAAATCTCCTAATGTGCTTCCATGGCTTGGCAATTGTTCAATTGATACTAAACCGCCGCTTTCGAATAATCGGAAGCTCTGTTCGCGAGTGCCTAACTTACAAGTATCCCCGTAGCGCAGATAAATATCATCTCGTTCATTATGCTGAAGCACATGGGGTTTACTATTGCCCTGGTGAATTTGGACTACGGCGACATTTCCTCTATCAGTCATGACTTCTTCATAATCAGGCAATACAAACGGATGCACGTGTCTGCCAATCACCGTATCCATAAGCCATTCCTGGAGATTTTGTCTCCGGATTCCGCTTATTGCACCGTCATCCTCCACACCAACCAGAATAATGCCGCCATTCATGTTGGCAAAGGAAACAATTTCCTTAGCCATTGATTCAGGCCGAATACCATCCCGTTTAAACTCCAGCTTTGGGCCTTCTCCCCGCTTGATCAGTGTCTGTAATTCGCTAGGTAACATGGGTTGGTCTTCAATTTAAAATCCAGATTTGCTTCTCTGTATTGCCACAGTCCTTACTCGAGTGTCTATGATAATCCAACAACAAATAAGATGCATCAGCCAATGCCTTCTTGATGGCGCTATGCAAGCGGTCACTCAACAAGTAAGATGGGAGCTTGATGGTATATCCCTGTGCCGTTAGCGCCTCTGAGGATTTAATCAGAGATTCCTTAAGATGAATTACTCTGACAGGCCCAAAAGAGATGCTTCTCATGGCAAAAGGCAACGACGGAAATTATTTACAGCATTGTGTTGAAGTCGAGGCGGCGCTGCGTCTTACGCAAGCCGCCCCCGGCAAGGGGCTCCATATTGCGCTAACGCATGGAATGAAACCGTTCGAGGAGCTCGACAAACCTAAGAATGCCTACCGTCTCCTTTATCATGCGTTATGCGAGGCTGCCCGTGAACCGAAATGCAATGAAAGGGAGATTGTGAAGGCGTACAGGAAATCGTGGGAGAGAATAAAGTGCTGCCGGCCTAACATTGTGAATCTGTTCGAGGAACTGAAGACAAACGAGTGCTATCCCAACTCCGCGGAACTATTCCGTGCAGTGATTGGGAAAGACCGTTTATCAGGCGGTATCACGGAACGGTGTAGCCCAAAGCACGATGCGCTGGCGGAAGCTTGGGGTGGTTCGAAAATCAATGTTTCCAAAAAATCCTGGCGCGAAGAATTGGGTCCAGAAGGCGTGTTGTGTTGCCCGGACAAGCTGTATACGCCCTGGCTGTTTTCGATGGATCCAATGACCTATATAGAAGAAAATAACAACGAAGACGATGCAAATCTTAATAGGTCGGATTTGGATCGGTTAGCGTGCGCACTAGAAAGATACGTCGACAGCGGGCAACCTGGGATTGCGTGCTTTTTCGTATATGGGATAGGTCCCCAAGGCAAGAAGAATAGACAGCGTCAATTCTGGGCATTTGTGGATGAACTCGCTGGGTCTCTGGGTGTGCGGACTCTTTCCTATTGGGTTAGCCACCGAGGCGGAAACCGTAACTTGGTTGGCTTGTTGTTAACGGACGAGGAACTAGCTGTGGGATTCGTTCCTCCTAACATTGAACCGGGTCGAGGAAGGAATAATACTCATCCCGGCACGCACGAAATTGCGCCCAATATTGCGGATGCGTAGATGCTGTAGAATGAAGTTTCAAAATTTGTCTCCAAAGATTCCCTAATTACATAAAATGGTAAGGAACTATATCATTTGCAGTGCAAATATTACCAACTGACCTACGCCTCATACCATTCCCGAAAACGGGAATCCAGTGAACATTGAATCAGCTATTACCAGCAAAGGCCATTCTTGTTCGCTGCCTGGCGCGTAACGATGAGAAACAAATTGCACCTACGCGAGGGCTACTTATATCTTTTAACTTCGACCAGCAAGCAACCCGACTCAAGGGGGTCGAACTGTTGTAGTACGCGGGTAGCGCTTCTCCAGCGCTACTCAGAGCGCTCAAAGTTGTCGCGTATCGCTAACGATTACAACGACAACTCAATTATTGTGGGCCAGTTTAAAGGCGACCGTAAGGGACAATACAGTATCCGAATCAACATTCAATGGCGAGTCTGTTTCCATCTTTGCCGCGCATCGGGACACTTCGCACCATTATGCTATCGCCACATCTGAAAATACAAAATCAGATGAAGAGATTTCATCTGTGAAACCCTGCAGAATGATCCTTCCGCCTCCGTGCTCTGTCAAGTCAAGAAAGGTGTCAACTTGGGTATCGTCAAGGTAAAAGTAGCCAAAGTCATTGAGTGAATGAATGCTGTTAAATGCGCTCAGATCAATGACGTTATTGCCATTACTGAAGTCAATAATTTTATCATCGTATACGCCATCATCCGGGCTAAAGATAAAAATATCATTGTCCAGACCGCCAACCAGGGTGTCGGCGCCTGGGCCGCCAATTAATCGATCATTGCCTTTGTCACCTCTTAGCAAGTCATTACCGGTATACCCTTTCAGCGTGTCGTTCCCGTCGTTACCAAATAGCTGATCATCACCTAAGAAACCGTTTATCGTATTGTTTGCTGTATTGCCAAAAACAAGATCATTTCCTCGTCCTGCAATCACTTTTTCAATAACTGTGTCATGAGCGATAATCAGGTTATTGACCAGTCCATAGACGCTTGAAGGTGTGCCTGGGTTAAGGTCAATCCATTGGTTGAAAATATCAGTTCTGAAATCCAGCAAGTCAACGCCATCTGTATCGTAGATGGTCAGGGTGGTAGTACGGTTAAAGTTGGTGGGCACATAATGAAATTCAGCGGCAGTGCCAATATTCTCAAAATACTGGACATTGTTATTATTATCTATCGCAATGAAATCAAGATCATTATCACTGTCCAGGTCGGCAAACGTAAAGTCACTTACTATATCTTCCAACGAGTTCCCATAACGCGCGCTTTGCAGCGGGTTTTCAAAATGTAATGCATCGCCTTGAAATGAAGCGATTTCTGCATTGCCATCATTTTCATACGCATAGATGCCCCCTAACGTATCTACTGTAACCAGATCCAAATCCGTGTCATTGTCCAGGTCTACTAAGGCAAAATCCTGCACATTATAATCAAGGGTGCCCAAAAGTATTTTTTCTTGCAGGTATGGATCGGTTCTGGTGCCTGTGTTTATCCGGTAGTAAATTTGGTTTTGAAAAATCTCAACGATGTCGAAGTCTCTGTCTCCATCAATATCCCCTGTTTCAAATTTCCCGGTATAACTTCCGCTTAACAAGAGAGCGGGTTCTGGCGAAGATGGATCTGCTAAGAGCAGGTAGACACCGGTGTTGTCCGCAAGAAAAATATCCATATCATTGTCTCCGTCTACATCGACAAACTCATAGTCCTGAATGCGGTTGTTCCAGTTAATGGTCTCGATTTGAACAAAATTTGGGTCAGAGGAAGTCCCTTTATTTTCAAAAAGATAAAACGCTGTCCTGCGCTCGTTCAGGGTCACCATATCTGCATCATTATCTCCATCATAATCGAGGAAAGCAGGTTGGCTGAATCGAATAAAGTCAATATGAGAAAATGGATTCCCTTCGCCTGTCCATAACTTGAAAAACTCATCCAGGTAGCTGTCCGTATTGGAATTATAACCATAGATAGTATTGCCTGTGTTCACTGCGACTGGCGCTCCGTACAGTGTGTGGATTGCGATTATGTCAGCAATCATCGGTGTCACCACATGGGCATAACTTCCCGGTGTAAACAGATTCTTGGACTGGTCGATATACGACATGACAGTAGTTTGCCAGGAATCGTAAAACGAAACAGTTTCTGTCAGGAAATCAGGAAAATCTCCGTTATAAGGACCAGGATGACCCAGGCCTAGAGCATGGCCGATTTCATGGAGATAGGTTTGATAACTGTAGCTGTCAATACCTGTACCGTACTGATACAACCAATCTGTCGATACATTAACCCTGGCAGATATTATATCCCCGTTTGAGATAGCGACATGGGAAGAAAATGCTCTTGGTTCATTATCATCAAATATAATCTGCGCATCAGCGCCGGTGGTGAAATCAAAATTAATTCCGGAAACAACAGACCAGGCTTCTAGCGCCCAGGTAGCCAGTTGCTGTCCTTCCGGAGTTAACGCAGCGATATTTACAGTCAATGTACCGCCAGGCTGTACATTGAATTTGCGCCGCGCTTCACCTTGTTGTTGCCAATACCCATCTGTAAGGTAGTCTACGATATTATTCAGCATAAGTTGTCGTCCCAAGATTTAACCGAATAGATTCAATTGTTTAAGTATATCACGGTAGTTTGTTTTGTAATCGCTCCGAGTAAGTAATTGACTAGGTTCATCACCCAGAATATCACTGCCTCCTCACGCGGGAACTGAGTCAATCCTGGTTTTTTGTGCTCCTGGAACACAAAATGATTGCAATCTCACTCTGATGTTCCGCGGGTCAAACAGCTATAATGGCAAGGAAATTATGATGAAACAGAGAAAAAATAATGCGCCATAGCGGACGCGCCGGTGATGAAATGAGAGAAGTGCGCTTGACCAGGGCGTACACCTGTCACGCGGAAGGATCGGTGCTCGTTGAATTCGGCCGGACCAGGGCGCTATGCAATGTCAGTTTCGACACTGGGGTCCCGCATTTTATGCGCGGTGAAGGTAGGGGTTGGGTGACGGCTGAATACGGGATGTTGCCCCGTTCAACGGACAAGCGCATGCGCCGCGATACCCGGCAGAACGGCCGCGCGTACGAGATTCAGCGTCTTATCGGACGCTCTCTGCGGGCTATCGTTGACCTGCCTGCCCTGGGTGAGAACACGATCATCGTTGACTGCGATGTGATCCAGGCAGACGGTGGCACCCGTACTGCCGCCATTACGGGCGCCTACGTGGCGTTGGTGGACGCGGTCAGGCATCTGCTCGGGAGTGGCGCAATCACAATCAATCCCATTATTGCCGCGGTCGCCGCCGTTTCAGTTGGTATTTGTGATGGGGTTCCGTTGCTGGACCTGGATTACAATGAGGATTCAAATGCTGAAACAGACATGAATGTGGTGATGAATGATCACGGCGAACTGATCGAGGTGCAGGGCTCTGCGGAAGGACGTCCGTTCAGCTTCGCTGAACTGGAGCAGATGCTGGCGCTGGCCAGACACGGCATCGATCGTCTGTTCGCGATCCAGGCAGCGACGCTCAATGATTAGTCTGCATTTGTCAGGCGATGCGATAACAAATTTTCTCAATGCTAACCAGTGACCAGGTTAAAATTGCGGCCTGACAGAGAAATTGTAGTAGCCAGCGCCAACCAGGGAAAACTGCAAGAATTTACCCGGATGTTTGCCGCTTACCAAATGAAGGTTTTGCCACAATCAGCATTTGAGATTCCTCCTGTTGCGGAAACAGGCGCCAGCTTTACAGATAACGCGTTGCTGAAAGCGTATCATGGCGCAACCTATGCGCGGCGGCCTGTGATCGCAGATGATTCCGGCATTGAGGTGGATGTTTTGAAGGGCGAACCGGGGATTTACTCGGCGCGCTATGCCGGAGAAGGCGCTACGGACACTGAGAACACGGCGCTGCTGTTACGCAATATTTCGTCCACGGGCATCCGGCAACCCGCAGCCAGGTTCTGTTGTGTCATCGTCTATGTGCGCGGTCCTGACGACTCCGAACCTTTGATTGCGGAAGGAGTTTGGGAAGGTTATATCGTCGATAAACCGGCAGGGAATAACGGATTCGGGTATGATCCTGTGTTTTATGTGCCCGGTCACGGTTGCACCTCTGCGCAACTGCCGCCGCCAGTCAAGAATGCCATCAGCCATAGAGGGCAGGCCCTGCGCAAGCTGATGGCGCTGATGAAAGAGACAAAAGCGCTTGAATAAAACCGGATTGATATTGCCGATAGCCTGGGTGATTTGTCTGTTGCCCATGTTGGCCCTTGCCCAGACACAGGACAACAAGGCGATACCGGTCAAGATCATGCGGCCTGTTCTGGCTCCTGTGTATGAGGAATTGCCGCTGACCGGCAGTGTCACTACCCGCCGACAATCCCAACTTTCCCCGGAAGTGGCCGGCCTGGTTGCGCGCCTGCGCGTGGATGAGGGGGATGAAGTCAAACAAGGGGACGCATTGCTGGAACTGGACCGGGTTATCGCGGAAATTGATCGTGACAGTGTTGCCGCGCAAGTGGCGGAAGCGCGGGCAAGATTTAAAGAGGCGCTAAGACAAAAAGATGAAGCGGCGCAGATGGTGGCGAAAAAACATATCCCTGCAACCCGTTACGAGACAGCGCTGGCCACTGTTGACATGAATAGCGCGGCCTTGGAACGCCTGAAAAAGTCCCTTGAGCGCCAGGAAGAATTGCTTATGCGGCACACGATCCGGGCTCCGTTCGATGGTGTTATTACCCGGAAGATGGTGGAGCAGGGCGAATGGGTGAAGATTGATACCCCTTTGTTCGAATTGACGGAAATTGGCCGGCTGCGGGTGAATGTGCCGGTTCCCCAGTTTTACTTTGACGATGTGCGGTTGGGCTCCCCGGTGAGGCTTGCCTTCGACGCTTACCCGAACTTGGACTTTGATGCCAACGTCACCATGAAAATCCCTGTAAGCAGTGAGGCGGCCAGGACTTTTCCGGTCAGGATAGACCTGGATAACAGCGCGCGCATGTTCGCGCCGGGCATGTCGGCGCGGGTGGTCTTCCGGCTTGGCGATGCCGCCGCCGGAGAGTCGCTGCTGCTGTCCCAGGACGCGTTGGTGAGGAAGCCCGATGGCAGCGAGTCCATCTGGATAATACAGTCCCATGCGGACGGAATGAAGGCCAGGCAGGTCGTTGTGAATACCGGCCGCGCCTACCGTGAGAATATTGAAATCACAGCCGGAGATGTGCGCTCCGGCGACCGCGTAGTCGTGCGCGGCAACGAGCTCCTGCGCTCTGGCCAACTCGTTGAAATCAAGGAAGAACTCGAACTCAACCTGTAATCTCGCATGTTTCGCTTTGCAATCGAAAAACCGCTGATTATTGCCGTCGGGGCGCTGATCATCTGCTTGTTCGGCCTATTGGCTATCTTCCGTGTGCCGATACAGATGATCCCGGATCTCGATGTCAGGGTTGTGACTGTGATCACTCAATGGCCTGGCGCCACCCCTCAGGATGTTGAAAAGGAGATCATTATCGAACAGGAGGAGTACCTGCGGCGGATTCCGGGCTTAGAGCGCATGATCTCCCGGGCCAGCACCGGGCGCGGTCAGATCGAACTGGAATTCCCTTACGGTGTCGATATCAATGAAGTCCTTATCAGGGTAAACAACGCCTTGACGCAGGTTCCGGGTTATCCGGAAAACGTCGATGAACCGCGTCTGATTACCAGCACAGTTTCCAATAACCCGTTCCTTTTTTTCCTGGTCCGGCCCCTACCAGGCAACCCGCAGAACATAAACATGGTGGAAATGCGCGATTTCCTGGATGATTACGTCCGGGTGCAGATTGAGCGGGCGCCGGGCGTATCGGAAGCTACTATGTGGGGCGGGGCAGAGCGACAGATCAAGGTTTACGTGGATCCCGCCCGACTGGCGGAACGGGAGATCACACTATCCGAGGTGCGCAGCGCCATCCGCGCGCGCAATCGGGATGTTTCCGGTGGCGACCTGGAAAGCGGCAAACGCCGCTACCTGTTGCGCACGGTGGGCCGTTTTACCACCACGGACGACATTGAAAATATGGTTATCGCCCAACGCGACGGCGTGTTTATCCGCCTGCGTGACCTCGGTTATGCGGAGTTGTCCACCTTTGAAATCGAATCCTACTCCTATGGTCGCGGCATTCCCAATATCAGCATAGGTGTGCGCCGGCAGGTTGGCTCCAACGTGGTGGAAGTCAAGCAGAACGTGATGAAAAAGGTAGAGGAGTTGAATAACGGATTGTTGAAGGAGCGCGGCCTGCACATGATACTGAATTCCGAGGATGTGCAATACGTTACTGATTCTGTCCGAAATGTGCGAAACAACCTGCTTATCGGCGCTATGTTAGCCACCATCATCCTGTTTCTATTCCTCAGAACGCCTTCAGCCACGCTTATCGGCGCCATCGGCATCCCCATCTGCACCTTGGCCGCCTTCCTGGGGCTGCTGGTCAGTGGGCGAACCATCAACGTGATCTCCCTGGCTGGCGTCGCCTTTGCCATTGGCATGACCCTGGATAACAGTATCGTCGTGTTGGAGAATATCTATCGCCATATGATTTCCGGCAAGTCGCGCCGCCGTGCCGCCATTGATGGGGTAGCTGAGGTCTGGCCGGCGCTGCTGGCATCAACGCTGACTACGGTGTTCGTGTTTCTTCCGATCATCTTCATCAAGCAGGAAGCCGGGCAACTGTATTCCGATATCGCCATTGCCATTTCTGCGTCGATACTGATGTCTCTGTTGGTTGCGACCCTGGCCGCGCCGGCCCTGTGCAGCCGGTTTCTTACCCCGATGCGCGATGACCCGACGCTTACCGCCGGGTTGTATGCTGTTGGACAGCGAGTTGGCGGGGCGTCGCTTCAGTTTGTAAATTGGCTGATGGAAGGTATCGCACGGCGTCTCGCGCTGGTGGCCGCGGTAGCCGGTATTACGCTGCTGATTTTTGCGTCCATTCCCAAGGCGGAATACTTACCGGACGGAGAAGAGCGGAAAATATTCATACAGATATTTGCGCCGCCCGGTTACAACATCGATGAGATGCATGCCATTTACAAGGACCTGGATAATTATCTGGTGCCGTATATCGGCCAGGATCCCGAGCTGTATGCGAGGGGAGAATCTGAACTGCCAGGCCTGGATTACGTGGTTGGCTATGCCGCTGCATCCCGTGTGGTTATCATCGTGGAGGCGACAGCCATGAAGCAGGTGGACGATTTGCTAAACATTATCATGGAGAAGATCCGGGAAATTCCGGGAATACACGCGTTTGCCTCGCGCGGCTCCATTTTCTCCAGCAACTGGGGCGGGTCCAGAAGCATCAACCTGGAGTTGAGTGGCGCCGACCTGGCAGCTCTATTTGACGCCGGCCTCAAGGCTTTCATCCAGGCGCAGTCTGTGTTTGATAACCCGCAGATTCGTCCGGAACCTTCCACTCTGACCATGGGCCAACCGCTGTTGGAGATCCGCCCTGACTGGGAACGCGCCAGCGAACTGGGGTTGGATGTCGGCGACCTGGGTTATGCCATATGGGCCTTCTCAGATGGGGCTTACGTGGATGAGTTTTTCCTGGGCGATGAGAAGATTGACATTTTCCTGTACTCCACCCAAGGCGTCGTCAAGCGTCCGGAAGATGTGGATAACATCATGTTGTACTCGTCCCGGGGTGGCATGGTGCCACTCAGCGCGGTGGCTGAGGTGCGGCAGACTGTCAATACTGAGACCATCCGCCGGGTGGATAGCAAAAGAACTATTACCTTGGGAATCATCCCGCCGCGGGACATCCCACTGGAGCAGGGGGTGGAGATGGTCCGCCATGACATTATCGAGGAACTGAGGGCAGGCGGTGAGGTAGGGGACGACATCAGTATGCGTATCACCGGGGCCAGCGACCTGCTAAGCGCAACCCGCAACGCGCTGAAGGGGAACTTCTTCGTCGCCGTGATCATCTCGTATTTACTGCTGGTGGCGATCTTTTCCCACTGGGGCTACCCGTTGCTGGTAATGACCACCGTGCCCGTTGGCATAGGCGGCGGGCTGATCGGCCTGTGGCTGCTGAACGCGATAGGCGGCAACCTGTCGCTCGCGGGTTTCAATGATATCTACCAACCTTTTGACGTGATTACCATGCTCGGCTTCCTGATTTTGATCGGCACGGTGGTGAACAACCCGATCCTGATCATCGATCGCACCATGCGCAACATCAAGACCGGGGGCATGGGAACAATTGAAGCGGTGCTGGAGAGTACCCGCGCCCGGCTTCGCCCGATCATGATTTCCAGCATCACTACCATCTTCAGCCTCTCGCCGCTGGTGTTCAACCCCGGCGCGGGCACCGAGTTATACCGCGGCCTGGGGGCTATCGTCATGTTCGGATTGCTGTTTTCCACGCTGATCACACTGACGCTGATGCCGACCCTGCTGTCACTGACCCTTCAGTGTAGCGAATGGCTGCGCCCATCCATCACTGATTCATCAGCAGCCCAGGCATAGATTAGCGCAAACGATTCATTCGCAGATAATTCCTTTGAATAACCTGCCGTTAGCGTTGTATGTACACCTGCCGTGGTGTGTCAGGAAGTGCCCTTACTGTGATTTCAATTCGCATGAAATAAAAGACGGTTCCTTCCCGGAGCGGGAATACGTGGATGCCGTGGTGCGGGACCTGAAATTCAGCGCCGGCCAGTCGGGGAGCAGAAGGTTCGACTCGGTGTTCCTCGGTGGCGGCACCCCCAGCCTCATGTCGGTTGCGGGAATCGGCGCGATCCTGGACGCGGTCGATGGCATATTCGGGCTTTCCGCCGACGCTGAGATTACCCTGGAGGCGAACCCCGGCGCCGCCGACAGCGGGCGCATTGCCGGTTATCGCAAGCAGGGCGTGAACCGGCTCTCAATCGGTGTGCAGAGCTTTGATAATCAAAAACTCAAGTCTATCGGCAGGATTCACGACGCCGAAGAGGCCCGATCTGCGGTCGCAGCGGCGGCTGCGGCGGGCTTCACCAATGTCAATATCGACCTGATGTACGGGTTGCCCGACCAGACGGCTGATGACGCCTTGTCCGATCTTGCCGTCGCGGTCAGCCTGGAGCCGGCACATATCTCCTGGTACCAGCTTACCATCGAACCCAATACCGTGTTCCATGCAAAACCGCCGCCGTTGCCCACCGATGACCTTACCTGGGAGATGCAATGCCGCGGTGAGGACTATCTGGCTCAGCAGGGCTACCGGCAATACGAGGTTTCTGCCTGGTCCAGGCCGGGCAGTGAATGCCGGCACAACCTGAATTACTGGGAATTCGGCGATTACATCGGCGTCGGCGCCGGCGCTCACGGCAAGATCAGCAACGGGGCAGTGATCAGGCAGTCGCGCCTGCGCGTGCCGCATAGTTATATACGCGCCGCCGGCTCCGATGCCGCGATAGCCGCACAACGGACGCTGGACGAGCAGGATTGTATCCTGGAATTCATGCTCAATGCGCTGCGTCTGAAAAACGGCGTGCCGCTGTCCCATTTCAGCGCAAGAACGGGCCTGGCGCCGGCGCGCGTGCGGGCGCAAGTCGATGCTGCCAGGGCAGACGGCCTGCTCGAACGGGAACCAGGACTACTGAAGACGACACAAAAAGGCGCCCGCTACCTGAACGAATTGTTACAATACTTCATGCTTTGATTAATCTTGCCTTGTTGCTACATGGAGATAAAAGACCTCGTCAGAAGCCGGCGCACCATACACCAGTTCAAGTCCGGCGTTTACCCCGATGAAGCCGTAGTGCGCGCGGCAATGGAGCATTCCATCTGGGCGCCGAACCACTACCTGACTCAACCCTGGCGCTTTTACCTATTGAGCGAGCAAAGCAAGGAACGGGTCTGCTTGCTGAATGCAAGGCTGGTCAATGAAAAACAGGGGGAGCGGGCTGCGCAGATCAAGCTCAGACGCTGGCGTGAAGTCCCGGGTTGGCTGGCGCTGACTTGCCTGACGTCAGATGACGCAGTCACCATGCAGGAAAACTACGCTTCCTGCTGCTGTGCCGCCCAGAATCTGATGCTGCTGTTGTGGGATGAGGGTATCGGTGTTAAATGGACTACCGGTGCAGTGACCAGAACAAGAGAGTTTTACCAGATTATCGGCGCAGACCCTGACTTGGAACAGGTAGTGGGTTTGTTCTGGTACGGCATCCCGGCTGAAACGCCGGCCGCGCAACGACCTCCTCTGGAACAGGTGCTGACCCAACTCCCTTGAAATAAGGAAGAGTTGCTAACTGGATTCCCGTTTCCACGGGAATGGGATGGGGGCAGTTCTCTGACGTAGCCATAGTACCACTCCCTCGGAAGAGGGCGTCCAGTCATACCGTGTCGCCGAAGTGTCGCCGAAGGCGACTCTCCATTCCATCCCTGATATAATTCTCGTAATCACCAGTAAAAATCACAGGAGACTACTAATGACAGTACAAGTCGGAGATAAAGCCCCAGCGGGGCGGTTTCACGTTATTAAGACTGACGGGCCCGGTTCGCTGAGCACCGATGAGTTATTTACCGGCAAAAAGGTAGTCGTATTTTCGGTGCCTGGCGCGTTCACCCCGACCTGTTCAAGAGAACACCTGCCGGGCTTTGTCAACAATGCGGACGCGATCAAGGCAAAAGGCGTGGACACTATTGCCTGCATGGCGGTGAATGACATGTTCGTGATGGACGCCTGGGGCGCAGATGCCGGCGCCGGCGATAAGGTATTGATGCTGGCCGACGGCAATGGCACCTATGCTGCGGCGCTGGGGCTGGAACTGGACGGTTCCGGTTTTGGCCTGGGCACCCGAGGCCAGCGTTTCGCGATGGTGGTCGAAGACGGTACGATTACCCAACTGCATGTCGAGGCGCCGATGGAATTCAAGGTCAGTTCCGCGGAGAACATCCTGGAGAACCTGTAACCGGGCCGTAAATTGGCAGCGGGCATATTCCCCGTATATCCAGCTATCCCGAAGTTTCTTGACGCCGTCATTATGTAACGTGGCCGTACGCGCGCCTGGCTCACATCTGGGGTTTTTCGGTAATATCTCTTAGCTTTTGTTTTGGCGATTGAGCATGTGTATAATTCTTACACATACATATCGCTTTTGAGTAACATATGGCTAATGCTGGTGTCATCACCGGATAGGCGCCCGGGCCGATATGAGTTGGTTTGCCGTTCATGCGGGTTCGCTGCATCAAGGATAGAATTTTGCAATGCGCCCGTTACGTGGTACCTTCACGTCGTTCTTTTCAAAGCATCTATAATCTTTTGCATCAAGTTTGATGGAGATAAGCATGTTAGAGAAGTTTGAACGATATCCGCTAACTTTCGGGCCTACCCCCATTGAGCGCTTACCGCGACTATCGAAAGCGCTAGGTGGCAAAGTGGAGATTTGGGCAAAGCGAGAAGATTGCAATTCTGGTCTTGCGTTGGGAGGAAACAAACTTCGGAAACTCGAGTATATCGTTCCTGATGCGATAGCGTTAGGAGCAGATACTTTGGTATCAATAGGAGGTGTTCAATCAAACCATACTCGCCTTGTTGCCGCAGTAGCAGCAAAAATAGGTATGAAATGTCGTGTAGTTCAGGAGAGCTGGGTGCCACACGAGGATGCAGTCTATGATCGGGTTGGAAATATTCTTCTAACGAAACTAATGGGTGCAGATAGTCGTATTGTAGCTGATGAATTCGATATCGGGAGCCGAAAGAGCTTGGAAGAAGCAATGGATGATGTTCGAGCACATGGCGGTAAGCCGTATGGAATACCTGCGGGTGCGTCTGTTCATAAGTTCGGAGGACTAGGTTATACCCAATTTGCGGAAGAGGTAAGAACTCAGGAATCGGAATTGGGATTTAAATTCGATTATTTTATTGTTTGTGTAGTAACCGGATCTACTCAAGCGGGGATGATCGTTGGTTTTAAATCAGATGGTCGCGCGAATAAGGTAATAGGAATCGATGCATCATTCACGATGGAAAAAACTCGCCCTCAAGTAACTCAAATAGCTCGCAATACAGCCGAACTGATTGAACTGGGTCAGAACATCACGGATGACGATATTGTGATTATCGAGGACTATGCATATCCAGCCTATGGTGTTCCAAGTAATGAAACAAATGAAGCTATTCGATTAGCTGCACAAACTGAAGCTATGATTACTGACCCTGTTTACGAAGGTAAATCGATGCAAGGCATGATTGATCTAGTTCGAAAAGGATTTTTCCAATCAGGATCAAGGCTACTTTATGTGCACCTGGGCGGTGCACCTGCCTTGAATGGGTATTCTTACACTTACCGCAATGGGTAAATTCTATGTCAATCGCCTTGTCCCGCGCCAACCCTGGCGTCATCATTGGATAGGCGACAAGGCCGCTATGAGTTGGCTTCCCGTTCATGCGGATTCGCTGCATCCAGGATAGGATTTTGCAATGCGCCCGTTTCGTGATACCTTCACGTCCACGGTCAGGAAATGAAACGTTTTGAAACTGTAAATTGGCTGGGGGCAGAGGATTCGAACCTCTACTGGCGGAGTCAGAGTCCGCTGTCCTGCCGTTAGACGAGCCCCCATCTGTACAATGCTTCTTAGGAACTTCTGAGGATTAAATCAGAGCTTCCTATATTATAACAATAGAAAGCGAGCAGGGTTAACCTGTTCCTGTCTTCTGGTCTGACAATGGAAAATAAACGGAAAATAGCGATTCTGGGTGGTACCGGTAATCTTGGTTACGGCCTTGCCTGGCGTTGGGCCAGGGCCGGACACGAGGTAATCATCGGCTCCCGGGTGGCGGAGAAGGCGCAGAATGCGGCGGCTGAACTGAATAAGAAGCCCGGTGCAGGGGCTATTGCCGGCATGGACAATCTCAGTGCGACGCAACAGGCTGAGGTCGTGGCGCTGACCGTGCCGTTTGCTGCCCACGCAGCCACTCTTGAGAGTATCAGGTCGGGCCTGTCCGGGCAGATCCTGATAGATACCACGGTACCGCTGATGCCGCCGAAGGTGGCTGTTGTCCAGTTGCCGGCGCAGGGGAGCGTTGCGGTTATCACCCGCGAAACGGTGGGAGACAAGGCGCGGGTCGCCGCGGCCTATCACAATGTGGCCGCCAACCTGCTGGAACAGGATGTTGAAATCGACTGCGATATCCTCGTCACCTGTGACGACCCGGAAACCCGCCGGGAGGTGATGCAACTGGTGGAAGACAGCGGTTGCCGCGCCATCAATGCCGGTAAACTTGCCAATGCAGCGGCCGCCGAGGCCCTGACCAGCCTTCTTATTCATATCAACAAGACCTACAAGACCAGCCATTCCGGTATTCGCATCACCGGTATCGATTGATATTTGAGATCAGAGGTTGCTTACTATGTGGGCGCTGATCCCGGTAAAGCGGTTGCGGCATTCCAAGTTGCGCCTGGCAACTGTTCTGACATCGCCGCAGCGCCGGCAACTCAGCTTGTGCATGCTGGAAGACATACTGGACACCCTGGCTGCATCCGCCGCGGTGACTGGTGTTACGGTGATCAGTTGCGATGCCGATGTGATCGCACAGGCCCGGGAAAAAACCGCTGACATACTCAACACGGGAACCGACAGCGGCTATGCCGCGGATGTCTTGAGAGGAATAGAGCATATCAGCGACAACAGCGCCGGCAAGGTACTCATCATCCCGGCCGACGTGCCGGAGATCGAAGACCGGGACCTGGTTTACCTGGACCGGGAGCACAAGGATGGCGTTACCTTGTGCCCCGCTGCCAACGATGGTGGCACCAACGGCCTGGTGTTTACGCCGCCTCTTGCGATGAATTTGATGTACGGTGAGAACAGTTTCGAAGAATTTCGCAAGGAAGCGGCAACACGCCGGGTTCCCATTCATATAGCCCGTTCCGCCGGCCTTGGTCGGGATATTGACTTGCCGGAGGACCTGCTGTGGCTGCGTAAACAGTCACGGGGGAAGCGTGCCTGGCGTTATCTTAAATCGCTTTGATTTTAAGCCAGGGCGGGCTGTACTTATTGCTTTTTTGTAAATTCCGGGGGCGCCAGTAGCCAGACAAGCGCCACGAGTGCGCCAAAGGCGGTATAAGACAGTGTGAATACCCAGGCTTCCGCCTGGTAGAAGATCAGATTGTGCAGCCAGTACTGTATGAACGAATCGCCATAGCCTGACTGCCCTGCCAGTTGTCGCAGCGCATTTTCCCAGATCGTCAGCGGGCACATCATTCCCAGCCAGGACTGCAGCGCTACGAAGCCGATGGCGCCGAGATGAATGCAACGGAACCAGGGATTCCTGATCCAGCGCCATTTTGCGACTGTTCCGGCGAGAACCAGCAGCAGCCCAAATACCACGAAAGCAATAAACAGGGTATGGATAATCAGCAACCCGTCGGCGGCAAGCAGTATTGCGCGCGTCGACAATGGTGTGCTACCAGTCGTTACGAAGTTCCCGTAACTTCAGGAAGACCGTTTTCTCATCGGGGTCGGCGGATAAATCAGGGAACGACTCGCGTAGCTTCTCTATCACTTCCGGATTTCTCAGACGGAAAAAGGTGTTGACCGTCTTCTCCAGCCCGATGGTAGTGACCAGCGCGTCATCCGGGTCCTGGTCGGCCAGGTTGTCCAGCAACGCGCGCGCCTCGGTATTGCCGGGTTCTCTGCTCAGCGTGAACTGCAGGTTGTTGATGATGTAGTCATGGCCCGGATAAACCAGGGTGTTGTCGGGCAGGTTTGCCAGTTGGCCGGTAAAAGTCATGTACAACTGGTTCGGATGGCCACCATTGTGGCAGTTGCCGGCGCCGGCATTGAACAAGGTGTCCCCGCAGAACAAGGACATCTGGTCCGTATGCGAGAGTAGGCAGACGTGGCTCATGGTGTGCCCCGGTGTATCCAGCGCCTCCAACTCGACGCGGTTTCCGACCTTGATGATATCGCCGGCGGATAACGCTTTGTCCACACCGGGAATCCGATCCACCGCATTTTTGTGAGCGAGCAACTGTGCGCCTGTTTCGGCAATCAGCGCAGCGTTGCCGCCGATGTGGTCATGGTGTTCATGGGTGTTGAGTACCTGGGTGATATCCCAGCCCTGGTCGCGCGCATGGCGCAGGCACTTGCGATGGTCCAGGGGGTCAATCGCCAGCGCCTCGCCGGTATCGGGGCAGGCAATAAGATAATTGAAGTTACGCCAGTCGTTGCCGGTCCAGATCTGTTCGACAATCATTGGGTTTGCTCACTGCGCCGCATGAAATTCATAGGTAACTAAGTTTACCCTATTATCCGGAAATTCTTAATCGTTTATGCGTGCAGGAACAGGGTCGCCGGGGATTCCAGGTAGCCTTTTAACGCCCGGATGGTTTGCGCAGCTTCATATCCGTCCAGTGCACGGTGGTCGAACGAAGAAGAGATATTCATCACCAGGCGGTTGCTGACCCCGCCATCTTCGAACACCTGGCGCCGCCGGGTCCGGTTAATGCCGATGATCGCGACTTCGGGATAATTGATGATGGGTGTGGACACGATACCGCCGAGCGCTCCCAGGCTGGAGAGGGTAATTGTCGAGCCGCTGAGTTCCTGTTTGCGGGCGCGCCTGTTTCTGGCCCGTTCTGCAATGTCCTTCAGTTCAGCGGCGCACTGCCAAAGGTCCAGGGTCTGCGCGTGACGGATAACCGGTACCAGCAGGCCGCGCTCTGTCTGCACGGCAATGCCTATGTGGACCGGATCGAACTGCCTGATAACCTGGTTCTCGTCGTCAAAGTGCGCGTTGCAATATGGGAACGTCTGCGCCACCTTTACCAATGCCTGCATCAAGAAAGGCAGGTAGCTGAGCTTGGGTTGGTCTTCCTGCCGCGTCCCGTTAAGGCGGCTGCGCAGCCGCTCCAGTTCAGTGACATCGGCTTCCTCGACATAGCTGAAGTGTGGGATACGGCTGGCGCTTAGCGCCATTTTCTCGGCGACCTTGCGGCGTAGCCCCGTTAGTTTAATCTCACGCGCGCCAGTTGAAACCGCTTTGGTCTTAAAAACGCGCTGTGGTTCCGATCGCTCCAGATACTGGTCGATATCCGCGCGGGTGATGCGTCCGTTCGGCCCAGAGCCGCGTACCTGGTTGAGCTCGATACCTTGTTCTCTGGCTAGGCGGCGAATGGCGGGGGAGGTTTGTGGCCTGGCGCTGGTTGGCGCGGTTTCCCTGGTGGCGTCGGGATCGATCGGCACAACTCCGCTTACGTTGGCATGACAAAGCAGCGCATCGCCGGCTGCCTCAGCGTTTGGTGATGTATCCCCGGCTGTAACCGTTTCCAGCGCTTGCTCTGCCGGTTCCTGCTCAGCGGTAGAGAATACCGCCAGTTCGGCGCCTACTGCAATAAGGTCGCCGGCTTCGCCCGCGACGGAAATCAGGGTTCCGGTTACCGGCGCAGTGACTTCGATAGTGGCCTTGTCCGTCATTATGTCCAACAGGGGTTGGTCCGTGTTGACAAAATCGCCGACTTCGACGCGCCAGGCGACAATCTCCGATTCCACGGTCCCTTCGCCCAGGTCCGGCAGTTTGAATGAATACTCTGGCATGATCAGGCGCCCATGACCCGTTGCAACGCCGCGGCTACCCGCGCTTGCCCCGGGAAGTAAGCCCATTCCTGCGCGTGCGGGTAGGGCGTGTCCCACCCCGTCACCCGCTCAATGGGCGCTTCCAGGTTCCAGAAGCAATGTTCCTGCATCTGCGCCGAGAGCTCCGCGCCGTAGCCACAGTGGCGCGTGGCTTCATGCACGATCATACAACGCCCAGTGCGGCACACAGAAGCGCAGAGAGCATCTACATCCAATGGCATCAGGGAGCGCACATCGATCACCTCGGCATCGATGCCCGTCTGCGCCGCTGCCGCCAGCGCCACGTGCACCATTGTGCCGTAGGCGAGAACGGTCACATCGTTCCCGGCGCGCGCGATTTCCGCCTGGCCCAGCGCCACACGGTAGTGGCCAGTTGGGACCTGGCCCTTGTCGTGGTCGCCCCAGCTCCTGGATGGTTTGTCGGGGTCACCGTCGAACGGACCGTTGTAGAGGCGCTTAGGTTCAAAAAAGATGACCGGGTCATCATCCTCAATTGCGCTGATCAGCAGACCTTTGGCGTCATAGGGATTGGAAGGCATGACCGTCTTCAGACCGCAAACATGAGCAAACAGCGCCTCCGGCGTTTGTGAATGAGTCTGCCCGCCACGTATGCCGCCTCCACAGGGTGTGCGGATGGTCACCGGCGACCAGAACTGGCCGGCGCTACGGTAACGCAGGCGGGCGAGTTCGCTGGCAATCTGATCGAAAGCGGGATAGATGTAATCAGCAAACTGGATCTCGACCAGTGGCCGCAGACCATTCACACCCATGCCAATGGCCGTAGCAACAATTCCTCCCTCGGCAATAGGCGTGTCGAACACGCGATCCTCTCCGTGCTTCTGTTGCAGACCTTCGGTGCAGCGGAATACGCCACCGAAATAGCCCACATCTTCGCCGAAAATGATCACTTTTGGGTCGCGTTCCAGCATCACGTCCATCGCCGAATTCAGGGCTTGGATCATGGACATCGAGCGCGTGTCCTGACGCGCTGCCCTAGCTGCCTCGGACTGTGTTGCCTGATGTGGTCCTGGACTTGATTGCGTGTTCATTTCATTGCCTCAAACTGACGGCGTTGTTCGATAAGGTGCGGCGGCATTTCCTTATAGACATGTTCGAACATGGCCGAATCAGGCGGGCGCGGGCCTTCATTCAGATCGCCCAACGCCAGCGCTTCCTTCCAGGTAGCGCTCACTATCTCCTCCAGTTCCTGCTTAAGTTGTTCGTGATCTGTTTCCGACCACTCATTCGAGGCGATTAAGTACTGTTTTAACCGCTTAATGGGATCGCCCAGAGGCCAGTTCTCCCACTCATCGACAGGCCGATACCTGCCCGGGTCATCGCTGCTGGAATGTGCTCCGGCGCGATAGGTATACAATTCGATCAGGGTTGGGCCGCCACCTGCGCGCGCCCTGCGCGCGGCCCAGCGGGTAGCGGCGAACACTGCCAGAAAGTCATTGCCATCCACGCGTAGGCCGGGGATGCCGTAGCCGATAGCGCGGGCGGCAAACGGGTTTTGTTCGCCACCGGCGACATTCTGGTTGGTAGAGATAGCCCATTGGTTATTCACTACATTTAATACCACCGGCGCCTGGTATACGGCGCTGAAGGTAAGAGCATAATGGAAATCTGCTTCAGCGCTGGTACCTTCGCCTACCCAGGCCGCGGCAATATCGCTGGTCTTTTTGTATTCAGCGGCCATGGCCCAGCCGACAGCCTGAGAAAACTGCGTGCCCAGGTTGCCGGAGATGGTGAAAAAGTTATAGGCGTCCGAACTGTACAAGACCGGCAACTGGCGCCCCTGCAGTTTGTCGCCGGCATTGGACAGACACTGGCACATCATCTCCTGAAGGGGATAGCCGCGCGCGATGAGCAGGCCCTGCTGCCGATAAGTAGGGAACAGCATGTCATCCTTATCCAGCGCCATACACTGCGCGATCGAGACAGCTTCCTCGCCAGTACATTTCAGGTAGAAAGACAATTTCCCCTGGCGCTGCATCCTGAACATACGATCATCATACAGGCGCGTCAGCAGCATATGGCGCAAGCCGTCACGCAACATATCGGCGGACAGTTCAGGGCGCCAAGGCCCCACAGCTTGATTATTCTCATCAAGGATGCGGATCAGACCGAACGACAGGGCGCTGATCTCGTTAGCGGGCGCCAGCTCGTCGGGACAGTCCAGCGCGCCGGGCTTGGTCAGGGCGATAGCCTTGAAATCCGGTTCTTCTCCGGGGCGGTACGGCGCGGTAGGAATATGCAATCTGGCAGCCATATCAATGTATGATAGTTTTTCAATAAAGGAACCTCTGACTTAATCAGAGGCTCCCAAAGTATAAGTGGGAAAAAGAGGATTGTTTTTGCTTTTTTCGTGTGAAATGCCGATAATCAGAAAAAATATTTCTTAAAATCTTATTTCACAGGTAAATATGGTCTATAAGCTCGATAAGTTCGACAGAAATATCCTTGCTGTTTTGCAACATGACGCCGGGCTGACGATCAGCGAACTGGCGGCAAAGATCGGTTTGTCCGTCTCGCCTTGCTGGCGCAGGCTGAAACGCCTGGAAGATGCCGGGGTTCTGAAAAAACGGGTGGCAATCCTGGACCACAACCGCCTGGGTCTGGATGTCATCGTGTTTGCGGAGATTCGATTGGAAGCGCATGGTCGAGAAGCTCTGCCCAATTTTCAGCAAGCCGTGGAGAAACTGCCGGAAGTGCTGGAATGCTACACGGTCATGGGGGAGATAGACTTCCTGCTCAAGGTCGTCACTACCGACATCCACGCCTACGAGCGTTTCCTGCACAAGTTGCTGTCCCTGCCCATGGTGCGTGAAGTCAATTCCAGGATGGCCGTCTCGGAGATCAAGTGCACCAATCAGTTGCCGTTGAATCTGATTGCGGGTTAACCCGTGAAAACGCTAATATCAGTAATGTTGTGTGTCGTATGCAGCCTTGTTATCGGCGCGGGCGGCGCAGCGAGTGAAGTGACGCCGATCACTAACAAGCCCTGGCAGGAGGCCGTGCTCAGTGTTACCGATTTGCGGGCAAGCGCTCGATTTTTCCATGAAATTGGCGGCTATGAGAACAAGGCGCATGGGAGCGTTTCCGCTTCCGAAATTGCTACCTGGGGACTGGCGGCGGAGGCAACCGGGGAGATGTTGATCCTTGGCAGGCCAGGCGAGAACCAGGCGAACCTCCGGTTGATACGATTCGACCGTGCCGGGCGGCGCGCGCCCATGAGACCGGGAGCCAGGGCCTGGGATACCGGCTGCTACTTCAGCCTGATGGCGCGCATGAAGGACATGCAGTCCGTCTATGATGATGCCATCGCCATTGGTTGGTGGACAGAAACGCCTATTACCTACCTGGAATTCGGCGCATCGAAGCTAAACATTACTATATTCCGGGGACCGGACGGGATACAGGTGCAAGGATATGAGCGGCTTTCGCCGCCGTTGCCGTCAGACATCCCGCCTTTCGAGCGCATGACACGCCCGTTTAACATCATGCAGATGGTGCGCGATCGGGATATCTCCTATGACTTCTTCACCAGAGTCCTGGGTTTTGCCACCTTCTACCATGGCGAACCCTACACAGCCAAGACGCCTACTCCCACCCCACTTGGATTGCCCATTAACCTGACCACAACAATCCCATACCAGGCCAGCATCGTATACCCGACACCGGGCGAGTTCGGGCGAATGGAAATGATCGAGATAAGAGGACTTGATGGCCAGGATTACTCGGGCCGGTGTGATGCGCCGAACCTGGGCATTCTAGCGGTCCGATTCGAAGTGGCGGATGTTGCCGTAGCAGAGACAGAAATTAAAAGCCGGGGCTGGCCTATACATCGCCCTATAAGTCGCGCCGATATGGAACTGCTGGGCCAAGTCGATATCTTCTCTATCAAGACCCCGGATGGGGCAATAATCCAGTTCTACCACAAAGTTAAAGCGCCTGGCTAATTTTCCTTTTGACTGGACTCCGGCTGTTGTGCGAGTGGTTCTCTTGCGATGTTCATGGAATCGCCTTGCATACCATTCCGGTAATGCAAACGGGAATTCAGTGAGAGAAGGGGTCGCTCATCAAGCGACACAGTAGTTACATACATGTGCAGTAGCGCCCTGATCTTGAGGGGTTTATGCTGATTGATCAACATCGCTACAAGAGCAGCATCATTTTATTGGCATCCCAATTCTGTCTGATATAATCCGCTGGCATGGAACATCATTTCTGGCATGAGAAGTGGGAAGCGAATGAACTGGCCTTCCACCAGCAGGATTTCAACCCCGTGTTGGTCAACAGATGGCCCGGCCTGAGCATTCCTGCGGGTAGCAAGGTCTTTGTGCCCCTGTGTGGAAAGTCCAAGGACATGATCTGGTTGATGGCTCAGGGGTACCATGTGCTTGGCGTGGAACTGAGCGAGATTGCCGCCCGGTCGTTTATCGAAGAAAATGGCTTGGACGCGGAGCGTGACCGGGATGGCCCGTTTATCAGGTATCGCTCGGAACAGTTGGAATTTCTGTGCGGCGATTTCTTTTCTTTGGAGCCAGGGCGGCTGTCCGATGTGGTTGCGGTATACGACCGCGCGTCGCTTATTGCTTTGCCTCATGACCGGCGCGCGCAATATGCCGCAAGCATGAACACCTTGTTGCAACCTGACATGCAAGCCTTGCTCATCACCCTGACTTATCAGGATGGCCAGATCAACCCGCCACCATTCCGGGTATTCCGGGATGAGGTCGAAGCGCTTTTCAATCCCTGGTGTGAGGTGAAACTGTTGGGAGAATCCGAAACCGAGGTAAAAGGGCACATCTGCCCTCAGTTCGCTTACCACCTGCGGGTAAAGTGACCGACACGGCATATATCCCGGCTGACTGAACGCTTCCTATGACACCTCTACAGCCTCAGGAATCACGCACAGTCCGCACCATGTGCCCCATGAATTGTCATCCTACGCTGTGTGGGATGCAGGTCACCGTTGCCGGCAACCGGCTGGTTAAAATCACCGGCGATAAGCAGAACCCGGATAGCCGCGGCTTCCTTTGCGCGCGCGGACAGGCAGCCGGCGAGATAATAGACAATCCCCGGCGTATCCTCTATCCCATGATGCGCAGCAAGCGCGCGAGCGGCAACTGGGACGTGGTGAGCTGGGATGATGCCCTGGATTGTATTGTCCAGGGTTTCCAGGCCGTTGGACGGGAATCTGTGGGGCTATGGCCCGGACATGGTGTGCTGGCCAACGATTACGGAACCTTTGCTCATGCGGAACTGTCTCTCAGATTCGGCAACATGTACGGTTGCCAGTGGTGGGACCCGAGCATGATCTGCTGGGGCCTGGGAGGTTTCGGCCTGGGACTCACCGGTCTGCTGGAAGCAAACACCAAGGAGGATATGGGTAAAAATTCGGATCTGATTATCCTCTGGGGCGCGAACCTGGCCAGCCAGCCCAATACCGGACGCCACATTGCCGCGGCCCGGCGGCGCGGAGCCAAGTTGATCGCTATTGATGTGCGCATGAGCGAGTCTTGCAGGCTCGCTGACGAGTATTTTCTGATCAAGCCAGGCACGGACGCAGCGCTTGCGTTGGCCATGATGTATCAGATCATCACCGATGACTTGCATGATCGTGACTTCATTGAACAACATACCACGGGGTTTGCCCAGCTAAGCGAGCATGTTCAGGAATGTCCACCGGCCTGGGCCGGGACGATCACCGGTCTGGAACCGGCTCGTATCATCGAGTTTGCCCGCGCTTACGCAGGAATCGAACGGGCCATGATCCTACTGGGTGGCAGTTCCCTGTACAAGGATCAAAATGGCTGGCAGGCCGCGCGAACGGTTTCCTGCCTGCCGGCGCTTACCGGTAAGTCCGGCAAGCCCGGCTGCGGCCTGGGCCCGCGCCATGCAGCTCCTTCTCATGGCTTCGCTACCAACCACATCATCAATTTTGAAGAGCGTCCGCCGGGCGACTACATACCCAACCAGATGCCCGCTATTCTGGAGGCCATAGAACAGAGCCGGATTCGCGCTTTTCTGCTGCTGGGGACCAACATGCTGTCGTCTTTTGCAGATGCAAAGCGGTTGGAATACGGCCTTGAGAAAATGGAACTGGTCGTTAGCTATGACCTGTTTATGAACGACATGATCCGGAAGCACGCGCATGTGGTTCTACCTGCCACATCATGGCTGGAAGACACCGGTGTTAAGGGTACCCATACCCACCTGTACCTGATGGACCAGGCATTGCCTGCACCCGGCGAGACCCGCAGTATGGCGGATTTTCTTAAGGACCTGGCACAACGTCTGAATATCAGGAATTTCTACCCGTGGGAGAGCAAACATGGTCATATCGATGCAACGCTGGATCATCCCGCAACCGGTCATGCCACGGTCGAGTCCTTGCGCGCAAACGGCGGCATAGGAGAATTGAATATCTCCCATGTGGCTCACCCGGACCACCGTTACGCAACTCCTTCCGGCAAACTGGAATTCTATTCGGAACGCGCCGCACAACACGGCTTGCCGGCGTTGCCCGAGTACCGGCCGCGCTCGGGGTCGGCGTATCCGCTGGAACTACGCAATGGACGGGCGCTGACCCATTTTCATGCCTTCTACGACCATGGCCGGGCGCTGCCTTCGATCGACAGGTTGGAACCTGGGCCTATGCTATGGATATCGACTGCGGATGCGGCGGAACGAGGTCTCACCGATGGCATGCCCATCAAGCTGCATAACGAGCGCGGGGAATGCGAGGCGTTTGCCCGAGTGACAGATGACGTCTTGCCAGGCACGGTATGGATGCACGATGGTTGGCCGGACGCAAACAGCCTCACCTCCGGCGCCCGCTGTGTGCCCGACAGCGCCGTCAACCTGTTGCCATTTAGCGTTGGCCAGGCTGCCTACGACGCCTGGGTGGAAGTGAGCGCCAGGTAACCGAATACCCATCCATGCCCGCTTCATTCCATATTGGCATACTGCCCAATCGCCCCTTGGCAGATTTTGTCGGCTGGGTCGCGCGCGCCGAGGCAATGGGCTTCCGCGGTATCTGGGTCGCGGACTCCCAATCCGTGTTTCGCGATGCTTACATGGCTCTGACCTTGTTCGCGGACCGCACAGAGAGCATGGAACTTGCCACCGGTGTCACCAATGTCATTACCCGCCACCCTGCGGTGCTGGCGCACAGTTTTGCCACCTTGGATGAATATTCCGGCGGACGCGCTGTGTTAGGTGTAGGTGTCGGGGATAGCGCCGCGCATACCATCGGCGAGCGACCAGTCCGACTCAAACGCTTGGAGGAGGTCATCAATACGGTCCGGCGTCTGATGGCCGGCGAGGAGGCCAATCATGACGGACAAGATATAAAGGTAAGCTGGCCCTCGCGCAAAGCGCCTGTAGTCATCGCCTGTACCGGCCCGAAGTCACTGCAACTGGCCGGGCGCATAGCCGATGGAGTCCTGTTTCAAGTCGGCGCCGACCTGCAACTGGCGCGCTATGCCAAAAAGAATATCGAAATCGGCGCGCGCGCTGCAGGGCGCGCGTTGTCCGAGATCAAACTGTATCAGCGTCTGGCCTTTGTCGTCTCCGACGATCGCGAGCAGGCGCGCGCCGAGGCTCGTGGCTATGCCTCAGTGGCAGCCAGCACAATTTATAAGGCCGTGCCGCACGATGATCTGCCTGCCGGACTGCTCCAAGACCTGCAGGTGATGAAGGAAAAATACGATTATCAGCAACATGGCAGTATGGATGCCGCGCAAGCCGGGCTGATCACCGATCGGATATTGGACGCGGTAGCCGTTACCGGCACGCCGGACGAGGTTATCCCCCGGCTGCGTGAATTAAATCAATTGGGTATAAATAACTTCGTTCTGCCGATTGCTACCAAGCATCCTGATGTGGTGGTTAATACCCTGGCAGAAAAGGTAATGCCTTACATTAATTAGGAAAGCTCTGAGATTAAGTCAGATTTTTCTTAGGGAACCTCTGATTAAGTCAGAGTTTCCTTAGATCAGACGCTCCATTATTCACACGGTCTTGACAGTCACTCCTTTGTGTGAGCCGCCGGCAAAGCGCTCGAACATCGACATGGGCGAGTTATGCGAATTTTCGATAATGATGCCGTTCCCGTGCAGGGCATCCTGCAACGCCGCGCTCAGGGAGAGCAGTGGTCCGCCACCGCCTTCGCCCATGCCCTTGGCGCCATGGAACGTAAACGGGGAGGGCGATTGCCGGTTTGCGCACTTGAGTTCCGGCATGCTGCTGATGGTGATCGGCGCATAATCGGTGAATGATCCGGCAATCGCATTGCCTTCCGCGTCGTAGGCAATGTCCTCCAGCAACACGGCGCCAATGCCATGGGCCGCGCCACCGTGCACCTGGCCTTCGACGATCATCGGGTTGATCACCGTGCCGCAGTCGTCGACGATGGCGTAGTCCAGTATCCTGGTCAGGAACGTATCCGGATCTACCTCAACCACTGAGATATGCAGTTGCAGCGCGTAGGTGAGGGTAAGATTGCCGATTTTTTTCTCCACATCCGGGACCTTGAACGGCGGCATGTAGACATGCCGGACATTCAGTGACAGATCGCGCAACTCATCTGGCAGACTGGCGCTGTTCGAATTGATGAAGTTGGCCAGCATCCAGTAGTTGAGCGCCCGGTCCGTGCCCCTGACGCTGACCTGCGGCCCCATGTCGCCGACTCCGAACTCGAGGTCTTCTTCCTTTGCTTCCAGACCGAAACAAGCCAGTTTTGTCATTTCCGCCTTGAGCTTGAGCGCGGCGCCGTGGGCCGCGGACAAACCGGTCACTGCGAATTGGCTGGCGTAGGTGCCCGATTGGCCGGTATGACTGTCGTAGAGTGAATCGAAACCGGTCTTCACGTGTACCAGGTCCGGGGGGATGCCCAGCACATCGCCGACTACCTGCGCCGCAGTGGTCTCGTGGCCCTGGCCCTGCGGGAAAGTACCCAGGCTGACCACCACTGTACCGTCCAGGTCCAGTTTCGCCCTGGCCGCGGTGGAGTTGCCGGAAAACGGTGCATGCGGATTGACGTACCTGGCCTGGCCCCAGTTGTTCGTGCCCGAATCCAGGGTGGTGCCGATGCCGATGCCGATCAGTTTGCCCTCCTTACGCGCGTCCGCCTGTTTCTTCTTCCAGCCATCCCAGTCGACCAGTTCCTTGGCTTTCGCCAGCATCGCCGGAAAGTCGCCGGAATCGTACACGCAGCCGTTGGGCGTTTCGTACGGGAACTTTTCGATATAGTTCATCAGGCGCATCTCATCGGAAGGGATACCCAGTTCGTGGCTGCAGATATCCACGACCCGTTCCATGAACCAGAGATGCGGCAGCCGCGAATAGCCGCGATTGGGCGCGGCAGGGCCTTTGTTGGTAACAACCTGGTTGAAATCTATCCTGATGTTGCGCAGCTTGTAGGCGGCGGGCAGCACCTGGGACCAGATCACGGAACCCAGGGGCTCATAGCGGGGATATGCGCCGATATCATCAATATGTTTCGACCGCAGTGCGGTGATGACACCGTCACTGTTCAGCGCGACTTCCGTATCCAGGTACGTGCGTTCGCTGCCCACGCTGCCTGCGATCAGGTTGTCGGCGCGGGTTTCTATCCACTTTACCGGCACGCCGTTCATCTTCCTGGAGGCCAGGCAGGCCAGCGTCAGGTACGGATAGTTGGTGATCTTGTTGCCGAAGCTGCCGCCGATATCATGGGTGCGCAGGCGGATCTGGTCCATTCTGACGCGCAGTGCCGGGGCCAGGAACGCCAATGGCACGGTCATGATAGTATTCGAGAACAGGTCTATCTCGCCGCGCGGGTCCCAGGTGGCGACGCAAGCGCTGGGTTCCAGGGCGGTGCTGCTGAAGCGATGGAAATGCAGCTTGTCTATCTTTACGACATGGGCTGCCTCGGCAAATGCCTGGTCCAAATCACCGTACTCGTAGACACCTGAGAATATCGTATTGGTGCCGGTTTCGTCATGGAGAACGGTTTTATCCGTCAGCGCATTCTCCGCGTCAAGCACCACCTCCAAGGGTTCGTATTCCACGTCCACCAGTTGTGCCGCGTCCTCGGCAATGGCAACGGATTCGGCGAACACCGCGACAACCGGGTCGCCCTGGTAAATCACCTTGTCTGTGGCCAGCGCATAGTCGGTAATTTCCTGGGTCGTACCGGCGCCGATCTGGATAAACGGGTCGGTCAGCTCCATGACCTCCTTGCCGGTAAAGGTGCAGGCAACCCCGGGCAGCGCTTCCGCCCGGGAGACATCGATATTGACGATGCGGGCATGGGCATAGGGAGAACGCACCACGCTCATGTGCAGCAGGCCGGCGGGGCTGAAATCATCGACAAACAATCCCTTGCCCTTTATCAGGCGTTCGTCTTCGCGCCGGGCAGGTTTTGCGTCCGCATGAGGCACGTCAAGCAGCGCGTTCACTCGTTTACGGCTTGCCTGCTTCTCTTTCGGCAATGTGGTGACGTCCTGGGCTTCAACCCGGGCTGCTGTTTCGGAGTCGCTGACGCCGGACAGCCCGCGCAGCACGCGGCTGAACCACCCTCCCGGTTTTGCAGGCGCTGTTGCCGCGCCTTCCGGAGAGAGCGCCGCCTCCAAGCTGGCAATAAGCTGGTTGATCTGTTTTTCCGCGTAGCTGCGGATGCCGCCGCCCGCCAGCGACAGGATCTTGCCGGTAACCTCGGCGTTGCCTTGCCAGCTTATCAGGGTGCCGCCGGCGTCGCTGTCTTCAAGGTCAAAGGAGGTGTGCAGGCGGTAGACGCCCTGCATCAGCTTGCCCCGGCCCGTGTAACGGGCATGGCGCGGTGGTTCGGACCCGGCCAGGCTGAGTTCGGTCGCGGCGATGCCACCGATCTTGCCGATCCCCACTCTTGCCCGAATCTCGGCCGTGTTGGCATCCTTCATTTCCATGCTGTGGAAACCGGGCAGCAATGGCGCAAACTGTTTTGGGTCCGACAGCAATGAGAAGACATCCTGCTTGGAACGGTCAATACTGAATTTGCCTGAGAATTTCATTTCCATGGTTTATGCCTCCCGTAACACTCTGGCTGCCGCCTGGACGGATTTGATGATGTTCTGGTAGCCGGTGCAGCGGCAGATGTTGCCCGCCAGCGCCTTGCGGATGTCAGCAGTTTCCGGGTCAGGCTTCTCAGCCAGCAGCGCCAGCGACGACATAAGCATGCCCGGCGTGCAATAGCCGCATTGCAGACCGTGCTGTTCGGAGAATGCCTGCTGCAGCGGGTGTATCTGCCCGTTTTTTTCCAGGGCCTCTACGGTGGTAATCTCCGCGCCGTCGGCCTGAACTGCGAATAAGGTGCAGGACTTGACGGCGGCGCCGTCCAACAGCAGGGTACAGGCGCCGCAGTAGCTGGTGTCGCAACCGATATGCGTACCGGTCAGGCGCAGTTCTTCGCGGATGAATTCCACCAGTAATTGACGGGGTTCGACATCCCGCCGGCAAGCCTTGCCGTTCACGGTAACGTTGATGGATACGGTTTGTACTGGTTCAGACATAGTCGTGGCTCCCCATGGCGGTTTCACCCTTGGCGCGCTGCATCGCAGTCTGTGCGGCGCGCATAAATAACGAGCGTAGCATTGTACGTTTGAAGTCAGCGGAACCGCGGGTATCGCTGGGTGGTTCAGACAGTTCCACCAGCGCCGCCGCGGCCTCTTGTAGCTTGGTGTCCGTTAACGGTTGGCCGATGAGTGATCGTTCGATTTCTGTAGAAGTCACCGGTACCGGTCCTGCCGCACCCAGCGCCATGCGGATATCATGACAGATGTTGCCGGCGGTCAGGGTCAACTGAATCCCCGCCGAGGCGGCGGGGTAGGCCGGCGCTGCCTTCTTGAAACCGAGGTAGGCGCCGCCGCTGTTCGCCGGCGGGATCGGGATCTGAATTTCCGTGACCAGTTCGCCGTCGGCGAGGCAGTTGGTATAGGAATCGGTAATGAAGTCCCTGATGCCGATCTTGCGGCTTGCCTCCAGGTCCTGGCAGACGATTTCCGCATCTAACAGGTTCAGTAGCGCCGGCCAGTCGCTGCTCGGATCGGCGATGCAAACCGAGCCGCCGATGGTGCCCAAGGCCCTTACCTGGGGGTCTGCGATATTGCCGGCACAGTCGCGGATAACGGGGATGTTGTCGGCGGCGGCGCTCGCGGCGATGCGGGCATGGGTGGCCAAGGCGCCGATGCGATAGTGGTTTTTTTCCTTGCGGATGTGGGTCAACTCCGGCAAGCGCCCGATATCCACCAGGTCAGAAGGTTCATCCATGCGCATTTTCAGGATGGGTATCAGCGATTGGCCTCCGGCCAATGGCCTGGCGCTGTCACCCAGTTCCGCGAGCAGCGCCAGCGCGCTGCCCAGTGTTGCCGGGCGATGGTAACGGAATGGTGCTGGGTACATGGTTTGTGTGTCTCCCTGCCGAAATTATTCTACCGCATACTATATCAGCATGGAGAAGGAAATGAAATTTTGGATGCCCTGAATATTGCAAGGGCGTTCCGGATTAACCTTCCGGGTCGTAGCCCAGGCTGGGGCTGAGCCAGCGTTCCACCTGGCGCAGTTCCATGCCTTTTCTGACAGCGTAGTCAGTAACCTGGTCGCGGTTGATCTTGCCAAGACCAAAGTAGCGGGCGTCGGGATGGGAAAAATACAGGCCGCTGACGGCGGCGGCAGGATGCATCGCATAATTTTCCGTCAAGCGGATGCCGGTGTTTGCTTCGACATCAAGCAGCTTCCAGATGATCGGTTTTTCCGTATGGTCAGGACAGGCCGGGTAGCCGGGGGCAGGGCGGATGCCCTGGTATTTCTCGGCGATCAGCGCGTCATTATCCAGGCCCTCGTATGCTGCGTAGCCCCAGAACTCCTTGCGCACACGCTGGTGCAGGCGCTCAGCCAGGGCTTCCGCGAGACGGTCGGCCAGCGCTTTCAACATGATCGCCCGGTAATCGTCGTGGTCTTGTTCAAACTCGCGCAATTTCTGCTCCATCCCAAACCCCGTGGCGACTGCGAAGGCGCCGATGTAGTCCCGTATGCCGGTCTGTTTCGGCGCAATGAAATCCGCCAGCGCCAGGTTCGGCTGCCCCGGCGGTTTCTGTGTCTGTTGCCGCAGGCTGTGGAGCACGGCCAGCAGCCCGTTCCGGTCCTGGTCCGCATAAACCTCGATATCGTCGTGACCGATGGAATTGGCCGGGAACAGGCCGAGCACGGCGCGGGCGCCGAACCAGTGTTCCGTTATGATCGCGTCCAGCATCGCGCAAGCGTCGGCATGGAGTTTACGCGCCTCAGCGCCGACTATCGGGTCATCAAGGATACGCGGGAATCGTCCTGCGAGTTCCCAGGTGACAAAGAACGGGGTCCAGTCGATGTATGGGCGCAATTCGGCCAGGGGGTAGTCATCGAATGTCAGAACTCCGGCGAGCGCCGGTTCCGGCGGTTCGTAGTTTTGCCAGTTCGGCGCATGGCGGTTCTCCCTGGCCCCCGCCAGTGACTGCCAGTTGATCCCTGCCTGCCGGCCCTTGTGCCGTTCGCGTAATACCTCATACTCTTTTTCGACTTCCCGGCACAGACCTGCCTTCAGGTTCGGACTGAGCAGTCCCTGGGCCACGACCACGGCGCGGGAAGCGTCTTTGACATGCACCACTGGCGGTACGTAATGCGGGTCGATCTTAACCGCGGTATGGGTGCGCGAGGTGGTGGCGCCGCCAATGAGCAGGGGAACATTGAATTGGAGCCGTTGCATCTCGGTTGCCACATGCGCCATTTCATCCAGCGATGGGGTGATGAGGCCACTCAGGCCGATGAGGTCCGCGCCGTTTTCCCGGGCCGTTTTGAGAATGGTTTCCGCCGGGACCATCACACCGAGGTCGATGACTTCAAAATTATTGCATTGCAGGACCACGCCGACGATGTTCTTGCCGATATCGTGAACATCACCCTTCACGGTCGCCATCACGATCCGGCCCCGGCTGCGGGCATCGGTCTGTCCCTGTTTCTCTTCTTCGATGAACGGCACTAAGTAAGCAACCGCCTTCTTCATCACCCGCGCGCTCTTTACCACCTGCGGCAGGAACATCCTGCCGGCGCCGAACAGGTCGCCGACGATGTTCATGCCGTCCATTAGCGGCCCTTCGATGACCTGCAACGGGCGTTCATATTGTTGCCGGGCCTCCTCGGTATCGGCCTCGATCCATGTGTCTATACCTTTCACTAGGGCGTAACTTAGACGCTCATCCACGGTTCCCCGGCGCCAGTCATGGATATTCTCTTTTGTCTTGGCGGTGGCCGTATCCTTGACGCTATCGGAGAACTCCACCAGGCGGTCGGTCGCGTCCGCACGCCTATTGAGTAAGACATCCTCCACCCGCTCCAGCAGGTCGGGCGCGATCTCATCGTATATGCCCAGTTGCCCGGCATTGACGATAGCCATGTCCATGCCGGATTGCACCGCGTGGTACAGGAACGCGCTATGCATGGCCTCGCGTACGACATTGTTGCCGCGGAACGAGAATGACACGTTACTCAGGCCGCCACCGACAAGCGCATAGGGCAGGTTCTCCTTGATCAAGCGCGCGGATTCAAAAAAAGACACCGCGTAATTGTTGTGTTCCTCCATGCCGGTGGCAACTGTGAGGATATTGGGGTCGATAATGATATCTTCCGGCGGGAAGCCGACTTCCTGCGTCAGGATGCGGTACGAGCGCCGGGCAACCTCCAAGCGCCGCTCGGTGGTATCGGCCTGGCCCTGCTCGTCAAAACACATGACCACGACTGCGGCGCCGTAGCGCCTGACCAGACGCGCCTGCTCCCTGAAAATATCCTCGCCCTCCTTCAGGCTTATCGAATTCACCACGCCCTTGCCTTGCACGCAACGCAGGCCGGTTTCGATGACTGACCAGCGTGATGAATCGATCATGATAGGGACCCGGCAAATGTCCGGTTCGCCGGCGACAAGCATCAGGAACTCCTGCATCAGGCGTTCGGAATCGAGCAGCCCCTCGTCCATGCAGATGTCGATAAGCTGGGCCCCGTTTTCCACCTGTTGGCGCGCGATGTCCAGGGCCTCATCAAGTTTGTCTTCCTTGATAAGTTTCAGGAACCGGGGTGAACCGGCCACATTGGTGCGCTCGCCGATGTTGATAAAGTTGGCTGCCGGGGTCACTGTGAGCGCTTCAAGGCCACTGAGGCGGCATTTGGGCGGGATCACGGGAACGGTACGGGGCGGCCGGCTGCATACCAGTTCATGGATGCGGCGAATATGGTCGGGCGTAGTGCCGCAACAGCCGCCGACGATATTGATGAAGCCGCTGACGGCAAACTCCTCCAGCACCCCGGCCATGTATTCGGGAGTCTCGTCATATTCGCCGAACTCATTCGGTAGTCCGGCGTTGGGGTGGATGCTGGTATAGGTGTCCGCTATATTAGAAAGCTCTTCAATATATTGTCGTAAGTCTTTGGCTCCCATAGCACAATTCAATCCGATCGCAAATGGATTGGCATGGCGCACGGAGTGCCAGAAAGCCGCGCAGGTCTGGCCGGTGAGGGTGCGGCCGGAGGCGTCGGTAATCGTGCCGGAGATGATCAGCGGCAACCGCTTGCCGTATTTTTCAAACATGGTCTCGATAGCATAGATGGCGGCCTTGGCGTTGAGCGTGTCGAAGATGGTCTCCAGTAGCAGTATCTGCGCGCCGCCTTCCACCAGCCCTCTTGCGGCCGTGGCGTAAGCATCCGCGAGTTCCATAAAATGGATATTCCGAAAACCCGGACGGTTGACGTCCGGCGAGATGGAAGCGGTGCGATTGGTGGGCCCCAGCACACCGGCGACGAAGCGGGGTTTCTCCGGCGTGGATTTCTCATCGGCGACTTCCCGCGCCAGGACGGCGCTGGCCCGGTTCAGCTCATGGACATGATCCTGCAGTTGGTAATCGGCCATCGCGACGGCCGTGGAATTGAAGGAGTTGGTGCAAAGAATGTCCGCGCCAGCGTCAAGGAACGCACCGTGTATGTCGCGGATGATTCCGGGTTGGGTAAGCGTCAACAGGTCGTTGTTGCCTTTCAGGTCGCAACCATGATCGGCGAAACGGTCGCCACGGTAATCAGCCTCTTGCAGGCCATAGGACTGGATCATCGTGCCCATGGCCCCGTCGAGCAGCAGGATACGTTCCTGCAACAGGCTGCGTAGTTGTTGTTCGGTGTTGTCCACTGCAATACGTCGTTATACGTCGTGTAAAGGCAGGGAAGAGATGGGTCCCGACTGCCTCACTTATCTTGTAATTCAACATAAGTGAGCGCCGTTGGTATGTGCAAAATCCACATTTGCGGGCTTCTACCCAAGCCTGGCAGGCACAGCCCGTCGCAACGCTCCTCAGGTAAAGCATATATACTGCACGGGCGGCATTATAGTACAATCAAGCAATTAATACTATGAGCGGAAAAAACAACAGGCTTGACCGGCGCCAGTTCATCGGCCAATGCGCTCATACGGTGGGTTCGATGAGCATCCTCGGACTGTTGCTCGGGTCATATGCGCGGCGGTCCGCCTCCACACCGGCGCGCGCCATCCGCCCGCCCGGGGCAATAGCGGAGGAGGACTTCAGCGGCGCCTGCGTGCGCTGTGGCCTGTGTGTGCGGGATTGCCCCTACGACACCCTGAAGCTGGCTGAGTTTGGCTCCGAGGTAGCTACGGGGACGCCTTATTTCATCGCCCGTGATATCCCCTGTGAGATGTGTGAAGACATCCCCTGCGTTGCAGCCTGCCCGACGGACGCGTTAAGCAAGGAACTTACCGATATTCGCAACGCCGATATGGGTGTCGCGGTATTGACCGGTCCGGATACCTGTTACAGCGTCACCGGCATCGCCCACTGCCGCGCCTGTTACGTTGCCTGCCCGATCCGGGACGAAGCCATTACCATGGAGCAGAAGCAGGCGGGCAAGCGAATTTATTTCGAGCCTACGGTGCATGCAGAACACTGCACCGGTTGCGGCAAGTGCGAGCAGGGCTGCGTGACCGAAGAAGCCTCCATCAAGGTGCTGCCCAGACATCTCGCCAAACATGATGCCGGCAGGATTGCATGAATTGCCTGCCTGTTGTTTTAACGGTTTATGCTGGCTAGCGCGGCGTCGCCGGCTACCGGTCGCAGCCTGTGGCAAAGGAACAAGTGGCTGTTACTGCGCCGGACCAGCCAGTTTGCCATCCTGCTGCTGTTCCTGCTTGGTCCCTGGTTCGGCATCTGGTGGCTGAAGGGCAACCTGGCCTCCAGTATCGTGCTGGACAGGGTTAGCCTGACCGACCCGTTCATCCTGCTGCAATCCCTGGCTACAGGACATGTTCCGGGACAGCTCGCGATCACCGGCGCCGGCATCATCTTTATTTTTTATTTTCTGGTCGGCGGACGGGTATATTGCTCCTGGGTATGCCCTATCAATATCGTCACCGATGCCGCCAACTGGCTGCGCAACAGGTTAAAGCTGAACCTGAGC
The DNA here is from genome assembly GCA_965221695.1 of Gammaproteobacteria bacterium. Classification (GTDB taxonomy): domain Bacteria; phylum Pseudomonadota; class Gammaproteobacteria; order Eutrophobiales; family Eutrophobiaceae; genus JAAXHV01. Next base: position 595,873 of record OZ244905.1, on the reverse strand, counting down.
TGGGCGCTGAAAAAATCGACCCGACTCTGGATCATGGTCGTGGCGCTGGCGGTATCGGCCATCACCGGCGCCATTGCCTGGGAAGCGCTGAACCCGATCACCATGCTCCAGCGCGGACTGGTATTCGGTATCGGACTGGCCTGGCTTATTGTGTTGGCTGTATTCCTGTTCGACCTGGTGGTTACGCGCCGGGGCTGGTGCAGCCACCTGTGTCCGGTGGGCGCGTTCTACGGTCTGCTCGGTAAACGCTCAATGGTGCGCATGAATGCCGCAGCACGCGCGGCCTGTACCGACTGCGGTGACTGTTTTCGGGTATGCCCGGAGCCTCACGTGATCATCCCGGCCCTGAAACCCGACCGGGATACCGACACCTCGGTGGTCCTGCACGGCGATTGTACCAACTGCGGTCGCTGCATTGATGTGTGCGACGCGCAGGTATTCAGGTTTTCGACAAGGTTCGGCTAGTCGGCCAACCTGCACGCTGCTCCAAGCTGCTGTTTGCCTCAAAATAGCATTTCTTTACTGTCTTTCAGGAAATTTTCCCGTTATCATGCGTGAACTTTTCACCCGGACACACTATGATGCAATTTATTACAAGGAATTTTGCCGTTTTTCTGGCTTTGATCATTGCTGTTACGACAGCCGCCGATGTCAGGGCCGACCTGACGGATATGAAGGTTTACTCGCCAATCGTGGAGAAGGGAGACCTGCAATTCGAGATCATCGGCAACGTGGTGATCGATGATGACGACGAGTACCAAGGCTTCAAGCACCAGGAGTTCGAACTTGAATACGGCGTCACTGACTATTGGGCCACCTCCATCACCGCCAGTGTAATCGAACCTGCGGGGAAAGGCGTCAAATACGACATCCTGGGCTGGGAGAATACCTTGCAGTTGACCGAGGAGGGCAGGTATTGGCTGGATTTCGGTTTTCATGTGGAAATCGAGGCGAACGATGAGGGTGACGAACCCCATAACCTGGAGGGGCGTTTCCTGTTCCGGCGCGTGTCCGGCGCTTTTGAACATATCCTGAACGTGAATTTCGAGCAGCAGTTCGGTAGCGCTGCGGACGAGAGCACAGAACTGGAATATATCTGGCGCACAAAATACAGCCTTGATGACGATACGGCAATCGGTTTCGAGGCCTTTGGCGCACCGGGCGAAATCAAGTACCTGCCGGCGTTATCGGCGCAGGACCACCGACTTGGACCGGCATTTTACCGCGACGTCAAGATCGGAGATGTTACCATTGAAGTAAACCTGATATGGTTAATCGGCCTGACCGAAGGTAGCGCGGCGCATACTCCCCACTGGCAGATTGAAATGGAATTCTAACACAGTCCGGGGGCACGGAACTGGATTCCGCTGGCTTCTCAACAGCGTGGGTGGTATACTGTCCTTATTTTTTCCATGAGCGGAAGCGACTTTTCACTTCATTACCCCTTTAAGACTGCACCCAAACCAGGGGGCTTCATGGAAATACGGCCCGGCATATTCTGGTTGCGCATACCACTGCCGAGCGGGCTGGATCATATCAACCTATGGTTACTGGATGCCGGTGATAGCTGGACCCTGGTGGATACGGGTCTTGACTGGAACGCCGCGCACGAGGCATGGGACAGGATCGTGGCCGAACTGGTGCGGGACAAGCCCGTAAACCGGATAATTATTACCCATTTTCATCCGGATCACGTTGGACTGGCAGGCTACCTGGGAGAACGATTCGGCGCGGAACTGGTCATGACCCGGATGACCGCGCAAAGGACCCGGTTCCTGCTGGACACCGTCAAGGATGACTGGCGCAAGGCCGTGATGGCCTTCTGTCTTTTACACGGCATCGGGTCGCAAGAGCAGTACCTGGAGTTCATTACCGGCCAGCGCTATCGGACGGCGGTGAGCAGCCTGCCGGATACGGTTACCATTGTTGATCACGACCGGCCTATCCCCATTGGAGACCATGCCTGGCAACCGTTGGTGGTAAACGGCCACGCGGAAGAGCACATGGCGCTGTTCTGTCTGGAACTGGAGCTGTTGATATCCGGCGACCAGGTATTGCCGACGATCACCAGCAATGTTGCCTGCCACATCAATAACCAGGAAGAAGACCCGCTGGCACAATACCTGGGCTCCATGGCCCGCTTCGAGGAATTACCGGAGGTTACACTGGTGTTACCTTCCCACGGCAAGGTTTTCAAAGGGTTGCACCGGCGCACCGCCGCCATCCACCAATCCCATAACAAGCAACTGGCGCAGACTCACGCGCTATGCGAGTCCCGTGGCCATGCCTGGGAACTGTCCCCGAAACTGTTTCCCAGACCACTGGACGATTTCAACCGCGTCCTGGCCTTCGGTGAGACCCTGGCGCACCTTGAGTACCTACACAACCGGGGCAGGCTGGAGAAGAAATTACATAACGGGACCTGTTACTATGCACAGGCATGACATTATCCTGACAGCGCCTCTTATTGACATTGAAGTTATATATTCAAGCGTGGCAAGTCCGTCCAGAATTTGTCAGAGCACGCACAGCCTTTATGCAGATCCTGAACTGGCGGATTTGATCAGCCTATCCAAAGTACTGTGGGGGGAGATGGATGGGCGCGTGAATGGCAAAACCGGCTATCAAAAGAGAGGTCGGCGCTTCATGCCTCATCTGTGTGGGGAGGAATAATCAGCGATTGGTGTTCTACTCCAACAACATTGCGGCTCTCTCGGCTAAACTCTACCCCGACCAGGTGGACAGGCAGCCCAGTGGAGCGATAAGGATCCGCATAGTTTTTTTCCTGCACCTGTCGCAGCGCCTTTCCCACTGGTTTCTCACCGTCGATCACCTTGAACTCTAACAAGTAAATACAGTCAGATGTCCGTAGTACAAGGTCCACGCGCCCCTGGCTCACGGACTGTTCTGCGACGAGGTTGAAGCCCAGGGCAGCCAGATGCGAATAGAACACACTGGCATAGTAACCTTCATAGTCACTGATAGGATTCCTGGTGTGCCACTGATAGGGTATTTCTGAGAACAGGGCATGAATTGCTTCCCGTAACCCTGCAATGTCCTGCGTGCGTAAAACCTGGCGCAATCGGCTGCGAACATTGCTGCATGCCTGGCTGTGCCCGGACACATAATTCAGCCAGAACCGGTTCAAGCTCTCTTTCACCTCTCGGTTTGGATAACCCAGGCGGTATTCAAACTCTTCCTCCAATTCTTCCAGGATAGTCAGATAGCCGGTCTGAAACAGAAGGGCTACCGGGTCAATTGCTTCCACGTCAAAGCTGGAGAGCACGTCTTTTGTTGCTACCATTTGCTCCAAATCCATGGACGTCACGCCATGTTGCAACAGGCGCTCTACAAGGAATGTCGGCGTGCCGGTTTCAAACCAGTGGGCCTCAAACCTCTGTTTTTTGAACAGAAGCAGCACATCGAACGGGTTATAGACCTTGTCTTCGCCCAGCCAGTTGTAACCGTTGTACCATTCCCTGATTTTCTTTCTGTCCAGCTCTGGCAGCTCCGGCGCAAAGACCTCTTCCAGATCCCTGTCCGTATAGCCACAGATGGAAGAATATTCAGGTTGCAGGGTGATATCCTCCAGGTTATTCAGCCCGGAGAACAGGCTCACACGAGAAAACCTGCTCACTCCCGTAAGAAAAGCGAATCGGACATGCGCGTCGGCCTCCTTGATGGCCGCATAGAATGCGCGTAGCGTATCCCGGTTGGCTTTGGCAACTTCCGAGTCTTCCAGCATATCAAGGATGGGTTTGTCGTACTCATCCACCAGCGCTACGACGCGCTGACCAGTGGTCTCGTGCAATTTTCTTAATAAACTGGAGAAACGCCGGGGTGCCGAGTAAGGCTCGCTGATGCCATGAACGCCAAACTGTTCTTCCAACTCGGAGAGCTGGCTGTCAAGGTCGTTCCTGAGGCTGTTCACGCCTTCCAGTTCCCGATAGTCGCCGCCGCCAAAGCTGATACGAACCACAGGATGGGAAACCGACCAGTCCCAGCGGTCATGAATGTGTAAGCCTTGAAATAATTCTTCAGAGCCAGCAAACAACTCGGCGATGGTGTCCAGCAGCAGGCTTTTACCGAAACGGCGGGGCCGGGAGAGGAAGTAGCGGCTTCCTGTTTTCGCCAGAAGGTGAATCCAGGACGTTTTGTCTACGTAATACGAATTACTTTCTCTGATAGTGCGGAAGGTCTGGATACCGATAGGCAGCAGGCGACGATGACTCATATCAGCATAATATCATGAGAACGGACCTGTAGCCCGTGAGATTCAATCGCAATACAAGCTCTGAATTCCGTCGGACAACTGTTTTAAAGTTCTTGAAGTTATGCCGGGTTTGCTCGACAATACGCCCTCATTGCCGGAATAGCTCAGTTGGTAGAGCAACGCATTCGTAATGCGTAGGTCGGGAGTTCGAGTCTCCCTTCCGGCACCAGCTCTCTTTATTGTCAATTCAACCTGTTGAATAAAAAATAAGAGGAATAATAATGCACCAATCTTTCGCACTATTTTAATCTGAAAATAGTCTTCCCTTGAGCAACCAGTCAGAAGGGGGAATATTCTTGCCGCGTTTTGCATTACCAAAAGCTTCAGGATCAACAGCTTCTTCATAAGTATTAGTAGGTCCAACCAATTCCCTGACGATGATCTTCTCTTTGGTAATGTTGAATACCATGCCATCCGCTGCTAATGATAACGGTCCTTTGTAGAACTTCCTTACTTCATCATACACTTCATGAATTAAATCAAAATCATTCCAGAAATGATAGGCCACAGCATGACGTGGTTTCGTCATTTCAAAAACCTTACCTGCATCACTCGGCGCTGTATGCACAAATTCACCGACAACCTTGGCGGTTTCCCTGTCCCATCCGATACGTTCTTCCATTTGACTGGCTGTAGGAAAAGCCTCATGTATCAGCAGATCAACACCTTGGGTTGCATCAACAAAAAAACGGGTTGGTGTTGTATCACCTGAATAGGCGAAGCTCAATCCGTTCCAGTCCAGGCGATAACTAACCGGACCATCCATAATATGCAGCGCGGGGATTGATGTAATCCTGACACCGTTTTCGTTATAGACGACTTGTGTTCTGGAAAAATCGAATTCGTTAACTTCTATTCCGGCGCCTGCAGCTGGAAGTTTGCCGTGACGACTATCGACATCCCAAGCCCATGCTTCCTTTTGCTTATTAATAAAATATCTGGTTCCATACTTCTTTTTCGCACCACTGGGGCCCCATACCCTTAGTGGTCTGTCGTAGCGATTTGAAACCCAACCAGACAACCATAAGGCATCCAAGTCACCCACATGATCAACATGTAGATGTGTCAAAAATACTTTATCTGCTTCGCGAAATGATATTTGCAACATGGGAAAATTGACCTGTGAACCAATACCCACGTCGAAGAAAAACTTATCTCCGTTTCCGAGTTCAACAAACCAGGAAGGAGCAACTTGTGATTTGCGGAGATCAGGATTACCCGTTCCCAAAGCAATTACCCGCATTTCGTCTTCTGCCAATTTTTCTGTATTCGGAAAATAATAATTTTTATAGAAAACAGCTTTTTCCTTCCCAAGGGACGTTACCATCCCATTTTCGCCGTGTGGCTTCACCACGGCGCTGCCTAATGAAAATATGAAAAACAGGGCGCAAACCAAAATGGGATTTAAATTTCTTCTGTCTCTAATATTTATTCTCATAGGCATTCGATCATATTTTCTGTACGACATTTTACTCCTCCTTCATTAATAGAAAATCCCAGACACGCTCCAACAACATTTCCGGTACATCTTCCGGAATAAAGTGTCCCGTATGGTTGTGAGGGGACAGACCAGTTCAGCCTGACAGAGCCCGCTGATTCTAAAGGAAAACTGTCGAAATAAGCCTGTTTTCAGCAGACTTAAACTTCGCTTTTCATACACCAAAACATGGCTTTAAGGAGAATTATACCCTGAGCGAGCAGGTTCGCGGTCATCGCTATACATTTGCCATCCCGCGCAGGTGGGAATCCAGTGGAACACAAAGTTGCTCCCAAGGCGAGACGTATCATCCAATCTGATTTCCTTTTGAATATGGAACGGAACCAAGATAAAATCCAACCTTCTGTACTCCTGTGTAACGCTCTTCAATAACCCGGAGATAATAATGGAACAAATTGCCAACGTTCATATCGAGAAACTCCCGGATGGGGTGTACCTGGCTACCAGTGAGGATATCCCGGGCCTGGTTGCCCAGGGACGTACCATTACCGAAACACTGAAAATCACACGTGACGTAGAAAAGAAGCTGCTGGAAACAAAAGCAGAACGCCGCCAACAAGCTAAATTGAAACATGCTGAAGATTCGTTCGATTACCCATTGGTTCTTGGCGCCTGATGGGCCGGTTGTCAGGGTTCAAATACCGGCAGATATACCACCATTCCCAATCATCCGGGCGATATGCCCGAAGGGACTCTGAGAGAGATTCTCAAGCAGGAAAAGGTCGAGGTAGGCTTGTTTTTGGAAACTTGATAATCAGGTAAAGACAGCAGAAACCAAGAAGCAAAATCAAGGGGTCGCACGAGTTATGTAGCGTAATAAAGGAGTTAACGCAACTCCATCGCGATTGTCAGTATTATCTGCTTTATAGAGCAGGCCGGTCATTCTGACCAAATATCAATGTTCTGCCAGTGGTATACTGGTTGCTGAAATGAGTCTCGGTCCTACATCTCATATTTTTATCTCCCAGCGTTTGCGCCTGCGCTATGTTGACTGGGGCAACCCCTCGGCGCCGCCACTGTTGCTGGTTCATGGGAACCGGGACCATTGCCGGAGTTGGGACTGGATCGCACGTACTCTGGCGCGGGATTGGCATGTGATTGCGCCCGATCTGCGCGGTCATGGAGATAGTGAATGGTCGCCGGATGGTTATTATTGCATGTCAACTTTTGTCTACGATCTGGCGCAACTGATACACCAGCTTGAATTGCAGCCAGTCACGATTGTCGGGCATTCCTTAGGCGGTTCCATCTCATTGCGCTACACCGGACTGTATCCGGATGCAGTGCGCAAGCTGGTCGTTATTGAAGGTATGGCATTAGGACCGGAACATATCGAGCAGTTGGAGGCTGTGCCCATGGCGCAGCGTGTGCGCAACTGGATAGATGAGAGGCGGCAAATGGCGGGCAGGCAGCCGAAACGTTATAAATCCTTGGCGGATGCTTACCAGCGTATGAAGACTGTAAACAGTCATCTGACGGACGAGCAAGCTCGCCACCTTACCCACCATGGCGTGATCCAGAATGAGGACGGCACATACAGTTGGAAGTTTGATAATTGCGCGCGTATCTTTCCGCCTGTTGACTTGGAGCCGGCGATCATCAAACAGCTTTGGGGAGCGATTACCTGTCCTATCCGTCTGATTTATGGTAAGGACAGTTGGGCATCCAACCCGGCAGAAGATGGCAGGCTGAGTTATTTTCGTAACGCTGAGGTCTCTCTATACGAAAACGCCGGGCACTGGCCGCATCATGATCAACTCAAGCGGTTCGTCGCGGAGTTACACGGGTTTCTATAAGTAAGACTCATCGTCACTGAGTGGTCATCTACCGGTGAGAAATACGGGAGCGCTTGTGCCGAGGCGCAAGACGACTCAAGTAGATTTCAGGAGCGAAAACAGTTCTGCCCGAGTGCTGGAGTTGGACCTGAAAATACCCAGCATGGCTGAGGTTTTCATTAATGAATTCTGTTTTTCCACCCCGCGCATCATCATGCACATATGCTTGGATTCGATAATCACAGCGACATCTTCAACTTCTGTTGCGGCATTCATAGCCTTGGCAATATCCATAGTCAGGTTTTCCTGATTTTGTAGCCGGCGCGCGAACATATCGACGATTCGGGCGATCTTGGACAGACCTATCACAAATTTGTCCGGGATGTAGGCCACATGGCATTTGCCGACAAACGGCAGCAGATGGTGTTCACACAGCGAATAGAGCTCAATATCCTGGACCAGAACCATTTCGCAGCTTTCTGTCGGGAAGCGCGCGTCGTTAATGATATCATCCAGGCTCTGGTTGTAGCCGCGTGTAAGAAAACGCATGGCCTTCGCTGCGCGCCGCGGCGTCTTTTCCAATCCTGGCCGCTCCAGGTTTTCTATTTCGCTGATAATGTCTGCGTAGGCTTGTTCCATATTGATCACGTCATGTCAGTAAAGGGACGCAAGTGTACCCGTTTTGGCGGTGAATTTATATGGATTGGCAGAAAATCAGGGTTAAGAAACCTCTGAGGTTAAGTCATAGTAATGAAAAAGGCGCTTGCAAGTCCTTTGCCAGCGCCTTTGGTCAGAGTACTAGGTTTACATACTCAACTTTATGCCGACAAATCCTGCTCGCGGCGCTCCCGGTCCGACGAAGCGCGGGCTTTCATAGTCCTCAAACTCCTCTACTGCCACTTCGTCCGGTTCTTCGCCAAGCAGGCCAAAGCTCTCGTAGTCTTCGTCAAACAAGTTGGTGACCCGGCCGAAAATCTGGATGTTATCGTTGACCTGGTAACTGGCACGCAGGTTGACCACAGCATAGCCGTCTACGGGGTTCAGGTACCCGTCTTCATCCCGGTCGTTGCCCTCGTTGCCGCGCAGTTCCTTTTTGGAGGTGTAGGCTACGTCAAAACCGACATTCAGACGCTCGAACAGCAGGTAATCAGCCCCCAGTTTCAACGTATGTTTCGGCAGTCCCGGTATGCGATCACCTGATTCGACCTCAATGTCATCGCCCAGCGGATGGTTCTCGTTCTCCACTGCGATGAAATCATCTTCAAAAGTTGCTTCCAGGTAAGTGTAGGCCAGGAACCAGTTGATATTATCAGTCGAACCGTTCAACTGTCCCTCAAAACCCAGGTGGCGGGTCTTGTCCACGTTGGCGAACAGGCCGGTGGCCCTGCCGGTGGTCTGGAACAGGATGTCATCGTGGTTGGTGGTATGGAAGAATCCTAAGTGGTAATCGGCCAGACCGATGTTGCCGCGAACGCCTGCTTCAAAACTCTTGCTTACCACATCGTTCAGGGGTGGATCCGCCAGGAACGCATTGGGCAGGCGGCATTCAAAATCAACATCATCCGGGTCGTCGGCAAACAATTGCGCACGTGTATAGACGCTGTCGTTGCAAGCAAGTTCGATCGGCGTCGGGGCGCGGTTCGATTCGCTGTAACTGCCGTAGATATTGATGTTATCCATGGGTTGGTATGTCAGACCCACCGCCGGGTTGAAGCGGAAGAAGTCATGTTCGCCGTTCAGTTCGGGACGCTCGCCTGAGAGGTCCTGAAGGTCGATCAAGGTGTTGTTCAGGCGTCCGGACACGACCAGGGTAAGCTGTTCCGACAGGCTCAGCGCGTTCATGAAGTAAAAACTGGTGGTTTCCGTTTCCGTCTCCAGGTTGGTCCTGGCATCTTCAACGAACACGCCGGCGCCCAGGCCCACGGTGCTGCGGGTTATGGGGTCCAGGTCGGCGATTTCCGTTTCGGAGCGGAATGTGCTTTCTCCCTTGTAATAGGTGAAGCCCACGATCATCTGGTTTTCCATGCCCATCAGGTCGTTCATCAACGTCAACTGGATATCCGTGCCGTAGCTTTCCTGACGGCGGCTGCTGGTATTGTTGATGGCAACGATGCCCACATCTGAAAGATCGCCGTCACCGTATGTGTCAACGCCTTCTTCCTCGTCGTGGTCGCCGTCATCGTCGTCATGGCCATTGTCATCATCATCGTCATCATGGCCGTTATCGTCGTCATCATCGTCGTTGCCATTGCCGTTATCATCGTCATCGTCGTCATGGCCGTTGTCGTCATCGTCATCATCATCGTCATCGTCCTCTTCAACCAGCATCCACATGCCGTCATCGTCGAACTCAATGCCAAATTCACTGCCGTCGCCATTGAATGAAGAGCCATCATTTTCACGATAGAAAATGTTGAAATTGAGCTTCATGTTGTCATTGAAGTTGTGGCTGCCATCCAGGCTGACCATGATCAAGTCGTTCTCAGTGACATCGGGGGCTGTGAAGACTGCATCCCGGTCATCGGCCAGCAATTCCTCGGGGATCGCGCCATTGCCGATCAGTTTGCTGTCGCCATGTTGGACGTTCAGGTTCAAGCGGGACATCGCGCTGCGCCAGCTCAGGCTGCCGTACAGGTTGAGCGCATCGGATGGTGATTCATCGCGCCATCCGTCCTCATCGAAATAACTGACGTTTGCATAATAACCCAGCGAACCATTGTTGCCGCCGCTCTCCACTGAGGTAACAATACGTTCAAACGAACCGCCGTACACTTCCACACTGTGGCCATCGCTGTTGAAGCCGTCCTTCATATTCACCGACAGCGCTCCGCCCACCGTATTCAGGCCAAACAGCGGATTGGCGCCGCCGATCAGGTCAATACTGTGTATCGCGGATTCAGGCAGCAGGTCCCAGTTTACCGTATCGCCCAGTGGTTCGTTGATGCGCACGCCGTTCTGGTACACCGACATGCCTTGCGACAGGCCCAGCAGCGGCGAGGCAGTGAAACCGCGGTATTGTATATCCGGCTGCAGGGGGTTGTTCTGCGCATCATTGTGGGTGATGCTGGCAAGGTTGTGCCTGAGAAAATCGGATATATCAAGGCTCTGCGACCGATCGATATCCTCTGCCGACGCTGATTGTACCCGGTAAGGTATTTTATCTTCAGATAATCCCGCCCCGTCCCGAGAAGGCGTAACACCGATCACAACGATTTCTTCCACATCTTCCTGCGCCGCGGTGATGCCCGGCATTGAGTTGAATATGATCAGTAATATCAATAATGCAACATTTGGTATCTTCATGGACAGAGTTTCCCGGTTTATTGTAGTGAATTAGGCAATTGCGCCGCCAAGCGGCTAAAAGACGCAATGTAGCCGTTTACTGCTTAAGTGAAAACAGGGAAAAAAGAATAAATGGTTAGGAATTTTTCCTATACAGCATTCACAGGACGCCCACATGTCGGCTATGGAGGTCCTGTGATTTACGTAACTGCTACATTTTTCAGGTCATGGTTTTCGCCAGTGCGAAGATCTCCTCGGCGTCGAGAACCTGGTCGTTGCTTTCGAACAGCTTTGCGATGCAAGCCCGGTGCAGCGCAAGCTTCAGGGTGCCGAAACCGATTGCGCCCCAGCAGGTTTTGCCGTTGCGCACTTCGCCGCGGTCCATCATGTCCACGCCTTCTATGCCCAGCGGTGGGGTGGCGTTGGCGTCGGCGAGCATCTCGATTGATGCGTTGTTCTCCCAGGCTTCACGGTCCAGTAACTGAACCCCGGCGGCGCCGGTTGCGATCACTATACTGGCGTCTTCAACGGCGCGTGCCCGGTCTTCGCCGGTTGCGGTGCCCAACGGTGTTATGTCCACGCCGAATCGGTCTTTGATGGCATCGCAGGCTGCTTGGGCGCGTTCCTGGCCGCGGGAGCACAATACAACCTCGGCGCCTTCCCGGGTCAGCATCACTGCGGCGCGCTGGCCGACCGGGCCGGTTCCCCCGAGTATCACCACTTTTTTTCCGGCAACGCCGCCGCTGCTCAAGAGCTTGGCGGCCGCTGCCGCCGCAGTGGTGTTGCTGCCGTTGCTGTCCAGCATCACAGAGACACGAAAATTGGAGAAGAACACCTTCTGCACCGCATCCAGCAACTTTTCGCCGGCGACCATGTCACTGCCGCCGATGAACAGCGCGGTGTTTTTCTTTTCCTTGGGGCTGCGGGTAAAGATGGCGCCGTCTACCAGCGCGCGCACGTTGTCCGGGGTACAGCCGCCATGCCCGATGACATGGTCAGCGCCGCCATCAAAACCGACTACGGTGTCGAACACGGCGGCATGAGGGTCGGTATCCAATTGAAACAGAAGTTTTTTCATTCAGGTATCCTCGTGATTTTGAACTATGGAAGTAGCGGGCAGGAAAGATCAGTGCGCGTCTGCGCCATCTGCGAATAAATCCGTTATAATCTGCGGCTAATTTAATTATGGGGCCTCTGGTCAAGTCTCTCAGAGGTTCCTGCGATACAGGGATGTATCGCCAAATTCAATGACTCAAGTTATTGAATTTGAGAGTAAAACAAAAATCGCATTTTAGTTTTACCGGCTCTTACAAGTCCTGGATGGACAGGTTCAGAGCTTGAATAATAATACATTACCCTACTGATATCTGTAAAGAGGTAAAATCATGTTCCAGCAACAGCAATTGCAGTCATTTCTTGACCAGTTAGCCTCAAAGGCATCTACTCCCGGTGGCGGCAGCGCCGCTGCGATCATGGGCGCTATGGGCGCGGCGTTGGTCAGCATGGTCGCAAACTTCACTGTCGGTAAGAAGAAATATGAACATGTGGAACAGGAGATGCAGGCCCTGCTGCAACAGTCAGAGGACCTGCGCACCCGGCTGACCGGCATGATCCAGGCGGACATTGATGTGTTCAACAACGTGATGGATGCCTACGGTATGGCCAAAGAGACCGAAGAGGAGAAGGCGGCAAGGTCCAAGGCCATCCAGTCGGCCTTGAAAGAGGCGACCGATGTGCCCCTTGCCTGTGCGCAACTTTGTGCCGATGTCATTGGGTTGTGCCGCCCCGTTGCGGAGAAAGGCAACCTCAATGTCATCAGCGATGCCGGTGTCGCGGTGCTGGCGGCCCACGCGGCGCTGCGCAGCGCCGCTTTGAACGTCTATATCAACATCGGCGGTATCAGGGATGAGGCGTTCGTGAATGACCGGCGGGACAAGCTGGAGCAAATACTGTCCGGCGCGGACATCGATACCGAAACCGTATATGAACTGGTAAAGAGTAAACTGTAAGGAACCTCTGTTAAGTCTCAGAGGTTCCCGAAACAACTATATACCTCGGACAAGCGCCCCAGGTTCATGTCTGCACTTCACACCCACATCCTGTATATCCTGTACATCAACGTAGCTTCTGCTAATGCCTCAGGCCTGCAGGATGTTGTGCCGGATGGCCAACCGGGCCAGCTCCGCGGTGGTGTTGGCCTGTAACTTGTTTTTTATCTGAGAGCTGTAGTTGGCGACAGTTTTGTAGCCGATGGACAGCCGGCTTGCTATCTCGTTGGTGTTGAGCCCTTCCGCCAGCAGACAGAAAATCTCGAACTCCCGGGGCGACAGGCTGGAAAACGGCCCGATCTCGTCCCGTGCCTTTTGGAATGCGAGGTGTTGCACCACCCGGTCGTCGATGTAATGCCTGCCTTCCGCGATTTCTTCGATGGCCTTGAGCAAGGTCTTTGGCGCGCTGTTCTTGGTCAGGTAGCCGCATGCGCCGGCACGCAGCGCCTGGTCTACGAATACCGTGTCCTCATGCATACTGAACACCAGGATCCTGGCATTTGGATCTTTGCTAAGGATGCGCCGTATCGCCTCCAGGCCACTGATACCGGGCAGCGACAGGTCCATAACCACGACATCCGGCTTGAGTTCGGTAAACAGCTTGTTAGCTTGCTCGCCGTTGGATGCTTCGGCGATGATCTCCATCTTGTCAGACTGCTTGAGCAGCATCTGGTAGCCGGCGCGCACAACGGCATGGTCGTCGACGAGGAGGATTCTGATTTTGCTGTTTGTGTTTTTCATAAGTGCATTAAGCAGGTTCCAGCGGTAACATTATAGCCAAATGCACACCTTTGTTCGGCTCCGTTGCCAGGTCGAACTCGCCCCCCATACTGTCCACCCGCTCCCGGATGCCGGTCAAGCCCATGCCTGAGCGAGTTTTGTCAGGGTCGAAACCGGCGCCGTCGTCCCTGATTTCAAGCGCCAACCGATCGCTGTTACCAGGCTGGTGTTCGAGCAGGATATGGACATTTTTTGCCGCGGCATGGCGCGCCACGTTGGTCAGGCTTTCCTGGATGATGCGGTAGATATTGATCTTCACTGCGTCGGCGGCAGTGGCGCAGTTGCCCTTGATGTCCAGGTGGCAGAAAGTATCTGCATGGGCTGAATTCCAGTCATCCACCAGTTGTTGTATGGCCGGCACCAGGCCCAGTTCATCCAGCACTGCCGGCCGTAGCCGGCTGATGATACCGCGTGCTACGCCATACATATCATCGGCCATGTTCTTGATAAGCGTCGCGCTTTCGGCCGCGGTCTGGTCAGCCGCGGCAGGCGTCTGTTCCATAGAGGTGGCGATCGCTTTGATGGCGCTCAGTGACTGCCCCAGTTCGTCATGCACTTCCTGTGCAAGACGCCGTCTTTCTTCCTCCTGTATCTCCAGGGAACGCCGGGTCAGGCGTCTGTTTTCCTCCCTGTTATATAACAGGACGCCGGCGAGGTGGTTGAAACGTTCGGAGATACGCGTGAACTCAACGGAAGTGAATTTCGGAAGGCGCAACCGGTAATCGCCTTTTTCAATACGCTCCAGTCCGGACAGGATCGCTTCGATGGGCGCCAGGTCCCTGCCCAGGATGAAATAAATCAGCAAGTTTGCCAGGGCAGTGAACAGCAGTAACAGCAGCAGGAAATAACGGGTTTCAAGCCATGTTTCTGAAATCTCAGCCGACGGGTCGGCACGGATGATAATCTCCGTTCCGGCGGAGCCGATACTCGTGATGACCCGCTTGTATTCCCTTACCGGGGGTTTGACCAGGTTGATGAACCAGCCCGGTGCGTCAGCATCAATCGGTGGCACCGGTTGTAGCGGCTGAGCGGAACCTGCGCCTAAGTCCAGTGATATGATGGTATCCATGTGGCGCGTCATCTCCAGCCTGGCCAATTCGTGCAGCAACTCGTCGAACAGGTTCATGTCGCCCGAACTTTGTATTGCGGAAACGGATGCGGCGATCATGTTGGACGTCAGCAGCACTGCGGACTCTATTTCCTCCGTAATGGTCTTGCGGGCATTGAAAATGGCGTACGCGCTGCCGGCGCACAACACTGCGATGAACAACAAAGTAATCAGCAGCGCGAGTCGGAAGCGCAGGCTCATGGTTATTTGTAGTCCTGTCCGGTTAACAACATGGAAAAATCCACGGCGTGTACGTTCTTGGTCAACGCCCCTACGGAAATGAAGTCCACGCCGGTCCCGGCCAGTTCCCGGATGCTTTTTTTATCCACACCGCCGGAGATTTCCAGGCGCGCACGACCCTTATTCATCTCAACGGCCCGCTTTACCTGATCCGGGGTGAAATTATCCAGTAAAACAGCATTGGCGCCGGCGTCCAGCGCTTCCGCCAGTTGTGTTTCGTCTTCCACCTCTATTTCGATATGCCGATGTGTTTCACTCGCCTCAGCAAGCGCTGCCGCGATCGACCCGCTGGCCCTGATGTGATTTTCCTTGATCAGGATGGCGTCATACAGTCCCATGCGGTGGTTGGCGCCGCCGCCGCACAATACCGCGTATTTCTGCGCACTGCGCAGGCCCGGTATGGTCTTGCGCGTGTCCAGTAACCGGGTGGCCGTGTGAGCCAGCAGGGTCGCATACTCCCGCGTCACGGTCGCCGTGCCCGATAGCAGTTGCAGGAAGTTCAGCGCGGTGCGTTCGCCGCTGAGCAGCGCCCTGACCGGACCGGAGAGGACACAAACTGTCTGTTCGGGTTCAATAACATCGCCGTCAGCGACTTGCCAGTCAATGTGTATGCGCGCATCCAGTTGCTTGAACACTTCGTTGAACCAGGGAACGCCGCACAGTACCGCATGGTCGCGGCTGGTTACTTCAGCCTTGCATACGGCATCCTCCGGAAGTAGCCTGGCCGTCAGGTCGCCTGTTCCGAGGTCTTCATTCAGCGCACGCCGCACGGTACTGGCAATATCGGCAGGTAAGTGTTTATCGGCCATAATTGGATCAAGCTTATCCGGCGGGTGAATATAAGGGCGCTCATCATATCGTAAAACAGGACACCCATGTGAATTACAGGACACCCACTAACCCCCATGATCAGATATCTGCACCCCCCGATTGCATGTAACTGTTGGTATTCCATCGTACCACTACTGGAACAGCAGCAAAATTATACGGATGTCCTGTTAACGCTGAAATCGAAAATACAAGTTTGTCTCCGGTATACTTTGGGATATTCATTATGAGCGTAAAACTAGACGACAAGGCGCAATGGCTGACGAACGTGCGGCGCGTTGCATCGCCAAATTTTGATGACAGGCCGCAACAGGTTGAGATAAGCCTGCTCGTCGTCCACGGCATCAGCCTGCCTCCGGGCGAATTCGGCGCCCGCTGTATCGAACAGTTGTTCTGCAATGTACTGGACCCTGACGCGCATCCTTACTTTAAGGAAATCGGCGGGTTACGGGTATCCGCACACCTGCTGATCGACCGGGAAGGAGAGATCGTACAGTTTGTCCCGTTTCACAAGCGCGCCTGGCATGCCGGCGTATCCGAATTCAACGGACGGGAGAACTGCAACGATTTTTCGATCGGTATCGAGCTGGAAGGCGCTGACAATGTGGATTACGAGGCTGCGCAGTATGAAGCGCTTGTTCAGGTGATAAAAGCGCTGCAACAGAAATGGCCGAGTCTTAAGGAGGAGAATATCCGGGGACACTGCCACATCGCGCCGGGACGCAAAACCGACCCAGGCCCCGCGTTTGACTGGGACAGGCTATACACGCTACTGCGTTCGAAATAGCGGAAGCTCTGACAACTCCATCCTGGAGCACGGATACCATTTCCCCGGGAAATACATTATTATTTCGGCATGAACCTGATCACGGTATTGATTGCGTTGGGGGTGGAGGCCAGGCTCGGTGGCTTCGACAAGTACCGGAACCAGTCGTGGTTTGTGCACTACTGTGACTGGCTGGAACCCCGGCTTTCGGGTGTATCATTCTGGCAAGGTCCCGGCGGGGTCCTGCTGACCCTGTTCATCCCGTTGGCGTTGCTGGGTGTCCTGGTCTACCTGGCCGGTCAGGTCAATATAGTACTGGGGTTTTTGCTGTCATTTCTAGCGCTGGTTTACAGCTTCGGCCCGGCCCTGGGTTCACTGGTGGACAGCTACGTTGATGCCTTGGCAGGCGGTGACGAGGCTGTATGCCGGCAAGCCTTGGACAGGCTTCTGTCCGGAGACGGAGACCCTGTGGATGGCGCGATCGACCAGGATCGAGTGATTAGCTCAATCATGCTGCGCGCCCACGAATACCTGTTCGCGGTCATCTTCTGGTTCCTGTTGCTGGGCGCGGTAGGCGCGCTGTTATATTGCCTGGTGGGGAACCTGGCGCAACGCCATGAAAACACTCAGGGAGGGTATGCCGGCGCGGTGAGCGACCTGCATAACATATTGATGTGGCCGTCATCGCGCATGCTCGCGTTGGGATTTGCGTTAGGTGGCAGCCTGGTGAGCGCGCTGGAGAGCTGGCGCTCGGTATCCGGCCATACGCTGGTCGTCAGCAAGGACGTGATTACGCTCTCGGGTTTCGGCGCATTGCATTACCACCCGGAAGGCGAGAAGAAGACGGAACAGGACACCGAGGAGTTTGCAGGCCGTCTCAGGGAAACAATGGCCTTGATCAACCGCACCCTGATCGTCTGGTTGATCGTACTGGGCCTGATGACGATTGCCGGCTGGATCAGTTAAGGAACCTTAGACGATTAAGTCTCACAGAGGCTCCCTAAATTCAATGACTGCGAGTTATTGGATTTGCCCCACAGCGTCAATCCCCAATGTATTCACTGACGCACAGGAGTTTGCGTTCGCCGTTCCGGCATACCAGCACCGAATCCTGTTCGTACCAGTCCCCCAGCACGATACGCTGCGCCGCGTTGCCGTTCAGTTCAAAATGGTGAATCCCGGGTTTGTGGGTATGGCCATGGATCAGTTCCATCACGCCGTGCGCAGACATGTACGCTTCCACCGTCGCCTGGTCAACATCAATGATCTCCGGCGCCTTGCCGGCGGCTGATTTTTTCATCAGTGGCTTGATGCCACGGGTCAGAAACGCCCGCAGATGATACGGCATTCCCAGAAAAAGGTTGCGTATCGTCTTGGTATCAATGAACTTCCGGTACCACTGGTATTTGACGTCACGGGTACAGAGCAGGTCGCCATGCATGATCAGTGCAGGCTTGCCGGCGATATCGATCACGCTCGTATCACCCAACAGCTTGCACCCTGTCAGGTCGCCGAAACCACGGTCCAGCATCAGGTCGCGGTTGCCCCGCAGCAGGTAAATCTCCCTGTTGTGCCGGCAGCAGTCCCGCAGGATATCTATAACTTCCGGGGCGGGAGCCGCACGCTCGTCGTTTCCGACCCAGAAGCGCTCGAACAGGTCGCCGAGAATATACACCGCGCCTGCGTTGCGCGCCGGCCCCTCAAATAAGCGCCTGAACAAGTCTATCTTGTCGGGCCGTTCTGTCGATAAATGCAGGTCAGAGATAAATAACGTGTCCATCACGCGCGTTCTTTTGATACCATGCCCGTTTTGTTTTTCATGGCAATCGATCCCAGATGCTGACTATATACAACTCGCTGACGCGGCGAAAGCAAAAATTCCAGCCCATCGACCCGGGTAAAGTGCGTATGTACGTGTGCGGCATCACGGTCTATGATTATTGCCATATCGGTCATGCGCGCATGATACTGGTGTTCGACATGATCGTCCGTTACCTTCGTTTCCGTGGTTACGAGGTGAACTATGTTCGTAATATAACCGACATAGACGACAAGATCATCAACCGTTCCCGGGAAAACGGCGAGCCTTTTAACGAATTGACCGAGCGCTTTATCCAGGCGATGAACGAGGATTTTAACGCGCTGAACGTCCTGGTCCCCGAGCGCGAACCAAGGGCGACAGAGCACATGGAACAGATCATTACCATGATCGGGTTGCTGTTGGAGAATGGCTATGCCTACCGGGCAAAGAACGGTGACATATTCTATGACGTGAGTGCGTTTGCCGACTACGGCAAGCTGTCCGGTAAGAATGTCGAGGAGCTGCGTGCCGGGATACGGGTCGATGTGCAGGAGGCCAAGGCGGATCCGGTCGATTTCGTGTTGTGGAAGGCAGAGAAACCCGGTGAACCGGCCTGGGATTCTCCCTGGGGCAGGGGCCGCCCGGGCTGGCATATCGAATGTTCCGCGATGTCCACTCACTGCCTGGGCAACGATTTCGATATCCATGGTGGCGGTCAGGACTTGCTCTTTCCCCATCATGAAAATGAAATCGCCCAAAGTTGCGGCGCCGGCAGCAAGCATTTTGTGAACCTGTGGATGCACAATGGCTTCGTGCGGGTCGACAACGAGAAAATGTCGAAATCACTGGGCAACTTTTTTACTATCAGGGAAGTCATGGCGCGCTACCTGCCGGAGGTGATCCGTTTCTTCATACTCTCCAGCCATTACCGCAGCCAGTTGAACTACTCCGATGGGCACCTTGATGAGGCAAAAACGAGTCTGACCCGCCTGTACACATCCTTGCGCGACATTGACCCCGGCGAAGGCGCTCTCGAGCCTGGCTATCGGCAGCGTTTTGAGCAGGTCATGGACGATGATTTCAATACCCGGGAGGCAATCACTTTATTCCATGAAATTGCCGGAGAGATCAATCGCCTCCAGGACAAGACATCGGAACAGGCTGCGCGCCTTGCCAGGACTTTGATACGACTGGGCGATGTATTAGGGGTCTTGCAAATGGAGCCCGCAGAATTTTTACACGCCGCCGCCGGCAACGACGACATCTCCCCGGACCAGATTAGCCGCTTAATCGAAGAGCGGGCGCAGGCGAAGGCGGCAAGGAATTACGCAGAGGCGGACCGGATACGCGCGCAGTTGGATGTAACGGGGATCATCCTGGAGGACGGCGCCGCGGGCACGACCTGGCGCAGGAAGTAACAGGTTTCATTAACATGGATGTACAGGATATACAGGATGTATGGTCATTTTTTATGGTTAGTGTCCGCAGCGAAGTTCCTATCTCGTATTTCTGTTGAAGCAGGGGTCTTCCACGTTGTGTCAGAGTCAACCGCAAAAGCGGGCAGGTTTGTTACAGATGCGTACGGTTTGTGCTTAAGGAAACTCTGAACAAGTCCATCCTGGACTTGTCAGAGTACGGAAAACAAAAATGCGATTTTTGTTTTCCTCACAATATCAATGCCTTACAGTCATTGATATTGACGATACATCCTTGTATCGTAGGAACCTCTGTCTTAATCAGAGGTTCCTTAACAAATCAATTGACGCGCATATACACACGGCGTATTATTGCGCACTCGTCAGACATGACTCGGGGCATGGCGCAGCCTGGTAGCGCATCTGCTTTGGGAGCAGAGGGTCGGGGGTTCAAATCCCTCTGCCCCGACCAATTTAAGGTATTAAGCGGGGACGGATTTCCGGTTCGCTCCCGCTAAGCCCAGGACTTGCGCCCGTAGCTCAACCGGATAGAGCATCGGCCTTCTAAGCCGAGGGTTAGAGGTTCGAGTCCTCTCGGGCGTGCCAAATAATGTGTCGTCTCCGGCGCCAGGTAAATTGACCGGATGCCGGGTCAGGCCCGGCACAGGCATCTATGGTGAGTGTAGCTCAGTCAGGTAGAGCGCCGGATTGTGGTTCCGGTGGTCGTGGGTTCGAACCCCATCACTCACCCCAGCTTCTGCGAACCCCGCCACCATACCACTCCTGCGAAAGCAGGAGTCCAGTCGAATACTGTGTCGCCCGATGGGCGACCCTTTGTTTCACTGGATTCCCGTTTTCACGGGAATGGGACGGAGCATTTGCTTGAACGCTGCCATCGTACCACTCCCGCGGAAGCGGGAGTCCAGTCGAATGCTGTGTCGCCCGACGGGCGACCCTTTGTTTTACTGGATTCCCGCTTTCGCGAGAATGGGACGGTGCAAAGAGATCCCCGCGCGGATTGGCAGGCTGCCATGATATACTTTCCCGCGGGCCGTTAGCTTAGTTGGTAGAGCAGGGGACTCTTAATCCCAAGGTCCAGGGTTCGAATCCCTGACGGCCCATAGTCTTCTTAGCTGGCTGAGGCACAGCAATGATGAGCAATGGTAGTGAACAGCAACAGGCTGCCGATGTCATCGTAGTCGGCAGCGGGTTTGGCGGTTCTGTTGCCGCCTCTCGGTTGGTTGATGCCGGGAGGTCGGTATTGCTGTTGGAACGTGGCCCCTGGCGCGATACATTGCCGGTGCGCGAAGCCGGTATCACGAACACCCGGCCGTTGCCCTGCAACGGCGGCATGATGGGTATAATTCGCTCATTGCATCCGCCGTTCGGGCCGAAGCGGGGCCTCAGGCTGAACAAGTCCGGATTTCTGGAACTATGGATAGGCCGGGGCGTCAAGACCGTATGTACCTCGGGCGTGGGCGGGGGCAGCCATATCTGGGCCGCGATCCTGGAACGGCCCGCCGCGGGGTTCTGGGACGGGCGCGCCGCCGGGCTGGATGACGCGATCATGGCCGGTCATTATGACCGCGCGCTGCAGGAGTTGCAGGGCGTACAGCCGCCTGATTCATCCCGCGTTCCCAACCATACCGACCACGCCTGGGTGGGCGAGGATTATTTCACCCCGTTACAACCCGGCGAGCAGCCGCCCATGGCCATACTGTACCCGGAGCAGGAAAACGCATTGCAGCCGCTTACGGACGAACACGGTATTGTGCGCAGGCCAATAGATTACCACCAGGAGCACAGCATGTTCGGCAGCCCGGACGGTTCCAAGTCCACCGTGGATGCGCTCTACCTGTTGCCGGCTATGCAGAAGGGCCTGACGATCAAGCCGATGCACGAGGTACGGGCTGTCTCCCGTGATGGTGAACAGGGTTACCGTCTTAGCGTGCGTGACCTGGAAAACGGGCAAGACCAGGCGCTCAGGGCGCATGCGGTCGTGCTGGCGGCAGGTACGATGAATACCAACAACCTGCTGCTGCATTCATGCCGGAACGGCGGCCTGGGCGAATTGCCGGGGCTGGGCAAAGGGTTCGGCGCCAATGGCGACCTGATCGGCTCCTGGCCGGTACCGGAGGATGGTTCCCGCGATTCCGTGCTGGGAACACCTTCGCATGGACGCGTCAAAATCAAAGGGCATGAGGAAGGCAATTATGTCATTCTTGCCGGCGGCAACACCCCACCGCTTCCCGGTTTCCTGTATGCCGGCGCGCGGGCAAAGGCCGGACGCGCCTACGATGTGGTGGCCATGTCGCAAGATGCGGCCGATGGTTTCATCGGCATGGACAAGGGACGCATGCACTTTTCATTTTCGATGGACGGGTCGCCCAGCTATGCGGCAACCCTGCGCGCCTTCGAGACACTGGGCGAACTGTCCGGACGCCCGCTCAAGTTTGACGCCGGCAGTGTAATGACCGCCCACCCGATGGGCGGCTGCCGTATTAGTGATGAAACGGCGGCAGGTGTGGTGGACGGGGCAGGGCAGGCACACGGGCATCCCGGTTTGTACATCGCAGATGCGTCAGTGTTCCCGCAGCCGGTGGGGGTGCCGCCCTCTCTCAGTATTGCGGCCTGGGCATCCCATGTCGCAAGCCACATGCTCAAATAAATCTTGGGTTTTATGTTCTGACCTGCAAGCGAGCCACGGCGTTCCCAGGGTGAAATTGTCAACATTCTCTTTCCGGTACAGCGTTGCGATTCACGTCAGGACAAGCCCCTACGCTCCCAGGGTGAACTCGTCAGCATACTCTTTTTTGGTACAATGCTTGAGTACTATGTGTTCACCTGGCCCATCAACTGGAACGATTTGAGGAAATCGATGGGTATCGGAAAGGCGATGGTGGAGCTTTTCTCGCCTGCGATCTCGGTCAGGGTCTGCAGGTAACGCAACTGCATGCTGTTGTTGTTCTGGCCCAGCACCGTGGCGGCCTCCAGGAGTTTCTGGGATGCCTGCAACTCGCCCTCTGCATGGATGATCTTGGCGCGCCGTTCACGTTCAGCTTCCGCCTGCTTGGCGATGGCGCGGATCATGCTTTCATCCAGGTCCACATGTTTGATCTCAACGTTGGCCACCTTGATGCCCCAGGCGTCGGTCTGCTTGTCCAGGTCGGACTGTATGTCATTGTTGAGCTTTTCCCGCTGCGACAGCATGTCGTCCAGCTCATGCTTGCCAAGCACCGCGCGCAAGGTGGTCTGTGCCAGTTGGCTCGTGGCTTCATGGAAATCCTCCACCTGGATAATTGCCCGTTCGGGGTCGATCACCCGGTAATAGAGCACTGCGTTGACCTTGACCGATACGTTGTCCCTGGAGATCACGTCCTGGCTCGGGACATCCATCGCGATGGTGCGCAGTTCCACTCTCTCAATCTGTTGCACGAACGGGATGATAATGATCAGCCCCGGGCCTTTTACCGCGGTGAAACGGCCGAAAGTGAAGACCACTGCGCGTTCATATTCGCGCAAAATCTTGATGAACATCGGGATCAGGATCGCGAGGCCGATGATAATATAGAGATAAGTCAGCATTATGAAGATTCCTCCGATTTTGGTGCTGGTACTGCTTCGATGAGCAGGGTGAGGCCGTCCCGGCCGACGACGCGGGCTTCGTCCCCGCTGCGCATCGGCGTCTCCGAACGCGCATTCCATTGTTCGCCATGAATATGGATGATGCCGGCGCCGCTGAAATCGGCTGCAACCGTGCCTGTTGCGCCGAGAAGCTCTTCAGCGCCGGCTACCACGGGTCGCCGTCTGGAGGCATACAGGGAACGGATCACGATAAGGAAAAACCCCGCAGACAACACGGCTACCGCAGTAATCAACGGCATCGATACGGCAAGATTGCCGCTGTCACGGTCGAACAGCAGGATGGAACCCAGCACGAATGAGATAACACCACCGATTCCCAGGATGCCGAAGCTGGGTATGAACAGTTCGCCGACCATCAGCGCCACCCCCAGGAGCATCAGCCCCAGGCCGGCATAGTTCACCGGCAGCACTTGCAGTGCGTACAGGGCCAGCAATATGGAGATGCCGCCAATCACGCCGGGCAGCACCGAACCGGGGTTGGCCAGTTCGAAAAAGAGACCGTAGATGCCCAGCAGCATCAGGATATAGGCGATGTTCGGATTGGTGATGATCGCCAGCAGTTCGTTGCGCCAATCCGGTTCGATGGCTTCGACGATCAAGCCGCTGGTGTTCAGCGTCCGTTCCGCGTTCTGTACGGTTACCGTTTTCCCGTCAACCTGTTGCAGCAGTTCCGCAATATCCCTGGCAACCAGGTCGATCACGCCGGCTTCCAGCGCCTCTTCGGCGGACAGGCTGGCGCCTTCGCGCACGGCTTGTTCAGCCCATTCCGCATTGCGCCCGCGCAACTCGGCGAGACCGCGAATATAGGCGGCGGCATCGTTCACTATTTTTTTTCTCATCGCGTCCGCATTGCCCGGTACGGATGTTCCGGGTTCCTCTTGCGCAGCCGTTTCACCGGCGTTGTCATCAGTGTCCGGTGCGGTCTCCGGCGCCGCGTCCGGGGCGCCGGGAGGGGTGGGTTTTTTCGGCGGTTCCATGCCGGGCATACCGCCCATCTGTACCGGCGTTGCCGCGCCGAGGTTGGTTCCCGGCGCCATCGCCGCGACATGCGCGGCATACAGCATGTAGGTGCCGGCGCTGGCTGCGCGTGCGCCGGAAGGCGCAACATGGATCGCGACCGGGACCGGGGACGCGATGATGGCCTGGATTATGCTGCGCATCGCCAGGTCCAGGCCGCCGGGAGTATCGAGCCGGATGATGACGATTTCCGCTCCGGCGTCGTTTGCCTTGTCAAGGCCCCGCTCTATGTAATCGGTGATCGCCGGGCCGATGGCGTCATCAACGCTGAGCAGGATAGCCTTGTCGCGCGCCTGACCGTAAAGCAGCCCAACTGCCGACATTAAGACAAAAATTGTAAGCAACTGGCGCATGTTTTCGATTTAAACTCAGTGAAGTGGCTTTGTCGCCTTAATCGTTTTGACAATATCCAGGAATAGGTTGTTCACTTCCATGATTTCAAATCCGGCCGCCTTGACGTTCGCCACGGTAGTTCTGTTCAGATCAGGGCCAATTTTCCGGGTAATAATCGTCATCAGGTCCATCATGCGGTTGAAGGGGAAATAACGGCTCCCCGTGTGTTCGAACATGTAGAGCCGGCCACCTGGTTTCAGCACGCGGTTCAACACGCTCAGCGCCGCCACCGGCCTCGGCACAGAGCAAAACGTGCATGATGTGAATATCTGGTCGAAGTGGTTGTCTGGGTATGGCATTTCATGGATATCGATGAGCTCGACATTGATTGTCCCGGGGTATTCGTCGATCCGAGGCTGCGCGCGCTTGAGCATTTCCGGGCTTATATCAATGGCAGTGATCGTCATATTGGGTGGAAACGCCGGTATGTCAAGTCCCGTACCCAGGGAGGCGAACAGGATTTTACCCGGTTCCATGTGGTTGAACAACCGGGTCTTGAAGGGAAGCCAGCGTTTCAACTCGCCGTTGCCGGACATCAGGTCAAAGTTGGGGGCCGCCTTATTCCATTTGTCTTGTGTAACCAAATCGACCATAGTCAGTTGATCTCCGTTGAACTGATGCCGCGCAGATGTGTATTGACCAGCCAGATAACACAGGTTATGACCGTTCCAGTGATTAACCCCAGCCATACCAGGCGCGTGAGCGTCGTCTCTGCCATGGCCAGCCACATGCCACTGAACATGCCACTGAACATGCCGGTCAACATTACCGGCACCATGATTTCCATAGCTCCGAACAGTATGCCCAGGGCCAGGGAGAGAATAAAGCCTAGCGCCATGCCCAGCGCCATCATTACCGCCATGGCAATGAACATGTTCCAACCAACGCCAACCAGCAGAGCGGCACAGAGCGCGATCAAGATGCCGGCGATAATATTTGAAACAAGATCGCCGAAAATGAAATAAAGTCTGTTATCCATGATGAATGTATAAACTTGAAGATTGCATAAATTTGAGCATGGAACTCCTGATTAAGCCAGAGGTTCCTACGGTACAAGCACGCACCGTTAAAATCAATGGCATTATGCCATTGATTTTGTGAGTACAAATCACTTTTTTGATTTACGCGCTTTGCAAGTCATGGATGGGCTTGTTCAGACCTTCCTTATTTGTGTATCCTCATTATATTTCAGAATAGAACTGCTTTTTTGGTAACATAATCGTCTGAACGTCATAATCAAGGCTGAACTAAATTTCCTGTTGCCAGTCCAAACGTAATAATGTCTAATTGTCATACACTCAGAAAGATAGAATGCATGCATTTGTTACATGCTGTACTAATTTTCGTTTTCGTCCTTGGCGCCGCGCCGGCTGCGCAACAATCATCCTTCGCTCCTGCCGAATCCGCGGATGCCAACCCTCTTGTTCTTTCCCTTGAATATGAAAACAGCGATATCCAGCCTGAGCATGAAACCGCCACTCTCCGAATACAGGTTCCTGCCGGCAACCTGGAATACCGGGAGGACAGACGCTGCATGACCGTGTGTTCCAGGTGGGGCGAAGACTGTCTAAGGCGTAGCGCTGGCAGTGGGGCTGTTGCCACAAAGTGCGTCAGGACATGCAAGTCCTTCGCTGAGGAATGTCTCTGAATTACAACTGCTTTCCCGTTGGTGTATAATCGCTCTTTGCTCTGCGCCAGGCATAGTGAGCGAAAGTGGCGGAATTGGCAGACGCGCTGGATTTAGGTTCCAGTGGGGTAACCCGTGAGAGTTCGAGTCTCTCCTTTCGCACCATACCAAATATTCAAACAGATAGAGATAACGGCATATGCAGGTTTCGGTTGAAACGAAAGGCTCTCTCGGCAGAAGTATGACGGTCGAGCTGCCGGAGGAGCGCATCGCCAGCGCGGTGGAGGAGCGGCTCAAATCCATGACCAGAACGAGCCGGATTCAGGGCTTTCGTCCGGGCAAGGCGCCCTTGCGCGTGATCAAACAGCGTTTTGGTTCTCAGGTGCGCCAGGAAGTAGTCGATAAGCTGGTCAACTCATCTTTTCATGAGGCGGCACAACAGGAAGACCTAAAACCCGTCGGCAGGCCTTTGATCGACCCATTGCAGGAAGAAGTCGGCAACGGTCTCTCTTATACCGCCACCTTCGAGGTCATGCCTGAGATCAAACTCAACCCGATCGAGGAACTGCGGTTAGAAAAACCGGTGTGTGAGATCGAGGAGGTCGATGTTGATCGGATGATCGAAAAGTTACGCCGGCAAAATCGGACATTTCAGGTGGTGGAACGAGCGGCAGGCAACGGTGATTTGGTGAATATCAATTTTCAGGGATTGGTTGACGGAGAAGAACTGGAATCGCTTAAAGCGGAAGAGGTGGATATCGAAATCGGCGAGGACAGACTTTTTCCGGGGTTGGACCAGGGCTTGGATGGCGCCAGCTCGGGCCAGTCATTGGAGTTGAAACTGACATTGCCGGAGGATTTTTACAGCGCAGAACTAGCCGGCAAACCGGCGTTGTTCCAAATAGAAGTCAATAAGGTCATGGAAGCCGTATGGCCCGATTTGGATGAAGCGTTCTTTGAAAACTTCGGGGTATCGGATGGAGGAGAACAGGCATTCAGACAGGAAATCCGGAACCATATGAACCGGGAGCTCCAGGTCGAGTTGCGGAAACGTTACCGGGACTCCATCATGAACGCGTTGCATGATGCCAACGAAATTGATGTGCCTGATGTTATGGTAAACATCGAGGCAGAACGCATGCAGCAATTACTGGCCTTGGATCTGGAAAAGCGCGGCATCGCCAAGGAAAATATCTCCCAACTGGCCGCGCTTGAAGATTTCAAAAACACGGCCAGACGCCAGGTCGCGTTGCAGTTGCTTACGGCAGAGCTCATCCGCACGCGCGAATTACAGGCTAAACCAGAAAAAGTCAGGGAAATCATAGAGACATGGGCACAATCTTATGACGATTCTGAAGAGTTTATCAACTGGCATTACAGAGATAAGGAGAGTATGGCTCGGGTTGAATCCATTGCGCTCGAAGATGAGGTGATCGAATGTATTTCATCGCTGGGCAAGGTAAAGGAATTATCATTGGCGTTTGACGAATTGATGAATAAAAGGCAGACTAATAATTAATGGATAAAGTAGATATAAAAGGTCTCAACCTGGTGCCTATGGTTGTAGAGCAGACTTCCCGCGGCGAGCGAGCCTATGACATTTATTCGCGCCTGCTGAAGGAACGGGTGGTTTTCCTGGTTGGGGCAGTGGAGGACCATGTAGCCAACCTGATCGTTGCCCAGTTGTTGTTTCTGGAGTCGGAGAACCCTGATAAGGATATTCATTTCTATATCAATTCTCCGGGGGGCTCGGTTTCAGCCGGCTTGGCTGTTTATGATACCATGCAATTTATAAAACCGGATGTCAGCACGATGTGTGTCGGACAGGCAGCCAGTATGGGCGCTTTGCTGCTGGCTGGCGGCGCCGCCGGTAAACGCTTCTGCCTGCCGCATTCACGGGTTATGATCCATCAGCCACTGGGAGGTTTTCAGGGGCAGGCAACAGATATAGATATTCATGCCAAAGAGATTTTGAAGGCGCGTGAAAGGCTGAACCGGATTTTTGTTTCCCATACAGGGCAGTCTGTTAATAAAATACAGCGAGACACAGAGCGGGATAAATTCATGAGTTCGGAGGAAGCGAAGGAATATGGATTAGTAGACGCAGTGCTGGCCGCGCGTTAGACTGCGCGGGCTTTGAACATAAGGCCGGGTTATAGTTGCGGAACAGATTGGGACAGATTTAAAATAGTATGTTATTAGGTTAAGTTATGAGCGGCAACAAACAAGGTAAATCAGGCGAGGGCGACCGGCTGTTATATTGCTCTTTCTGTGGCAAGAGCCAACATGAGGTGCGCAAGCTGATTGCCGGCCCTTCAGTATTCATCTGTGATGAATGTGTGGAGTTGTGCAACGATATCATCTGGGAGGAAATCCAGGAGCGGTCGATTTCCGGAGCCGCTAATGCGCTGCCCACCCCCCGAGAGATCAATGAAATTCTGAACGAGTATGTCATCGGTCAGGATCTTGCAAAAAAGATCCTTTCGGTTGCGGTGTACAACCATTACAAACGCCTCGAACAGGGGGTAAAAAAATCCGATGTGGAACTGGCCAAGAGCAACGTATTGTTGATCGGCCCCACCGGCAGCGGCAAGACCCTGCTGGCCGAAACCCTTGCCCGCCTGCTCAACGTGCCCTTTACTATTGCCGATGCCACAACCCTGACTGAGGCCGGTTATGTGGGCGAGGATGTCGAAAACATCATCCAGAAATTGCTGCAGAAATGCGATTATGATGTGGAAAAAGCCCAGACGGGTATTGTGTACATTGATGAAATAGACAAGATTTCCCGCAAGTCCGACAATCCATCCATCACCCGCGATGTCTCTGGTGAAGGGGTGCAACAGGCTTTACTGAAGCTGGTCGAAGGCACTGTGGCGTCTGTCCCGCCTCAGGGAGGACGCAAACACCCGCAACAGGAATTCCTGCAGGTCAATACGGCTGATATCCTGTTCATCTGTGGTGGCGCGTTTGCGGGTTTGGATAAGATCATCCGGGAGCGTTCGGAAAAGGCCGGCATTGGGTTTTCCGCCGAAGTGAAGAGTCTGTCGGACAGGAAGAGCGCCAGCGCTTTGCTGCAGACTGTTGAACCGGAAGATTTGATCAAGTACGGTCTCATTCCCGAATTCGTTGGTCGTCTGCCCGTAGTAGCGACACTGGATGAACTGGATGAGGAGCAGCTTGTGAAAATACTGGTTGAGCCGAAGAATGCGCTCACCAGGCAATACGAACGCATGTTCGAGATGGAAAACTGTGAAATTGAGTTTCGTGATGACGCATTGCGCAAGGTCGCGAGAAAGTCCATGGAAAGGAAAACCGGCGCCAGAGGTCTGCGTTCGATTATGGAAAACGTATTGCTTGATACCATGTATGATCTGCCTTCGACCGACGGAGTGACCAAGGTGGTAATCGATGCCGGTGTAATTGGCGGCGAGTCGAAACCACTGATGATCTATGAGGGCGGCGAATTGCCGAAGGCGGCGTCCGATGCGGACTAGTACTAACCCTTGAAATCTATGGTAGTTGCCCCAATTAACAGGGGTAATCCAATATAGCCTTCAGTTATGTCAGCCACCTCACAACTACCGCTTCAGGTTCTCCCTGTTCTGCCACTACGCGATGTGGTGGTTTATCCCTA
This sequence comes from Gammaproteobacteria bacterium, assembly GCA_965221695.1. Taxonomy (GTDB): domain Bacteria; phylum Pseudomonadota; class Gammaproteobacteria; order Eutrophobiales; family Eutrophobiaceae; genus JAAXHV01. The sequence goes on along the minus strand of OZ244905.1, from coordinate 565,740 downwards.
TATGGTCATACCTCTGTTTGTAGGGAGAGAGAAGTCCATCAAGGCGCTGGATAACGCCATGAATGGCAACAAACAGATACTCCTGGTTGCTCAGAAGAGCGCCGGCGAAGATGATCCCGCTATCGATCAGATTTATGAGCTGGGTTCAATGTCCAATATCCTGCAATTGCTGAAATTGCCCGACGGCACCATCAAGGTGTTGGTGGAAGGAGCCCAGAGAGCGCGTGTGGCTAACTTTATCGAGACGGATTCGATGTTTTTTGCCAATACTGAACTACTGGAAGAGCAATATGAAGATCGGGCCATCGAGGTATTGCTACGTCCGGCATTGAACCAGTTCGAACAATATGTGAAGCTGAACAAGAAGGTTCCCCCTGAGATTCTGTCATCCTTGTCCAGCCTTGATGATCCTTCCCGTCTGGCAGATACCATCGCCGCGCACATGTCAATCAAAATTGAAGAAAAGCAGGTGGCCTTGGAAAAGGTGAATGTGCGGGAGCGCCTGGAATACCTGATCGACTTGATGGAGAAGGAAATCGACCTCCTGAATGTGGAAAAGCGCATCCGCGGGCGGGTCAAGTCGCAGATGGAAAAGAGCCAGCGCGAGTATTATCTGAATGAGCAGATGAAGGCGATCCAAAAGGAACTTGGCGAGATAGATGAAGCGCCTAATGAAATGGAGGAGTTGAGCAGGAAAATCGCCAAGTCGGGTATGCCCCGGGAGACTCGGAAAAAAGCTGAGGCGGAGTTGAACAAGTTGAAAATGATGCCGCCCATGTCTGCCGAAGCAACCGTGGTAAGGAATTATATCGACTGGCTGGTTAATGTTCCCTGGAAGAAGCGCAGCCGGATCTCACAGGATATCAACAAGGCGGAACAGATACTGGAAGAGGATCACTATGGGCTGGACAAGGTTAAACAACGGATCCTGGAATATCTGGCTGTCCAACAGCGGGTAAAAAAGCCGAAAGGGCCAATTCTGTGCCTGGTGGGGCCGCCGGGAGTGGGAAAGACTTCCTTGGGCCGCTCCATTGCCCGGGCTACAAACCGGAAATTCATTCGCATGTCCTTGGGCGGGGTGCGTGACGAGGCCGAGATAAGAGGCCACCGGCGCACTTATATAGGTTCCCTGCCAGGCAAAATACTGCAAAGTATGGCAAAGGTCGGGACCAGGAATCCTTTGATGTTGCTGGATGAAGTAGATAAGATGGCCATGGATTTTCGCGGCGATCCGGCCTCGGCTTTGCTGGAAGTCCTGGATCCGGAACAAAACCACAGTTTTGTCGACCATTACCTGGAAGTTGATTACGACCTGTCCGAAGTCATGTTTGTAACCACGGCCAACAGCCTGAATATCCCGGCGCCGCTGTTGGATCGTATGGAGGTTATCCGCATCTCCGGTTATACTGAAGATGAAAAGATTAATATTGCCAGGAATTACCTGATCCCCAAGCAACTGGAACGCAATGGCCTCGACCAGAAGGAGATCAACCTGGGCGAAGCATCCATCCGCGAGATTATCCGCTACTATACCCGCGAGGCCGGAGTGCGCAACTTAGAGCGCGAAATCGCTAATATCTGCCGCAAAGTCGTCACCAGGTTATTACAGAAAACGGATTTGAAACGGCTGTCCATAACACCGGCAAAACTGGAGAAGTTGATTGGCGTCAAGCGATACCGCTATGGTCGAGCTGAGGAACAGGACCGGGTTGGGCAGGTAACCGGGTTGGCATGGACCGAAATTGGCGGCGACCTGCTGACTATCGAAGCCACGGTAGTGCCCGGCAAGGGCGAGGCCATTCGCACCGGTCACCTGGGCGATGTCATGAAGGAATCCATCGAGGCGGCTCGCACCGTGGTGCGCAGCCGTAGTGAATTCCTTGGGATCGACTTGAATTTTTACAAAGAGCGGGATTTTCATATTCACGTGCCCGAAGGCGCTACACCTAAGGACGGGCCCAGCGCCGGTGTGGCAATGTGCACCGCTCTGGTATCAGCGCTGACCAATATTCCGGTGCGAGCGAATGTTGCGATGACCGGTGAGATCACTCTGCGCGGCGAGGTATTGCCTATCGGCGGCCTGAAGGAAAAACTACTGGCAGCGCTGCGTGGCGGTATCGAGACGGTGCTGATACCTTCTGAAAATGAACGGGAGCTGATTGAGATACCCAGAAATATCAAGCAGAACCTTGATATCAAGCCTGTGCGCTGGATTGATCAGGTGCTGGAAATAGCGTTGCAACGCATGCCCGCTCCGGAAGCCGGGGAAGAGGAAGCCGCTATCGTGAAAAAGGAAACGGCTGCCTTGGAGGAGGGCTCGGAAACGATACGGCCACATTAAGTATTGGCGCACAGGCAAGTTGTGCTATACTTCCGCCGTTGGGCGCTTAGCTCAGTTGGGAGAGCGCCGCCCTTACAAGGCGGAGGTCGTGGGTTCAAGCCCCTCAGCGCCCACCATTTGGCAGATGGAGTGGTAGTTCAGTTTGGTTAGAATACCGGCCTGTCACGCCGGGGGTCGCGGGTTCGAGTCCCGTCCACTCCGCCATATTTTAGGCCTTTTATGGGGGTCGGACCTCCGTAACTATCTGTTTCAGTTAAGTAAATTCGTCATATACGCCAGTTATTTCCTCTTAAAAACCCTGTATTGCTATCAGAATCGTGGTTGTAACATCCTCATGCCTGTTTGTTTTGGTATATGGAAACTGCAGTCTAAGCCTGTGACAGTACGTGTGTTGTTAAAATACTCTTGATTATCAATGGTTTCTGTCAGACTGTAATGGTCTGACCCTAGCTAAAAGTGATTGACAGGTTCGGGGTTTCGCCGTAATCTTTGCACCCGCAATACATTATAAATAAGGCAGGTTTAGCATTATGTTACAGATGATCAGGGATCAGGTGAAAGGCTGGCTGGCCGTTGTCATCTTCACAATTATGATCATTCCTTTCGCGTTCTGGGGCATCAACTATTATTTTGAACAGTCCGGCGGAATCATTGCCATTGAGGTCAATGGTGAGGAAATAACCCTGGCAGACTTCCAGCGCGCCTACCAGGACATGCGCGCGCAATGGCAGTCCATGTCGGGCTCACCGGTCCGGGAGGAAACCGAACCCCTGATAAAACAACGAGTGACCGAGGACTTGATTCAGGACGAACTGCTGGGGCAGGCAGGGAAAAAAGCCGGTCTGTACGTCAGCGACGAGGAGGCATGGCAGCTTATCCGGCAGATCCCTGCGTTTAATGACGACAACGGGTTCAATATGGCCATGTTTGAAGTGACGGCAAGTCAAAACGGCTTAACGCCTCCCGGCTTCCTGGCCATGATCAAAGAGGATATGGCGATCGATCAGCTTCGTAGCGCAGTGGTCACAACGGAATTTGTCACGCAACCGGAGGTTTCAGGCTATTCAGGCATTCTGTTCCAGGATCGAGACCTGTCCTATGCCATGCTGTCCTCCGATGAATTGAAGGAAACCATTGAGCCGACGGACGAGGAAATTCAGGCCTACTACGAGCAAGAAGGCCGTTTCATGGAACCGGAACGGGTCAGGATTGGCTACCTGGTGTTATCCCTTGCCAAGATTGCGGAAGAGGTATACCTGGAAGACGGGGAGCTTGAGGCCTATTTCGATGATAACCGGCAGAATTATCAGGTGGAGGGAACCCGCAAGGTCAAACAGATTTTGGTCAACCTGCCGGAGGAACCTGCGGAGGAAACCGTAGAAGAGATGAAGGCGAAGGCCACCGAGTTGTATGAACTGGTCCTGCAAGGCGAGAATTGGGAAGATGTGGTGGTCAATCATTCTGGACAGTATGAAGACGTCATCGAGTTCAGCGAATTTGGCTTTCTCACAAAAGGCGCAATGGAAGAAGAAGTAGACGAGGTCGTTTTTTCCATGCAGGAGGGAGAGATCAGCGAACCGGTGCAATCCCGGCTTGGCTTCCACATCATGTCCGTGGATGAAATCCAGGAGGGAACGGATGCCACCCTCGATACCCGGCGCGAAGAGGTGGAGCAGGACCTGCGCAGGGAAAAAGCCGAGCAACAGTTGTATGAGCTTACGGACCGGTTGGCAGGCCTCACCTATGAAAACCCGGATACGCTGGAAGTAGCGGCGGAAGAACTGGGACTGAAATTACAGTCCAGTGATTACCTGAGCCGGGAAGACCCCGGCGCCGGTATAGTCTCCGAACCGGGTGTGATGGCTGCGGCCTTCAGTGATGAAGTACTGCTGGAAGAGAACAACAGCGAACTCCTGGAACTGGAGAATGACCGTTACATGGTGTTACGGGTACTCGACCACCTGCCCGCCTTCAAAACGTCCATGGGTGAGGTGCGCGATGAAATCGTCACGCGCCTGAAGTTCGAGCAGGCCAGGGACCGGACCCGGGAAAAGGGAGAGACAATCCTGGAGCAGTTACGCCAGGGGAAGTCGAAGGAAGACCTGGCACAGGAGTTTTCCCTGGAGTGGATTACTGCCCAAGGTGTCAACCAGGATGATGAAAGTGTTAACCGGGCTGTGTTGCGGTCGGCGTTCAGGGCAGGGGTTCCGGAGAATGACCAGGCGATCTTTGACGGGACTTCTCTTGGAACCGGAGATTATGCTGTCATAATCGTCCATTCCGTGAGCAAGACAGACTCGGACGAGATAGAAACTGAGGAACTTGATATCGTGCGCGGGCAACTGCTGCAGGCTCGTGCTGCTTCGGCATGGGCGGGCTTCAACGAAAGCCTGCAAGCGGAAGCAGATATCACGATTTACGAGGAATCCCTGTAAACCCGTATTCACTGGGAGTGCGGGCGTGCCGCCCGCAGGCAGGATGCCTGTGATCGAGCTCAGAATGGCGACAAAACTCACCCTGGTAGAGTGGACGCGCCGCCCTTAAGCAGGCGAGACGCCTGCGCTTTCAGGGTTTCCCAGGGTTTTGCGCCTGCTACCGGAAGCAGATTCTCTCTATCACTGTGGAACCCACGCTGTCGCCCCAGACATTGACGGTGGTTCTGAGCCGATCCAGGAACCAGTCTACGGCGAGTAACAGGCCAATGCCTTCCATCGGCAGTCCCACGGCCGTGAGCACGATGACCATGGTCACCAGACCGGCCTCCGGTATGCCCGCGGCGCCGATGGCCGCCAGGGTTGCGGTGATGAATATGACGACCTGATCCGATGGGGCCATGTAAATCCCGTAAGCCTGGGCGATAAACATCACTGCCACCGCCTCGTACAGTGCGGTACCGTCCATGTTGACCGTGGAACCAAGGGGCAGGACGAATTTCACCGCGCGCTTGTCTACGTTGGCTTCCAGCGCGCACTCCATCGTCAACGGCAGGGTCGCCGATGAACTCGCGGTGCCGAATGCCGTTATCAATGCCTTGGACATGGTCACGACGAACTGGCGGCCGCGCCGGCTGACGACCAGCAGGATGGTCAACAGCACGAAAAAGTGCAGGGTCAGTCCAAGAATGACGGTCATCATGTATTTGCCCACGGCGGAGATTTCGCGCCAGAATTGTTCGCCGCCGCCGGTGTCGCCCAACTTGGACGCAATCAGCGCGAAGATGCCGATTGGCGCAAAATACATGATCCAGATGACGATTTTTATCATCACCTCGTTCAATCCGTCAAAAAACGCCACCAAAGGTTTGGCTCGGTCGCCGATAGTTGTCAGGGCGACGGCAAAAAGTATCGAGAATACAATCACTTCCAGCAGCTTGGTTTCAGCGGCGGAGGCGATGATATTGGAACCAATCAATGAGCGGACGATCTCCACAAAGCCGGTGCCTTCCTTGCCGCTGACCCGTTCCGGCACCGCCTGGCTCACTTCCGTTACCCCGGCGCCCGGCTGGACGATGTTGACGATCACCAGGCCCACCAGAACCGCGATAGCAGTGGTGCAGAAATAATAGAGCACAGTCATCCCGCCCAGGCGTTTAAGACCGCCGGTACTTGAACCCAGGGAGGCAATACCGCTGATGACAGCGGCAACGATGAGGGGAATGATGGTCATTTTCAGCGCGTCCAGGAACAGTTCACCAACCCATTCGATAGCGATCATGGTGTGGCCGAAGAACCAGCCGCAGAAAATGCCGGCTATGGCAGCGATGAGCAATGCCCATAATAACCAGTTATTGTTATGCATGGTCAGGGAATCCTGTTAGTTGAGATATGGTTGTTTGGGTGGTGGCGCAGTGTTATTCCTGCCCCTCGCTGCCGACCACGTTATAACCGCAATCGACATAGGTGATCTCTCCGGTGACCGCTGAGGCGTGATCGGAACAGAGGAACGCGGCCACGTTACCGACTTCTTCGATGGTAACGTTCCTGCGCAGTGGAGAGACCTTCTCCACATGGTTGAGAAAGCCTCTTAACCCCTTGATGCCCGATGCGGCCAGCGTTCGTATCGGACCCGCCGAGATCGCATTGACGCGTATGCCTTCCGGGCCCAGATCAGCCGCCATGTAACGCACGTTGGCCTCAAGGCTGGCCTTCGCGATCCCCATCACGTTGTAGTTGGGCATGGCCCTGACCGAGCCGATATAGGTGAGAGTCAGCATCGCGCCGTTACGGCCCTGCATCAGCGGGCGGGCGCCCCTGCCCAGCGCGGCAAAACTGTAAGCGCTGATATCCTGGGCATTAAGGAAACCTTCCCGGGTGATGCTGCCCAGGTAATCGCCCTCCAACAACTCCCGGTCGGCAAACGCGACGGAATGGACCAGGATATCCAGTTGCGGCCAGCGCTCACCGAGGCTGGTGAACATCTCATTGATTGCCGCATCGCTGGCCACATCACAGGGCAGTGTGATATCTGAACCCGTTTCCTCGGCGAACTTTTCAACCCGCCCCTGCAGTTTTTCATTCTGGTAGGTGTAGGCCAGTTCTGCCCCTTCCCGGTGCATCGCCCCGGCAATCCCCCACGCGATGGATCGATTGCTTGCAACCCCAACGATGAGCGCGCGTTTACCTGCTAACAGACCCATGGTTTTCCCCTCAATGTCCTGGTACACATACACACATTTTGCCATGCAAAAAATTATTTGTACATTCGTAGTTAAGTATTGCCACAGAGTACACAGAGATCATAGAGTTGATCGGGGTGGGGCAGTTCGGATTATGGCGGATATTCTTAGGGAAGCGCTCTCTAAAATTGAGATTCCTTAACTCTGTGCTGTCTGTGGCTTTATTTACCTGCTGCCAATCGCATCGCGTAGACCGTCGCCGAGAAAGTTAAGCGAGAACAGCGTCAGCGACAGCAGCGCCGCCGGGAACAGTAGTAGCCAGGGATATTCCTCCATGGTTTCCACACCGTATGCAATAAGCAAGCCCCATGAGCTTTGCGGCGGTTGAATGCCAAGGCCCAGGAAGCTGAGGAATGATTCCAGCAGGATGACGTTGGGAACGGTCAGCGTCGCATATACGATCACCGGCCCCATAATGTTGGGTATCACATGTTTGCTGATGATCTGCACGCGGGTCAACCCGAGGCTGACGGCTGCCTCGATAAAATCCTGCTGTTTAACGTGCAGCGTCTGGCCGCGCACGATACGCGCCATGGTCAACCATTCCACGGCGCCGATGGCCAGAAACAGCAGGATGATGTTATTGCCGAACACGACCATCAGCAGGATGATGAAAATGGTGAAGGGCAGCGCATACAGTACATCTACGATGCGCATCATTGAGGCGTCGATGCGACCTCCAAAGTAACCGGCGAGGGCGCCCCAGGTCACACCAATTAGCAGCGCAACCGCGGTAGCGATGAAGCCTACCATCAACGATACGCGGCTGCCATAGAGCATCCTGGTCAAGAGGTCGCGTCCAAACAGGTCAGTGCCCAGCCAGTGCTGTGCCGAAGGAGGGCTGGGTCCGAGTTCCAGGTCTTGGGCCGAATAGGAGTAGGGCGTGAGCCAAGGGGCAAAAACAGCCAGAATGATCAGGACAGCCAGTGTCACCAGTCCGAACATGGCTGGCTTGTTCTTTTTCAACCTGCGCCAGGCATCCTGGCGAGGCGAGACGCCAATGAGGTTCGGTCGTTCAGCCATGAACGATCTCATCGCGCAGCTTGGGGTCAAGCCAGGCAAGTATTACGTCGGCTATGAGATTGAACACAATAATCAGCGATGCAAACAGCAGGGTTGTGCCCAGTATCAATGTGTAATCTCGGTTGAAGGCTCCCTGTACAAAGTAACGGCCCAGACCAGGAGCCTGGAAGATGGTTTCAACCACAAAGGAACCGCTGAGCAGGCCCGCCAGAGCCGGACCAAGGAAAGATACAATCGGCAATAAGCCAACGCGCAGGGCATGGCGGAAGATGATGATCGCCTCAGGCAGGCCCTTGGCGCGGGCGGCGCGGATAAAATCCCGGGACAGGGTTTCCAGCATACTGCCTCGGGTCAATCGTGCGATGTAGGCGGCATAAACGGAGCCCAGGGTAACGGAAGGCAGGATTTTATCGCCAGGTATCAGACCCCAACCGGCCACAGGCAGCCATTCCAACCAGATGCCGAAAGCCAGCGCAAGAAACGGTCCCAGCACATACGCGGGCAAGCAGATGCCCAGGGTTGCAAACGTCATGGGGAAGTAGTCCTGCCAGGAGTTCGGGCGCAGAGATGCGCAGACACCGCTGCCTATACCTAGCAGCAATGCGAACAGCAGGGCGTAACAGCCTAGTTCCAGCGTCACGGGGAAACCGGCGGCGATGATTTCATTTACCGATCTTCCGGGATATTTGAACGAGGGGCCCAAGTCTCCTAGCGCGGCGCGGCTGATGTAGTCATAGAACTGGATATGAATCGGTTGGTCCAGCTTGTAACGTTCATTCAGCCGTTCGATGACTTCCGGCGGCGCCGCTTTCTCCTCCGAGAACGGTCCGCCAGGCGCCGCGTGGATCAACAGGAAGGTGATCAGACACACCACAAACAGCGTGGGGATAGCCTGCAATAGACGTCGGATGATAAAGCTAAACATGAGCAGACGCTATTTCGGGTGGGCGGCCAAGGAAATATACTTGTATGGATGAATGTCCAGGATATTCGGATACCAGCCACGCACATCCGGTGAGACCAGCGATTTGCTCATGTACGTGTAGATGGGAGCGATAGGCAGTTCGGCCATGAGGATGGCCTCGGCTTCCTGGAACAGGGCAAAGCGGCGTTCCCGGTCCGTGGTTTTACCGGCCTGAGCGATCAGCGCGTCATAGCGCGGGTTCGACCAGCCGGTATCGTTGTTGCCGCTGTGCGTCGTATACATATCGAGAAAAGTGTTGGGATCCAGATAATCGCCGATCCAGCCGGCGCGAGCGACCTGGTAGTCGCCGCTATCGCGTTTGTCCAAGTAAACCTTCCAATCCTGGTTCGACAGTGTAAGGTCGATATTCAGAGCGGACTTCCACATCTGCTGGATGGCTATAGCTATGCGGCGGTGTCCCTCGGAAGTGTTATACACCAACTCCAGAGCCGGGAAGCCCTGACCATCGGGATAACCGGCTTCGGCCAGTAATTCCCTGGCTCGTTCCACATCATGGACCACGCGCGCGCGCGCCGTATAACCGTTGGCGTCAGGTGGCGTATAACTGAATGCCGGGATTTCTCCCGATTTGGTGATTTTTTCCACTATCAGCCGCCGGTCGATGGACATGGCCAGCGCTTGTCTGACTTTCAACTGATTAAGCGGCGGGACAAGCGTATTGAACTGGTAGTAGTAGGTGGAGAAAAAAGGAAAAATCCTGATGAGTTCCGGTCGTTCGCTGCGGTAATACGCCACCTTGTCGAGCGGCGCGCTAATGGTCAGGTGCAGTTGGCCGGCGCGGAACATGCGCTCTTCTGTGGTGACATTTTGGATCGGATAAAAAACAATACCCTGCAATTTCACCTGATCGGCATCCCAGTAATATTCGTTCTTGTCCACTACGATGTTACGGTTCAGCGTCCATTCCTTCAGTTTGAATGGGCCGTTGCCAACGTGGTTGCCAGGACGGGTCCAGCGAGTCCCGCGCTCGTCCGCCGCGCCGAATGCCTCGATGGTCGTCTTATGGACGGGGAAATAGCTCATATGGGTGAGTAATTGCAGGAAAAATGGCGTCGGGTTGTCGAGTTCGACCACCAGGGTATGGTCATCGGGCGCGCGCACGCCTACCTTGGAGAAATCCGTTATTTCTCCCTGGTGGAAGCGCTCCGCGTTGCTGATATAAAACAGCATGTAGGCGTAGTTGTTGCCCAGGGCGGGGAGCAGCGCCCGGCGCCATGAATAAACGAAATCCGCGGCTGTAACCGGGTCGCCATTGGACCACTTTGCGTCAGCGCGCAGGTCAAAACGGTATATCTTGCCGTCCTCGCTCACCTGCCAGGCGTTGGCGACGCCGGGGACGATGCTCAGGTTTTCCGGGTCGCGTCCCAACAGTCCTTCCAGCAGCGCCAGACAAAGGTTGTGTTCAATGGCGCCGGTGACGACATGTGGGTCGAGTTCCCTGGGTTCGTCGCCGTTGCCGACATGCAGTATGCCTTGGCGAGTACCGCTTTCAACGTTGTTTTCGTGGTTGAATCCGCAGCATGCAATCAGCGGAAAAAAGGCGATAAGGCCCGCTCTGAGAATGAATCTGGTCGCCGGCCTGTTCATGCGCGTTCACGTAGCCGTCGCCGGCGTTCATGATCGCCCGGAACGGGTACCGCATCCAGTAGCGCGCGGGTGTATTTCTGTTTCGGGTTGAAGATGACATCTTCTGTCCTGCCGCGTTCCACAATCTTCCCCTGGCGCATTACCAGTATCTGCTCTGCAAGCTGCCTGACAACACTCAGATCATGGGAGATGAACAGGTAGGCGATGCCGTGGCGAGCCTGTAAGCGGCGCAGCATATCGATGATCTGCGCTTGTATGGTGACGTCCAATGCGCTGACGGCCTCGTCGCAGACGATGAACTTTGGCTCCAGTGACAGCGCCCGGGCGATGCTGATACGCTGGCGCTCGCCACCGGAGAATTCGAATGGGTAGCGGTTTGCCATATCCGCCTGGAGCTCGACTTCTTCCAGCAGTTGCGCGGCCTTATCCGGCTTTGGCATGTCCAGCAGACCGTGTTCCTTGAGTCCCTCGGTTAAAATATCCATAACCGTCATACGCGGGTTCAACGATGAATAAGGGTCTTGGAAGATCATCTGCAGGTTGCGTCGCCAGGGCTTCATGCGCGCTTTCTTCAGCCTGCTTATTTCCGTCTTTTCAAACATAATACTGCCGTTATTGATAGCTTGCAGGCCGATGATTGCCCGTCCCAGGGTGGTTTTTCCGGACCCCGATTCGCCCACCAGTCCCACTGTCGAGCTTTTGGTGATGGTCAGGTTGATATCATCAACGGCCTTGACATAGCCGGCCGCGCGCGCCAACAGGCCTTTTTTTATCGGAAACCAGACTCGCAGATTTTTCGCTCGGATTAAATCCTGCTCACCGCGCGCCCATTTCTCTGTTCTGTCTCCTGGTCCCTGTCTCTTGTCCTCAGGCCCGTAGAGTCGCGGCACGGCCTGCAGCAATGAACGGGTGTATGCATGAGCAGGTTTCCTGAAAACAGGTTCGATATCGCCCTGTTCGACGAGTCGCGAGTTCTTCATGACATAAATGCGATCGCACATCTCCCAGACCACCGCCAAGTCGTGGGTGATCAGCAACATCGACGTGTCTTCCTCCTTCATTCGCATTAACAATCTGAAGATCTGCGCTTGCACTGTCACGTCCAGAGCAGTTGAAGGTTCGTCGGCGATGATCAGTCGAGGTTTCAGCATCAGCGCCATGGCGATCATGACGCGCTGGCGCATGCCGCCGGACAGGTGATGGGGAAAGAAGGTCATCCGTTCCTCAGGGTCAGGTATGCCCACCTTGTCCAGCCATTCCACGCAAAAGTTCCAGGCTTGTTTACCTTCAAGGTTGGTGTGGAAACGCAGCATCTCGCCTAGTTGCCGGCCGATCCGGTGCAAGGGTGAGAGCGCAGTCATCGGTTCCTGGAAGATCATGCTGATCTCTGCGCCGCGCAAGCGCCTTAAGCGCTCAATAGGGAGCGTCAGCAGGTCTTCGTCCCGATAAATGGCCGTGCCGCTGACGAAGCGGGCGGGCGGGCGCGGGACGAGGCGCAATATACTCTGTGCGGTCACCGTCTTACCGGAACCGGACTCGCCCACCAATCCGACTATTTCTCCAGGTCGAAGCTCCAAGTTGAGCCCGTTTACCGCCTCGACAATGCCTTCGTCGGTGTCGAAATGCACGGTGAGGTCGTTAACGGAAAGCAGTTTGTCAGATGTTCCCATGATTTGGTTCGTTTACTCCAGGCGCGTAAACTTCCTGGGGTCGAAGGCATTGCGCACTCCCTCGCCGATGAAGACACAAAGTAGAATGACCAGGAACAACGCCAGGCTCGGGTACAGGATCAGCCACCAGTACGCTTGTCCTTGGGCCTGTGCCAGCAGTTGCCCCCAGCTAGCGGTGGGAGGCGGCAAGCCGAACCCCAGGTAGTCCAGCGCGGCAAGCGTGCCGATGGCGCCGACCAGCGAGAACGGGAAAAACGTCGTCAACGGTGTCAGCGCATTGGGTAGTATGTGCCGAAACAGAATCTTCCGATCCGGCAATCCCAGACACTGGGCGGCTTCGACAAACTGTTGGTTGCGCAAGCGTAGGAATTCGGCGCGCATGTAATAGGAAATGCCAATCCAATTGAACAGGCCATAAACCAGCAGTAACAGGATAAAACTGCGACCGTAGACAGATCCCAGTAGTATCAGCACGTACAGGAACGGCAATGCCTCCCAGATTTCAGTCAGGCGCTGGCCTGTAAGGTCAATCTTGCCGCCGTAGTAGCCCTGAAGCGCGCCGATAATGGCACCTATCAGCATTGATGTGACCACCAGCAACAGACCGAAATTAAGCGATGTGCGCAGACCGTAAAAGATACGCGCAAATACGTCCCGACCGGAGTCGTCCAGTCCGAACAGGTGCGGGCCGATCGGTCGCAACGGGAAACGCACGTCCTCCTTGAAAAAGGTTATACGGTATTGCGCTCCATTATGTTCCAGCAGCAGGTCGCTGACGGGGGCATCCATACGCGCAGCGGCGCGCGCGCGCAGTTGTTCTTTACTTTCTGCCGGCAGGGACTCCCATAACGCGCTGCCGGCGTTGATTCGTTGGTCGTCAGGCGTATAAAGCCAGTTTTCCCGCAAACTTTCTCCCGTTGCTTCCCGCAACAATACCCGCGCTGTGTCAGGCGGCCTGGCGCGTGGTTTATAGGGCGACAAGCTTAGTTCCACTTCTGCTGCGTCCGATCCGGATCGACGCCTTATGGAATAGGGGGCAGCGGGCTGGTTTGCGAAGCGCAGTTCCAGCGCGTCGACAAAAGGCGCTGGGAGCGGGTAGATGGCATTGAAATCAAGACCGACTATGGAGCGTCTGTCCTTATCCGGAGAAAAAAACCACGCTGCGCGCTGCTCCCGATGAATGATGAAATCTCTGTCGATGTTAACGGACGCCACTCTGGGAGCCTGCCGCACCCGGATTTCCACCTCATCTCCAACTGGGATGGAGGAAGCCTTGATGATCTCGTTGGGACCGAATGGCGCCAGCGGGAACACCATGTGGTTGTCCTCGTTTTTATTGAATGCGGAGGACATGTTGATCGTTTTGTAGTCCGGACGAGTCATGCGCCCGTTGCCGGTGAAAGTATCCTCCGGGTAGAAGAACAGGACGGGAAAATAGGACTTGCCTTCATAATGCACATACAACGGACGATCATTACAGAACAGTTCCGCCATCAGACTTGCGGCATACAAAATCGCGAGGATCAGCAGGGAATAATAAGCCCGTTTGTACTCGCGAAACCGCTGCAAGCGCTTGCGTGTAATGGGATCAAACCAGCCGCTCATGCGTCAAAATGTATGCGTGGATCGATCAGCATGTAACAGATGTCCGAGAAGATTCTGCCGATTAGAGCGAGCATGGAGGTCAGCGCCAGAATGCCCATGAACACCATGTAATCACGGCTGACGATGGCATCAAGGCTCAGCAGGCCCATGCCGGGGATTTCAAATACCTTTTCAATCAGCACCGAACCGGCAAAGATCAAGGTAAAAATACTGCCGAAGCCGGTGGCAATTGGAATTAATGAATTGCGAAAAGCATGCCCCCAGACGGCGCGCCTGAAGGTAGCGCCCTTAGCCAGCACGGTGCGCACATAGTCCTGGCTGATCTGCTCCAGCAAGCTGTTCTTCATGAGTAGCGTGAGTACCGCAAAGTTGCCAATCATATAGCAGGTGACCGGCAGGAACATATGCATAAACAGGTCTTTGGCCTTGTCCGGCGCGGACAGTTCAGCAAAGTTTTCTGAGGTAAAACCGCTAACGGGGAAGATATCCCACAGACCTTCCGTCGTGCCTGAGAAGAACATCTTTAATAACATGCCAAACGCGAACGCGGGGATGGCATAACCGATAAACACCAGCACACTGCTGGAAACGTCAAACCAGGATCCGTGGCGAATGGCTTTGGCTATCCCCAGGGGGACACAGATCAGGTAGGTCAGGAAGAAACCGGTCAAGCCGAATATCAACGATACCGGGAAACGTTCGATAATAAGTTGCAGCACTGTTTTGTTCGGGTACTTGTAGGAATCGACCGACATGCCGATACGGTCTTCAACCAGCCATTTCCAGTAGCGTTCCAGTAGAGGTTTGTCAAATCCGAAATGCTGCTCCAGCGCCATGCGCTGTTCAGGGGAAATCCCGCTGGGCCCAGCGCTTGCTGCCGCATCGACGGAGCCATCGCCGATGCCGCGCATCGCCATAATTGCCTGCTCCACCGGCCCTCCGGGAACAAACTGGCACAGGGCGAAACACGCCAGGGTTATACCGATGAAAGTCGGAATCACCAGCAGCAGGCGCCTGATTATGTAGTGGGTACGTTCCATTGCTGAATTGTAAAAGGGGTTGTTGCTGTCTGGCCACCTGCTGGGCAGGTTGGCCCGGACTGTCATTGTAATGGCTGCGCAAAGACCTCGTCAAAATGAATGATTTCATTCCGGCCGGGGAGGGGTAGCTCCATCTCTCGGGCATATTCGAGGTCGGCTGCGGAATCCTCGTCGAGCCACCAGAATGAATAAGCGCCTGCCGCGCCGGCATACTTGGGGAGCACAGTCACAGGCGCGCCGAACTTGTTCCAGTACAACAGGCGCCGGTAGTTCAGGTTCCAGAGCAGGATATAAGGGATATCGTTGGCAAGGCGCGCGTCCATCTCCCTGATTATCACATGCCGCTTATTGATATCGAACTCTGTTCTAAGAGTCTCGATCATGGCATCGATGTCGGAATTTTTATAACCGGTGATGTTTTGCCCGCCTGACCGGTCTGCTTCTCTTGAATGCCACAGGGATTCCGGATCCTTGAACAGGGCCGCGCTCCAGGCCGCCCAGGTCATGTCAAAGTTGAATTCATCCATGTCCTTTATCCAGGCTGCCCAGTCCTTTCTGACGATTTCCAGTTGTATGCCGACATCGTTAAGGTCTTCCTGGTAGATTGCCAAAAATTTATCCGAGCTCTGACTGCGTGTCAGAAAATGAATGATAAAAGATTGGCCGTTTTTTTCCAGCAATCCGGTTTGTTTGTTGACCTCCCAGCCGGCTACTTGCAGCAGACGCCGGGCCTCATCCTTGTCGAAGCCGATTGCCGGCCCCCTACAAGGCGTTTGTTCATCGTACAAGTCTTCAAAATAGCATTGATGCAGAAAATAGGATTCATACATGATTGTCCGGTTCATTCTGGCCCGGTCCAGCAGGTGAGCAAGAGCGAGGCGCACCCGACGGTCGGCAAACTTTTCCCGACGCATGTTCATGGCGAATCCCTGGAAGCCGATCGGCTGATAGTTATATACTTGCTGCTTGATGATCCAGTTGTTATCGTAGGCCTTGCCGCGGGTTTCCGTGGCCCAACGCGAGGCGGTGGAAACAGGATAGAAGTCCAGCTTGCCGGTCTTGAATTCAGCAAACGCGTTCTCACGCTCAGCAAAAAAACGGAATTTTAATCGATCGAAATTGGCTGTGCCGCGCGCGCTTGGCCTGTTCCGCTGCCACCAATCCTGGCGGCGTTTCAGTGTCAGGGCAATGCCTTCCCGCACCGAATCAACGGCGTAGGGTCCCGCCACTACCGGAAACTCGAAGTTAATCTTGTTGAAATCCAGATCCTTGAAGGCATGGGCCGGCAGCACATGGAACGATCCCAACGAAAGCAGGTTCTTCCAATGAACTTCTCGGGCCGTGAAACGAATTGTGCGCGCATCGATGACTTCCGGCGGATGAAATCGCTCGAAGGCTATTTTGTGTGGACCCGTCAGGTTTTTTGGGTCC
This sequence comes from Gammaproteobacteria bacterium, assembly GCA_965221695.1. Classification (GTDB taxonomy): domain Bacteria; phylum Pseudomonadota; class Gammaproteobacteria; order Eutrophobiales; family Eutrophobiaceae; genus JAAXHV01. The sequence goes on along the minus strand of OZ244905.1, from coordinate 549,383 downwards.
ATTACGGCCGTATAAGTCCATGCTACGTCTTGGGCGCTGATGGGGACGCCATCGCTCCAACGGGCCCGTTTATCCAACCTGAACTCAAACGTCAGCCGATCCGGGGAAACAGACCATGACGCAGCCAGGGCTGGTTCAAATTCAAGGCTCAACCCGTTGACACTCAACAGGTTTTCATACATCAGGTTGAAAAGATAGCTGGAAGTAACGGTGGTGTCCAGGTAGTAGTTGAAACTCTTGGGGAAGGGGCCTGACCAGAAACTGAGCTCGCCGCCAGGGTAAGCGTCGGGGCTGGCCAGCGGCGACCTCTGATCCTGCCAGTCTGGCCCCGGAAATTCTTGCGCTACCGCCGCGGCAAGCATATTGATGGATATAGATAACAAAAGGCAAATTTTATACATAATACGATCTTATCCGCAGATGACGCAGATTATCGCAAATATATTATCAGGAGATTGGGCAGATTAACGCATATTTTCAGGAGATGCGCAGACTAACGCAGACAACATTCAGAAAGAGAGGCGGTGTAGCGTCATAGTTTGACTGGATTCCCAGCGTTGAAAGTCTGCACAAGCGCTGTAGCGTCGGCAGCTATGTCTGACAGGGTTTTTCCCGGTTTATATAAAGACGATCCTGTTCCGACGCCATCCGCTCCTTGCCGCAGGTAGTCCAGCATGTTGCCGGCATTGATCCCTCCCACCACAAACAGCATCAGATCCGCTGGCAGCGCCGCGCGCATTGCCTTGACGGCTGCGGGGGATAGCATTTCTGCCGGAAACAGCTTAATCGCATCGGCGCCCGCCTTGATTGCGGTAAACACTTCCGTTGGTGTGAAACAGCCGGGGATGGCGAGTAACCCTTGCGATTTTGCGCTCTGAATCACATCCGTATCCATGTTCGGCGCTACGATAAGGCGGCCGCCTGCTTGCTTGACTTTATGCACTTGTTCCACACGGGTGACTGTGCCGGCGCCCACCAGTATCTCCGTTGCAAACCGTTGCGAAAGTCTTTGAATAGACGTATAAGGCGACGGCGAATTCAGCGTGACCTCCATGATCATAATACCGGACTGGGTCAGCGCCTCTCCCACACTTACGACTTGCTCTGGATTGATCCCGCGCAGTACCGCAATGATTGGCAATTTACGCAACTCGCTGTCGTTTTTTGTAGTTTCATTTTGCATCATTCGACTCATTCATCAGGTGTTTTTCCATTGTAGGCGCAGGGAACGATTGTATCTGATATACCATCAAACTGTGGCGTCTGAAAGGCGACTCTGGCAAAAATATCATTCTTAACTTTTTTAGAGTATATAATATAAATATTATAAAATATCTTTACCAGTACTGTACTGAGTTCTGTTATGTGTATGCGAGCACATTTTTTGTCAATTTCGTTCATCTTGCTGTTAGCCGTCGCGGCTTGCAGTCAGGCGCCTGTTCAGGAAAAGTCCGTGCCAGCACAGATCAGGACGGAAACCGGCGATGTTGAGGCCTTGCCTCTCGAGGACGATAGAAAAGCTGTCATTTCACCAAACCTGCAACGACCTCTTAGAAAAGGCAGGCAGCAAATTCTGGAACTTGGCACAGGTGAATATGTTGCCACCGCGCCGCCAAAAGATAAAGAAGTCGATGTTGAAGGCAATATTATCCTGAACTTTGAGGATACGGATATCAGGGAATTTATCAAGGTAGTGTTAGGCGACTTGTTGGGAGTGAATTATATTATAGACGAGGGTGTGACAGGAAAAGTTACGATAGCCACCGCGCAGCCGTTCGATAAATCAGGTTTGCCGGAGTTGCTGGAAAATATCCTGGCTATGAATGGCGCAACGCTGCTACGCAAAGATAACCTATACCAGGCGCTGCCAAAGAGTCACTCTCTGAATAACAACCTGTCACCGCTCTTGTCACGAGAGATTGTTGCAGGCCACTCGGTCAGAATCATCCCGCTTAAATTTATTGCGGCCCAGGAGATGCAAAAGATCCTGGAGCCGTTTATGACAGAAGGCGGTGAACTCCGTATAGACCGCAAAAGAAACCTGCTCATTATTTCCGGCACACGGCAAAAAATAACCGCGTTACAAGATGCGGTGGAAGTTTTTGATGTCGATTGGTTACGCGGAATGTCGGTTGGTCTGTACCCATTGGAATATGTCGATGCTGAGATAATGAGAAATGAACTGGAAAGTATCATCGGCGCGATCGATATTGAACCCGGCAATGAGCTGCTTGGCGGGTTGGTGCGAACCGTGCCGATTAAACGACTTCAATCAATACTGTTGATAAGTTCCACACAGTCCGCGCTGAGAGAGGTTGAGATTTGGATACACCGTCTGGACCGGCCGGGCGAGGCAATCGGTAAACATTTGTATGTCTATAATGTGCAAAATGCCAAGGCGATAGACCTGGGCAGGATTCTTGGACAGATTTTTTCGGCCGCATCTGCAGGCGCGCAAACTATACCGCAGGCCGGATTGGCGCCCGGTCTGCGGCCGGTGGAGATCAGTGCAGATGACAGCCAATCCGTGAGCAGCGGTTTGGCTGATAGCCGGTTGGATACAATTCAGGCCCCTGGCCATGCAGGCGCGGGAATGGCTTTGCCGTCTGAGCAATCGGTCGAAATCATCGCCGATGATGTGCGTAATGCTCTGGTAATCCTTGCCACGCCCCAGGATTACAAGATGGTTAAGGCGGCCCTCGTCAAGCTGGATGTAGCGCCTTTACAGGTGTTGATTGAAGCGAGTATTGTTGAAGTCAGTTTGAAAGATGAACTCGATTTCGGTGTTGAGTGGTATTTTAAGAACAATATTGAAGGTGGAAATATAAACGAAGGTCGCGGCATTCTGGATTTGGGTAATTCCGGCATCTCTGCGCTGAGTCCCTCGTTCTCCTATACTGTGATAGACAATGCTGACCGGGTTCGATTTGCATTAAACGCTTTGCAGGAGGAGACAGAAGTCAACGTATTATCTTCACCATCTTTGATGGTATTGGATAATCAGACGGCGGTTATAAAAGTCGGCAATGAAATTCCTGTCCCTACTCGTCAATCTATCAGCAATATCAACCCGGATGCGCCGACGGTCAACGAGATCCAATTCAGGCAAACAGGCGTATCATTGACGGTGACGCCGCGGGTCAACAGCAGCGGTCTGGTGACGTTGGAAATCGAACAGGAAGTCAGCAATGCTGTCGCTACCGCTTCATCCAGTCTTAACGCGCCGACCATCCAGCAGCGCCAGATTCAAAGCGCCGTCGCGATCAATTCAGGGGAAACAATTATACTGGGAGGGCTGATACAGGATACGGCAGCCGATGCCAAGTCCGGCATACCCATCCTTTACAGGCTTCCTCTTCTGGGCAGGCTGTTTGGGAATAGCCGAGATGAACTGCGGCGCACCGAACTGTTGGTGATGATTACGCCGCAAGTGATACGCAACCGTAATGAGGCAAGGGAAGTAACTGAAGAATTCAAGCGCAAGCTGCGCGGGCTAACCCCTCCCAAACAATATCCGCAAAAAAGCGCTTCTTGACGCAAATCAGCGCGCGCAATGCCTCAGTTCAAATACAAAGCAGTCTCTCTCCAAAAGGGTGAGACTTTTCAGGGCGTAATAGACGCCATTTCCAAAGAGTCAGCCATTATCAAATTGCAGAGCGCAGGCTATTTACCTGTAAGCGCCGAAGAAATCAGGTCCGGGAATTGGTTTGATTTAATACGCTCTTCATTTTGGCGGCAACAAAACAAAATCACACAGAAAGAGTTGAATCTGATTACCCGGGAACTGGCAACATTATTGGAAGCAGGCTTGCCGTTGGATAATGCGCTGCGTATTTTAAGTCAGCTTGACCTTGCCCCGCCGGCACAGCGGTTATTGCAAAATCTGTTACAGGAAATACAAAGCGGCGCAAGCTTATCGGCAGCGCTGGCGGCGCAGTCCGGTGTATTCGATAATTTATATATCAATATGATCAAAGCCGGGGAGGCCAGTGGCGCCTTGGATGTGGTGACCAAACGCCTGGCTGATTTTCTGGAACGCATGTCAGAACTGCGCGCTTCTGTAATTACTGCGCTGATCTATCCGGCTGTGCTGGTAGGGTTTTCGATTTTGTCGCTGATTGTCCTGATGTTATTTGTCGTGCCGGAATTTGTGCTGTTGTTTGATGATGCGAACTACAGTTTGCCCTGGCTAACACGGGTTGTCTTTTCGTTCTCTGCGCTGTTCCAACAATATTGGTGGGCGTTGTTGTGCTTGTTTGTAATCTTGTTCTGGAGCATAGATAAATGTTTATCAAATGCCGCCTTCCGTTTGCGCTTCGACAGATGGCGTCTAAACCTGCCTTACATCGGCGTTATTATCAAACAAATGGAGATGGCAAGATTCGCGCGCACTCTAGGCACGGCTGTGACTAATGGTGTGCCCTTGCTGACTGGTATCGGACTGGTCAAAGAGTTGATAAACAATCGTTTCATCGCCCGGATAGTCAGCGCCATGGCGACTAATCTTGAACAAGGTCAGTCTATGACGAAACCTTTGAAAGACTCAGGCGTATGTCCTGATTTGGCGGTGCAACTGATCGAGATTGGTGAAGAGAGTGGCCAATTGGAAACCATGCTGATAAAGATTGCCGATATCTGTGACAATGAGACGCGTACTGTTACGAAACGTTTATTAACCATCCTTGAACCGATACTGATCCTGATTTTAGGTGGCTTGATCGCGCTCATCATTATCGCGGTATTACAGGCTGTTCTCAGCATGAATGAACTCGTGATTTAGCCAGTCTGCAGAAAATGTTTTCACAAAGCGGTTTTACCTTGTTCGAGCTACTCATTGTGTTGAGTATTTTGGCATTGCTGTCAGCCATTACGTTGCCATTGCTGCCCGGAAGTATTGAGAATATGCAAATCAAAAGCGCGCAACGGGAACTGGTTTCCGGCTTACGCCTGGCCAGGAGTTCTGCCATGAGATCGGGACAATCGGTAACGCTTGACCTCAATGTGGAGGAGGGTTCGATGTCTGTTACAGGCAAGCGCCGTGATTTGCATCTTCCGGATGATGTAACCCTCGCCTTGGTCACCGCGCAACAGGAGCAGCTATCGTCGCATGAAGGCGCCATCCGCTTCTACCCCGACGGCAGTTCAACGGGAGGACAAATTCGTATGCAACAAGGAGAGTTTGTTGCTTATATCCAGGTAGACTGGATAACCGGCCGGGTGACTGCCAATAACCAATAATATGTCCCGACGCCTCTACGGATTTACCCTGATTGAAGTCCTGGTCGCTTTCACCATCACTGCCGCGTCTTTAGGTATTATTTTCCAAATCTATGCTAAAGGGGCGACTGCAATGACACTTGCAAACGAATATGCGCAAGCATCAGCAATTGCCGAAGCCAAACTGGCTGGCGTTTCAGCCGATCACAAAATACTTGGTTTTCAAAAGCGCGGTAGAGTAGACAATAAATATGATTGGGAGATCCGCATAGATGACTATATGAATGAAAACTACCAAATAGGTTTCACATCACCTCCGTATACCTTGATGATGTTCAGTTCCAGGGTGAGCTGGGTAAGTCGAGGCAAGATAAAGCGGGTGGATATACAAACGCTCAAACTAATCAAAACACGCTGAGATACCGTGCCTGGCAAATACAATGAAAATCAGACCGGGGTTGATTCTCGTCCTGGCGCTGTAACCGGCTTTACCTTGATGGAGACGTTGATAGCGTTGGTATTATTCAGCCTCATACTGGTTATGCTCTATGGCAGCCTTTATTCTGCGGGTCACAGTTGGCGCGCAAGTGAAATTCATACCATGAAAAACGATGATAAACGTTTAGTCGTATCATTCATGCGCCGCTTGCTCGAGCAAACAGCGCCGGTTCTCCTGACGGGAGCAGGAGAACAACGCGTGCTGTTTAACGGCAATAATTCTTCTTTACATTTTGTATCGAGACTCCCGGCTCATCATGCCGGCAGCGGCCTGCATTTCCTGCAACTGAAAATGAGAGGGGATGAGTTGGCGCTCATCTACCTGCCACTGATACGTTACAAAACCCGGTTACATGAGAACAGTTTTCCGGGCTCAGTAAATGAAATCAGCCTGATTAAGCATATCAGGACGATTAACCTGGATTATTTTGGGCGAGACAATGAGGAAAGCCCGATGACCTGGCGCAACCATTGGAATAACAGCGAGCGTTTGCCTGACTTGCTGCGGCTGCGGATTATCACTGATCAAGCGGCACAATGGCCCGAGTTGGTGATTGCTCTCAGGGCCCAGGTCAGTCACGGGCAACCGCAGTTGACCCTGAACTCGGAAGAAGATAATTTTGGCGCATAGCCGCATTTCTCAGATGTTTGCGATAGCAACAAGCGGACTGCTGACAAATGCGGGATAGGCCAAAACAAGCAGGGGTCGTATTGGTATTGACGCTTTGGCTCCTGGTCTTGCTTACCATAATGGCTACCGGCTACAGTTATGCGACGCGTATAGAAACACAGCTTACCGTTCATATTGTCGAGATAGCGAGGACCAAGGCTATCGCTGAGGCGGGGCTGTGGCTGGCGGTGTCGGATTTATTAAAGCCGCCGCCAAAACGGCGGTGGCCGACGGACGGAAGCACAGTTGCAATCAATTTTGCCACACAGAAAATTAATTTGCGGATTCAGGATGAAGCCGGAAAAATTGACCTGAATACAGCCAATCCTGAATTACTTCATGCTGTCATTAAGACTGTGGCAGGAGATGATAAGCAAACGCCGTTTCTGCTTGATGCCATACTTGACTGGCGCGACCGCGACAGTAACCGGCGCCGATCAGGCGCTGAAGACAGTGACTATAACAACGTAGATTATGACGCCAAAGACGGACCTTTTAACAGCATTGATGAACTGCGCCTGGTAGCGGGGGTGAACAATAAAATCTATGTGAAAATCCATCCGCTGCTGACTGTTCATTCATTACTGCCGGGGATTAATCCTATGGTGGCGCCAAGAGAACTTTTGTTGGCGTTGCCAGGCAGCGATGCAGCGCAAATAAACAAATTTCTGGCTTCTCGCAAGAAAACTGGCGCGAATGCTGTGATACCGGATGCAGGCAGCGAGTATTTTATCTCACACAGAGACAGAACTTTCACCGTCACCAGCGAAGGCATTGTTGGCCAAAGCAGGGTAAAACTGGATATGGTGATATTGTTGAGTGGAAATACAAGCCGTCCTTACCTGGCGCTGTCATGGGAAGAAAACAGATCAGCCCGGATATCTCACCAGGCGATGCGATGATTGCGCCGGATTTTTTGTGCCTATGGGCGCCTGCGACCGATAGCATAGCCGTAGCTCTGGTTGAGGGAGCACGTGCCCATAGGCGCAAAAAAGACAAGCAATGGCGCATCGAGAAATTCAACAACTGCAAGAATCAGAAACTGATACTGCCAACCTTCTGAGCCGGTGTTTGTTGCCCCTTCACCGGTACGGTTTCCCCAATTTCCGCATCTACAACTTCGGCAACCCGGGTCAGTTGTGTTCGCAAGCTCAAGATTTCTTCTTGCTGTTTTTCGATGGCTTTTTGCTGGGCCAACGTATGCAGCGTCAATTCCTCTACTTTCTCCAGCAGAATACGCGTCATATCATGCATGCTATAGCCATCATCAGCTACTTCTTCTGCCGAAGGCACACCAGGCAGATGCCCATTTTCATGGATGAAAGCTTCGACCTCAGACAAGGGTTTTAACGGGTAGTTTTCATCGAAAACATGGTCGCTCCACTGTCTGACATTTGCAATGGCAAAATCCTCACTCACGATGCCGCGCTCTACCCATAACAGGTAATCTGCCAGATGGTCATCATAATCAAAGGTGGCTGGCTTCAAGTTCCGGGGGCCTATATGAACAGCGCCGGCCACGGTCAGCGCGCTATCCTGTACCGGCGCGCCTACTCCGATAGAAAGACGTTTGTGGATATAGGCATTACCGTTACCCTTCACGGTAAATCGTGGCGCATCGCTGGTAACTACGGAGATTCCACCGGAAGTGTGCCTATCATCAGTACTGTAGTTGTATTCATCTTTCTCCGCTGCGACTAAGAAATGAGAGGAATCGTCAGGTGGAGCATTAAGGCTGTTGACGATATAGTTGTTACCGTACTCGTCATTTGCTGATTCCACGCCAAAGGCAATTTTGCCTCTCTCATCGTGTCCTGGAAGAAGGAAAATTTCGCGTAGATCCAGGATATCGGCATCGTTTTTCGCGCCCAGATCTTCCCACTGGTCATTGGTATACCCCTCAAACCTCCCGTTTGCATAGCGGATGGTCCCGGGCACGGGATTTTGAGTCTGAAAATTGTTGCCGATTAAAATAGCGCCGTGAACATCCAGCCTTTCTCTGGGCGTATAGTCTTCATCGTAACCAATACCTACAGTAATGAATTTATGCCTGTTCATATGCATGGTAATAGCTCGACCGCGAATATCCCAATGATTGTGTTTTCGGGGGAGGCCATTCAACCTGTGAATGCCATGAAGATCCGTGGCAGCATTAATATTCTCAGCGTCCGTTGCTAACATGACGACATCCAGTCCGACCATTGATACAAAATCATGAATAGCATATAGTTCATTTGACGGACTCAGATGAACCTTGAGTATATTACCTCCAGATATTGCCATTCCACTATATGACTTCAACTTAGGCAGATGGCCTGCGTTACTTTCGTCACGCAATAATAAAGAGTCACCATATGTGTCCGTGCCAAAACGCGCAATGACTCTCAAGTCAGGCGTTAAGGTAGCAATGTCAGCATTATTCTTGTTTATTGTTCCTTTGAAATTCAGCGGTCTGTCCCGCACATCCAATACGGCTGAAGGAGTAGAGGTGTTTATTCCCAATAGACCTTCGTCTGTCAGACGCATTTTCTCTTTTGCTTTTTTGTAGTCCCCATTATCGAAACCGAAGATGATATCCTCATCATCCGAGGAGTTATCTTTATCAGCAATAAGATGAAGCGCATGATTAACAAGAAGTCCATGCCTATTTAGCTGACAACCATCCGACGGAAGCGCTTTTTGCTTACAATCCTTGGAATAAACGTCATCACAAAATAAAAGTAAAACACATATAAAAAACCAGGATAGAAATATTGTTCTGCCTTGCCAGCGCCATATGCTGTTTATCTGAAACTTATTCACGGATATAACCTCCTGAAAAACATAAAAAATTTAATTACCTGTCCTTGTCAAACCAACACCATGGCTACGATCCGACTCATAAAAGCCAGAAGAGCGCTAAAAAAAAAAATTTGCATGTTTATATTATATTATAAATAATATATAATTGCAATGCTGTATTAAAGATATTTTTTGATCTAAGGAAACTCTGATTAAGTCAGAGCTTCACTAACAATACTTTCAATTGTTTAGGAGGGTATGAGATGTTGTTGTTTCGCTTTGGCATAAGCGTGTTTCTGATCTGCTTGTTGTCACACGCTATTGCACAGACAACGCCTGCTCCGATGGGACTGCAAGTGAGCTCAACCAGTAGCACAACGATTGGTTTGACCTGGACTGCGCCAGCGGATGATGGCAGTGGAGTGTTGGATGGATACAACGTGTACCGATGCGAGGAAGGGACGACGGCGTGCACACCAGAGTGGTTGGCTTGGGTGACGAGCGGGACGAGTTATGAAGACACTGGAGTGACTGAAGAAAAAACATATCGTTACGCTGTGGCCGCATCACGAAATTCTGCCGTAAGCAACTGGTCGAACCAGGTGATAGCGAAGGCAGTTACGCCACAGGCGCCCAGCGCGCCGGCAGGATTAAGCGCACAAGCGAATGAAGAAAAAGTGACCTTGCGTTGGAAAGTTCCGGCTGATCCAGGTTCTCATCCGTTAACTGCTTATACCGTCTATCGGGGCGACGACAGCAGTTGCGTAGGGTTGACTGCGCTACATAGCCATCTCGCGGTAATTAACAATGCCGTAGAGGACACGACGGTGAGCAAGAACAGCGTCTATTGTTACACAGTCAGCGCCAGCAGCATCGCTGGCGAGGGTAGCCAATCCAACACTGTGGTGGTGACCGTCAAAGGTCCTGATGCGCCGACTGGTTTGACAGTAAGTTCGGCGAAAGCCAAAGCTATCAGGTTGGGATGGGCGGCGCCGGTGGACGATGGTGGCGGCGCGTTGGATGGTTACAACGTCTACCGGTGTATGGAAGGCGAGACGGCGTGTACGCCGGAGTGGTTGGCCTGGGTAACGAGCGGTACGACCTACGAAGATACGGGAGTGACTGCTGGTAAAACCTATCGTTACGCAGTGGGCGCCAGTCGCTTGAATTGGGGCAGCAGTTGGTCGAACCAGGTGACGGCCACGGCACAAGCCCCGGTAGCGCCCAAGGCGCCAGGTACGCCGACAGGATTGCGCGCGCAAGCAAATGAAGAAAAAGTGGTCTTGCGTTGGAAAGCGCCGGCCAATAGAGGGAGCCACAGGTTGACGGCGTATATCCTGTATCGGAGTGAGGGAGAAGGTTGTTCCCGCTTTGTCACGTTTCGAAGACATATATCACTCGATAACAGATCTGCAGAAGACATAACGGTGTCAAAAGGTAGTACTTATTGTTACCAGATCACCGCCAGCAGCCGGGCGGGAGAGAGTTCCCGATCTCAAACTGTACAGGTGAAGGTTGTGGGGCCAAGTGCGCCAATCGGTTTGACTGTGAATTCGATAAGCGCCAACGATATCGGCTTGAGTTGGACGGCGCCTGCGGACGATGGGGGTGGCGCGTTGGATGGCTATAACGTGTACCGGTGTGAGGAGAACGAAGCGGCGTGTACGCCGGAGTGGCTGGACTGGGCGCCGGGCGGCACAACCTATAAAGATATGGGAGTGACTGTCGACAAAACGTATCGTTACGCAGTAGGAGCCAATCGCTTGGGGTGGGGCAGCAAGTGGTCAAACCAGGTGACAGTCACGGCAAAGGAGCCAAAGCCGCCGGGAACGCCGACAGGATTAAGCGCGCAAGCGAATGAACAAAAAGTGATTTTGAGTTGGACGGCCCCGGCGGACGATGGCGGCGGGTCATTGGATGGCTACAACGTGTACCGGTGTGTAGAGGGTGAGACGGTGTGTACGCCGGAGTGGCTGGCGTGGGTGACGAGCGACACGGCCTATGAGGACACGGGTGTGACTGCCGGCAAAACCTATCGGTACGCAGTGGGAGCCAGTCGTTTGGGGTGGGGCAGCGAGTGGTCGAACCAGGTGACGGCTACCCCGAGGGTTCCGGTAGCGCCTGGAACACCGACAGGTTTACGCGCGCAAGCAAATGAAGAAAAAGTAACCTTGAGTTGGACGGCGCCCGCTGATACAGGCACCCATCCGTTAACCAATTATACCGTCTACCGGGGCGACGGCAGCAGTTGCGCCGAATTGATTGCGCTACAGACCAACCTGGCGGTAGACACTGTATTGGCCGAGGACACAACCGTCAGCAAGGGCGCCACCTATTGTTACACAGTCAGCGCCAACAGCGGCGCAGGGGAGAGTAGCCAATCCGATGCGCTAGTAGTCATTGTCAAAGGACCGGATGCGCCGACAGGATTGACAGTCACCTCGTCCAGCATTAACGGGGTACGTCTGAGTTGGGGGGCGCCGTCGAACGATAGTGGCGGCGAACTGGATGGTTACAATATGTACCGGTGTGAGGACGGAGATACGGTGTGTGCGCCGGAATGGCTGGCGTGGGTCGTTGCGGACACTGTATATACGGACAATGCAGTGAAAGCGGGGATAATCTACCGGTATGCGGTGAGCGCCAGTCGTCTGGGCTGGAACAGCGCCTGGTCGAATCAGGTCGCAACTGCCATCATCACTGATTCTGCGCAACTGGAGCAGACAATGGAAGCGGGTTTGGCTGTTGTGGGACGAACCATGGCGGCGGACGCCGTGGATATGTTAAGTGGACGTTTTGCTGCTTCGTCATCATCATCACAAGGGATGCAAGTCAAGCTGGCGGACAGTCCGCGCCCCGGTATCTTTTCAGTTCGCGAATTGCTGTCGCAAAGCGCGTTCCAACTGGCGTTAGGTGAACAGGATGATCAAGGCAGCGTCGCGGCCTGGACACTCTGGGGTCGGGGCAGTATGAGTGGTTTTGACAGCCGACCGACAAATAATCTGTCACTGGACGGTGAGGTAATCTCAGGCTACCTGGGTTTGGATTATCGCTGGAATACGGATATGTTGCTGGGGGTGGCTATCTCTCAAAGTATGGGCGAACTGGACTATACCAGTGACGCCAGCGGTAGCGGCGAGTTGGAGACGACATTGAGAAATATTTACCCTTATGCGCATTGGTCGCCGCGGCCTGGCCTGGGTTTGTGGGGTGTGTTGGGTTATGGATTCGGTGAAGTATCATTGTCTGATAACACGATTGAGAATCTCGATACTGGACTTGAAATGTGGCTTGCGGCGCTGGGTGGACGCAACGAACTGACAAGTCTGGATCAGATTATGCTGGCCGTGAAGGCCGATGTTTTCGGCGTTTGGATGGAATCAGATCAGGCCAATGCCTTCGATGTGTCAAAGGAGTTAAGCAGCGCTGGCGCGCTACCGTCAGCACATGCCCATTCGAGCCGGGCGCGGGTAGCGCTGGAAGGGCGCGCGAACTGGGCGCTGTCGCAACATTCGCAGTTAGCCCCGCGCCTTGAGCTGGGCGCGCGCTGGGATGGTGGCGATGCGGAAACAGGTTTGGGTGCGGAATTGGGTGGTGGATTATCGTATACAGACACTCGTTTGGGGCTCAATGTACAAGCCAGTGGTCGCTATCTGCTGGTCCATGACGTAAAAGCAATTAAGGAATGGGGGGCGCAATTGACGGTTAACGTCGAAACTGATTTGGGCGCTGAAGGTCTGGCTATGTCCCTGCAACCCGCGTGGGGTCAGGTTGACGATAATACTGCTCTATGGCGCTCGGATCAGCGTCTTAGGAGTGGTAGCCTGGAACAGATTGCTTCCACCACAGCAAGCGCCAAACCTTCTTGGGAACCCCAGCGAATGGATCTGGAACTCCGTTATGGTATAGGCACGCCACGGGGCTTGTTGACTCCTTTCACCGAAGTGAGTCTGGCGGCCAATGGCGTATCCCGCTTGCGTATGGGCACACGGTTGGATTCAGCGAACGGATGGCGTTGGGACTTCTTCGGTGAACAACTTACCGGACAAAACACGGACAATGACTATCGTATCGGATTGACGGCGTCTTACGACCTGAATGCAATCAGACAGGCAAGCGCGTTTGGCCACCGTTCAACGCATGACTGGGCATCCGATATCATGATCGCAGACGCATCTGAAGAACACGCGCAAGCCAATGTTGAAACAGCGCCAGCCGACGATGAAACCGACGCCGAAACAGACACAGTAGCAGCAAGTGAACATGTCATAGAGGAAGTGAAAGTAATAGCTATCCGTCGCGCGCTCAAAGATGCGCTGGATATCAAGTCTGCGTCAGAGCACATCGTCGAGACGTTGTCGCTGGATGATATAGATGCGTTGCCGAATATAACGATTGCCGAAGCGCTGATACGTCTCCCGGGAGTAAACGGCACACGCGATCGGGGCAACCAAAGCCAGGCGACACTCAGGGGACTGGGACCGCGTATGGCGCTGGGCACGGTCAACGGGCGCGAGGTAGCCAGCTCCGAACCGAGCCGCAACATCCGCTGGGAACAATACCCGGCGGAATTGATTTCTCGGGTCCAGGTATACAAAACTCAGTCTGCCGACCTGATTGCCGGTGGCATCGCCGGGACAATCAACCTGGAAACCATCTCGCCACTGGAGCATAACGGACCCAGATACACGCTAAGCGGCGCCGGCGTCTATTACGATGCAGGCAAGGATATTCCCGATTACAATCAATGGGGCAACCGCTTCAGCGGTTCGTTGGTGAAAGCATTCGCCGATGAAAAAGTCGGCATAGCATTGGGTTTTACCACCCAGAAGCAAAAGAACGGCTCTCCTCTGTACCAGGCCTGGGGATTTAATACCGGCTCGAAAGGCCAGCCCAATCTTCCTGCCGGCGGTGGCGACCTGGATGGCAAGGGCGCCAAGGCCTATGCGCCTTGGGGCGCGCAACTGGAAACGGATAAAATGAATACCGACCGGATCGGCTTGTTCGGTGCGTTGCAATTTCGCCCCAATGCTGCGATCGATATTAAATACGACGCTGTCTACGCTGAATTTGAATTTGACGTGGAACAGGACCACACCTGGTATCAGGGCCTGGGCAATTGGGATAATCAACAGACTGGCCGTTATTCAGATGTGGTGATTGTTGATGATCTTGCCGTGGCGGCCACTGCGCACGATTTTGAGATCCGCCATGTGCTGGCGAGATATAACCAGACAAATTCGATATTCACACAGGGACTGAATATCGTATTGTCAGGCAGGAGGTTGCAGGTCAGCGCTGACATCGCCTATTCAACAGCGGAACGCGACAACTACTGGCACAGCCTGTATCTCGATCAGCAGGATGTGACTTTCCGATACGATTTTCGTAGCCGTCCTTCAATCAGCGCTCCTGCCGGCTCGCTTGCTGAGATGCCAGCGCGCGCGCAATTGATTGTCCGCGACAGTTACAACGAAGGTTCCGGGTTGGAGGATGATCTCTGGTCTTATCAACTGGATTTCAGGATGTCTTTTGACAAGGGCCAGTTCAGCGGGCTTGATTTCGGTGTTCGTTACGCCGACCGTGAAAAAGAAGTCATCTGGGAAGACTTCACTATGTCTTACGGCGGCGGAACTGCGCAGGCATTAGCGGATGTTTTCCGCTGCTATCGTATTTCTGCGTTTGCCGCGCCGCCGCTGCTGACAGCGCCGTCTTTCCAGGTTGCGGCGGATGCATTCGGTGGCGTCGATACCAAGCTGTCCAGGGTGGACAGGGAAAGATACTGGAAGGTCAGCGAGGACAACCTGGCCGGCTATATCAAGGCGAACTTTAAAGGCGTGTTTGGCGACGCCCGCTATTATACGGCCAATATTGGCGTGCGCATCGTCGATGTGGGCACAAAGAGTTATAACCTGTTCGGCGCGTCCATCAGTAACGATTACACCGAAATTCTGCCCAGCGCGGGCATCAACTTTTTTCTCGATGAAGAAAATATAGTGCGCATGGGTATAGCCAAAGCCATATCGCGCCCGCCTTTGGATGAATTGCGTGTGGGTAAAATTATCAATGCCACCTCTGGCCGGATAGAGGGCAATTCGGGCAACCCCAGGCTGGATCCTTTCACCGCAACACAGGTTGACCTCTCCTACGAGTGGTATTTTGCCCCGGAATCCCTGGCGGCAGTCAACCTATATTACAAGTGGATAGATAATTATATCGGTTATATTACCCGCAGCATCGAAGAAAGAGATGGCCGCATATTGGAGTTATTCGCCCCGGTAAACGGACTGGAAGGGGATACCCGCGGAGTGGAGCTTACGTTCCAGGCGCCATTTACTGGATTATTGCCGAGCGGCCTGAAGGGTTTGTCCGCCGGCATCTATACAAATTACGCATTTGCCGATTCGGATATTGAGGAATTTCATCCCGCACACAACCCTTATACTATCGCGGGTTTAGCCAAACACACGGCAACCGCTGACTTGTGGTTTTACTGGAACAAGTTTGATTTGCGCCTGGGAATGAAATACCACTCGGACTTTACCATTGGCTTCGGTTGGGACGGTTCAACATTGCGCGGTTTGGACTCTGCCATCAGTATCGACGCCAGCCTGGCTTATCAGCTAAATACTAATCTCTCGCTGCGTTTGCAAGGCCAGAACCTGACCAACGACACATCCCGCACCACGCAAAATAACGATGACCAGAATTTGCGCTCCTACAGCGTTTATGGTCGAACCTTTTTCCTGGGCATGAACTGGAAGATGTGGTGAACATGTTATCGGCTATTTTCGTTTCGGCGATTTCCTTATTTGTGTATAGCCAAGCCGGTTTGGTGATGGCCGCGGTGACTACTGAAACAACGGCTTTGGCGCAGCAGTTACCAAGCGAACAATTACTCACGGATGACTGGTTGTTTTATCGTTTTGAACCCGGCGATACGTATAAGCCGAGCGCTCCCCCGGTGTCTGGTTGGCAACCGGTTCTGTTGCCACATAGCGCAAAGATCGAACCGCGCATCGTCAATGACCAATGGCAGGGCGATGCGCTGTACAAGCGTTCTCTTTTTGCCCACCGGGCGTGGCGAGGCAAAACTGTGTGGTTGCGGTTTGAGGGCGCTATGGGTGTTGCCCAGGTCTATTCGAACGGCGAGCATATCTTTGCGCATATGGGCGGCTATCTGCCGTTCACGGTAGACCTCTCTGACAAACTCCGGTTTGGCGAACAAAACCGTTTGCTGATCCACCTGGATAATCGGGATAATCCACTGACCGGCCCTAAGCCGCTAGCTGAGCTCGATTTCAATTTTTATGGCGGGCTGTATCGCGAGGTCAGACTGTTGTTGCGCGATAGCCTGCATATTACCGATGAAATGCTGGCAAAGCGCGTGGCTGGCGGCGGTGTGTTCATCACCTATCCCCAAGTGACCCAGGTCCGCGCTGATGTAAGGATAAAAACTCATATTGCCAACCAGGGGGAAACCCCGCGGCATTTCAATATCGTCCATACTTTGCTGGATGGCGACCAAGCAGTCGCAACCAGGAGTTCGGAGGAAATACAGATCAATGCCGGTTCTGACCTTGAACATACAACGAATATCATCGTTGTGTCCCCAAGACTGTGGACACCGCGCGCGCCTGCGCTTTATCAACTTAGAACACAGGTAGTGAGCAAGGACAGGGTGATCGATGAGCGTGAAACGCAAATTGGCATCCGGCATATCGATGTTTCTACGGAGGGCATTCGAATCAATGGCGAGAAACTGTTTTTACGCGGCGTGAACAGGCATCAGGAATACCCTTATGTAGGCTATGCGTTGCCGCCAAACGCTGATTTCCGCGATGCCAAACTGATAAAAGAAGCCGGTTTTGACTATGTGCGCTTGTCTCATTACCCGCATTCGCGCCATTTCATGCGCGCCGCGGATGAGTTGGGTCTGGTTCTTCTGAACGCAATTCCGGGTTGGCAATACTACAATCCTGATCCGGTCTTCAACAAACATGTGTTACAGACTTGTCGCGACCTGGTGCGGCGCGACCGCAATCATCCCAGTGTCTTTGCGTGGGAGTGTTCACTGAACGAGAGTCCAATGCCGCAGACGCTGGTGGAAGCATTTGCTGATATTGTACGCGAGGAATATCCGGGCAACCAGGGCTATTCCGCCGGCTGGTTGCCGGAAGGGTATGACATCTACCTGCAAGCCCGGCAACACCGTCTGTTGCATCCGGATCGTCCCATTCCGGCTAAGCCCTATCTCGTATCGGAGTATGGCGATTGGGAATATTATGCCCAGAATGCCGGGTTGCAACAGCACGAATGGCAAAACCTGGAAGAAGCGGCGCGCAACAGTCGCCAACTGCTGGCCGACGGTGAAATCAGGTTATTGCAACAAGCGACCAATGTGCAGGAAGCGCATAATGATAATCTTTCCACACCGGCTTTTGCCGACGGTTACTGGGCGATGTTCGACTATAATCGCGGCTATGCGGATGATCTCGAAGCTTCGGGGCTGATGAGCCTGGAACGGTTGCCTAAACCCGCCTATTATTTTTTTCGCAGTCAACGCGATGCTGATGAATTTTCGACACGTTTTTCCGGCGGACCGGTCATCCATATTGCAAACGAATGGCGGGAAGATTCGCCGCGTAGGGTACGGGTTTTTTCCAATGGCGATGAGGTGGAGCTGTTTCTGAATGGCAGGAGTCTTGAGCGACGAAGCCCCGACCAGGATCGGATGTCCTGGAACCTGCGACACCCGCCATTTACTTTTCATATTGAACGTTTTATTCCAGGCGTACTGGAAGCAGTCGCTTACCTGCAAGGCAGAGAAATCGCGCGCCACAGGGTGCGCACACCCGGCGCGGCAGTGTCTGTTGAGGCCCGGCTTGCAACCTGGGGAATAACTCCGACGCTCAATGATCTGCTGTTTGTTCATGCTCGGATCATCGACGCCAACGCAACGACTGTTCCGGTCACCGGACTGCGCATCAAATTCAGAGTGGGGGAGGGCTTGAAAATCATCGGTCCTGATAGCGTTACCAGTGAAAACGGCAGAGCCGCCGTCCTGGCGCGCGTAACCGACGAGACGGGTCAATTATCCGTCAGTGCTGAAACTTTAGAAGCCAGCGGACGAACTGGCGACTACCACCAGGTGGCATACAGCGCAGCGAGGATCAGAATGACGCCAATAGAGGCGATATTGAACCCTGTTGTGGTGCGGTAATTGATCGCGCCATGATCGATAGCAACGCCCTGTTCACGTTCTTCAGCGCAATAATAAAGCGACAGTAATGCCGCAACGCCAGCGCACAGAAGAAATACCAGCCCCACCCGGTCAAGAAACGGCAAGCCGGGCCAGATCATTTTCAACAGGAAAGAGAAGACTGCGGAACTGATGGCTGCGGCGAGGGCGCCCGCCGCTGTCATTCTGCGCCAGAACATTCCCAGCAAAAAGATCACCACGATTCCAGGCGTAAAAAAACCGGTGAATTCCTGGATATACTGAAATGCCTGTTCGAAATTGCCCAATAGTGGTTCGGCGCAGACGATGGCCAATGCCAGCGCTGTTACCCCGATGATACGTCCGATGATGACCAGGCGCCGTTCGTCAGTATTAGGTTGCAAGTGGCGATAGATGTCCAGCGTTGATATGGTGGAAATGCTGTTCATCATGGAGCCGATGGAGGACAGAATGGCTGCGATCAGCGCGGCAAAAACCAACCCGCGCAAACCGTTCGGCGCCAGTTTCATCATTTCCGGATAAGCCTGGTCCGGCGCCGTCAAATCGGGCGCCAGTATCACCGCGGCAATACCGGGCAAGACCACCAGGATAGGCATGAGCAGTTTCAGGAAGGCCGCGAACACAATACCCCGTTGCGCTTCGCGCAGACTGCGCGCCGCCAGCGCCCGTTGAATAATGTACTGGTTAAATCCCCAATAAGACAGGTTCATGATCCACATCCCGCCGACCAGCGCCGAGATGCCGGGCAAGCTGATGTAGTGCGGATTATCCGGACTCAATATCAGGTCGAACTTTTCAGGCGCCGCGGCAACGAGTTGCCGAAAGCCGGCGACAATACCTTCTCCCTGGCCAATCGCGGTGAGCGACAGCCAAGAGATCATCAACCCGCCGAATACCAGCAGGATAACCTGGATGATATCGGTAAATGCAACCGCCTTCAGACCACCGTACAGGGAATAGGCCAGCGCCAGCGCACCCAGCAGCAGCAAGCCATAAAAATAATTCAGCCCGGTAATGGCATTGATGGCCAGTGTGCCCAGCCAGAGTATAGAAGTCAGGTTGACAAAAACATAAACTCCCAGCCAAAAAACCGCAAGCACCATTCGCACACGGTGGTCATAGCGTTGTTCCAGAAATTGCGGCATCGTATAGATGTTGTGTTTGAGAAAAATAGGCACAAAGTATTTGCCGACGATGATGATGGTAATGGCCGACATCCATTCATAGGAGGCGATGGCCAGGCCCAACGCGTAACCGGAACCGGACATGCCGATGATTTGCTCAGCAGAGATATTGGCGGCGATCAGCGAAGCGCCGATCGCCCACCAGGGCAGCGCTTTACCGGCGAGAAAATAATCTGTGCTGTTTTTCTGATGTCCTCGCTCTTCGCGTGAAACCCAGGTAGCCAGGCTGATGATACCAATGGCGTAAGCGATAATGATAAACAGATCAATAGAGGTCAGTTCCACAAGACATTCTCCCAAATCTTCGGGTTGCCCTATTGTTCGGATTTATTCCTGGATGTGGTTGAGAAGTCGTGACTGAGAAAATCAGCGCCTTTGTGCAATTCCGAATTCTTAAAATCAAACAACGCGGCATTTTCCCAATGCGATCCGGGACCCCACCCCCAACGGGTCTGGCAACTCGAGGAAATCCAGGCCGGTTCCCAGTAGGTGATTCCCAGGCCGCCGCCATTCAGCGCTGCGCGTTGCAAATCGATCAGGTAGCGGCGTTGTCCATCCTGGGTGGCATCATAGCCTTTGACCAGTGTGTCCGCGCCCAGAATATTGTGGGCATTGTCGTTATAGCCCAGCGTCCAGATATAAGCGGTCTCTACAATGACAATGTCCTTGTTATACTTGTTCCGCAGTTTGCGCACCAGGGTTTCCACGTTCTGCAAGGGGACATCTGACCATTTTGAGTAATAGCTGCTGCCGATGAGATCAAAGTCCGACAATCCCAGTTTTATCGCATTATCCAGCCACTGTTCGATGTTTTCCGGTTGAGCGATGTGAAGTATGGTTTTCAGCGGGCGGTCTACTGCAACTACAACAGCTTTAACCGCGGCGATGCCGGCATTCAACAATCTGATATTGCGTTGCGGATTCTTATCCCATGAATCCAGTTGCGGGTTTTTATGCGCGATGCCGGAATTGATTTCATTGCCCACCTGCACATAGTCCGGAAGTAAATCTTCCTTATCCAATGCTACCAGGGCGGCATACGTATAATCGTATAATAGCGTTGCTGTTTCCTCGACCGATTCGGCTTTCTCCCAGGCCGCGGGTATTTGTTGCTTGTTCGGATCAGCCCAATCATCCGAGTAATGAAAAGCCAGTACAATCTTCATGTTGTTTTCTCTGGCTCGACGGGCGCTCCGGGTTACATCCGCCAGTGTGTTGTAGCTTGTCCAGTCCGGGGTGTGCAAAAGGCGCAAACGAGCAACGTTGGCGCCTTTCTCTGCAAGTATTGTATACGGATCACGGCGTTGTCCGTTCACACGGTATACGGCGCCACAGTCCTCCAACTCATTGATATAGGACACATCAACGCCTCGCCATATCTTTTCAGCGGACACTTCCGTCGCCAGAGAAGTATCGTCCACTCCGGATAATAACAGCGCAATGGGCAAAGAGATCAGAACCGGTATTTTTTGCTTGCAGGGTCTCATTGTGATTGTTTTAACCATTGGTTACACCCCTGTTTCAATGTGAGTGTCGTGGCTTGTGTTCACGAATATTATGGAAAGAAGTCAGGCCTTTGAAAGTCGCGCCTTCACTGAGCTGAGTGACGCGTTCCCGGTAAATCTGTTGCCACCAGGTTTGATTTTCAGGCATTTCGAATCTCAGATGTTCTTTGCGTTGAGCGATTTCCTGCTCTGTGAGCAATACATCGACCCGTCTGCCAAGCCAGTCAATACGAATCCGGTCGCCCGTTTTCAAAATTGCCATGTTGCCGCCGGCAGCGGCCTCCGGACATGCATTCAAAATCGATGGCGCCGAAGAGGTGCCGCTTTGTCGCCCGTCACCCAGGGTTGGCAAGGCGAGCACACCTTTTTTTATCAATGCATCGGGGGGTTGCATATTTACGACTTCAGCAGAACCCGGATAAGCGATAGGACCGGCGCCGCGCATTACCAGGATGCTTTCTTCATTGATATTTAATGTCGGGTCGTTGATGCGATGACGGTAATCTTCAGGCCCGTCGAACACCACGGCGACACCGGTAAAAACATTGGGATGGTCATCGGTGGATATATATTTATGAGCAAATTCTTCATTGATGGCCGCTGTTTTCATGATTGCCGTATCGAACAGGTTTCCGCTCATGACTGTAAAGCCTGCCGCCTCTCTGACCGGACTGGACACGGTTTTGATCACTTCGGGATCGATAATTCCGGTTAAGCGGTAATTCTCATCAATAGTCTTGCCGGTGACCGTCAATTCATCTTTATTGAGCAGACCCGCCTGAAGCAAATCGCTAATGACCGCCGCTACGCCACCCGCCTGGTGAAACTCTTCAGATAAATATTCACCGACCGGTTGGCAGTTGACCAATTGTGGGATGGATTGCCCCTGTTCCTGCCAGTCCTCCAGCGTCAGCCGGATGCCGGCATGAGCGGCTATTGCATTGATATGGATGGGCGCATTGGTGGAACCGCCAATCGCCGCGCAAACCACGATAGCGTTGTAGAAAGCTCTGTTGGTTAAAATTTTACCGGGCGTCAAATCCTCCCATACCATATCCACAATGCGCTTACCGGTATGGTAGGCGGCTTGCTGACGTTCGCGATAAGGCGCTGGGATTGTCGCAGAGCCAGGCAATGCCATACCCAATGCTTCGATCAAGCAGTTCATAGTCAACGCGGTGCCCATGGTATTACAGTGACCAACAGAAGGTGCAGAACTGACCGCTATATCCAGGAAAGTCTTATGATCTATTTTCCCATCGGACAATTTCTGGCGCGCATCCCAAATGGCGGCGCCGGAACCGACGCATTTTCCAAGGTATCTTCCATTCAACATGGGACCTACCGAGAAACCGATAGCGGGGATATTCACACTAGCTGCGCCCATCAACAAGGCGGCGGCCGTTTTATCGCAACCCGTGGTCAACACAACGCCGTCCAGGGGATAGCCATGCAATACCTCTATCAAGCCCAGACACTGCAGGTTGCGATCAAGCGATGCGGTCGGCCGGCGGCCGGTTTCCTGTATGGGGTGCAGTGGAAATTCCATCGGGATCCCACCGGCATCTCGAATACCCTCCTTGATACGAACGGCGAGTTCCAGGTGATGGCGATTGCATGGCGCGAGATCAGAACCAGTTTGGGCGATACCTATAACCGGACGGTCGGACTGTAGTTCTTCCAAGGTTAACCCGAAGTTTAAATAGCGTTCCAGATACAACGCGGTCATGCCCGGGTCTGCCGGGTTATTGAACCAATCTGCGCTTCTCAGTCGCTGCGGTCTGGCTTTCTTCATACCCGACCGCCGTCAACGATAATAGTCTGTCCGGTGATCATCGCCGAGGCATTGGAAGCGAGAAACAAAGCAACATTGGCAATATCCTC
The DNA here is from genome assembly GCA_965221695.1 of Gammaproteobacteria bacterium. Classification (GTDB taxonomy): domain Bacteria; phylum Pseudomonadota; class Gammaproteobacteria; order Eutrophobiales; family Eutrophobiaceae; genus JAAXHV01. The sequence goes on along the minus strand of OZ244905.1, from coordinate 526,403 downwards.
TTCGCTGATTACCGATTTAAGACACTGTTCCTTAAGGCATTCCTCAAGCGCTTGTTCGGTAACCCACATCTTTTTCTGGCGTTCCGTTATCACCCAACCAGGCGCCAACGCGTTGATGCGGATGTTATCTGCGCCCAACTCACGAGCTAACGCTTTAGTCATTCCTTTAATTGCGGCTTTTGCGGTAACATATGCGGGGTAACCGGTAAGGCCCAGTTCTGCGCAATTTGATCCAAGATTGATGATACTTCCCTGGCCGCGCGCTTTCATATCATCGAGTATGGCTTGTGCTGAAAAAAAATACGGTCTGAGGTTGGTGTTTAATGTATCGTCCCATTCTTCTACGGTGAATTTATCAACTGCGTGGCGGGTATCGCGGGCAGCATTGTTAATCAACACCTGTATAGGGCCATGTTTTGAACGCACATTGCAGATTGCCTTGCGTAACGCATCGATCTCGCGAATATCACATTGGATAAATATCGGACGCCGATCTGTCTCCCGCTCAATCTCGTCACAAAGTTTGCCGGCAGGACCTGTGCGCATCGATACAAATCCTACTTTAGCGCCTTGCAACGCGAAGGCGCGGGTAAACGCTGCGCCAATCCCGGAACCACCACCAGTAATGAATACCGATACGTCTAACAGGTCTGGATACAGCGGCGAGCCGTTGTCAAATGGAATATCTGAACCGTTGATTGTCATGCTAAATGCCTATAAAAATGAGATGATTGTTTTGATATATTTATAATATTTATATTATTATAAGTAGTCAATAAAAAAAATGCTATATCGATGAAATCAGAACTCATCACTATCATCAAAACGGGAAATATTCTTGGCGAGGGCGTGCAGTGGCAAACTGAAACAGAAACCTTGTGTTGGACCGATATACAGTCCTGCCTGTTTTATTCCATGCACCTGCCGACTGCGCGGTTGTCTTCCTATCCCACGCCTGAACGTCTGTGTTCATTCGGTTTTACTGGAGATAAGACGACACTGATTGTAGCTTTTGAAAGTGGTTTTGCCTGGTTTCACTATCCTTCGCAGGCGGTCGCGCGGATCCGCCGTACGGACATAATGCCAGCAGGGACACGTTTTAATGATGGTAAAGTCGATCGCCAGGGCCGTTTCTGGGCAGGGACTATGGTGGAGGCGGGCGACCCTGCTGTGGGACGGGGTGGGAGTCTATATAGTCTCGACCAAGAGCTGCAAACTCGTAAGCATGTAAGTGGCGTGGGTATTGCCAACGGACTTTGCTGGAGTCCGGATGCATCGCTCATGTATTTTGCCGATTCCGCGCGCCGGGTAATTTACCGCTATGAGTTCGATCCGGTTGCCGGTAGTCCGGGCAAGCGATCCGTGTTTGCCGAAACGGAAAACGGCGCAGAACCGGACGGCGCCGAGGTGGATAACACAGGATGTCTCTGGAGCGCGCATTGGGGCGCCGGGCGTGTTGTGCGTTATACACCGAACGGCGCCGTTGATTACATCTTGGATCTGCCGGTCAGCCAGCCTACCTGTGTTACGTTCGGCGGTAAGGATTATGATTGGCTGTTCATCACCACGGCAAAACAAGGGCTGAACGAATCTCAATTAGCGGATGAACCTTATGCCGGCGATGTGTTCGTTTACCGGCTTGGCGTTGCCGGTTTGCCTGCTCATTATTTTCGGCGCTTCAGGCCGCCTATGAAGCTCCTTTAAGGAACCTCTGATTAAGCCTCTCAAAGGTTCCTGCGATACAAGGATGTATCGTCAATATCAATGACTGTAAGGCATTGATATTGTGAGGAAAACAAAAATCGCATTTTTGTTTTCCGTACTCTGACAAGTCCAGGATGGACTTGTTCAGAGTTTCTTTAATGAAATAACCTCTCGGCGATGATAGTATCGGAATCTTTCAGATTATATACCTGCACGCCCTGATAACCGCCATTTATACTGTTGGAAGGCGCGATAATATACCGCGCTTTCAACAATTTCTGGAAGAATGAACGGCGATTTTTTATCTCATCACTCATAAGATTCAGATAAATTCCTCGTTTCAGCAGGTTTTCATAACTATCATCGCCACCGGTTATATCCGGCGGATTGCCACTGAAAGCGCCGTGGTTATTATCAAAGAAGGCGTTCATATCATAGATCACTTTGATGTTGGTGCGAGTGCGATAATGCCAGGTGTCCGCATGATCCTTCCAGGGGCTAGGATCTTTGACAAATGATATCCACGGCAGACGCACTTGCCAAGGCTCGGGAAGATCCTTGGTAAAGAGATTAATAATACGCTTCTTCTGATCTTGTGACAGGCTGGAGAAATGACTTATTTTCTTTTTGGAGAGGTCATTAGGCATAGGTATGCCCTGCGCATTTTTCTCAGAAGTATGCCGAACCAGGTTACGGGGAAACCAGGCTACTCCATCAAGAGCGCTCCTCTTATCAGCCAGTAATTCTTTCAGACCGTGAGGCGCAACATCTCTATGACTGGCGTTTGTTTCGTCACCACTATTCTTAAGATAGTAAAAGTTCCATCGATAGCTGTCGGCATAATCATTGCCCGGATGAAAACGGTTAACCTGGTTGCCTGTGTTTACTCGGGGCCCGGTTCTGTAGCGATACAAACTGTTGATGTTATCAATTGAGAACAGCAGCCAACGGTTTCTGATCTCATTTTTTGAGCCGCTGCCAAGGTCCACCTTGTTGTACTTCAGCCAATCTATTTCCTGATAATGTAGTTTACGGTAACTGATATCCCCTTTATCGCTAGTGGAATTGCGCTTCCCGGGATCCACCACTACGATCCGATGTGAGATGGAAGATGTGCCATTGTATACCGCCTTAAGTTGATAGGTTCCGGCGTAATGCCATGATTTGGTGAACTTTTTTCCGGTTCCTTCAATGATGTAGTCTTCTTCCACATTGCCGTGCTCATCAACAGGGTCGACGTAAAAACGTATTCTGTCTTCCAGTTCCGCATCAGTAATCCGCTTGGCTTGCGTTCGGGCGGATAGATACCACTCGGTCCCCCGATGGGTAAACGTATGCGGGTCGGCGTCCAGAATCTCAAAAGTGCTGGTTTCATATGTTTCGAAGACATACGTGCGCACATAGTTGCGCCAGTAGCGATGCAGTTTGGATTTCATAAAGCCGTCACTTTTCTTATCCCGGTAATCATCGACGTAGATATAGGCGCCATCCCCTGGCGACTCCTTTAAATCAGCGCCGCCTGGATAGCGTTCGCCGCCGATTGTGCGGCCAGGCACACTGAGAAAGCGTAAATTGATATCCAGCAGTTCTTTGCCGCCAATCCGAGTCCATGAATCTTTATAGCGTGGATTCTTATGCCATAAATTAATCGTGTAGTAACCGTAACCAAGCAGGCCGGGTATCGTGATCAACCATTTGCCCTTTCTTATTGCGTCTTGTTTGACCTTTTTGGGTTCGTTGCTAAGGAAATATGACGAATACCGGCGTATACCTAAAGAGTCTTCGTAGATGAAAGATACTGCGTACCTGTCTATCTCAGCGCCGTGTAGGCCAGTTACAGTATAAGACAGCCCCCTCTCCCAGGAAGCTGGGTGTATTTTGGCTTCGATATTTCCATAATATCCTTTGTCATGTTCCAAGGGAGCTTTGACATTCAATTTGATCGGTATCTTCTTTTCTCCATGTACGAATGAAGGCAGTATGACTGTGAAAGCGCCAGGAGCAGTATTATTTCCGGTTGCGTTGCCATCGGGAGCTTTGGGGCTGGTACCGAGATCCTGAATCTCGTAGTTTGCGGCAGCATAGTTTGCGCCATACGCTGCGCGATAATCCAACCTGTCCACATGCCAGGTACGGTTTTTCTTATAAGCGGTGACAATATCATTGAGCGGATTGGCCGCCTCATCGTCTGGCACGGTTTTCCATGGTTCGCCACTGAGCGTGATGCTATCCGTAATTTTTCGGTGAGAATCACGAAGAAACAGGAATTCATCCGGATCCAGACCAGGTAAAATCCTGTTGCCGTTATAATCGGTAAAGTCCGGTTCCGAGTCAGTTGCCTTGGTATGATCTTTCCAGGCTCGCAACAGTTCCATGTTTAGCCCCTCCTTCTGATTGTTACGCTGGGTAACAGGCGTAGTTTTCTGTTTTGGCCAAGTGTATACGCTATGGTATGCAGGCTTGGAACTGTCCATTCGACGAGTCAACTTGGCTGACCACCTGAACACCACATGTTTTTTTGGGTGACTTGTCAGATCCACTACCCAAGGGTTAAATTTCGGATCGAAGTCTTTAGGGTAACTGCGAATAGCAGCGCCGTGCACCTGAGAATCATAGCCCAACCAGGGACGCCATTCACCAGGTTGTATGGAAGGTTCGCATTGGTACAATGCTTCTCCGCCAAAGTATGCCAACCACGCAAACGGGAACCCGCTCAGCTTTGGGTAATGTTGGGGGTTTGAGGGTTGAAAGGGTTTGCCCGAGGTTGGAACAATAACTTCCAAAAGGATATGATCCCCCATTATGAAGGTTGGTGGCGAGGCAATATGGCCTCCGGGTTCATAAGTATAGGAAGCTTGCACTGGAGTTCCCGGATTTACAGTCAGTTTTACGCGAGGGGGGTGTTTATAGTCAGAAGAGGTAAGCGCTGATTGGATTTCAGATACAGAAATTATTTCTTTATCAAGTTCATCCAACACGCCCGGGTCCTTATGCCAAAACGTTGATGTTAGGTCATGTTCTGTTTGTGAAGCATCGGGGTTTTTGCTCAACGTGAGGAATGCATCAACATCAAGGGCATCATCCGGTATGCCGGGTACTCTTGCGCCGTAAAACCAGGCATCTTTCATCTCCAGAACGACCAGCACAGGGTACATACCAACAGGAACTATTCTCGAATTCTTGTTCAGATCATCAATATTTGCCTTATCCAAACCCGTATAAATTACATAGTCATCTAAAAGTGTAGGTGTATTATTAGTAAGATCAATCCCTTTTCCGATGCTTGCTCCGATACTGGCGCCAATAAGTGGCATCGCTACAAAAGAAGCGCCGGCGGTTGCTGGCGCAGTCAGCGTGCCAATACCTATGCCGAGCGCTCCCCCTATAATTGCCCCTGCAACGGTAGATTTGGATATCACCTTCTCATTTTGTCTGAGTGTCGCGCTTTCTCTCACATGCCGTAAGAAGCCTTCTTTATTGAGGGTGAAAGAATGTTCAATCGACTGCAGGAGTTCTTTAATTTCAGTTCCCTTGAAGGATTTTTTTTTGTCAAATAATTCGATATGTTCTGTTTGCGGCGTGCCGGTCGAGAAATGATCCGGACTGTCGTGATCCAACCTGACATGATAAATAATATGCTTGCCCAGATTTTGATCAAATGCATATATCTTTAAATCCATCCAACCTGCATCCGGTTTGCCCGGATTTTTGACCCTGCCCTTGATACCGTAAGAGGCATGTTTGGAATCTAATTTTGCATTGAAAAGTTCGCTAATGTTAATTTTTACAACATCTCTATACGAAACATCCAACTTCCTGATATCGTAACTGGAAATGATGCCATGTCCATCGGCGTACATATAGCGTTGCCTCTCAGCTAAGGATGCTGTCGGTATAGCCAATAGAGAGAAGACCCATATACAAACTAATATTATCGGGAAACTACGCGGTTTATATTTCATGGTACATTTCGCTTTGGTTGGCATATAATAATATAAATAATATTATATAAAGATATTGATTTTTGCAAGTCATATTTTTGAAAAGTCCGTATCAGCAGTTGATTTTTATCATGACTGCTGCCTGTCGCCAGCGTCGGAAGGTTGTTGAAAAGTTAAATTGTTACTTGGATAGCAGAGTGTATATAATATGATAAATAATATTCTGGTCGAACCAGATATGCATAAAGTAAGTTCTGAACAAGTCCATTCTGGAGTTGTCAGAGCGCCTAAAACAAAATTGAGATTTTTTGTTGTGTTCACAAATTCAATGACTTGCTGTCATTGGATTTGACGATACATCCCTGTATCGCAGGAAACTCTGATTTAATCAGAGGTTTCTTAACGGTTCTAACTAAGAGAATAGAATGACTGATAATTTCAATTATTAATTTACTTTAAGCAGGTTGTTGGTCTAATGAGGGGTACAACATGCGTAACAGATATCGAAGTAATCTGACAAATTCCATCGTGCAAAATTTAGGAGCAGATATAGTCGCCGGCGTTTACACGTTCGACAAGAAATTTCCTATCGAATCGGAACTGTGTGAAAAGTTCGGCGCCAGCCGCAGCGTGTTACGGGAGGCAGTGAAAATGTTGACGGCCAAGGGTCTGCTGGCCGCGCGTCCGCGTCACGGCACCTGGGTTGAACGCGAAGAAAACTGGAACAGCCTCGATCCGGATGTGCTGGAATGGCTGCTCAAACGTAAACTGGATATAAACTTGTTGGAAGAATTTACCGAAATCAGAATGGCGGTGGAGCCTCAAGCAGCGGCGCTGGCGGCAAAACGGGCGGATGACAAACATTTGTTGCAGATTAAAAAAAGCGTGGCGCGTATGCGCGCCGCTGAACTGGGCGACGATGACCCGTTGGAATCTGACCTTGCTTTTCATGTTGCTGTGCTTGATGCAAGTGGCAATCGATTTATCAGCCAGCTACGCGATTTGATTGGCACGGCCCTGCATTTCAGCATTCGCCTCACGAACCGATACAAGGGCGTGAGTCTTGCCAATGTGGATGAGCATGAAGCTGTAGCGGACGCTATTGTCGCCGGCAGACCAACAGCGGCGTCCAGAGCGGCAATGATTATTATCAGGGATGCGCTGGAGCTGATACGCACCCATAAAGAGCAAATGTTGTAATGGCGCTCAGACTACAGTTTCGAGTGAATGGCTTCAGGATTAAATTTGTCAGCATACCTGCATAAAATTGTTGCAAAGAAAAGATTCCATGATTTCCTCAACTGGTGGCTCAAAGGGTGGTTGCTGCTGTTGCCCGCGCGCTGGCTGACCCGACTGCGCCATACTTCTGTCAAGGTAACGATTGAAGCGCAGAATAATACACTGCTGTTCAAACAATATGATGGCTCCGACCGGCAGTTAGTTCGGGAACAGGCGCTCAGCCTGAATGATAAGCAGGGGCAGTCGGCTATTAATCATTGGCTAAATCAGAATGCAAAGGACCTGGAACTGGTCCTGTTGTTGCCGCAGCAGCAATGCTTGCAAAAACATCTCAGTTATCCCCTGTCTTGTGAGGGAGATTTGCGGGGCATAATGAATTTCGAGATGGATAAACAAACCCCTTTCAGAAAGGAAATGGTCTATTTTGACTATATTATCACCGGCAAAGATACAATAACCGAGAAGTTGCGCGTCGATCTGTATGTGGTTTTGCGTAAAGTTGTGCGGAAACACCTGGACAGTCTGTGTTTCCTGGATTTGACACCGTCGATTGTCACGGTCAGCGATGACTCCACGCCGGTATCTGTCAATTTTCTGCCGAACAACAACAATAACAAGAATAATTCATATGAACGGCGCTTAAAGTTCCTTTTCCTGCTACTGACGATATTATTTTTTTCATCATTATACATACCATTAGCGCGCTATGACCTGGCGCTTAAACGGGCTGCAGAACAGGTGGAGGTCAGCAGAATTCAGGCTGCGCGCGCGCAGACGCTTGAAGACAAAAAAACAGCCCTGCTTCAGCGCATTGACTTTTTGTCTGCTCGACGCAATGAGAGCGCTCCGATGATCATTCTGTTGCAGGAACTGACTCATCGCCTTCCAGATGACACCTGGATTTATCACTTGCTTATCCGAAACAGAGAACTTCAGATTCATGGGGAAGCGACTGCGGCATCATCCTTGATCCGGATGATTGAAGCATCCCCTTATTTTGAACATGCGCAATTCATTTCTTCAGTGACGAAAAATAATATCGATGATAAAGAGCATTTTCATATTTCCGCCAGATTAACGCCCAAATGAACGTAAAACCCTGGCAGCATATTGTTTTTTCCGTTGGTCTGACCATTGTGCTGGGAGGACTTATTTTCTTCGTTTTGATCTTGCCGGCGCTGATGAATCGTCAAGCTGTTAGCCAGCGCATGGAAACCCTGCAATCACAATATCTGACATTTACCAGGGCCGCCGCGAGCAATGAAATTCTGCAGACAGAGCTGGAGCAGCTAGCCGACCTGAAAATCAACGAAGACGGATTTTTTCAAGATAAAACCAGGTCACTGGCTGCAGCGGATTTACAACAACTAATACAAACTCTGGTCAGGGAAGCAGGTGGTTATATCATCAGCGCGCAAGTCCTACCGGAAAGAGAAAACGAAAACGTTTTTCCTGAAATCGTTGTCAATGTGCATTTGCGCGGCAGTCTCGAAGTCTTGCAGCAATTGTTGTACAGCATGACATTGAGCAGTCCTTTGTTGTTCGTGGATAATCTGCTTGTGCAATATTATGATGGCGCAAGCGATTATGATGAGGATGATGGCGCAGATGAATTGGAGGTTCACCTTGATGTGGCCGCGTATATCTATCGGACTGAGCCGCCATAATTTTCCAGACTGCTTAACGTTATATACACGATATGAGTTATGTAATAAATCCGCGCATTATGCTATTCGCACAGGCAATCATGTCAGTTTTTTGCATGTTATTTTCAGGGTTGATGGTGTATGAGTTAGTTTCCCCTTTTCAGTTGCTTGCCGTCACAGCGCCGCATGGCCAGGCGCAAGCAATGACGATCAGGGAGAACGATATGACGGACAATGCCGTTTCGCCAATCAGCGCATACTCGGAGATCATTGAACGACCGTTATTCAGACAAGACCGCAGGCCCTACATTCCCCCACCTCCAATATCTGTCGACAGACAGGAAAATCCCAGAAAGATTTTGTTATCGGCGGTTGTTATCAGTGAAGATCAACGTTTTGTGCTGGTCTATACTGACGCAAACGAAAAACTGAAAAAACTCAGACCGGGTCAGACATTTGAAGGCTGGACTCTGGAGAGATTGGAGGCCGACAGCATTACGCTGAAAAAAGACGCGCGTTACAAACAAGTAAAACTCACAGTCAAACCGGCACAAGACGATAACAGAGAAGCAAACGCTGCAATAGCGCCTGAAAATAATTGATAACTCACTGGCACAGGACTGGCTATCGCGCCGATCCTGGCGCAGGCCAGCAGAGAGATGACAATTTCTACGATGTTGGGAAGTTGGATAACGATAATATCATCCCTACAAATTGCAGTTCCTGCTAAAACCGGTACGATAGAGCAATGGATGGCAATAATAAGATTAAGGCCAGTTCATTTACGCGTGCATTAGGAATTATTGGCGATAGAACAGCCTTGATTATTCTGGAATATGCTTTTCTCGGTGTGCGCCGCTTCAGCGACTGGGAAAAAAGGACGAAAATCGCAAAAAGCACATTGACCAGTCGTTTGAACAATCTTGTTAAGCATGGGTTGATGAAAAAAGTGGCATATCAGCGAAAACCTGTTCTCCATGAATATCGTCTGACCGAAATGGGCCTGGACTTATACCCGTCGGCTCTGGTTAGCTGGCGTTGGGAGGAACACTGGCGCCGGCATCGTATGGCGCATCCTCGTAATCTTTATCATGAGTCCTGTAGCCAGTCTATGATGCCTGTGATGATCTGCAGTCACTGTAAGGAAAACGTTAATAGCCACGATGTGGATTACCAGGACGGGCCAGGAGCCGGCTATGATAACCGTCTGGCGCCGAGGCACACACGACGTTCCAAAAATACCAACGCCGGGCTATTTGAAGTCTGCGATATCATCGGCGATCGTTGGGCTGCTCTGATATTGGCTATGGCTTTTTTCCGTGTGCGCAGGTTCGATGACATGCTGAAAGAGCAGAAGATAGCGAGTAATATTTTATCCGAACGGCTGGAGCGACTAGTTAATGCCGGTTTGTTGGCAAGACGCAAGTATCAGGACAGGCCACCGCGTTATGAATACATCCTGACAGAAATAGGCATGGACTTGTATCCGAATATCGTCACGATAATGCAGTGGGGAGATAAATGGTTGGCCGACGCCGGCAAAGCGCCGTTGATTTTGAAACACAAACCATGCAAACAGACACTCAAAGCAGACATAGTCTGTAATCAATGCCGGCAAACTCTGCAACCCCGTGATGTCCATTTCTGAAAAATCATATGACAGCCCTACTGGACGTTAGAGCCCTGAAGGTTAGGTTTGTTACCGAGGGCCATCAGGTTCAGGCTGTAGACGGCGTAGATTTTCGTATTGAGACAGGGGAGACCCTTGCCTTGTTGGGTGAATCCGGTAGCGGGAAGTCCGTGACTGCATTGAGTTTAACCCGTTTGTTGCCGAAGTCGGCCGTGATCAGCGGCGACATCCGGTTCAGGGGCGACTCCTTGCTTGCGCTGTCAAACCGGCGAATGCGGGATATCCGGGGAGCGCATATTTCCATGATTTTTCAGGAACCGCAAACCTCTCTTAACCCCGCTTTGACAGTGGGACTGCAGGTGGGAGAGACATTGCGCTGGCACAAGGGACTACGTTCCAGGATGCAGAAGGAAAAAGTTCTGGAGTTGCTGGAAGCTGTGGGGATCCCTGATGCCGCGCGGCGTAAGGATGAATATCCTCACCAGTTTTCCGGCGGCATGAAGCAGCGGGTGATGCTGGCAATCGCCCTCGCGGGGGAGCCGGAGCTGTTGATCGCCGATGAGCCAACTACCGCGCTGGACGTAACCACCCAAGCGCGCATACTGGAGTTACTGAAGAAGATACAACGCGCCACGGGAATGGCGTTGTTGCTCATTACCCATGATCTGGCTGTTGCATCGCAGGTGGCTGACCGGTGCGCGGTCATGAATGAGGGCAGGATAGTGGAAACAGGGGTCACCGGGCAATTTTTCAGACAACCCCAACACCCGTATTCAAACAAGTTGCTTGCCTCTCTGCCAGATTCATCAGCGTTGCGCTTACGCTCGCCTACTACAACCGGTAGACCCTTGCTCAAGGTGAATGATCTCCGGATCCGTTTCCCTCTGCAGAGGGGATTATTTGGTCGTGTTGCCGGTTACCTGCAGGCAGTGGACGGCGTATCCCTGGAACTCGAGCAAGGGCGCACTCTGGCTGTGGTGGGAGAATCCGGGTCCGGCAAAACCACCCTGGGCAAGAGCATCCTGCGACTGCTCAAGCCAGCCGGGGGTTCGGTAAGTCTGGAGGGTGACAATCTGGCTGATTTGACTCCTGAGCAATTGCGCCGTCGCCGAGCGCATATGCAGGTGGTTTTTCAGGATCCTTTCTCATCAATGGACTCGCATATGATGATCAAGGATATTATCGAACAGGGTATGATATCGCTGGGAATAGCGAAGCAGGCAGCGATCCGGCAGGAAACTGTCGATCGGTTACTTACTCAGGTCGGCCTCGATCCGGCGCATAAATATCGCTATCCGCATGAATTCTCGGGTGGACAAAGGCAGCGCATCTGTATCGCCAGGGCGTTGGCCGTCAAGCCAAAACTATTGGTTTGTGATGAACCTACCAGCGCTTTGGATGTCACGGTACAGGCGCGCGTGCTGGAATTGCTGGCGCGTCTGCAGCAGGAACTGAAACTGGCCTACCTGTTTATTACCCATAATATCAGTGTGGCCGCCAGTATCGCCCATGAAGTAGCTGTCATGCATGAGGGCAGGATAGTTGAACAGGGCACAACGGAGAAAGTCCTGACTGATCCGCAACATGAATATACAAAAGCATTGTTGTCGGCAGTTCCAGCCATCCGCAGATAAATCATCTGCGAATTTTTTTCATGAGATGTATGCTCTCCGACAGCAGGGAGACGGAAAGTCCGCCGCCCTGGGCGAGTTGGTTGCGGCGCGCAACATGTGTTGGCGTTGTCAAGTAAAGAAACTGCTCCTGTTCGGTTACCATGGTAATGGATGCATTCTCTCCCAGTGGCGTCAGTTCTTCGATTTGCCCTTTGACAGGGTTTTCCCGTTCTCCCTGGGAGGGTCGGTCGCGGCGATGCAGGATGATACTGTCTGAAGGTATAACCCAGTCGGCTTCCTCACCGGGTTCGAACTCAGGACAATGGCGCGTGGTCAGGGTGTAGCCGTTCCACTCAATGCTGGTCGACCCGGCCTTGCGATCATGCCCGACGACTCTGGCGCTGAATACATTGTAGTGGCCCACCAGAGAGGCAACATCAGCGCTTGCGGGACGATTCAAAACCTGTTCCGGGGCATCGCTCTGCAGGATTTTCCCGTGGTGTATGATGCAAAGTCGGTCGGCGATCCGGCGCGCCTCATTCAGGTCGTGGGTAACGTGAATGATCGGCAGCCTGAATTGCTTCTTCAATGTGACCAGTTCACGCACCAGCTTTCTGCGCGTTTGTTGATCCACGGCGGAAAAAGGCTCATCCAACAATAATACGCTCGGGTCGCGCGCCAGCGCCCGAGCCAAGGCAACCCGTTGTTGTTGCCCGCCCGATAACTGGTGCGGATAACGTTCTTCCAATCCCTCCATATTCATGGCGCCAAGCAATTCTTGAGCGCGATCGCGCATGCGCGCGCCAGGACGCCGGCGCAAGGCAATCATGATGTTCTGCAACGCCGTCTTGTGTGGAAACAGCGCATAGTGCTGAAATACCATGCCAATGCGCCGTTGTTGAACAGGCAGGTTAATACCCGCTGCTGTATCCAACCACTGTTCTCCGTGGCAGCGAATATTGCCTGATGCGGGTGAGTACAAGCCGCTGATGGCCCTCAATATGGTTGTTTTACCGCTTCCTGAAGGACCCAGGATTACCAGGATTTCACCCGTATTACAGGATAAAGACACATCCAAGGGTATGGGACCGTCCTGCCGTAACCGGACCTGAATGGATTCAGCGTCGTTCATGGTTTCCAGCCCGATCGGTGAGGAAGTAGATCAAGGTAATGGAAAGTAGCGAGATCATCAACAAGGTCGCAGACATCGCCGCTGCGCTGGCGTTGTCAAATGCTTGGACTCGGTCGTAGATGGCAATAGCCACGGTGCGCGTCTCGCCGGCCAGGTTGCCGCCTACCATGAGGATCACACCAAACTCGCCCAGGGTATGGGCGATGGTCAGAATGCCGGCTGAGATGATCCCCGGCCATGCCAGGGGTAGCTCAATACGCCAGAAAGTCTGCCAGTTGGAAAGGCCGCTGCACCAGGCTGCCTCACGCACATTATGCGGAATGGCTTCAAAACTGCGTTGCGCCGGCTGTATCGCGAACGGGAGGTTGAACAGGATTGAAGCAAGCAAGATACCCTCAAATGAGAAGACCAGTGTTTCGCCTGTTACTCCCTGGTAGAACCGTCCTAACGGCGACAGCTCTCCCAGGCTGATCATCAGATAGAATCCCAGCACTGTCGGCGGCAGTATCAGCGGTAGAGCTATCAAGGCCTGGATCAAGTTGCGTCCGACAAAGCGCGACCATGCCAGCTTGCGCGCGACAAGAATGCCGACCGGCGCCAGGATAAGCGCGGTCAGTCCGGCCAACAACAGCGAAACATTAAGGGCCTGCCAATCCATCTATGGTATAGCCGTGTTTTCTGAAAATGTCTGCGCTGGACGCAGAGGAGAGATAGTCAAAGTAGCGCGCGCCTTGTTCATCTTTGCTATCGAGCAGGACCGCGTATTGGGCAATCGCAGAATACCAGTTTTGCGGTAGCGGAAAATCAAGTCCTCTACCGGAGAACTGCTCCAGCGCCAGGAAAGAGTCGGGAATAATGCACAGGTCCACGCTACCGGACAGGCAGAATTGCATGGCTTGGGCGGCATTCTCTCCCAGCAATAGTTTTTTTTGGTTGAAGACCCATACGCCGGCATTGATCAACGCTTCCCGGGCAGCTTGGCCATATGGAGCGTGCTCCGGGTTGGCGATGGACATCTTGCGATACTCACCGTATTGTAATTTTTTCAGAGCTTCAGCCAGTGTCGCTGGTCTTTGCAGTTTGGAAACTTCCGGGACATACAAGCTGAGATGACCGTAGACCAGCATCTTGGCAGCAACTATGCGCGCGCCGTTTTCTTCGATAAAATCCACGTATTTCTTCCCGGCGGAGATGAATACCTGGTACGGCGCGCCCTGGATGATTTGCCGGGCAAAGTTGCCGGAGGATCCGAACGTCAGATTGACCCTGGCGTTGCTATTTTGGGAAAAAGCCTCGCTGACTTCAGTAATTGTATGTGTCAGGTTGGATGCCACCGCGATATTCAACGGCTGTGCGGGCGCAGACTGAAGCCATAGCAGTAGTGGTAAGCACAGTAATTTTCGCATATAAGGAACTATATCAGGGTATAATCGGCAGGTAAAAGTATCCTCAGATGACACAGATTAGGGTAGGGCGTCGAAGAAGCCTCTGATTTGATCAGGTTCCTAAATTAAAGAAGCTCTGAACAAATTCATCCTGGACTTGTCAGAGCGACACATTCCTGTATCGCAGGAACCTCTGAGACTTAATCAGAGGTTTCTTAAACAGAGGTTTTGAAGCAATGATCTTGTTCACAGGCCTGACCGGTGCGGTCGGCGCGGAAATTATAAAGCTGTTGCCTGAATATAACATTCAAGCAAGGGGGTTAATCAGGGATCCGGGTAAGGCAAGCGCATTAACGAACGCTGGCATTGAGACCTTCTACGGCGACCTGGACAACCCGGTTGCCGTCAGAAAAGCCTTGCAGGATTGTGACCAGGCATTTTTATTGATGGCAAACGCCAGGGAGCAATTGGAATTGGAAAAGAGCTTTGTGGACGCGGCATTGGAGAGAGGCGTCGGACATATCGTCAAGATGTCTGCAAACGGCGCTGACAGGGACTCAACGGCATTGCTGAAGCGTTACCACGGCGAGACCGAGGAGTATATTCGGGCATCGGGCATAGGTTATACGCTGGTGCGGCCCAATTTCTTCATGCAGAACATGTTGCATATCGCCGCCTCCATTGTGGAGGAAGATAAATTTTACCTGCCGATGCGTGATGGTCAGGTCGGGATCATTGATGTGCGCGATGTGGCGCGTTTTATCCTATCGGTCCTGTCCGGTTCCGGTCACGACGGCAAAATCTATGAGATCACAGGCCGCGAACTACTGTCTTTCCACGACATCGCAACTCAGCTATCAGAAGTGATGGGCAGAGAGATCCGCTATATCGACGCGCCACCGGCAGAATTTAAAAAATCATTATTGCAATGGGTGCCCGACGACTGGTACGTGGAGACCGTCTCGGAACTGTTTGAATTGATCGCGCAAGGTAGCGGCGCCTTGCAAAATGATGTCTATGCTCAGGTAACGGGCAAGGCGCCCACGACGTTGCGCCGGTTTTTTCAGGATTACTCCTCGTTTTTTGAGAAAGGATAAGGGTGTCTCTAAACCCCCATAATCGGAATGCTACGTACTCCGAATTAGTCAACCGGTTCCCGCATGGTCACAAATTCCTCTGCGGAGGTTGGGTGAATGCCAATGGTTGTGTCAAAGATTGCCTTGGTAGCCCCGGCCTTAATGGCGATGCCGATGCCTTGGATAATTTCACCGGCTTCAGACCCAACCATGTGCGCGCCTAGAACCTTGTCAGTATCCCTGTCGACGATCAGCTTTATCAGGGTTTTCTCGCTGTTGCCGGTCAGTGTGTGTTTCAGGCTGGTGAAGCGGGATTTGTAAATATCCACGTTTTTGTATTCCTCTCTGGCCTGTTCCTCGGTCAGGCCGACCGTGCCCAGGTTGGGCTGGCTGAAGATGCAGGTGGGGATATCGTGGTAATCGACGCGTCGTGACTGGTTGTTGAACAGGTTATTGGCCAGCGTCGTGCCTTCCGCGGTGGCGACGGGAGTCAGGTTCATGCGGTCGGTCACATCGCCGATCGCGTAGATGGATGAGACAGAGCTGCGATATTCGTCATCGACCACGATCGCTCTTTTGTTGTTAAGCCTTACACCGGCTGTTTCCAGGCCCAGGTTTGTGGTGTTGGGCCGGCGCCCGGTCGCGTACAAGACCAAATCTGTTGATATTGCCCTTGTACCGGCTAAATTGACCTTGTAGTGGCTATTTTCCAACTCTATGCCGTTGATCAGGGTATTAAACAGGAGTTTTATTCCTTTGGCGCGCAGTTGTTCGGCAAGAAACTGGCACATTTCTCTGTCAAATCCGCGCAGGAACAGGTCGCCGCGGTAGACCAGGGTGGTATCCACACCGAGACCGTGGAAGATGCCGGCAAATTCCACTGCGATATATCCACCGCCGACAATCACCGCGCGTTGCGGCAGGGTATCGATATAGAACGCCTCGTTGGAGGATATCACATGCTCCTTGCCGGGAATGTCCGGGATATGGGGCCAGCCGCCGGTCGCCACCAGGATGCGTTTGGCGCTGATATTCTCGCCGTTGACCCGGACCGTGTTCGGTCCCTCGATAATGGCCCTGCCGTCGTAAATGTCTACATTATTACGTTTAAGTAAGTTCTCATATATATTATTTAGTCTATTGATTTCATTATTCTTATTATTCAGTAGCACGTTCCAGTTAAAGTTCGGTTCGGAAACCTGCCAGCCATAACCTGCGGCATCCCGGAATTCCTCGGCATAGTGTGCGGCATAGACGAACAGCTTTTTCGGGATGCATCCAACATTAACGCAGGTGCCGCCCAGGTAACGTTCCTCGGCCACTGCAACCCTTGCGCCGAAGCCACCGGCCATGCGCGCCGCGCGTACGCCGCCCGACCCGGCGCCAATCACAAACAGGTCATAATCAAATTCAGCCACGGGTCTTCTCCTTGCGCTGTTTCAGGTAATCCACCGTCTTTTTTGCCAGTAGCGGGAAGATGCCCAGCAGGACGAAAGACAGGATCAGGGCCGGGGATGCGATATCCTTGAGTTGCTCGATTTTGGCGATCTGTGTGCCCGCGTTCACGTACACGATGGTGCCGGCAAGCATCCCGGCCTGACTCACGAGGAAGAAGGTCAGCGCCCTGATGGGAGTTAAGCCCATGACCAGATTGATGATGAAATACGGGAAGATGGGCGCCAGGCGCAGCGTGAACAGGTAAAATGCGCCTTCCTCGGCAATCCCCCTGTTGATGGCCGCGAGCCTGTTGGCGTAACGGTCTTGTATGGTTTCCCTGAACAGGTAGCGGGACAACAGGAAAGCCAGGGTCGCGCCGATGGTGGACGCAAAAGAGGAGATGACGGTTCCCCACAACAGCCCGAAAATGGCGCCGGCGGCAAGGGTGAAGATGGTCGCGCCCGGCAGCGACAGGCCGGTAATGAATATATACAGGAAAAAGAATGACACGACCGTGAGTAACGGTTCCGTCTCATAAAAGGCATCCATTGCGCCCTGTTGTTGCTTTACAAATTCCAGGTTGAGGTATCGGCCCAGATCAAAGATAAAGAACAGCGCCACCAGTATGATGATTGTTACCAGTAGCGTGATTTGGTTCTTGTTCATTGATTGGTGGTTGTGATGAAACTATCTTGAGGTTCCAACAGTTTTACCCGGACTGATTTCACCGCATTGTCAGTTACCTGGGTGATCTCAAGTGTGTAATTGTCGAGTTTGAGTGTCATTCCGGGTTCCGGCATGGTTTCCAGACGTTCCAACACCAGTCCGTTCAGGGTTTTTGGTCCGTTGGCCGGCAGCTTCCAGGCCAGTTCACGGTTGATATCCCTTAAGGTTGCCCCGCCGTTGATCATGAAGGACCCGTCATCCTGTCTGATGATGTCCACGTTAAAGGTTTGGAAGTCAGTCGTGAACTCGCCGACAATCTCTTCCAGGATGTCTTCCAGCGTGACCAGTCCTTGGACCGTCCCATATTCGTCAACCACGAATCCCAGACGTTTTTTCGTCCGTTGAAAATTCAGCAACTGCGAATTCAGGGATGCGTTGAGCGGCACGAAGTGCGGTTCCTCAGCAATCTTCTCCAGGTCTTGCCGGGTAATTTCATGGATATCTTTAAGCAGGCGCATGGCTCGCCGCACGTGAATTACTCCGATAATATTATCCAGATTGTCCCGGTACAGAGCCAGGCGGGTATGGGAACTTTGGGTGATATAGTTCAGACTCTCGACCAAGTCATCGTTGATATCCAATCCGGTAATTTCGTTGCGAGGCACCATGATATCTTCTACCGTCTCCTGCTCAAGGTCGAGAATACCGAGCAGCATATCCAGGTGCCGGGCAGGGAGCATCTTACCGGCTTCGGATAAGGCAGTTTTCAATTCTTCCCGCGACAGGCTCGTGTGCTCCGTCCCGTCAAGCTTGAAGCGCAGTAATGCCAGGACTTTATTAGCCATCCAATTGATTGCCAGCACAAAGGGATAACAGACGATCGCCAATGGCTTGAGGACATATGAGGCCGGGAAGGCGAAACGCTCCGGACGAAAAGCGGCGACGGTCTTGGGAGCTGTTTCTGCAAATACCAGGAAGATGATGGTAAGTATGACCGGTCCCAGCGCGTAACCGATGTCCCCCATCAACCTGACTGCAATGACCACGCCCAAGGATGCGGCGTAGAAGTTGACGATGTTATTGCACAACAGGATCAGACCCAGCAGCCGATCCGTTCGCTTCAACAGGTTGGCTGTGTTAATGGCGCCGCGGTGACCGTCATTAGCAAGATGTCGCAGACGGTAGCGGTTGACCGCCATCATACTGGTCTCAGAGCCGGAGAAGAATGCAGCTACGGCGATTAGCAGGATCAGAATGCCTGATAACAATAATATGGAAACATCGTCCATAGATATGGCCTCGATTTGAAATGGATGGATATTGTCTACTTATTCGTTGACAGGGCGCAAGCGCGATCCATGTGGATGGGACGGCTCAGACCCGTTGCAAGATGAGTTCCAGCGCCAGTTTTGAGCCAAAATATGCCAACAATAAAGAAGCGAAACCACCCAGGACCCAATGGATCAATTTACGACCGCGCCAACCACGGAACCATCTTCCCCAGAGCACAACGGCAAAGATAAGCCAGGCAAGGATGGATAAAACAACTTTGTGGGACAGGCGCTGTTCCAGCATGTCGTGCAGGAACATCAGGCCCGTCGCCAGGCTCAAGCTGAGCAGGAAAAAACCGATGGCCAGGATCTGCGCCAGCAGTTCTTCCAATATCTGCATAGGAGGCAGGATATTCAGGATTTTGACAGGTTGCCGATTGCGCAACCTGGCTTCTTCAAACGCCAGGATCAGCGCTTGTAGCGCGCCCAACGCGAGCAGGCTGTAGGCGGCAACAGAAAGCATGATATGAATTTTGAGTCCGGCGACGACACCTCCGGGTATAATGCTTGTGCTGGCAAAAAAGCTTTCCAGCGCCAGCGCCAGCGCCGCCACAGGAAAAATTACTACCACCAGGTTGCTCATGGCTCTGTATAAACCGATGAGAACGGCAAACAACGCAATCACCCAGCATATCAAAGACAGCGCATGGAAGAAGCCCAGGTTGAAACCTGTCTCGACCAGTATCTCGCGATACAGGATCAGAGCATGTCCTGACAGCGCAAACCCGGCGAGGGCGGCAATTTTATGATTGAAGGCTTCCGCTGCCAGGCGCAAACGAAAAATCCTGATGCCCAGCCAGCCGGCGGTCAGTAAATAGAGTAGAATGACGGCGGCGCTGAGGGTGGTACTGGTTGCCATTGCGGATATATCTAATCTCTGGATATGAGAAAAAGAGAATAACATGTTTGAAAATTTAAGCGAGCGCTTCAGTCGTATCGTTCAACAGATGCGCGGTCATGCGCGTCTGACAGAAGACAATATTGCATCCGCTTTGCGCGATGTGCGCATGGCGTTGCTTGAAGCGGATGTAGCCCTACCGGTAGTCAGAGCGTTTATCGAACAGGTTGAAGCCAAAGCGCTGGGGAAAGATGTGTCAAGCAGCCTCACTCCGGGCCAGGCGTTGGTAAAAGTCGTGCAGCAGGAACTGGTGCGCCTTATGGGTGACGGCCAAGCCACGCTGAATTTAAGTGTCCCGCCGCCAGCAGTCATTTTGATGGCCGGATTGCAAGGCGCAGGCAAGACTACTACCGTGGTGAAACTGGGCAAGTGGTGCCAGGATAAACACAACAAATCCGTCGTGGTAACCAGTTGCGATATCTACCGACCGGCAGCGCTGGAACAGTTGCGAATGCTGGCTGAGCAAAATCAACTTGAATATTTTACTGCCCAAGAGCGGCAACAACCCGTAGCCATCGCTGAGGCTGCGCTGAAACATGCCAGGACCCGTTTTGCCGATGTGCTCATCGTCGACACGGCAGGGAGGCTGCATATTGACGAGGAGATGATGGCGGAGATTCAGGACATTCAGCGCGCGCTCAATCCTTCCGATATCCTGTTCCTGGTGGACAGCATGATGGGCCAGGACGCGGTTAACGCGGCACAGGCGTTTAACGAGACCCTGGAGCTGAGCGGAGTGGTGTTGACCAAGGTGGACGGCGACGCGCGGGGCGGGGCGGCGCTCTCAGTGCGGCATGTTACAGGCAAACCTGTACTATTCCTCGGCGTCGGCGAGAAAGTTTCCGAACTGACCCCGTTTTACCCCGATAGGATCGCCTCCCGCATACTGGGTATGGGAGACATGTTGAGCCTGATTGAGGAAGCGCAGGAGAAAGCGGACCAGGAAAAAGCGCAGAAGATCGCCAGGAAACTGAAGAAGGGAAAAGGATTTGACCTAGATGACTTCCGCGAACAGGTCCGGCAGATGCAGCGCATGGGAGGACTGAGTGGCATGTTGGACAAGCTGCCAGGGGCGCAGCAAATGCCCGCGCAGCTTGCCGGCCAGGAACGTGAACTAGTCAGGTTCGAGGCGATCATCAACTCCATGACACCCGGCGAACGGCGCTTCCCTGCCGTTGTCAACGGTTCCAGGAAGAAACGTATCGCTTCCGGTTCAGGCACGCATGTGCAGGATATTAATCGCCTGCTGAAGCAGTTTGGCCGGATGCAGAAAATGATGAAAAAAGTGAGTAAAAAAGGCGGTATCGAGAATATGATGCGCGGACTGGGCGGCAACATGCCGCGCGGTGGCTTTCGCGGGTGAACGGCAAGTGACTATCTTACAGTCAACAAGCGATATGCCAACAATAGGGAAAACGCGGCAAACCAGAACAGACTCCACTCAGCGATGCTCAGGGACAGGAATGTCCACAATGTCTCGGCGCATTCGCCCGACCCGGTGAGAATCAGTTCAAGCGCTTCCGCAAGCGGAAACGCCTGAAGGATGAAATCCAGGCCCGGACCGCATTCAGGCACACGCTCCGGCGGTAGATGTTGCAGCCATACCTGGCGCGCGGCAATCAGTGCGCCGGCCAATGCGCATACCAGGCCCAGCGCGCCGTAGCTACGGCTGGCCTTGCCATGAAAGAACCCTATCAGGCAGACAATGCCGACGCCCAGGTATGCAGCCCGTTGCAGGATGCACAACGGGCAGGGGTCGAGACCACCCACAAATTGCAGGTAATAGCCGAAACCAAGCAGCGCGATGCAAGCCAGCGCAACCAGTAGCAGATAAAAACGGTGGTTCAATTGCAGCAGCATAGTATTATTCTAAAGTGAGTCGCCCATGCCAGTAGTACAAGTCACTGGTTCTGTTATAAATAACTGTTAAAAAAGTCAATAATTCGCGCTTCCAGCCAGTACGCAGCATACCCCGGCATCCTGCCGCTGACAAATCCGATATGCCCGCCGGTCTGCGCAAGCTCCAGTTGCACGGATTCGGACAGTTCGTCCTGTGTCGGGATAACGGCGTCATTCATAAACGGGTCGTTTCGGGCATGGAGCAGCAGCGCGGGAACAGTAATGGACTTGAGAAACTGCCGGCTATTGCTGCGCGTGTAATAATCGTCCGCGCCGGCAAAGCCATGCAAGGGGGCAGTGATCTTGTCGTCAAAACTGAAAAAATCGTTGAGATGAGGTAGCTCGTCCAGGTCAAACGGGGCTTGTTGGACGTTGAATTTCCCGGCGATCTTCCGTTTCAGCAGGCCGAGCAGGCGGCGCTGGTATACCTTGGAGAAGCCTTTATTCAGCCGTTTTGCCCCTTCCGCCAGTACATAAGGGACGGAAACGGCGGCCGCGGCAGCCGCCTTCCCGCTGCGGTCCGCTTCTCCCAAATACTTCAGCAGGGCATTGCCACCGAGCGAATAACCCACAGCCGCGATGGGGACGCCGGGATAACGCTGTTGCAAATGCTCGATCAGGAAACCGATGTCGCTGGTGTCCCCGGAATGGTAGCCGCGCGGCAACCGGTTATGTTCGCCGCTACAACCGCGAAAATGCATGAACACCCCATGCCAGCCACGCCGTTCAACGGCTGCCAACAACGGCTTCGCGTAATGAGAATCGACACAACCTTCAAGGCCGTGAAATACCGCCACCATCGGAGAGCCGGCGTTTGCAGTCAGGCACAGGTCAACAAAATCGCCGTCCGCCAACTCCAACCGTTCACGGGTCAATGCCAACCGCGGGCTACGCCGAAAAAAATAAGGCCACAGGGTTTGCAGGTTGCCACCCGGCAACCACCACGCAGGCTTGAACCGGCTCGCTACGATCTTTCCATGTTTCATAGGCAGCTATTATACAGGCGGCATTTACTCCGGGTGATGTCGGCGGGAATAACATCTGCGGTTAAAGGAAATCGTTTTAATTGCCAGGAACATGCAAACCAAAAATATGCTTATGAAACAAGTAAATGCTTAGAACCGCCAGGTTCCCTGGATCGTGAGAGAACGAGGTGGATCAACGCTCTTCCAGACTGAACCGGTCTGGAGCGGGATGTCATCGCCATAGTTTGCGGTAATTTGATTTCCCAGATTCCTCGCTATCAAGGATATCTCCCATTTGTCATCAGGGCTGTGTAAAGACAGTGTGCCATCAAACTTAATGTAATCATCCTGAACCAGCTTGGGGTCCAGATCCTGTTGCAGGAAATGGTCTGTGGAGAAGTACGCCTGCAGAAAGCCAACTATCTGGTAACCATTTTTCAGGCGCCAGACATACTCGCCGTTTAAAGAGCCCCGCCAATCGGCGGCAAATTGAAACGGCCTGCCAGCAAGGTCCTGTTGACCGGCAATGCACTCAGTTGGACTTTGCAGAGTATAGCAAGTAGCATTAGGAAATTTGTCAAATTCGGAATCCAGGAAGGCGATACTGCCGAAGAGGGTCAGGTTCTCGGTTGCCCGCCAACGCATATCTACTTCAATACCCTGACTGGTGGATTCTCCAACATTTAATACATCATTTATGATGTCAGCGCCGCGCAAGACTGTTTGTTGCAAATCATTGAATTCACTCCTGAATATAGATGCATTTAACTGAGCGGCGCGATCCAGAAACGTCCACTTGGTTCCAATTTCGTAGGCAGATACGTCTTCCGAAGCGACTTTAAAATATCCCAATGCGTTAGCCTGGGTCGCGACCAGCGCGTGATTGAAGGCGCCAGCTTTGAAGCCTCTGGCAAAGCTGGCATAGATCATCGCATTGTCATTTGGGCGCCATTGTAAATTGACAGTGGGTGAAAAATCACTTTCACTCAGATCGTCTGTAACGTCATGTATTCTTGGCAGTCCGGCAGGTGCAAATGGGGGCACAACAATTGGTATATCCGTATATACCGCGCTGGGAAAACCCAGTGATCGTGCTTCCTTGTTTTCATAGGTGTACCTTCCTCCTACTGTCAGGTCCCATTGATCACTCATATGCCAGGTCACCTGGCCAAACAACGCGATTGTTTCTCCATCTTCGTCCGTTTTTGTATTTCTCCGGGCCTGAAAAGCGAGAATATCAATACCATAATCGCTGTGTTGTTCCTTTGATTGAAAATACATTCCCGCTATGTACTCCAATTGTCTATTATTCGGTGAAGTCAACCTGATCTCCTGCGACCATTGTTCATACTCTTCACCAAAATCAACAGTCAGGTTTTCCAGACGTGTGCGGTCCGAATCCTGTATGTCCTGGTATTGATACTGGGCCCAACCGGTAACAGACGTCAGAGTGTGATTGCCGATGTCCCAGTTTATTTCCAGGCTGACGGTATCAAAACTGGTTTCTTTTCCTGAAAAATCACCTGGTCCTCGACTGGCAATAGGAGCGGCTCCGGCGCGCTTGAAGTTGGCCTTACAGTCCTCAGAACTACCTATATTCAGAATGGTTGTCAGATTAAGACCAAGCGGAGGGAGTTGTGGCGCAGTCAGGTTACAGGTCGCATATTGACTGTTCTCTCCCTCGTGGTCCATATCTCCATACTGATAGGTAAGTATCATATCCAGAGACTCTGTTGGTTCCCATAGAAGAGTTCCCCGGGCAAAAATATCTTCGCGTGCAATTTGTTCAGCGCCTGTCTCAGTATTATCAATATATCCGTCCCGGTCTTCATACAATATGGCTGCTCTGGCGCTTAAGTTTTTGGTAATAGGTCCCGACACCACGGCTTCGACTGAAAACCCATCATCGGCCAATACTTCGTATGAAGGAGTTATAGACGCTTCGAATGTATCGGTCGGTCTGTTTGTAGTTATATTTATGGCGCCAGCAGTAGTATTTTTTCCTATGAGTGCGCCCTGTGGCCCCTTCAACACTTCCACTCGTTCGATGTCAAGGAATGACAGACGCGAAAAACGGCTGCGGCCATAGAAAACGCCGTCGAGAACAAGACCAACTGCCTGTTCTACTCCGAAATTATTTTGTCCTGAGCCAACTCCTCGTACAAACATTGCATCACCGATAAATGATTCTGCAATGAAGAAATTCGGTACTGTCGCGCTAAGTGTTTCCAGGTTACGTATACTATTTGCCTGCATCTTATCGCCTTTAAAAGCCGATATAGATATCGGCACATCTTGCAAGCTTTCTTCCTTACGCTTACGAGCAGTCACGACTACTTCTTCGAGAACCTGGGCGGTCGCCGTTAACTGGTTGAACAAACCCAGTACAACACAATATAAAAAAGCTTTCATATGCTTTGTCATCTTCATCATCCTCCAATGCATATGTCAAAAATTCTGAAAATACATAAATTCAGCCCACTCCTACAGAAAAAAGAATAATGCATAACCAAAGAAAAGTTCAATACCAGGACCGCGACAAGTGAAAAAGAGCGCTAGCTACTTGCTCTCAATTTTCCGGTTTGTTGCTCATCAAGCATCAGGGAATTGCCACTTCTAACCACAGCGACTTTATATATGTCCCGAGCCTGCTTCTCAGATATGCGTTCGTCCCTGATATCGGCAACAACCTGCTCCGGATCACGGCTGGCAGGGTCGCCCCAGCCACCACCGCCGCCACTTCGCATGCTGATCACGTCACCTGCATGCAAGCCTCCCGGGTAGGCGCCGCGATCAGCCATGTTCTCTTCCCGCTCACTGTCCGGGTTGATAACCACCTGGGCGGGGCCACCATCGGTACCGTCATCGGCGCCTTTGGCAATGGTCTCACGGGTGTTTTCATGGGCGGTAAACAGGTTGATACCTTCTTCCAGTACGCGGTAATCCCGATAGGTTCCTGCCCCACCCCTGTATCGGCCGTGACCCGATGATTCTGTACGTAGTCCGAAACGTTCGACACGCAGTGGGTAGCGCAACTCCACTACTTCCACCGGCGAATTGGGCACATCGCCCATCACATTGATGGCCATGGTGGGGCCGTCGGCATTGGGGCGGGCGCCGTTTCCGACATCAAAGGGATCACTGAGGATAAACGGTCGTCCATCCCGAGGGTTCACCCTGGAGATAGTAGGCATGCACAGCGTAGCGCCGCTAGCTACACACCGGTCAGGTATTGCCTTAGCCAGAGCCCGCACGGTCAGCTCATAACATACATTGCAGACATAACCATATGAGTCAACCGGTGAAGGTCGCTCAGGACTAATTACCAGTCCGGAGGGGATATCAAAATGAATAGCAAGGAAGTCACCCTCATTAGAAGGTTCGGTAGGAGAAATGATACCTTTGATAGCCGCTCGCACTACGCTACGCACAGAATACTCGGGGGCATTGACGGGCCCGGATCTGGCCATGCTGGTTCCTTCAAATGAAACAAAGATATCTTCATCTTCCACCCTTACCTGTATAGCAATGGGAAAGGGTTCGTTAACGACAACACCATCATGATCCATCATCTGCCTGGCTTCGTAAATACCATTGGGTATATCACGAATATGTCTTCGCGTGTCCTTGTCGGCGCTCGCTATAGCCAGCTTCATGGCATCCCGCACAGTATCGAAACCGTACTTTCGGCACAAATGCTGCAGACGCTCCGATCCCTGCCGGCAGGATGCGATCTGTGCCTGCATATCGCCTATAACGATATCGGGATAGCGAGTATTGCTTTTGATAATACCCCATAAGCCTTTGACCTGATTCCCCGCTTCGACTACCTTTTCATGGGCAAAACATATCCCTTCTTGGTAGACATCAATGGAATCCGGACACCAGCCTCCTGGTGTCTTTCCGGCGACATCGGCCCAGTGAGCCACCGAGGCCGTAAAGGCCAACAGCTTGCCTTCATAAAAGACCGGCATATAAATCGATACATCAGAAATATGGTTGCCGGTAGTATAGGGATCATTGGCAATGATAATATCACCGTCCTCGAAACCATCCTTACCGTGCTTGGCAATGCCTGAACTAACCGTGTGGGGCAAGGCGCCGACAAACACCGTCATGCCGGGGGCTTCGGCCCAAGTTTCGCAGTTCGGCGATACAATGGCGAGGCCGTAATCCTGCACATCATATAACAGAGGGTTGTAAGCGGTGCGTATCAGCGTTGTGCCCATTTCCAAGGCAGCGGCAATAACACCATTCCTGATGACTTCAGCCGTGATGATATCGGGTTTGGACATTGTCATTATCTCCTGTTAGGAAGATTGGGTGAGTACCAGATTACCGATCCTGTCCACCAATAGGTCCCAGTCAGGTGGCACTACAGTTGTCGTGGTCCATTCTTCGACAATGGCGGGACCTGTAATCTGCTGATCTCGTACCAGGTCGTCGCGTTTGTAGACCGGCAAGGTACTGGCCTTACCCGTCACGTCAAAGTAAGTCTCGCGGCTGCTGTTAGCGAGTGCGTCTTCTCCGGTATGCCACTCCAGCCAACTCGGGCGGGCGACCTCACCGATAGACCTTACTCTCAGGGTTACCACTTCCAAGGGCGCTTCGGCTTCGCCATGGCCGTAGAGGCGACGATGCAATGTAACGAATCGCTCTCGGGCGCCGATCAGTAGTTTCCCACGATCAACGATCCAGTCTTGCTCAACATGCACAGTTACCGTGAATTCCTGTCCAGCGTAACGCAGATCGGCACGGATATCTGTCTGTACAGCGTCAGCCGCAAAGCCGAGTTTACCAAGACGTTCAAGGTTGTCCTTCTCAAGCTTACTGAAGATGCGCATTACTTCGTCCAGGCTTTCTTCGATAAAAGGTCTCACCAGCGTATGAGAACTGTCTTCACGGTAATCGGATGTGACAATACCCCATGCGGAAAAATTAGCTGGCGCGCGAGGCACAATTACCGATTTGACTTCCAGTTCCTCGCAGACGGCGGCCGCAAACAATCCACCGCCACCGCCGTATGAGAGGAGGGAGTAATCTCTAGGGTCCAGTCCTCGTTCTATAGTAATGGAACGAATGGCATTGGTCATATTTGCGCCAGCAATTTTCAACACGCCACTAGCTGTTTCTTCAACGGATAGACTTAGTTTGTCAGCTATCGTCTCAGCCACCTGTTCTGCTGCTTGTGTGTCAAGCTTCATGCGTGAACCCAGAAAGGTCTTTGCATCAAGACGTCCCAACAAAAGATGGCAGTCAGTTACGGTGAGATCGGTCCCGCCATATCCGAAACAAGCTGGCCCGGGAGACGCGCCTGCGCTTTGGGGGCCAACACGCAAGGCGCCGCGATGATCAATCCAGGCAATGGAACCGCCACCAGCGCCGACTGAAGAAATATCGATAGTGGGACCCATGATTGGACGTCCAGCCACTTTGCTTTGTGAACGCTCGATGATTTCACCATCATTTATAAGGGCAACGTCCACCGTGGTGCCACCAACATCGAAACAAATCAGGTTCAATTCCCCTATTTCCCTGGCGAGGGCTTCAGCGCCGATTACGCCACCAGCCGGTCCCGACTCTAGTGTCATGACCGGGCGTGTCGCGGCGCGATCGGCGGCAACTACACCACCGTTGGACTGCATCATTGCCAGTGGAGAGGCATAACCGTCTGATTGTAGCCGTTCGCTCAGGTTGGCAATGTAATTCTGGAACTGGGGTTGAACGTAAGCGTTCAAAACGGTCGTAGAGCTACGTTCGAATTCCCGCCACTCTCCAATGAGCTCGTGAGACACGGCTACGGCGATAGATGGATGCCTTTGTCTGACACGCTCGGCGGCAAGGCGTTCATGCTCGTGGTTGGCGTAGCTGTGCAAGAAGCAGATCGCAATAGCCTCACAGCCTTCGCCGATGAGTCTATCACTTACTCTATCCACCTCCTCAAGATCCAGCGTCTGGATTTCCTCACCGTTCGCGTTGAGACGGCCGGGAATCTCACAACGCAGGTAACGGGGTACTAGACATCGGGGGGCAGTATATCTGGGGTTGTATATTTCCGGTCTTGAACCACGTCCTATCTCGAGCACGTCACGGAAACCGACTGTCGTCATCAGGCCAACTGACACACCTTTTTCCTGAACTATGGTATTAAGGGCCACGGTAGTCCCATGGAATATGCTGTTCACATCCGCTAAGTTAACTGGCAGACGTGAAAGTCCAGTTCCCACCTCTTCCACAATGCGTTCGGGAGTTGAAGGCTGTTTCTCCAGTGTAATTTCGCCACTAGCCTCGTCCAGTAGGACGAAATCCACAAAGGTCCCACCTACATCAATGGCTATTCGATTTCTTTTTATGTCTGTTGTTTGCATAAAAGAGTCACCTCACAAAAAAGTCCTATGAGTTGACAATGCTTTCCTGTCCGCATCAGAATGCCATTCATCGCCTTGCTTACGAAACACAGGCAAACTCTTTATTTCTGCCTGTCCACCAGAAGACGTCCGGGCTTTTGAACTCAATTACAAAAATAGTTGTCGAGATCAATGAGTTCTTCGTCAGGCGTGATTGAACGATTCAACGTCTTGCCGGGAGCCTTGGTGGCATCGATACCGAGATAGCCGCTAAATTCATAATTAGCGTATTCAACACCGGGAAGATCGGATAAAACATGGGTACGCGTATCCAGATTGCCCCGGGTTAGAAAGGACCACCACACAGAATCGAGGTCATGTATATCAATGTCTTTGTCAACGACGATGCACATGCGGTTATACAGGGGATTGAGCCTGAATACCGTATTGATGATCGCCAATGGTTCTTCATTTGAGCGCTTGTCTATTTTCACAATACTGGCGTAGAGCGTAGGGTTGATGGTCACATCTAGCACGGAAGGAAAATCATCCACCAGTTGTCGATAAATTCGGTTCGCCCAGGATACGGCCAGGGCAGTGAGGTCTTCACGGGCGCCACAGAGGAGGCCGTGGTAATAGGCATTTTTACGCCAACGCACATTTTTTATATCGAGTACGTAGGCGCCGGTATTGAGATCACAGTAGTAACCCAGAAACTCGCCAAAGGGGCCATCCTCGGAGCGTTCATTCGGCCGGATGGTAGCCTCAATCACTATCTCTGTACCGGCAGGTACCAGCAGATCCAGGTTCTTACAACAATACATATCAAGTGATCCGCCAGCGATGTGCGCAGCGAGCTGCAATTCATCCTGTTCTATAGGCAGGGAGGCCACGGCGGCCAGAAAGATCGGTGGCGGCGCGCCGATGAGTATCAACACTTCCAGCTCTTCATTTTTCGCCTCCGCCTTCGCCTGGTATTTCGCGAGATCATGAGGGGCATCAATACAGCAATGCATCCTGCTGTTATCACCCAGCATCATGCAACGGGCAAAGGACAGGTTGGGTATACCGGTTTCAGGATCGTTGGCCAGGAAAACACCGGCGGTGATATACGGGCCCGCGTCCTTTTCTCGCCAGGTGATATGGGGCAATTCCTCAAGAGCGCCGTCCTGAAGCTCATCAGGGGCAGCGATTTCGTTGACATAGTCAATCGAGTGGAGCGGTAGAGTTTCAAAGATTTCCTTCCACCGCGGGTGCAAACCCTTATCGCCGGCCCTCACCATCTCCGCCATACGTGGGAAGCTGCCATAGACATTGGCAATGACCGGAAACAATGTGTCCTTCACATTCCGAAACAGAACAGGTTTGTCACTGGTTTTCTGGGAAGCGCTGACTACGGCTGCCAGTTCAAACATGGGATCGACCTCCCGCTCGACGATATGTACTTCATTGCGCAGGATCAGCGTAGAAATATAGCTGTGGAAACAACTGGTAGCCGGTTATGACATGATGTCGCCGATATTATCAGTGAAGGTATCGGGTGTCATCCGGGAGATTAAGATTATCGCAATAAATTAATAAGCGGATTTGCCCCTGTGTTGATATTACTTCGGCTATTTTGAAGCAGCTTACTCTATCCCGATAATTTCTTTTATGAACCCGACAGCCCTGTTCGGACAGCCTTCCGCGACCACCTGTCCGGCCTCGATAAACGGCAGTTCCAGGACGATCAGCAATTCCTGTCCTTTGTCGGTGAATACAGAGTTTATCACTGTGCCGATATTTCGTTCTTCCCCCTCCGGTAGTAGTCCAGCGCCGGGCGCCAGAAGGGCGCTGTTGTCCGTTATTGCATGGCACAGGCGCCGTTTGACTGCGCCGCGGTAGCGCATCCTGGCGATGATCTCCTGGCCGGGGTAACAGCCCTTGGTGAATGATATCGCGTCCAGCTTGTCCAGGTTCAGTTCCTGGGGCAGGAAGCGGCCACTGGTGTCGGGGTGGAGCAGGGGTATGCCCTGGCTGATCAGCGCTGCCTCCGGATCATCGCCTTCTATCCCGGGCAGAGGTAGCCATTGCGCAATATCTTCCTGTGCTGGCTCATCAATAACCACATCGGCGCGCAACACGAACATTTTCAGACGTTTGATGAATATCTCTGTGATATCGCCCGGTACCAGCAGCAGGAAATTCTTATTCTGCTGCGCCAGGATAAACGTGGCGATCACTCGGCCTTTGGGATCGCACCAGGCGCTGAGGCTGGCGCTACCGGAGGCAAGACTGGTGACATCGGTGGTGAATTGCCCGTGCAGGAATTCGGCCGCGTCCGCGCCTTGTATGCTGATTGGCGAGAGAAAAACGGCTAAGTCAGTGGTCATGACTTTTCATGACGTTTCTTTCACTGGATAGTGAACGCTTCCCATCCACTATGACGCTTGAAGTGGCGCTGCGTGAACAGTCATTGATTTTAGCGATAATGGGCAGGTAGTCGGGTTTGGCCGGTTCGGATTGCCCGGTGATCCAGGCGTACAGGTCGGGGTCGGTTTCATCCAGCAGCGCGCCGAACAGGGACTGTTCCCTGGCGTCAAGGTGAGGGTAATCCTGTTCCAGGAAACGCAGCAGCAACAGGTCCATCTCACGGGTACCGCGGCGGCAGCGCCAGCGTAGCTGAGCGATGCTGGAGGACGCCAGGGTCATTTCAGCATTTTTGTCGCCAGCAGCTTCTTGATTTCGGCGATGGCTTTGGCGGGGTTCAGCCCTTTCGGGCAGGTGTTGGTGCAATTCATGATCGTGTGGCAGCGGTACATGCTGAACGGGTCTTGCAGTTGCGCCAGCCGCTCATCGGTGTTCCCGTCCCGGCTGTCGATAATCCAGCGATAGGCCTGCAACAAGGTGGCCGGTCCCAGGTAACGGTCGCTGTTCCACCAGTAACTGGGGCAGGAAGTGGAGCAGCAAGCGCACAGGATGCACTCGTACAGGCCGTCCAGTTTTTCCCGATCCTGCTTGGTTTGCAGGCGCTCACCCTGTTCCGGGGCAGGCGTATCGGTCCGCATCCAGGGCTTGATACTCGCGTACTGGGCGTAAAATTGGTTCAGATCGGGGACGAGGTCCTTGACGACCGGTGTATGGGGCAGCGGGTAGATCTTGATGTCCTTTTTGATGTCGCCGATGGCTTTCGTGCAGGCCAGTGTATTGGCGCCGTCGATGTTCATTGAGCAGGAACCACAGATACCCTCACGGCAGGAACGCCGGAAGGTGAGGGTCGAATCGATATCGTTCTTGATGTGGATCAGCGCGTCCAGGACCATCGGGCCGCACTTGTCCAGGTCGATCTCGTAGCTGTCCATCCTGGGATTTCCACCGGCGTCCGGGTCCCAGCGATAGACCTGCAAGGTCTTTTTTCGCGCTGTTCTGCCGTTTAACGGAAACGAATTTCCCGGCTTCACTTTCGAGTTTTTTGGTAGTGTAAGCTGTGCCATGGTTTATCTCTTGATTTTGGCCACAGAGGCCACAGAGGCCACAGAGTGCGCAGAGTGGTCTGTGCCCTCAGTGGGATTATAGTATAAGGCAAGCTCTGACTTAATCTCAGAGGTTCCCAACATCAATATACCCGTTTTTTCGGGGGGATCGCCTCCACCTCGTCCGTCAGCGTATGAAGGTGTACCGGCCGGTAGTCGAAGCTTACCTCGCCGGTGGCGGGGTCCAGCCAGCACAAGGTATGCTTCATCCAGTTCTCGTCATCCCGTTCCGGGTAATCCTCACGGGCGTGGGCGCCGCGGCTCTCGGTGCGGTTTGCCGCAGAGCGGATGCTGGCCTGCGCGCACTGCAACAGGTTCTCCAGTTCCAGGGTCTCAACCAGGTCGGTATTCCATACCAGTGACCGATCTGTGGCGCTTACCTGATCAAACGAGCGGTAGATGGCATCCATTTTCGTGACGCCTTCAGCCAGCACTTTTCCGCTGCGGAAGACGGCCGCATTGGTCTGCATCGTGCGCTGCATGCTGTTGCGGATCTCAGCGGTACGCAGGTCGCCTGTTGCGTGACGCAGGCGGTCGAAGCGCGCCAGCGCAGGTTCGGTGGCCGCCGCGCCCAGCGCTTTGTGCGGGGCGCCCGGTTTGATGTCCCTGGCGGCGCACAGGGCCGCGGCGCGGCCGAATACGATGAGGTCCAGCAGGCTGTTCGATCCCAGCCGGTTGGCGCCGTGAACCGATACGCAGGCCGCTTCGCCGATGGCCATGAGACCGGGAACGATAGTTTCCGGGTCGCCATCACGCAGCGTAACCATCTGCCCGTGGTAATTTGTCGGGACACCACCCATGTTGTAATGTACCGTCGGGAGCACGGGGATGGGCGCCCTGCCCACATCCACGCCGGCGAAAATGCGGGCCGACTCGGCAATGCCCGGCAGGCGTTCGTTGATCACATCCGTTCCCAGGTGTTCCAGGTGCAAGTGCAGGTGATCCCGTTCCGGGCCGATACCACGGCCTTCTCTGATCTCTATGGTCATGGAGCGACTCACCACGTCCCGCGATGCCAGGTCTTTCGCATTCGGCGCGTAACGTTCCATGAATCTCTCGCCCTCGGAATTGGTCAGGTAACCGCCTTCACCGCGTACTCCTTCGGTGATCAACACGCCGGCTCCGTAAATGCCGGTGGGGTGGAACTGGATGAACTCCATGTCTTGCAACGGCAGCCCTGCGCGCAGGATCATCGCATTCCCGTCCCCGGTACAAGTATGTGCGGAAGTACAGGAGAAGTATGCGCGACCATAACCGCCGGTAGCCAGCACCACAGTGTGGGCGCGAAAGCAGTGCAGGGCGCCTTGCTCCAGGTCCCAGGCGAGCACGCCTCGGCATACGCCTTCCTCGTCCATCACCAGGTCGATGGCAAAATATTCGATGAAAAACTCGGCGTTATGCTTCAGCGACTGCTGGTACAGGGCATGCAGGATGGCATGGCCGGTGCGGTCAGCGGCGGCGCAAGTGCGCTGTGCAATGCCATCGCCGAAGTTGGTGGTCATACCGCCAAACGGGCGCTGGTAGATCTTCCCATCCGTGGTGCGTGAAAACGGCACGCCGTAATGCTCCAGTTCTATCACCGCGGTGGCGGCCTCCTTGCACATGTATTCAATAGCATCCTGGTCTCCAAGCCAGTCCGACCCCTTAACGGTGTCGTACATGTGCCAGCGCCAGTCGTCTTCGCCCATGTTGCCGAGCGCCGCGCTCATGCCGCCCTGGGCTGCCACAGTGTGGCTGCGGGTGGGGAATACCTTGGTGATGCAGGCGGTCTTGAGTCCTTTTTCGGCCATGCCGAAGGTGGCGCGCAGGCCGGCGCCGCCGGCGCCGACAACAACCACATCGTATTCATGCTGGATGAGTTCGTAGGCAGGGGCCATCGATCACATCCCCAGGGTAACCGCTAGCACGGCCAGTATCGAGGCCAGCGCACACAGGGCGGCGACTGCTCTTGCCAGTGTGACCACCAAGGTCTTGCGCCGCGCGTCTGCGACGTAGTCCTCGATGATCTCCTCCATACCGATAACAGCATGGTAGAACAGGGTTGGCGCCAGCAGGATGAACAGGATGGCGGTAGTCGGGGAGGCCAACCAGGCGCGCACTACGGTGTAGTCCAGCGAATCCAGCATCACAACGTCATAGATGAACCACAGGCTGAGAGGAAGCAGGGCAACGGCGGACAGTCGCTGGTACCACCAGCGTTGGACGCTGTGCGCGCCGCCGCTGCTTTTGCCGAACAGCAGTCCCTTGATCATCGTGCGTATCCGGCCCAGAAGGTAAGCAGCGTGAGCGCCAGTGTTGCCGCGACCACTGCGTAACCGCTTCGATAGGCGCTGGTGAGTTCCAGCCCCAGCCCCAGGTCCCAGAACAGGTGGCGGATGCCGTTGCACAGGTGGTAATACAGCGAAAAAACGAAGCCGAAGACGATAGCCTGCCCGTACCAGGCGCTGAGATGTCCGCTCACCGCTGCGTATGCTCCGGCGCCCATAGCGATCGCTACCAGCCAGGCGCTCAGCAGTATCGCGCCGGCGCTGAGCAATACGCCGGTGATGCGGTGCGTAATCGACAGCACCGACGTCAGTTGTGGTCGGTACTGCAAAAAGGGCGATAGTGGTGTCTGCGGGCCAGTCATCGGATACTCAAAAAAAGACGTATTATACCGAAACGATATTTTTCTTACGCATCAATTCTCGGTTCCGCCCACGCGGGTAAGATCAAACACGGCAAACAGCGGCAAGTGGTCCGAATAGTCATCTGCACGGACATCAAAAAACGCCTCGTGCTCAAGCAGCAGCCCATCCAGAGCCTGGTTGTAGATAATGTGATCGATCGCAAACGGGTATCTCGGGTTGAACGGCCGCGGGTGTTTGATGCCGTGCAATACCTTTTCCAGGTCGACATATGAGCCGGTCTGGCCGCCGGCTTCCAGGTACAACCACACCTGGTCGCTCAACTGGTCAAGCTGGCGGTTGAAATCACCGGCGACGATGAAATCCTGTTTCAGGCGGGCGCGGGTATTGATCCAGCCGGACAATACTTCAACCTGTTCACGCAGCAGCGGACATGGCGACCCTGGCTTGGTTCCGCTCAAGGATTTGTAAGTGCAGCCTGATTTAAGGTGAACAGAGAGCAGGTGCAGCGGTTCAGGGGCGCCGTCAGCGGCTGTAACCGGCGCCAGCACGATATGCACGCCCCAGCGGCCGGAGTCAAGGCTGCCCCGGAGTTCCCGCATATCGGGCTGCCGCACTGTTGTAAGTCCTAACCGGTCGCTGATATCCTTGCGCACCGCAAATCCTGTTCGCTGCATCAGCCGCTTCCGGGCTATATCGTAGCATTCTGGGAATTCTACGGTGGGGCGTTCCGAGATATGGATATCATAGTCCGATGCGGGAAATACTCTCTGGGCCGCGCGCAGGTTTTGCACTTCCTGAAAGGCAATCACGTCGGCGCCGGCCTGTTTGATATAGCTGCGGATGGCATTGTAGCTGTCTGTCTTGCGCGGCCGGCAACCCTGGTCGTCAGCCGCGGCCAGATGTTCAATATTCCAGGTTACCAGCGTAAGAGTCCGGTCTTCGGCGGCGCAAGGGAGAGACGCCAGCAGCAACCATAGCGCGCAAAATAACGCAGACGGCGCGGGCGGGATGTTCAGAAATCGATACAACGGCCTTTTCTTTCCCAGTCTCCGTAACGGGTGGGTTCGAGTCCTTGGGGGCCGCCTTCCTCCCGGCTTTCTTTTTTCTTACTGTCCTGAACCGGGACAGCGCGCCGGGCACGGCTTGGCTTTTTTGCAGTGTCTTTATTGGTCATGGAGTTCAATTCATTCAGATCCTCCTGTAGTTTATCAAAATCTCCACAATCCTGTTATAGTCGGGGAAGGAATATATGGCTGGCTTTGAACTTGTCAGCTAACGGGAAGGCAGGTTGCCTTAAAATAAAGGAAACTCTGACAAGTCCATCCAGGACTTGTCAGAGTACGGAAAACAAAAATGCGATTTTTATCCTCGCAATATCAATGCCTTACAGTCATTGATATTGACGATACATCCTTGTATCGTAGGAACCTCTGACTTAATCTCAGAGGTTCCTAAAGATCATACGACAACACACAAGCAAGTATGGAAGAAAAAGGAATGCCGGATGCGACCAGCAGGCAATCGCCGCTGGAGTTACCGATTTTCATATATTACCGGCAATCAAAGCGAGTGGCGCTGTTCAATACCCTGACTCACGTTGGCGCGCTGCTCTGCCTGCTCCTGGCTGATCTCGGCGTCGCAACAACGGGGTTGATCGGGGCTTGCTTACTGGTTCATTACGGTGTTTACCTGAAACGGTTTTTCTCGCCGGAGGCTATCTGTTTCAAACTGGATCAGAACGATCGCTGGCAGCTTCTGCGGGAAGAGCAGGACGCGCTGGATTTGACATTACTGCCGGGCGCACTGGTCCACCCGCAGATTATCGTCATGTGCTTTAGGGAGCCAAGCGGCAGAACCCGCTCTTGTGTACTAACCCACGACAACCTGGACAGACGGACACTAAGGCGGCTACGGGTGAGATTAAGGTGGCCAAGGTGAGCGGTATCCACCGCCAAACGGGACCTGCGCAAGTGTCCCCAGACTTCTATTCGTGAATTCTGGAAATATATTCATCCCACGGAGAGTTTACATTGGAGTAACCCTATGTTCATTCTTCACTCTCAGTCCATATGTCACGGAATCAGCGTTCACGTTCGCCGGAATACGCAAAACTTGATATTACGTCATTTTGACGAGTATTATGTCCAGCTTGAGAAATAGATGAGATGTTATGAAAACGACTATCGAACTTCCTGACCCTGCACTTCAACAGGCCAGAGCTCTTGCTGCTGCTCAAGGCAGGACCTTGAAACAATTCTTTACAGAGGCACTGGAGGAAAAACTGCAACGTAGCACAGGGCAGCCGGCCACTCATGATACAGACCCTCCTTGGATGGCCGGTTTCGGCGCGTTGTCTGATTTGGCAAGCGAAAACCGCCGGGTGCTGGACGCAATCGAAGAGGAATTTGGAACTCTATCGTCCGAAGATGCTGAATGATTCTCGATACCAACGCCTTGTCAGCCTGGGCGGAGGGATCAGCAAAGGTTGAGACATGTTTGCGGTCCGCCGAGCGGCTTCTCGTCCCCAGTATCGTTCTGGGCGAATACTATTTCGGCATTCGCCAGTCGCGCTATCGCCGCCGCTACGAAGACTGGCTTGACCGTTTTCTTGCATTAACAGAAATCATAACAGTCACTCAAGTAACCGCTGGCATATACGCTGACATTCGCTTGGAATTGAAACGCTCAGGTAAACCTATCCCATCCAATGACACCTGGATCGCTGCTCTCTCGCGCCAGCATAATTTCCCTGTGTTAAGTAATGATTACCACTTCGACTTCGTCGAAAACGTCGAACGAATCGCCTTTGGGAACTAAAATGTTCTTGTCATAGGTGGCGCGTGTCGTAGTCTTGACCTTCGGCTGCCCTGATGTGGGTGTATGAGTGTGGAAACAAATAGTTAGTCGGCCCGCAAATGGTTAGACAGATGGTTCGGATGGTTAGACAATCTCATTAATTTGTCGATTCATGCTTGGTATACAAAACAGCTAAATCTAGAAAAAATAAAGCGCCTGTGCCGCGATTTGATAGATGACAATAATGAACAAGCCGTTTATATTTTGAGGGATATTGTATCTCACTATATTTATATGCATCCTATCTCATATGAAGATAAACAGAAGATCAATAGCCTATTCAATTTTTCAGTCAAGAAACAGGTATCTATTCAAAGGAAGTTAAAGAAGAGTTGACTATATGAGAGATAAACCGGCCTAAAGGAGAAATGCGGGATAAATCCCTTATTTTAATGTTGTGAGCAGTTCCATCGCCGGCGCGACGCGAATGCCTTCTTTAGTGACATAGTCCTTGTTCCCTGATGCCGATATCTGCCGGTATTCCGCATTTTTGGATAGGTGTCAAAAATTCTTGCAATAATTTTTGACTGTTGTCAAAAAATCTGGAAATTATAGAATGCTTGTTATTTTACCGATCATAATAATGGCAATGGTGGACTATCTGCTGCTACTTACGTGAACTGCTCAATTGCCGGGCAGTCCTCCATGCGATCCAGAGTTTCCGGATGGGGGTCAGCGCGATGCGGTGGTGGGTGATTGGTTCACGAGCAGTGCGGTATTCACGGCACAGCGC
This sequence comes from Gammaproteobacteria bacterium, assembly GCA_965221695.1. Lineage (GTDB taxonomy): Bacteria > Pseudomonadota > Gammaproteobacteria > Eutrophobiales > Eutrophobiaceae > JAAXHV01. Next base: position 487,763 of record OZ244905.1, on the reverse strand, counting down.
GTCCAGGATTTTCAGCAGGGTGACAGAGAACAGTGGTGCGCCTGCGCCGTTTTCCTGCAGGGAGGTCAGGCAGTTTCGTATGTCGTTTCCCAGTCGCTTGAACAGGTCGGCAAACAAGGCTGATACGGCCGCACCGGCATTCGGCTGCATAATGCTATCTGGGTCCAGGCTGTGCTGCGCGAGCAGGTCGGACGGCAGTACGTTCAGGCCCAGTCCTGCGAAATGCCGGGTATGGTGCAGCAGTTCGAATGCGCCGTGGCAGGCGCCGGCCAGGGTTATCAGACTGTCCCGCTGTGTGCAACCGCAGGCCAGGCACGCCGAATTCCAGATATAACCGGCGGCGGCTTCATGTTGCGCCAACCAGTCCTGATACGGACCACTCTCCGGCGTATCGAGAAACCGCGCCATCGTCGCAATACAGCCCAGCATTTCCTGTTGTGACAGGAACCCCGTATGTTCAAGTTGGGACAACTCCAGGGTAACCGGGTGTCTTGCCGTGCCGGTGAACAGCCTGCCGATTTCCTCGAACCACCAGGAAAGGGTAACGCGTGCCGCGCCGGGGTCCGATGACTCATAAACTGCTTCATTCAACTCATGCAGGAACGCAAACAATGCATGCACTATGCGCCGGGTCTGCGCGTCGTGATACAGGGTGGCGTAATACAGGTTGGAGCCATCAGGCGCGGCTTTATTGCGGCAGTACGCTTCCGGGGTCATCTGCCGCCGACTCTGAGCCAGTCCAAAATGTCTTCCGGGTTGTCGATGAAACCGTCTGCGCCCCAGTTCTCAGGTTGCTCGTTGGTAGCAATGTAGCCGTAGGAAGCCACCAGGGTCGCCATGCCGGCGCTTGTGCCCGCGCTGATATCGCGCCGGTCGTCGCCTATGTACACGCTTGCGTGCGGTTCACACTGCAGCAGTTTACACGCATGAAGCAGTGGGGCAGGGTGCGGTTTGCGATGTTCCACAGTGTCGCCGGAGACGATACATGGGGTACGCGAGTCCAATTGCAGCGCTTGCGTCAGCGGATCGGTCAGCCACGCGGGTTTGTTGGTGACGATGCCCCAGGGCATCCCGGTTTGCTCAAGCCTGTCCAGCACCCGTTCCATACCGGGAAACAGGCGGCTGTGCGTGCTGAGGTTATCCCGGTAGATTCCCAGAAACTCATCGCGCATCGGAATGAAGTCCGGGTCGTTCTCATCCAGACCGAACCCGAGTTTCACCAACGCGGCGCCGCCCAGGGAAACGCTAGGACGTATTCTTTCGAAGGGCAGCGGCTCTTTCGCGTGCTGGACAAGGGTCTGGTTCAGCGCCGAGGCCAGGTCAGGGGCGGTGTCCACCAGGGTTCCGTCCAGGTCGAACAGAACGTTAGCTATATTGTTGCGCATGCTTGTATCGATTGGCCTGGCGCTAGATATTGATCAGTTCGCCAGGCGTGCGTGGAGCAGGTAGTTGATGCCCGGATCGTCGATAAGCGCACAGTACCTGAGGCCGGGGATGTAGAGCATGCCTCTGATGTCAAGCGCCTCGAAGCCGGCGTTCTGTAGCCAGCGTTTCAGTTCCGACGGGCGAATGAAACCGGCATAGTCATGGGTGCCCTTCGGCAGCAGCCTGAACAGCCGCTCGGCGCCGATGATCGCGCCAAGATAGGACTTCAAGTTGCGGTTGATGGTTGCCAGGAACAGGTGGCCGCCGGGAGCCAGTACACGGGCGCAGGCGCGCAGCAGTTGCGCGGGATCCGGCACATGCTCCAGCAGTTCCATGCAGGTAAGCACATCGAAACTGCCGGCAGTGTCCGCGGCAAACTGTTCCAGGCTTGCGCTGGTGTATTCTATCTCCAGGCCGTTTTCCTGTGCATGCCGGGCAGCTATGCGGATAACTTCTGCCCCGGCATCCAGCCCGCATACGCTTGCGCCGGCCCGCGCCAGCGACTCCGTCAGAATACCGCCACCGCAGCCGACATCCAGTACGCGCCTGCCGTCCAACGACACGTTGTCGCTGATATAGGCCAGGCGCACCGGGTTGATATCGTGCAGGGTTTTCATCGGACCTGCGGCGTCCCACCAGTCACGGGAAAGACGTTCGAATTTTTCAACCTCGTCCGGGTCGATGTTATGCTGGCGTTCGGTCATGGACAAAACTCAAGCCGAATTGCCTGTGGGGGTTGTCATATTGCCTGGTTTAAAATAACCTAATGTACGATATTTCCTTATTACAACGTGATATGTGGTGAACAATGGCGTCTATTGTAGATGATACTGCCGGTGACCCTCAAGAAGTTCAGGCGGGGGCGGGCGCTTCGGGCTGGAAGATAACCAAGTCGCTGCAGCGTAAAGAAGCGCGCCTTGTCGAGCTGATGTCCCGGCGCTTCCATGATAGCGGGGTTTGTTTCGATGTGGTCACGCTTGACGGCAGTGAACATCGGCTTGGTTCGGGTTCGCCCCGTTTCAAACTGAAGATTTCCGATCCTAAAGGTATTCGTGCGATTGCGTCGTTTGATGAAGGCATTATCGCCAATGCCTATATCAATGGCTGGTTCGACTTCCAGGGAGATATGATTGAAGTCTATGACCTGCGCGAATCGCTGCAGGATCGCCACCTGTTCATGTCGCTCTGGCGTTTCCTGGCCCCTTTGCTGCTGGGCCAGGTCTCGGTCAACAAATCCGCGATCAGCACACACTATGAGCGCGACCATTCGTTTTATCTCGCGTTTCTGGACGAGGAATTCCGCTGTTACACACAGGGCGTGTTCGAAACGCCCGATGAGCCGCTGTCCGATGCGATACGCCGGAAAATGGATTTTATCGCCGAACAATGCAGGATGACGCCCGGCAGTGAAGTGTTGGATGTGGGTGTGGGCTGGGGTTCGTTTGCGGAATACGCGGCCCGCAGGGGTATCAAGGTTACCGGTGTTACCATTGCACAGCAGTCCCTTAAATTCATGCAGGAACTCAGCGCGCGGGAAAACCTGCCGATCACGACTGAACTGGTCGACATCCTCGAATACGAACCGGGCACACAGTTTGATGCGATTGCCATCCTCGGCGTAATGGAGCACCTGCCCAACTACGACGAGGTGCTTGCCTGTTTTGACCGGCTACTCAAGCCCGGCGGTTACGTGTTCCTGGATGCCAGCGCGGAACTGCGTAAACATGAGAAGTCATCGTTTATTACGCAGCACATCTATCCCGGTAACCATACTTTCTTTGCGCTGCACGATTTTCTGAAATCGCTGACCTCGAAGCCGTTTCACCTGAAGGGGGTCTGGGATGACCGCTACAGTTATTACCTGACGTTTGTCCACTGGGCGCAGCGTTTCGACTCCAACCGGGATTTCATCATCGACAAATTCGGCGCAGCCGACTACCGCCGCTTCCGCCTGTACCTATGGGGCTCGGCGCACTGTTTTCTGCGCAATAAGCTGCAATGCTATCGCGTGGTATTGCAAAAACATGAGTGAAATAACAATCCGCTGATAATCAGGTTAGCGCAGGTCAGGGCATTTTCCGAACCACTCCCGTCCCTGCTCAACGCGATACAGGGGTAGGCTGAAAAGCGGGAGTTCAGTGAAATACTGTGTCGCCCGGCGGGCGACCCTTTGTTTCACTGGATTCCCGCTTTCGCGGGAATGGGAAGGGGGAGCTTCTGTGAACACTGCCACCGTACCCCCCCTGCACAACGCCATACAGGGGCAGGCTGAAAAGCGGGAGTTCAGTTAAGGAAGCTCTGACTTAATCAGAGGTTCCTTAAATTCTGTGTCGCCTGAAAGGCGATTCTGAATTACTTACAGGTTTTGCAGCAGGATGCCGCCCCGTTTTTTGAAGCGTTCATTGGCCAGTTCAGTGAAGCGGTCTATGATACTACCCTGCACTGACGGGCGCGCCAGGATGGCGTCGCTCCAGGTCAGGACGCGGCTGCAGTGTGGCGGGATTACGTCCGCGATCACCTGCTTCAACAGGTATTCGATGCGGATGAACACCGGCGCGTAAGCCGCTTCGATGAGCGAGAAGTCCGTACCGTTGAAGAACGGGGCTGCGTTAAGGTTCCTGTCCAGGAATTCGAATTTGTCCCGCAATGCCTGCAGGGAATCCTCCACTACCTTGTTGTCCTGGGTAATCAGCATCCGAAAGGACAGGTTGGACAGTTCCGTGCCGAATTCGATCCAGGCCCGGTTCAGGGCTTTTTGCAGCGGGTCCCGGGGGTGCATGGATGGCGGGGTGATCTCATCGAGATATTCGTTGATGACCGCCGATTCGAACAGGATGTTGCCGTCAATTCGCAGCACCGGCACCTTTCCTAAGGGCGAGATTTGTAAAAACCAATCCGGCTTGTCCGCCAGGTCGATGTTGGTGCGTTTGAACGCGATGTTCTTTTCCAGCAGGGTAATAACGGAACGCTGTACAAATGGGCACAGGTCAAAGCTTATTAATTCGATATCCATCGCGATAAAGTGTGTACGGCGCTGGCTAAAAAAGCAATAATAACGGGATTAACAGGAAACGGCATTATAGCGTATCCCGGAACAGACGTACCGACAAAAACCTAGGACTCCTGCAATGACTGGCGAAACCCCTGCTGAAAACGACATGTTGAAGCGCATTTTTTCGATGCAATCGGATTTGAACGATTATGTTTTCAAGAAGAACAGCCTGAAGGATATGTCAGGGAACCCGCTGACCATGGACACTGTTTTTGCCGGCGCCAGCCGGGGTGAGCTGAGAGTGAATGACTTGCCCAATGTCTGGCTGTCCAACTATTCCAGGGCAATGCGCGAGGAGATACTGGAGCTTGACGAGGAACTGCTGTGGAAATGGTGGAGCAAGGATGAGATCGATATACAGAACATCCGGGTCGAATTGATCGACATTTTACATTTTCTGGTCTCCGCACTGATCTGCTCGGGTCTCACACCGGAAAAAGTGTATGACATTTACTGCCAAAAGCACGCGGTCAACCTGAACCGGCAGGACAGCGGCTACAGTATGGAAACGAAAACCGAAGAGGACAATAAGAATATTGGTTGAAGCAGGGTCGCTGCCATTCTCTTCTACGGGAATCCAGTAAGCAACTCTTCATTATAGGGAGACTTGTTGTCTACTGGATTCCCGCTTTCGCGGGAATGGTAGGCGCTGGCGGACAATTTCAGACTAAACTACTGATTGCAGAAACAAACAGGCCCATTCATGCTTGGAATTTATCGTAGAAGCAGTTTCCTTGTGCTGCTGTTATTTACTACCACAGGATGTATCGCTCAGACCGAATTCAAGACCGGTTCGGTGACGATCGCGACCAAGTTCCGCGAGATTGCTTACCGGATTGAGGTGGCCGATACCAACGACCTGAAACGGATCGGGCTGATGTACCGGGCGTCAATGCCTGAGAACCAGGGCATGTTATTACTGAACGAAACACCCCAGCGTATGAATATCTGGATGAAGAATACGTTTATCCCGCTTGATATAATCTATATCGACAGCAACGGGCTTATCGTCAAGATCGTTGAGAATGCCCCGACGGAATCCACTTCCGTGATGCCCTCCGACGGCAAGGTGATGGCTGTACTGGAGTTGAACGCAGGGCAGGTGCGTAAACAGGATATCGCGGTCGGGGACCGCGTCACCTACCAGGTATATTAACGAACCCTATGAAAATAATTCTTGCGCCCGATTCATTCAAGGGCAGCCTGACGTCTATGGAGGTTGCCGAGGCTATGGAGGCCGGTATCAGAAGAGTGCTGCCGGATGCGGATTGCATCAGGATACCCATGGCCGACGGCGGAGAGGGCACCGTGCAATCGCTGCTCGATGCGGTGGGCGGAGATCTGATCTCCTGCAACGTCAAGGGGCCTTCAGGGCAAACAGTTGAGGCCGAATACGGCATGCTGGCGACCGGTAACACTGCGGTCATCGAAATGGCGGCGGCATCCGGGCTGGCCCTGGCGCAAGGCAGCGGCAGGAATCCGTTGCAGACGACATCATACGGCACCGGGGAGTTGATCCGTGATGCGCTTGACAGGGGGGCACGGAAGATCATACTGGGGATCGGCGGTTCGGCCACCAACGATGGCGGAACCGGCATGGCGCAGGCGCTGGGAGTCGTCTTCCGCGACGCGGACGGGCGCATTATCACGCAAGACGGCGCCGGCGGGATGCTGCACAGGATCGAGTCCGTGGACCTGGACGGGCTTCACCCCGCACTGCGGCAAGCGCAAATACTGGTCGCCTGCGACGTGGAAAATCCGTTGACGGGTGAAAACGGCGCCGCCCGGGTGTTCGCGCCACAGAAAGGCGCGGATGCGGCCATGGTGGAGACCCTGGACGACAACCTGAAACACCTGGCCGGGGTGATTGAACGAGAACTGGGAATAGATGTGGATCCGATCCCGGGCGCCGGCGCGGCAGGCGGCATGGGCGCCGGGTTGCTGGTGTTTGCCGGCGCTGAACTGCAGCGAGGCATCGAGATCATCTGCAAGGCTACCTCGATAGAAAAACACCTGCGCAACGCCGATCTGGTGCTGACCGGCGAGGGCAGGGTGGACTTCCAGACCGCGTTCGGCAAGACGCCGGCGGGAGTCGCACGATTTGCCGACGAATACGGCGTGCCGGTGGTAGCCATCGGCGGAGGACTCGCGGATGACGCAAGGGAAGTCTTCAACCACGGTATCAGCGGCCTTGAACCTGCCATTGCCAGGGACATGAGCCTGGACTATGCGCTGACAAATTCACGAGACTATATCGCCAACGCATCCGAGCGGGTCATCCGGCTGATAAACATCGGGCAGACCATAAAAACATCCGTAGATGACACAGAATAATCGCAGATGATTCATATTCTGATAAACAATAATATGAACCATAAAGACCACAGTTCACACATAAATAAAAACTATTAATCCTGTACATCCATGTTAATAATAAAAAATCCATGAATTTATCGAAATTTGCACAACGATTTTCAGAGCATTCAGGCATCGTCATGCTAATGGATGACATGGGCGAGGCAATGGCCGGGGAGCAGGAAGCGCTCATGCTCGGCGGCGGAAACCCGGCCCATATCCCCGAAGTGCAGTCATTCTTCCGGGAGCGGATGCAGCAGATACTGGACCAGCCCGGTGAGTTTGCCCGGGTTGTGGGTGATTACGACCCGCCCCGTGGCAGCATGAAATTCCTGGAAGCATTGGCAGACCTGCTGAACCGCACATACGGTTGGGGATTGACTGCGGAGAATGTCGCGCTGACCAACGGCAGCCAGTCGGCCTTTTTCCTGATGTTCAACATGTTCGCCGGCGAGTTTGATGATGGCCGCGCCAGGAAAATCCTGTTGCCTATGGCGCCGGAGTATATCGGTTATGGAGATGTAGGTCTTGCGGATGGTGTTTTTACCGCATACCGGCCGACAATCGATAAATTTCCGGATCGCACTTTCAAGTACCACGTGGATTTTGATCATTTGACTGTGGATGATTCGATCGGCGCGATCTGCGTATCGCGACCCACCAACCCTACCGGCAACGTATTGACAGACCAGGAGGTAGCCAGGTTGATCGAACTCTCCGCGGACCGCAACATACCGCTGATTATCGACAATGCCTACGGCATGCCGTTTCCGAGCATCATCTTCACTGAGGTGGAATTGATCTGGAATGAAAACATCATCCTGTCGATGAGCCTGTCCAAACTGGGGCTGCCGGCGACACGTACCGGTATCGTCGTCGCCCGCGCCGATATTATCAAGGCCTTGGGCAACATCAACGGCGTACTGACCCTGGCGCCGGAGAGTGTCGGCCCGGCCCTGGCATACGACTTGGTTCGATCCGGCAAAGTGACTGAAATCAGCAAATCACTGATACGGCCTTATTACCAAGCGAAGGCGCAACGGGCCACTGCGTTGCTGCACGAGGAACTGGCGGGCATTGATTACTACATACATAAAGCGGAGGGAGCGATCTTCCTCTGGCTGTGGTTTCCCGGCCTGCCGGTCAGCAGTCTGGAACTGTACCACCGCCTGAAGCAGCGGGGTGTGCTGATCATCCCCGGACAATATTTCTTCCCGGGGCTGGACGGTGATTCCTGGGCGCATAAAAACGAGTGCATACGTATTACTTATTCGATGCATGACGATGTAGTCAGAGAAGGCATTAAAATCATAGCCCAGGAGGTAAAAGCATTATGATAGATCTCAATGGCAAAGTCGCCCTTGTGCCGGGCGGCGCAACCCTGATCGGCAGAAAGGTTGCCCATGAATTCATCAAAGCCGGCGCACAGGTGACGGTCTGTGACATCGATGAAGCAGGCGGACGTGAACTGGAAGAGGAGGCAGGAAACGGACTCAGGTTTATCCATGCTGACATTACTGACGATGCCCAAATCGATGCGGTCATAGAACAAACGCTCAATACCTGGGGCGGTATTGATTATCTGGTCAACGTCGCCTGCACTTACTTGGACAACGGCATTGCTTCGACCCGTGACGAATGGCGCCAGGCCCTGGACGTGAACCTGATAAGCGGAGCCATATTCGTGCAAAAAGTGGCGCCGCACATGCGCCGGCGCGGTGGCGGCGCGATCGTGAACTTTGCCAGCATCAGCGGGAAGCGAGCGCAGCCAGGGCGTCTTCTGTATGGCGCCTCGAAGGCGGCGATCATGGGCGCGACCCGGAATGAAGCGCTGCTACTGGCCGAGGACAATATACGCGTCAACTGCGTCTCCCCCGGCTGGGTCTGGTCGAACGTTATTCGCGACATGACCGGTAATGACCGGGCCAAAGCAGACCGGGTTGCCGGAGATTTTCACCTGTCCGGCCGCGCAGTGGACCCGGAAGAGGTCGCCCGAACCGTGGTGTTCCTGTGTTCAGACGCCGCGTCCGGCATCAACGGCGCTGATGTGCCCGTTGACAGCGGCTACGCGGCCATCGGCGCGGAGCAGAAGACAGATAAAGTGGCGCAATTATCAGAAACCCCTGGTTAAGTTGAAAGAGTACTGGTATACCATTCCCGTGGAAACGGGAATCCAGTACGCAACAAAACGCCTTATAAAGGACAATAGGTCTGCCTTGCTCAGGACGTTTTGGCTGGATTAATATCTGAGCAAGACTGCGATCCCGCTAACCGGGTTTGCTGAGTTCCGGCAGCCACAGCGCGATGTCGGGGTACAGCAGCAGTAACAACAATAATAACGCCGAGCATCCCATAAAAGGCAGGGCGGCCAGCCAGATGTCCTGCATGCGTGTGCCGGGCGGCGCAACGCCTTTCATTACGAACAACAGCAGACCCATCGGCGGCATGGTCAGGCTCATTTCCAGGGCCAGCAGCACGATCACGCCGAACCAGATCATATCGAAACCGAAAAAATGGGCCAGGGGGACAAACACGGGCAGGGTCAGCATCATCATTGATAACTGCTCCATAAAGGCCCCCAGCATTAACATCACAACGAACATGATGAGCAATGCTGCGATGGGCGTCAGTGTCAGCGCGCTAACCCACTCCACCAGGCCGGTGGTGGCGCCGGAAAAGGCCAACGCCTTGCTGAATGTCGTCGCGCCGAGAATGATCATGAACATCATGACCGTAACCCGGGTGGCGCCCAGGAATGATTTCGTGATCACGTCAACGGAAAGACAGCGAAAGCAGGCGGCCAGTAGCATTACCCCGGCTACGCCGCAGGCTGCCGACTCGGTGGGAGTTGCCCAGCCCAGGATGATCATGCCGACTACCAGGAAGACGATGAAGCCCATTGGCAACACGTCTCTGGCGACCAACAGCAACTTCATTTTAAAAGGTATTTCCGTCACTTCGTATGCCGGGGCCGACTCCGGATCGATACGGATGCTGATGATGATGTAAATCCCATACAGCAGCGCCAGCGCCAGCCCCGGGACAATTCCGGCGATGAGCAGCATACCGATATCGATATAGGCCAGGCTGCCCAACAGAACGGCCAGCGCTGAGGGCGGTATGAGTATGGCCAGACCGCCAGTGCCCAATATCGGCCCGATTGACAGGCGGTTTTTGTAACCGCGTTTTTTCATTTCCGGGACCATCAGGGTTCCCAGCAGCGCCGTGGAGGCCATGCTCGAACCGGACAGCGCGGCGAACATGGTCCCGCCGCCGACAGTAATGAATGACAACCGTCCCGGCAGGCGTCCGAACAACTTGTCCAGCGCGTTGAATGCCCTGAAGCCCAGTCCGGAATGAAAAAACATCTCTCCCATGATCAGGAACAGCGGAACCGGAACCAGGGAGAACCGGGTCAACGCGTTTGCTGCGTTGCGGACCAGTTGCGCCAGTCCGGCATCGCCTCCCATAAACAGCATTACGCCGATCAGGTCGGCGCCCAGGAACGCGAACGCGACCGGTATTCCCAACGCAATCAGGAAAATCGTGATGCCAAGCATCAGCGCGAACGCGGCGAACCAGATCAGCGACATTTGCCCGATTTCCCAGGATAGAGTGTCATTCTTTAACCCCGATCTCGGCATCGTACATATTGTCAAAGCCCAACAGATAACGGCAGAATTCGATGCTCAACAACGAGAACGTGATGGGCATAACGATGAATACCAGCCAGCGCGGCATATCGAATGAGCGCACTTCCTCATCGCCCCGGAGCCAGGTCTCAAACGTGACCAAGCCGGCGTAATAACAGATAACGGCGCAAGTAAGCGCGCAAATCAGGTAGCTCAGCCGGAAGATCAGTGGCCTTAGGGAGGGCGATATCATCGCGCTCAGCAGTTGTATATAGATATGGCGTTTTGTCCGCGCCAGCCAGGGCGCGCCGAGCAGGGTGAGGTAATACAGGCCATATTCCGTGTATGCCAGGGTATGAGGGAATGCCGGCAGACCGGTCAGACGCGCAATCACGTCATAGAGAATCAGCAGCGTTACCGTGGCAAGAATGATCGCGCCGGTCGCAAAAAGTCCGAACAGAACCTGTTCGTAGATGCCTTGTGGTTTATCGTTCATGGCCGGTTTGTATTTCACCAGGATTCACGCGTTGCTTACCTGATTCCATTTCCCGATAAAAACCGTTTCGCAGTTTCCCGTAGTATTCGGGCGAGCGGACCTGCAGACGATTCCAGATTACGTCGTGGGCAAGTTTGCGGTATTTCCTTTCGCCGTCTCCATCGAGTTCAATCACCTTCATACCCAGTGCCCGAAGACGCGCATCCTGCTCCCGGGTAAGCTGTTCGAAACGCCGGTAACTGTCTGTTTCATACTCTATCGCGGCGGCCAGCAGTGTGTCGCGAACCTCCTTCGGGAGCTGCGCCCAACGCGCCTGGTTGAAGATGATACCCATATCGCTGGAAAACACGCCAGGATCAATGCGATATTCGAGGTGCTGGTGCCAGGAGGAATCCTGCAGACCGACGATTGGCCAGCCTATCCCCTGGATCATGTTGCGCTCCAGGGCCATATAGATGTCCGGCGCGGCAACATTGACGAACCGGGCGCCAAGGCTACTGATAAAATCCCGCCATACCGGGCCGCCGCGGATACTCCACCCGCGCAGTTCCGGCATTCCCTCGGCATTGATTACCGGACGCTCCCGGGTGAACACGTGAAATTCAATGAACGCGGCGCGGGCCAGGTAACGCGCCCCCAGTTTCTCCTGGTGTATCCTGTCCATCAATTCAATCGCGCCGTTGGCGCGGGTTTCCCAAGGAAGCACATTACTGGCAAACATAGCTTCGACCTCCGGCAGCAGACCCATGTAGTAGGTTGCCGGGCCGTACACCATGTGCACTACGCCGGACCTGACGGCATCGGCCTGCTCAAACGTTGGCAACGCCTCCGGCCCGCCAACGAAGATTATCCTGAATTTGCCCTTGCCCGCCTTGTTGACCTGGTTTATCCACTGTTCGAAATCTCTGGTATAGTCGGTCTGTCTGGGCAACATGCTTACAGCCCGAATGATTTCAATATCCGATTGCGAGCCGCAGGCGGGCAGCGCCAGGATGGAAGACAACAGCAGCAATTTGATAAGATAGACGGGAAACATGAGATAACCCAATATAGCACACACAGGTTAAATCACGGCCGGAGGCAAACAGGGTATAAGATATCGGCTGGCGTTTAACCAACTGACAGTAAATTATCATCTGATGACGACCGGAACCCTGGAAAAGATGCGATCCAGGTTGGATAGTCGCAACCGGCCGGAGTTGCCGCCGACACACTATCTGGATAACCGTATTTACACCAATCCAAAGGTGTTTGAAACGGAAACACGCGCGGTCCTGTCCCGAACCTGGCGTTTCATCTGCCATGCTTCTGAGCTTCCCAACCCGCACGATTTCCGCCTTGCGCAAGTGGCTGGCCATGAATTGATCCTGGTGAGGGGAAAAGACCGGGAATTACGGGCCTTTTACAACAGTTGTGCGCATCGGGGCGCCCGGGTCATCCGCAAAACGCGCGGCGCTTTGGAACAAGGGCGCATGACTTGTTTTTACCATTTGTGGAGTTATGACGAAAAAGGCCAATGTGCGGGAATTTCCCGGCCGTCGGGATACCGGGACTCATCCGTCCAAAAAGAAGATACCAACCTGAAAGCCGTGCGTGTGGAAACGCTGTTTGATCTCGTTTTTATATGTCTGGATGACGAGGCATGTTCCCTGCGCGAGTACCTGGGAGAAGCCGTTATCGAGGCTATACGCACGCCGTTCGGACTCGCCGATCTTGAAGTGTTCCACCTGCATCGAACGGAAATTCAGGCCAACTGGAAACTGTTCGTCGAAACGAACTACGAGGGCTATCACGAGCTGTTACACCTGTTGAACCGCACCACCGGCGTTGCCCAGCAAGAGTACCGGAAGCGGCAATGGCGTTGTCACCAACGGGGCCATGTCAGCTTCGATCATGCCAGTATCAGTTATGGAAACCTGAAGTATGAACAACGTGAGTCCGATATGATGCCCGGCATGGCGCCGAATGGGCACGTGGTGATCAACCTGTTTCCGGACATGTTGCTGAACTGCCGTTCCACCGTGGCCCGGATCGATTCGATCATGCCCTTGTCGCCGACGCGCACTTTGCTAGAATGCCGGGGCCTGGGCCTGGCAGGGGACACCGATGCGGCGCGCGCCTTGCGCGTGCGCCACCATAACCAGGTGTGGGGACCCACCGGCATCAACCTGGCGGAAGACGTTTGGGCGGTTCAGGCGCAGATGCGCAACATGGAGAACGGCAGCAGCCGCTACAGTATTATCGCACGGGAGGAAGACGGGCCAATGAGCGATTCCTCTCTGCGCAACTTCTATAAAGAGTGGAGCCGCCTCACGGGTTATCAAGCGCACGATCTCAACGCCGGACATGAATAGAGCTGCGACATCCGTGGAGGCTGGCACGCAACTTGAATTGGATCGCCTGATTCACGCCTCCGCCCGTTTTCTGGACGACCATAACTTTCCTGCCTACCTGGATCTCTACAAGGAAGAGGGCATGTATACGATTATAACCCGCGCGCCCGAACTACCCGAACCCATGATCTGGATGCAATGTCAGCGGTCGCAATTAAGCGATCGCATTAACGCGATGCCGGAACATGAATGGGAGATTGCCGAAGTGGAGCAAACCCGGGTAATATCAGTGGATGTGATGCAAGTAGACGAACCCGGCGCGCATACATCCAGCAGCTTCGCGTTGTACCATACCGATCAGCAAGGCGTTACGTCCTGTTATGCAGTGGGCCGATATGACGATTGCTGGGAAAGAGATACGGATACCTGGAAATTGCTCAGCCGCCGGGTCGTGCTAAAGACCCGACAGCTCAGCATGCTTTCGCCTTTGCCGATATAACCCGAATATCCCACCGATGGCGATGATATCTTCCGATTGATCCCGGACATCGCCTAATCCTGTATTAAGCGGGATATCCGGGATGGAATAATTCGATTTCCTCAGAAGCGGTATTCGCCGGTCAGGTACCAGGCAAAATCACGGGCCAGTACATCGTTCTGCGTACGTGCCGACCCTGAAAGTTCCGTGTAGATTATGCGGCGCTTGTCGAAGATATTGTTCGCATGGAAGATCAGCGAAAACTTGTCATTGGCGCTGTCCCAACCCACACTGGCATTCATCAGGCCATGGGATTGCATAACACTGCCCGGGTCGTTGGCCGGGTCAAAAAACACCTTGGTACGGTAGCTATAATCCAGGCGTGCGATAAGCGTGCCCATATCGCCCAGGCCGAATTCCTTGATGAGCGAGGCGGCCAGCGACCAGCGCGGCACCTGCGGCAACCTGTCGCCCTTGTCAGGGCCGCCTTCGTTGACCACGCTGGGGTCGGATTCCGTGATCACCGCATCAAGATGACCGAGAGCCACTTCTAAAAACCAGGTGTCAAGAGGCGACCAGCGTGATTCCAGTTCGAACCCTTTTATCTCGCCCTCGCCGGCATTGTCAAGCTGTGGGGCGATGCCATCGGGTGCCAGGGTTTCCAGTTGAATGTCCGTATAGTCGGCATAGAACGCGGCTGCATTCAGGACAAAGCGACCATCAGGCGTGCTGAATTTGAAGCCGAGTTCAAAGGACTCGACAAATTCCGGATCATAAACAGGCGCACCTTCGGTGAATATCCCAGCATTGCGTTGTTGTACGCCGCCACTCTTGAAACCTTCCGAGTAGGTGAAGTAAGTCATGAGATTGTCGTTCCAGTCGTAAGCAATATTCACCATAGGGGTCCAGTCGTCGGCTTTCAGGGTGTAGGTGCCATCTGATACCAGCTTTCGCAAAAATCCAGGTGGAAAAAACGCAATCGTCATAGACTGAATATTTACCACGTCACTGGTCGCGCCCATGGTAAAGTAATTACCAGTTGTGCTATACGTTCCGTCACTAGTGACTATGAAATCCTTGGTATCGTCAGTGTAGCGTATGCCAGCGGTAATATGTAGCTTGTCCGTTACGTCAAACGTGCCTTGGGCAAAACCCGCGATGCTCTCATGGTCGAACTTACCGCCGCTTTCTATATCTACAGGAGCAAAATCCACCGGGTTGTAGTTGTTACCGTCTTCCGTGAAATAGAAGCCGCCAAGTATCCACTGGAAGCGGTCATTAAATCCCGTGCCCTGCAAGTGTATTTCCTGGGTAAACTGCTCTTGTTTATATATCTCGTCTCTTACCCAGGACAGGTAGTAAGGGGTATTGTCGCCATCGTGCGCAAATGTGCTGTCGACATTACGGTAGGCGGTGATGGACTTGATTTCCAGATTCTCCGAGATCTGCCAGTCGATCGTTCCGGAAAAACCGTAGATATCATGGTTGGAGAAGGTCGGCATGGTGCCTGTATTCTGTCCGAGGGCTATATTGCTGGCATTAGCGCAATCCGGATGGGTCCCAGCGACGTTAGCGGGTGTCGCGTCACAGTTACTGAAGCTCCTGGGAAAAGGCGTGCCCGGGTTACCCAGACCAGCGCCGCCATTAGCCGGATTAAACGGCGAATTGGCGCCCAGTAAGACATTATGGTTGAAGACATTCTGGTTTCCTGGTATTAAGTCAACAACGCGATTGGGGTTTTCCGTTATCACGCGCGCCTGACCGTTTTCCCGGTCACGGGAGTAGTCGCCGCTGATATTAACCTCAATGTTATTATTCGCTTGCCAGCGCAACGCGCTGCGAACGGCGAAGGTGTCATCGTCCCCGGTATCCATGCCATCGAGTGGGTTTACCACGAAACCGTCCTGGTCGAACTTGGCGACGGTCGCATTCATGTAAAGGTTGTCGCTGAGCGGCACATTGACCTTGCCGAGCAAGTCAAGCCGGTCGTCGATGCCCATTCTAATCCGCACCTTACCCTCGAATTCTTCATGGGGCTTCTGGGTGTGGATCGCGATAGCGCCACCCGTGGTATTACGGCCGAACAGCGTGCCCTGCGGGCCGCGCAGGACTTCGACACGCTCGATATCGATGATGTCCAGTACCGAACCAATGCTACGGGCGTAATATACCCCGTCCACGTAGATACCCACTCCGGGGTCGGCGGAAGGCAGAAAGTCGCGTTGGCCGACGCCACGCAGGAACACGGCCGCGCTATTACCGCCGCCACCGTTGGTGTTGATATTGTCGAACGACATGTTCGGCGTCAGCCCGGCGATTTCATCAATCCGCTGAACACCGCGCGCCTCAAGGCTCTCGCCGCTGAACACAGAGACCGCAATCGGGGTATCCTGCAAGCCCTCTTCGCGTTTCCTGGCAGTAACGGTTATTTCTTCCATCAGCGCGTCGATGCCGCTCTCCTGGGCAAATGTGAAACTGGCCGGTTGCAATATGAACGGCAGCGCAAGGATTGCCGCCGTAAGATAACGTTTCGGGAGTAAAACAGCCCGGTAGCTCCCATTATCGAATGTCCTGAAAATACCCATTACTACACCCCACTTTTTTTCTTTATAAGAAACAGATTGTAACAATGGGAGATAATTCCAGTCAATAATAAAATGAGCATGCGCACGAGGCGACAGCACAATCGCATACTGTTGTATCCTTGCTCCCTCTATGCTGTTTAAACGCCAGATATTCGTTAAGGAAACTCTGATTAAGTCAGAGTTTCCTGCGATACAGGGAAGTAACGCCACAATCAATGACGATAAGTCATTGATTGTGTGAGCACGACGAAAATCGCATTTTTGTTGTGCGTGCTCTGACAAGTCCGGAATGGACTTGTTCAGAGCTTCCTTAATTATATTCTTGAGGGCTCGGGAGCCGGTCCGATAGTCTGATGCAAGCGAGACACCCGCGCTCCCAGGAAAAAACTGGCTTCAGCATCGCCTCTTTTCTTTTTTGGCAATACCACTTAATATTAATCGCAGGAACCTCTGGTTAAATACTAGGTCCAGAGATGTATAGCCAAATTCAATAAGGATGTGTCATTTCGACCCGATTACAACGTGAAGCAGGCATCGAGAAAAAAACAATCCGGCACGGTTTCTAAGATAGAGGTTGTACGCTACATCAAAGAAATCAGCTTTATCTTCGTGATAGCCAGCGCGTTGTTCATAGCGCTGTCGTTATTGACCTATAATCCCGCCGATCCAGGCTGGACGCAAGCAGTCAATATTGCCGAAGTGCATAATGAAGGAGGACGGGCAGGCGCCTATATTGCCAATATCCTGCTTTACCTGTTCGGTTATCCGGGATACCTGCTCCCCCTGGTAATCATCTTTGATGGATGGCGCGTATTCAAATCGCGCCAGGGTGGTATGCCAGTCACCCGTGTTCTGATCGGGTTGCGAACATTCGGATTTGTCCTCCTGTTCTCTGGCGCGTGCGCGCTGGCCTGGTTGCAAGGGCACAGCGGAGCGCATCTACCTGCGCACTTGCCAGATCAGGTCAGCGGCGCTGGCGGAATACTAGGCATTGCCTTCGGTAAGTTTTTGCTTGCGGCGCTTGGCCATGCCGGCAGCGCGCTGCTGATGCTAGCCATGGTATTGGCTGGTCTGACGCTTTACACCGGAATGTCATGGCTGTGGCTGATCGAAAAAACCGGATATATGACATTAAGAATAATAGAAAAAACAGTATATTATACTTCTAACTTAATTCAGTTTATTAATTATCACACCACTAAGAAACAACGCGCTGAGGTGGTGAGAAATCAACAAAAAAAAATCAGAGACAGGCCACCGCCGCGTATCGAACGCGTTGTCAGCAAGGTGGAATCCAGCGCCCGCGCCGAGGCGGAAAAGCAGGAACCACTGTTCGAAATACCGCCGGATGCGGCCTTGCCGCCGTTGAACCTGCTTGACAAGCCCCGACCGTCCCAGGGCAGGTATTCGGAAGCGACCCTGGAGGCCATGTCGCGCCAGGTGGAACTGAAGCTGCTTGACTTCAATATCCAGGTGGAGGTGGTGGCCGTCAATCCCGGTCCGGTGATTACACGATTTGAACTGCAACCGGCGCCGGGCGTAAAAGGCAGCCAGATCAGCAATCTTGCCACGGACCTGGCCAGGTCGTTGTCGGTAATCAGCGTGCGCGTGGTCGATGTGATCCCGGGCAAATCTGTGATCGGACTGGAAATACCCAATACCACCCGCGAACTGGTCACCTTGAGTGAAATACTGGGTTCCAAGGAGTACGAGGAGCTCCATTCGGCTACAGCCCTGGCGCTAGGCAAGGACATCAGTGGTCATCCCGTGGTCATGGACCTGAGCCGCATGCCGCACCTGCTGGTTGCCGGCACAACCGGGTCGGGCAAGTCCGTTGCAATCAACGCGATGATCCTGAGCCTGTTGTATAAGTCTCCCCCGAAAAAAATCCGCTTGATCATGATCGACCCGAAGATGCTCGAGTTATCCGTTTACGAAGGCATCCCGCACTTATTGACGCCGGTCGTCACGGATATGAAGGAAGCGGCAAACGCGCTGCGCTGGTGCGTCTCCGAGATGGAACGCCGTTACCGGCTGATGGCGGCGCTGGGTGTGCGCAATATCAATGGTTATAACAAGAAAATTCATGAAGCGGCCGGCCGCGGCCAGCCGTTGAAGGACCCGTTCCACACGCCGATAGATGACGAGGATAACGCGCCGGAGTTGGAAGAACTCCCTTTTATCGTCATCCTGATTGACGAGTTGGCGGATATGATGATGACGGTCGGCAAAAAAGTGGAAGAACTCATTGCCAGGTTGGCGCAGAAGGCCCGTGCTTCCGGCATCCACCTGATCCTGGCCACGCAACGTCCGTCCGTGGATGTCATCACTGGACTGATCAAGGCCAATATTCCTTGCCGTATCGCATTCCAGGTTTCCTCCAAGGTGGATTCGCGCACGATACTTGATCAGATGGGCGCAGAGAACCTGCTCGGGCACGGCGACATGCTGTTCCTGCCGCCGGGCACCAGCGTGCCGATCCGGGTACACGGCGCGTTTGTCGATGACCACGAGGTGCACAAGGTCGTCGAGAACGTGAAGAGCCGCGGCGGTCCGAACTACCTGGATAACATCACCCTGGACCCGAATAATGGCGGGGCGGCGCCGATACCGGGGCTTGAGACCAGCCCGGACGATGCCGACCCGCTTTATGACGAGGCGGTGAGGATCGTTACCGAAACCCGCAAGACATCCATTTCCTATATCCAGCGCAGGCTCAAGATCGGCTATAACCGCGCGGCCCGGCTCGTCGAAGAAATGGAGGCCAGCGGCCTGGTAGGCCCACTGGAAGCCAACGGCAGCCGGGAAATACTGGCGGGACCGCCACCGCCAGTGGATTGAACGTATATGATGCGTAATATTTGCGCAATACTCCTATCCCTGGCAGTGAATGCGGCGGCCGCTAACCCGCTGGATGTATTTCTCGATGATCTGGATACCTTCTCGGCGGATTTTCGACAAGTGCTGCTCGACTCATCCGGCGAGGCGCTGGAATCGTCCCGGGGAGCGCTGCGTCTGCGCCGTCCCGGTATGTTTTACTGGTTCTATCGTGAACCGTATGTCCAGAAAATCATCAGCGACGGCGCCAACCTGTGGATTTACGAGGCGGACCTGGAGCAGGTCACCATCAGTGATGTATCTGAGTCCATAGAGGATACCCCGGCGCTTATTTTCGACGGCGATACAGACCTGGACGAGTATTTCACCATCAGGCAACTGGAAGATCAGGATGGCAGTGTATGGGTGGATTTGATCCCGAGGAACCCTGAACCCCACTACCGCCTGCTACGCCTGCTGTTCCTGGGCGATGAGCTGGGGGGCATGACGCTGTTCGATAACCTGGGGCAGACCCTGCTGATCTCCTTTGAAAATGTGGTGCGCAACCCGGAATTGGACCAGGCGCTGTTTACGTTTATACCCACAGACGAAATGGAAGTCATCGACGCAAGACAAGAGAACTAGCCCGGAGTCGTGGCTTCTGCCAGTAACGAATATCGCCCCCTGGCGGATCGAATGCGGCCGGAAACCCTGGACGGGTTTGCCGGGCAGGAACACCTTATCGGACCGGGTAAGCCGCTGCGCCGCGCCATTGAACAGGGCCAGTTGCACTCCATGGTATTCTGGGGCGCGCCCGGAACGGGTAAAACCACGCTTGCCCGCCTGGTAACCAGTTCCTGCAGTGCGCAATTCCTGACCCTCTCCGCGGTGTTGAGCGGCGTTAAGGAGATCCGTGCGGCCATAGAAAAGGCGCGCCAGTACCGGGATATGTACCAAAAGGACACTGTTCTGTTCATCGATGAAGCACACCGCTTCAACAAGTCGCAACAGGATGCGTTCCTGCCGCATGTGGAGGACGGCACCATCACCTTCGTCGGCGCCACCACCGAGAACCCGTCGTTCGAACTGAACAACGCACTGTTGTCCAGGGTGCGTGTCTATGTGCTGAAACCGCTCAGTGTGGCGCACCTGAAGCAGGTAGTCATAGAGGGATTGCAGGACCGGCAGCGTGGACTGGGCGACAAAAACCTTGAGATCACCGACGAAGCGCTGCAACTCCTGGTATCCAGCGCCGACGGCGACGCCAGGCGCGCGCTCAACCTGTTGGAGGTTGCCGCAGACCTGGCATCCGCGCAACAGGTCACCGATGAGCTGGTGAGCGAAGTGATCAGCGGCGCCGGCTACCGGCGTTTCGACAAGGGGGGAGAGGTATTTTACGAGCAGATCTCCGCGTTGCACAAGTCCGTGCGCGGTTCGGCCCCGGATGCGGCCTTGTACTGGTTTGCGCGTATGCTTGATGGAGGCTGCGACCCCCTGTATATTGCCAGGCGCGTGGTGCGCATGGCCTCTGAAGACATAGGCAATGCAGACCCCAGGGGACTGCGCCTGGCCCTGGACGCGTGGGAGACCCAGGAGCGACTGGGTTCGCCTGAAGGGGAGCTGGCGATTGCCCAGGCCATCGTTTACCTCGCATGCGCGCCAAAGAGCAACGCAGTGTACAAAGCGTATAATACGGTAATGGAGGACGTGAAGACCACCGCATCGGCGGAAGTGCCGGTACACCTGCGCAATGCGCCGACACGGCTGATGAAGGAACTGGGGTACGGCAAGCAGTACCGCTATGCCCACGATGAACCGGAGGCTTATGCGGCAGGCGAGAACTATTTCCCCGAGGGCATGACGGAACGCCGGTACTATTATCCGACAAACCGGGGTCTTGAGACACAAATTGCAGAGAAACTGGAGCGTCTGCGGGCGCTGGACAGGAAAAACAAAGGGCAGTGATGGTATGTATCTGTCCCGATAACTGAAACATGCTTGATCCACATCTATTACGCAAAGATCCGGATGCCGTCAACCAGGCGCTGGCCAAGCGCGGCTTCGCGCTGGATATCGGCCGCTTCCGGGCGCTGGAGCAACAGCGCAAGGAGACACAGGTCAACACCGAGGAATTGCAGGCGCAGCGCAACCGCCAATCAAAGGCGATAGGCAAGGCCAAGGCCGCGGGAGAAGATATAGAACCCTTACGGGCACAGGTCGCCTCTTTGGGTGATGCTCTGAAATCCGGCCAGGCGCGCCTGGAGGAGATTCAGCGGGAACTGAATGAATTTCTGCGCGGCGTCCCCAATATCCCCCATGAAAGTGTGCCGGCCGGCGACAGCGAGGACGATAACGAGGTATTACGGGCCTGGGGGGAACTGGAAGCGCAGGATTTTACACCCAGGCACCATACGACCCTGGGCGAGGCGCTGGGGCTGATCGATTTTGAGAGCGCCACCCGCATCGCCGGATCCCGTTTTGTGGTAATGACCGGCGCAATCGCCAGGCTGCACCGGGCGTTAATACAGTTTATGCTGGATGTGCATACGCGTGAGCATGATTACGTGGAGATCAATGTCCCGTACCTGGTCAATCCCGACAGCTTGTTTGGCACCGGCCAGTTACCCAAGTTCGCCGAGGAGCAGTTTCACGTTGAAAAACAGGACTTGTACCTGATACCCACCGCAGAGGTGCCGGTAACCAACATGGTCAGGGACGCGATACTGGGCAGCGACGAACTTCCGCTGAGGTATGTATGCCATTCACCGTGTTTCCGTAGTGAGGCCGGGTCTTACGGGCAGGATACCCGCGGCATGATACGCCAGCACCAGTTCGAGAAAGTGGAGTTGGTGCAAATTGTCCGGCCGGAGGATTCCTACCGCATCCTGGAGGAACTCACCGACCATGCGGAAACCATCCTGCAACGCCTGGAATTGCCGTACCGAACCGTCGTCCTGTGCGGCGGCGACCTGGGTTTCTCCGCGGCCAAGACCTATGACCTGGAAGTATGGCTGCCCAGCCAGCGGCGTTACCGGGAGATCTCCTCATGCAGCAATTTCGAGGACTTCCAGGCACGGCGCATGAGCGCCCGCTGGCGCAATCCCGCCACCGGCAAACCTGAACATGTACACACGCTCAACGGCTCCGGCCTGGCCGTAGGCCGCACCCTGATAGCCATCATGGAAAACTACCAGGACGAAGCCGGCCACATCCACATACCGGCAGCGCTGCATCCTTACATGGACGGAATGACGGTTATTGAGTAGCAACCGCCAGTTTCAACCCGATTTGTAATTACGAACTGAACTCCCGTACCAGGGCGCCGATGGATTCCTTCGCGTCTCCGAATAGCATGCGGGTGTTTTCGCCGAAGAACAGTGGGTTGTCCACGCCGGCAAAGCCGGCTGCCATCGAGCGCTTGAGTACGAATACCGTCTTCGCGTAGTCCACGTTGATGATGGGCATGCCGTATATCGGGCTTTCTTCCATCTCCCGGGCCGCGGGGTTGACCACGTCGTTGGCGCCGATGACGATGGCGACATCCATCATCTCCATGCGCGGGTTGATATCTTCCATCTCGATCAGCAGGTCGTAGGGCACATCCGCTTCCGCCAGCAGCACGTTCATGTGTCCGGGCATGCGGCCGGCCACCGGGTGAATCGCGTAACTGACTTCTGCGCCGTTATGTTCCAGCAATTCCTGCAGTTCCTTCACTACATGCTGGGCCTGGGCCACAGCCATGCCGTAGCCGGGCACGACGACGACACTGCTGGCCGCCTCCAGGATGTAATACGCATCGTCCGGCGTGATGGGCTTGACCTCGCCCTCCACCTTGGCCAGGGCTGTCTTTACCGCGCCGAAACCGCTGAACAGTACGTTGGCCAGCGAGCGATTCATGGCCTTGCACATGATATTGGTCAGGATGATACCGGTTGCGCCCACCAGGGAGCCGGCAACGATCAGGATGTTGTTGTTGATGGCAAACCCCGCGGCACATGCGGCCAGGCCGGAATAGCTGTTGAGCAGGGATATCACCACGGGCATGTCAGCGCCGCCGATGGGAATCACCGCCATGACGCCGAACAGGAACGACAGCGCTATCAGCGCATACAGCAAGGTGGTGTTCGAGGGGTCAATACAGAACATGACGCCGACGACAACGATGGCCGTCAGCAACAAGCTGTTGAACGTGCGCTGTCCGGCGAAGATGTAGGGTCGACCGGGTATTGACTCGCTCAGTTTTCCGAATGCGATAAGGCTGCCGGTGAAGGTCAGGCCGCCGATAAGTATGGACAGGAAGATAGTCACGACGGTGAAGGTCGAGATTGCGCCGGAATGCAGCGCGGCCCAGCCAACGAACAGGCTGGCGATGCCGCCAAAGCCGTTGAATATGGCCACCATTTCCGGCATTGCGGTCATTGCCACAAGCCGCGCGGCCAGCGCGCCGATGATGCCGCCCAAGACCAGGCCCAAGGCAATCCAGCGAAAATCGACGATGGAATGGTCCAGCAACGTCACGACGATGGCAAGCAGCATGCCCAGTGCGGAGACCAGGTTGCCGTTGCGCGCGGTAGCCGGCGAACTGAGCATCTTCAGGCCGAAGATGAACAGCACGGCCGAAGCGACGTAAGACAGGTTAATCAGCAGTGCATTACTCATTGATCGCCACCTTCCTTCTTCTTGAACATCGACAACATGCGGTTGGTCACCATGTAACCGCCGACCACGTTGATGGAGGCGAAGGTCACGCCCAGGGTGCCGAGCAGGGTCGCCATTTCGGCGCTGCCGGCGCCGGCGGAGGTCAGCGCGCCCACCAGGGTGATGCCGGAGATGGCGTTGGCCCCGGACATCAGCGGTGTGTGCAGGGTGGCCGGTACTTTACTGATCAGTTCAAAGCCCAGGAATATGGACAGGACCAGGATGAATGTGAGATATACGGCTTCCATTGATGGTTCCTCAGCGTTACAGGTTTTTGATGGTTTCGTTGACGATGGCGCCGCCGTGGGTGATCAGGCAGCCCTGGATGATGTCGTTCTCGCGGTCAAGTATGAAGGACTTGTTTTCCTTGTCCCAGTATTCATTTACCATGTTGAACAGGTTGGATGAATACATCTGGCTCGCGTCCCGACACACGAAGTTTGGCCAGTTGCCCTGGCCGATAATGGTGACGCCGTTAACGTCGACTTCCTGGCCGGCAACCGAGCCTTCCACGTTGCCGCCGGTTTCCGCGGCCATGTCGACGATCACGCTGCCCGGTTGCATGGCTTCGACCATGTCGGTGGTGACCAGCACCGGCGCTTTACGGCCGAACACCTGGGCGGTGGTAATGACGATATCGGAATCGGCAATGGCCGCCTTTTGGCCCTGGCGTTGTTTTTCAATCTGTTCCGGGGTCAGTTCTCTGGCATAACCGTCTTTGGTCTCACCCGTTTCGCCCAGGTCTATCTCCAGGAATTTCGCGCCGACGGAGCGTACCTGCTCCGCCACGACCGGGCGGGTGTCGAATGCAGTCACCTTCGCGCCCAGGCGCTTGGCGGTGGCGATGGCCTGCAACCCGGCCACACCGGCGCCGATCACGAATACCTTGGCCGGTTTGATGGTGCCGGCGGGCGTCATCATCATCGGCAGCAGGCGGTCCAGGCAGTTGGCGGCCATCATTACCGCGACATAGCCGGCCAGGTTCGCCTGGGAGCTGAGCGCGTCCATCTTTTGTGAAAGGGTGGTGCGGGGGATCATTTCCATGCTGATGGCGCTGACGCCCTGTTGCGCCAGGGCATCCACCAGTTCGCGTTCGTTGAACGGGTCCAGGTAGCTGATATGGATGCAGCCCTGTTTTATCCCGCCAACCTCGTCAGCCTCCGGCTTGCGGATACGCAGGATAATGTCGGATTGTTTCAATAGTCCGTTGCGATCGGCGCTGATCGCAGCGCCGGCTTCGGTATATTCTTCATCGGCATAGCCGGAACTTTGTCCCAGCGTAGACTCAACTGTGATATCAGCGCCGAGTTTGACCAGTTTCTTTACCGTATCCGGGATAACGGCTACGCGATTCTCACCCGGATGAGTCTCCTTAAGAACACCAATTTGCATAAAAAAAACCCCTCTGGCAGGTTTGTTGACGTCAGGTATTAAAACGCCGGGTCTGTTCTCCTCAGCATCCGGAATCCGGCGTTTCTACATGGTGTGTGATGGCAGATTACGACCATCATTGCAAAAACGGAGCTAATATTAACACATGCAATGAGATAAAAAAACCAGTTTGTATGCCGTTGCGGGAAACGGGTAGACAGGCAAATTATTGCGCAAGACGTGCAACATCCCGCTGTTCGGTCTATTATTCTGTCTTTTTCAAATCGGAAATGAGGACGCTCCGTTGAAACTCGGACTGGCCATTGGCTATTCACAAAGCGAACTGAAACTGCCCATGGATGAAATCCTTGAGGCAGAACGGCTTGGGTTTGATTCGGTGTGGACTGCGGAAGCCTACGGTTCTGACGCGTTGACTCCGGCGGCCTGGATACTGGCAAGAACCTCTCGCATCAAGGTGGGGACCGCCATCATGCAGGCGCCTGCCCGCGCGCCGACCTCGGCGGCAATGAGCGCGATGACGTTACAGAGCCTGTCCGGCGGGCGCTTTATCCTGGGCCTGGGTCCCTCCGGCCCGCAGGTGGTGGAAGGCTGGTATGGGACGACCTATGCCAAACCCTTGACGCGCCTGCGCGAATACATCGATATCGTGCGCCAGGTGTTTGCCCGGGAAGCGCCGGTGCAGTATGACGGTTACCATTACCAGTTGCCTTACCGGGGCGAAAACAGCACGGGGCTGGGCAGACCCCTGAAAAGTATTCTGCATGGCGATCCGAACATGAAGATTTATACTGCCGCTATTACCCCGGGCGGCATCAGTCTGGCTGCGGAACTGGCGGACGGATTTTTTCCGATATGGATGAACCCGGACAGATATGATTTGTTTGCCCCAGCCATTGAAGCCGGGTTTGCTGCGGCGGGGAACGGCAAGAACAAGGCGGAATTTGATGTGGCGCCGTTTGTACGCATCAGCATGGGTGAAGATCTCGAACAATGCCGTAACGTGGTAAAACAGGAACTGGCCTTGTATATCGGCGGCATGGGCGCTAAGAACAGGAATTTTTACAATGACTATGCCGGGCAATTGGGCTATGAAGCTGCTGCCGCAACAATCCAGGAGCTGTTCCTGGACGGCAGAAAACCCGAAGCGATCGCCGCGGTGCCCGACAGCCTGGTGGATGACGTGTCCCTGGTCGGCCCGCCCGAGCGGATCAGGGAGCGCCTGTCGCGCTGGAAGGAAGCCGGTAAACGTGGGGATGTCGGTTGCTTGCTCGCCTCCGGCGCATCGGTTGAAGCGCTACGCCTGCTGGCGGAGGAGTTGCTGTAGGTGAACGGCAGGAGGCCATACCTCGGCACACAGAAATTAATGAGCTTCTGGCCAGTACTATTTTGAAACGGGCAAAACAATGAAATTTCAAGGTAAAGCCTTTAAAGACGGCGCATTTTGGTTGGCGGATATTCCGTTTCTCGAACTGATGACGCAGGGTCGAACGAAAAAAGAACTACTGCTGATGGTCGAAGACCTGTTTATTAGCCTGGTCGATAAAAAAGGGTTTGAGGTCTGTGTCGAATGCTCCAAAGACGGGCTTCTTGAGGTTGGTTCGAATGATAATAAAGTGATGATTGGTTTGTTGCTTAAACGAAAAAGACAGTTAAGCAAGCTCACGGTTCAAGATGTAGCCGATCGTCTCGGGTCAACATCCAAGACTGCTTATGCCCGCTATGAGCAGGGAAAAACTCTGCCCAGCATAGATAAACTACAGGAATTGCTGAAGGCTACCGGTTCGGTTTCCGACATAGTGCTTTCTCAGGCTCAACTCGTATAACAGAAGGCACGGTACCGATAACATAACCGGCCGGTGCGGCATGCCACACCGGCCGGATTCACACTGAGCGCTTACCGCTCCTGACCAGCGAAAGCGGCCAGAATGTGAAGCAGGCTGGTGAACAGGTTGTAGATGGCAACATAAAGAGTGATCGTTGCCATGATGTAGTTGGTCTCTCCACTGTGGATCATCTCGCTGGTCTGGTAGAGTATCATCCCGGACATCAGCAGGATGAAAATGGCCGAAACCGCCAGCGCCATAGCAGGTATGCTGAAGACAACAGCGCAGATTCCCATCAGGAAACCTACCAGGATACCCACCATGAGGAACCCGCCCATGAAACTGAAATCCTTGCGGGTAGTCAGCGCATAACCGGACAGGCCAAGAAAGATCACGCCGGTGCCGCCCAACGCCAGCATCACCAGTTGCCCGCCATTGCTGAAGAACTGTAGATATGCGTTCAGGAATGGCCCTAATGTAAGGCCCATGAAACCGGTGAGAGCGAAGATCGCGCCCAGGCCCCAGACGCTGTTCCTCAACGCAGATGTCAGGAATAACAATCCGAAATACCCACCCAGGGTAATCAGCAGTCCCATGCTCGGCAGATTCATGGCGATAGAGACAGCCGCCATCAAAGCGCTGAACAGTAGGGTCATGGACAGCAGGATGTATGTGTTGCGTATCAGCTTGTTAGTGGCCAGCGTTGCTGGAGCGGGCCGAGCGACTGCATACTGTGTGCTCATTTCAAACCTCCGATGATTATCATGATACTTATGACATATTATGGGTAAAAAAGTTGCTTTTCAAGACATCGCGCTTAAAATATGGCGCCTCTACCGAACGGAGAGGTGGCAGAGCGGTTGACAAATTTGTCTGGAACAAATTTGGACAGCGAAGCTGGCCCCGTAGGGGCGACCTACAGGGAGGTAGGTCGCAGTGCGCCGGGAACCGGTGCGTACAAACTTGATGAGCTGATGAGGGAGCGACAACTCGAAACGGAGAGGTGGCAGAGCGGTTGAATGCACCGGTCTTGAAAACCGGCAAGGGTTGATAGCCCTTCGTGGGTTCGAATCCCACCCTCTCCGCCAATAGTCATTTCTATCGTTGTATAGTTCGCTCACCCAATCGCTCTGCCCACCACTGGTTGAATTCCCAGATGCAACGTTCGTAAGGGGCAGACAATCTGCCTTGTTCATAAAACGGGCTGCGGATACCGGCGTGGCAACGCTCAAAAGCGGGCATGTCGTCACTTTCATGCACGGATCTGGCCCATTTTGCGCGATCACTGATTACCTTTTCAAGTTTCGGGTCTTCTACAACATTGCGTGGCATCAGGTCATTCAGCCACAGGTCGTGACTTTCGGCGCTGGTGGGCATTAACCGGTAATACGCAACCATGTCTGCGCCTATTCCCAGTAGCAGGTTAGGCCAGACGAATGCCACCATGGGTTCCAGTCGTTCAGCCTCAGTAAGTGTTTCAATAAACGGCAGGTCCGTGCCGCCGTCGATATTGGTCGCCGATACAGCCTGCGCCGGACCAAAGCTGAGGACCGAATAGGCGCCCGAGCTTGCGATGGGGTAAGAGTTGGCTGCAGGGTAGGTGGGCTGAAACGTTTTGACATGGGCCCCAAGATGATGATAAGCCTCAAGAAATGATTCCGAATTGATTTTCCAGTTCTGGCGCTGGTCATAATAAAATGCCTCGTGTGCCGGAACCAAATCGGCCATGTGCCAGTTCGCCAGTAATTCTTGTAAACCTGCCAACTGGGGATGTAGCGGTTCTGCATCGCCGCTTATATTGACGAATATGAATCCTTCCCAGATCTCGACGCGCATTTTCTTCAGTTGGCAGTTCTTCCGATCAAAGTTTTTGACCTTATCCATCAACGGCGCCGCTTTCAGTCTGCCATCAAGTTCATAGGACCAGGCATGAAAAGGACAGACAAACAGTTTTGCGTTGCCGCTGCCCGCGGCAACCAGTGTTCCTTTGTGCTGGCAGACTCGGGATATCAGATGAATGTCATTATTCAGGTCGCGTGTCAGTACCAGGGGATAGTCAAATACATCGACACACAGATAATCACCGGGCTTCGGGATTTGACTGACGTGAGCCACGTTGACCCAGTGCGATAGAAACAAATGTTCCGCTTCCAGTTTGAAAATCTGATCAGAGACATACGCAGCCTGGGGCAAGTTATACGCCTCTTCCAGAGGCAGGCTGAGTTTGGCGAAATGTTCCGGTGTCAGAAATTGGCTATGTGTCAGGGGCATGCGCTGTTCCTCCCCGCAACCTTCCAAAGAACTATAAATCCGATGGTAAACGATAACAGGCCAATCACAAAATCCAAACACCAATTTATAAACACCTTCGCGGTCCAGACCTGTAGCTATATCAGGTTGATTTTATTCCATTAATCGTTTTGATGCTAATGACTTAGCAATTCTATGGCGGCGTCTATGATAGCGACAAACCCACCGAATTTACGCTCAAGGAAGCGTCCGTCTGACCGTTTTCGTGTATGATCTACCAACATATGTATTCTGGTCGTGTCGAGCAAGAGCAGATGTTATCGAATTTATCCATAAACAATTTTCGGGGTTTCAGCCCGTTTGAAATCGATAAGTCATGGAGAATTAACCTTATTATTCCTGATAACAAAGACGCATAGCCCGAATTTCTCCGCGCATAATGAACAGTTTTGACTATAAAACATCTCTGGAGAGGATGACCCACCATCCGGGTGTCTACCAAATGCTTGATGGAGATGGAACGCTGATTTACGTGGGCAAAGCGAGGGACCTGAAAAAAAGGGTCGCTAGCTATTTCGGTAAGAAGCCGGAATCTCCCAAAACCCGGGCGCTGGTCAAGCAGATCCGGGATATCAATGTTACGGTTACGCGTACC
Organism: Gammaproteobacteria bacterium; assembly: GCA_965221695.1. Taxonomy (GTDB): domain Bacteria; phylum Pseudomonadota; class Gammaproteobacteria; order Eutrophobiales; family Eutrophobiaceae; genus JAAXHV01. Next base: position 457,772 of record OZ244905.1, on the reverse strand, counting down.
GAAGCCGAGGCCTTGTTGCTTGAGAGCAACCTGATAAAACGGCATAAACCCCGTTATAACGTGGTGTTACGGGATGACAAAAGCTACCCGTATCTCTATTTATCCACAGACAGTGAATTTCCCAGGTTGAGTTTCTACCGCGGCGCCAAGTCGGGGGCGGGACAGTACTTCGGTCCTTACCCCAGCGCCAGGTCAGCCCGCCGCACCCTGAACCTTACCCAGAAGCTGTTCAAGATCCGGCAGTGCGATGACAATTTTTTCAACAACCGTTCCCGGCCCTGCCTGCAATACCAGATCAAGCGTTGCACCGCGCCATGTGTGGAACTGGTAGGCCCCGAAACTTACCGGGAAGATGTGAAACATACGGTCATGTTCCTCGAAGGGCGCAACGAGGAGGTGATCCGCGAATTGACAAGGCCCATGCAGGCGGCGGCGGACAAGTTAGACTATGAACGTGCTGCGCAGTATCGCGACCAGATCGTCAGCCTGAGGAAAATTCAGGAAAGCCAGTATATCAGCGCACCCAAGGGGGAACTCGATATCGTCGCCTGCCATATGCAGAGCGGGTATGCCTGCGTGCAGGTCTTTTTCATACGCGGTGGACTGAACCTGGGTAACACGGCTTTTTTTCCGACCCATACCGGTGAATTGAGTGAAGATCAGGTACTCAATGCGTTCCTGGCCCAGTTTTACCTTGCAGGTACCCGCAACCGGCCGGCGCCGGGCGAAATCCTGGTAAGCCACCAGGTTGCGGATGCGGAAGCGTTGACTGTCCTGCTGAGTGAGAGGAGAGGAAAAACTGTCAGGATCAAGCATAACCACAGGAGCGAGAGAAGAAAATGGGTGGAAATGGCATTGAACAATGCGGAAATAGCGTTGAAGACGCGTCTTTCATCCAGGGACAGTTACCTGTCCCGGTTCGAAAAATTGCAGGGTGTGCTGCGCTTGAACGAGCCGGTGGAACGGATAGAATGCTTTGACGTCAGCCACTCAAGCGGTGAAGCAACGGTCGCCTCCTGTGTGGTATTCAACCACGAAGGCGCGGTCAAAACCGACTATCGCAAGTTCAATATCAGGGACATTCCCGCCGGTGATGATTACGCGGCGCTGTCTCAGGCATTCAGCCGGCGTTATGCGCGCATAAAAAAGGAGGAGGGGAAGCTCCCTGACCTGGTCCTGATTGATGGTGGTAAAGGTCAGATCAACTCCGTCAGGACCGTGGCGGAAGAACTGCAGCTTGACGAATTACTGTTACTCGGTGTGGCCAAGGGCAGGGCGAGAAAGCCCGGGATGGAACGGCTGGTGTTATCCGACGGAAAAAGCGAAATGAGCCTGCCGCCGGGTTCATCGGCGCTGCACCTGATCCAGGAAATCCGTGATGAAGCCCACCGGTTTGCTATCACTGGCCACAGGCGGCAACGAAACCAGAAACGCACAAAATCCATGCTGGAAGAGGTGGAAGGTGTAGGCGCAAAACGGCGCCGCGACCTTATCCGTTACTTTGGCGGACTCCAGGGTGTTTCCAGGGCCGGTATAGAAGAGCTTGCCCGCGCGCCAGGAATCAGCAACAATCTGGCTCAAAAAATCTATGCGTCATTCCATGGAGACAAATAAACTACGCAAACTCGAAGTTCCGCTTTTGCTGCACATCAGATTACTGTATTAATAATGGAAACTCTGATTAAGTCAGAGTTTCCTGCGATACAGGGATGTGTCGCCAAATTCAATGACGATCAGTCATTAAATTTGAGAGCAAAACAAAAATTGCATTTTTGTTTTGCGTGCTCTGACAAGTCCTGGATGGACTTGTTCAGAGCTTACTAATATATATAAATCATTGTATTACGAGATGAACTTACCAAATATTCTTACACTTTTTCGCATCGGGTTGATACCCGTTTTTGTCGTCGCGTTCTACCTGCCGTTCAACTGGAGCAATGAAGCGGCCTGCATTGTCTTTGTCGTTGCTGCATTCACTGACCTGCTGGACGGTTTCCTGGCGCGCAAACTGCAACAGACCTCCAAACTCGGTGCGTTTCTCGACCCCGTCGCCGACAAGCTTATGGTGGCGGTCGCGCTGGTGCTGCTGGTGGAACGCAATCCCGGCATCCTGCTGTCCTTGCCTGCCGCGGTGATCATCGGCAGGGAGATCGCGGTCTCGGCCTTGCGGGAGTGGATGGCGGAACTGGGCGCGCGCAGTAATGTGGCTGTGTCCATCTATGGCAAGATAAAGACCATCGCCCAGATGGCCGCGTTGCCATTGTTGATATACCATGACACGCTTTACAGCGTGCCCGTCTATGGGGTGGGGTTGGTCCTGTTGTATGTCGCTGCGATCTTGACCCTGATATCAATGTGTCAATACCTGGCCAGCGCATGGCCAAAACTGAAAGAAAATATATGAAATCAGTCTTCGGGCAGGGTTGGCCTGCAAACGTCGAATTGAACCTGCGCGCCGAAGCCGGCAGGACGCGCCTGGCGCGTTGCGCGCACAATGGCCCCCTTTATGTGCAAAAACCCTTTTATCCGGAAGGCAAAGAGCACCCTCACCTGTACCTGTTGCATCCGCCTGGCGGCATCGTCTCGGGCGATAGTCTGAATGTCAGCGTCGATATCTCCGCTGCCTGTGGCGCTTTGATTACCACGCCAGGCGCCACCCGGGTGTACCGCGCGCGAGAAAACAATCCGCTACAACGCCAGCGCGTCTGCCTGCGACTTGATGCCGGCGCTGCGCTTGAATGGTTTCCACTGGAAACCATCGTATTTGACGGCGCCTGGGTTGAACTCGAGACAACCGTAGAATTGGACCGGGACAGCCGTTTTATCGGTTGGGAATTGACATGTTTCGGCTTGCCTGCAAGCCAGCAACGTTTTAACAGCGGACGTTTCAAACAACGTTATTGTGTTATACGGGAGGGAGAACCGGTGTTTACCGAGGCGTTTTGCCTGGATGATGATAACCGCGCGTTGATGCTGGATGGTCCGGCAAGTCTGCGCGGCGAACCTGTTACCGGTATCTTTCTGGCCGGACCTTATGCTGTCGAAAAACGCGTGCCCCTGTTACAATTACTGCGCGAGACCGTGACGGAGCAGTGCGTAGCGCTGAGCTGGCTGGACGATTTCCTGATAGGACGCTATCTCGGCGATAGCGCGTCCAATGCGCGCAAACTGTATACTGCCTGGTGGCGCTGCCTACGGTCGCCGCTACTGGGTCGGGCCGCTTGCGCGCCGCGCATCTGGTTTACATAAAACAACAACAAAACATGGAATTATTACCAAGAGAGAAAGATAAACTGCTGGTCTTTACCGCCGCTTTGCTCGCGGAACGCCGCTTGAACAGGGGCCTCAAGCTCAATTACCCGGAAGCCGTCGCTTACCTGACACTGGAAATCATGGAAGGCGCAAGGGATGGGAAAACAGTCGCCGAATTGATGAATTATGGCAAACAGGTTCTGCGTGCCGACCAGGTGATGGACGGCGTGGCGGAACTGATTCGCGAGGTCCAGGTGGAAGCCACTTTTCCTGACGGCACTAAATTGGTCACGGTGCATGATCCTATTGGTTGAAGAATATGATTCCCGGTGAAATCCTCGTCGCTGAAGGTGAAATCAGCTTGAACGAGGGACGTGAAATCCTGACCTTGGTCGTCAAAAACAGCGGCGACCGTCCGGTGCAGGTCGGTTCCCACTACCATTTCTTTGAAACCAACTCCGCCTTGCTGTTTGACCGGGAGAAGACTTGGGGATTTCGTTTGAATATTGTCTCCGGCACAGCGGTCCGATTTGAACCGGGCCAGGACCGGGAGGTGGAGCTGGTGGCCTACACCAGCGCCCGTAAGGTCTATGGGTTCCGCGGAGAAATCATGGGCGCGCTGGATGCTGCGCCGGATACTGACCCCTGAATGCCAGTAGGAGACCCAGGAGACTTTTCGCAGATAAGGATGAACCATGAGCACAATTGACAGACAGTCTTACGCAGCCATGTTTGGTCCGACTACCGGTGATCGGGTGCGGTTGGGCGACACCGCGCTGATCATAGAGGTGGAAAAAGACTTTACCCACTACGGAGAGGAGGTCAAGTTTGGCGGTGGCAAGGTGATTCGCGACGGAATGGGCCAGAGCCAACGCGGCGGCAGAGAATGTGTGGATACGGTCATCACCAACGCGCTGATCCTGGATCACTGGGGCATCGTCAAAGCCGATCTCGGCATCAGGCAAGGGCGCATCAGCGCCATCGGCAAGGCCGGCAACCCGGACATACAGGACAATATAAACGTATTGATCGGTCCGGGCACTGAAATCATCGCCGGCGAAGGGCAGATATTGACCGCCGGCGGCATAGACGCGCACATCCACTTTATCTGCCCACAGCAGGTGGAGGAAGCGCTGATGTCCGGTGTGACGACCATGCTGGGCGGCGGCACCGGGCCGGCTACCGGTACGAAAGCAACCACTTGCACGCCAGGCCCCTGGCATATCGGCAAGATGTTGCAGGCCACTGATGATATGCCGATGAATTTCGGCTTTCTTGGCAAGGGCAACGCCAGTCTGCCCTTGGCTTTGGAAGAACAATTGACAGCCGGAGCCTGCGGCTTGAAATTGCACGAAGACTGGGGCACGACACCCGCGGCAATAGATACTTGCCTGAATGTTGCCGAGCGTTTCGATGTCCAGGTTGCCATTCATACCGATACGTTGAACGAATCCGGCTTTGTGGACGATACCCTGGCCGCATTCAAGGGGCGGACTATTCATACCTACCACACCGAAGGCGCCGGCGGCGGCCATGCGCCGGATATTATCCGCGCCTGCGGCGAGCCTAACGTACTGCCGTCGTCCACAAACCCAACCCGGCCCTATACCCGTAACACGGTGGACGAACACCTGGATATGTTGATGGTTTGCCATCATCTGGACGCTGCCATACCTGAAGATGTGGCTTTTGCCGATTCCCGGATTCGCAAGGAAACCATCGCTGCGGAAGATATTTTCCATGATCTTGGCGCATTCAGCATGATCGCTTCGGATTCCCAGGCCATGGGACGGGTGGGCGAGGTGATTACCCGCACCTGGCAAACCGCGCACAAGATGAAGCTGCAGCGCGGCCCGCTCGAAGGGGACACCGAACAAAACGACAACCTGCGCGCCCGCCGCTATATAGCCAAGTACACGATCAATCCGGCAATCACTCACGGTATCGCCCGCGAGATTGGTTCTGTCGAGGTAGGCAAGCTTGCCGACCTGGTATTGTGGAAACCCGCTTTTTTCGGCGTCAAGCCCTCGTTGATTATCAAGGGGGGGTGTATTGCGGCAGCGGCCATGGGCGATCCCAACGCGTCGATTCCAACGCCACAACCAGTGCATTACAGAAATATGTTCGGCGCTTTTGGCGCCGCGCCGCGCAATATATCGGTCACATTTGTCAGTGGCGCTGCAATGGAAGCAGGCGTGGCAGAGCGATTGCGGCTGGGACGACGACTGGCAGCCTGCCAGGACTGCCGTTCTGTGACCAAGGCTGATATGATACATAACACTTGGATGCCGGCTGTTACGGTAGACCCGCAAACATATGAAGTGCGGGCTGACGGCGAGTTGCTGACCTGTGAACCGGCTGAGGTATTGCCGCTGGCACAGTTATACAACCTGTTTTAACACGAACCATGCTGGAAGTGTACGAACGTTTGCCCCATCTTCAATCCGGTTCCGGCGCCGAGGAATTGCCTCTTGATCACCTGCAAAGGGAAAAAGGCAGGTTTAAAACCTTTCTGGCCGATGGCACTGAGGTGCGCGTTTTCCTCGAACGCGGCAATGTCCTGGGCATTGGCCAGGGGCTGCGTAGCGTCTGTGGCCGAGATTTGGTGGTCGCCGGCGCTATAGAACCCGTCACCCTGGCGCGCGCCGGCGATTGGTCTTTATTCGCCCGCGCCTGCTATCACCTTGGCAATCGGCATGTCCGATTGCAAGTCGGGAAACGCTGGCTGCGCATGGTTCGCGAACACGTGCTTGAACAAATGTTGGTGGAAATGGGCCTGGAAGTCATTCAGCAGAAAGCGGTTTTCGAGCCTGAGCCGGGCGCGTACAGCGGTGGCGGTCATGCCCACCATTAGCATTACTGACAACGCCTTGTTGCGCCTGCTGCAATTGAGCAGCGCCGCCTTGCCGGTAGGCGGCTACTCCTTCTCCCAAGGTCTCGAAGCGGCAGTGGAACAGGGTTGGTTGCAGGACCACGCAACACTGCAGGACTGGTTGTCATTGCAGTTGAGCGAGGGGCAGGCGCGAGTTGACGCGCCGTTACTGCTGCGCCAGGTGGATGCGGCCAAACGCCAGGACACCGGTGACCTGCGCCGCTGGGATGCCTGGATTCTGAGCTGTCGGGATACGACTGAACTGCGCGCGGCAGAAATGGCAATGGGCGCGGCCCTGTTGCGTCTGGCGCCGGCTTTGAATATCGCGCTGCCCTGGCAAACGCCGAGCGGGACAACGTTCATCACCAGCTTTGCGATGCTGGCCGCACATTGGCGCATCACTCCGGAACTTGCGTGCCATGGCTACCTTTGGAGTTGGTTGGAAAACCAGGTCAGCGCGGCAACCCGATTGATGGCGCTGGGGCAGACCGCAGCCCAGCGGTTGTTGAGCGACCTGATGCCACAGTTGCCGGCAACCGTCGCTAAAGCCAGAGAGCTTGCCGATGACGAGATTGGCAGTTCCCTGCCGGCCCTGGCGTTGGCCAGTAGCTGGCACGAGCAGCAGTACAGCCGATTATTCAGGTCCTGAGATGACAATGATGACAAAACACGCATTGAGGGTAGGCGTTGGCGGGCCAGTCGGTTCCGGGAAGACCGCACTGTTGAAGGCTTTATGCCAGGCGCTGCGCGACCGCTATGACATTGGCGTCGTTACCAACGATATCTATACTCATGAGGATGCGGAGTTTCTGACTCGTCACAATGCGTTGGCGGCAAACCGGATCATCGGCGTTGAAACCGGCGGTTGCCCACACACGGCCATTCGCGAGGACGCATCGATGAACCTCGCAGCCATTGATACGTTGCAGCAACGGCATCGCAAACTGGACCTGGTATTTGTCGAAAGCGGAGGCGATAACCTCAGCGCCACGTTCAGCCCGGAACTCTCTGATCTGACACTGTATGTAATTGATGTGGCAGCCGGAGATAAAATTCCGCGCAAGGGTGGGCCGGGGATCACCCGTTCCGATTTACTGATCATCAATAAGATCGACCTGGCTGCCAGCGTCGGCGCTTCGCTTGAGGTCATGGATCGGGATGCCCGCAGGATGCGCCGTGATAAGCCGTTTATCTTCTCCAATCTTAAGACCGGCGAGGGCCTGGATGCGATCATCCACTTTATCGTAACCGAGGGCATGTTGCCGGCGTAAACGCGCTTGAAATCTTCCAGAATGGCGTTACAATTCAAGTACGGTCCGGGAAGATATTTGAATTGCACCAGGGAAGGGTAATACATGAATGACCAGCGCGGGAATAGCTCAGTTGGTAGAGCGTCACGTTGCCAACGTGGATGTCGCGAGTTCGAGTCTCGTTTCCCGCTCCAAACAGATACCCTGAGCAGGGATAACCCCGGGCTGGCCCCGGGGTTTTTGTTTGTTCTTGTTTATTGTTCATGACCGGACACTGCCCGGATCGCCCGCAGGCAAGTTTGTGGGCATCGGGTGGATGTTTGATCTTAACGATTTCGGGTATATCCCTGGCTGGGTGGCAGAGTGGTTATGCAGCGGCCTGCAAAGCCGTCGACGCCGGTTCGATTCCGACCCCAGCCTCCAGTTTTCTTCTTTAAAACAGCGGGCTGTCAACTCCTGAGACCGCAGGCGATCGGCCTGCTTGCAGACGGGACGTCCGCGCTCCGGGCGACGGCTTAACGATAAATCCTTTTCGGCAACGAGAGAGCTATGTATTTTGAACATTCAGAAAAGACCAATAAACTCATAAAGCAGGTTTCCGAGTTCATGGATGAATATGTGTATCCGGGCGAACGAATTTTCACCGAGCAACATCTTGCTCAGGCAGATCGCTGGGACATTCCTCCCATCCTGGAAGAGTTGAAGGAAAAGGCGAAGGCGCATGGCCTGTGGAATCTGTTTTTGCCTGAAAGTGACTTCGGCGCCGGACTCACCAATGTCGAATATGCGCCGCTGTGCGAAATCATGGGGCGCTCCTGGATTGGCCCGGAGGTTTTCAACTGCTCGGCCCCGGACACGGGTAATATGGAAGTGCTCGACCGGTATGGCGATACCGCTCAGAAGAAACAGTGGCTTAAGCCCCTTCTTGCAGGTGAAATTCGTTCCTGTTTCGCGATGACCGAGCCGGCTGTGGCATCATCCGATGCGACAAATATTAAAACTGAGATAAAGCGCGACGGTGATGATTATGTCATCAATGGACGTAAGTGGTGGTCATCCAGCGCGGGTGACAAGCGCTGCAAAATCTTCATCGTGATGGGGAAAACCGACCCGTCAGCGCCTAGGCGCCAGCAACAGTCGATGATACTGGTTCCGACTGATACGGAAGGCGTCAAGATAATTAGACCGTTGACGGTATTTGGCTATGATCACGCTCCCTTCGGTCATTGGGAAGTCGATTTCAATAATGTTCGTGTGCCAAAAGAAAATATGATTCTGGGAGAGGGGCGCGGATTTGAAATTGCGCAAGGGCGCCTCGGCCCTGGGCGAATCCATCATTGTATGCGTGTTATCGGCCAGGCTGAACGCGCCCTGGAGTCAATGATTGCTCGTGCAAAATCGCGCGTTGCATTCGGCAAGTCTCTTGCTGAGCAGGGTTCGGTGCGTCAGGCGATTGCACATTCTCGCATTGAGATTGAACAAGCACGGCTTCTTTGCCTCAAAGCCGCGTATATGATGGACACCGTCGGAAATAAGACGGCAAGGTCGGAAATCGCAATGATCAAGGTTTTAGGTCCTAACATGGCGCAAAATGTATTTGACCGCGCAATCCAGGTTCATGGCGGGGGCGGCGTAAGCGACGACTTCGGTTTGGCTCACCAATTTGCAATGGTGCGGGGAATGCGGATTTTTGACGGGCCTGACGAAGTACATTTACATACTATTGCAAAACTGGAACTTGCACGAGCGACAGAGCTTTGGGGGCACTGAACATATGAACTTTCTGGCAGTTTCGGCGCTGTGACAGTGGCCCTGTCCGGCCTGTTGAAACGTTCATCCCAATAACTGATCGATTTTTGCAACGATGTCATCCAGCGGCATTTCCGCGGTAAATATCGCCGCTACGCCATATTGTTTCAGTTCGTCGTAATCCTGAACAGGAATGGTACCACCGACAAAAATTTGGATATACGCGGCGCCAAGCTCGTCGAGCTTTTCCCTGGTCGCCTTGACCAGTTCCTTATGACTGCCGCTCAAAATACTCAGTCCCACCACGTCCACATCTTCGTCCACGGCGGTTCTGGCAATATAATCCGGTGTTTTTCGCAGGCCCGTATAGATGACATCGGCGCCGGCATCGCGTAATGTCAACGCAATCACCTTTGCGCCGACATCATGCCCATCCAACCCGGGTTTTCCCACCAGTATTCTTTTGCCCTTAATCGACATATCGTATTGTTCCCATATCTGCTGAATTAAAGCCGTATAGGCTCTCTGAATTCACCCCATTGTTGCTTGAGACTCGATACCATTTCACCGACCGTGGCATAGGCATGGCAGCAATCAACGATATACGGCATCAGGTTTTCGCCTTCAGTGGCCGCACAATCTTCAAGTTTTCGTAACGTCTTGCGTACTTCGGCATTGTCACGTTGGTCTCTTATCGCATTGAGCCTGCTAATGATCTTGTCGGTAGCCTGGCTGTCCAGTTGAAAAATTTCACCGAAATCATTGGCCTCATTCTCGCTGCGGTAATAATTCTCGCCGACTACCACATCTTCTCCGCGATCTTTCCGGACCTTGCGCTGGTGCGCACTCTCGGCAATTCTGGATTGTATGAATCCCTCTTCGATGGCTTTCTCCACACCGCCGTACTCCTCCAGTTCTTTGATGATATGTTCCGCTTGCTCTTCCATGCGGTCTGTCAGCCATTCCACGTAATAACTGCCGCCAAGCGGATCCACTGATTTTGTTATCCCGGTTTCATACGCAACTATCTGCTGCGTCCTCAATGCGGTCTCGGCACTGAATTCCGTTGGGATCTGAAAGGCTTCATCGTAGGCGCAGGTAAATACCGATTGTGCGCCGCCGAATACGGCGGACATGTTTTCCAGAGCCACCCGGGCGATATTATTATACGGTTGTGACGCGCTGAGGGAGGACCCGCCACAGACTACACCGAAGCGGAACATCAGCGCTTTCGGGTCCGTGATGCCATAACGCTCTCTGAGCAATCTTGCCCACAGCCTTCTGCCTGCGCGAAACTTGGCAATCTCTTCAAAAAAGCCCATGTGCACATAAAAGAAGAAACTCAACCTTCGGGCAAATTTGTTTGGATCGGCGCCGCGTCTGACCAATTCATCAACATACGCCAGGCCGTTAGCCAATGTAAAGCCCAACTCTTCAGTTTCATTCACGCCCGCATCCCGCATATGCGCGCCGGCAATGCTTATCGGGTTGAACCGGGGTGTTTGTTCATTGGCATAAAGTATAGAATCCGCGATGAGACGCATGGAAGGCCGCACCGGGAATATCCATGTGCCGCGTGCGGCGTATTCTTTCAGGATGTCGTTTTGTATCGTCCCGGTCAGCGCACTGCGCGGCGTATTTTTCTTATCGGCGACCGCCAGGTACATGGCATAGATAATAGCCGCCGTACTGTTGATGGTAAAAGAGGTCGATATTTTGCTCAGGTCGATGCCGTCGAAGACTATTTCCGCGTCCGCCAGGTTGGACAGTGAGACGCCGACTTTGCCTATTTCGCCGGTGGCCATCACGTCATCCGGGTCGTAGCCGCATTGGGTCGGCAAATCCAACGCCACGGACAAGCCGGTCGAACCCCTGTCCAGCAAGAATCGGTAGCGTTCATTGGTTTCCTCCGCGGTACCAAACCCGGAATACTGCCGGAATGTCCACAATCGCCCGCGGTAGCCATCCTGAAAAATGCCTCTTGTATAGGGATATTCGCCCGGCATTCCTATTTTACTGCTGTCAATCATGTCATCCGTTACCAGGGCCGGCGTTTCTTCTCCGGTTATCGCAGTCAGGTTTTTCCCCGGCTCGGGAGGCAATGGTTTTGCCCTTTTCGTATCGGTTCGCATGTTGATTTGCATCACTTTTTTTTCAGGATATTGGCTGCCGCCTGCCAGTGTTCATCGTGCAACCAGGATTCAATGAAGTTGTTTGTTTCAAGTTCGCGTAATGGCTGCGTAAACACGTTGCGCGCCCGGTTTCTCAACGCTTTGTAGCTGCGCATCACGGTTGTGCTGCGCGCCAGCAGAGGCAAGATAAAATCTTCCAGGCAAGCATCGAGCGATTCGCCGTTTCGGCAACAGGCATCGATAACGCCCAGTTCCAGCGCAGCTTTGGCGTCGAGAATCCTGCAATCGGCAAGCAGACGTAATGCCGGGGCTGAGCCAATTCGTTCGATTAAATCGGCGCCGCCGCCCCAGGCCGTGGTGATATTGAGTTTTCCCTGGACAAAGCCAATTTTTGCCGTTTCAGCCGCAACCCGGTAATCACAAGCCATGGCCAACTCCGCGCCGCCACCCAATGCCGTACCGTTGATGGCCGCGACAACGGGCACACAGAAATTACGAATGGCATCCAACGCTGTTTTACCTGTATCGACCATGTCAACAGTCAGTTCGCGCGTGCGGACAGAGTCCAAATCTTTGAGATCACCGCCCGCAGCAAAACTCTTTTCACCGGCTCCCGTCAATACCGCAACCAGTATGGAATCATTTGATTGATGATGATCAAACACATGACCAATTTCTTTCAGGGTTGCGCGGCTCAGCGCATTACGCTTTTCAGGACGATTGATCGTTACATACAAAACCTGTTCCCTGATTTCGACAGAGAGGTCACTGCTGGTGAAACTCATCTTAATTTTTCTAATACGGATATGACGCCTGTGGATGCAATGATCGCGCAGAATTTGTTGTCCCTATGCATGCCTGCGAATGAAAGCATAGTGATGATACCATAATGGCTGACAATGGGTTCCTGGAAAGAGTTGTATCAGTTTCAATCTTCCGTTTAATCCTCAGAGGTTCCTTTACATGGTTATCCTTGCAAATTAGAAATAGATTTCTATAATGCAAGATATGATCAATCGAAAAATAAAACCCCGCTTGCTGGAGCGCCTGGAAATGTATCCGGCCGTGGCGCTGATAGGTCCGCGCCAGTCCGGTAAGACAACCCTGGCGCAGGAATTGGGGGGGAATTATTTCGATCTGGAGCAGGAAGCCGAGCGTCTTCGTCTCGACCTCGAATGGGAAAGTCTGGTGACAGGGAATAAGCTGGTCATCCTGGATGAGGCACAATCATGGCCGGGGATATTTGCACGTCTGCGCGGCGCGATCGATCAGGACCGTAAACGTATGGGGCGTTTCCTGCTGCTGGGTTCTGTATCACCGACACTTATGCTTCAGGTTTCGGAATCACTTGCCGGTCGGCTGTCTCTCATCGAATTAACACCGTTTTTGTTTACCGAGTTGACTGCCGGAGTTTCGCGCAAGCGACACTGGCTTTACGGCGGGTATCCCGACGGCGGCGTCCTTGAAGCACGGCAGTACCCCCAATGGCAGTTGGACTACCTCAGCCTCTTGAGTCAAAGGGATTTACCACTATGGGGATTGCCTGCCAGTCCACAGGTGACTGGCCGCCTGTTGCGCATGCTGGCGGCGTCACACGGGCAGGTGTGGAACGCTTCGCAATTGGGTAAAAGCCTGGGACTTTCATACCATACGGTAAACAGCTATCTTGATTACCTGGTGGGAGGCTTCCTGATCCGCCGCCTTCAACCATACCAGGCAAATATCAGGAAACGCCTGATAAAGAGTCCCAAAATATACTGGCGGGACAGTGGTTTGCTCCACGCCTTGATGAATGTGTCCGATGACCGTTCATTGCTTTCCCGGCCATGGGTTGGCGCCAGTTGGGAAGGCTATGTTATTGAACAAGTTCTGGGGGTCTTGCCGGCCCAGAAAAAACACTGCGATGCGTATTATTTCAGGACCAGCGATCAGCATGAGCTTGACCTGGCGCTTGATTTTGGCTCAGAACTATGGGCAATTGAAATTAAACTTACCGCCTCGCCTGGCCCGAATGATATGGCTAAGCTGAACAGAGTGGCTGATATGATAAATTCATCAAGACGTTTTCTGATTTCGCAAACCCGCCACTCACATGGAGATGGGCGGTTGTTATCCTGTAACCTGGGGGCTTTTATGGAGCAACTGGTTGAATGATATGACGTGGAGGCTTGATGGAGCCGAAAAAGCGGGGTAGGATTTCTACCCCAGCCTGCCGAACATGTCAGAATTAACTGAAATGGGTATTATTCTTTCCCGATCCAAGCCCGGGTGGTGAAATTGGTAGACACAAGGGACTTAAAATCCCTCGGAGGAAACTCCGTGCCGGTTCGAGTCCGGCCCTGGGCACCATACATCCGTTTATCTGGTTCCAGTATTATCCTATAAGAACTCGTAAGCAATTATTTATAAGGTATTTTTCCGCAAAACTAATTCTCGTGTGCACATTCTATTCTGTTCTTCTATATTCCCATTCAAAAATTGCAGTCAATTCACACGTTTATCTATTTCAAAATATAAGTTTCCTACTGGACGATCGTTTTCCAACCTATAAACACCGTTAAATGTTAGCCTCCCAAAAAATCCACTTGGGTCTAAGTTTGACGGGAATAACTGCTTTTCCCCCCCAATTAACCAGATAATTTGCAGCCCATGTTTTGCCATCCACTCTTTCAACACACTTTCACGTATCAAAGCGTAGCTGGGACCATATTCATTTAGGCTCGGATCGACAAAGACTTCTTGCTGGCCTGAGCACCAGCTACCAAAATTATTAGGATCTTTTTAATCCTAGTTCGTCGATAAGTTCTTTGGCTGGTAGATAAATTGATAAGGTATTTTCAATTGAGTAATCGACACCACCTCGTTCCCATGTATATTCAGATACAGGTATAAAATGCCTATGGGGAATAAGCTCTCTGAAGTTTGAATCTGACTGCAAATCCGGGGCGGTTCACTGTTGTAATTTTGCCCGTTTGTCCCCATATTCTGGAGAAGTCGATTCCTGTTAACAGAAAAATTACTATTGGAGACTATTGTGGCTGGACTACTCAACAGCGGTTTGTCTGGCCTTCAGATAACAAAGCGCAATTGCTTTATTTCTTACTACCACGGTGATCAGATTGAAGTCGACAACTTCGTCAACGACTTCAGGCATGTCTTTACTCCGGTGATGCTTAATTCCTATCAGAGCTATGGAACTGATATTATCAATAGCACTAACCCTAATTACGTCATGCAGGCTATTCGAAGTCGGCATTTTGGCCACTCTACGGTGATGATAGTTTTGATAGGAACTTGCACCCATAGCAGGAGATATGTGGACTGGGAAATTAAGGCATCTTTACAACGAGGCGGTTTAGGCGGCCAATTGCCACACGGATTAATAGGTATCGGGTTGCCAAGCACTTACGGTAGAGCATATATACCTGAGCGCTTGGCTCTTAACTGGCATGATACGAACAGTGGCTGTTATGCGCGTTGCTATAAATACCCATCTAGCGCTCAGGAGCTCAGATCTTGGATTGAGGATGCATTCGTTTCCAGAGCGACTAGATCAAATTTGATTTCTAATCCTGGAGATATGTGGAGTTATAATCGTAAGTGTGATGTTTGTGGAGTAACTCATTGAACGCTAAAGGGATAGAGTCTGGTAAAAATTTACCCTACTTGCTAGACATTAATTTACTTGCAATAAATATTGATGGCCTGGACTTAAATATCACCATCAGCTTGGTTGCAGTGGCAATTATATTGATCGTTATCGGCATAGTTTGGTGGATTTTTTTTCGGAAAGTGCGAAATCGTCAAGCCGGTACCATTACCATAAATATGCCATTCAATACAGGCACTGTTGAGATCACCGCAAATTATCAAGAAAAACTGATAGCCCATCAAATTTGGACTGAGCTGGTGACTCGCAAAGCAGCACTACCATTTGAGCGTGAAAAAGATGTAATAGTTCAGGTGTACGACTCTTGGTACACACTATTTGGAGTTGTTCGAGAGCTGATAAGAGACATTCCTGTAGAGAAACTGCATGGTGTAGATAAAGGAAGCATTGAGCATCTGACAGACGTCGCCTTAAATGTTTTGAACGATGGACTTCGTCCCCACCTGACAGAATGGCAAGCAAAATTCAGGGCGTGGTATGACGAGCAAGACAAAACTGGTATCACTCCCCAAGAATTACAACAGAAATATGGGCAATATGAGGAATTAGTAACTGATATTGAAAGTGTAAACTGAACCGCCCCGGATTTGCCGGAGGCTCCATTTCTTGAGAGGATGGAGCAATGAACAAACACAAACGCTATCCCCCGGAGATCCGGGAACGGGCCGTGCGCCTTGTCCTAGAGCATCAGGAGACCTATCGCTCACAGTGGGCGGCGCTGACTTCCATCGCCGATAAGATTGGCTGCACAGCGGAAACATTGCGTAACTGGGTGAGACGCGCAGAGGTTGACCAGGGCGAACGCGCCGGCCTGACCAGCGTCGAGCGTGACCGCATGCGGGCCTTGGAACGCGAGAATCGGGAACTCAAGCGCGCCAATGAGATTCTGCGCAAGGCATCGGCTTTTTTCGCCCAGGCGGAGCTCGACCGCTAACTGGCGAGATGGTAGCCTTTATCGACCAACACCGGGAGGCCCTTGGGGTCGAGCCGATCTGCAAGCAGTTGCCGGTCGCCCCGTCGACCTACTACGAGCACAAGGCTCGGGCAGCGGACCCTGGGCGGTTGCCGGCGCGGGTGCGGCGTGACCAGGCGTTATGTGAGGCGATACGGCGTGTCTGGGATGAGAATTACCGGGTATACGGCGCCAGGAAGGTCTGGCGGCAACTCAAACGGGAAGGCCAGGCGGTGGCCCGTTGCACGGTGGAGCGATTGATGAGGCAGCTTGAGATACAGGGTGTGAGGCGGGGCGCAAAGCGCTGGACGACGGTATGTGATGCGTCGTTGCCGCAGCCGGCTGACCGGGTGAACCGGCAGTTTACCGCCAACAGGCCGAACCGGTTATGGGTGGCGGACATCACGTATGTGGCGACCTGGTCGGGCTTTGCCTATGCGGCGTTTGTGGTGGATGTGTATGCTCGGCGCATCGTGGGCTGGCGGGTCAGCCGTTCCTTGGGCGCCGACCTGGCGCTGGACGCATTGGAGCAGGCGTTGTGGTCACGGCACGGCGCCAAGGGGTTGGTTCATCACAGTGACCACGGCAGTCAGTATCTGTCGATCCGCTATACCGAGCGCTTGGCGGCGGCCGGGATTGAGGCCTCTGTGGGCAGTGTGGGGGATTCCTATGACAATGCGTTGGCGGAGACGATCATCGGCTTGTATAAGACGGAAGTAATCCGGGCACGGGGGCCATGGAAGACACTCGATGATGTGGAATATGCCACCTTGGAATGGGTGGATTGGTTCAATCATCGTCGTTTGCTGGCGCCGCTCGGCAATGTGCCGCCGGCTGAATATGAACAGATGTACTATGATGAGATTAACCGGTCATGCATAGCCGCATGACTCAAACTAACGAGTCTCCGGGATTCCCGGGGCGGTTCAAACTCTAAGCTCGTTAAATTTGCATCTGACCTGAAACGTATAGTCTCTAGCTAAACGTTATTTGAGAATTTCTGGCTTTTAGCTCCCATCTATGGGGCTGTTCGGGCGGGCTTCACATTCTTTACACCCTTTTATCTGAGCAAAAGGACTCGGATCAAAAAATTTGGTTAAGGCTCAAATCCTACTTATAACGTTGTCGGTATATATGGCGGTATTAAGAACCAATAGCTTATAAAAGAACCTACTAAACAATTAGTTATGGCTTACTTTCAAGTCCGGCCCTGGGCACCATTTACATCAATGGGCAGGGGGCACTGCCCGCGATGGGGGGCTTAAGGAAGCTCTGACTTAATCTCCCAGAGGATCCCTAAAACGGTTTCGGGCCTCCTGTCGCCCAATCGAGCAGTTCCACAGTATGTACAAAGGGAACATTGGTGAACTGGCGCAGGTGCATCATGCAGGCCAGGTTACCGCTGGCGACTGCGTCCACGTTTGCTTGATCGATATGCGCGGCCTTTCTTTGGCCGAGTTCCGTTGCAATGTCCGGTTGCAGGATATTATAGGCGCCGGCAGAGCCGCAGCACATGTATTTCTCTGGGAGTTCCCGCACCGTGAAGCCGGCTTGTTCCAGCAGGGTCATGGGTTGCCGGTCAATCTTCTGGCCATGTTGCATGGAACAGGGACTTTGGTAGGCGATGCGGACCTGTGCGTGCTCACCATTACCGTTGGCGCTGTGCTGAACGGGCAGGAATTCCGTGATGTCACGGGTCATGGCGCTGATTTTTTCCGCGCCGGCGGCCAGTTCCGCATCGTGCCGGAACAGGTACCCGTAGTCCTTGATCATGGTGCCGCAGCCGGATGCATTGACGATCAACGCTTGTAGGCCCAGTTCATCAATTTGCCTCAGCCAATCGGCGATGTTGTTTCTGAAACGGCGGTGCGCCAGAGCAGTCTTGCCGAGGTGGTGTTCGACTGCGCCGCAACAGGCCGGTTCCGTGAGCAGGTGCACACGCCAGCCGTGCCGTTCCAGCACGCGCGCGCTGGCAGAATTGATGTGACGGCCCATTACCTGCTGCACACAACCGCCGATCAGGCCGACTGCGTTAGCGGCGCTGTCTGGGCCTTCAGTCCGGTTGCTGTTCCTGGTCGCGGCCGGAGGGCGAAGATTCACCGCGCTACGAAGCCGCGTTGGCAGCAGTCGCCGGAGGGGTAAAAGCAACCGGGACAGGTTAAACAGCAGGCGGAACCGGTTCGGGTAGGGCAGGGTTGAGACCAGCAGTTTGCGCAATAGCCTGTCCGGGAGCGGGCGGCTGAATTTTTCCTCGATATACCCGCGCCCCGTATCCACCAGGCGCTTGTAATTCACACCGGAAGGGCAGGTAGACATACAGGACAGGCACGATAGGCAGCGGTCTATGTGTTTCACGACTTCTGCAGAGGGCTCCGCTTGCTGTTCCAGCAGGTTTTTCAGCAGGTAGATGCGCCCGCGCGGCCCATCCAGTTCATCGCCTATCAGCTTGAAGGTAGGGCAGGTGGCGTTGCAAAATCCACAGTGCACGCATTTGCGCAGGATGCTGTTGGCTTCATCCAGTACGGGGTCTGCCAGTTGCGTTGCCGAGAATTCAGTGCGCATGGAGTCTGCCCGGGTTGAAGATATTGCCCGGATCAAAACCGGCCTTTATTTTTCCGTTCATGCGTTTGACGGATGAGTCCGCGAAGGAATAGATGCCGGTACGTTGCTTCATGGCCTCAGGGGCGCGATACAAGATAGCAGCGCCGCCCAGGGTGTTGACTTCCCGCCTGATGGTTTGCAGTTTGTCCTCCCCGCCGGCATGGCAGATACCCACCCATATCCAGCCACCGGCTGCGTCCAGGTACCATAGACATCCGTTCAATTCATCGATGAAGCGGGTCAAATTCCACGCAGATGCCGGGGGGAGTGAAATCTTCATGATGGATGGAGTCCGTTTTTGATCGGCCAGCAGTCTTGCATCGCCGATCCATTCCCACGCTGATAGCGACTCTGCTTGTTCGAAAATGCTGTACTGACTGGGGCCGGGAAGCCATTTCCTGATGGATTGCATGCGTTCGTTGACGGACAGTTCCGTTCCTTCCAGCCGGATCAGTGTCAGGGACTCGCCGGGTTTGGATATATCATCTTTCCCGGTTGTGCTCAGCGTCTCAGCGGGGAGATATGCCAGTCCGGATGGCTCACAGGGTGTGGAAATTGCCTGCGCCAGCAAGGCCGACCCCAGGCGTGCCGACAACCCCCATACGGCAAGACTGCGTGATACCGCCGGCGCCGGCAGAACCTTGAACGTCAGTTCTGTGACTACTGACAAGGTGCCCCAGGAGCCGGCAAGCAGTTTGCTCATGTCGTAACCGCTGACGTTCTTGATCACCTTGCCGCCGGATTTCCATATCTCTCCGCGCCCGTTGATCGCCCTGACCCCGAGGATATGATCCCGTGCGCCGCCCGTCTTGAACCGGCGCGGACCGGCCAGGTTGCCGATGAAAACGCCACCTATAGTGCCTTCGTCATCGACATGGTACATCCTGTTCAATGCTGGTGGCTCAAAGGCCAGGTACTGGTTATGTTTTGACAACGCGCCGGTTATCTCGGCCAGCGGGGTGCCGGGCAGGGCGGTCATGACCAGTTCTTCAGGGTGGTATTCCAGTATCCCGGAAAGTCTTTCCATGCCCATCACACAATCCGCATTGACCTGCAAACCGAAGCCCTGCTTGGTATTTTTTCCCTGGATCGAGATGGTTTTATCCTCGGCAACAACCCAGCGCACCAGATCATGAGCCTGTTGTTCTGTTTCCGGATAGAAATGCTCGTTCATCTGTAAGGTTCGCCTTGCAGGCGACACAGTATTAGACTGGACTCCCGCTTCCGCGGGAGTGGTACGGGGGACTGCCCTGGTCTGTGCCAAAATTTACGGGCGATCGGGGCGTACAGAGTTCTGGTCATCAGCAGGTAAATAATCAAAACCTGGGTATGTCAGGAAAAGGAATATTACCCTTGTGCACATGCAGCTTTCCGAGTTCCGCACAACGGTGGAGTACCGGGAAGACCTTGCCGGGGTTGAGCCGGCCCGCCGGGTCAAACGCGCACTTGACCCGCTGTTGCTGTTGCAGGTCTTGCTCATTGAACATCGTGGGCATCAGCTCCCGTTTCTCGACACCGATGCCATGTTCGCCGCTGAGCACACCGCCGACCTGAACACACAGGCGCAGGATATCTGCGCCGAACTGTTCGGCTTTTTCCAGTTCTACGCGGTCATTTGCATCGAACAGGATCAGCGGGTGCAGGTTGCCGTCGCCGGCGTGGAACACATTGGCGACACGCAGGCCGTAGTGGTCCGACAGTTCCCGTATCCGGGTCAGCACATGGGCAAGTTCGCGTCGGGGTATGGTGCCATCCATGCAATAGTAATCGGGCGATATGTCTCCCAATGCCGGGAAAGCCGCCTTCCTGCCGGCCCAGATACGCGCGCGTTCCTCTTCGGATTCGCTTACCCTGATGAAGTTCGCCCCGCAGTCTTCGGCAATATGCCGGACCTGTTCTACCAACTCAGTCACCTCAGCCTCGGGACCGTCCAGTTCCGTAAGCACCAGGGCAGGGCAGTGCACCGGATAGCCGGCATGAACAAAGTCCTCTGCGGCCTTGATCGCAAATTCATCCATCATCTCTATGCCGGCGGGAATGATGCCGGCGCTGATGATACCGGCTACGCACTCTCCGGCATTTTCATTGTCGGGAAAACCGATCAGCATGGCCCGGGCCGACTGCGGTTCCCGTATGATCCTGACCGTTACTTCCGTGATCACCCCCAGCAATCCTTCGGACCCGGTAACGATGCCGAGCAGGTCATACCCTTCCGGATCCAGGTATTTGCCTCCCAGGCGGAGGATCTCTCCTTCGATGGTGACCATTTCCAGCCCCATCACGTTATTCGTCGTCAGCCCGTACTTCAGGCAATGCACGCCGCCTGAATTTTCACTGACGTTCCCGCCGATGGTACAGACGATCTGACTCGATGGGTCCGGGGCGTAGTAAAACCCCCTGTGGGCGACAGCTTCGGTGATCGCCAGGTTGGTCACACCTGATTGGGCGACCACGCAACGGTTATCGAAATCCACTTCGAGAATCCTGTTGAACTTGCCCAGGCCAAGAACAATGCCATCCGCAAGAGGCAGGGCGCCGCCGGACAAGGAGGTGCCGGCGCCCCTGGGCACTACCTTGACATTCAGGTTGTTGCACAATTTCAGCACGTCTGCGACCTGTGCTGTCGTTTCCGGCAACACGGCCAGCATCGGCGGCTGCCGGTACGCGCTGAGGGCGTCTGTCTCGTAGGCGCGTAACGCCGCCTCATCAATAATCACGCATTCATGGGGCAGAATTTCCCGCAGCCCGCTGATCAGCGCCTGTCTGGTTGCCGGCGCCACCTCATCTATCGTATCAGCTCGCATTCAACCCCATTCCCGCTCACGGAGTTCCACCCGGCGGATCTTGCCGCTGACGGTCTTGGGCAGGGAATCGACAAACTCGATCCTGCGCGGGTACTTGTAGGGCGCGGTAACCTGTTTTACATGCTCCTGGAGTTCCTGCTTCAGCTCGCTGGATGCGTTGTGGCCGGGAGCCAGGATCACGAAAGCCTTGACCACTTCACCCCGGGTCTGGTCCGGACTGGAGACGACCGCCGACTCTGCGACCGCAGGATGTTCGATCAATGCGCTCTCCACCTCGAAAGGACCGATGCGGTAGCCCGCCGACAGGATCACGTCATCCGCGCGGCTCACGAACCAGAAATAACCGTCTTCATCGCGGTAGGCGCGATCGCCGGTCACGTACCAGTCGTCCCGACGCGTTGCCGCGGTGCGTTCGGGATCGTTGCGGTACTCGCGGAAAAATCCCTGGGGCGCCTCAGGCCGGATACGCACGGCGATGTCTCCTTCCTCGTGTGCTGCCAGGATATCTCCGGCATCATTGATTACTTGCAGGTCGACACCCGGCGACGGCATGCCCATGGAACCGGGCCTGGGTTCGAGGCAGGGGAAGCTTGCGCAGAGAATCACGGACTCAGTTTGCCCGTAACCGTCGCGGATTGTCAGGCCGGTCGCTTTGTTCCAGGTTTCGATGATTTCAGGGTTAAGTGGTTCGCCAGCCCCGGTGCAATGCCGCAGCGTCGTGAAATCGTAACGGTCGAGATCCTCCAGTACCAGCAGGCGGTAAATGGTCGGCGCGCCGCAAAATGTGGTAACCGGATACTTTTCCAGCAGTTCCAGGGTGCGTTGCGCGTTGAACCCGGTCGTATGATGGATAAACAACGTCGCGCCGCATAACCAGGGACCGAAGTAACTGCTGTATGCGGCCTTGCCCCAGCCGGTATCGCTGACATTCCAGTGCAAATCGTCAGGTTTCAAGTCCAGCCACAATTCACCGGTTATCCTGTGTCCTATCGCGTAACTGTGGGTATGGATGCACATCTTGGGATAACCGGTAGTGCCTGAAGTGAAATAACAAATGGCCTCATCCTCCGCTGCCGTATCGGCGGTCTCAAACACGGACGCTGCGAGTGAAACGGCCTCTTGATAGTCGATCCAGCCTTCTCGCCGTCCGTCTGTGACAATACGCGCGATCAGGGTAGGGCAGCGGTCAGCTACTGCCTCCACCTTACCGGCGTTGGCGCTGTCGGTAATCACGCAAGTGGCCTTCGACGCGTTAATCCGGTATTCCAGGTCTTTTTCCGAGAGCTGCACGGTGCCCGGCGATATCACTGCGCCCATACGCAAGGTGGCGGTAAAGGTTTCCCACCAGGGTATGACCCTGGGCAGCATCACGATCACCGTATCACCTCTGCGGACACCGGCCGCAGTCAGCACGTTGCATAACCGTTTCGATGCGTCGCTGATATCACCAAAACTCCTGGTGATTTCGGCGCCCGTATCATCCACCCAAAACAGCGCGGTCATTTCAGGGTCCCAACGATCGATCACATCACGCGCGAAATTGTATTTTTTCGGACGCTCCCATTGAAACGCAGCGTATGTTTCCTGGTAGTTCTGCATGTTGTAATTATTCGCTTTCATAACTGGTTGAACGCATTAATTTAAGCAAACTCTGACTTTATTTGACTTGGATTAAGACTGATTATACTATTTATCTGGTGTCATCTGTTCCAGTCGTTGCCGGCATTGCTGTTTGAATTCCTGTAATTCCTGCATGACGATCCGTATGTCTTCCAGTTGTCTCTCCAGCAGGTTCATCTTATCCGTTATCTTGTCCAGTATGTGATTCAACTGTGCAACCTCGCCTGGCTCTGAATCATACAACCGGAACATCTCTCCTATCTCATTCAGGGAAAATCCCAGGCGCTTGCCACGCAATATCAACTTCAGTCGAGTGCGGTCCCTGACGGAATAATAACGCCTGCGTCCTTCTCTGAGCGGACTCAACAAACCGGCGTCTTCGTAGAACCGGATGGTGCGGGTGGTGATGTCGAACTCTTTAGACATATCTGAAATTGAATACAATTTACGCCTGTAACTAACTGAAATATCGACTTTATCTGTATCTATAGACATGATGTAACTGATGATTCTCAAGAATATTGATTGACGTTTACGTAAACGTAATTATAATGTATCCAAGCTCATATTGCAAATAACAATGGCGACTACCACATCTGAAACCAAACAGTCTGTGACGGCACCGCGCTTTGTCACTGCGGCCAGCCTGTTTGACGGTCACGACGCATCCATCAATATCATCAGGCGTATCCTGCAGCAGTCCGGGGCCGAGGTAATCCACCTGGGACATAACCGTTCCGTGTACGAGATTGTAAGAACAGCCCTGCAGGAAGACGTACAAGGTATTGCCGTCAGCTCGTACCAGGGCGGACACGTGGAATATTTCAAATACATGGTGGATATGCTTCGGGAGCACGGCGCCGGGCATATCAAGGTATTCGGTGGCGGTGGTGGTGTGATTATTCCGGATGAGATACGTGAATTGCAGGATTACGGTGTACAGCGCATCTATTCACCTGAAGACGGGCATAACCTGGGATTGCAAGGAATGATTGACGACATGCTCAATGCGAGCAGTGCAGCTACCTGCACCGCGCATCCCGTTACACCGGATGAGTTGTTGAACGGAGATGAAATTATCCTGTCCAGGGTGATCAGTGCGATTGAAAACAACCGTTACACCCGTGAACTGGGCGCAGAACTGGACCGCCAAGTCTCAGCAAAGAGTATCCGTACGCCCGTATTGGGTATTACCGGCACAGGTGGCGCCGGCAAATCATCGCTTACCGATGAAATCATCCTGCGGTTTCGCCTGGACAGTCGGGATAGCCTGAGAATCGCAGTGCTGGCGATTGATCCTACCCGCAGGAAGACCGGTGGCGCGTTATTGGGTGACCGCATCCGTATGAACTCGATTTACCATGAAACGATATTCATGCGTTCCCTGGCCACCCGTAACGCGGCAAAGGAAATTCCGGAATACCTGCCGGATATCATAAACGCTGTGAAATTGGCCGGATTTGAACTGGTTATCGTCGAGACACCTGGAATTGGACAGGGGGATGCCGGTATTGTTTCCCTGGTTGATGTCCCCTTATACGTGATGACGCCTGAGTTCGGCGCTGCCAGCCAACTGGAAAAAATCGATATGCTGGATTTTGCCGAGGCTGTGGCTATCAACAAGTTTGATCGCAAGGGCGCCGAGGACGCTCGCCGGGATGTCGCCAAGCAATTGCAACGCAACCGCGAGCAGTTCACAGTAGCCCCGGATGATATGCCTGTTTACGGCACCATTGCCGCAAAATACAATAATGCCGGGGTGACTGCTTTATACCAGGGACTGTTGCCTGCTCTCAGGTACAAGGGGCTGCCGGAATTCGAGAGCGCCCTGGCTGTTGTGACAGACAAGACCTCTAGGGAACGCGCTGTTATTATTCCGCCACAGCGCCAGGGTTACCTGGGTGAAATTGCCACCGCCGTTCGAGACTACCACCAGCATGTAGACCAGCAGGTGGGCATTGCGCGGGAGGCGCAGCAACTGCGCGCGAGCCTGGCGCTGTTGCAGTCCGAAGGCAACGGTGTTGAGCCGACTACCGGCGAACAACTGGCGCGTCTGGCCGCACAGAAAGAAGAAAGCCTTGACCCGCGCTGCAAGGAACTGCTGGATAGTTGGCCTGAACTCAGCGGCCAGTACCAGGCTGACGAATTTGTTACAAAGGTACGGGACCGGGAGTTCCGGACACAAACCACGTACACGACGCTCTCCGGAACCGTGATCCCCAGGGTTGTTCTGCCGCGCTATTCGGACCATGGCGAACTGCTGGGTTGGCTGATGCGGGAAAACCTCCCCGGATATTTCCCTTATACGGCCGGCGTGTTCCCGTTCAAGCGGGAGAATGAAGACCCGACCCGGATGTTTGCCGGGGAAGGAGACGCATTCAGGACCAACCGGCGCTTCAGGAAGCTGTCTGAACATTCCGGCGCCAAGCGCCTCTCAACCGCGTTTGATTCAGTGACCTTATACGGGTTCAACCCGGACGAGCGGCCGGATATCTACGGCAAGGTCGGCAATTCAGGCGTATCCATCGCCACGCTTGATGACATGGAAGCCTTGTATGAAGGCTTTGACCTGTGTGATCCCGATACCTCCGTTTCCATGACCATCAACGGTCCGGCGCCTGCCATCCTGGCCTTCTTCCTGAACACTGCGATCGACCAGCAGGTGCGGAAATTCAGACAGGAACATGACCGGGAACCGGATGCAGAAGAATCCGCCCGCATCAGAACGCAGGCGTTGGAGAATGTGCGCGGCACCGTGCAGGCCGATATCCTGAAGGAAGACCAGGGCCAGAATACCTGTATTTTTTCCACTGAATTCAGCCTGCGCATGATGGGAGATATTCAGCAGTACTTCATCGACAATAACATCCGCAACTTTTATTCGGTGTCGATTTCCGGTTATCACATCGCTGAAGCCGGCGCGAACCCGATTTCACAGCTTGCCTTCACCCTGGCCAATGGATTTACCTTCGTCGAAGCCTACCTTGCCCGTGGGATGCATATCGATGATTTCGCCCCCAACCTGTCATTTTTCTTCTCCAACGGCATGGACCCGGAGTACACGGTGCTCGGCCGCGTAGCCCGGCGTATCTGGGCCGTCGCGATGCGGGACCGGTACGGCGCGGATGAACGCAGCCAGCGGCTCAAGTATCATATCCAGACCTCCGGACGCTCCCTGCATGCCCGGGAGATGGCGTTCAACGATATTCGCACCACCTTGCAAGCCCTGATTGCCGTCTACGACAACTGCAACAGCTTGCATACCAATGCGTTTGATGAAGCAGTGACCACGCCCACCGAAGATTCGGTGCGGCGCGCTTTGGCGATCCAGTTGATCATCAACAAGGAATGGGGCCTGGCGATGAACGAGAATCCCAGCCAGGGTTCGTTTATCATTGAGGAACTGACCGACCTGGTGGAACAGGCGGTGCTACGGGAATTCGAGCGCATCTCCGAGCGCGGCGGCGTGCTTGGCGCGATGGAGACCGGTTACCAGAGAGGTAAAATACAGGATGAATCCTTGTATTACGAGCACAGGAAGCACGACGGCAGTTACCCCATTATCGGCGTGAATACATTCCTGAATCCGGACGAGAATGAACATTCCGTTGCCATGTTGAGCCGTTCAACAGACGAAGAAAAGCAAAGCCAGTTAACGCGTTTGCAGGATTTTGAAGACAGGAACAGGGACGAAGCGGCACGCGCCCTGGAACGCATCCGCGATGCGGTGATCAATAACGACAACGTGTTTGCGGAACTCATGGACGCGGTACGCTATTGTTCCCTGGGCCAATTGACCGACGCCTTCTTTGCCACCGGCGGGCAGTACCGGCGCAGTATGTAAGTTCCTGGCCTCAAGCAGAGTTCGGCTCCTGTACAAACACTTCACGAGCCTCGTCTTCAAGCAAGGGGCCGACCACTTCCACCGGCCAGGGGGCTGCGGCGAACACATCAAGCGCGCGCATTCGAAGCCCAGGGGCGTCGGGGACGCCACCCAAAAGCCGGTAAATGTCTTCCATCCCCAGTCCAAAAACAACCCGGCGAATATTCGCCCATACAATTGCGCCAGCGCACATTGGGCAAGGCTCGGCGCTGGCATAAAGGGTAAACCCCATTAACTGTTCAGGCTTGAATTTCTTGGATGCAGCCCGGATCAGGTTAATCTCAGCATGAGCGGTGACATCGCTATCAGTGACCACCGAGTTCTTCGCCGCCAGGGCCGGCTTACCGTCAGCATCCACCAGCAACGCCCCAAACGCATGGTTGCCGCGTGCGCGGGCGTTCACTGCCTCCTTGAATGCGATGCGCAGATAATGTTTGTCAATTTCCATAGTTAACAACAATATATAGTGTCAATACTATTGTTACAATAGCTACATTTATGAATTCAAGACCTGCCATCCCTGACAATCGCCAGTCGTTTCACAATTTGCCGGAGATTAACTAAATTATAGCTGTTATTCTCCAAATTTTGAGCATGTAAATCCCAATCCCGAATTGCGACTACAAAATAGTTGCATTACGCATCTGCCGCTCTATAATGTCTTGATGAGCAGAAGGGAGAAGTTGAAATCCAAGTTATTGGATGACAAAAAGTCGATTAGCTGGCAGGAGTTGAGAACCTTGTTGATATCTTTGGGTTATAAAGAAATACAAGGTAAAGGATCAAGGGTGAAATTCGATAATGGAAATCAGGAACATATCATTAACCTGCATCGTCCGCACCCGGGAAATGAGATAAAAAAGTATGTGCAGAGATTGGTGCTGATCAAACTGAAAGATGCGGAATTATTATGAGCTTATTCAAATACAAAGGGTTTTACGGTTCGATAGAGGCCAGTGTTGAAGATAAATGTTTATATGGCAAATTGGAGTTTATTGAGCCGTTGGTCACATACGAGGGGCAAAATATGCCGGAGTTGGAACAGGCATTTGAACAAGCTGTTGAAGATTACCTGCTTGATTGCAGAGAGGCTGGAAGAGAGCCAATCAAGCCGTGCAAAGGCTCTTTTAATGTGCGTATCGGTCCGGCGTTGCACCGACAGGCTCTCACCGTTGCAAAAGAGAAAAACCTGAACTTGAATGAATTTGTCAAACAATCCATTGAACGCGCGTTGACATACCCGGCTTTGGAGGGAATAAGCGAACCGAATGTGTCTGAGTACAAATAAATTATGAGCGCTGAGACTGTGACCGTTCCCATGCAAGAGAAATTATCGAGTCTGAATAGCGACTTCGGTAGTTCAGACTATCGTATATACACCGGCAACTGTATTGAAATACTGCATGAATTGCCGGAGAAATCGGTCAACCTCATTTTTGCCGACCCACCGTACAACCTGCAGCTCAAACAGGAGTTATACAGGCCCAACCAAACCTTGGTAGATGGTGTCGACGATGCTTGGGATCAGTTCTCTTCTTTCGAGAACTACGATGAGTTCACTCGGCAATGGCTGAGCGCCTGCCGGCGAGTATTGGCCGACGATGGCGCGATCTGGGTGATCGGTTCTTATCATAATATTTTCCGGGTGGGAAAGATCATGATGGACCTGGGCTACTGGATCCTCAATGATGTGCAGTGGCACAAAATCAATCCCATGCCGAACTTCAGAGGAGTGCGCTTCACGAATGCAACGGAAACCTTGATCTGGGCGAAAAAGTCGGAGAAACAAAAGCAATATACTTTCAACCACCAGGTCATGAAACAGCTTAATGACGGCAAACAGATGACCTCTGTCTGGCGTATTCCCCTGTGTACCGGAGCTGAACGCATTAAGGATGGATACGGCAAAAAAGCCCATTCAACACAGAAGCCTGAGGCATTACTACAAAGAGTAATCCTGTCCAGCAGCAATGAAGATGACCTGGTGCTGGACCCGTTTCTGGGCAGTGGCACCACTTGTGCAGTGGCAAAAAAACTGAACAGGCGGAGTATCGGCATAGAGCAGGAGCCGCGCTACGTAGACATTGCAGAAAACAGGTTAAAATCCATCAACGCTGACCTGTTTCAAAATATTCGGTTAGTGGAGCCCCCACCAAAAAGATTACAACGGGTCAGTATGCAACAGCTTGTGGAAGCCAGGTATATACGGGAAAACCAGTGTCTATACACTAAAGACAAAACCTGTTCAGCCATTGTTTTACCCGATGGGAAAATAGAGAACAGCATAGGTACCGGCTCAATACACAAAATAGGCGCGCTGCTGAATAACACCGAAAGCTGCAATGGCTGGATGTACTGGTACTATGAGGATAAAGACACATTGAAACTTCTGGATGAAAAGCGCAGGCTTTACAGGAAAAACAATGGGATCTCATTCTTCAGCCGGGATGTTCGGCTGGGGGCCAAAATGAGGTGAACAACATGGTCAGAGAGCCAATCCACCCGGGAGAGTTTCTGAAGGACGAGTTGCTGGAAATTCAAAATGTATTTCAATGATCATAACCCCCCCACTTTCACGCAGTATTCAACGATTACAAGGCATCAATGTTAGAGGTTGAGCGAGCAGAATATTTAGGTGATTACTCTATTCATCTGGTTTTCAGCAATGGTAAAACCGGCACGGCAAACCTTGAATCAACAATATTCAGTGATAAAAGACCTGTATTTTCCAAGCTGAAAGAAAAATCACTATTCCGAAAATTTCAAGTAAAGAATAATGCTGTGGTTTGGTCTGATAAGTTGGATTTGGCGCCTGAATACCTGTTTTTTCTTGTCTTCAAGGATGACCCTGATTTACAGGAACAATTCAAGGCATGGGGGTATGTTACCGAATCATAGCCCATTGACCCTTCGTCCAACTGAAATTCAGATGCCCAGGCTGTCGCCGAAGTTTCCCGCGTAGCGCTGTGTATCTTTGGGGTCATTATATCCGGCAGACCAGTAAATCTGCATGCGCCAGCGCTTAAACCCCTGCCAGGGGGAGGCGGAGCGATGTAGCGTGGATAGGAGACACCGCCTTCCCCCTGGCGCCAGGTTATCCTTAACGCGGCCTGGATAGCCAATCAGGCCATGTACGGCATGGTAGGGGCGCTTGTGGCACAGCACAAGCTAACGTCCGAACGTTATGCTGCCGGTATCCCGCAATTATGCACACCTCTATACTATCGGCGGGCCGTCTGTCGCACATTGCGTTCGGATAGGTACGATCTTACCGGCGCGCAAAACGTTGACAAGCAAATAATTGGCAAAATTGTGAGAAAACTCACATTTTGTGAAAAAAATAGCGCCTGAGTTTGCTTGGCTCGCCTCCGCCAGCCCATTTCAGGGGTAGTTTTCACAGTACAGGAACAAAAATCGAATCTCATTGTGCAGCCAGTCCTATTAATCATCTATTTTTTGCCTCAGATTTGACAAATATTATCTGGTTTTGTTTTGCATTCAGAATAGAATTGATAGCTGCCTTCATGCGTTGCATTTAGGTCGTTATTTTGGAACCGGGCCTGAACAACGCTTGAACCTGCAGAAGGTTTATGATCTGGACAAAGCATGGGCAGTGCTTGAGAAATATCTGGGCAAGATGCAATGTTGGCGAACTTAGGTTCGTGCAAACACATGAATTTATGGGATATACAATTGACATATCCAAGATTGAAGCTATGATTTATCATCTTAAGGAACCTCTGATTAAGTCAGAGGTTCCTACGGTACAAGGATGTATCGTCAATATCAATGACTGTAAGGCATTGATATTGTGAGGAAAACAAAAATCGCATTTTTGTTTTTCGTACTCTGACAAGTCCAGGATGGACTTGTTCAGAGTTTCCTTAATATATGCGGAGAATTCAATGGAACAATCTACGGTTTTCAAAAGTAATCAAAGTCAAGCTATTCGACTTCCCAAGCCTGTTGCATTACCTGCCTCGGTGAAAAAGGTGGATATTGTAAAGCTGGGCAATGCGCGGCTGATCACGCCCGCCGGTGAAAGCTGGGATCATTGGTTTAATGGGCCAGGGGTATCGGATGATTTTATGTCAGAGAGGGAACAACCGACACAACAAAGGAGAGAACCATTATAGTGCTCAAATTCATGCTGGATACCAACATTGTAATTTACACCATCAAGAACCGACCAGCAAGAGTGAGAGAGACATTTAAACGTCATTCAGGACAGATGGCGATTTCCACGGTGACGCTCGGTGAATTAATTTATGGCGCAGAAAAATCATCTCAACCGGAACGTAATCTGAATGATATAGAAGGCATCACTGCAAGACTGGAAGTCTTGCCATTTGATGATGTGGCTGCGTTACATTTTGGGCAAGTTCGAGCTGAATTGGCCCAAGCAGGAACACCAATCGGACCGTATGATCAAATGATTGCCGGCCATGCCCGCGCTTCAGGTCTTGTCTTGGTTACCAATAACACTGATGAGTTTAAACGTGTGCCAGGTCTGCGTATCGAAAACTGGGCGCCACCGACTATCCACAACATATGAATCAAATGAAAAACTCCCTGAACTATCGTATGTGCAGGCTGCTTGGTTGCCTGCTTGCATTATTCTCCCTGGTGGCCTGCGAACAAAGCAACGAGGTCGGCACATCTGCACAACCTGGCGCGGAGCATGCAAATTCGGATAAGCTCATCCTGGTGTCCGGCGCTACCGGCAGGCAGGGGGGAGCGGTGGCAAGGGAATTATTATCCCGCGGTTATCAGGTGCGGGGGTTGACCCGTAACCCTGACAGCGACCGGGCGCGCCGTCTTGCTGATCTTGGAGTTGAGATGGTGAAGGGTGATTTCGATGATATGACAACATTGCACCAGGCAGTGCAAGGGGCTTATGGCGTCTTTTCCGTGCAGAATTTCTGGGAACATGGCAAGCAGGCAGAGATCAGGCAGGGGATGAATTTTGCCGACGCCGCGATGCAAGCGGGCGTGGAGCATTTTGTCTATTCATCGGTTGCCAACGCAGATAAAAACACCGGTATTCCCCATTTTGACAGCAAGTATGAGATTGAAAAACATATTCAAGCCATACAACTGCCTTATACGATTATCCGCCCCGTCTCGTTCATGGAGAACTGGGAATATTCCCGCGCCGAGATTGAAAACGGGTTTATTTACGGGCCATTATCAGCGGACACACCCCATCAGCACATCGCGGTGAAGGATATCGGACGCTTCGCTGCCGAAGCATTCGATAATCCGGATCAGTGGCTGGGTGTTTCACTGGATATTGCCGGTGATACATCCACCCAGCAGGAAATTGCCGGCACTTTTTCTCGGATTACCGGCAACGCTATCACTTATGTTCAGATACCATGGGATGAGTATGAAGCGCAACAGGGCGAAGAAATGACGATTATGGAGAAATGGTTTGAAAACACAGGCTACAGCGTCGATGTGGAAGCGCTGCGCAGCAAGCATCCCTGGCTTATTTCCCTGGAGCAATATTTACAGGAAAATAACTGGTGAGTCGGAAAGGCTTTGGCATTAACCCTGGGAGCGCAGGCTGTAGCCGAAGTTTCCCTGCTTAGCGCTGTAAATCTGCATGCGTCAGCGGTTAACCCGGAAATCTCACCAATTGATGCGATGATCGCTGAGGATTTTTTGTGTTAGCGGGTGCTCGCGACCGAAAGCATAGTGGTTCTTCTGGTTGAGGGAGCATGTGCCCGCTAACGCAAAAAAGACCAGCGAGGACGCATCAAGCGCAGTGTGTAATGGCAACATACTTGATAGATTACCATAACTCATTCACAGCAAACATCTATCCGATGCTGGCAAGCGAATTGGTGAGATTTTCGGGTTAAACCCCTGCCAGGGGGAGGCGGAGCGATGTAGCGTGGATTGGAGACACCGCCTTCCCCCTGGCGCCAGGTTATCCTTAACGCGGCCTGGATAACCAATCAGGCCATGTACGGCAAGTAGGGGCGCTTGTGGCACAGCACAAGCAAACGTCCGAACGTTATGCTGCCGGTATCCCGCAATTTTGTACACCTCTATACTATCGGCGGGCCGTCTGTCGCACATTGCGTTCGGATAGGTACGATCTTACCGGCGCGCAAAACGTTGACAAGCAAAAAATTGGCGAAATTGTGAGAAAACTCACATTTTGTGAAAATTATTGCGCCTGAGTTTGCTTGGCTCGCCTCCGCCAGCCCATTTGAGGGATAGTTTTTACAATGAAGCGAAGTCCAGGCTCATATCCACGATCAGTAGCGCGGTATTATCGGGAGAGAGTTCCGGGGGCATTCAGATAACCTGTAAGAGTTGGCTCATATGAACACCTGCAAAGATTCGTGGCAGGCGTCGCAGTTGATCAAGTCCACTCGCTTGAGACTGATTTTAAAATCCTTATCTACCCGGCGTAAACAGTAACGGTAGGTACCGGCGAACAGGCGTTGTTTGCCCCGTTGGTGTTCTGTCATCTGGAACCGTGTGGTGACGATTATCTGGCCTGAAGCGGCATCGATATCTTCAATCATCTTGTCACCGGTGACATGACTCGTGGTCACGGGATTATCCAGGGAATGTGCCCGCGGATGACGCAGCCTGGCAATGCGCATTTCCATCAGGTCGCGGTCCTCATAGAACAGGGAAAGTTCGTTGACGGGGTCTGTCTGGCCTTTTGTTGCAGGTACCCAGTATCGGCAATCGTCGGTGAACAACGCCAACCAGTCATCGTAACGGGTCTGATCCAGGTATTCCGTTTCCCGGTACAGCAACAGTTCCAGCGCACGCAGGTCAGTCTCAGTCAGCGTTCCCAGTTTGATGTGGTCGGTAATTATCATGTTTCCCGGCACATACAGGCCAGCCAGGCCCGGTACTGGTTGCGGATGTATTGCTCGCTCAGTGCGGTCTGCGGTGAGACATTGTCTGCATCCGGGTCAAAGCGGCTATGCTGGCTGACCCATTCACTCCCGGTTGCGCGCAATCCTTCCTGCACGCGGCGGTAGGCCTCCAGGTCATCGGGCTTGATGAGCGAGGAGGGAGAATGAACGGTATTGGCATAGATGATATTTCTCCGGTTGATTTCTTCCGGCGCGCCGTTCCAGCGGAACACGTTAATCTCAATGGCTGTCCTGTCTGCCGCCAGCGGTTTGATCACCCGCAACTGCAGGAAGCGCGGGTGGGCAGAGGCACCCGGATAGAAGTTGACGTTGTGCAGGTTCATGTTCAGGATTTGGGTGGATCGCTGTTTGCCATAACTAGCCCGGTGCCGGTCCACATATTCCCGGTAGGCCGGGTCGCTGAGAGTATCAGGATTGCGGAACCCGCGCATATCACTGTGGCCGTATTCATAACAGGTAACCTCCAGCTCTTCCATCTGCTGATAATCCTGGTCGTTTGCCTGTACCAGTTGTAGGGCGAGGGGAACAGTTTTCTCAGATGTGTTCGCGATTCGGTCAATTTGTGTCCGACTTGCATCGATCGATGACCGGTGTACGTGCAACGGGTGCATGCCATCGTGAAGGTTCTCCAGGTATATCTTCCAGTTATTTCGGTACAATACCCTGAACGAACCTGTTACCGCTTCTATCTCTCCTTCCGGCGACCGGTCCACCATGTTGTCCAAGGCGCGCCGGGCGTTGCCCAGGTAGTCCATCAGACCGGGAGTATCCTGGGCCAGGTTCGCAAAAATGAAACCGCGGTAACTTTCCGACCTTATCTCAGACAGCCTGTAATCATTCCGGTTAATCTCAACATCCGTATCCCGGTAATTGTCTCGGCAAGGTATCGAAAGCAACTCGCCGTCGGTCCCGTAGCGCCAACCGTGATAGCTGCAAGTCAATGTTCTTGTGTGACCTTGCCTGCGTTCCAGCACCTTCGCGCCCCTGTGGGCACAACGATTGTGCAAGACCTTGATGCTGTTGTCTTCGTGACGGATAACGATAATGGGATTTCCGGCAATATCGGTGGTCAGGTAGTCTCCGGAGTTGGGTAACTGACTCTGATGGCACAGGTATTGCCAGCAACGGGAAAATATATGTTGCAGTTCCAGCCTGAATATTGCCGGGTCTATATAGACATCTTTATGGACACAATCCGGGCGAATCAGCGAGCGAAGCCGGGCATTGTCATACCTGTCTGTCATTTTGCTATTGGACAGCGTCAGCTACAGAACTTAAACTGCACTAACTGTGGATCTTCTCACCATACATGAGTCTCCTATAATAACGTACTTAACCCTACTGTGGAAAACCGCATAACCTATCGCGGCTGGTGGATCGTGGCGGTGGCGGCGGTTGCGATGTCCACCGGTCCGGGTCAGTTTGCATTCGGCGCCCTCGCACTGTTTATCAAACCGTTTGGTGAAGAATTCGGTTGGGATCGCAGCCAAGTGAGCCTGGCGGCAACGTACTTCACTATCGCATTGGCGCTCAGTATCCCCGTTATCGGCCGGCTGGTGGACCGCTTTGGCTCCAGGAAGGTGTTATTGCCCTCCATCCTGGTCTTTGCCGCACTGCTTGCGTTGCCTGCACTGTTCGTCGACACCCTTTGGAAACTGTTTCTCCTCTATATCCTGATGGGTTGCCTGGGCGCCGGCGCCAATGCGTTGCC
This sequence comes from Gammaproteobacteria bacterium, assembly GCA_965221695.1. GTDB lineage: Bacteria > Pseudomonadota > Gammaproteobacteria > Eutrophobiales > Eutrophobiaceae > JAAXHV01. The sequence continues at coordinate 422,368 of OZ244905.1, read as the reverse complement.
TTACCTGCGCACCATTACCACCTGGTTCGACAACCGGCGCGGCCTGGCAATCGGGATCGCGATGGGCGGCAGCGGCATGGGGTTTGCCTATGTTCCACCACTCATTCAGTATGTTATCGATACCCATGGCTGGCGCGGTGGTTATCTCTTCCTGGCGGTAATTACGCTGATTGTGACCGTGCCGCTGGTGTATTTTTTCCTGCGCGATGCGCCGGCAGCACAGGGTAGGGCAGGGGCGCGCGGGATACATCATGAAAAGAGTTCCATGGAAATCGTTCCGATGCTGAAATCACGCTTGTTATGGCAGTTGTTTCTGATCTTCAGCCTGTTGTCATTCGGCTTGTACGGTGTGTTGGCACACCTGGCGCCGATGATGTCCGATCGCGGTATGACCACGGCCGATGCCGCGTTGGTACAGTCTACCCTGGGCATTGCCATCGTGTGCTCGCGTATTTTCATCGGGTATTTGATCGATCGCTTTGATGCCAGACGGGTCGCCGTTACCTGTTTTCTGATCAGCGCTATCGGTGTGGGTGTGCTCGCGTCCGGCGCGGTAAATTCTCTCGCCTTTTTTGCGGCGCTCTGTGTGGGTTTGAGCCTGGGAGCTGAGATCGATATGCTGGCCTACCTGACCAGTCGCTACTTCGGGGTCGCCAATTTCGGCAGGATTTACGGTATCCTGTTTGTATCTTTTCTTGTCGGCACGTCACTGGGCCCTTACGCGTTCGGCCTGGCTTTTGAGAACTACGGGTCATACCGGGAGGTATTGATGTATGCTGTGCTGGTCATCCTCATTTCGTCTGCGGTAACCTTGAGCCTTCCCGGTTATGATAAGACTGTAAAATAACATAGCATCATTAGCGTCGACGTGGAGAAGCTACGCAGCAAGTACCCCTGACTCATTTCCTTGGAGCAATATTTGTAGGAAAATAACTGGCAAGACGGATTAAGCCGGCGGCGGCTTGTCTTCAGTCTCCAGTCAAAGTATAAATTATCGGTAATCTGGTAAAACAAGCGGAGGCAGTTATGCAACGAGAAGATAAACTGAAGTATTTGAGTAGCGCGTTATATGTCATCGGGGTTATTTATCTGGTCGGAGTCCCTGTTCTGATGATGGGGTTCGAGGCCTCAGGCTGGACCTGGCTGCCCAGGCAACCGGAGTATGAACAGATGATCATGGGCGTGTACGCCACTCTGGGAGTGTTTCTCATACTGGCGGCAAAAAATCCCTTGGAGCATACCAGCCTAATCTGGTTCACCGTTTGGTCGAATATCGTACATGGCGGCATCATGTTGCTTCATGCCATCGTGGATGTTTCCGAACGGTCGAATCTTGTCGGTGATGTGCCGGCATTGTTCATCGTTGCGGCTATCCTCTGGTACCTGATGCCCGCACGCGCAACGATTGGTGAGTAACAGTTGAATGTATAATGGAAGCTCTGACTTAATCAGAGTTTCCTAAATCAGAAACAGCAAAGAGAGGAGGCGCCTATGTCCATGAATGGTGTATTGCGTTTGGCGGAAGTTCAGTTGCGGGTAATGGACATGGATGAGTCCAGGAAACATTACGGTGAGCACATGGGGTTGCTCGAGACCCTGGTCGATGATAATGGCCTGGTTTACTACAAGGCGTGGGATGAAAAAGACCACCACAGCGTGATCTTGCGCACAAGCGACAGGCCGGGGCTTGATCACCTGGCGTTTAAGGTCCGGAACGATGCAACACTGGATGAACTGAAAATCAGGATCAATGATTTCGGTATTGATGTCGAAGAGGTGGCAGCCGGCGTTTATCCAAAATCGGGACGGCGCCTGAGACTTCAGTTACCCACCGGGCAGGAAATGCACCTGTTTGCCGAGAAAGAATACGTCGGAAATACTCTTGGCACGGTGAACCCGGGTGTCATCCCCGATGAAGGCGTTTGTCGCGGCTTTCGCATTAATGGCCTGGACCACTGCTTGATCGCAGGTCCGGACATTGAACAGAACGCCAGGCTGTTTACCGAGATACTAGGCTTTGGATTGTCGGAGCAGATCGTGACTGATGATGGCACGCCGGTTCTGATGTTCATGTCCTGTTCGACCAGAGCGCACGATGTCGCATTTGTACAGCAACCGGAACCCGGACTATTGCATCATGTGTCATTTCGCCTTGATTCCGTTCAGGATCATGTGCATGCCTCGGATCTCATTGGCAAATACCACATCCCTGTGGAAATGATGGATCGTCATGGCGTCACGCGGGTCAAAACGGTGTATTTCTTCGATCCTTCGGGCAATCGCAACGAAATTTTCTGCGAAGGTTATACATGGTATCCGGATTATCCCACCCTGACTTGGACCATGGACAACCTCGGAGAGGCGGCTTTTGCTCAGACTCACCATGTGCCGCAGAGTTTTATGGAGGCATATACCTGAAGAGGAGAGGCCTATGCAAGAGCCGGGAATGGCTGTTATAGTCGGCGCCACCGGCGAGATGGGGCAGGTAATCAGCAACAGGCTTGTTCAATCGGGTTTGAAAGTCGTACTGGTCGCCAGCACAGGCGCCCCCTCTCAGGGAGCGCAGCGGATATCACCCCCAGGGTGGGCGCTATCTATTTTGCCTGGTAAACCTGTTCACCGTTGATCATGGTCTGTTCAACCCTGACCTGGTGCAATTCCGTTACCGGGATGCTGTAGGGATCACGGTCGACCACGATCAAGTCGGCCAGCAGGCCGGGTTCGATACGGCCGAGCTGGTCCGCCACGCCCAGGTGTTTGGCCGCATTGACCGTAAACAACCGGATGGCCTGTTCCAGGGTAATGGCCTGTTCCTTGCCGAAACTCGTGTCGCTGCCGCCCGGCAGTTCCCGCGTGACCAGCGCCTCAACCGCTATCCACGGGTTAACCGAGGGTACGACAGCCCAATCCGAGCCCGCGACCACCAGCGCATCGGCTTCGAGCATCTCCCGTACCGGCCATACCCGCCGTGTACGTTCAGCGCCGACCTCCTTGGAAATATCATCGTTGATCGGACTGGGACTCCACAGGTAGGGAGACACTTCAAAGGTCGCCCCGATAGTCCGCGCGCGGGGCAGGTCTTCTCTTGCGACGAAGGTACAATGACCCACATCGTGTAGCTGCCCACTGAATCCGTTGGCGGCACGTGCCGCCTCGAAGGCATTCAAGCCCGCGCGCACTGCGGCGTCACCGGCGGCATGGAACTTTACGGTCAGGCCCATTCGGTCAAACCGGGTCACCGCCTCGTTCAGAATATCCTGTTCCACCAGCAGCATGCCGTAGCGACTTGCTGCATCCGCGCGTCCTTCCATCGGGCGGGCATAAGGTTCCAGCATCGCTGCGGTATGGCTGTCGGTCGGCACGCCATCGAGAAAAATCTTGATGCAATCGGTGGCGACATGGTCGCGTGCGTACAGGTTGCGCTGTTCGATCACCGCTTCGAGTTCTGCATTGCCGGGTTCCCAGTTCAAACACAGCCTGACCCGTTGCTTGACCTGTCCCGCATCAGCCATCTGCGCATACAGTTGTGCTTCCCGGGCCATGCCGGCAACAAACCCTGTTGATGCCTCCGTAAAAGAAGTGATGCCATGAGACAGCATCTGTTTAAGGCTCCAGTTGAGCGCGTTACGCAGCGTTTCATCCGAAGGTGGCGGCACATGCATTCTGACCAGCATTATGGCCGATTCCCGCAGGATGCCGGTGGGTTCACCGGTGCGGTCGCGTTCAATTATGCCACCCTCAGGGTCCGGCGTATCTGCCGTGATGCCGGCGACAGCCAGCGCCCTGGAATTGGCCCAGGCGCTGTGGCCGCTGGTATCGCTTAACAGCACCGGGTTCTCAGGTGAAAACATGTCGAGCATCGTGCGATCCGGGATATCACCGATCGCGAATGCGTCCCACTGCCCGCCGGTGATCCAGCCACCCGCATTCGCCCTATCGATACAGGTTTGCACTGCCAGTTGAATCTGTTCCAGGGTGGAACCTTGAGCAATAGTACATTCCGTTTGCCTGACCCCGGCAAACAAGGGATGCACATGCAGGTCATGGAAGCCGGGCAGCACGGTTTTGCCGTTGAGGTCTACCGTTTCGGTCTGTTCTCCTCCCAGGGACATAACGGTTTCCGAATCGCCAACGGCTACAATCACGCCGGCGCGTATAGCCAGCGCTTCCGCCTTGGGTTGTTCCGGGTTCAGTGTATGGATCAGGCCGTTGGTGAGTATGGTATCCACCTGCGCATCGGCAGCGGCAGGTCCGCATAATACGCTTAAGACAACAGCAAGCAGACAGGTCGGGATTCTCCCGTGCATTCTTGTACCCTCCAGTTCAGATCTACGAATATCTCATGTAAGGTTCGCGTACTCATCGAATCAGTGGTAATCGACGCTTACAGCCGTGCCGGGACTGTCTTTCAGGGTTTGCAGCACGACGCAATAACGCTCTGTCAGTTGGATCAGTTTATCCAGGGTTTCTGCCGGCGCAGTGGATTCCAGCACAAAGCGCAAGCGAATGTCCTTAAACCCCACCTTCGCAGCGCGGTCCACCGCCAGCGTGCCGCGAAAATCCAGGTCGCCCTCGGCATAAACACTTGCATTGGTCAAGTTGATGCCCATTGCCGTGGCCACCGCTTTCAGGGTTACGCCGGCGCACGCAGCCAGCGCTTCCAGCAACATGTCTCCGGAACAAAGCTGGGTTCCGTCACCACCGGCGGCGGGATGCAGGCCGGCTTCCGCCAGTTGCCTGCCGGTTTCAACCTTGCAGGCGATACCATCGGCAGAATGGCTTTCTGCGCGCATGGTAATGACGGCCGTTGCAGGTTCATCAGTGTATTGCTGTTTGAACGGCGCCTGCAATTCTTTCAACGCTATGGCATCCATCATAGTATCCTCACATGGTAACTTTATTGACTGACCTGTGCCCTCGAAAGAGCGCCTCGTTGTCTTACAGGATTCCCGTTTACACGGGAATGGGATCCCGGGCGCAGGTTAGCCAGTAAAACTTACATAGAGAACCTCTGATTAAGTCAGAGTTTCCATAGTAATCTCTGATTTAGTCAGAGCTTTCTCTCATATATTATCTCTCCCCCGAACAGCGTCAACAGCGCTTGTGTCTCGCTGATTTGCGCCGGTGGGATTTCAAACAAATTCCTGTCAAGTACAATCAGGTCTGCCAGCATCCCCGTTTTAAGTTGTCCGGTCCGGCCAGCCAAACCCAACGCCGCGGCATTATTCACCGTGTAAATCCGTAACGTTTCCTCAAGAGATATCGCTTGTTCCGGCCACAGCGCCCCGGGTTCATCCTTGTCCGGATGGCGGCGCGTCACCATCGCCTCGATGCCGCGCCATGGATTGGCTGACTTGACCGCCGCCGGCCAGTCCGAGCCGGTAACGATGAACGCGCCGGCATCCAGCAAATCACGTGTGGGCCAGTAAAATTTACCGCGCGCGCCGATCGCATTGATGATGGAGTCGATAATTGGCGATGGGAACCAGAGAAAAGGGGAGAATTCCGGCGCAACCTGTAATGCGGCGAAACGGGGAATGTCTTCGGGATCGATAAAGCCCGCATGCGCGAGTTCATGCACTTGCCCGTTAAAGCCATTGTTGCGCCGGGCCTGTGCGATCGCGTCAAGCGCCACCCGCACCGAGCCGTCACCTGCGGTATGGATCTTAATTCGGAAGCCGGCTTTGTCCAGGGCGGTAATGTCAGCCGCGAGCAACTCTGGCGCCAGCAACAGTTCGCCGGTGTAGTCTGCGTCAAACCCGGCGCCAGGCTTGTAAGGCGCCAGCATTTTTGCGGTCCTGGCTGCGGTCGGCACGCCATCGAGAAAGATTTTCACGTTGTCCGCAGCGATATGTTCAGAAGTAAAGCGGCGCCGATTCTCCTCCAGCAGTTCGATGTCCAACGGTTCGCTGCGCTGGCCTTTGGGCGTATGCAAGGCCAGGCTGACATGCATTTTCAGTCCGTTTGCATGGTCCAGCCGCAGCAACGCTTCCGCGACAGCATCCGGTGCGCGGGCGATCTTGAACCCGGTTATCCCGTATGCGGGCAGCAACTTCTGCAGTTCTCTTGCGGCGCGGTCAAATTGTTCGGGTGTAAACGGCGGCACCCGGTCAAGGAGTAGCCTGGTGGCGGTTTCTTCCAGGACTCCATTCGGTTTCAGGGTATCCGCTTCGCGCTGGATTCTTCCGCCCTCCGGGTCCGGCGTGCCGGCGCCGATTCCGGCCAGTTGCAATGCCTTGCTGTTCGCCCAGACATTATGGTAGGAATCATCTTTCAGCACGATGGCATAGGATCCACTGATGCGGTCCAGCCAACGCCGCGGCGATCCCAGGTCGTTATCCACAAAAAAATCACTGGTCCATTGACCGCCCGTTATCCATTCACCCGGTGGATTTTCACCGACACAGGACTCGATTCTGATGGCTACTTCCGCCGGCGTGGCGGTAAACGGAAACCTGCATTCGAACAGGTCGCTGGCAACGCCGCGCAGCGCATGGTTGTGGGCGTCATTGATGCCGGGCATTGCCATGCGTTGCTCCAGGTCAATGATTCGGGTGTTTTCACCGCTGGCGGCGAGCACATTTTCATCGCTGCCAATCCTGATGATATGCCCGTCTTTGATCGCCACTGCCTCAGCCCAGGGAGTGGCATCGTCACCCGTATAAATTCGGCCATTGTTCAATACCAGGTCGGCCATATCCGGGGGAGTGGAGCAGCCTGCGCACAGTAACAACAAACCGAATATTGCGCCTGTTCGCTTAGTACATGGCGATAATATTTTCATATTCATAGACTTATGTGGCCAATTCAGCCTTTTATGTTGTTGCAAACTGCGTGATCATCGCATTCACTGGCACAATATCCAGGCTTAAAGACAGTAATGATATCTTGTTCATCAGTCTATCCTTCCTGTCAGGCCCTGAATACGGGAGGCCGCATACGTGAAAATTCCAACGCGGCTTCCAGTTGCGCGCACAGTGACATCAACATGGCATCCGTGCCCGCGCCACTGCTGACCATAGCCGCCAGAGGCAAGCCGTTTGTTGTCAGGCCCATGGGTATCGAGGCAGAGGGCTGGCCGGTCATGTTTTGCAGGTGGGTATAGGCAGAATATTTGCGGAAGCGGTCGACGAAACTGCGGTAATCATCGTCTGCCCTGGCATCGATCACGTTCAGCCGGGGCGGGGGTGTGGCGGTTACGGGCTGCAACATGATGTCCCAGGTTTGATGAAACTTAGCAACTTGCTGTGCGGCTGCGGCTGAGGTTTGCCATGAATCCAGGTATTGCTGGGACGTATACGCGTTGCCTGTCTCCATGAAATGCGCTGACAGGGGTTCGAGGTGGGCATCCGCGGCCCGCCCCGTGCTTTGTTCAAGACCGCGCATCCCCTGCGCAAACTCCGCCATCATCAAAACTTCCTGGGCGGCATTGAGTTGAGCATAATCAATGCCGGGCGCCACTTCTTCCACACTGTGCCCCAGCGTTTCAAGAGTTGCCGCGCAACGACGCACTGCTTGTTCCACTTCGGGAGCGACGGCAACATCAGGCTCTGTGAGGTTCAATGCGACCCGAAGCCGAGCTGGTGGTTTTCTGCTCGCGCCAAGATAGCCACCGGGTGTTGCCGCGCCCGGCGCGCCATAGTAAGCGCCCGCAACAGACCCGGCGCTCGCGTCCAGCATCGCCGCGCTGTCCCTGACGGAACGGGTGACCACATGGGCGACGCTGAAGCCAGCCGGACTGTCGCCGCCGCCGGTCAACGCGCGGGTAGGTTTGAAGCCGAATACGCCACAGGCAGAGGCGGGCACCCTGATGGAACCACCGCCGTCGGTAGCGTGCGCGATGGGAACGATGCCGGCCGCAACAGCCGCGGCAGACCCGCCGCTGGAACCGGCGACGCTGTGCTCAAGGTTCCATGGATTACGGCAGGGACCAAACAGGTCGGGTTCGGTTGTGAGCGCCATGCCGAATTCCGGCGTATTCGTTTTACCGAATATCACCAGGCCGGCTTCTTTATAGCGTTGTACCAGCGCCGAGTCCCGGTCAGCTACCAGGCCCTGGAGAATGCGGGAACCACCGGTTGTTGTAGTGCCGGCAAGCTGTACGCCCAGGTCCTTGAGCAGGAAAGGAACACCTGCGAACGGGCCGCCAGGCGGGTTGTGTCGTTTCAGGTAATCCCGCGCCAGTTCATAATGCTTGAGCGTGACCGCATTGATGTCCGGGTTGACAAGTTCGGTACGCCGGATTGCTTCTTCCAGCAACTCCATTGCAGTGACTTCCCCCTTCCGCACCAGGCCCGCAAGCGCGGTGGCATCGGAGTTGCCGTAGAGAAGGGAAATATCCATGGATTGTTCTGCCGTAAGTTTTTGCGAAGCGCCGGCGGCCAGTGTGCCGAGCATCAACCGGTTGAATCCCCGTCTTGTCAATTGCGGATACATTGTTAAATGATACACAAAAGTTGACATACTTCAATTTTTTTGTATCATAATCCGCAACGCGATATCAATAGAATGGGGAGTCCATAATGCACACTACGATCACCGAATGGCAAATATCCCGGCGCGGGCTGACTGCGCTGTGGGTAACCGTCCTCTGCCTGGCCGGCCTGGGTATTGCCCAGGCCGCCCAGATCGAGGAGATTACCGTTACCGCGCAAAAGCGCAGCCAGAACCTAAATGATGTTCCCATCAGCATTTCCGCATTCAGCGGCGAGCAGTTGCAGGATTTCAGGATAGTCAGCGCAGAGAACATGGCCCAGTACGTGCCCGGACTCACGGTGAATGAAACCGCGGCGACCGGTGTGCCCTTGTACACCATCCGCGGCGTAGGCTTCCAGGATTATTCCACCGCGGCATCATCCACCGTCGGCATCTACTTCGACGAAGTGGCCATGCCGTACTCGGTGATGACGCGCAACCTGGTGTTTGATACCGACCGGGTGGAAGTGCTGAAAGGGCCCCAGGGCGACCTGTACGGGCGCAATACGACTGCCGGGCAGATCAATTTTATCAGCAGAAAACCCACCCGGGAATTCGAGGCGGGCATCACCGGCGGCTACGGCCGTTTCCAGTCCTGGGATGTGGAGGGTTTCATCAGTGGCGGCAGTGATACGGTACAAGGACGCCTGGCGTTCAAGACGATGCAATCGGAAGAAGGCTGGCAGAAAAGTGCCACCCGGGATGACAAACTGGGTGAACAGGATGCGATCGCTGTGCGCGGCACCCTGAACTTTGAACCAACCGATACGTTCAGCCTGTCCGTAATTGCCCACTACACCAGGGACAAGTCCGAAAACCGGGCAAATACATCTTATGACGGCCGGGAAAACGGGCTGGGTGAGTTTACCAACCCCTATACGCCGTTGGATGAGTACCGGCAGCCGGGCGGCGCGAATTTTGGCGAAACCCCACCGTGGTATTCCAGTGGCGACAACCGGATCGCCGACTGGACCAACAGCTATACCAGTCCGCATACCGGCAAAACCTTCAATCTGCGCCCGCGGCGCGACAACGAACTCGTTGGCGTAATGGCGCGTATTGACTGGGAACTGGGCGCGATGACCCTGACTTCGGTCACCGGTTACAATGAGTTTGATCGGGTTGAGTCAAATGACTGGGACGGCGGGTTCTTTAACGATTCCAGCAATATCAACACCACAGACCTGGAGGTTTTTTCCCAGGAGCTGCGACTGACGGGCGAGACTGACAACCTGAACTGGGTCGCGGGCCTGTATTATTCTAAAGATGAGATGGACGAGTATTACCACTATTTCATGTCGGATTCCCAGTACGGCTTCGGTTCCATCCCTTGGGGCGTCGGACTGTTTGCGGCTACACCGATCCTGGAGTTGGATACCATCTACACCCAGGAAACCGAGTCCGCGGCAGTCTTTGGCCACGTGGAGTGGCAGTTCACACCAGCCCTGCGCCTGACCCTGGGTGTGCGCTATACCGAGGAAGATCGGGACTGGGTCGGTTGCACCTATGTGGCTGATGACGGTAGCCTGGCCGCCTTCCTTAATGGCGCATTCGGCGCCTCCCTGGTAGCAGGAGACTGCGGCACCATCAACGATGATCCGGCATCGCCGAACTCCATTTTCGCAGTGCTAATGACGCCTAACATCAACAACGCGTTCCAGCCCTACGAGGATAGCATAAACACCAACAAGTGGATGGGCAAGATCGGCCTCGACTATTCTGTCAGCGATGATTTTCTGCTTTACGGCATGGTCTCCCGGGGTTTCAAGTCGGGTGGTTTCAATGGCGCCAACTCTAATACCACCCAGCAGCTTGCGCCTTATAAGGAGGAGGTGCTGACCTCATTCGAAGTCGGCAGCAAGGCAACATATCTGGACGGCAGCATGCAGGTTAACACCGCTGTATTCTACTACAACTATGAAGACAAGCAGGAGCAGGACGCTGCCGTTACCTTCGTCGGCAATATTTCCGGACTGACCAATGTGCCTGAATCGGAAATTCACGGTATTGAACTCGATATACAATGGCAGCCTATTGACAGCCTGAGACTGCAGTTTGCCGCTGCGTGGCTGGATACCGAGGTCAATAAATGGGACGCGGTGGACCGCGACGCCAGTGACTGGCCGAATACGGTAAGAATGGATGTTTCCGGAGCGCCCCTGCAACAGTCTCCGGAATGGCAGTACACCGCGGTAGTGGATTTTGTCCAGCCGATATCCGCGAACATGATGCTGGAAGCAGGCCTGGACGTGAGCTTCACCGATGACATAAGCGGCGGGGTGCGACCGGAAGAAGATACCGAAGACTACACGTTGCTCGGCGCCAGGATCGGTGTCGCCGCCGCTGACGGCAGGTGGCGGGCGATGCTCTGGTCCCGCAATCTCACCGATGAGGACTATTATCCGTCAGCATACAACGGTGGCAACGGTCCGTTTGTGCGAGTGTATGGAATGCCCCGGACTTATGGCGCAACATTCAGTTACTCCTTCGGGCAATAAAACAAACTGCGGCATCCGTGGGTCCACCCGTATGCTCAGGGTGGACTTTTTGCAAGCGGGCCGGCCATTAATTCTTCGGTCGAAGCCACTTTTCCGAAGTGGCGGGCGAAATTGGTTAGAAACACTCTTTGTAGGGTATCTGAGTCAACGACGCCCCAGCCCTGGTCGGCTATGCCGGATGCCGCGGTGACATCGCTCAGCATGCAAACGTTATAGTCCCTGGACACCGCGTCTCGAGCGGTGGATTCAACACAAGCGCCGGTTGAAACACCGGCCATGAGGAGGTGGGTTACGCCTAAATCTTTAAGCGTTGCCTCCAACCTGGTGTACATAAAGCCGGATTGCCTGATCTTCTCGATGACCATATCGTTGGCTTCAGGCGCAATATCTGGCCAGATGGTGACGCCTTCAGTACCGGCGCGCACAGCCTTCCCGTCCCGAATCAGGGGAAAACGGTCAGCCAGGGTACCTTTGTCGTTTGCTCCCGGGTGATGAACATGGTTTAAATAAATGATCGGCAATTTTATCGAGCGACAATATCGAATAAATTTCGCAAGTTGCGGTAGCATAACCCGTCCTGCTTGAGTCTCGAACGGCGCGTCGGCCTGTAAAAAATCCAGGCTCATATCTACGATCAGTAACGCGGTATTGTGGGGTGACAGTTCAGAAGACATTCAAGGAACCTGATTGTTTAATCCGATATTATGCGTTAGCGCTGACCATTCTCGCAACAACGGGAATCCAGCAGACAACAAGATTCCTTACAAGGTCTTTACCCTGGAGGCGAGTGTCTCGCCTGCGCCTTGAAATTGGAGTACTAGTGGAAGTAAACGATTTGGATACCTGATAAACTAAAGGAACTCTGACTTAAGGAACCTCTGATTAAGTCAGAGAACTCCTGGACATATCTTGACTATACCGGAGACTACCATGATCTCAGAACAGGAACTGGCAGAACTATCTTTTGCTGATGCGCCGAATATCATCACTGATGGCGTGCCCGGCCCGAAGGCGGCTGCAATGCTGGCCGAGGCGCCGAAATTTGAATCGATGACCCGAGGTGGCGGCGGCTTTCCGCTGGTATTCGATGTGGGCAAGGGAGTAACGGTGAAGGATCCGGACGGCAACCTGTATATCGATGTGTCAGCCGGTGTTGGCGTCAGCAGCGTAGGGCGGTCTCATCCCAGGGTGATCGAGACCATGGAACGCCAGTCCAGGATACTCATGCATGCTTCGGATATCAGCAATACCAAGCGCGGCGAACTGGCGAAAATGATTGCTTCCATCGCGCCGCCGGGTCTCCGCAACAACTGTATCAGCTATTTCACTCAGAGCGGTAGCGGGGCGTTGGAATGCGCTATCAAATTTGCCCGCCGGGTAACCGGGCGCAACCAGATCCTGGCCTTTCATGGGGCTTACCACGGTGTCTGGGCCGCCTCCAACGCGTTGACCACGGGTGATCAGTACCGCAAGGGCTACGGCCCCTTCATGGGCGGCGTAATCCATGCGCCGTACCCCTACGCGTATCGTTTTCCACTGCCCTTGGGAGATAAGACCTGCGAGGAAGTCTGCGGCGACTATGTGGATTACCTGTTGAACACACCGTACACGGCAGCGGACGATGTGGCCGCGGTAATCGTTGAGCCGGTCCAGGGCGAAGGAGGCTATGTGCCGCCGGCGCCTGAGTTCTTCCTTCGGGTCAAAGCTGCCTGTGAGAAACACGGCGCGCTGTTTGTCGCGGACGAGGTTCAGGCGGGTACCGGCCGCACTGGGAAAATGTGGTCTATCGAACATACCGGGGTAGAACCGGACATGATGACCTTCGGCAAAGGCATGGGCGGAGATCTGCCCATGGCCGGCGTGATTATGCGCAAAGAACTGGCGCAACAGCTTGACGACATGTCGCAACCCCAGACCTTTGCCGCCAATGCGGTCTCTTCTGCGGTTACCATGACCAATATTGCCATCATCCAGGAAGGCGAGTTGGTAGAGCGGGCTGCGCAGCTCGGCAAAGAAGTCCTGGAACGTTTACAGGGCGCCTCTGATAAACTGCCCATTATTGGTGAAGCGCGGGGCAGGGGATTGATGATCGGCATTGAACTGGTGACAGACAAGCACACCCGGGAACCTGCCGGCGCAGACACGATGATGAAAGTGGTGATGGGCCTGTTAGCAAACGGCATCATCATGGTGCCCTGCGGCCGCAACGGCAACGTGTTGCGTCTCATGCCCTCGTTAACTATCACCCGTGACTACATGAACAAGGCCGTGGATATATTGCTGGATGTGTTAAGCAGTGTTTAAGCAACCGTTGAGATTAAATCAGAGGTTTCTACAGCACAAATTTGCGAGCGCAGACAAATCCTAGATTGAATTGATCAACATCCTTAACTTTAACAGCTTCAAGCTCCAGTAAAACTACTGTAATACAAAGGGGGAGTGCTATGCGATGGTTATTGGGAAATAGCGCCGGTCCGGTGGATGTAAATGCGCGCATGCCGATCGTTGCGGTGGTTTATATCGCGGTCATTGCCCCTTGTGTCTTTATCCTGCAGCCGGGTTATGTTCAGGGCCTGGTTGAATATCTGGACTTCAGCGAGGAACAGGCGGGGTATATCGCCTCTGCGGAGATGTTCGGCATCGCTTTCACCACCATGCTGCTTATCTTTTTGGAGGCGCGTTTTGACTGGCGCAAGCTCACGCTGCTGTGTCTCATCATTGCCACCACAGGCAACCTCATGTCGCTTTCACTGACGGATTTTGAGTCGCTGGCGGCAGTGCGCTTCCTCACCGGCATGGGTTCCGGCGGGCTGATGTCGTTGACCTTTGCCATGATGGGTCTCACCGACAAATCCGACAGGAATTTCGGTTACATCATCACCTGGGTATTAATCTACGGCGCCCTCGGCATCCTGGTTATGCCCACTGCGTTTGCCGGGATCGGCATGAATGGCGTTCTGCTGTTTTTTGCCTTGTTCAATCTATCGGGGCTGTTGTTCGTCCGCTACCTGCCGCGTTCGGGCGTTCACCACTTGCGGCGCTCAACGCCAGAACCGATGGGTTATTCCTGGCGCTTGAAAGGGCTGTCCCTGTTTGCCATTCTGGTCTATAACACCTCCATAGGTATCGTCTGGGCTTACCTGTTCCTGCTTGGGCTGGAAGCGGGTATTGCCGAGCAGACCGTGGCCAATGTCCTGACAGTCTCCCAGTTCCTGGGTATTGCCGGCGCCTTTGTTGCCGTGGTTTTGCAGCTACGCATCGGCCGTATTATTCCTTTGCAGGTGAGCATCACAGGTACCGCCATCGGCATCTACTTGCTGGTCGGCAAGATCGCCCTGTTCCATTTCGCCTTGGGTGTCTGCCTGTTTAATTTCCTGTGGAACGTGAGTATGCCCTACCTGCTGGCAACCCTGGCCTCATTTGACCGCCGGGGCAAGGTAGTGATTTACGGCATCTGCATGCAGACGGCGGGCTATGCTATCGGCCCCTTCATCGCCGCAACCATTCTCGGCAGGAGCAATTATGACAATGTCTACACCGTGGCGACAATACTGTTCATCGCCAGCGCCCTCATCCTGATTCCGGGTTTGCTGGCGCAGAGAGAGCGCCTCTAGATCACCCAGGGTTGCCCGTTAGCACACTTTTCGACCCTGCGCATAGGCGTCCATAGTCAATTAATGAACCTCTGATTAAGTCTCATAGCTTCCTTAGAACAATAGGAGGATGTTTTATGATCAAGGCCAACATGCAAAAATTATGTTATATCAGGAAAACTATATCGCTGTTACTGATAAATCTTGTCGTCACCGCAACGCACGGCGCAGATGGGCCGGCGAGCCCGTGCCACCAGTTCTACCCCAATATCCCCGGTGAGATCTTGCTGGATAATGACACGCTTGTCGTGCAGAGATTTATCATTCCACCCGGACAATGGGAAGGTGTGCATAAACATCCACCGAATCAACTTTATATCCATGTTAAAGGTGGTGAGTGGACAGTGCGTTATGGAGACAAAACAGAGACTTATGTAGCGCCTGATGGCGAGATCGGCTGGAGCGATGAAGGGCTTGGGCTGGACGCCGACCACGAGTCGCAGAATTCCGGAGATGAACCGATCCACCTGGTCTGGGTCGCGGTAAAACCGGGTTGTATGGCCGACTTATGAGACGGCAAATCCATCGAAGCTGGTACGCTTTTTCTGTGTAAATTATATTAGGGAAGCTCTGGGTTAAGTCTCAGAGCTTCTTTAAATGAATTTTGATAGAATCTGACCTTTACAGATCACAGCAAACTACCGGAAGAGAATATTATGAAATTATTCAATAGCCTGTTAAGCGTTCCTGCAATGTACCTGTTATCCCTGTCCGTCTGCACATTGCAGCCGATCGCACAGGAATCAGCGTCTGCTGCCGATAACGAGATTGAAGAAATCGTTACTATCGGCACACGTTCCCAGACCCGCGCGATTGAAGACAGTCTGGTGCCGGTGGATATCATCACCGCTGACGACCTGGTCAGGTCACCCAATATTGCCGGCGAACTGGGCGGTTTGCTGCAGGCCGCCGTGGCTTCTTTCAGCATGCCGCGCCAATCCAATTCCGGGCAGACCGACATTGTCAGGTCGGCGCAATTAAGGGGTTTGAGTCCGGACCAGGTGCTGGTCCTGGTAAATGGCAAGCGGCGCCATGTCAATTCGGTCATCAGTACTGAATCGAAGGTGGGCAGAGGCAGCGCTGCCGTAGATTTCAATAATATCCCGACCAGCGCGATTGAACGCATAGAGGTATTACGCGATGGGGCTGCGGCCCAGTACGGTTCGGATGCTATTGCGGGCGTCATCAACATCGTGCTGAAAGACAATACTGAAGGGGGTAATATCTCGGTTTCCTATGGGGGCCACATCACGGAGCTGGACCCGGTTGACAAGAATATCACGGACGGGGAAACAGTCACTGTCAGCGCCAACCACGGATTTTCTTTCGCCAACGGCTTTCTTAACCTGAGCGCTGAATACCGTGACCGATCATCGACTAACCGGTCGAGTTTCGACCAGTTGCCGACGATTGGTTTTGCTGAATTCATCGCACCGGTCCCGTCCAGCGGGACACCGGAAGCGGCCCCGAATGATGCGTTGGCAGGCATGCGCAACTATCGTGAAGGCGATGGCGAAGCAAGTGATATCAACCTGATGTTCAACGCCGGCTATGAGTTGGATTCAGGCTTTGAGTTATACAGTTTCGGCAGTTACTCCGAGCGTGACGGCGAAGGCTATAATTTCTTTCGCTATCCGGTCAGCGCAAATAACGTCATGTCAATCTATCCCAACGGGTTTTTGCCGATAAGTGACGCGGACATCACTGACTTCTCTATTGCCGGCGGCATCACCGGGGAGTTGGCCGGTGGCTGGCTCATCGATGCGAGCGTAGTATACGGTTCCAACGAGTTTTCCGACAGCGTAAAGAACACGCTCAACTCTTCGCTGGGTACTGCCAGTCCGACTGAATTTTACCGGGGCGAGTATGACTATTCGCAGACTGTGCTCAATCTTGATGTTTCCAGGGGAATGGAACTCGGCGCGATCCCGGTCAATGCCGCAGCGGGACTGGAGTTTCGATTTGAGGATTACAGCACGAAGGCAGGTGATCCGGAATCCTATATTGCAGGGAACGCGGTAGCCTGTGCAGTGTGTA
Organism: Gammaproteobacteria bacterium; assembly: GCA_965221695.1. Taxonomy (GTDB): domain Bacteria; phylum Pseudomonadota; class Gammaproteobacteria; order Eutrophobiales; family Eutrophobiaceae; genus JAAXHV01. Next base: position 405,705 of record OZ244905.1, on the reverse strand, counting down.
TCACATTCGGTAACAGCGATACATCCAAGATCGGCGCGCAAAGCGGTCCGGGATTACAACCTTCCGATGAAGTCGATGAGGACCGGTTTGCCTGGTCGGCATATGTCGACCTGGAGTTTGATATTACTGAGGATCTGCTGTTGTCGGTGGCAGGCAGGTTTGAAGATTACGATGATTTCGGCGATACGGTTAACGGCAAGGCTGCGGCTCGCTACGAGCTGTTCCCGGGCTTCGGCATCCGCGCAAGTATCAGCACCGGCTTCCGCGCGCCCTCTCTCGCACAGGCATTTTTCACCGGCACGACGACCAGTTATGGCACAGGCGGCGCGCTGGTCAGAACTTTGAGTCTGCCCGTGACTGATCCGATTGCGCTGGAAAATGGCGCAGAGGCCCTTGATGCTGAAGAATCACTGAGTAAAAGCATCGGTTTTACCTGGTTCAATGATAACGGTATCAGTTTGACCTTTGATTACTTCGAGGTGGATATCGATGATCGTATTGCGCTGTCCCAGAATATTCCTGTTGATGGTGTGCCCGGTGTTGGCGGAGTGCGTTTTTTTACCAATGTTGCAGACACGGAGACCACCGGGTTTGACGTGGTTGCATCCTACCGGCGTGAGGGCTGGAGTTTCTCGGTTGCGTATAACAACACCGATACTGATATTGTCAATGAGCCGAACCGGGTGATTATGGGTATCGAAGAGCAGAACACCTACGAGACGGCAGCGCCGGAAGATAAGCTGATTCTCACCGGTTCATGGTCCAACGAAACCATATCCGCACTGGTGCGGGCGACCCGTTTCGGAGAAACGGAACGGATATTCGATTTCGGCGGCGGTTTTGAGCCGCAGCAGGTCTATGGGGCCGAATGGTCTGTCGATGCTGATATCGAGTATGCCATTAATGACAACTGGCGTATATCGGCAGGGGGGAATAACCTTCTTGATGAATATCCTGACGAATCGATATTCGACATCAGCTATTTTGGTAACCTGCCATACGATGTTCTCTCACCGATCGGCGTTAATGGTCGCTTTATTTACGTGAGGACAAATTTCAGTTACTGATTCGGGCTTCTGGCTGCGCTATTGAACTATCAAAACAATAGCGCAGTTGTTTTCTGTTTCATAATTGGGGATAAATCGTGTCAAGACTGGCAAGAATAAGTTTCCTTTTTCTTTTTCCGTTGTCTGTTTTCGCCGCCGCGGACAAAATATCAAGACCCGATTGTGAATTGTTCTACGTGGTATTCCCAAACAGGGATGCGGCTAGCCGGATCGAGGCAAAAGTTTTTGACGCCGTTGCCGCATTGAATTGGGAACAACGCAAAACGCTGTCCCGCACCGAAAGCAAACGTCTTGAATCAATACTGGCTATCAGCCCCGGACTTGCCGACAGGATAAAGCCAGGGGTTTCATTGATTACCCAAGGTGGTTACCAAGGTGTATCCGGCATCTCCATCAATGCCCGTTTGAATATGGCCGCTGATGCCACCGCTGAAGATATTATTTCCCTGGCATCGATGATCGGGTATATCTATTTTCAGGACAGCGTTCTGTTGTTGTGCCACGTATCGCTTGATCAAGGCATAAAGCCTGCTGTGATACATACTGTTGTTGATGCCGGCAGCAAGGGCTACCTGAATCCGCTATCTGCGCGCTTGCTGTTCGGCATGATGATGGGATATCTGAACAAGGTTGAAGCTGTCGGCTACACCTATGAGGAGACCAACGCTGTCTTTCGTGTACTGGAATTTGATCGGGTCGGCCAACCCAACAACGAGGCTTTATCACACATTGCCGGGCGCTTGGATGATTTGTCTGACGGCAAGGTGAAGCTGACTATGCATAGCGCCGATGTGTTTGCGTTTTCCACAGGAAATAAATGGAAGGAATTTCCACGGGGGGGCGCCTATGCGATGCGTTTTGCCGACGATTTGGACATGGCGTTGATCCAGAGAGAACAAATGGTTTTTATAAAGAAGCTGGAAAGAGAGTATCTGCGGCAACGCCATCAGTAGCCGGAGATTGAGTTAAAACCCCTGCGCGCTTTAATTTCGGAATGCTCTTATAAAATAAATACTATTTTATCAAATAGTTATATTTATATTTTAAAGTTATTTATTAATTCTATTACCTGTGAATTGTTCAAGCTGAGAGCGGTTTGGATATATGACAACATCACCAACAATACAACATATCGACCTGAACAGCATTCGTTCATTAACTGCGGCAAACTATCTGGGCAGCATTGGCGCCTTAACCATTGTAATTATGCCAGGAATAGTCGGGGTGATTGCCGACACCTTGCAACTGAACCCAAGCCAGGTCGGCCTGGTCATGTCCGCGGACATCATTACCATGGCGGTCGCCATGACTATCACGGCATTTTTGATCCATCGATACAACTGGCGAATGCTGGCTCTTGTAGCGTTGGTCGTATTACTGGCAGGCAGCTTATTGTCCATTCAAGCAAGTTCATATCAAGCTATAGTGGTAGCGCGCCTGATAGCCGGAATAGGAGAGGGCATGGCCGTGTCCGTAGCTTTTGCCATATTTGGCGGGACGCATAATCCGGACCGACAATTTGGGATTTACCTGGTGGTGATTTTAACACTTGCAACCATCCTCTTGTATTTCATGCCCATGCTCCTTGCCGTCGGTGGAAAAGCTTACGTCTTTGCGACGCTTAGTCTGCTTGTTGCGATTAACTTTCTGTTTGTGCGCTGGTTGCCTATCTCCCATGGGGTCGAACACAACGATCCGGGGGGCAATAACGGGACGCCTTTGCCTTATGTTCTCATTGGTCTGGGTTTAGCCACGGTCTTCTTTTATTTCATGGCGCAAGGAGAAGCCTGGGCGTTTATGGAACGTATTGCATCTAACGCGGGACTTTCCGGACAAACCATCGGCAACAGTCTTGCCTTGTCAAACATAGGCGGCATAGGCGGCGCGATGATCGCGGCCGCAGTCAGTACTCGTTTTGGTCGAGCAGGGCCGATCATTATCAGCGCCGTGATTTCCATCTATGGACTGGTATTACTGATGGGAGATATTGACGGTATGCGTTTTGCTATCGCCACGCTATTGTATTTATTCGGCTGGAACCTGACACAACCTTATTTCTCCGGAATCATGGCAGAACTGGATCCCAAAGGACGTGCTGTTGTGATGATGGGGGCTGTTCAGACTGCCGGCCTCGGTCTAGGCCCCGGTGTAGTCGGATTCATGATCCAGGATAACGATTTCACTGCCGTGAGCCTTCTAGGCATCGCCTTGATCCTGTTAAGTATGATCACAATCTTGACTCTTCTGTATTTAAAACAGGAGTAGTCTCACCGATCCTTTTTTACAAATACTGAGGCGGTAAACCGTTACTATCAAAAGAGGGAAAGAAGCAATTAACTAAATACACTAAGAAACAACATCAGGCTAAAACATTATATTTAACATAATATATATTATGCGCAGTTATTCGATACTTTAAATTAATCTTGGAATAACTATCCCGGTTCATTCATCCATGATAAAATCAGCGATAATTCGAACCGGGAACTCTGCTTTGTCCAGCGCTTCCCTTATATGGAAACTACGGAGATGATTAAGGAGGAAATCAGATGATCATCACTGATACACAGAAAGCGGCACGCAAGCTGGAGGCAGGTGGATTCAGTCATGCACAAGCAGAAGCAATGGTACAGATTCTTAACGAGCATAGTATGGAATTGGTCACCACAAGCGATTTGGATATTGCCCTGTCGCAGCTAAAACGTGAGTTGGTCATTACCCTGGGCGGTCTGATGATCATACTTACCGGCATCATCCTGGCCGCGATGCGCTTTATATGAGAAAGGGATATTGCGTGTTCTTGTGAACACCCGGAGCTGTTTCTGGCGGGTTAAATGAAATTTTCTACCTTCCTCATTTTATTCTTCTTGCAAATCGCGCTATGCGCGCGCGCAGATTCCACGTTACGGAACGAGATTCAGAGCGATTACCCCTACCTCGAGTCGCTGTATGTGCATTTGCACATGAATCCTGAATTATCTTTCCAAGAGGAAAAAACCAGCGCCCGCATGGCAACGGAGCTGCGCAACCTGGGCTTCACGGTAACAGAGAATGTCGGCGGTTACGGCGTCGTAGGTGTGATGAAAAACGGCGCTGGCCCTACGGTATTGTTAAGGGCGGATATGGATGCCCTGCCCGTTCTTGAAAAAACCGGCAAACCGTATGCCAGCAATGCGACGACAGTCGATGCGTCCGGAAATACTGTCAATATCATGCATGCCTGTGCTCATGATGTGAATATGACGGTATTTATCGGCGCTGCCAGACGTCTCACGTCCATGACCGAAAAGTGGCAAGGCACGCTGATCATGATTGCTCAACCGGCAGAGGAAGTCGGCGCCGGTTCTCGCGCCATGCTCAGAGATGGTCTGTTTGAGCGTTTCCCGCGTCCGGATTACAATTTTGGGCTGCACGTCAGCTCTTCCGAACCAGCCGGAAAGGTTATTTACACCAAAGGCTATGTGATGGCCAATGTCGATAGTGTCGATATTACCGTTTACGGTATCGGCGGACACGGCGCCTATCCGCACCGCACCAAAGATCCTGTCGTGCTGTCAGCACAGATCATCAATGCACTGCAGACCCTGGTTGCACGCGAGTTGAAACCCATTGATGCCGGTGTGGTGACGGTCGGTTCGATCCACGGTGGCACGAAACACAATGTTATCCCGGACAAGGTGGAGTTACAGTTGACGGTGCGATCCTATACGGATGAAGCGCGAAGTTTATTGCTTGAAGGGATAAAGAGGATTGCAGAAGGCCAGGCCCTGGCTATGGGCCTGCCGCGGGACAAGTTGCCAGTAGTGAAGATCAAGGACGAATACACCCCTTCTGTCTACAACAACCCGGAACTGGCCGAGCGTATTATCAACGCATTAAGGACAGTGTTTTCAGAAGAACGACTTGTTCCCGGTGAACCCGTTATGGGTGGCGAGGACTTTGCCCGATACGGGCGGGTGGAACCGAAAATCCCCAGCTTGTTTTTATGGATTGGCGGTGTGGAGGCCGAAAAATATACCAAGGCCATGGAATCGGGTGAAGTCCTGCCTTCCCTACACTCTCCTTTCTTTGCCCCGGACCCGGAACTGACGATCACAACCGGCGTTGAGGTAATGACCCGTAGCGCGCTGGAGTTGCTGGACAAGCCCTGAAATGGGCCTGTATGTTTCAGTTTGTTGCCGGGTTTGCGCCTTGTTCAAACGGGAAACAGGCGATCCAGGGCGACCAAAATAGTAACCACCACGGCGGCCGTACTGTACATTTTCACAGTAAGTTGCTGGACGGCCAAAGCCAAGTCTGTTTTGGTAACGAGGTTTTCCATTCAGAGACCTTTCAACTCAGGGAAATATGTTTTATAAAAACCGCGGTCCCGGGTAAGAAAGTTGTCGGCTGTGATAGCTGCATGGGAGCCAATCAGGAAGTCAGAAATTATCCGCTCTCTTGGTCCGCCAGCAGCACGGTATTGCAACCAGCGCGCGCCTGCCTCATAGGCAATATCGGTGTTTATTGGAGAGATCGTTACGTTGATTTCTCTCAACGCTTTGTCAAGTTTGCTTCTGTCCTTGAATGCGGGAACAAGCTCTGCGTAAACCACATCACAAACGAGCAGCGCCCCGCGGTTATAGGCGTCTTTAAGCCATTCTTTAGACTTTGGACCGTGGGTTTTATCCGGGAGGAATACATCCAGCAGGACATTCGTGTCAACGGCGCTGATCACCTTCCACGAATTTCTTCAATGTAATCATCAGTGTTTCCGTTATCTTGCAAAATAGCGTACACCCGTTCTACCGGGTGTTTTGATGCCGCGCGTTTCTTGATTAGCAGGCCGTCACTAGTTGGAGTTATCTCAACATCGACGTTACAACCCAGACCGAAACGGTCCCTCATATGTTTGGGAATGGTAATTTGTCCTCGTTCAGAAATACGCATACTTTTCAAATATGAATAACAGTTTCAGAAAATCATATTCTATCTATCGCATTAAAGCAATAGCAATCTTTCAATGCTTCGAGGGACATCTCAAGGAATAAGTATCGGCGAGCCGATACTGGAGCGATCTTCCAGGTGGCGGTGCGCGTCTGCGGCGTCTTTCAACGCAAAAGGCTTGCCTGTTTCAACCTGCAGCAAGCCGTTGGTGATGGCCGTAAAATAACGTTCGGCTGACAGCAGTAACTCCTCCCTGCTGTTGGTGTAGCCGTATAATGTTGGACGTGTCAGGAACAGGCTGCCGCGTTTGGCCAGTTCCAGCACATCCAGGGAGTCCGGTTTGCCGGAGGCGTTACCGAAGCTGACCATCATGCCCCTGGGCCTGATGCAATCCAGCGATTTCATGAATGTGGACTTGCCGATGGAGTCATAGGCAATATCGACGCCCTGCCCTTCAGTCAGTTGTTTGACTTGCGAGACAAAGTCATGCTGGTGTAACAGCACTTCGGAACAACCGTTTTCCCGCGCAATCTCCATCTTGTCTTCAGAACCCACTGTGCCGATTACCCTGACGCCAATCCTGTTGGCCCACTGGCAGAGAATCTTTCCGGTTCCGCCGGCCGCAGCATGTATCAATGCCGTCTCCCCTGCTTTCAGCTCATATAGCCGGTGGGTTAGATATTCTGCGGTCAGCCCCCGTGTCAGGGTGGCGCCGGCTACTTCGTCGGTTATATCTTGCGGCAACGGCGCCAGCAGGCCGGCGTCAATCAGACGCAGCTCTGAGTAAGCCCCCAGCGGTTTTGAAGCATAGGCGACCCGGTCACCGGGCTTGAATTCGCTGACACCGGTCCCGACCGCTTCAACCACCGCGGCAGCCTGGTCGCCGGGTATCAGCGGCAATTCAGCCGGATAAAGCCCGGAACGGTAATAGGTGTCGATATAGTTCACCCCAATAACGGTGTTGCGCACCATTACTTCCCCGGGGCCGGGGTCTCCAACAGGATATTCCTGGTAAGACAGGACATCAGGTCCGCCGTATTCATTGATAAAAATTGCCTTGCTCATGATCATCCTTCCCGGTTAGCATGTGACTGATTATTATGCTGTGCTGAAAAAATATAACAAGCGTGATTAATGGAAAAACTCATTACCAGGACAGACCTGGCAAGCGTATGATATTAGGAGGTTAACTGTCATGACAACTTCCCTGATCTGCGCCTCTCATTCGCCATTATTGTATTGTTATGCCAGGGAGCCTGAGGACTGGGACGGGCTGCAACAGGCGTTTGCTGCGCGTGCACAAGCCATTGCGGAATTTGACCCGGAACTGGTGATTGCCTTTGGCTCGGATCACTTCAACGGCTTTTTTCTGAACACGATGCCGGCTTTCTGTGTCGGGGTGAGCGCCGAGGCAACGACGGATATCGGCGGATTCGCAGGCCCGCTGAACGTGCCTGAAGAAACAGCCATATCTTGTGTCGAATACTTGCGCGCCAACGATATCGATGCCGCGGTATCCTACAGTATGACCGTCGATCATGCCTTCTCCCAAACCATTACCATCATGCTCGGCAGCCTGACCGCGCGTCCTGTCATTCCTGTTTTCATCAACTGTATCACCAAACCGTTTGTGCCCTTCAGACGCACCCGACTGCTGGGAAAGGCGCTTGGACGTTTTGCCGATACCATGAACAAGCGGGTGTTGTTTCTTGCCTCAGGTGGCATGTCACACCACCCTACCCGTTATTATCCCGAACATGGCGCCGGGGAACCGGAAGTTGAAGCCTGGAAGCTGTCTGGCGGCGATGATCTCGCATCACTGACTGGATCGCAATGGCTTGAACGCCTGGAGGTCATGCACCACGAAGGAGCGAAGATGATCGCGCGCGGGGAGCGAACTGCGAGTGATATGCGGTTGAATGCGGAATCGGACCAGCGGTTTCTTGACTTGTTTACCCGGGGCAAGTTGCAAGAATTCGATGACTGGGGCCCGGATCAACTCATTGAGCAAGGCGGCATCGGATCAATGGAATTGCATACCTGGATTGCCGCCGCAGCCGCGCACAAGGCAAGCGGCGGCGGGTTGCCGGTCCGGGATTTCTACAGCGTTATGCCGGAACTGGGTATCGCCGCCGGCATTGTCCATGCGGACTGATACAAAGTCTTGTAACCTGCACGCAAGTCCAAACAAAAAACCTGGGAACGCAGGCAGCCCGCCTACCTGCAGGCGAGACGCTAGCGCTATCAGGGGCCACTAAGGCGCAGGGGTTCGTTTCAGAAGTTTCTGCTCACGCCGAATCCGACCGTTCTGGGCAAACCGCGAGTTAACTGGTCTGGTTGTATACGGTCTGGATCAATATTCGTGATCACATCGTCATTAAACAAATTCCTGGCAAATATACTCAAGGACCAGTTATTTAAATCATAACCCAAGGTCAGGTCTACGATGGTATAGGAGGGTAAAGTGCTGATGGTCGGTTGCGAAGAAAACTCGTTGCCAGAACTCCCGACATGGCGCACATCGGCGCGAATAAAACCAAAACCATTGCCTAACGACATGCCGTAATCAACGGAACCGGAAGCGGTGAATTCAGGGATATAAGGCGGCTCGTCTCCATCAACATTAATGCCGGGAATGGATTTTTTAACTTCAGAATCCACGTAGGAGAAACCGAAGCGCAGCGTTAACGCATCTGAAGCCTGGAAAGTAAAGTCGCCTTCAAAACCGATATTTCTGATCCTGCCTGAGTTCAACATCTGAAAAAAACCACAATTCAACGCAATGCCCGTTTGAATATCGTCAAATTTGTTGTAATAACCGGCCAGATTCGCGATCAGACGATTATCCAGCCAGGCTGTTTTGGCGCCAAGTTCATAGTTTTTCAGGTTATCGGAGTTGAACGGCGCATTGTGGGCTGACCCTAATGCCTCTACCTCCGCCCGGCAAACCTCCGGAATAAACCCATTGATGCCGCCCAGGCGAAAACCTTCTGAATAGGTTGCATAAAGCATGTGATCCTCGGTAACGTCAACTGATACCTCCACTTTCGGCACCCAATCATCCTCCTTGATGATGTCCTCGTCCACGGTCACACCATCATTGGCGACCCCGGACCCCAAAATGTACACATCGTTCTCATAATCGAAATAACGGAAACCGAGTTTCAACCTGAGCGCATCCGTGATACTCAACGTGGCCTCGCCAAAAGCTGCGAACTGCTCCGAATCAATGGTAGTCACGCCATCAAAAACAGAGTTCGCGACCGCGCCGTAACAGGGCCCGGTCAGGGTCGGGCAAGGAGGCGGGCCACCTATGGAAACAAAAAATGCGTTCAGTCCGGGGGTCGGTTGCGTTTGCAGGAACTCCCTGTTGTTGGCTTCGTAATAACCGCCGATCAACCATTCCAGGCGCGTATCATAGTTTGAGGACAGGCGTATTTCCTGGATCACGGAGTCGCTGGTATCCCATGCCTGGTACTCACTGTAGGGCGCGCGGATCGGCGTGACCGCCAGCACCCGAAATGTATCATCCAAGCTCTTTGTGATTTCCGTATCAAAATACGATGTGGCTGAGGTGAATAAGACCGATCCCAAATCGTAATCGAGATTAAAATTGAACGCGAGAAATTCCTGGTGATAAAAATCCTGTATGACTTTGACGGTCTGCATTTCACGGGTCACTGCGGCAACTTGCGCATCGTCAGGATTGGGCAGATATTCGTCAGACGCGCCGTCCGCTTCCAGGTTGTTGTACATCAAGGCTGCAACGGCATTCAGCTTGTCTCCATAATAAGCCAACTGTGCTCTTGCGCCGACGATATCCTCGCTGTTGTAATCCTCTTTCTCAAAGCCCGGCGCCACATTGTCGATAAACCCGCCTTTTGAGGTATTGTACGCGTTCAGACGCAGCGCGACCTTATCCGAGAAAGGCACATTCACGGACGCTTTTACCCGGTGGTTGATATCACCGTTCTTAGTGTGCGAGACATTGGCGCTGGCATTGCCCGAAAACGTCTCGGTATCCGGCTTTGCGGTAACGACTCGAATTGTGCCGGACATGGAACTGGCGCCATAAAGCGTGCCCTGCGGGCCGCGCAGAACTTCTATTCGCTCAATATCGACAACGCCCAGATCAGGGTTATATCCGGCCACGGAAATGGGCATTTCGTCAATATACAGCCCCGCAAGCGATCGGGTTTGGGGCGCGCTATGGATTATTCTCTGTGAATTGACTCCCCGAATCACGATCTGCGATTGACCCGGCCCGGAACTGACCGAAGTCAGACCCGGCGCCATTTTGATGTAATCTTCAAACCCTTCCACCAGTGTTTTTTCCAGCGTATCCCCGGTAATTGCGGTAATACTGCCGGCGGTATCCTGAAGTGACGCGGCGCCGCGTTTGTTGGCAGTCACGATGATTTCTTCCAGCGTAGTGGTGGTTTGCCCATAAGCGTAACCGGCAAAAACCATAATAGGGAGTAAAAGATGCAGCGGATACAAGTAGGATTTAGATTTTTTCATAATAGTCTCTCCGAACTGCTGGTCATCGGGAGAGTACATACCAATATGCAAATTTAATCCAATACCATTATTTGCCAATACTATTAACTAATGGAATAGTTGCAAGCTGACATTCTTTATTCTGATAGCTGCATGAGAATAAAGTATTGTACGGTTTACTGCAAACCCGGTATAGATGATCGGCAGACAACAACTCAAACGAAGAAACCCGTATGGGACTAGCTTTAACGACAATTCAAAACCGGCGCTACGATGTGATCATTATTGGAGGAGGCATTAACGGCGCCAGCGCTGCGCAGAACCTGGCGGCGGCAGGCTACGACTGCCTGGTTGCCGACAAAGGGGACTTCGGTTCGGGAGCCACCGGCAAATCAGGCCGGATGCTGCATATCGGACTGAGATTCTTCGAGGCAAAAAATCCGCTAAGGCATTTTGCACGGCACCCCGGCTATTTTTTGAATGCCTTGCGCGGCGCCCGCCAGGCCATGCGCGGCGTCAGTGAGCATATGGCGAACGCGGGCAAGCGTATATTTCAGTACAGGATGTGTTTCCCTGTTTATCGTGACAGTGATTTCAAAAGTTGGCATTTGCAGGCAGGCCTGAAGTTATTAAGCTGTCTGGGCGATGGTCGCATTGCGCTGGATCATGCAGTAATCAAACGTAACTATGCTGAGAAAATACCTTTCTTCGAGGATTTTCGGAACGCTGGCGAGTTGCAGGCAATCGCCTGCTACAATGAATTCAAGTTTGACTGGCCGGAGCGCTTTTGCATAGACATGTTGTTGGATGCGCAACAGCATGGCGCTGCATTATTCAATTATTGTATAGCCAGTGTTAAAAAACAAGATGCGGATGGCGACTGGGTGGTGTCCTTACGCGATGCGGTAGACGAGCATATTTCTCCGGTAGAGGTGACTGCGCCGATCATTTTGAACATGGCAGGCACTTGGGCAGACAGCGTTCTTCCGCCCTCGCAACATAAAAAGCCACTTGTACATATGACTAAAGGCGCCCATATCGTGGTGAAAATGCCCGCTACCTACAACGGTTTTGGTATTGCTCACATAAACAGGTATGGAGAACCCTTCTATGTCCTGCCGTTTCACAAGAACCTGTTTTCGGTCGGCGTAACCGAAACGCCTTTTGCCGGCGATGCAAGCAATGTGTGCTGCACCGATGACGAAATCGACTTTCTCATAGAAGAATGCAATTCGCTGTTACCCGGACGCCGGCTGAGGCGAGATGATGTGGTGAGCAGTTGGGCTGGCGTACGCCCGTTGACACAAAGCGACGGTGACCCGGTGGGAGGGCGCAAACGCCTGCTGCATGACCTGACTGCAAGCGGGTTTCCCGGTATTTTCGCGCTCACCGGCGGGCCGATTATGAGTCACAGAAGCACAGGGCGATTGATTCTGGACGCCGTAACGGCGCGATACCCTCCCCCGGGAACAAAAGGCCAGCCCAGTTATCAGCCATTCGAGTTTTCCGCGGCTGACGATTCACCTGCCTTTCTTGCCGATGAACCGGAGATCCGCATTGCGGATTTGGAACACAGCGTGACGCAGGAATATGCAAAATCCCTCACTGATGTGTTGCTCAGACGCACAAGCCTGGCGTGGCGGCGCAGGCTGACCTTATCCGAAGCCCAAAGCGCAGCGGAAATTGTTGCCCCACTCCTGCACTGGTCCGATGAGGAGCAACGCGCGCAGGTGGAACAGTTTATCGCGTATCAGAAAGAGGCCTTTCGAATTCCCGATACAGGATGTATTACGGGGTAAATAAAATGGAAGACCGCTACAAATCAGTACTTGAACAATCCCGGGGATTGCCTGGCGGCTGCTACACTTCGGATGAAGCATTCAAAGCCGAATTGGTACATTTCATATCAAAATCCTGGGCCTGCGTGGGTGTGACCGGTGATGTGGCCAAATGTGGAGACCTATGGCCAACGACATTTGCCAATCAATCGCTGCTTATGACGCGGGCGAATGATGGCAGGATACGAACGTTCCACAATATCTGCCGGCACCGGGGCGCCGCCCTCTGCAGTGAAATGAAACATCAACAGGCGCGTATTATTTGTCCCAATCATGCCTGGTCCTATGCACTGGATGGCGCGCTGTTGGCAACGCCTCATGCCGGCGGCGCCGGCAGGCATCACTGTGAGGGCATGGATGCAGAGAACCTGAACCTGGTGGAAATTCCTACAGCAGTGTGGGGACCGTTGGTCATGATCAACTTGAACGGGGGCGCCGGCTCTCTGGAAGATGCCATGGAACCTATAAATGACCGTCTAGGCAATCCGGCGATGGGTTTGTTACGCACCGGTCCTGATTATGATTTTACCTTTGACGTCAACGCCAACTGGAAACTCGCCGTCGAAAACTTCGTCGAAAGCTACCACGTTCCGATGGTGCACCCGGAGTTACAGCGCGTGAACCCCATGGAAGATCATTACCAGATACTGGGTGGCGATCATTACATCGGACTGGGTGGTCGCGCCGATGGTGTGGCCAGGTCTTTTAACCCTCCCCTTCCGGTTTTTCCCGGTTGTGCCGACACGGATAAATATGAAGCCTTGTATATTGCCCCCAACCTGATGATTACCTGTTTGCCGAACTTGTTCAAAGTGATTATCCTTAATCCCCTCGGGCCTGTTCGTACCCGGGAAAGACTAGTTGTTTTTTTCATCGGCGATGAAGCGATGCGTGAAGATTTGAGTGAAGCGCGCGCCACAGTGATGAAAAATTGGTCCTTGAATGTCAATAATCAGGACATCGGCATCATCGAAAAAATGCAAACAGGCCGTTCTTCAACAGCATTCGATGGCGGACGCTTCATGCCGAAGCAAGAACAGACCTCACTTCATTTTCAACAAATGCTGGCAAAGCGAATGATGGCTGAGCTTGAACCAACATACCAGCCACCGGCTGACTTGCCTGTCGCGAATATTTATCATGATTAGATGCATACCGTGATACTGATTAGATGCATACCGTGATACGGCGACTGTGGGCAGGTTTGCTGCTTTCAATATTGGTCGTGGTTCCGACCCGGGGGGAACAGGTATGGCACTTCCCTACTCCCATCTCTGCAAATGCGTTTGTTACCAGGCATCATATTGAGTTTGCCAGCAGGGTTGGGCTGGAGACGGATGGCAGGCTGGAAATTGTCGTTCATCCCGGGGGGTCCTTGTTCAAGGCCGCGGATATCTTACGCGTAGTGCGAACCGGACAGGTGCAGATCGGTTCTACCGGCCTGTTTTTACACCCGTCTGAGCATCCGTTATTCGAGCTCAGCAACCTGCCATTCCTGCTCAAGGACCTGGAAGAAGCCAAAAAACTCATTACCTTATCAAGAACCGCGTTGGAGGAAGTCCTCAGACAGAAAAACCTGAAGCTTATCTACCGGGCATTGTGGAATCCTCAAGGACTGTTCTCCGCTCACCGCCTGGAAAGTCCTGAGGACTTGAAGGGCATGAAGATACGGACTTATAACCGGACAACCACCAGAATAGTCCAGCTAGCCGACGGGATTCCGACAAAAACAGAGCCTTCAGAAATTGCTCTTGCATTTTCGACTGCGGTCATCGACGGCTCGTTTGCGTCGGGCGTAACAGGCGTGTCCCAGAAATTATGGGATTATATCGATTACTATTACACCATGAATGCCGGATTTCCGACTTCTTCCGTGATCGCAAACCTGGACGAATGGAACCGACTCGATGCCGGGATACAATCCACAGTGCTTCAGATAGCCGCCGAAATAGAGCAAGCTATTTGGTCAGAGATTATCGCGAGGGAGAATGCAAATAATGCGACAATGCGCGAGGCAGGAATGAAGGTACAGGATATCTCCCCGGAGCTGGCCGGCTATTTCCGGCAAATAGGACAACGGATGGCCTTGGAATGGACACAACGCGCCGGCGCTGAAGGCGAAACAATTCTAGGAAAACTGCGCGGCCGGTAGACATGCTTGGACTATAATCACCAAGTCCCTATGAGAAAGCCCCAAAGATAAATCTGATGCGCAGGCATGTTGACAATATCCTTAATGCCGTTTACCGCGCTTGCGGTTACCTGGCGTCTTTGTTTGTGGTTATGACGCTTGTAGCGACGCTGATCAATATAGTCGACAGAATACTTGGGAATTACACTCCCGGGACCAACGAGTTTGCGGGGTATTGTGTTGGCGCTGCCGGCGCTTTGGGATTGGCTTACGCGTTTGGTCAAAACAGGCATATCAGGATAACGCTGCTTCTCAACAGGACCCAAGGCGGTATCCGTATGATGATCGAAGTGATCAGTTTGTCGATTGCTGCCGTTCTTGGTTGCTTTATGAGCTTGTACCTGGTCAAAATGGTTATTGTCTCAATACTCCTCAGAGACCGCAGCACGGGAACGGACGAGATTCTGCTTTGGATCCCACAAGCGCCGATGGCGTTCGGATTCTTTGTCTTCACAGTTGCCCTCATTCATGCACTGTTGATTGCGCTTTTTCCTGCAAGTCGCAACAGTGATTAGCCACTAATCCAACGGCGGAAATCATGGAAAATATCATTGCGGTTGTTATTCTGATTACCGCGCTGTTTGCTTTTCTTGGACTGGGCGTTTGGGTCGGGATGGCGCTGCTGGGAACCGGCATGGTTGCGATGTTGCTGTTTACTGACATGAATTTTGGGGATGCAATGGCGACAACCATCTGGTCCCATGCGGCCACCTGGAGCCTGGTCTCATTACCCCTGTTCATCTGGATGGGTGAGATCTTGTTTCGCTCAAAACTGTCGGAAAATCTGTTTTCAGGCTTGTCGCCCTGGTTACGGCGTCTGCCCGGAGGCTTGTTGCACGTGAATATTCTTGGCTGCGCAACGTTTGCCGCGTTGTCCGGTTCCAGCGCAGCAACATTGACAACGGTCGGCAAGATGACGGTTCCTGAACTGAAAAAACATGGTTACCCGGACTCGCTGGCGTTGGGAAGCCTCGCCGGCGCCGGGACCGTGGGTCTGCTAATCCCACCGTCGATCACCATGATTGTCTACGGCGTAACGGTGGAAGAATCAATCGGGCGCTTGTTCATCGCCGGTGTTATTCCCGGATTGCTGTTGTCGCTGTTGTTCTCCTGCTACATTTTCGGCTGGGGTTTGTTTACCGCACGGGGGCAGACATTGCGCGGAGCTCGGGCCAGCATGACAGAAAAGACAAGAGGGCTGATGAAACTTGTGCCGGTAGTGTTACTGATAGGGGCGGTTATCGGCTCCATTTTTTTTGGCCTGGCCTCGCCGGTAGAGGCCGCCGCCGTCGGGGTGCTCGGCGCGCTGGTGCTGTCTTTTTTCCAGGGCAGTCTGAGCATTAACACCCTGCTCCAATCACTGGATGGTACGGTACAGGTAATGTCGATGATCATGTTGCTGATTGCCGGCAGTTCTTTTCTCGCACTTGCGATGGCGTTTACGGGCCTGCCGAGCGATCTTGCGCGCTGGATAGGCAGCATGAACCTTTCGCCAACAATGTTGATAGCCGTACTGACAATATTCTTTTTATTCCTCGGCATGTTTTTGGATGGTTTTTCCATGATCTTGCTGACAATGGCTATTCTGGAACCCATGGTGCGCAGCGCCGGTATTGACATGATATGGTTTGGCGTGTTTATCGTGCTCGTCAGCGAAATGGCATTACTGACCCCACCAATCGGCTTTAACCTGTTTCTCGTGGACTCTATGAGCGGAGCCGGAATTGGCACGGTGTCAAAGGCGGCATTCCCGATGTTTCTGTTAATGCTGTCAGCAATGATTCTGCTTGTTTGCTTTCCAGGACTAGCGCTTTGGCTACCGGAGATGATGGCCTCAGGCGGGTTATAGCCATGAAACTGAACATGAAACAGCTTGAAGTATTTGCGGCCGTGATGGAGCATGGTTCGACGACCACAGCCGCCCTGCATTTACGCATTTCGCAACCATCAGTGAGTAAACATCTGAAATTATTGGAGACGAGTAGTGGCATCAACTTGTTCGTGCGCAAAAATAACCGTTTGCTGCCGACCGCAGAAGCAATGGCGCTGTATGAAGAGGTCAAGCGCGCTTACGTGGGTGTTGCCCATATTGAAAACTTTATCAAAAACCTGAGCGGCGATGTTAAATACGATATCGGTATTGGCTCGATGCCGATGATGTCATACAAATGGCTGCCACAGGTTGTTGCCGGGTTTCTTCGTAACTACGATTATTTTTCCGTTTCCATCCTCACAGGTACCACGCAGAGCATAGTCGAATGGGTTGCATCCGGGCGTGTCGACTTGGGTTTTTGTATGCAAATGGGAGATAACTTTGGTGTCAAACAGGAGTTGTTGATCCAATCCCCGCTGGTTTGCGTGCTGCCGCCAAACCATGAAAAACTGGGTCAGTCCCTTATATCCTCAGGTGACCTGAATGGAGAAACGCTGATCACGTTGACACAAACCGATGATTGGAAATCGGAAAAAGAAGACTGGCGATTGGCGGTAAAAAACAAGCTGGATTTTGACAGAGTCAAACCAAGAAACACAATTTCTGTATCGACCAGCCACGAAGCATGCGAATTTGTGAACTGCGGGCTGGGTATTGCACTCGTTCCTGCATTTACGGCAATAGACCATGAAGACAAGGGAATACAATGGCTTCCATTTGACTTTTCATATAAATTCGATATTTTTTTGACGTTGCCAAAACGAGCAAACCAGTCGACCCTGGTTGGCAGCTTATTGGATGAACTGAGGAAAACAGCGGCAAAACTGGAATCTGATATTACAACCCGGATTTCGGGTTAACCCGGATCGGCCATCGAGATCGGAGCGCGCCGTATGACCGCATCGGCCGGTTTCTCGCTCTTTAACAGCCAACTGATCGCCACCGAGTTATCCAGTACAAATAAATTCATTCACGTCCGCGCTCTTTCATCTCTACCAGAGTTAGGTCAGAGACCGGGTATTTTTTTGCTGTTAGAATAGTATTAATAGCCGCATTGATCCTGAGTTGCGGTGATGTGCGGCTGGGGGTCAAATCGGCGCCTGTTTCTTTCATCGCAGAGATACCTTTTCTTTATGCAGCCGACGAGTGTACTGGTCTGTTTATTTTATATCAAACAACTCTTGGACTCCGTTAAGCGTATACAAGACCACTTTCGCTTTTGATAAAAGGCTTGATCTCAAATAAGGTCTGCTCAAGGGCCTTGATTATCGTATCTATATCGGCTTCCTGCATGGCGGTTGAGATATGGCCAAAAATACTTGGACTGGGGAAAAGGTATACACCGTGATGTCTCATCCCCAGAAATAACAGGTTTCTTATTTCATCGCCCGCTCTCGATATGGCCATTCCGACGTCATGGGGATTCCTGACAGGTTGGTCGGACCAATGTACCCAAAATGAATGTGCGGTTCCTGTTACCTGACCATGAATTCCGGCTTTGTTAAATGCCTGATTCATCCCTTTTCTGAGACACTGACCTAACATATTACGTTGCTCGATAAGTTCCGGGGTCAAGTGACGCATGGCAGTTAAACCGGCTATCATGCTCATGGGGTTACCGGCGGATGTGCTCACCATTAGCACGGCATCATCTCCCCTTTCCGGATTCCACAATTCCATAATCTCCTTTCTGCCGCCCCAGGCCCCTATGGGAAGGCCCCCACCAATACCTTTCCCGATGGTTGTGAGATCCGGTATCACACCATAGTGTTTCTGAAGGCCTCCATATTCGAATGGCAGGGTAACAACCTCGTCAAAAATGAGGACAATATTGGCTTCCCGGGTAATATCTCGAATGGTCTGAAGAAAGCCAGGTTCGAACGGAATACTGCCCGACGGGATGATAAAAGGCTCGATGATTAGCGCTGCTATTTCATTGGAATGGACTTTAGCAATTTCCCTTAGTTGGTCTGTGTCATTAAAACGAAAGAGAATGACATCGTTTAACTCACTCCCTTCGCAACCTATCTCGGGCGAGATTTTCAATTCCTCCCTGTCGAGGGAGCCACCAAAGGAGTTGATTTCGCCAATATTATGATTCCCATGATAGCCACCCTCCAGCTTGACAATCTTTTGTTTTCCAGTGAAAGCCCTTGCTGCCCTGATCGCCATACTGGTGGCTTCGCTTCCTGAAGAAACAAACCGAATCTCATCAAGAGAGGGTACCCATTGACAAAGATGTTCAGCAAATTCGATCTGGACCTCAGTGGGCATGCCAAAACCTGTACCTGACTGAAGCTGATTATCGAGCGCTTCAACTATCGGAGCAAAACAATGCCCATGAATGTGCATATAGTAAGAGTTGACACAGTCCAGGTATTGATTGCCGTCTACATCGTATAATGAGTTTCCTTTACCATGGTCTATAGTGATGTGGTACGGGGGATTATAAAAATGCCCATGAGTATCGCCACCGGGCATAATCCGGCGGGCCCGCTCCGCCAACCTGGCCGAGTTTTGTGTGTTTCCCAGATATTTCGCTGTCAGAGTTTCGATACTCATGATTATCCTTCTTAAGGAACCTCTGATTAAGTCAGAGGTTCCTACGATACAAGGATGTATCGGCAAAATCAATGACTGTAAGACATTGATTTTGTGAGGATAAAAAATCACATTTTTGTTTTCCGTACTCTGACAAGTCCAGGATGGACTTGTTCAGAGTTTCCTTAAATATCCCTTGTGGCCTACCTGGGATCGCTGACGTTCCGCTTGCCTGCGGGCGAGACGCCAGCGCTCCCGGGGGCCAGCAATGTCTCGGCGGCTTTTTTGTGGCTGGCAAGCAGGGCCGGGACCCGTTTCGGGTCTGTCCTGCCCCAGCCGCATTCGGTACTGATGCCGAAGTCCTTGACGTAGTCGCGGGCGACCTTGATGCGTTGCAGGTCGCCGGCTTCATCATCGTGGTGGATCAAGCCGAGATATACTCTTGTTGAACCGGTGAATTGCGTTAAGGGTTCGAAATAAGCCTGGTCGGTACGATCCTTCGGAACAGGTATGTGCAGAAAATCGACTCGCCTTGTGGCGCCACCGATAATGCCGTTCATCAGTTCCACCAGTATGCCCGCATCTTTCGGCATGACCAGGTGCTCATCATACGGGGTGCCATAGCACAGGTGGTACCCGAGTGTGACATCTTCCGGCACCGCATCTCCCAGCGCTGCCAGTTCGGTAAATATCTGTTCCTGGTAGTCTGGGGGACGATACGGGAAGTAATCTTCGAACAGCAGCACTTCCTGGCAGACATCGTATTGTATGCACAGGTCTTCATGGGGGATCAGGTCAAGTATCCTGTTCAGCGCTTTCAGCAGGGATTTCTGGTAGACACGCAGGTAATCGTCATGGGACTTCGGACTGATGTACATGTAACAACTGGCCATCGGTGTGGGCAGGCATACCTGGAAGCGGACTCCGGCGGGTATCGCTCCCTCCTCCCGCAGTCGTTTGAATATGCCATAAGAATATTCCGCTGCCTGGTCATAACCGGTTTGGAACTCGACCTCGTCAAGGTTGGCATCTTCTCTGAAGCGCAACAGCGGCAGGGAACGCAACAACTTGCCGTCCCACTGGTATATCGACAGCTCCGGTTCAGTAGAATCGATCTCCATGGCCGGATGTTCCAACAGCATGGCTCTTTGAAAATAAATCCAGCGTGACCGCTCACCGGTCTCACCATCCGGTATATTCTGAAGATAAGGGCCCAGCGACGCGCTGACATCGCGAAAAACCTGTTCACAATTGTCCATCGCGATGCTGCCGACCAGGTGTACGCCGGTAAATTTGTCTGGTTTATTCATGGCTTCTTACGTGTGAATGGGATAAAGCTGGCTTAGTCTGTCAGTCGCATACAACCAAGGGGCGCTCGTGATTCAGCGCCTCAAACAGCGCCTCCACATCATCAGCATTGTTATAAAAATGCGCTGAAACCCTCAGGTTGCCATCGCGGCAGGATGTGGTGATGCCTCGTTGTTCCAGCGCCGCCACAAGCTTGTACATGTCAGTCGACCTGATGGAGACCATCGGGCCATGTCCGTCGTCTTCTGCAGGCATGGCCAGTTGAAAACCGTTTTCACGGACTTTTTCCTTGATCGTCCTGTTCAAAGAGCTGACATGTTGCGCGATCTTATCCAACCCCACCTCATTGGTCAGATGCAACCCGGCTATGGACGCATACAGGCTGGCGACATTGGGCGTGCCGGATTCAAAGCGACGGGCGTTTTCAGCAGGGTCGTTCCGATAAATATCCATAGCGTTGATGTCTCCCTGGCTGAACCAACCGCTGGCAGTTGGCTCCAGATCGGCAATCAAAGCGTTCCTTACGTACATGAATGCGGCGCCTGTCGTCGAAACCAGGTATTTCAGCGTACCACCGGCGGCAAAGTCCACATCCAGCGCCTTGACATCGATAGGCATGGAGCCAACGCTCTGATAGCAATCCAGAAATACCAATGCGCCTCGGTCATGGGCCGCGTCGATGATTGGTTTGATATCCAGACGCGCCCCGTTGCGGTAGCAGATATGAGGTATAGAGACCAATAGAGTAGTTTCGTCGATATAGTCAGAAAAGCGCTCCGGCGGGATGGTCAATTCGCCCGTATCGCAAGGGACGCATTCAATGACGGCCCCCCTCTTCTCCTGGGCGCGCCAGATTTGCGCGGTAGTGGGGAAGTCAAAATCCGTAAGCAATATTTTGTTGCGACTGCCGGCAAATTCCAACGCGCTGGCCAGGGAATTTACACAATCGCTAAGACAGGAAGCGGTCGCTATCTCATCGGCTGAGGCGTTCAACATCTGCCCTAACATCATTCTCAGGGTTTCCAACTTGCCGACCCAGACCTCCCAGTGGGAGCCGAAGCGGTCCCTGTCATCCAGGTAGGACAGGTAGGCCTGTCTGACATCGTCAGACAGTGCGCCGTAGGAACAACTGTTAATATAAGTCCTGGTTTGGAATATCGGGAAGCGTTCGCGTAACGGCATAGGTCAGGACCGGTTGTATCCAAAGTGTCGTAAGGTATGATGCATAAGATGGAGTCAGGCACAAAATAAAGATGCTGAAAGATAACATAATACAAACTGAATTTCCTCAAGCGGAACGGTTGATATACCTGAATCATGCGGGCGTGGCGCCGTGGCCCGCGCGCGCCCGGAACGCGGTAACGGACTTTGCCCGGGAAAATGTCGTCTATGGCGCCAGCAGGTACCACTTGTTCAGTGAAAAAGAAAACCGCTTGCGCGGCCAGATCAAAGAACTTATCAACGCGCCGTCAACGGATGATATCGCTTTGCTGAAAAACACCTCGGAAGCCTTATCAGTCGTGGCGTCAGGCATCAGTTGGAAGCAAGGTGATAACGTGGTAACGTCCGCCGAGGAATTTCCTTCCAACTGGATACCCTGGGACGCGCAAAAGAAACACGGTGTCATTCTGAAAAAGGTGAATATCCGCAAGCGACCTCCGGAACAGGCATTGATCGAGGCATGTGATGACCGCACCCGGTTGCTCAGCGTTAGTTCGGTGCAATTCAGCAGTGGTATTCGGCTGGACCTGGAACGTTTGGGAGAATTTTGCAAAGCCAACGAGATCCTGTTTTGTGTCGACGCCATCCAGAGTATCGGCGCGCATGCCATCGATGTGCGGAAGATTCGGGCTGACTTCGTTATGGCTGACGGCCACAAATGGATGTTGGGGCCGGAAGGCATTGCCTTGTTTTATTGCAATGAGACGGTTCGGGACCAATTGAGCTTGTGCCAGTACGGCTGGCACATGACCACAACGCCGGATGATTTCGATATCAGCGCCTGGCAGCCCTCAGAAACCGCCCGACGCTTTGAACCGGGCTCAAACAACCTGTTGGGCATCTTTGCCCTGTCTGCTAGTCTGAGCCTGATCGAAGAGTTGGGCATAGACTGGATCGAGCGAGAGCTGCAACACAAGGTTTCCTACCTGATGCAAAGACTGACAGAACTTGGCAATGTTCGTCTCATTACGCCCGCGCATCCGCGCCAAAGAGCAGGCATTGTCGCTTTTAATGTCATCGGGACAACTCCACAAATATTATATCAACAGCTAATGCAGAATCAGGTCATCTGCGCTCTACGCGGCGGCGCAATCCGATTTTCTCCCCATTACTATAACAGCGTGACACAAATTGATAAATCACTTGATATTTTAAGTTCATTTATTTGATAATTATTAATATTTAGGATTCTAAAAACCATATAACTGTTGGCACAAGCCAGGGTGTTTTCTGTGTCGGCGCCGCAACAGCGAGAGTCCAGCGGAATATTGTGTCGCCCGTAGAACGTGCCCCCGAAAAACGGGGGCGACCCCTTTGTTTCACTGGATTCCCGTTTGCACGGGAATGGTATGCCACTTAGGGAAGCTCTGAACAAGACCATCCTGGACTTGTCAGAGCACGCAAAACAAAAATGCGATTTTTGTTTTGCTCTCAAATTCAATGACTTATCATCATTGAATTTGATGTGCACCTTCCATGGCGCACACCCTTCGGGCATCCTTCGGATGTCCAAATCCGCTCCAGGCGGATTTGTGGCGATACATCCCTGTATCGCAGGAACCTCTGACTTAATCAGAGGTCCCTTAGGTTAGTTGGCACAACTTACATGGCAAAAAAACAAAAAGATCCTGTTTTCAGCCAGACATCAGCGCCACTGAAAACAGGTTTTCAAAATTGCGGGTAGTCGTGAAAATTACTTCTTCCAAATCAACTTCTTGTAATTCAGCGATTTTTTCCGCGACATGGCGAACATATGCCGGCTGGTTCTGTTTGCCGCGGTAAGGTACCGGCGCCAGATAGGGGGCATCGGTTTCAACCAGGATCCGCTCCAAAGGAAGTTGCCGCGCCACCTGCTGCAAATCTTGTGCATTGCGAAAAGTGACGATGCCGGAAAATGAAATATAAAAATTCAGATCCATGGCCTGTTTTGCCGTTTCAATATCATCAACGAAGCAGTGCATCACCCCACCCACATCATCTGCGCCTTCTTCTCTGAGGATATTTATGACATCTCTGCGAGCTTCACGGCTATGGATAACAAGAGGTTTGCCAATCTGTCTGGCGGCCCGAATATGGGTGCGGAAACGCTGTCTTTGCCACGTCAGGTCGCCTTGGCTTCGGTAATAATCCAGACCGGTTTCACCGATAGCAATCACCTTGGCATCATCGGCAAGGTCCAGCAGGTTTTGTTCGGACAGTTCGATCTCCTTTGCTGAATTGGGATGCACACCAACTGAAGCGGATACACATGTGTTGGAATCGATCAGATGTTTGATTTCAGCATAGGATTCAAGGTCGATAGAAACACAAAGCATATGCCCTACCCCGGCCTTCTGCGCCGCGCTGATGACGGCATCAGTTCCGCCTTCCATCTCTACCAGCGGAATATGACAATGGGAATCGACTAGATAAGAACTTGCCATGATTATAATTTGCAGCTAGCCGGCCCAGGCTCGCCTGTGCAAGGATTGCCAGAACACGATAATTTCTTCCAGCAGGCTTTGCTTGTTAAGGTTGGTCTCGCCAGTCAACAGACAGTAGTTCTTCAAGGACAAATCGTAACATTCGACCAGTCCCGAGACTGGGATTGTGCTTGCAATGCGGCATAGTCTGCTATCAAAATCGGATTGCTCGGCAGCCTCTCCTTTCCCCACGGCGCGCAACGTCGCCATTTTGCTGAACAGGAAAAGTAACCGATTCAGCGCTTCAACTATATCATGTTTCTGCCATTTTTCTGCAATATGGATGGGGGCTGTATGCAACTGGGCCGCTTGCTGCAAATCATCCAGCATTTCCTCCCTGTTTTGTAGCGCATCAGCTTCATACAGGTCCAGCGCCTTGAGCGGCGCGCCGCCGGCAAGTTCAAGCAATTCATCAACTTGGGCGGGTTGATCAATGCGCGCACGCAGCCACTCAGTGGCTGTCTGCCGGTCAGTCCGGTTAAAATTGATCTTCTGGCAACGGCTGCGTATTGTGGCGGGCAATCTGGCAGGCTGATAAGAAACCAGTATCAATATTGTCGATGATGTCGGCTCCTCCAGGGTTTTCAATAAGCTGTTAGCGGAGCGCCAATTCATCCCTTCGGCCGGTTCTAAGAGCGCGATTTTACGCTTGCCATACTGGACGCTGAGTTGCAGGTGGGCGATGAGTTCACGCACCACATCCACCTTGATTTGGGCCCCATTATCTTCCGGGCTAAGCGTCCTGACGTCCGGATGATTGCCGGCATTAAACAAAATACAGGATCGGCATGTTTCACAAGCCGCTCCCTGCGGCGGCGCTTCACACAAGAGGTAGCGTGAAAAATCCCTGGCAAACTGGCCCATACCGCTGCCTTCGGCGCCGTTTAGCAACAATGCATGCGCCAACCTGTTCTGATCTACAGCAAGGCTGAGCTGTTCCCATTGTTTCATCTGCCAAGGGTAAGGCATCGCAGTCAATCAGCCCTGTGGGTCGGGAATGCAGGCGCGTTCAGCATAAACCCTTTGTCTCAAGTATTCGCCGTATTTCCCCTGTGACATGTTCAGCCTCTCTCGATGCATTGATGACGTGGATTCTCTCTGAATGTTGCTCGGACAAATCCAGGTATTTGCGCCGGACCCGCTGAAAAAAACTTATTGTCTCAGCCTCCATCCTATCAGGTTGATTGCGGGAGCTCATGCGCGCAAGCCCCATCTCAACCGGCGCGTCAAGCAGCAGGGTGAGATCCGGCCTGAGGTTATCCTGCACGATATCCTGCAGTTGAATTATCAAGTTACTATCGACGCCGCGCCCCCCTCCCTGGTAGGCAAATGTCGCATCGGTAAACCTGTCGCACAAGACGATTTTTCCATTCTCCAAAGATGGTTTAATAATCTCGCACAGGTGCTGGCGGCGAGCCGTAAATACCAGGAGCATTTCTGTTATCCCGTCGATATCGTGTTTGCCGGCCTGTAACATGATGTTACGGATGGTCTCGCCAATACCGGTGCCGCCTGGTTCTCTGGTGAGAATAACCTTGCCAGGGTGTATTGTATCAAGCAGCTCAAAGGCCGCTTTTGCCTGAGTGGTTTTGCCTACGCCTTCTATGCCTTCAAACGTGATGAACATTTATTTAAGTTGGTACTTTGCTACCGCCCTGTTGTGCTCATCCAAAGTTGTGGAAAAGTGATGACGCCCGTTGTCTCCGGTAGCAACAAAATATAAGGCATCTCCAGGTTCAGGCTGTAGCGCCGCGCGTATGGAAGCCCTTCCGGGCGCGGCGATTGGCGTAGGCGGCAAGCCTTTGTAACGATAGGTATTGAAGGGAGAATCCAGGTTCAGGTCTTTATGCTTGATATCTCCATCATAGCTTTCTCCCAGGGCATAGATTATGGTAGGGTCTGTTTGCAGTTTCATGTTTCTTTCGAGCCGGCGGATGAACACGCTGGCAATCTTTTCACGTTCGCTAGGCGCTGCGGTCTCTTTTTCTATCAGCGAGGCCATGATCAGCGCCTGATAAGGCGATCGGTACGGCAAGCCGGTCATGCGTCTCTCCCATTCCTCGTTTAACACGGACTCCATCCGTTTGAACGCGCGACGCAGAAAATCGACGTCAGCGGTATCGGCGGGAAAATAATAGGTGTCCGGGAAAAAACGCCCCTCAGCAGAATATCCGGGATAACCTATGTCGGCCATGATACGATCCGGGTCTGTTGAAACCAATGTCTTTCTGATATGTGGATGCTGGTGTAGCGCAGTCACGATTTGCCTGAACAGCCAACCTTCCGGTATCGTCAATGCGTGTTGGGTTACCTTTCCCGCCACGATCATCTCGAGCAGGAAAAGTGCGCTGGCGCCGGGGTCAACCTGGTACTGACCTGCTTTTATCAAACCATCCACCCCACGCAACTTGCCTTCGAGCTGCAGATAGAGCGGTTCTTCAAACCAGCCCCGTTTCTCCAACTCAGCGGCAATGGCGAACAAAGACATACCGGTCTCAATGGTGAAATATTCAGGGCGGTCGAGCTTGAGAGGAGCGCTCAACTGTGCCTGCATATCCTGATAAAACCACCATCCGACCAGTATGCCAACCAGGCCGGGGATGAATAAGAATTTCTTCATCAGACGGTAGCGATAATATTTTCGGTCGTTAGTTTCCTCATAATTTCCTGGATTGTATCAAACCTTCCGAAGTCTTTATTGCCGATGCTCCTCACCGGCCATATACCAATCAAGCTGTTGCAATAGAATACTTCATCTGCCTCATATAATTCTTCCGGTTTAATATCCCGAATAGTAGTTTCAATCCCCGCGGCTTTATTTTGCTCAATGATTAATTGTCTTATCACGCCTTTGACACCACAACGAGAAACATCGGGAGTAATCAGTTTGCCTTGTTTTACCATGAACAGGTTGCTCATGGATCCTTCTATGACATTGCCGTCCTGATCCAGCGCGACGCCTTCCGGATAAGGCGTGGCGGCTATTTCCGCGCGTAACTGGACCTGTTCAAGTCGGTTCAGGTGTTTAATTCCTGCCAGGTGCGGCTGCTGGGTAAGACGCCGTGAACATATGTACGACGGGACGCCTTCCCGATAATAGGCTGCCGGATAGCTCGGACGCTCATGCACTGTCAGTATCCTGTTGGGACTGATATCTTCAGGATACCCGTAACCGCGCCTCCCCGTGCCACGGGTGACTACTATCTTCAATGTTGCCGAGGCAAACGGCCGGCACAGCCGATAGGCTTCTTCTTCAAGCAGTCCTCGATGCGGGCAGACAATCGACAAATGCCGGCAACCCGCTTCCAGCCTCGCAAAATGCGCCTCGTAGCACAGCATCTCACCCGACTGGACCGCGATTGTCTCAAATACGCCATCACCGAACTGAAGACCGCGATCATGGACGGATATGACGCTGCCGGGTTCGCCATTAACCAGCGTCTCGATCACGTGAATAAACCGGACGAACTTGTTCGGCTTTTTATACGCGCTTCAAAATAAGGCACCCGTTGGTGCCACCGAAACCGAAGGAATTGCATAACACATGGTCTAATTTCATATCACGCGCCGCGTGGGGCACATAATCCAGATCGCAGTCGGGGTCGGGATTATCCAGATTGATAGTAGGTGGCGCCACCTGATCCCGTAATGCCAAAGCGCAGAACAAGGTCTCCACACTGCCGGCAGCCCCGAGCATATGACCGGTCATGGATTTTGTGGAACTGATCGCAAAACGTCTTGCATGATCGCCAAACACTGCTTTTACAGCATTGCTCTCGATGACATCGCCTGCTGGTGTGGAGGTGCCGTGGGCATTAATGTAATCGATATCGGATCTATCGATACCTGCATTCTTCAGAGCCAGTTGTATACACCGTATTGCCCCGTCTCCATCTTGCGAGGGGGCGGTCATATGATAAGCATCCCCATTCATGGCAAAACCGATGATTTCGGCATAGATCGTGGCGCCACGGGCTCTGGCGTGTTCAAACTCTTCCAGAACTATGACGCCGGCGCCATCACTCAACACAAACCCATCCCTGTCCCGGTCCCAGGGTCTGCTTGCTTTTTGCGGTTCGTCATTGCGCGTAGACAATGCTTTTGCATTGGCAAATCCAGCCATGGATGTGCGAGATGACGCAAATTCGGCCCCACCGGCCACCATTACATCCGCCTCGTCATACTGAATAAGCCGGGCTGCTTCGCTGATGTTGTGGGCGCCGGTTGCGCAGGCAGTCACAATGCAGAAATTGGGTCCCTTGAAACCATATCGGATAGACAGATTGCCGGAAATCATATTGATAATATTGGCGGGCACAAAGAACGGCGAAATTCTTTTCGGACCACTGCTCAGGATGGTTTCAGTCCCTTTTTCTATGCCTGATATACCGCCTATGCCTGAGCCGATGACGACCCCGACTCGGTGCGGGTCAACGCCATCCGCATCTATCCCGGCATCATTGACCGCCTGAATACCCGCCGCCATACCATAATGCACGAAGGCGCCCATCTTTTTTTGTTCTTTTCTGGATACATAAGCATCCAGATCAAAGTTTTTTATCAACCCGGCTATTCTCACAGGATACCCATCGGCATCAAAGTGAGAAATCGTAGAAATCCCGCTGCTGCCCGCCAGTACATTCTCCCAGGCTTCTGCGACGGTGTTTCCTACTGGAGTAACCAGACCAAGGCCGGTGATGACAACCCTTCGTTTATTCACTTTCGGAAAATATTAATGGTATATATGAAAAAAGGCCGCTCTCGGTCAACCAGTGAAGCGGCCTTATCAGGGACTTAGTTGCGGCAGTCATTCAAGATGCGTGTCAATATAGTCAATTGCCTGTTGTACAGTTGTTATTTTTTCCGCATCTTCATCGGGTATTTCGATTTTAAATTCTTCTTCCAGCGCCATCACTAATTCTACTGTATCAAGCGAGTCAGCCCCGAGATCATCAACAAAAGATGCTTCACTAGTTACTTCCTCCTCTTTAACCCCCAGTTGCTCTACAATGATTTTTACCACTCGTTCTTCAACGTTACTCATGTGATCTAA
Organism: Gammaproteobacteria bacterium; assembly: GCA_965221695.1. Classification (GTDB taxonomy): domain Bacteria; phylum Pseudomonadota; class Gammaproteobacteria; order Eutrophobiales; family Eutrophobiaceae; genus JAAXHV01. Next base: position 376,665 of record OZ244905.1, on the reverse strand, counting down.
CCTCCTTCTACGGTACTAAGACCAAAAGCCGATGTACGATAAGCCAAATTATCCCTGCTTTCAAGTTGTTTTTTTGGTAATACAAAGAACATCTATACAACAAAGAAACAGTATGATTGTGTTTCCTTTCAATTATATCCATTATAACCCCACTGTAAGCCGGCAGGAAGATTTTGTGTCGGCCTGCAGGCGCGCGCAATCATTCCTTATGCCATATACATGCCTCCATTTACATTCAACACCTCGCCTGTAATGTAACCGGCAGCGGGCGAAGCGATAAATTCAACAGCATAAGCGACATCATCGGCAAGACCAAGACGTCCCAGAGGGATTTGTTCGATTAGTTTTTCGCGCTGCGCCCCTGCGATGTTTGTCGTCATGTCGGTGTCAATAAAACCCGGCGCAACGCAGTTGACAGTGACGCCGCGGCTACCGGTTTCCTTGGCCAGCGCGCGGGTAAAGCCAATGATGCCCGATTTGGCAGCAGCGTAATTGGCTTGTCCTGGATTCCCCGAAAGGGCCACAACGGAGGTGACGTTGATTATCCGGCCAAAGCGCGACCGGATCATATTGCGCAGACACAGTTTACTCAGGCGAAAAACCGCATTCAGGTTGGTGTTAATGACTTCATCCCATTCCTGTTGCTTCATCCTCAGCATCAGGTTGTCACGGGTGATGCCTGCATTATTTACCAGGATTGACGGCGCTATCTCCTTTGCTTTGAATCCTTCATCCAACCGAGCGACCGAAGCCTCTGAACTGATGTCCAGCGCGTAGCCTTTGCCGTCTATTCCCGTTTCCTTGAAAAAATCATCAATGCCCGCGGCGCCGATCTCTGTCGTGGCCGTGCCTGCAACAAATGCGCCGGCGCGCCCAAGCCGCTCGGCGATTGCTTTGCCGATTCCTCTGCTCGCGCCCGTCACCAGGGCAACCTGCTGTTTGAGATGCGTCTCCATATACGCAATTATACCAATAATGCGGCGTTCAGGGATTCCATATCTGCAATGCCGGCGCAGATAATATTTTTATCGATGCGTCTGATCAAGCCGCCAAGCACATTGCCGGGACCACACTCTATCATTCTTGTTACTTCCAACTGTCGCATCACGGCTACGCACTTTGACCATAGCACGGATTGATGTAACTGCAGAACAAGAGACTGTTTGATCTCCTCCGGATCGGTCCGTAAACAGGCATCGGCATTCTGGATAACCGGAATCGCGGCAGGCGCAAACGTAATCCTGTTCATCAGGGATTGCAACTTGTGTGCGGCAGGCTCCATCAATCGGCAATGCGATGGCGCGCTGACCGGCAAAGGTGTGATTCTGCGCGCGCCGGACGCCTTGGCCAGTTTGCCGGCGCGATCTACCGCGCGCGCATCTCCGGCAATGACCACCTGTCCTGGAAAATTGAAATTCGCCGCAGAAACTACCTCGCCCTGCGCAGCTTTGGCACAAACTTCGATGACCGTCTCATCATCAAGGCCGGAAACGGCAGCCATGGCGCCTGTTCCTCTGGGCACGGCTTCCTGCATAAACCTGCCCCGTGCGGCCACCAAGCTGACTGCGTCGCTGAAGCTGAGGACTCCGGCGCAAACCAGAGCGGAATACTCCCCCAGACTATGCCCCGCCATATACTTCGGAGTGTATCCTCCTTTCTCCTGCCAGATACGCCAGGCAGCATAACTCGCCGTTAATAGCGCGGGTTGGGTGTGTTCGGTCTGATTCAGTGTCTCTTCAGGTCCGTTCTGGCACAGGTCGAGCAGGTCATAACCTAGTATCGCCGATGCTTCGGCAAATGTGTTCGCTACCACCGGGTAGTTAGCCGCCAGCTCAGAGAACATACCTACGCGCTGGGAACCTTGTCCGGGAAATACAAATGCAATATTGTCAGTCATATTTAAGGAACCTCTGATTAATTCAGAGCATCATAAACTCTCAATCTGCCTCCGGGGGAGCTTGTAAGAGAGGCGGGTTAATACCGAAACAGCGCTGACCCCCAGGTGAAGCCTCCACCTACGGCTTCCATTAATATGATATCCCCCCGCTTGATGCGTCCATCCCGAACGCCGGTGTCCAAGGCCAGAGGTATGGAGGCGGCTGAGGTGTTGCCATGTTTTGTTACAGTCATAATTACGTTATCCATACTCATGCCTAGCTTCTTTACCGTGGCGACAATGATGCGCTGGTTGGCTTGGTGGGGCACAAGCCAGTTTATATCTTTTTTTTCCAACTCGGTCCCTGCCAGCGTTTGAGTAACGATCTCATCCATTGTCTGAACGGCAAATTTAAACACTTCATTGCCGCGCATTCGGATGAACGGATCTGCTGTCGGCGCTGACACCCCTGAAGGCACTTTAAGATAATCACTGTAAGCGCCGTCGGCATGCAACAATGTTTTGTAGATGCCGGGGCAATCGCTGTTGTTGAGGACTACCGCGCCGGCGCCATCTCCGAACAGCACACAGGTGGAACGGTCGGTCCAGTCCAGGATCCGGGAGTTCATGTCTGCGCCAACGACAAGCGCGCGTTGTGTCTGTCCGTTGCGGATAAACTGATCCGCAATGCTCAATGCATAAATAAAACCGGAACATACGGCCTGCACGTCAAATGCCGCAGAACAGTTGCGCAAACCCAGTTTTTTTTGCAATAGGCAAGCGGCGCTGGGGTAAATCAGGTCGGATGTGGAGGTGGCGACGATGATCAGTTCGATAGTGTCAGGATTGATGTCGGCCATCTCTATGGCGCGCAACGATGCGCTGTGAGCCATGTCAGAAGTGGTTTCATCTTCCCTGGCAATGTGTCGCTGTGTTATGCCTGTTCTTGACCGGATCCATTCATCTGTTGTCTCCACCAGGTTTTCCAACTCCGCGTTGGACATCACCCGTTCAGGAAGATAGCCACCGCAACCAATGATTTGAGTATAAGACACAACTCAACTCCTGGTTAATAGCGTTTCCAGTCGTGAGGTGATACGCGCGGGTATGTTTTTCTCGACCTCAAGGATTGCCTCTTCGATAGCATGAGCAAATGATAGCCGGTCAGCCCTGCCATGACTTTTGATGACGATCCCGCGTAGTCCGAGCAGGCTGGCTCCATTATGGCGTCTGGGGTCGGTTTTTCTGTGGATAGACTTGAGAATCGGTATTGATAACAGAGCGACAAGTTTGGCATAGAGATTCTGGCGAAAACTGTTGTCTACATGATGCAGGAAAAATTCAGCCACTCCCTCGCTGGCCTTCAACGCGATATTGCCGACAAACCCGTCACACACAATCACATTCGCATCGCCGGAGTAAATATGGTTGCCTTCAACAAACCCAATGAAATTGATGTGACTTTTTTCCAACAGTACTTTTGCCTTTTTAACGCGATCATTTCCCTTGTTATCTTCTGTGCCAACATTCAACAAAGCTACTTTAGGCGCGCTAATATTTTCAACCGCCTCGCTCAACTCCGCCCCCATCACAGCAAACTGAAACAGTTGTTCCGGGCCGGAATCGACGTTTGCGCCCAGATCGAGTATATGGGTGTCGCTGTCAATGCCCGGGATGATTGTACAAATGGCTGGCCTGTCTATGCCTGGCAACATCTTGAGAATATAGCGTGAGATCGCCATCAACGCGCCGGTGTTTCCGGCGCTGACACAGGCATGCGCTCGTCCCTGTTGCACTTGTTCGATGGCGAGCCGCATCGATGATTTTTTCTTGTTGCGCAGCGCCGCGGAAGGGGCCTCATCCATTGTTATCACCTCAGGCGCATGAATCACCTGAATACGGACGGCCAGATCATCGCTAAGGTGAGCAAGCCTGGGTTTGATGATATGTTCCGGCCCTGCCAGCAGGAGTTCAAGCTCGCGATGTTTTTTCAGTGAGTATATTGCTGCGGGGACAATCTCATCAGGGCCATGATCCCCGCCCATGGCATCAAGCGCAAGACAGTATCCCATTTCAGATCAATATTGACCCGAATTGGTTATACCGCTTCATCCTCATCCTCCGCATCAAGTACTTTTTGACCCCTATAATACCCTTCAGCGCTGACATGATGACGTCGATGCACCTCGCCTGTCGTGGGTTCAATTGATAAACAGGGTGGCGATAACGAGTCATGGGCGCGGCGTGAGTCCCGTTTTGCGGTTGATTTCTTTCTTTGTTGTACAGCCATAATTCAGATTCTCCTGTTTATTCCGATGTTAAGAGAAGCTCTGACTTAATCAGAGGTTTCTAAGACATATATCGGCAACGTTATGACCTTGTTAATCTTGTTTTCTACAATGCTGCCTGCCCTGGCAAGTGGGCATCTTCTTTTACATGCCGCAAGGAAGCAATGTATTGAGGCAGATTCGACAACATCAAAAATGGAAGTTTAGCGATTGTCCAACCTGCTGTCAAACTATTGACTTGACAGCAGGTTAGCGATCATTATGTAACAATGTCTGCGCCACGTGAACTTATTTTGGCCTCCTCCTCGGTTAATCGCATTGCTTTGCTCGAACGGTTGCAACTGCCCTTCCGAAGTCATCCGCCCAACATAGATGAAAGCGTCAAGAAGGATGAAGCGCCTGCCGCTCTGGTGGAGCGATTAGCGCTCGCCAAGGCCCTGAAAGTGGCAAAACGCTACCCGAATGCCCTCGTTATCGGTTCAGACGAGGTCGCTGCGACAAACGGACAAATCGTGAGCAAACCAGATGGGCACACGGACGCAGTCAGCCAACTCAGAATGATGTCCGGGCAAATTGTGGTATTTTACACAGGCGTCTGCCTGGTCAACAGCAGAAGTGGACGCCGCCAACTTGACATGGTCTCCGTACAGGTCCACTTCCGGGAGCTAACCGATTCCGAGATTCATCGGTATCTGAACCGGGACAAGCCATATGATTGTGCCGGAAGTTTCAGATCGGAGGCTGGAGGAATTACCCTTGTTGACAAAATAAGCTGTGATGACAACACAGCGCTGCTGGGACTGCCGTTGATAAGCCTGCAAAGAATGTTGCGGATTGAAGGTTATAATATACCTTAATAGTATTATATAAATAATTGATAAATAAAATATTTATCAATTTATAAATGAATCAGAAGTTCCTTAATTCTTGCTCCTTTCTCAATACATCCTGTACGGAGTATTTGCCAGATTAGCCCGGTTGCGAAAGAATGATCCCAGTCCGCGGGAGAATTGTTCCAACCAGGTATCCTGGTATGTGAAGTCCACTATCTCTTCAGCGCCGATAACCTCCCGGGCAACATATTCGGCGTTGCCAAGCTCGTCCACCAAGCCCAACTCAACGGATTGTTCGCCAGTCCATATCAATCCGGAGAAGATTCTTTCATCATCGGCAAGGCGCTCTCCACGTCCTGCTTTGACGGTATCTACAAATTGCTGATAAATATCGTACAAGAGCTGATCAAGATGTTCCAGTTCTTCACCCCGTTGGGGCGAAAATGGATCCAGAAATGCCTTATGTTCGCCAGCATGGTAAATACGTCGCTCTATTCCCAGCTTGTTTAGCGCGTCGACAAAACCAAAACTGGCCATAACAACACCGATTGAGCCAACCAGGCTGGCTTTGTCGGCATAGATTCTATCTGCTGCTGCCGCGATATAATAACCGCCGGAAGCGCAGAGGTCGCCGATCACCGCATACACCGGAATATTGGAATATTCATTTTTCAGGCGAGTTATCTCATCATTGATATAGCCTGCCTGAACCGGGCTGCCGCCGGGACTGTTGATGCGGATAATGATGCCTGCGGTATTGCTGTCTTCGTAAGCCGCGCGTAATCCTGCTAAGACAAAATTGGCGCCGCTGTATTCGCTGTCAGCAATAATGCCTTGTACGTCAATCAGCGCAGTATGTTTGCCGACCTTCAGGCTACCCGGGGAAATATCCGATTTGCCAACCAGGTAGACCGCCAGGAAGATTGCCATGAGCGCGGTAAAAAATAGTTTGAAGGCGATATTCCAGCGTCTGGCGCGGCGTTGTTCGGCAAGAAACTCTCTTGCCAGCCGGTTTACCAGCGTTTGCTCGAAGCGCTGTTCCTTTTCTTCGGTATCGTCTTGCCAGGGATCGTTCATGCCGGTGTTTGCCTGCAACAATTGGCAGTCACTCTTCCGATGTGGTTGTGACAGGCGCTTCCATTTTATTCGCTACGCGCTCAGGCGAAGCGCTGACGCCAGTGGTTGCGCTTGGCTTTCTTCTCTCACGCGAATTCCTGTTTCTTGAGCCGGAACGGTTTTGCCTGTTCTCGCTGCTTCCTTGATCACGGTTTCCCTGTCTGCGTTGTCCGTTGCCCGATGATGCTTCACTTTTTCTGGCGCCTCTGCGTTGTGGCTGCCGGCTGGCGTTATTACCGGAAGGCCTGTTTCTACTCCTGCTGCGCGAAGCCTGAGGTTTTCCGGGTTTAACCGGCGCTTCCTTTTTTTCAGGCGTTTTGTCATCGCCGAACAACTTTTTGAATAGCCTACCCACTAGTCCTTTCTCTGTTTCCGGATTAGACGTTGGCGCGGGCCGGTCCGGCATAATCTGAGTCAAGGCAGGCTTTTCCGGTATTTTTCGGCTCTCATCGGGGATGTTACCGGCAACATTATCCTGTTTTGTCTCAGTAAACTTGTAGCTCTCTTTCTGGAATGAAACGGACTCAGACTCTGACAGGTTTACGCGCTGTATCAGATATTGAGGCGTTTCCATCGTCGGATTGGGACTTATTATTATTTCCACATCAAGCCGCTGCTCTATTTCGCGAATAGCCTGGCGTTTTTCATTCAGCAGAAACGTGGCGGCTTCAACCGGCAGTTTGGCCACCACCTTTGCAGTCAACTCTTTCATCGCCTCTTCCTGAATAATTCGAAGCACAGAGAGAGAGAGGGATTTTATCCCGCGAATGGTCCCCTGCCCATCGCAGCGCGGGCAAGGAATATGACTTGATTCTCCCAGTGAGGGTCGCAATCGCTGGCGTGACATTTCGAGCAGGCCGAAGCGTGAAATACGTCCTGTTTGCACCCTGGCGCGGTCCACCTTCAGCCCCTCTCTCAAACGAATTTCAACTTCACGTTGATTTCTGTTATTGGTCATGTCAATAAAGTCTATGACAAACAGCCCGCCAAGATCGCGCAGTCGCAACTGCCGCGCGATTTCATCCGCTGCTTCCAGGTTAGTGGTAAAGGCCGTTTCTTCAATATCTTCGCCTTTGGTCGCGCGCGCCGAGTTGATGTCAATCGATGTGAGCGCCTCCGTGTGGTCGATGATTAGCGCGCCACCGGACGGAAGTTGAACCTCCCGGGCAAAGGCGGTTTCAATCTGCCCTTCGATCTGGTAGCGGCTGAATAAAGGATCGCTACCTGAATAGAGCTTCAGTTTTTGCAGATTATGAGGCATGACCTGTTGCATAAAGTCACGCGCCCGGTGGAAAATGTCATTATCATCGATCCATATCTCAGCTATATCGTTCCTGAGGTAATCACGGATTGCTCTGATTATGACCTCGCTTTCCTGGTAAATAAGGAACGGCGCGGATTTATCCTTGGCGCTTGTCTTGATGGAATCCCATAGGACGTTCAGGTAGTCCAGGTCCCATTGCAATTCTTCAGCGCTTTTGCCCACACCGGCGGTGCGCAGTATCAGGCCCATGCCCTGAGGGATTTCCAGCGCGCTCATAGCTTCGCGGGCGTCGCTGCGGTCGTTGCCTTCGATTTGCCTGGAAACGCCCCCTGCTCTGGGATTATTCGGCATAAGCACCAGATAGCGTCCGGCCAGACTGATAAACGTAGTCAGCGCGGCGCCTTTGTTGCCGCGCTCTTCCTTTTCTACCTGGACAATGTATTCCTGCCCCACCTCCAGCGAATCCTTGATGACGATGCGGCCACGTTGGTCATTGTTATTTCTGGGTTTCAGCAGGGAGCGGGCGATTTCCTTGAATGGAAGGAATCCATGCCGGTCAGCGCCGAAATCGACGAAAGCAGCTTCAAGACTGGGCTCGATCCTGACTATCCGGCATTTATAGATATTTGACTTCTTTTGTTCTCTGCCTGTTGCCTCGATATCAAGATCATACAGACGTTGGCCATCCACTAGCGCCACACGCAACTCTTCCGGCTGAGTTGCGTTAATCAACATTCTTTTCATTGTAAATGTCCTTTACGCAATGGCTCGCGCAACTACGACCTGCCGTCAACGACCACTTACCTCAGTCGCATGCCGGGAACCATGTTAATCTCTTATCGCGCTACGGTTACGCAGCGACGAGTTAATCCCGGGCTTGCCATTACGAGCGTATCTTCATGCCTGGCTGAATTCTGCGCCCGGGTTTTCAATGCATATTGTTTGCTCGGTTCCATCCCTGGTGGGCTGAAACCTGGTAATATGTTTTCCTGCATAAGATTTGATGCTCCATCAGAACATCGCTGTCTGGTCAGGAGCACAGTATTCTGATCCGTTCAGGATCGGCCTCCTGATCTCAAATTCTGGACCCATGGAGGACAGTTGCCATATTATGGCTTATTTTTGCAGGCTATCTCATTATCTGCTTTAGCAAGAACACTATAACAAACTTAAGTCATTACGGCAAATATATGCGACATGTCACAAATTAATCTTAAAAAAAGCAAAGTCGAAAACATTATCATTGATGCTGACCAGGCCGGCCGGCGCATTGACAATTTCCTGCTTTCCCGTCTACAAAAAATGCCAAAAAGTAGAATTTATCAGATGTTACGACGTGGAGAAGTCAGAGTTAACGCAAGCCGGGTCAAGCCTGATTACCGATTGCAAACAGCGGATGAAATTCGTATCCCGCCGGTATTTGAGCAAAAGACAGGAACCGGACATGCGCCGCCCGTAGATATGGTTGACATGATCAAAAAATGTGTCCTGCACGAGGATGAAAGGCTGCTTGTCATCAATAAGCCTGCCGGACTCCCCGCGCACGCGGGCACCGGCAGTCTTTTCGGCGTGATAGAACTACTGCGTGAGGCATACCGTGATGAGGATAGTATGCATTTGATCCATCGGCTGGATAAGGAAACATCCGGTTGCTTGCTGGTAGCAAAAAAAATGCCGGTCCTGCGCCGGATCAACCTGTCGTTGAAATCCGGAAAAGTCCGGAAAGAATATGATGCTTTGCTGCATGGACAGTTGCGCAAATCCTTGATCAAAGTAGATAGTCCTTTGCAGCGTTACAGGAGCTATTATGGAGAAGGCAAAGTGCGACCTGATGAATATGGGAAGACTGCTCTATCAGAGTTTGAAGCGGTGGGCTTTTTCCGCGATGCGACCCGCGTCAAGGTCAGGACCGGCACCGGACGAACCCATCAAATCAGAGTCCATGCCGATTTCATCGGCCATCCGCTTGCCGGCGATAAAAAATATGGAGACCGGGAGTTCAACAGGCAATTACGCGCCTTGGGCCTTAAGCGAATGTTTTTGCATGCGAGCAAGATCTCCGTGCCTGTATTGCAGGCAAGCGGAGCGTATCAGTTTAGCGCGCCATTACCGTCAGACCTTGAGGGGTTGTTAGCCCATCTCACTGTCTCGTCTCGTCCATCAAGGCCCTCATATCCTTGACCGCCTGGTAGAGACCGGAAAACACGGCCCTGGCGATAATGGAATGACCTATATTGAGTTCGGCAACCGGCTCAAGCGAAGCGATCGGTTGGACATTGTGGTAGTGCAATCCATGTCCGGCATTGATCTGCAAAGATGATCCGGAAGCATGTTCTACCGCCCGAACAATTTTATTGAATTCAAGGTCACGCGTGTCGGGGTTCCGGGCGTCCGCATAGTGACCTGTATGGATTTCTATCATGTCCGCGCCTGCCTCAACCGCTGCGTCTATCTGGCTGGCTTCCGCATCGATAAACAATGATACTTTGAAACCATTTGCCTGCAGTCTGGCGCAGGCAGCGCGTATTCTGTTCGACTGGCCGGCCACTTCCAATCCTCCTTCGGTGGTCAGCTCTGCGCGTCGTTCCGGCACAAAACAGCAGTACTCGGGTCGCAGTTTTTCCGCCAGCGCCAGCATCTTGTCCGTAACCGCCATTTCAAGGTTGACCGGGACCGTCAACACATCTTTGAGCATTGCCACGTCTCTTTCCTGGATATGGCGACGGTCCTCGCGCAAGTGTACTGTAATGGAGTCGGCGCCGGCCTGCTCGGCTAACATGGCAGCATATACCGGCTCAGGGTAACGGGTCAGCCTGGCCTGACGCAAGGTTGCCACGTGATCGATATTAACGCCCAGTTTTATTGGCTTCATGGCTTCTGTTAGTGTTGCATCGTATTACTGAAATGATAAAGCTCCCGGCTGACCAGGGGTTTGTTGCCTAACAGTCTGCCCAGCGCCTTGCGCATCAATTGTTTGGCTTCTGCCAGCGCCAGCTTATCGTCAAGTTTTTCTTCCGCCAACGCCAGCAATGTCCGTCCTGATATGGCTAGCTCGCCGGCGCCGGATGGCGGCGCAGGCTCCGGGCCGCGTTCCAGCAGATAATTATAATCATCATCTTGTCTGATGACATTCCCACTGGTATCTGCGTTAAGAGTCAATCCGTAGCCTAGCGCTTCAAGCAAGCGTTTTTCAAATATCCTGAGGGTAACCTGCTCGGTCGCGCTATCCGTTAATTTCACCAGCGTTTCCGCATACGAGTCAAACAGTTCCGGGTGCGGCTCATGTCTGTGCAGCAATCTGGTCAGCAATTCGTTGATGTAAAATACAGTTAACAGTCCGCCTGTGCCCCGCGCTGGATTGTCGTGGCTAGGCTCTGCGCGAGTCAGCGTTCCAAGTTCTGTACGCATGGTCCAGGCAATATTGACCCTCCTTCCCGGTTGGAGCAACGCCCGTTTATCTGATTTCTGTCCTCTGACACCTTTTGCCACCAGACTGATCCTGCCGTATTGTCGCGAAAACACGTCCAGCAACAGGCTTGTTTCCCGATAGTTGCGGCTGTGCAGGATATAGCAGGGATTCAGTTCAATCCTCATGATATTTCATTGCCTGTTATTTCCAATAAACTCCAGGACTCCTCAGTCATATCCCAACATCTTCAACGCCTTGAGGTCCTCGGTCCAGTTCTTTTTTGTTTTTACCCAGGTTTGCAGATATACCTTCTTTGTGAAGAATTTTTCCAACTCAATACGCGCGTCGGCGCCTATCGATTTAAGCATCTTGCCACTTTCTCCGATAAGGATAGCGCGCTGTGAGCGGCGTTCTACCCAGATGGTGGCGCATAGCCTCAACAGCGTCGGTTCATCTTCGAAGATATCAATCGTCACAGTTGTTCGGTAAGGCAGCTCATCGCCCAAACGCTCCATCACTTTTTCTCTTATATATTCGGCCGCCAGAAAACGAGCGCTGCGATCGCTGACCTGGTCGGCAGGAAACAACGGATCTCCTGGCGGCAGCATGGCTACGATTTTGCGTTCCAATCGCTCTGTATCTTTCCGGCGTCGGGCGCTGAGCGGCACAATCTCCGCAAATGACAGCTTTTCTTTCAGGATATCAATATATGGCAACAGGATTGTGCGCTCTTTCAGCAAATCCATCTTATTGATGACCAGTATCAACGGCGCGCTGACTTCCTTTAACACATTGGCAACCAGCGCATCGTTGTGCTCCCACTTGCGCGCTTCAACAACAAACAAAACCAGATCGATATGGAACAATGAGTTGACTGCCTCTTTGTTCATATAACGATTCATCGCGTTGTGGTGGGTATCCTGGTAACCAGGCGTGTCGGTATAGACTATCTGATATTCCGGTGTTGATTTAATTCCTCTAATCCGCCAGCGCGTCGTCTGCGGCTTGCGAGTGACAATACTGACCTTATGTTCAATCAACCGGTTTAACAGTGTCGATTTGCCAACATTGGGACGGCCGACGATAGCTACGTATCCGGCCTTGAATTCCGGATCGTTAACCCGCATCAGGAGCTATTATTTTCAACGCCGCCTCTGCCGCCGCCTGTTCCGCATCCCGCTTGTTTCGGCCTTTTCCCACTATCGGCCCGGCAAAGTTGTCGATACAGCATTCGATGGTAAACATCTTACTGTGCGGGTCACCTTCCTCTGCAATGACCTGATAGGCCGGCAACGTTTGTTTATTGGCTTGCAGGTATTCCTGTAATTTGGATTTCGGATCTTTCGGTATATTCTCTGCGCTCAAGTCATCCAGCAAGCGAGCATACAATATCCGGATAAACTGGCGGCAGTTTTCCAGGTCGGAATCCAGGTAAACGGCTCCGACTAATGCCTCCATGGCGTTGGAAAGAAGCGATTTTTTTTGCCAACCCCTGCTTTTCTGTTCGCCGATGCCAAATTTGATATACCTGCCAAGATCCAGTTCTCGCGCGAGACGCGCAAGGGTTTCCTTATTGACCAGGGATGCGCGCAAACGGGTCAGCTCGTTTTCAGCAGCCTCGGGAAATTTGACAAACAATACATCGGCAATGAACATCCCGAGCAGCGCATCGCCAAGAAATTCAAACCTTTCATTGTGATTCCTGCTGAAACTGCGGTGTGTCAATGCCCGGTTAAGCAACTCAGCATCGTGAAAACTATATCCCAGGACATTGCTGATATGCCGGTGCAAATCTGTATCCAACTCAGCGTGTGTCATTAGGGTTGGCGGGTTACTCTATCGCAGACCCGATACGCTCCCAATCCATATCCCAACTGCCTAAGTCGAGGATGCCGTCGCTGCTCCAATTCATCCAAATATAAAAAGCTCTGCCCACGAGATTTTCGTCCGGCACCAACCCCCAGTAGCGACTGTCTCTGCTATTGTCACGGTTGTCCCCGAGCACAAAATAATGCCCCTCCGGTATTTTCAGATCTATCTCCATCGCTGATGGTTGTAGTGGGTTAATCAGTAAATCGTGTCTAATCTCACCCAGTTGTTCTTCCATGAGATAGGAACCGTTCTCTCTACTGCCTACTCCATTGCTGTGGTAAACCTCTTTGAAGTCAAGTTCGATTAGCGCGCCGTTTATGATCAGTTGTTTGTCTTTGTACTGCAGACGATCGCCCGGCACACCCACTACCCGCTTGATAAAGGGCACTGTCGGGTCCTCTGGATAACGAAACACGATAACATCTCCCCGTTTGGGCTGTCCATTGCCGTACACCTTGGTGTTCAAAGCCGGCAGACGGATACCATAATTGTACTTATTGACCAGGATGAAATCACCTCGCAACAATGTCGGCATCATGGATGCGGATGGAATGCGGAAGGGTTCGACAATAAAGGAACGCAGGATCAAAACGATGAGAAAAACGGGAAATAGTGATCGGGCATAATCGACGATCAGCGGTTCAGTACGGCCCGCGCCAGAGGAAGATTGCCTCTGGCGGGCAAAATACAGCGCGTCTATGGCCCAGATAATACCGCTGACGGCGGTTAGTAATACCAGCAAAGCGGCAAAATCAAAGGTCATTGTTCTCCCCGCACCTGCAGAATGGCCATGAATGCGGATTGCGGGATCTCCACAGAACCCAATTGCTTCATTCTTTTTTTTCCGGCTTTTTGTTTCTCAAGCAATTTTCTCTTGCGCGTGACATCACCGCCATAGCACTTGGCTGTTACATTCTTGCGCAAGGCTTTGACAGACTCTCTGGCAATAATTTTAGAGCCAATAGCCGCTTGTATGGCCACCTCATACATCTGCCTTGGCACAAGTTGTTTCATTCTGGCCGCTAACTCCCGCCCGCGTCGTTGCGCAAGATCCCTATGCACGATACAGGACAAGGCATCAACCTTGTCGCCATTGATCAACACATCCAGTTTGACCAGAGGCGCTTCCTGATAGCGCGCAAAATGATAATCAAAGGATGCATAACCTTTGCTGACCGATTTTAACCTGTCAAAAAAATCCACGACAATCTCACTCAGTGGCAATTCAAACGAAATAGCTACCTGACGCCCTGCATAGTGCAATTTTTTCTGCTGCCCTCTTTTCTCGATACAAAGGGAAATGACATTGCCCAGGTACTGCTGCGGCGTCAGTATATCAGCCTGAACGATGGGTTCCCGTATCACGGCCAACTTGTCCGCTCCCGGCAGGTCTGCCGGATTGTCCAGATATACTCTTGAGCCGGAAGTGGTATCGACTTCATACACTACCGTGGGAGCCGTGATGATCAGATTCATATTATACTCGCGTTCAAGCCGTTCCTGGACAATCTCCATGTGCAACATGCCGAGGAACCCGCAACGGAAGCCGAATCCCAGGGCCTGGGAGGTTTCAGGCTCGAAATAGAGCGCGGCGTCATTCAACTTCAGTTTGGCAAGCGCCTCGCGGAAGTCTTCAAAATCACCGGAATCGATGGGAAACATACCGGCAAACACGCGCGGCTTGGCAGCTTGGAAGCCTGGCAGCGGCCGCGCTGCAGGGCGTTTGCTCAAGGTAATGGTGTCTCCGACCGGCGCCCCCAGGATTTCCTTTATTCCTGCGACTACATAGCCGACCTCACCGGTGGCAAGTCTGTTTGCCGGTGTTCTTTTGGGAGTGAATGCGCCGACTGCGTCAACCACGTAATCCTGCCCGGTTGAGAATATTCTGATCCGGTCTCCTACGCCCAGACTGCCTGCGATAACGCGCGTCAGGGAAACGACTCCAAGATAATTGTCAAACCAGGAATCGATGATCAAGGCCGTCAACGGGGCATCCGGATCGCCCGCAGGAGGGGGTATGCGATCGATAATTGCGCTGAGCAAGGCGTCTAGTCCGTATCCGGTCTTGGCGCTGACTTTAACGGCGTCTTTTGCATCGATCCCGATCAATTCCTCTATGTCCAGCATGACCTTGTCCGGGTCTGCCGCCGGCAGGTCGATCTTGTTCAACACCGGTAGGACTTCGAGGCCGTTATCAATGGCTGAGAAACAATTGGCCACCGTTTGTGCCTCAACACTCTGGGAACAATCCACAACCAGCAGCGCGCCTTCGCAAGCAGACAGGGAACGGGAAACCTCATAGCTGAAATCGACATGACCGGGCGTATCAATTATATTGAACTGGTACACATTGCCGTCATGGTGCGAATAATTCAGGCGCACGCTTTGAGATTTGATGGTGATCCCGCGTTCCTTCTCAAGGTCCATGGAATCCAACACCTGCGCGGACATTTCCCGCTCACTCAGACCGCCACAGGTCTGGATGAACCTATCTGCGAGGGTGGATTTGCCGTGGTCAATATGCGCGATGATAGAAAAGTTTCTGATCCGCTCCATGGGGGCTAAATCGGGGGTTGTTTCCAAAAGAGTGAATTGACGCTATTGCAGGGTGTTCAGCAAATACGATTAGCAAAATAACACAGCTCTCCAACAGAGGCAAGCACAAGCGCTTGTGCGCCAGAGTCTCATCCAATTGGCCGAGAAGAAGCGGAAATCAGTGAAACCAATTCTGCTTATCCAGGGAGCCTCTGATTAAGTCAGAGTTTCCTTGTATTATTCTTTATCGTCGCCAGCCAGTTTGAAGGCCAGGAAGGTTGGGGCGCCGCGGCGTTGGATCAACAGGGGTATTGGGCGTTCGCGTGGCAATTCGGTGAGAAGCTCCTCAAACTGGGCGACGCTTTCCACTTCCTGGTTATTCATCATAAGCAACACATCGCCTTTGCGAATTCCCGCCTCGCTGCCTGGCCCCTCCATGACTTCTTCCACTATCACCCCACCCTCAGGCAGTTCCAAACGTTTTCTCTGCGTCGCAGTAAGTTCCCGCACCACGATCTTCATGTCGTTGGCGGGCATTGTTTCAGACTCGGCATTACCGGCGCCGGCCAGAGTGTCTTCTTCAGGGAGTTCGGCAATCAGGACTTTCAGCTTTTTTCGTTTTCCTCCCCGAATGATTTCCAGCGTCGCATTGGCATTAATCCTGCTGTTACCGACCAGCGGCGGCAGGTCGGATGAAAAAGCAATCTCCACCCCATCGTACCCGACAATAATATCGCCCACTTCAATTCCGGCATCCGCTGCGGGGCTGTCGGTCAGTACTTTTGCCACCAGGGCGCCATGGGGTTTGTCCATGGCAAATGATTCAGCCAATTCCCGGGTCACGTCCTGTATCAACACACCGAGCCAGCCTCGGCTGACATAGCCGCTTTCCCGCAACTGCTGATAGACGTTGAAGACGACATCGACAGGTACGGCGAACGACAGTCCCATAAATCCGCCGGTGCGGCTGTATATCTGTGAATTAACCCCGATGACTTCGCCATCGAGGTTAAACAAAGGGCCGCCGGAATTACCGGGATTGATCGCGACATCGGTCTGGATAAAGGGAATATAATTTTCATTGGGCAGACTTCTCCCGATTGCGCTGACGATTCCCTGTGTGACCGAGTAGTCAAACCCAAACGGCGAGCCTATTGCCAGCACCCACTCTCCGACTTTCAGATCAGCGGAGCTGCCCAATCTGACCGCGGGCAAGTCATTACCGTCGATCTTTAACAAGGCCACATCGCTGCGCTTGTCGGCGCCTATCATCTCGGCGATAAACTCCCTGCGGTCGTTCAACTTGACGACGATTTCATCCGCATCGGCGACCACATGGTTATTGGTGATGACGTAGCCATCGGTCGAAATAATGAAGCCGGACCCGAGTGAGGCAGCTCTTTTGGGCATCCCGCGCTGGTCAGGCGCCTGATCTTCAAAAAACTTGCGGAAAAAGTCATAAAACGGGCTGTCCTCAGGCACATCGGGAATATACGATCTGCCGTGCGCTTGTGGATTGTCTGTTCTGATAGTCGTGCTGATATTCACGACCGCGGCCGAGTTCTCCCGGACCATGACGGTAAAGTCAGGTAGTGTGGCGGCGCCCGCCATTCCGGCAACACAAGACAGGACCAGCGCGAATATATAACTGGATTTTGTTGCAATCATGGACAATTTATCCTGGATTGCGCATCAGGGGCCTTATTTTCGACCCGCTGCTGCCTGCTGTCAGCTTCCGAACGCGCGTTCTCTACTGGACGGTTTTCACATTCAGCCATGCGTTTACCACCGCCCGCGCTTACCTTGAGCGCCGGCGCATAGACGCTGCCATTAATGTTGGGTCCAGGCGCGGCTTGTGACGGTGCATCCTGCGGCAACACATAAGAAGAGCCAAGCTGTTGCTGTTGGATGCCTAATATGGCCAACGCGGCAACCGAAGCGGCTATGGCAAATCCGGCGGCGGGTTTTATCAGGGAATGGGATAAACGGCCTGGGGCGACAATGGAAGGCTCCTGTGCCGTCGACCTGGAAACTCTGCCGGCAAGCTTCCTGTCCTGATGTTCGGGAAGGTGACGCTTGAGACAGTCTGAAATCAAATGATAACGGGACCAGGCGCCCATCAGTTCGGGGTCGTTCAGTATCTGCTCGACCTGATTATTTTGCAAACTGTCGATTTCATCGTCCATGAAAGCAGACACAAGTTCTTTCTTTGCTTCGTTCATAAAATCAATCAATGAGTAAGGGTTTCAATTCTTTGTCTACTGCTTCCCTGGCGCGAAAAATGCGTGAGCGCACCGTCCCAACGGGACACTCCATTACCCCTGCAATTTCCTGATAGCTTAATCCATCTATTTCACGTAAGACAATCGCCGAACGCAGATCAGCGGGCAATGCTTCGATTGCCCGCATTATGGTCTCCTGAAGTTCTTGAGTAAGAGCCAGGCTCTCAGGAGTTGTTTGATCCTTTAGAGTGTCGCTCTGGCTGATTTGTTCCATTTCGTCAAAATCCGCTCTCGTTTCGAAGGGCTGGCGTCCGCCCGCAGTCAGAAAATTTTTTGCCGTATTCACCGCGATACGGTAGATCCAGGTATAAAATGCGCTCTCGCCACGAAACTTAGGCAAGGCGCGATAGGCCCTGATAAACGTTTCCTGAGCCACATCGCTGGCATCGCTAGGGTCTTGTACAAAACGGGATATCAGGTTCAAGATCCTGCCCTGATACTTCAATACGAGCGCGTCAAACGCTTTTTTGTCTCCATGCTGTACCCGTTCTACGAGTATTTCGTCAGATGTATTATCAGCCATCGCGCCAGTTGCCGGATACTAAGAAATTCCGGGAAATAATATTGATTTGTTTGCCTTTCAGATAAGCAGAGCTTGCTTTATCATCTATTATATTGTGCCAACCCGTATATTGCACGTGTATGAGTAACGACCAGCGACAGTCAGATGTGTTGATAATCGGCAGCGGCGCGTCCGGCTTAAGCCTGGCGCTGCAACTTGCCGCGCATGCCCATGTCGCGGTAGTCTCCAAAGCAGACCTGAAAGAGGGAGCGACATTTTATGCCCAAGGAGGCGTATCGGCTGTTCTGCACGAGCGGGATTCAGTCGAGTCTCATATCAACGATACTATCGAGACAGGGTGTGGATTATGCGATCCGGATGTGGTCAGGTTTGTCGTGGAAAACGGCAGAAACAGCGTTAGCTGGCTGGTTGATCTGGGTGTCAATTTCACCCGTTTTCCTGATGCTGGCGGACAGGAGTTTCACCTGCACCAGGAAGGCGGCCACAGTCACCGGCGCGTCCTGCATGCGGCAGACTCAACCGGCAAAGCAATCGAAAACGTGCTTGAGTATTGCGCGCGCGCGCATGAAAACATTGAGCTGTTTGAATTCCATACCAGTCTTGATCTTATCGTCAAAGACGGTCGATGTGCCGGGGCTTACGTCTATGACCAGAAACAGGACCGGGTTAAGGTGTTCAGGTCCAGATTTACCGTGCTGGCCACAGGCGGCGCCGGCAAGGTTTACCTGTATACCAGCAACCCGGATATCTGCACCGGCGATGGCATTGCCATGGCCTGGCGCGCGGGCTGCAGGATTGCCAACATGGAGTTTGTCCAGTTTCATCCCACCTGTTTGTATCACGAGCAGGCAAAATCATTTTTGATCTCTGAGGCGTTGCGCGGCGAGGGGGCAAAGCTGTTGCTGCCGGACGGCTCCCGCTTCATGGAAAAATTCGACCCGCGAGGCGAACTGGCGCCCCGAGATATCGTGGCGCGGGCGATCGACCATGAGATGAAACGCCTGGGCAGCGAATGCGTCTATCTCGATATCAGCCACCGGGACAAGGATTTCATTATCGACCATTTTCCGACGATACATGCCCGTTGTGTTCAGTACGGTTTCGACCTCACCAGGGAGCCCGTGCCGGTGGTGCCTGCCGCGCACTACACTTGTGGCGGTATAGTGATTGATAAAAACGGCCGCGCCGATATCAAAGCGCTGTACGCGATCGGCGAAGTGTCCTGTTCAGGGCTCCACGGCGCAAACCGTATGGCAAGCAACTCCTTGTTGGAATGTGTGGTGTTTGCCCATGCCGCTTACAAGGATATTCGCCACCAGCTTGATCGGTCAACCCGTCTCACTGCGCTGCCGGAATGGGATGAAAGCCAGGTGACTGATTCGGATGAGGAAGTTGTCGTATCCCACAATTGGGATGAGCTACGCCGTTTCATGTGGGACTATGTCGGTATTGTGCGCACCAACAAACGTTTGCAACGAGCCAAACATCGGATCAATCTGCTCCAGGATGAGATCTATGAATATTACGGCAATTTTCGCATCAATAACGACCTGATAGAATTGCGCAACCTGTCCCTGACAGCAAAGCTTATTATCGAGTCGGCTCTGCGTCGTAAAGAGAGCCGGGGCTTGCATTATTCTCTTGACTATCCGACCGCCCATCCATCCTCGCGGGGCCGCAATATCGCGCTTGCGCCGGATTAGTAAATCAACGGCGCGCCCTCGATCAGGCTTGTTCCAACATCTCCGCGAATTCCGTTTCATCCAGGATGGCAATACCCAGATCACGCGCCTTATCCAGTTTGCTACCCGGGTTCTCGCCGGCAATGAGGCAGTCCGTCCTGGCAGACACACTGCCGCTCACCTTTGCCCCCCTGGAAACCAGCTTTTCCTTTGCTTCATTGCGACTCAGCGCAGACAGCGTTCCAGTAATGACGAATGTTTTACCCTGAAGACCGCCAGCTTGCGTCTCCCTCTCGTCTTTCCAGCTTACACCTGAAGCCAACACTTTATCTATGATGCGCTGATTCCGCTCATCAGCAAAAAATGCAACAAGATTATTGGCGACCACAGGACCGATGTCTCTTATCAGACAGAGTTCTTCCGCAGTCGTTTTCCTGAGCTCATCGAGTTGAAAGCGCCGAGCCAGGTTTCTGGCGGTGGTTTCTCCGACTTCCCTGATGCCGAGCGCATACAGAAACCTGTGGAAGCGGGTCGTTTTACTCTTTTCAATCGCCTGGAGGAGGTTTTCAGCAGATTTGTCTCCCATTCTTTCCAGCGCAGCAACTGCTTGATGCTCAAGGTGGTACAGGCCGGCAATATCTCGGACCAGACCCGCGTCAAACAACTGTTCCACCAGTTTGTCCCCCAGACCGGCTATATCCAGCGCCGCGCGTGAAGCAAAATGGATGATGGATTGAACAGTCTGCGCCCGGCAATGCAGCCCCCCTGAACACCTGACTACTGCTTCACCTTCGACCCGTATCGCCGGAGCATTACATACAGGACAACGCTCAGGCATCCGAAATGGCTGCGCCGCATCGGAACGTTTTTCCGGTATCACTCGAACCACCTCGGGAATAACGTCCCCGGCGCGCCGAATTACGACTGTGTCCGTTACGCGCACATCTTTGCGTTCAACCTCGTCAGCATTATGCAAGGTGGCGTTTGTTACCGTGACACCACCCACGCGCACGGGTTTGAGGCGCGCCACTGGAGTCAGAGCGCCGGTGCGGCCTACTTGCACTTCTATATCCAGCGCCACGGTAACAGCTTCTTCCGCTGGAAATTTGTACGCAACAGCCCAACGGGGAGCTCTGGATACAAAACCCAATTCAGCCTGCAATGCCAGGTCATCGACCTTGAATACGATGCCGTCTATTTCATATGGCAGACGCGCTCGTCTTGCGGCCAGTTGCCGGTAAAAGCTGATACATTGTTCAGCGCCGGCAAGCCTCTTAGTATCGGTGGATACCGGCAGGCCCCAGGCTTTCAGGGATTGCAGCGCCTCAAAGTGGGATGCCGATATCAACGCGCCGTTAACCACGCCTATCCCATGAGCAATAAATTGCAAGGGGCGTTCAGCGGTAAGCCTGGGATCCAGTTGCCGCAAACTGCCTGCCGCCGCATTTCTCGGATTTGCAAACAGCTTTTCGCCCCGTTCCTGTTGTTTTTCATTTAATTTCTCAAAACCTGACTTGGACATGAACACCTCGCCCCTGACTTCCAATTGGGTCGGATGACCTGAGAGGCGCAGCGCAAGAGGAATGCTTCTGATGGTGCGGACATTGGCAGTGACATCTTCGCCACTGGTTCCATCTCCCCGTGTGGCAGCTCGTACAAGTTTGCCATGTCTGAATAACAAGCTGATAGCCAGGCCATCCAGTTTTACCTCGGCCGTATAGTGAATTTCAGCGCGTCCCAGTCTTTCTCTGATCCGTTTATCAAACGCCAGCAGTTCCTCATCGCTGAAGACATTATCCAGAGAAAGCATTGGCAGTTCATGAGTTACTTCCGGAAATTCACTGAGCGGGCGTTCGCCGACCCGCTGTGTGGGCGAGTCTGGCGTGATCAGTTCAGGGTGTCTGTTCTCAAGCTCGGCCAACTCCCTATACAAGCTGTCGTATTCCGTGTCAGAAACTATTGGATCATCCAACACATGGTAACGGTAACTGTATTCGTTCAATTGCCGCCGGAGTTCCGCGATCTGACTTAAAACGGAGGCCATGGTCAGCTCGGGCCAGGCCTGGAGAAAGCCTTGAACAAGTTATGCGGAAGCAGCCATTTCCACCGCTTCATCGATATCAACCGAAACCAATCGGGATACGCCAGCTTCATGCATGGTCACACCTAGCAACTGGCGGGTAATCTCCATGGTAATCTTGTTATGGGTAATGATAATGAATTGCACATCTTTCGACATTGTTTGCACCATGTCACTGAACCTTCTTACGTTATTATCGTCAAGCGGCGCATCGACCTCGTCCAGAATACAAAACGGCGCTGGATTCAGCTTGAAGATGGAAAATACCAACGCTACTGCAGTCAGGGCTTTTTCCCCGCCTGATAAGAGATGGATGTTGCTGTTCTTCTTGCCAGGAGGTCTGGCCATGATGGTGACACCGGTCTCCAGCAAATCCGGGGCGGTCATTTCCAGGTAGGCATGGCCGCCGCCAAACAACAAGGGAAAATTCTCTTTCAGGTTCGCGTTCAACCGGTTAAATGTATCCTTGAAACGGGAACGCGTCTCCTTGTCAATTTTATGAATAGCGCTTTCAAGGGTCTCCAGTGCAGTGTTTAAATCAGTGTATTGACTATCAAGATAGTTTTTACGCTCGCTGATCTGCTCGAATTCATCGATTGCCGCCAGGTTTATGGCGCCCAGACCTTGTATCCGGTTTTCAACAGCATCGATCTTTTTCTGCCACAACTGCTTGTCAGCCTGTTCATCCAGTCCGTTCAACAATGCCGCCGGAGTCTGTCCCGCAGCCTCCAGTCGTTCCTCCAGCGTCTGTACTCTGACAATGATTTCCTGGCGCTGGATTCGGGCCTGCTCCAGGTCCGCGCGCAGTTCCTGTAATGCCAGTTCACACTCTGCCCGAGTCTGCTCTTTGTCTCTGAACAGTTTCTCCTGATGCAGAACGCTTTCTCTGGCCGCGCTCAACGCTGTCTCCAACGCAAGTTTATCTGACAGTTTGCGGTCCAGGGATTCACGCAGTTCATTCATCGGTTTATGCTGCGAGTCTTCTGTGGTTTCAAGTTCGCGCATACGCTCCCGGGTTGCCGAAAGCTGTGCTTCACAGCGCTTGATCGAGTGTTCGACAGATGTTTTTTTCGCCCTGGCCGCCTCCAGCCGCAGCGCAAGCGAATGGCTTTCGTCATTTGCCTCACGCCAGCGCGCGCGGGTCTCGGCCAACAGGTTGTCTTGATTAGCTCTCTTCGCTTCAAGGCGTTCCCGTTTTGCCGATAATTCCCGCTTGGCGCCGTCGTCCTGCTGCAACTGCGCGTAGAGCCCTGTTATCTCGGCCTGGTCTTGTTCTGCTTGCTGGGACAGTTTCTGCAGTTCTTGTTGAATTTGGCGTTGTCTGTCCTGAGCCTGCGCGAATCGGGTCCTTAATTCCGTAAATTGCTCCCTGGTTGCCGCCGAAGCTTCCTGCCTGTTATTCAACTGCTCCAGCAATAGGTTTGCGCGTTGTTCCGCCTGATCGATAAGCCCGTTATGTTCCACCGCGCTGTCCTCCAACAGGCTGATTTCATTTTCAAGCTTCTCTCTGGCATCTTTCAGAGCGGATAGCTCCTGTTCCCGCGCCAGCGGCCCCGGGTCATCCGTTGCGGTTCGATAAATTCTCATCCAATAGTTGTTCATCCAAACCGCGTCTCTTGTGACCACCGATTCGGTTTCATCCAATTCCTTGCAGATTTCCCGGGCCTGTTCCACATTTTCCGCCAGGTAGATCCTGTTCAGCAGCGCGTCCAGCGGAACCTCAGAGGAGAGCTTGTCAACAAGTCGCGGCCAGTTTCTGGGCGTATAGGCGATATTGCCGGCATTATCGAGCAACAGACCGGTTCTACCGGCATCCAGCGCTTGCGCCGCGCCACCCGGAGCATGCAGGTCGGCGACGCTGAGATCCTGCAACCGCTGACCGGCAACAGCCTCAAGCGCGGCTTCCCAGCCCGGTTCAACGCTGAGCTGGTCAATCAACCGATTGGCATCAGCTAGTCCCAGGGAGTTCAACCATTGTTCCAGAGGCTCACTGTCATCCTCCTGCCGCAACGTTTCCAGGTAGGCGATTCTGCTCTCGCGCTTTTGGCAAGTCGTGCGCAAATCCAGGATATGCGCATTGATGCGCGTTAACTCGGCGCGAAAATGTTGCAGATCATTGGCCGTCTCGCTGAATTCCTGCTTATCCAAATCCAGCAGCTTTTCGCTCTCCGAGCTGGCTGCAGACAATTGCGCTATTTCTCCTTCCATTGAGAGCGGAGCAAGGGCGTCTGATTCTTCCCTCAGACTCTTCATCTGCTGTTCCAGGGTGGTCACGCCGGATAGCAGTAACTCATTACGAGCCGTATTAACCTCGATGCGCTTATCGATTCCTGAGGCGGATCGGTTCAACTCATCCCACTCTGCCTGCAGTCTCTGCCAGGAATCCTCTGCCTGACGCAGCTTGTGATAGGCGTTTTCACTTGCTGTTTTCGCAGTCTTCAGGCTCGGCTCCAGTGATCGTGATTGATTTATGGCCTGATCCAAATCTTTGTTATCCTCTGCAAGCTGCTGTTGCAATGTCTGTTCATCCTCGCTTGATTTGCGCATTTCCGACCTCAGCGTATTGATACGCTCCTGGACATGGCTAATCCGTTGTTCTGTGTGAGATATGTCACTACCGACCTGATAAAAGTCGGCCTGGGTCTTGTTGAAAGTTTCATTTGCCGCAGTATAGTCATCCCTTTGTATTTCAATATCCGCCTCCACCCCGCGCAGCCTGGCCAGCCCCTCCTCTACCCGGGTTTCATGGAAGCTGACAGTCTTATTTTTTTCCTCCGCCTGCTCGGACAACTCCCTCCACTCCAGCGCCAATAATTCAGATTTGAACTGGCGTTCTTCCTCCTTCAGCAATTTGAAGCGTTCTGCTGCCTTGGCCTGGCGTTGCAGGCGTTCCATCTGTTTTTCCAGTTCTTCCAGAATATCCGTCAGTCTGCTGATATTCTCGCGCGTGTGCTTGATCCGGTTTTCTGTTTCACGACGGCGTTCTCTGAATTTTGATATGCCTGCCGCCTCTTCTAGAAATACACGCAAATCCTCAGGCCGGGCTTCGATCAACCTGGATATCACACCCTGCTCAATGATCGAATAGCTGCGCGGCCCGATCCCGGTTCCGAGGAAGATGCTCTGAATATCCTTGCGCCGGCAACGTGTGCCATTGAGAAAATATGTGGATATCGCATCCCTGCTCAACTGCCGCTTGATGGAAACCTCAGAATATCCGGCATAGGGACCGCCCAGTTTGCCGTCAGAATTATCAAACACAAGCTCCACCGAAGCCTGGCCGACCGGGTGTCTGGCGCCGGATCCGTTAAATATTACGTCCGTCAACGAATTACCGCGCAGATGCTTGGCGGAACTCTCACCCATCACCCAGATGACTGCGTCGATAATATTGGACTTGCCACAACCGTTCGGCCCGACTATGCCGACCAGATTATCGGATACCTGCAGCGTGACAGGATCAACAAAGGACTTGAAGCCGGCGAGTTTGATTTTGCGAAGCCGCATGAGTTATCACCATACCTTTTCACGCGCCAGGAAACAAGTGGCATACAGAGGAGAGCGCATAACCACATTACAGGGCAGCTACCCTGAAATGGCCACGCTGCCTTGAATAGGATACGCATTGCGCGCAGACACCCTGGCAAGATGCAAATCATGGCTCTAACATTGACATTGGAAAATGCCTGTCGCCGGAACGCGCTTGCATTTCCATTGACATCAAATACAGAATGATATCAAATGAACATGACGAAGAAGCTCTGATATGCCTGCAGTCTGTACCGCGCCAAATGCGGAAATAGCTTGATTCAGAGTTTCCCAGAACCTTTGTGGTATCGTCCAAGGGCATGTGTTGAAATGCATTTCGGTGTAAATCTAAGATGAAAAAAGTCGCAACGGGGAAAAAATCCTCCAAGACAAAACAGACGAGCGGCAAGACTGTGGCGGAAGAGTACATGAATCCAGCCCAGGTTGAACGCTTTCGCAAAATGTTGACTGATTGGAAGCAGGCTCTGATGGAGGAAGTGGAGCGAACCGTGCATCATATGCAGGACGAAGCCTCAAACTTTCCCGATCCCAACGATCGGGCCACCCAGGAAGAGGAGTTTGCGCTCGAACTAAGGACGCGTGATCGCGAGCGAAAACTTATCAAAAAAATCAATGAATCGCTGATGATGTTGGATGCAGGCGATTACGGCTATTGCGAAGTTTGCGGTGGGGAGATCGGCATTCAACGCCTTGAAGCAAGACCGACGGCAACCCTGTGTATTGATTGTAAAACCCTGGACGAAATAAAGGAACGCCAGATGGGCTAACCACAGGTATCTATTTGCCGAATGTCTTTGCCGGCGCGTCTTTTGCGGACGCTTGCCGGGCGCTCGGAAGCGCATCAGGCAGGTCTGCCCATTCAGGAGCGAGCAGCCGGCGGCGCCCGTCAATCGATAATTTAACCCCTGGCTCATTAAAATACAACCGGTCCCATAACTGGCAGGTGACCTGCTTGTGTTTTGTATCCAGCCCTTCGCAGTAATTGGTATATTCGCACACTCTTATCTGGTCGCCCTTGCCTAACTTGAGCTTGAGATACCAGTCAGGGTCGGCAAGGCTCTGACGGGCGGCGCCGATAATATCCGCCTTTCCCTCGCGCAGTAGCGTCTCAGCCTGTTGAAATCCGTGCAAACCGCCGATGACGACTACGGGAGTGGCATATCCCGCGTTATTGATGGCTAGTTTGATGCGGGCAACCGGCTCAATGTTTCTGCCAAAAGGACCTTTTTTATCGGAGATGTAGCCAGGCATGCATTCATAGCCGCTGCGCCCCGTATAAGGATAGGCAGCCCAACCAATTTGCGGTTGTTTGGCATCGTCGAATTTGCCGCCCCGGGAGAGAGAAATAAAATCCATGCCTGCCCGCGCAAATTCCACCGCGTAATACACGGCATCGTCGACGTCACTGCCTCCTTCGATGCATTCATCGGAAAGAAAGCGACAGCCCACACAATAATCGGAGCCAACCATATTGCGCACATGTCGGAAGGTTTTCAGGGGCAGGCGCGCGCGTTGTTCCCGGTTGCCGCCGTAACCGTCATTACGGGAATTGGTTGCGGACAGAAATGACGCCATTGTGTAGGCGTGGGCGTAATGGAGTTCTACGCCATCGATTCCTGCTTCCATCGCGCGCCGCGCGGCCTGGGCAAACAGCTCAGGCATTGTCTGGGGTAGGTTTCTGATATGAGGCAGATGCAGGTCAGTGACCCGCTCCCGATATCCCATACGCAGCGTCTCCAGTTCCCTTTCAGTTAAAATCCCGTCAAGCTCCTCATCCTGCAACTCGGCCAAGTGTGTCCTAACGCGTTCTTCCGGCCAATCATGGGCGTTCAGTATTGCCCTGTGACGGTCTGTAATAACCAGAAAACGGGAGAAATATTTAGCCGGATCCGGCCGTCGGCGTATAGTCAGAAAGTCGATCACTTGTATCAACAGGCGGGTTTTTCCGTTGCTTGCTGATTTCACTACATCCACCAGCTCCCTCAATCCCGGTATAAATCGATCATCGCCGATACGCAACAACGGCCCGCTGGGAATATCCCGAATGCCAGTTGCCTCGATGACGATGGCCCCTGGTTGTCCTTGAGCGAAACGCTGATACCAGTCCAGCACGTCATCGGTGACGAAACCGTCCTCGTTGGAGCGCCATGGCACCATCGCCGGCACCCAGGTGCGCTGCTCCAGGGTGAGAGCCCCGAGTTTGATTGGCTTGAACATCAAAGCTCGACCGGCTTCCTCTGCTGTCGGGCTTTGTCCAGGATGCGGTTTGTGCTTTATTCTTTCAGGAGGCTTCCACATGCGATAATGTCATGTAGTTCTTCCAGGCTTCAAACTCGTGTCGGAATACGATATCGCTGGTGCCGCGTGCCTGTACGGTCCCGTCATCATTGCGCTGGTCGCGGCCATAATGGCGGTGCTGACTCACCCACTCGGAAGCGTCTGCCTGCAGTCCGTGCTGGATGCGGTGGTAAGCTTCATAATCATCATGGCCGGCTATGGAAAACGGCGAGAAGATCAACTGGTTGTAAAGCGTCGAAGTATGCAACACATCGTCTGATACCCCGCCCAGCTTGTACGTCCAGGTCTCCTGTATTGTCTTGTCGACAGCTATGGGGCGATAAACCCGGATCGTCTGTAATGCGCTCTTGAACGCGATACTGGGATAGATGATGGTATTCTGCCGTTGCATGGAAAGTATGCGCTTGGTCTGCTCCTCTCCGTGGACTGCCACCAGGTCGCGCACGTATTTCGATTCACGCGGATAACCGATATGGATTGTTGCATTGCCGCCGGACCAGGTGTGGCCGTTGCCGCAAGTGGTCATTGCTATCTTGTCGAAAAACTCGTAACTTGAACCGAAAGGTTCCAGCATGGCAAGCGGCAAAGGCTTCTGATCTTCCGGATATTCACTGGCGAGACGTTTTGCCGGTTGCCACGCAGACTGGTGAGTGACCGCAGGATGCATATTGTCAGATACGTTTTCCAACAGGATCTTCCAGTTGGCGTCATGCAGATAACGCAATACACCGCCGGTCATCTCGATCTCGCCAGTAGGCGACCTGTCGACGGCATTATCAAGGGAAGTGGTGGCCAGTCCCAACCAGCTTGCCAAATCGGCTCCATGCGGCGCCTGGTTGGCAAAAATAAAGCCGCGATACGTCTCGACCCTGGCTACTTGGCGGATGCCGGTCAGAGTCGTAGCACGCGCGAAGTCCGTATCTTTGTATCCTTCCTCCCGGGGGATATGCGTGAGGACGCCGGCCGTATCGAATACATAGCCATGATACGCGCAACGTAGTTGCCGCGCGTGACCGCAGGGTTGCGCGATCAACTGAGCGCCCTTATGAGCGCAGCGGTTATACAGCACATAGATCCGGTTATCGCTATGCCGGGTGACGATAACCGATTGTTTGCCCAGCGTAGTGGTAAAGAAGTCTCCAGGGCGTTTCACCTGGCTCTCGTGGCCGATATAGATCCAGGCATTGCCCCATATGCGTTCCATCTCCAGGTCGAATATGGCCGGGTCCGTGTAAACCCGTTTATGCACCCGGTCCGGCTGAACCAGTGAAGCTATCTCATCATTGCAGATAGATATGCCCATCGGACCAACCTAAGGTCAGCTCACCGCCAATCCCAGCAATATAGTGGTCGTACAGTGATAGACATTGTTACTGGAGCCCATACACCAGTTGATATCATTGCTCTTGGATGGGAAATAATTAGGCAGGTCGCCCTCGTTGCGATTGCACATGCAGCGATTGCAGGTGCTTTTGCCGCAGCAGTCATTGTAGGCAATAATATAGTCGCGCCCGTCCGCAGGGTTTTTACAGGTGCCTACCCAGGTCATGGGCGCCATCTCTGTGCCAGGCGGGCAACTGATGTGGCTGCCGCCGCAACAAGAGCAAAGAAAACCATCCATACCGCAGTTGCGCCAGTACTCGCATTTTTCCGGATCGCCTTCAGGTCCGGCAATCGAGCTGTCCTCCGGCGCCGTATTCGCCCTGGCGACGGGCAGCAACGGCACAGCGCCGGCGCCAACCAACAGGATACCGGCTTTCTGCAAAAAGCTCCGGCGCGATGTGCGGAGCGCCAGGGAGCGGCTCCTATCTTGGAACCAGCGATCAAAAAACCTCATGTTTTACCCTCACAATCATCGGCGGAATAAATTGATATGAATGTTTGAATCTTGCTCTATAGCAACGGCAACGGCTCAATTAAAAACGGCGTGATACCCAGTTCTCCGGCTGAGCGCAGGTATTCACCGTTAATTGCGTCATAGATTTCCAATCTCTTCAAATCTTCGGTTATCGTGTATAGCAGCGGACTGTCATCCTGACTCACTGCGATCGATATGCTGGGATGTCTGGTCCTGATTTTTTTCAGGCGCGCGCGGGTGGCCAGATCATAAACCCAGATTTCCGGTCCGGGCGCTTCGTAGGAATAGAAATCACCCTGATGCATCAACAGGTAGAGCTGTTCAGTCGCCTTATGCAGGGCGACGGCCTGTATTCCTCCTATGCGCCAGTTGTTGTCTCGATCCTGCTCATCCAGGTACCACCAGGTATCGGGAAAATCCGGTCCGCCGGCAGCGATTTCCACCGGATGGACTTTTCCCAGAACCGACATGAAATACCAAACGTTGCCTTGACGGGCGCCGGTCTCCAGGATCGGATCCTCAAGCGCGTTGAAAAAAGGCTCGCTTCTTTGCGATGTGGCCTGCCCGCCCTCTTCTGTCAGGTCGATCAGCAGCAGCGTCCCGTCGCTGCACAGTGCGAAGAAACGTCTGTCGCCGGCGCCATAAGCCATTGCGCAGCCGGGGATCATAACTTCTCCGGCAAATCGGCGCTGCGTCAGATCCACAATGCTCAATGACGCCGCCGGCGTCAGGTTGAAAACAGCCATAAAACGATCATCGTCGGTCAATGCAGAATCTGCCAGCCTGGGCAGGGTGGACACGCGTTTTGCAGGGATCGCTATTTCAGTTACCGGTAATAGCGTGAACGGGTCGTAAATACTGACCACATCGGCGCGTGCCCCGCGGGTTGTTCTGGCATAATATGTTTCAGCCGAATAGACTTCCCGGTAATGGCTGGGAATATTCAACGCATTGAAGGAATATCCGGTATTGAGCATGCCCAGCAACCGTGCGCTGTTTCCATCATACAGATAGGCGCGCCCGTCCGGCATTGAACTGGCGGCGATATCATAAATCCAGACCCAGTGGGGATGCGGCGTTTCCGGCAAACTGGCAACCTTACCAAAAATGTCCTTGGACAGAGGTCCCTTGCTGGTGTCCACATACGTATCCTTCTCGCCGGATGAGATAGCAACCGGCGCAGATTCATCCGCCGGTTGTTGCGCGTCACAACCTGTCAGAAAGAGGAGAAGCAAAAAATAAATACGTATCTTACTCCAGGGAATCGGAATAGCATCCATGGGAAACCTAAGTGTTTTTTACCATCTTGCCATCATCCATCAAATCCGGTTTTGTTTCAAGAGCTTTATCCCAAACCTTGAGAAGCAGGTCAAGATAGAGGCATACGTTTTTTGCCGTGTAAATTTTGGAAAGATCTGATAAATCCATTCTGGACTTGTCAGAGCGCGTATCCAGGCGGGGAGGCGTTGTTATGGTGGTCAAATGCGCAAACCGTGGTTATCATGCTCTGATGAAATGGAAATACAGGCTGTTCACAGTTCTTGGTCCCGGACTGTTGATGGCTGCCGCGGCTATCGGGGTATCCCACCTGGTGCAGGCAACCCGCGCCGGCGCCCTTTACGGGATGGACTTGTTGTTGTTCATCCTGCTGGCTTTTGCTATGAAATACCCGATCTTCCGTTTCGGACATGAATACGCTTACGCCACCGGGCAACACTTGCTGACCGGTTTTCGCCGTCAGGGAAGCTGGGCCGTATGGCTGTGCGCGCTGGTGATATTTTGTGTGATGTTTACCGGGTTTGCAGCAGTGGTGTTGGTGACGAGCGGTCTGGCAGTGATCAGTTTTAACCTGAACCTGCCTATCGCCGTGGTGGCTGCTTGTATCTGTGCTTTTTCCGGCATCTGCCTGATAGCCGGCCAGTACCACTGGTTGGACAGTATTACAAAAATCCTGCTCCTGATCCTGTTTGTCTCTACCCTGGCGGCAACGTCACTCTCCATGCCCTTGATCGACTGGGGGCAGGCCGATATTCTCACACCTGACGTATTCAACAGGTCATCGATTTTGTTTCTGGCGGCATTGATCGGCTTTATGCCGGCGCCATTCGAAACCTGCATCTGGCAATCGTTGTGGGTCCTGGAAAAGAACAAACAGAACAAGCTGTCCGCCGCAGAGGTAAAACTGGATTATCACGTCGGGTATTGCTCGACTATCGTGACCGCGCTCTGCTTTCTGATGCTGGGGGCTGCGGTGATGCATGGTTCCGACCTGCAGTTTTCATCTTCTCCGGCCGAGTTTTCAGCGCAACTCGTCAACATTTATTCTTCGCTCTTGGGACAATGGACCAGGCCAATTATTGCCATTGCCGCATTCGCAGTCATGCTATCCACCGTACTGGTCATACACGATGGCTACCCACGCACTGTATGCGCTCTGGTTAATTGTTTCAGGAACGAAGCATTGCCGGAGAAGCTGCGCTTCAGGATTTATCTGGCTACTATCCTGGGAATGATCCTGATTTCCCTGTCCATCATCATGTTTTTCCTTCAATCATTCAAAACCCTGATCGATATCGCCACTACCCTGGCGTTTCTGACTGCGCCAGCGCTGGCCTGGCTAATTCACCGCGCCATGCATTCCGAAGATGTGCCGGCAAAGATGCAGCCAGCGCCAGGACTGACTCGCTACAGTGTGGTCTGCGTCTGGGCGCTGACATTATTCGCGGCGTTTTATCTGATATTGGTCATAATTTGACTTGAGTTTCTCTGGAATCGTATGGCTGGCTAACGCCCGCGCGCCCAACAAGGGATATGCGAGCATAAGAATTATCCAATATCACAAAGCCAGCGAGCCCAGGCTGGCGCCGCCACAGATATACCAGGTCTGTCCGGTAATGAAGCCGCTGTCTGGCGCGCACAAAAATTCAACCACGCGCCCGATGTCTTGAGGAGTACCCAAGCGTTTGACCGGAACGCTCTCCGCGATCTGTGTCTTTTGTTCGCTGTCGTCCGGAACCAGCTCATGGAACATATCCGTCACAATCGGCCCGGGCGCCACACAATTCACCGTAATCCCGTCTTTTGCCAATTCCAATGCCCAGGTGCGCGTGATGCCAATCTGTCCGGCCTTGGTAGCCGCATAATTGGTACGAGTCACCAAGCCCAGCACGCCGCGGGATGAGATGAGGATGATCCTGCCGAACTGCGCCGCGCGCATTGCCGGCACAAACTGTTGCGCCAAAGTGATCGCGCTGCCCAAGTGCAGTTGGGTTAAGTAATCCAGGTCTTCAAGACTGACATTTTCAAGCAAATCGGGACGGATGACGCCGGCATTGTGAATGAAGTTCGTAACCTCATGCTGTTTCGCTATCTCCATGCCGACTTCCCGTGTTGCCTGTTGATTCGCCAGGTCAGCGGTATAATTGATCAGGCGTTCATGCGCAAACTCAGGGGGCTGCCTGGATATATTGACGACGAGGTAGCCGCTGTTGAGAAAGCGCCGGGTAATATCCGCGCCGATACCCCGGTTGCCGCCGGTAACGACCACTACTTGATTTTTTTTTATCATATTTCATCTCCTGTGGCAGCGTCGGCTCCTGAGCAAACGGGTATCCGAAACGGCCAGTGTTTGCAGGTTAGCGATTATTCAATCAGTATGTTGCTGAATTCAGGCGCAGGATCTGAGCCCGGCGGCGCGGCAAGGAAGACGGCCTGGCCGGATTTATCAGGATAAACCGAGATTTGTGTCCTGCTGCCGGCGCGTAAACAGGACGCTGCCAGATAAGCAATCATAACAGGACCGCAATCCAGTTTAATCATTCCAATGTGAAGAGGCAATCGATCCTTGAAAAACCGGTTGTTGCTGGCATGGCTTGTAGTCCATGAAAGCGTTTTGCCTAAAGGGTTGACCTGTTCCCACGATAAGTCATCGCTCAGACAAACACTGCAGAATTCCTGCGGCGGATACTGCGTCTTGCCGCAGTGTTTGCAGACCTGCAGTCTGAGCGTTCCCTCAGCGGCAGTCTGGTTGACGCGCTGCCAAAGATGGGAGCGCGCGGCAGGAGGGCCTGATTGGTCTTTCATTGCCGTCCCCGGCCCAGAAGCGCGGCGCTGGTGCACAGACAGCGATCATAGTTGACCATGCCATAGCCACTTACCATGCCGGTTTTTGCGCCGGGAATCTGGTTAGGCAAACCGGTTGTGGTCAGTTGTCGGATGGCCTCGACCGTGCCAAGAAAACCGCCGGCAGCGCCGGCCTGTCCCGCGGATAATTGCCCGCCGCAGGTATTATGCGGTAGCCCTCCACCGTTCCAGGTCAGCGCGCGCGTGCGCACAAAATCCGGCGCCCCGCCTTTGTCGCAAAATCCGAGGTCCTCCATCTGAATCATGGCTATTACGGGGTAATCATCGTAGGTCTGCAAAAAGTCAATGTTGTCTGGATCGACCCCCGCCTGATCGTACAATTCATCCCGGTAGAGTCGCCAACCGGCGCGAAAATGCACATCGTCGTCAGACCAGGCGTTGTGCCGCTCTCCCGCGGCCAGCAGCCTGGCATAGGGCAGGTCCAGGGCCTCCGCCCGGGCAACCGGCATTACCAGAAAACCGTCAGCGCCGGCAACGGGCATCACGCAATCATACAAACGCAAGGGATCGCAGATGGGGCGCGCGCCCAAATAATCCTTCATGGATAACGGTGTATTGAACATTGCGCGACCCGCAGCCAGGGCATTTTCTCGTTGGGCGATACAGATACGACCAAAGTCTTCGCGCTGCGCGCCATACTGTTCCATGTAATGGCGGGTAATCATGGCAAACACCGTATTTGGCCCGCCGGCGCCATAGGGATATACCGCGTCTGTCGAAAACCGGCTGAAGCGCTCCACCAGATTGACGAATGTGTCCGCCGATGCGGTATCGCCTCCGATGCACGCCACGACCTCGGCATCGCCGGACTGTACCGCCCGCGCCGCGCGCTTGGTGGCGACTGGTCCGCTGGCGCCGCCCATCGGGATCTGTTCCAGCCAACGCGGTGATATATCCAGGTATTCAGTCATGCTCGCCACACTGTCTGGCGCCAGGGTAAAACTGGCAATCGCCAGGCCGTCCACATCGTGTTTTCGCAATCCGGCGCGTTCCAGCATACGAGCAAACGTCATGCCGATAAACCAGGCCGCGCTGCGTTCGCTACGTTTCACATAACGCAGACTGGTTGCGGCGACCAGAGCAATATCTTCATACGGCAACATTTTTTTTCCTGCGTTTACGCTCTCTCAAGTCGATACAACGGCCCTCTTCCACCAGTTTGTTGACAAGCGCCTTGATTTCGCCGCGCTGAAGTTTCTGTGACGCGGTCATAGGCAGTTCAGCGACAAACAGGTACCAGGCCGGGACTTTGTAGTAGATTAAACGCTCTGCGCAAAATGCAAACAAGGTTTCGGCCAGTTCAGTTTCGGAACCGGTATATTCCTCTGAGGATGTGTCGAGGATGACGCAGACGCCTACTTCTTCGCCGCGGGTCTCATCGTAAACAGGCGCTACCGCGCAGTTGGCGACCAAAGGGTGTTGGAACAGCACGTTCTCAACTTCCACTGCGGCGATGTTTTCACCGCTGCGCCGGATGATATTCTTGCGCCGATCCACGAAATGAAAGGAGCCATCCGCGCTGATTCGCACCACGTCGCCGGTATGAAAATAGCCCCCCTCCCAGACCTTGGCTGTTTCTTCCGGGTTCTTGTAATAACCGGAGAAGAAGCCTTTGCGCGGGTTGTCTCCACTGGCGCGGATCAATAATTCTCCCGGTTCGCCTTCGGCCACATTGTTGCCCTCTTCATCCACCAGGCGATATTCAATCACATCGGGCGCCTTGCCGATGCAGCGGGTACCGATATGGCGGGGCTCCTTGTTGGCCGTGATACAGACATACGTGCCGGTTTCGGTCATGGCCCAACCTTCCACCAGGGGAAAACCGAAGCGTTGTTCGAAACGTTGCAGATGTTTCGGGTCGACACCGGCGCCGAACCCGAACTTGATCTGCCGCCCCATGTTGTCATGCGCTGTTTCAGGCTGGTTCAACAGAATTGCCGGTATGACACCGAGATAATGCAGGCAAGTCGCCCTGGATTCACGCACTGTTTCCCACCAGCTTGACGCATGAAAACGATCCAATTGAATTATGCAGCCACCGCTCATAATCATCGCCATCATGGAACACAGCGCATTCATGTGTACCAGTGGCAGCGGTGTCAGCATCCTCTCCTCTGCGTATGCCAGCCGGCAGTAACCATCGATATTGGCATACCATTCTCCCATACAGGTGAAGTATTCGTTGTTCAACATGCAACCTTTGGGCGTGCCGGTGGTTCCGGAGGTGTACAGCACTGCCACCTCCGTGTTCTTGCGCGGTGCGCCTGACCTCTTTGTCTCGCTGCAGACAGGCAACCGGGACAATGAATCGGTATCGGCAATTGGAATGGTCGTGTGTTCAGCGGCAAGGGCCGCCCGCGTCTTGTCCCGATAACAGGGCAGACACAAAACCAGGCAGGCGTCGCTATGAGTGATGACATAAGCGATTTCCCGAGGCAGAAAACTGGAATTCACCGGCACAATACTGATACCGAGTTTGTTCAGAGCAAGAAAATGCAGAAAAAACTCTGCCCGGTTGTCCAGCATGAGCGCCACACGCATGCCGTGGCCGTAGCCGGCTTCGGCGTATTGCTCGCTTAAGGCATTGACTGCCTGCAGCGCCTCTGCATAGGTATAATCAACAGACCGATCGTGATATTCCCTGGTAGCCTGACGCGGGATGTGCAGAAAAGCCTGGGCGGAAACCCTGGTCTCTGTCTTCAGAAACTCTTTATATACCGTGCTCATAGTATTCTTCACTCAGCCGCACGACAGTTCGCCCAAATGTGAGCGGCGCTGCTGTTCGGCAAACGCGGCGGCTTCCGCGGCGGCGCGCGGGCTGTTGTCTGTGATCGAGAAAAACCAGGCAAACAGGAAACAAGCGCCCATGGAAAATAAGGTCGGATAAGTGTAGGGAAACAACGCTTGTTCGTAACCCAGTACGTTAACCCAGACGGTCGGGCCAAGAATGATCAGACTGACAGCCAGAGCCAATCCGGTGTAACCGCCGAACAGCGCGCCACGGGTGGTGAAACCTTTCCAGTACATGAACAGGAACAGAATGGGAAAGTTGGCGCTGGCCGCGATTACCAGAGGCAAGGTGGCCAGCACGGCCACATTCTGGCCCTCGAACATCAGGGCAAGCAAGATACCGATAACGCTCAACACGACTACTGTCAATCGAGACACGCGTAACTCTTCAGCTTCGTCGCATTCTCCTTTGCGGATAACGCCGGCATAAAGGTCGTGGGAAATAGTGGCGGCGGCGGACAGCATCAGACCTGACACTACTGCGAGAATGGTGGCAAATGCGACCGCGCAGATAAACCCCATGAAGATATTGCCGCCAATGATTTGCGAAAGGTGTATCGCCGCCATATTGCTGCCGCCACGCAACTGCAGACCGCCGGCGCTGAATTCAGGATTGTTCGTCAACAATACTATCGCTCCAAGGCCGATGAACAGTACCAGCAATTGGAAATAGCTGATGATTCCCATGGCCCAGGCAGCCGAACGCCGGGCTTGTACACCGTCCGGCACGGTAAAAAAACGCATCAGGACATGGGGCAATCCCGCAGTGCCGCCGATAAACGCGAGGCTCAGGGAAACTACGGAAATAAGGTCCGGGTAGAGTAGTCCCGGCTGCATGATGGCTATGCCTTGCGGGTGCGCCGCCACGGCCAGTTCGGCCAATCTGTTGACGTCAAAGTTGAAACTGGCAAGCACCCCCACTGTAAGAACGGTGCCGCCGCCAACCAGCAGCGCGGCCTTGATGATCTGCACCCAGGTGGTCGCGATCATACCGCCGAAAGTGATATAAATAGTCATCAGAACGCCAACTGCCAGCACACCTTGGCTGAAACTGAGGCCGAACAGAGATTCGAACAAAGCGCCGGCGGCGACCATCTGCGCCAGCATGTACGGGATGGCTACAGCCAGGGTGACGGTAGCTGCGAGTATCCGTATCGGTCGTGTCGCCAGCCTGACCGACACCGCGTCCGCAAAGGTATAGGAGCCCAGGTTGCGCAGCTTTTCGGCGATTAGAAACAGCACCACCGCCCAACTCAGAATCAGGTTTACGATAAAATAGATGGTGTCATAGCCGCCAAGAAAAAAAAGCCCCACCAGGCCCAGGAAAGAAGCGGCGGACATATAATCCCCGGAAATGGCGATGCCGTTCTGTATGCCCCCGATGGCGTTGCCTGCCACGTAGAAGTCTTTTCTGGAACGTGTGCGGCGCGCGGCATACACGGTGATAAACAATGTGGCGATAATAAACAGTACAAACGACGCAATCGCAGGATAATTCAGGTCAGTCATCGTCCTGGGACTCGCGCAGCTCCAGGTAAGCGGCATTGATCCTGAGTGTGTAATACACTGCGGCGGCAAGAATAATCAGGATGATCAACAGCGCAATGAACATGCCGATGGAAATCACGCTGTGTTCTACCAGCGGAGCGCCCATGAGCTTTTTTGCGTAGACGTTGAACAGATCAAATGCCAGCGCCAGGCCGACCAGCGCGGTGATCAGTATCCAGGACAATCTGTTGTGAATGCGCCTGAATTTCCGGTACGCGGCGGAATCAGTGGATTTCCCTTGTGCGGAGGGCATTTAGAAATATATGAGTATATTTTCCAGCGGCGCGTCGCAGTTGAGCAAGTCGATACGCTTGGCGGCGATCCTGAATTCATTCCCCTCAATGCGCAGTTTGTGCTGGTAGGTCCCGGCAAACACATCCTGTTTCTCGCGCCGATACTGCAACATGATGAAACGGGAATTGACCTGGCACTCCAGGGTATTCTCATCAAAGCTGTCCAGCATGACATTGCTTACCAGGTGCGCGCTACGGGGTTGAGGTTGCAGGGAAAAAGCATTGGGGTGCCTGTAACGTTTGATGCGCACGGCCCTGAGCAGCCCCGTTTCATAGATAAGCGAGACATGGTTGTGCGGATCCTCCTGGTCCGGCGCCGCCGGCGCCCAGTATTCAGCGTCTTCAAGGTATAGGGCATTCCATTCCTCCCAGCGTTGTTCATCCAGCAGGCGCGCTTCGTGATACAGAAATTGTTCCAATGATCGGAGATCAGGCGGGTTGGTTTGCTGCGGGGTCTGCATGAGAATTCAGTCCTGTTCTAAAAAAAGAAGAGCGCAGAAAAGCTCTGGCTATGTTGATTGTCCGAAGCATTGACAATGGCGTCATTGAAGGCCAACCATGTAGTTCTTCCAGGTCTGGAACTGGTGGCGAAAGACCATATCGGAGGTGCCCGCCGCGTGCCGGGCGCCATCCTCATCCACTTCGTCCTTGCCTAGATAACGATGCTGACTCACCCATTCATTGCCGTCTTCTGTCTGCAAGCCATGCTGCAAGCGGTGATAGGCTTCATAGTCATCCGGGCCAACCAGATTGGCATGGGAATTGATCAGGTTGCAATAGGTGATGGATCGCCGGAACAGTTCCTCAGGAGCGCCCACCTGCTTGAACACCCATGACTCGATAACCGTCTTATCTACCGCCACCGGCTTGACGACACGGATCGAAGTGATGGCGCCTTTCAAGGTAAAACTGGGGTAGACAACGGTATTGTGGCGGTTTACCGCGAGGATTTCCTTGGCCTTCTGTTCGCCGTATTTATCGATCAAAGCGTCCATGTAACCGGGTATGGGCGAATAGGCTGAGTGAATGCTGAATTTTCCACCGGTGACGCTATGCCCGTAATCCCAGGCCGTGAGTCCCATTTTTTCAAAGAACTCGTAGTTGTTAGTAAACGGCGCCAGCATCTCCAGTTCAAACGGGACCGGATCGCCTTCTTTCAAGCGTTCATCAAATACTCGCTTTGCGGTGCCGCTGGAAGACTGGTGCACAACCATGGGGTGCATGGCGTCGTTCAGGTTTTCCACAAACATCTTCCAGTTGGAATCATGCAGGTAGCGGAAACAACCGCCGGCAATTTCAATGCGCCCTTCAGGAGAGCGTTCCACCAAGTTATCGATGGATGCCGCGGCGCCGCTTAACCATGTTTGTAAATCCGGCCCGTTGCTTGTCAGACTGGCGAACACCAGTCCGTGATAACTGTCGACACGCGGCGCTTGTTGCATGTTGGATTCGGCGCTGCCTTTGCCAAATCCAACCCCGCTATAGCCTTCTTCCCTGGGGATGTGGAGCAATGTCCCATCGGTATCGAACACGTAACCATGGTAACTGCAACGCAGTTGCGGCAGGTTTCCGCAAGTGTCTCCCACAACTTGAGCGCCTTTGTGACTGCAACGGTTGAACAGCACATGCACCTTGCCATCCCGGTGTCGGGTCATGACAACCGGTTGCTTGCCGATGCTTGTGGCAAAATAATCGCCCGGCTGTTTGACCTGGCTGTCATGTCCCACATATATCCAGGACTTGTTCCAGATGCGCTCCATTTCCAGGTCAAAGATTTCAGGGTCCGTATAGACTTTTTTATGAACCGAATCTTCTTTTACCAGGCCCGACAACTCGTCATTTGAGTATTGTTTCATGTTCTCTCTCCTGCTATGACCGCCTTCAGCATCAGATTTTCGGAACAGTATAACCCATGATTAACCTTAGGAACCTCTGATTAAGTCAGAGGTTCCTACGATACAAGGATGTATCGTCAATATCAATGACTGTAAAGCATTGATATTGTGAGGAAAACAAAAATCGCATTTTTGTTTTTCGTGCTCTGATAAGTCCAGGATGGACTTGTTCAGAGTTTCCCTTAGTACTCTTTCAAGTTAATTTTGACCTGAGCAGCGGGTCGGGAAGCGGTTGAATCAGGGTTTCTCCAGAAACACTTCACCCCTGGCGATCGCGACGGCCAGTATTTCCTGTGGGTTCGGGGGTTTTGCGCTGATTTTCAGCTCGATCTCTTCGCTACGCTCCCGCTCAGCAATCAACTCGGCCGCGAATTTGCCCGCGGCGTACTGTTCCGGCCAGCGCTGCGCGCGATATCCGTAACGGGCCGCAGCATTCAGCACGAACTGGGGTTCGTTCATAAGCGGGCGCGCCAGCGCCACCAGGTCGGTTCTGCCTGCGGCGATCAGCGTATTGACTTGATCGGCATTGGTAATATTGCCGGCTACCACGGTCGCAATCCCTACCTCGTTGCGGATCAGGTCAGAAAACGGAGCCTGGTACATTCGCCCATAGACAGGTTCTTCGTAGCTGACCACCTGTCCGGTGGAGACATTGATGAGGTCGACGCCGTTGTCTTTTAACAATCGGACGAAAGTCAGCAGATCCTGTTCGGAGAGCCCGTCGCCAGTCCAGTCAGTAGCTGAGATGCGCGCCGACAAAGGACGCTCTACGGGCCAGATCCGGCGCACGGCGCGCAAGATTCGCAACGGGAAACGAGCCCGGCCATTGATGTCCCCGCCATGTTCGTCCCGGCGCAGGTTGGCGCAAGGGCTAATGAAGGACGACAGCAGGTAACCGTGCGCCATATGCAACTCCAGCATATCAAAACCGGCGGCAATCGCGTTTTTCGTTGCGTTCACGAAATCTTGTTCCACTCGCTCCATATCCGCGCCGGTCATCTCCCGCGGGACCCGGCTATGCTCCAGGTACGGCAACGGCGACGGCGCCATGATCTCCCAGTCCTCAGACGGCAGTGGTTGATCGATCCCGCCTTGCCAAGGGATGCAGGTCGCGCCTTTGCGGCCGGCATGACCGATTTGCGCGCAGACTTTTGCCCTACTGTGCTGATGGATAAACACGCAGATACGCCGCCATTGCTCTGTTTGCTCCGCATTCCATAATCCGGCGCAGCCATGGGTGATTCGAGCGTCTGCCGACACGCACAACATTTCCGTATTCACCAGGCCGACTCCGCCCACTCCCCGTGAGCCGTAATGCACAAAATGCCATTCACCAGGCACCCCGTCTGACGCGCAATACTGGCACATAGCGGAGAGCTGAACGCGGTTTTCCACTCGCATCCGCCCTATTCTGAACGGTTGAAACATCGGCGCAACAGGGTTTTCCGTATCGATGTCGTCGAAACCGGTCAACGCCTGAGTATTGGTTGCAAACCACTGGTCTGTGGCGCGAATAAATGAGGGATCACGCAGTCTCAGGTTGTCATAGGTGACCCGCTTGGAGCGGGCAAGCATGTTGAATGTGAACTGCAATGGATCCTGGCCGGCATAGCGCTCCACATTCTCAAACCAGCGCAAACTGGTCACCGCAGCGCGTTGCAGACGATCCGCCTCTGGTTTACGGATTTGCTGGTATGCCTTTAGCGCGGACGGGACGCAATCGCCCTGATCCCGGAATATGCCGGCCAGTGTAATCGCGTCCTCCATGGCAAGCTTGGTGCCGGAACCGACAGAAAAATGGGCCGATCGCCCGGCATCACCCAACAACACGATGTTCCTGTGGTAGAGCCTGGCATTGCGCACAACAGGGAATTCGCGCCAGACCGAGCGGTTGGTGATGACAGGATGGCCGCGCAGGTCTTCCCTGAACACCTCCTCGATATAAGCGCGGGTGTCTTGTTCCGAGAACGCATCCATTCCTGCGTTCAACCAGGTCTGCCGGTTGCATTCCACGATCCAGGTAGACATGCCTTGTTCGTAGCGATAGCCGTGTGTCCACCACCAGCCATGTTCGTTTTTCCGAAAAGTAAAAGTAAAATTATCCAACGGCAAGGTAGTCGCCAGCCAGCAGAAACGATTGGACCGCCAGTCCATGCTGACGCCGAATGCCTCCGCATAGGCGCTGCGGAGCATAGAAGTGATGCCGTCTCCGGCTATGACCAGATCGTGTTTATCGATCTCAAGCTGCGCCAGGTCGGTAATATCGGTGTTGAATTTCAGGGCTACACCCAGTTCCTCACAACGATCATGCAACGCATTCAACAGCTTAAGCCGCGACAATCCGCAGAATCCGTGCCCGCC
The DNA here is from genome assembly GCA_965221695.1 of Gammaproteobacteria bacterium. Classification (GTDB taxonomy): domain Bacteria; phylum Pseudomonadota; class Gammaproteobacteria; order Eutrophobiales; family Eutrophobiaceae; genus JAAXHV01. Next base: position 334,170 of record OZ244905.1, on the reverse strand, counting down.
ACTCACCACGCTTGCGCCGTGTATGCGGGTCTCTATCCGGTCCCAGTAGGCGAATTGTTCCACGATGCGTTTGTAACTAGGCGGGTCGGCTTCCATAAACCCACGTAAGGTGTCATCGGAAAACACCACGCCGAAACCCCAGGTAGCATCGGAGGGACCCCGTTCAATGACTTGAATATTATGAGCGGGATTTGCTTTTTTCATCAGCAGGGAGAAATAAAGCGATGCCGGCCCCCCGCCAAGACAGATTATTTTAAGACCGTTACTCATCGGATCGCGCGCGTTTCGCCGAGCAAATCAGCGTATGCGCTTCACGGGTTTGCGTGCGTCTTGCCCCCGCAAATTGACTCTCAGCTCCCATAAAAATGAGACCCCGGACATCACAGCGTGTTCCGGGATTACCATTCATGCGCTTGCCGTTCGGCGCCGGTTGGCGCAGAGCAAGAGCGGTTATCCGGGCTAGCGTTTACTGTATTGCGGACGTTTCCTGGCTTTGTGCAGGCCGACCTTCTTGCGTTCGACTGCGCGTGCGTCACGAGTCACGAACCCTGCCTGGCGCAGTGTTTTGCGTAGACCTTCATCATATCTGATCAACGCCCGAGTGATCCCATGCCTGATTGCGCCGGCCTGGCCGGAAATCCCGCCACCACTGACAGTGACATTGATATCGAAGTTTTCCAGCATATCGAGCTTTTCCAATGGCTGCCGTACGATCATCCTACCGGTTTCCCTGCCGAAATATTGTTCCATAGTGCGATTATTGATGACGATATTCCCCTCGCCTTTCTTCAGAAATACGCGCGCGCTGGCGCTTTTTCTGCGCCCGGTGCTGTAATAAATCCCGTCTGCCATATCTGTGTCCGAGTAGTAGTGTGCGCCGTTATAATTCCAGCGGTTTAGGTTGTTGCGCGTCATGGCGATGATTGCTGTCGGGATAAACCCGCAGCTTGCGAAACATATCCCGGCCCAGGGGGCCTTTGGGCAACATGCCTTTGACTGCTTTTTCAATGACCCGTTCCGGCTTTGAGCGGATCAACTTATCGAAAGTGATAGACCTGATGCCGCCTGGGTAGCCGGTGTGGCGATAATAAGTTTTGCTGCTTGCCTTGTTTCCCGTTACCTGGACATCTTTTGCGTTGATGACGATCACATAATCGCCGGTATCCATGTGCGGGGTATATTCCGGCTTGTGTTTTCCACGCAAGCGCCTGGCAATTTCTGTAGCAAGCCTGCCAAGGACTTTTCCCTTGGCATCAACAAGATGCCACTCAGGTTTGATGTCTGCCGGCGTGGCGGTGTAGGTTTTCATGAAGATTCAGTAAATGCGCGTTAAAAAGATGAATTTTAAGCGCAAATTATTTTAGTGTCAATATCCATGTCTGCTATACCCAGTCTGACGACGGCCAGCGTCCCTGCCCTGATACTGTACTAAGATATGATCTCGTCCGCGCCGTCGTGTTTGGCTGGTCAGGAGCAATGCGTCAAAACAGTTAAGCGGCCTTTAGCTGACTTTAGGTCCCATTGACTTTCAGCGGGCTCAATCTGGTAGGACGGCTGTGGTTTCGATTTCCACTTTTGCCCTGTCCTCAAGTAATCCGGACACCTCTAACAATGCCATTGCCGGGTAGTTGTTGCCCATAACATCCCGGTACGCTTTTCCGATTTCTTTCAGGGACGACAAATATTCCTGTTTATCAACGACATACCAGGTCATCCTGGCGACATGTTCAGGTCCGGCATTCGCTTCGCTCAGCACTGCAAGGGTATTTTTCAGGGCCTGGCGAACTTGGTCAGCGAGGCGGTCGCTTTGTATGATATTTGTTTCATCCCAACCGATTTGTCCGGCGATGAAGATCATCCTGCCACGCGCCATGATGCCATTGGAGTAACCTCGGGGATATGGCCAGCCGGGTGGTTGTAATATCCGCATAGACATGGAAACTACTATACCATTCTCCCAACAGCGGGTATCCAGTTTCTTGTTCCTGATTTATAATGCCTGCTACCCGCATTATTAAGACCTGCTAACATTACTCGTTCCTGGTTGAGGAAAAAGTCATAATGAAATCTTATTTCGAGAACATGCAACGATTTGGCAAACAGTTGAAGTCCGGCCGGATCAAGCGCGCTGCCGCAAGCATCGAACAGCTTAAACAGGTGGAAGCGGACATTGCGCAATGCAGAAAAGATATCGAGCAGGCGGGTTTCTCCACCGAACAGATCAACCAGCGCGGCACAATGACTGTCTGGCAACGCCTGGAACATCTCATCGATCCGGGTTCCTGGCGGCCTTTGCACAGTTTGTACAATCCTTCAGACAATGCCAACGGTTCAACCAATGTGGTAGACGGGCTTGCCAGGGTGGCGGGACGTTGGGCAGTGGTGATCGGTTTTGACAACAAGGTGCTGGCCGGCGCCTGGTTGCCGGGCCAATCGGAGAACATCTTACGTGTTACCGACTTGGCCAAGCGACTTAATGTGCCCTTGATCTGGCTGGTTAACTGCAGTGGTGTGAAACTGGATGAGCAGGAAAAGTTCTATGCCAACCGGCGCGGATCGGGCGCCACATTCTTTCGCCATGCGGAATTGAACCAGCTTGGTATCCCCGTGCTTGCCGGCATCTACGGCACAAATCCTGCCGGCGGCGGCTACCATGGCATCAGTCCCACTATTCTCCTGGCTCACAAGAACGCGAACATAGCTGTTGGTGGCGTTGGCATCGTCTCGGGTATGTCCCCGAAAGGTGGATTCAGCGCTGAGGCCCTGGAAGAACTGGTTGAAATGACCCGTTCATTCAGCGCCAAACCACCTGGACGGGTCGAGACTCATTACCATGAGACGGGCTTCTTTACCGAGGTCTTCGAGGAAGAGACCGAGGTGCTGGATGGCATCAGAGACTACATGGAGGCCATACCCGCTTATAAACCCCGTTTTTTTCGGGTAGCAGAGCCTGCTGAGCCAGCCTACGCGACTGAAGATTTGTATTGCCTGCTGCCCTCCAACCAGAAAGAAGTGTATTCATTCGACGAAATTCTGGCCCGGTTAGTAGATGCCAGTGAACATATGGAATTCCGTCCCGACTATGGCCCGGAGGTTTATACGGGGTTGTGCAGACTGGACGGTTTCGTGGTTGGATGTATCGGAAATCGTTCCGGTTACCTCGGCAAAGGCTATCCGGAGTATGCAGACTATCCGGGTATGGGAGGGAAACTGTATCGCCAGGGGCTGATCAAGATGAACGAGTTTGTCACTCACTGCGGTCGAGACCGGGTTCCGATTGTCTGGTTCCAGGATACTTCAGGCATAGACGTTGGCGAGCTGGCAGAGAAAGCCGAGTTGCTGGGTCTGGGCCAGTCCCTGATTTATTCTATACAGCAAACCGACATTCCCATGATGCTTGTCGTTCTGCGCAAAGGCACGGCCGCGGCCCATTACCTGATGGGTGGACCGACCGCGAATCGCCACAATGCGTTCACGCTAGGCACCCCGGCTACCGAGATTGCGGTCATGCATGGAGAAACCGCGGCGGTTGCCATGTACTCAAGACGCGCAGTCAAACAAAAAGACGCGGGTAAACCGTTGGATGAGGTGGCTGACAAGATGAACGCCCTGGCCGAGCAATATCGGCAACATTCCAACCCTGAATATTGCGCGCGTTACGGCCTCGTCGACGAAATCGTGGACCTGGTTGAACTCAGAAATTATCTCACGGCGTTTGCCGGCGCCGCGCACCAGAATCCTCGCTCAATCTGTCCAAGACACCAGATGATGCTGCCCAGGATCATCAGAAGATAGTATAGAATTCGACTTATGGAACAAGTATTGGAAGTTTTCTTTAACGGTATCGGCGGCGTGGCAGCCGGTATGGGGATGTTGTATGTGATCATTAAACTGCTGGCGCTGACGCCGGACAGCAAGGATACTGAACAGGACGAGTAGCTCGATTCATGGCATTTATAGAAAACATGGGCATTTTCGCGGTCACCGGCGAATTGCTGGCAATGTGGCTGATAGGACTGGCATTAATCTACCTGGCCATAGCCAAACAATATGAACCACTACTGTTGTTGCCGATAGGATTTGGCATTCTGCTAGCCAATCTGCCCCTGACCGGGTTAATGGACCCTGGAGACGGGCTGCTGTGGCGCTTCTATCACCACGGAATCGAGTGGCGCATCATACCTCCCCTGATCTTCCTCGGACTGGGCGCGCTCACAGATTTTGGCCCGCTGCTTGCGCAACCCCGCCTTATCTTTCTTGGCGCCGGCGCGCAGGTCGGGGTATACCTGACGTTTTTTCTTGCCTGGTGGATGGGTTTCGATCTGCAGGACGCGGCTACTATCAGTATTATCGGCGGCGCAGACGGACCCACAACCATCTTTCTGGCGGCTGAACTGGCGCCGCACCTGCTGGGAGCCTGCGCCGTCGCCGCCTATTCCTACATGGCCATGGTGCCCATCATCCAGCCGCCGATAATGCGCCTGTTGACCACGGAAGATGAACGGAAGATTCGCATGCGCAAAGGGCGCAAGGTCGGGGCAAAAGAAAAACTGCTGTTTCCCATCGTTGCCACGCTGGTGATTATCCTGATAGTGCCCGCGTCGGCTCCGTTGATCTCTATGTTTATGCTGGGCAACCTGTTCCGGGAATCAAAGGTGGTCGAGCGTCTGACGGATGCCGCGCGCAATTCCCTGATGAATATCGCGACCATTTTCCTGGGCGTCAGTATCGGCGCCACCATGAGCGCAGACCGCTTTTTACATGCCGATGTTATCCTGGTTTTCCTGCTCGGCCTGTTCGCATTCATGATCAGCACGGCAAGTGGTGTATTACTGGCTAAACTGATCAATGTCTTCACGGCGCATAAAATCAATCCGCTGATAGGCGCCGCGGGCGTATCGGCGGTGCCGATGGCGGCCCGTGTCGCACAGAAAGTCGGTTCAGAAGCGGATAGAAAGAATTATTTGCTTATGTTTGCGATGGGACCCAATATTGCCGGTGTGATCGGAACCGTGATTGCGGCCGGCATATTTCTGACTATATTGAAATAACTGCTTGGAGGATAATAATGACGGAAGAAGTGTTGGCGCCTCTCTCCGGCGCTATCTGGAAAATCTCGGTGACTGTGGATGAAAAAGTCGAAGAAGATGACGAGATACTTATTATTGAGGCATTAAAGATGGAAACGCCAGTATATGCGCCCTGTGACGGTACAGTCAAAGAAATATACGTCAAGGAAGGGGATGCGGTAGAGGAAGATCAACCCTTGATGTCTATCAAGACCGAATAAGTGAGAGACTACGATGTTTTTTGAGTTAACTGAAGAACAGCAACTGGTGCAGGACACCGCCAGACGCTTCGCCTTGGAAGAGATAGCCCCTACCCTGGAGGAAGAGGAAAAAAATCGGGAATTTAAACAGGAACGCGTGGCGCAAATGGGTGATCTTGGTTTTTTTTCCTGCGCCCTGCCGGAACAACTTGGCGGAAACGGGATGGGCTTTTTGGAATCAGCGCTGATGGCGGAACAGATTGCCCGGGTGTCGGCTTCCTGGCGCTTGCCGTTCAATATGCAAAACCTCGGCCCACCGCTTTCCATAGCAAAGTTCGGCTCCAGGGAGCAACAGGAGAAATATATCCCGGGCTGGATCAGCGGCACAAAAATCGGCTTCTTCGCCATGACTGAGCCGGATACGGGTTCCGATGTTGCCAGCATGAAGACCTATGCTATTGACAAGGGCGATTATTTTGAATTACACGGCAGCAAGATCTGGATTTCCAACGCTCACATCGGCGATGCCGGGCTGCTCTATGCCTACACGGACAGGGAAAAAGGCAACAAGGGCATCAGTTGCTTTATCATAGAACCTAAGGAACTGGAGGGTTGCGTGGCGCGGCCGATAGAGACCAAACTGGGCCTGCACTGTTCTCCAACAGGCGAATTCGTGTTTGAGGGCGCGCGCATCCCCCGTAGCGCCCTGCTCGGAGAGCTGAATAATGGTTTCAGGATGTGCATGTGGCAGTTGAATAATACCCGTCTCGGTTGCGCGGCCGGCGCCTTGGGCGTGGCCGGTGGCGCGCTGCAACTTGCGATAGACTATGCCAATGAACGCACACAATTCGGCCAGCCCATTTCTCGGCATCAGATGATCCAGTCCCAGATCGCTGAAATGACAGTAGAACACGAGGCCGCGCGTTTGCTGGTGTACAAGGCTGCCTGGCTGAAAGACCAAGGCAAGCCCAATCAGTATGAGACCTCCATGGCTAAACTGGCGGCATCCGAGGCGGCCGTGCACAGCGCGAACGAGTGCATGAAGATCTTCGGTTCCTATGGCTATTCCACTGAATATCCTGCGGAACGGTTTTACCGCGACGCCAAATCTCTGCAAGTAGTGGAAGGGACATCCAACATACAGAAGATGATCATTGCCGGCATGGCCTGCGGCCACACGGTTAATCGTTGATTGACCCGGGTTGTCGTATTCTGGTCCACGCCGGGAACAGATATAAATGACCGCGCTCAGCGATAAACATGTAGTGGTTACAGGTGGAGGCAAAGGCATAGGAGCCGCCATCGCTGCCGAACTGGACCGTTTGGGCGCCAGGATTACCCTCATGGGTCGGACACAAAGCGTTTTGCATGCCCATGAGAAAAAACTGAAACGGGCTAACTCAATACAGGTTGACGTGACCGACGAAAGCGCCGTGCGAACCGGGTTTGACCGGGCGATAACCATTTTTGGTCCGGTCGACATCCTGGTGAACAATGCCGGCGCAGTTTACAGTAATCCATTTGCGCGTATTGACGGCAAGAACTGGGAACAGACTCTGGCTGTGAACTTGAACGGCGCGTTTTATTGCAGCAAGCAAGCGCTTGATGGAATGCTGGAGGCCGATTGGGGTCGTATCGTCAATATTGCAAGCACAGCCGGACTGACTGGATATGCTTACGTATCCGCCTATTGCGCGGCCAAGCACGGTATGATCGGCCTGACCCGGTCCCTGGCGCTGGAACTGGCCAATACCGGCGTGACTGTCAACGCGATCTGTCCCGGCTATACCAATACGGACCTGATCACGGAAGCGATATCCAGGATTATGGACAAGACCGGTATGACACGAGAGGACGCAGAGACACGCCTGAAATCAATGAATCCGCAACATCGGTTTATTGAACCGCAGGAAGTGGCTACGGCAGTCGCGTGGTTATGCCTGCCTGGCAGCGAATCGATTACCGGCCAGTCCATTCCGATAGCCGGCGGCGAGGTCATGTAAGCCCGATAACGAGCCTGGTAAACCAAATGAATATGCAAGATCATCGCCCACAACATTTTTCCTGGTCCTGTTCCGACGGCATAGCCACACTGACCCTTAACCGTCCTGAGAAAAAGAATCCTCTGACATTTGACTCCTACGCGGAATTGCGTGATACATTCCGTCTCCTGTCCGATGCCAATGACGTTAAAGTTGTGATCATTGCCGGCGCGCAGGGGAATTTTTGTTCCGGTGGCGATGTGCGCGACATCATTGGGCCATTGACGAAAATGAATATGAAAGACCTGCTGGCGTTTACCCGAATGACCGGCGACCTCATCAAGGCCATGCTCTACTGCCCGCAACCGCTCATTGCTGCAGTGGACGGCGTTTGCGTGGGCGCCGGCGCCTGTATCGCGATGGCCAGCGATATGCGCATCGCCACGCCGGAAGCAAAAACCGCGTTTCTTTTCACCCGCGTCGGACTAGCCGGATGCGATATGGGAGCCTGCGCCATTCTGCCCAGGATTATCGGCCACGGACGCGCTTCGGAACTGCTCTACAGCGGTCGCAGCATGAGCGCGGAAGAAGGCCATCGTTGGGGATTTTATAACTTTCTGGCAACGACAGACGAGTTGGCGCTTGAGGCGCGCAAACTGGCCGAACGGCTTTCAAACGGACCGACATTTGCCCATGGCGTCACCAAAACCATGTTGCGTCAGGAATGGAATATGGCGCCGGATCAAGCTCTTGAAGCTGAGGCCCAGGCCCAGGCAATCTGCATGCAGACGGAGGATTTCCGGCGCGCCTACATGGCTTTTATGAATAAGAGCCAAGCGGAATTCAAAGGTGATTGACCACAGTTTTCTTGATTGGCCTTTTTTTACGGATCAGCATAGACTGCTGGCGACTGAACTGGATGAGTGGGCCAGGCGCGCACTGAACGGCCGGCATCCGGATAATGTCGATCAGACCTGCAAGAGACTGGTAAAACTCCTGGCTGACGGCGGCTGGCTCAATCATGCCGCGCCGGCGCCCGACTCCGACAACTCTCCGGATGTCAGATCATTATGTCTTATCCGTGAGATCCTGGCGCGCCATTCCGGTCTTGCTGATTTTGTTTTTGCAATGCAAGGACTGGGCAGCGGCGCTATCGCGCTGTTTGGGAACCAGGAACAAAAAAACGCTCGCCTTCCTGCGGTCCGCAAAGGCGAGAAGATTTCTGCATTTGCCTTGTCCGAACCCGCGGCCGGTTCCGATGTCGCGGCGCTGAGCGCCACAGCCACGCCGGATGGCGACGACTACATCATCAATGGCGAGAAGACATGGGTGTCCAATGGCGGTATCGCCGATTTTTATACCCTGTTTGTCCGAACCGGTGAGGAAAGCGGCGCAGCGGGCCTCAGCGCCTTCATTGTCGATGCCGGCACACAGGGCCTGGAAATCGCTGAGCGCATCGAAGTGATTGCGCCCCACCCCCTGGCCCGGCTTGAATTCAAGGATTGCAGGGTTCCCAGTACAAACCTGCTGGGCAGCCCCGGAGAGGGTTTCAAAGTAGCCATGGACACTTTAGACATGTTTCGCTCAACCGTTGGCGCTGCGGCGCTGGGTTTCGCCCGGCGTGCGCTGGAAGAAACGCTCAGACACACCAACACACGGCAGCTCTTTGGCAAAACTCTTGCAGATATGCAGATGACCCGGGGCAAGCTTGCCGACATGGCTGTGGCTATCGATGCCAGCGCGCTGCTGGTGTACCGTGCCGCCTGGACCCGGGACTGCGTGGTGGAACGTATCACGCGGGAAGCCGCCATAGCAAAATTGCATGCAACCGAAGCCGCGCAGCAGGTCATAGATCAGGCGGTCCAATTATTCGGCGGGCGTGGCGTAACGCGAGGCGAAAAAGTGGAAGAACTGTATCGTGAAATACGCGCGCTACGCATCTATGAAGGCGCCTCCGAGATACAGAAGCTGATCATCGCGCGCGCGACCATCGAGAACTATGAAAGTTGCGCTTAAAGCGCTGGGGTGCCGCCTGAACGAGGCCGAACTGGAACGCTGGGCATCGGCTTTCCAGGCGCAGGGAAACCAGTTGACCACAGGCACGGAAGATGCCGACCTGATAGTCGTCAATACCTGCGCGGTAACTTGTGAGGCGGCGAAAAAATCCAGGCAGTTGATTCGGCGCATCCGGCGAAGCAACAAACAATCCAAGCTGGTGGTCAGCGGTTGTTATTCGAGCCTGCATCCGGACGCAGTCAAACAATTGCCGGGCATAGACCTGGTCGTGGACAACCAGGACAAGGATCGCCTGACGGATATCGTAACACAACGGCTGGACTTGAAGACCATGCCGAATGCAACCACAGAACCGGGAACAACTGCCCTGTTCAGCCGGGGGCGCAACCGGGCATTCATCAAGATACAGGACGGCTGCCGGCATCGATGCGCATTCTGCGTTGTCACGCTGGCCCGGGGCGCGGAGCGCAGCCGGACAATCAGGCAGATAGTTGAGGAGATCAATGCATTACACTCATATCAGATCCAGGAAGCAGTTCTGACCGGCGTGCATATCGGCGGTTATGGACATGACTTGGGAACCAACCTGCCGGCATTGATCAAAACGGTCCTCGCTGAAACCAAGATTCCCAGATTACGACTAGGTTCGCTGGAGCCTTGGGATATCGGTGAAGACTTTTTTGAACTGTTCAATGAACCTGGATTTATGCCTCACTTGCATCTGCCCATGCAAAGCGGTTGTGACAGCGTATTGCGGCGCATGGGCCGGCGTTGCAAACCTAAGCAGTTTATCAAGCTGGTTGAGCGGCTCAGACAACGGGTTCCTGACTTGAACATCAGCACGGACATTATCGCCGGGTTTCCTGGCGAAACCGAACAAGAATGGCGGCAAACCATGGATTTTTGTCGGGAAATCGGGTTTCCACATATCCATGTTTTTCCATACTCAGCCCGCGCCGGCGCACGGGCAGCCCTGTTGCCGGGACAACTGCCGCGCCAGCTAAGGAAACAACGTTGCGCGCAATTGCTGCAGTTGGCTGCGCAGATGAAACATGACTATATGCGCGGCTATGTGGGCCGGCGCTTCGAGATCCTGGTTGAAAGCAATACAGGAGAAATTAACGGAAAAAAGGTCCGTTTCGGCTACTCCCCAAATTACTTGCGCACAGCCATCGCGGTTTCGGGCGAATCTCACCGTCCCAACAGCATAATGACTGTGCTGGTCAAGCAGTATAACGAAAGCGCCGGGGCGCTGGTGGCTGACGCGGAGCTTAGCGGGGATTCTGGCCAGCGAGCTGGTTCTCCACTTTCATCTCCAGAGTTTTCAGGTTGACGCTGATCCCGCTCATCTTTTCTATTTCGCGGGCAATTTCATCCACACTTGAGAATGCGCCTAGCAACGGAGGATTTTTCAGCGCAGTATAACCTTGCTGCATCTGTTCCTGTATTGCTCTGGACTGTTCAGGCGACACGCGCAATTTCCATAACCGGAACTTGAGCAATCCAAGCTGTTTCCTGACCCCTTCCCGGGCCTGTTCCAGTTTCTCATACTCAGCGCGCAATGTTGCCTTGCGTTGTTGTTCTGCAGTTTGCGCAGAAACCATTTCCGCTTGCGCAAGCGGCCTCATCTGGCTGGCTCCAAGATCGTCAGACACAACTTCATCCATTGTTGCCATGCGGTCGATGCCCAGAAACGAGTAGGCCGTTGCGACTGCGATCAGTATTACAGCGCAAAAAACGATATTTCTATCCACAATCGACAGTTTCTAATGTGTGATCTGATATAAATCGTTTAACTTTATGATTTACAAAAAATACTTGACTTAAAATATGCATAGAATATAAACTACAGTCGGCAATTGCAACCAGGTAAGAGTCGATGTTATTTGAAAAAGTAAGCAGAATCATAAATAGACGTTCCCGCGACAAGCGCAGGACTTGCCTGAAGGATATCAGCGATGTCCCTATTACCGACATCAAAACCGGGTTTATACAACATCGGCGCGGTTTTCCCCTGGAATGCAAACGACTTTCACCAGCTAATGAAGAAGAGCAGTCACAAGATAACCGGGGTAACGCCGGACTGTTGTTCGAGTCTGACAAATATCTGGAACCCGGAACGGCTATTGAAGCGACAATCACCTTGAAAGGCGGGACGGAGAAAATCCGCGGCAAAGTCGTGATGGTGCGCGACCGGGGCGATTATTACGAGATTGGCCTATGGCTTGGGCATCAGGCGGAGGCCAGCCGCGCGCGTATAGTGGAACAGACCTGCTATATTGAGGAATATATCAAGGAAAAGAAATTTCGCGAGGGTCCGTTCATTATCAACCGGGAAGACGCGGCGGAAGAATGGATCAGCAAATATGCCGCTGGCGTGCCCGGCAACTGACCCGAAAGCGATATTCACCCTGGACTCGCAAAGCAGACACCAGTTCCACCCAATCCACAATAACCACCGGGGTTCTTTGCCAGGTATTGCTGGTGGTAATCTTCCGCATAATAAAATGTCGGCGCATCTTTTATCTCGGTGGTGATACTGCCGTAACCGTTACCTGCCAGAGCCAGTTGGTAACTCTCTCTTGATTCCCGGGCATCCTTCATTTGCTCATCGTTGAACGTATAAATGCCGGAGCGATACTGCGTTCCCAGATCGTTGCCCTGGCGCATGCCTTGGGTCGGGTCATGGGATTCCCAAAATACACGCAGCAATTCCTGGTAGGAGATCGTCTCAGGATCATAAGCAGCCAAAACCACTTCATTATGGCCTGTCATTCCACTGCATACTTCGCGATAAGTGGGGTTAGGCGTATAGCCTCCGGCATAGCCGACCGCGGTAGTGTAAACACCGTCAAGCAGCCAGAATTTTCTCTCCGCTCCCCAAAAACAACCCAGACCAAACAAAGCCGGCAACGTCTTTTCCGGGAATGGCGGTTTCAGGGGTCGGCCATGGACATAATGGCTCTCTGCAGTGGGCAGAACTGTGACGCGCCCTGGTAAGGCGCTATTCATATCGGGCATTTTCGTTTTGTTTGTGTTAAGCAGCATGGCTCTCAACGCCAGCGATCGCAATAAAAACAGGATCATTATCGCGGCGTAAACCATCAATGGCAAACGGTAGATAACATTAACTGCGCCCGACATCGATATTGCTATGGCCCTGAAACCCTGTTATACTTTTTCAACTCACAAATAAAACTGAATAACTCGCTGGGCAGATACTAAAAGCAAAGGGCCCAAAAAATATAGGGAGAGTGTCATTGAATTATGCTGCATTTGCCAGAAAACCTGAACTTGTTCCGAGCACAAAGTTCAAAGTCTACACAGAGAAAAACCTTCACCAGATAAGCCAACTCTACCAACTTCCAGAACAGTTACACCATGATATCCAGGTAGTAGCAAAGGTATTGCCCTTTCGGGTCAATCGCTATGTTCTTGACACGCTTATCGATTGGGATCGCGCCGAGACTGATCCCATGTTCCTGCTCACTTTTCCCCAAAGAGATATGCTGGAACCGGAAGCTTTTGAGCAAATGGCAAAACTGTTAAGTTCCGACGCCGACCCCAAGAAAGTCCATGCCTTGGCGACTCAGATTCGCATGGATCTCAATCCCCATCCTGCCGGTCAAATGGAGTTGAACGTGCCAATACTTAATGGTGAGACTTTAGGTGGCATGCAGCACAAATACCACGAAACCGTCCTGTTTTTTCCATCACAGGGCCAGGTTTGCCATTCTTATTGCACTTTCTGTTTTCGCTGGGCGCAATTTGTCGGAGACAAATCAATCCGCTTCTCAGCCAGCGAAGCGGATGGACTGTACGCGTATCTGAAACGGCATAGGGAAGTCTCCGACCTGTTGCTTACCGGAGGCGATCCGATGGTGATGAAAACCCATCACCTGAAGTTTTATATCGAACCGCTGTTTGATCACTCACTTCAGCATGTTCAAACTTTGCGAATAGGCAGCAAAGCCCTGACCTATTGGCCGCATCGTTTTGTCACCGATGAAGATGCCGATGATCTGTTGCGCCTGCTGGAAAAAGTAGTGCGGTCAGGCAAACATGTGGCCTTCATGGCTCATTTCAATCATTGGCGGGAGCTGGAATCCAATATGACCCGACGCGCCATCCAGAGAATTCGCAACACCGGGGCAGAAATCCGCTGTCAGGGACCGTTGCTGGACAAAATCAATAATGACCCGGCAGTCTGGGCGAGGATGTGGCAGGAGCAGGTGCGACTTGGGATGATACCTTATTACATGTTTGTCGAACGGGATACCGGCGCCAGGCGTTACTTTGAAGCGCCTTTAGCTCGGGCGCTCGAAGTTTACCAAAAAGCATACCAGTCCGTGTCCGGGCTTGCCCGTACTGTGCGCGGCCCTTCCATGAGCGCCTCGCCAGGCAAGGTACAGGTGCAAGGTGTGACAGAAATCAACAACCAAAAGGTATTTCTACTGCGTTTTCTGCAAGGCCGCAATGAAACCTGGACACAGCAACCATTCTTTGCTGAATTCGACGCGCGCGCAACCTGGCTGGATGATCTGAAACCGGCGTTCGGCGCGGAGCAGTTCTTCTTCGAGGAAGAATACCTGCATATGACCGGGCAGCGCCTGGCAAGCTAAGCGCCGGGCGCAGGTGGTTACTCAGCCGCTGGGTATTGTCGCAAGCGCTTGCTGCCAGGCTGATGAACCCAGGATGTTTCCTGACCAGCGCGTAATTTCCGCGTAGTCAGCAACCGGGATGCTTGCATGTTCCGCATGCACCAGCCACGACACGATGGCATGATCGGCAACAGTTACGGTGTCGCCTATCAATGTTTCCCGATCTTTCAAATGATCGTTTAACACCGTTCCGAAGCGTTCGAGTTCACTCTTGCCTCTCTCCAGTTGCGCCGGATCCGGATCTCCGATATTCATGATCTTTTTGACCAGATTCTCAAAAGTGAAGATGCCACAGGTCGGCCCCCAATGAGACTCATTCCAGAACAACCATTGCATCGTGCGCGCCCTATCCTGAGCATTTTCAGGAATCAAGTCGTTCTCCGGGCCGGTTTTAGCAAGATATAACATAATGGCGCTGGACTCCCACAAGACATAATCGCCGTCCACCAATGTAGGAATCTTGTTATTCGGGTTCAACGCGGCAAACTCGGCATGCATTTGCGCGCCGGTATGCAGGTCTACGGTAACCAGTTCCAGGTCAACGCCTATCTGATTGGCTACGGCCTGGCAGCGCAATGAATTGGGCGAAGGGGGAAAGATATATAGTTTCATTTTTATTCCTCTTGAAGGTCGAAAATAGTATATCCGAATAATCAGATTACCTCATATTACCCTATCCTGCTATCCGACATTATCACCCACAAACGGATTTGTCAGACGTTCCTGTCCGAATGTTGAAACGGGTCCGTGACCGGGTACAAATTGCACATCGTCTCCAAGCGGCCAGAGACGATTCTTTATGGAATGAATCAGGGTTGCATAATCGCCGCGGGGAAAGTCCGTGCGACCTATGGAACCTTTAAATAGCACATCGCCAACGATCGCGATTTTAGTTGCATCGTGATAGAAGATAATGTGTCCGGGAGTATGCCCGGGACAATGCCGGGTCTCTATGCGGAGGTCTCCCAGTTTGATCTCATCCCCATCTTTAAGCCAGCGATCCGGCGTAAACGGCGATGCTCCGGGAAAACCGAACATGGCTCCCTGCTCTTCCAGCAAGTCAATCCAGAATTTATCTCCTTGCTGTGGCCCCTCTATGGGTAGTCCTGTGGCCTCGGACAGCTCCGCCACCCCTCCGGCATGGTCGATATGGGCGTGGGTGACCAGGATCTTCTCCAGTTCGACGCCAAGGTCTTCAACCTTTGCCATGATCTTGTCCAGATCCCCGCCAGGGTCAACGATAGCGGCGCGATTAGTCCTTTCGCATTGCAGGATAGTAGAATTCTGCTGAAAAGGCGTGACAGGCACGATCGTTACTTTCATAGGCTAACTCATGCTCAGGACGCTGCTTAGACAGCACAAACTCACAAAACCTTGACGTAGCTTCCCGGCGCGTCTTCGAGAATGAGTTGGTCATTGTCACCGGGCCGGCGTGCGGGAATTTCAGCGCCGGCATACTGTTCCAGCCATGCCAGCCAGTCCGTCCACCAGGAACCGGAATGCAGTTCAGCCTGCGCGCGCCACTCGTCGGAAGGAACATCAACCTCGGGGCCGGTATAATAACCATACTTGTTTGCGGCGGGCGGGTTGATGATGCCGGCAATATGTCCGGACTTGCCCAGGACGAACCGGATCGGCCCGGATAGCAATTGCGCGCCCAGGTAAGTTCCTTCCCAGGGCGCGATATGATCTTCTTCTGTGGAAATGAAGTATGCCGGAGTCTGAATGGCGCTGACATCAATAGGTACGCCGGCTACATACATGCCTCCAGGCTTCTTGAATTCGTTATTGAGGTACATCGTGCGCAGGTATGAGCTGTGCATCTTGGCAGGGAGGCGAGTGGAGTCGGCATTCCAGTAAAGCAGATCAAACGGAAACGGATCTTTCCCAAGCAGATAATTGCGCACATAGAAAGACCAAATAAGATCATTGGCGCGCAACATGTTGAATGTGGCGGCCATCTCCTTGCCATCGTGGTAGCCTCTTTCGTTCATGGTCTTTTCCAGGTTCTCAAGTTGCTGCTCATCGATAAACACACCCAGGTCCCCTGGGATGGAGAAATCAATCAGCGCGACAAAAAAAGTCGCTGACAAGGCGCGCTTGTCCCCTTTGTCCTGCATATAGGCCAGCGTTGCAGCCAGCAGGGTTCCTCCGATACAGTAACCGACCAAGTTGACGCCATGTTCTCCCGTGACTTTTTCCACCGCATCAATAGCTGTCAGCGCTCCTTCCGTGACATAATCGGCAAAATCCTTGTCCGCCAGTTTTTCATCAGGGTTAACCCAGGAGATGACGAATACCGTATGCCCCTGGTCCACCAACCACTTGATCAAGGAATTCCCCGGTTGCAGGTCCAGCACGTAATATTTGTTAATCCAGGGCGGAATTATCAGCATTGGAGTCTTACAGGTCTGAACGGTAGATGGTTCGAACTGCAGCAACTGAAACAGATCATTCTGAAAAACCACCTTACCTGGCGTCGTGGCAATATTCCGGCCCACCTGAAACGCGTCCTTGTCTGTCATGGTTATACGCAGTTGTCCGGTTTCAGAGTCAATGTCATCGATAAAATTTTGCATCCCCTTGAGCAGGTTTTCTCCTTTTGATTCCAGCGTAGCTTCCACTATCTCAGGATTGGTGAGGAAGAAATTTGTCGGAGACATGGCGTCCACAAACTGCCTGGTGTAAAAACGCGCCTTCCTGGCAGTGTTTTCATCCATTCCTTCAGTATTGGCGAGAACGGATTGAACGGCGTCAGCAGTTGCCAGATACGACTGCTTGATGAAACTGTAGAACGGATTCTCATCCCACGCGGTGTGTTTGAAGCGTCGGTCTCCGCTATCAGCTTGTCTGACTTGAGCGCTTTCTTCGCCCAACATAGCGCGGGTAGTATTCAACCAGATATCGGAATATGTGTGCCAGGCGCGCGTTTGCGCCTCGAACAGTTTTTCCGGATGTTTCATCATGGAGGCGCTGAGCTCCAGCATGGCCTGTCCTATTCCCATCACATCCATGTTGTCGTTCGCAAACTGCCCCTGGCGCGCCAGGAAGTCCTGTGTCAAAGTATGATATTGTCCGGCGATATCCGACATGATCCCAGTCAGTTGCTCCATATTAAATGAAGCCTGACTGCCTTGTTCCGTTTTGCTCATATTAGTTATGATCCGCGATGTGATAAATGGATTGTGCAATGCATCATAATGACAACAAGTTGATTTGTCAAAGATGAGATGATGTTTGCCTTATGTGTTGAGCTAAGGAACCTCTGAGATTAAGTCAGGGGGTCGTTAATTTTCTCTGCCCTTCTGAACATCCTCTCAATCCGCAGACATTGACCGCGCTGACATTGCTGGTCGCTGAACTCACACGCACCGACCCCGCGCCACTGACATAAGACCGCCTTCAAGCGACCTCGAACAGGCCGGCGGCGCCCATGCCGCCGCCGACGCACATTGTGCATACTACGTAGCGACTCCCGCGTCGCTTGCCTTCAATCAGGGCATGGGCCACCATGCGGTTGCCTGACATGCCGTAGGGGTGTCCGATGGAAATGGCGCCGCCGTTGACGTTCAGCGTTTCATTGGGGATGCCTAGTTTGTCCCGACAATACACCACTTGCACCGCAAATGCCTCGTTCAATTCCCACAAGTCGATATCATCCATGGCCAAACCGTTCTGCTTAAGTAACTTTGGCACGGCATAAACAGGACCGATACCCATTTCATCAGGCTCCAAACCGGCAACGGCAATGCCGCGATAAATGCCCAGTGGTTTCAGGTTTTTTTGCTCGGCCAGGCGACTGTCCATGAGCACACAGGCTGAGGCGCCATCCGACAGTTGGCTGGCATTCCCGGCGCTGATACAACCGCCTTCAATGACTGAGGGCAAACCTTGCAAACCTTCCAGGGTTGTGTCCGGACGATTGCCTTCATCCCGATCCAGGACAACTTCCTGGTAGCTCGTCTCTCCGCTTTCCTTATTAAAGATTGCCTTGGTGGTTTTCAGGGGCGCCAGTTCCTGGTCAAACTTCCCGGACTGCTGGGCAGCCGCAGTGCGTTGTTGGCTCTGCAGCGCGAACTCATCCTGAGCATCCCGACTGACGCGGTAACGCCGAGCGACGATTTCCGCAGTCTGCAACATGGGCATATAGGCATGGGCGCTGTAACGGGTCACAGCATCATCCAGGCTCTTGCTGACCATAGTAAACGCATCGTTCTGCACCAGGCTGATGGTCTCAAGACCCGCGGCAACCACTGCGGGAGCGTGATCCATGATCACCTGTTTTGCCGCATTGGCGATGGCGATCATGCCGGATGAGCATTGCCGATCAAGGCACATGGCGCCGGTGGTGGCGGGAAGACCTGCTGCCAGGGCGCTGGTTCTGCCGACATTCCAACCGGTTGTCCCCATTTGCATAGCGCATCCGACGATGACATCATCGATTTCTTCTGGTTCCAATCCTGCCCGACGCACCGCTTCGGCAATCACATGACCACCCAGGGTCGGCGCCTTGGTATTATTGAATGCCCCGCGCCAGGCCTTGCCTATAGGCGTGCGCGCGGCGGCGACGATCACTGCTTCTTTCACGATCAATCTCCTTGGTATTCGTTCGATAGGTCCGGAAAAAGCCAGGGCCTTTCCACTGCTTTGCGTTGTTCATATGCCTGGATCAAATCGCTGTGTTCGAGGGTAATGCCAATATCATCCAGGCCCTGCAGCAGTCTTTCCTTGAGCGCAGTCTCAATCTCGAAACTCAACTCACTGCCGGACGGAGTGGTAATCGTCTGTGGGCGCAACGCTATTTTCAGACGATATCCCTCGTTTGCTTCAACTTCCTTAAACAGCTCATCAACCTGTTGCACAGGAAGAATAATATTCAATAAACCATTCTTGCCGGCATTGTTGAAAAATATGTCGCCGAAACTCGGCGCAATCACACAACGGAAACCGTATTCATACAAGGCCCAGACGGCATGTTCACGGGATGAGCCGCAGCCAAAATTTTCCCGCGCCAGCAGAATTTGAGCGCCCTGATAACGGGATTTATTCAACACGAAGTCATCTCTTAAAGGACGATGGCTGCAATCCTGTTCCGGCTCCCCCACATCAAGGTAGCGCCAGGCATCAAACAGGTTCGGGCCGAAACCGCTACGGCGGATGGATTTCAGGAACTGCTTGGGAATGATGGCGTCTGTATCCACGTTGGATCTGTCTAACGGCGCAACCAGTCCGTCAATTGCGGTGAATGCCTGCATCTCTATCGCATCCTCAGACGGGTCTGTCACAAATCGTTCAGGTCGACAAAATGGCCGACAATGCCCGCAGCCGCGGCCATGGCCGGACTGACCAGATGGGTGCGGCTACCGGCGCCCTGGCGCCCCTCAAAATTACGGTTTGAAGTGGAAGCGCAACGTTCGCCTGGATTCAATCTGTCTTCATTCATGCCCAGACACATGGAGCAACCAGGTTCTCGCCACTCAAAACCGGCGTCGGTGAATACCCGATCCAATCCTTCCGCTTCCGCCTGACGTTTGACGAGTCCCGATCCCGGCACAACCAGGGCCAACTTGATGTTCTCTGCAATTTTTTTACCGGCAATCACCCGAGCGGCATCACGCAAGTCCTCAATCCGAGAATTGGTGCAAGAACCGATAAAAATTTTATCCGGTCTTATGGAACTGATAGGTGTGCCCGGCGTCAGCCCCATATAGGATAGCGCGTTCGCCATGCCCTCCCGCTTTACCGGATCCGGTTCTTCGGCAGGGTCAGGCACATTATCGCGCACGGATGCCACCATTTCCGGGGAAGTGCCCCAGGTAACACAGGGCGGCGTCTGGCCGGCATCGATCTCGACAACCTGATCAAACTCGGCATCCGGATCGCTGCGCAAGCTTCTCCAGTATGTCTCGGCCTGGTTCCAGATAACTCCGGTGGGCGCAAATGGACGTCCCCTGATGTAGTCAACGGTCTTGTCATCCACCGCAACCATGCCGGTGCGGGCGCCGGCTTCAATGGCCATATTGCACAAAGTCATGCGCCCCTCCATGGACAACGCGGCAACGCCAGCGCCGGTAAATTCGATGACAAATCCGACTCCACCGGCTGTCCCAATCCTGCCGATGATATGCAGCGCCAGGTCTTTAGCCGTGAGGCCCGATCGCAATCTGTTTGTCACATCGATTCGCATGTTCCTGGATTTTTTTGCGGGTAGGGTCTGAGTCGCCAGCACATGCTCGACTTCAGAAGTGCCTATGCCCATGGCGAGAGCGGCCAGCGCGCCATTTGTGGTGGTATGGGAATCGCCACACACGATCGTCATTCCGGGCAGGCACAGACCCTGTTCCGGACCTATAACATGCACAATGCCCTGACGTTCATCAGACAGTTCAAAATAGGGAATGCGCCATTCCCTGACGTTTCTGTCCAGAGCATCCAATTGTTTCTTTGACACAGGATCAGCGATGGAAGCCCTGTCGCGCGTGGGCACGTTGTGATCGGGCACGGCAAGACTGGCTGCGCGGCGCCAGGGCTTGCGTCCGGCCAGTTTCAGCCCTTCAAATGCCTGGGGCGATGTAACTTCATGCACAAGCTGGCGATCTATGTAAAGCAGACAGGCGTCATTGCCATAGTCCATGACTACATGTTCATCCCACAACTTGTCATACAGTGTTTTCGCCTTCATCGGTGCAGTATGCCACAAAACCGGTTATGTCTGAGCCGGGAGTTTATGCGCTGTAAGAGGGCGCTGTTCTGTAAAGCCCGCAATGGACTTATCAGAACATTTTGAGTATTCTCAGCGACCGGGTTTTAAAGTACAATAAGATGTTATCTTAACATAGCTTTCGTATGTGAACCGTGATTCGATTTTTCCTTCCCGCCGTTTTAATCATTGCCCTGGTCGCTGCGGAGAGTAATGCTGCTGATGCAGAAAGCGATGAAAACCAAGTCGCCAACGCCAGTTCAGAAACCCTGGATGCCGCTTACCAGGCATTACAAAACCAGGAGTACGATGTTGCCTATGAACTGTTTTATGCTCTAGCCGAAGAGGGCAATGCCCTGGCCCAGTTTGAGATCGGGGTGTTATATCACCGCGGCGCTGGCGTGGAAACGGATGTCGCGCGCGCATCACGCTGGTATGCCAGCGCTGCGGAACAAGGTTATGCCGATGCGCAGTATCGCCTCGGCAATATGTACATGATGGGTGAAGGAACGCCGCAAAGCGATACCGAGGCTATCCACTGGCATGAAAAAGCTGCCCGGCAAGGTCATAAGGATGCAGCCAGAAACCTCGCCAGTCTGCGACGTATCAGTTCGGCAAAGACCAGGGAAGAACTAGAGATTGAAGCTGCATCCTTGCCTCCGCTCAAGGTTAACAAGCGGCCTTCCGATGCCGAGGCGACACAGCCGGGTTTCATCAAGCGTTTGTTCAGCCGGGACGAAAAACCCAAGCCCTTGGCCACAAGTCCGGCACAGCCACAAACCCAAGTGTCAACTCCCCAGGTATCAACTCCGACTAAAACCGAAAAAAAAGGTTTTTTGGGCCGTTTGTTCGGCAAGGATAAGGAACAGGAACAATCTTCCGGCATGGCAACAGGATTGACAAAATCGGATACTGAGAATCTGGCGCCTGCAGCACAAACCGATACGCAGCGCCCTGCTCCACTGGCAAACTCCGGCGCTGTATCCAATTATGAACTGGGCATGGCCTATGCCCTGGGTAACACACTTGAGCAGGATTATGCAAAAGCCTTCGAGCATTTCACCCGATCGGCGCAGGAAGGCTATGCCCCTGCCCAGTATCGGCTGGGCGCCGCCTATGCCAATGGAGACGGAACAGAAAAAAACCCGACCCAAGCAATTGAATGGTATGAGAAATCCGCTGAACAAGGCTATGCCCTGGCCCAGCGTAGCCTGGCTCTAATCTATCTCAACGGCCTGGATGATGTCAGCGCTAACAAGCCATTAGCCCTGGCCTGGTACAACCTGTTGATGAATGACGGCAACCAAATGGATATGCATCGGCGCGAGACACTGCTGCAGGAGTTGTCGGAGCAGGAAATCGGCATGGCCCAAGAGCTGACATCCGGGCTTCGTCGACGCCTGGAATCTGAAAAAAATAAGAAACCTCTCTATTGAGAAATCTAGTACTCTTTCATATTTTTTGTTCAATTTCCTGCAATGCGTCAATGACTTGGCTCAACTTTCTGACCGGAAATATCTTAACCTGCTTCAATTTCGTTTTAGGGTTGTTGTCAGCGGGAATGATAGCCTTGTTAAAGCCATGTTTTTGCGCTTCTTTAAGACGTTCCTGTCCTTGTTGGACAGGTCTTATTTCGCCGGTCAGGCCAACTTCGCCAAACACAACCAGATCTTCAGGCAGGGAACGATCGCGCAAGCTCGACATGATGGCTACAAGGATAGCCAGGTCTGCCGCAGTCTCCGTGAGCTTGATGCCGCCGACCACATTGATGAACACATCCTGGTCCCAAGCGCCAACGCCCGCATGTCTGTGCAGCACCGCGAGCAGCATAGATAACCGGTTTTGATCCAGGCCCACAGTTACCCGGCGCGGTTGGCTGCTGTGGCTCTGGTCAACCAGCGCCTGGACTTCAACCAGAAGCGGGCGACTACCCTCCCGGGTCACCAGAACAGATGTTCCCGGCGCCGGTTCGCCATGGGCAGCCAGAAAAATGGCCGAAGGGTTGCTGACCTCGCGCAGGCCTTTATCAGTCATGGCAAATACGCCTAGTTCATTGACTGCGCCATAACGATTCTTTACGGAACGAATCATACGATAACGGCTATTGCTGTCGCCTTCGAAATACAACACCGTATCAACCATATGTTCCAGTACCCGGGGACCTGCCAGAGCGCCCTCTTTGGTGACATGTCCGACCAGGAAAACTGCAGTGTTAGCCTGTTTTGCAAAGCTCGTCAGTCTTGCCGCACACTCACGCACCTGTGCCACAGAACCGGGCGCAGACTGCAAAGCATCGGAAAATACGGTCTGAATGGAATCGATCACGAGCGCCCGAGGCCGATGTTGGCGCGCGGCGCTAAAGATATGTTCCAGGCGGTTTTCAGCCAGCACAAGTAGTTCGGCGCTAGGCAAACCTAACCGGGCGGATCGCAGGCTGAGTTGTTCGATGGATTCTTCCCCGCTGACATACAAAGCTGTTATCCGCTCCCGGTCTGATAGTGATAACAGAACCTGCAACAGCAGCGTGGATTTGCCAATGCCCGGGTCGCCGCCCAGCAGGATCACAGAACCGCTGACCAGACCGCCGCCCAGAGCGCGATTGAGTTCAGCGGACCCGGTTGACATGCGTGGCAGTTCGTTCTGATCTACCTCGTCCAGTTTGCGGATTACGGACTGACCGGCGCCATAGGGCTGAAACCGTTCAGCGAGAGGGGTTGTCTGTTGCTGTGCCAACTCCGTTAAGGTATTCCAAGCATTGCAATCCGCGCATTGTCCGGTCCACTTGGGCGTGACTGCGCCACAATCGCTGCATTGGTATCGGGTCTTTACCTTGCGGGCCGGCTCATTCATCTCCGTGCGGCAGATATGAAGGTTCGTCTGTATAGTCTTCAAACCGGGTGTACTGCCCCAGAAAAGTCATTTTTACCGTGCCGGTGGGACCATTACGTTGTTTGCCGATAATGATTTCCGCTATACCTTTGTCAGGGCTGTCCTCATCGTAGAATTCATCACGGTAAATAAATACCAAGACATCGGCGTCCTGTTCGATAGCGCCCGATTCGCGCAAGTCGGACATGACCGGCCGCTTATTTGGGCGTTGTTCAAGACTTCGGTTGAGCTGAGACAAGGCGACAACAGGCACCTGCAATTCCTTGGCCATTGCTTTCAAGGAGCGCGAGATCTCGGAAATTTCCGTGGCGCGATTCTCTGAGGTACCTGGAATCTGCATCAATTGCAGATAATCAATGATGATCAGGTCCAGGCCGTGCTCCTTGGCTATGCGCCGGCATCTTGACCGCAACTCCGCTGGCGTCAACGCTGGCGTATCATCGATAAACAGTTTTTTCTCCTTTAACATAGAGACCGCCGAAGTCAGGCGCGGCCAATCATCATCTTGTAGTTTTCCGGTGCGAACCCGTTGCTGGTCTACCCGCCCCAGAGATGACATCATACGCATGGCCAGTTGTTCACCTGGCATCTCCATACTGAAGACTACCGCGCACAACTCTTCCTTGATAACCACATGCTCGGCTATGTTGATGGCAAACGCCGTTTTGCCCATGGAAGGTCTACCGGCGATGATGATCAGGTCGGATTTCTGCAAACCGGCGGTGCGCTCATCAAAATCACTAAAACCGGTGGCGATACCAGTAATAGCCGTTTTCTTCTCATAGAGCTCTTCTACCCGTTCCAAGGCCCCTCTCAGCAGGTCTTTGACGGTGTAGTAAGCTCGTTTTCCCCTGGTTTCCTGCTCAGCTATTGCAAAAATCGCCTGTTCAGCAAAATCAAGCACCTGCTCGCTGCTGCGACCCATCGGGTTGAAGACGGTTTCATTGATTTGTGTGGTCGCGCTGATCAGTTGTCTAAGGATTGAGCGTTTGCGCACAATATCCGCATAGACGCTGACATTGCTTGCGCTGGGCGTGTTCTCCGCCAACTCTGTCAGGTAAGACAAACCGCCGGCATCATCCAACTGTCTATGGGCTTCCAGCCACTCGCCAACCGTTACCAGATCAATGGGCCTCCCCTCGTCATCCAGCGCATTGATGGCATTGTAGATTATCCTGTGGTCCCGGCGATAAAAGTCATCCGGCTGCACACGCTCCACCACCTTAATGAGAGCATCTTTGTCCAGAAACATTCCGCCAAGCACTGACTGCTCGGCCTCAATGGAGTGTGGAGGGACTTTCAGCCCCCTGGTTTCGGGGTCGGGCGAGGTATAAGCGGGTTCGGCCATATCGGGCTGCCAGCCGCGCTCAGCCCTTTTCGGTTTCCTGCTCAGCGGCCACGATCAGTTTAATTCGGGCGTTTACATCCGCGTGCAGATGCAGTTCAACTTCATATTCGCCCACCGACTTGAATGGCCCATCGGGCAACTTGACTTCGTGTTTTGAAATGTCATGGCCCGCTTCGGCAACTGCTGTAGTAATCTCGTTCACACCCACGGAACCGTACAACCTGTCATCAGAGACAACTTGCCGGTTCAAGACAACTTCCAGTTCGTTGAGTTTTTCCGCCCGCTGTTGCGCCCTGGCAAAGTCATCGGCCATCGCCTTCTCCAGTTCAGCGCGCCGCGCCTCGAATTTCTCTATGTTTTCCGGGGTAGCCGGCGCCGCTTTACCTTTCGGGATAAGATAATTCCTGCCATAACCGGGTTTAACGTTGACCTGTTGTCCCAACTCGCCCAGCCTGCCGATTTTTTCCAGTAATATCACCTGCATTATTTCACTCCTGACTTAAAGGAACCCTGCTTAGGAAAACTCTGATTAAGTCAGAGGTTCCTGCGATACAGGGATGTATCGCCAAATTCGATGACGATAAGTCATTGAATTTGATAGCAAAACAAAAATCGATTTTTTGTTTTGCGTGCTCTGACAAGTCCAGGATGGACTTGTTCAGAGCTTCTTTAGGTATACGATTTCCCAAGCATAGCATAATCATGCGCTCTTATCGCTGATTTGAATCGGTTTTCCGCCCTGAAATGCATTCACAATGCCGACACAGCTCACGAATAACAGGGTATAGTGCGGCAATATAAAAAACAGGCAGTAGATTGCAATCAACCAGGCCTTGGAGCGCGCATTCACAAACAGAAAACCATGTATGACCGATAATCCCTGAAACAGGTACTGGATCAACATCAGGATTACGTAGTCCCGGATTGCAATGGATGCGAAGTCGGCTGCAACCAGCAATAGCAGCAATCCCGCCAGCGTCGGAAAGAGCATAACGCGCGGCAGCCGCATAGCATAAAATTCTTTTCTGAAACCGCCCGGATTAAAGAGCGCAGACTGCCACCAGCGCGCCAGCAACATGGTCAGTATCAGGCTGATAACGAAACCCGATGCTAAAATTGCCGATAGCATATTGCGGATAAACTCGTGTGCTTGTTCAAGTCGTTGCCCGGCCGTTGCTGAGATCGCGTATTCCTTCCATAACTCAAACCATTCCTGCCACCATGTTTGTATATCTTCCATCATGAAGTAAATCAGAGCCAGAAATACTATGCCGAGTGTAATCGCGCACATGACCATCAGCCCTTGCGATTGTGTGCTTCGTAATACTCCCGCGCACAATATGACCGGGAGCCAAACGCTTAGCAGGAATGCTATGGGCATTCCAAGCTGCAGGTTGAAAGCCAGGGCTGGCAGCGCTATCAACAGCGAGCTGCCGACGGCAACCTGGAGAGCGATAACCGGTCCTTTGCGCAAAGCAACAAGGCCCATCGGCGCGCCGCTGATGAAATAGGAAAAAGGTGAAATGAATATCGAGAGCAGGGTCAATACGCTGATGGTCAGCGCCGAATGAACGCGAGTCCTCAGCAAGTAGTTGCCTAACGTCTTCATCTCGCTCCCCTACGCCAGAAACGCCGGCTTTATCCTGAACATTGCATTAACAGCAAACACTAATCCGGTGGTCACAAGCGCATCGGTGTGAGCAATTAAGGTTTAATGAGCGTCGCTGTAAGGCAGCAGCGACAGGTAGCGCGCGCGTTTGATTGCGGCTGCCAACTGTCTTTGGTATTTCGCCTTGACGCCGGATATCCTGCTGGGCACAATTTTACCTGTTTCCGTAATATATGCTTTCAACGTATTGATATCCTTATAATCAATCTCATCAACACCTTCCGCAGAAAACTTGCAAAAGCGTTTTCTTCTGAAATATCTTGCCATGTCTCACCTGTATCTTTCGGTTAAGTGGTTTCTGGATTGGTCTGTTCGCTATCCGTTCCAGGCTCCTGCTGATCCGGTTCCTGCCGCTCTGGGGAGGGAGGTAATGTTTCAGTTTTGCTATCGTTGTTGCCGGCATCTTCAACTGCGGGAAGATTGCCGCCCGTCTCCTCATCGATAGCGTCATTCGAAGCGCCGTCGGTCTGTTCTTTTTCCTGTTCCTTGCTTTTGGCAAGCGGAGACGGCGTCGTGATAGCAGCATCCCTGCGAAAAATGAGATCACGAATAACCGCGTCATTGAACCTGAAGGCGTTGTTGATCTGGTCCAAGGTGGCCTGATCGCACTCAATGTTCATCAGAACGTAATGCGCCTTATGGACCTTGTTGATCGGATAGGCCAGCAGGCGCCGCCCCCAATCCTCCAGCCGGTGAATGGTCCCCTGGTTCGATTCGATCATAGCGCGGTAACGCTCGATCATCGCAGGAACCTGCTCGCTCTGATCCGGGTGGACCAGAAACACAATTTCATAGTGTCTCATTGTAATATCCTCGTGGATTCAGCCTCCCGACCAGCAGTGAGGCAAGGATAGAAGGAACTTCCGATAAAGTTAGAGGCCCCTCAGTCAGCAGCGCGCAGTATAGGGTAAAGTTCCCGAAGATACAAGGGCATTTCTAATCTCTCATGATCAGGGCGTTGCACATGTATGTAACTGTTGGCACAGGTCTCAGGCGCCACTCCAGCAACAGCAGGAGATCAGTCGAATACTGAGTCGCTCAATGAGCGACCCTTTATTTCAGGGAATATCCAAAGTGGCGCTCGAATAACTCGAGAAACTCCTGCCAGGTAAATTCATGATTCTGAGTTCCTTGCGTTTCGATTTTAATCTTGCCCATGAGCGAGGCAATCCTTCCGGTCGTCTCCCAGTCCATATCATGCATAAGGCCGTACAGCAGTCCCGCCCGGTAGGCGTCTCCGCAACCGGTCGGGTCGGCTAGCCGTTCCGCCTGTGCGGAGGGGATCTCAACTTGCCCTGAGCGGGTATAAATTGTCGAGCCTGAGGCGCCGCGGGTAACAATCAAGGTGTCGACCAGGTTCAGAACGGTGGCGCTGGTCAATCCGGTCTTGTCTTCCACCAATTGCCATTCATAATCATTAAAGATCAGCCAGGTCGCATGCCTGAAACTGACTAACAATTCGTCGGCGGTTAGCACAGTGACATTCTGGCCAGGGTCAAAGATAAACGGGATCCCCGCCTCGGCAAACTGACTTGCGTGTTGCAACATTCCGGCTTTTCCGTCCGGCGCCACGATGCCGATGCTGACGCCCTCCGCCATGGATACCTTGTTTTCGTGGGAATAAGCCATCGCGCCAAGCTGGAATGTTGTTATCTGGTTGTTTTCCAGATCTGTGGTGATGAAACATTGCGCGGTGTAAGTGTCGTCTATGACCCGCAAGTGCTGTTGGTCGACTCCGTATCTCGCCAACCATTTTTCGTATTCGCCAAAGTCAATCCCTACCGTGCCCATAGGCAGACAATCCAGGTTCAGCAGATTCATGTTATAGACGATATTTCCGCCGGAGCCGCCAAATTCGTGCTGTATATCCGGCACAACAAAACAGACATTGAGAATATGTATCTTATCTGGGAGTATGTCTTCCTTGAAGCGTCCCGGATATACCATGATCCGGTCATAGGCGAATGAGCCGCATACCAGCGCAGTCATGCCGACAATAACTCCGATTGTCGGGATGAGGTTTCCGGTTCGACCGGGCCGTGTTTATCTATCACCGACGCCAGATACCGTCCGGTATGGGAATGAGGTAGTTTTGCGATATCTTCCGGCGCGCCTGCGGCAATAATCTCTCCACCACCGTCACCGCCTTCCGGTCCCAGGTCGATGATCCAATCCGCGGTCTTGATGACATCCAGATTATGTTCGATGACAACCACGGTATTGCCGTGATCGCGTAACCGGCGCAACACACCGAGCAACTGGTTGACATCATGGAAATGCAGGCCGGTAGTCGGCTCATCCAGTATGTACAAGGTTTTGCCTGTATCCCGTTTGGACAATTCTTTGGACAGTTTCACCCGCTGCGCTTCGCCACCGGACAGCGTGGTGGCGTTTTGGCCCAGACGGATATAGGATAACCCCACATCTACCAGAGTTTGCAGTTTGCGTGCAATGAATGGCGTCGGTGAGAAGAACTCATTGGCGTCTTCCACCGTCATTTCCAGAACATCGTGGATGTTTTTACCCTTATAACGGACTTGCAGAGTTTCTCTGTTATAGCGTTTGCCTTTGCAGACATCACACATCACGTACATGTCCGGCAAAAAATGCATTTCCACCTTTATGAGCCCATCTCCCTGGCAGGCTTCACATCGCCCTCCTTTCACATTAAAACTGAAACGCCCGGGTTTGTAACCCCTGGAACGGGCCTCCTGGGTGGCGGCAAACAGCTCTCTGACAGGCGTAAACAAACCGGTATAAGTAGCCGGGTTTGAGCGCGGGGTACGGCCTATGGGGCTTTGATTGATATCCACCACCTTGTCGATATATTCAAGACCAGAGATAGTCTGGAAAGGGGCTGGTTTGGAGTTGCCGTAATTCATTTCGAGCGCAACAACCCGGTACAAGGTGTCATTGATCAAGGTCGACTTACCCGAGCCGGAAACGCCGGTTACACAGGTCATCAGACCTAACGGCAATTCCAACCGCACCGATTTCAGGTTATTGCCTGTGGCGCCGGATAAGACCACCATTCGTTCCGCATCAGGTTTCACCCGGCGTAACGGCATGTCAATGCGTTTTCTTCCCGAAAGGTAAGCGCCGGTAAGCGAATCACGGCAACGGGAGACATCATCAGGGCTCCCCTGCGCCACCACCTCGCCACCATGGACCCCGGCCCCCGGTCCCATATCAATGACATGATCGGCAGTTTGGATGGCTTCCTCATCGTGCTCCACAACGATCACCGTATTACCCAGATCGCGCAATTGTCGCAATGTATTCAGCAAGCGCTTGTTGTCACGTTGGTGCAGACCTATGGAAGGCTCATCCAGAACATACATGACGCCGACCAGGCCGGCGCCGATCTGGCTGGCCAATCGAATGCGTTGTGCCTCACCGCCGGACAGTGTTTCCGCGCTCCGGTCCAGGGTCAGATAATCCAGTCCCACATTGACAAGAAAGCGCAACCTGTCATCAACTTCCTTCAATATGCGCTTTGCGATCTCCCCGCGCTGTCCCGGTATGACCAGGCTTTGAATGAAGTCCCGAGCCTGCATCACAGTCTTGGAAGTTATTGCCGGCAAGTTGGCATTGTCCACGAATACGTGCCTTGCTGCCTGGTTGAGACGCTGCCCCGAACAGGCCGGACAGGGCTGATTACTCTGGTATTTATTCAGGTCTTCCCGAATCATCATGGATTCGGTTTCCCGGTAGCGTCGCTGCATGTTCGGAATAATGCCTTCGAAAGTATGGGCGCGTCGGACGATACCGCGCTTGCTATGCAGATAATCAAAGTTAATCTTTTCATCTCCGCTGCCGTGCAGGATCACGTTCCGGATCTCCTCGTCCAGTTGGAAATACGGCGTATCAATGGCAAAGCCATAGTGTTTTGCCAAGGATTTGATTAGCTGGAAGTAATAGGCGTTGCGCCGGTCCCAGCCGCGTATGGCGCCGTCCTGCAGGCTTAACGCGCGATCCTGAATTATCTTGTCGGCATCGAAAAACTGAATCAACCCCAGACCGTCACAGCGAGAACAGGCGCCGACCGGATTATTGAAAGAGAATAATCGGGGCTCCAACTCACCCAGGCTGTAACCACATTCCGAACAGGCAAACCGGGTTGAAAATACGATATCAGCGGCGTCGGCATCGTCGATAGAGGCGACAATTGCCAGGCCGTCGGATAACCGTACCGCTGTCTCAAGGGATTCGGCCAAACGCAGACCAATATCCGGCCGCACCCGGAAGCGGTCGACTATCGCCTCAACGGTGTGTTTTCTGCGCTGCTCCAAGGCTGGCGCGTTATCCAACTCATGCACTTTTCCATCGATGCGCGCGCGCACGAAACCCTCAGCCCTGATTCGTTCCACTACCTGAACATGTTCGCCTTTTCTTCCCTGGATGACGGGAGCAAGCAGCATCAACCTGCTTCCTTCAGGTTGTTCCAGTATCAGATCCACCATCTGACTGATAGTCTGCGCGGCCAGAGGGGTATGGTGTTCCGGACAGCGGGGCTCGCCTACTCGGGCGAATAACAGTCTCAGATAATCGTAGATCTCTGTAATAGTGCCTACTGTAGAGCGCGGATTATGTGAGGTCGACTTCTGTTCTATGCTGATGGCCGGAGAGAGCCCTTCAATATGATCGACATCGGGTTTTTCCATCATTGACAAAAACTGCCTGGCATAAGCGGAAAGCGATTCCACATAGCGCCGCTGCCCGTCTGCATAGATGGTGTCGAACGCGAGGGAGGACTTCCCCGAGCCGGACAATCCCGTGATAACGATCATCCGATTCCTGGGAAAATCCAGGTTGATATTCTTCAGGTTATGCGTTCTGGCGCCCCTGATCCGTATGGTATCCATGATGGCTACATATGTTTGGCCGGAATAAAATTAACCTGCTAATATAAGGGATGCTTGGCGTGAGTCCAAGCCGGATTTACACCAGGCGAAAAAAACAGCCCGATCATGGTTGTATTTTATGGGGCCTTTGAAGTAATCGAAGGTTCCTTTGTTTAATCTTAATCAGAAAGGAGTGGAAGCATGGCCAGAGGAATAAATAAAGTCATTCTCATTGGAAATCTTGGAAACGATCCGGATGTAAGATACACTGCCGGTGGTTCGCCTATCGCAAATGTCAGCCTGGCGACAACTGATTCGTGGCGAGATAAGGAATCGGGAGATCTGCAGGAACGAACCGAGTGGCATCGGATTGTATTTTTCGGTCGTTTGGCGGAAATTGTCTCAGAATATCTACGCAAAGGTTCAAAAGTCTTCGTCGAAGGACGCTTACAAACGCGCAAGTGGCAGGACCGGGATGGAAATGAACGCTATACGACTGAAATTGTGGCCAATGAAATGCAAATGCTGGACAGCAAAAGCAGCGCAGGTGAGGACTTCTCCGGTCCCCCAAGACGGGAGCGCCAACAAGCCCCTGAAGCCCCTGCGCCTCAGTCGGGACAAAACACAAAGCCTGCCGGCAATGAGGGGGAATTTGTTGACGACGATATACCGTTTTGAACTGTCGCGCCGAGTGTTGGCCTTAAGCCGCGCCCCGCGACGCGAGCGGGGCGCGGACACGCAGGTGATGATAACTGGTGTTCGATAATTTTCAAACACCATGGATATACAAAAACACACACTCATGATTTTCGCGTCAATTATGACGCTGATGCTGATTTCGCTGCTCCTCTACCTGGAGGTGATCGAAAATCAGGCAAAAATCGATGCTGCGGCGGACCGACGGTACCAATCGTATCTGCTGGCTGATGAGCTGCGACAAAGCTCTGATGATCTCACCCGTATGGCCAGGACATATACCGTCACTGGCAATCCAAAGTTCAAGGAGTATTTCGACAAGATATTGGCAATACGAAGCGGAGATGCCCCGCGTCCGGTAGATTATCATAATATCTACTGGGATTTTATCTCTGCCACAGGCATTCCACCGCGCCCGGACACCTTTCCCAAACCATTGAAGGAGTTGATGAAAGAGGCCGAATTCACGGAAACAGAATTTGCGCTGTTACGGGAAACGGAAGACGAGTCCAACGAGCTCGTGAACCTCGAGAACCGAGCCATGAACGCCATGGTGGGTCTTTTTGATAACCAAACCAAAGGCGTTCCCAACCAGGGCCTGGCGCGTAACTTGCTCCATGGCGAGCAATACCACCTGGCCAAAGAAAAAATCATGAAACCGCTGGACAGGTTTTTTGAAACTCTGGACTACAGAACTTCAGGAGAAATTGCCGGATACCGTGACAAGCAATGGCGTCTGAATGTGGTGTTGATGATTACTCTGGCCCTGGCCGCTGGTCTTGCTCTGCTTTCACTGATACTGGGCGCTGCTACCATAAAAAAGAGAGACGCCCAGAGCGGCAAATCCCGATTGGCTAAACGTCTGGCCGCCAGTGGTTACACTTCTCCCGTTTCCGAAGAAAAAGCGTCCGCGCGCGAGGCGCTGGTAAGGCGGTTAACCAGTAAAACTGCCCCCGAAGAGGAAAAAGAAAACACAACCGCCGACGCTACGTCCCTGCAATTCTTTCTCAGGAACTTCTGGCAGGGCTGGCCGCTCATTGTTGCCGCGGTGGTGGTCACCTTCATGATTCTAGGGCTTTCCTGGTGGTTCCTGAGTGAAAACAGGATTCAGTCTTACGCCAAGGTCAGGGACGAGTTGAAATTTACCCTGGATGCCACCCAGAACGCGACGTTGGACTGGATGCATGAAACCAGCCAGGATACGGTCAAATTTGCGCAAGCAGCCAGCCGGCAACTGTCTCTGGCTTCCTTGCAAGCATTGCAGGAATTCCCGCTTCAGTCGCCGGAGCGGCAAGCGGCGGGCCTGGCTCGTCCGAATGTCGAACAGGCAGATGAGATTGCGATAACGCAGAGTTTGCAGCAATTCCCCGAGAGTTTCGCGATGCTCAACCCTGAAATCGTCGAAGACTACCTGATCGTCGATAACACCGGCATTGTTCTATCCAGCAGCCGGGCAGAACGCATCGGCAATTATTTTACGCTGCCTGAGGAAGCCAGAGAACATCTCCTGAAACATAATATGATGATCGCATTCCCAAACCGGGAAGCTACTGATGATTTGCTCACGCAAAATATTGTTTTCGGGGCCTTGATGGATGAAAACAAGGGAGCGGTTTTCTTCATGGTCTCTCCACAGCGAGCGCTGGCAAAAATCCTCAGACGAGGCTATTCAGGTAATTATGGCGAGATTTATCTGGTTGATGCGGCGGGACGTTTTATCAGCGAACCCCGCTGGAAAGAACAAATGCTGGATCAAGGTTGGTTGGAAGCGGACACACAATCCGTGATTGGGATGGCTGCCGGCGCGCGAGGAAAAGCTGCAAAACCTGCGGACCTGCCCCTTTCCGTTCAGCGCGTGATAGCCGGCGGCAGCGGCGGCGAACTGGATGAGTATGACAATTACCTGGGACAAAAAGTAGTCGGCTACTGGAGATGGAACAACGTTTACGGATTTGGCATTATCAACGAGTTTAACAGTGAAGAGGCTTTAGCGACATTCAAGGCCTTTACCCGGCAAACCCTGGCAGGTAGCGGTTTAACCGCCGTTTTGATCCTGACGCTGACCCTGATATTCATCTGGAGCCGGAATAAAGTTACCCGCGCCAGCGAGCAACTGAAAGGCGCTTTCAAGACAATCAAGTCACATAATGACAAGCTGGCCCAGGATCTCAGGATCGGACAGAAGGTGCAGATGGACATGTTGCCGGACCCGATCCAAGGCGAGGGGTTCACCCTGGAGGCTTTTCTGAAACCAGCGCAAAGCGTTTCGGGAGATTTTTACGATTTTTCTCTTATGCAGGATAATAAGGTCTACTTCTGTGTGGGCGATGTATCCGGCAAAGGCATACCCGCATCTCTGTTCATGTCGGTGACCAAGGCCCTACTCAACAAAGTGCTGGATCAAACCAAGCAGACAAAAGATATCATCACCCGGGTCAACAATGAACTGTCCTTAAATAATGACAGCAACATGTTTGTCACATTGATAATCGGCGTTATGGACTTGAATACCGGCAAGCTGCTGATAACCAACGCGGGGCACAACCTGCCGTATATCAAGAAAAACAACGGAGAGTTGATATGTCTCGAACAAGTCCAGGGGCCATTGGTAGGCACATTCGAGGGCATTGAGTTCAGGCAACAATCCATTGATATGGAAGCGGGCGATATCGCGCTGTTATATACCGATGGCGTCACCGAGGCGCAGAACATAAGAGATGAATTCTATGACGATGCCCGGTTGGAGGAGTTGCTGAAAAAAAATGAGTTTAACAACGCCAAGGATATGACAAGCTCAGTTTTCAGAAGCGTGCTCAGGTTTATCGGGCGCGCCGATCAATTCGATGATATCACCATCCTGTCCTTTCAATACACAGGACCCCGGGACTGATCTCCGGGTCAACCCAATTCAGGTTTTGTCAGTCAGGATTTTGCTTGGTCAGGATTTGGATTTAATAATGACAACGATGTTTCCATCCTTGGAACCATAGTATTCGACTTTGTCATTAAGGCTTTTAACCAAGTGGATACCGAGACCACCCTCTTTCTCCTGTTCCAGCTCTTTGGTCGTTTTCGAGCTGGGCTCAGGTTCAGGCTCCGGGGTTTTTCCACCCAGTCGCGGGGGCGGCGCATCCCTGAATAAGTCAAAAGGTGGCGCATTGTCTTGCAAACTTATCCTGACTTCCGTGCTGTTGTCTTCGGCCTCTATGGTGACAGTCCCTTGTTCATGATCCTTGTAGCCGTGGTTAAATGAGTTGACAATCAACTCTTCCAGGGACAGTTCAAGTTCGAATATTTTACCCTCATCCAGGTCCTGTTGCACACAGTACGCTCTGAACTGATCAGAAAAATCCGTCAATCCGGCTAGATCTTCCAATACCCAGGTAGTTTTTTGTTGTTTCCGCTGCATAGACTTACTCTGAGTTTTATTGATTGTAAAATATTTGGACAGTTTAATTCAAAAGTCTATAATATGCTATCGGTATCCAGATCGTTAATCCAATTAGTGAACGAGAACAATTATGAACGCAATTGAAACAGCAAATCAGGACGGTATTGTTATTCTTAATCTTAAGGGGCGGGTTGACGCAACCAATTCAGGACAGGTGCATGACAAGGTCGCAGAGGAAATAAAAAACGGTTGCGATAAGATGATCATTAATTTTGCTGATGTGAATTACATCTCAAGCGCAGGTTTGCGGGTGCTGATTTTTGCCACAAAGAGCTTTGCCAAGAATTCCGGAGCATTTTCAGTGTGTTCCCTAAATGAAAACATCATGAAGATATTTGAAATAAGCGGACTGGTGAGCCTGTTCACAATTCACGATAATCTGGAGACAGGGCTGAGTTCACTCAAGGATTAAATTTAAGAAACTCTGAACAAGTCCATCCAAGACTTGTCAGAGTACGAAAAATAAAATTTCGATTTTTGTTTTCTTCTCATAATCAATGGCTTACTATCGCCGATTTTGACGATACATCCCTGTATCATAGGAAACTCTGCACAAGCCAGAATGATCCGGAGAAGCAAATTTGCGCTAAACTCATATTTCATTTCTGCCTGAGCTTGTAAATGGGCGGTTCGCCATCTGCGCCTGTTTGATATTTCACACTGAAGCCGGATAATCCTTTTAGCGCGTCTTGCGCGTCCTTGTCTTCACGAATCTGGTAGGAATCGATTCCACAACGTTGCATAAAGAATAACTGATCCCGAAGCGTATCCCCCAACGCGCGCAGTTCGCCGCGATAGTTGAATCGATCTCGCAACAACCGGGCATGGGAATAACTCCGCCCGTCAGTAAACTTGGGAAACTCCAGGGCAATAAGCTCAAACTGCTCCAGTGAATCGGAAATATCAGCAAGATTGTCATCCCCGTTCAGGCAAACGGCAATCCTGCCGCGACGCCGGGTCAGCAGTTCCCTGTTTTTGAGCCAATAGTCTAAAGGCACGATGACATCGCCTGCTGGCAATGCTTGCTCTGGGTCAGACAGGGAAATTCTTTCCCAGTTGTCCTCGACTACTCGGCCGTCCTTAATAACCCGCAACGGCCTTGAACTCCTCTACAGGCTCACTTTCAGTCGCGTAGACTCTGTCCTTGAACGGGTCTGTTCCTACGCGCAGGTAGGTTTCGAGGAACTGCTCTTCTCCTTCACGCAGCTCAAGATACACGCGTAATATCCTGTCTATGGTCTCTGCCACATCTTCTTTGGCGACGGCAGGGCCAAGACGGTCCCCAAGCCGCGCATTGATTCCTGCGGATCCGCCCAGCGTTAGCTGATAGAATTCTTTGCCTTTTTTGTCAACGCCCAATATACCGATATGTCCTACATGATGATGGCCGCAGGCATTCATACAGCCCGACATCTTAATCTGGAAATCACCGATATCATGTAGATAGTCCAATTCAGCAAACCGGTCATTGATTTGTTCGGCGACATCTATGGAGCCGGCATTTGCCAGGTTGCAGAAATCCAGCCCCGGGCAACAGATCATATCCGTCAGCAAACCAATGTTGGGTGTGGCCAGACGCTGCTTTTTCAGAGCAATCCAGAGTGGATAGAGGTCTCCTTGTCTGACATGGGGCAGGATCAGGTTTTGGTCATGGGTCACGCGTATTTCCGAATAGCTGTAGTTATCAGCCAGATCCGCAATATGATTCATCTGCGCGCTACTGGCATCGCCAGGTGCAACGCCCGGATATTTGAGAGAGAGGTAAACAGCTCGGTAACCGGGCGCTTTATGGGCCTTGACATTGCGCTGCGTCCACAGATTGAAATCTTTTTGCAACACCAGACGTTTTGCGAACGTCGCATCATCGGCTGCGGCGCTATCAAACTTCGGCTCGGCGAAAAAACCCTTGACCCGGTCTATCTCAGCCTGGTCCAGCAACAGCGCCGAGTCCTTGATTGCGCGCCATTCGGTTTCAACCATATCGGTAAATTGTTCCGCTCCAACCGCATTCACCAGTATCTTGAGCCTGGCTTTATGAATGTTGTCGCGCCGGCCTAATTGGTTGTAAACGCGCAGAATGGCTTCCAGGTAAGACAACAGATGACGCTTTTCCAGATAATCCCGAATACAGACACCCAGGTATGGGGTGCGTCCCAGGCCGCCGCCTACAAGTATTTTGTAGCCTGTTTCACCCGCTTCATTCCTGACCAGATAGATGCCGATATCATGGATTTGAACGGCCGCTCGATCACTCTCGGCCCCTGATACGGCAATCTTGAACTTACGCGGAAGAAACGAAAATTCAGGATGGAAGGTGGACCATTGGCGAATGATTTCGCAATAAGGGCGAGGGTCTTCCAACTCATCCTCGGCAATCCCTGCAAAGTGGTCAGAGGTGATGTTGCGTATGCAGTTGCCGCTGGTTTGGATTGCGTGCATTTGCACACTGGCAAGGTGCGTCAGAATATCGGGCACGGTTTCAAGTCTGGGCCAGTTGAACTGTATATTCTGCCGGGTGCTGAAGTGACCATAGCCCCTATCGTACTTCTCAGCAATGTAGGCCAGCATACGCAACTGGGCCGAGGACAACAGGCCGTAAGGGATGGACACGCGCAGCATCGGCGCATGCCTCTGTATGTACAAGCCATTCATCAGTCGCAACGGACGATATTCATCTTCACTCAGTTCTCCGGCCAGATAACGTTGCGTCTGGTCGCGAAACTGCTCTACTCGCTCATTGACAATCTGCTGATCGTATTCGTCATATTGGTACATAACAGCGATAAATGGCCCATAAATTTCGACAGGGGCGCCAACGATAACAGGTAAGTTTTATGAAGAAAAGAGCTTAATTTTACTATCTATATGATAAAAAGATATAAATAACCGTTTGTTTCCATCACTGGTTTGCTGTGTAAATTTTATTAGCTGACCTACCTGCCCCCGTATGGCATTGAGCGAGGGCGGGAGTGGTATGGTGGAAATTCCGGTCTGTGTCAAAAGTTACAAGCTGTCGGGGCGTACAGAGCTATGATCATGAGGATTTACGCACAGGCAGGCGCGCAACTTCCGTTGCGTCTTGTTGAAGTTACAGCTCTATTCGTCTTCTTCCTTTGGTTTGTAAGCGGCAATAAGTTCTTTCTGTGTTTTGGCCGGCGCCGGATCATAATGGCTGAAGCTGAGAGAAAAAGAACCTGTTCCTCCGGTCATGGATTTCAGTTGTGAGTGGTAATTATCTAATTCGCTCAATGGCACGCTGGCGGTAATGGTCGATATCCCACCTGTCATTGCCAGCGTGTTGCTGATGCGTCCTCGTTTGCCGGATATATC
This sequence comes from Gammaproteobacteria bacterium, assembly GCA_965221695.1. Lineage (GTDB taxonomy): Bacteria > Pseudomonadota > Gammaproteobacteria > Eutrophobiales > Eutrophobiaceae > JAAXHV01. The sequence continues at coordinate 295,315 of OZ244905.1, read as the reverse complement.
AGCGTTGATATCGCCCATGGCGTCGCTGGGAGCAGTCACATTGATATCCACAATCGGCTCTAAGACAACTGGCCTGGCTTTATGAAACGCGTCCAGGAACGCTTTCTTACCGGCGGCGATGAACGCCACTTCCTTGGAATCAACCGAGTGGTGTTTCCCGTCATACACCGTCACCCTGATATCCTGTATGGGATTGCCAGACAGGGCGCCACTGTCCAGGGCCTGTCTGATTCCTTTCTCAACGGCAGGGACCAGGGGTTTGGGGATGACTCCGCCGACCACGGCATCGACAAACTCAAAGCCCCCTCCTCTTGCTAAGGGTTCAACTCTCAGGAAGACTTCGCCGAATTGTCCGGCGCCGCCGGTCTGCTTCTTATGCCGATGATGACCTTCGGCATTGGCAGTGATGGTTTCCTTATAAGCGATTTTCGGCGTTCTAGTCGTGACTTCCACATTATGCCGATCTTTCAGTTTTTCCAGCATGATACGCAAATGAAACTCACCCATTCCGCGTATGACTGTTTCATTGGTCGTCGCATTGTGCTCCACCAGGAAACTCTGATCTTCAAGCAGTAGCTTGTGCAACGCGTCTGATATTTTCTGTTCATCTCCCCTGCTCTTTGCCTGGATAGCCAAACCATACATGGGCGCAGGCTTATCCACGGATTGCAGGTAGACCTGATCATCATCATGAGAATCGTGTAACAGCGAGTCAAAACGAAGCTCGTCAATTTTTGCCACACCGCAGATGTCTCCGGGCACGCCCTGTTCGATTTCGGTATGATCCTTGCCCTGCAGTTTCAACAAGTGTCCTACTTTGAACGGTTTACGGCTGTCCCCGATAAACAACTGACTCTCCTTAGTCACTGTGCCACGATGGATCCTGAACACACCGAGCTTGCCGACGAACGGATCGATATTGACTTTAAATACGTGAGCAATCACAGACGCGTCAGGGTCCGGACTGATGTCGACCTGTTCCGCTGCGTCACCCTGGTTCCGGAATATGGGAGGCGGATTACCTTCGGCAGGATTCGGCATCAATCGGGCAAAAATATCCAGCAATTGCTGTACACCTGCGCCGGTTTCCGCAGAAACAAAGCATACCGGAATGAAATGCCCTTCGCGAAGAGCCTGTTCAAAAGGCTCATGAAGCTGTTCCGGGTCGATATCCTCCTCTTGTTCCAGGTACTTCTCCATCAGTTCCTCATCGAGTTCGACCACCTGGTCAACGATATTAGTATGCGCCTCCGCAACGGACATAAAGTCGGTTTCCTTACCTTCGGACTGAAAAAAACAATCTACTACTTCGGATCCTCCCGCTGCCGGCAGATTCAAAGGCAGGCATTCGCTGCCGTAGGTGTCTCTGAGTTGTTGCAAGAGAGACTCGAGGTCTATGTCATCGGCATCGATCTTATTCACAATAAACAGGCGATCCAGTCCTCTTTCTCCGGCTTGTTCCATCATTTTGCGAGTTACCATCTCAACGCCGGACTGGGCATTTACAACCACCGCGCAGGTCTCCACGGCGGCCAAGGCTGATAATGCGCGTCCCATAAAGTCAGGATATCCAGGTGTATCAATGAGATTGATGTGACTGCCCTGGTAATCCAGGCTGGCTATAGCGCTGTCCAATGAATGCTGATGTGTCTTCTCCTGGGCATCAAAATCGCAAACTGTAGTGCCTCGCTCTACCGAACCTTTCTGGTTGATCGCGCCGGCGCCCAGCAGCAAGGCTTCCACTAATGTTGTTTTGCCTGATCCACTATGGCCGGTAATAGCAATATTTCGAATGTTTTCGGTTGTATAGGACACCAATAACGCCTCCTCTAGCCTGGCAAGCCCGAATTAAGCCGAGCTTGTCTTATTATTGTTTTTTCCGGATGGTTGAATAATAACACACATCGCGGCGGTGACGTGATAGCCCTGCTCCATCTCATCAATCAGACAAATGTGGGCGGCCAAGATACTCATGGGATTGCATTTCGATGAGCCTGCTTGCTGTGCGCGCGTACTCTTGCCGCAGGCGTTTACCAACATATAGTTCCTGCGCGCTGGCTTGCGCGGTAATAATCAGTTTGACATTACGATCATAAAATTCATCCACCATGTTGATAAAACGTCTTGCCAGGTCATTCTCCGCATCGTTCATTTGGATAATGCCTTCTACAAACACCGTTTGAAACTGTCGGGCAATCTCGATGTAATCGGCAACACCTCTTGGGCCGTCGCACAGTTCGATGAAATCAAACCAGGCCACACCGGAAGCGAGTCGTTTTACTGTGAACGTTCGGCCTTCGATTTCAATGGAAATATTCTCTACGGCATCTTTCGACGCAATTTTAGTAAAACTCTCTTTCAATCGTTGACTGCTATCAGTATTCAGTGGATAGTGGTAAGTCCGGGCCTGGTCCAGGTAACGCAAGCGATAATCGACACCGGTATCAAGACTGACAACATGGGTGTGCTGTTTAATCAGTTCAATTGCCGGCAAAAAACGCTCGCGTTGTAGGCCACCCCAATACAACTTATCCGGATGTTCGTTGGAGGTGGCGATTAAGGTGACTCCGTGCCGGAACAATTCGCGCAACAGTCCGCTCAACAGCATCGCATCAGTGATATCGGAAACGTGGAACTCATCGAAACAGATTACGCGGGTATCGCGGGCTAACTTGTCTGCAACCCGTCTCAACGGTTCTTTCACATCATTGAGCTGTTTCAATTGTGCGTGCACCCATTGCATATAGCGGTGAAAATGCACGCGCAACTTGTGATCAAAAGGCAGGCAATCGTATAGCATATCCACTATATAGGTTTTGCCGCTGCCGACTCTGCCCCAGAGATACAAACCCTTGACCTGGTCTTGCCGGGCTGATGATAACCGCCTGAAAAAACGTTTGACGCGACTATTCACGCCAGCTCCCGTCAGATCGTCGTATAATGACTGCGCGCGACTGATGACAACGGCCTGATCCGGATCAGATATGATCCTGCCCTTGTCAATATCGGACTGATAATATTGCGCCGGAGTCATTGTAAAATCAGAGGACCTTGTCATGTTGCTCGGTATCATAGGCTTTATTCTACTACTGGCGCTGATCCTGGGTCCCAACTTGTGGACAAAATATGTTTTCAAACGTTACGACAAGGTAATAGATGAATTGCCCGGAACCGGTGGAGAACTGGCTCGCCATTTAATCACTCACCTGAAACTGGCCGAGTGTAAGGTTGAAGCGTTGGAAAACGGCGGCGACCACTACGACCCGGAAACCAGAGCCGTGCGCCTGTCTCCCGGTGTCTTTGAGCGCAAATCCCTGACTTCGGTGGTCATTGCCGCGCATGAAGTCGGCCATGCTTTGCAGCATAAGTTTGGTTTTAAACCTCTTTACCTACGTTGGAAATTGGCCAAGTATATCGCGTATACCGAGAAAATAGCATCGATCGTGCTGGTCAGCTTTCCGTTCGTAACGATACTGATAAAATCACCGTTGGTCGGCATCCTGATGCTCGCTTCCGGCATCCTGATACTCATGCTGCCGGTTATTTTTCACCTGGTGACATTGCCGGTGGAGTTGGACGCCAGTTTTAACCGCGCCTTGCCGCTCTTGATTGAGGGTAATTATCTGCCGCGTAGCGCAGAGCCTGTTGCGCGCCGGATCCTCAGCGCCGCTGCGCTCACCTATGTTGCTGCCTCTCTTTCCAGTCTGCTGAATTTCTACCGTTGGATCGCATTTTTGCGACGTTGACGGTCCAGGGCATTCTCCCGTCCCTTCCCTGCAACAGCAGGAACACAGCCTTGTAATCTCACCTGTTACGGACGCACGATTTCAGGTCAAAGCAGCAACTGAGGCGGTGTTTGTATTGTGCGAACAAAACAATACGGCAAAACAAGCGGCGGTTGCTTGGCCGGCTACGCACATGCTTGCAATTACAGGCGCAACAATGGCGCATGGACAAAAGTGACAAATAATTGTTCAGGATATCGATAAAATCAGGAAACATATTTTATAATTAAGAAACCTCTGATTAAGTCTCAGAGGTTCATTAAATAATACGTCAGTCAGGAGAGATTAAGTGACCGCATTTGTATTGATACACGGCGCATTTTCCGGCAGTTGGAGTTGGGACTCGGTGCGTGAACCTGTTAAGCAGGCCGGGCATGAGGTCATTGCGCCTGATCTGCCCAGCCAAGGTAAGGATCAAACTCCTCTATCCGAGATTACCCTGGACAGCTATTGCGGACGGGTCATCGAGATCCTGGAGCGGCAAGCGGAACCCGTGGTTCTGGTGGGTCACAGTCTCGGAGGTATAACCATCTCTCAGGCGGCTGAACACCAGCCTGAACGTATCAAAACGCTGGTTTATGTCGCGGCATTTCTGCTGCCGGACGGTAGTTCGCCGAAGAGCTTCTGGGACAACCAACCGATCCCGTCACCAGTTATCAGCCATTGCGATGTCAGCCAGGACGGCGCGGTCAGTTTCAGAAAAGAGCATTTGGCGAGCCTCATTTACAACACCTCGCCGCAAGCGGCCGTGGACAAAGCCGCTAGACTGCAACGTCCCATGGCGCGCAAGCCCCTGGCCACGCCGTTGCGTCTGAGCGAGAAAAATTACGGCCGGATACCCCGGGTCTATTTCGAGACACTGCAGGACAAAGCCATACCCATCGAATGCCAGCGCCAGATGCAGGCGGCGCTGCCGTGCGGCAAAGTTGTCAGCTTTGCCACGGATCATGTGCCCATGGCATCCGCCACGGCCCAATTTGCGCTGGAACTGCTGGCGCTTGCCTGAGCCGGATGCCTGAGAACGCGCCATCGCCCTGGCAGGGCTATCTCGATGCCAATCTGGGTTTTCGCAACCATTGGTATCCCGCATTCTTCAGTCATGAACTCTTGGAAGCGGATGCCAGCGCCGGCAACGGCGAACCCATAGCGCATTTCCGATGCGAGATCATATTGGGAGAAAGGATTCTTTTCCGCCGGTTGAATGGGCAGGTCTATGCGATACACGATCAATGTATTCACAAGGGTGTGCCCCTGTCTAAAAAACCGGAATGCTACACGCGCGAGACGATCACCTGTTGGTATCACGGTTTCACCTACGACCTGAGATCCGGAGAACTCATCAATATCATCACGGATCCACACAGCGCTCTTATCGGCAGACACAGGATCAAGACCTATCCGATTAAGGAAACCCAGGGGCTGGTATTTGTATTTATCGGCGACGGTGAACCGACAGAATTTGAAACCGATGTCCCCCCTGGGTTCCTGGATGAAGACCTGTTGATGTTCCCGCAGGGCTGGGCCAAGGAAGTGAACTGTAACTGGCGCCTTGGCGCAGAAAACGGGTTTGACCCGGCCCATGCCTATATGCACCGGAATTCTCCGCTGGTGCGCGGCTTCAAGGTGCCGACAGTGCTGGGTGATACCGGCCTGGGCGAGGACCGGGGCATGGAAGTGATCAATGGCAACCGGGAACACGACGGGCCTTGCGGTGTAAGGTTGATTCGGGGCGCAGGCACGCCACTGTGGGAGGTGGAAGTCGCTGCTGGGAAAACCATCTCAGCCCGATACCTGCCCGACGAGCCGGGGGTGATGCAGGATATGATCCCTGAAGTGGGAATTTGGATGCCGGGCGTTTTGCGCGTCGACCCCTTCCCTGCGCCCCATATAGTTCATTTCGAATGGTACGTGCCAGTCACGGAACGAACCCACAGGTACTTGATCGGCTGGGGGTCAAAAGTCAAGAACGAACAGGAGAAAAAGAGGTTTTTTGACGAAATGAACTACCTGTGGCGCGATCTGGTCCCGGAAAAATTCAACAACGAGGATATATTCGCCCGCGAGGCCATGGATGAATTCTATTCCGCTGAAGACGGCTGGAGCCGGGAGCGATTGTTCGGTCCTGACCTGTTGATTACTGCCTGGCGCATACTCTGTTCCAACACCAACCGAGGCATACAAAAACTGCCTTTTGGCGCACAACGCGCCACTACAGCAAGTGCTTGACTAAAGCAACCAATGCCGGGTTGGGAACACAGGCGTTCCGCCTGCCTGCAGGCGAGACGCCCACGCTCCCGGGGGCGAGACACCCACGCTCCCGGGGGCGAGACACCCGCGCTCCCGGGGGCGAGACACCCGCGCTCCCAGGGGGTGGTATACCTGCGATCTCAGGGGCTGAGACGCCCGCGCTACAAGGGGGGACATCCGCTCAGGCTCAGAGTGAGTTATGTGTGCCGTCACAAAGATGGGAGTTGCCGCTGCGTTTGCAACCGCAGAGCCAAAGCGTTTTTGTGTCGTCGACTTCAAACCGCACCGGCGTGAAGTCGGAGCCGGCATGCGATCCATCACAGAACGGCTGATTGGCAGAGTGGCCGCATTTGCACCAGAAATAAACCCCGGCCTCCAGTTCAACTGCGTAAGGACTCTTTTGCGGGCATTCGGGTTCACTCATGATTCTTCTCCCTTGGTTGTTCAATGCGTCTGAAAATAATCTCACAACGAAGAGGTTTCAGCAAATGAAATCGCTTATCTCAACTGCCCTGCCGCCTGAATTCATACAGGCACACGCCCGCGGCGACCGACAGGTTCAGGCTTTCCACCAAACCGCGCATCGGAATTCTGACCAACTCATCGCAATGTTCCCGGGTGTTGCGCCGCAGGCCCGTCTCTTCCGAACCCATCACCAGGACTGCGGGGAACCGGATACCGACCTGGTAAATTGTTTTGCCGGCGGTGTCGCAGGCGCCGATAATATGGTAACCGGCACTGCGCAGTTGCCTGAGCGCGCGCGCAAGGTTGGTGACCTTGATGACTGTTACGTTTTCCAGCGCGCCGCTGGCCACTTTACTTACAACGCTGCTCAGCGGCGCGCTATGGGACTTTGGCAACAGCACGGTATTCACACCGGCTGCCTCTGCCGTCCTGATGCACGCGCCGAGGTTATGCGGATCCATCACCCGGTCCAGCGCCAGTATCATTGCGCCAGGTTCCGGTGCGGTTGCGCACAGGTCATCGATACTCAGACGCTGTGCCGTGTCAGGTTGCCGGCATCGTGCCGCAATGCCCTGGTGGTGGGTCGTGTCCAGCATCCTGTCGAGCTTGGAATATGAAACGCGCTGCACCGAGATGGTATTGCGTTCACACCCACTTAACAGTTCGTCCAGTTTTGCCGAGCGCTGCTTGCCGCTTGATATGAACACCTCCAGCACATCCTGGGGACGCCGATCCAGAACATGCCTGACTGCGTGATAACCACAAATAAGCTCGATTTTTTTTGCTGGCATTACTCGACGTAATCAAAGTCGATTTTTCTCTCATCCACGTTGACGCTGAGCACGCTGATCCGGATCCTGTCGCCCAAAAAGAATTTCCTGCCCGTTCTCTCCCCCGACAGGCAATGGGCTATGGGGTCAAAATGGTAGTAATCCCCAGGCAATGCGGAGATATGCACCAGCCCTTCAACGTAGATATCGTCCAGTTCGACAAACAGGCCGAACCCGGTCACGCCGGAAATAATGCCATCAAAGACCCTGCCGGTCTTGTCCACCATAAATTCACATTTCATGCGCGCGGCGACATCCCTGGCGGCTTCTTCGGCCCGGCGCTCGGTCATCGAACATTCGCTTCCCAGCCGGTGCATAGCATTTTTATCATACTCATAGGGTTCGTTCTCTAGAATATGCCGGATCGCCCGGTGCACAAGCAGGTCGGGATAGCGCCGAATCGGCGAGGTAAAATGCGTGTAATGCTCAAAAGCCAGGCCAAAATGGCCCTTGTTGGCGCCTTCGTAAACCGCCAGCGGCATACTGCGTAGCAGTACAGTCTCAACCAGGTGTCGGTCTTCCCGGCCCTCGACCTGTTTCATGATCCCGGCATAATCCTTAACACTCGGATCAAGCCCGCCCCCCAATTCAAGGTTGAAATCGGCCAGGAACCGATTCAGATCATTGAGCTTGTCCTCTTTCGGCACCGCATGGTTGCGAAAAACACATGGCGCCTCATGCTTCAGCAGGAATTCCGCAACGGAAATATTGGCGGCCAGCATAAATTCCTCGATCATCCTGTGTGAATCGCCGCGTTCAATGGCCCTGATATCGTTCACATTGCCCTGATCATCAAAAAACAACCTGATTTCACTGGAGGAAAAGTCCAGCAATCCTTGTTGTTTGCGGCATTCGCGCATCGCGTGATACAACTCCTGCAGGTTCTGGAGGTGGGGAATAACGGCTTTGTATTGCTTGCGCGCCGTTTTGCCGACAAGCAAGTCGTTCACCAGGTTATAAGTGAGTCGGGCCTTGGACCTGATCACGGCAGGGTACAAACGGTACCGCCTGATTTGCCCTGTTTCGCTGATGCGCATATCACATACCATCGCAAACCGGTCCGTGTCCGGCTTAAGCGAGCACAGGTCGTTGGAGAGCAATTCCGGTAGCATCGGTACGACCCTGTTGGGGAAATAGACCGAGTTCCCACGCTCATGCGCAACCCTGTCAAGAGCTGTTCCGGGCTTGACATAGTGCGACACATCGGCAATGGCAACGACCAGCCGCCATGCCTGTCCCTGCTTCTCACAGTAGACTGCGTCATCAAAATCCCTGGCATCCTCGCCATCTATCGTGACCAGCGGTAACTGCCGTAAGTCCTGCCTGTTTTTCGCCGGTTGTTTGCGCTTCAGGCCGGCCAGTTCACCGGTAATCTCGTCCGGCCACTGATATGGAATTTGGTAGGCACGAATAGCGATTTCAGTTGCCATATCAATGGAACCCGAATGGCCCAGTGTCTCCACGACCCTGCCCAAGGGCTGGGTGTGCCGGTCCGGCTGCCGGGTGATCTCGGCCACCACGAACTCGCCGGCTTTTGCCTTTTTTCTCTGCTGTGGCGGTATCAGGATATCCTGGTGGATATGTTTGTTGTCCGGCACCACATAGGCGACATTGCCTTCTTTTTGAAAACGCCCGACGACTTTCAGGTTAACATGCTCCAGCACTTCGACAATCACCGCTTCCCTGCGGTTGCGCCGGTCATATCCGCCGTAACGTACTACCACATGGTCGCCATGCAACACGGCGCGCATCTGTTTCAACGACAGGTACAGGTCCTCGCCGCCTTGATCCGGGCGAAAAAATCCGTAACCGTCCGCATGGCCGATCACCCGACCAGCGATCAGATCCATCTTGTCGAGCAGGCCATAGCCCTCCCGACGGTTGCGTATCAGTTGCCCGTCCCGCAACATGGCCTTGAGTCGCTTGCTTAACGCCGACCGCTCCGCTGAACTCTTCATATTAAAGGCATTCGCGATCTCAGTCAGTTGCCGCGGCGCGCCGGAATTTGTCAGAAATTCAAGGATTTCAACTCGTTCCGGTATTGATAACACGTATTCCTGCTTGGTTTTTTTCTTTTTCATATCACCGCGTGCATCCGTGATTTGCGCTATCTAAGGACCATCTGATTAAGTCAGATGTTCCTTAGATACAAGGATGTATCGGCAAGTCCAGGATGGACTTGTTCAGAGTTTCCCTAAATAACTTTGTTAAAAATGTGAGTTTTAGCACAAAAACGCGAAAGTTTTCATTGTCGAACAGGAAATGTTTTCTCAGAATGGGCTGATAAAAAAACCCGTCCCCCTAAGGAGACGGGTTATTCTGCCCAGGTGGTGAAAACGGTAAACACAGGGGATTGCCACTCCCCCGGCCTCTGTAGAAATACCTACATGCCTTACGGGTTCGATCCCCGTCCTGGGCACACCAATGGCTCCAACTGTGATTATCGTATACAGATGAGGGGTTGTCAATAACAATCGAGAGCATAACAATAGAAAGCAGATAGTGATTGACAGCATTGATCGGTAACGGTAAAGTTCGCCGTTCCTGGAAGAGTTGATTTTATTCCAGACTTTGCCGAGGTGGCGGAATTGGTAGACGCGCTAGCTTCAGGTGCTAGTGGGGGTAACCCCGTGAAGGTTCAAGTCCTTTCCTCGGCACCATTCCAGTGACACTTGTTCTGTTGTCTTGACTCATTATCTCGCGCTCAATCCCTGCTACAAAGGATGCTCCAGCATTATCGTCTCGGAACGGTCCGGGCCGGTGGAAATCATCGCAATCGGCGCTTCGCACAGTTCCGCTATCCGGTTCAGATATAACCTCGCGTTTATTGGCAGGTCGTCATACTCTTTCATACCCCGGGTAGTGTCTTGCCAGCCTGGCAGTTCTTCATAGACAGGCTCGCAGCTTGCCAGGTCGGCGTTGCCATGCCTCGGGAGGCTTTGGTTGCCATTCCGATACGCTCGGCAGATCCTTATCGTGTCAAACCCGTCCAAAACATCTAGCTTTGTAATGCAAAGGCCTGACAGGCCATTCAGTTGGGCTGAGCGTTTCATGGCTACCGCGTCAAACCAACCGCAACGGCGCGGCCGTCCGGTCGTAGCGCCGAATTCCTGTCCTTTGTCTCGCAATAGCGCGCCGTCGGAACCAGCCAACTCGGTCGGAAACGGGCCGGAGCCCACTCGGGTAGTGTAGGCCTTAGTAATTCCCAGTACGTAATCAAATAGGCAGGGGGCAAATCCGCTACCGGTAGCGGCGCCTCCTGCGGTGGTGTTTGACGAGGTGACAAACGGATAAGTGCCGTGATCAAGGTCGAGCAACGCGCCCTGCGCGCCCTCAAACAGCAGATTTCCACCCTGCTGTCTTATACGGCGCAGCATCCCGGCAACATCCACAGTCATCGGGGCGACTTCCTCGGCAAGTTCCAGGAGTTCGTCCAGCGTTTGATCGTAATCCACCGTGCCGGCCCGGTAGTAGTTCTTTAGTATAAAATTATGATATTCAAGAAGATTCCTCAGTTTGTCCCGAAGTGTATCAGGATTGCCCAAGTCGCTTATCCGCAATGCCCGTCTTGCCACTTTGTCCTCATAGGCAGGACCAATGCCGCGTCCCGTAGTGCCTAATGCCGCCTTGCCGCGGGCGTCCTCGCGCGCATGGTCAAGCAGGATATGATGTGGCAACAGCAGGACACATGCCTCGCTGATATAGAGTTTGTCGCGCACAGTCAAATCCTTGTCCTCCAGCATGGCAATCTCATCGAGCAGCGCCCGTAGCGACAACACTACCCCGTTGCCTATGAAACAGCGAACACCATCATGTAGGATGCCGGATGGAATCAAATGCAAAATCGTCTGTGTCCCGTCAATCACCAGGGTATGGCCGGCATTGTGGCCACCTTGAAACCTGACCACTCCTTGCGCTTGTTCGGCCAGAAGATCGACAATCTTGCCCTTGCCTTCATCTCCCCATTGAGCCCCGACCACGACTATACTACGGCCCGCTTGTGTCTCCTGCTCTGGCGCGAATTGATCCATCTAAATCTCCTTGAGTTGCCAGCGTCCGTGTTCCAACACGATTTCTCGCTCACAATCCGGGTCGCCGGAGGCAGTTGTCCCGGCCTCATTCGGCAGTCTGTAAATCACTGTTTCTCCCTCGTCCCGTAACTGCGCGACCAACTCATACAGCCCAGGGACTTCAGAGATTGGAGCATAAATGGCATTATTGGCAAGGCCCGCCCGGGGCGCCAATTCAAATAGCTTGTAGGCATCCGTGCTGAAACCGGTCGCCGGACGTGGCCGGCCAAATGCAGCGCCTACCTCGTCGTAACGTCCGCCAAAAGCGATGCCATCGCTCTCTCCCGGGACATAGGCGGCAAATGTGATATCGGTATGATAGTGATAACCCTGAATTTCTGTCACGTCAAAGTACAAGGGAGCGTTCTTCACCTGGCGCGCGGTCAATTTCGCGGTCTTGTCCAACTCATCCACATAGCCGCATAACTCTTCGCCACAAGGCTTCAAGATCGCTTTAACTTCCTCTAAAATGCTCGCATCCCCTTCCAGTTCCATCAGCCTGAGTAAGGCTGCGCTCGATGTGCCGGCGATAGACCACTCAGACAAGACGTTTTTTAGCTCATCGGCAGCTTTTCTTTTGATGCAACTGAGCATCAGTTTTTCCCGATCCGGGGACAGTTTTAAAGGTCTGATCAACCCCTGCATTATCCTAACGTGGCCAATATCAACGTGGATGTCATTCAGCTCCGCCAGGCTCAGGGTCTTGAGCATCAAAGCAAGAATCTCCGCGTCGCTCTCGACACCCTTGTGCCCGTATAACTCCGCTCCGGCTTGCAGAAGTGAGCGCGTGCCGCCGGGACCGCTAGGCAGGGTATGTAGCGCCGCGCCGATATAGCACAAGCGGCTCGGCCCGTCGCGCTTGAGATTATGCGCTTCAATACGGGCCACCTGCGGGGTGGTGTCCGCCCGGATCCCCATCAGTTTGCCGTTCAGTTGATCGATAACCTTGAAAGTCTGTAGTTCAAGGTCCTCATCGGCGCCGGTAAACAGCGTATCCAGATACTCAATCAGCGGCGGAATCACAAATTCGTATCCCCACACGGCAAATTGATCGATGATGCGGCGGCATAAAACGTCAAGTTGCGCCGCTTGTGGAGGCAAGACCTCTTCAACCCCTTCGGGCAACAACCATTTATTTGTCGTCATCGCAAACTGTCAGAAAAAGCTAACGGAGCCCATGGCCGGTCAGCGCACGAGGTATAACATGATCACACCGATTAACATGCTGCTGATGCCGACAAAACGCAAGGTGGTGTTGTCCAACTGTGCCGCAGCGATAAAAACGCGCTTGATCCAGTTGGGATTCACAAAAGGCAAAAGCCCTTCCAGTATGAACACCAACGCGATAGCGCTCAGTAGTTCCGTCCACATGTCTGCCGAACCGTGTCAGGCGCTGTTCAGCGTCATCGGTAATTATACTCCCGCGTCATTTTGCAAGCCAACGGGTTGCCGGGTATTCCCTGCTACTCGCTCTGCCCCCGGGAGTTGTTGAAATATCTGAAGAAGTCTGAATCCGGCTCAAGCAAAAGGATATCGCTGTTATTGCTAAAGCTGGTCCGGTAAGCATTCAGGCTGCGGTACAGCGTATAAAACTCCTCGTCTTTGCCGAATGCGCCGGCATAGATTTCGGTTGCGCGGGCATCACCCTCGCCGCGCACGGTCTCGGCGTCTTTATAGGCTTCAGCCAGGATGATTTCCCGCTCACGGTCCGCGTTCGCCCGGATTCTCTCAGCAGCCTCCTCGCCGCGCGCGCGGAAGTCTTTTGCCACCCGGGTGCGTTCGGCGCGCATCCTGTCATAGACGGAATCGCTGACATCTTCAGGCAGATCTATACGCTTGGTTCTGACGTCGATAATGGCAATGCCTAGTTCGTCCTGCAACTGATCCGTGGTAGTTTCGACAACATCCAGGATCTCGCCACGCTCGCCCGCCACTACTTCCTGCACCGTGCGTTTTCCGAATTCATCTCGTAATGCGCGATTGATCCGCTGACCCAGCAATCCATTCGCATAATCAATATCGCCGCCACGCGTGGCGACGTAAAATTTCTCCACGTCAGAGATGCGCCATTTTGCGTAATAATCCACGATCACATCTTTCTTCTCTACGGTGAGAAATCGTTGTGGTTCCTGGTCCAGGTTCAACAACCGTCGCTCGAACTTCTTCACGGTATTCATGATCGGAATCATGAAATGCAAGCCCGGTTCAAAGTCGGATCTTTGAATTTCTCTGAACTGGAATACTATAGCCTGCTGGTACTGCTGTACTCTAAATAGCGAAAAATAGGCCACAATAGCCAGCAGAATGATGGGTAGAAGAATTCTCAGCATGGTCATCTTACTCCTCGGGAGCGGTTTCCGACGCGTTCAGCAAGGTCCTGCATCGTCTGAGATGCGGCGTTCTGCGCGCTACCATCCCGCGTCGGGTTCAAGGAACCCGAACTGCGGGGTTGCATCAATTTGTCCAGGGGCAGATACATCAGACTGTTCCCGCCTTCCGCGTCCAGCAGTACCTTGTTGGTACTGGACAGCACAGATTCGATGGCTTCCAGATACAGGCGTTTTCTTGTTATCTCCGGCGCCTGTTCATACTCGGCCAACAACTGCTCAAAGCGCGCCGCATCGCCTTCGGATTTGGCGATGGCAGATGCCTTATATGCATTGGCCTCTTCACGCACGCGTGCCGCGGCGCCGCGCGCCCGCGGCAGGATATCGTTGCGGTAGGCCTCCGCCTCGTTGACAAGTCGCTGCTCATCCTCCCGGGCCTTGATGGCGTCGTCAAACGCAGCTTTCACCGCCTCCGGCGGCTTGGCCGGTTGCATTTCAACGGTAACGACAAGAATGCCCGACTCGTAGTCATCAATCAGTATTTTCTGCATCAACTGCTGTTGCTGCTGGGCAATCTCACTACGCCCTTCGGTCAGCACATAGTCCAACTCACTCTGGCCGATGATCGCGCGTACTGCGCTCTCGGCAACTTGGCGCAGTGTCATCGCTGGGTCTTTCACGTTGAAAATGAAGTCCGCAGGGTCATTAATGCGCCATTGCACCGCCACTTCCACATCCACGATATTTTCATCCTGGGTCAGCATTGATGCCTTGTGTGTGATGGAACGCACCTGGCCGACGTTTACCGTTATCACCCTGTCAATCAGGCTGGGGAAGACAAAGTTCAAGCCCGGCTGCAGGATTCTCTCATAACGACCAAAGCGCAGTACGACACCGCGTTCCTGCTCATCTATCAGGTAGGTGATATCCACCAACAGCAACAGCGTCAGAACAATGACGGCTATGAGCCAGGTGAAAGGGAAGAAGCCTTTGCCTTTATTTTTGGTTTTGGGGGCGCCGCCGCCCCGAAACAGGCCGCCAAAACCTTCCTGCATTTTCCTGACGATCTCATCCAGATCAGGCGGCCCATCACCTCTGCCCCGATTGCCCCAGGGGTCCTGATCCTTATTGTCCGGCGGTTCGTTCCAGGCCATATAAATTACCTCTTTTCATCATTTCCGGTTAATTAAAACGCGCACAAGTTTATCACAATGCCCAAATAAGCGTATGAAAAATGCGCTTAGACATCAGGTCTGAACTGGCGCGCAAGCTCAAACACGAAGTCTTTGGTTTTACTCCTCATTTCTTTCGCTTACCTTTCCGCAAAAGCGGGAGTCCAGTCGAAAAGTGTGTCACCCGCTGCGCCAGCCCTCACGAAAACGGGGGGCGACTCCATATCAGGTTGAATGAATACTGCCCAATTCCTGACAGATAAGCTGTTTCAAATCCGGCAGGCCGGCGCCGGTGAGAGCAGAAACCCAGACACGAGGGGCGGCGCCATTGTTGCGATTGCGCGTTGCCTGCGCGCCTGTTCCGTTGCCGGGCCCGGCTCCGGTCAGGTCTATCTTGTTAAAGACCAGAAGCTGAGGAATGTCGGTGGCTCCCAGAGACTTTATTACTTGGTTTACTTCGCTGATACGCGCGTGGTGATCATCATTTATATCAACCACGTGCAGTAATAAATCAGCGCTTTTTATCTCATCGAGAGTGGCATGAAAAGATTCCACCAGGTCATGAGGGATATGCCGAATAAAACCCACCGTATCACTGAACAGCGCCGACAGTCCATCTGCCAGGTGGCATTTCCTGATAGTGGGGTCCAGAGTGGCAAACAATTTGTCGGCGCAATAGACATCCGCGCCGGTAAGGCGATTAAACAATGTGGACTTCCCGGCGTTAGTATAGCCAACCAGCGATACCAGGGCAGCGTTATTGCGTCGTCGCAAGCGACTGCCCTGCTCTCTTCGACTCTTCACTTTATCGAGCCTGGCGCGGATCGTTTTGATACGCTTGCCAATCAATCGCCTGTCGGTTTCGAGTTGGGTTTCCCCGGGGCCGCGTAGCCCGATGCCGCCTTTTTGTCTCTCCAAATGTGACCAGCCCCTGACCAGGCGCGTGGATAAATGCTGTAGTTGCGCCAGTTCAACCTGCAGCTTTCCCTCGTAAGTCCTGGCCCGTTGGGAAAAAATATCGAGTATCAGGCCAACCCGGTCAAGCGCCCGGCAATGTATCTCCTGTTCCAGGTTGCGCTCTTGCGCCGGGGATAATTTGTGATTGAAGATTACGATTTCCGCGCCATGCTCGCGCGCGCATTGCCTGATCTCGTCGACTTTGCCTGAACCGATAAAAAACCTGGCATCCGGCCTCACTCTGCTGCCGGTAATCGTTGCGGATGGAACCAACCCGGAAGATTCAGTTAACTGCACAAATTCCTGCAGTTCTTCATTGTGATGTGGGTTTTGAAAGTTGATATGGACGAGCACCGCTCGCGGTTTAACCCTGACAACAGTATCAATAGTCTTAATGCTTATTCACTCATAACGATGGGTATATTTACAATGATATATGGGGAATATGACAAAAGAAAGTCGCATCACAAAAATACAAGGTAAAGCGCATAAATTACACGCAAATGGTATGATAATCGGGAATAATGATAAACCAGAAATTGAGAGGGGAAACAGATGAAAATCAAATCCATTGTCTACGCGCTGTTGCTTTGGTTTTGCGCCGGCTTGTCCAACGCACACGCGGACATCATGACCGTGGAGGATCTGCTGGCGGAACTCTCTGACGGCGCGCCGGGAATTCACATCGCCTATGGAGAAGATCCGTTACAATTCGGCGAACTGCATATTCCGGAGGGAGAGGGACCATTCCCGCTTGTCGTGTTTATCCATGGCGGTTGCTGGCTGGCAATGTATGACATCGCCACAACACGCCCACTGGCCTGGGCCTTCCGGCAGGAAGGTATTGCGGTATGGAACCTGGAGTATCGTCGAGTGGGCAATCCGGGCGGCACGTATCCAGGACTTCTGCTTGACATTGGCGCCGGCATCGATCATGCGCGCAACCTGGCCAAAGACTATCCTCTTGACCTCACACAAATGGTCGTCATGGGACATTCCGCCGGCGGCCATCTGGCATTATGGGCCGGGGCGCGGGCAAAAATTCCTGCCGACCACGATTTGTACCTGGCAGACCCTCTGATACCGGCTGGCGTGGTGGCGCTGGCGCCCGCTGCGGCGCTGACCCGGCTGCATCAGCAGGGTACCTGTGACAACGTCATCGACCGACTCATGGGTGGCTCGCCGGCAGAGCAACCCGACCGCTATGCTTATGTCGAGCCTGCGCGCATGGCGCCGATTGGCGTGCCGCATACCCTGCTCATGGGCATGCACGACAGCGTATGGACGCCTTTTGGCGAAGAATACTACACCGCCGCACGCGCGATCGGAGAGAATTCGATGACTCGTATGATGGCTCCTGAATCCGGGCACTTTGAAGTCATCAACCCGAACTCTACCACTTGGAGCCTGGTGCTGAAAGCCACCCGTTCATATCTGAAATGAAGAAACAGACGCTCAACTTTATTGTTAACGGCCGCCAGGAGACCATTG
This sequence comes from Gammaproteobacteria bacterium, assembly GCA_965221695.1. Lineage (GTDB taxonomy): Bacteria > Pseudomonadota > Gammaproteobacteria > Eutrophobiales > Eutrophobiaceae > JAAXHV01. The sequence continues at coordinate 277,971 of OZ244905.1, read as the reverse complement.
AAGTCGCCCCGCGCACGCGCCTGCTTGACGCGTTGCGCGTTAATCTTGGGTTAATCGGAACGAAAGAAGGTTGCGGTACAGGAGACTGTGGTAGTTGCACGACGCTACTGGACGGTAAGGCCATCAATTCCTGTATGGCATTGGCGTTGCAGGCGGAAGGACGCGAGGTCATAACCATAGAAGGATTGGGGCGGCCCGAAGCGTTGGATCCAGTGCAACAGGCCATGGTCCGGTGCGGCGGCATCCAGTGCGGCTTCTGCACACCGGGAATTGTATTGTCCCTCAAAGACCTGTTCAATCGCAACCCGAAGCCGGACGAAGAAGAAGTGCGGCAGGCAATATCCAGTAACCTTTGCCGTTGCACCGGCTACACTAAGATCCTGGATGCGGCCCGGGCAGTAGCCGATGGCAGCATCTTTTCGGAAAACTCGCATGGCGAAAATGATGCTATCGGCGCACGGATGACACGGACCGACGCGCTGGAAAAGGTGACCGGCAGCGCGCTCTACGCTGAGGATATACGGCTGCCGCGTATGGTCTATGGCGCGTTGATACGAAGCCCCCACGCCCATGCAAGGATCCTGTCCATCGATACTGCCGAGGCTTTGCGTCTACCGGGGGTCCGGGCGCTAGTAACAGGAAGAGACATCGATATGGGTTACTACGGTTACGAGCTGCACGACCAGCGGATTTTCGCCCTGGAAAAAGCGCGTTACCCTGGAGAACCGATTGCCGCGGTAGCGGCCGTTACCCCGGACGCGGCGCGTGAAGCAGCCGCGCTGGTAAAAATCGAATATGAGGAACTTCCAGCGGTATTCGACCCAGAACAAGCGATGTTGCCGGATGCGCCCCTGGTGCACGACGAGCCGGAATCCTACCAGTTCGACTGGGAATCGGAACGTAATGGCAATTTGTGTTACAAACTGGAATTTGGCGATGGCGATATCGAGCAGGGTTTCGCCGAAGCGGACAAAATTATCGAGGCAACCTACTGCACGCCCGTGGCCCACGCCGGCGCCATCGAACCCCACAGCGCAACAGCCGCAATCGACGCCACTGGCCGCATCACGGTCTGGACCACGACGCAAAAGCCTTTTGCCGTGCGCAGTTACCTGGCCAAAGCGCTGAAACGACCCATCAGTTCATTCAAGGTTGTGCCAACGCATATCGGCGGCGGTTTTGGCGGCAAACTGTTTCCCGTCGTTGAGCCATATGTTGTATTGCTCGCGGAACGATCCGGACTGCCGGTTCAGATGACCTTGAGTCGCGACGAAGAAATGGCCAGCGCCGCACTGTTGCGCCACCCGTCCAAGGTGCGTCTCAAAACCGGAGTCATGAACGACGGCTCGTTAGTTGCGCACCAGGTTCACATGCTGTTCAATACCGGCGCTTACGGGCCTTACGGACCTAACACCGCGGCCCTGGGCAGCCTCATGGCCGGTGGGCCTTATCGCATACCCAACCTGAAAATAACCGGACTCGTCACCTACACCAATAGCGTGCCGAAAGGTTCGATTCGCTGCCCGTCCGGCCCTCAGATGGCTTTTGCGGTGGAGACCCACATGGAAAAAGTCGCGCGCGCGGTCGGTATGGACGGCCTGTCCTTCCGACTTAAGAACGCCTGGGAAGACGGCGACTCCACTTGCACGGGACAAGCGTTGGCGGCGGTCAGCATGAAAGAGTGCCTACAAAAAGCGGCGCAAGCTATTGAATGGGATAAACCAAGCCCCCCTGGCACAGGGAAAGGATTGGCCTGCAATTGGTGGGTCAGCGGTACCTGGGGCACACAGACCCTGATCGAGACCAACGAGGACGGTACTTTCCGCCTCATTTCCGGGTGTGTCGACATGGGCACCGGCGGTATGACCAGCAGCGTATTACAGATGGCGGCTGCCGGTCTTGGAACGCCTGTTGCATCTATTCAACTTGTGCGCGGCGATACCGATACCCTGCCCTGGGACCACGGTCACGGCGGCAGCCGCATGACATTCACCATCGCTCGCTCTGCCTACGAGGCGGCCCTTGATCTCAAGCGGCAATTACTGGAGGAAGCCGCCCGCCTGCTCGAAGCGGCGGCAGATGATATGACGCTGGAAGATGGCATCGTTTTCGTACGCGGGGACCGGCGCAACTCGGTAACCCTGGCAGAAATCTGTTATACCCGTCACAAGAAGCACGGTGGTCCGTTGGTGGGCGTATCCTCCGTTCTGGACGAGCAACCTCCCACAACAAAAGCACATCCCATCGGCGGTTTTCCGGCGCCCAGTTTCTGCGCTCACGCAGTGGAGTTGGCTGTGGATGAGACGACCGGAGAAATCGAGCTGAAGCGTTATGCCGCGGCGCATGACGTCGGCAAAGCTGTGAATCCCACCGGATGCGAAGGCCAGATAGAAGGTGGCGTCGCCATGGGTCTCGGCCTGGCAATGATGGAGGAATTACGCGAAACCGGCGGCAAGGTATTAAACCCTAGTTTTGCCGATTATCTGCTTATTTCAGCGGAAGACATGCCGCCGATGCAAACCATCCTGGTGGAACAACCGGCATTGGAAGGCCCCATAGGCGTGAAAGGTGTCGGCGAACCGCCGATAGCCCCACCCACCGGCGCTATAGCCAACGCTCTGGCTGACGCGCTCGATGTCGATGTTACGCGCCTGCCCCTGACTCCGGAACAGGTCTCCGTGCTGATTACCGGGCGCAACGCATGATTAATGATTTTGAATTCACCCGGCCCGGCGATTTGTCCACTGCGCTGCAGGCGTTGGCGCAGAGCAAGCGTGTCACACCAGTAGCAGGCGGCACCAATATCATGGTGAACATGAAACGAGCGCCTCTGGCAACCGACCTGGTAGTAGACATAACCGGTCTTGAAGAACTGGGGCCAATATCCGAAAACAATAGCCAAATTCGCTTGGGCGCGGGCGTCACCTTTGCCCGTCTGCTTAAGTGGCGCCCAGGCGGCGCTATTGAGGGTCTCATGAGCCCCATGTGCGCCGCGTTTGCAGGCCCTCTGATCCGCAACCTGGCCACGGTTGGCGGCAATCTTTGCGATGCGTCCGCTGCAGCCGATATCTCGCCTCCCCTGCTGGCGCTTGACGCCGTGGTTGAATTAAAGAGCGCCGCGCGCGGGCGACGCGTCCTGCCCCTGCCTGAGTTCTTTCAGGGGGTGCGCAAAACTGCCCGGCAACCTGATGAACTGCTGACTGCGATCGAGTTCCCCCGTCCCGCTGAACATATGTCCTGGTTCTATTACAAACTTGGCAAACGCCAGGCCGATGCCATATCCATCATCAGCCTTGCCATGACAGTCAGACTCGAGCAAGGCAAAGTGGCGCAGGCCCGCATTGCCTTAGGCGCAGTAGCGCCGGTGGCAATGCGCGCCGTGGAGACGGAAACCATGCTCCAGGACAAAACCTTGGATGAAGCCGTTATCAATGCCGCGGCCGCCTGCGCGGCAAAGGAAGCAAGACCTATCGATGACTTCCGCGCCACCGGCGCCTACCGGCGGCAGATGGTGGCGGCCTTGGTCAGGCGCGGCTTGCAAGACATTGCGCAGCGGTAAGACTTATACCGTCCAGCGCATGGCAAGTATGCGACAGTGATTGGCTTACGATTGGCGCCAATAGCTTTATTGCTGGCGCCGAAAACGTTTCTGCATCCGCTCCTGCCGCTTGCTGCTCAGTTCATCATACTTTTGTAACTGCTCCTCGGTCAGAACCGCTGCCAGTCGTTGCCTGGTTTCCTCGCGCAGAGTTTCCATCTCCGGTTGGACCTGATCTAAGGCTGGCTGCATGATTTCCTTACGCTTTTTCCATTGTTCCTTGAGAATGTCTGTAACCGGTTGTCTCTGGTCCTCTGTGAGGTCCAGATTGCTGATCAGTCTGTCTTTGTGTTTTCCCGCGTGTTTGCCGCCAACATGGTGATCGGCCTGTGCAGCCAAAGACAGCAAAAACATACTCATGATAAATGCGCCAAGTTTGTTCATTGTTTTCTCCTGTGTGTTTGATTGAAAGTTCTCATGATATAAAATGCAGAAACTCTAACTGAGTCAGATTTTTCTGTTTAGGAACCCCTATTTCTAAAGACTCCTTTGTAGGACAAACCAGAAATGGATTTGTTCAGAGCTTCTACAATATAATTTGTAGTATAACTATACTATCTCCGGTACCATTCCCGTATAAACTCCCGTTTTCACGGGAGCAAACTTTTCAGCCTGTCCTCGTATGGCGCTGAGCGGGGTGGGAGTAGTATGGATGCATAACCTGGTTTGGGTTATCTGCATGAGCAGCGCCCTGATCATGTGGGGATTACAATAATAATGCTGAACGACTTTCTTGCTTTTCTTGATGGAATCCTGGGCGCGGCCTGGTATTTCCCCTGGCTGTTGCTCGGTGTCGGCGTATTTTTTACGTTCTACTTGGGTTTTCCGCAGGTTCGCTACTTCAAACGCGCCTGGGCAACGCTGACAGGACGTTACACCAGCCATGACGCGGAGGGTGACACATCGCATTTTCAGGCCTTGTCAACAGCCTTGTCCGGCACCGTGGGCACGGGTAATATAGGTGGCGTAGCCCTTGCCTTACACCTGGGCGGACCCGCGGCGCTGTTCTGGATGTGGGCGACGGCTTTCGTCGGTATGACGACCAAATTCGTTGAGGTGACTATTTCACATAAATATCGGATCAAGGACGAAAATGGCGAGATGGCCGGCGGTCCGATGTACTATATGGAACGCGCGCTGAACATGAAATGGCTGGCCGTTTTTTTTGCCATAGCCACCATTTTTAGCACCTTGGGCTCCGGCAACATGCCGCAGAGCAATAATATGGCGGCCGGTCTGCAGACTTCCTTTGGTATTCCAACATGGGCAAGCGGCGCTCTATTCGCCGTTTTACTCGGCCTGGTCATACTGGGAGGCATTCGCCGAATTGCCCGGGTAACCTCAGCGATTGTGCCGATCATGGGTTTGCTTTATTTTGTTGCAGCAATGGCGGTCATTGTTGCCAATATTGACGCAGTAGTCCCTGCTTTTTGCAGTGTATTCAACAGCGCATTTACCGATACTGCCGCGAGCGGAGGGTTTCTGGGCGCCACTTTTGCCTACGCGTTTAACCGGGGTGTCAACCGGGGATTGTTCTCAAACGAGGCGGGCCAGGGTTCAGCGCCCATCGCACATGCCTCAGCCAAGGGCGATGAACCGGTGTCCGAAGGCATGGTATCCCTGCTCGAACCTTTTCTTGACACCCTGGTTATCTGCACATTGACGGCCTTGGTGATTCTATCTTCGGGAGTATGGAAGGAAAAATTCGATACCGAGTTCCAGGCATTTGACACCCGGTTCATCAGCGGCGTCTACTCCGATGACGACCCTGAGCATGTGCAGGTGTTGTTTCAGTATCTCAATGATCAGGACCCGACAGCCGCATCGATTGAACTTGCCAACGGCCGCTTTAAGGTCGTGAACGGGCGTCTTACTGATGCTTCAATCACCATCTTGCACAACCGTTCAATTGCCGAGGATGTATATTTTCACATTGATGGGGAAGCGCACAACGGAACCATAGTGATTAAAGACGGTTCGCTTGCCGACAATATCTCATTGCGCGGCAAGTCTCTGTTGCATTCCGTGCCGTTGACGGTTGAGGCGTTCAAGCGCAGTTTTCTGGGTGATTATGGTCAGTATGCCGTGACACTGGGCCTGATGCTGTTCGCATTCAGCACTGCTATTGCCTGGTCTTACTATGGCGATCGCGCCATCACTTACCTGTTCGGATTGCGCTGGGTTTTGCCTTACCGCCTGTTTTATTGCGCGGCATTTTTTACGGCCGCAGTGGTTGATACTTCCATGGTATGGTTATTCTCTGCTGTTACTCTGGCGCTGATGGCGCTCCCGAACCTGTTCGGTATCATGCTGCTGCGTCGGGACATGAAACAGACCGTGCGTGATTACTGGACGCGTTTTGAGCGTGGTTGATTTTGTCAGCATATGGCAGGGAGACGCTCCCATGAACGCAACCACACTAGCACTCTCGCGCAAACAGGAGTCCAATCAAATACTGTGTCGCCCGCAAGACGACCCGTTTTTCCACTGGATTCCCGCTTGCGCGGGAATGGGATGGGAGACAATTTCGTGAACGCAGTGAACAAGCTGGTTTGTAAAACTCACTCAAAATCAGACCAAAGATAATGCGAAATTTGCCTGGATTTTACCAGAGGATTATCGGCCCCGCCGCAGTGATGGCAGCAGCTTCTATCGGCGCCGGCTCGGCTTCATCGCTAATTCTGAGCGGCGCCTGGTTTCGCTATGAGCTTCTCTGGGTCGTCCTGTTGACCGTGCCTCTGCTGGTAATAACGGTGGACAGCGCCGCGCGTATCGGCTTGCTCAACAAAAATGAGGGGATGTTCTCGCTGATCTGCAAATATCTGCATCCCGGTGTGGGCTGGTTGCTGTTGGCAATCAATATCCCGGTTCACCTGCTAATAGGCATGGGACAGATGTCAGTCATGACCTCCGCGGCGTTGTCTCTGTTTGGCTATTATCCGCCTGAAACAGCGGCAGACATGGCCGGCAGCAACTATCGGAATGTTGAGTTGGTTGTATCCCTGGCATTTGCTGCCGGCATCGTCTGGTTGCTGACCTCGGAAGGTTACCAGCGTATGCAACGCTACATGACCGTATTTTTATTATTGATGTTAGGCTGTTTTCTGATCGTCGCGCTGCGCGGCTTTACGGAACTGTCCGCCATCCTTGCTGGAATAATGCCTAACGTGCCTGAAGACCTGCCTGTTCCTGGCAGAGACACGGCGCGCAGCAGCGGCATTGTGATTATGGGTATTGTCGGCAGCGTCCTGGCGCCGGCGGCAATGCTGGGGATGCCTTACATGAGCGCGGACAATCGGCAGGAGGGGGCGGTGGATATCCGGCAGGAATTCCGCAATTCGGTCATCAACCTGGGTGTCATCTATTGCGCCTGTGCTCTGTGCATCATTATCGCCGGCGGCTTTGCCTTGTACCCACTGGCCAACCATGCAGAGATCGATTCGGTCCACGAAGCAAGCAGGATACTGCTGCGTGCGTTTCCTCAAGGGCTTGAATACCTCGGGCCTTTGGTATTTTCAGCCGGAATGATCATTGCGGGGCTAACCACATTCATCGTCACAGTGGAGGTCATCACCTACTTCATTCTCGATATGTTCGGTTATGCCTGGCATCATACCCTCGACAACAGGGGTTTCAGGCTCACGGTGACTGTCTGCATTATCCTACCCGCGCTGCTGGCTCCCCTATGGACCTTTCCTGCCCTGTTCAAGCTCCTTCTGCTGATGGGGATCAACGCAATTGTGGTACCGCTGGTCTATCTTATTGTGATCATTCTGATCAATAAGAGATCCGTTATGGGAGAACACACCGGCAGTATTGCTCGCAACCTGATATTATTGGCGGCGTTGTTGCTGTCAGTAACCATATCGGCGATCAAGATGCCCGAGTTTTTGCGGGCGTTGCTCGGGTGACGCCTGAAAGGCGACCCTTTGCCCACTGGATTCCGTAACCTGTCCCGTGAAAACGAGGATTCTCACGGGAATAAAGTCACACCCAGGTTACTACTTGCTCTGCAAATAAACCGGGATTTGTTCACGACATAGATGGTTGTTTGGTAATATCTGCATGATCTGTTGTTTTCTCGTGTATAACAGGCTATTCAATGAGCAAAAACGTAGAACTTTTCGATAACTGGCTCCGCTCCGCATTCGTAGAAATGAACACCGAGCTGGAGGAAATTTATTTTGCCCAAGAAGACCGGCAAGCCGTTTCCGGTGTCGGCGACACTATTAAGGCAAACCTGGTTGCGGAAGGCAACAGCCATATCGCTCCGCTGCTCAAGGAAGGCAATACAGATGAGGGGTTCGACAAGCAATACAACCTGCTTGGATGCGTCGGCTTTTTCATGGCCGCATGCCGCCGGCATGATATCACCGAACCGTCACGGGAGACGACCTCTCCCCTGGTCGAGGCCTCCGCGCTTGCGCTGCAACTGGCAACAACCCTGGGTGTGACTCCGCGTTTTGCGACCAGTCACATGGCGACTTTCAATCCGGCAAAAGACGGTGTTTACCGCTCGTTCACTTCATTAAAAGATGAGTTCCTGTTCCTGGATTACAACATTCTTGGGATATTCGCGTACCAGCGCGCCGCCGACGCGCTGTGGCGCATCCTGCCCATGGGCATATCCCATCCCCTGGCCGCTCACCTGTTCGGCCTCGCCAAAACCGCGCTGGAAGACGTGATCCGCTTCAACGATTGCCTGTTTGACGAACTGGATACCGATCGTTTCTTCAACTGCGTGCGCCCATACTACAAACCCTACCGGGTCGGGCCCAATGTGTATCGCGGCGCCAACGCCGGCGATTTTGCCGGCATCAACGTGATCGACCTGCTGCTGGGCCTGTGCAGCGCTGATAACCCGTCCTATTCGCAGGTGCTGGTAGACAAGTTCCTGTTCATGCTGCCCGAAGAGCAGCAATTACTGCGGGATTGCATGCGTCGAAAAAGTTTCCTGGACCAGTTCCTGGAGGACATGGACAAGCGCCGCGACAAGGATTGGTTTCAAAATAACCTGACCGCGTACCTGGAGGTCGTCGACCTGCATGGCCGCGGCGCAGCCTCGCACCATGATAAACTGGTGCAGAAGTTTATCGAGAAACCGGCCGCCGAACTGCCCGAAGAAGGACTGGTGAACATCACCGCCAGCGGTCCACCCCTCCCCGTCCTGCTGAACGCACTGGAAAAACTACGCGATCTGAGATTGGCTGCAAATCGTGACGACATACCAAGCCGCCATGCGGACCTGCAAAAACTGAAATCCTGCCTGGTATAGAATGCCCCCTGGGCCCTGGGAGCGCGGGTGTCTCGCTAATCATCCATAGCAGTCAATTGTTCCATCAAGACTTGTAAAGGCATGGTCTCCACATTGTCGCCCTGTACAAAACTGTGCTCGCCGGGATAAATCACCAGGCGTCGTTTTGCTTTGATATCCTCACTGCCGATATGGAATCCGGCGGAAGGCCTGGGCCGTGTCGCTGCACGTTTTATTTCGATTGCCCAACGCTGGTCGGGTGCGAATTCAAGGACCAAATCAATCTCGGCGCCTCTTGCAGTGCGATAAAAGAACGGCTGTACCCATTCAGGCGCGGCGGTCAGAATATTTTCCACAACAAACCCTTCCCAACTCATTCCGGCAACCGGATGACCTAATACGGCATCAAGCGAGACGAGGTTAAGCAGGCAGTGCACGATGCCGCTATCGCGCAGGTAAATTTTCGGTGAGCGCACCAGCCGCTTTTTAATATTGCCGTGCCAGGGTTGCAGGCGCCTGATCAGCAACAGGTCAACCAGCAAGTCCAGATAACGATTCACGGTTCGGGTATCTACTGCCAATGATGCCGCCAGGCCGGCCGCATTCAGCAGACCTCCCTGGTTGTGCGCAAGCATCGTCCAGAAACGCCTGAGTGTCTCACCCGGCGCCCGGGAGTCGAACGAGGGAATGTCCCGTTCCAGGTAGGTTCGAACAAAATCCCTGCGCCAGGTCATGCTCGACCTGTCGGATTTGGCAAGGAACGCGTTGGGGAAACCACCGCGTAACCAAAGTCTGTCTTCTGACTTGGGGATACCGGCAGCAATTGTTTCCAACAGGTTCAGAGGCCCCAGTTCTCGGTAACTGACGCGTCCCGCCAGCGATTCAGAGGTCTGACGCAAGAGGTCGATTGAAGCTGAGCCAAGCAGCAGAAACTTTCCGACGCCACGGCCTTCCTGGCGGTAAGTATCGATTAAACCCCGGATTGATTCAAACAAACCCGGGACGCGCTGGATTTCATCCAGGATGACCAGTTTATCCGCATAGCGTGAAAGCATGGAACGCGGATTTTCGAATAACGGTGTGGTCTCAGGCTCTTCCAGATCAAAATAAACAGCGGCGCGGGTTTTTGCAATCTGCCGCGCCAGTGTGGTTTTGCCGACCTGGCGCGAGCCAAGCAACGCAACAGCGGCCTGTTCAGACAAGAGCTGTTCAATGGCAGGATGGACGTGGCGATTTATCATGTTGTAAAATTAGCATTATAATGCATGTTTTACAACATAAAATGAACGAGCCTCTGCGTCTTAAATCACTGAGGCTACTCAATGCAGTTCAAACCGGGAAATCCGGGTTACATATCTGACATATCAGGCATGCTCAATACCCCGAGTTGTTGCAGGAAATCGAGGTTGTCCGGCGCTGCCCAGTCTGCGCTGATCTTGTTGTTTTCTATCAGGAAAATGGAAATACCGGTTAATTCAACCTGGTTTCCCGTTGGCGCTTCACCCATGAAAGATGCCACGTGTTTGCCCTGTCCTGACCAGCGCACAGTCACCTTGTCACCATCGCACAACGTATCGTGCATTTGGAACTGCCAATCTTCAAAGCTGGTATTGTTTTTCTGTACTATCGCCTTGAGACCATCGAGGCCGTCCGGAAATCCCGGATAGCTGAACCGGAAATTTTCGGCAATTACCTCATCCAGCACGGCCATATTGCCACCGCTGAAGCCCTGAAGAAACAATTTCTCCACCAGCGCCTTGTTGGGAGCGCTGCAACCGGGCGCCGGGCCGACCAGGTGCGGTGGCAACCCTACTAGCAACGGTTCCGGAACACCCAGGGAACGCGGTCCGAAAATACCGAAACCCGGGCCGCGGGTCCACCACAACAACATCTCACCCCCGTAATCGGGAAATGCTGCGGTCATGCCCCGGATGATGTCAGGTAACGGCACACCGGGTTTGGCATGAGATTGATACACCTGCATGTAATGGATGGTATCATCTATCAGGCTCGCATCACCGTTGGGACCATGTCCGGGGTAAACCGTCTTGATGGGACCGGCGGTCTTCACCAATTCCAACGCCTCTATCCAGCCGGAGGGATTACTCAAATCGGCAAAATAACTGTGCATACGGGAGAAGATCAAGTCACCGGCAATTAACACCTGCTCGGAAGGCACATAATAGGCAACCGAGTGTTCTACCTCATTCGCCGGCAGGTCGATCACGCGGATCTCCTTATCTTCGAGCAACACCGTATCACCTTCAAATACTTCCGGCACGACCGGTGTTGTGGGCACATCATCGCCAAACAGCGGTTGCCAATGGATCCACTTGGCTGCAAACTGGTTGGCAATTTCATCCCGGGTGCCCTGGCGCGCCAGTACCTGTGCCTGGGGAAACTGTTCCAGTATCGCAGCCAGCCCCCAATAATGGTCGGGGTGGCCGTGGCTGATCAGGACATGAGTCAGTTCCCTGCCTGAATCAAGAATCATACCGGCGACATTTTTCGCATCAGACAGTTTCCATTGCGCATCTATCAGCACAGCCTGTCTCTCTCCCAGGATAATCACTGATTTCTCACCGACGCCGCTGAACTGCGCATCGTAAGAGAGAAACTCAAGCCCACCTGCAAAGACCGCTCTGCCCAGCGCAGAGACTGATAAAAGAACAGCTACCGACAAAGAAAAAAAAGCAGATTTGCCTATATTACGCATAATTTGCAGCACCCCCCAAGCTGAGAAGATCGTTTGTGTTTTGATTATACAACACCACTCACTCCCCTGCTCCTGGTTCTGATTTTGCTGGAGTGATGCGGTAGAATGCCCTGGTCTGTGCCAAAACACATACAATCGGGGCGTGCAGCACCCTGAGCATAAGGCTTTATCGTTCATGAATTATTTGATTGCAATGCAATCATCGTATACTATACGTGGTATTTCAAGACAGCGGCACGATTATGGCTAGTATCACAATTCGCAATCTGGACGATAAAGTAAAACTACATCTCAGGATGCGCGCAGCCGGACACGGGCGTTCTATGGAAGAGGAAGCCCGCCAAATACTTGCCAGCGCAGTTGAGCAGGATTTAAAGCCGGAGAAAGGATTAGGAGCCGCCCTGCATGAACTCTTCAAACCTCTTGGCGGTGTCGAACTGAAAATATCACCCCGTGAGCCGATGCGCGAATCGCGCATGTTCGAATAGTTCGGCCTTGTTTATTCTTGATACGAATATCATCTCTGAGGTAATGCGTCATACGCCAAGTTCCGAAGTAATGGCTTGGTTGGATGAGCGTCCCAAACACGATTTATATGTGACTGCCGTCACACAAGCGGAGATACTCACTGGCATAGCGTTCCTGCCCGAAGGTAGGAGGCGAAGCGAACTTGCCAATGCGGCAGGACATGCTTTTAACTATCTTTTTGCAGGGCGGATGCTCACTTTCGACAGCGCCGCCACATACGCCTATGCTGAAATTGCTTCGACACGTCGCAAAGCCGGAAAACCGATATCGCAGTTTGATGGACAAATTGCGGCCATAGCGCACTCAAGAAGTATGGCTGTTGCGACGCGGAATGTGTCGGATTATGAAGATTGTGGCATCACTGTTATCAATCCATGGGATAGCAGATAAATCTTACACCTGACTGTCTATCCATTACGCATCAATCAGCACAGCCTGTTGCTCTCCAAGGATAATCACCGATTTCTCATCGACGCCACTGAATTGCACATCAACTGAAGCGCTCCCAGGGTGGCGCCGGGGTTTCTCCGCGCAGCGTTTGGCTACAGCCTAAGCGATATTCATAGAAGCGCCGCCATAGGACGTTCTCAAAAATTAATTCGCAGTGTGCGGTATTACGGCTCTCGTGTGTCTATTATCATATGGTCCGACTGCGGCATGAATACGAACTATGCATAAACACAGGAAACGACAACCTGCCTCGGTGACAGTTTCATTCCTGGAAAACGCCACGTTTCTACGGAAATTTCTGGCTCGTTATTTTACTGAACGCCAGGATATAGAAGACGTTGTGCAAGAGACTTACCTGCGAGCATACAACGCCGAGCGGCAAAAGGTCATTAATCACCCCAAAGCGTTCCTGTTTCGGATAGCCAGAAATATTGCGATAACAACACTCAACAAAAAGTCCCGACAGATTACCCACTATATTGAGGATTATGAACTGCCGATAATCATAGAGTCGGAAAATACAACCGAAAGTGAGGCCGAAGCCAGGCAGCATATCGGCATTTATTGTGAGGCCGTAACCGCCCTGCCGGATCAGTGCCGGCGAGTATTTCTGCTGCGCAAGGTGCATGGCTTGTCCCACAAGGAAATAGCGAAACGAATGAATTTGACCCTCAGTTCAATTGAAAAACACTTATTGAAAGGCGTACTGAAATGCCGCGCATATATACGCGAGCGTGAACACGGAAAAACACATGAGGAAGCCAGTGTAGCGATCCAGTCCGTCACCCTGAAGAGAAACCAATGACAGATAACATCTACGTATTTCCCGATAAAAACCTCATCGAAACCGAGGCCGGTGAATGGCTGGTGCGACTCGACGGTGATACCCGGTTGTCAGACGATGAAATAATGCGGTTGCGCGCATGGCTTGAACGCAGCCCCGCGCATCGTGAAGAACTCGGCAAGCTGCTCCGTTTGTATAACAGGATGAATATTCTGACGGAATTGTCGGTGCCGTTGGGAAAGCCGGTTACCGGTAAGGCTGTCTCAAACCAAAGACTGTTTACCTGGGCCGGCATAACGGAGTTTGTGTTTAATCGAAATCTTGCCGTGATTTCAATTGCGCTTGCAGTCCTTGTGCTGGCGCTCAATCAGCAACCCTGGAAACATAATGCTTCTGAGGCAGGCGTCAATACCGTTTATTCCACGATGGTCGGAGAACAAACTCTCGTGTCTTTGCCGGATGGGTCCACCATTCATATCAACACAAACAGCGAGGTTGAAGTGGAATATCGCGAAGCCGTTCGCAATGTCCACTTGTTGAAAGGAGAGGCTTTTTTCAATGTGGCAGAAATTCCACGACGACCTTTCCATGTCTACGCCGGAAGCGGGCGAGTTGAAGCCGTAGGCACTGCGTTTACCGTCAGGTTAAACAAGCATGGAGTAGACGTTCTCGTTACCGAGGGTCGCGTCAAACTGTCAGCGCTGGAGGAGCGGTTCGAGCGCCAGGTAATTTCAGAAGATGATTACGAACACACCTTGGGAACTTTGGATGCAGGTCAGGCTACGACCATTCGCGCGCTGGCTTCGGAGCAAGAGCAGGCTTCATACAATACGATTGAATTGGTTCAGAATATGGATGAAACGGAATTATCCCTGCGCATGTCCTGGCGCAATGGTTTGTTGATTTTCACGGGCGACCCTTTGGAGGATGTCATTAATGAAATCAGCCGCTATAGCCCGGTCACTATACAGATCATCGATCCCGCATTAAAGGCTATTCGTATCGGAGGACAGTTTCGAATAGGCGATGTCGATGCCATGCTGCTCTCCCTGGAAACAAATTTTGATTTACGGATTATCCGCCTGCGTGATGACTTTGTTCAGATTGCATCCGCCGAATAATATATCAATACCTGGGGGTGTGGTTTTTCGTACTTCAAACGTTTATTTATTGTCAGACAAGCGTGAAAGCACCGCACCGATATTATTTTAGCAAGCCGAACGCAACTGGAATGCGGCGCGTATCGAAACGCTGCAAACGCTTGGGCAGCTTGATTTGCCTGCTATTACTGTTTACCAGCGCTGCAGGGTATGCTGGTGGACAGTTCAAGGACGAAACAAGATACGATGTGGATATCCCGTCGACCAATGCCGCTGATGCGCTGAACAGCCTGGCAAGGCAGACCGGAATCACTTTGTTGTTTCCTTATGATCTGGCCAGTAACAGCAGGGCAAATTCGGTCAGAGGACGGCACACGATACAACAGGCGCTGGATTTAATGCTCTTGGGAACGGGGCTTTCAGGCAGACGTTCTGATAAAGGCGTGCTGATCATTGCACGTACGAGTTCGGCATTGTTCGATAAAGAGGATAAAACCGTGAAAATGAATGAACAACAAAAAACCGGGTCGGGGAAGAATATATCACTATTTGCAGGTATAGGCGCGCTGATGGCGGCAGTTGTAGCGGTTCCCGACGCCAGTGGACAAACTCCATCTGAAAACGGCGCCAATTCTACCGTCCTGGAAGAAATTATGGTCACTGCACGCAAGCGCGAGGAAAATCTCCAGGATGTGCCGATTTCCGTGACAGCATTCAACGCGGATCAGATTGAGCAACTGGGAATCGACAGCCTGCTCGACCTCGATACTCATGCCGTCAATATCTCACTGGGCGGGGGAGACAATACGGCCGGCACAAATTTAGTGCGCGCGACCATCCGCGGTGTTGGCACCCAAGTTCGAATCAATACGGATGGCGCCGTCGGTTTATACCTTGATGGTGTGTATGTGCCGAGAATGAGCGGAACAATGGTTGATCTGTTCGATGCCAAAAATATAGAAGTATTGCGCGGACCTCAGGGGACTTTGTTTGGCCGTAACACCACGGGCGGAGCCATCCGTTATAACTCGAACAGACCAAGCATGGACAAGTTCGAAGGTTATATCAAGGCCGGATATGGATCCCGTGACCTGGTTGAAGTGACCGGCATGGCGAACATTCCCTTGGGAGAGAAAGCGGCCATACGAGTCAGCGCCTATTCCCGGGATCAGGATGGTTACGTGGATAATCTGTTGGGAAATATCGCCCCGGCTGCTAACCCCGCTGCCCTTCAGTATCAGAGCCAAGGCACCCAGAAGCTCGGAGATTATGATAACTGGGGGGTACGGGCCAGTTTGCGCATCAGACCGGTGGATACGCTCACCGTTGATCTCACCGGCGCATATATAGAAGATAAAGGAAATGGCCCCGCGTTCAAGATTACTGACTGGGATATCAATGCTCTTCGCGGAGAAGGCGAACCATGCCGGATAATCGCACGAGGCATTTTGAACGCAAGAGAAGTCCGGGGTGCGCCCGGCTCGGTTTGCACCATTGCACGTGCGAGAAACGCTGAATTTAACGGCGTGGCTGAAAACAACAGCGCGCTAGACCCTGTATTGAATAATTCATTCGGCGTACTGGATGGCGATAATACACAGGGCGGCATAACGAATTCCGAAGAAATTATCACGGAAATCTTCACTGCAGAGATCAGTTGGGATATCAACGACTACCTGACCGTGACAAGCCGCACCGGTTACCTGAACATCAAACCTTTGCTGATATATGACAATGACTATACGCCTGTCATCTGGCGCGAGCGAGTGCGTGACTATAACAATGACAGCTTTTCCCAGGAAGTTATATTCAACGGCAATCATGAGCGCCTGGATTGGACTGCGGGTCTGTTCTATTTCGAGGAGACTCCTGACGAAGTTACAACCGGCTCCGACGACGGTGTTCCCGATGTCTTTATTCGCCGGGAAACGCTGGATGCAGAAGCTATTGCCCTTTTTGTTGAAGGGAGCTATCAGCTTTTGGATGATCTCAGCCTGACCCTGGGCTATCGCTGGACTGAAGATAAAAAGGAACTCACGGCATTTGGAGACGAGCAAATTCGCAGTCGGGATCGCAACTTTGATCCAACCAGCAACCCGGAGATTCTCGCGCTGATCAATGGCCCCGGAATTCCCTCATCGGCATCCGCCAGCGACACCTGGAACGAGTCAACATGGCGCGCCAGCGTCCAATACCATTGGACTGACAACCTGATGACCTATTTCACGGCCAGCACCGGTTTTACCAGTGGCGGTTTCAACAATGAATTGGAGTTGAAATTCGGACCGAGTGGAAATTTCGGGATTGTGCCGTTTGAAGCGGAAGAAGTAGACCTGTACGAGGCGGGATTTCGTTCTACCTTGGCCGATGGGCGGATTCGCTTCAATGCAACCGGTTTTTTTCAGGATTGGTCCGGAAGACAACTCAGAAAACTCCAACCTGACGGCACCAAGTTTATTACCAATGCAGGCAACGCGGAGACCTATGGCGCTGAAATTGACGTGATGATCGTACTTTCGGAAAGCCTGGATATCGCCGCGGCTGTCGGCATCCTTGATGGAGAATGGACAACGGTAGCGCCTGAGGTATCCGGCGATGTTCTTATTGATTCCGAGTTGGCCAGGCTGCCTGACCTGACTTTTTCGCTGGCTTTGAATCATACCGCCCGGTTGGATTTTGGTTCAATCCGGACCAGCGTGAACTACGGTTGGCGCGCCGATCAGTACTCATCCGATGCGCAAACAAGAACGATTAAAATCGATTCCTATGGACTTGTCACAGGCAGGATTGAATACACGACAATAGATGAAAAATGGGCTGTGGCATTATCCTGCCGGAATTGTCTGGACGAAGACTATATCAATACGGGAGTCGATTTTACCGGCACCACGCCGAACCAGGCAAGGGTGGGCGACCTGGGACGGGAAGGTTACCGTGTTGAACAAATCGGCGAGCCATTGGGATGGTTTCTTGAAGTCAAACGCTCATTCTGACGGCAGGCCGCACAAAATGCTCCATACCAATACATTGCGAACCGTCCTCGCATGGTTATCCGTGTTGTCCGTTACACAATTTGTACAGGCTTATCCTTCCGTCTACCCCACCGGTGTTACCCGCTACGATCCTGAAAAAGCCTATAATGCCTATACTTTGCTTCCGCTGGTCTCAAACTACGGCGCGGGTAAAGATGTGGCGCGCAGCCCGGAACCGGCCCGGCTCATCGATATGAACGGCAATGTCGTTCATGAATGGAAAGTCAGCAGTTGGCAACGCTATCGCCTGAATCCCGGAACCTGCAGCCTGTCAATGATAGAAGAAAGCGAGCAAAGAGGTTTGAACCACATCGTTGACTACGATTGGGACAGTAACGAACTGTGGCGCTGGCGACCGGAGCAGTCCGGAATCGGGGGCAGGATGAGCGCACAGCAGTCCCATATGCTGCATCACGATTTCGAGCGGCATCCCAACGGCGACACGCTGGTCATGTACAGCGTGCAAGTGCCGCAGGAAATTCTGGATACGGTCGAAAACGTTGATTATCCGTATTTCGGCAAGATAAACCGTAAAGGCCTGCAGTTGATAGGCGACGAATTGGCCTATGTCACTCCGGAAGGTGAAATAACCTGGACCTGGGCCGCGCACGAGCATATTGATATCAATGATTTTCTGCCCGGGTGGAAACGCCTGATTGACTGGTCACATGGCAATGCGGCCAGGATTATCCCGCAAAACAAGTGGTATGATGCGGGCGACCAGCGTTTCAAGCCCGGAAACGTTGTATACAATACCCGCAACCTGCCCCATTTCTGGGTGATAGATAGAGATTCAGGGGAGATAGTATATAAAGGCAGCCATCGTTACCTGGGCGGCTTTGCCGGGCAACACGAGGCGCATATGATCGCGCCCGAGCTTCCCGGCGCCGGAAATTTCCTGGTATTTGACAATGGCGCATACTCGCCGGATGAGTCACACCATGGCGTGTCGTTGATCGTGGAAATTGATCCCTCCACGAACAGGATAGTCTGGAAATACCAGACCGCGGGCAGGACGTTGCGTTTTCACAGCCATTCGAGGGGTTCGGTACAACGGCTGCCCAACGGCAATACGCTGATATCCGAGGATAATACCGGACGGATTTTTCAGGTCAGGCCGGACGAGACGCATCCCGACGGCGGTGAGATTGTCTGGGAATACGTCGCATTCAACAGCGATCAAAAACCATTATGGTCCCTGGCCCGCGCACATGCTTACTCGTATGATCACTGCGACAGGTTTGCCGACCTGCCAAGGTCTGAATTGAAGGTTACCCCCCCGAATGCGGATACCTGGAAACTCAAGCCCGATGCGTTGCGCTAGTACCATCACCAGATGAACCGTCATTTTATTCTGCTATTCAATATTGTAGTAGCGACGCTTTGTTTAAACGCGGCGCCCACCGCCACGACGCTCGCGTCCGAGTCCGAGGAAACGCTGTATCTTGTCGCAACCGGCGACACCTATTCAGGCGCTGGCAAACTCACTGATTTTCTTGATAATAAGTCTGTGGCCTACCAGCAGGTGGAACCCAGCCAATTAGAGACCCATAACCACGCTTTGCGTATTGTCATCATAGCCGGGATGAATGAGTTGCAGGACTTCGGCGAGATCTTATCCCTGGTTCTGATTGAGGAAGAACGGATATGGCTCTCCGAACCCGGCAACAATGCCATTTATATCAAACAGAATGTATGGACGGATAACCAGGAGGTAATGGTTATTGCCGGTTCCTCTCCTGAAACGGCAATCGATGGTCTTGACTATTACCTGGACCAGTGGCTTTCCACCCTGGCCTCCTGGTTCGGGTTCTCGCTCACGAGTGAAGAATTGTACGGCTACTGAAATATTGGTTGTCTCGATCGGAGAAAATTGCTCTGCCACCGCATATTATATGACCGGTAAATCAAGTCCGTTGCTCACTGGGATGTTTGCCGTCGTTCTGTGCCTGGTTTCAGGTTTTAGCGCCGGCGCGCCGGTGCACAGACCCGACGTATTATTGATAATAGTGGATGACTTGAATGATTGGGTTGGCCCGCTCGGTGGTCACCCTCAAGCACACACACCAAATATCGACAGACTCGCGGCCAGGGGAATGACATTCCGCAATGCGCACGCGCCGGCGCCGCTTTGCAGTCCGTCCCGCACTGCCTTGCTGACAGGGCTTACACCTGCGACAACCGGTGTTTATGACAACCGCCCGGACTGGCGGGAACTGGCTATCTTCAACTCGGCGCCTTCCCTGCCCAAGTACTTCAAAAATAACGGCTATATTACGCTTGGCGCCGGCAAGATATTTCATGCGCATACCTTCGAACCGGAAGGATTGAAAGGATATAATGACCCGGCAGCATGGGACGGGTTTTATCCGTCAGTTGCGCAGCAATTGCCTGAAGAAATTACCCCGGAGGTAAAACCTGCCAATGGCAACCCGGTGTCAAGCACATTTGACTGGGCTGCCCTGGACATCACCGACGGGACAATGGGCGATGGAAGAACAACAACATGGATCACCAAACAGATTACTCAAAAAACCGTTGGCCAAAGATTTATTGCCGCAGGCATTTATCGCCCCCATCTCCCATGGTACACACCCAAACGCTACTTCGACCTTTACCCGGTTAAATCCATCAGCCTCCCCAGGACAACATCGGGCGACCTGGAAGATGTGCCACACACTGCAACCCGCCCCTTTCTTGAATTAACCGACAAACCTCCGATGGCCGAGCATCGCTGGGTTGCAGAAACCGGGAATTGGCACGATGCTGTGCGCGCCTATCTTGCCGGCATCAGTTTCGCCGACGCCCAGGTAGGCAGAATTATGGATGCGCTTGACGCCAGTGAGCGCGCGCAGAATACCATTATTGTGCTGATATCCGATCACGGGTTCCACCTGGGTGAAAAGGAACGCTGGCGTAAGGACACGTTATGGGAAGACGTGACACGCATTCCTCTAATTATTGTTGCCCCGGGTGTTACCACCCCGGATTCCCACACCGACCGGCCGGTTTCCCTGATGGACCTCTATCCCACATTGGCTGAACTGTCCGGGCTGGAGACGCCGCAACATGTGGAAGGCAACAGCCTGGTCTCTCTGCTTGAAAACAGCAATGCCTCCTGGGAGCATATCGCGCTGACTACCGCGGGCTTCCGTAATCACAGCGTGAGAAGCGAACGCTACCGATACACACGCTGGTCCGATGGTTCAGAAGAGTTGTACGATCACAAAAACGATCCCGATGAATGGAATAACCTGGCCCGGAAAGAAGCCCTGGCCAGCGTCAAACGGGAGCTAGCCTCCAGACTTCCTGACAAGAATGCTCCACCAAAACGATGAACAGACATTACACAAGACGGCGCTTGCTTAAAGCCTGCGCGGCAACCGGTTTAACGGCCTTATTGCACCCTACTCTGTCACTCAGCCGAAACGAGGACACAAACAGCAACAGGTTCTCCTCATCTTTCGATGCGGCGACCACTGTAAATGAATCCACACGCTTCATCGCCAGGTACGAATACCGCGATCATATCGAGTTCGGACTCGTACAAGGCGAAACTGTCGTTGGCATAGACGGCGAGCTGTTCGGTGATTATTCGGTGTCTGACAGATCAATACCGCTCGATGACGTTCGATTGCTGGCCCCGGTATCGCCAAACAAAATAATTGGCCTGGGCAGTAACAGTTATTGGCATCGCAGCAAGATGATAGGTGAAGACATCAGCAACACCGGCAATAATTCGGTTTCGGCGTTGAAACCACCTGCCATATTTGAAAAACCGAGCTCAGCGCTTGCTGGTCCCGGCGCCGGCGTCTGCATTCCAAAAGGCGCTACCGGCATCAGCGGTAGCGCAGAGTTGGCTGTTATCATGAGTCGGCGAGCCAGCAATGTGAGCGCTGAAGATGCCAAGGATTTCATTTTTGGATACACCGGCGCATTCGATGGTTTTGCGCCGGAAATTGCTGTGAATGATTTTGACCGGGCCAAGAACTATCCTGGGTTCTGCCCCCTGGGCCCCTGGATCGCTACCGGTATCAACCATAACGACTTAATGGCGGTTAGTTTAAGAGTTAACGGTGGGTTGCATCAAAAAGGCTACACAGACGATTACGTACTGGGCATACCTGAGGCAGTCAGCTTTGTCACATCCCGATACGCACTGCAAGCCGGAGATGTTATTCTCATAGGCGCATTGGGGAGTGGCGGAATAGCCGAGGATGAAAAAAATGTGGATGTCCCCAAGTTCACCGACATAAAACAAATACGGGCTGTCGCCTACCCGAAGTATCAACACGGGGATACGCTTGAGGTATCTGTTGATCGAATCGGCGCGTTTCGGGTTGAGGTTCGGGCTTGTTCATAACTGAATATCCAAACACCCAAACTTACCCGGGCAGACTATCAGGCTAACCAGAGGCACAAGGACTCACCCTCACCTGCGTGCTATGTACGCTGGAACTCTCCGCCATGTCCGCTTTTTGTCCGATGTGCAGTGCGTTCACGTTCTTTCCTTGCTGCTCCTGTTTTGGCCAGCGGCCCTTGTAGGAGACGACGACGCCAGGCATTGCGATGTCATCTATAGTCGCGGTCAGTGTCAGGCTGCCGTTCTCATTGCTCAGCGTAACCGGCGCGCCGTTCACGATCCCGTAACGTTCTGCATCCTGCGGGTGGATATGGACTTCCGGCTCACCGGCGTTGCGCGCGAGTTTAGGGTCATTGGCGTAGGAATCGTTCATACGGTAATCCGAGGCCGGGGTAACCAGGCGCAACAGTTCGCCGTTGTCCCTGGCATCGACTGTTGCTTGCGGAATCCGCGGTAATCCTTGTGACTCTGCGGTGGCACAGGCCAGTTCTACCTTCCCGCTTGGTGTCGGAAATTTCAGTTCTGACCAGGGAATCATTGGCTCGGCGCTGATCGATTGCCAGCCTCGTTGCTGGAATTGCTTAAAACCGCCCTGCACTCCCATCTGGTCCAACATCAATGCGATCAGGTCTTCATCCGTTTCAAACAGTTCGCGTTCCGTGTAACCCATGCCTTTTGCCAACCGCCGGAAGATTTCCTGGTTCGGCAGCGCCTCGCCCAGCGGTTCCGTTGCCTTCGATTGAACGCCGATATTGAAATGAAAATAGCTGAAAGTCAGGTCGTCAAACTCCAGGAAGCTCGCTGCAGGCAGAACGATGTCCGCGTAATCCGCAGAATCCGTCTGAAAACAGTCGATAACGACCGTAAACAGGTCTTCTCTCTGCATCGCCGCGCGCAACCTGTCCTGGTTGGGCGCCGAGGCCACCGGATTGGTGTTCCAGATCATCATCGATTTGAAACGATCCGAACGGGTGAGCTGTTCCGCAAAGTCCATATGGCTGACCGATTCGGGTTCGGCAACAGCAAGCTGCGCGCCGGCCATTGCATCAAAATCCAGACCGGCAAGCGCGGGCGTATGGTTCACGTAGGTAAATCCGGAACCGGGTTTTCCGATATTTCCCGTCATGGCCGGCAA
This sequence comes from Gammaproteobacteria bacterium, assembly GCA_965221695.1. Taxonomy (GTDB): domain Bacteria; phylum Pseudomonadota; class Gammaproteobacteria; order Eutrophobiales; family Eutrophobiaceae; genus JAAXHV01. Next base: position 255,011 of record OZ244905.1, on the reverse strand, counting down.
CAAACCTACGGCTCGCATCGCATTACCACCGTTTAACTGGCGTTGGAAACCCTGGCCCAGCCATAACAGGGAAGGACCTGCGCCGTAGCATCTTGCGGCCTCTTCGATCAATGCCGCCGGTACGCCGGTCTCGCGCTCGCCCCATTCCGGGGAGCAACGGCTGATCAAAGGCAATAGTTCATCACTGCCCACTGTATGCCGGCGAATGAAGTCGTCATCGAACCGGTATTCACGGTGCATGACATGCAACAGACTGTAAGCCAGAGCCGCGTCCGAACCGGGATATAGCTGCAAATGGATGTCCGCCGCCTGCGCGGATTTTGTGCTTAAAGGATCGACTACGATTTTTTTAACGTCAGCTTCAGCAAACCAGTGTTTGTGGCTGTGCGGTCCGGAGTGGGACGGGTTCGCGCCCCAGACTAGGACGCAGTTTGAATCACGGATCGTACGCGGGTCGAAACCGATATGGGATTCGCCGTACAGCAACGTCAGCGCGGCATGGCCCGCAGCATTACAGATAGTATCCGGGGTGACTTCCGCGGCACCCAGTTTCAGGAAAAAACGCATCGGGAACAGCAATGCAATCAGCGACAACGTGCCGGAATAATGGGTATGTACGATCGATTGCGCACCGTGATTGGCCACATCGTGTTTAAGACGGCCGGTGATCGTGCCGATTGCCTCGTCCCAACTGATGCGTTCAAACTGGCCTTTGCCTTTCTCTCCCGTGCGCTTTAACGGGTACAGCAAACGCGCAGTTTCATCCTGCCAGACACCGTTATAGGCAATCGCGCACTTGTTGCAAAGCCGGCCTTGGGATACCGGGTGCGTCGCATCGCCCAATACCCGGCTGATGCGGCCGTTTATCTTTTCAATACTGATGCCGCAGCCGTCATAACAGTCCCGGGGGCAGTTGCTTTTTATCGTTTCTGTGGTTTGGGTCATGCGAATTGTCTCAATGATAAAACAGTCATAATTTAAGGAAGCTCTGAACAAGTCCATCCTGGACTTGTCAGAGCACGCAAAACAAAAATGCAATTTTTGTTTTGCTCTCAAAATCAATGACGTATCGTCACTGATTTTGGCGATACATCCCTGTATCGCAGGAAACTCTGACTTAATCAGAGTTTCCTTAAATCACTATCGGACAGGAACGGGCATTCCGTGAACGATCCTGCCGCCGAACAGGGTCAGCGATACCTGCGTATCGCTGATCCGACTCACAGGGATTTCAAACAGGTTGTGTTCCAGCACTATGATATCGGCCTCATCGATGTAACCCGAGTGCGCCAGTTCATGGCGCAAGCCGCTGTCGCCGTTGGCTTGCCGGGCAGCCTCGATCGCGTTCAGCGTAACCCGGACGGAACGGTCTCCCGCGGTGTGGACTTTTACCGTCGCCCCCAGTTTGTCAAGTTGTACAATAAGCCGCGACAACTCCTGCTGGGTGTAATGCTGCTTGTCGTTATGGGTCAGCGCGCCGGCATGCGCGGGCATGTAATCGGCCAGCATCGGCACACCAGATTTATTCATTTACACCTCCGGATTCGACCAGGTATTCCTCGACAAAATCCAAACGATCATTACCCCACCACATCTGATCGTCAACAATAATGGTAGGAACCCCGAATACACCTTTTTCCTGCGCTTGCCTGTTCGATGCCGTATATTCGGGCAACAGCTTCGAAATGCTGGCATATTCGAGAAATTCCGCAGGTGGCCAACCCATTATTTCAGCCAATCGGGTCAATGTCTCATCAGATCCTATATCACCGCCCAATCCCCAACCCAGGTTAAAGCCTTCCCTGACATATTTTTCCCCGAGACCCCTGTCCAGCGCATAGAAGGTACCGGCGTTCATCTTGTGAGAATCCAGTGATGCCGGGAAACTGACCGGCAAATTCAATTTCTTCGCCCATCGATCAATATCGACCATCAGGTAGCGCAACTTGACCGGTATCTCGCGATTGGTCGGTCCGGTGTTGCCGGTGGCAATTTTCGCAGCCGCCAGGTCGATCGGTATGTAAGTCAGCTCTCTACGATACCTGCTGGCCAACTCACACACACGATCATGTGCGAGATAAGCGAACGGGCTCAGGAAATCAAAATAAAATTCCAACCCGGATGACGATGTATTACTCAACGTAACGGAAAGAGTTAAGCCCGCCCCAGCATTGCGGGCGCCCTATACCATTCCCGTGCAAACGGGAATCCAGTGATAAAACGGGTCGCCCCCGGGCGACACAGTATTTGACTGGACCCCCGCTGTTGCGGGAGTGATACGGCGGAATGCCCAGGCCTGTGCCAACAGTTAGATGCGTGTGCAGAGGCCTGATCATGTGGGGTTAGAGAGTTCCATCCAAGAGCGCTTGGTTAAGTTCCGCCCAGCCGGTCCCGGCCAGGCGAGCGCCAGCCAGGTAACTCTCCGGCGCCGTGGTATATGGCGGACGGCAGGGGCCGGCGTTCATCCAGCCTGCCGCATTGATGCGTTCTTTCTCCAGTTGAATGTTATAGCGCGAAAATTCAGGAAAGCCGCCGGGCGGGAACAGGTTCGACAACACCGACATGATACGTGGATAAAGGGCATCCGGCTGCGACCAATCGCCGGTACGGGCTGCCTCCCGGACAATATCGCGCCAATAGATGGTCAACTCAGGCCCGGTGCATGCACAGGGAGACCAGAAGGCCGTGTGGAACTCAGGGTCCATCCTCGCAGCATCTCTATGGTCGAACTCTATCGGCAGAAAACGCAGTTGTTTGCGCGTCGCGATCGTGTGGAGCTGTAATTGGGCAATATGGATGTACTTACAGCTCACAACCTGCGGAATCTCTGCCACCTGCGCCCAAAATGGCGTCGGGAACGAGAACTTGAATGCCTCAGGATTGGCGTAGATACAAATCGCCAGTTCCGGCGCTGCTTCGGCAACATCCCGGTAGAACTGCACTGCCCCGGGCACATCAAGTTCCTGCCACATGGGCACACCCAACATCACACCGTCGGCGCCTGTATCGTGCACATGCTTGAGTTGCCTGACAGTCTCGCGAGTATTGAGCGTGGTAACACCCGCGAAGATGTGCGCTCGTCCCGCAGCCGTTTCCACCATGACCTCAGTCATCTTGCTTTTTTCTTCCCAGGTAAGCGTGGCTCCTTCCCCAAACGTGCCCTGGCACATGATGCCATCAACGCCGGCCTCGATCAGACCGGCCACGGCCCTGGAAACCTCGTCGTAATCGACCGAGTCCTCAGTTCGCCAGTCATCACCTGTTGTGATCGCAGGTGCGGGCATGATAGCCCAAGCGCCTGTTATGTCGTCTACATCCAGCCTGTTGCGACTTGTTCGCATTTTATATCCTTTGGGGGTTTAGATGCATGGCCGCTATAAGAAGCCAAACTTTCATGATCAGGTCTTTGCACACCCATGTAACTGTTGGTACATGCCAAGGCATCCCTCCGTACCACTCCCGCAACAGCGGGAGTCCAGTCAAATTCAGTGTCGCCCAGAGGGCGACCCTTTGTTCCACTGGATTCCCGTTTGCACAGGAATGGTATGAGGCGCAGGTCAGTTAGCAAAATTTACCCGGCAAGATATATCGGGTTAGGTGGCAGTGTCAAATCTGTTACTCACATCATCTGTGAGGTTCCTCACCCAGGATCAGGTAACGCTGCTGTGACGGTTCCATATCTCTGAGGGAGCGGCGCAGGCAGTACCCGGCAACGCCCAGGCACATCCAGATACCTATGATGGCAAACTCCTGCGGTCGCAACTGGCCGGGACTGCCGGGAACCACCATCAATAACACGAGTATGCCCGAAACAACAATCCCACAATACATCGTTGATTTGCCGGTCCGGTAAGGGCGATTCATGTCCGGAGCAGTTGTGCGCAGGCGCACGGCAGCCAAGCAGGTCAGTAGCAACGCTGCTACGAAGGCCAGGGAGCCACTGGTCACTATCGGGACCAGCGCAGCTCTGCCGACCGGGGGTCCCAGCAGAGAAATTGCTCCGACAAACAAGAGCGCATTGACAGGCATCCTGTGGCGCGCATCGACTTTGGCGAACCAGTGCGGCAACATGCCGCCGCGCCCGAGAAAAAACAACAGCCTGGAGGATGCGATGTAGATCCCGTTCAACGTCGTGAGCAGACCAAGCAAGGCTGCAAACAGCACCAGTTGCGCGGCCCACTCGTAGCCGAATGCGAGCCGGAATATTTCGGCGGTGGGCATTGCATCCCGGTCCTGCATGATAGCCGCCAACTGGCCGGGCGTCGAACTCATTCCCAGCGCCAGGATGATCAAGGCATAGAATAGTGCGCCGAGCACGATGCACGCGAGTATCGCAACGCCGATCCGGTGTGGCGCCATGCTGACACCGGCCTCCTCCGCGGCTTGGGGGATAGTATCGAAACCGGCCATAAAATACGGCGCGACAACCAGTACGGGAATAATGGAAGCCGGCGCTGCGACCCAGGACGCGCCGCCACTTGCAAACATCGGGGTCAGGTTTACAAGGTCTCCCTTCAACAGGGCCACGGAAATGAACACCAGCGCACACAATGCCAGGATAGCAAGCACCAGTGTTTGGAAACCGGTGGAACTGCGGGCGCCCCGGCAGTTGAGCAGGATGAGCAGCGCGCCCAGGATAATTCCAGGTAACAGGTTCGATACCCGTATGGTATAGCCTCCCATCTGGTACAGGGGTTCCGAGATGAGCGCCGGGAACATCGCCTCCACCAGCGCGCCGATGGCGATGGTCTCAAACGGCGTAATGGCGATGTAACTCAAGGCCAACGCGCAAGCGGTCAGGAACGAGACAAACGGTCCGAATGCCTTGTAAGCGAACGCAGCCTCGCCGCCGGCTACCGGGATGGCAGCAGTCAGTTCGGCATAACACTTCCCCACCGGTAACAGGAACAGGCCGCACAGGATGAAAGCCAGCATCGCGCCCACCGGACCGCCATCGCGCAGCCAGTAACCGGCATAGATCACCCACCCGATCCCGATAATCGTGCCCAGGCCGATGGCGATATAGCTCCTGAAACTGATGGACTTGTCCAGTGTTTCGCGTTTCATATCCGAATTCGGTATTGCCGGTACGGCCAAAATTGAGTGGTCTTCAGTCTATGTGTGTGACCGGTTACTGCGGTTTCATTGTAAACTTTTATGTCAGGATCGTCATTTCCAACTCTGTGCAAAGTCGAAAAGTTCGATCACTGATATACTGCACGCAGTTGCATCAACTGCAGGGGGCGCCTGCGATGACTATGACAAATTCGCAAAGTGGACAACAGCCGATAATCTGGCCCGCCAAGGCCAACCATGTGCCCAAGCAAATCTTTGTCCGCCCCGATATCTTTGAAGAAGAACTGAGGCGTATATTCTACGGCCCGGAATGGCTGATGATCGCCCATGAGTCAGAGATACCGAACCAGGGGGACTTCAAGACTGTCCGGATCGGCCGGGTGCCGCTGCTTATCACCCGGGACCGGGAAAACAGGATAAATGTGCTCTATAACTCCTGCTCCCACCGGGGAGCGCAAGTGGAAACCGCGCCCAGGGGCAACAAGTTCAGGTTTGGTTGTCCGTATCATCGCTGGTCATTCGACTCCACCGGCAAGCTGGTCGGTTGTCCCAACAAGCCGGGTGATTATCCCGATGATTTTGACCGGAACAACTACCCCCTGGCCAGCCCCAGGATGGCGCTGGCGCATGGCCTGGTTATGGTCACGTTCAGTGCGGAAACGCCTCCGGTCGAGGTCTACCTGGACGGCCTGCATGATTCCATTGCCGAGGCGCTGGCCGGGGACGGGCGGCTGAGATTACTGGGTTTCCAGAAAGTCCTGCTGAAGGCAAACTGGAAGACCTATGCCGACAACGATACCTACCATGCGGGCTTGTTGCATACGGCATTCCGCTTGCTGAACTGGCAGGGCGGCAAGGGATACCAGGAGGCCAATGCGCGCGGGCACCGCATCTACGTAGGTGAACTGAGTCTGCCGGAATCGGTTGACCGGTTACATGATCCATCTTTAATCGAGCACAAAAGCGGCGGTGACCTGTCCCGCGGCTCTGTCAGTGTGCGTTTTTTCCCCATTTCCGGCATTACCCGGCACCTGGACACCATCAGCATCCGCTTTGCCAACCCGCTCTCGGTCGATGAGACGGAAGTTCATTACACTTATTTCGCCCATGTGGACGATGACGAAGATCTCGTCAAACACCGGGTGCGCCAGGCATCCAACCTGCTTGGGCCTTGCGGCCTGGTCAGCATGGAAGACGCCGCGGTCTTCCATCGCCTGCACAGCGGCAGCCAGACGCCCGGCGACGCTGTTTTCCAGAAAGGTGTGAGCAATGAGTACGAAATTCCCGCTGAGTTCGGCCAGAACGATGAATCCTCGAACCTGCCCGGCTGGGAATACTACCGGCAAGTTATGGGGTTTGAAAAGGCGCCGGCAGCATGATCGCGGAGACCCGCGCGCCGGCAGCCATTGATGCCCTCCAGACCCGCTATATCGCGGCGCTCGACGGCAGGAACATGGATGCCTGGTTGGCGACCTTCTGTAACGACTCTGATGCATCCTATACCTGCACCACCGCGGAAAGCGAAGAGGCGGGGCTGTCGCTGGCCTTGATCCTGGATGACAATTACGCCCGGTTACAGGACCGGGTCACTTATGTCACCCAAATCTGGGCCGGCACTTTCGCGGATTACCGCACGCGCCATTTTATCCAGCGCACTGCCTGCCGGCCTGCGCAGGATAACCTGTATGTTGCCGAGACCAATTTCATGGTGGCCTGTACGCCGGTTGAAACCGGCAGGACGGAACTGTTTGCGACCGGCATGTATTTCGATCGCATCGTCGTCGACGGCAATCACGCGTTGTTTCTTGCCAAAAAAGTGGTCATGGATTCAGCCTTGGTTGAACGTTTCATGGCCTACCCGTTGTGACTGGTTTATCCGGCAGAACAGCCGTTATTACCGGCGCAGCCCAGGGCATAGGCCGCGCCACGGCATTGCGCCTGGCCCGTGACGGCGCCAGGCTGGCGCTGGTGGACCGGGTCAATGATGCTTGCAACCGGGTTTGTAAAGAGATTATCAGTGCCGGCGGTAACGCCGAGGTCGTCGAAGCCGATATGGAAACCAGGGAAGGCATAGAATATATGGTCGAGAAAACCCTGTCCATGACCGGCCGCATCGATATCATGGTCAACAATGTCGGCGGTGCGATCCGCACCAAGCCGTTCCATGAATTCAATGATGAGGAAATACAGCAGGAAATCAGCAGAACATTGTGGCCGACCCTGCGCGGCTGCCATGCGGTCATTCCGCATATGATAGAACACCGCCAGGGCACGATTGTGAACATCGGTTCGGTGGCGACCCGGGGAATTTACCGCATCCCCTACTCCGCAGCCAAGGGCGGCGTACATGCTCTGACCAGGTGCCTGGCGATGGAGCTGGCCGAATACAATATCCGGGTGAACTGCGTGGCGCCGGGCGCCATCGAAGCCAACCGGGTCATCCCGCGTAATCCAGACGGGTCGACTGACGCGGAAAGACGGTGGCGCAAGGATATGCTGGATCAAACCCTGAAAGATACATGTATGCAACGGATGGGAACTGCCGCGGAAGTGGCCGACGCGGTCGCATTCCTTGCCGGCGATGATGCTTCCTATATCACCGGGCAGGTCCTCTATGTCTCAGGCGGTGGGTAATAGGCCACGCCTTGAGGCAAGACGATAATGGATGCATACTCATAATGATGCGCTACACACAACTGGGATACATAGGCATTACCGCATCTGACAGCGCGGCCTGGCGCACGTTCGCCGGCGATTACCTGGGCATGCAGGTGATGGACGGCAACCCCATGATCGAAACCGGCTGGGCCGGCAGACTTATCGATGTCGACCGGTGGGTACCGGAATTGATGTACGGCCCCAGTATCTGGGGCCATGAACGTCGCTGGCTGCCACCGGAACGGCGAGCCGAAGCCCAGGCGATACTTGAGACAGCGGCGGAAAAAGGCATACTGGAACCGACGTCGGTGGCAAATTCTCCCGCGTTCAAACTTGAAGATGTTTGAGCAAAAAGACATCGAAGGTCTCTGGAACCTGCTATCCATGGAGCAACGTTACGATGACGGCAGGGTAATCTACCCGTTCGGCAAGCATGTTGAAGGCCGCATCTACTACGGCTCCGATCAATCCATGTTCTGCGCCATCCAAAAATGCCGACGCAAGCCGTTCACGACAGGCAAACAATGGACCGCGGACAATTCAGAAAAAGCCGGCGCCTACGATGATTACCTGACATACTGCGGGCGTTACGAGTTAAATGGCGACACGGCAACCCACCATATCGAGATCAGCCTGTACCCCGACTGGATCGGCAAACAACAGGTAAGAAAGATCCAACTGATCGATGGCCAACTCCACATCGCCGCGCGCCTGGAAGACGGCACACCCGAGGCCAGAACCGCGCTATTGGTATGGGAACGCGTAACATCCGGTTGAAAACAGGTTAATGTAACCGGCAGCTAGAGGAGCAGGAAAATGCCTTCTGACGATATTAACAAGCGATCAAGTTCCACAAAAATTTCTCCGTTCCGGGAGTATATTGATGCCAAGCTGGGATTTCGTAACCACTGGTACCCTACCCTGTTTTCCGATGAACTGGCGGAAGGGGAGTTCAAACCCTTTCCGCTACTGGGAGACCGATTGTTGCTGGCACGGGTTGACGGCAAAGCACACGCTGTCCGCGACCGCTGCCTGCACCATGGGGTCGCATTTTCGAGGAAGGTCGAATGCTACAAAAAGGGTACAGTAACCTGCTGGTACCACGGTTTCACCTTCAATCTCGCTTCCGGCGTGTTATGCGACATTATTGCAAATCCGAAAAGCAACATGATCGGCAGGCTGCGCATTGATACCTTTCCCGTCATGGAGGCAAAAGGCATGATCTTCGTGTTCATGGGAGACATGGACCCACCACCACTTGCCGATGATGTCCCGCCAACATTCCTGGATGATGATATTCACGTCAGAGGACGCAGAACGGAAGTACAAGCAAACTGGCGTATCGGTTGCGAAAACGGCTTTGACAGCACTCACATCTTCATACACAAAGATTCCATCCTGGTAAAAGGCAACGACCTCATACTACCACTGGGCCTGGTTCCCACCAGCAGGGATGCATTTGAAATTGTGGAGGACAAAACCGGCCCCAAAGGAGTCTATGACAAGCTGTTTGAACATTGTGAACCGGTGTTTGATGGTAAGGTTCAGGGCGATACAGTTCTACGTGGCAACCTGGGCACAACGCCGGTTGCCTATAATATTTCCATCTGGTTGCCTGGCGTCTTGCGTGTTACCCCCTGGCCCGGCCCGACGATGACCCAGTTCGAATGGTATGTGCCGATTGATGAAGATCGGCATTACTACATTCAGACCATCGGCAAGAAGATTGAACAGGAATATGACCGGCCAGATTTTGACCGCGAGTTTGACGAAAAATGGAATGAAATGGCTTTGCAAGGCTTTAATAACGACGACATCTGGGCCAGAGAAGCGCAACAGGAATACTACCGTTACGACGAGGCATGGACCGAAGAACACCTGTACGAAGCGGACCGGAACATCAGTGTCTGGAGACAATTGGCCAGCCGCTGTAACCGAGGCATCCAGAAGCGGGAGCACCTGGTTAGAATTGGCAGACCTGTTGGATAGAAGCTGCCCCAGGTTTGGCGCAGTAGGGTTGCGTCGTTATGTAAAATGACAAAAAATCATCGATAAAAGACAGGAGCGGACTAATCATATTGTTGCTAATACCTGTAAAAAAATCTCTTGACTACCCGCTACATATTCTTGAATCCAGTGCAGTCTTCCTGGACTTGGGAATTGTGGATGCAATCACAGACAAGCATCGCATATACCCTGAACAGGTATTAGTTGATTGTGCTTCTAAAGGGCCTGCTCCAGACGACTCCAACTAGTACTGTTTCAATTTAAGGAAGCTCTGATTAAGTCAGAGCTTCCTTAATTCTAACCGGTTAACTTGTCATAGGCGACCCTACGGGGTTTTGTCCGGACATAGCGTTAATTCGCTTGGAACAAGGCGATAATGCTTGCCTATTTATCTTTAGCGCGTCCCTAATCTTCATAAAGATACCGCCCTTTAATCAGCGATTGTAGTCGTAGAAAGTTGCCCTCAACTTCACTGGGGAGACTAACATAGTATGCTAGTTTCGGGAATCGCTTAATGATGTAGTATATTCATCATTTTGATGCTATACTGGCATGGAGCTATTTTTTCCGGAGCGTGACAAGATGCAGCAGACATTACACCAGAACTCTGGTCCCAGCTATTATATTGAAGGCATTGATATTCCCGCAGCGGTATTCTCGGATAGAAACTCTCTTATTCAGGCCGCTCGCAGGGGATTGCCTGGCGATGTGATCAGGCAAGCAGTCAGTATCCTGGGACACCGCGAGGTATTTGTCCGCCTGCTGGAGACGACAGGTGGAAACCTGAACCGGTACTATCGCCGCAAAGTCCTCAGTCCGGTCCAGTCGGAAGGGGTGCTTGACATGTTATGTGTCTTTGCCAGGGCCATTACGGTCTTCGGCGATCTTGACGGCGCGCGTGAATGGCTGGAAACAGTCCTCCCGGCCTTGGGCGGTTACAGTCCCCTGGAACTGTGCGATACCTTTGCCGGTCGCGCACTAGTGCAGGGCGCGTTGAACAAGATCGAGCACGGCGAATTTGCCTGATGCGACTGTACCGGATCTGCCCGGAAAACCTGTTGGAAAATTACAGTGGACGGGGGGCAAGCTACCAGGATGGCGGACGCTGGAACAACGCTGGTTTGCCGGTTCTGTATTTTGCCTGTTCCGCCAGTGTGGCCATGTTGGAAATGGCCAACTACTTGCGCTCACCCCGACTGATTCCAAAAAGCTATCGCCTTGGCATCTTTGAGAGCGGCACCATCGGCTTTGAACAGTGGAGAATTGAAGACCTGCCGGCAGACTGGAACGATTATCCATACCCTGCCGCGACCCAAGCCTTGGGTAGCCACTGGCTCCGGGCAGCGACCTCAGCGCTACTGCTTGTGCCGAGCGCAGCGATCCCGGGTGGGCTGGAACATATCGCCCTGATCAATCCTGCACATCCTGCTGCGCGACAGTTGAAGCTGGTTTCTGTGGAAAAAGACATCTTCAACAAGCGCGCATTTTCGCCTCAAAGTGAACGCCTCCGCCCATAACCCGGGCATAGCGCCAGTTCGTTTGTAGCAAAGCGATTGACCTTTTCGCTGTTGCAAACGATGTCTATAGCTCAGTGCATTAGCCCGGAAATCTCGCCAAAATACGAATTGTAAGTTTAGTAAGCATTTGACATTATCATAGCGCATCCCTAATCTGAATTCGCCGCTTTGTATACGGTACTGCCCTCGAATACCGTCCTTAATACCCTGGTCTCACTAATTTCGGAGACGAGAATGTCGAACAGGTTTTGATCGAGAACGATGAAATCGGCGGATTTGCCCTGTTCCAGGGATCCGCGTGCCGTCTCATTATTCAACAACTGCGTCATTTTCAACAAACTGTCAAAATTCCCCCGTGGAAAAACACCTCAAAATACACACCTCAAAATACCTCTTGACTACCCGGTAAAGATTCCTGAATAATGAAGGAAAATATCAGAAGGATTCATACTATGAAGCATAAAATGTTTAGCATTACAGTCGCAATCAGTTTGCTGATGATGAGTTCCTGTGCAACCCTCACAAATGATCCGAATCAACAGATCCAGTTTATTGGAATGAACTGTGGTGAGAAGAAAATCAGTTGCAATATGTCGAACAAACGTGGTTCATGGTCTGTAGAACTCCCAGGCAGCGCCATGATACGTCGTTCCGATGATTCACTGCGTGTAGAATGCTCCGATGAAGATAACAACAGATATTTAATGAGCGCAAAAAGTTCTATTGGTGCAAAAATTGTGGCCAGTGCAGTCTTCCTAGACTTGGGAATTGTGGATGCAATCACAGACAAGCATCGCATATACCCTGAACAGGTATTAGTTGATTGTGCTTCTAAAGGGCCTGCTCCAGACCCTAACTAGTACCGTTTCAATTTAATTTTTGCCGGTTAACTTGTGACAAACCCCCAGCGGGGTTCGGTCCAGGTGTTGCTACAATTCGCTTGGATTGAGGCGATAACACTGTATACTCATTGAGTTATATGGCTAATATTGACAACTGTGTTGCCGGAAGCGCTAAGTAGGCTTCGACGAAACAAGCGGACAACTTCCACAAAAGCATCCCCGTTCCCGGTTCACTTTTGAGGGTCTAGCGCAAGATTAATCAGATAGCGCTACAACCCTGGCCCCAGCTATTATATTGAGGGTATTAATATCCCCACAAGGGCATTGTCGGATCGGAACGCTTTCGCTCAGGCCGCTTGCATGAGCAATAGACTGCAGTGGCGACCGCACCAGGCCGCTGTGAGGTTCAGCTTTTCAAAGTGGCACACAAGCGGCAACAATAGTCATGCTAGGCTGATGCGCAGGCGGAACGAAAATCCAGGGGGAACAACACATGTCAAATTATACTTTCTTTGAGAATTATGGTGATGCCCAAGCTAATACTGACACCAGTTACCGCACCCTGGCCGGCGGCATATTTCTTGGACACCTGGACGGACGTTTCGACGAAGACTGGGTCAGCATTGAACTCAATGATGGGCTGACCTATGAAATCATCTTGGATGGAGACGGACCAAATGGCGTGGTGGATACGCTTCTTCGTGTATATAACGCTGCCGGGGAACTGGTTGCGGAGAATGAAGATGTGGACTTCGCGGCAGGAAACCTTTCCTCGGCGTTGAGCTTCACACCGAACAACAGCGGTGTATTTTACCTGAGCGCCAGTAGCTATACGGGCAACACGAGTGAGGAAAACGGCGGACAATATATCATCGTCATTTCAAACCCGCTATATTTTGAAGGCAGTGATGGTGAGGATGTGATGACGGGTACCGATGGCGATGATACGCTTGAAGGATCACCGGGTGCGGACTCTATTCGTGGCGGAGCAGGTTTCGACGGGATTAGTTACGTGTATTCAAAGCAGGGGGTAGAGATACGCCTGCATGACGGGACTGCCAGAGGCGGTGATGCGGAGGGTGATACGTTTCCAGGGCGGCAAACGATTGAATATCTAGATGCTGAAGGGGTTACGAGACAAGCCTCGGTGGTTGATATTGAGGCGATTAGAGGCTCTTCCTACGATGATATCCTGGTTGGCAATGAAGGTGAGAATTATCTGTTAGGGACCGATGGTGACGATACGCTTAACGGCAGGGAGGGTGACGATATATTGATGGGTGGTTCTGGCTCTGATGTGCTGATAGGAGGGACAGGTAACGATACGGTATCGTATGACGCGTTTGGAGCTGCAAACGATGGGGTAGAAGTCAACCTGAGTACCGGCGAAGCTTATTCTGGTGATGCGCAGGGCGATACATTTCCTGGTATGCAGATGGTTGAGTACTACGACGCTGACGGCAACTTGCAACAGGTTATGGCGCCGGACATCGAAAACCTGATCGGCACGCAATCTGGTGATGATCTGACCGGCACAGACGGGCCGAACCGGTTGGAGGGAATGAGAGGATCGGATATTCTCAACGGACTGGCGGGCGATGATGTATTAATGGGCGGCGGCGGGTTGGATTATCTTTATGGTGGCTTGGGCGATGATCGGTTGGAGGGCGGGGAAGATTTAGATTATCTATATGGTGAGCAGGGCATGGATTATTTGTATGGTGGAGACTGGTTTGATTATCTTTATGGCGGGCAAGGCGATGATGTATTAATCGGCGGCGGCGGGAGAGATCAACTTTATGGTGGACCGGGTGATGATCGGTTGGAAGGCGGAGAAGGGGATGATAGTCTTTATGGTGAGCAGGGTGATGATCGGTTAGAAGGCGGAGAAGGTAATGATTGGCTATATGGCGAACAGGGCAATGACCAACTGGAAGGGGGGCCAGGGCTTGATGAACTTTCTGGCGAGCGGGGCGATGATCTTTTGCACGGTGGAGAAGGTGATGACTCGATCGGCGGTGGAAGCGGTAACGATGAGCTCCATGGAGGCGCCGGCGATGACTTGATCGGCGGTGGAAGCGGTAACGATGAGCTCCATGGAGGCGCCGGCGATGATGGTCTCAGGGGTGGGCCGGGCGCTGATATCTTGCGAGGTGGCGCCGGTATCGACGAAGCATTTTATTTCGATTCGTGGGTTGGAATAGAGGCAAGCCTGCATGATGCTACTCTCCGGGGCGGTGACGCGGAAGGCGACGTATTTGCCGGCCTACAGACTATTGAGTATGCAGATGAGCACGGCGCTATTCATCAGGCGGTAGTGCCGGATATTGAGAACCTGACCGGTTCAAATGCTGATGATATTTTGATCGGCGATCTGCGCGCCAACCAATTGCGGGGCTGGGACGGCAATGATGTACTGGAGGGACGTGGCGGGGATGATTATCTTATTGGCGACCATGGAAGCTTTGAACCAGGTGATGATAAGCTGGATGGTGGCGCTGGTGATGACAAACTTCAGGGGGACTATGGCGCAGACGAGCTAAGAGGAGGTCCAGGTGAGGACACAGCGTATTACACTTATACAAGAGAAGCTGTCGAAATACGTCTTCATGATGGAACGGCCCGAGGCGGTGAGGCGGAAGGTGATACGTTTGTCGGTGTTAAAACGGTCAAATATACCGACATTGAGGGCAAGGTACAGGAAGTAACCGTCCCTGATATCGAAAACCTGCGCGGATCATTTTGGAATGACATCCTGGCCGGCGCCCACGGGCCGAACCGGCTTGACGGCTTTCGCGGAGACGACCGGTTATACGGCATGGAAGGTGATGACTGGCTGATAGGTGGTGACGGGCATGATATCCTGGAAGGTGGTCCCGGGGCTGACAAATTGCAAGGCGGCCCAAATGTCCGGCGTAGAGACGGCGAACAAGCTGAGGATACGGCCTCCTATGCATCATCTGATGCCGGCGTGACGGTGCGCCTGCATTCGGTCCTGGAAAAAGGCGGCAAAGGCGGTGATGCCGAGGGTGATATATTCTTCAGCCAGACCTATACGCGAACTGGCGCTGATGGCGCCGTCTATGAGTTTGAGGCGCCAGAAGTAGCACATCTTATTGGTTCAGAACATAACGATGTGCTGGCGGGAGATTTCAGAATCAACTCGATTTACGGCCGTGGTGGAAACGACCTGCTATATGGTGGGCCTGAAGGTGGTTCGGATTATATCTCTGGCGGTGACGGCGATGATGAAGTACATGGCGGAAAGGGTCATGACAGGTTGTTTGGTGATAACGGCAATGACAAAGTTTATGGCGGTGTTGACAATGATGTGGTGCTTGGTGGTCCTGGTGATGACCTGCTGGTGGGCGGGCCGGGTAATGATCGCCTGGATGTAAAGACCGAGACTATAGACTTGGATCCGGCAATTGATATTGTGCCTCAAGTCAAGATACAAAGGTTTGATTACGGCAACGACCGGTTGGAAGGCGGTAAAGGTGATGATTCATTTTACGTCTATCCCGATGGTGGAGACGATACTATCCTGGATTTTGGTAATGGTGAGGACACGATTGTGCTACGGGCATTTGAGGGGATTCAGTCCGTTGCCGATTTGTCGCTGCGACAGCAAGGCGAAGATCTGATCATTGACTTATCAGAACATGGCGGCGATACGGTCACGCTGCTGGACTACAATCAAGCCGACCTGACGGATGTACACTTTGTATTCTTCATGGATGATTCCGCGTCTATAGCTTAACCCGGAAATTGTACTGGTTCGCTTGGGGCAAGACGATAATGTTTGCCTACTGAATTATGTGGCTACTGTTGCAAATTGCGTGATCATCACTTGGCGAGAAATGCGAACTATTATAGCTCAGTCCATTACACGCATAGCGCTCTCGGCAATTGCAACTATCGCATCTAGTTTTTCCCTGATCTCAGGATCTATCTCATGTTCGGGAACATAGTTCGCCAGTTCGCAAAAACTTTTTTTGCTCATGAGATTTGGTAGGGAGCTCTGTTGAAAATAAGCCTTGAAAAGCGGAACTGGAAGAGAGCATTGAACCGGTTCACGATAACCCCCGGTCGTTTTTCCGGCGCGATTTTCCCCGATCGCTTTTCGTTCCAGCGTTTCACGCCGATATCCCACAAAGCCAGCGCCTGCATGGCTGACGTTTTTCCCGAGTTGTTTGGACCGATGAAAACCACCGGGTTCCCCAGCTCGACCTCCACTTTGCCAAAACGCTTGAAATTACGAACTGTAAGTTTAGTTAGCACTCGACAACATCATAGCGCGTCCCTAATCTGAATTCACCGCTTTGTATACGCTACTGCCCTCGAATACTGTCATCAAGACACGAGTTTCGCTGATCTCTGAGACGGGAATTTCAAACAGGTTTTGATCAAGAACGATGAAATCGGCGGATTTGCCCTGTTCCAGGGACCCGCTCGACGTCTCGCGGCCTACGGCGTAAGCGCCGTTCAGGGTCATTGCCCGTAGCGCGGTGGGCAGGTCTATCGATTCGTCTCCCCGGTCCAGCATGCCCTCAAGGGCCGGGAACAGGTTCGGGGTTGGGGTGACAACCCAGTCCGTGCCTATCGTCAACATTGCGCCGTGTTTGTGCAGCGTTCCGAATTCCCAGGCGTCCCGGGGCGGATCGCCGAGCAACCTGCCGTACAGGTGCCAGACCGAAGGCGACATCTCGGCAATGACGCCGAGTTCGGCAAACCTGGGCATATCAGCCGGAGTAACGAGGTTTGTATGTCCCAGTTCATGCCTTGTCGACGAGCCGGGGTTTGCGGCGCGCGCGGCCTCAACCGCATCCAGCGCCGCACGCGCCGAACCATCGCCGGCAACATGCAGCTTTATTTTCAGTCCCATCCGATCAAAACGTTTGACGGCATCATTCAGCATATTCGGCGGGAAAAGTACGCGATCGTACTCAATTGCGCCATCCGCAAGCACATCTGCCTGGGTGAAATAAGGCGGGGTTGGCGAACCGTCCACCCAGATCTTGATGAATTCCACATCCACGTGCTTGGACGCATAGTCTCCGCGCCGTTCAATGAGTTGCTCTAGGCCGTCATTATCCATCGCGCCGAACTGGGGGCTGCCCCAGATCAGGTGCGCCGCGACATGCAGTGATAATCCGCCTTCAGCTTCAAGAGCGGAAAGTGTCCGCAGGGTGGGCAGATGCGCGGACGCTTCCTGCACTGATGTAATGCCGTATTGATTGTTGACGTCAACGGCCCAACGCAGGGCGGCCAGGTTCAGGTCTGCGGGCATGGTCGGGAGGTGAGACTCTACCAGTTCAGTCGCGGTCTCCACCAGTTCACCGGTCAGCTTGCCTGTCTCATCTCTCGGCAGCGCGCCACCGTAGGGCGCTTGCGTTAACTCATCGACACCGGCTATCTCCAGCGCCCTGGTGTTTACCAGGGCATGGTGAAACGTCCCTTCACGCAAGTACACGGGCGTGTCAGGAAACACTTCATCCAGGTAGGACCTGTGCGGCTTGCCTTCCGGGAACTGCTCGTAACCGAACAGCCCCGCGACCAGCCATTCATCTGTTTTGCGCCCGGCCGCACAATCCCGCAGCACAACCAGCATTTCTTCCAGGCTCACCTCCCGGGAGAACTGGCAGCCATAATTCAATTGCAGACCAGCCCACAACAGGTGGGTATGGGCATCGTGGATTCCGGGCATAACCATGCGCCCGCCGAGATCGACGACGTCCGTGTCTGGACCGATATATTTTTCGGCGTCTTCATCATCACCGACAAAAACCAGCCGGTCTCCCTCAACGGCAAGGGCTTGCGCCCAGGGACGGGATTGATCCACAGTGTAAATCCGGCCATTGCGATATACGCTGTCGGCATCTTTCCCGGGAACCTGTAAAGACACCAAAGCCAGCGCCAGTATCACTGAAGAACACAATATCTTATTCATGCCATGGCAACCTCCACTTACTCTGATCACCCCATTGTATCCCTGGTACTCTTTCATCAAAGATCAATATCGAGAGTCGGTCCCGATTAATACACATCTCCGTCCATTGCCGAGTAGATGGTTCCCTTGAAACCGGCCTCAATGATCTCATCCCTAAGGCCGGTTCTTTCAAATTCCTCCGGCGCGACGTAATTCTGCTCGTGGCTGAGTACAATGGTCTTCACCTGTGCCTCGTTGGCTATCCGGGCCAGTACCGCGGGAGAGAAATGGTACCTGAATATCTCTTTTTTCTTCTCCTCGACCGTATCGCCGCCCCAGGGAGCATGGCGGATATTTTTTTCGGTAACCGCCTCGGCAACCAGCAGGTCGGCGTTCATCGCTGCTTTGACGATGTTTTCATGGTAAGGGCCGCCGTCCCCGGTAAACGTGATGATCCTGTCTGCGGTGGTAAAACGATAGGCAAATGTGTCCTCCAACGGGCCGTGAATGGTCCTGAATGCCTCCACTGTTACATGCTCATCCTTATACACCAGTCCCTGTTTGTCGACATCGACAACATGGCCGGTTGCCTGCGCGCCTATCGGGTTATAACCGTCTGATAATTCCGCGGCAATATCGATCTTCCATGCGGCAAGAATATGCTCGACCATCTCAGTGATTCCTTCAGGCCCGTAAATTGTCTTTGGCGCCGGTATGTTCAGCTTGAATGGATTGAGGATTAATGAAGGAATCCCCACCGTGTGGTCTTCATGCAGGTGGGTAACAAACAGGTAATTCAATTTCACCGGCGCGAGCGCGCTGTTGATCTCGTCGCCATGGATCAAGGCCGCTTTAGCCAGGGCGCGCCAGATCCCCTCCCCGGCATCCACCAGGTAGGGCTGGTCACCGGCTACCACGGCATAGGCGGGGCCAAACCGGTACGGGTTGGGCAAAGGCATCCCCGTTCCCAATACCACCAGCCTGGTTTGCGCATCCTGCGGACTCAGGTCATGGGGATTCCTGTCCAGGTGAACCGGCCACGCTTCCGGCAACGTATACGGGGTAATGATACCGGGCCTGGTAAACGGATCATTCAGATAACCGGATGCATCGCTCTCCGATGCATTGGCGGAGAAGCCAGCCATCAGGCTGCCGGCCAGTAAGACACAAATTAAATGATGATGCATTGTAGTACTCCGGTCGTTATTGCGCCCAGAGGCGCAGTGACATCCAATCTGCGATAAATGACACAAAGATTGCCTTATAGCAATGGTAGGGTCAAGGTCCCTCACTCAAACTGTTGTCTCAGCGCGGCTGTTTTGATTTGCGCGGCGATATTCGGTAAACGTTTGTCCAAACCAGGATTTGAAGCGCGAGGAAAAGCCCGGCAGGTCGGCAAAGCCGAGCATGTACGCCATTTGGGTTGCGTTTGCCCTGGAATTGCGGAGGTACTCAAGCGCCAGTTCTTTTCTGGCCTGCTCCAGCAACTCGCTGAAACTTGTTCCCTCCGCGTGCAGTTTTCTCTGTAATGTTCTCACGCTCATATTCAGACTTAATGCAACATAGTCGATACTGAATTTCTGGCTCGTCAGGGTCTGGATAATCTTTAATTTAACCCGTGACGATAAGCGCTTGCTTTCATCCAGTGAATACAGGTAATCCCTGCATAATTTGTCCTGGTAGCTGGCCAGTTGTGTATTCGCACCGGGCAACGCGGTTTCCACGTCCTCTCGTTTGAAATGTAAGTTATAATGCTGGGAGTTATGGAATAACGGCGCTTGAATCAGCTTTTGGAAGGATTCAGGGTAGTAGGTTCTGTCCCAAGGCACTTCCACTGCGGTTGGTGAAAATTCAGGACCCGCCAGTTCCCGGCATATCTTCAACAGGAACAAAACCAATACATCGGCGGTAATATGACTTTTTACCGGCCGCAAATCCTCAACCGCAAAGATGAATTCGCGCTTCGTCGTGTAGGTGAACAGATTGACCGACGAACTGAAGACTTCACGATAGACGCAGATGCGCGTAAACAGGTCGGCAACGGAGCTGCTGGCATACAGGGCAAAACCCAGCGCATGGAATGAACTGGCATTAAGGTAACGGACAATCCTCTCCGCCAGCAGCGCGCTGTCATCCACGGTGTTTTCGGCGATGCGCCAGACATGTTGCATTTTCTGCACGGGATTGCGCACATAGGGTTTGCCCTGATCATCCGGGTTCAGCCCGCAGTCAAGGAATATCCGCCGTCCATCGATTCCCAGGGAGATCAAGGCCAATAGCACCGCGCGGCCCCAGCCACTGATGGATGTGCCGAGTTGCAGGTCTGTGTTTTCCGGGATGTTGGCAGTCATCTTATTAAAGAGTCGCCCTACGGGCGACACAGTATTTGACTGGACTCCCGCTTTCGCGGGAGTGGTTCCGTCGCGGGGCGACACAGGACTTGACTGGATTCCCGCTTCTCAGCCTGCCCCTGTATGGCGTTGAGCAGGGGCGTACAAGACGCGCCGCAAGAACATTATGGCATAGTATTTTAATAAAATGGCGTGATATGACAAGATAATCCGTGTTTCATTCGATATCGTTATAAGTTGGAATATCATCCGCAGGAGACATGACAAATGAATACCCGAATTATCACCCTCGTCGGTCTATCCGTTGTATTGAGCAATGCCGTGCCGGCTCAGTCCGTGCTCGAAGAAATTACGGTAACCGCCCGTAAGCGGGCGGAGTCACTGGACGATGTGCCCATATCAGTATCCGTCACCAGTGGGGAAAAACTTGACCGTATGGCTATTGGACGCCTGGAAGATCTCTCTGCGTATACGCCCAACCTGCAGATTAATGAGAATGCGACCCAGCAGAGTGTAACCATCCGCGGCATAGGTTCCGGAGCCAACCAGGCCTTTGAACAATCTGTCGGGACTTATATCGATGGGGTATATTTCGGGCGCGGCCGCTCGGCGCGCAATCCTTTTTTCGATGTGGAACGCGTTGAAATCCTGAAAGGGCCACAGGGCATCCTGTTTGGCAAGAATACCATCGCCGGCGCCATCAACGTCACTACCAGGAAACCGAGCGCGGAAATGGAAGGTTACCTGGCAGGCGAGTATTTCGCGGAAACCGATCAATGGGGGATCACCGGCGTGCTGTCCGGACCGCTGGGCGATACGCTGTACGGACGCGTGGCCGCCAACTACAAGTCAGAAAGTGGTTATATTGACAATTCCTATGGTGGCGGCGATGAGCCGGACCGCGAACAATACGTAGTACGAGGCACGTTTGTCTGGGATGCCACCGATCAACTCTCGGCCACCTTGAAGGGGGAAATAAGCTCCTATGATGTTGACGGCAGGAATGCGCAAATGGTGGCCGCAGGGCCGCTGGCGGCTCTTTATGCGGCAACCGACCCGGCATTTGAAACCGACCTCGATTATAACAACGCCACCTCCGGAGATGACTTTGACAACACCGATGCCGGGAATATCACGCTGACCCTGGAATATGATGTCAACGACAGCCTGACGTTAACGTCGGTCACTTCTTACGTGGAATACGACTTCAGCAATAACATTCCGGCTGAGTTCGCCCCGGTGCCGGACTATGCGGAGCAATCCAACAGGCAAAAGCATGATCAATTTTCGGAGGAGATACGCGTTCATTTCACTTCCGCCGATGCCCGGTTTGAATTCCTTGGTGGTCTCTACTACCAGACTGAAGACCTGAGCATCGAGGAAACATTCAATTTCAACCTGTCGGTGCTGCTCGCTGAGGGGGTCAGGCTGTTCCCGCTGGATTCCAGCATCATTACTTTTTTTGAGCAGGAAACAGAGAGTTTTGCGGCCTTTGCCGAAGCGACAGTGAGTCCCATTGACCGCGTGCGCATCTCTGTCGGCGTGCGCTATACGGACGATGAAAAAGAGGTCGACAAGGAATTGCGCGTGGCCGCCCTCGGTACGCAAACCCCGGCGCCGGGGCAAGAGCCTTTCGCCAGGATTATCGGGCGCATTCCCCATACCTACGAACTCGACAGAAATGACACAGACACCTCCCCTTCCGTAGGACTGCAGTTTGACCTGACCGATGACGCGATGATTTATGCCACCTACTCGCAAGGGTTCAAATCAGGCGGCTTTGACGCGCAAAACGTTGGCGGCGCGCTGGAACTCGCGCAGTTCGACCCGGAAGAGGTGGAAGCCTGGGAAATCGGCGGCAAGTTCACTCTGCTCGGCGGCGCGGCCAAGCTGAACATCGCCTATTTCAATAACCAGTATGAGGATCTGCAGGTGGCGGCCTGGAACGGCTTCGCCTTTATCGTAGAAAATGCCGCCTCCGCCACGTCCCAGGGTGTGGAAGCCGATTTTCAGTGGCTTATTACGGACAACTTCACCCTTGGCGGCGCCCTCGCCTGGCTTGACGCGGAATACGATAGCTTTCCGGGTGCGGTCTGCACGGCCCCGCAGCAAACCGCGTTTGCGGCCAGCACAGGCCGCCCGGCCGGACAATGCAGCCAGGACCTCTCCGGCAAAGACTTGCAGTTCTCGCCGGAGACAGCCGGAAACGTGAACATGGAGTACAGTATGCCGCTGGGGAATTATTACCTGACATTGCAGGGCGATGTGAATTTCACCAGCAGCTATCACACCGCGCTGGACCTTGACCCATTGGCCAAGCAGGACGGTTTCGCCAAGCTGAATGCGAGGGTCGAATTGGCCAGCGACGATGATCGCTGGAGCGTGGCCCTGGTCGGCAAAAATCTCACCGACAAAAAGACCACCACCTGGGTAAATGACCTACCGGTATTCCGCGGCGCTTATTTTGGTTTCATCGATCCGCCGCGCAGCGTGGGTGTGCAGGCGCGCATTTCCATGTAGAATCAGCGGCGATATTTATAATCAGCTTTTAAGTCAATGATGCCCATGTCAAGAGCATGTATCACCAAAATCAACATCGGGGTGACACACATCTGAAATGCGTATTCCTACACTAACAGTTGCCTGGATAACCGTCTGTCTTACGACGGCATTGAGCGCGGCGCCGCCGCAACGCCCCAATGTGCTGTTTATCCTGACCGACAACCAGGCAGCCTCGTTGCTGGGGAGCTACGGCAATCCGGATATCCGCACCCCGCACACCGATCAACTGGCTCGGGAAGGCATCCGTTTTACCCGGGCCTACGCGGTCAACGGCATGTGCTCGCCGACCCGGGCGACGCTGATGACGGGTCTGATGCCGTCGCAACACGGCATCCACAACTGGCTGGATGACGCAATGCTGAAAGAATGGCCGGAAAACTGGTCTGCGGTTGCGGAATTTCGCACGTTACCGCTGACGCTGAAAAACCGCGGTTACCGCACCGCCCTGATCGGCAAATGGCACCTGGGACAACCCTGGAAACCGTCCATCGGCTACCAGCATTGGGTCACGTTCAAAGATGGCCACACCGTTGATTTCTGGGACAACACCGTTATTGACAACGATCAGACCTACCAGGTCAAAGACCGCCATATCGTCGATTTTTTCACCGAAAAAGCGGTTGCTTACATCGAAGCCCTGGAGGGCGAGGAGCCGTTCTACCTGCAACTGAATTACGACGGCCCCTATGTCAACCCGCCGACCAACCTCGGACCGGCGCGCAATCGTTTTTACCCGGACTACGAAGGCCGGGAATTCAAGTCTTTTCCGCGGGTGGCATTCAACGCCAACCTGACCGACCAACTCCTGGACCCGGACAAGTACGGCCTGCCACCGTTCCTGTTTCAGAAACTCCGGGAAGCGCTGGAGATGCATAATGATCCGGCCACGATGGCCAATGTCGCATCGCAGAACACGCTGGTGGATGACGGCGTCGGCAAAGTGCTGGCAGCGTTGAAACGCAAGGGGCTGGAACGCAATACGCTGGTGATTTTTTCCTCCGACCAGGGCAATTTTTACGGCCAGCATGGTCTGTGGGAACATACCGTGGTCACGACGCCGTCGAACCTGTACGAAACAGCGATGAATATCCCGTTAATCCTGCGCCATCCTGACAGAATTGAAGCGGGTCAGGCGCGTACAGAATTGATCGGCCAGTATGACATCCCGATCACGATCCTGGATTATCTTGGCATTGAGGATGCCGACTTCCCGAACAGCCCGGGACGGAGTTTTACCGCGTTGCTGGACGGCGCCTCGGTAACATGGGATGACAGGATTTTTTACGAACAGGAGGAAACCCGCGGCATCCGCACTGCGCGTTTTGCTTACTGGAAACGCCTGGCAGATACCGGCGAACCGGCGCTCTACGATATGGATAACGACCCGGGGCAAACCACGAATGTGTATGACCATCCTGACTATGCGGAAACTGTCGCCGCCCTGGACCGGGAGCTGGTCGCTTTCTATGACCAATACTCGGATGCGCAATATGACTTGTGGCGCGGCGGAACAGCCAAAGGTTCGGTGATCAGACCGGAAATGTTTCGTCGCATTTATGGCGCCGACTGGGCCACTAAAACGGAAATCCTGCCCGCATTCCAGGAATGAAAATGGCTGGCCTGATACGACACCGCTTGTGGCTGTGGCTGTTTCTCAGCGGCATTTCCATGCCCGCGCCGGCGGAGAACATCGCCTACGACCAGCCCTCCCCCAAGATTCATCCACGGCTGACCGAACATTCCGGGATCATGGAAAAACAGGTGTATCGGGTCAGGGATAATGTCTATCTCGCCTATGGTTACGGTCTGGCCAACAGCGCCATGGTTATCGGTGACGACGGCGTAATCATCATTGATGTGATGGAAGACTACGAGCGCGGCCAGGAGGTGCTCGCCGAGTTCAGAAAGATCACGGACAAACCGATCAAGGCCATCGTTTACTCCCACAACCATATCGACCATGTCGGCGGTGTAAAGGCATTTGCGAACAAAGAGGATCTTGCCTCAGGCAAGGTCAAGCTGATCGCCCACTCATCATTGATGGATGCCGTCGTCAACTGGAGCGGCATGGTAGGCCCGATCCTGCAACGGCGCTCCTCTTATTTTGCCGGCGTGTTCCTGGAGCGGGGACCGGAGGGTTGGGTCAACATGGGCATAGGGCCGCGTATCTTCGCCGGTAGGGCAACGTTTCTGCCACCCAACCTGACGTTTGACGAGCGCCTGGAACTGACCGTGGCAGGGATAACCATGCATGTCATCTACGTACCCAGTGAGACCAACGATGAGATCGTGGTCTGGTTCCCCGACTTGCAGGTATTGCAAACCGCAGAAGTACTGCAAGGCGAGGCGTTTCCGAACCTGCATACCCTGCGCGGCACAAAATACCGCGACCCGGTAAAGTGGTACAAGGCAGTGGATGTATTGCGCACTTTCCCGGCTGAATATATGGTTCCGTCACATGGCAGGCCAGTATACGGGTATGACAATATCCAGGCGACGCTGACGCATTATCGCGACGCCATCCAATATGTGCACGACCAGTCCATCCGCCTGATCAACAAGGGCGCCCTGCCGGAAGACCTGGCGGCCCTGATCACATTACCAGAGCACCTGGCTCAGCATCCGTGGTTGGGTGAATTTTATGGCTCAGTGAAAAACTCCGTGCGCCAGTTCTATTCCGGTTATATCGGTTGGTACCAGGGCGATCCCTGGGAGGTGGACCGGATGCCGCCATTGCCGCGCGCACAAAATTACGTCAGAACAATGGGTGGCAGGGATGCGGTGCTGGCCGAAGCCGGCAATGCGATAGAAAACAAGGAATATACCTGGGCCGCCGAAATCCTGACCTACCTGCTGCGTATTGATGCCGAAGACAAACCGGCGCGCCTGCTTAAAGCCCGCGCATTGCGGGAGTGGGGCTACCAACAGATCACGTCCACCTGGCGGAACTGGGCGCTGACCGCGGCAAAAGAACTGGAAGGAACATTGCCGACCGGCGCCGGCATCATGAAAAGCTCCCCGGATATCGCCGATGCGCTGTCCAGCAGCCGTATGGTCGAACTCCTGTCAACCCGGTTGGCGGCAGAACATTGCATCGATCTAGAACAACTCGTCGGAATAGAACTCACCGACACCGCCGAGGCCTATGCCCTGGAGCTACGGCGCGGCATCGCCGAGTTCCACGATGAAATGCCCGCCGGAGTCAGCGAGAAAATCCTGATGACCCGACAACAACTCATCGACCTGTTCATCGGCAACACCGACCTCTCAAGCTTGACCGCCACACCACCCGCGGGAACAGAACTGGCAGGCGACAGAAACAAGCTGGCCGAGTTTTCCCGTTGCTTTGAAGACGTCAAAGGCCCACCGATCACGCTAAGCATCCCGGTTAATCTGCAAGTTCACTGATTCGGGTAAAACAACTGCTCCCCGGCTATCTTGAAGTCCGCGATGATCTGCTGTCCTTCCGGGCTGCGAACAAACTCAGCATAACGTCGGGCCAGGTCGGCCTTGATATGTGGATGTTTGTCCTCGTTCAGTAGTATGACGTGATAGGGATTGAACAGCGCTGCATCACCTTCATAGACGATCACCAGCCCGGCCTTGTCCTTGAATGCCAGGTAAGTGCCCCGGTCCGACAAGGTGTAGGCTTGCTTGTCGCCGGCAATTTTTATCACCGCGCCCATCCCCTGCCCCACGGACAGGTACCATGCACCGCCTGGATCGAGTCCTGCCGCCTGCCAGAGAGACAGCTCTTTTGTGTGTGTCCCGGACCCATCGCCCCTGGAAATGAACGCTGCGCGGCCATCGACAAGATTCTGCATGGCTGTGCTGATGTCCGGCGAGGACCTGACATTGGCTGGATCGTCATTTGGCCCGATTAACACGAAATCATTATGCATTACCGGCAACCGAGCGCGGCCAAAGCCGTTATCGATAAACGCCTGCTCCGCGGCAGGCGCATGCACCATTAACACATCCACATCGCCGTTCTCTCCGAGCCTCAGCGCTTTGCCGGTACCTACTGCGATGACATCCACCTTTACATTATATCTGACTTCAAAAAGAGGGTGTAACACCTTGAGTAAACCGGAGTTTTCTGTACTGGTCGTCGTGGCCAGCCGGAGCCGCTCCTGGGCGGTGGTCATGCCCGAGCAAAACAACGCAACGGCGATGATCAATATGGTTATTTTTTTATCCAAGGCAACGCCTCATGTTCAGGCCGCTGGCGGCATGTAATTACTGCAGGCCTGTCAAATCAGGCGGTCCAGCACGGCAGCCCAGGCATGGGCCAGGTTAGTCCTGTTATAACCGCCGCCACCGAAGGCCATAATGCGCCCGCCGGCATACTCATCCGCAAGCCGCGCCATGCGTTCGGACGCGTGGGCATGCACAGCCGGTGAATATTTGAGTTGCGCCAGGGGGTCGCCTTTAAGACCGTCTGCGCCGCACTGAAAGACGAAGAACTCCGGTTGAAAAGCCCGAAAGTGCGCTTCGACCCTGGTCCAGGCTTCCATGAACGCCGCGTCGCCGGAAAAAGGCGGCAGTTCGATATTCAGCTTGGTCCCTTCCGCCTTGCCTTTACCAGTTTCGTCTTCCCGGCCCGTGCCAGGATAAAGCGTGCGGCTGTCCTGGTGAATATCCGCGAAGATCAGGTCAGGGTCGTCTTCAAACGCATAAAATACCCCATCGCCATGGTGCACATCGATATCGAGATAACCGACCCGTTGGATGTCATATACCTGGCGCAGGGTTTCAATCACCACGCCTAAGTCGTTGAAGACGCAAAAACCGGCGGCCTGGTGTCGTGCCGCGTGGTGCAGACCACCGATCGGTTGCAGGGTGCGCAAGCACTGCCCGTCCATCACCCGGGCAAGTCCATCCAACGCGGCTCCCACCACATGCGCGGATTTACGATACACACCGGGGAAGACCGGCGTATCACCATCATCAAGCAACCGCAGACCATTCGCCTCCGCGGTAAATACCCGTTCGACATAACCATCACTATGAAAACGGGCGATTTCTGCACGTGCCGCCTCACGCGCCGGACGCCTGACCACCTTCGCCAGCAGACCCTGCTCATCCGCTTCGCGCAAGAACGCGCCCTGGCGGTCGATGCCCAAGGGGTGACCATCAGGAAAGCCATAAGCAGCCAGGTTATTATCAGCGTACAGGTTCACAAGTTGATTATTGTTAGTTGCGGCGCGCAAGCTACGCGGAACAGCCGCCACAAGACCATATGCCAATGCAGACCTTAGCAACGCGCGCCGGGCCGGATTTTTCAGAGTTAACATGTGTAAGCATACGTCAGTGCCGCACAGCAGCATTTATTCTGCCATATGAAGCCGCACAGTCAACCTGTCGCATACCCGTGTAAATATCGGGTATTGCCATATTGTTATATCGCGTGATTTTTGATGAAATGGCAAGCAGGCAAAAAATAGAAGTAATATCCCATGAGCGCAATTGTAAAAGAAGTATATGATGCCTTCAAAGAAGCCGGTGTCAGCGAAGAAAAATCAACCGAAGCCGCCAAAGCCATTGCTGATTTTGACGGATGGTTCGCCAAAGTCGAGACAGACCTGTTGATATATTGCCAACTAACAAAGAGGGATATGTTATGCATGCAATAATTGTCGGAGCCGGAATGGGTGGCCTGTTTGCAGCCCTGGCGTTGCGCGAATCGAACAGGTTTGACCGGATAGACGTTTACGAACAAACCAAAACGCCAAGCACAGCAGGCGCCGGCCTCAACATCTCGCCGAATGGGGCATTGCTGTGCAACTGGCTAGGCGTTGATCTTGATGGCGGTGATATTAAAGGAGAGCATGGGGCGCTGGATGGAGGGCGCGCGGCTATCCTTGATGCAACCCGTGAAATTATGCCTGACGGGTCAGTATCTCGCCGCCCTATCCGGTACAACAAAGCGGACGATGCCAGCGCGGGCTTCCATCACATGCACCGTCTCGATCTGCTGATGTGTTTGTATCAGCGCGTTTTCGAATTCGGCCCCGAGCGCGTTGTGAAATGTCCAATCCAGGTACACATGGACAAGCGTCTCAACTCATTGGGACAAACCGCTACGACCACGTTTGCCGGCTTCGAGGACGGCAGCACAGCCGAAGGTGATGTGCTGGTCGGCGCCGACGGTATTAACTCCAAGGTACTACAACTACAATGGCCGGATACCCCCAAACGGCGTTGGACGGAGGTTACCGTTTATCGCGGCCTCATCAAGCGGGAAGATGTGGCGGCGTTGTGCAAGGCTGACGGTAGCCCGCTGGATAACAATCCCATTGCCTCGTTCAGCATGGATGTGCGTAAGAACCCCTACGCCTGGGCGCTGACGTATTGGGTCAGGGGCGGCGAATTGCTCAATGTATGGTTGGCGTATTATGAACCTGACTCGGCCGAGTTTGAAGCGGATGAAGGCGACTGGTTCCCTGTCGAAAACGCTGAGCTGCAACACAATATGAGTCGTGCCTTTGCAGGCGATATTCGTAAAGACGATATTATCGCACTTGC
Source organism: Gammaproteobacteria bacterium (assembly GCA_965221695.1). Lineage (GTDB taxonomy): Bacteria > Pseudomonadota > Gammaproteobacteria > Eutrophobiales > Eutrophobiaceae > JAAXHV01. The sequence goes on along the minus strand of OZ244905.1, from coordinate 225,541 downwards.
GGGCGCAGTGGAGAATCCGACCAAATGGGGACTCTATGACCGTGACGCATTCGAACACTGGCAGGACGGACGGATTTGCCTGCTCGGCGATGCGGCCCACCCAATGCTGCCGACCATGGGCCAGGGCGCCAGCCAGGCATTTGAAGATGGCGCCGCGCTAAGCAGTTGCTTTAAGCTGCACGGTAACGATGTTTACAGCGCGCTGCTGCACTATGAACGAGTCAGACATTATCGGGCAACCCGGTTCCAGTTCATGTCGAAATTCCTGTTTAAGCACCTTGAACCCGAAGACTCGCCGGAACGCCGCCAGATACTGAAAGCATTGGACGAACGCGACTACCCGATATTTAATCACGAAGAACGCGCCGGCGGTGATGATTCCTGGATCTACCTGTTCGATGCCCGTCAGATAGGCGATAAATTACCCTTAAAAAAACTTGGCCCCTGGGATTTCCGTTCGCGTACGGCAGCTATGGAGACACGCCAGGAAATTGCCGCCAACCTGTGGCAACCCGAAGTCTCGCTCAACGGCGAGCGGATGGTCTCTCTCAATGAAGTGGCGCAACACAATACTTTTGATGACTGCTGGATCATTATTGACGGCGCAGTTTACGACATCAGTGAATGGAAGGCTCATCATCCGGGCGGCCCATTTGTCGCGCGTATGTATGCAGGCAAGGATGCTACTGCTGAATTCGGCGATTATCACAGTAAACGGGCCGTGCGGCACATGCAACATTTTCGTGTTGGTTATCTTGAAGGGGGAGCCAGCCACCCGGATGAATAAGCCTTAGCCCGAATAACGCTGATTTTCGGCTGGTTATCTATGATTTCTTAACATGCGCGATCAGTTACTGCGCCAGCCACAGACCCAGTGCAAATGGCAACGCGGTCGCCAGGCAGAGGATGCAGCAATATCCATAGATCTGGCGCAACTTCAGGCCGGTAATTGCCAGAATTATTATTGCGCAAAATGGCTGTACCAGATTGGTCCACTGGTCGCCCCAGGCTATCGACATCGTGATCAGGTTCAGTTTGACGTCCAGGGCTTGTGCGGCATGGATGAATATCGGACCCTGCACCGCCCACTGTCCACCTCCGGAAGGGATAAAGATGTTGATCAGCCCGGCAGAGAGAAACCCGGTAAAAGGCAGGGATTGAGCGTTTGACAGGCTAATCACCAGGTCAGTCACCTGTGCTGCCAGACCGGTTTCCAGGGCAAGCCCCATGATTCCCCCATACAGCGGGTATTGGAGCAGTAGCGGCGCGGCAATGCGCGCGCCCTCAGCAAACAGCGATGAGTAGTGCGACGCCGACCTTGCCAGCAACAGGCCCAGCGCCAGGAAACTCCAGTTGACGATGTTCAGGGAAAGCTCAAAGCCGCGGGTTGCAAACCAGTACAGCAGAAAATTGAACAGCATCAGGGACAACAACAGCGAAACGCTTCTGCCTTGCTCCAGCCAGCCCATCAGTCCGGGTCGGATATCTTCTGTAACGCTTGCCTGCGGCGCCGGCTTGGGAGACGCTGGTGCCGGTACATCGCGCTTTCGGCCCGCCAGGAACAGAACCACCAGGAAAACAACCGTCAGGGTCGTGACTATGGTCAACAGGTTCCACCAGCTCAGCAAGGTCTCGGTAACCGGGATAACGCCGCCTATGCTCTGCTCCAGCGGGTTGCCCGGCGTGGCCACCGCAAGTCCGATGGAGGACGAATAACCCATTTCCCAGACCACAAACCCGCCGAACGCGGCGGCCGTCAACAGCGGATAATTGATGATGATTTTCCGTTGCCGGGCTGTGGAAGCGATTTCGCGTGCGATAAGCCCACCCGCAATCAGGCCCAAAGGCCAGCACGCGAGGCTGAAGGCCGCTGTCGACACTATCACCACCAGGTATGCCTGCCAGGCGTTGCCAGGCACACGTCCCAGAGCCTGCAACAGCTTCTCGACAGGACCCGTATGCACAAGCACATGGGCAGTCACCACCATCAGGCACATCTGCATGGTAAAAGCCAGCAGACCATGCAGCCCGTTGCCCCAGGCTGAAACGGCCTCATCCGGCCCGGCGTCGGTGATGATCAGTACCAGCGCCAGCATGACCACGGTCAGGAACACGGCAAAAACCAGCGGATCCGGCGTGTATTTTTCAACGGCCTGTTCCAGTCGAGCGAACAGGCCAGGCGCGTTCCGGTTCATAATTGCGGCCGGCGTTTGTGGAAACCGGTTGCCTGTTGAAACGCGCGGGCGGCGCCCAGTACTGCCGCATCGGCCCGTGGCGGGCCCACAATCTGAAGACCAACCGGCAACCCATCGGCAGTGAATCCCGCAGGTACGGAGATAGCCGGCAAACCGAATATACTGATGATGCAGCAGATGGACATCCAGTCGATGTAATCTGGCAACTGCTGACCTTCTATCTCTCGCACCCACTCCACGTTGCAGTCGAAAGGAAGGGATTGTGTGCTCGGCAACGCCAGGAAGTCATAGCGCTCGAAAAACTTCAACATACGCGCGTACAACCGGGTACGGGCGCTATCTGCACGGGTGATATCCGCTGCCGTTAAGCGCTGACCCGCGTCGATATTGCCGATGACCGTATCCTTCATCAGGTGGCGATGTTTTTTCAGCAATGGGCCGCAGACCTCGGCAAGCCAGGCCGCGCGCAAGGTTTTGAACACCGCCATTGCGCCATCCAGTTGGGGATGGGCCGCATCAATCTTAAAGCCGCAATTTTCCAGCGCCGGCAGGGCAGCTTCGCAAACGTCAATGATTGCGCGCGCCACCGGCAACTGGCCAAGATCGGGAGTCCAGGCAATGCGAGCGCCGCGGAAATCCTCGGGCAGATCTTCCCGAAACCGGGCGCCGCTTTCCTGCAGAGAAAGCGGATCGCGATCGTCCGGCCCGGCCAGCACGGAAAGCAACAACGCACAGTCCTCCACATCCCGGGCCAGCGGCCCTTCCACTCCCAGGCGGGACTGCCAGGCCATCTGGTTCGGCCAGTGGGGCACCCGTCCCACGGAGGGACGAAAGCCGACGATGTTGCAGAATGCGGCGGGATTGCGCAAGGAACCACCCATGTCGCTGCCATCCGCCAGGGGTAACATGCCGCAGGCTACCGCAGCGGCGGCGCCGCCACTGCTGCCGCCGGCGGTTTTATCCGGGTCATACGGATTGCGGGTAACGCCGAACAGTGAATTGAAGGTCTGGGAGCCGGCGCCGAATTCAGGGGTATTGGTCTTACCGATTATCAGTGCGCCGGCCTGCTTCAGGTGTCGAACCAGCAGGGAATCCCGGGTTGGAATATTATCCGTAAATATCGGGGAACCCAGGGTGGTGCGCATGCCGCGGGTATCGGAGAGATCTTTTATGGCTATTGGCAAACCATGCAGAGGGCCGGCTTCTTCACCCTTGAACAGCGCCCGGTCGGCTTCATCAGCCAACTCCATCGAGCGATCCCGCGGCGTCAGTGTGCAGATCGCGTTGACCTTGGGATTACACTCCTCAATACGATCATAGAACGCTTCCATAACCTCACGAGAAGTGCGTTCTCCGATCTGAATCTGGCGCGCAAGCAGCCGAGCAGGCGAATATATGATCTCGTGCGGGTCTCTGACAGATTCCGCTTGTTTCACTGTTAAGAGACAACTGCGTTGAACAGCATACTGCCATCCGTTAGCATTGTGGGTTTGATATTGCGCATAAGAGAATCTCAGTATCGACGATTTTGTCTCAAAATTATAGCTTTGGTCTTCTTGCTGGCATGGAGGGAAGCGCCAACCCTGGCAAGCGATTGTACTCAACGAGTTAGGGTATGACAAATTTATTTCGCTCGCCCCAAAGGGTAGTCTCTAGCAGAATCGGAGGATATTTTAAGGATCCTCAGAGATTAAGTCAGAGCATCCTAAAATAATAATCCGAATAGCGAGTGATAAACATGCCTTACGGGAGCATTGAGTAATACATTCTCCAATGGACGCATGCTCAAATTTCATTGACATTATCTGCTAAACGTTAATATATTGCGTATTTTGCACACAAGCGCGAGCGCGCAAAGAATATTATGGCAACCGGTTTTACCAAAGATGGCGCCGTACAAGAGCAAATAGACGCCAGCATTGAGGACGCGGTACAACTCGCCCGCAGACGCCTGCCTCAAGGGGTTGGCCTTGACAGATGCGAGGAATGCGGCGCTATTATTCCCGATGCGCGTCGGGCGGCCATCCCAGGGGTGCGCTTATGTGTTAGCTGCCAATCAGAACACGACCAAACTGAACAGTTCAGCCATAGTTACAATCGCCGCGCCAACAAAGACAGCCAGTTGAGATAGCCTCTACCGGTCAGTCTTTGATCATAGACATGCTTCTCTGGCAATCATAACGTCAGGCTGCCTTCGATGATCAGCTTCACGCCCAGGATGAACAAACATGAGTACAGTATCTTATAGACTAACTCTTCGGGTATTTTATACAATAACCAATAGCCCAGATTTATTCCCAGTGGCGCGATGGGTATCAATACCAACGAGGTTACCAGGTTATTCCAGCGTGAACAGCCCCAGCTAGCTGTATGGAACCAGTTTGACGTAACTGATAAAAAAACATGACCGAGGCGCCGACCAGTCTTGTTTTTTCCATGCGTTGCGGGAGCATGTAGACGCTCAACGAGTGTGACACAGTTAACTGATTTAGGGGCTGCCCCGGCGCTTACATCGAAGCCGTTTATTCCCTGATATGGTTATAAATGCTGTATTTCAGGAAAAAGTCCGCTTCGCCGTAATCAGGGTATAGCGCGATCATTTTCTCCATGGCTTCTTCCCGGGTTTGCGCAGCCTGGACGATGCGGGTGTAGTTGTCGATATACCCGATCATGGCATCGAACATGCTCATGTCCCCCACATCGCCATGCCCCGGATAGACGATGGGGTTGCGTTCGGTGTATTCGTTTTTGATGCGCGCCAGCTCTTCCCGCCAGTTAGCGATATCCTGCCAGCTTATGTCGTCGCCCTGCCAGTGATGCACACGGTTGTAGCCAAGGTCGGACAGGAAGATGGCGTTCAGTTCCGGGCTGTAAACCGTGGTCATGTGGGGAGCTTCCGTAGGTTTGTAATCCGTGGTCAACTCCAGCGTGCCGCCGCCTGCCAGTGTTAATGTGTTGTCGTTGAGCAGGTGAATGGTGTTCTCATAATCAAACCCGTCTGGGTTTTCGGCTGATTTCGGTTTCAGCGGCGGCTCCAGCACGGGTTCGGCGGCGGTGGCGCCGAAGCCGTCCATGTAAATAGCATAGGCCTTGATGTCCTTGCGAATGTCTTCATTGGCGACAACGATTTTCGCATCAGGGAACTCGTCGCGAAACAGCGGCATGCCGGTAAAGTGGTCGGTATGCCCGTGGGTGATCAGGATGTGGGTAACCGGCAGGTTGTAAGCCTTGATGCGCTCGACCAATTTTTTTGCCTCGACAGTCTTGCGCTGCACGTCCATGACGATGATGGACTTGCCGTTGGAGAAAATAAAAGAGTTCACCGTAGCGAACCCGCCCTTGAACATCTCCACTTCGAGCTTGCCGGCGCCGGCGCATACACTAGAACTCAACAACATGAACAGGCAAATTGATTTTGGCATGATAGAACTCATGATTTCCAACTCCGCATAGGTCGCGCTATACCCGTGATGTTATCTTATATTGCTCTATCAATAGAGCCTGTAACAGGATGACCGATACATGCCGGCATCCGTAGAAAAAACAAAATCTGTCCCTTCTTTACGCCAGTCATTCCCGCTCAAGCCTGCTCCTGAATATAGAAAACCAGGGAGGGAATTCGGGACATAAATCAAAGCATTTCGGAATAATGATACAGTAAATTCCAGTAAATTTCTTGTCTTTCCACGTAGGTTTGCATTCAATTATTCGCGTTCAATACGCGAATGTCATCTGTCACAGGACTTGAGGAGAAATAACATGCCAGCCAAGAAAAAAATCCTCGATTTGTATTATTTCATCTTGACGATTTGTCGCACTGCGTGCTCGCATAGGTCACAACATGAACAAAAAAATCCCCCGGCCCTTGCGGAACGGGGGATTGTTATGTTAAGCCCTGGCGGTGACCTACGCTCGCACGAGTAAACCCGCACTACTATCGGCGCTACGTCGTTTCACTTCCGAGTTCGGCATGGGATCGGGTGGTACCAACGCGCTATGGCCGCCAGGAAACTGGTACTACTGCAATTTGTAAACTGAACAGCCAGGGTATCACACTGTTATCAGGACATAACAGAATGCTTGAGTGTTATATGGTCAAGCCGCACGGGCAATTAGTACTGGTTAGCTTCATACATTACTGCACTTCCACACCCAGCCTATCAACCTCGTAGTCTACGAGGGCCCTTCAGAGAGCATAAAGCTCTGGGGAGAACTCATCTTGAGGGGGGCTTCCCGCTTAGATGCTTTCAGCGGTTATCCCGTCCGTACGTAGCTACCCGGCAATGCCACTGGCGTGACAACCGGAACACCAGAGGTACGTCCACTCCGGTCCTCTCGTACTAGGAGCAGCTCCTCTCAATTCTCCAACGCCCACGGCAGATAGGGACCGAACTGTCTCACGACGTTCTAAACCCAGCTCGCGTACCTCTTTAAATGGCGAACAGCCATACCCTTGGGACCTGCTTCAGCCCCAGGATGAGATGAGCCGACATCGAGGTGCCAAACACCACCGTCGATATGAACTCTTGGGTGGTATCAGCCTGTTATCCCCGGAGTACCTTTTATCCGTTGAGCGATGGCCCTTCCATTCAGAACCACCGGATCACTAAGACCTGCTTTCGCACCTGCTCGACGTGTCTGTCTCGCAGTTAAGCACCCTTTTACCTTTGCGCTCATAGCACGATTTCCGACCGTGCCGAGGGTACCTTCGCGCTCCTCCGTTACTCTTTGGGAGGAGACCGCCCCAGTCAAACTACCCACCATACACTGTCCCCGATCCGGATAACGGACCTGGGTTAGAACCCCAAACACACCAGGCTGGTATTTCAAGGTTGGCTCCACGACAACTAGCGTCGCCGCTTCAAAGCCTCCCAGCTATCCTACACAAGTATGCTCAAAGTCCAGTGTAAAGCTGTAGTAAAGGTTCACGGGGTCTTTCCGTCTAGCCGCGGGTACACTGCATCTTAACAGCGAGTTCAATTTCGCTGAGTCTCGGGTGGAGACAGTGTGGCCATCGTTACGCCATTCGTGCAGGTCGGAACTTACCCGACAAGGAATTTCGCTCGATGTCTTACCTAATATATGAAGGAATGATTAGGCGGATAGTTTACTGACTATCCCTGCAAGTCGCCTTGCAGATGGGACTATATCTTCATCTGCAGAATACAGATGTCCGGCGTGTAGTCTCTGAGGATTCTGACAACTATTTGTCAGTCTTTCCTGCTGATTGTCCGCACCTCACAGATTGTTACTGTCATTGACATGACGAGTACTGGAGGATGCTCGGATTTTCCAGCAATTAGTCGGATTTTACTAAGGCAGCGCTTCCTACCTTAGGACCGTTCATTGTGTTAACAATGTTTGATACATTCACATTGCGGATTATTGAAAATAACCCCTGTATATTGCTATACAGATCGGACTATATCTTCAGCAACAAGTACTGCCTGGCGTATAGTCTCTGAGGATTTTCTTCAATTGAAGAATTTTAGTATCGCTTCGTCGGAATACTTACGTTTTCCAACACCTCCATCGTTCATCTCCTTTCGGATATCAATAATGGTGTGGATACCTGTTTTATTCAAGTGCTTGCCTTCCTTAATTATTTTTGCTAACTGCTTGAATTTAGAGAAATCTCTTTTTTTCTTAGCAGACAAAAATCCAAATCTGTTAAAAAAGGGAATCACATTTTCATCAATAGCATTGATATTATTCACTTCGTAATACCAGACTCCATCTGTTCTACTACGTAATGTCCCACATTTGAGATGCTTCTTGAACAAAGTGAGTATTACTTTATCTCGTTGTGACACATTAAAACAAAGTGATACCTTCCAAGGCATCGCGTAGTCCTTACGTTTACGAAATGATACATTAAAGCTCCCTTCTCCATCTGCGAATCCTGCCAAGTAGTAGCCGATTCGCTCCGGAACCTGTTTGATATCAATTGCCATTTACCTTCTCCAATTTAGGAATCTTTCCTGCTGATTGTCCGCACCTCACAGATTGTCACTGCCTCAAATTGAGACGAGTACTGGAGGATACACCGGAGTTTCCAGCATATAGCCAGGTTTATTTACGTAACTACAATCGGTCATAGTCTATAGTTACGGCCGCCGTTTACCGGGGCTTCGATCAAGAGCTTCGCCTAAGCTAACCCCATCAATTAACCTTCCGGCACCGGGCAGGCGTCACACCCTATACGTCCTCTTACGAGTTTGCAGAGTGCTGTGTTTTTAGTAAACAGTCGCAGCCACCTGGTCACTGCAACCCCCTTCCGCTCCAGCCGCAAGGGCCTTCACGTACCGGGGGCACACCTTCTCCCGAAGTTACGGTGCTATTTTGCCGAGTTCCTTCACCCGAGTTCTCTCAAGCGCCTTAGGATTCTCTCCTCGCCCACCTGTGTTGGTTTGGGGTACGGTCTGTCATAATCTGAAGCTTAGAGGTTTTTCCAGGAAGCATGGCATCAATCGCTTCTCTCACTACCGAGGTAGTAAAATCGTCATCACGCCTCAAGATTGTGTGCCCGGATTTGCCAAAGCACACTCTCTACACGCTTAAACCGGGACATCCAACACCCGGCCGACCTAGCCTTCTTCGTCACCCCATCGCAATTATGTCAGGTACAGGAATATTAACCTGTTGTCCATCGACTACGCCTTTCGGCCTCGCCTTAGGTACCGACTCACCCTGCGCCGATTAGCGTTGCGCAGGAAACCTTGGGCTTTCGGCGTGCGGGTTTTTCACCCGCATTATCGCTACTCATGTCAGCATTCGCACTTCCGATACCTCCAACGCGCCTTACAGCGCGCCTTCACAGGCCTACGGAACGCTCCTCTACCATCCAGAAGTAAACTTCCGGATCCGTAGCTTCGGTACACAGCTTGAGCCCCGTTACATCTTCCGCGCAGGCCGACTCGACCAGTGAGCTGTTACGCTTTCTTTAAAGGATGGCTGCTTCTAAGCCAACCTCCTGGCTGTCTGGGCCTTCCCACTTCGTTTCCCACTGAGCTGTGATTTGGGGACCTTAGCTGACGGTCTGGGCTGTTTCCCTTTCCACGACGGACCTTATCACCCGCCGTGTGTCTCCCGTGCTCGCACTTCCTGGTATTCGGAGTTTGCAATGGGTTGGTAAGTCGGGATGACCCCCTAGCCATAACAGTGCTCTACCCCCAGGAGTGATACACGAGGCACTACCTAAATAGCTTTCGAGGAGAACCAGCTATCTCCGGGCTTGATTAGCCTTTCACTCCTATCCACAGCTCATCCGAAGATTTTTCAACATCTCCCGGTTCGGTCCTCCAGTGGGTGTTACCCCACCTTCAACCTGGCCATGGATAGATCGCCCGGTTTCGGGTCTACTCCCAGCGACTGGTCGCCCTATTAAGACTCGGTTTCCCTACGCCTCCACTAAATGCTTAAGCTTGCCACTGAAAGTAAGTCGCTGACCCATTATACAAAAGGTACGCCATCATCCGGGGTCAGAACACGAAGTTCTTTCCCAAGACTCTGACTGCTTGTACGCACACGGTTTCAGGTTCTATTTCACTCCCCTCTCCGGGGTTCTTTTCGCCTTTCCCTCACGGTACTGGTTCACTATCGGTCAGCAAGGAGTATTTAGCCTTGGGGGATGGTCCCCCCATGTTCAGTCAGGATAACACGTGTCCCGACCTACTCGATTTCATGGCACACAGATTTTCATATACGGGACTATCACCCTCTATGGTTGAACTTTCCAGAACATTCTATTAATCAGTGTGACACTTAAGGGCTGTTCCCCGTTCGCTCGCCGCTACTGAGGGAATCTCTGATTGATTTCTTTTCCTCCGGGTACTTAGATGTTTCAGTTCCCCGGGTTTGCTTCGTCCGCCTATATATTCAGCGAACGATGACGCATAAATGCGCCGGGTTTCCCCATTCGGACATCCTCGGATCAAAGCTAGTTTGCCAGCTCCCCGAGGCTTTTCGCAGGCTACCACGTCCTTCATCGCCTCTTGCCGCCAAGGCATCCACCGTATGCGCTTAATTACTTGACCATATAACCTCAAACATTCTTTTTAACTTGTTAATTTTCCGTTATACGGCGCCAAGCTTCCTCGCTCAATCGGTCATGTACTTGATGTACACTCCCTCTTTCGCTCGTCACTTGGCTTGTCTAACGAAAAATTACCTGCGTTAAAATTTGACTAGTCTTTTTTTACGATAGCTGCGTTGCTATGCTCGCTCACTTCGTTCATATACCTGTATGTATACTCCCTCATTCGCTCACATGGCACCTTGCTCTCGCAAAAAAATCCTGCGTCAGTTTTAACTTGTTAAAACCTTATACGAAAAAATCGTATATCA
>OZ244905.1:0-210000 GCA_965221695.1 Gammaproteobacteria bacterium | reverse complement strand
GGAATTCTGCAACACATAAAGCGTTTCCTGTTCCCGCTCCCAATCTTCGGCGCTGATTACAACAAAATCGTCACCTTTGCGTCTTGTTACTTTCAACGGATCATGGCGCGAGATCACCCGTTCGACGAAGTGGCGCAGATTATCTCTGAACTGATTGACGCTGATGCTTTCCATTTGTCTGAAGGAATATGTACGGGGTCTCCGTACAAGTATAAACAAGTCAGTGGTAATAAACAACACTCACTTACCGACACTTCCCAAGGCAACAAGTTTGCCCTGGCCGTATTATTGCGCAAGCTTCATATCGGTTTGGTCACGCCCAGAAAAGCGACCGTCGCGATCCCTATCCAGTATACGTAGGCCAGGTTGCGCGCCTGACGGATGGACCTGTCCAGGGTGGCTTCCACCTGGGGCGAATCGCCCTCGGTGGCGAGGCGCCGGAACAACTCGGTCCACTCGCGCATCACAAATCGCAACTTCAGCCCGATGACCAGTAACAATGCATAGATCAGCAACTTGGTTGAAAACCAGGCGGCGCCCGGCCCGATGCGGAACGGACCGTAACCCAGCAACGAACTGATGCTTGCAATCAGCAGTACGGGAATCACGACAAAACGTATGGCTTCATCGATCTTTGTCAAGCGTATGCCGGCATCGGTCTCACGCTTGAAAAACGCCATCCAGGTCAAGGACAGCCAGGCCAGGAAAACTACCCACATGATCACCAGCGACATACCTCCATAACCGTGCATGCCCCAGAAAAACCCCATGTGCAGGCCCAGTGGCAACATCAGGATTATGCCGGTGCGGGCGAGAATGTCGATGCGATAAGCTGTTTCCATATGCCGCCGCCGCTCGTCCATGGGCAGTTTGCGGTTGATGACATTATAAGAGGTCTGGAAAACACCCCATTCGCCTCCAAGCCAGTAAACCATCGCAATGATATGCAACCAGCGTAATACCGCGAGTTCTGTAATAGCCATATACCCTCCTTACGCGTCGAAGTTCGCGACAAATGATATAATGTTATATCATTATGGATAAATTTCAAGCATAGATTGCGAGCCAGAGGCAGGCTCTGCGGAAGACATTGAATTTAAGAGCAAAACAAAAATCGCATTTTTGTTTTGCGTGCTCTGACAAGTCCAGGATGGACTTGTTCAGAGCTTCCTTAACTGAACTCCCGTACCACCGTAATCCGGGCTACCCGGCGTTTACCAACCTGGATAATCTGCGTTGAGCCTACCGGCACCTCAAGCGCGCCGTCTTCCACCCGTTGCGAATCGATGCGCACCGCGCCTTGTTTCAACATCCGAATTCCATCTGTGGTGCTTGCCACCAGGCCGCTTTTTTTCAGCAGCACAGCTATGGGTATTGCATCGCCTTCCACCTGCACCTGTCTTGCTTCAATCTCTGACGGCATTTTGCCCTGGCGAAAACGCGCATTGAATTCATCTTCCGCCTGTTTTGCTGCCTGCCCGTCATGGAAGCGGGTAACAATTTCCTGGGCCAGTTCCACCTTCACCTGTCTCGGATTGGCGCCCTCCTCCACCTCTTGTCGTAATCGGCGAACATCATCCAGAGAGCGAAAACTCAGCAATTCGTAATACCGCCACATCAGTTCGTCGGAAATTGACATCAGCTTGCCGAACATCTCGTTCGCGGGTTCATCAATCCCCACGTAGTTGTCCAGGGTTTTTGACATTTTCTTTTTACCGTCCAGTCCTTCCAGAATAGGCATGGTCAAGGCTATCTGCGGTTCCTGGCCATCTTCTTTCTGTAGCTCACGACCCACCAGCAGGTTGAATTTCTGATCGGTGCCGCCCAACTCAACATCAGCCCGCATCACCACCGAGTCATAGCCTTGCATCAGCGGGTAGAGAAACTCGTGAATCGAAATGGACTGGTTGCCGGCATAGCGCTTTTTGAAATCATCCCGCTCCAACATGCGCGCCACCGTATAGCGGGAGGCCAGCTTGATCATCCCGGCCGAACCTAGCGCATTGCCCCACTCGGAATTGAAACAGATCTCCGTTTTATCCGGGTCCAGAATTTTATACACCTGTTGCTTGTAAGTCTCGGCATTCTCAGCTAGCTGTTCGGGCGTCAGCGGTTTGCGCGTGACATCCCGACCGGAAGGGTCGCCGATGAGCCCGGTGAAGTCGCCGATGAGGAACATGACATGATGCCCCAGCTCCTGGAAATGGCGCATCTTGTTGATCAATACCGTGTGTCCCAGGTGCAGATCAGGTGCGGTCGGATCAAAGCCGGTTTTCACCCGCAACGGCGCCCCCCGGTCCAGTTTCTTGCGTAACTCATCCTCAAGGATGATTTCATCGGCGCCGCGCCGAATCAGCGCCAGCGCAGCTTCCAGTTCAGGCATGTATTACCACCGGTTTCCTTTTTGTTTGACTATTCACGTAATTATCGCTACTTTTTCCATCGAATGTTGCCCCTGAGGCAATCAATAGTTGCCCGGCGCGCGCTATGGCTCACAGAGTATATAGAAAAAACCACTTCAAGCCAGAGATTATTCGGGGCAAACTGCAAATCCGGAGCCGGCGTATCGGTCTCTGGATAATGCTGATCCCCTGCCTTTTACAGCGCCCGGAGTGGCCGGCACAGATCAACCCGGAACATTGCTGGTAAACTCGGCGAGGTCTATCTCATGTACTTTATCGGGCTTATGTCTGGAACCAGCGCAGACGCGATTGACGCCGCCCTGGTCGATCTGTCCGGAGACAGGTCAGACATAATTGATTACCGCCAATACCCCTTGGACGCTGACTTGCAACAGGTGTTGAGAGGCATCAATCCATCATCTTCCATTGAGGTCATCAGCGAACTGGACCATCGGATTGGCTATTTCTTCGGCCAGGCCGCCCTGGCATTGCTTGAAGCTAATGCTACACAGTCGGCACAGGTCCGGGCCATTGGCAGCCATGGGCAAACCATCCTGCATTTACCCTGGGCGAGCACACCGCGTACCCTGCAAATCGGCGACCCGAACCTGATAGCCGCGCAGACAGGTATCACCACGATCGCGGATTTTCGCCGCGCTGACATCGCAGCCGGCGGGCATGGCGCGCCACTGGCGCCGGCGTTTCATGCCTGGAAGTTCCGCACCGGCCAGACAAATCGGGTGGTATTGAATATAGGTGGAATAGCCAATATCACGATACTGCCCGCGGCGCCGGAGCAGGCGGTCCGGGGGTTTGACACGGGTCCGGGCAATACGTTGCTGGACGCATGGATACAGCAATGCCGGAAACGGAACTATGATGAGCATGGCCAGTGGGCTGCAAGCGGCATCATACAACAGGAGTTGCTTGAACAGGCTTTGCTCGATCCTTATTTCACGACGGCGCCACCGAAGAGTACGGGGAAAGATGATTTTAACCTGGCATGGTTGAACGCGCTGTTCAATAAAACGGGTAACACCTACCGGGATGAGGATGTACAGGCCACCCTGCTGGAACTGACAGCCGTGACGATAAGCGATGCACTATCAGCTTATGCGCCTGAGACCGGGGAATTGCTGGTCTGCGGTGGCGGAATCCACAACCTGGCGCTGATGCGGCGTCTGCAATCACTGCTGCCCGGCGTGGCCGTTAATTCCACGAGCGAGTACGGCATTGATCCCGATGCGGTGGAAGCGGTGACTTTTGCCTGGCTGGCGCGCCAACGGCTGGAAAACACCCCGGCAAACCTGCCGTCCGTTACCGGCGCGCGCAAGGCCGCGGTGCTTGGTGTAATCTGCGAACCGGACTAGTCAGAATTGGTGTGATCTGCGAACCGGGCTAGACAGAAAAAGAAGAACCGCAACCGCAGGTCGTCTGCGCATTGGGGTTGCGGATGACGAATTGCGCGCCTTCCAGATTTTCCGAGTAGTCTATCTCCGCGCCCGTCAGGTACTGGATACTCATCGGATCGATCAGAAGTCTGACGCCATCATTCTCCACCACGGTATCACCATCGGAGACGGTTTCATCAAACGTGAAACCATATTGGAATCCGGAGCATCCTCCGCCTGAAATGAAAACCCGCAACATCAGGGCCACGTTGTCCTCTTCGGCAATAAGTTGTCTCACCTTGGACGCGGCTGTATCCGTGAAAACAAGCGGGTCCGGCAATCTGTCTGAAGTTTCAAGCAATGTACTCATACTGGTTTTCTCTGAACCTGTCTGGTTATCGCCCATAGCGGGTATCAAGTTAAGGAAACATCCTTGTATCGTAGGAACCTCTGACTTAATCAGAGGTTCCTTAATAATATATAGGGCTGTTGCTTATTTTTCAAGAAAAACAGCGAGAAGAACGGCTGGGCGTAAACCGGCGCCGGCTATAATCGTTGCCAATGACGGACGCCGGTGTTTACGGCGCTTCTTCTTCGTTCACCTGCTGTTCGCCTTTGCTATTCGGCGTATGCACCAGCCGCCCGCTTATCTGCGCGCCGCTGGATATTTCCAGCAGATTATAATAGACATCGCCGGTAATACGCGACTTGGCTTCGAGTTCGATATGTTCGCTGCTATAGATATTGCCGAGCACGGCGCCATCTATCACGTTGTACGGCACATGTATTTCACCTTCTATCACGCCCTGGTCGCTGAGAGATAATACTGAATTGCTGTCACTCTCCGCGATAATATTTCCCTTGATTCTACCGTCCACGTGCAATCCTCCGCTGAATTTGATGTCGCCTATGATTTCCGTGTTTTCGCCGATCAGAGAATCAATTTTCTCGCTTTTTTTCTTTCTTTTGCTACCCAACATCTGCTATCTCTCCGTTTTCTGTTAACGGCCAATCAAATGTATCTTCGAATCCTGCGTCTTCCTCTTTCTCCATGGTAATTGTCACAAGGATTTTATGCGGATGGAAGTTTTCCGGCAAGATAAAATCATTCTCGATACGCTGGAAATTCCTTAAACTGACTGCATAGTTCCGGTCCGAGCCGATTTCATTCAGCGCAAGGCGCGTTTCGTTGCTGTCCTGCATGCCTTCAACAACAACATTGAGCATCCCTTCGAACACCTTGTCCGTATTGGTAATATGTAGCAGTATCAACTCCAGTCGGTAACTACGGGCGCGCGCCAGGGGCTTAATCCGCATTCCGTGTATTATCGGGGAGTTCCTGCCATCTTTTACATTGATAATCCCCTTATAGAACTCCAGGTCTTTTCGCAACCGGAAGTTATCTTCTTGTGATTCGATAAGCTGTTCCTGCAACAGGGCAGCGGCCTGCTTGTCCACCTGGCTGTTCTGCTCCAGGATAAGTATTTTTTCCTGCAATTCTGTGTTCCTGCCGCGCAATTCTGCCGTGGACAGTCCCCCGTCTGCAAACCAGAAACTCAAACCGGCGTCCAGTTTTTCCCGGTTGCTGAATAGCAACAGCAGCAGTAATATCGCAGCCAGACCCAGGAGGGATATCCAATAACGCAGGGACTTTCGAGGTCTTATGATAAAGCCGTTCAAGATTATGTTGCCCGGGATACAAGCCTTATGACGGATCAAGGCCAGAGCGCGCGTTGCGTCAGGCCGGTTGCCTCATCAAGACCATACATTATATTCAAATTCTGCAGCGCCTGGCCCGCAGCGCCTTTCACCAGGTTATCCTCGACGGCAAGTATAACGGCTGTTGCGCCATCTTGCGGCTGAAAAACGGCTATCCTGCAGGTATTGGAACCACGGACCGAGGCCGTGTCCGGGTGTGCGCCTTCTGGCAACACGTCAACAAAGCGTTCACCCTGATAGCGCTTGCTGAACAAACCATGCAGGTCAGCGCCGGGCTGTTTCAGGCGCGCATACAAGGTTGCGTGTATTCCGCGGATGATGGGCAACAGGTGAGGGACAAATACCAGTTCCATATCCCCGTGACACACCGCGCTAAGACCTTGCTTGATCTCAGGCAGGTGGCGGTGCCCGCCGGCGGAATAGGCGGAAAAGGATTCACCGGCCTCACAGAACTGGGTCCTCAGGGAGGCGCTACGCCCCGCGCCGCTGACGCCGGACTTGGCGTCGGCGATAAGGCTGTCGGGTTCCACCAGGTCTTCCTCCAGCAGCGGCATAAAGCCCAGTTGTATCACGGTCGGGTAACAGCCCGGGTTGGCAACCAAGCGGGCGCTGGCGATATCGGCGCGGTTGACTTCCGGCAGACCATACACTGCTTCGTCCAGGTAACCGGGACTGGCATGTTCCTGACCATACCAGCGCTCCCACACCTTACGGTCGCGCAGGCGATAATCGGCCGACAGGTCGATAACCTTGACTCCGGCTTCGAGCAGTCCCGGGGCCTGGTGCATGGCTGTGCCGCTGGGCGTTGCAAAAAACACCACGTCACAGTCCGACAGCGCGCCGGATTGGGGATCGGAAAACGCCAGGTCCGCCACCCCGCGCAGTGACGGGAACAATCCGGATACCGGCCTGCCATGTTCCGTCCGGGAGGTGACGGTCACCAGTTCCACTTCCGGGTGACCGGACAGGAAGCGTATCAATTCGACGCCCGTGTAGCCCGTGCCACCGACTATGCCTGCGTTGATCATTTTCAGATGCCTGGGATAAATACCTGTCAAATTTGGGGCAAGTTCAGAATGGACTTGTTCAGAGCTTGCTGAAATAATAACCTTATCTGAACATGATATTCAAATGTCCCGTCTATTGATTGTCTCCCATGTGCCTTCCGCCAATACCAGCGCGATGACGGATGCGGTGGTTGGCGGCGCATCCCATGAGGACATTCAGGGGGTTGACCTGCGAGTGCTCGTTCCGGGGGAAGCCGGAGCAGAAGACGTATTATGGGCCAATGCGGTCATTCTCGGCACAACAGAAAACTTCGGGTACATGAGTGGCGCGATCAAGGACTTTTTTGAACGGATCTATTATCCATGCCTGGAAAAAACCGAAGGACTGCCTTATGCGTTGTTCATCCGGGCAGGTAATGACGGTACGGGGGCCAAGACCAGCATTGAGCGTATTATCAAGGGACTGGCCTGGAAAGCGGTGCAGGAACCGCTGATTTGCCGCGGGGACTATCGGGAGGAATTTCTCGTGTCCTGTGAAGAACTGGGCATGACCATGGCCGCGGGATTGGAGGCAGGGATTTTCTGATACGGTATAATGGGCCTATGAAAATCAAGGAAACTATTTCAGCCATCTTCATCCTCGCGGTTGCCGGCCTGTCGTTCTGGCTGTGGATGAGTCCGTCCGGATTGAAATGGGCGCCTGACGTAACGTTCACCACCCTGGAAGGTGAGAAACTCAACATGGGCGAACTGCGCGGACGGCCAATCCTGGTAACCTTCTGGGCCACTAGCTGTCCCGGCTGCCTGAAAGAGATGCCGCACCTGGTGGAGCTGTACGAAGAGTTCGGCAATGCCGGTTTTGAACTGATCGGCGTCGCGATGTCCTACGATCCTCCAAATCGGGTAGTGGAACTCACCACTGAGCGGCAACTGCCCTACCCCATCGCGCTGGACCTTGACGGCGCCCTGGCAGCCGCGTTCGGCAACGTAATGCTTACGCCGACATCTTTCCTCATCGACCCGGACGGCAGGATAATCAAACACAAAATCGGCGAGATGGATATCGGCAAACTCAAACAGCAGGTTGAAAGCCTGCTGCATGTACAGGCCACCGCTAAGGCAAACAAATCCACTGCGCCAGCAAGAGCACAGGTTTAAGCGCCTCCACACCTGCCATCATGCTGTTGCTGAAATCGCTCCACCTGATCTTCATGGTAACCTGGTTTGCCGGGTTGTTTTACCTTCCCAGGCTGTTCGTATATCACGCGATGAGCACAGACGAGATCAGTATCGATCGGTTCAAGGTCATGGAACGGAAACTCTATTTCGGCATCATGACCCCCGGCGCCATTCTGACCCTGGTATTCGGCATCTGGTTAAGCGTACACAATGGCTGGGCCAACTATGCGGGCCAAACCTGGTTCCAGGTAAAACTGGCGCTGCTGCTGCTGCTGCTCGGCTATCACGTTCACTGCGGCAAGTTGCTGCGGGATTACAAACATGATCGCAACCGCCATTCACATGTCTGGTACCGTTGGTACAATGAAATTCCGGTAATCTTCCTCATTGCGATCATCCTGCTGGCCGTATACAAACCCCTCTAGCTCATGCGCACAAAGCCTGTAGTGTTGGCGTTTTCCGGCCATGATCCGTCCGGCGCAGCCGGGGTACAGGCCGATATCGAAGCGCTGGCACATGCCGGCTGCCACTGCGTTTCGGTCATTACTGCGCTGACCGCACAAAACACGGCTGAATTCAGTACCATGACACCACAATCACCGGCAAACTTCATGGAACAACTGGACCTGTTGGCCGGAGACATTACCATTGACGCGTGTAAAATCGGTCTCATCGGCAGCGTTGAACTGATCGGGATTATTGGCGATTACCTGGCCTCAGCAAAGGTTCCCGTCGTGCTGGATCCGGTGCTGAGCGCCGGCGCCGGCGCCAATTTATCTTCACCTGAGCTAATTCAGGCGATGACCGAATGCCTGTTTCCCCACGCGAGCGTGATCACGCCCAACCGGGAGGAAGCGTTGGCGCTGACCGGTTGCAATGACACGGAGGACGCGCTGCACAGACTATTGGATCTCGGCTGTGAGACGGCTTTAATCACCAGCGCCGGCCAAACAGGTAACCAGCTCATCAATGTCTGGATGAACAATACCCGCTCAATATACCACTACCGCCAGCACAAACTGCCCGATACATATCACGGCTCAGGCTGCACCCTGTCAGCCGCAATAGCAGGCGCGCTGGCCCGGGGCGAGACGGCGCGCATTGCAGTGGAAAATGCCCAGGAATACACCTGGAAGACATTGAAACAAGCATGCCGCATAGGCCAATCGCAGTTGCATCCCGAACGCTTGCTCAAGTGAAAGGACTGTACGTTATTACGGACTGCGCCAGGCTGTCCACGGACCGTCTTCTGAGCGTAACGGAACAGGTACTGAGGGCCGGCGTCGCGGCGCTGCAATACCGGGACAAGTCCGGTGACCGCGCCAAAAGAGCATACGAAGCGACCCGGTTACGGCAACTATGCCGTCAATACGGTTGCCCGCTGATCATCAACGACGACCTGGAACTGGCCATCTCGGTAAAATGTGATGGCGTGCACCTGGGCAAGGATGATATTGATTGCAAAACGGCAAGAAAAGAACTGGGACCACGCGCCATTGTCGGCATTTCCTGTTACAACAGCTTGCAGCGCGCGGTGTCTGCCCAGGAACACGGCGCGAATTATGTTGCGTTCGGCGCATTCTTTCCAAGCCTCTCCAAGCAACATGCTGTTTCCGCCGAGCTTGAAATCATAAGCCAGGCAAAAGCTCAACTGTCTCTGCCGATTGCCGCAATTGGAGGAATAACCCCGACAAACTGCGGAACACTAATCGAATATGGCGCCGATATGCTCGCGGTGATCAGCAGTGTCTACCAGTCTGAAGATCCTCATTCAGTCGTGCAGGAATTCAACCGGCATTTTGCGATAACAGGATCAAGTGAGGCATAGCACAATGCGCTCGCTTGTTTCAGGGTTTCTGAAAAAAAACCAGCGCCATCCACGCACATTGTGGTAAAAAGCAGATAATGAAGCGTAGCCATTTTGAACAAGCAAAAGAATATATCGCCGGCGGCGTAAATTCGCCGGTGCGCGCGTTCAAGGCCGTGGGCGGTGACCCGATATTTTTCGAGCGCGGCAGCGGCGCCTACCTGTATGACACCGACGGGCGCGCCTATATCGATTACGTCGGTTCCTGGGGACCGATGATCCTCGGACACGCGCATCCGCTTGTCCTGGAGCGGGTACGGGAGGCGTTAGCGGATGGTTTGAGTTTCGGAGCGCCAACCCGGATAGAAACCGCGCTGGCAAAAAAAATCTGCTCACTTATGCCCGCGCTGGAAAGGATACGCATGGTCAACTCAGGCACGGAAGCGGCGATGAGCGCCATCAGGCTGGCGCGCGGCGTTACCGGCAGGGATAAAATCATCAAGTTCGAAGGTTGCTACCACGGGCATGCCGATTCATTGCTGGTCAAGGCCGGTTCCGGCGCTTTGACCCTGGGCATCCCCACCTCGCCGGGCGTACCCGCGGACCTGGCAAGGCACACCCTTACATTGCCCTATAACGACCACGACCAGGTCATGAGTGTATTTACCGACATCGGCGAGGAGGTTGCCGCAGTGATCGTAGAGCCGGTTGCCGGCAACATGAACTGCATCCCCGGTTCACAACGCTTCCTGGATACCTTGCGCGCGCTCTGTGACCGGTATGGGAGCGTCCTGATCTTTGATGAAGTGATGACCGGTTTTCGTCTAGCGTTGGGCGGCGCTCAATCCTTATACGGTATCAAGCCCGACCTGACCTTGCTCGGCAAGGTAATCGGCGGCGGTATGCCGGTTGGCGCGTTCGGCGGCCGCAAGGCGATCATGAATTGCCTGGCGCCGGACGGCGCCGTCTACCAGGCGGGGACCCTGTCCGGCAATCCCGTCGCGATGGCTGCCGGCCTGACAACCCTGGAACTGATATCGGAACCCGGGTTTTTTGCCGGTCTGTCAGCAAACCTGAACAAGCTGCTCAAAGGATTGAAGCAAGCGGCTGACGCAAACGGCGTGCCCATGACCACAACCTACGCGATCGGCATGTTCGGACTGTTTTTTACCGACGCTTCCCCCATCACCTCATACGAACAGGCGACCGCTTGCGACCAGGAGACCTTCAACCGTTTTTTTCACGGCATGCTGGAACAAGGGGTCTACCTGGCGCCCTCAAGTTACGAGGCCGGCTTTATCTCCGGCGCCCACGGCAATAAAGAGATAGACAGAACCATCGAAGCCGCCGCGACCGTATTCAAGGACTTGATCTAGTACGCACTCTGACTTAATCTCAGAGGTTCCTTAGTAATGATACCTGCACGAAATGATTGTCAGTCTATCGGTGTCAACAGCGTAAACCAGCCTGTTAACTTCATCAATTCGTCTGGACCAGAATCCGGTCAAATTCCCTCTTAACGGTTCTGGTTTGCCGATACCGGAAAATGGCGATCTTTGTGTATCCATAATGAGCTTGTTGATGCGTTTCAGGGTCTTCCTGTCCTGGTTCTGCCAGTAAAGGTAGTCATTCCACGCTTCTTTCGTCCATGCCAGCGTTTCAATCATTAATCAATCCATGTTCCCTCGTTCGCCCTTTGCGATATTGCTTGATTGATTCAGCCAAGCGCTCTGAATTTGCCGGACTATTTAATAGATAAACTGTTTCCATCAATCCATTGAAATGATCTAGCGACATGACCACGGCGTCTTCTGCATCCCGACGCGTGATGATTGTGCAGTCGGAATCTTCAACAACTCGATCGAGGACTTGTTTCAACTGGTTTCTTGCTTCAGAAAAATTGATTACACGCATTGAATCGCGCCATACTTGTACAATATATTGATCAAGTATAGTTCTTAATTCTTAATACTGCAACAGCTAAAGAACTCATTCCTCTGTCACCCTGCCGCGCAGGGATTTGATCTGTCCGCGCCGGGTCTTACGGTCCAGTCTTTTTTGCTGTGCGTATTGAGTGGGAACAGTCGGTCGCCTGATCTTCCTGGTCAGGGTAACGCTTCTGATTAACGCCTGTAGGCGCTGCAAAGCATCGTTCCGGTTTTTCTCCTGGGTGCGGAATTTACCGGCCTTGATGATGACCACGCCGTCCTTGCTGATACGGCGGTCCCTGAGTTTCAGCAGACGCTGCTTATACAGTTCCGCCAGAGACGAGGCGCGGATATCAAAACGCAGGTGGATCGCGGTCGCGACCTTATTGACGTTCTGCCCTCCGGCGCCGCGCGCGCGGACCGCTGAAATCTCGATTTCAGCATCCGGGATCGTTAAATCGCTGGCCTTGAGATGTGTTCCAATCAAGGCCAGTTTAGCCTCAGGTCACCACCGACAGGAAGTTTTCGTTCAATCTCCTGTCGTGGTAGAAGATAGCCCTGCCCAATTCTTCCGCAGTCCAGGTGATCGGCTCCCGATCAGGATACCAGGTGTAATCGCCGCAGAATACCTCGTTACGATTCCCCGACGGGTCGAAGAAGTAAATGGTGCGGCCACGGGTAATGCCGTGACGGGTGGGGCCGATGTCAATGGAGATGTCGTGCATGCTCATGATATCAGCGGCGCGCAGTACCTCCTCCCAGGTCATCAGCATGAACGAGACATGGTGCAGCTTGTTCGGTTCGGGATATTCCACGAAGGCCAGGTCATGGGCCTTGTTGGAACAGGAAACGAAGGTGACATTCATTTCACCTTCCGGCGTCAGCACCCGTTCGGTCAGATCAAAACCCAGCACATCGGTAAAAATTTTCGTGGTTTCGATAACCTTGGGGCCGTACAGCAACACATGGTCAAACCGGTAGACCTGCATGCCTTTCAATCCTTCCGGCCAGGGATTGGGGTTGAGCCGACCCAGCCCATCGCCGATCTGTTTTTTATCCGCATACAATTCAAAGTAATGACCGGTTGGTGTCTGGAAACGGGCCCGTTCGCCGCAATTGTTCAACTCGCCTTCCGGGAGCCACTCGATATCCAGGCCGTAATCTTTGAGCTTGCCCACCAGTTCATCCATATCCGCGCGTGAGTAGGTCTTGTAGCCGGTATAATCAATGCCCGGCGCATCGGCCTCCCTGAGCACGATGGAAAAACTGTCCAGTTCGTCCCAGGCCTTGAGATACACCCTGCCCTGATCATCCTCATCGGTCTTTATCAAACCCAACCGTTCCGTGTAGTACGTTACCGATTCATCCATATCCAATACCCGGATTGCCGCATGGCCGGGTCGCATCACACCAGTAAATGACATTGTCTTTTCCTCCTCGAGTTATTGCCTGGTACCAGGGCAGAACAGCAAATTATTCATGGTTCATATAGTAGATGAATTTTACTCTGTGCCGAAAAAATTTGGGCTTAATTTGTATTCTCTGACAGAAATTGTGTACCGGACAAAAAGTATTTCTGCCATTTGCCGAGAACCTTCAAGCGAAGATTATCCTCGGGGAACAGCTTGCACGCGAGGCAAATGCGTTGTTCTTCATCCTCAACGGGCACCTGTTCGCGGCTCATTTTGCCGGTACGGTAGCGACCGTCGCAAACGACCTGCACTCGGCATACTCCGCAACCACCGCCCCGGCAACCCACCGGGATGCCCTTCCTGCCCAACTGCTCCATGGACTTGAGCACATTGCGTTCCGGCGCGCAGGTGAATTCTTCACCGCTATCTTCAATGATAATAGTAAATTTTTCTGCGTGCATCATTATAACGCTACGGAACGAGCTGATCCCTGTGGAGTAAACGGAAACTGGAATCCGGTCTTCAACTCCCGTTTATAAGGAGTTTTATTGCCTACTGGATTCCCGCTTTCGCGGGAATGGTCAGCGTAGGCAGCCAACTCCCATTCCCGTGAAAACGGGAATCCAGTGAGCAAACCTTCCCTATTAGGTACGTCCGAAGGATTCCGGCTGTTGCGGAAAAGGCAAGCGCTGTCAGATAAAAGCATGCCTAGAATTTCTTGAACAACGCGCTGCGGCGGGCCGGTTTTTCACTGTCCGCGGCGGTAAAAAAGTTTTCCATGAAGATGTGTTCTTCAAACAGGCGGCCGCGCATCAGGCTGGTGATACAACTGTCCACCATCGGCGGCGGGCCGCACAGGTAGGCTTTATGACCTTCAAAACGCTGTTCAAAATGTTGCTCGGCCAGTTCATGCACGAAACCGCGGGCGCCGTCCCAGTCATCCGTATCCAATGCTTCAGACAATGCGGCCAGGTAATGAAAATTATCGTGTTTTTCGGCAAGTTCGCAGAACAGGTCGGAATAATACAGTTCCGCGCGGTTGCGGGCGCCGTAAATCAACGTGATCGCGCGTTCATCTCCGCTCTCCAGCAGGTCCAGGATCATGGATTTGGGGCTGGACAGCCCGGAGCCGCCGGCCAGGAAGAGCATCGGTTCCGGCGCGGATTTGCGCACAAAAAACCGGCCCAACGGTGCGGTGAAACTGAGTGTGTCGCCCGTTTTGAGTTGCTCATGCAGGTACGTGGTCGCCTGGCCGTCGGGGACATGACGCACATTCAGTTCGATGATGTTCCGCTCTGAGGGCGGGTTTGCCAAAGAAAATGCCCGGGGGATATCAACGCCGGGAATATTGAGATTCAGGTACTGGCCGGCCTGGAATTCGATGCCGGCGCCCGGCACTTCCAGCCAGATGCCTTTAATCGTCGGGGTCAGGTCCTCCATCCGCACCACTGTGCCGGTAAAATCCTCCACCGGCAGGTAGCGCGCGTCGTCTTCCTCTTCGATATCAGCCTCTATCACAATATCGGATGACAGGGTCGCGCAACAGGCCAGGGTCTTGCCTTCGTCCCGCTCGATATCCATCAGGGCAAACGACGACGCCTCGTTATGCTCGACCTCGCCTTCCAGCACGTCCACCTTGCAGGTGCCGCAGACGCCGTGGTTACAGGCATACGGCAACCATACCCCGGCGCGCAATGCCGCATCGAGCAGCTTCTGGCCGTCCTCGACCTCTATCGTCTCGCCCAGTGGTTCTATGATTGCCTGAAAAGACACGTGCCTGCCCCTATACCGGGCCTGTTCAGTTCCCTACTCCGTGCATGCCCTCGAGGCCCGGCGTGGTCACCCGGATGAATGAATTGTGTGCAACGCCGTTTTCGGCAAAGGATTTATCCAGGTCAGGCTGCCAGGGTTCATTTTCCAGTTGCCAGACACCCTGGTCCCAGTCAACTTTCTCAGTATCGGGATGTTGCGGATAATCGGGCGCAAACACCTGCTCCAGGAAATCCCTGAATTTCATGGTTGGCGGCAGCCGGTAGGTGTTGGGCGCGCAATAGATCAGGTGGTGATCCCAGACCACGTATACATTCATATCGCCGCCATAGTTCTCCACCTGGTTAGCGCATGGGAAATCGTATGCAGCGCCAACAAACTTCACCGGCATCGGGGCAACCTCACCTGACGCCGGCGCGAGTCATGTCCCATCCCTGCCCCATCAGGCTGACAACTCGGCTGCTTTTGCCGCCTGGGCTTTCCAACTTTCCCACATGCGGTGATCTTCCGACCCATAATACTCCCCGGTTTCCTCTTCCTTGATATGGAGCCATTCCTTGTAGGCTTCAAGCGTAGCGCCCCCGCAGTTCCCCTGGTAGATCTGCTGCGGCGGGATGTAGGCCTGACAATACTTCTCCGGTTCCCTGTCAAAAATATCCTTGCAGCCCTGGGAACACATCTGGTGCTTGGTACCCTTGTATTCAGAGACCAGGCAACAGTTCATCAACGGGTCGTCGGGCATGGTGTGGAAGATCGGTATCTGGCAGACGTTGCAGACAACCGGCAGCCGTTTCTGGAAAAAGCGTTCACCGTTCCGTTCCAGTTCGGCCCAGTACTCATAACGAGGGCGATAAACGGTATCGAACAGTTCGCCATACTCCGCCGACAGCCAGTCCAGTTCCTCCTCGGTGGGGATCCAGGTGTACAAGGCCGTGGCATGGGAGAACTGGTAGATCGTGCTCCAGAATTCATGGGAGATGCGGTATTTTTCCTTGGTTGCCACCTCGTGATACTTGGGCGGGCGCAAACCGTAGCGGGACAGGTCGTTGAACAACGCCAGGCCGTTCTCCTCCCAGTAAATCTCCCAGGCCTGACGCCAGGACATCACCTTCTTGGGCAGCATGTAATCCATCATCGTACCGATCAGGCCAAGCAGGCGATAGCCGCGCCAGAACCACTTATCCAGCCACTCCTGGATAATAACCACATTGTCTTCATGTTGCTCCAGCATAAACTTGATGACTTCAAGACCCAACGTCATGTGGCGCGATTCGTCTGATTGCGCGGAGAAGCCGAAGGTGGTCGTGGCCATATCGCCGTTGTAGGCGGCGCCGGACACAAACGGCATGAACAGCAGGTTGGTCAACACGTATTCAAAGGAAAACGATATGGCCGTGATCAACTCGAACGGGCCGGCGCTGACCGCGTCTTCAAAATAACTCTTGGGGATGGACAGGTACCAGGCCCGGTCGCGAATGCGCGCATACTGCCGGAAACCGTTGAAGTACTTGTTGTAATGGCTGAACGCATGCATCTGCGTCTGGTAATGGCGCATCTCATCAATGGACTGGAACTGGCAGGCAACGCGGGCGCCGGCGCCGCGAAACCCCCTGCCAAGCATCGCAAAGCCCCTGAAAGCGGCATATTCCAGCGGCGTGACGCCCTGCACCCAGATCTTGACGGCATTCATGTAACGCGCATCGGAGATATTCAACTGGCTGTTGTTCTGGGCAAAGCCGTCCAGGATCGCGTACAGTTTCCGATCCTTTTCCGCCTGGTATTTCCAGTACGCGTCCATCGTGAGACGGAACGGATCCTGCCACTTGTCCCAATCCTTGATCTTGATGCCTTCGTACTTGTCATAGGGAAATACATCGTCCATCGACTGGTAGGTGGTCTCCCAGTCCAGCCCGCGGGTCATGAGCTGGTATTTCTGGTTCAGGTTAAGCCGTCTGGGTTTGTTTGCCATAGTGTTTACCTCTTGCTAAACAAGCGGAATTAAATATTCCAATATAATACAAATTCGTCTTCGTCTTCTTCTATGTTGCCGGACAGGGATATCAACGTCAGGTGGATGTCCTGCAGGTTGAATTCCGTGCCGATTTTTTCTTCAACGGTCTCACGCCGGATCACCAATCGTTTGGGACAATCTATTTTCACCATTCCCGGTGTCTCATTCACTACCGCAGCCGGGTTGTCTTCAGTAATTGCCTGTATTACAGGCTGCGCTTCCGGACTGTTCTGTAATGCAATGAATACGTTTTCAGCCATGTGTTTATCTCAACTCAAGCCAATCTTACCGGCTCTGCGTTCAAGCCGGTCGATGATCTGGTTCATTACTTCGGCGCTGCGTTCGGCGAAAATATACTCCGCCAACGGCAACGCAGCGTTTTTGACTTCCGGCATCCACTTGTCTTTCCAGCCTGCAAGCAGCGCACGGTTTTCAGCGGATTCCCCGGCTGCCGTTTTGATCGTGTGATCGGTCCAGCGGGTCGACTCCGCATACCATTCCACGAAAAATTCCGTGAGCATCGCAAATGCGGCGCCGCCGTTATTCACGACTTCAGCATCGAAGTGTTCGAACAACAACGGTTGCAGAACGCCGTCCACCAGGAAATTCTGCAACAAGTGCAGTTCAAACCAGTCCTTGAGGACAAAACTGTCTTCTATCAACTTGCGTAACGGCTGCCACAGCGGTTGCTCCAGCCATTCCGATTTGGCCTGGTCCAGTATCTCCGGGTCGTTGCCCGACAAGATCAAACCAATGCGCGTGATGTACTGGGCGTTCCCGAGCCGATCCATGCCCTGAAAATCCGCGGCAATGGGCATCGGCGTGCCAAAGCCGTAGGCAGCGATAAACAGGTTATTGGTATTGGCGCCCCATTCCGCATGCCGGAACGGTATGACGATGCGCAGGATTTGTTCGATAAGACCTGCGTCCAGCGCAGTGAGCAATCCTCTTTTTTCAACCATGGAAAAATTCTTTTCCATGGTTTCCTGCTGTTTTGAGCGCTGGATAACATAGGGGGCGTAATAATACTGGCGCGGGTCCGTCAGATCGTCGAAATCCTGCATGTTAATCGCGGTGCGGTCCGCATCGAAGATGTCGTGCTCAGGGTCCCAGGTGGGGCGATAGTGAAACACCTCTTCATGTTGCATCCTCACCATCACTTCCTGGTAGCGGCTGGGTACCTTCCCCTCACCCACTTTTGCCGCAACATTGTCGAAAGTAATCCTTTTCTGCTCAATTTTTGTCGTTTTAAGATCGATTGACATCTGACTGTTCTTCTCAATGGGTTTCCGGCTCACCCGTCTCGTATTCGGCGCCGGCTTCACCGTATTGCCATTTTGCCTGTTGTTTGTCTACCGCTGCAGCCTCTTTGTCGCCCAGAAACGTTACCTGATTGTCCCGGCAAAACTCGGTAAACGCTGCAGTTGGCAAAATCATTTCCAGGTAGAGAGCCGGATCGCCGAGGGAAAAATTGAACTCGACAAATCCCGGCCTGTCTCTGCTGGTGATGCGCACGTAACGTTTCTGCGCCGTCATAATACCTGCTTTTTGCTGTTTATCATACCCAGGATACGAAATAATATCGATATTTTCATAAAATATCGATATTGTCAACGATCAACTATCAAGTCCCAGCAACCTGGCGTAGACCCGGTGCGGTTCTGGCTCTGTTTCACCTTCCAGGTTGATGCTGATATTGACGGAATCGAAATACTCATACCACAGAGATTGCTGAATATTTCTGTCCAGTTCATGAATGGCCTGCGCCGAGTCCATCGCAAACACGCCAACATAACCCTCAGCCGGCGCGTTGTTCAGCGAGCGGTCCACCCGGCTCCAACCCAGGGTCATCACGCCATGGCTGCGCGCCTCGTTGATTGCGCCGTCCAGTGAGCGCAGGTACTCTTTCTGCTTCTGCTGGGACAGAGCGCGCCTTTTATCATTGGGTTCCCAAAGAATCAGTAAAACCTGCATTGATTTCTCACTCTCGGCGACCAGCCTAAACCAGCGTAACCATCAAACAATGTGTTATCGGACCGATGTTAACCAGGCATCTCATATAGATGTCCTACGGCTCACTGAATTGTATGGCTTTATCCAATATAGGACTATACACAAAGCTAAAAAAAGCGATCATAGTGGAGTTGTTCAAACGGTACTTGATAGTCAATCATTAGTTTTCGAGCTATAGTCTCCGTCATCTTCATTGGACCACAAAAATAAAATTCATAGTTTTGCATGGTCGTTGCAAGTTTCTTCTCGACCAGTTCATGGACAAAACAAATATCTCCTCCCCAGACACCAGTTGGGTCCAAGGCAGGTTCAGAAATTGCGTTCAGATTAATGATCCGATTATTCAATTCATTTTCATTAGCAATTAACTTTGGCACGCAAATATCAGCGGGTCCACGTCCACCGTAAAACAGATATATTATTTTGTCGCTCAGTTGCGACTCTCGAACAGCGGCTCTTATGATAGACATTATTGGCGATATTCCGGAACCACCTCCGATGCAGACGATATCGCGAGGGCTATCCGGACGTAAATAAGCGAGTCCATAAGGTCCATCAAGTCTTATTGTGTCTCCAACCTTGATTTTTTTGAAAATTTCTTGTGTTGCTACGCCATTTTCTATTTTCTTTATAATAAAATGCCATTCACCGTCAGTGTTTGGTAAATTGGACATTGAATATGCGCGGACTCCTGATATATTCTTTATTTGTAACAAAGCGTATTGACCAGGGAGGAAATCGGCAACCTGTTTTGTTTTGAAACAAAACTCCGCCATGTCTGCTGTCAGTTGATTTACACGATAAAGTTCGGCAGATGCGCGGATAGGTTTGTTTTTGGGACAAAATCTGTCATCAGGGCTAGTTTTGATGATACAGTCGCCCTGTGGTATGGATTGGCAGGCAAGTTTTCTTCCTTTTCGAATATCCCGGTGAGAAAGACCGGGGGCATTTTCCCAAATTGTATTTACATCACCTGCAACTAGTTCAAATTTACAACTGCCACACCAACCTGAATTGCATTCATAGGGAAAACCCAGACCAGCACGCAACGCACTGCGAAGAATTGTATCATTGGGGTCGCATATATAGGCTTCATCCTGATCTTCAATTTGAATATTAAAACCTGAATATGACATGATTTACTTCGCAGATGGTTAAAATTAATTGATGTTAAACTAGAGATCAAGCCGAACCTTAATATTCTTTAATGCCTGCAGGGCTTGATCTGCTGCCTCATCTTCCTCCGGCAACATTGAACAATATGCTCTAGCAGCAGCCAAACCTAAAGGCATCCATGCTTCGTACCAATCCGACAATTCCTTTTTGTTGTCTTCACTCTCTAAAACAAATTTGACTAGCGCTGTTGACCACCGATTATGGCGTTCACTGTCACGCAAATGGGCATCAGATAATAAACCAAGCAAGGTGTCGCCCTGCTGCCTGCCGGCATTTCCGAGTTGATGGAGTATTGAAGCCTCTACTGTCGGCTTTAGTACCAGATTAATGGCAACGAATGCTTCCCCCCAGTCCCAGGCTACCAAAGCTTTCTCAGCCAATTCTCTGAAACCCTGCCAACCATCATGTTCTTCCCAGAGTTGTTTTTCATTTTGGCCAAAGCCGATATCCGGGTAGGTTATAGAAAGTTCGCGAGTACGATAAGCTGTATGTGTTAACCAGCGAAGAGAATCTGCCGTCTGGAACACGGCGCAGTTAGTGATAGTGCTCGCAGGCGCCATCTGGGCGATATAAGCAGACCCCATCTGCAGGCCATGATAAAGATAACGAACCGGGCTGTAAGCCTTGGACAACAGCTCTGCCCATTCTTGGTCCAAGGATTTATCGTGCTCTCTGTCACTAAACTGGTCGAACAAACTCTTTACGTAAGTTTCCTGTCCGTCTTGCAGGATATTATAGGTGCGATATACAAGCTGATCGGGGTCTTGGAACCTATCCCAGTCATCTAGCTTGAGCGGACTGTTATTCCGGTATTTCAGATACCACTGATTCATGTGAGCATTGATGTCCATTTCCCATGGTTGCTCAGGGTTATCAAGGCTGGTATGCAGATTAGTTGATACAATCTCGTATTCACTGGGTCGGCGTCTGTTACCCGCGAGATAAGACCATGTTTTCAATGGTTTTAGAGGTTCCGGTATCTTACTCATTCTGGTTACTCTTTAGATTTTGATTTCTGCATTTTTACTGCTACTACTGTATAGTGAACCGCCCCGGGAATCCCGGAGACTCGTTAGTTTGAGTCATGCGGCTATGCATGACCGGTTAATCTCATCATAGTACATCTGTTCATATTCAGCCGGCGGCACATTGCCGAGCGGCGCCAGCAAACGACGATGATTGAACCAATCCACCCATTCCAAGGTGGCATATTCCACATCATCGAGTGTCTTCCATGGCCCCCGTGCCCGGATTACTTCCGTCTTATACAAGCCGATGATCGTCTCCGCCAACGCATTGTCATAGGAATCCCCCACACTGCCCACAGAGGCCTCAATCCCGGCCGCCGCCAAGCGCTCGGTATAGCGGATCGACAGATACTGACTGCCGTGGTCACTGTGATGAACCAACCCCTTGGCGCCGTGCCGTGACCACAACGCCTGCTCCAATGCGTCCAGCGCCAGGTCGGCGCCCAAGGAACGGCTGACCCGCCAGCCCACGATGCGCCGAGCATACACATCCACCACAAACGCCGCATAGGCAAAGCCCGACCAGGTCGCCACATACGTGATGTCCGCCACCCATAACCGGTTCGGCCTGTTGGCGGTAAACTGCCGGTTCACCCGGTCAGCCGGCTGCGGCAACGACGCATCACATACCGTCGTCCAGCGCTTTGCGCCCCGCCTCACACCCTGTATCTCAAGCTGCCTCATCAATCGCTCCACCGTGCAACGGGCCACCGCCTGGCCTTCCCGTTTGAGTTGCCGCCAGACCTTCCTGGCGCCGTATACCCGGTAATTCTCATCCCAGACACGCCGTATCGCCTCACATAACGCCTGGTCACGCCGCACCCGCGCCGGCAACCGCCCAGGGTCCGCTGCCCGAGCCTTGTGCTCGTAGTAGGTCGACGGGGCGACCGGCAACTGCTTGCAGATCGGCTCGACCCCAAGGGCCTCCCGGTGTTGGTCGATAAAGGCTACCATCTCGCCAGTTAGCGGTCGAGCTCCGCCTGGGCGAAAAAAGCCGATGCCTTGCGCAGAATCTCATTGGCGCGCTTGAGTTCCCGATTCTCGCGTTCCAAGGCCCGCATGCGGTCACGCTCGACGCTGGTCAGGCCGGCGCGTTCGCCCTGGTCAACCTCTGCGCGTCTCACCCAGTTACGCAATGTTTCCGCTGTGCAGCCAATCTTATCGGCGATGGAAGTCAGCGCCGCCCACTGTGAGCGATAGGTCTCCTGATGCTCTAGGACAAGGCGCACGGCCCGTTCCCGGATCTCCGGGGGATAGCGTTTGTGTTTGTTCATTGCTCCATCCTCTCAAGAAATGGAGCCTCCGGCAAATCCGGGGCGGTTCAATAGATGTAAATTAAAGTACTTTCTCAAAATAGAAACGCACATACTCAGGTGTAGTTT
Organism: Gammaproteobacteria bacterium; assembly: GCA_965221695.1. Classification (GTDB taxonomy): domain Bacteria; phylum Pseudomonadota; class Gammaproteobacteria; order Eutrophobiales; family Eutrophobiaceae; genus JAAXHV01. Next base: position 187,775 of record OZ244905.1, on the reverse strand, counting down.
CAATCTGGCCGGCAAATGAACTGAGATTAATTTCCAGTTCCCGCATTTCAAATTCACGGCCCAGGATCTCTTCCATGGTTTCCTTTCGCAAAATACACTCATTCTCCATAGCGATTCGTAAGTAAGCCACCTTATCATCTACAAATATCTCCTTGTCCGGATTATCAATTTCAACAGCTTCCGCTACGGCTTGCGCAACTTCACCTGACCTGATAATCGGACCTACTCTATTATTTTTTGAAGCATCACCGCTCATTGCAGTTTGACCTTATAATTGGTTTCTTCATCTGGATTGCTTTTTATCAGTATCAGGTATGGGCAACAAAAGGTATGATGCCTTCTATATTTACAAACAAGTCATCGTCCTCAATTTTGATAGGGTATTCAGCCAACCGGCAATTATCCGGGTTGATACCTTTACCGGATTTACAATCGAACTGCCAGAGATGAGCGCGACAGATTAGCTGCTTACCATCAAATTCCCCTTCAACCAGAGCGATTCTCTGGTGCGGACACATTGCCTGATAGGCCTTAACGTCGCCCCCATTAAGCACCATAATCAATACTTCTGTGCCATCCTGTGTTTCGAATGCTTCCATTTCGCCTTCCCATACCGCATCAAGCGTACATATTTTTTCGAACGGCATGATGGCGGAAAAACCCTCTATTGATCGGAAAAAATAATTTCAACCGTTTCGGTGGGTTTGAGACCACTGTCCTTGACTTTCATATTGCGCGGAAAGAACTCTTGAGCGTCCTGCTTTCGAACACGCATTATTTTGTCAGGCTGTGCTGCGACGCGCCTGCCAACGGAATGATAAGCCGCTGCTTCTGCAACCTCATCCATGGTGTTTTCGTCATCAACGGGAACAAGCTGAATTACGAAGTCATGTTGAAAATTTGAAAATAATGGGAATGCAGCCATATCAACACCTTGCTCAAACCAGTAAAATTAACTTGCCTTCTTATGAACCATCTCTTTGTATACATCTATCCAACTCAGATCATAAGCATCCTCACCAATCTCACCCGGAGCTAGTCCCATATAATTCAATGCTCCGTTCAAGTCCATTGGTTGTATCAAACCTTTAAGGAAACGGTCAACAAAGTTTAAATGACCGGCATAACGTTCCGGCTCCTGTTCAAAACACCATCGATCCGGCGCTGAACCAAAATGGTATAACCTGCCATTATATTCGAGAGGATAATCTTTAAGATTCCAGCCATCTCCCGGCGTGCCTACGATTGGAATATTCGACATATTACATATCACGGGCAGAGTTTCCGGGAGCGTTAGTTCGGGTTTGTCATTAACCAGATTGTCGATAATCACATCCCATATCCGACCAAAATTGGAGTTCCATCCCGGGTATTTTTCTTCAAGCCATTCGCGTTCGTCCGGATTAACACCAGCTCTCGGTTTCCACCAGACCGTAGGACGCCAATACCATACTCCTATGTGCATACCATGATGGGTTTCATCTAGGGCCCGCAAAAATTCATCCCAATACCACGGTTTATCCAGACCAAGATCAAGGAGATTTCGTTCAAACTGGCCTACAATCCATTCTTCCATAAATTCCTTGAAAGATTGTTTGCGGAACTCTAAAGGTGTGTAGTAATCCATTATGGGGCCGGTCAATACGGAAAATAACTTCCATGAACGCCAAAATGCTATATCTACTAACTTCTGCGCATCGTCCTTAAGACCTTTTTCCACCAGCAGCTTAACCATGGGCCCTCCTTGTTGTGCGTGACGCGATTCATCAGTCTGAATACTGGATATCAGGCTGGAAAACGTATGATCACCCGCCTCGGCAGCATCAGCAGCGAGACCAAGAAATTGCATATTGGTAAACCCTGTCTCAAAAGCGAAAGTCAACATAATGCCGGTACTGATGGCGTCACGTGTAAGGATCATATCCTCGAATAAATGGCGCGCGGCTATTGCAGCCCATTCGTTGGTATGCAATGCCTTATGCGCCCAATCCCAGCGGCGACTGGATTTACAATGTGCATGAGGAAAAAACAACTGTAATTGCGCATGGCGCATCTCATCCATCATCCCAAAAGTTGCCATGTTGCGATTACCTGGCGCCTTAGAAAAGCGGGCCATCCTGGCTTCACCCGATACCGCGCCATATTCACCCAAAGCAATAGCGCCATAATGTGCCTGCAGAGTACTGACCCAGCCAGGATCAGCCCGATCAATGAATCTATCTCTTTCTAAGGCCGCCTTTACCGAATAGGCGCCGGAATCTTTTTCACGCTGAGTTTCGACATACTCGGGATAGGTAACTTTGTATGGTTCATCATAGACTTCCCAATCTTCAAGGCTCAGACCCCGACTGCCTGACATGGATTCAGGATATAATTCCTCTTCAGAAACATATTTTGGAGACCAGTTTGTCGCCCTTAACAGGTCATACCATTCTTTACGGTCAATTATTGCCATCGCATTTACCCCGTTCTTATTGCTCTATAATGGTTCTAAAACAACTGAAATTATATTTAGGATAACTAACTCAAGAGCATTGATCATAAAAAAAACCTGCACTCATTTTTAGCTTGCGTGCATACTAAGAATACACAAATCATGCCAATTATATTTTATCAATATAATCAGTCTGATAGGTTCATGTTCCGCTAACGTAAAATTAGTTTTTTACTATATCATAACATTTGTGATATTGAGATTGATCACTTGAAAAATACTCATTGCATCGTAATCTTTATAGAGGAGTGGCCGGGATAGCCATCATGGAGAAAATTTAATTTTCATATAGAGCCTAAGTATTATCTGTATAAATAATTCTCGATAATGGTCGAGCGTGGAATTAATTTATGAAAGCGGCAATATATTTTGGAGTTAAAGATATACGGTGTACTGATATCAGCGCTCCTGAAATCAAACACGATCATGAAATACTGGTGCAAGTCAAAGCAACGTCTATTTGTGGTTCGGACCTACATTTATATCGCGGATCCCTGGACGCAATTATGGAAAACGGTAAATCCCAAACCGGGCATGAACTGGTGGGAGAGGTACTGGAAACCGGCAAATCCGTAGAAAGATTTCGAGCTGGCGACAGAATTACTATGGCCTATTCCTGCTCATGCGGTGAGTGTTATATGTGTAATGCAGGCCAGACAGCACATTGTGAAACTACTCAAAAAGGAGTTTACGGCTTTGGCGTTCCGTTTGGTAATTTAAACGGTACTCACGCCGAATTAATGACTATACCGTTTGCCGATGCCCATGCTCTGAAATTACCTGAAACGGTTACTGATGCAGCAGGAGTTACTTTATCATGCAACCTTCCATCTGCTTTAATAGCTAATAACCTAGCTGATATACAGCCCGATGAAACTGTAGCTTTGATTGGCTGTGGTCCTACGGGCCTAATGGCGCTAGATATTATTATGCTGAAGGCGCCGGGCAAAGTAGTCGCTTTTGATAGTGTTTCTCATCGTCTGGTTTATGCGGAACAAAAAGGCGCCTCAAGTATAAACATATCTGACGCTGACTGGCAAAAACAGGCCATGAGCTATAGTCAAGACCGCGGCTTTGATAAAATAATTGAAGTTGTCGGTTCTCAAGAATCCTTGCAAATGTCTCTCGACCTGATTCGACCGGGCGGTACCATTGCAGCAATTGGCGTATTTTGTGATCAGGAATTTAACCTGAACCTGGCAGATATTTTTTTACGTGATATAAGCCTGCATATGAATGGATTTGCCAACGTGCAACCCTTTATGCAGAAAAGTTTGAGCCTGATTGAGCGCGGCATAGTCAATCCAGATACATTATTCAGCCACGAATATTCACTGAAACAGATTAATGAGGCATTTTTGGTTTTCAATGAAAAGCAGGACAATGTACTTAAAATGCTGATTCATCCATAATTACATTCAGTTGTATCACGCTGTACTATTGATCTTTTTCAGCCGATAGGCAAATTGTGGCCGAGTCAAACCCAGCATTTTTGCAGCTTTACTGACATTTCCGTTAGCCCTCTGCAGCGCTTTTTTCAATAACATGGCTTCAATTTGTTCAAACTTTGGAAATTCCGACACCTTCTCTATGATTTCATCCGCCATATTTTTGGCAGTGTTTATTTGAATTTCTTCGGCGGTACTCTGAACTTTATCCATGGCATCAGAATCCATTGTGCTGAACAGAAGGTGAGAGAGTTTAATTTTTTCATTTTTATTTGTGAGGATAATCCCACGTTCTATAACATTCTCAAATTCACGGACGTTCCCGGGCCAATCATAATTCAGCAGTCCTTGCATGGCTTCTCCGTCTATCTCAATCCCGTATTTTCCATATCTTGTACTGTGTTTCTCAATAAAATGGCTCGCCAGCATGGGGATATCTTCTTTGCGTTGGCGTAAAGTAGGGATGATTACAGGATATATATTTAGGCGAAAATACAGATCTTTTCGGAAACGGCCTTGTTTTACCAAATTTTCAAGATTTGTATTCGATGCGGTAATAATCCTGACATTTACCTTACGCGCGCGCACATCGCCAACCCGTTCCAGTTCATGGTTTTGCAAAACACGTAACAGTTTCGTTTGCGCAGATTCTGACAGTTTGTCTACTTCATCCAGAAATAAAGTACCATTGTGAGCGCGTTCGAATCTTCCCGGGCGCGACCTCTGAGCGCCTGTATAAGCGCCTTTCTCGACACCAAACAACTCCGATTCGATCAATTCCTCCGGTATGGCAGCGCAGTTAACGGCAATAAAAGGTCCGTTCTTCCGATTACTAATATTATGTAGAGCATTTGCGAATAAATCTTTACCGACGCCCGTCTCCCCCAGCAGCATTACAGTTGCTTGGCTATCAGCAACATTTTCAATTAGCTTAAAAACTGCCCGGAGACTTTCTGAATCACCTACAATATTGCTAAGCTCAAACATCTGGTCAACTGACAAGCGTAACTTTTCCACTTGCGACTGTAGCTGTAACATCTGGTCAGCAACATTATCGGGCTTGAAATAACGGTACTCCTCTTTGTCAATTCCCCAATCCTCGAGAGGTTTACCTATGATTCTACAAAACTTGTCACCACAACCAGTGCAGTCCATTTCTTTATAGAGGATAAATTTACCTACGAATGTACTGGTATAACCACTTGCATAACCAATCTGCATCCAGCACACAGGCCCTTGTGCGATTCCAAACCGACCTATATGTATCTGAGCCTCATAAGAGTTCTCCCAAAGAAATTCCCCATAAAAACTACCGGTCCCGAGTTCCATCTCCACATTAAGCGGCGTTACCTTTACTATGCCTTCCAATTTGTGCAATTGAGGGCCTATTGAGAATGTCTCAATATCCGTAGCATTTGGTTTGAGTTTTTTCGCTAAAATGGCGTCATTACGGCCAGATTCATAACCCATCCTGGTAAACAAACCTCTTGCTCTCTCAACTCCCAGTGACTCGATTAACTCCTTCCTCAAAACACCCATTGTTTCGGTATGAAGTAGTAACATTCGGTATTGGTCTAGATTAATTTGACCATCATTTTCCCTAAACGATAATAGAGAATAGAGTTCGGATTCGTCAGGTAAATCTACTTTTACTCGTGTCATTTCAACGCCGATCGGAGAAGTTTTTATCATTTCATCATTATGCCAGAATAAAACTACCCAACGAGCAGACTGATGTCGTCTATATTTTTGGAAATCTTATTAAATGATGAAAGTAAATTCTTTAAATTATAGCCTATTGTCCAGTATGATCATCATCTTCAGATTATTACGACCAGTAAATTCAGGTAGAATTAACTGGAAGGGGAGTGAGTAGTTGCAAATGATGCATAATTAAAATGATGATTGATTTAATAAAATTACTGATCATATCGTTACATAGTAAATTTGAACTTCCTGTTTTTTTCTCATTATATACAAGGAGTTACCATATTTACTGAATTGGCATAATTAATGCGTGTGTTTTCGAGACAATTGGCAATTCATACAGAATTTTGTGAAGTTTCTATTGGTTACAATAGAAACAGTCTCTCTGGGGGAATAAATACAGTCATGTCAGGATGTTGTCGGTGCATTGCATCTTTGATTACGGTTTTTGGCTACTTATTCGGGACAACATCAGTAAGTGATGAATACACGCCCGGATTTCACCGCTTCTGGCCGGATAATTTGTTTGCGGTAGAATTTGTTACGGATGACGTTGGCTATATTGCCGGCTACAGCGGTACGGTATTACGCACCCGTGATGGAGGCAATTCCTGGGATGCTATCTATATTGGCCGTAATGAACTGATTCGCAGACTGTCCTTTGTCGATGAAAATACAGGTTGGGCTGTCGGTCATCGAGGTTCAGTTTTTCATACCGGTGATGCAGGTTTGACCTGGTCATTACAAAAAGAACTTCCTGGAATCTATCTTCGCGACGTTGATTTTTCCGACCATGATAACGGCTGGGTCGTGGGACATGAGGCCAATATCTGGAACACCAACGATGGCGGCAAAACCTGGCGCCAACAACATCTTCTTGGTCATCGCGGCCGGGATATTCCCCGGTTACATGGAATACATGCCATAAACCGGGATAGTGCGATACTTGTTGGTGAATTCGGTGTCGTCGCTCATACGGAAAACGGCGGAAAATATTGGTTAATTACACCGGTAAAATCAAAGATTACCTGGTTGGCTGTGCATGGCGCAGACGATATGGCGTACGTCGTGGGTGTCGATGGCGAAATATTGCGTTTGTCTATTGCAAATGAGGCACAGCGTAAAGAGATCGATCGTCAGGCTGCTGCTGAAGCGGCAAAAGCCGAAGCAAAAGCGAGAGCTAGGGCGAAACGCAGAAAACAGCAATATGTGAAAAAGGATTCCGAGGTTCTGCCCAGAAGTGAGATTGAATACTTTGCAGAGCCCATAGTTTCGGGAACCGAGGAGCATCTCTTTGATGTCACAGTTACATCGAGCAATGAGGCAGTCGTGGTGGGCCGTTCGACCATGCTGAAGATTACCGGAAATATAACTACATTTTTGAAGCCGGATGATGAATTCCCGCTTCCATTCATATGGATGGGAGGAGTAGCCGTCACTTCTACAGGACATATCTGGGCATCGGGTATTCGGGGGCTGGTTGTAGCCGGTGACCTGAATAAAATGACCTTCGGACAGGCATTCAACTTGGCGGCGACAAACGATGTAAAACTGCTTTCCAGCCGTTGGAGTAAACAGCCGTGAAAGAGCGTGTAGCAGAATTTATTACCAGCAAGGCAAAACTGGTATTTACTGTTCTGCTTCTAATCACTCTGCTGCCCGCCTATTATATTTACGATGGATTATCCCTAAATGTTGTACTCGAAGAAATGTTGCCCGAAGGGGCGAATAATGTAGAACTGTTTAAACGCTTCGGCGCACAATTTGGAGGCGCAAACACCACCCTTATTGAGGTAAAAAATAAGACTGGCAATATTTATTCAATTGAGTTTCTGGAAAAATACAAAAAGATTGCCGAAGACGTCTTCTATCATCCCGACACCTTCCGCCACCTGAGTCAATCACTGATCCTGCGCAAAACGAAAGCAATAACCGGAAGTGGCGGCGCGGTTGACGTAAGTGCGATCCTCTGGCCGGACCTGCCGCGTGACGAAGCACAAATGCAGCAATTCCGGCGCGCGGTAAACAACCAGTACCGAGGGTTTCTGGTATCAAACGATGAACGCTCAGCGATGATCATTGCTGACTTCAAGGATGAAGCCAACTTTCAGGAAGTATTGAATTTCTTCAATACGATTCGTGCAGAAATGGAAGACGATACCTTGTCCATTCACGTCGTCGGACGCCCGCTACTACTGGGTTACATCTACCAGTCCTTGGATGCAATTTTCAGGATACTGATGATTTCTCTGCTTATTGTTGCACTGGTTCTTTATATATATTTCAGAACATGGGTTGGGGTTTTCGTACCCATGTTCACGGCATCAGTGGCAACCATCTGGGGTCTGGGAGCCATGGGCGCGGTAGGTTATAATCTAGACCCGCTCCTGATACTGCTGCCGGCGTTCATCTTTGCCATTGTCCTGTCTCACGGAGTCCAGTTAATCACCCGGATTCTCAACAATATTCAGAATTCAGATCCGTTCCCAGATGATTGTCGAACCTGTACCCGGGACGGCCTTGCCCGACTGTTTCGTCCCAGTACTGCTGCGATCCTGACGGATGCGGCCGGTTTCGGCGTTTTGGGCCTAGTCGCCATACCCAGTATCAAAGGGTTGGCCCTGATTTGCGGAATATGGCTACTGTCCATAGTGCCAAGTCTGATATTCGCGTCCTCGGTGATGTGTTTAATCAAGCCCCCCAAATCCCACAATACAGGTTCCGTACTTCTTAACAAAATCTGGTCTGCCGTAATCAATATGGAAGACCACAAATACATCATGTTTGCGGTAACGATGATATTACTTGTTATCGGGGTGTCATATTCAACAAATTTAAAAGTGGGCGATACCAAGGGCAGCGCAATACTCTGGCCAGATTCTCGCTTTAACCTGGATTCGGAATCTATCAATACCCGTTTTTCCTTCCTCGGCTCGGATATGATGCAGGTTTATATCGAAGGCGATAAGGATACGATGCTGGATCCCAGTGTCTATCACCAGACCGAGGCAATGGATAGGTACATCTACGAACGAGTGCCTGAAGTTCGTCCCGCGCAGAGTCTGGTGCCAATCATCAAAATTGTGAATTCCGTCTTGTTCGAAGGTGATCCCTCTTATGAAATCATCCCCGATTCCAAAGAGGAAGTCGGCTTCAATATCTACATGTTCAGATCCCGGGGCGAACCCGGTGATTTTGCAGCTTTTACCAATATTGATTGGGAGATCGGGAACGTATCATTTTTTCTCGAAGACCACAGTGTAGTTACCATTCAAAAAGTAACCAGGAAATTGAATGACTTCTTCAACCTGGAACACGAACTGGTAAGCGATGCCGACTTTCTTTATTCCGGCGGTCAGATAGGTATTGTTGAAGCTCTAAATGCAGAAATCACGAGGTCCAACCTACATATCATGGTTGCGATTGTAATAGTGATTGGAATCTGTATTCTGATTTATTACCGGTCGCTCATTGTCGCGATGATATTGCTGCTCAGCCTGGCGACAGCAAATTCGTTAACCTATGCTTTCATGGCCTGGAAGGGAGTGGGGTTGAACGTAAGCACTTTGCCATTGACAGCGCTGGGTGTCGGATTGGGTGTGGACTACGGGATTTACATGATGGACCGCATCAAGGAAGAATTCAGTAAAGGGACCGGCGCTATTTCGGATGCAATCCATAATGCATTTATCACGTCCGGCAACGCTATATTCATCACGGCAATTACGATGATTGGACCATTATTGCCCTGGGCATTTTTGTCGCCTTTACGATTTCAGGCTGAAATGGGGATGCTGCTCGGATTAGTCCTGTTCATGAACATGTTGGGGTCATTGTTATTCGTCCCCGCAGCCTTATACGTATTCAAGCCAAAATCGGTATTTACAGCCGATGAAGTAAATTTTGAATTCCAGAATATGCAGCATGAGGACTATTCCGAAATGACAACCAACCCTGGATTGGCTGAAGCAAGATGAAACCTCTTTCAGATCACATTTGAACAACATCAGAGATTATATTAATCGGCAAAATTTCCGAAATCAACCTATCCATTTCAGGTAATAATGAGGCACGATAACATGAAACATATACTGAATTTATTGCTGCTGATTACTGCGACCTTTGTCATTACAGGGCAAACGTATGCAGTCAATTTAAAGAGTAAAGACTGGACTCTGAATGGTCGTTTAAAACAGGGCAGTTCGATACTTTACGACCTAGAGAACCAGGGTACGATAAACGGTCCGACAAATTATCTCGCTGAGGTAATAACCTCGTGGAGACCAAACCGGCAATGGACGTTTATCGGGAATTTCTGGTTGCGCGGCGACTGGGCGCCGGGTATGGACACCATCAGAAGCAGCGGCATGCATGATCCGACCGATGTCGCCCCCGGTTCACTAAGCAACTTCAACAGGCGTTTGCCCTACCGTTTGAACACCAGTAATTGCTCAGGATCTGCCGTTAATTCAACTGTGGACACTTTCTGTGCATCTTCCAAGGGAATCCGCCATTTCGATAGCGCTGACGAAATCATCCGTGAACTGTCACTCAAATACCGCGACAGGAAAAATCGTTTTACAGTCAAAATCGGCAAATTCCAGCGCGGTTGGGGACAGTCCGACGGCTTGCGTTTACTGGACGTTCTGCACGCGCAGGACTTACGTGAACGCTTTGCGTTCCGGGATTCCGATGAACTCCGAATTCCAGCATTCATGGTTGCTGCTGACTTCAACTTCAGAAAGATAGGCATCTCCAAGCCTTTCGAAAGCCTAGGAATGAGGCGGCCTGTCCTTGAAGTTAATATTGTTCCGGAGGTCAGGCACAGTGAGTTTGTTGTTAATAATCCAAACCCCAGTGACCCTTCCTCAGGCGGCATATTTGGACTGCCGTTTCCTGATGTGATTGATCCGGTTTCAGGAGCTGGTTTCGTAGGATTTGGATTCGATATCCGTGATAAGGAAGCCGACCAATGGGGCTTTAATAATGCAGAATACTCGGCCCGGCTGAAATTTGATTCTCTTGGAGGGCAGTTTACCATCAATGGCTTCTATGGTATGCAAGACCTGCCGACCGTGACCCTGGAAGGTGGTACGTTTATCGTAGGCAATGGTTTTAATAATATTAACGCATCTATCGCTACACTGCCTTTAACAGCCGCAGACGTTGAAACGGTAGTACACGGCGCTCCCGGTTTTTTAGGGCCTTCTGTGGGCGGCATATTCCCTACCGGTGGATACCTTGCCTATCTTCGTGGTATTGCAGGAGTTGGCCCGTTGGTTGAAAGCCCATTAACCACTTTATCAATGGGAGGCTGTGCTGATCCACTGCAACCGGGACTAGGCGCCGGACTGCCTTGTTCAGTGAACGGTATAGTCAACCTTGATTATCAACATCGTCAAAAACTGATTGGTTTCAGCTTTGCCCGGGACATGAGCGAATTCAAGTTCGGCCCGAAACAGACTTCACCGGCGATGCGCCTGGAAGTTGCATATGAATTTGACAAGTACTACAACCGTAGCCATATGAATCCTGGCGCCATCGGGAACCTGAATACCCCGTTAGGCGTACTGCCGCTACCTCTGAATAACAGGGACGAAGCGGGCAGTCCGGCACTGGCTGCAACCGAAGACAAAACTATTACCCGCAGCGATGTCTTGTCAACCATGATCGGTTTCGACTATCCTTTATGGGTACCCGGTTGGGATACCCAGGAAAAATCGGTATTCACCAGTTTCCAGTTCTTCAATATTCACACGTTTGATGCCAGTAAAGGATTGCTGCAACAGGCGCCTTATGCCTTTGACACGGTCTCCAAGGATCACCAGTACATTACTTTCCTCTGGCAATCTCCGCTGTTTCAACAGCGCCTGGTCCTGGAAGGTTTGTATATCAGAGATTTTGACAATAAAGGGCATTATTACCGACAACGCATCGATTTTAATTTCTTTGGTAAACGATGGCGTCCTCGGCTTGAGTGGATGCATTTTGACGGTAACGGTGGTGAGAATGCGCCGATTGGTTTACTCGACAATTCCGATTTTGTGGAACTGTCGCTGACATTTCAATTTTAAAAAACCTTGATCTGCAATAAAACCAGAACAGAGGAGGATAAACGTGATGAACAATATAATCACAACCCTGATAATTTTTCTTTTTAGCTTTTTTCTCAGTCCGGTCATCCATGCTGATACAAACAGAGCGCTGGAGGCATGGAAGGCCTTTGCAGCATCAACAGGGAATGCGGATCATGCCAGATGGGTAGAGGAAATCTCCAAACCCGAGGCGATTGCGCTTGCAGCAGAATGGAGGGAATTGAGAGGATATGATGCTTATGACCTCATGGATCAAGCAGATTTGCCGCCAGATCTAAAACCTGGTCTTAAACTAACCAAGGATAATGCCGATCAATATCCCTGGCTAGAGGATTACATGCCTCTGGAATTCATAGAACATTTGTCATCGTCATGGAGCAACATAGCCGAAATCACCATCGTTCCGACCAATACCTACTACATGCACAAAGGATACCTGGAAGGGACCAAGGAATTGAAAGAAAAAGGGATAGAACTGGTTATCAATGAAAAGGGTGAATTGCTTTATCCGGACGGAAGTTATGCATTGATGTCCGGTGCCGGAGCCACTTCCATCCCGTTTCTGAATCCAAAAAATGGTCTGGAACTGAACTGGTCATACGTGGCTCATTCGGTAAATATTGATACATTGAACTTCGAACCTATCCATATGCGCGCCTGTACTGCAGGGGGACGGCTTGACAGCGAATACAAGGCTGATTTATGGTGGTGGCATTATCATAATCGAAAAAATACCGGTCCTTTTGGCGAGATAGACGGAAAAGAGGATTTCATAGAGGGAGGTTCGATATTCTTCCTTGAACCCTTGGATATTCGCGGTCTGGCAGGCGTCCGACAGCGCTATCCCGATGCTGACAAAGATGATGATTTCAAGGTATTTATCCCTAGTTTGCGCCGAACCCGCATCTTAACCGGGTCTGATGCACAGGATCCGATTGCATCAGGCCAGGAACTGATCTGGGATGATTGGCGTGCATACTGGGGTAAAACCGATGTAAGCAAGTTCGATTACGTGCTCGCCGGGGAAGGTTTTATCCTGGCATCACCTGAAGTGGGTTATATTTATGATTCAGCCGTACTGACGGAAGATCAGTGCAATTTTAAATCACTGGAAGTGGAATTACGTCCGGTATGGATCCTGGATATTATCGACAAGACCGGCAAATATATATATTCCAAACGCAGGACATGGGTCGATAAGGAATTCTATTACATGCAGTATCATATTACGGAAGATCCAAGAGGTAACAAATTTAGGAATTGGGAAGACAGTCGCGCCTGGCGCCCGACAGAAGGGGATGCAATGTGGCGTTACTGTATGGTCAATAACTACGTTACCAAACGAATGTCAACCTTATATATGGAACCAAATTGGGAAGACCGAGACGAACGAGTAACAGAAGAAATGTTCGATGTTGACCAATTGCGGGATTATCAATAGGCTGACCGCTTGAGCAAATGACCGGTTCCAACAATTCTGTCTCAGGCCTGGAGTACGAGTGGGATTATCTGGTACAACCAGGCCGGGTACACCGATCATTATACGTTGACCCGACTATATTCGAACTAGAACAGCAGCGTATATTCGGCGGCACCTGGATTTATCTTGCACACATAAGTGAGCTGGCAGAACCCAACAGTTTTATCACCCGGCACTTTGGTTCGCGTCCGCTTATCGTAACCCGGGATAAAGACGGAGAATTACACGCACTCATTAACCGCTGTTCACACCGGGGCGCCCGCATATGTCGTTCGGCGACCGGAACGGCACAATTTTTTACCTGCGGTTATCATGGTTGGACTTTCCGGAATACCGGCGAGTGCGTGGGAATTCCCGTTGACGCGGCGTATGGCGCAAATTTTGATAAAACCAGCCGTAATCTTGCTCGCGTCCCTTACGTTGCCGAGTACCGCGGTTTCATTTTCGGAACACTTAATCCCGCCAAGGGCAAAAAAAACCTTGTTGATCACCTGGGGCCGGCGGCTGATCGCATGGATGAGTGGATAGAGCACAATGGTGGTGACGCGAGCGCAATTCGTGTGTGCAGTGCACAACGTTATCTGGTAAACAGCAATTGGAAATGCATATATGATAACGCGGGTGATGGTTACCACCCCGAGTATTCCCATCAATCCCTGCTACGCATGACAAACCACCGATACGGCAAAGCCCGTGATATCGACTATTTCAGCGGCAACATTGATGAAACACCGATGTACTCTCAAGCCCTGGGAAACGGTCACACATTCCTGGATCAGCGCCCATGCATGTATGAAAGTTCAGCCTTTGAACGCCAGCGACCGCAACCCGGACGTGAAATTATAGTTGAACAACTCACCGGTGAAATAGGCAGGTCAAAAACGCTCGAATTGCTGGAAACCGCAACCGGAGCAGGAATGAACCTATCCATTTTCCCCAACTTGCTGTTTGTCGGCAATCAGATTCAAATGCTCATACCACTGTCAGTTGACAAGACGGACATGCTCTGGCACGCAACTTCGCTGAATAACGTGCCACCCGCAGTAAACACATTACGTTTGCGAACCCAGGAAGACTTTCCAATGTTTGGTGAAGTTGACGATAATGCTAATTTTGAGTCCTGCTTTGAAGGCATGTCGGTAACTGAGATGGAATGGGTGGATATAAGCCGGCATATGGAAACCGAGGTTGAACGGGTTGACGAAAAAGGCGTAATAACGGCGCCCATATCATCTGACCTGCATATGCGCTCTTATTTTGCGGAGTGGAAACGGTTGATGGGCGCTGAACCTGAATCTAAGCCAGGATAAGTGTCCGATGACAACACCTCAGTACGACACATTGACACAAACTTCATACTATGTTGATGATGCATTATACGACAAGCTGCTCTCACTGGCGCAGGAATGGCAATGTGCAAAACCGATTCAAGCTGCGCAGCGTCCGGATCCAATCACTCGTCTGGAATGTGAGTCAATACTCTATGCGGAGAACCGGTTTGCAGATGAGTTACAACTGGAAAACTGGTTGGATTGCTACGACGAGGAATGTATTTACTGGATACCCTCCATAAACTCCATGTCAGACCCCCGTAGAGAAGTTACACTGGAATTCCAAGACCGTCGCCGACTTGAGGATCGAGTGGCCCGAATTCAAACCGGCTTCGCATACTCGATGATCCCGCCTATACGCACTCGCCACCTGCTTAGCAATATTGAGTTCTGGTATGGAACAGACAAGCAGATTCTGGCAAGAGCAAATTTTTTAATTGACGCACTCGTTAAGGAACGGCATCGAATCCTGTCAGGGTGGTGCGGTTATGTTCTCAAGAACTACGGCAATAACTGGCTGATCACAGTCAAACAGATCAATCTTATTGATGCCGACCTGCCGCAAGAGAACAATACTTTCTTTCTATAGCGAGCGCCACCACAACCGCCGATGGCACGACATACACAAAGCGCAGGATCGATAGGACGCACCGACTTTATCGCCCGGCACAAACTCTGGAATGCCTATCAGCGTAAGTCTGCGCAAAGCCTCTCTGAAAAAATAAAGGAAAAAGAATTGCGTTTCGTACGTGTGGTATACAGTGACCAACACGGTATCTGCCGTGGCAAGGTGTTGCCCGTAGCACATTTTCTCACTTCATTCCATAACGGTATTGCAACCACTCACGCGCCTTTTGCCATGGATTCTGCCAATAACATTTATCTGCCTGTATTTGCAGATGACGGCGGTTTTGACAATGAAGAGATGGGAGGCGCCGGAGATATGTTGATGGTGCCTGACCCTGATACTTTCCATGTGTTACCATGGGTGCCGGATACGGGTTGGATAATGTGTGACCTGTACCTGAAATCCGGCAAACCGATGCCGTTATCACCTCGTGCGCTGTTAAGCAGACAACTCGAACAACTGAAACAAGCGGGATATAAACTAGTTATCGGGCTTGAGGTTGAGTTTCACCTGTTTCAGATAGACGATGCTAACCTTACGATGGACGCATCGACACAACCAGCTACGCCCCCATCGGTAAAACCACTGGGCCATGGTTATCAATACCAGTCAGAACAGGAAATCGATATACATGCGCCAGTAATATATCCATTCTATGAGCATCTTCATGCCCTGGGCTTGCCGGTCCGGTCCATGGAGGATGAGTGGGGACCCGGACAGTGCGAAATCACCTTGGAGCCACTGCCTGCTCTTGACGCAGCCGATGCGATGATACTTTTACGTACAACATTAAAACAGGTGGCTCGTCATAATAACTGTCTAGTTACGTTCATGTGTAAGCCCGCACTACCCAATGTTTATTCATCAGGCTGGCATCTCCATCAATCGCTGGCTGGTATTGACGATGGGAGTAATGCGTTTGTCACCCGTCAACGCGGGGATCTGTTATCGGATAAGGGACAACATTATGTCGGGGGCTTGATTACCCACTCTGCAGCTTGTACGGCCTTTTCAAATCCCACTATTAACGGCTATAAACGCCTCAACGCAAACCCCCTGGCGCCAAATCGCGCAGTATGGTCCGTGGATAATAAGGCTGCCTATTTGCGTCTGGTTGGCGGCGGTGACGATCCGGTCACCCATATTGAAAACCGATCGGGCGAACCGGCCGCAAACCCCTACCTGTTCATTGCATCACAGGTGGCAGCCGGACTGGATGGATTGAAGTTGAAACTCGATCCGGGACCGCCGGTCAGTGATCCGTATTCTCAGGTTGATAAGCCGGCATTACCCCGCAGCCTGATGGAATCGATCACAGCGTTACAGGAATCGAAATTGTTTAGGAATGCATTTGGTGAAGCCTTTGTTAAATATTACCTGGGGCTAAAACAACACGAAATCCATCGGTTTCTATCAACCGTCACCGAGTGGGAACACCAGGAATACTTCGAGAGATATTGAGCCGCGTATCTTTGTAAATTCCTTACGGCGCAGAAGCGCTTCATAACCTGACCAAACACTCAACCAGTTGTTCAGGGCAGGAATAAAACGGCGAATGGTCCGTTTCGAGTGTGAGCAACGCGTCAAGGCGGGCATTGTGCAGCATCTTTTGCTGCATGGGCCAGGTCAGCGCCTGGTCCCTGGTGCATTCGATATAACACCGGCGCACCCTCCCGTAGTTGTCCTCGGAGAGACTGACCGGTTGTACCAGCGGCGCCAGGGGTTGCGGCCGCAGCCGGGCGATCGCATTGCGGGTGTCTTCCTCACTGCATAAGTCATAGAAGCAGGCCGGGAGCCTGTCTTCGGGGATAGTGAAGTATCCCTCTTCCTCATTGACTACATTAAAACGTGTGACGTGAGATTCCGTGTCGGCCATCGCATAATCAAACAGCGATTCCCCGTTCTTTGGCGAAAACGCGGCCAGGTAACCCAACGCCCGCACTCGCTCCGGCACATGTTCCGCGGTCTGGGTGATGATCAGCCCGCCCATGCTATGACCAACCAGTATCACCGGCTCATCAACTGAAAGGATCACGTCTTTGACCGCATTGACATAGGAATCCAGGGTAACTTCGGAAATCGGCGTCGGGTCATTGCCCAGTCCCGGCAGGTCGAGAGTATGCGCGTGATGCCCTGATGCGGCAAGCAACGGGGTGACTTTTTCCCAGCACCAGGCGCCATGCCAGGCGCCGTGCACCAGGACGAAATGTTTAGCCTGCAATGTTATATCCCCCAACCGTTGTGAATTTCGGAAAGCGCTGAACAAGCTCATTCCAGGAGTTTAATCATATCATCAATCGCGCGGATCGGATTTTTTTTCCGCAAGCGGCGTATAATGTCGGACATGACTACGTCAACAGAAATCGGTTTATCCATCAATGCCGGCCGCATAACAACCAACTACCATGATCAGGGACATGGGGCGCCAGCGCTTTTGCTGCACGGATCCGGGCCCGGCGTCAGCGCCTGGGCGAACTGGCGCCTGGTAATCCCCTCCCTGGCAGAAAATTACAGGGTAATTGCACCGGATATAGTGGGTTTCGGCTTCACCGAGCGGCCCGACGGCATCAGCTATGATATGGAAACCTGGCTGCGGCACGCGCTCGACTTTCTTGACGCCCTGGAGATTAAGCAAGCCCATGTGATCGGGAACTCCTTCGGCGGGTCGCTGGCGGTAGCATTGGCAATTCAAGCGCCGGAACGGGTCTCCCGGCTCGTGCTGATGGGCAGCGTGGGCCTTGAATTTGAACTGACGGAAGGGCTGGACCTGACCTGGGGTTACACCCCTTCGCTGGAGAACATGCGCCGGTTGCTGGACCTGTTTGCTTATGATCGCTCACTGGTCAGCGACGAACTGGCCGAGTTGCGCCATGCAGCCAGCATCCGACCGGGCGTACAGGAGTCTTATGCCGCGATGTTTCCGGCGCCGCGCCAGGATGGAATTAAAAAGATCTGCAGCAGCGAAGCCGATGTCAGGAACATCGAACACGAGACCTTGATCATCCACGGCCGGGACGACCGGGTCATCCCGGTGGCCGTGTCGGAACAACTGTTCCGATGCATTAAGAACTCGCAATTGCATATTTTCGGCAATTGCGGCCACTGGACCCAGATAGAACACAACCGGCGGTTTAACAAGCTGGTCAGCGATTTTCTATTGGAAGCGGAATAGTGCCTAGAGTTTCTGTTGGTTCAACGGTCTTATGGTAGCGATTGTTACGAAATCGAAATCTCTATGGATGAGCAAGGCGCCGCTTTCGATTGCAAGCTGGGCGATACAACAATCGACCGGACTGTGCACTGTTTTGCCCTGACGGCGCAAGTCAAAATATATCCTGGCTGCGTCAGTCCAGGTTGTATTGGTCGTCTCAATATAATCCTGAGTATCTAGATACTTAGCGAGTGTATTCCATTCTTTCTCATCTTTACACCCTTGGAGTAATTCCAACTGATTAAACCGGGTCAATACGACATAATCATCGGCAGTCCATCTTTCAAGATTAGATTTTTCCTTGCCCGTCCTATCTCGAAACAGAGCAATCCAGATTGATGTATCAACCAGAATCACGCCTCAATTCCCTGAGTATTTTATGGTCAAAATCATCCTGCAATTGAATTTTACCTGCTAAATCAGTGAGATCCTTTTTTGTGTGTTTACTAATTAATTCCTGTAGCGCGGTGTGAATTAGTTCGCGCTTGGTACGAATACCGGTAAGAGCAAATGCTTCACGCATCAGGTCATCATCCAAAACGACATTAGTACGCATCCGAGAATACCATGATTAATGTGTAGATGTATGTGTATTATACACATCATCTTGTAAATTGCATATGTATTGAAGAACAACAATATAAGAAACCAGCGTAACCGGTAAAATGTCAAAGTTAAGTTAAGGAAACTCTGAACAAGTCCATCCTGGACTTGTCAGAGTACGGAAAACAAAAATGCGATTTTTGTTTTCCTCTCAATATCAATGCCTTACAGTCATCGATATTGACGATACATCCTTGTATCGTAGGAACCTCTGACTTAATCAGAGGTTCCTTAAAAGAGTATTAAAGTTAATCGGAGTTCTTGTTCAAAGTGCGCATTGAGCTACCTGGCGGGTTGTTATTGTTGATGATGCTGTTAGCGGTGGGCGCGGCTGTGTCATCGTCAGTGTCGCCGGTGTGGGCCGGGCTTTGCGGTTGGTTGGCGGCGCTGCTGCTGTGTCGGGATTTGCCGCGGGCGATGGTTGTGCAGATTTCCGGGATGTTACTGGTGGGAGCAGGTTGCCTGGCCTGGTCTGTGCTGAACCGTTTACCGGTGGATTGGTCACGGGTGGCAGCGGCGAATATTCACGTATTGGCGCTGATTGCGTCGGTGACATTTCTGCGGCTGATTACCGGGCAGGACGCACAAACGGCGGAGGCGCCTAAGGGCAGGATGGCGCTTGCCAAGACCATCTGGGGCTTGCACCTGTTTGCTTCGGTGATCAACCTGTCAGCGGTGATGATCTTCGGCAACAGGATGGAGCAGGCCGGCAAGATCAATCGGTTACAGCTAATCCTGTTTTCCCGGGCGTTCTGTAGCGGCTGTTACTGGTCGCCGTTTTATGTGTCTATCGCCACCGCACTGGTCTATGCGCCCGGCTCCGGTTTGCTGACGCTGATACTGGCAGGTATACCGATTGCCCTATGCGGATTGCTTATCACCAGTTGGCAATTGTTGCGGGATAAGGAAAGTGAGGACACCAGTGGGTACCCATTGCGCTTTGAGACCTTGTTTGTTCCGCTGGCGCTGTCGTTGGCGGTAATCGGGTTGCACGAGTTGTTCCCGGATTTCCCGGTATTGACCCTGATTACCATCCTGGCGTTGCTGATTACGGTGGTGATGTTGCTGGTTCGCAACCTGCGCGCGGCGGGCGGCCTGCTAATCTCTCATATCAATACCGGTCTGCCGGGGATGCACAGGGAACTCACGCTGTTTCTGGCAGCCGGGGTAATGTCTACCGGGATTTCTGCGGCGCTGATGGGCAGCGACGTGTCCCTGGGAATTAGCGCAGTGTCGCCGGCGACGGCCGGGGGATTTATCTTCGCGGCGATGTTGCTTTCATTGCTGGGCATTCATCCGATTATTACGATTTCCATCCTGGGTGGATTGCTCAGCAATACACCTTACAATGCCAACTTGTTGGGGATTGCGATGATGATGATGTGGGGCAGCAGCATTGTGGTTTCGCCTTTTTCCGGGATTAATCTGACTTTGCAGGGAAGGTTTGGAACTTCTTCATTCACATTGATGCGCTGGAATGCGGGGTATGCAGTGGCGATGTTGGGGGTTTGTCTGGTGGCGTTGTTTGTGTATTGGGAGTTGGGGTTGGTTTGATTTCTTGCAGATGCAGATAATATGCTGCCGTTGGCAACGATGTATTTCACTGGATTCCGTAGCCAGCCCCCGCCCTACCATGGGACTGAGGTCTCAGGGAGGCGGTCCGGTAAAACGTTATCCCCAGGACGATTTTCAGGCAAATGCTGCGTCGGGGAGAGTTAGGATGGCTTTCCAGACATCGTGCATGGATTTTCTTGCATGGCGGACGGCTTGCCGAAGGTTGTTGTCCAGCAACGCGCTGATTATCTCTTCATGGCGAGCTATCCACTGATCGTGGCTGCCTTTTACCGTCAGTCCTTCCATTGCCAACCTGAATAGTGGCGCCTGCAAGCGCAGACGGATGTCCGAGAGCACCGGGTTGCCTGCCATCTCTGCCAGGTCGCCCCAGAAGCGAGCGTTCTCATCCATGTACTCGGTCACGTTGACGATATTGACTGAACGGCCGTGAAACTTTTGCGCGCTGGCCAGCGCGGCGAGTAGACGTTTCTGAAGATGAGCCTTGTCACTCTGCTCATTGATCTTCCTGATAATCAGAATCGAGATTTCCTCCAACACCTCGAAGATATTGTAAACCTCGTCCCGCGATGCCTTTCTGACGGATGCGCCCCGGTTTCTATCCAGTTGCACAATCTTTTCAGTATGCAAGCGCTTGAACACATCGCGCACTTTTCCCCTGGTTATCCCCAGGTGCGCCATGATATCAACTTCCACCAGACGCTGGCCGGGTACAAACCGCCCTTGCAGAATATCTTTTCTCAGGCGCTCTACTGCGCCGTCCACATCACGACTCATTATTGTACTACAGTTGTTACGACTTGGATTTCAATGCCTGTAGTATTTTATCCGGTGTGATGGGTGGGTCAAGTCGCGCCCCGATCGCGTTGTAGACTGCGTTGGATATGGCAACCGGCACCGCGCAAGTGACGCCCTCGCCTATTCCTTTGGCCCCGTACGGGCCGTGCTCATCGTACACCTCTTCAAACATGATCTCCGGATCAGGCATGTCCAGTGGTCCGACTATCTTGTAGTCCATGAAATTGGGATTGAGAATAGCGCCGGTTTCATCGTCAAACACCAAGTGTTCGGTAGTGGTAAAACCCATGGACTGGTAATAGCCTCCGGCCACCTGGTTTTCGCACACCGCCGGATTGACAATGGTGCCGCTGTCATGGACGGCGACAAACCTAATCAGCTTCATCTGCGCAGTGCGCGTGTCAATTTCCACTTCGGCGAAGTCCGCCATCATCATCTTGCCCGCTTTTTCAAATTCAACGCCTTTTGAGGCGCTGCCTATCACTTCCGGCGGCGACAAGTATTCATAAATGGGTGTGCTCATCAACTCTTTCAAAGTAACGCCACGCTCTTCGCTGCCCTTAACAAATACCCGACGGTTTTTGATATCTAGATCTGCCGGGTTAGCTTCCAGGTGTTTGGCTGCGTAAACCAGTAGTTGCTCTTTGGCGTGCTCGGCTGCGGCCTTGGTGGCGCGGGCCACCATGTGCATACCATTGCTCCCGAATGTAACCATCGTATGCCCGCATACCTCAGAATCACCATCGATCACATTGATATCTTCCAACTCCACACCAAGCGTCTCGGCACACACCATAGCCTGGGTAGTGTCGCCGGCCTGCCCCATACGGCCGATACCCGTGGTCAAGGCCATGGTGCCGTCGGGGTTCACCTTAACTGTGATGCCATTAAAGCCGAAGAAAGCCAGACCGCTGATGTGGGTGGAGATGCCCATGCCGACACCGAGCACTTTATGCCCGTCTACCGAAGAAGGTCTGCCCCAACCTTTCCATTTGTCCTGCCAACCTATGGCTTCGGCGCCGCGGGTAATACACTCGGCCAACCCGGAGCTGGTCAGTTCGACTTGCGGGCTTTTGTTGAACAGCAGCTTGGCAAACACCACCTCCTGGGAAGTATGGCAGATGTCGCCGCTCTTCCAATGGTTCTTCAGGTGGAATTCCACCGGGTCCATGTTGATCTTTTCCGCGGCCATATCCACCGTCTGCTCAATGGCATAGGCCAGGGTGAGGTCTCCCACTCCGCGCATACAGCCGGCGGTAACCAGATTAGTGGCCACGCCGACAAACTCCACCCGGCCATGATCGGTAGTGTAAATATCGGCGACGGATTGGTAGGGATCGAACTTGTTGCCGTATGCTCCATTATCCAGAATGTGGCGAAAAGACTGGGCAAGCATCTTGCCCTCTTTATTCATGCCTATCTTTACGTCAATCAGTGGGCGCTCGCGGCGCTTCACGGTGGTCTGTACCTCATCCCGGGTCAGGATCAGTCGCACCGGACGCCTGGATTTGCGCGCCAATGCCGCAGCCAGGAACATGAAGTTGTTGCCCCACCATAGCCCGAAGGAGCCGCCGGTGGGCGTGCTGTAGACGCGCACCTTGCTGGGTGAGAGGTCAAAAAAGTCTGTCAGCGCGTCCCTGATCCAGAACAACGCCTGGGTTGAGGTCCATATGGAGAGACTGTCGCCTTCCCAGTTGGCAATACAGGCATTGCGGTCCAGCGGCGCGTGCTGCTGGTTGCCCATGGTCACCCGATTCTCGATGATGATGTCCGATTGCGCAAAACCCTGCTCAATATCCCCCCATTCGAATAAAGAAGGCGGTAGGGTATTGGGGCCCCAGGGACGCACCTGCGGGGCATCCTCACGCATAGCTTCTTCCAAGTCGAAAACTGCCGGCAATTCCTCGTACTCCACCTCGATCAGCGCAAGGGCTTGTTTGGCAATGTCCTCGTCGATCGCGGACACAGCCGCTACCTCATCGCCCACAAAACAGACTTCATCGGAGATCATCGGGCCGCGAAAATTGAAGCTGGGATCCACCCAGGGCGTGCCACAGGTCTTTTGTTTGCCGGTGATATCGTCTTTGTGGGTGATCACCGCGCTAACCCCCGGCAATGCCTCGGCGGCGCTGGTGTCGATGTGGGTGACCCGCGCATGCGCATAGGGACTGCGCAACACCTTGGCATAGTGCATGCGGTGCAGCGACGGCATGTCGCCGGCGTATTTCAGTTTGCCGGTCACCTTTTCATAGGCATCCAGCAAGGGCAGACTTTTGCCGACTACAGATGTTTCGGCTTTCATTATTTACTACCTCCGATTGATAATATGCTCACGATTCAATTCGACACGAGGACCAGGAATCCAGTGAGCAGCCCTCCAATATAAGGGGTAATGTTAGTGTCTACCGGATTCCCGCTGTTGCGACGATGGTACGGGGGAATGCTCTGGCCGGCACCAAATGTTAAATATTTGCGCAACACCTTGATCATGAGGATTTAGTTTCAGATGCGTTACGCATTGCCTGGGCCGCGTTCAGGATTGAACGAACGATCCTGACGTAAGTGCCACAGCGACATAAATGCCCGCCTATTGCTTCCCGCACTTCCTGCTCCGACGGATCGGGGTTCTTTTCCAACAGGACCTTAGCGGCAAGGATCATACCAGGAGTGCAGAAACCGCACTGCATGCCATGATCCTGTATGAACGCTTCTTGCAGCGGGTGCAGCCTGCCGCCGTTTTCCTCTTCCAGGCCTTCAATGGTGCGTATGTCGCTATCCTGGGCGTCAATAGCCATGCGCAGGCAGGAAAAAATCGGTTCGCCGCTCAACAGCAGAGTACAGGAACCACAGGTGCCCATCTCGCAACCTGCCTTGGTTCCGGTCAGACCTATTTTTTCCCGGATGACATACGCCAGCGACCAATGTGGTTTGACCAGCACATCGTGGTCTTCATTGTTTATCCTCAAGCGAATTGCATTCATTCCTCACCTCCTCGCCGCGCCTGGGCGGTCGCCTGTTTCAATGCATCCTCTATACCGCAGCGCACCCAGAGACGCCGCACCTCCGCAGAGACGCGGAAGTCATTAATGCATTCGATATCGTCCGCCGCCGCGGCCGCGCTTGCAATCAGGCCTTCGTCAATTGTCTTGCCTTGCAGCGCCGCTTCTGCAGTCGCTGATCGTTCCGGCACACCGGATAAGGTTGCGGCGCCGGCAACGATCCGCGCTTCACTGCAAACTCCGCCATCCAACGACACGCGGGTTGCCACGTTGACGATGGGCAGGTCCGCCGCGGTCCTTTCAAACTTGGCAAAACCAGCGCCGGTCTGCTCGGGCGGGGGCGGCACATGCACTTCCAGCACGATCTCACCTTCCTGCAGAGCATTGTTCAGATAACCGATATGGAAATCCGCCATGGACATGGAACGCGTCCCTTTACTGCTGCCAATAACGATGTTGGCATCATAAGCAAGCAAGGTCGTCGGCATATCCACTTCTCCGGCGATACATACCTCGCCGCCGATAGTGGCCATATTCCTGACCTCATTAATGTTAAGCCTGCTCACCGTATCGGCCAAAATCCCGTACACGCCCTGGCGGGTCAACTCGTGGTTGAAAATTTCGTTCAGGGTAGTAGTAGCGCCGATATGTAAACCGTCGTGCGCCAACTTAATATAACTGAGACCAAGTCGTTTGATATTGATCACCGCGTCAACTTCGTCAAACAATTCCTCCCGGTGTCCCATATAAAATGTGCTGCCGGCAATCGGGATCGCCCCCTCGCCGTACTTATTCAGCAATGAATAAGCCTCAGCAAGCGTAGTCGGACTGTAATATTCCATCCGTATCTCCTCGTTACGTATGTTGTTCCGGTTCTGTTTCGTCGCCCAGGGCGTGTTTTATATTATCTTCAAATTCATCAAACAAGCTGTCCAATTGCCCCGCTGCCACCTTTTCGATTATGGCTCCACCCAGACCACTGGCTTTCACATCACCGGCGAAACGTAACAAGGTTTTGCCGTCTGCCAACGCTTCCAGGTCAGTGGCGCCGGATATCGTCAGTTTATAATGGTTTGATCTTTCAAATAATCTGCCCTCGCCAACAAACTCCGCGTGCTTCGGCGGCGTCATCTTAACAGCCCTGGTCCTGGCTGTCGCCTTACGGGTTGTGCGTAGGACTTTGGTCTCCAGTTTCCAGTCAAATTCTGTTTCGCTAATCGTCTTAACCTCCTTACAACCCGGTATACACAAGCTGAAACGTTGCATATCGCTGACCAGAGCCCAGGCGCTCTCCAGTGGCGCATTAACGGTAATTTCCTTACTGATTGCCGGCATACTGCTTCGCTCCTGTTAATTCTCGCTGCTCTGCAGTCGGTTGAACTCATCCCGGATGAGATCAGCGCGTCTGAGCTTATCCAGCGCTACCGCTGAGCGGAAGCGGTGGAGTTTGGCAAAACTCAATGTTGCGCTGATGATCTCTTCCTTGTCTTCGGCTTGGGCATAAATATGAGAGAAGCGGGGAAATGCGGGTCCTGAGATCAGGCTACAACCATAATAGGACAAGGTGTTTTCCTGCCCTACCAGGTTGGCGCTGGCCGCATAAACCAGGTTCTCAGTCGCCCGGGCAGTGGTCATGGAGTTGATATAAAACGGTCTGCCCGGCAGGGTCATGCTTGCGGTACTGTTGATAATAACGCGCGCGCCTTTCAGCATCAGGATGCGAGACAGTTCGGGAAAGACCCAAAAATCCGCGCAAATCTGCAGTCCGATCGGACCATAGCGGGTTTCAAAAACCGGCACACTGTCGCCGCGGCTAAAACACAGGCTCTCTCTGAACAAAGGCGGTTCGCCTAAATGCAACTTCCGATAAACGCCGATCAAGCCTTCAGGACCGATTAATGGGCAAGAAATGTAACAGGCGCCATCGCCTTCAGCGCTATACTCCGGCATACCCAAAGCTACGTAGATATCCCGGTTCCGGGTCAGTTCTGCAATCTCCTCGGTGATTGGACCAGGAATAGTCTCCGCGAACGCCTTGTGCATGGTATTGTCTTCATTACTCTCGTAGCCACTCAGTGACAATTCCGGAAATGCCAATATGTTGATCCCCTGGTCTGCCGCTTCTCCGATCAATTTTTTAACCTTGGCAACGCTCGCATCTTTATCGTTCCAGATACTTTGATAGTTGACGCATCCCAGTGTCACTGTCTCCTCATAGCGCTGATATCGCTCAGGAATCATATTGATAGCGTCTACTGATTTTCAACCTGCTCAAAGCGGTCGACTGCCATTCCAACAACGACTGAAAACGGCGCGCCGGCATCCTTGCCGGTGTAACGACAAGGAACCGGCGCCTGTACTGTCATATTGCAAGACAGATACGGGAACACGACATTCAAGGATTGGGTGGATACCTGCCGTCATATCAGCTTAGACGTTGCGAGGAATATAGTTGCCTTGACCCGGCCGCTTCCCGTTCGGTTCACCGTTATCAACGATAACCTGCCCGCGCAATATGGTATGGGTCGGCCAACCTTTTAGGGGCCAGCCGTCATAGATGCTCCAATCACACATACTGCGCAGCTTGTCCGTTTTTACGGTCACTTCCTTGTCCGGGTCAACGATCACGATATCCGCATCGGAACCGATAGCCAACTGGCCTTTGCGCGGGTACACCCCGAAGACCTTAGCCGGGTTCAGCGCGCAAACTTCGGCCACTTGTTGCAGGCTGATACGGCCCTTGTTAACTCCCTCACTCAGCATGACCGGCAGTAACAACTCCGATGTGTTACCCAGGCCCATCGGGGCATTCCAGATATCATCGCCTTTCATTGCCAGCGTGGTGGGCGCCAGGTCAGACCCCACACATTGAATAACCCCCTCTGCAATGCCCTCCCATAGCCTGTCATTGGACGCCTGATCCCGTAGTGGCGGGTTGACACAGGCGCAAGCGGGATGATCCAATAACACCTGCGCCGGCTCTTCGCCGTTATGAGTCAGATATTGCGGACAGGTTTCGCCTGTTACTTCGATGCCTTGTTCCCGCGCTTCGGCGATGATGTCTACCCCTTCGGCAATAGTGATGTGGGGTATGTACAGGGGGCAGCCGGCGCTCTTTGCCAGATAAATCGCGCGCCGCATACATTCTGCCTCCACGAACGGCGGGCGTGATTCATTCCAGACCGAAAAATCATTGCGGCCCTGGGCGATCAACTCATCGCGCAACATCAGGTGAATATCGATATTCTCGGTATGACAAGCCGCGATGCATGGCGCGCCTAACCTGCTGATCATGCGAAAGCCTTTGTACACGGCGCCGTCATCAGTCGCAGTGATGCCGATCAGATCAGCATGAGGCCCCTTATAACCCATATTGAACTTAAACGAGGTCAGGCCGACCTCGGCGGGACAGGCCTCAATCTCGCTGGTGGTCAGCGCGTCGATGACCATCAGGTGCCAGAAACCGTCGATATAACTCTTGCTCTCAAAAGTATCCCTGAACTGATCAAATTGTCTTAACATGCCTTCCTTCAGAGCCAGAATATATACCCCCAACGTGGTAACGCCACCACAGGCCGCGGCTCGGGTTTCGGTTTCCACCGCCTCCAGCGTATCCATATAACCCAGGTGAGCATGGGGGTCAATAATGCCCGGCAAAACATGGCATCCTTGCGCGTCGATTGTCCGAGCGGCGGAGAAAGAGGCCTCGCCCTGGTCGATGGCGCTGATTTTTCCGTCGTTAACAGCTATAAAGCCCTGAAAGATCTTTTCCGGAGTGACAATATTGCCGCCGCTGATTAACAAGTCATAGTTCATAGTCTGCATCGGGAAGTAACACTGGCCTGAGTATAATCATTAATAATATCATTTACAATTGTCAGATTAATCCAGGTGTTATATATCCACAGATGACGCCGCGAGCCTCGCTTAAGTCAGAGGTTCCTTAATCTGCGTAACTTGTGTAATCTGTGGATATATTATCTCAGTGTGCGTCAGAGGATTACATTTGAGCAAGCTGAACAAGTCCATCCCGGACTTGTCAGAGCATGTAACTTCTGACTCAAGCAGAGGTTCCTTGAATGAATAAAATACCCGTTAGTCTTATCGCCGGTTTTCTCGGCGTCGGTAAGACCACACTGTTAAACCATATACTAAATGGCCGACACGGTAAGCGTATCGGTGTGCTGGTCAACGATTTCGGTGAAATCAATATCGATTCTCAACTCATCACCCGAGTGGAAGGTGAAACCATCAGCCTGGCCAACGGCTGTGTATGTTGCAGCATACGCGATGACCTGGTGACCGCAATCGAGCAGTTGCTGCAACTACAACCGCGCCCCGATATGATCATTGTGGAAACCAGTGGCGTATCCGACCCCAAGGCTGCTGCAATGGCTATTGTGATGTCAACCACTCTCGCCGCAACGACAAGCCTTGATGCGATCATCACTGTAGTTGACGTCAGCGAGGCACCGGAGGCAGATGAGTTGAATACCAGACTGATTGAAGATCAGATTGCCGTCGCCGATATCGTCATCTGTAACAAAACTGATCTGATAGGAATGGAATCATTGAAAGATGTTCACCGACATATAAAGGAGATACAACCAAAATCGCGTATTATTGACGCAATTCACGTAAATGTTCCCTTGGAATTATTGCTCGGATTAACCTTACACGGTGAACGATTAAACTGGACGGATGAAAAAACAGACGATGGTTCTTTGCATCAGCGCCGGCATGCGGATCATACCCACTCCTACTCCAGCTATTCCTGGCAATGCGCCCAGCCATTAACATTCGAGGCGGTTTACCGCGCCTTTCAAACATTGCCAACATCTGTATTTCGTAGCAAAGGCATACTCCATATCCGTGAAGCTCCGGACAAACAGGTGATCGTGCAAATGACAGGCAAGCGCGTAACATTGACCAAAGGAAAACCCTGGGAAGATACAGCGCCCTCATCACAGGTCGTTGCAATAGGCGCGCATGGCACAATAGATGCCGACGATCTCAATACGCGCTTCATGTCCTGTACTACCGATGCTTTGGGCGCATCCACCAACCCGATGACGCAAGCAGTGATTGAAATATTACGGCGCCCGTAATATGAACCGGGGTGGTTCTTCAGTCTGATATTGTCTGACGCCACGGAACCACTCCCGCAACAGCGGGAGTCCAGTCAAATTCGGTGTGGCCTGAAAGGCGACCTTTTACCGTAGCCAGCCCCCTGAAAACGGGGGAGTTGCACAGGAATGATATGGCGCACAAGTCAGTTAGTGATACTACTTACTACTGTAAATAATCTTTGAGGTTGATGTCAGCCAGCCCCGGCACGCGTTTTCTTTCAAAGTCCTCGCGCATGGAAAAGGGTTTAGTGGCATCTATTCCCAGGCGGCCGGTGTAAACCCCTGCGGGGTCGCGGAAAAAACCGGGAACGCCCGGCAGCAGCATCAGGTCCTTATCTATGCGGCCACGGGTCATCACCGCCCACCATACGTCTTCAAAATTATGAATATCCACATCCTCATCCACTACGATACATACCTTATTGTACTGCAGGTGGGAACTGAAGACTTTCATCATAACGTGCTTGGCGTGGCCATCGTATTCCGGTTTAAGCCGGACAATGGTATGCATTGGCATGGGATAACAACTGACATCCAATACACCGGGTATTCCCGCCGAAATATGTTTATATGTGCGGGTGGCAAATGAGACCTCCAGCGCCCGCAAATCCTCGGTATACCCGCAAAGCAAGGCGTGAAAATACGCATCTTGACGCCATGAAACATTCAGTATCTCGAAAACATGGTTGTTTGCCGGTTTTACATAATAGCCCTGAAACTCGCCGAACGGGCCTTCCATTTTACGTTCGTGTGGCAGGATGCGACCTTCGATGACAATTTCCGTTGTGGCGGGAACTTGCATATCGATATGGCGACACTGGCGCATTTCGATGGGCGCTCTCTTGATTCGGGAAGCGAGCGCCAACTCATTCGTTGTGATGGGAACGGACGCGCAGGCTGCCATGAATATTTCCGGCGGCGGGCCAATCAGTATCGCCACCTCCAGCGGCTGATCTTTTGCCTCCGCTTTCTTTTGGTATTGAGTGATATCATGCGGGGGCGCCAGGCGCACACGCAACTCATTGTCGTCGACCATCATCGAGCGGCAGAATGACAGGTTCGGAACGCCTGTCTCAGGCTCTTTTGCAAGAAACACGCCGGCAGTGATATAAGGTCCGGCATCATGCTCAAAATAAGTGATATGCGGCAAGTCGCTGATGCTCCCTTCGATACGGTCCGGCTCGGTGGCGCTCATTTGCGCAGGTTCAGTAATCTCGGGCGCAGGATCATCGACAAGCGTCTGCCAGTGACGGCAAAAATTGCCATGAGTGGTCCCGATAATCTCGCATAACCTGTTATGACTGCCGTAAATATTGGAAATCACCGGCATACGGGTTCCTTTCACGTTCCTGAACAACACCGGGCGCTCACTCTCCCGTTGTAGACGGCCAATGACCGCAGCCAGTTCAAACCGCGGGTCTACCTCCCGATCCACTACATGTAGCTCACCGCGTTTTGACAGTTTTTCAATATATTCACGCATTCGATGGCTCCCCTTTACCGCATTACTTAACCAATCCGCATGCCACTGGTTTTCCACGGTGATTTGTTTCACCGCGTCTTGAATAAAATCAGTATGAGTCGCTGAAACCTCTGACTTAATCCAGAGGTTCCATAATGGGCTTTATCAAGAATGTTATCATGATATAGTGTTATCATCCTAGAAATAGCGTCTGTTGCGGCTAGCCACACAGGTTCAAGAATATGTTCCAGTCAATCGAAGAAATTGAACAAAAGTTCGCCGCGCAGGGTTATATCACCGATCGTAACCTTGCCACCACAATTTATCTGTCGACCTGCCTGGGCAAGCCTCTTTACCTGGAAGGGGAGCCCGGCGTTGGTAAGACCGAGGTAGCCAAAGTCTTGGCAAAAAGTCTGGATGCCGAGTTGATACGGTTGCAGTGTTACGAAGGGCTGGACACCAATCTCGCTCTGTACGAATGGAATTACCTGAGGCAGATGCTGGAAGTTCGCTTGCAGGAAGCCCGCGGCGTTGCCAAGGAAAAAATCGGCGCCAATATTTTTGATGAACAGTTCCTGTTGCAAAGGCCGTTGCTGCAAGCGATCCAGTTTCAGGATAGGCGACCGGTGTTGCTGATCGACGAAATTGATCGCTCCGATGATGAATTTGAGGCATTTCTGCTGGAAGTATTGTCAGATTTCCAGATTACGATACCCGAAGTGGGCACGATAAAAGCGGAACAACCCCCGTTTGTCGTATTAACCTCGAATCGAACCCGAGAAATGCACGATGCTCTCAAGCGTCGCTGCCTGTATCACTGGATCGATTATCCCACCCTGGAGAAGGAACTTGATATCGTCACGACAAAAGTCCCGAAAATACGCGCCAGATTGTCCGCCCAAGTATGCAAATTCATGGAACTGCTGCGGCGAGAGGATTTCTACAAACGGCCTGGCATTGCCGAGACTCTGGATTGGGCCAATGCGTTGCTGTCATTGGGAATAGAAGACCTGGATCAGGAAGTGATCGAAGCGACCCTGAGTTGTATATTGAAATACCGCCAGGACCAGGAAAAACTGGCCGGCGACAACTTGCAAAAAGCGTTGGCTCTTACAAAAAACTTCAAGGGCGGCCCGACAGTCAGCGCCCAGGGAAGCATCAACTGAATGCCGTTGCTATCTGCCCCGGATAACGCTTACAAAGCGTCCGACGATTTATCCGAAGCGAGCAACAAGCTACCGTTTATCGATCACATCATCCGCTTTGGCAGACAACTGCATGATGCCGGGATAGAGGTCAACCCTGCCAACCTCATTGACCTCGCTCGCAGCCTTCTGCATGTCAATATTGCCAACCGCCAGGATTTCTACGCGGCGGCCCTGGCAACACTGATCATCAACAAAGAAGATATGGCATTATTCGCGTTGCTCTTCAACGAGTACTGGAACAGCCTGGCAACAGCGCAAGAACCGGCGCCCCCGGACAAGAAAAACGGGGAAGGCGATGCCGAAACTCAAGCAGGGCAGCAGCAGCGACACACCGAGGACGCCAACGACGGCCAAGAGGGCGATTCCGAGCCCGAACAGACCGGTTATTCCAGCCAGGAACTGCTGGCGCAAAAGGATATCGACACTATGAGTGACGAAGAGCTGGAACAAGCGCGCAAAATCATTGCAGAACTGATCGCTATCCTTGCCAATCGAAGGAGCCGTCGTTTCAAACCGGCAGCAGCCGGCGCACAACTGGATTTCAGGAAAATTTTCCGGCGCAGCATGCCTTATGGAGAATACTGCTTGAAACTAGCCCATAGAACATACCGGCTCAAAAAGAATAAGCTCATCCTGTTTTGTGACGTCAGCGGCTCTATGGAGCGTTACAGCCGCTTTCTGATACAACTGATCTGCGCCATGGGCTCCCGGATTTCCAACATCGAGGTCGCCGTATTTTCTACCCGCATGACCAGCATCACCCCTTACCTGAATCGCAAAGATATCGACGAGGTAGTGCGGCACATGTCCACACAAGTGCATGACTGGGCCGGCGGCACCAATATCGGCGGCTGTCTGCGCGAGTTGAACGAGCAACAGGGCAGTCAGATGTTGAGTTCCCACACAATCGCAGTGATCCTCAGTGATGGTTGGGATCAGGGAGACGCTGATGTAATGCGCAACGAGATGGAGCAACTGCGCCGGCGCGTGCAGAGGATCATCTGGTTGAATCCTCTGCTGGGCAATGCCAACTACCAGCCGTTATGCAGAGGCATGCAGACCGCCCTGCCCTTCCTGGATTATTTTATCCCAGCGCATAACCTGGAAAGCCTTGCCGAGGCCACAAAGCTCCTGCGCGCGCTGTGGCATTAACCCGCGCCAGGGAGCGCGGCGCTGTTCCCAGTGTGTTTCGCTACCTATCTAGCTATCGCCGGCGCGGTCACGGCCTACCGCTGTAGACCTGACCTTCGACTGATTGACGCAAGCGGAACATCCGCACTCCCGGGGGCAATATCACGAAGCTCCTAACGCTTCCCTGACGCGCTCCCTAATGAACGGCATATGTCGCAAGCGCTTGCCCGTTAAACGTTCGAACGCGTTTGCGACGGCCGGCGCAACCAGAACTGCGCCAGTCTGCCCCACCGCGCTTGGTTTATCGCCGCCAGGTATAATTTCAATATGAACCCGGGGCGTATCTGCCATAGTGGGTAGCGGATAATCGTTGAAATTAGTTTGCTGCGCTAACCCGTTCACGAATGTGATGCGTTCGGTCAGCGCGTTGCCCAGCCCATACACCACTGCTCCCATGACTTGACCCCGTATGTTGTCAGGTTGGACCGCGATCCCCGGATCGATGGCGACCCATATGTCGTGGACCTTGATCAAATCATCCTTAAGAGAGATTTCGGCAATGCCGGCAATCAAGCTATGGTGATATTCGGCGAACGCGATCCCCAGTTCATGATCATCTTGTCTGCCGCGCGACCAGCCGGCCATATTGGCAACCTTCTCCAACACACGTTGCCCTCGCGTAGAACCCTGCAAATGACGCAGCCGGAACTCCAAGGCATCGGTTCCTTGTTGCGTAGCCACCTCGTCAACGAATGATTCCACTGCAAACTTATTCGGGGTAAAGCCCACAGCCATCACTGAGAAAGTCCTGATACCGGGTTCCAAAGGCAGATGTTCAACGAACTGGTTAGGGAAATCGTATTCCAGATGGTCGGAACCGGGCATGGATATCACCGGACGACGGTTGACAGATTCATAGATGGCAGGCTCTGCGGTAGTTAACGGTTCCTGCACCGCGACCCGGTGATGCCAAGCGTTGATTTTTCTCCGACCATCAAGACCGGCGCGCAGAAACTGACCGGTAGCAGGCTTGAACCAGCCGGCCGCGATATCATCTTCGCGACTCCAGGTCAGCTTGACAGGTGTGCCCGTGTGCTTCGACAACCAGGCCGCATCATCGACGAAGTCCATCTCGCTGATACTGCGCCTTCCGAAACCGCCGCCCAGCATGGCGCGATGCAGTTTGACCCGGCTCGGTTCCACGCCAGTGGCCTTTGCTATAGCCCTGATGGTGTGTGCCGGCGCCTGAGTGCCCACCCATGCCTCCGCCTCCTGTCCGCTCTCATCAACCCGGACGACGGAATTAAGCGGCTCCAATTGCGCGTGGTATACATAGTCCGACAGGTATGCCCTTTCAATGGTGTTCTCGGCCGCCTTGAATGCCGCAGCCGTATCGCCTTGTTGGTTCCATATTTCTCCCTTATGCGCCAGGTTGCGGGCCAGGTCTGCGTGTTGTCTGAGCGCGCGTTCGCTGTCGAAATAGTTGACATCTCCAACCGGAGTCCAATCAACCTGCAGCCGGCGCCTGGCTTTGAGCGCTGCCGCGCCGCTGTCCGCTGCGATGATGACACTACGCTCCCGCCGATACACCCCTTGCACGCCAGTGACCTCAAGAGCTGCCTTATCATTTACTGCCAGTGGTCCTGCGCCCATGATCGGGGAGCGAACTGCCGTCGCATGGATCATACCCGGCAACCGTTTATTAATAGAGTAGCTGGAAATACCCGATACCTTGTCAGGAATGTCATGGCGCGGGATGGAATGCCCAATCAGACGAAAAGAAGCCGGATCTTTCAAGTCCGCCTCCATGACCTCTGGCTCGCTATCAGGTAGCCTGCCGAACTTTGCAATCTCGCCATAGGTAAGTTTTCTACCGCTGCGATTGTGCCTCACCAGGCTGGGTTCGGTAGACAATTCAGTGATGGGAACCTGCCATGCCTGCGCCGCGTTCTGCAGTAAAATCTGGCGCGTCTTGGCGCCGAAATGGCGCAACTGTTGATAATAGCCTGACACAGCCGTGCTTGCGGCCGTGTAAATCAAGCCGAAAAAACCGGGATTGCCATAAATCTCCGGGTCGGAAGGCGACATTTCGATGCGCACATCGTCCCAGTCGGCATCCAGTTCTTCAGCGAATATGACGGGCAGCGCAGTCATCGACCCCTGTCCAAGCTCATCCACGGGAGAGAAAATCGTAATGATGCCGTCGCCAGCAATGTTGACCCAGGCATTGGGAGTGATGCTGTGCTGCTCAGGCGCCGGCAAGACGAAGGAGTAATCACATCCGGACATGGAACCGATACTGAAACCAACAGTCAGGCCGGTGGTCATTCCTAAAAAATTACGGCGGCTTATCATGGCGATCAAGCGAATAGACGGTTCAGCAGCGCCGTTTATCCCGGTTTGATCATCGTTGCGACGCCGCGCCGGCTCGGTGGCACAATGAGGTATGCCTGGTAGCGTTCAGCCATGATCCGAGGCTATACTCTCAGCGACCAGACATAGGATTTCAAATAGCATCTGTTTGCCGACTTGCGGTGTATTGGTGGTGGTATCGTACTGGGGAGCGACCTCAACCAGGTCGCCGCCCACAAAACGCAGGCCGCGTAATCCCCTGAGCAATTGGATTGCGTCTGCGGTACTGATCCCGCCGACCTCAGGCGTGCCGGTGCCGGGGGCATACACCGGGTCCAGGCCGTCCACGTCAAAACTGATATAAACAGGGCCGTCCCCCAATACCTCCCGTGTTTTTTCGATGACTGCCGGGACTCCCATTGTATGAAAATCCTGGATGGGAATGACTGTCATCCCCGCATCATAAGAGAATTCCCAAAATACCTCTGCCGAACCCCGGATTCCTACTTGCACACAACGCTCCGGGTCCAGCGCCCCATCCAGGACTGCGTGGCGGAACGGGCCGCCGTGGTGGAATTTATGATCCTCAAGCGCCCCCATGGTGTCGCAGTGTGCGTCTATATGAATCATACCCAAAGGCTCATCCCGACCCACCGCCTTCATGATCGGATAAGTCACTGAGTGATCACCTCCGGCTGACACCGGAATCACCCCTGCGCCCACGACCTTGTGATAATACTGTTCGATGGCGCTGATACCTTCGTCCAGGCTGAAACCGTGCAGAGGCACATCTCCAATATCCGCGATCGCGCACAGGGCAAATGGGTTGACCCGGGTCTGGTGGTTAAACGGGCCCACCGACATTGAGATGTTCCGTATTGAGCGCGGGCCAAAGCGAGCGCCTGTCCTATGCACTACACCGGCGTCAAACGGCACGCCAATCAAAGCGATATCAAGTCCGTCAAGGGTCTCCCGGTAAGGCGCGTCGCACAGGGTAGCGATGCCGGTCAGCATATCCGTGGACTCGGGCAAGGCCTTCGCATGTTCCGGGTCATCTACCTTGTCATAAGGCCGATCTCTATACTTGCTGCGCAAAGCTGCGAGTTTTTGTTGATCCATACCCCCTCCAAAAAATCGTAAAAAAACTCGGGTTAGGTCAGAGCCATTGGCGATACACGGAAATTCCACTCTGACAAGTCCGGCATGAGCTTGTTCAGACCTGCTCAGCCTGTCGCTGTCGTGTAGTGGCCACCCGGGTAAAAATAGTGACCGCCAGCAACGCTGCCGGCCACTGTACCCAGGCAATGGCGTCATACCCTGCCTGCTGTATAAGCAACGCGCCGAAAAACGGCCCCAGCGCAGTGCTGAGAACAAATACGCCTCCGGCAGTGGCTGCCCAACGACCTTTATCGTCAATACCGGCTGCCAGGGTCAGCATCAGCGGTATCATTATAATAAACAGCACAGCCTCAAAAAAGGCGATGATGCCCAGCGTCAACACCGAGCTGGTCCAGACAGCCAGGCTGATTGCCAAGGCATGCAATATGGTGGCAGCGCACAGTCCCACCGTCAGACCAAACCTGCGGGCTACCGGCGCAGCTAGCAAACCGCCCACAATGCCGGCAACCTGGGCCGCAGCAACGATGCGACCGGCTGCAGCCGGCGCCGCGCCAATTTGCGCCGCCAACCGTTCCAGGAAAGCATAATACACCATCACGCTGACACCCATAAGTATGATCCCCGCCATCAGCATGCAGCCAGCGCGAATACTGCCCGCAGGCAGTGAAATCGATGTTCGCGGATTACCATGATCCGGCACAAACCAGAGCAAGGGCAGTAAAAGCAACTGTGTTATGGCCAGAGCGCCATACAATACCTGATAGGTGACCAACTCGTTGTTCTCGGTAATCGCAATAGCCATGACGGAACTGAAGCTATAGGCCGCGGCCCAGGCCAGGCCGTATAACAGATCCGGGTTCCGGGCCTGGGCAATCGCGGCATTCACCGTCGCCAGCAGGCAGCCGCAACCTATTCCCGCCAACAGCCGCCACGGATACAATTCATTCAGGCCAGTTGCCGTTGCCGCGCCGCCATGTCCGCTAATGACCATGATGCCTCCGGCCAGGGCCAGGATGCGATACGGTATCCTGACACCCAACGGCGCCATCAGGATGCTGGTCGTCCCCAGTACCAGCAGTTCGGCGGTAATCAGCGCGCCCGCTTCAACTTCGCCGATCTCCAGGCCGATGATCAGGCTGCCCACGGCCAGCGGAGACAGAATGGCCGTTGTAATTGCCAGCGCCTGGGCAGCGCAAACGCCTGAGACATGCGTGACAGTGTCGCGCCGCAACTCAGACACAATCGATACGCAGCGGGGTCGACTTGCCGCCGATGGGTTCAACGCCGTCAAACGGCAAATCCGCCGAACAGGCGGTTACCACAACAAATACATCCATTTCAGTCCTGAACTCGACGTAATCACCCGCTTTGCTCAGTGTCGGCCCAACTGCATAATCGCCGTTTTCCTTCGGAACCGTATTCTGGAACAGGTTAAAAGGATCTGGTGGCGGTTCCATACTGAGGTTGAGTTCGCTGATCGCACGGTAAAAGTTATCCCGACAATTCGGGTGCGAGGCATCCGCCTCCAGATCGACGTAAAATCCCGGGTCGCAGGGGGCAAAAGCCATATCATGCCGTCCGGGAGACCTGTCGCGCAGGAAGGTAAGCATGGGACGGCGGCGGTTGCTGTACAGGATATCGCCGGGCACAGGTGTGAGTCTGAAGATGACCTGGCGCGTCAGCGCCGGGCTGAAATACTCATTGATGTCGGTGGCGGACAAGGTGAACATATCAGCAATCTGGCAGCCTTCCACATCCACCACCCGAAAGATTCGGCCCGCATCAATCCGTACGGCGCGACCTTCATACCCTGGAATGTAAACGCTGGCGCTCCCCATGGCCACATTCTACTACTCATACCCTATTCGTGAAAACGAAAATCCAATCGGCAATGAGTCGTTGTCCATACACCCTTCCCAGGAAACTTTTCGCGCATGGTATCTGCGCAGGAGGGAAAGTCCACGATCCCAAGAGGCGGCGCATTGCTCAGTCCAAAAATAATACAAATTCGGTTCATTCTGGATTATATTGCTCACATACCGAGTTATAACCTGATGCGCGCCACCGGAAAGATATGATCAAACTCGACATTAACGACCAGTCCTATGAAATCGATGTGGAAGCAGATACACCGCTGTTATGGGCGCTCCGGGATGAGATCGGATTGACCGGTACCAAGTTCGGTTGCGGGATCGCCCAATGCGGCGCCTGCACCGTTCATGTCGATGGCAAACCCATGCGCTCTTGCGTGCTCCCGGTGAGCAGTGTCAGAAACAGGAAAATTACCACTATAGAGCGCCTGGCTAAAGACGGTTACCATCCGCTGCAGCAGGCCTGGATTGAATTACAGGTTCCGCAATGCGGATATTGCCAGTCAGGACAGATCATGTCAGCCGTGGCGCTGCTTGACCAAAACCCCTCCCCTTCCGATAAGGATATCGATATGGCGATGTCCGGCAACATATGCCGCTGCGGAACTTACCAGCGCATCCGCGCCGCTATTCACCGCGCCGCTGAACTACAACGGGAGAATTAGAAAGTTGGAATTATCCGGCCGGGTCGTGACCGGAACTGGGCAGGCTGCGGGTTTCACCGAGATAGAGCATGCAAAACACCAGTTCCTGGATAAGTTGGGCATCAATACCTGGCCCGGCACCCTGAATATCAAGCTGGACGATGCCGACTCGCTAGCCCGATGGGGATCCATGAGGAATGCTGATGGTATCGGCATCAGCTCGCCAGACGGGAACAACTGTGATGCCCGAACATATCCGGTACAAATCAACAACCAGCTTACCGGCGCTATTGTCTTCCCGGAAGTCAACGGTTATCCGGCGGACCAGGTTGAGGTCATCGCGCCATTATCACTGCGCCAATGTTTATCCCTCAAGGATGGAGACCGCCTCACCCTGAAACTGCTCAAGCCTGTCAGGGCCAGCGCCGTCCTGTTTGATTTGGACGGCACCCTGGTGGATACGGTGGATGCATTCTACCAGCTCGCTCGACGCACCGGCGCGGAATTCGGCCTGGAGGTATCCAAAGAACGCATGTATGAAACCCTGAATCGCGGTATTTCCTATTGGGACCATGTAGCGCCGAAATCAATGGATGAGCGGCCCGCCATGATCAAAAAATTGAATACCAGGGCCATGGAACTCTGGCCTGATCTGATCAAGGACCAGGCCGAGGCCTTTGCCGGGGTGCAACAGACACTGGTTGAACTCAAGAGCGCCGGCTTTGCCCTCGGCATAGTCACCGGTTCGGATAAATGGTCGTTAGATTTGCTCTATAGCCAGGGGGTCGCGGATATGTTCGAGGCAGTCATCACCGGCCCTGACGTAAAAAAACGCAAACCCGACCCGGAGGGCCTGAACAAGTGCCTGAAACGCATGGACATCGCCCCGGGCGACGCGGTCTATGTAGGCGACAGCGTTATTGATATGCAGGCGAGTCGCGCCGCAGGGATGCTACCCATCGCGGTGCTGACCGGCGCCGGCACGTCTGCCAGCCTGTGCGAGGCAGGCGCATACAGGATTGTTCGGAGCCACAGACAGGTAAGCGAGCTACTGACGATTTGAACGGCTCCTTGGGGAGACCAGTTTGTAACCGCGTGCCGCGTAGTCAAATCCTCCCAATTCAAGACGCTCCAGGCCCGTAGCCTGCGGAGAGGCATAATAGGCCCGGATCTCTTTCATCAATCCTGTATCCCTGTCGAACACGACCCATTCCGCGCCGCGCAGGATTGTCCCTTGGTTGGTCTTGAAATGAGTCCATTCGATCACTGCCTCAGCCTTGTCCGTATCGATGAGCATAGCGTCTATGGTCCAGTATGATCCACCGTTTTCCACGGCTGCGCGCCAGCGTTCTGCAATCTTTCCGGCGCCGCGGAACGGTCCCTCGTACATGCCCGGCGGAAAATAATGGACCGCATCAATTGTAAAACAGCGCATTATCTTCTCTTCATCTGCCTCATTGCATCCGTCGTAGTATTCACGCATCACTGCTTCCATAGCGGCTGCATCCAGCTTGTTTAACGGCATAATGATTGCCCGGAATGAGAAAGGGAGTAGTATTATACCTCGAATGAAAAGACGCGATTTCATCATCAACTCAACCCTGGGGTTGGCGGCAACAAAGGTTTCGGCGCCGCTTGTTGCAGATACCAACCTAGCCAGGAATCCGTTTACGCTGGGTGTCGCTTCCGGGGATGTCACACAGGATTCGGTGATACTCTGGACCCGGCTTGCGGCGGAACCGTTGGTCGCAGATGGCGGGCTCGGCCAGGACGCCATTCCGGTGCGTTGGGAGTTATTCCAGGATGAGGACATGCGGCAACTCATCAGGAGCGGCGAGCAATCGGCTGTTCCCCAACTGGCCCATTCGGTTCATGTCGATATCCAGGGCCTGGAACCGGGGCGGGTATACTGGTATCGCTTCAGCGCGGGGGCTCACGTCTCAAAACCGGGCCGCACCAGGACTCTTCCCGCGCTCGGCAGTCAAACGAAACCCATCCGTTTTATCACGGCATCCTGCCAGAATTATGCGCACGGCTATTTCATCGCTTACGACCATATCATTACAGACAATCCGGATTTTGTCATCCACCTGGGCGACTACATCTATGAAACATCCTACGGTGTAAACTTCAGGAGACACGAGACTGAGGACATGCCGCTGACGCTTGACGGTTACCGGCGCCGGCACGCGTTGTACAAAACCGATGAATCCCTGCAACGGGCCCATGCCAGGTTGCCTTTTTTTTCGATACTGGATAACCACGATGCCGTTATTGATACCGACCCGGCCAAATTGGCGATAAAAGCCGCCGCCTACCAGGCATGGTATGAACACATGCCGGTTCGTGGTTACAGCAACCCCGGTGACGACCGGTTTGAGCTCCAAAGAACTATTCACGTCGGGGACATTATTCAGCTTAACCTGCTGGACACCCGCCAATTCCGTGACAACCAGTATCTCTGCAGCAATAACAATCCTGCATACGGCTTCGGCAACTACCGTGAACGTTGTCCTGGAATATTCGATAAAGAACGCAGCATGCTGGGGGATACCCAGGAACGGTCGTTAGCGGAAAGCATAGCGAGCAACAAATCAGCATGGAATGTGATTGCATCCACCAGCGTGTTTTCACCCTTCCACTTGGACATCGGCAATAAAACCCTCAACTTTACGGGTTCCTGGGACGGTTACCCGGCAAACAGAGACAGGGTCGTCAGCGCCATCAGGCGGAGCCGCGCCGGTCAGGCAGTAGTCCTGAGCGGTGATATGCACTCTTTCTGGGCGATTGACGGAACACGGTCCGGCGTGGCAGCCGAGCGATTTCCAGGAGTGGAGTTTGTGGTATCCTCCATTTCGGCCAACTGGCCAGAACAGATGGATCAGCCTATAACAGACAACCTGGCCCGTAACCCACAGATAAAATTCTACGAGCCGGATAAACGCGGCTATCTGCTGCATGAAGTCAATGCAAAGGAGTGGCTGGCAACCGCACGAGCGATAGATAATGTAAGAGATGCGCAATCTGAAGCCTTTGACCTGGCGCGTTTTGTCGTCGAGAACGGCAAACCAGGTTTCGGGCGCGTCTTATGATTGAATGACTGATTTATCATACGAGATAGAAGACATTGGTCTGGCGCGTCAAGGTTTGCGGCGTATGGACTGGGTGCGGGCGCGAATGCCGATACTACGCGAAATAAAAGAGGACTTTGCCCGGACCAGGCCGTTCGCAGATATGCGTATTGGCATCTGCCTGCATGTTGAAGCGAAAACCGGTGTCTGGCTGGAGGCATTGATCAGCGGTGGCGCAAAGATCGCGATTACCGGCAGTCCGGGAACCACCCAGGATGAGGTGGCTGCGGCGCTGGTAGCGGAATACGGCGTACAGGTATTTGCCAGGAAAACTGAAACGTATGCGCAACATCTGGGATACGCGGCGCGAGCGCTGGCCACTGAACCCGATCTGATCGCAGACAACGGCGCGGACATGCATATGCTGGCGTTGACCAATCCGGATTTCTCCGGGATCAAGTCAAGGATAATCGGCGCTACCGAAGAGACCACCACCGGCGGCTTCCGCTTGCGCGAGGAGCTCGCGGGACACTTATTTCCCACTATCGTCATCAATGACAGCCGGGCAAAACGCATCATCGAAAACCGATACGGCGTCGGCCAGTCGGTGGTTGACGGCAT
This sequence comes from Gammaproteobacteria bacterium, assembly GCA_965221695.1. GTDB lineage: Bacteria > Pseudomonadota > Gammaproteobacteria > Eutrophobiales > Eutrophobiaceae > JAAXHV01. The sequence goes on along the minus strand of OZ244905.1, from coordinate 144,801 downwards.
CATGCGCTGCTCCAACCTGTTACTTGGCGGCAAGCGCGTCATCCTGGTAGGCTATGGTTTCTGCGGCCAGGGGATCGCACGCGCCTTGCGCGGCCTAGGCGCGCGCGTGACTGTCGTCGACATTGACCCACTGACGCGCCTGGAAGCGCATACAGAAGGTTATGATACGGCTGAGTTGCGCCAGGCTTTGCCTTTCGGCGATTTCGTCATCACAGTCACCGGCAGGCCGGGCGCGCTAAGCCGCGAGGACCTGACACTACTGAAGGACGGCGCGGTTCTTTGCAACGCCGGCATGTTTGAAACAGAGATTGACTTGGCAGGACTACGCGAACTGTCAGTCGTATCAGACTCGATAATGCCGGAAATACGGAAATTCAAGCTGGATAATGGCAAAACTGTCTACCTGTTGGGTGAAGGCAACTCGGTCAACCTGACCGCCGGCGACGGCAATCCCATCGAAATCATGGATCTGGGCCTGGCGCTGCAATCCCTGTCCCTGGCCTGCCTGGCAAAAGACGGACAATCATTGCCTGTTGGTCCGCAGCCAGCGCCGAAACAAATCGAAAACGAGGTTGCTCTCAGGACATTGCGATCCTGGACATAGCATTTGGTTATCCCGGAGATAACAGCAGTTCGCTTTCGTGCTGTTACAAACCGCGCCGTATGCGCCCTCGCTAGAGAATCTTCTCAAACCTCTCCAGGGCAGTTTGCATTTTTTCCACCAGGAAGTCGATTTCCTGTTCTGCAATGATCAACGGCGGACACAGCATGATCGTTGAGCCAATCGGGCGCACGATAATCCTCTGTTCGAGACACAGGTCGCGAAACACTTCAGTAAACCGCTCAGTGTCTTCCATATTGTCCGCAATCGGTTCCATGGTATCGCTATCCCTCACCAGTTCGACCGCGGCAATCATGCCGCAACTGCGCGTCTCTGCTACCAGCGGCGACCCGGACAATGCTGCCAAACGTTGTTTCAGGTAGGGTCCGGTCACTTCCCCAACCTGCCGGATTATTCCCTCTTCGTCCAGGATGCGCATATTTTCAAGGGCCACTGCGCAACTCACCGGATGGCCGGAATAGGTAAATCCGTGATAGAACTCACCACCTTTTTCGACCAGCGTATCCGCTATCCGGTCGCCGACCATAACCGCAGAGAGTGGCAGGTAGCCGGAGGTGATTCCCTTGGCGACACACATCAAGTCCACCTGTTCTATCTGCAAAAGATCGCTGGCGAACCATTTTCCGGTCCGGCCAAACCCGGTAATCACCTCATCTATAACCAGCAATACATCATATTTGCTGCAGATCTTCCGGATTTCTGCGAAATAGTTCCGCGGCGGTATCTTTGCGCCGCCGGCCCCTTGCACCGGTTCGGCAAAAAACGCAGCCACCTTCTCAGGGCCGGTCGCCAGAATCCTGTCTTCGAGCCAGCGCGCAGCGAGCGTCCCGAACTCTTCCTCGCTCATATCCCGGCCATACTGAAATTGGTATGGACACTGAATATGTTCAACATCGGGCATTACGGCGGCTTGTTCATGCATCCACGGCATGCCTGACAAGGCGCCGGACGCCACGGTACTGCCATGATAGGACATCTCCCGGGCGATCACCGTCTGCTTTTCCGGCCGCCCTTCAAGCATCCAATACTGTCTTACCATGCGCAACGCGGTATCGTTTGCCTCGGAACCGGAGTTGGCGAAGAAGACGTGATTCAATGCATCCGGCGTTATCTCAACCAGTTTTTCGGCCAAGGTTATTGCCTTGGGATTCGTCGACTTGAAAAAACTGTTGAAATAGCTCAATTCCGCCATTTGCGCCGCGGCAGCCTGTCCCAGTTCAGCCCGGCCGTAACCAATATTGACACAAGCCAAGCCGGCCAGTCCGTCCAGGTACCTGTTATCGTCGCTGTCCCAAACGTAACAACCATTCCCGCGCGTGATAACCAGCGCTTTTTCGTCAAGTAACGCCTTGTAATCGGTAAACGGATGCAGGTAATTGTCCACATCCGCCTGTTGCCATTCATTTGTTCTTCTGGCAGTTTCTGCCATATCAGTTCTATCCGATTAACGTATTTGACAAGTTCATATTATAGATACAACCACACGACCTGTCATATCCCATATGAAAACATATAACTTAAGGAACCTCTGATTGAGTCAGAGGTTTCTACGATACAAGGATGTATCGTCAAAATCAATGTCAGTAAGGCATTGATTTTGTGAGGAAAACAAAAATCGCATTTTTGTTTTCCGTACTCTGACAAGTCCAGGATGGACTTGTTCAGAGTTTCCTTTACTTCTAACTCTGAACGATGAATAACGAGACAGATTTTTGAGACGGCAAACTGGATTCAGCGGGATCGAATCCACCCTCTGTCCAGTGATGGATTGATTTTGACAATCAGTATCTAGCGAACCTCTGACAAGTCCATATCGCTGGAGGTATGCATATGTCGTTCAACCCCCGAGGTTTTATTTCGGCAAGGAGGGCAAAAAGGAATAAGTCAGGGAATGACTGGGAGAATCAAGACATTACTAATCCAGGCTGAATATCATCCGGTCTTCCGCTAGGATGACCGGACCGTCGTACTGTTGTTTCATCGCGTGTAAAAATTTTCCCCAGATCGACCGCCCCGGGCTGGGGCCAAGATACATACTGGACATCTCGATCGCCGCCGGGACGCTGGTGTAGGGCGCAAGGTGGTAGGCAATCAGTTTTTTCGCGTTCACCTCCCTGGCTAACTGCCCCAGTTGTGTCGGACTGGTATGGCCGGTCTGGGGACGTTCCTTCATCAACTCCTCTTTATGAAAGTCTTTAAGGCTGAACTTGCCGCCGGACGTCATGCCCAGATCCGGTTTGACGCATTCGTGCACCAGGATGTCGACGTCCTTGGCCAGGGTTTTCATTCCTTCGGAAACAGCAGTATCGCCGCTGATCGCAACGGAGCCGTAATCCGAATCAACCCGGTAGCCCAGGCTTTTCACCGAGGGATCAGGAAGGTGTTTTGTCTCCAGGCAGGAAACCTTGAAATGGTCGGTCTCCAGTACCGTGCCTGGACCGATATCCAGAACTTCATAAGGAGGCGTCTGGCGTGGGCGCGCCGTCATGTGCGGCGGCCAATGCTTGAGAATCGTTCCGATAAAATCAACGTTCATCGCGTGCATGTGCCGGATGGCGCCTTCCGACATTTGTTGTGTTCCGGCGGGGCCGTAAACATATACCGTATCCTGTCTGCCGGCGATCCAGTTGGTAATCGCGTAGTAATCATAGTCGGAGATATGGTCGAAATGCAGGTGGGTAAAGAACATGTGGTCGATTTTCATCGGGTTGACCCCGACCAGCATCAGGTTCTCAAGGACTCGGCGGCCGCAATCGAATTGCAAAACCGTGCCATCGACGATGACCGCGCAACTGGCCCCACCCCGCAGCGGGTCCGGCAACGCCGAACCGGAGCCGGTAATGATCAATTGCATTCCTTTTTTGTTCAGGTCTGCCAGCGCATTGGCAGGCAAGTCCTGCGTTTTCGCAGCCTCGGAAGCCGCAACAGCGCGTTTGGCGGCAAGCGCCGATACGCCAGTCAAGGCGCCGCCGGTCAGCGCCGCCAACAAGCCGCGCCGGGTCTGATCGATTTTTTTTATCGTATTATAGATAGACATGGTAGTAGTTATTCAAGTAACTTCTGATTAAGTCAGAGGTCCCTCAATTCTATATTATCCAACGGCCGCTTGCCATAGCCCCCGCCCCCCGGAGTTTCCATGACGAACACATCGCCGGCATTGAGCTCGACCTCGTCATCGCCTTTTAGCTGTATATATTCACCATCAGCCCGCGCCACATAGTTATTTCCGCACCGGCCCGGCTTTCCGCCCGCCAAGCCGAAGGGCGGCGTCAACCGGTGAGAACTCAACATGGTGACTGTCATAGGCTCCAGGAAATGCAACTTGCGTGTCACGCCGTTGCCGCCGCAAAAATTGCCGGCGCCGCCTGAACCCTGCCGTATGGAAAATTCATCCACGCGTATCGGAAAACGCAATTCCAATATTTCGGGGTCGGTCATGCGGGTGTTAGTCATATGACTGTGCACTGCGTCGGCGCCCGGGTGATCCGGGCCCGCTCCTGCGCCGCCACATACGGTATCATAGTTCTGGTAGCGGTCGTTGCCGTAGAAAACGTTGTTCATGGTGCCTTGCGACGCCGCCATCACACCGAGCGCGCCGTATAAAGCGTTGGCAATGGCCTGAGAAACCTCGATATTTCCCGCCATCACCGCTGCGGGATATTCCGGCGTAATCATCGAGCGTTCCGGCAGGATGAGTTTTACGGGCTTCAGGCAACCTTGATTCAGCGGAATTTCATCGTTGACCAGGGTCCGCAACACATACAGGATCGCAGCCTTGCACACCGCGCTCGGGGCGTTGTAGTTGGTCGGGTTCTGTACGGATGTGCCTGAGAAGTCGATGGTTGCCTCACGCCGCTCGCGATCAACCGATATGCTGACCTTAATCATACAGCCCTGATCCATGGGATATTCAAACTTACCGTCGCGCAACACTGCCATAACGCGCCGCACTGACTGTTCCGCGTTGTCCTGCACATGCCGCATATAAGCATTCACTACATTGACGCCATAGCGTCCAACTATTTTTCGCAGTTCGTTAAGACCGGTCTCATTGGCAGCGATTTGTGCTGATAGGTCCGCCAGATTCTGGTCGATATTACGGCAAGGATACGGACCCGAACCCAGCAGTTCCCGAAGTTCCTGTTCACGCAAACGGCCATTCTCCACCAACAGGAAGTTGTCGATGAGAACGCCCTCCTCGTCAATATGGATACTGTCCGGTGGCGCCGAACCCGGGGTGCGACCGCCGATATCGGCATGGTGTCCTCGCGCCGCCAGGTAGAACAGGATGTTTTCATTTTTGTCATCAAAAGCAGGCGTGATCACGGTCACATCCGGCAAGTGCGTGCCGCCCGCATAAGGGGCATTGAGGGCGTATACATTGCCAGGCCGTATCCTACCTCGGTTAGCATTGATAATGGATTTCACCGATTCACCCATAGAACCCAGGTGAACGGGGATGTGGGGCGCATTGGCCACCAGGTTGCCCTCGGCGTTGAACAACGCGCAGGAAAAGTCCAGACGCTCCTTGATATTGACGGAATATGCGGTGTTCTGCAAAGTGACGCCCATCTGTTCGGCGATGGACATGAAAAGATTATTGAATACCTCCAACATGACCGGGTTGGCATGGGTTTGAACTGTTTCTCTACGAGCCCGTTCCATAACACGCTCCAGCAGTAAATGGCCTCGGCTGTTCAGCGCGCCGCGCCAACCCTGCTCCACGACAATCGTCCCGGTAGATTCGATAATGATGGCAGGTCCGGCCAATGCTTGTCCGGGTTGCAGGTCCGCGCGCAGGCACAGGGGTATGTCCTTCCATTCCCCACCTGAGTACATCCTGACGAGTTCCTGGACGAATGGGTCTTGCGTTACCGTTGGCGTATCCAACTCCGGGTCGAGCCCGGATTCGGTCTCGCCAATGGCCTCTACTGACAACGCCTCAATGACCAGACCACGTTCTCGTGCGATAAAACCAAAATGCCGGCGATGCGCGGCTTCAAAGTCCAAACGCATTTGCGCGGCGCTGCCCGCTTCGATTTGTAAGCTGGTGTCGGAACCCTGGTAACGCATGTGAACCCTGGCAACGATGGAGATATTATGCCCATCCACGCCCTGTTCCAGTACTGCGGCGCGTGCGGAGTCGGCCAACGGCCGGCTGCGCGCGGCAATCTCATCGGCCACTGAATCTTCGACAAAATCAAGGTCTATCTGCGCTTCATGCAGCGCCCGTATCTGTGCCAGACCCATGCCGTATGCGGACAAGACACCAGCCAAAGGATGCAGAAAAATACGCTCCATGCCCAATGTGTCTGCAACCGCGCAGGCGTGCTGGCCGGCGGCGCTGCCGAAACAATTCAGCGTGTAGCCGGTGACGTCATGGCCCCGTTGCAACGAGATCTTCTTGATCGCATTGGCCATGTTTTCTACTGCAATGCGCAGGAAACCTTGGGCCACATCTTCCGCGCTGACTGTTTTCCGCTGCATTGCGGACACCTGCTGCGCCAGGACGGAAAACTTCCGCGCCACCGTTGCCCGATCCAGTTTTTTATCGCCGCCGGCGCCGAAAATGGCAGGAAAATAGTCCGGCTGGATTTTTCCCAGCATGACATTGCAATCAGTTACAGTCAGCGGCCCGCCGCGCCGATAACAGGCCGGACCGGGGTCGGCGCCGGCGGAGTCCGGCCCTACCCGGAAGCGGGAACCGTCAAAATGAAGAATGGAGCCGCCACCTGCCGCCACCGTATGAATGCGCATCATCGGCGCGCGCATGCGCGCGCCGGCCACCAGTGTTTCAAAACTGCGCTCGTATTCACCGTCATAATGGCTGACATCCGTAGACGTGCCGCCCATATCGAAGCCGATCAACCTGCGCAAGCCGCTCAACTCGGCAGTGCGGACCATGCCTACCACCCCGCCCGCAGGACCGGAGAAGATGGAATCCTTGCCTTGGAAGCGGTGGGCGTTGGTGAGACCCCCGTTAGACTGCATAAACATGAGGCGCGGACCGTAACCCTCCTGAATGCCGAGTTCACCGGCTACCTGTTCCACGTAGCGGCGCAGCAATGGCGACAAATAAGCGTCAACGACGGTCGTGTCGGCGCGCGCGACCAATTTGACCAAGGGGCTGGTTGTGTGGCTAAGAGAAATCCTGGTAAAACCGATTTGCCTGCAGATTGCGCCTACTCTCAGTTCGTGGTCGGGATAGCGATAACCGTGCATAAAGACAACAGCCACCGACCTGATTCCGGCATCATACGCTGCTTGAAGGTCGGCCCTGACGCGATCCTCATCCAGGGGACGCAGCGTCTCGCCCCGGGCATCGACGCGTTCATCCACTTCAACCACACGCTCATACAGCAGGCTCGGGAACACAATATGCAGATCAAACAAACGCGGGCGGTCCTGGTAACCAATGCGCAGCGCATCACCGAATCCCCGCGTGGTAACAAACAACGTGCGGTCGCCCTTGCGTTCCAGCAACGCATTGGTCGCGACGGTAGTCCCCATCTTGACATGCTCGATACTGTCCTGGGGGATCGGCGCGCCCGACGTCAGGCCCAGTATGTCGCGAATGCCTTGGATTGCCGCATCCTGGTAACGCTCCGGGTTTTCCGAAAGGAGCTTATGGCTGACCAATCGGCCAGCAGGAGATTTAGCGACGATATCGGTGAAAGTGCCGCCGCGATCAATCCAGAATTGCCACATGATTGAATATCTTTAGCCCGAATATCTCACCAATTGATGCGATGATCGCTGAGGATTTTTTGCGTTAGCGGGTGCTCGCGACCGAAACCATAGTGGTTCTTCTGGTTGAGGAAGCATGTGCCCGCTAACGCAAAAAAGACCAGTGAGGGCGCATCAAGCGCAGTGTGTAATGGCAACATAGTCGACAGATTAGCATAACTCATTGACAGCAAACATCTATCCGATGCTGACAAGCGAATTGGTGAGATTTTCGGGTTAGCCTTCAAAAGTTGTTTGATTTTAGCCGATTTATCATGCTTGGAGACAAAATATAGGTTATCCTGATCTGGATTCCCCAGTTGATATATTGGCAGGAGGTAAACTTCATGCTGAAGACAAAGCAATCACTCATCGTAATACTTGCCCTGATACTGTTCCAGACCAATGGAAGCAATGCGCAGGACATGTCCAAATACTATACGGTCACACACCCTGATGAATTCACTATCGACTGGACCGGGTTTTATCATCACATGAACAAGCGCACGGCCAAGGTCAGGGAACAGTTTCCTCATCACCTGGATCTGGTCTATGGGACCGACCCGAAACAACGCCTTGATCTTTACCTGCCCAAAGACAAAACAGCAAATGCCCCGGTCTTTCTGTTCCTGCATGGCGGCGGATTCCGCGAGGGAGACAGAACGCACTACGGCGCGGTGGCCGAACCGTTTGTCAAGGAAGGAGTGATCACGGCAGTTGCCAGTTATCGATTGACCGGCAGTGGCGCCCACTATCCTGATCAACCTGACGACGTAAAACGCGCCGTTAAATGGTTATTCGAAAACATCGGGGATTATGACGGAGACCCTGAAGCCATTTATGTGGGTGGGCATTCAGCCGGCGCCATCCTCTCTGCCGATGTCGGCGTTGACCGCGCCTGGTTGTCCGGGATGGGTCTGCCGAAGGAGATACTGAAAGGCATCGTGCCCATTAGCGGACCCTATGATGTGCGCGCGCGAGGGAGACCCGGCGAGGTGTACGCCTATGCTCCGACTGCAGAACTGCGGGAGCAAGCCAGCCCCATCCTACAGATCAATGACCCGACGCCGACCGTACTGGTCGCAGTCGGCTCCGAAGAAGGATACCAGGAGTCATCCATGGCCTTCACCGAGGCCTTAAAAACAGCAGGCGTCAATGCCCGTTACCTGTTGCTGGACGGTCAAAACCATGCCGACACAGCGCTGTCCCTCGCGGATGGAGACAGCGAGTTATTCAAGCAAGTTATGATATTGATCAGGGGATCAGAATAAAAGCAACAAAGTTGTCAAACTCAAATAAGCATTAATGAGTGCGATATTTCATTGAAGGAACCTCTGATTTAAGTCAGAAGTTCCTTAAAAATCGAATGATTTGCGCAACGAAAATGAGACCATGCGCGGCCAGGGACGGACCATCCCGGGCGGAACCCAGCCAGGCAGACCGAGTCGGGATGGCTGGTTGCCGGCGCCTGTTCGGCAGCAACATCAACTAACCTGGATATCTCACACAATTGTAAGAGGGTCTCGTTCTCGAGTATTTTGCCTGCTTGGCTGGCCCGCATACTGCCTGTTTGAGTGCAGGTCGTCGCAACGGTCGTCTCGATCCTCGATAATCAACCGCATTGTGCTTATTTCAGACCCCGTTGTAAAATCGGTAATGAGATATCCGGACTCGTACCGAAGTTATTCAGCACGACACTTGGCAAATTGAATTCGCGGGCGAGTCCTCATTCATATGTCTGCGGTTCCAACTGCTGACCACTCTCACACTTCCCATTAATTTGGTATATATTCATATAAAAGTCTTGATATATCCTATTAAAAAGCTATTATTAACATAATATTGTTAATTATAGTTTACAGCACTCTGTGCAGGTGCAATCATGATTCATAACTATCGATTCAAGAACTTTTGTTCGTTCGCTGAGAAAACGGAAGTCTCTTTTGTGCTCAATCGCCAAGTTCCGGAATCGGACCTCATGTTCGAGAGCCCGGGAGGCGCTCGTCTGTCGAAAATCCTTGCGGTCATAGGTCCCAACGCCTCAGGTAAAACCACAGTATTGAAGTCACTTTCCTTCCTTGGTTGGTATATTGCCCATTCGTTTTCAATCAAGCCGTCGGAGGAAAATCCAGTAAATCCCCACTTTTTCTCTAACATAAGAGACAGCGAGTTTGAGATTGAATTCGAGATTAATGGCAAACATTACCGCTATTCCCTGGTTATCAATCCGAAGCGGGTTGTACATGAATCACTCCATCAAAAGACAAGCAAGTTCTTCAGCTTCGTTTTCCGGCGTGACTGGTCTGAGGTTGATTCGGCTTACGATATCCGCCAGCAGAATTTCGGATTTGCGCTGCGCGAGGCTGAAAAAGTTCGCGAGAACGCATCATTGATCTCTACCGCAGCCCAGTACAATGTTGCGTGCGCGCTGGAACTGGTCAAATATTTCAAAACCTTTTATACCAATGTAGGATACGGCGGCCGGTTCCATTTCGAACTCAGTGAAATGTATGAGGCCTCAGAATTCTTTTATGAATGGCCGGCGCTGCGCTCGCAGATGTCTGAAATTTTGGGCGATCTGGATCTGGGTTTAGCAAAGGTAATTATTGAAACAGCTTATCCTATGGATAAAAAAACCGGAAATACCATCAAGACCAAATACCCGTTCTGTATTCACCGATCCGGTAACCAAGAGCAAATACTGCAAATGGAATTAGAATCCAGTGGCACACAGGCTGCTTTTCTTCTGCTCAAGAAGATTTTGCCGGCGCTTGAGCATGGCGGTGTCGTCATCATCGATGAGATGGAAGCCGACCTACATCCGGACATGATTAGCGCAATGCTTGCTCTGTTTATTGATCCCGAACGTAACCCTCACAATGCACAAATTATCTTTACCTGTCATGCGCATGAGGTTCTCAATGAATTGGAGAAGGATCAGGTCCTGCTTACCGAGAAAGACACTGATGGCTTCAGCGAGGCATGGCGACTGGGTGATATCAAAGGTATTCGGCGGGATGATAATTTGTACGCCAAGTACCGTGCCGGCGCCTACGGCGCCGTTCCCAACTTCTGACAGGCAATTACATGCCATCCCGGGAAAGGCGCACTGCACGTCATACCATCTTGTTGGTTGGAGAAGGCGCAACTGATGCTGCATTTCTCGAATACATAAAGTCTCTCTATATTACCCGCGGCTGTGGCGTGAGCGCCAAGGTTACTCATGCGAGCGGTAAAGGACCAGATAATGTTGTAAATCATGCAATAAGACAGCGTCAAAATAAAGACTACGACCGGGTTGTAACATTGCTGGATTACGACCTGGAAATGTCAATAACGGCACGTAAGCGAGCAAAGTCAAAAAAGATAGTGATTATAAAAACAACTCCATGCCTCGAAGGTCTGTTCCTCAAAATCCTTGGGAAGAATGTGCCGGGTTCAAGTGCCAACTGTAAAGCGCAGGTGGGTATTAAACCTCCGACTCGAAAGAACGCAAGGGCATATTATCAGAAGAATTTTCCGAAGCAGTTCCTGGACGAGCGGCGAAATAAAGTTCCTGAACTTCGGAGATTACTGGATTACTTGTTATTCGAGGAGTGAGGTCGGTGGTGTGTCCGTTATTTTAGTGTGACAGCATGTCTGCTTTTGCAAATTCTCATAACTATCAATAGCTTCTGTTAGGCTGGATTGGTCTGACCTTATATGCAGAACACCCTATCCACCCCCAGAAGGCGCGCTCTGAACAAGTCCTGGATGGACTTGTTCAGAGCTTCCGTTATTTAAAAATCGAATGATTTGCGCAACGAAAATGAGACCATGCGCGGCCAGGGACGGACCATACCGGGCGGAACCCAGCCAGGCAGACCGAGTCGGGATGGCTGGTTGCCACCGTTAAAGAGGTACGCCAGAGTCTCATCCTCATCCAGCACGTTTTCGACGCTCAACACGGCCGACCAGCCATTGCCGTCAACTCCCGCTCTCAGGTTCAGGATGGAGTAATCATCCATCTCGCGGTAGGTGATAAAAGTCGGCCTTAGCTGGCTTCTCTGCTCATCCACCCAGGAAAAATCACCGCTGATGAACCCGGTCCAATCGTTCCAGCCCAAGGGCCGTTCATAGCGGCCGTTCAGACTGAAGGAGAATTCCGGCACATGGGGAATTTTATCGCCATCCATGCCGTTGGCTGGTATGGGCGCATCAGCGGTCAGTTCCGCATCATTGTAGTTCACGGTAAATCCGAACTGCAGTCCTTCCATGGGGTAGAACTGGCCTTGCAGCTCCATTCCGATGGTTTCCGCAGAGCCGCCATTACCCCGGTAGGAGAAGGTCAAACCGCCCGGCGCGGTTGCCTGTTGTCGGGCCTGAATATCAGTCCAGTCAAGCAAATAAAACGCGCCATTAAAGATCAGCTTATTATCCATCCAGGCGCTTTTGATCCCGACTTCGTAACTGTCCACCGAGTCGGAACCGAAGCCCGCGGGGATGGTCACGCCGGCAATACTGGCGGCCGTCTGGTCGTTCGGGCCGCCTGAACGGAATCCTTGGGCAAACTGGAAGTAGCCCATGAGGTCATCAGTCATTTCAAAGGACACATTTGCCTTGAAAATGATGTCTTTCTCGCCAAACGCAAGTTGCGGACCGGGCCCGCTGCCGGGTCTCCCGGGGAAGCCGGTAACCGCTGCGGCGTTTTCCACCAGGTTGAAATCAAACCAGCGGAAACCGCCCGTCACGTTCAGTTGTTCTGTTACGTCCCAGGACAATTCACCGAACAGCGCCTTCTCATCAACTGATGTGTCAACCGTGCGGTCCAGCAATGAAATCGACTCAGGGGTGGTTCTGCCGGACACCGGATCTACCGTAATCACCTTGCTCCTGAAGAAACGTTCCTCTGATTGGCGGAACCCGCCGATCAATACCTGAAAAGGGCTGTCCCAACTGGAGGCGAAACGGATTTCATTGGTGAACAGCTCACGATTCTGGGGCTGAACGATATATGACTGTCCGGTACCGTCCGCAGGAAATCCCAGCCGGGTGATGATCTCAATCTCTGCGGAGGCGTCCCGGTTAAGATCAGTATCACGCTGGAGCAGGGATGAGGTGAAGATGACATTGCCCCAGTCGGGATCATACTCAAACTTGACGTTGTACATGTTGCTCTTGTCAAGAAAACCGGCATCGGACAGGTCCGTATTGTAGTACCTGGTGGGCGTGGGGCCGCCGTTCAGTGTCGGGCTTGCGGGAAGATCAATCAACTGATCCATCCATCCGGCACGAGCATGGGTTTTTGCATCCTGATGCATGCCCATGATTGAAAATTTCAGGTTGTCCGTAACCTGGACAGCCAGTATGCCGCGTAAGGCTTCGGTGTCATCATCATTGGCATCTTCCCGGAACTGATTGTCGATATAACCGTCATTATCGATCTTGATCCCGGCAAACCTGAGCCCCACCCTGTCCTTGACGATGGGTATGTTAACCATAGCGTCCACCGTGTAACCCAGTCCGTCCGAGTGGCGGGTGGAATTGAACCCCGCGCCGACATCCATAGAAGCCTGGGCCATATCCGGATACGCCGGGATCCACCTGATTGCCCCGGAAAGTGAGCTTGAGCCGAAAGTCGTTCCCTGGGGCCCTTTTAACACTTCTATACGATCCATATCGAACAACTTGATATCTATCGATCTTCCGCCATCCGTGGTCAACATATTTCCGGTAACTACGATTTCATCGAAATACAGGCCAACGGTGCCAGCGCCGGCGGACATGATCCCGCGTATGATGTAACGTTTGTCACCGGGGCCCTGGTCGACAACGCTCAACCCCGGTATCTGGCGGTAATAATCATTGAAATCCAGCGCTCCTATTTCTTGCAAGCTGTCTCCGCTGATCGCCTGGACGGACAGTGGTATATCCTGGATCAATTCATCGCCGCGCTTGGTGGCGGTTACTACAATTTCCTCGATTTGGGACAGCGCCAAGGGCGCAAATCCAAACGTTAGAACAAGTATACAACTGGATAGAATATAACGAACTCCATACTTTATAAGGCTCTTTGGTAGGTTCATTTTTCAGCTCCTGTATTTGAGGGTTGGTAGGCAAACGCGCTACGCGGGTAAGCCTTGCCTTTGTATACTACGGTTTCTATCTGGCGGATGTTTTCGATGTCTTCCAGCGGATTGGCCATCAGGATCAACAGGTCGGCCAGTTTGCCGACTTCCACCGTGCCCAGTTGATCCTCGACGCCAATCACCCGGGCGCCGTTGCGGGTGGCCGCCACCAGGGCTTCCATCGGAGTCAAGCCCGCTTGTACGAACAGTTTGACTTCCCAAGGCAGATTGTAGCCCTGGAAGTTATAGCCGACCGGTCCACCGGCGTCGGTGCCTGTGGCAAGCACAACACCTGCCTGGTGCGCCTTCAGGATATTCTCACGAAATACCGGTATCTTCTCTTCGGCCCATTGGTAAACCGGCATATTGGCAACCGCCAGGAAGCGGCGAGTCTCCTCGGCGCGGTATGCCGGGTCCTGCATATAATCCAGCAGAAAATGGGGAACACTGTCGCGCAAAATCGGATCATTCAGATCAGCCGCGGCTTCGTCGTGACGCAGGAACGCCTCCCAAAGGCTGTGGGTGGGAACAAGCATCACGTTATTCTCTGCCATGTCCTGCAGGATGGTATCGCCCGGCGGAATCGGGTCTTCAAGCCCGTGGACAATCGCCGTGGAGGACATGGCGACAGCCGAATGGAATTCGTCCAGGTTGATGGCATGGGTATAGATGGGAACATCGTTCTCCTGGGCAATGTTTGAAATAGCCATCATCATCTCATCGCTCATCCTGACATAAGTCCCGGAAGCGCCCAGGCCGTCCTCGATGATCACCTTGAAACCATCCGTGCCCCGGCTGATGTAGTCGCGGGCCCGTTCCAGCGCTTCCTCGGAATTTGCCAAGGCGCCACCATGCCTGCTGCCCCAACCATCTACCGGCGTAAAAGAACGGCCCATGGCATAGATGCGCGGAGACAGCAGCCGGTCCTCCCGTTCGGCCTGACGTTGTTCAAAAATCCAGTCCACTTCTGAGGAAACGTTGAGAACCGAGGTGACGCCGTTATACAGAAAAGCCTTCGGGGTATGTTCGATGATCTGCGCTTTTTCTTCCGGCGTGAGTTGGAAGACAATCGGCGCGTCCAGGTGGACATGCGCGTCGATTAAACCGGGAATCATATATTTCCCGCTGCCGTCAATCGTCTCTGTGTTTGGTGCAGTCGATAAGTCAGCGCCGATATCAGCAATCCTCCCGGCGGATATGCGTACATCGACACCGACCTGTGGCTGATCGCCGGTCCCGTCGATCAGCGTGACCCGCTTAACCAGGATCTCACCGGCAGGGTCGGGCTGTTTTTCCGAGCATGCTGACAGCGCCGATAACAGCGCGAAAACCAGCCCGGCAAGCCTTTTCATCGCGGCCAACTAAAGATTATTGCGGTAAACCTTGCCGCCTTTCATCACCAGCAGTATATTGCGCAATGCTTTGATGTCCTCGGTGGGGTCCTTGTTCACAGCGACGATGTCCGCGTATTTGCCTGCTTCGAGCGAGCCGATTTCGTCTTCAGCTTCAAGCAGCCTGGCGCTTTCAATGGTGGCGGAGCGTAATGCCTGCAACGGCGTCATGCCTGCTTCCACGTAGTATTGGGCCTCGCGCGCGGTCGCGGTAGTCCCGTCATTGGGCTCGTGCGGCAACTGGTCGGTGCCCAAGGCGATGTCGACGCCTTCTTCAATGGCCATCTGCAACGCCTTCCAGTGCGATTTGCCGGCGGAATTACGGCGTTCCAGGTACCAGGGCGGGGAACCAATTCGCTTGAAAAATGGTTCGGTGGCAGGCTGGCTGACGACAATGGTGGGCACCAGCCAGACGCCGTTCTGTTTCATTTTCTTCAGGGTTGGACGATCCAGGAAATAGCCATGTTCGACGCAATCAAGTCCGGCATCTATGGCAACGTTGGTCGCGCTCGGGGAACCGGAATGGGCCGTTACCTTGACACCAAACCGGTGGGCCGCGTCGATGACAGCATGAATTTCTTCAGGCGTCATCAGCGCCGCGTCAAGACCGCCGCCATCGGTGGCTATTCCACCCGATATGAGTATCTTGATCCATTTGGCGCCCGCGCTGATCTGCGTGCGCGCCGCTTTCACCAATTCATCCGGGCCGTCATAATTGCCTTTGCCGTCTTTTTTCGACCCGTGCCCCGCGGTGATCGTCAGCGCTTCGCCGGAACTGAAGATGCGCGGTCCATCGGCCTGGCCTTTGTTAATCGCCCGCATCAGGGCCAGGTCTGCATGCGCGGTATCGCCCGGCAAACGAATGGTAGTGACCCCGGCTTGCAGGGTCTCCCGCGCCGCCGCGGCCATGCGCAGCGCCAACGCCGCTTCACTTTCGTTGTACAGTTCAGCCTTCATCTTGCCCGGCAGAATCAGCCCCAGGTGAACATGCATGTTCATGAGGCCGGGGATTAACCAGTTGTTTTTCGCATCTATCTGTCTGGCGCCGTCAGGAATATTGATCTTGCCAACTTCGCCGATTGCTGTGATCCGCTCCCCTTCCACAAGGATGACAGCGTTTTCAATCGGCGCTTTCCCATCCAGGTCAACCACCGTGCCGCCGACAATGGCGGTAGCGGCCGTCGTTTCATTTGCTTGAACGAATATAGCTAGAAAAATCAGACAGATAACACTGAATAGTCTTAGGATAATGCTCATCTCACCTCCCTCCTACCAGATATGATATTGCCACGTATGTGTTCGCAGCCCGCGTAATGGCTAAAGCCGGAAACATTTTCCATATAGAAAATCAAAGAACCTCTGATTAATCAGAGGTTCAAACGCGATACGGATGTGTCACCCTGAACAAGTCCAAGACGAACTTGTTCAGAGCCTCCTCCTCCTTAAATCCTATTCGCCGTAAGTATATCGCACGCGAATGCCATAAGTTCGGAAGGACGGTTCAACAGACATGCCGCTGGCCCATGCCTTGATATAGGCATTCGGATAATAATTATTATCAAACAGGTTCTCGGCATAACCAGTGATCGTAAAGTTTTTATGACGCACGCCAGCACGCAAATTGAAAAAATCATAACTGGGCGATTCATAGGGGAACCCTTCGTGTATCAACCCTGCAGTATTGGTCCTGGTGCCATCCCTGTAAGTCCACTCCAATCGTGCAAAACCGTCATAATTCGGCGCGATATTAAACATATATTCGGCATCAGCGGCCAAGGTCCACTCGGGGGATAAAGGTGTGCGATGACCATCCAATACGCGGTTCTCTCCCTCAATAAAGATAACGGCTTTGTCAAACTTTGCGCTCAGATAACCGATATCCAGATTCATCCTGAAATTATCTATAGGCAACGCAGTAAGCGATAGTTCAACGCCTTTCGAGGTAGCAGATTCTGCATTGCTGACTATATCAAAACCTGCCAGCGCGCCCTCTATCTCCACAAACTGCAGAAAGTCTGCCTGCATATCCGTCCATTTCATATAAAATGCTGCCGCGTTGACTCTGAGCCGGTTATTAAAAAGATCTGCTTTGACACCAAGTTCATAATTCCACATTGTCTCTGGCTCATAGAACCGGGTAAGTTCCTCGGAGCCAGTCTCAAGCGAAATAATTGCAGCATCAGTATTGATCCCGGCAGACTTGAAGCCCTTTGAGATTGTTCCGTACAGGTTGATGTCTTCGACTACACTAAAGTTGACCGCGAACCGGGGTGAAAAATTAGTATATTTTTGTTTTACCGTAGCGACTTGCCGAAACGTCGCGGCAAGATAATCTACATCAGCATCCAGAGTTTCTTCACTATAGCGACCACCCAGTGAAATAGACAGTTTTTCATTGAAGTCTGCGTCAAACTGGCCGAATATAGCCCAGGTTTCAGTCCCTTCGAAGTCATTACCGTCACTGACAGGCACACCAGCAGGCGCGCCAAACCCATTATCCACGCCGGTAAATGTTGTGCTCCTGAAATTTCCGCTGTCCTCGGCATAAAGTCCTCCTATATTCCACTGAAAGCGACCTTCATTGGCATTTTGTATCCGCACTTCCTGACTGAAGCTATCGCGTTCGATATTGCGGAATTCGTTCCATCCATCAATACTGGAGCCATCGACATCGCCACTCAGGTAAAAATCGGAGTCAATATAGCCAGTAATGCTTGTGAACAATAGGTTGCCCAACTCATAATCTACCCGGCCAGTTATCATTCGGTAATTTGTTCCCACTTTCTGGGGATGATCAAAGTTGACCCGGTTTCTATTTTCAGGATAGAAGCCTATACCATCATGAAGTGGTTCACGAATGCCATCGTTGTTGGCGTCAGGGAATCTAATGCTGTCTCTTTGATAAAGAAAATTACCAAAATCGGAGAAAACCCCGCTCGGGACACCCTCACGCATTCCAACTCTCTCAGACACAAGTGTTCCTGTTACATCCACTGTTAGATTTTCATTCGGGGTAAAACGAATTATCGTCCTGGCATACTTGTATTCCGAGTCATTGCCACCGCCGATTGGATTGATATTCTTGATATTCCCATCTGATTCGGAGTACTTGATATTGCCACGCATGGCCAAGACATCCTTCATGATCGGTAGATTTACAACACCTTCCACATCCTTGGTATCAAATCGGGAATAATCCACCATGATCGAACCAGCCAGGTCATTATGGGGCTTTTTTGATGTCATATTCACGCCGCCTGCCATGGCATTTCTGCCGAAGTAAGTCGCCTGGGGGCCGCGCAGCACCTCAATACGCTCTACGTCCATGACAGGGGGGTTAGCCGAACTACCGACGATACTGAAATCATCCAAGTAAAACGCAAAGGTCGAAGGCCTCATTGTGCGGTTAACATTCAAAAGGTTTGAAGCGCCGCGAATGGACAATTCCCGCCGCGACCTGGAACCGACTGAGGTCCATGCGGCATTCGGGGTACGAACGACATAATCAGTTACATCCTGAAACATATTAGCCTCAACCGCGTCCGCGCTGAACGCGGAGATGCTGATTGGCACATCCTGCAGGTTCTGCTCACGCCGTTGCGCGGTGACCACCACCTCCTCAATCCCGACGCTATCCTGGGCAACGATGGCGCTGGAAAATGCCAGCAGCAGTATTCCAAAACCCGTCATCGCGCAGCGCGCGCTGCTGCATGAATTCTTAAAGACATTTTTGCCGTACATTATTTTTCCCCTTCTGACCTGTGTGATTGGCTTTGTTTGGATTATTAACAATCTGAGCCGAGTTTAGCCCAGATATTTTGTTGTTTCAATAGCAATCTTTCAAAAAAATGTTGGTTTGACACAACATTAAAGTAAATATGCAGGGTAATTAAGCCTTGCCACCGATAAACTTCCTGACAGGTCTGGCCAAACACAACAACACCAGCCCGGCCCCTACTGTCACGGCAAAGATTTGCAGGTACAAACCAGGCATATCGCTCAACGCTTCTGGGTCAAATCGGCCCGCGAGCAAGCCCGCAATCAGGTTGCCCAGCGCGGAGCCGAGAAACCAGATTCCCATCATCTGGCTCAGGTACCGTTTTGGCGATAGCTTGCTGATGGCGCTCAGGCCTACCGGACTTAAACACAATTCGCCGGTCGTGTGCAGCAGATAGGTAAAAAACAGCCAGGTGGGTAACACGTTTGCGCCGGCGGCCACCAGGCGCGCAGCCAGAAACATGACTAAAAATCCAAGGCCAAGCTGAATCAGGCCCAGGGAGAACTTGATCGGGATTGAGGGATCAAGATTGCGCCGCCCCAGGTTAACCCACAAGGCTGCCATGAATGGCGCCAGGATCAGGATAAACAGTGGATTCAGACTCAGAAACCAGCCTGCCGGTATATTAAAGCCCAGTAGTTCCCGCTCCGTATAACGCTGGGCAAAAAGGTTCAGGGATGAGCCGGCCTGTTCAAAGCCCGACCAGAAAACAGCTTCGGCAATGACCAGGATGACTATCACCACCATGTGCTTGTTCTCTGCGCCGGTCAGATTGCCGCACACGAACACATACGCGAAATACAATGCCATGATGGTTGTGAGCAGATAGGTTGAGCCGTGCGCCAAACGCAACGCATCAAAGCGGACAACACCTGTTACACCCAGCAATACGATGAAAATCACCAATCCCAGGCCAATGCCGACGATTAACCAGCCAAAACGCGGGGCGCTTTCAATCTCAGTATCTGGACGAAGATGCGCCGGGAACAGCCCCGCACCCTTGAGTCGGTGGCGGCTGTGCCGGTACTGGATTAACCCCAGTAACATGCCTATGCCGGCTGCGGCAAATCCATAATGCCAACCGAACCGGCCGCTCTCTCCCAAGGCGCTACACACCAATGGCCCGAGCATTGCGCCCAGGTTGATGCCCATATAGAAGATGGTATATCCGGCGTCCCTACCGGAGCCGCCTTGCGGGTACAATTCGCCGACAATGGCGCTGATATTAGGTTTCAGCAGGCCAGTGCCCAGCGCCACCAACACCAGGCCGATATAGAATGTGGGAACTGCCGGGATGGCCAATGTAAAATGGCCCAACATGATGACGATGCCCCCATACCAAACAGCATCCTGGGCGCCGAGCAGACGGTCAGCGATCCAGCCGCCTGGCAAGGCCGCCAGGTAAACGGCAGCCGAGTACAGTCCGTAAATTGCAGTGGCAGTCACATCATCCATGCCCAGACCGCCTTCAGCAACCGCGGCAGTCATGAACAGCACCAGCAATGCTCGCATACCGTAATAACTGAACCGTTCCCACATCTCGGTGAAGAACAGCGTGCGCAGACCGGGCGGATGGAGGGGTTGGGCGTTGGTAATTTCCGAGGCGCCTGACAAACTCATATCATTAAATTAATTCATATATTGTTATTATAAACAATAATTTATATAATTTTATTCATTTAAATACTGAAGATAGTAAATCCATCGGCGCCGGCCCTGCGCGCAGCACGCTGTCAACGAATTGCCGGGGATTGAAATTCTCGCCCAGACGCTGGTTTTGTTCTTCCCACAATGCCTTGAAACCGTGAAAACCGAGGAAGTAGCTTGGGATCTGCATTGGATTATTCATCGCCCTGACCCACAAGTTGAGCGCAAATTGTGGCGGCAACAAACCGCGTGTGACCGCAAATTCCATCACTTGTTGGTTGTTCCAGCCATGAACATGCGTCATCACACTGACATAAGCGCGCGTCGCGTTTTCCAGGCGTTTCCTCAGATGCGCAAGACGCGTCAGTCTGTTATGGTCGTCCCAGCCGGCGTTCAGCATCAACTCTTCACTGAACGTTCCCCAGCCTTCCACATAGACACTGTTGGAGAACAATGTGCGCAGGGCCGGCGCGGCGGTGGCTGCGACCTTGTATTGCAGATAATGTCCCGGATAGATTTCATGGGCGATGATCATGGTGTTGAAATGGTCATTGAAAGAACGGTAAAACCCGTTCTTTTGCTCTGGCGTTGAATCATCGGGTATGGATGGCAGGTAAAACAGAGTGCCAGCGTCGGGATTGAACGGGCCGCTGGAATAGACGCCCCCATACGCGGCGCCGGAGAAGTGATCCGGCGACAGACCCACATAAAGGGTGCGAGGCAAAGGCGTCGACGCCAGGTCGTGTTCGATCAGAAACCGCTCAGCCTTATCCGTCAGCTCGGTAAAGAATTTCAGGAAATCCGAACGATTGTCCGACCTGGCCTCCTCCATGATCGACATAACTGCTTGCAGCAGATCATTTTCATCCGTGGGCATCTGCGTTTGCGTTCTGTACTGTTTCCACCAGGCCTTTGCCTCGATGACCATTAACCCCCGTACTGCTTCAATCTCCGACGCCGAGCGATCCCTGAGTTGCGCCGGAGTAAGTTCACTATCTGTGAATATCTTTAGCTTACGCGCATAATTCTCGTAGCCAAGCCGATCCGGGATGGCAGCATTCGGCAATACGCTATCGCGAATATGACGCGTCAAAGCATCCAGCGAGTTGGCGGTATCGTCAACAAGCTGCGTGCTTTGCCGCTGATTTTCTTCGGACCAGTCGCGTATCAAATCAGGCAAACTGTCCTGATAAAACAGCTTTGTGCGCTCCAGGATTTGCGCAGCCCGCTGCGTTCTTTCAGGACTGCCGTGGCGCAAGCGGCTTATGCCGATCTCGCACAGCGACTGTATCCCGCGCAGCCTTTGCAACACAGCTTGCAGCTTCTCAGCAGGGGCGAGCTGATCGCGCACCAGAATATAAGTCAGGGCATGGGATATTACCTCGGCATACCAGGTCGGCTGATCAACCAGCGTATTATCCTGCTGCCAGCGCTCCAGTTCCAGCCTGATCTGACGCCGCAAAACCCGTGCGTCGATCTGTTCATCGGTTGACAGTCCTGATAGAGCTTCAAGCGCTTTCAGGGCGCGCTGATTATAGTCGACCCAGCGCGCAACCCTGTTGCCGGAAACATCCTCGAACTTCCATGCGGCGCTTTTCAGACCGTTACTCAGCGCCTCGCTGGGATAAAACTCAACCCACTGACCAATGTAGGCTTCCACTTGCGCGTGCAATTGCGGCCCCGCGTGTGCGCTGCCGGTCATCAGACAGAAAACTATGATCAACTTATCCGAGAAACGATTATCTCGCATATCTCATCTCCAGGTGATGGGGGCGATTGCGCCGATATATTGTGCAGGCGTGCGAAAACATAGTTGAATACCGCCATCAAGCCGAGGATTTTTCCCAGTCCGGGTATTTGCCCAGGAAGGCAGACAGGATCACAGCCACAATATTGATCGCTACGCATAGGGTCAGGATGCCGATATATGACCCGGTGGTGTCAAACCCGATCCCAAAAGCAAGCGGCCCCAGAGCGGTGCCGAGCAATACCGCCGAGAACAGCAGGCCATAAGTCGTGCCGAACGATTTCAATCCGAAATAGCGTCCGGTCAGGTAGGCCAGCAGGTCCACCTCCGCGCCCAGGCTCAGACCCACGCAAATGGCGCCGATAAAGGCCATGGTGTCCACCGCGCCCAGCGCAAATATGGCCATGCCGACAGCGGACAGGCTGAAAAAGAACATCGCGACATAGGGCGCAAAAAAGCGGTCGATCAAGTAGCCTATGACGATTCGGCTCAGAAACACCGTAATACCCTCCGTAGCCGCTACAGCCGCTGCGGTCCGGGTATCCATACCCCGGTCGGAAAGCATGGGCACCAGGTGCGCCAGCATACCGTTCAATACGAACGACAACACCACGAATATCGCCACCAGCATCCAGAATTCACGATGTCTCAGGATTTCCTTTACTTCCAGTCCCACATCCTTCCGAGTCGCCTTGGGCGCGCTGCCCGAGCTTTGGCCATCCGGTTTCAAACCCATTTCCGCAGGCGATTCCCGCAGGAAAAAATAAACCAGCGGCAAGGCAATAAACAGGACAATGCCGCTCATGGCATAGTAACCATAACGCCATCCGGCATTATCAATCAGGTACTGTAGAAGCAGCGGCACATAAGCGTAGCCCAAACCGATACCGGCTATGGAAATGCCGATTGCCAGCCCGCGATATTTAAAAAACCAGGCGGACAGTATAGGCATGTAAGGCACACTGTTGGTCCCTGCCGCGATAGTTCCTATCAGGAAAAAAACCAGGACCAGGTGCCAGAGTTCAGAGACAAATGTCGGTATGGCTGCCAAACACAGGGCAAAAATAACAAGAGAAGGAAACAGGATTATGCGCGACCCCAGTCTATCTACATAACGACCAATGATCGGGAGCGACACTGCGGTCATACCAACCAGCAAAGTAAGACAAGCGCTGATCTGGGTCCGTTCCCAGCCGAACTCTGATTCAAACGGGATGATAAACAGACCCAGCGCGGCAAAGGCAAACGGCCCCGGCCCTGTGGAGATGCACAGCATGGCCGCGCCGACGACGAACCATCCGAAAAATATACCTTGTTTCTGTTGTTTCATGTTGTTACCTACTGTGATGAGGTCTCTGTAATACCCGCAAGCGCCAGGTTTGGCAAACGGGTCTCATTCCATTCCCAGGCGAGTGTTCCGGTTCTGACGATGACCAGTTCCGCCGACGGGATGACGTACACCCGCTGCCCCCCCAGACCATCAAAATAAATAATATCGCCCGCATCAAAAGGTTGCTCGGCCACCGCGGCGAACCCCTCGAAGGCATCCAGGGTGCGGGTTTGCACGTAGTCGGCGCCAATCCAGGTCAATAAACCGTAACGGGAGTTGGTCGGCGATGGCGTGGTCAGCTCCCGCAACCATGCTTCCGGTATGATCTGCGCGCCGTCCGCGCGTCCGTTGTCAAGCAGCATTTGACCTATACGCAGCCAGTCCATCGGTTTTGCGTACAACGAGGTCGCGCCCCGGGCTAGGCCTCCCGGACGATCCAGCCACAGCGACGCGTCCTCGTTGCCCGCCGGCCGCCACAGTTTTTCGGAAAGGTATTCGGCATAGCGACGGCCGGTGGCGCCTTCGATGACCATGACCAGCAATGTGGGGTTGACGCCGTTATAGTCGAACACGCTGCCTGGTTCGTTCTCCAAGCGAAAGCTCAACGCTGTGGCCGCGAGGTCTGTCCCGATCTGCCGTCTGACGTGCTTGGAAAACGGATTACTCGGAAAGCTCATTGGCTCAAGACCACTGTTCATCTGCAGCGCGTGGCGCAGAGAGATACGGGCGCGCGCATCATCGCGCCATGCCGGCAGGTATTTGGCCAAAGGCTCATCGATATCACCGATATGGCCTTCCGCAATAGCAATCCCCAGCAGCAACGCGACTATGCTCTTGTGCATGGAAAAAGAATATACAACCTGATCGGCGCCCTCCCCCTTCCAGTACTTCTCAAGTTGGATAATGCCTTTGTGGGAAATAATCAGTGACGTCGAATTGCTTGCTTCAGCAAAAGCCATTGCCTGGTCCAGCGCGTCATCAGATATTGTCCTTGTTCCGGCCTCCGCATAAGGGAATGTTATTGGGTCATCGCTCCCAGCCACCCGTTCCTGTGGGTATAACCGTTCCACGGTAGGAAACGGATTCTCTACAAAGGTCTTGAACGTATAGGCATTCAGGTAACGATCCCAGAACAACGTATCGGATAATATCCCGATGATGAACACGAGCAATAATCCGAGCGTGACCATCAGAGTTCCCTGGATCAGGTGTTGATTGCTTCTGTACATATCCCAGGACTGCCCTTCCCCTTAAATTATTTATGATATTATTAAGGAAACTCTGAACAAGTCCATCCTGGACTTGTCAGAGTACGGAAAACAAAAATGCGATTTTTGTTTTCCTCACAATATCAATGCCTTACAGTCATTGATATTGCCGATACATCCTTGTATCGTAGGAACCTCTGACTTAATCAGAGGTTCCTTAACGATTATACCGGAATTCAAGGGGATGCAAGCATGACATACCAAACGATTCAAGTGGCGCCATTGACTCCCCGGATCGGGGCGGTCGTATCTGGCATCAACCTGGGGCAACCGCTGAATGACGCGCAATTGGAAGATCTGCACAAGGCGCTGACCGCGCACCTGGTGATTTTCTTCCGCGACCAGGCCCTGGACCCGGCTTCGTTGAAGCGGGTCGGACTGTATTTCGGTCCATTGCAGAAACATGCCTTGAAAGGATTACCGGATCATCCGGAAGTGCGCAAGCTGCATGCGGATGAAAATTCAAAACATGTATCCGGCGAAGAATGGCATACCGATATGTCCTGCGCCGAGGTTCCGCCCATGGGCAGCATTCTTTACCTGCACACACTGCCCCCCATGGGCGGCGATACAGTTTTTTCCAGCATGTACGCGGCCTACGACGCCCTGTCCGACGGGATGAAGAGCTATCTGGAGGGCTTGACCGCCACTCATGACGGCATGATTGCTTTTGGCCGGTTTGATCCCCATGGCAAATACCCTAAAGCGGTGCACCCGCTAATCCGCGCGCATCCCGTATCCGGACGTAAAGTCATTTATGTCAACCGCGGTTTCACCAGCCATATCAACGAACTGGACGAGCGCGAGGGCCGGCATATACTTGAATTTCTGTTCCAACAGATCGAAGATCCCTACTTCCATGTCCGGTTCCGCTGGGAACCCCATTCCGTGGCCTTCTGGGATAACCGCTGCACCCAGCACCTTGCGGTCTGGGATTATTTTCCCCATGTTCGTTCCGGTTTTCGGGTACAGGTGGAAGATGTCCCGCAGGCCTGACTAAGAGGAAGAATAATGGCCTTCAAAGACCTGCGCGGCTTCCTTGAGCATCTGGAAGCAAGCGGCAAACTGGTTCGGATCAGCAATGAGGTGGCGCTGGAATATGAGTTGGCAGCCTACTTGCGCAAAGCCTCGGATATGGGCGATGAAGGACCAGCCCTGTTATTCGAGAACATTAAAGGTCATAAGATGCGGGTTGCGGGCGGACTGTTCGCAAACCGGCGCTTGATGCTGGAGGCGCTGGAGACGACCGAACTGGAGGCCAATAACAAATATCTCGATGCCATCGACAACCTGAAGGAACATCGGCTAATCGAACAAGGACCCTGCAACGAGGTGATACACCTGGGAGACGAGGCGGATTTAACCGCTTTTCCCGTCCCAACCTATTGTGAACTGGACGGCGGCCCGTTCATCACCTTGGGTGTCGCTATCAGCAAAGATCCCGAAGATGGCGGCAAAAATGCCTCCATATACCGCCACCAGGTGCTGGACAAACGACGCCTGGGCGTGCTGTCGCCACCGCCTCATCACCTGGGAGTACATTACCGGAAAGCGGAAGCGCTGGATGAACCGCTGGAACTCGCTATTGCTCTGGGAGTTGCTCCCAGCGCCTTGATTGCGACCCAGTGGGAAGCGGGCTATGGCGTTGACGAGCTGACCCTGGCCGGCGCATTGCTGGACGAACCGCTGGAGGTGGTCAAATGTCAGACCGTAGACCTGGAAGTGCCCGCTAGCGCGGAAATTATTATTGAGGGCAGCATGCTGCCTGGTATCCGGGAACATGAAGGCCCGTTTGGAGAATACACCGGCTACTACACTCAAGGGTCGCCCAAACCCGTTCTGGAGGTTAGCGCGATCACCCACCGCCACGATCCTATCCTGCTTGCCGGAATGAGCGGCGTGCCGGTAACCGACAACCACGTATTGAAAATGATCCCGATGGAAGCCTCCTGCTACGCCATGCTAAAACGCAAGTTTGCCGGTGTCAAACGGACGCATTTTCACGGCGCCGGGGGGGTCGGGCTGATGTGCATCGTCGCGATGAAACAATATGCCAGGAACGAGGCCAGGCAAGTCCTGGCAACCCTGCTGGGATCCCAAGGCAGCAAACTTGCCGTGGTTGTGGACGAAGATATCGATATCCATGACATGGACAAGGTTATGTGGGCGATCTGTACCCGGGCGCAAGCGCAGAAAGACGTAATGATCCTGCCGCGTATGACCCTCTGGCAACTCGATCCTTCAGCGCCAGACGACGGCAGCTATTCCGTCATGGGCATCGATGCCACCCGGCCTTTCGGCGAAGACTTTGAACAGGTGGCGATAGTGCCGGGTGTCGACAAGATCCCTGATTTCTGACCGGGGCGCGCATTACGCGCCACTAAGCCACATACTTTTCAAATACCGCGCGCATTTTTTCCATCATTGCCAAGTCCGGCGCCGGTTGAGTATAGTTCTCATTAATGTCGCGGGTGGCCAGGATTCCCAGCTTGGTGACCCGCCAGTGCTGGTCGATCTCCGGGTCCATCTCCCAGGTGGGCATCTGCGGTGAGATGATGTAATCCTCGGGCCGGCGTCCGGCGCGGGTGGCTTTTGCCCATTCCACCTGTTCGCTGTTATGGGGATCGATATCATCGTCCACTACGGTAACAAACTTGAAGTACTGGGTAGCCAGCAGATACTGGAGCACTTGCCGATCCTCGCCCTCGTAGGTCTTCTTCATTGAAACGACCGCGTGAAAACCGTGGGAACCGGCAAAAATACCGATATCCACGACATGGGGAAACTGCTTCTTGATCAATTCCAACCCCATCTGTTCATAGCCGAAGAAAGACCAGATGCAACCCACCCGGTGTTCTTCGGAATTACCGGACATACAGGTATGAAATATGGGGTTGTTCCTGTGAGTGATAGCAGTAACCTCCATATAAGGAATTGCCTCGACCACTGTGCCCGAATAATCGGTAAACTCCATCATGGGACCTTCATCAATCTTGTTATCCGGCGGCGGTGGTGACAAACCTTCGATCACGATTTCCGTATTGGCAGGTACTTCCAGGTCGATGGTCTTGCACTTCACCAGTTCCAACGGTTTATTGCGAATGACCCCGGTCATGTCGAACTCACTATACGGAGGCTCCATCCAATAGTGGGGCGATGAATAAGTCGATAAAATCTGGGTGGCTGGATCCGGTCCCAGGCAGATCGCCATCGGGCAGGGCTCGCCACGGTCATGATATTTCTGGATGATCTTGCCGCCTGGCGTCTGCGTGCCGATTTGGACGCCGATCTGATTTGGCGCATAGCGCTCATGACTGACCATGTGCCGCCGCACGCCAATATTCAGCAGACCGTTGTCGGGATCTTTTTGCACCAATCCGCCAGGTGTGATGTAGGGGCCGGCATCCTGTTTAAGGTGCCAGACTACCGGCAACAATCCCAACACATCGATATTCTTCTTGATTACCACCTCCTGACAGGAAGCCGAAGAGGTCATGACATAGGGCATTTCCTTGTTGTAGGCGCGCCGGTCGGCATCCATCAACAGTTCTTTTATCAGGATAAGTTCCGCGCGTGAACGCGGCTCCATTGAAAACCCATTCATTTTGCGGCCCGACATGCCGGCCAACGCCCCGGGACTGCCGCGGGGATCGTCATAGTATCTTCTGATCTGCTCATCAGTGGGGGTGATTCCCAGAGCCATCGCGGTCCTGTGAATCGTTCCGTACAGGTTCGCCACCACCGGCATGTCAAAACCCTTGACATGTTCAAATAATACCGCTTTGTTCGGCCCGTTCTCGCTATGTTGCACAATCGCGGACAACTCAAAATCACGTGGATTAACGGCTTCTTTTACAACAATAATTTCATCTTCTTCCTGCAGCAGATCGATAAACTCGCGCAGATCTGCAGGCGTCATTTGCGGATTATGGCTGTCCTGCAGCTCGTCGATGGTTGTCGTCCCGGGTTTGTCGAGATTCATTTTATGTCTCCTCGCGCAGCGCTATGGATGGCTATCAATATCAGCGTCAGTCTTGTTAAGGAACCTCTGAGATTAAGTCAGAGATTCCTTAATTAATTATTGATAATTTTATGTATAATTTCTATAGTGAGTTATTCTACACTGATTAATGCCAGTTTTTGTATATCGCAGTATTAACATACGGGGGACGATATGAAAAACATCAACAAATATCTCGCCAGCGCGGTTCTGTGTGCGCTCTATCTGTCTGATATATCAGCCCAGACGACCATCGAGGAAATCATCGTAACCGCAACCAAGCGGGGGGAAGTATCGGCGCAAGACATAGCTGGAGGAATCAGCGCCATCGGTGGGGACACTATTGAAAAACATAACCTGCGTTCGCTGGAGGATTTCTCTCGACTGGAGCCTTCACTGCAGTACGCCACTCAGGGCGCCGGCGATACCCAGTTAATTATTCGGGGTATTTCTTCGCCAGGCGACAGCACTGTTGGCGTCTATTTTGATGAATCGCCTATTACCGGCGGTAATTTCCAGGACGGCGGTGGTCGCACTCCCGATATAGGCGCCTATGATATTGCCCGCATTGAGGTGTTAAAAGGACCCCAAGGCGCCTTGTTCGGCGCCAGTTCCATGAGCGGCGTGGTAAGGATTATCACCAACAAACCGGATGCTTCCGGGTTCGAAATGTCTGTCTCTGCAGGGATTGAAACTGTTGAACATGGCGACGAGGGTTACTCGGTGAACACCGCCATCAATGTGCCGCTGGTAGCTGACACCCTGGCCTTGCGCCTGGTGGGCTGGCAAAAGGAACAAGGCGGTTACATAGACCAGTATGCCGGGTTGAACGGGGTTACGGAGCTAAAGAATGTGAATGATTCAGAAATCACCGGCGGCCGTATCATGGGGCGCTGGACGCCGAACGAAGACCTGACCATCGACGCGTTTTACCAGATGCAGGAAACGAATGTTGACGGCGTCCAGCACTATGCGCCGGTAGCCAGTGGTCTGCTCACTCCGACCCAGGTCATCGTCGTGCCGTTCCCCTATTTTATCCCTGCGTTCGACGGTCGTTACGGCGAGCTAAAAACTTCAAATGCCCACCAAGAGCCTTACGGCGATGATATAGACATGTATGGCCTGACCATCGATTACGACCTGGGTTTTGGATCGATTCTCGCTTCCGTATCCAAATTTGAGCGTGATGTTGAGTTTCTCGAGGATACTTCGCCCACTGCCATGTCATTCGGTTTCCCCCCGGCTTTCGGCCCGCCGCTCGGCTCTTACGGCATTCACCAGTTCCAAAACCGTGATGTGCTCAACGCAGAGATACGCTTCAGTTCCGATCTGGATGGTCCTGTCAATTTCGTCGGCGGTTTTTTCTATGAAGATGATGAGACCTACTCCGAGTTGGACATCCTGGCCGGAGACATCGCTACCGGCATTCCTGTCTGCTTCAGCCGGGATGAATGTATCACTGATCCGGAATTAGCCGCCGCTTCCCTGGCGTTCGCTCGCAGCCAGGATATCGATTTTGAATTCTTCGCGCTATTCGGCCATGTTGATGTTGACATCACTGAACAATTCAGTCTGGGTGGCGGAGTGCGCTATTTCGATTCAAAACAGGATAACCTGGAACAGACCTTGCAGGCATTCCAGGGCAGTGTTGCGTTTACCATCCCGCCTCTGTTCGGCGGTCCGATCCAGACTACGCCTATAGTCTCTGTTGATGACACCTCCAAAGAAGATGAGATCACCTGGGATGCGAGTCTGTCATTCTCCCCGAACGACAACCAGATGTACTATGTGCGCGGGGCAACCGGTTTCAGGCAGGGCGGCATCAACGATGCATCGACCGCATCGGCCTTCGGGATCGTCATTCCCTCCTCATTTACGTCCGATGAGGTCCTTAGTGTTGAATTCGGCGCCAAAACCGCCTGGCACGATGATCGGGTGATCCTGAATGCAACCTACTTCAAAATGTTCTGGGATGATATACAGGTCCCCGGAGTCGAACCTACCGGCGCGGTGGAGTATATCTCGAACGCAGCAGAGGCCGAAGTTGACGGGGTGGAAGTAGAATTGTCCGCCCGGCCGACAGAGCAATTTGCGCTGCATCTGGGCGCCGCCTGGCTCGACGCAGAGTTGACCAAAGATCAGGCTATCGATCCCGGGTTGTCCGCGCCGGGCTTTAACCCGCCTCTGGGAAGAGACGGCGATAACGTACCGAAAGTGCCTGAATGGGCGTTTTCCGGCATGATGGAGTATACCTTTCCGGTCACTATGTTGAACAATGTCGAAGCGTCACTGCGCGGCAATTTTTCTTACGTCGGAGAATCGGATACTTTCTTCAATGAGAACTTCCCCGGTTTTATCGATATCGGCGATTATTTCCTGTTAAACCTCAGCGCCGACTTCCGCCATGACAACCTGGGGTTGCGTATCTTCGTAAACAACGTAACCGATAAGCGTGCGATTATCGATATAGACAGCTCTGCGGGACCGGACACGATCAGGCAGTATACTGTTCAGCCCCGCACCATCGGCGCCCAGCTCACCTGGTCATACGGGCAGTGATGCTCGCCCGGCATTGATATTCACTGCAGGTTGATGCAAACTCCCGATCCATGAGTATGATCGACTACAGCAACGCCCCCTGGCCGGTACGCGCAGACTTTGCCGCTTGCCATAACCGCTACTGGCAACGGCTTGCCGCGCCGGGAACCTGGTTCACCGGCGCTGAGCGTGTTGACATTGCCACGGAAATACGCCAGGCGCCTCAGTGCAAACTGTGCAGCCGGCGCAAGGAATCGTTGTCGCCTTACACAGTTGACGGCGCCCATGACACGGTCACCGATCTTCCGGATGTCGTGATCGAAGTGATCCACCGGGTCACCACCGACTCGGCGCGTCTGACGAAATCCTGGTTCGACGGGATCATGCAACAGGGTCTCAGTGAAGAAAAATATATTGAGATCATCGGTACCCTGGTCTCGGTGTTCTCCATAGACGAGTTCTGCCGTTGCCTGGGCCTGCCTTTGAATGAACTGCCGGAACCGCAACCGGGCGAACCCAGCCGCTACCGTCCGGCCAATGTATCCTACGACGGCGCCTGGGTGCCGATACTGCCGACGCGGGTCGATAGCGGGCCGGATGCGGACCTGTGGGAAGGCGACATGCGCGGTTACGTGATCCGAGCCATGAGCCTGGTTCCTGACGAAGTCCGCAACCTGCTTGACCAGTCCGACGCGCATTACCTGGATGTGCATGAGGTCTGGAATATGACCCGGCCGCCGCAGGGAACCCTGACCCGTCCCCAGACCGAGATTGTGGCCGCCCGGGTATCCGCGCTGAACGGCTGTTTTTACTGAACTTCCTCACATGTGGTGATGCTCCGTGAGAGCGTCAAGCTGACAGGCGGGTCTATCGACTTCGATGGCCTGACTGATCCCGCCTGCACCGAGATCAAGGGTATACCGGATTCCCAAGAACTGCTGCAGTTCACGAATGCCTGCATGGGCGTCGACGGCTTTGAGCTGGACCGCGCGCGCCAGGCCTTGTCGGATAAGATGGGTTCGGCGGCGATGATCGACGCAGCGGGGGTGGTATCGAACTTTCAGCGCATGGTGCGCATCGCCGATGCGACCGGCATCCCGTCGGATGGGCCGCTGCAGGTCATGTCCGAAGACCTGTGCGAGCAACTCGGCATCAACCGATATGTCTCCGCAGCCAACTCAACGCCCCCGTCCCTTTTCCAAAAGCTGATGCTCAAGATCATCGGCGTGCGCATGTTCCGGAAAATGATCCGCGAGGCCAGTACTCCGTAACTGGGAAATAAAATCTTCCTCCCGATCCAGGCAGCGCAGATCCAGGAAATAAGCGCCTTGGTTAATCCGACCTATGACCGGTGTCGGCAGCCGGCGCATGGATGCCGCCAGCAGTCTGATTGCTTCATCCGACTCTTCCACCGCGCTGATCCTTAACCCGTAACTTGCCAGTGTATCAATCGGCAGCGCGCCGCTGCCGACCTGGCTGTGACATTCGCAGACCGCGACTTGATAATGCGGCGCCAGCGCGACCGCGAGCGCAGGGGCAATCCGCTCAGCCTGGGCACGGATAGCATCCGGTGGACGTGTCAGCGCGGCCAGAGCCGGCAGATCTTGTGCAAGCCGCGCGGGGTTTTGATAGAGTCTCAACACCTCTGACAGGACAGCCAGGGTTATCTTGTCAACCCGTAACGCGCGTTTCAGCGGGTTGTTCTTCATCCTGGCAATCAATGTGTGTTCGCCGGCGATTATGCCGCATTGGGGACCGCCCAACAGCTTGTCTCCACTGAAGGTTACAATATCGGCGCCACTCTTCAGCGCTTGCGCGACCGTAGGCTCATCAGGCAGGTTGAATGCGGCAAAGTCGATCAGATTACCGCTACCCAGGTCGACAACCAGCGGCAACCCGCGCTGGTGGGCCAGTTGAGCCAACTCTTTCTCGGGAACACTATGGGTAAACCCGCGGATCTGATAGTTACTGGCATGAACTTTTAACAACAACGCCGTCCTGTCATTGATCGCATTGTGGTAGTCCTGCAAATGGGTACGGTTGGTCGTACCGACCTCAACCAGCGCACAGCCTGAACTCTGCATGATATCCGGGATGCGAAAAGAACCGCCAATCTCGACCAGTTCGCCGCGTGAGACCGGAACCTCCCGGCCTTTTGCCAAAGTATTCAATACCAGTAATACTGCGGCGGCATTGTTGTTCACCACGGTTGCCGCTTCCACTCCGCAGAGTTCGCAGATCAGTGGTTCGATATGCTCATCGCGATCTCCGCGCGTGCCGCTCTCCAGGTCAAATTCCAGGTTTACCGGTGTCTGGGCTAAGGCCAGCGCGTTGTCCAGCGCCGCGCGCGGCAGTACCGCGCGGCCCAGGTTGGTATGCAGGACGGTGCCGGTCAGGTTGAACACACTGACCAGGCTGCCCGCGGACTCCTGTTCCAGCCTGCACGCCAGTATGGAAACGACTTGCTCCAATAGCGCTGACTTGTCGAGAGCAGCGAATTCTTCCATGTTTGCGCGCACCTGCTCTAGCGTATTGCGTATCGCAGCAGCCACCCGCTCATGTCCCCAACGCTCGACCAAATCAGACGCTTCCCGCAGCACGCGATCCACGGATGGCAGGCGTCTCAACTGTTGTTTTTTACCACGCATATATGTATGTTATGCCAACTGTACTGCGCCCAACTCCATTCCCGTGCAAACGGGAATCCAGTGAATAAACCGTCGCTCATTGAGCGACACCGGGTTTGACAGGACTCCCGCTGCTGCGGGAGTGATAATCGCTTACAGGTTAAAGCGCACAAGTTCTGAAACCCGCGAGCACATCGCGCCGGTCAGGCGTGAAAAAATTACGGTAGCGGCCTGTTATCATCCGGCTCCGGGTAGCCCAGGCGCCACCCTTCAATACTTTCGTGTGATAAAACAGCGGTTCGGAATATTCTTTGTAGGCATCCGGCGAAAAGCCCGGGAACGGCGCAAACGTGGATGCGGTCCATTCCCATACGTTGCCTAGCATCTGCCGGCAGCCGAGCGCGCTGTCCCCCGCCGGCAGGGATGCGACATCGACACAGCCCAGCGCTCGGCCATCAAGATTGGCATGAAGTTCACCAGGAGGTTGTTCCCCCCACGGGTAACTGCGTTTCTTCAAAGCAAGCCTGCCGTGGTCATCGGCAGGTTCGCCCAACGCCGCCGCTTCCCACTCCGCTTCCGTCGGCAAACGCCTGCCTGCCCAACGGCAGTACGCATTGGCCTCATGCCAGTTGACATGGATAACAGGCTGATGCGGCTGCAGTTCCCCGATGTCATCAAACCACCTCAACCGCCACGCATCCTTGCCGCCGTTCTGCCAGTATACGGGATGCCGGGCGTCGGCTTGCTTGCGCCAGGACCAGCCTGCATCACTCCAGAACTCCCGGCACAGGTAGCCCCCGGCAGCGACAAATTCCGTGAACTCGGCATTGGTCACCGGCGCTTTTGCTATCTGAAACGGTTCCAGGGTTATCTCGTGCGCCCATTTCTCGTTATCAAACACAAACGGCGTCGCTTCCTCCGCGCCCGGAGAAAACACCCCGCCTGGGATCGCCACATCCCCAGACCAGGCCCCGGCGCCCGCATCCTCCGGTTTGCCTGCAACGGCAAAAGCGGGCTGCGGGTAGGCCAGGGTCTGGCGCGACCAGCAATAGGCCTCGGTATGCATGTCCTCGTGGTAGGTGGAAAACCGGTAGATATAACTCTGTTCCGGGTCTGCCGCGCCATCCGGCAACCGCGCCAGGCAGTGGTCCAGGACGTTCCGGATATAGTCCAGCGTCTCCCGCATGCTCAACAACGGTAAATCCCAGCGCTGATCGTGATCGATGGCAATGGAATCATAGAGGGAATCACCGTTTGCCAGCAACGGCGGGCAATCATACAAATCGCGTAAGATAAACTTTTCATGAAACCAGGCAACATGCCCTATTTCCCAGCGCAACGGATTGACGATGGGCAACTTTGGCCCCATCAACTGCGCGTCATCAAGACCAGCGATCAACTCCAGCGTACGCTGATGGGCATCCAGCATGATTTCCTTTAAATATTTGCCGCTTAGCTGTTGCATCGTCATTTATTGTAGCTCAAGCCGAACCAGTCACCAATTCGCTTCACCGCATTCGCTTCATCGCAGGATAGAGAGTTACTGCCGAGGAGTTATGATAACCTGTTGACAATAATGCCATCAGACAGTGCGCAGCGGATGAAAATTATCCTGATCACGCCCGCAACAAAACAATCGAAGACGGGCAATCGCGTGACCGCAACGCGTTGGGCGCGACTGCTGCGAGGTATTGGCCACAGGGTATCAGTACAATCCGACTGGGATGGGATGCCTGGTGATATGATGGTGGCATTGCATGCCTGGCGCAGCGCCACTTCGATCGCGCGCTTTCGTACGCGCTATCCGACCCACCCGCTGGTGGTTGCGCTGACCGGAACGGATATTTATCGCTTCCAATACAGTCACGCGGAGGAAACCCTGGGTTCGATGCAGACCGCCGATGCACTGGTCTGCCTGCATGACCTTGCACATCGGGCGCTCCCGGCTTCATTCCACGACAAACTGCATGTTATCCATCAATCGGCAACGCCGCCGGCGCGCCCGCGTCGTCCCTCAGTACGCACGTTCGACGTCTGCGTTATCGGCCATTTACGCGCAGAGAAAGACCCGTTCAGAACCGCTTACGCCGCGCGCAATCTTGCACAACGGTCGCGCCTGCGGGTAATCCATCTTGGCAACGCGCAAAATGCTGAATGGGCTGCACGGGGGCGCGCGGAGATGGCAATCAATCCCCGTTATCATTGGCGCGGCGAGGTCAGCGCCTGGCAGGTCAGAGAGCAGTTTCTGAAGACCCATGCACTGGTTCACAGTTCAACCATGGAAGGCGGCGCGAATGTCATTTCCGAAGCCCTGGTCGCAGGCGTTCCCGTGATTGCCTCCGCGATCGACGGCAATACCGGCCTGCTCGGCGATGATTACCCCGGTTATTATCCGGTAACAGACACCGAAACATTATGCGCGTTGTTACAGCGGGCGGAAAACGAGCAAGAATTCCTGCAACATCTGCGCGAGCACGGAAGCAAACGCAAACACTTGTTCACCCCGGAACGCGAAAGCAAGTTGTGGCAGGCCCTACTGGATAATCTATGACTTCCTGACGAGCCACAACCGTTGTATAATATTTGATATCTCAACCTCGTCAACTTTCAAGACTTGTTGTGCCAAAAAAGATACGAAACCTGATAAAAATGCTCAAAGATGCAAGATTTGAAGAGATCAGAGGCGGAGGGAAAGGAGCTCATAGAAAGTTCACCCACCAGAGCTTTCCTGGCGCGGTAACAATCAGTGGCAAACCAGGAGACGACGCCAAACCTTACCAGTTGCAACAAGTAGAAAAGGCTATTGAGAGAATCAAAGAATGAAAATAAGCGATCGTTATCATAAATGGGTTGAATGGAGCGAAGAAGACCAAGTCTACATTGGAAAATGCCCCGATTTGATCACCGGAATTCATGGAGATAATCCAATGTCGCTGTATGGCGAGTTATGCCAAGTGGTTGATGATGTTTTGCAACATTTCCAATCGGAGGGGCGTACCCTGCCGACGCCGCAGGTAAGACCTATGCGTGATGTAGCTTAGCCCTAAAATGTACTATCCTTTACTCAGACTGTGCTTTTAAAAGCCTAACCGGTTCCAGCCTATTACTCTCAGGCAATACCCTGCCGATAATTGCAGTTTGGGCATAGCCCAATTCACGCAGCGCGGTAACACAGGCTTCGGCCTGTTCTGCGGGAACGCCGGCAAGCAGTCCGCCGGATGTTTGCGGGTCAAATATCAACGGGTAGCGAGTATCTTTTGATACGTTCTCAGCGTCACGTATCGCCCGGCGCAGTCGCAGGTTCTGGGGCTGCAGGGAACTGAAAATGCCGGCTGCAATCGTCTCTTCTGCGCCATCAAGACACGGAATCGCGCCCAGGTCAATCTCGACATCGACACCAGATGGCTTGATCATTTCCACCAGGTGTCCCAACAGGCCGAAGCCGGTGACGTCCGTACAGGCCGCGGCGCCATGGGCAAACAGGCGCTTGGCAGCTTCCCGGTTTGATTGCAGCATACAATCCAGCGCGGCCGTAATCCAAGCGCCTTTAGCCTTGTGCCGCATATCGGCGGCAAACAGTGTCCCGGTGCCAATGGGCTTGGTCAGCACGATTCTGTCGCCGGCACGCAGGCCGCGTTTGCGCAGGATCTGCTCCCGATCAACCAACCCGTTCACGGCGAATCCCAGGGACAGTTCCTCGCCTTCGGAGGTATGCCCGCCTACCAGCGCCGCGCCAGCCCCGTTCAGCGCCTTGAGAGCGCCTTGCAGCAGGTGCGACAGCAGCTCTTCAAGCTTCTTTTCGTCCGCGTAGGGAACGGTCACGATTGCCAGCGCCGTTTGCGGCTGTGCGCCCATCGCAAATAAATCGCTCAGCGCATGATTGGCCGCCACTTGTCCGAAGATGTACGGATCATCGATAAATGAACGGAAGGCATCGACCGTATGCACTATTACCTTGCCTGCCGGCACACTCGCCACGGCGGCGTCATCAGGTTCGTGCAACCCGATAAGCACATCGTCCCGGGAGATCGGTTCAAGGCCAGCCAATGCATTTTCAAGCACTGTCGCGCCCACCTTGGCGCCACACCCGCCACAGCGCATCGCAATGGCGGATATCTCCCTGATCGCATCCTTATCGGCTACGCCGCGGGGAATATCCCGCCGTGCCGGCTCCTTCATTTCCGGAAGCCGGTTGTACTTGCACATGAAGCGGCGATCAATCCAGTCCTTCCAGCGCCACACCCAGCGCCCTTCCAGCGCCCACCAGGAGCGTGAGGCGATGGCATACTGATCACCCGTGGAAATCAGGCTCAGAAACTCTCTCTGGGGAAAATAGGGTTTGAGGGAGCGATTTAACAACCTGTTGCGGAGATTCAGTGACAGCGGCGCTCCCTGGCGCACGGCAAATACACCGGACTTGGGCCGGGGATGGTTAATCATATGCGCGATATCGCCGGCCGCAAAGATGCCGGGATGCGAGACGGACTCGAGAGTATTGTTGACTTTGATAAAGCCCTGTTCATCAACATCCAAGCCGGCCTGCCCCGGCCAGTCCTGGGCGCGGGCCCTGGTCACCCACAGGATCTCATCCAGTTGAAAAGTAGCGCCGTTTGCACATTGCAGCACACCGGCCCTGACTTCGGTCACCTCGTGCCCTGTATGTACGTGAATGTTCCGCTCGTTAAGCACGCGCCGGAACTTGGCGCGCACATTGCGGTTATGTGTTGTAAGGACCTCGCCGGCATCGGTAAACAAGTGAAATTCAGGACTTGTATTATCCGGCCATTTCCCGGTCAGCAATGCTTTCAGCCGGTATTGAACTGCAAGCGCCAGTTCGACGCCGCCCGCCCCGGCGCCGACGATACCGATGCGCGCGCCATTTTGACGTTGCAACATCCGCGTACACAGTTTGCGCCAGTTACCGACGAAACCATCAATGGGTTTTACGGGAATAACCTTGCCGTCAGCGCCGGGGACTGCGGCGATATCGGGCGCTGAGCCGACGTTAATCGACAAAATGTCATAACCCAGGTGCGGGCGGCTGCGGCAGATCAGCTTCCTGTTATCCGTATCCAGACCGATGACTTCATCGTGGAAAAACCGGGCGCGGGCAAATCGGCACAGCGGAACCAGGTCGATATGCGCGTCGTCAAATAGGTAATGCCCGGCTATATATCCCGGCAACATGCCGGAGTAAGGCGCCTGCAAGTCCCGGCAAACCAGGGTAATGCGCACCCCGGGCACCGGTTTCATTGCAAACTTTTTCAATACCGTGACATGGGCGTGGCCTCCACCAACCAGGACCAGGTCCTTGAAAACCGGTGCGTTGTCCCGGTTCACATGCGTAACCAATCCCAGAGAAAACGCGCCAGGTTGCGGTCAACCAGGAGGTGGAATTTTGACCTGTCGTCCAGTCTGTGTATGATTACCGATAGGCGCTGCAACCGGGTCAAAGCATACCGGCCAACCGGGAATGCATCGTCATCGAGGTCTACCGAGCAGCCTTCCGCCAATTTTGCCGCGGCATCCGCGCCGGAAATCTCTATGATGCTCCAGGCATCACTCACATCGGTGACAACGCACGTGGCGCCACCGGCTGCTTCCCGCAATACATTGCTGATATTGCCGCCGGCCGGCGCCGGGTCGAGCAGCAGCCAGTCATTGGGGGCCAGCCAGTAGGCTGCCGGCTCATGGTTGACCTTTTCCCGCGGGTTTTGCGGTAATGCCATGCCCAGTAACGCTTCAAGCGGCGCCGGGTTTATCTCCGTGTCCGGCCGGGCTTGCAAGCGCAGCTTGCGAACATTGTTAACCGCCTGCAGCGCCAGGCGATCCGTCTGCAAAACCAGCGTCTGTCCATCACTGCCCTGCAATGCGTAACACGGATTCAGTTCAGACATGCAACCTGTCTCCTTGTGGGTCCCAGGCGGCAGGCCGGGAAATACGCGCGGGATACACCTTGCCGTTATCAAACAAGTGCACTGTTTCATCCAGCCGGCTCCTGCCATCCTGAACCAGTCCGAGCCCCACGTAGCGCTTCAGGTTGGGGCTGTAACACGCGGAAGTCACGTAGCCCTGGGTGGGCGCCGGCGCTTTTGTGTATTGCACGCCAATCACATGCGCGCCGGCAACCAGCTCACCCCCTTCCCGCACGGGTGTGAGACCAACGAATTCCAGACGCCCGTCACGTGTATTAAAGGGACGCAGCAGGGAGCGCTTACCAAGAAATTCACCCTGTTTATTGTCAGTCACATGGCCCCAACCGATATCCCGCGGCGTGCTCGCACCGTCGGTATCACTGCCGATGTGCAGATAACCCTTCTCGATTCTCAGTACCGTCAGCGTCTCGATTCCGATCGGCATCAGGTCCAGGTCATCTCCCCGTTCCAACAGCCGGTTCCACAAGGCTGCTCCGCGGTCGGCGGGGACATTGAGTTCATAACACAACTCACCGGTATAACTGGCTCTTAGCACGCGTAGCGGAATTTCGCCGATTGTTCCAGCCATAACGGACAGGTGGGGCATACCGTTATTGCCGAGATCGATACCGGTTTCCAGCCGTTCCACCAGTTCTCTCGACCGCGGACCGGATACGGCTATGTTTGCCCATTGGCTGGTAACAGGGGTCAGGATCACGTCCAAATCCGGCCAGTCGCCCTGCAACAGCGCTTCCATCCAGGCATGGATCCGGTCAGCGCCGCCACTGGTGGTGTGCACCAGGTATCCGTTGGCGGAAATCCGGGCGAAAATGCCGTCGTCGATAACAATGCCGTTTTCATTCAGCATCAGGCCGTAACGGGCGCGGCCCGTTTTCAATGACGTAACGTTATTGATGTAAACGCGGTGCAGAAATTCGGCGGCATCCGGGCCGGATACTTCGAATTTGCCCAACGGCGAACCGTCAAAGATCACAACCGAAGTACGTGCGGCCACGGCCTCCCTGGCAACGGCTTGTTGTTCGTTTTCACCTTTGCGCAGGTAAACCCGGGGGCGGCGCCAGCCACCATAATCATCAAACAGGGCATTTGCCTGTTGTTGGCAGTAAAACAGCGGGCTGTGCCGCACCGGGGCATAGAAATCACCCCTGTTGCGCCCGGCCAGCGCACCCAGGGTTACCGGCAGGTAAAATGGACGAAAAGTGGTGGCGCCCACCTCGTCCGGCGTGCGTCCGGTGCGTTGCGCCAGCGCCAGTAACGCGTTCAGGTTGGCGGTCTTGCCCTGGTCCACGGCCATGCCTGCGGTAGTATATCGTTTCATGTGTTCAACAGAGGTATAGTTCTCAGCCGTTGCGATATCGATGTCCTGTAAGGTCACGTCATACTGAAAATCAATCCACTGACGATCGGTGCGATGTTCACAGTCGATGCGTTCAATATGCAGCGCGCCGGTGTTCTTCCGGCGCGTCCGGGTTCGCCCTTGTAGCCCGTCCCCAACGGCCGCGAGACCGGCGTCCCGGCCCTGCTCCAGGGCGTTATCCAGGGTCAGCGCGCCGGCCACCATGCCTGCTACGTGCATATGGGCGGGAGCCTGATCCGGCATGAACGCCCCCAGCGCGGCATCATAGCGCAACCTGCCGCGCGCCTGGGTAAAGAGATGAACAGCCGGCTGCCAACCTCCGGCCATCGCGACACAGTCACACTGTAACGTCGCCAGCGTTTGCGTACTGCCCCGCCTGGCAACGGCTACGCTGCGTACACCTTTATCGCCGCGGCTATCCAGCGCCAGCGCGTTATGAAACACCGTCATGCCTTGAGCCTGTATCAACCGTGCACTTTTTTCTGTGAGCTGTCGCCGGGAGTCGATTATCGCAACCACATCAATTCCTGCGTCCCTCAGCGCCCGGGCAGCGCCATATGCGCTGTCGTTGTTGGTCGCTATGGCTATCCGTTTCCCGGTCGCCACCGCGTAGCGGTTACAATACTGTTGCGCGGCGCTTGCCAGCATGATGCCGGGACGGTCATTATTGGCGAACACCAGTGGCTGCTCAATAGCGCCTGTGGCGAGTACCGTCGCGCGTGCATGGACCTTCCATAGCCGCTGCCGCGGCCCTTTGCTCTCCGCTGCGCTGCGCCGGTCACTCAGCATCTCGCTCGCAATCACCATACGATGGTCAAACCAGGCTGAGGCCGTGGTATTGGTCAACAAAGTAACGTTGTCCCGTTGCCGTAAGACGCGTACACTGTCTTGCAGCCACGTATTTGCTTGCGTTCCGTTAATGCTCTCTCCACTCCAGAGCAGGCTGCCGCCCGGGACGCTGTCCTGTTCAATAAGAACGACCTTGGACCC
Organism: Gammaproteobacteria bacterium; assembly: GCA_965221695.1. Taxonomy (GTDB): domain Bacteria; phylum Pseudomonadota; class Gammaproteobacteria; order Eutrophobiales; family Eutrophobiaceae; genus JAAXHV01. The sequence continues at coordinate 102,737 of OZ244905.1, read as the reverse complement.
CTGCTCACTGGCTGCCAGCGTGGCGCTCAGCCCGGCAGGTCCGGCGCCTACGACCAGGACATCACAATGAACATTATGCTGTACATAATGATCCGGGTCTGCATCGGGCGGCAGCTTGCCCAGGCCCGACAAGCGCCGGATAAACCCCTCGTACCAGCGCCAGTGAGGCCAGATAAACGTCTTGTTGTAAAACCCGGCAGGCCAGAGAAAATGCAGGTAATCAAGGCTGCGGCCAATATCGAACTTTACGCCGGGCCAGCAGTTCTGGCTACGCGCCGTCAAGCCATCATACAACGGTTGTAAGGTCGCACGAATATTGGGTTCCTCCAGGCCGCCCTGCCCCACAGTCACCAGTGCATTGCACTCCTCAGCGCCGGCAGCGAGTATCCCCCGGGGACGATGATACTTGAAACTGCGTCCCACCACGCGCACCCCGTTTGCCAGTAATGCCGATGCCAGGGTATCCCCTTTGAAGCCGCTGTATTGTTTGCCATCGAACGTGAATGACAACGGTTTTTCACGGTCTATGCTGCCGCATGTTGCAAGCCGCATCGGTTGAGTATTATTCATACCGTTTCTTCCCGGCCTATCTCCGGAGGCGCTTCATCGAGACGATACACGGCCAGGATCTCATGGCTTACGGTATGACGGGCAACACTGAACCACTGCCGGCAGCCGTAGCGGTGTTGCCAGCGTTCGAAATGCACGCCTTTGGGGTTGTCCCGGAAAAAAAGATATTCAGCCCACTCGCGGTCAGATACCTGCTCCGCAGGTTCAGGCCGGGCGATATGAGCCTGACCGCCGAAGACAAACTCATTTTCGTCGCGTTCACCACAAATTGGGCAGGAGATTCGCAGCATTGCGCCTGTCTCGTGGACTATCCGGTTTAATGCGCGACGCCTGCCGCCGCCGATTCATCCACCAGCGCGCCGGTTTGAAAACGATCCAGGGAGAATGGCGTAATCAGCGCGTGCGGCTGGTCTTTAACGATGGTATAAGCCATGGTGTCACCGCTGGCCGGTATGGCCTTGTAACCACCGGTCCCCCAGCCACAGTTGATATACAGGTTTTGCACGGGAGTCATACCCATGATGGGGCTGGTATCCGGCGTGATATCCACGATACCGGCCCACTGGCGCATGAGTTTCAAGCGGCTGAAACGGGGATACAGGGTCAGGAATGCCGCGATACAGGATTCGATGTTATCGTAGCCGCCGCGCTGCGCATAGGAATTATATATGTCGGCGCCGGCGCCCAGGACTATCTCGCCGCGATCGGACTGGCTCACATACATGTGTATCGCGCCGGACACAGTCACCAGGTTAAGCGCCGGTTTAATCGGCTCCGATACCATGGCCTGTAACGCCATGCTGGTCAACGGCAGGCGGATACCCGCCATTTTCGCTAGCACACTGGTGTGGCCGGCTACCGTGACATGTACTTTTTCCGCCGAAATATCTCCCAGTGAAGTATCAACGCCGGTAATCATGCCGTGGCTGATTTTCAAGCCGGTCACGGTACAGTTCTGGATAATATCCACACCCAGGGCGTCGGCGGCGCGAGCATAACCCCAGTTGACTGCATCGTGCCGCGAGATACCACCGCGCCACTGTATAAATCCACCGGCGATAGGAAAACGCGCATTAATGTCCATGAGCGGCTCGAGCTCCTTGATTTGCTGCGCTGTGAGCATCTCGGAATCGATACCGTTAAGCTGGATGGCATTGGTCCAGCGTGTCAACATCTCCATATCATGATCGCTATGGGCAAGATTCAGCACCCCGCGTTGGCTGAACATCACGTTGATATTCAGGTCGCGGCTCATGGTTTCATACAATTTCAGGGAATGCTCAAAAAAAGCGGCGCTCTCCGGATAGAAATAGTTCGACCGGGTCACCTGGGTATTGCGACCGCTGTTGCCGCCGCCGATCCAACCGCGTTCCAGTACCGCGATATTTGAGACACCGTGCTTTTTTGCCAGGTAATAGGCCGTGGCAAGTCCATGCCCGCCGCCGCCGATAATGATTACATCATAGGATTTCTTCGGCTCCGGCGTACGCCAGGCCGGCTTCCAGCGCTTATGTCCCCTGAGCGCATGGTAGGCAATTTTAGGAAAAGAATATCTCTCCACAACAAATTCCTGGATACTGTAGCGTTAACTGTAGCAGAACTGTGCTAGCCGTCCCACTCTATATGCTTTATTTTTTGTTTTTGAGGTCTTTGCGGTCTACGAAGGTAAATACACAAGCGCCAAGAATAAAAACCAGGATAATGATAGTAATCATTACCCTGACTCCCCAATTTTCGAGACTGATCCCGGTAATTATCGGTCCGATAAAAGCGCCTGCAGATTCACTTGCCGGAATCAAGGCGACGAAACGACCAATCTTGTCAACCTCCGCAGTCAACGCCATGATCAGACAAAATCCGGAATTGATCCAAAACTGGAATGAACAGACGAGCGCCAGGTAAATCAAGTCTGTCAGAGTAGCCAAATCCAGCAGCAACAGGGTAATAACAATACAGATAATCGTAATAATGTAACAGTAATACATAGGGATACGGTGGCGCATGAAAGCAGCAACCGGAGCGCCGATTGCCCCGAACAAAGTGCCGATTGCCAGGGTCTGTCCTGTAGTAACAGGAGAAAGTTGAGCGTAATGGGCAATCCTTTCAAAGAAAGTCCACATGCCTATAAAACCCACTACAAACAGAACCATGACAAAATGGACTAACAATGGTTGAGAAATATTACTTCGGTCTGCTGCCGTGCCTGTTAAACTGTTATGGCTACCCTTATTTGCTGGCGCTGACTGTTTTTTGTTATTGACGGGGATGCATGGAATTAATGACAATGCTGCAAGAGTGGTAATTGCCATCAGGCACATAACTCCGGTAAAACCGGCTTTAGTATCCGCCCATGGGAATAGAAACAATAACAACGCTGCCCCGCTTACCGAGAAAACTATCATGGCGCTGAAACCGTTTTCAGGTTTGGCGCCGTCACCCAGAATAGTGATGGATGGCGCGCCGAACAAGCCACTGCCTGTTCCGTTAATAAACATTAAAATAAGCAGTGTAGTGTAGTTTTCCACCATACCCATAAGAATAAAGGTGAGACCCATTAACGTTACGCCAACGGCGCTGACAATTCGCCAGTTTATTTCCCTGATCCACAAGTAGGCGCTGGCGCCCGTTATCCCAAATCCTGCGGAGTACAACCCGATAAAAATTCCCAGTTGTGATTCGGACAACTGCAGCGATGTTGCTGCCGAACCAACGATACCTGGGGCGACTGCACCAGGCATGACGGAAATTGCGAACAAAATAGCAGCAGACACCATGACAGATACACGATCGATTCCGGTCGTGGTAGAAGTGGCGTCAGTTGAAATGAGTGTCACTGTAAGATTATAACGTTGTGGAATTAGTTGGTATTTAATAGGTGGTGATTAAATCGGGCGCGAGATTCCCAAGGCTGGAGGATAGCTGATACGACTTGGCGACAGACCCAAATCCGATAAACTCTCAGCGAGTTTTATGGCTGCGGACGGGCCATCAACGACCGGCGCCATAAAACCCAGCTCGTGTAGTTGTTCTTGCAGTTTTTCCGTGATGTCGGATAACAGGGTGCAGGCTGGCACGATTACATGAGCGCCGTCTTCCCTGATTGCTGCTATCGCTGTAACGACCAGGCGCTCCAGGGTTGTTTCAGGGCTAGAATGTATGCCATCCATGCCACCGGGTATGTGTCTGATTGAGGCCAGCATTGATGTGAGTTGGCGCTGTTTTACAAGTCGTTCAATCAAGACTGTTTGCCGCAACGGATAGAGTATAGAAAATCGGCAGCCTAATATTGCTGCCAGTCGCATAGCTTCCTGGCCTGGGCCAATTACCGGGATATCTACCAGACGCCGTGCTTCTTCCACACCAGGATCTTCCATACAGTCAATTATTACTGCATCCATACCTGTATCGTTGGCTGCAACAACCTGGCGCAATATCTCAGGCAAGATGAAACTATCGCTTGGATCGGCTTCAGGCGGCGCCCGTTTATCAAGTGTTCTGACAGATATTTCTGTATCAGCTTGCGCCAGCCTTTGGTAAGCGTTTTGCCTGTGAGTGATATCTTCAGTATTGGATGTGGGTAAAACCACACAGATCTTCACTTGTCGACCTCGTTAAGGAAGAACGGCTCACCAGGGCGGGATAATTTTTTTATCTGGTGGGTCCGGGTAAGTCAGTTTACTGTGACACAACCCCAAGTCGACCAGGCTCTCTGCCAGTTTCATCGCTGCAGCCACGGGGTCGATGACCGGCACGTCAAAGCCTGCTGTGCGCAATTTTGCCTGTAGTTCTTTGACCATACTGCTCAAACCTGTGCAGTCAAACGTGATGGCTTCGGCACGATCTTCTTTCAATGCGGTCAATGCGGCTTCAGTCATGGCGTCGACTGTTTTATCACGTTCATTTACAAGATCAAGGACCGGCATATTGATTACTCGTACCGAGGCGATACGGTCAGTCAAGCTGTACAAACGGAACATACGGTCAAGATCCGGAATATCCCGTTCCAGAATGGCAATTACGGAAAATTTTTGCGCTAACACTGTAGCTAAAGAAAAAGCGGCCTGTGCAACACCGATTACCGGTATCGACACAAGCTCCCTGGCAGCATCCAAACCTGGGTCGGATGCGCAGTTGATTATCACTGCATCAATTTCATCTGCCTGGGCTTGTTTCACCAGTCGCAGGGTATCCGGCAATGCCAAAGCTTCATCATATTCACTTTCGATGGAAGCAGGGCCATGTTCCAGAATAACATGAGACAACTCCGTATCCACGCGCGCAGAGCTGCCGAATTCGCGTTCACTATAAGCAAGTATTTCCCGGGTAATCACCGGGGTTATGATGCGGATCTTCATAGTTGTTACTTCAAGATTGTGACGGTTTGAGCAAGAGCGGCATTACCACTTCTGCAAACAGGCGCATTCCCCCCAACCAGCGCCCCGGCCAGCCGGAATATCCTCCGGTATCGACCTTGACATCATCACAGGCAACAAAGGAGCACATCATTTCATTAAATCCCAAGCCAAACACTCTCTGTTCTAATTGTTGTGCGATAGTTTCTGGCCTTCCAAACACAACCAGGTCTGCGTCTGCGCCTTTAGGGACTATTGCTTGGGTAGCGGTCTGGGGCTCCGTATCGATGGGAAAAGAAGTGATCTCACGTACATTTTTACGCGCTTTTGCCTCGTTTTCATCGTTGCGAAAGACAATATAGGCTGACCGCAGAGCCCGATAGTCTTCCACTTTGCGGCCGGCAGCCAGCCATTCTTCCTGAAACGCATCAACTACGATACGCGCTGTTTCTTCATGGCCCCACATCAGCGCCAACGCATCGCCGTGTTGCGCAGCCATCCTTGGCATGAGTCTTTTGCTGGTGTTACATGCGAGATAAATACAAGGATTCGGTTTTTGCACGGGTTTTGGGCTTAATATTGCATCGTGTAGTTGAAAATGTTCGCCCTTGAAATTAGCCAAATCCTCCGCCCAGAGACATTTCATGACGGCGATAGTTTCTTGCAGTATTTGCCGTCTTTCTTGAATTGCTTCCGGGAAACGCTGGCCGATCATGTCATACTGACGCCAGTCATCTCCAGCTCCCAGGCCAACTTTGACGCGGCCGTTGGAGATTACGTCAATGGTTGCAATTGTTTTTGCCAGCAGTGGGGCAAAACGTCGCAGCGCTGGAGTTGCCATGGAACCCATGTGGATTTCGGTCGTACAGGCAGCGATGGCTGCCAGAAAAGGCCAGGTGTCGAGTATTTCTATATCCCTGGGAATTGGCGCGTGACCAGTTATATTATCCTGGGTCCAGATAGTTTCGAAACCGAGTCGTTCTGCTTCAATCGCAACAGTCTGATAATAAGGGAAACTAAAACCGGAACCATATCCCATGAATAAGCTGAAAGAGCGTTTCTTGTTCATTCGCAAAATATTCTTCCATTTTCCGCAAATACACAGTCGTCAAGCAGGATTTTTGGATGCAGGACTGTCCAGTCCCAATGTACGGAAGACTTGCTCAATGCCAGGTCCAAATCTATATCTCCAATCCTACTTAGCATGCTTAAATCGCCCATGCCACAGGTGATGGAACCGTAGACTCGTTCCCATTCCTGGCTCTGGGTTAGCAGGGCGTTGGGATTGATGCCAATATTAAAATGTACCGGACCATTGTAGGCGCCGTCATCACCCAACTCCTCCAGCCAGCGTTCCAAACGCGAGCCGAGAACAGGATCGCCGCCTATGTCTACCAGGCGTCCTGCAGCAAAGGTGAGACGGAGAGGCATATCCGGTTTTTCATGATAGTCGGGATGATACAGCAATGTGCCGTCGACATTGATCGTACCATGACCGCGCCCCATAGGAACCAGCGCCCCTGGTTGTGCAGGAGGCAAAAAAGCCCATGGCGTTTTCCAATCTTGTTTGTCCCGGTCCCAGAGAAAACCGTCTCCAGCAGCGCCCTCAAGACCCGACAGGTCAAGGCTGAACTCATCAGCTCCGGTAAGTACGGTGCAACGCTTTGCTTCGGTAAAGCGTTCTGCAATATTATCTGCGCGGCGACTAAGCGCATGGATATCGGTATGCAGAACGGTTCTAATCAAAACGTCATCCATAAATGGTCCGCCTATACCATCTCCAGGACACAGGATGCGAGCCCCATTATTGATTGCTTCCACTATGAAGTCTGCATAACCCACCGCCATGTCAATAATCAAGTCTGCTTCCAAGGCTGCTGCCGCAAGCATGGAAGGCCAATGTGAGCCGGGTTGATACGTTGCGCCTCCCTTGGGAATACGACATTCAATCCGGATGGCCTCTGCGCCCAGTGTTTGCGCCAGACCCTGAAATGTTGCAACAACATAGTCCGGTGTGCGGGCATCGCTGATAATCAACACTTTGTGTTCAGGTTGCAAGTTGCAAAAATCTTTGTATATCAGGTCGACTACAGCAATAAAATCCGGTTTGAGCCTGGATGAACTATCTGGGGTAATAGCTGCCATGATGTGTAAATCCTCTCGTATTTACATGGATGGACAGGGTGAACGGGGCGCAGAACTGATAAACCATTTCAAGCTGCGCAGCCTGGTTGCATTGTCCCGGAGATTCCCTATGCAGAAGATATCCTCAAGTTATTCGTTGTCATGAAAACGCAACCTAAACCGAATTTGTATCTAAGGAAACTCTGAACAAGTCCATCCTGGACTTGTCAGAGTACGGAAAACAAATATGCGATTTTTGTTTTTCTCACAATATCAATGCCTTACAGTCATTGATATTGACGATACATCCTTGTATCGTAGGAACCTCTGACTTAATCAGAGGTTCTCTAAGCCAACCATAACCTGATTTTCGACATCTCTCCATCTGTTTGTTGAAAAGTCAAATTTCGGTTTTTTAAATTTAGGAACCTCTGACTTAATCAGATGTTCTTTTACATAAAATAGAGAAGGTTGTCGATTGATGATATGACAGCTAATCCAATCCTGATAGTATAGCATCCATGGCTGAGACGACAGATGTCAGCGCCGGCTTGAAACCCGAATTTGTCGTGGTAGTCGATAAGATCTACCGAGACATGTGTAACCTTCAAGCAGGCGCCAAGGTATTGATCATAGCAGATTCGCGCACACCCCATCATGTCGTGTCCCTGTTCATGGGTATGGCTATGACTTTGGGAGCACAGGTCTCGGTTTCCGAGAATGCGATGCCGCCTCCACCGTCATTACAACCCGGGTATGAATGGAACCCGATGGTTGTGGCAGCCGCCCGTGAAGCAGACTTGATAGTCGACCTTGCAGTGGGGTATGCAGAGTTCATGGCGCAAGCAGTCGAGCGGGGCGCACGGATTATCTCGCCGGGTGATGGTCCCGGCGGCCACCATCTTGAGGACACACTGATACGGACGATGCTGAACGCAGACATTCACGCATTGCGCAAGGAAGCCTGGAATATCGCTGATTTGTTTAGCAAGGCCGAAACATTGCGTATGACATCGGAAGAAGGCACGGATTTTGAACTCGACATACAAGGATTACAAGGTATTTCATCGGATGAATTCTTATGGAATCCTGACCTGAAGAAATGGACGGGGACCTGGGCGTCGTTGCCACCGGCAGCTCCCGGGATCGTTATACCCAAAGGCAGGGGCAAAGGCGTTATGGCTGTTGACGGATTTCTCTTGTATGAGCCGGCCTACGACCATGAAACACCGAACTCGCCTGTATTATTAACGTTTGACAATGGAAAGATTGTAGATATCAAAGGCGAGGCATTATTCCGAGATCGTCTCAGTAATTGGCTGAATGCTCAACCCGATGATTCTGCGCGTTATGGTCCTGTTCACCTCAACCTCGGTACCAATTCAAGAGCGATGCTGACCCAGCACCAGGAATTTGAAAAATTACGGGGCACGGTTTGTTGCGGGATAGGTGATAGCAGTCTGTTGACGCGCATGTGGCATGGTTCCGAACTTGAACCTGTCGTATCCCATATTCACTGGGATATATTACTGATGCGTCCAACAGTCTGCCTGGATGATAAAGTGATTTGTAAACTTGGCGTAATTCCTGAAGATATAGCAGGATTAACATAAAGAATCTCTGATTAAGGAAACTCTGAACAAGTCCATCCTGGACTTGTCAGAGTACGGAAAACAAAAATGCGATTTTTGTTTTCCTCACAATATCAATGCCTTACAGTCATTGATATTGACGATACATCCTTGTATCGTAGGAACCTCTGACTTAATCAGAGGTTCCTTAAGTCTCAGAGGCTCCATAAATCATAAAGGCTGGCCCGGATTGCGTTAATCTATGACTGTAAATGCCAGGATCAATAACGCGCTGATGATAAAACCAACTATTGTCAGGATAATGGACAAATCAAAATTGCCATTCTTGATCACGAGTGATACCAGCGCTGGCCCGGAAGAGAAACCCAACCATAAAACCAGGTTTCCCCAGAGCACCCCACGGCCAGAAGGCGTCAAACGACCCAGCAGCACAAAGTAATAAGGCGTAAGAAAGGTGATCGAAAAGTTGAAAATGGCCATAGCACAGAAAAACATTGTTAATGATGATGAGAATAACAGTAAAAGCGTGCTCATCGTTATCAACAATGTGCCGATGAGAATTGGTTTAATTTCACCAACACGCCCGCCGAGTACTGCCGCACAAAATACGCCAACCAACGCTAACAGTTGGCTTGCTCCCACGACAGGCCCTACAGTTTTAGCTGTGTGTCCATAGGAAACGCCCAGTCGTTCAAAATAAGACCAGATGCCGGAATTTGCGGCATAATTGATGAATAACGCCAGCAACAGGATGCCAAGTCCAAGCCATGAGATTTCCTGGCTCGAAAAACTTTTATTTGCTGCGTTACCGGCTGCTTGTGGATGGGCGCCTGCAGGGAAATACAATAACAGGACAGGTACGGCAAGCGAGCAGATGAAGATAATCGTGAAATAAGCGCCGGAGACGCCATAGTACGGATAAATCAGAGGCAAGAAAGATAATCCCATGGCTCCCATGAAATAAGGCGAGCCATAAAGCAAGGCGGAGGTGCGTTCCACATCCTTTATCCTGGTGACAGTGACAGCGGCAGCGCACCAGGTAATACCGGCAGCAAATCCCGATACGAAACGACAAGTGGCAAGTAAAGCCATATTTGCGTAGCTGAAGACAGTTAACAGGTTACAGACGATGAGCGCGACTAAACAGAAAAAAGCAATCCGTTTAAGATTTAATCCGGGACGGTGCAGGCACAACGTGGACACAACTGTACCTAATGAAGTGGCGCCAAACTCCAACGAAGTCAGCCTGCCGGCAGCTTCCAGTGAGAATTCCAGATAATCGACCAGGGCGCCGATGATTGAAGGAGCAAACGGTGTAAAAGCATTGCCTGCTATGCCCACCATCAGGATGCTGGCGGCAACTATGACCCTGTTCTTCAGGTCGGCATCAGCGGCCATCGCAATACCCGGATATATGGGATTGACTTTTCAATTTTCCCTATTTAAGCCGCTGCTCTACAGGTATATACTCAAGATCGATACCAAAACATCTGGGTCCGACCACTTCAAGCGCTTGTTCAGTCTGCAGGATTTCCGGGGCGGTAACAGCTATAACCGTTACGCGTTGTCCATAACGCAGAGTTTCCTGTGTGATTGGCTGGACTGTATCGCTATCCAACATACAAACCAGGTCGGGCGCTGTGGCCAGGATTTTCTCTTCTGAGATGGCAGTCAGGAATTCGTTCTGCACATCGATTTTCAATGTTTTTCCGCCAACGCCGAATTCAACCAGAGTGACTATTCCGACGTCATAACCTCCCTCTACCTGGCGATCTACATCAATGACCTTGCCTGTAAACAGAATATGTGGTTTACCATAATGGGACGGTTGTAAAATCTCCTCCAATTCCTGCAGGAAGTTGTCAATATCTCCATGATTTTTCCGCAAGCAACGGCCCAATTGTAAACTCAGGCTTATCGTGCCGGGAACAGCCACCCGCTTGACGGTCTTCCCATCCATGATATGTTCCGCGCTGTAACAGGCGCCACCGCCTCCAAGAATGGTAAACTGCCGTACCAGTTTCTCGGCCGTGCTCGCATCAGCCATATTCATGATGACATTATTGCCTTCATTACCGACCAGTGTCAGTGGTGTTGCCGAAACACCATAGATACTGAAAGTTTCCATCTGCATTTCAGGAAATGCGCGCCCCATGCCGTCCGCATCCAGTACCGGTAATTTCAATTGTGATGCAATCATGACAGGGACCAGCGAATTGAAACCTCCCGCCTCAAACGCAATCAGCGCTTCTGCTTTGCGTCCTATGTATTCTTCTAGCAAGCTCAGCGCCATCACTGCTTCAGACCCATTAGACACTTTCTCGTTCATGATAGATGGCGCTCCAACCCCTCCCACGGCAATGACCGTCGCATCATCGGCTATTTCATGGAGTGGAAGCAAGCAAACATCTCCGTGTTTCCGCAAAATCCGTTCGGTTATCATCCGGCCGACCAAAACATCACCTCCACCCCCACAAGCAAGAAAAGCGCCGCCAAGGGCGATATCCGCAATATCATTATCGGTGATATTCATGGTATCTTCTTTCGTCTGTTGTGGATAACTCGCCATAATTCATAATTGCATCTCGCCCGCGGCTTTTGCTCGTAACCTTACAACCGGATCTTCCAGATAGCTGATTGGTATTTCATCCATCTCTGTGATCTCAATGGTGGTTTTATCCGCGCCTGCTGCAATTGCTCGTTCTATTGCCTGGTTTCGTACTTGATCGTGGGCAGCGGCGCGTTCCTGATTAGCGCGGGAATAGACAATTTCAGCTTCACCGCCGATTTTACCAATGGCTGCGCCAACAGCATTGGCTACGTCCGCGTACTCGGGCCGGATGATTTTTGTGATCCCGGGAAGATTGTCCGGGACAAGAAAACTGCCACCGCCAACAACTATCAGTGGGAGAGAATCCGGGCTGGTCTTCATGCGATCAACTACGTTGCTATACATGTCAAACATTGTAGACATGGCCGCAGTCAGCGTGGCTGTATCCAGGTCCACCAACAGGTTTGCCTGGCCGAAGTCCATAGATCCGGCAGCACAGGCAATATCCGTGGCAGTCAACACATTCCCAGCAAAACATATTGCTTTTGTCATCAAGTCGTGACCGACTGATGCAGGTCCCAGTTTGCTTCCCTGTTCTGTGACAAGACTTCCTCCTCCCAGCCCGATCGCCAACACATCCGGCATGCGAAAGTTGGTCAGTACCCCGCCGAGCTCCACCTCAATTCCAGAACGGCGGGGAAAGCCGTTCATTAGCATACCGACATCGCTGGTAGTTCCCCCTACATCAACGACCATGGCATTGTCCTCTCCAGAAAGATACGCGGCGCCACGCATGGAATTGGTTGGTCCGGAAGAAATTGTCAACGCCGGATAACGCGCGGCAAACTCAGCTTCCATCAGGGTGCCGTCATTCTGGGTAAGAAACAGTTTTGCTGACAGACCCAGGTCCTTGAAGGCCGCGCGATATGCTTGCAGAACATTTGCAGCCAATGGCATCAATGCGGCATTCAGCAATGTAGCATTTTCCCGGTGATAGATGCCTGTGCCACCTAGTTCATTGGAAACTGAAACATATCGAACCAACCGTTTTTCTGTAGCCTGCTGCCTTATCCAAAGCTCGGTCTCCGGGTTGACCGAAGCGAACACGCTACAAACGGAAAGTGAGTCGAGACCGGCTTGCGTGATACTGTCACAAGCCGCATAGAATGCTTGCAGGTCAAAAACGGCCAGGGGTTTGCCTGTAAATTCATGACCACCGTTTATCATGTAAACATCTCCTTGTATTGTCTCTTTGAGGTCAGGTGGCCAATCGTAAAAAGGCGGTAGCGCCGAGGTTGATTGTGCGCCTATGCGCATTGCAGCCACCTTTGACAAACCACATCGTTGTACTATGGCATTGGTAAATTGGGTTGTGCCAATCATGACACCAGCAATAGTCGCTCGCGACATCCGGGAAGCAGATAAAGCTGTCGTCGCTGCCGCGACAATGCCGGTCGCTATATCTGGACTGGTCGGCGCTTTACAGGTGGCGATAATATCCGGACCATCCATGATTACGGCGTCAGTATGGGTGCTTCCGACGTCAATTCCTATTCGTCGCATCAGATATTATCTTTTCAGGTCAGTCCGAACGCTTGTAAAATCTGCCTGATTTCATAATATGGGTTATAGCGGTCTCCGGTTGTTGGAGAACAGATATATTACGCAATGGGTTGCCTTTAATGATCAGCATATCAGCCAGGGCGCCGGGTTTTATGCAGCCGAGTTTATCTCGCATATTCAGTAGTTCCGCATTGGTTCTCGTTGCAGATTTCAGTATCTCAAATGGCGTTAGGATTTCTGCGCGAATTTGAAATTCATACGATTGCATATCGTGTAAAGGCCCGAACAAATCTGTTCCGAACCCGGTATTTGTCCCCGCTTCCAGTAAATATTCCAGGCTTTTCAGGCCGGCCTGCTGCACTTCAACGACTTTTTTCCTACTGTAATCGGGCAGGCCGATTTCTGTTCCGCGGCTTATCATCGCGTTATAAGTTACCAGGGTAGGGATGACATAAGCGTTCAAGCGGGTCGCGGCTGCGGCCGTTTCCAATTCAATAAAATTGGCGTGTTCTATGGAACGAACACCGCAATCCAGCGCTCTGCTGATTGCATCATTACCGTAGGCATGGGCCATTACATAAGTTCCGTGGTGTTTTGCTTCTTCAACGACAGCCCGTATTTCATCTGCCGAATATTGTATGCTCATCAGCGGGTCGGTAGGAGATGTAACGCCTCCTGAAGCCATTATCTTTATTGCATGAGCGCCTTTGCGCAGTTCATCCCGAGCAGCTTTCCTCACCGCGTCAACGCCATCGGCAATAATTGTCATACCTTTACCGCCACAGCGGCATGGATCTGTGTCGTCGCCGGGTTCTCGAAAGTCTCCATGACCTCCGGTTTGACTGAGGCCGCGACCGCAGTGAAACAGCCTGGGTCCGATAATCAAATCCTCTTCCACCGCGCTTGCCAGACCGTGGTCGGCGCCAGCGGCATCGCGTATCGAGGTAAAACCGCGCATTAACATTTTTTGCATCAGTTGCGCCGCTTTAAGCGCTACCCATGATGGCGGCAATTTAAGGAGTGCGGCAGGTGATACATCGTGATCGGTTACGTGAACATGCGCATCGATCAATCCAGGCATCAGTGTCCTGCTCTTGACATTGATGACCTGCGCAGCAGATGAATTTATCGGCTTGTCAGAAACTTCGCGAATGTTCGCCCCTTCAACAAGAACATGATACCCCTCCTTGAGTTCATTCAGTTCGCCATCAAACAGGTTTGCGTTGATAAAAAGTGTGGATGCCACGTCTGACGACAAATTCCAAGAGAGTCAGGTTTGCAAGTTTTTACTTTGGGAATTCATCCTTGCCTTAAGCGCGAGCACAATACCAATTATGCTTATAACCAGCCAAAAAAGTTCGATTAAAAATGCGGCCAGATTGAAATTATGCAGCAATGACAAGATGATCATAGTTGCTCCTGCCGCGTTCAGTACGGAGTAGATGAGGTCCGTGGATGACAGGCGGTGTATGGTTAACAGCAGATATGATCCGACTATCAAAATTACACCGATACTTCCAATTACGTTATATAAATAATCTATTTGCACTTGCGGGCTCTAGTACTGGCCTGTCAAATACATTCTATACATTTCATCGCGCTTCACTATCAAAAAGGATTGAAACCAGCATTCATGTTTACTGAACTTTATGGTCCCCGGGAATACTGGAAAGATTCCCCAACGCTTCCAGAAAAGTTCGGCATAATTGAGACTTGCTGGTAGATTTATTGGTAATGAGGTGGAAGGGTGTCGTCCGCCTGGTCTTCTCGGGCAAAATTGGACGCATCTGGTTTTTCTCCGTCCAGAAACCTGCATAGTGAGTAGGCAGGAAAGCCACATACCTACCCGAGAGGATCAAAAACGCAATACCTTCAATATACGGAGAAGAAGCGACGTCATGAAAAGAAAACGGTGGTTCCCATCCCGGTAGAGACTCCACGTAATCCCAACTAACATAATTTGCGTTGGCAATAATGTCTGGCGTTAATTCGGAATCACTACAGGAATAAAAAGGATGCTCGTAGCCGCAATAGAGCAGATGTTCTTCTTCAAAAAGAAAACTATATTCCAGGCTTGGCAAACGATGGTGGAACAATCCGATTGCGAGTTGCAAGCTACCATCCATAACCTGTTCTTCAAGTTCAATAGCGCCACCTATGTAGACCTTGATATGTGCGTCCGGCGCACGTTCGATAAAGTTTCTTATTGCTTTGCAGATGCGTCCATCAGGATGAGTCACGCTGTTATCGATAAATCCGATACGCAATTCACCCAGTAATTTATTCTGTGATTCGGTCACCTCGTTCTGGAAACTCTCCAGAGCTGAAAATAACTTTTCGGTTGCCACTAATACTGCGCGACCTTCATCGGTCAATTTGAATACACCATGACCACGCTCGCAAAGCCGCATTCCCAACCGGATTTCAAGTTGCGACATATACGTGCTAATAGCCGACTGGCTGAGGTTGAGTTGGGCCTGTGCAAGCGAAAAGCCTCCACATTTTACGATCGTATGAAAAATACGTAAAAGCTTGATATCGATATTGTGTATTTGTCCGAGCACGTTATCAAATCGTGTCATAACTACTGATTGCGGAAACAAGAGCCATGTTTTGCCCTGGTTAAGCCGCTTATATTATCTTAGGAAGCTCTGAACAAGTCCATCCTGGACTTGTCAGAGCACGCACAACAAAAATGCGATTTTTGTTTTGCTCTCAAATTCAATGACTTATCGTCATTGAATTTGGCGATACATCCCTGTATCGCAGGAAACTCTGACCTAATCGGAGTTTCCCTTAACCTTATAAAATACGCATATATTCTTGGAGCTTATGAGAGGAATATATTATTTGCCAGGTAAGCTCTGACTTAATCAGAGGTAGTTTGTAAATCTGCAAAGCCAGGTTTATCGTTTTGTGATTTACAACAGGGTGTAAGAAGGATAATTATGTTTTGTTGTTCTTATTGACCATTTAGTTGTACAAAGGGGGAATAAAATAATGAAGATACCCATGCGTAAACCGCTCAGTATCGCTATTGGCCTGGCGCTGCAGTCCAATGTTGTTCCTGCACAGGAGACAAATTCAGGAGCGATACTGGAAGAAGTGGTGGTTACTGCCAATCGTAGGGAGGAAGCAATTCTGGATGTTCCCTACAATATTACCGCCTTGTCAGCAGAACAACTAGAAGTTGCAGGTGTTAATGATATTTCTGCGATGATTCGTATGGTCCCGGGACTAAGCACATTTGATGAAGGGCCGCGAGTATCCGGCAACCGCAACAATTTTAATATACGTGGGCTGAATGCCAATGCAGCCGGTAATGAAGATGATAATCCCCGCATCGGTCAGTCCACAGTTTCCACCTATGTCGGTGAGACCCCGGTGTTCTACCCGATAAAACTGGTCGATCTTGATCGAGTAGAAGTTTTACGCGGTCCGCAAGGCACGCTTTACGGTTCAGGTTCCGTGGGCGGCACTGTTCGTTTCATTCCGAACAAAGCGGATTTCGATAGTTTCAGTCTGGACGTTAATGCTGAAAGCTCTTTTACCAAGAAGTCTGATGACGTAGGTTATGAAGGGTACTTGACGGTGAATGTGCCGATAAGTGATAACCTGGCATTTCGAGGTTCGGTCGGACATGAGCAGATCGTCGGTTTTATCGACGCTGAAGGACTGGTGCAACATACCGGGACCGAGCGCAATCCAGGGGCGGTAATTCTGGCAGACCCGTCTGATATCCTGGGCAGTCCCGCGGCCAAGGCTTCTCCCAAAGAAGACGCGAATGATGGTGAAGTGACATTTGCTCGCGCCAGCTTACGGTTTGTTCCCAATGACCGGATAGAGGCGAATTTCAATTATCACTACCAGGATACCAAGGTAGACAGTCGCTACGAAGATAATCCATATTATGGCGCTGGTGATGAATACGTTACCTACAAGGCATTTACCGACCCGCAGGATGCTTCCATTCAGCTTGGGAACATCGATGTTGAATTTGACCTGGGTTTTGCAAGATTGACTTCCACCAGCGGCTATTCTGAAATAACTCTTGACAGTATTTCCGAGTCCTCGGGTTTTTTGCGCACGAATATTCCCCAGTATTATTTTGGTTTGCCACGTATCATCTCGCCGATTTTCCGGCGTCAGAATATACAGACTTTCACACAGGAAATTCGTCTGGTTTCCCAACACGAAGGGAAATTTGAATGGGTTGTCGGCGCGTTCTACCTGGAGAACGATCTGGATTTCGACCTGTATCAACCCCTGTTTGGCGTAAATGACTATACCAATGCCTATTTCGGCTTAAATCCTCCCTTGAATTTCACTGATACCCTGGCAACCGGTGGAACCGAACAGGAATTTACTGATCAAGCAGTGTTCGGTGAGCTGACCTGGAATATCACTGAACGTTGGCAGGTGACCGGGGGAGTGCGAATCTTCAAACAGGATCTCGAGGGCAGTTCAGGTATCCCGTTGCCATTTGCTTCCCGCACATTAGAGTTTTTTTATTACGGGACGGCAACCGATGATTTTCTGCTGGGCGGCATCAATCCTACAGAAAACGAAGTGTCTGATGAAATTTTCAAAGTCAATACCTCTTACGAAGTAACTGATGATATGCTGGCTTTTTTCACCTGGTCCCAGGGTTTTCGCGCAGGTGGCGCAAACCAGTTGCCTGAAACGGATGTATTCGGCAATGATAATTCTGAAATTCTTCGATTTGACTCAGATGATGCCGAGAACTTTGAAATAGGGGCCAAGGGAAACTTGAACAACCGGCTAAATTATACAGTGACGGCATTCTGGGTAGACTGGCAGAATTTTCAAACAACATTGTCATCACCGTTTGGTATTGCCTTTGTCGATAATGTGCCTGGCGCGCGTTCGCGGGGAGTTGAGTTGGAATTGAATGGCTATTTATCTGAACAGGTATCATTCGGGTTTAGTTATACGTACACGGATGCTGAAACCACTGATCCTTTCAATCAGCGTACAGGTGACCCCGAGACAGAGGTGCCGGATGGAACAACATTGCCGGGAGCGTCCAAACATATGTTGTTCGCTGGTCTCAACTATGAACATTTGTTACCGGATTCAAAGATTGTTTTTCATACGGACCTGGCTTATCGTAGCAATGCAAACAGCGCTTTTGTCGACCATCCTACTCTGGTAACGGATAATTTCGTGAAGTTCAGTGGATTTGCTGTCTGGAATGCTTCTCTATCCTGGCAAAAAGACAATTATCGCGTGACGGCGTTTGCAGAAAACCTGACCAATACTCGTGGCAGCACCATCGTATCGAGCGCAGAATTTTTCGGCGCGTCAGATCAAGGGCACGGAGTTATCAAACCACAGACCTTCGGTGTGCGAATTAACTGGCATTACGGAAAATAATGCTCGCTCAGCGCTCAGCCTGAGTAATTGTATATCTGTGCGGTTGTTGGCCCTTTTGCTGGGTCAGCAGTCAACGTGTTGCTGTGCGATACAACCACGCCCCTCAGAAGGCTTGCCCGCATTGTTTAATGAATATGGCAACAACTAATTCATTACAGACAGCTACAGAGCTGCTGCGGCAAGGCCGCTTGCAGTCTGCTGAAGCTGCTGTTACAGCGCTTAAATCAAGCCCGGATTCCAATGCATCCGTTTGGGCGTTAGCCAGTGAGATATCTCTGCGCCAAGGCAAGATCCAACATGCATGGACCGAGATCAACCGCGCAGTGGAGCTGGATAGACTTAATCCCAAGAGGCATGTACAGCGGGCTCGTTGCGCTGTTCTTGCCGGATTGATTACTGAGGCAAAAACTTCCGCGACCCTGGCAATAAATACGGGAGTGAGCTCTGTTGATGATCAATTGATGCTGGCCTCTGTCCTGGTGCGTTGTGATGACCACCTGGGGGCGCTCAACTGTTATAAAAATGCTGAAGCAATAGAACCAGACAGGAATGAATTACAACGTGGAATGGCTTCTGTTTACCGTTTTCTAGGCGATCTGGGCAATGCAGAGCAGGCTTGTAACAAGGCCTTGCAGGTTGATCCTCATGATTATGAGATGTTGAATCTTCGTTCCTCTTTACGAAGGCAAACAGAATCTGACAACCATATAAAGGAATTAAAAGGGCGCCTGGAACAGGGCGTAAAAAACTGGCGCGGAGCAGTGCAGGTAGCGTATGCGCTGGCAAAAGAATTGGAAGACCTGGAGGAGTATGATGAGTCGTTCAAATATCTTGAGAGAGGCGCGACGCTTAAACGGCGCAACCTGAAATATGACTTGAAAGATGATATCAGGATTTTTGACGCGATCATCAAGGCTTTCAATAGCGAAGCGCTGAAGATGGCGAATGGTCAGGGTTATCCTTCAACGAACCCTGTTTTTGTATTGGGTCTCCCGCGCACAGGTTCAACCCTGGTCGAGCGCATAATATCGTCACACAGTCTGGTTGTCACTGCTGGCGAGCTCAATCATTTTGCAATTGAACTGTTGAAACTGGTTTGCGCAGATCGTAAAGGCATACAGCCGGGTCGTCTTGATTTGCCTGACGCTTCGTTAACGGTAGATATGAACAGCCTGGGTAAAAATTATACAACCACAGTCGAGATGCAGATAAAGAGTTCATCCAGGTTCATCGATAAGTTGCCATTGAACAGTCTATACATCGGTTTGATATACCTTGCTTTGCCCAATGCAAAAGTTGTGCACGTCAAACGTCATCCGGTCGCCAGTTGTTTTGCCATGTATAAATACTTGTTCAAGAATGCCTATCCCTTCTCCTATGATTTGCATGAATTAGGCGAATATTATATCGAGCACCACAAGTTGATGACACATTGGCGGGAGACGCTTCCCCCTGGCTGGATGTATGAAATCGAGTATGAAGAAGTAATCAATGATCAGAAAAAGGCAACAAGGGATTTACTTGCTTATCTCGGACTGGATTGGGAGGATGCATGCTTGGAGTTTCATCTGAATGAACAGGCCTCAATGACAGGCAGCGCCAGCCAAGTCCGGGAACCGCTGTACCGGTCTTCTGTCGCCAGGTGGCGCGGGTTCGAAAAGCATTTACAACCATTGACTGATAAGCTAAAAGCAGCCGGGATTCATACATGATACACACGGAATGCAACTGAAATTCTATCTTGATGTCCGCAGCCAACGACTTGAATACAACAGTCAGACCAGGGATAGATATAACCTGGGTGGAAAAATATGTTACTTACAGGCAAGACCACCGGGGATTGATATATCCAACCGATTATCATTTCCTGGCGGAGACGATTTACCAGGAAACAGCACAGGTGGAAGGCGTTGAAGCAATCTTGTACAAGCAGCACGCTGAAGTTCCGTTGGCCTGCTACCGGGAAGAAGATCCAAGAGCTTTTAGCAATGGAGCATATTATACCAGGAAGTCCAAGTCTTATGATGACCTGGCTTCATTGGAGACAGCACACCCGCCCGATACCCGATATACCTGGAAAATTATGGGATCCGCCAGATCTCGAATGCTTGAGCCTATCAGCATCGGAGGGTTGCAACAACAAACTCAGATACCTGTTCCCGGCCCTGTTGTTCTCTCTCAAAGCAATCGGCCAGTGACTGACCTCAATGCAATTGACGCAAACAATACACTTGATATCAGTTGGAATCCTTTTTCCTTAGCGGGGGGAGGCGCGCCCGCAGACAGCATCATATTTGTCCTGGTAAGTGATTGGAATGGAGAAGTGGTTTACACCAGTGGCGCTCCTACGGCTGTTACCGAAAAAGGCTATCTTGATTACCGGGCAACCTGTTGTTCAGTACCGGAGAAATGCCTGGATGCAGGAGTAGAACACATTGTGTTTATTTCGCAGGTAAATCTTGTAGATACCAATGTGAGTCATGGAATTAAGCAACATGCCGCAAATTCATTCGCCGTTGAACTGGCAATTAAAACAACGGGCGCGACACAAATACCCCCGCGACAACACGCTAAGGCGCCATATCTTTGGTCAGGAAAGACGCCAAAGGATGCGGGACTTGTCCCGTGGCCGACATTTATTGCGGCTTATTCCTGATGGTGAAAAATATGTATGTCAAGTACGGCCAATAAAATCGAACAGGATGGCTAAGAATATAAAACATAATATAAATTGCGCTGACTTATTTCCGGTTCCGATTGTCATTGACAATTTTGGAGAAAGCGCAAGAGAGTTGAATCGCAGGTTGATGCGCGATATTCATATTGAAATGGAAGAAAATAACTCTTCTGCATCAAGAAGCTTTGTGTCCGCCTGGCAATCGGCAGCCGACCTGGAAAATAAATATGATTCTTTTTTAGAACTTAAACAACATATCGAAACAAGCGCCGCAACCTACCTGGCTCAAATTAAATTTACCGATGTCTCGTCCGTAAAATGTGCAGGGCTCTGGGCCAATTGCATCTCAACTAACACCGGGCATTCCATGTACCATATTCATGGTTCAGGAATGGTAATTGCTACCGGAGTCTACTACCCTGTTTCTCTTCCTGCCTCAGGTCAAAGCACGAAAGAAAATCTTGATGACTTCAATCCCCAGTTAATTTTCAAGGAAACAGGAGTAGGAGGAGAGCTTGTTATCTACGATCCCAGTTATATCGTAAAAAGACAAGTAATCAAACCTCCCGAATCACGTTATTATGAAGCTCTCAAAGTGATCTCACCACGTGAATCAGTGTTAATCCTTTTTCCCCAATACTTGCCGCATTCAGTCGAACCTTTACTGGATAGCCAATCCAGACGCTACAGTATTTCTTTTACAATTGAAAAAGGAACATAACAGTTTGATTGTGGCTTCTGGTTGAACGTGAACACTTTTCGAGTGGTCTCGTAATCCATCGGGAAGCGCGAGCGCCAGCCCGTCTACAGCAAGCTTCGCTACCTGCTGCTTACTGGGCCTACCAGATGCTATGCGTTTTGTTTACTGCTTCCAATCGATTATTTCAATCCCGAGACCACCCGGGTTTAACAGACCCTTTGGATCCAATGTTTTTTTCATTTGTATGATGCTGTTGCGACAGCGCTCATCCCTTAAGTCCTGCATGTAATGATAATATTTCCCAATCTGATAATGAGCGCCGGGTATTCTGGAGCTCAGACGGTCTCTGAGACGGGCGCGCAGATCTATGGCTGCCGCGCGGGTTTCCGGATCATCCTCTATAGCCATTAATTCGTCCCTACGAGTTGAGGTCAGTATCGCCGAGCGTAACGGGCTCATGGAATCACGCCAGAAGATAATGGGTTCGATCCCGAAATTGTTATTATGTACACACATGAAGATTATCGTGTGTCGCAATCCGTGTTGTTGCATGAAGTCTTTATTTTCGGCAAAAAATGCCAGCGCGCAATCGTATAATTCGTGGGCGCGACTCAACGAAGTGATACGATTGCTTGGAAAGGTGTTGTTTTCGCGATAAGCGCCTACAATTAACCGCTCAACTGGATAAAACGGCATGGCGCGCAGTGCAATCGTAAGAACCGCTGGCAATGGTTTTCCTCCAAGAGAAATAGCAACTTTACGAACCTCACGCATATTTCGTCGAGCAATGACCTGGTCGTTTGCATCTACGATCAGGTGCAATGAATGTTTCCAGTCTTTGAGAAATTTCATCCCGCCGGGGCGTGTCAATCTCATCAAGTTTATCCAGCCCTGAAGGTGCGTCGGGGCAACACGAAGCACTGCCTTGGACATTTTGAGCATTTCCTCACGAGTCGGAGGAGGCTCACTGGCAAACATCTTATTGTGATATTCTGAAAACGCGGCGTGATCACTCACCACATCCAGCCGAGATATCTGGCACATGGCTTCTATCAGTCGATGTGTATCCTGAAAACCAAACGTGGCGTAGCAAACGCCCATTGGCTGGCGTTCGATGCGAAAAGTCGCCTTGGTTTTTACACCCATGATACCGGCATCATGAACAAACAATCCGGTGAGATCAGGCCCATAATTCTGCATGGGTTGCACCGGCCGGCCGGCCGCCCGACTCCCGGTCTGTATTAAACTACCATCCATCAATACCACTTCCAGTCCGATAAGGTTATCAACAACTTCTCCACGTTTAACCGCAGTCGCATTATTGCCTATTGCGCCTCCTACAGTAGCTCTCTCACCGGACATGGTCCCGCCAAAACGCAGGTGATAGCCTGTGCCATCCAAAGCATGGTACAACTCTTTCCAGGTTATACCGGTCTCCACAGTGATATACATATCCACCGTATTAATTTCAACGATACGATTCAATGCGCTGGTGTCAAGTATAATGCTGCCGTCATATTCAGGCACATGACCCTGCGTGTATGACATACCGCCGCCACGGACACTGACAGGTATCGCCGCGGTATTGATCAGCCGCATTATCTCCGGCACCTGCCCCGTTTCTTGTGGTTTTATGATAAGACCGGCTTTGCCTTTGTTTTGCTCGCTGAAATCCATCGAATAGATTTCAATCAGCGCGCCCTCATTGATCACATTATCGCTGCCAACGATATTTTTCAACGCGACACGGAGCCTGTCAAAAACAGCGAGTTTAGAACGGATTATCATCCTCGGCTAAGCCGTATCCGTACAGTCGTTAAAGCGGATGTCTTTTCAAACTGTCAATTGCAGCTCGTTTCTTTGGCGCGCCGGCAATATAGTCGTTACAGATCAGGTCCTCGGCAATATTTGAACGGGGATAGTTTCGAGCATAATCGAAGTAAATACTCAGCGCCTTGTCTGAAGATGTCAGGTTATCCAGCCTGGGACTGATGCTGCGAAATACCGGATCGTCTTCCTTATTCAGTTTTTTGCCGAATGCGTCCACCATCCTGATATGCAGTCTGTTTAAAACCCGGTCGAGCTGGCGGTTTGAGGGTTGTCTATCTGACAACTTGCTTTCGGTTTTCAGGGTTGCTGTCATATTGAATGTTTTGGTGAGAGGGCCGATTACCGCGAGACCTGCCGACATCATGAATGTTTGTCTGCCCTTTATCTTACTGCAAAGACGGACACAGTTAGTGCCGAACAATGTTACTTCCTGGCGGGCATAACCAATCCGAGGCATCGTCATACCCTGGGTGTAAGAAATAGTTCGATCGCGGATATCAAATTCTTCCGGCAGTGAGTCAAACCTAGCTTCATGTAAAGTAATCAGGTGTTGCAAGTCCATAGTATTTGAATACAACATGAACGGGTCCATGGGGACTTCAATAGCCCGGCAGACCAACAAATCCAGCTCCGCAGCGGCTACTGGAAATGTCGGCACATCATAAGCTGGCTCCGAGCCGTTGTAGACCCAGATCAAACCGTTACTTTCAGCGGTAGGAAAATTAAACAGTTTAGCTTTTTTTGGTGGTGTGTCGCCCGAGGCAGTCTTAACACACTGGCCGGTTTGATCATATTCCCAATGATGATAAGGACAACGAATTGTCTCTCCCATGACTGTAGCGAGACTCAAATCGACACCTAGGTGTCGACAATAAGGACTCATCGCCGTCAGCTCGCCGCGCTCTGGTCTGAAAACAATCACTTTTCCATTCAGATATTCAAACCCCTTCACTTCACCTTTGGACACCTCATCAGACAGACAAACGGGATACCAGCATTCATCGTATCCCTCTAGCCCTTGAGGAACAAAACGGTGGCCGCGCTCAAACTTCTTCTGCTGTTTCTGTGAATCTATTGTGTTCATAGTCACGGAGCCTAAAATGTTGGTAAGTCAAATAGATACAGTTCTGTGTTTGTCATTGCTTCCAACTCAACGGTTTCGCCTTTATCCAGGTACACGGTTGTGGCTTGTTGGTAGATCTCCGCGTTGGCGCGTCCATCACCGGATAAAAAATACAGTAAACGTGACTTATCCGCCGCGTTGGCTATAAAGCCAGAAGCAGCGTCAAGACGTAATTGGTCAAGCGCCAGACCACGCTCGTTGAAAATCCCAAGACTTTTCCTATACACACCTTTGTTTATTGTTGAGGTCCAACTGAACCGGTCCGGCCAGAGCATTATGGGCGCCTGGTAGCGGGGTTTAGCATAGCTGATTTTGCGGCCAAACACGCACTCCCATATAGCTTCATAACCATCGCGCTTGATAGGCTCTCCCGATGCCTCCCGACCTTCGTATATACCCTTATTAAACTGGCCGTGTTGTTGAAGCTCCCGGATGCCGGCCTGCATCTGTTCATAATTCATATAGCCTTCGCCTGACGCACCCCCCACTTGTAATAAAAGCGTGGCGCTGTCATCCACCCCTTGTTGCGTATACATGGTGCCTTCAGTGAAATAGCCCACCATGCCTTCTTTCTGAATAAACCTGGGGTTCCACTGAAAACTGCCCTTTAACATAATCCGGATTTGATCAAAATTGTGTCGATGTCTGGGCGTGTAATAATCCGAGTTGGTAAATACTGTCATCAAATCGAAACTGTCAGGCTTATTTGTGTTTCCTTTGAGATGCGAAATAAAACTGATACCTCCAGGTCTGTGCGCAGATCCCTGACGTTTTTCAGCCGTATCCGGATGTGAAATCATCATGTGAAGTTGTTACTGTCAATTGTTGATTGGTAAATTGTATCAGGTTATATTGTATTACAATATTGTCGTATATAAAATATCAGCATTCGTTTTGCTTTGTGTCTGTTTCCCTGTCCTTACACGTGTGCTTAATCGTTGCCCGTCCATTTAAATTCAGATATATTATCATCAACAAGATATTTGGATTATTGCTCTTTTTCTGGCATATTAACCGACAATGGAACAGCTAGAATCCGACAGAAAAGCGACTGCTGTTGAAACGGTGCTCAAGGAAGTCAAAACCGGTATCAAAGAAGGGAGATATGTCCCCGGTCAGCGACTGGTGGAGGCCGACCTGACAAAATCATTGAATGTCAGTCGTGGTCCATTAAGAGAGGCTATGTGGCGTTTATCCGGTGAAGGCATCGTTGAGATCAGGCCAAATTATGGCGTTACCATCAAGCGCCTCAGCAAAGAAGAAGCTCTTGGCATTTTTGCGATCAGAGAAATGCTGGAAGGATTGGCCGCGCGTCTAGCTGCGCAAAACATCAACCTACCTGGTAATCTGAAAAGCTTGAAAAAAGCGTTAAAGCACACGATACAAAGTCAGCATTCCCCTGACTTGTCGGAATATTCCGAAGCTAATGAGATTTTTCACGATACAATTATTCAGATAGCCGGCAACCTGCAGCTTAACAACCTCATAGCGCAATTACGAATCCCTCTATATCACTTGCAATTCAGACACCTGTTAAAAGGTGTAACCCATGAATCTGTAACGCAGCACGAAGACATCTTTGCCGCTATATGCAGCGGCGATCCTGACAAAGCAGAAAAAAATATGCGAAAACACTTGCGCAGCTCAGCCGAGTTGTTGCGTAAAACCGGATATTAACCTGCTGAATAACAGGTTCTACTGACAGCGACCAACAGCATCGGCCCTACGCAGCGATCAGTCAACCGAATATATGCTACTGAAGTGTTTAGCCAGCATAATACTCATTAAGAATATTCCTAGGACAAATGCCAGCATAGCGCCGGTAAACCCGCTGGAAAAGTGGCCAACCTGGAGTAAAAGATACCCCGTGGCAAAATTTGCCAGGCCCCACATCGCGTTTGCCATCGCCGATGACTCGCCTTTTCCGGGTGGATTGGCGAATGGCGTCGGGAACTTTCTGCCGCATGAACCCAACACATAATGGGGGATGCCGTTAGTAAGAAAAACGCCGGCAAAAAAATAGGCAATGAAATGATACCAAACCATCTCACACTCCTCGTTTAAGATAAAATTAGGTTATAATGTAGGATATTATTATCATACAATGTTGTAATATTTACATATCAAACACATTTATACAAGAGTTTTAATAGATTTAAGATCCCTCTGAGATTAAGTCTTAGAGGGTTCAACGACGCAGGGATGTACCGTCGTAATCAATGACTTTATATCATTGATTTTATGAGTAAAACAAAAAAAGCTTTATTGTTTTACGTGCTCTTCCAAGTCCTGGATGGGCTTGTTAAGAGCTTTCTTAATACGGTCTATCTGATTGGAGAAAACCTATGCCTGGTTGTTTCATAAAAGTCCAACGACAACTTGTATCCATTTTGGGAGCATGCGTTTTTGCAGCTAGTTACAGCTTGCCTACTGCCTTTGCTCAAACTGCTACGCTTGAAGAGATCACGGTAACTGCGCGTAAACGTGCTGAAAGCCTGCAAGCTACTCCTGTCGCCGTGACGGCTATTTCTGCAACCGATATCAAGGCTGCTGCTTTTGAAGATCTTTCGTCAATAGATCGAATAACCCCTAATCTCTGGTTTCAGGGCGGTTCCCGCAGCGGCGGTACCGCAAACAATGCACAGGTATTCATTCGCGGCATCGGTCAATTCGATTTCATACCAACCGCTGACCCCGGGGTAGGCACATATATTGATGGCGTATATCTTGGCCGCGCCGTAGGTGGCGTTTTAAATCTGCTTGATATTGAGCAGGTTGAAATATTGCGCGGGCCGCAAGGAACCCTGTTCGGGCGTAACACCATCGGTGGCGCTATTAATGTGACTTCAACACGTCCCCTTTTTAATTCCAACACGGGGTTCCTCGAATTCAAAGCCGGCAATGATGACTGGTTGGAAGGCAGTGGCAGCGCTAACCTGGCAATCAGTGATACCGCGGCCGCCCGCCTCTCGTTTAATATCAAGGACCGGGACGGATACGGAACCTCAAACATTGAACCAGAGATCGATTTCGGCAATGATGATAACCTCACTCTGCGCGGCGCTTTTAGATGGCAATTCACAGATGAATTCGAGGCAAACCTGACCGCTGACTATTACCACCAGAACCAGAACAGCACACCCAGCAACGCGTCAGCATTTACCGGAGCTGGTCTGATGGCTCTACAGAGCGGACTGGCGCTGTTCGGCATTATCCCCGGGCCACCTTCTTTTATACCGGGTGGCCCGCCTGGCTCACCACCAGCATTTGTCACCCCAAATACACTTTTCCCTGAAGACAGCGCTGAATCATCAAAAAATGGCCCAAGCAGAGATAATGCGGATATATGGGGTGTATCTCTAATGCTGGACTGGGACGCTTTTAGCTGGGGCGCTATCAAGTCAATTACTGCCTATCGTGATATGGATATGCATTTTATTGATGATAACGACGGGTATTTTCTAGAGGTGGCTTCCACAGATGAACAACTCGACCAGTGGCAGTTCAGCCAGGAAATTCAACTGAATGGCGAGTTCGAAAAGCTGACTTGGGTCACTGGTGTATATTACTTTACTGAGAAAGTAACCAGCAATAACATTGTGCAAATTCTCCCCGGACTGGTGCAGGCTTTGGAAGCGTTTCCTGCCCCGGTTTTTCCCGTAGCGCCCGGTTCAGTCTGTCCCGGCACTTTTCCTCCCAACATCTGTGCTGGTGGCGCCGGTAACCCGTTCAACCTGATTCTAGATAACAATATAGTGACATATAATCAAATTGATGTTGAAAATATCGCTTTTTATAGTCAAGGCACCTACCGCTTGTCCGAGCAATGGAGTGTAACTGCCGGTTTTCGTCTCACACATGAGAGTAAGGATTTAGACCGGTCCCAATTGTTACCAGATTCCTCAGCTGTCCTGAAATTTCCATTTTTCTCTGTGCCGCCGCAGACTTTCAGCGACAACTGGACTGATTTTTCACCGAAAGTCGGTATTGAATTCCAACCGTCCGACGACCTGTTATTGTATGTATCATTCAGCGAAGGTTTCCGAAGCGGCACTTTCAATGGTCGCGGTGGCGCTCCCGAAGCCATAGCAACGTCAGTTGAGCCGGAACTGGTTACCACCTACGAAGTCGGTTTCAAGTCT
Organism: Gammaproteobacteria bacterium; assembly: GCA_965221695.1. Lineage (GTDB taxonomy): Bacteria > Pseudomonadota > Gammaproteobacteria > Eutrophobiales > Eutrophobiaceae > JAAXHV01. The sequence goes on along the minus strand of OZ244905.1, from coordinate 74,116 downwards.
GAGTTTATGAACCGGCAAGCGCGTCTAAATGCATCTTTGTATTATAATGATTATGAAGACCTGCAGATTCAGACCGTGCAGGCAACATCTACAGGTGGTTTTTCTGTGTATCTGCTGAATGCCGCAACAGCAGAAATATGGGGCGGTGAAGCGGAATTAACTGTCATCCCTCATCCTCAATTTACCCTGTCTTCCAGTCTAGGTTATACCGACGCCAAAATTGAATCCATTGATCCGCTGGTAGCCGCAACCAGCGGCGTGGCAGACGGCGCCCTGTTGCGCAAAACACCGGAATGGACCGCGCATATCTCTGGTAGTTATACACAGCCGACAGCTTACGGCAACATCGATATCAGGGTGACATGGTCTTGGCGTGATGAAATCTACCACAACGCCGATAACAATCCTTTGTCAAAAGAAGATGCGCTGGGCTTGCTGGATGCGCGCGCTGGGCTGACCACAGATAATGGCAAGTGGGAATTCGCTGTTTTCGGCACAAACCTCACGAATGAGTTTCATTTCAATGATATATTTCTACCCGGTGTCAGCCAGCGGGTAAATTATTGGGCGCGCGACCGACAATATGGAGGCAGTATACGCTTTAACTTTTAAATGCGGATTAAAGTCAGAGGTTCCAAGTAAAACAAAATCGCATTTTTATTCTATGCGCTCAGAACAAGTCCTGGACGGGCTTGTTCTGAGTTCTCATTAATTTATTTCCAACCCGATTATTGAAGGTTTGCCACCCTTGACGGCCCTAGAATAACCACCGTCATTCAATACATATAGCAAAGAGCGATCATCTGAGCCTCTCCCAATGACGGCGGCAGTAGGTCCAGCTATACCACTATCAACAGCAGCGACGATCAAACAGGGTTTATCTCGCTGCAATTGCACTACCGTGTTAAATGGGTGGGTCGTCAGGTACAGTCGCCCGTGATCATCTATCGCAAAATCGTCTGCAGGGATTCCTTCATCCCAAATACTGGCCTCGCCGGCACTGCCGTCTTCCCGAATATCAATACGAACAACCCTTTTATGCTTGGTATTGGTGACAAATATGGCTAATTGCGTAAATTTGATGCCGTTTGCAGTCGGCAATAGAGAGCGGGCGCCGGCCCCGATCAAAGGCCCCTGATACCATATTACTGGTGGTCCTCCGTTAGCTTCTACTTTCCAAACCAGACCCTGCCTTGAGTCAGCAATATAAAAATTACCATGATGATCCAAAGTCAAACCGTTTCCACTCGCATCCATGGGTAGCCTGGCCCACAAACTGCTGTTACCTGCCTGATCAACTCGCCATAAACCCCGGTTTTGTAGATCTGTTGCAAGGACAATAGTGTACAGCGCCTTATCCTGACCTTGTACGATACCACCCAACATACCATTGAAAGTACGCAGATCAAAACGGCCGGTCGGCAGACTCGCCAGTATGTTGATGGTTCCGTCTTTACCGACACTGAGAAGTTCGCCCCTGGTTGCAGCGGTGACAACAAAACTGCCGTCAGGCAATGCGACAATACTTTCGTAAAGTTCTGGTTTTCCATCAGGCAACAACAACACAGTCCGAACGGGCTTAATATCCCGTGAACATTCCTTAGGTTCAATCAGCTTGAAAACGAACTCATAAGTCAACGGAGGATGTAATAAGAGAAGCGCCATGGCGATGCTTGCAAGGCCAATTTGCACATCAATGATAGCGCCTGTTTTTCGTGGTCTTTTCCGAAATGAGATCAAAAACAACGCTAGTGAAAACAGCCACCAGAATACGACGACAGGGGCAAAAAGCCAGGTCATGGTCAATGCGGATTAGCCTTGAGCGGAGGCCTTACTCTCGACTACCAGGCACAGGATTTCAAATAGCATCAATTTGTCGAATTGCGGTGTGTTGGTGGTGGTATCGTACTGGGGAGCGACCTCAACCAGGTCGCCGCTTCAACTTCGCGAACACCCAGGGCGATGATCAAGCTGCCCACGGCCAGTGGTGACAGGATGGACGCTGCAATTGCCAGCGTCTGGGCGGCGCAAACGGCTGCTATATGCCGAAAAACGTTGCTAGGCAGATCAGGCACAATCAATCGCTATTATCGTATTCACTGGTGCAAATACCCGGGCTACCCCGCGTTTTCGACCGGTTCAAGTTTATCCTGGGTCCGGGTATCAAAGTCGCCCGCATTATGGCGTTCCCGCAACTGCTCCGCGGGTTCGCCCCAGCTCCGATTCACCATGCGGCCGCGTTTGACCGCGGGACGCTCTGTTATTTCGCCGGTCCACCGATTCAGGTTTGTATAGGAAGCGGCATCCAGGAACTCGGCAGCGCCATAGACTTTATTCAGGACCAGCGCGCCATACCAGGGCCAGATGGCGATATCGGCAATGCTGTATTCCTCTCCGCAGCAGTATCGATTATTGGCCAGGTGGCGGTCGAGCACGTCCATCTGGCGTTTCACTTCCATCGCATAGCGATTAATGGGGTATTCGAACTTTTCGGGCGCATAAGCATAAAAATGCCCGAAACCGCCGCCAAGATACGGCGCGCTGCCCATTTGCCAGAACAGCCAGGACAGGCATTGCGCCTGCAAAACCGGCTCTTCAGGGATCAGCGCGCCGAACTTCTGCGCCAGGTAAAGCAGGATGGCGCCCGATTCAAACAGGCGCACAGGCTTGTCACCGCTGCGATCAACAAGGGCCGGGATCTTGGAGTTCGGGTTAATATCGACAAAGCCGCTACCGAACTGCTGCCCTTCTCCGATATCGATCAGCCACGCATCATATTCTGCGCCTGCAAACCCCAGGGCCAGGAGTTCTTCCAGCATTACGGTCACTTTCACGCCGTTCGGCGTAGCCAATGAATATAGCTGCAGGGGATGTTTGCCGACGGGCAATGCCTGTTCATGGGTAGCGCCGGCTACCGGCCGGTTGATATTTTCAAATTGCCCGCCACTGGGCGCATCCCAGGTCCACACCCTGGGTGGAGTATATGCAGGTTTACCGGTCAGCAAACCCGTTATTTTTGTCCATAAAGAAGTTGGCATAGTAAACTTTTCACTCCTTGTTTACGACCACATCACCGGCCCGGTTGTCCAACAATACCTGAATATCGAGATGGGTGATTGTTGGATCCACACCGAAGACTTCTCGGAAATGTTCATCAAAGTCAGGCGCAAAGAATCCCCTGGCCTGTTCCTCAGTTTCCCACAGATACACGGAGTGACCGTCACCTGTTGTCTCGTCGTAACAGAATTGCTTGCTCATCAAGCCGGGAAGACCTTTGAAAATGTTGTTGGCAGCATCGGCAAATTTTTCTCTGATTGCCTGGCGCGGTGGCTTGCCGGGAAGATTGTAGGTAACCAGGACAGTTTTCATGCTTCATCTCCGATTTAATAGGATTGGTCTGAATATACAGTGTAACCCAATCATCGACAAAAGCACGCAGAAGAAAGATTCCGGAAGAAGCGCAATGTGTTCATTGGTGTTCATTGGTGGACAGTGTGGCCTGCCTCAAGTAGTATGTCATTGAATGCACGAAAAGTTTAGGAACCTCTGACTTAATCCTCAGAGCATTCTTAGCCCAAAAATCAACTTCAGGAGAAAAGCATGTCCGCATTTGATACCGCAACCCGTTTTTTCCATGCCTGTGAAAGTCTTGAAGGTTGGAACGGCTGTAAACAATACGTAGCGCCCGGCGCTGGTTTTGTTGCACAGAGTGACGCCTTAACTGAAGTAGACACGGTTGAAGGGTACACCGAGTGGATGGCAGGACTCGGTCTTAACCTGATGCCGGGTTGCAGTTACGAACTGCACGCATCGTCCTATGATGAAGCGACACGAACCGCGCTGTTTTTCGCCACATTTTCAGGCGCCCATACCGGCGAAGGCGGACCGGTGCCGCCGACAAACAAGCAGACCAACTCGCACTACGTCTATGTGCTGACCCTCGATGAAAATGACCTTATTTCCGGCATGGTAAAAATCTGGAACTCATCCTGGGCATTAAATGAACTGGGCTGGGCCTGATTTACAGACCTCAATCAACCCGGCGGCCGCTTATCGGGCCCGCGGCGCGGTGTTTGCTCCGTAGCCGGTGAGTTCGACGTAACCACGGCCGTAAACGTCGCTGCCGTCAACAGCGCCGTCAAATTCCACCGCGCCCTCCCAGTACCGGAACGAGAGATCCAGTTCCTGGGCGGCTACCGCCGGCCGGATCGTCAGATCGATTGCAAGTTCCGGCGCCCGTAGGCGCCATGCGGAGGGATATATCACCCCACTCCCGGCGCTCTGCCAGGTATCCAGTATATCAAGCTCCACCTGGTCGAATCCCAGCTTGTTCACTTGCCCATTTGGCAGCACGATAGCGCCGTAGCTGAAGCGGTCGACGGCGCCGTCCGCGCGGCGGAAACGGTAGTACATGACTTCGTAACCATTGGACAATTGCAGCGCAAACCAGTCCCAACCCTGTTGTTCCTCGCCCAGGGCGCTGCTGCTCCACTCCCGGTCCATCCAGCTATTGCCGCTTACCGTATACGTCTCATCGCCAATGCTGATATGTCCCGAGGTAGGCATACGCGTATAGGAGTAGTAATACGAAGCATTGCCCGGCTCATCGTTCTTCACGCTGATGCCGTCCTCACCATGGAGAACGACGGCCTTGCCTTGTTCCAGCGTAAGGTCCAGCGCAATCCTTCCCTCCCGGGCGCGCAGACGCAGCGGAAACGTCTGCGCTGAAGTCACCGCCGCAGACCAGTCCTCAAGCCAGACATGCAGCTTGCCCGTACTTGCGCCGGCAAGACCGGCGGCGCCGCGACTGAAACGCTCGAAGGTATGGAACTTGTCATTGCCGATATCGGTCAGCGCAAAGTGGGCCATATAGAGATGCCGGGTCCGCCAGCGGGAAGAACCGTTCTGTTGTTCGGCCCTTGGCCGAAAGCGAAAAAAGGTGAGTTGGTATCCGAAACGGCGCGCCTCGCCGGTGTTGACATTGCCGGTGAAATACCACCACTCGGTGCGATATTCGTTATGCGGGCCATGGTCGGCGGGAAATCGGAACTCCTTGGGCCGGTCCACCTGGGCAAACGATCGCGCCGGGTCGCCGCGCAATATGTCGACGACAGGTATCGGTTCCTCGTTTGTTACAGGGTTTTTTTCGGGGTCCCTATCAATGCAGCCGGGAAGTATGAGCGCTGCCAGGATGACCGAAATGAACTTCTCCATGGAGTGATACGTTTCGTGCCGTGAAATCATCGCATCCATTGGCGCTGTTTTTGGGTTGGTAGAAACCGCCAAGTCATGCGTTATTCCCTTCTCAGGGCCTCGGCAGGTTGCGCACGGGAGATCTTCCAGGCGGGATAAATTCCGGCAAGCAGGGCCGCCGCCAGCCCAAGGGCCAGCCCCTGCAACATGATCTCCGCGCTGAATTGGAGTTCCATGCTCCAGCCGAAGGAACGCCGGTTGATTACCAGGATCAGCAACGCCGTAATGAGACAGCCCACCGGGATTGCCAGCAGGCCGGCAACCAGGCCCAGCAGGCCGGTTTCTGAAATAATCAAACGTAGAGCCTGTGCGGGCAGAAAACCCATTGCCCGCAGCAGCGCATGTTCCCGGCTGCGCTCCATTTGCAATGCCATCAGTGCGCTGAACACGCCAATAAAGGCGATGATGGCCGCCAGTACTCGCAGAATGTCAGTGACGGCGAAGGTATTGTCAAACACCTCCAGCGATGCGCGCATTATTTTGTCCCTGTCCTGCAACCATAGGTCACGTTCCGGCGCCAGTTGTTGTACCTGCCTGCGCAATACCTCCAGGTCCGTGCCGGGTAGTGTGTACAAACCAAAACCCGAATAGCGGTCATCGCGCCAATGCCGCTCATAGGCGCTCCGGCTCATACTGACGACACCCTGGTCGGAGCTGTAATCCTTGTACACACCCAGCACGCGGAATGACCGGTAGCCGCTATCGGTACGGAGTTCCAGCATGTCATCCGGTTCCAGCCCGTGACGCCAGGCATAGGGTTCGGACACGATGACCGTATCCTGCTCGTGAAAGTCCGGCCAGATATCATCGGCTTCACGCTGTTTGAAGCGGAATCCTTCCCGTGCAGTCTCGTTCAACCCATAGGCGGCGAGTTCTGTTGTCCCACGGGAAGTTTCGATGTTAATGCGCCGCACGCTGCTGACGGCTTGCACCTGCGGCAACGCCAGCATGGCCTCTGCAAACTCGGCGTTCAGGGCGAAGTCTGAAGCCGTCGTGCCCGCCGACGGCAGGGATACATACATCTCTGCGCGCAGCGCCTGTTGCAGCCAACTCTGCACAGATACACGGAAATTATTGACCATCAGACCAATACCGATAACTGTGGCGATGGCGATCATCAGCGCCGCGATTGCGGCCGCGGTACGGCTCAGGGAAGCCGTGACCGATTCGCAGGCATAACGCCCCGAAATACCGAAACATGTGCCCAGCAAGGGTTTTAAGCATGCCATCAGCATAACGGTCACTAAAGGTATCAGCAGGGTCGTGCCCAGAATAATAATAAAGATGCCGGCGAACCCCAGTCCGATACCGTGACCGGAGAGCCGGATGACAGCAATACCCACACAGAGCGCTACAGTGCTAGCGAACGCAGCCGGCAGCGCCAGGCGCCGTGAAGCTGTTTCCAGGTGCGAGCGCAACAGCGCCTGCCTAGGCGCGACCCGCATAGCCTCCAATGCCGCAGGGATGGCTGCCAGCAGCGTGCCCGCGATGCCCAGTACCGCGCCCTTTAGCAACGACAAATTTGACAGGGTTAGATTCGAGTCCGTGAGCAGGTCATACACCTCGTTGATGGTGCGGTTAACGACCTGTAACAGGCCATGCGCCAGCACAATGCCCAATACCAGGCCGGCTACAGTGGCTGCGATCCCCATCAGTAATGCCTCCAGCGCGATGATCCCGCCCAGTTGCCGGCGCGTTACGCCCAACGCCCGCAACCGGCCTAACAGGGGCCGCCGCAGCACCACGATGAAGGTCATCGTGTTATAGATGAGAAACATACCTACCAGCAAGGCCAGCAGGCTCAGTGCGGTAAGATTGGTATGAAATGCGCCGGTCATCTGTTCGAGAGAACGGGTTCTACTCGTTGCGGGAAGCAACGCCGCGCCCGGCGGCAACAATGATTGCAGCATGTTCCCGGTCGTGCCGTCCCCGTCTTCTAGCAACACATCGATGCGGCTGATCCGACCCTGCATACCAAGCAGTTCCTGGGCAGTGGCTATATCCGCCACGAGGAGGTTATCAGGCGTGTGGGCTGTTCCCGCTGCGGTCCCGTCAATGATGCCTGCCACACGCACGGGCATTCTCCGGCCGCCGGTCACCAGGTCAGCTTCATCGTTTGCCCGCAGTCCCAGCCGGGCTGCCGTTGTGGCATCGACGAGCACGGTATTTGTCTCCGTCAACAAGGGGATCAGCGTCCCCTCTCCTGCTTCATTTCGCAGGTTGTTGAACCCGGCATAGGTGCGAAAAGTTCGTTCCGCGAACGGGTCAAGACCAAGCAAGACCAGCGTCTCCCGCTTTGTGTTCTTCTCCAAGGCCACCCTGGCCTCGATCACGGGCGCGGTGGCGCGCAGGCCATGGTCGACACGCAATTGCGTATACAGCGTTTCATCAAGCCCGGCAGGTCCGGCAATGATGCGATGGGTAGCCCCGCCGGTGATGGTTGCAGTGGACCGTTCAAAGGAATGCCTTGCGCTGTTGTTGACCAGGTCAACGGATACCACCACGGCAACAGCCAGGGCAATGCCGGTTACGGCCAGGCCCAGTTGTGCCGGATGGCGCAGGAAAAAGCGCGCGCTCGAACGGAACAGGACCTTGTTAAAGCTTAGCAAGCGCTTTCTTCCAAGCGGCAATCCCGTATTGTCATCAGCCGGTCGGCCAGCCCGATAACCTCCCGACTGTGGGTAACCATGATCAGGGTTCTGCCGGCGTCGCGCACCAGCCGGTCGAGCAGGTTCAACACTTCTTGTCCGGTGTCATGATCGAGGTTTCCGGTGGGTTCATCGGCAAGGATGATGGATGGGTTATGGATCAGCGCCCTGCCGATGGCAATGCGTTGCTGTTCGCCGGTGGACAGCTTGTCGGGGTAAAAGTCCAACCGTTGCGCCATGCCTAGTTGCGCCAGCATATCTGCCGGTTTTGTCCTGCTATCGCGGTCAAGCTGGCGCGTCAATGCCAGCGGCAACAACAGGTTGTCCCTTACCGTCAATGTGGGGATCAGGTTGAAGCTCTGGTACACGAAACCGATATGACGGCGGCGGAACAACGTGCGCTCGTCCTCGCTCATCGCGGTCAGCGATTGTCCGTTGACCAGTATATCGCCCCGACTTGGCGCATCGATACCACTGATAAGATTTAACAGCGTGGATTTCCCGCACCCGCTCTTGCCGAGCAACACGATAAATTCTCCTGCGCGTACCACACCGTTTACATCATTTAAGACGACATGCTCGCGATCGGCCTCCCAATAGGATTTGGACAGGTGGTGGAATTCGATTACGTGCGCAGCCATGGACCGGAATGATAGCAAACTGTTGCCCCGCCGCTAAAGGCGCCAGATTCCTGCGCGCCAATACCGGCCAGAGCATAATAATGATGGAGCGGAACCTTTTACCAGTTCCTGGCAGGCCCAGGACGCAGGGTGAGATGACGCAGCGCGTTATCCCGCTTGTTGGTCAACCAACGAGTGGGGATAGCGCTCCTGTGCGAAGGCTTCAGTGATATAACCTTCCTGCAGATCGTTCAAGACCTGCTCCGGTGGCCGTTTTCGGGGCGGCCCGTAGCCGCCTCCGCCGCCGGTATGGACCGTCAACACCGCGCCCTTGGGTACCGGCATCCCTGTGGCCTTGGTAAAGGACTCCATCCTGCCATCCGGGAAACGCAGGGTTCCGCTGTTGGCGCGTGCCTCGCCACCGCCGGCCAGTCCCCAGGGTCTGGTTCGGGTTCGTTCCAGGGTCGGGGTGCAATACGCGTCTTCAAGCAACTCAAATCCCAGGTCATAACCCATGCCACCCCGATATTGTCCCGCGCCACAACTGTCCGGCGCGAACTCGCACTGTTCAACCACCCAGGGAAATTTTGACTCCATTACTTCCATGGAAGCAAACCGGGTTGCCGCTTCGGCCGCGTGCATCATCGTACTGCCATCTCCTTTCACACTGCCGCCGTGGCCGACCGGAAACGGCGAGCCATCTCCCCACATCTCACCCGTATCCTGTTTTGTCCCCCACCATACCAGCGCGCACAGGTCGCCGCCTGAACAAGCCGGCACGGTCTCCGGATTGACTTTGGACATCGCATGGTAGATGACTTCCATGGATTGCATGGCCGGCCAGCCATACAGGAAACAAGGGGCCGGCGGGTTGGGATCGAACATGGAATTACGGCGCGTGACAATCTCCAGCGGCCGGAAATGCCCGTCACAAGGCGCCTGGTTGCCTCCGGCCAGCATGGTAATGGCGACGCGGCTGGCTGAAACGGTTGACGCAACCGGGCAGTTTACCGGCCCGGGCTGCACTTCCGGAGAATTGGTGAAATCCACCCGCACCGACGAACCGTTTACTTCGATAATGACACTGAAAGGAATTGGCTTGTCGTCAACGCCGTTGTTGTCCATCATGCCGCGCCCCACGTAACGCCCGTCGGGGATATTTTCAAAATAGCTGCGAACCGTTGCCTCGCCGTGGTCGAAAATACGTTCGACCGCGTTGCGGAATACCTCCAGTCCATAACGTTCAACGATACGAACCAGGTTGCGCGCGCCGACACCCACAGCGCTAGCTTGCGCTTGAATATCCCCGGCAACGAATGCGGGCATGCGCGAATTAGCAAGCGCTAAACGGTAAATATCATCAACCAGTTCTCCTCCCCGGTAGAGTTTTACCCCCGGGAAAAATGTTCCCTCCTGGAAAACGTCTGTTGTGTCGGTGCAGTACGGCGCTACCGCGCCGATATCCAGCCAATGGGCCTTGATAGCCGAATAACCGACCAGAACCCCCTCTTCGGTAAATACCGGTTGGACCATGGCCGTATCCTGCGCATGTGAACCCGTGCCAAACGGCCAGTTATACAGAATCACATCGCCGGGTTCGAGGTTCTCGACACCGCCGGCTCCCGCAACCGCCGCTTCGACGCAAAAATTCAGTGTCCCCATGAACAGCGGGATGGACGGCGCCTGGGCGAGCAACCGTACCTGTGAATCGTACAGGGCGGCGGCAAAATCCAACACCTCGTAGATAACCGGTGAGAACGAAGTTCGAATAAGGGTTCGTTTCATCTGGTTGGCGGCTGAATTGAGTGAATGCCGGATGATTTCGGTCTGTATCGGATCGGCATCGATGCCGGTATCGTTACCGGGCAAGGCCCGATAAATCCTGATTTCGCTATCAGCAAGTGTATCCATAATTGTCTCCGGTTAACGGCGCGAGATGAACAGACACCCTGAAGCATGGACATTACAGTCCCAGTTCGCATCAAGGTAAGTCGTCGCCGTCGGTTCATTAATTATAGCAGGTCCAGCCAGGGTATCGCCGACCTGTATGGATGAGCGCTCAAGAATCCGGAAGTCCATTTGTTTCTTTTCGGTAAAAGAATATGCGTTCCGCTCCTGATATATGCCGTCCGCGCCGTTCGGCGCCGAGAGTCTTTCCGACCTCCTTGGCAAGGCATGTCTCACCGTGGCGCGGATCGATACTATCTCCACCGGCTCATCCATGGTATTACCGAAGGTCCTATCGTAATTACGGGTAAAGATATCGCGAACCTGTTCTGTTGTGATTGTCACCCGGCCGTCTTCGCCGGGCACATTGATATTCAGCGTATGTTCCTGTCCCTTGTAACGCATGTCCAGGCCAATCTCCCGCGCCCATGCAACTCCGGCGCTAGCGCCACCTGCACGGGCGGCCAGGTCCGAATACATCTCTTCCAGCATATCATTGGCAATTGCCAGGCTGTCCTCATCAAGCCGCATGATGCGTGTGCGCGCAGTCGCCCGTGTCAGATCGGCCCCCAGCAGCCCCCAGGCAGAGAAATTGCCGGCATGGAGAGGGATGATTATCTCGGTAATATCCAGGTCGCGCGCCAGCAGGGTACTCATCAAAGGGCCGGCGCCCCCGAAAGCCAGCAGCTTGAGCTTTCTCGGATCAATACCCTGTTCCACAGTGATTTCACGGATCGCATCGGCCATGGATGCCGAGGCGATATCCATAATTCCAATGGCGGTTGCATCCAGATCGTAACCCAATTTATCCGCCAGTGGTTGCAATGCCTGCTCCGCCAGTGACAGGTCAAGTTGCAGTCCCGATGCCAGTTTCCCTTCTCCCAGCATGCCAAGATAATAAGCTGCATCGGTCATACAGGCATTTTCACCGCCTTTGCCGTAGCAGGCGGGACCCGGGTCGGCGCCACCGCTCTCTGGGCCGACTCGAAGCAAGCCACCCACGTCGACATGGGCAATGGACCCGCCTCCCGCTCCGATGGATCGCACATCCACCCAAGGAGTCTGCAAGGGCATGCCGACTATCTTGCCCTCGAACAACAAGGTTGGCCGACCCTGGGTGATCATACAGGTATCAAAACTGGTGCCGCCGACATCTGCCGTGATCAGGTCTCCCAGCTCCAGTTGCCTGGACAGTTCGCCGCCACCCTCAGCGCCTGCAACCGGCCCCGACATAATCGTCTCGAACGGCCGGTCTTCAGCTTCCGAGAAGGTCATGGAACCACTGCCTGACCGGGTGATCAGGCAAGCGCCGTTGAACCCGGCGCCGCCCAGGTCGGATTCCAGCCGCCGCAGATAATTCGACATGCGCCCGCGCACGAAGGCATCAATGACGGTTGTGGAAGTGCGCTCATACTCCCGGTATTCGCGGGATATCTTATGGGACAGGGAGATTTCTCCTGAAAAACCGGCCTCCCTGAGCGCTGCTTCCGCAGCCAGTTCATGGGTCGGGTTGGCGTAGGCATTCATAAATGCCACCGCGATACTGTCCACCCCCTCATTGGTGAAAGTCACCAACGCATCCAGGACATCCTGTATTTCAAAGGGTATGTGAACCGTGCCGTCAGACCGTATCCGCCCGGTCACAGGCAGGCGCAAGCGCCTGGGAACCAATGGCTCCGGCAACTGCCAGAACAGGTTATACATCTCATCGCGGTCGCCGCGGCGGATTTCCAGAATATCGCGAAACCCTCGGGTAGCCAGCATGCCGACCCTGGCGCCCTTGCGTTCCAGTAACGCGTTGAGACCGACAGTAGTCCCGTGCAGGAAGTACTGCGTCTGCCGCAACTGGTCAGCGCCAATGGAATCAGTTACCGCCCGGACACAACCCTGCTCAGGTGATGCAGGCGTGGTTGGCACCTTGGCCACCAGCGTATCTGAAGTCTGATCGTCATAGAACAGCAGGTCGGTAAACGTGCCGCCTATGTCAACGCCGATTCTGGTAGCCATGACCCGTTTCCGCGCGTGCGTTGATATTACACTTGTGAGCGCCGATGTGCGTCCGACCCGATTAAAAATTGAAAAACACCTTGCCCCCGAATATGCGCGGATCGCTGTACTGGCTGGGCAGAATAGTAGGCAGAATCCCCTGGAATGAGTGTGTCCGGTACTGGGTATCGTCCGCATTTTTTGCGTACAACTCTGCGCCCCAGCGTTCATTATTTGCCTCAAAACGCAGTTTTACGTTGACGATATCAAAACTCTCCGATCCCTGCGGCTGGGTGTTGTTCTCATCGTGGAACATGTCATCGACATACTGCCACTCGATGCGGGGAGTGAGTGTGCCGAAGTCCGCGATCGGGAAGGTATATTGCGCCATCAGTGATAACTGCCACTCCGGCGCGCGGTTCAGCCTGTTGCCGGATAAGTCAACGCCACCTGCGCCGACAAACGTATTATAGGTGGCGTCCAGCCAGGCTGCGGTACCGGCGATATTGAAATTATCGACCGGCGTTGCGCTCAATTCCATTTCCACGCCATAAATATCGGCGGTGGCCGCATTGACGATGGTAATCAGCGCGTTGGCATCCGTGGTGCGCACCTGCACATTGGTGTAATCAGAATAAAAGCCGGCGATATTGAAACGCGCGCGCCGATCGAGCAAATCGGCCTTCATGCCGCCCTCGAAAGTCCAGACATATTCCGGGTTGAAGCCGTTATCGGTGTTGGGAAACGTGGGCGCAGTCCAGTTCCAGCCGCCGCTGCGGAATCCCCGGGTGGCGCTGGCGTAGAACAGCATATCGTCGCTCAACTGAAAATCGATAACGAAATGGGGCGTCCACGCATTCCACGAATCATCATCCGGCACGAAGCTGTTATCGCAAATTCCGGGCTGGTAATCGACTTCATACTCGGTAAAGTTGCCGATGCAACCCAGCCAATCCTTGGACTCGGAGCTGTAACGCACGCCGGCTGTTAATTTTATTCTTTCAATTGGCTGGAAAGTCACCTCGCCAAAGCCGGCCCAGGCCTCGGTTTCCACTTCGGCCGCAAACAGCAATCCGAATGGCCCCAAAGCGCCCCCCGGAGGCACGCCGAAAATGGACATGGGGTCCCGGAAGAAGTTGAACGGTGTGTGGTCATCAGCAAACTCGTCGAAGTAAAATGCGCCCACCAGCCAGGTGAACGGGCCGTCCCCCGTGGATGCGAACTGCAACTCCACGCTGACCTGGTCGGATTCATTGTATCCGCGGTATTGCACGTTATTGGTCGCCTGGCCGTCGGAATCGACCAAATCCGCCACCTCCGTTTCGAGATAACCAACTATCGCCTTTGCGGTAAACCAGTCAAATTCATGGGTGATAGTTCCGCTGACGGAAGTAAACTCGCGTCGGGATGCATTGGTGTGATCAGCCGTATAAACAGTTATGCTATCAATGCCGTCGTTAATGTCTTTATAGGAGGTAGGAAGCTTGGATACGCCCGAATAACCGCGCACATCCACCGTGGTTCTGTCTGAGGGCGTCCAATGCAGGCCTGCTGAAAAATACTCCTTGTCCACGGAATTGCCGTCAACGCCGGTTGTCGGATTATGCATCCAGCCGTCACGGTCGTATTTGCCGCCGGAAAGTTTTATCCCAACATTATCGGAGACAGGCGCCAGAAAATAGCCGCGTGCCCCCCAACCGTCGAAGGACGTAACCTCGCCTTCCAAACGGCCTTCAAATTCATCACCGGGCGTCTTGGTGATAACATTAATGGCGCCGCCAGTAGCATTACGGCCATATAACGTGCCCTGGGGGCCGCGCAGTACTTCCACCCGATCAATATCGACAAATTCGAACACTGTGCCGGCGGTACGCCCCTGGTAGATACCGTCCACATACACGCCAACCGCCTCATCGGCGCCGATACCGGTAATCAGCGAACCCATACCGCGGATTACCACGGGATTAGTACCGAAACCGGCATTCCCGCCTACCCACAGCCCCGGCGTAAATAACTGCATTTCCCTGAGGTCCATGGCCCCGGCCTGCTCCAGTTGTTCTCCGGTGAATGCGGAAACTGACATGGCGGTATCCTGCAGGTTGGTTTCCCGCTTGGTGGCGGTTACCACGATTTCTTCAAGTAACCCGGTGCCCTGTGCAAACACAGGCAGGTTGATTATGGAACTGATCACAAAAGCCGTCAGACAGGAATTATGGAATTTCATGCTCTCCCCCTTTAGCAATTCATTTTGTATAAATTTCGGATGATTGTAATAATTTTCTCCTTATCAGGCAAATGCCTGAGGATAATTCTGTTTGGCATACCGTTCGCTGATATAGCCTTCTTCCAGGTCCCGCCGCACGGCTTCAGGGTCCCGATCTGCCGGCGAGCCATAGCCGCCGCCTCCGCCGCAATGGATTTTGATGATCGTCCCTTCCGGCACGGGCAAACCGGTAACCTTGTTGCGTTTTTCGACGCGACCGTCAGGGTATTCAATGGTTAAACTGTTGCAGGTTCCGGAACGCCCGCCCTGTTGTGCCCAAGCGGGCGTCTTGGTGTTCTCAATGGTGGAAATCAAGCGGGCATCATGCGCCAACTGCCATTCGTAGTCTACGCCCAGCCCACCCCGGTATTTTCCCGGCCCGCAAGAATCCGGCGCCAGCTTCCATTTTCTGAATATTAACGGAAACTTGGCTTCCTGAATTTCCGCCGAAGGTAACGTGGATTTTGCCAGGGCCGGCACATACAATGTTGCGCCGTCAGCGTGAGCGCAAGCGCCGTGTCCCACCGGCAGCGCATAGCCGTTAAAGAAAAACTCGCCGGTCTCGGAGTGGTAGCCGTAGGCCTGTACGGCACAGATATCGCCGGCGCTGCCTGAAGGCACCAGGTCTGCCGCAGCTTTTGAAAAGGCTTGATAAATCGCTTCCATCGCATGCATTAGCGGCCAGCCATATAAGTAACAGGGCTGCGGAGCAACCGGGTGGAACATGGACCCGGTGCGGGTGACCACCTCCAGCGGGCGAAAATGCCCTTCCGCCGGAGACCCCCCTTCCCCCAGCATCATGCCGATGGCCACGCGGCTACCGGACACTGTTGACGGGAACGGGCAGTTCATGGGTCCGGCAACGGCATCAGGTACTTTTGAATAATCGATCCGGATAGTACTGCCCTCGATTTCCACCGTGATTTCAAAATCGATAGCATCATCGGTAAGACCGTCATTATCCATGGTACTGGTCGCGGTATAACGGCCGTCAGGCAATTTCGCGAAAAAATCCCGCACCAGCGCCTCACCATGGTCGAACATGCGCTGTACGCATAAGCGGAATGTATCGCGCCCGAAACGGCCTATCAATTTGACCAGCGCCTCAGCCCCGGCACGCGCCGATGCGCACTGGGCATGGATGTCACCCAGTACATAATCCGGCGTGCGCGTGTTGGCTTCTACCATGCGGAATATATCGTCGTTTTTCTCGCCCCGTTTGTATATTTTCACACCGGGGAAGATTACGCCTTCCTGGAACAGGTCTTCAGTATCAGTGCAATACGGGTTCTTGGCGCCGATGTCATACCAATGCGCCTTGTTGCAGGCATAACCCGCCAGTTCACCATCCTGCATAAATATCGGCATCACGACTGCGGCATCCTGGGCATGGGAACCGGTGCCGTAAGGCATGTTATAGAGCAGGATATCGCCGGGTTCCAGCGCTTCGATACCGCCCACACCTTCAACAGCGGCCTCAATACAGAAATTCATTGTGCCCAGGAACACCGGCAATGTCGGCGCCTGGGACAACAGACAGATATTGTGATCATACAGCGCCACGCAAAAATCGTTTGCCTCATAGACGATGGGAGAAAACGAGGCGCGGGTCAGCGTATTGCGCATCTGGTTGGCAATGGAGTTAAGTGAGTTCCGCACCAGTTGGGTAGTGACGGGGTCTGCGGCGGAACTGTCCACATCAGTATTCTTGCCGGCAACATAGGTATAAGTTTTGGTTTCCATGTCCATCATCAGGTTTCCTCAAGGTGAATGTGTAAACAACCGCCGGCATCAACGCCATACCGGCAACCTGCATCAATGTAGGTGGTAGTGGTAGGTTCGATGATAATCGCAGGACCCTTGCGCTGTTCATCAACAGAGAGCCGGCTCCGTTCAATCACGGCAAACTCCGAGTATTCCCGGCGCATGAAGCTATAGGCCCGAACCTGATCGGCGGAAGCGCTTGTTGCAATACTACCGGACCCGGCAAATTTCATTGTGCCGGACAAAGGCTGCCGCACCGCGGCGCGCACAGAAACAATTTCAATCAGGGTATCAAGAATCCCGCCGTATGCTTCATGGTAGGCGGTCTCAAACCGGCTTTGCACATCTTCAGCCGCAGCCGTAATCGTACCGTCAGCCGCCGCAGGTTTAACATTAATTGAATGCTCCTGTCCGGTATAACGCAGGTCCAGCGCAACCTCCAATTGAGTCTCCGTTTCGTTTATCCCGCTCGAACCCCTGGATTTCAAATCCCTGAAAAGGCCTTCGAGCATTTCGTTTGCCAGGTTTAACGACTCGTCATTGAGCGGCATGGGCCGGGTCAGCGCCGCGCTTTGTAACAGGTCTGACGTCAGCAATCCCATTGCGGAAAAATTACCGGCACAAGGTGGAATAATGATCTCGCGCATAGCCAGTTCCCGCGCCAGTTCGGTTGCCAGCATAGGACCGGCGCCGCCAAACGGCAGCAGTTTCATTTCCCTGGGGTCGAAACCCTGTTCTACGGTAATCTCACGGATGGCATTGGCCATGGCGGCGACTGCAATGGTAATAATACCTTCCGCCGTTTGAGTCAGGTCATAGCCAAGCTCGTCAGCCAGCGGTTTAAGCGCCACTTCCGACTTGCTGCGATCCAGCCTGATACCGGAAGCGAGATTCCCTGACGCCAGCATGCCCAGGTAAAACGCGGCATCCGTCACCGTGGCGCGTGCGCCGCCGCGCCCGTAACACGCAGGACCGGGATCAGCGCCGGCGCTTTGCGGGCCGACCTGTAGCAGGCCTCCCACATCAACGTAAGCGATGGAACCGCCGCCTGCGCCAATGGAGCGCACATCCACCCATGGTGTCTGTAACGGCATGCCCAACACGGATCCTTCGTACAGCAATTGCGGACGACCATCCCGAATCAATGCCGTATCAAAACTGGTGCCGCCAACGTCGGCAGAGATGATATCCCCCAGCTCCAGGGTTCGCGCCAGTTGCGCCGCGCCTTCAACCCCGGCAACAGGTCCTGACATGATGGTTTCAAATGGCCGCTCCGCCGCTTCGGTAAACGTCATGGAACCGCTTCCGGAACGGGTAATCAGGCATGTGCCCGTAAATCCGTCCGCGCGCAGCCTGGATTCGATGTGGTCCATATAATTTGCCAGGCGCCCGCGCACGTACGCGTCAATCACGGTAGTTGAGGAACGTTCATAGTCGCGGTATTCGCCGGATACGCGATGGGACAGGGAAACGGCCCCGTCAAAACCGGCAGCACGGATTAACTTTTCGGTTTCAACTTCATGGCACGGATTCCTGTATGCATTCAGGTAGGCCACTGCTATCGCGGTCACACCCTGTTGCCGGAATACTTTCACCGCATCGGCGACATCGTCTGCAAGCAGTGGTTCCAGCACATCGCCGGAGGCCAGCACTCGTTCCCTGACCTCAAGCCTGCGCCGGCGGGGCACAAGGGGTTCATCGGGAATCCAGAATACGTTGTACCATTCTTCTCTTGAACCCTTGCGGATTTCCAGCACATCACGAAATCCCATGGTAGTCAACAGACCGACGACAGAACCTTTACGCTCCAGCAGGGCATTCAATCCCACTGTTGTACCGTGAAGAAAATACGAAGATGATCGCAGTAAATCCGGCGCGACAGCAGAATTTACGGCATCGACACAGCCGACTTCAGGCGCTGCCGGCGTGGTCGGCGTCTTGTCCACCAGCACGGAACCGTCATCCTCATTGAAAAAAATGAGGTCGGTAAAAGTACCACCTATATCGACACCGATACGGCTGCTCAATAACCTTCTCCTCTTAAGGAAGCTCTGACAAGTCAATCCTGGACTTTTCAGGGCACACAAAACAAAAATGCGATTGTTGTTTTGCTCTCTATAGCTTTAATTCGGCGCCGATGACATGGAGGCGCGCAACGCATCTGTCGCCATGTCATCAACAGTCATGGTCTTGGGATCGATAATGACGCCATATTTCTCCCGGGCGGCAATAACCGACACAAATTCATTCCTGACATCGTCAAGCACCCGTGACGGATCCCGCTCCAGCGGATTACCCCAACCGCCACCGCCGCCGGACCGGTTGATAATCACGTCACCCGCCGACACCTGCTCGTATATGGCGCCGGTCACCTGTTCCCGATCCGTGCCGGGCCGCACGATCACAGCCCCCGCCTGCCCATCCTCGCCGTCAGCCATGCCCCACGGCGAGGTCTTGGTTTTTTTTACCAGGGTCAATGCAGACGCATCTGACAGAAAACGGTAGGTGCGGGTAATTCCAAGCCCCCCGCGATGTTTTCCGGCTCCTCCCGAATCGGCCCGCAAGCCGTAGTTTTCTATGAGCCAGGGGGCCTTGGTTTCCAGCACCTCAACCGGGTTGTTGCGGCAACCGGGTTCGGTCATGTGCATAATGCCGCTCTCACCATCATCGGCGGCATGCCCGCCAAACCCGATGCCTTCATTGGTGCTTTCAATCCAGAGCTTGCCGGTCTCAGGATGGGCGCCTACTCCCATCAGGGAAAAGATATCACCGCCACTGCATGCCGGGATACGGTCGGGCATGCCCTTGGCCAAGGCCTTGGTCACCACTTCGGGCGCGATCAGGGCCGTCCACAGGGTGAACGTCGGTGACGGCGGTTGTGCGTTCATAATGCAGCCTTCCGGGGCGATTACCCGCAATGGTCGAAAGTTGCCTTCATTTGCGGGAGTATCCGGGGTGGTAATCGACTTGAAGACCAGCGCGCATACGCCTTCGGTCGTTCCTATCGGCACGTTCATCGGGCCTTTGCATTTATCATCCGACCCGGTCCAGTCTATCGTCATTTCATCACCGGCAATGGTTACCGTGGCCTGCAAGCGCATTTTTTTGTCCCGCTCTACTCCGTCATCATCAACATAATCCTCCGCAGTCCAGACGCCGTCCGGCAACGCCGCCAACCGCTTGCGCGCCAGGCGTTCGCCATGGTCCAGAATCTCGCTGACCGCTTCGGTATAGACATCTACACCAAACTTTTCCACCAGTTCCCGGACCCGCCGTTCCCCGGTCCGGCAGGCGGAAACCTGCGCATTCATGTCGCCGATGACCCGGTCCGGGATGCGGCTGTTAAAACGTATCAATTGCTCCAGTTCCCTGTTCAGCACCCCCTTCGAATATATCTTGGAACAGGGGAAGACCAGCCCTTCCTGGGCAAGTTCCAGGGTATCAAGGCAGTAACCGGGATCTTTTTGCCCAAGGTCCAGCCAATGCTCCTTCACGGCAGTAAAGCCCACGAGCTCGTCCCGGTAAAACACAGGAGATGCCGCCATCACATCCAGGGTGTGGGTTGAACTCCAGTACGGGTAATTGAGCAGGATCACATCACCGGGGTGAATATCGTCATGACCTAGAAATTCGACCATTTTATTCAGGCCATAGTCATTGCTGCGGGTAAAAACAGCCAGCCCCGGCGCCTCGGCCAGCAACCGGCATTCCCTGTCATAAAGCCCGAGACCAAAATCATGTACTTCGTATATCAGGGTACTGTAGGCAGTGCGCATGAGATTCCGGTTCATTTCCCGCGCTGCCGACAACAAATAGTTATGTATAACCTGTACGGTTATGGAGTCGACATCAGCCATCTCTGTGATCTCCCAAGTTTTTCATCCGGTACGGATTATCCGATATTCACCAGCAGTTCGCCATATAAGCCCACAATCAGGCTATCACCAGTGTGTAGTATTGTAGTCGAAGTGGACTCTTCTATGATGGCCGGTCCCTGAATTTGCTGGTCTGCCCTGAGATCTTCCCTCTGATATATGCAATAGGTTTGCCTGGCGCCGCTCCCGGCGCGGTAAATTTGTCTGTTTCCATTGCTTATCGGCTGTTCCATAGTCCGATCGAGTTTCGGCAGGTCCGGACGGCTCAGCATTCCCAGGGCGCGCAAGCGCAAGGTCACTATCTGGATAGGGTCTTGCATCGCATGCCCGTACTGTTTTTCATGGGCAACATTAAATAACGCTTCTATTTTCCCCCGATCCCGGACGCCGAGTTCCGCTGTGGGAAAGACCAGGTTAACGGTGTGTTCCTGTCCCTGATAACGCAATTCAGCCATGGGAACCAGGCGCCTGTTTGCGGGGTCCACCTGGTCTTTTTCCAGGGCTTCGTGCCCTTTTCTGCCCAGTTCGGCGAAAATAGCGTTGATTGATTCTACCTTGAGTTGATCCAGGTCCATGACACATGTCTGGGACAAGTCATGGGTAACGTCTACCATCAGCATGCCCAATGCGGAAAAATTAGCCGGCGCCGGCGGAATAATTACCCTTGGGATACCGAGCTCCCGGGCTATATTGGTGGCAACGAAAGCGCCTCCGCCTCCAAAGGCAAGCAGCGCGAAATCTTTTGGGTGATGTCCCTGCTCGATTGAAATGACCCGGACGGCGCCTGCAATCTTGGCCTCGCTGATGCGCATTATCCCTGCGGCTGTCTCTTGCACGGAAAGTTGCACCGCACCGGCAACCTTCGAAACGGCCTGATGTGCGCGTGCACCATTAAGCGCAAGCTCACCACCGAGAAAATTATCAGGATCCAGGTAGCCCATCACCAATGCGGCATCGGTAAAGGTTGCATCCTCACCCCCCTTTGCATAACAGGCAGGGCCCGGCACGGCGCCCGCGCTTTGCGGACCCACCTGCAGGTGTCCGCCATCA
The DNA here is from genome assembly GCA_965221695.1 of Gammaproteobacteria bacterium. Taxonomy (GTDB): domain Bacteria; phylum Pseudomonadota; class Gammaproteobacteria; order Eutrophobiales; family Eutrophobiaceae; genus JAAXHV01. The sequence continues at coordinate 52,710 of OZ244905.1, read as the reverse complement.
TCAACCCAGGCTATGCTGCCTCCACCGGCGCCTATGGTATGTATATCCAGGGCCGGGATTGCGATCGGCAAGCCCTGAAAACGCTGCTGCGTCTCCACCCTGGGCTCGCCGGCAACAATCAGCGAGGCATCAAGGCTGGTGCCGCCCATGTCGATAGTGACAAGGTTCGGTTCGTTGACCAGCGCGCCAAAGGCTGTCGCCCCGATGACTCCGCCTGCAGGACCGGACAGAATCAGGTGGGCCGGCTCATCTTTTGCCGCATTAACGGTGATCGCGCCCCCGCCGGACCGGGTAAGCAGAAAAGAGCCGGCAAATCCCCGACTGTCCAGTTCATAATCCAGTTTTTCCAGGTATGTCCGCGTCAATGGTTTGATGTAGGCATCTATGACTGCCGTACTGGTACGTTCGTACTCACGATACTCCCGGGTTAACCGGTGCGACAAAGTAATGGAAAGTCCTGGGTATACATCGGCCAGTATCTCTGCCAGGACCAGTTCATGGGCAGGATTGATATAGGAATGCAACAGGCAAACCGCCACGGAGCGAACTCCTTGTTGCTTCAACCTTGTGCCCAGTGAAGCTGCTTCCCGCCGGTCAAGTTCGACCAATACTTCTCCCTTGTAATTCATCCGCTCCGTGACTTCAAAGATACGGTAGCGCGGGACCAGCGGGTCGGGTTTTCGGTATGTCAGGTTGTACAGCGGCTCCCGATCGGTGCGTCCCAGCAGGTAAACATCGCGAAATCCCTTTGTTGTAATGATCGCCAGTTCGGCGCCGCTACGGGTCAGTAATGCATTGAGACCCAGGGTTGTGCCATGCACGAAAATATCCACCCTGGAGAGATCAGAGCCGGCCTTCCCGATACCGCCAACAACACCGGCGCAGGGGTCACCGGGCGTTGTTTCGACCTTGTCATAATGCAACGCACCGGTTTGTTCATCCAGCACGACGACATCAGTAAATGTCCCACCCACATCAACTGCAATCCGCATTTTCGGGTTCGCTCGTGTCGATATTTATTTTTTGGAGTTCTATACTATCTGAAAAGAGATCGGAAAAAGTCTAGCATACGTCGAATGCTGACACCATGACGACCACAAACGCGATAAGCCTTGAAGCACAACAAATTCTCGCCGGCAACCTGGCATGGGACAACCACGGTTGCATGCCCCTGCGCGGCAATGATACCGAATTTCTTCCGCAGTTGGCGCGCTACCGGGATTCCGGCTTTAACGTTGTTTCATTGAATGTGGGTTTCGATGCCGTTCCATGGGAAAACACCTTGCTGGTCATGGCTGCTTTCCGGTGTTGGATCCTGCAACACTCTGACGATTACATGCTGATCGAAACCACCGATGATATAGAACGGGCCGTCAGCGACGGCAAACTCGGAGTATTCTTCGACCTTGAAGGCGGTAGTGTCCTGGCCGATCAGCTCAGCATGGTGCAAATGTATTACGACCTCGGCGCCCGCTGGATGCTGATTGCATACAACCGGAACAACTCTCTTGGGGGCGGTTGCCAGGATGACGATAAAGGACTGACCGCCTTCGGCCGCGCAGTACTCGATGAAATGGCGCGGGTAGGCATGGTGGTCTGTTGCAGCCATACCGGCTATCGCACCACGATGGATGTGATGGAGTATTCTTCGAACCCGGTCATTTTTTCCCATTCAAACCCGCTTGCCTTGCGAGATCACAAGCGCAATATCACCGATGACGCCATCCGCGCCTGTGCCGCCACCGGCGGGGTGGTTTGTGTTAATGGCGTCGGTATTTTTCTTGGAGAGAACGACGCCCGTTCAGAGACCATTGCCAGGCATATCGATTACGTCGTGCAGCAAGCTGGTATAGACCATGCCGGCATCGGCCTCGATTATGTCTTCGACATGGAAGAGTTGAACGACTACGTCAGGCAGAATCCGCAGACCTTTCCGGCGGATGGCGGTTACACCGACGGCATAAAATTCGTGCAGCCCGAACAAGCGCCGGAAATAGTAGACGCGTTGCTTGGAATGGGCTACCGGGACGATGATATTGCGAAGATACTGGGCGGCAACCTGCTGCGTGTAGCCCGCGCAGTGTGGAAATAGAGGTTTCGGTTAACTGCAGCGACTCTTTGACCTGTTAAATTGGCTTGGCCTGATAATACTGGAAAGAACAGGATGCGATTGCTACACTTGGGGACGAGGTAACATATATGAATAATGCTGTAATTAACAGAAACCCGAATATTCTGGGCGGCACGCCTGTTTTTCAGGGCACCCGCGTGCCGATACGTATTCTGATGGAGCACTTGGAAGATGGGTATAGCTTGGATTACTTCCTCGATCATTTCCCTACTGTCAGTCGTGGACAGGCAGTTGATTTAATCAAACTGGCCTCAGAAAAGCTGACGACAGATGCCGAACCCACAGTTGCTCCTCACGAGTAGACTGCTCAGTTTCTCGAAATGGCACAGAGAGGCTGACGACGGTCACAATTCGTGAATCTACTCCTTGACGAGTCTGTAGACCGCGCATTGGCCGGCTGTTTTCCAGACAGATATTACATCAGAACCGTCAGCGAAATGGGATGGGCCGGGACCGATAATGGGGAGTTGCTTAGAATGGCGGCCGCTGATGGATTTAATGCAATCATTACCGTTGATAAAAATATTCAATATCAACAGAATTTGGATACGCTTCCAATCGCGGTTATTGTATTGTCAGCGCTACGTAGCACTATAGAATATCTACAGCCTCTTATCCCACAAGTAGTTTTATTTCTGGAAGATGACCCCGGTAGAAAGTTCATAAGGATCGAGCCGGAAGAATGAGTACGCGTTAATTGGTCAGTGTTCACGTTAGCCGGAATACGCAGATAATCTGCTATACATCTTCCATTCCTTCAATTTTCCAGTATTTCTTCAGCCCACTCGGCTATCCGTAACTCACGGTCCTCTATTTTCTCTTTATTCCATACTTCGTATTCTGAAATTTCGCGTACTACTCTCAGATCATTATTGCTCTTAGTTCAAGTAGTGGACAGAAATCTCAGAACCAGTCTCTCAGTATGATATTTTCCCCGGTTTCCCGCAGCAACTCAATCCACTTGTCAATATGTTCTTGGTCAGATGGCACGGGCGCTACGCCGGACTTAACTTCACCGTCAAGGATGGCTTCAACCACCAATGAAACCGGTATTGATACCAGTCTTGCCATAGCTGAGCCGCGCTCGTTGCCGATGCTGTCGAGAAGATACTCCCGACCCCATATCCTGCCGCCGTTTGCGCCGGCGGCGCTTACCCTGACGCATAATACGACCCGATCCGGTTCCCCCGCAGCATATTGATAGCGCTGCCATAACTGCTCACTCAATTCAGCCAACGCCCGCGTACCTACCTCGCCACTTGCTTGCTCAACCGTTTGAAATATATCTTCCCAGGCTTTGGCCCAACCGGGAAGGCGCAAAGTGCCGCGTACGAAATTCTCGATTTTCCAGTTATCCTCTATCTGATACTGTTTGATGAACGGCAGCGAATCCCGGTTGGGATAGGCTTCAAAAGGTTCGCCGTTTACCCGGTAGGTTTCGACCTTCCTGTAAGGCGCGGCAGTATAATGCTCTTGCCCGTTTGCTATCCACCGGGCAGGTGTATCCAGCGCCTTCAACACACCCAGGGGTGACCAGGAAAATTTGTAAGTGAAACTGCCCGCCTCAAGCGGAAAACCACCGCAGTAGGATTGGAACGATAGCGAGTTTTCCACGTTGAACACATCACTGTGACGGTACTCATACAACAGAGCATGAGCAAACAGGTGATCCAGACCCGGGTCAAGCCCGCATTCGTTGACGAAGCATAAGCCTGCCGCGCTCACCTGCTCACTCAGCCCTGCTATGTCTTCAGATATGTAACTCGAGGATACGAAATGGGCGCGCTTCTCCAGGCAAAGCCGGGCCGCCGACAAGTGCATGTCAGCAGGCAGCATGGATACGAGTATATCGCCAGGCATGACATTGGAAGCAAGCTGCATCCAATCCAGTGTCCGGGCATCGTTGCCGCCGCTGTCGGAGTCCGCGATAGCAGCCTGCGCTTTGGCAAGAGTCCTGTTCCAGACGATTAGCGGGCAATCGGAACGCGCCAACCGGCGTATCCCTGGTATTGATGACAAACCTGCTCCTAGCCAGTGTATGCGTTGCACGTATTATGGCTCCTGTTTATTAAGGAAACTCTGAACAAGTCCATCCTGGACTTGTCAGAGTACGGAAAACAAAAATGCGATTTTTGTTTTCCTCACAATATCAATGCCTTACAGTCATTGATATTGACGATACATCCTTGTATCGTAGGAACCTCTGACTTAATCAGAGGTTCATTAATTTATCGCGAGGGCCGCCGCTTTCTTCTCTTCAAATATTTTCAGGGCGCGTTGCCATATCCTGCCGTCGGGCAACTGCGTCAGGGCATCCAACAACTGGGATGAAAAGTCTTCGCTGCTCTCTTGCGGCAGCAAGGATGGCAAATTATCAATGGCTACCAGGTCCAGCGCGGGTTTGGCGATAATGCGCATCGTTGGTCGGGAAAATGTCGTGCATTTATTATATACCGGCAACGGGTTGTAATCGCCATTTGGATCGCAACTGATATCGACGATTACGGACAGCCTGCGCGCCTGCTCCAGGAATTGCCAGGTCAGGAACGGCGGAATGACTGACCGGACAAATACACAATTCAGAAAAATGTCGTGATCCAGAATTTCATGGAAAGGCCCGCCATGACTGGTTTCCTCCAGGTCCCATAATGTCGTTTCAATACCCAGGGTTCGGTAGAAGTCCATGGCGCCGCTGCCGCAGCGCCCGTTGGCCCCAATGATCATAACTTTGGGCCTCAGCGCCGATTTTTCCAGTGTCGCTGACAATTCGGCCAGCAATTGGTCTTTGTTCCGGTAACTGCCGACAGGCCCAAGCCGGCCCGGTTGTCTCAGCCAGGCCTTGACGCCCAACGCTGCGCCGGCAAAGCCAGCCCAGTAACCGAATGCGGCGATACGCCGGCCGTTATCGTCCAGCAAATATTCCAGATCAAGCAGGTAGCCGCCGTCTTCAGCAAAATTACCCAACAGTTCCTTCCAGCCTTTTTGCTGTTTATAAGCATGGGCAAAATAGATATGCCTGTGGCGTAGCGCCGGCAACGGTTCCGGCAATTCTTTCAGGCCAATCACATAACAGTCGCGGGGCGCATCCTGCCAGGACGCGCGGGGTACAACCCGACAACCTGCTTCCAGGTATTGCCCAATCCCGAATATCCTGTTATCGCATTCTTCAACGGATACGCTGAACCCGGCTGCAATCAACTCCTGCGCGTTGGCAGGCGTCAGCGCAACCCTGCGTTCGAGCGGCCTGGATTCAGCGCGTAACCATAGGCACGGCATGGTTTGCTCAGTAAGGGAGGCGCCGAACTTCCGCATCAAGCATTGTATCTCTTGGGGAAACTCTGATTAAGTTAGAGGTTCCTACGATACAAGGATGTATCGTCAAAATCAATGTCTGTAAGGCATTGATTTTGTGAGGGAAACAAAAATCACATTTTTGTTTTCCGTACTCTGACAAGTCCAGGATGGACTTGTTCAGAGTTTCCTTAGTTTATCCTCAATCAGGTCGCAGGCCAACTGAACGTTCTTACTGCACCTTTGGCAACGTCAAGTTCGCATTTCACCAACTCGCCCTTGCGAATGATTACCGGCAACGCTGCGCCATTCTGTTCCAGCAGGGAAATGTCTTCCAGGGGATTGCCATCCACAACCAGCAGGTCGGCGAACGCGCCCTCCCTGATACAGCCAAGGCGGTCGGGTTCCATCAGGATCTCGGCATTCATTGCGGTGGCCTGATGGAGTATCTCGAACGGTGTGAACACCTCTTTCCGAATAGTGAACTCGGTGCATTGCCGCACATGTTGCGGACCCAACAAGTCCGTGCCCAGTCCCATTTTGACACCGGCATTGCGCATGATTTCCAGCCCCCCCAGGGCTTGGTCATAGATCATGTCGATCTTTTCCTGGCTGGCCGGCGGCAGGCCGTACTTCGCGCCTTCCTCGTGCAATGCGTGTATCACCGCAAACGTAGGCACCACGTAAGCGCCCTCAGCGGCCACATATTGCGCGGTGTCCTCGTCAATCAAGGTCGCATGCTCAATACAGCGCACGCCGAACTCGACACAGCGTCTGACCGCCTCGGTCGGATGGCAATGCGCAGATACATAGGTTTCCTGGCGCGTGCATTCATCCACTGCGGCGCGGATTTCTTCTTCGGTAAATTGTGTATGGTGCAACGGATCGTTGGGGCTGGCCACGCCGCCCGACGCCATAATCTTTATGCAATGAGAGCCTTTTCTCAGCTCTTCCCGCACCGCGCGCCGCATCTCAAACGGATCATCGACAACACGGGTCAGGTTGGTCGAATAACTGCCACAGGCGCAGAGTTGCTCCCAGGGATTGATTTCCCAGCCAGGCCGCATGTCGCCATGCCCGCCGGTCTGCGACATGATCTTGCCGGCATAATAAAACCGGGGGGCGCGCACCAGTCCATGGTCGATGGCGCGCGCGACGCCGACATCGCCGCCACCGATATCGCGCAAAGTGGTAAACCCCCGGTCCAGGGTCGAGTTCAAAAAAACATTTGCGTACTGAGCAATATAAGTATCCGGCATCCTGGACAGCGCCGTGGTATCCAGGGTAGGGATATAGACATGGATATGGTTGTCGATCAAACCCGGCATTACGGTGCGCCCTCCGGCATCGACCACATGGTCGCTCCCGACGCTGGTCTTACTGGTGGATATCTCCTTAATCTCGCCATCGGCGAGCAGGATATTGGAACGATCCGACAGTTCCGGGTTATGGCCGTCAAAGATGTGCGCGTTTGTTACGAGTATTGTTTCAGCGGTCATTTTGTGTGCCTATCGTCATGTTGTGCATTGATGAGCTGTCCTGGTCTTATATACTTTATCCTGCATCGACACCTGGGCGCTGCATAGTATAGATTCTCTCGGCATTAAATGGGACATCCGCGCCCAATTCCGCGTCCAGGTCAGCAAGACCTGCTTGCAAACTCTCCACATTGATATAACCATCCCGCGTATAACAGGACACGATCAACTCATAGGTTGCTTGCGCGTCCTCATGGGAGATATTCATTAGCTCTGCAAGAATGGAATGGATTTCATCCGGGGTATCATGAATTGCCACCAGACTTCGCCGGTAGACATTGGCCAGCGCTTCGACGAGTTCGGGATCTTCCGCAGTAATCTTTTCGGTAGTTGCAATACCACTGGTCACAACCGTAAGCCCATCTCCCGGTATGGCGAGGGCATTCAATCCCAACCGTTGTATTGTAATCGGCGAGAACACGGAACTGATCAGCGCCGCGTCCACCTCGCCTTCACGTAGCAGACCCAGTCGGATTGCATCATCCCGGGTGGGTTTCAACTCAATGTCCACATCAGGGTCAAGCCCGTGTTTACGCAAAACGATACGGTTGAACCAATAAGGCGGGGCCGGCGGCGGGAAGGTCGCTATACGTTTGCCGGCAAGTTGTTCAATACTACCGATACCGGCAGCGCCATACAACCAGAACATCGGCCTGGTGACGGCAGCCAGAAAAACCCTAAAACGCTCGTTTCGGGACAGCAGCGCCGCGCCGCAGGCAACCTGGAAATAATTCGCCTCGGGCAACCTGTCGTCGGGAATGAAGTTGGTGTCCACCAACCTTATGTCCAGGCGCGCCGACTCGTAGAACCCGCCGCGCCTGGCAACGAGATGGCACAGCAGTTCATGGACGTCAAAAGCCTTAATGCCGCATTCAATGGTCTTCATTTGTCGTGATTTCTTTATTATGCCTCAGCGATAACTGGCTACATGCCAGATGAACCGGACTGACTCTTCCTGATACAATTCAGCTATCATAAGCTGGAAACAGTTTACGTGTAAAACACTTGCCATGCGATATTCACTTGTTTTGACGAGCATTCTTATTTTTCCATACTTGTGTTCCTGCAGCCTGGATAGCAGCAGTAATCAAGAGACAGGAGCCAGTCAAACGGCGCGCCGGGGCGATCAACCTAATGTGCTGTTGATCGTGGCGGACGACCTGGGGTATTCCGACCTGGGAGTGTTCGGGGGTGAAATAAACACCCCTAACCTGGACGCTCTCGGGTATGCCGGGGTGCGACTTACGCAATTCTATTCCGCGTCCACCTGTTCGCCTACGCGTTCCATGTTGCTCTCCGGCACCGATAATCACCTTGCCGGCTTGGGTCATATGTACGAGGAGATGAGGGCAAACCAGGTCGGCTATCCGGGTTATGAAGGACACCTCAATTTTCGTGTTGCTTCACTAGCTGAAATTATGCGTGATGCCGGTTACCACACCTATATGACCGGCAAATGGCACCTTGGACTGACCGGGGAGACCAGCCCCTACGCGCGCGGGTTTGAGCGCTCATTTACCCTGGCGCAGGGTGGCGCAGGACATCTTGGAGACATGCCGCTGATCGGCGCGTACCCTTCCATCTACAGGGAAGACGATAAGCTCGTGAATGTTCCGAAGGACTTCTACTCAAGCCGTTTTTATGCCCGCAAGCTGATTGAATACCTCGACAATGCCGAGGCGGATGGGCAGCCCTTTTTCGCATACCTGGCGTTTACCGCGCCGCACTGGCCGCTGCAAGCGCCGAAGGAGTCTGTCAACAAGTATGCCGGCAGTTACGATGCGGGTTGGGACGCGCTGCAAAGCAAGCGGTTTGAAAACATGAAGAAACTGGGATTGATTGACAAGAAAGCGATTCCGTCCCCCCGATTGGCCTCGGAACCCGCCTGGCAGGACTTACAGGATGACGAGAAACGGATTGAAGCAAAAAAGATGGAAATATTCGCGGCGATGGTGGATGACATGGACAGATACACGGGAGAAGTCATCGACTATCTCAAGTCCTCGGGACAGATTGAAAACACGTTCATCTTCTTTATGTCCGACAACGGCGCCGAGGGCGCGCATCTGAATATCGGCTGGGAGGCGCTGGAGCAGTGGGCAGAGCAATGCTGTGACAACAGCCTAGAAAATTTGGGAAATGGCAATTCCTATAGCTGGTACGGCCCCAACTGGACCTGGGCGAGCAGCGCAGGTTACCGGATGTATAAACAGTTCACTACTGAAGGCGGAATCCGCGTGCCGGCCATCGCGTATTTTCCGCAACAAATCCAGAAAAACGCAGTGATTGATGAATTTGTAACGGTCAAGGACGTTTTGCCTACTATCCTGGAGTTGGCCGGCGTTGATCATCCGGCTCCCACCTTCAGTGGACGCGAGGTTCTGTCGGTTCAAGGCGCATCCATGCTTGCTATGTTAAAGGGAGAGCGGGACACAACCCACAACCAGGACTATGTGATGGGTTGGGAACTGTTCGGTCGCCGAGCCATTCGAAAGGGCGACTGGAAAATCATCTGGGAACCGGCGGGGATACCGTGGGAACCCAGGGAAACGGATATTCCAGTGGCTGAATGGCGCCTTTACAATATTGAGGAAGACCCCGGGGAACTGCGAAACCTATCCGGTGTTCACCAGCACAAGCTGAAAGAGCTGGTGCAGGAGTGGGTATATTATGCGCGTGACAACAATGTGGTACTGCCGGATTACAGCGCGCCCTATGCAAACTTCTAGATTCCAGGGCTCCAAGCGAGGTTCCAGGGGTTCGAACCTCCCTAACTATTTGTTCCATTTGGGTTAATTTGTGATATACGCCTGTTATTTTCCCTTAAAACCCCTGTTTTGCTATCAGAATCGTGGTGGTAATATCCCCATGCGTGTTACTATTGGTATATAAAAAGTGCAATCTAAGCTCGGCACCGTCAGATACAACGATCCGGGTTCATTGCTGATGTAGCAATGAACCCGGTTCAAGGCCCGCATTTTAGGTAGTTGGCAACTCTTCCGCTCAGGCGATACGTTCTACCTGTACCAGGCTGTCGAATACCCTGGGGGCATGTCCCATGTCGGCGAAGTCCGCGGACGACACCACATTGGCGGTGCCGTTGTTCAGTTGCCGCCAATAGCCCAGGGATGACACCACCAATCCTGGGTTAACGTCGTCGGTGACCTTGGCCATTACCTCGAACGCGCCACGATCATTGAAGACGCGCACAGGGTCGCCCTCGCCGATACCGCGCGCTTCGGCGTCCGTCTCGCTGATCATCACGAATTGCTCACCCTGCCGCTTGATCTTGTGGTCCATGTTGGCATAACAGGAATTGAGGAACCCATGGCTCTTGGGAGCGATGATATTCAGCGGATATTTCTTCGCCAGTTCCGGGTTGGTTTCCGGCGCCTCCTTCGACGGGACATAATCCGGCAGGCTGTCCAGCGGTTCGCTGTTGCCGGGTTGCATCTCCTCGTACATCTGCCGGAACGGCGCAATAACAAAGTTGCCGTTGCTTGCGGCTTCCGAGAAAAACTCGCACTTGCCAGAAGGCGTGGGAAAGTTGCCTTCCTTGTGCGGCGCACGCTCATGGGGCTCGCCAATCTTGATACGCGCAAAGCCGTTTTCGCGCAGGTAGTCCACACTGAGACCTTCACAGGCCGGTGAATCCCAATCGACGAAATGCTCCAGACACTCGCTGTCGGACCATTTGAAACGGTCTTCCTCATAGCCCATGCGTTGCGCCAGGCGGTTGAATATCTCGTTATTGGACAACACCTCGCCCGGCGGTTCGGCGCAGCGGGTATTGTAGGTCAGGTAGTTGTGTCCCCAGGACAGGATGATATCCTCCATCTCAGCGCCCATCGCGGCCGGCAGCACGATATCCGCATAGGCCGCGGTATCGGAGATAAAGTGTTCAGCCGACACCGTGAACAGGTCTTCCCGCTCCAGGCCCTTGATAATCTTGTCGCCTTCGGGCGCCTGGGTAACCGGGTTGGAATTCCAGCACATCAGGGACATGATGGGCGGGTCCAGGTCCAACTCGCCGGTCAGCGCCCGGCCGAGCTGCAGGTTGTTCATGACCCGCGTGCCTTCCGGAATAAGCTGGGGTTGTGAAATCACGTCCAGCTTGTACGGATGTTCCCAGAATGTCATCTGGTAAATTCCGCCCCCTACCCCGCGCCAGGCGCCGGTCAGGGACGGCAGGCAACTGATCGCGCGAATCGCCTGGCCACCACCCCAGTTTCTCTCTACGGCGACGCCGATGCGGATTGCGGCCGGGTTATTGGCCGCATATTCACGTGCCAGGGTGCGGATATCCTCAGCGCTGAGGCCGGTAACTCCGGCAGCCCACTCCGGTGTGCGGTCCTTGGCCCGCGCAGCCAGTTGCTCAAAGCCGAGGGTATAGTTGTCCACGTAATCCTGGTCGATCAGGTTCTCTTCAATGATGACATTGATCATCGCCATCGCCAGTGCGCCGTCGGTCCCGGGCCGGATGGCAAGATGCCAGTCGGCCTGCCTGGCGGTGCGCGAACGGTAGGGATCTATCACCACCAGTTTGGCCCCGTTATCCTTCGCGTCCTTGACATAATGCCAGGCGTGCAGGTTGGTGCTGACACTGTTGCAACCCCAGATGATGATGTACTTGGAATAGGCGAAACTTTCCGGGTCTACGCCGCTGGTGGGACCGTTGGTCAACACCCAGGCCGTTGCCGACCCTTCACCACAGAAGGTACGTTCACATACCGTGGCGCCCATCTTGTTAAAAAACGCGTCGCCACCGTTCAGACCATGAATCAAGCCCTGGTGTCCCAGGTAACTGTACGGGGCAATCGCCTGCGCGCCGTATTTATCGATAATGTCTTTCCAGCGACTTACGACTTCATCCAGCGCCTCATCCCAGGAGATACGTTCAAATTGTTTGCTGCCCTTGGGTCCGGTCCGGCGCAGCGGATAAAGCACGCGGTCAGGATGGTAGTGACGTTTCTCATAATCATCAAGTTTTACGCACAGTCCTCCGCGGGTCATCGGATGCTCGGGATTGCCGTGCACACCGGTGAGCTTGCCGTCCTCAACTTCGAATACCATGGAACAGGTATCAGGACAATCATGCGGGCAACCGCCGTAATAGGTTTCTTTAAGTTGTGCAGCCATTAAATGTCTCCCCTTTTGTACAGGCCGGTTATGTTTTACCTACGGAAAGTCTGATATAAACAGAGCTTTTATCTAAGGAACCTCTGATTAAGTCAGAGGTTCCTACGATACAAGGATGTATCGTCAATATCAATGACTCTATGGCATTGATTTTGTGAGGAAAACAAAAATCGCATTTTTGTTTTCCGTACTCTGACAAGTCCAGGATGGACTTGTTCAGAGTTTCCATAAAAAATATATCTTTTCAGCGAATAAGTATAGTATATAAATATTATTTGCTGTGTAAATATTGCTATCTGACCTGAGCCCCGCATGAAACGCATAATCATCGGCATGTCCGGCGCCAGCGGTTTGCCTTACGGCATCCGCCTGGTTGAGGTACTGGCGGCTATGCCGGATATCGAAACCCACCTGGTGATGACCGGCGCAGCCAAACTCAATATCGGCATTGAAACGGAACATACCATTGGCAGCGTGGAGGGCCTGGCGAACGTGACACACAATATCAAGGACATTGCAGCCAGCATTTCCAGCGGCTCTTTCAAAACCGACGGCATGATCGTTGCCCCCTGTTCTATGCGCACCCTTTCTGCAATCACCCATTCCTATGCCGATAACCTGCTGGTACGGGCTGCTGATGTGGCGCTCAAAGAGCGCAGGCGTCTGGTGATCATGCCCCGCGAGACCCCGCTGCACACGGGGCACTGCAAACTGTTCTACGACGTATCGCTGCTCGGGGCAATCATTGCGCCGCCTATCCCGGCATTCTACAACAAGCCGCAGACCATTGATGATATCGTCAATGCCAGTATCGGACGGGTACTGGACCTGTTTGACATCGATCCCGGTATCGTCAAGCGCTGGGCCGGCGTGAATAAGGAAACTGCCGGGCAATCCGAATAAAACATATTGGAACCGCTGAGACTTGCTCAGAGGTTCCTAAAAAAGCCATCCTTGACGCTTTTGCCGTACAACTAACCCGAATATCTCACCGATTGATGTGATGATCGCTGAGGATTTTTTGATGCGCCCCATCCGTGGGGCGCCCCCTTCGGGCATCCTTCGGATGTCCAAATCCGCTCCAGGCGGATTTGTGCGTCAGTACGCGGGCGCTCGCGACCGAAAGCATAGTGGTTCTTCTGGTTGAGGGACAAATCGTCAGGATAGACGATTTGCACGGCGAAGGCCGCCCGCAGGGTTGCACACAGGGATGTGTGCAATGAACATGTGCCCGCTAACGCAAAAAAGACCAGCGAGACAAATCGGCAGGACAGCCGATTTGCACGACGAAGGTCGCCCGCAGGGTTGCGTCCAGGGATGGACGCAATGAACGCATCAAGCGCAGTGTGTAATGGCAACATACTCGACAGATTACCATAACTTATTGACAGCAAACATCTATCTGATGCTGACAAGCGAATCGGTGAGATATTCGGGCTAACCTCGTGAAAACGGAAATGATAACTATCCGGCAAACAGGTGGCTGGGGTCCAGAGCCTGCTTGAGCCTGCTGCGTAGTTCAGCCATGCCGACGTTATCGTAACGAGTCAGAGCATTATCCAGGTAGCCAGCGCTGATCTGACTGACTCCGAATCCCCGTTTCGCCATCGCTTCGATGAGCGCGTCAAGACACGCAGCCGCCTTGGATGCTGTGGCGCGTTGATAGGGCAGATATACCCGCTGAATAATGGAACGCCAGCCAACAGCGTATTCCGTCAGATAATCGAAGCCGCTGCTGCGTACCGTATCGCCGGCCAGTTTATTCATCTTTAAAGCCTGCCGCCCGTCAATAGTGGAGACAAATCCAGCATAAAGGTACGCTTCACCAGACCAGTTATTGAGGTAATTGAATGCTGCAGAGGGGCGACCGCGCATCATCGCCTCCCTGCCGGAAAGAACCGAATTGCCGGCTTGGGTTTTCAGATCGAGTACCGTTGCGCCCTGAATGCCGGAGAATGCGCTGCGCGCCATCGGCCATAGAACATCGATGTTGGGCGGCGTATTATACAAGGCGCCGTACAGGGTCCACTGACCCAAGCCATGCCAGGCAGCCAGCCGCCTGGTGTCGACTTTCATGCCGTCAACAAAATCCTCCCGCGCGGCATAAGGCGCAGCATCCAGGATGGTATTGCTGATTACAACTGTGTTCGGAATAATGACGTTGACCTTGAGCGAACGCAATATCTCAATGGCCTGGGCAAGATCACTATCGCCCTTCAGGGTTACTGCAAAAGGCTGGTATGCCGGCGGTTCCGGCATCAGCCATACACCCATTTTGGTTACGATACCCAGACCGGATTGGGTAAACAAGCCATCGAGATAAGGGCCATAGGCATATTTAGCAAGTTGCCAGGTGTTGCTTTTCGGCATGGCCCCCATGCCCAGGCGCACCAGCTCGCCGTCAGCCAGCATGATTTCCATGCCGCACTGCATCATGGTATGGTCACCGTAGGCAGTGTAGCCAAACTCTCTTGCGCTGATGCTGCCGGAAACCGAATTCAGCCCGTTCCTGTCGCAGTCCACCCACAGGCCTGTATTGTTCTCCTGCAGATAGTCATACAGTTGAATATAACTCACGCCCGGTTCAACCAGCGCGAAAGCGCCCTTGGCGTTGACCTCCACGATCCTGTTCATTCGGGATTGATCGATGACCAGGATATCCTTATCCGTTGCGGAACTGACTATACCTCCATTTGCGGCGGTATTGGGCAGAACCCATAACGACACATTACTTTCAGAAGCTATGGCCAGTATCGCCCGCAACTGTTCAATGTCCGCCGGCAACACCACGCCGACCGGCGTCTTACCCACCACCTGCAAATATCCTCCCGCTGTGAGCGCATCAGGGCCTGACAAGACCGCGTCTCTACCCAGTTCTTTTCTTAATTTTTTGATCAGTTGGTATGACATGCGATGTTATATAGTTATGCTTTTTTTACCTCGTAACATACGGTGTTTCAACGACATTCGTCTGGTTTTGCCGGCGGTATGTTGTGCCGATACTTTTCCGGGTGGTCCGGGTCGGCACGGAACCAGACGTCACGTTGCGCATAATCTATGGATTCGGTCGGTTCTGTGTCGCGCCAGGTAAAACAGCAGCGCCGGCAATAATAGATGGTCCAGACTATCTCCTCCCCTTCCCTGCCCTGGAACTCGGTGCGGCGGCTCGCCTCATCCGCATTGCAGCGCGGGCAATTCATCGGTTTTCCGCCTCTTTTTGCAGTTGTTGAATGAAGCTTGCCAATTCATCAATTTCAGGCCCCCTCGGCGGCGCCACGATCTTCACATCGGCGCCGGCCGGGTCCGGCGGCATAAAACTGGTAGCATCGATGATGAGACGATGACCCTTGCCCGGAATTTCCGCGGCCGGGTCGATGATTACCATGGGCATGTTCGGAATCACGATGATGTCGTTGGCGCGGGTGCGCGTGGACAGCGCCCACATCACCTGGTTGAGGTCGAACGGGTCAACATCATCATCCACCAGGATGAGATTTTTCAGGTACATCAAACCGTGTGGCGTGCCCAGGGCGCGCATAGCCACCGACTTTGCAAACCCGGCAAAGCGGTTCTTCACTGAGATAATCCCGGTGAGACCATGCTGGTACAAGGCATTCACTGCCACGACTTCCGGGAAACTTTGCTTTAACTGGGCATAAATGGGGGCGCTGGTGTTCAGGCCAATCAGGGTGTCGTGTTCAGTCCAACCTTTACCGATATAGATGTTCTCAAAGATGGGATTAGTTCGAAATGAAACTGCGGTAACCTGGAACAGCGGTACTTGCCAGATGCCGCTGTAGCTGCCCGGGAATTCACCAAACGGCCCTTCCAGGTTACGCTGGTTGTTCATCAAGCGCGCCTCTATGACCATCTCCGAGCCAGCCAGGATGTCCAACCCGTTGCCGGACCGGGTCAGTTCAATAGCGCTTCCCATCATTTGTGAGGCATAGGCATACTCCGATTCGTTGTAGTTGACAGGAGTCGCGGCAAACATGGCCATGGCTGGATGGTTGCCAATCATCACGGCAATATCCAGCGGCGCGTCATCCGTTTCAGCCATGCGGATCTGTTGCGCCAAATCATGAGACGCAACGGATAAAACGGTTATTTTGTCCGGACCGTGTACTTGTATCCGGTAAATTCCCACATTCTGTTTGGCAAAATTGTCCGGGTCGCGAGGATCACGGCTGACCACATTGGCCTTGGCAATGTAAAATCCGCCATCCATGGCATTGATGCGATATAGCGGCAACAAGTCATACAAGTTGATGCCTGTTTCGACCCGGTTCTCAAGCGCCGGCGCATGTTCGGGTTCCACCCTGTTGATCAGCGGCCGCGCTGAACCCCAGCGTCCAGCTAGTTCGTAGAACAATTCTTTAACAACGGCGCCTTTTGGTTTGCCCAGCAACAGGGCAATATTGGAGAAACTGCCGTGTACGCCGACAACGAGTCGTTTACCCGGATAACCGTGTATCCGATCAAACAGTATGGCCGGCCCCGCCAATGCATCGCGTCCCGCTGCAACCACGACCTTGCGGATATCGGGCTCGGGCATGACTGTCTCCGGCCAGGTGATACACTGTCCGTGTTCGGCCAGCAAGTCGAGATAATCGCGCAAGTTCCGCACTCGTTCGGCTATCGCGCGTGCCTGCGCCGACAGGGTGACCGTTTCCATATCCATCAGTCAACCTCTCCAGCTATATAAGCAGCCAGCTCATGCAACTGCTCGTCGGACAACTCACTGGGTCGAAAAGGCGGCATCAGTTTAAACCCTTCCCGCACCACAAGTTTTATATAGTCAGGCGGGAGGTTATCCCGGTCCAATAGCGCAGCCTGTTGCTCGCCCACTCTTTCCTGCAAACGCATGGTTCCCGGATAGCCTGCCCCTGCGCCGTGACAAGCAATGCAGTGCAACTCGAACAATGTTCTGCCGTCATGGACATCCTCCATTGTGTCGGGAATGTTGCTCGCCAGCGCCGGCTTTTCCGAACTGGCAGGTCCATCATTACCGCAGCCGGACGACAGCGCTAACAGAGAAGCCACAAAGAGTAGTGAGACACTGCGGCCCAGAGTAAAAAATATCATTTTTACTCTGGGCTGTAGCGTCCGTCTCTCTTTGACAACAAACATTTTCCTCCCGTAACTAACCAAGTCTGTTCTGTGGCGCCGGCCAGATACCGCTCTTGCCTGGAGACAGAATGCCAATAGGATCCAACGCCTGTTTCAGCCTGTGATGCAATTTCCACAGGGCGCCGTCATTCCAGTTGTAGGTTCCGGCGATCTGATCCATAAAGTCAAGGTGAGTGCGATACTCGCCATAACCGTGCTCGGCAAAATCGTCGATTAGATGGCCAAAACAGTCATGCGCGCGCCGCCGCTCATCATCATTCAGACGATCGAACACCAGTTGAAAGATATTCAGAAGTTCGCGCCAGCCTACCAGGAACTCACCAATGTAATCGAAACCGTATTCGTTCGCCCGATCCTTGATCAGGGTGAACTGCCGCATTGAATCTTCGCCGGTTACCGGCGAGCGGGGTGAAAAATCAATATGCGCGCCACTGCCTACCCAGTTCATCAGGCTGAACTCTGTCATGTTCGGTGTGCCGCGCATGAGCTGCGCCCGGTAACGCCAGGCCGGATCGCCAGGCCGGTCTCCTTCAAAGAAAAAACGGGCGCCGCGGATGCTGCGAAAAGCTTCTTCCAGGATTTTCCAGTTGTTATCCATAATCGGCTTCGGTCCGTACAAGGCGCCGTAGAAATTCCACATACCGATGTTCAAATCCTCTGCCATCTTCTGACGGTGACGCATAGGCATGGGGCCGGCGCCGGTGTAATACTGCTTCCGGGTTACCCGGGGCGCGGCTTCCCAGATCAGGCCTACCGTGGTCGCGGCATTGGGTATCAACATATTGAGTCGCAGCGGGCCTACTACCTCAGTGATCTGGTAGAGGTCTTCCTCTCGAGGAAAAGTCACCAGGTACGGCCGGTATCCGGGTGGCTCCGGCATCAACCAGATTCCCGCCTTGGTTATGATGCCGAAATTTGACTGGGTAAACATACCCTCGACCCATGGGCCACAACCATATTTGTACAGACTGGATGTCGCCGCTCCGGTCAGTGCGCCCATACCGGTGTCAACCACCGTGCCGTCTGCCAGGATCACCTGCATTCCGCAATTCATCAGCAGGTGATCGCCATAAGGGGTGTAACCCGCGCCGTGTTCGGATAGATTGCCCAGGACGCTACCCCAGCCGGGGGCCGCCGGATCTATCCACAGTTTGCTGCCTCGCTGCCGCAAATGGTTATACAGGTCAAAATAACTCACTCCCGGTTCAACCACCGCATAGCCATGCTCTTCATTCACTTCAATGATACGCTTCATGCGGTTCAAATCGAGGACAAAATAGCCGGGTTTCATCGGCGCCGGCCCGCCATAAGCATAATTCTTGCCCCTGGAGATAGTCCAGAGAGGGATGCGATAATCCCGGGCTACCTTAAGGATGGCCTGTATCTCTTCGACGCTCCTGGGCGCAACCGCAGCAGCCGGCATGTGCGCTTCATCAGGCGTGGTTGAATAAACATCCCGGTATGTTCTCAGTTCCGTTTCATCATCGGTAAACACCCAACGGTCACCAACTGCTTTGCGCAATTCTGCGACAGCCTGGTTAAACTCGGTAAGCGTCAGGGTACCAGGCAAAGGTTTTGCAGGGAAATCTTGAGTCGCGACACCGCGCGCGGCCAGGGGGGCGCCAGTGGCCAGGAGTGAAGTCTTGAGGAAATCTCTTCTACTTACCATAATTATGATGTGTCGCCTCCGGCGACACAGGGTTTGACTGAGCGCCCACTTTTCAGCCTGCCCCCAATGACACTGAACGGGGGTGGGAACGGCGCGACCCTGGTTCTGTGTTCCTCGTGGCGCAAAATCCTCTGTGCTCTCCGTGTCTGAAACGCATTATGATTATTTATCCAGGTTGAGTTTCAAATGTGACCCGTCACACCAGGGTTTGGTCTTAGAGTATTTGCAACCGCACAAGGCCACATGTTGGGACTCGTCCAGTTCAAACTTAACCGGCTCGCGTTTTGTTTGCGTGTGGGATCCGTCGCAGAACGGCTGTTTTTTCGATCGACCGCAGGCGCACCAGTAATACTCGCCTTGCTCCAAGTTCATCAGGTATGGGGAGTTGCGGCTGCCATCTAAAAATTTGGCTTTTACCCAGCCTTCGTCGTAGGGGCTCACCATGTTCAGCTTCAACTCCATGGACTGGAACAGCCAGCGCCCATCCTGTTTTACACACTCGCAGTCATAGGTGCCGCCAATCCAGTGTGGCTCCGCTTCATCGGTGTGCGGGTTGGGCGCTGTTGCCGATTCCCACAGATACCAGAAGACGGTGGCGCTGTTGCCATCCGGGGCAATATCTATCAGGGGGGAGATCATGTAGTGCAACGACCACCAGATTTTCTCGCCGGCTATCCCGCGCAGTCCTTTTGCCAACCGCTCACGGCCCTGGTATCTGCCGAAACCCTTGCATTCCCAGGAACCGTCCTCTGCAAAACAAGGACCGATAATTTCCGGGTCATTGCCACGATCGCACCCCCTGGCGTATGTGACGATAAGCCGCCGTATCGCATCCACATCCTCCAGGCGGCCCAGTTTGACGTCCAGTTTTTCCAGTAGTCCCTTGATTTCCTGAAGTTCATTACTCATCGAATGATTACCTTTTTGTCGACTCGCTATACGAATGTTTCTGATCAATCCTCACAGTCTCTGAATTATCAGGTGTAATGGACAGCAACGGGAATCAGGCTACCCGCCTCCCTCTTTGCTTGCGCCCTTGAAGTTCCGCCGCATAAGCCTTGTAGCGGGTTATCAGCCAGCGGTTGAATTGCGGCAATGTCGCCTCTTTTGGCGCATAGCGTCCGCGTGGCGCAAAACGTGAACGCAATCCTCTGTGAGTGTTGGTATTGGCCCCGGTATCCTGATCATTCAGCGTTGTCAGACCATGCACAACAGACTCAAAGATAATATCGAAATTATCCATCCGCAACGTGGATTTGGGATAGATAAAACCAACCCGTATGGTCATGGCGTTGGCGCCCTGAGGTAAAATGCAGTAATAAAAACAGCCGTCGGGCACACAGCCGAAGAACAGGTTGGGTAGAATACACGCAAACATCACCCGCTTGCGTTCATTTTCGGTTAATCCCTCGATCACCGGGAACAGACAATGAAATGCAGCGGTAAAATTACCGTCCAATTCCAGGAATCCGGTGGGATGGTAGATAGCGCCATCATCAAAATCGTCCCATTCGGCAAACGTGGCCAGCGTGGAGGGGGCAAAATCATGGGGACCCTTGTGCAGGTACCAGGTGTGGTGGGGTTCTATCGCATTTTCGTGCATGAACTTCCAGTTCCACGGGCTTGGCCCCCAGTCCACGGTAGGCACGCCACCCATCTCAGCAAGCTTATGGTTCTCAATTTCCTTGGTAAGACGTTTCAAGCGCGGCGCCAGCGGCTTGGCCTGGCCATCCATATTAATGAATATAAAACCGTTCCAGACTTCTGTGCGCAACGTCGGCAAACAATGTTTCTGTTGTAATTCCGCCAGGCTGGCGTGGGTGTCCATCTCCGGGGCGCTGACCAGTTTGCCCGTTTCATCGTAAGACCAGCCATGGAAGGGGCAGGTAAACATTCGGGTATTGCCTTTTTCCTCGCCCAGCACATGGCCCCGGTGCTGGCACACGGCAGACATCACGCGTACGCCGCCGTCATCTTTCCGTTGTACCAGTAATGGATCTTCGTTGATAGTGATGGAGACATAGTCACCCGGCCGGGGGATAACGCCGATATGTCCGACACATATCCACTCCCTATCCCAGACAGCCCTCTTCTCGAACTCGAACCACTCCTCGGAGGTATACACCGCAGACGGCATACTAAGACAGTCCTTCAATTCAACATTGGACGCATCCAGTTGCTCCAGAATCCCGCGCAAGTGATCCGTCAAATCCACGTCAGGCAGGTTATGTGCAACATAATCAGTCATAACTCCCCCCCAAAAGGTAAAATTACCCGGTGATGATTTTGCAGTTGTTCAGTGATTCTCTACTATACATCATATCGGCTGTTGCGGAAATAAATCGTGAAGCCTGACAGGCCAGCGGAAAACAGGCAAAATGTGCCCATCCGGATTTTTGACGCAGGATCTGGAGTATTACCGAACACCGGCAGGAGGAGCAAATGAAAAGCGCCAGTATCGCTGACAAGAAAGCAATCATCAGCAAATTCATCCGACAATGCAATGACTATGCCGACGGCCAAATCAGAAAATACCAAGACCGATCGGCAAAGGTAAGCGACATGGATAAGCTGGAGCTCGAGATGAAGATCTACAACTGGAAGGTCTACAAAGCCTTTAACGCATACACCATTGAGGAATTAAAAACCACCGAGCTCGATGCCTGGTTGAAAGAGTACTAGATAATAAGTGGCCATAATGACCCGAGAATCCGTGAAACTGGGATTTTTGATTCAGTTATCCAGGCTGATATATAAGGCAACCCGTTGTCCCTGGCGTCCCTGGAAAAATGCCTTGATCCGATTATTCATATGGAAATACAAGGTCGACCTGAGCTTGGCCGAGGAGTCTTCAGTTCATAGTTACGCGAGCTTTAACGAGTTTTTTACTCGTGCCCTTAAACCCTCCCGGCTAACCATAACCCGAACCGAAGGCGGCCTGATTTCGCCAGTTGATGGAGCCATCAGCGCTAAAGGGGCGCTGAAAAACACACGGCTGTTGCAGGCCAAGGGTAAGGATTATTCACTTGCCGAACTGGTGAACGGAGATCCTGAACATATCGGATATTACCGGAACGGCAACTATATTACACTTTACCTGTCTCCCCGTGATTACCACCGGGCACATATGCCTATCGACGGAGAATTGCGTTACATGGCCTATATTCCCGGACAATTATTCTCCGTCAACCTTCGCAACACGCAACGGGTGGATAGATTGTTTGCCCGCAATGAGCGCGTGATAACGACTTTTCGCACAGCTATCGGCATGATGTCCGTTATTTTCATTGGCGCGATATTTGTAGGTTCGGTGGAAACGGTATGGCATGGCCAGGTGACTCCTGCCGGACAACGGGAATTTGCCTGCTGGCGCTATGAGCCTGGCATGGCATTCGCACAGGGAGATGAAATCGGACGCTTCAATATGGGATCTACGGTCATCCTGCTGACAGAACCGAATAAAATCAACTGGGTCGCTCCCGGCGCAGAGGTGGCGATGGGGCAGCAAATCGCAGCGCCGGCGCCGGGTATTTTAAGGAAACTCTGACTTAATCAGAGTGTCCTTAACGTATGGCAGACCGATAAATCAAACCGGGAAAGGCAAACACCAGGAATAAAAAAAAGGTGACCGCATAAAATTCCCAGTCCTGGGCATGGGTTTCCCCTTGCATTTTCTTCTCAACTCCCAGCGCCAGGAAACCCGCCAGAAAATACAACAACAACCATTCCAGCAGGCACATCCAGATTTTCTTCTTCTCGGGCCTTATGAACAGCAGGAAACCTCGGTAAAACCAGGGAAAGTTTGCCAGAAAAACCGCAGAAATAATCAACAGCCAGGTAATATTGCCCGCAGACATTGGATTTTGGCCGGATCAGCCCGGATTTCTTAGCAGCAGGATCAAAATCCCGATACGTAAGCACAGATATTCAAGAGTCCACCTGGCGCAAGACCCAACGCCAGGATTGCCAGACCGTTTAGGCTTATCAACGCTTTAACCTGGGTGTCTGCGCTAATATCATGCGCAGTTTCCGCTTGATCAAAATACATGAGCTTGACCACCCGCAAATAATAATAGGCGCCAATCACAGAAAAGATAACAGCCAAGACTGCCAGCCAGGTATGTCCGATTGCAACCACTTCCTTGATCACATGCCACTTCGCCCAAAACCCCAGAAACGGGGGGACACCAGCCAGGGAGAACATGAACAGCAACATGATCAAGGCAAACCAGGGGCTGGCATCAGCAAGGCCCTTGTAATCATCAAGGTTATCAGCTTCATGCCCCTTGCGACCTGCCAGTATGATGAAACCGAAAGCGCCCATGCTCATGATCACATAAGCAATCACATAGAACAAAGCGCCGCCATATGTCACGCCCTGTTCGGGCTGCAGGCCCGGCAAAATACCGAGGATCAGGAAACCGGCGTGTGCGATGGCGGAATAAGCCAGCATCCGTTTTATATTGGACTGAGCGATGGCAATGATATTTCCGACTGCCATAGACAACAGAGATAGAATAATCAGCATTCCCTGCCAGTCAACGTGCAGTGGCTGCATGCCGTCGATAAGTAGACGTACCGCTAGGGCAAAAGCGGCCACTTTCGGCGCCGTAGCCAGGAACAGGGTTACCGCCGTAGGAGAGCCTTCATACACGTCAGGCAGCCAGGAGTGGAACGGCGCCGCGCCCAGCTTGAATGCGATACCGACAACCACGAACACCAACCCGAACAAGAACACTACCCTGTTGTCAACAGGCGAACCGAGATGCGCGGCAAGTTCCGGAAGTATGAGCGTACCGGAGACACCGTATAAAATTGAAATTCCGTATAACAGTAAACCGGACGCCAGAGCGCCCAGGACAAAGTATTTCATAGCCGCCTCGGAGGCGGTTCCCGACTCCTTGTTCATCGCTACCATTGCGTACAGGGAGAGCGACATGAGTTCAAGGCCCAGGTAAACGGTCAGCATGCTGTACGCGGAGATCATGACCAGCATCCCCAGCACGGCAAATAATCCGATTACGAAATATTCTCCCTGTAGCTGATCGCGCTGACGAAAGTAATGGTATGAATACATAAACACAAATATGGAAGCTGCGCAGACAGTGACCTTGAGCACGGCGCTCAAAGGATCAAGGATGAAATGCTGATTGAATACCGCGACGCGCGCATCGGGATACTGCCAGATCACGAGAACCATGACAATCGCCAGGGAGGTCTGGGCCAGCAAGCAAGTCCAAGGTTTATTTTGCTTGCCCCAGAACACATCGCAAACCAGGGTCAGACAGGCAAGCGTCAACAGGACAAGCTCCGGCAATACAAACAGGATTTCGGCAGTCACGGACATATTCAGTTAATCCTGGATTGAGATATCTGCTCCACGAGATGATTGAGTGTGGCATCCATTACTTCGAACAACGGCGCCGGCCACAGACCCAGCAACAACACTGCGATGGCGAGTAATAACAGGAACGAAGTCTCACGCAGTGAAATATCCTGCAAGCCGGCCACTTTCTCATTGGCTACAGCGCCGAAAATGACGCGTTTATACATCCATAAGGTGTAAGCTGCGCCCAGTACCAGGACAGTCGCGGCGATTATGGCAATCCAGGCGTTGGCGCGAAAACTGCTCAGGATGACCAGGAATTCACCGACAAACCCGGAAGTGCCGGGCAAACCGGCGTTGGCCATGGCAAACAACATCATAAACGACGCGAATACAGGCATGGTATTGGCGACGCCACCATAATCGGTGATCATCCGGCTATGCACCCGGTCATACATCACGCCAACGCAGAGGAACAGAGCGGCTGATATCAGGCCATGGGAGATCATCTGCATCATCGCTCCAGCCAGACCCAGCGCCGCATCCACGTTCGACCCGGCCTGTTCCATAATAGAAAACACGATAAAAAATCCCAGCGTGACAAAACCCATATGGGAGACGGACGAGTAGGCAATCAGTTTTTTCATATCCTGTTGAGCAAGGGCAACAAAGCCGATATAGACGATCGCGATCAATGACAACAGGATCATGAAATCAGCCATTGCCGCGCCGGCATCCGGCGTGATGGGAAGACTGAAACGAATAAATCCGTATCCGCCCATCTTCAATAGTATTGCTGCCAGAATCACAGAGCCACCGGTAGGCGCCTCCACATGCGCGTCGGGCAACCAAGTGTGGACCGGCCACATGGGTATTTTCACTGCGAACGCGAGCAGGAACGCAATGAATATCCACTTCTGCTCGGCAAGCGATAAAGGCAGCTTGTACAGGTCAAAGATGTAGAAGCTTCCCATCTTCGAGTACAGGTACAGCAAGGCCACCAACATGAATACCGACCCCAGAAAGGTGTACAGGAAAAACTTGATGGTGGCATAGATGCGCCGCGGCCCGCCCCATACTCCTATGATCAAAAACATGGGTATCAGCATAGCCTCCCAAAAAAAGTAGAACAGGATCGCATCAAGAGATGCGAATACCCCATTCATCAGACCTTCAAGGATCAGGAACGCGGCCAGGTACTGAGATAACCTTTTTTCAATCACCACCCAGCAGGCGATGATCACCAGCACGGTGGTAAACGTGGTCAACAGAATCAGCGGCGCTGAGATGCCATCAACGCCGAGGTGATAATTGATATTGAACGTATCTATCCATCCGGAGTATTCGACAAACTGCATCAGGACAGTAGTCGTATCGAAGCGAAAGTACAGCAATGTCGATAACAGGAAAACAAAAGAGGATATTATCAGCGCAAATAATTTGACTGCCTCCCGCTGCCGGTCACCCATCAGCAATGCGAACATGCCGCCCAGTATGGGGGACCAGATCAGTAAGCTGAGAACCGGAAGAGTTTGAAACATACTGGACAATCCGGGTTCACATCAACTGGTGCGCAAAGACTGCCAGCAGCAGTAACAAGCCGATAATCATCGCAAACGCATAGTGATAGAGGTATCCGGTTTGCAGCGTCCGCAGCGAGGAGGATAACCGGCGCACCACCCTGGCTGCGCCATTAACCAGGAAACTGTCAATCACGCGCGCGTCACCCCATTGCCAGAGCGCGTTACCGATGTTGCGTGCGCCGCCAACAAATACGACCTGATAGATTTCATCAAAATAATACTTCCTGACAAGCAGCCGGTAAGCCACAGCAAACCAATTGGCAACCCTGCCCGGCCAGTGTGGACAGAGGCTGTAACACAGCCAGGCAACCACAATCCCCGCCAACATCAGCCAGACCGGCGCGTGCTTGTAGGAATTCAGGAAAATATCGAGGGCGCCGGAATAATGGGAAGTCATTTCATGGAACCAGGCAGAATGTTCGGCAGACACATATATCGCATCCTGATAGTAATTGCCCAGCGCCATGGGTTCCACCAGGTAGGCGCCGATTGCCAATGATGGAATAGCCAGGATGAACAGCGGAAAGGTCACCACACCCGGCGATTCACTTAATTGCTGCCAGGTATGCCGGTCGATCCGCTCCTTGCCGTGAAATGTCATAAAAAACAGGCGGAAAGTATATAACGCGGTAATAAACACACCAGCCAGCACGGCCAGATAGGCTATATCGGAAAATGGAAGCTGCGAATAATGCACAGCCTCGATGATGGCATCCTTGGAGAAAAATCCGGAAGTAAGCGGAAAGCCGACTAAGGCCAGCGAACCAATCAACGCGGTAAACCAGGTGATCGGCATATATCGGTATAATCCACCCATTTTGCGCATGTCTTGCTCATGGTGCAGCGCTATTATGACTGAGCCCGCCGCCAGGAACAGCAGCGCTTTGAAAAAAGCATGCGTTACCAGATGGAAGATTGCTATTGAGTAGGCCGACGCGCCTAGAGCCACTGTCATATATCCAAGCTGAGACAGCGTCGAATAAGCGATGACTCGTTTAATATCATGCTGCGCCAGGCCTAACAGACCCATAAAAAACGCAGTGAGCGCGCCGACCAGCAAAATCAGGCTGAGGGCAGTTTCGGATAACTCGTATAAGGGCGACATGCGCGCGACCATGAAGATTCCTGCCGTCACCATCGTGGCCGCATGGATTAACGCGGATATAGGCGTCGGCCCTTCCATGGAGTCTGGCAGCCAGACATGCAACGGAACCTGGGCGGATTTACCCATAGCGCCGATAAACAGGCAGATACAGATGAAACTCAATACCGACCAATCCACTCCCGGAATCATGGAAAATGTCGTGTCTTTCAACTCCCCGGTCTGACCGAAGACCTGCATATAATCAAGTGAATTGAAATACATCAACGTCGCGGCTATCCCGATGAGAAAGCCGAAATCACCTATCCGATTGACGATGAACGCTTTCAGGCCGGCAAAGATAGCGGATTCGCGCTTGAACCAGAAACCGATCAACAGGTATGACACCAGCCCGACTGCTTCCCAGCCGAAAAATAACTGGACGAAGTTATTCGACATCACCAGCATTAGCATCGCGAAGGTGAACAAGGATATATAACTGAAAAAACGCTGGTAACCCGGATCATCCCGCATGTAACCGATAGTATAGATATGGATCATCCAGGAGACGAAACTCACCACCACCATCATCGTCACCGACAGCCGGTCCACCAGGAAGCCCACGGAAAACCTCAAGTCTCCAACTTCCAGCCAGGTGTAAATATCCGCGTTATAAACCTCTCCTCCGTCAAACATGAGATGCTTATAGGCAAGCATGGAAAGGACGCTGGAGATGCCAACGCCGATATTGGCGACCCGGTGCGCGCCGTGCCTGCCGATGAGGCTGCCGCCTAGGCCGGCGATAATCGCCCCGGTCAACGGCGCCAGCACAATCGCAAGGTAAATCTGTTCCATGTCAGCCCTTGAGAGTATCCAGATCAATCACGTTGATGGTATTCCGATTGCGGAACAGCACAACCAGTATCGCCAGGCCGATTGCGGCTTCCGCCGCGGCAACCGTTAGGATGAAGAAAACGAAAACCTGGCCGTGTATATCCCCCAGAAAATGGGAAAACGCTATGAAGTTCAAATTCACCGACAACAGCATCAATTCAATGCACATTAATAAAATGATGATATTTTTTCTATTGATGAAGATGCCTGCCACGCTGATGCAAAAAAGCATGGCGGCCAGTGTCAGGATTTCGCTGAGTTCGATCATCTGTTATTTGCCCGTTTCCGTCTTCATGTTGACGATCTTCACCCGTTGCTCGCGTTGAATGCTGACTTGTTTACCCGGTTTTGGTGTGCGTTGTGTGCGCGGCGCGCGCAATGTCAGGCCAATCGCCGCAATGATCGCAACCAGCAGTATTGCCCCGGCCACCTCAAAAGGATAAATATATTCAGTAAACAATGTCTTGCCGAGCAACCAGGTATTGCCGGCATCGGCTTCAAGCTGGCCGGCGCCAGCGCCTGCGCCTGCGTCAGGCAGCAGGTCCCCGCCACCGACGATCAATCCCATGGCGACAAGCATAAGCGTCGCGACTAACAGACCGACAGGCAAAAAACGGGAGAAACCCGCGCGCAACGTGGAGATATTGATGTCCAGCATCATCACGACAAACAGGAACAACACCATTACCGCTCCGACGTAAACCAGGATCAGCACAATGGCCAGAAATTCTGCCTCAAGTATCAACCAGATCGCTGCGCTACAGAAGAATGACAGGATCAGGAATAACGCGGCATGCACCGGATTGCGCGCAAAAATCACCATGCAGGCCGAGACGACCAGCATCGCCGCAAAGATGTAAAATACGGACTGTTCCAGCATCGCTGTCTAATTATTCGCCAAAATGGCTATAGAATTGTTCATCTGCTGACCCAACGCTCTGTGATTTAAGATGTTCATTCGTTACCGGTAGATCGCTTCGGTAGCGCGGTCCCGAGCTATCTGTTCTTCCGCCAGGTCGCCGATCTCCAACAACCTCTGCTTGGTCATTAGCAGATCAGAGCGCTGTTCTCCGTGATATTCGTAGATGCGCGTCTCAACGATGGAGTCCACCGGGCATGATTCCTCGCAGAAGCCGCAAAAAATACACTTTGCCAAATCTATGTCGTAGCGAGTGGTTCTGCGCGTGCCGTCATCCCGCTGTTCGGATTCAATGGTGATGGCAACCGCCGGACAGACAGCCTCGCACAATTTGCAGGCAATGCAGCGCTCCTCGCCGTTCGGATATCGGCGCAAAGCATGAAGCCCGCGGAAACGGGGCGACTGAGGCGTTTTTTCCTCCGGATACTGCACAGTGATCTTGCGCCTGAACAGGTAGCGTCCGGTCAAACGCAGTCCCTTCAACAGTTCCCACAACAACAAGCTACGTAAATATTCTTTAACTCTTGCCGGATAACCGCCGGAGAGCCGGGACATATTGCCGATTAATTCCGGCAGCGCTTTCAGCTTGACGTTCATGGCATTCACACTCATCAATTGAACCAGGGAGGAACTTCGGCGATGACCATTCCGGACACCACTACAATCCATATGATGGTAATGGGCAGGAATACCTTCCAGCCCAGGCGCATGATCTGGTCATAACGGTAACGGGGAAATGTCGCTCTGAACCACAGGAACAGGAACAGGAACACCGATGTTTTGATCAGGAGCCAGATGATGTTCGGTTCGCTTAGAAAAGGCATGTCTCCCAGCAACGGCAGTCCCTGGAAGGGAGACAGCCAGCCCCCACAGAACAGCAGGGCTGTGAGAACGGATATGAGTACCATATTGGCATATTCCGCCATGAAGAAAATAGAAAACGCCATACCGCCGTATTCAACATGGAAGCCTGCCACCAGTTCCGATTCGCCCTCGGCCACGTCAAACGGCGCCCTGTTGGTCTCGGCCACACCGGAAATAAAGTACACCAGAAAGATGGGCAACAACGGCAGCCAGTACCAGTGCAGGAAGCTGCCGCTTTGCGCCGCGGTAATCCGACCCAGATTTAAACTGCCCGCGGCAATAAGCACACACACGAGCGCAAATCCCATGGCAATCTCGTACGAGACTATCTGGGCAGCGGAACGCATCGCGCCCAGAAACGCATACTTGGAGTTTGAAGCCCAGCCGGCGATGATCACGCCGTATACGGCCAACGAGGTCAACGCCAGGATGTACAACAACCCCGCATTAATATCAGCCAACACCAGAGTTTCATCAAAGGGTATCACCGCCCAGGCAGCCAGGGAGGGCGCCATGGCAAGTATCGGCGCACTGACAAACAAGCGTTTGTTGGCGCCGGCCGGAATAATGATTTCCTTGAAGATGAGCTTGACTGCATCGGCAATAGGCTGACCCAGGCCCCATAGGCGAAAGCCGAAAAACCCAACCCGGTTCGGGCCGAGCCGGCACTGGATATAACCGATGATCTTGCGCTCAGCGTAAGTCAGGTAAGCAACGCAAAACAGCAGGGGAAGCAAGATGGCGGTTATTTTGACCAGGACTTCCAAAGTGTAGAGCGTATCCGACACATAGCTGTCAGGAACGAGCAGAGTAACCACCGGGGCAAGCAGGTAATCGCTGAGCAGGTTGAATAGTTTCTCAAACATGGCTGCGAACGCCTAGCCAGGAATCAGTGAAACCGGACCCGATAATGGACCCAGCCTGGCGTTACCGGCATGGCCGCCGTGTATTAGCGCCGAATCGTCCGCCACCGCGTCATCAATGATCAAGGGAAGCAGCAACTCGGCATCCTGGCCAGCGACCTTGACCCGCTCCACTTTGCCCAATCCAATCTTTTTGGCAGTTTTCTGATTTATGCGAACAGAATCGTCAGCAACATCTTCGGTCTGTTGCAGCGCCGGCGCATGGCGCGCCAGCGAGTCGACGGAATTCATGGGCACATAACCGATACGCTGAAGAGCCTCGCTCTCTTTGTCCAGGATGAGCGCTTCCGGCATGTTCCAGCTACCTGCATTATCCCGCTCCGGTATGCCCGTGACTGCGGCAACCTGCGCGCGGACTTCTCCGAATTCCTTGTGACCGAAGTCTGACAGACCCAACTCGTGCGCTAGTGTGTCTATGATGTGCCAGGCCGGGCGGGCGCGGCCCGGAGCGGACACCGCCGCGTTTAAATATTGCTTCTGACCTTCCATATTGAGATATGAGCCTGAATTTTCTGCATATAAGGCCATAGGCAACAACACATCGGCATATTCTGCCGCGCGCCGATAGCCGCTGACAGCGATGACACACTCCGCTTTGGCCAGCGCCTCACGAGCCAGTTTCCCGTCATAAAAATCCAATTCCGGCTCTACGTCCAGCAACAGGTAGGCCGCCAGTTGCTTGGTCAGCATGGATAAGGCGTCCAGACCTTGCGCAGCGGCTGGCGCGCCACCAGGCAACCGGTGGGGCACGGCGCCTGCCAGCCAGGCGCCGGCGCTGTTCGCTCCGTACTCCAGGAAACCCAATGTGCCGGATACCTGTCGCGCCAGGCGCGCGGCCAGGAAACGCAGTTGGGATAGTTGCGGGTTGGAGATACCCAAACCGCCTATGAACACAGCCGCCTTGCCGGCTCCGGCAAGCGTTTGGGCAATGTTCCTGTGTCTGACGGTCGGCCGAATATCGCTCAACAGGGTTTCGAGCGCAGCATCCATATGCGCGTCGGCAAACGTTGCCTTGAGCGTCGCTGCCAGTTCGAATGCAAGCTGATTCGGCGCCACAATATGCTGATGAGCAACTTCATAATTGAAACTGAAGGCAACCGGATTGATGGCCATCACCTGCGCGCCATTCAGCGCGGCCTTGCGCAAGCGGTGGTTGAACAAGGGCTGATCCTTGCGCGGAAACCCGCCGACGATCAGGACGGCATCCAACTGCTCAACCTCGGAGAGGGAGATCCCCAGTCCCGGGCAAGCCGGCGCGGCATCCTGATCGGTGAAATCAGCTTGCCGTAAGCGGTGGTCGATATTCCCGGAGCCGATGCCCCGCATAAACTTCTGCGCCAGATATAACTCCTCGCAAGTGGACGAAGGAGAAACCAACGCGCCGACCTGGTCGGTGCCGCGCTGCGCAATAACAGAGCGTAGCCTGCCGGCGATATGTTGCAGCGCGGTTTGCCAGTCTACTTCCTGCCAGCCCTGCTCTTGCTTGATCATGGGGGACATCAGCCGTTTGCGGCTGTTCAGCCCTTCATAACTGAAACGATCGCGGTCGGATAACCAGACCTCGTTGACAGCCTCATTCTCTGCTGGGACAACACGCTTGACCCGGTCGTTTTTTACATGAAAATGAATATTTGAGCCCACACCGTCGTGGACTGCAATGCCGCTATGCTGGGTCATCTCCCAGGCTCGGGCAGTATATCGAAATGGTTTGGAGGTCAGCGCGCCCACCGGGCACAGGTCAATCACGTTACCGGACAACTCGGAGACCATGCTTTCTTCAACATAAGCGCTGATCTCCATGAACTCACTGCGTCCGATTGCGCCCAGCTCCCTCAGACCGGCGATCTCCTCTCCAAAACGCACACAACGGGTACAGTGAATGCAGCGGGTCATGTCCGTCTGCACCAGGGGACCGATATTCTTGTCCTGCACTACCCGTTTCTTTTCCTGGTAGCGCGACACATCCCTGCCGTAACCCATAGCCAGATCCTGCAATTCGCATTCCCCGCCCTGGTCACAGATGGGGCAATCCAGGGGATGGTTGATGAGCAGAAATTCCATTACCGATTTCTGCGCATCCAAGGCCAATTCCGATCGGGTATGGACTTTCATGCCATTCATTACCGGCGTGGCGCAGGCGGGCAATGGTTTCGGCGCCTTCTCCACTTCCACCAGGCACATACGGCAATTCGCGGCAACGCTCAGCTTGTTGTGGTAACAGAAACGCGGCACGTAATTACCGACCCGGTCCGTCACTTCAATAAGCATCTGGCCCGGGCTGGCTTCCACCTGCTTACCGTCAATTTCTATTGTCAGCGAACTGTCAGACATCTGTATTCGTCACCCTGCATTGACCATGCTTTGTCCTGCGTTCTCAATCATATATTCAAACTCCTGCCGGTAGTGTTTCATGAAGCTCTGCACCGGCCACGCCGCGGCATCGCCCAAGGCGCAGATAGTCCGTCCTTCTATCTTGTTGGCCACATCGACCAGCTTATCCAGGTCTTCCATACGTCCCTGACCGTCTACAATGCGAGTCAACATGCGGTATAACCAGCCTGTGCCCTCCCGGCAAGGAGTGCATTGCCCGCAGGACTCAGCAAAATAAAATCGGGAGATGCGTTGCAGCATCCTCACCATACAAGTGGTCTCGTCCATGACTACCACCGCGCCGGAACCGACGGAAGACCCTAGCGCGCGCAAGGAGTCATAATCCATATTGGCATCTAGCATGATTTCACCCGGCACCACCGGCACTGACGAACCGCCCGGTATGACCGCTTTCAACTGCCGACCGCGCCATACGCCGCCAGCCATTTGCAGCAGCTCGCGGAACGGCGTGCCCAGCGGGACTTCAAAATTACCCGGTTTCTGCACATGACCGCTCACAGAAAAGCACTTGGTCCCGCCGCTGTTCTCCACGCCAAGATTGGCAAACCACTTGGCGCCTTTCAGTATGATTGCCGGCGCAGAGCTGAAACTCTCCGTATTGTTCACCGTTGTGGGTTTGCCATACAAGCCGTATTGCGCCGGAAACGGCGGCTTGAAACGCGGCTTGCCGGGCTTGCCTTCCAGGGATTCCAGCAATGCCATTTCTTCGCCGCAGATATAAGCGCCCGCGCCCAGTGTTGCATAGATATCGATATCCACTCCGGAACCCAGGATATCCTTGCCCAGATAACCCGCAGCGTATGCCTCCTGCAAAGCAGTCTCAAAACGCTGATACGGCTCATCCATGAATTCGCCGCGGATATAATTATAGGCCACTGACGCGCCCATGGCATAACAGGCAATGGCCATACCTTCAACCAGGGAATGGGGGTTGAAACGGAGAATATCCCTGTCCTTGCAGGTGCCGGGTTCGCTTTCATCGGAATTGCACACCACATATTTCGGGTTCGGCGCATCGGGATTCATAAAGCTCCATTTCAGGCCGGTGGGAAAGCCGGCGCCGCCGCGCCCGCGCAGGCCCGATCCCTTCAGTTCTTCGGTAACCTGTCGGGGTGGTATCTTTTCATGCAGGATCTTTTTCCAGGCTTCATACCCGTCCACCTGGTAGTAATTTTCCAGAGTCCAGGGCTGGCTGAATTTCAGGGTAGCGTAACAGACCGAATTGATGTCTCTGCGCCGCATTATTCCAATCCGTCCAGCGCCTGATCCACCAGTTCGGGAGTCAGGTTCTCGTAGTATTTGTGATCCACCATCATCATGGGCGCCCCACAACAGGCCGCCAGGCATTCCTCTTCCTGCTTCAGGTAAATACGGTTGTCTGTAGTGCTCTCTCCGACTTTTATTCCCAGTTTATTTTCAATATAAGCGAGGATCTCATCCGCGCCGCGCAGCATGCAGGAAATATTGGTGCACACCGAAACGCTGTGACGGCCGCAGGGTTCGGTCTCCAGCATGGAATAAAAACTGGCAACTTCATAAACGGCGATACGCGGCATACCCAGGTAGTCAGCCACCGCATCCATCAAATCCCGGGTAAGATAGCCACCGTTCTGATGCTGCGTTTCGCGCAAAGCCGCGAGCACGGCGGATTGCCTGCGCTCCGCCGGAAAGATCGCGAGCCAACGATCGATCTGCGCACGCGTTTGTCTTGACAAACTCTTGCTCATTTCACACAGCCCCAAAGGTCTTGAGATTTAGCAACGAAGTAATCGCTCAATTGCCTATGAAAGCCAGCCAGTTGGCCGAGAACGAGGCGCGACATGGTTTTTGAAGCGCAGTGTATAAATAATACATGAGCATTCAAAAAGCGTGGAGCAACGAAGTAATCGGCCAACTGGCTGGCTTTCATCAGCGATCGACCTCGCCAAAAACAATGTCCTGCGTCCCAATCACCGCCACCACATCCGCCAGCATATGACCCCGCACCATCTCATCCAAGGACGACAAGTGCACAAATCCTGGCGCGCGCACTTTCAGCCGATAAGGTTTGTTGGCGCCGTCAGAGATCAGGTAAATCCCAAACTCTCCTTTCGGATGCTCTACGGCTGCATATACCTCCCCTTCCGGCACGCAGTAACCTTCGGTGAACAGTTTGAAGTGATGGATTAACGACTCCATGTCATCCTTCATGATCTCCCGTCGCGGCGGGACAAGTTTATTGTCATCGATGATCACTGGTCCGTGATTGTTCCGCAACCAATCCACACATTGCCTGATGATCACAGTCGACTGACGCATCTCTTCCACACGTACCAGGTAACGGTCGTAACAATCGCCGTTGACGCCGACCGGGATGGCAAATTCCAGTTGATCGTACACCTCGTAAGGCTGTTTTCTGCGCAAGTCCCATTCCACTCCCGAACCGCGCAACATGGGGCCGGTAAAACCGAGTTCTATGGCTCGCTCCGGCGCGACAACGCCAATCCCTACCGTGCGTTGTTTCCAGATACGGTTATCGGTCAGCAGGGTTTCGTATTCGTCGATGCGAGCCGGAAATCGTTCGATGAATGCCGCGATAAAATCAAGCAGCGAACCCTGGCGCGTCTCGTTCATGCTGTCCACTTCAGCTTTTGATCGGTTTACAGTCGTCTGGTAGCGCGGCATTGTCGCAGGCAAATCGCGATATACCCCGCCTGGACGGTAATAGGTGGCGTGCATTCTTGTGCCTGATACTGCCTCGTAGCAGTCCATCAGGTCCTCGCGTTCCCGGAAGCAATACAGGAACATACTCATCGCGCCGATATCAAGGCCGTGCGCGCCCAACCACATAAGATGATTGAGCACACGAGTGATCTCATCGAACATGACCCGGATATAACGGGCGCGGATAGGTGGAGTGATGCCCAGAAGTTTTTCAATTGCAAGCACATAGGCATGCTCATTGCACATCATGGACACGTAATCGAGCCGGTCCATGTACCCGATACTCTGGTTATAGGGTTTGCTCTCAGCCAGTTTTTCGGTAGCCCGATGCAACAACCCGATATGCGGGTCGGCGCGTTCAATCACCTCGCCGTCCATCTCCAGGACCAGACGCAACACACCGTGCGCAGCCGGATGTTGGGGGCCGAAATTCATGGTCATGTTGCGAATTTCAGGCATCTGTTGCATCCCCTTTGGCATAGCGGTTATCGTGCCGAATTGTCTTGGGCACAAGCACCCGGTTTTTGATGCTAACCGGCTGGTAGACAACTCGCTTTTGTTCCGGGTCGTAACGGACTTCCACATTGCCTTCCAATGGAAAATCCTTGCGGAACGGATGCCCCCTGAAACCGTAATCGGTGAGGATACGCCGCAGGTCCGGATGCTCGTCGAACAGGATGCCGTACAGGTCGAATACTTCCCGCTCGAACCAGTTGGCGCCGGCCCAGATGGGAGTGACCGAAGCGATCTTGGGCGGTTGGCCGGAAACAAAACAGCGCGTTCTCAAACGCCGGTTATGTTTCAGCGACAACAGGTGATAAACCACCGCGAAACGGTCTTCAAGGTCCTGGGTATCGATATATACGCCCTGGCTGACACCGCGGCTGAAACCGGTCTGAGTCGTGTTCTGGGTTTCCCAATCCGCCTTGCCATAGGAAAGGTAATCCACACCGCATAAGTCGCTCAACTGGTTGAACGCAAGAGCTTTGTCGTCCCTGAGAATGAGGCAGACTTCGGCAATATCGGCGGCGTTGACCTCTATGGTAAGTTGGCCCGCCTCCTCCTTGTCTTTGACGATTTTAGCGCCCAGACGTTCGCGCAGATCGTTGAGAAGCGTATCCATGTGAAAAAACGTTCCTATCTTCTTATCGTATTGGCGCTGGTACGCTTGATCTTTTTCTGTAATTGCAACACACCGAACAGCAGAGCCTCTGCCGTAGGGGGACAGCCCGGCACATAGATATCCACCGGAACGATTCGATCACAGCCGCGCACAACGGAGTAAGAATAATGATAATAGCCGCCGCCGTTCGCGCAAGAACCCATGGAGATGACCCACTTGGGGTCCGGCATCTGGTCATAGACCCGGCGCAGGGCCGGCGCCATCTTGTTGACCAGGGTGCCAGCCACGATCATTACGTCAGATTGCCTGGGGCTGGGACGAAAAATCACACCGAAGCGGTCCAGGTCGTAACGGGCCGCGCCGGCGTGCATCATCTCCACCGCGCAACAGGCAAGGCCGAACGTCATCGGCCACAAAGAGCCGGTGCGCGCCCAGTTCACCAGATTATCCACCGTGGTGGTAACAATGCCCTGGTGATGAATTTTCTCTTCAGGGCGCATTTCCTGCTCCTGCGTCACTCCCATTCCAGCGCTCCTTTACGCCACTCATAGATAAACCCGACTACTAATATCGCAAGAAACAGCATCATAGCCCAGAACCCGACTATTCCCACATCGCGCAAGGCCACCGCCCAAGGAAAGAAAAAAGCGATTTCCAGGTCAAAAATGATGAATAGAATAGCGATCAGATAATAGCGGACATCAAACTGCATCCTGGCGTCTTCAAACGCGTCAAAACCGCATTCATAAGGAGACTGTTTGGCGCTGTCAGGGCGATTAGGCCCCAGGAAATAGCCCAGGACAAACAGAATGCATCCGAAAACGAGTCCCACAACCAGAAATATGAGTATTGGCAGGTAATTTTCCAACATGAGGTGATTATACCTGGTTAGCGGGACAAAAAAAATGGAAGTGTTGACTTAATTTGACGGAAATCATCTCTATAGCAGTATGGTATCTCCAATATCGAGATAGACCTGCCTGCCCGTATGAATGAGGACTTGGGCGAATCTAAGGAGACTCTGAACCAATCAGATGTTCACTGAAATGATAGCGGCAGGACTTACTCTGTTTGTAATCCGAAGAAGCCGGCTGCGTTATTTCCTAGTAATTTTTGTTTGGCAGTGGGGCTAAGTCTGGTCGAACCTCGAATCAGGCTGCCTATTTTCTGCTCGCCTAGCGGAAACGGGTAATCGGAACCAAGCATGACACGGTCTTCGCTCATCACTTTGACCAGCAGCGCCAATGCCTCGTCGTCAAAGACTGCCGAATCCACAAAAAAGCGGTCGGTGTAATGAGAAGGGGGATATGGGCAGTCCTTGCGCACCAGGTCGCGTTGGTGCCAGGCATTATCAACCCGACCAAGTAGAAACGCGAAACTGCCGCCACCATGCGCAAAACAGATGCGCAGGTGAGCAGGCAAGCGTTCGAAAGCGCCGGACAATATCAGTGACAGGATGGACAACTGCGTTTCAGCCGGCATCGCCACCAGCCATTGCAACATGTATTTGGGCATGCGCTCTGCCGCCATCATATCCCAGGGATGAACCAGCACGGCGGCATCTTCGTCCGCGCAGTGTTGCAGGAAAGTGAGTAAGCCCTCATCGTCCAGATTTTTTAATCCCAGGTG
Organism: Gammaproteobacteria bacterium; assembly: GCA_965221695.1. Taxonomy (GTDB): domain Bacteria; phylum Pseudomonadota; class Gammaproteobacteria; order Eutrophobiales; family Eutrophobiaceae; genus JAAXHV01. Next base: position 14,376 of record OZ244905.1, on the reverse strand, counting down.
ATTGCCTATCTGTACACCCAGGTGACCGGCTTTGCGGGCGCGACTGAGTTCCTTGCAGGCCGCATCAATATTCTGCAACGGCGCCTGGCATAACGCTTGCAACCGGCGGGGAGAGTGCGCGCAGAATTCCAGCGCAGCATCGTTGAATATTTGCGCCCACTCCAGGGCTTGGACTGCCGGTTTGCTGTAGGCAAACAACAGGGGTGTGGCGCACAAGATTTGGATATCGATACCATCACGGTCCATCTCTTCCAACCGTACCGATGGCGACCAGCAAGCGTCATAAACCGGGCGGAAATCCCTGCCGCCCAGGGTCATCATGCCCTTACCGGGCTCAGTATGGCGAAACCCCGGCCAGTCACCACCAAACCGGGCGGAAAAATCCGGTATATGGGAAGGGTAAAAATGGCTGTGTATGTCGATGACCGAACTCATAGTCTGACCCAATCCTGCGGTGGATACTTGCCGGGATGCACGGCGCCGCAATGCGGGCAAGCGCGTAAAGTTTCATCCTCGAAGAAGCGTTCAAATAACGGTGGCAGGTCGCGGACAATGGAGACCAGCAACACTTCCGCCCGATGCACCAGGCCGCCACATTCAAAACAATACCATTCAAAGCCGTCTTTTTCCCCTGGCGGACGTTTGGGTTCTACTACCAGACCGATACTGCCGGGCACGGGGCGTTGCGGCGAATGACGCACATGGGCGGGCAGAAAAAATATGTCCCCCTCGCGCAGGGGCACATCGTAAAACTCATCCTGATCAAATACCTTGAGAACCATATCTCCTTTGAGTTGGTAGAAAAACTCTTCTACCGGATCATCATGGAAATCGGTGCGTTTATTCGGGCCGCCGATCACGGTGACCATCATATCGGTATCTTCCCATATCTGTTTGTTGCCTACCGGCGGTTTAAGCAGATGGGTATGCTGATCAATCCATTTCTGAAAATTAAACGCAGTTAATCTTGTCATGGTCATTTCATCTTGATCCGGTTGTTTAAATCGGGTGAAAATTCGCTCTCTGGACGCATAATTTGAGGCGACATACATCTCAAAACCTGAATGTATGCCCAAGCCTGATCGTGACCTCGGTACGGTCCGCATCAAAATGGCCGGGGAAGTTGCTGCTTTTCATTTCCGCGCTCTGGCCTAATGCGATAAAAACCTCGGTTTCCGGTCTTGGAAACCAGCGATACCTTGCGGAAAAGGAAAATCGCTCCGATATATTATCGTACTGCATCTGAGTATCGATCTGCATGTCGGGCGTGAAATTGATGCTGGTATCCAACGAGGCAATATGTACCGTCAGGTCACCGGCAGGCAATTTAAATCTTTCCATGTTATGTTTGGCCGTCAAGCGAAAATGTTTGGAAACCCTGAACTCCAGGGATGTATTCAGGCCCAGGTAATCGCCGTCAAACATACGGCAGCAAGTAACGTCTATATCTGCTATGACTTTTCTTGCTTGTGAAGAGTTCAGAACCATATTGAACTGGTTGAAGTGGTAATCTCCCACAGGGACAAGCAGCTCTCCGGCTATCAGGAAGGATTGATTGATAACCTCTCTCAAGTTGCTGGCTTTAACTTTGAATTCATCGCCTGATTGATTCCGCAGCGCGCTGAACAGGGTAAATTTATGGGTCTCCACGTCATTATCCAGGTCGGTGACAACATTGCCGAACACACCGCCCTCCCACCAGAGAATCCAACTGTCCCGGAACCGCTTTCGTCTGACATAGTCCCCGTTGTAATCACGGATATTGCGCCGATTAACAAATCCCAGGGCAGGCTCAAACCACTTGCCTATTTCTTTTCCGCTGATGAACCAGCGTAATGAATCGTGTGGATATCCGAGAAAAAAACCATACATGTCATCATCTTTCCCTCTCGAAGGCCCGTGCTCATCGTCGGAAAAACTTTGTTGGTAGAAGAAATCGGCGACAAAACGGCCCCGATTGAACAAATTGGGGTTCTGGTACTGGAAATCGACACCCACCAATGTGTTGCTCCCCGTGCCGTCCGGATCACCATGTGTCACAATCGTTCCTATACGTGAATCCTCAAGGATATCTGCGGACAACCTGGCAACGCTCAGGGTTTCCGCATTGATATTGTCCGTCTTGTCCATCCTTACCCCCAGCGCGCCCACATTCAGATTTCCGATCCGGCCGGACAGTTTGCCTCCGGCAACAAGGTCCACCACGTCGTCATTGACGATGCCAATCTTACGGCTGAAGAACGGCAGTCCGTTGATAGCAGTGGTGGGCGGGGTCATCGCCTTGCCCCCGAATTCAAATATTGTCCTGTCCTGGAGAAAGAAATCCCGCGTTTCAGGGAAAAACAGTGAGAACCGGCCCGTATTGACCTGCCGTTCATCAAGAGGAGAATCGGAAAAATCGGTATTGAGTGTCACGGTCCCCGTAAGCGATGGCGTGATTTTGTAGAATATGTTCCCGCTCGCCTCCGGGGTAAAACTGTCATCCCGCGGTCGCTGCATCCAATCCCTTGCATAATTGACTTTTCCGAACGCCCGTATGTCCAGGCCCAGGCCCCGGTTGGTATCCCGTATTCCGGTGAGCAAACCTATTCTTGAAACATCGTATGGTCTGAGGAATTGATCGATCTGGGACCATCTTACCGTTTCGCTCTTGTGCCGGATCTGGCGCATGATCTCAAAGCCCCACTTATCGACACCGGGATCATAGGAGATACTGCGAAACGGAATTGCCATTTCCGCAGTCCAGCCATCATCCGTGCGCGTTGCCTCAACGTCCCAGATTGCATCCCATTCCGGGTAATAGTTGCTGTTGTTCTCCAGCACCATGTCCATCTGCGTGCCCAGGGGATTGACCAGGAACGCCATTGCATCCCTGGCGCTGTCATACGGATCCAGCAACACGCGAATGTTATCGTCCTGCCATAATTTGCGGTCCCGTTGCATCACGGTGGCCATAATCTGGTCAGGCTGGGAATCCCCGCAGTAAAACGCGAAATACAGGTTGATTTCATCGTATGCGATGTAAACAACCGTGATCTCCGAAGGTTCCGCACCCAGTACCGGCTCTATCTGGTAAAACTTGTCAATGCGGGTTGCCTTCGACCAGACCGGGTCGGAGATATCGCCGTCAATTACCGGCGCTTCAGCGCTTTCTATCCTTGCTATTTCGGCTTGAGGTTCGTATTGCTGAAAGTCAATCGGTTCGACTTCTGCCAAAGACGGCCGGCTGATGCTGGCTATAACAAGCAGGCTACAGCCGACGAGAACAGATTGCAGGCAGGTTGTAATCTTCAAGCTGTTCCCGCCCGGCGCCGGCATGGCCGATGTTGTGTCTGGCGTAACAGGAAATTTGCGCAATGATGCCATGTTATTTTACAGTCTTATCATAACCGAGATTACCGCAGACGAAACGAGGATAACCAACACAGCATACATCAATACCTCCCGGTATGACCTATAACTCTCAAATGCCAGGCCGAACGCGTAAGGTCCCAGGAACGTGCCGACAAGAAAAGAGGCAAACAGGATACCGTAAATCCTGCCGAAATTGGCCACCCCGAAGTAGCGATTGGTCAGGTAGGCCAGTATAATGTCTGAATATTCCAATTACTTTGCGTCCCCTTGGCTTTCCGAAGACGCGCCAGTCCGAGAGACGGGTTCAATTATGTGACTTGTGCCCCGGTTTCTTTTATAGTCCTCTCTACCGCTTTGTCCCTTTTGCGTATCGGTTTATGAGTGATCGTCCGGGAACTAGTACTCTTTCAACTTAATTTTGACATATTCAGCGGGTCGGGAAGCGGTTGAGCGCAAGGCGCGGCGCGCAGGGAATGGCGCGCCCTTCCCAAGCGGCGCAACGACGCGGGCGACCGCTTCCCGGCCCGCCCGCAGGGAGCCACACAGCGACGCCAATACGGCGTTGCAGCCCTTGGCAAGGGCGCGCCATTACCGGCGGACTGCGCCTTGTCTTGGCGTCGCTGTGTGGCTCTGAACATGTCAAAATTAAGTTGAAAGAGTACTAGTCGTATAAGCTCTGCCCGTTAATGAAGCATGTCCAACCAGTGAATATGGAACCACTATGAATGCGCCGATAATCTGCTGGTTTCGCCAGGATTTGCGCCTGGCTGACAACCCGGCTTTTCATTCCGCTTGCAGCAAAGGCACGGTGTTGCCTGTTTATATTCTTGATGATGAGGATGCCGGCGACGAGCGCATGGGAAGCGCCAGTCGGGTCTGGTTGCATCATTCGCTGCGGGCATTGAATGATAGCCTCGGCGGTGGCCTGCGCTGTTTTTCCGGACCGGCAGAACCGCTGTTAACAGCATTGGCCAAGCAGGTGGCGGCGCCGGCCGTCTACTGGAATCGCTGTTATGAACCCTGGCGCATTGACCGGGAGATGCGCATTAAAGCGGCGCTGACTGCGGCCGGTCATGCCGTCGAGAGTTTTAACGGTTCGTTGTTATGGGAGCCTTGGGAAAATCTCAAGCCGGATGGGACTCACTACAAGGTGTTTACACCGTTTTACCGGCGCGGCTGCCTGGGCATGGCCCCGCCGCCTGCGTTGCCATTGCCAATACCCGACAGGACTGATTGTTACCCGGGTTCGGTAAACAGCTTGCGCATCGATGATTTGGGCTTGCTGCCCGAACTTGACTGGCATCGGCAACTGGTTGCCGGCTGGGAAATTGGGGAGGCGGGCGCGCAGGCGCGCTGGTCGGAATTTCTGGAGTCGGGCATACGCGACTATAAGCAAGGACGCAATTTCCCTGCCAGGGCATCTGTTTCGCGTCTTTCACCGCATCTGCATTTTGGGGAAATATCGCCACGCCAATGCTGGCATCAGGCGCAGGATATCCGGCCTGACGATGATCCCAACCTGGCTACCTTCCAGTCAGAACTGGCCTGGCGGGAATTCTCCTACTCCCTGCTCTACCATCACCCGCAACTCCGCACCCAACCGTTGCAGAGTAAATTTGCCGATTTTAACTGGCGTGAAAGCGCTGACGACCTGCGTTGCTGGCAGCGCGGGACGACTGGCATCCCCATCGTCGATGCCGGTATGCGGGAGTTGTATCAAACAGGTTATATGCATAACCGGGTACGTATGATCGTCGGCTCTTTTCTGGTCAAGAACCTGCGGTTGCATTGGCATCACGGCGAGCGCTGGTTTTGGGATTGCTTGTTTGATGCAGACCTGGCCAATAACAGCGCCGGTTGGCAATGGATAGCCGGGTGTGGCGCCGACGCGGCGCCGTATTTCCGCATCTTCAACCCGGTTACCCAAGCGCGGAAATTCGATCCCGACGGGCAATATATCCGCCGCTATGTGCCGGAATTGGCCAACCTGCCGGATGCTTACCTGGCCGCACCCTGGGACGCGCCCAGCGAGGTCCTGGCTGCAGCCAAGGTTACCTTGGGACAGGATTATCCTTATCCTGTTATCGATGTCCGCCAATCCCGCCAGGAAGCGCTGGCTGCTTTTTCAGAATTAGGAAAGCTCTGAACAAGTCCATCCTGGACTTGTCAGAGCACGCAAAACAAAAATGCGATTTTTGTTTTGCTCTCAAAATCAATGACTTTTCGTCACTGATTTTGTCGATACATCCCTGTATCGCAGGAACCTCTGACTTAATCAGAGGTTCCTTAGGAAATAAATTCCTTTCAAAATAAAGCGTTACGCGCCTGCTCCGGACTGAGAAAGCTGAAGCTGGCATCTGGTTTGATTGTGCGTTATAAATGCAATGCTTTGCCTGTTCGATCACGCCATCGCGCCAGGCAATCCAAACTCTGAGCCGGGAAGGAGATAAGTAGCTTCATTGAAAGCGCTGTTACCGGCAGGTCATCTTCAAAGTACAGCCGTTCCGGGACCCGGTCGGAAGTTAAAAAACGTTTCAATTTATTGATACGGCTTTCATTCTGTAGAACATGGTTGTACAGCCTGTTGTCGTAATCATCCGGTGAAAGAATCAGCCCTGTCGCCAGCCAATAGACAGTCTGTGTGGCATCCATACTTTTGCGGCTCAGTTTTTCATCGGTCAATTCCCGCAATAAGTCACGGTCAGCAAATTGTATGGCCGCCTTCAACAGGTAATCGAGCGCTTCCAACTGTTTGGATGTGCCACGCACCGGCAGGGTCTTGAGCAGAGGGATAGCAACAAGATGGGCCAGTTTGCGGTATTGCTGCTGCAGTTTTTCGTCTTCTTGTTGGTAGACAAGAGGATAAAGCAAATTAACCTGATGTTTGCCGCCACGTAACCTGGTTTGCGCGTAACGGATATATATTTTCGCGACAATATCCAAGCGCTCGCCCAACAATAGGTTAAACCAATCTGTCTCTTGTCCTGAAGCGTCAGCGAAATAAAATGCCAGCGCTTTTTCCAGTTTGTCTTCGTCCAATTCAAGTAATTTTTTTCTGTCTTCCTGATATAACTCATCCAGCGCCGCCCGGTAAGGATGAGAATGAAAAAAATGTTTATTGTCCAGGCTCATCCGGAAGATTGCCGTGATGTCCGGGATATCTTCCCGCACAACAAAATGCCGTAAGCCGGTCAAGACGGCCTGGACTATGTCGGCATCGCCATCAAACAAATCATTCAGCCTCTCCAAAGGCGTATCCCCTTTTGCGCTACTCAAATGCCCGAAATAAGCAAATCCTATTCGGTGGTATATTCCCGTTTCCGCTCTGCCTGACTTGATATCCTTGATACGGTTTCTGATGAATTGAATGTCTGCTTGCTTTTCCTGCCTGAAGCGCTCATTTCGCCTTGCCAACTTCTGCGCATAACTGTCTTCCGGCAAGATAACAGATGTCTTGAAATGACCCTGGAGACCTTTCAAATACGGCTGGCTTGCCGTCTCTTCAATTCGGCCGCGCACAAGGCCCGCATTATCCAGTTCCGAACCAACACTGCGAGAGCTTTCGTTGAAATAATATTTCGATAACGGCTTGCCGTAACTCGTTGCAAACCATTCATTCGGATCAGTCAGTAAAAACTCGTCCGGGGGAATGCCATGTTCGCCAACTTCCAGTGTGTGTAGTGGTCGAAACTGCTTGGCAAACCTGCCCAGGCCGCGCCGGTTGCTTCGTTTAGCTCCGCTCTTAACCTCGATAGCAATCGTTTTATCGTGTTTCTCCAGGATGAAATCGACTTCATCATGTCCGTCTCGCCAATAATGCAATTTATAATCCGACCCGCTTGCATTGAAAAGGTGCGCGCCGATTGCGCTTTCCTGTAACCGGCCCCAATGGCTGCGGTCAGAACAGGCTTCCTGGAATGAATAACCCGACAGCGACGACATCAATGCGGTGTTAAGCACATTCAGTTTGGGACTTGATGCGCGCCGTCGATGCTGTTGTTTCGCATATTTTTGCAGACCGGCGAGCAGGCCGGCGCGGGTCAGCAAGTCAAGGTAGTGAGCCAAAGTGGTGGTGTTGCCCGCGGTCTGCAGTTGTCCCAACATCTTGTTGTAAGACAGCTCCTGCCCGGAGTAGTGACAGCCCAGTTCAAACAGGTTTTTCAACAGCGCCGGTTTGTCCACCCGGGTGATCATCAGAATATCTTTTTCGATATTCGGGTCTATCAATGCGTCACGGACATATTCTCTCCAGCGCTGCTCATCGTGCACATACTCCATGCTGCCGGGATAGCCACCAAAATAAATATACTGTTGCAAACTGAGACCAAAGGCCTGGTTCATCTCCGCAAACGACCAATGTGTCATGCGCAGCAGTTCAAACCGCCCGGCAAGGCTTTCGGTAAGACCGCGCTGCATCAATAATGGCGCAGACCCCAGGATAACCACGTGCATGGGGCGGCCATCCACCCGGTCAGCATCCCACAGACCTTTTACAGTCTCGGACCAATTCGAGATTTTTTGTATCTCGTCCAGAACCAGCACAAATACCGGTTTGTCTTCAACTGTTTTTTGGTTTTGATAACCCTGCCGTAGCGCGAGTTCATCCGTTTTTTTGCGCGCCGCTTCCCAACGCTCAGCCAACCAGGCAGTATCCGGACTGGTAACGTTCCTGGTAATGTCCTGCGCGCCTGGCGCTGAGAACAAACCGGATGTTGGCAATACCGGTTTATCCAAATCAAGATACTCGTATTGAGAGGGTGAATAGTGGCGTTCCAGGGTTTTTCGGACAAGAGTGGTTTTACCCACCTGTCTTGGCCCCGTGACGACAATAATGCGCTTGACCGGCTCATTGAGACGGTTGAGCAAGATTTGAGCCTGTGGTCGCTCGCGCATAAATATATATTACACTATTGAGTAAAATTACTCAATAGTGTAATTGAGCACGCGCTTCCTTCCCACTGGATGTCAGTTAGCGCGGGAATGGTGTAGGCGCTGGTTCAAGCCCGTTGATTTACGCCTCTTGTGATGTATCCGCAGTCTTCGGCAAGCTGAAGCGAAGCAGACCATAAGCCGCCAGCGCAGACAGCAATGATCCCACCAGGATACCCAGGCGGTCGCCGCTGTAATACTCGCCGCCGCCGTGTTCAAAGGCGAGACCGGCGATGAACAGGCTCATGGTGAAGCCGATGCCGCAGGCACAGGCCACGCCGAGAACTTGAGTCCAGGTGACGTTTTTCGGTAAGCGGGCTAGGCCCAGGACAACGGCGAGGCCTGTGAAGAGCAGGATTCCAATCGGTTTGCCCAGTACCAAGCCCGCTATCACTCCGAGTGTAACGGGATGCGTTAGCGCTTCCAGCGACAGGTCGGTGAGTGGCAGCCCGGCATTCGCAAAGGCAAAAGCCGGCAGGATGACAAAGGCGACAGGACCATGCAGGTTGTGTTCCAACTCGCGCAAAGGACAGGCCCCATGCTGGTCCCGTATCGGTATGCAAAAAGCGATCAGAACACCCGCCAGGGTCGCATGCACTCCTGATTTCAATACGGCCACCCATAACGCCACACCAAGCAATATATAATATGAAGTGCGCGTAACGCCCATGCGATTCATAAGGACTGCAATAATAAGAAATATGGCCCCGATGAGCAGCATGGTGGGAGAGAGATCCGCGGAATAGAACAGCGCGATGATGGCGATAGCGCCGATATCATCCAGGATCGCCAGGGTAAGCAGGAACACCTTCAGCGAAGTGGGGGCGCGCGCGCCGAACGAGCCCAGCAAAGCAAGCGCAAAAGCGATATCTGTAGCAACCGGGATCGCCCAGCCGTCCAACGCGATAGCATCACCCAGGTTGAACCAAACATAGATCGAGGCTGGCACAATCATGCCACCCAGCGCCCCCATTCCCGGCAGGATGACCTGATCAAAAGATGACAACTCACCGTCCACGATTTCGCGTTTGATTTCCAGTCCAATCAGGAAGAAAAACACTGCCATGAGACCGTCATTGACCCAGAGCAGAAGCGGTTTGTTTATGATCAGCGTGCCAACCTGGATCGCAACGGTCATATCGAGCAAGGTAGCATAGGCGTCTGACAACCCGGAGTTGGCTATCACCATGGCAATAAACACGCACGCGATCAGCACGACGCCACTCGCGGTCTCCAGTTGCAGAAACTCGCGCAGAGCATTAGCTACGGGTGACGTTTTTTCCTGTGTCTCCATGCTGGATAGAGTTGGTAGAATTAAAAAAGCGCAGATTTATTCAGAGCTTGCTTTATAATCCCGCAGTCGGGGAATACTACGCTTTTCGAGGCCGGGCGCCGGGCTGAAAAGCGCTATCTTTCCAAGTATTTGAGCTTGTCTTTTACCTCTTTCCAGTCATCCGCGTCGGCAGGCGCGTCTTTCATTGAGTTGATAACCGGCCAGTCTCTGGACAGTTCCGCATTCAGCTCTATGAAATGCTGCATGCTCTCATCGACATCTTCGTCTGACATTATGGCTTCCACCGGACACTCCGGCTCACACAAGGTGCAATCAATGCATTCATCAGGGTCGATAACCAGCATATTTGGTCCTTCATGGAAGCAATCAACCGGACAAACTTCAACACAATCAGTATACTTGCACTTGATACAACTTTCTGTGACGATAAAAGGCATAAAAGCTTCCCACCATTGCTCGAGTTACAAAACAGTAAAACGTAATTATACCTGAATTAAACGCTTTGAAAACCTGAAAGACAACAGGCTTGATCCCCCTCGGAGCGCGGGCGTGCCGCCCCGCTATCACGTCTACTCTCATCCCTCGCAACTTAATTCCGCGCCAGTTCGATCAACCGATACAGCAGATCCAAGGCCTGTTTCGGCGTGACGCTGTCCGGGTCCATATCATTCACTAACTCCCGTAATGGATCGGACTGCTGAAACAAGTCTTGCTGCGGCAACTCAGGGAGCAGGTCAACGGAGCTTTTTTCCATGATATCAAGCTGCAGATTCGCCTGGTCGATGACCTCACGGGGAATACCCGCCAGTTGCGCCACCTGGATCCCATAACTTCTGTTAGTGGCGCCAGGTTTCACAGTGTACAGGAAGATGATCTCGTTCTTGTGTTTGATTGCGTCCAGGTGCGCGTTCTGCACAGTATTCATAATTTCCGGCAACGCGGTGAGCTCGAAATAATGGGTCGCGAATAAGGTAAAAGCCCGTATCTTGTTTGCCAGGTAAGCGGCGCAGGCCCAAGCGAGTGCCAGGCCGTCATAGGTGCTGGTACCGCGGCCGATCTCGTCGATCAACACCAGGCTCCTGTCCGTGGCGTTGTTCAGGATAGTCGCGGTTTCCACCATTTCCGCCATGAAGGTGGACTTTCCGGAAGAGATGTCATCAACCGCGCCGATACGGGTAAAGATACGGTCAATCGGACCGAGCACGGCCCGCTCTGCCGGGACGAAACTCCCGATATGCGCCATCAGCGTAATGAGCGCGATCTGGCGCATATAAGTTGATTTGCCTCCCATGTTCGGTCCGGTAATCAGAAGCATCCTGACGGACTCATCCAGACGGATATCGTTTGCGATAAACGGGCTGTCCTGTAAACGTTCGATCACAGCGTGACGCCCTGCCCGGATCTCCAACCCCGGGGTCTCGATGAGCTCGGGCCGGCAGTAGCCCAGCGCGTCTGCCCGCTCGGCAAAACAGGCCAGCACATCGACCTCGCACAATGCTGATGCGGCCGTTTGCAGAGGCGTCAGGTCCTCGCAGATACGTTCCAAAATAAGCTCATACAACGCTTTTTCCCGAGCCAGCGCGCGCTCCCTGGCGCTCAGCGCCTTATCTTCAAAGTCTTTTAATTCGGCGCTGATGAAACGTTCTGTAGATTTCAGAGTCTGCCGGCGCTGGTAACGCGCCGGCACATCGTCGCTGTGCAATCGGGATACTTCAATGTAATACCCGTGCACCCGGTTAAACCCCACCTTTAGAGTAGGGATGCCGGTTTGTTCCCGCTCGCGTTGTTCCAATTCGTCCAGAAATGAGCCTGCATTCCTGTCCAGTTGCCGCAACTGGTCAAGTTCCTTGTCGAAGCCGTCCGCGATCACCCCTCCGTCCCGGATCGTTGCCGCCGGAGAGTCCTGCAGCGCGCTTGCCAGGTAGGTTTTCAACTTGGGAAATTTACCGATTAAATCGTTCAACTCTATCAGGCGCGGACTGTTCACGCTTGCCAACGCGGTTTTCAACTCAGGCAGTTGTAGCAGCGATTGAAGCAATTGTGTCAGGTCCCGGGGACGCGCCGACTTCAGGGCAACCCGCGCCAAGATCCGTTCAAGATCATTGATATGCTTCAAGGATGCGTGCAGCTCGTGGTAGGCTTTGCCGACGCTCAGGCGTTTGACCGCATCATGGCGCAGGCGCAGCGCCTGATGATCGAGCAGCGGCCGGTTCATCCAGCGTTTCAGGAGCCGGCTGCCCATACTTGTTGCGGTGGCATCCAACACGGCAAACAAGCTGTTCGCCTTGCTCCCCCTGAGATCCTGTTCAAGCTCGAGGTTGCGGCGGGTGACGGCATCAAGCATGAGGCTGTCTGAACGACTCTCGACTTTGATCGGTTGCAGGTGCGGCAAGGCCGAGCTTTGGGTTTCATTGACGTATTGCAGGAGCGCGCCCGCCGCGGCAGTGGCGGTCGCCAACCCGCCGAGGCCCAGTCCTTCAAGCTCTCTCACCTGATACTGCCGCTTGATGGCGTCCTCAGCTCTGGTCAAATCAAAATGCCACGCTGCGCGGGGCGCTACATTTTTGCCGGAAACGCCCGGGGCATGCTCCAACCCGCTATCTTCACAGACTAACAACTCGGCGGGCTGCAGGCGCGCCAATTCGTCCAGGAGCGAATGCCTGTCCTGAACCTGACTGAGGGTAAAGCGACCATCTGCCAGGTTCAAAACGGCGATCCCATGTTCATTGCCGATAATGTGGACGCATGCCAATAAGTTGTCAGTCTTCTCTTCCAGCAGTAACTCGTCGGTTACGGTACCGGGCGTGACCACCCGCGTTACTTTTCTTTCCACTGGTCCCTTGGCCAGGGCCGGATCGCCTATCTGCTCGCAGATGGCGACCGATTCGCCCTGCCGGATCAGCTTTGCCAGGTAGGCATCAACAGAATGGTAGGGCACGCCCGCCATAGGGATGGCCTGGTTATCTGACTTGCCACGGGAAGTGAGGGCAATGTCAAGCAGACGCGCTGCCTTGCGTGCGTCCTCGAAAAACAACTCGTAGAAATCACCCATGCGAAAGAACAGCAGAATATCGGGATATTCGGCCTTGAAGCCAAGATATTGTTGCATCACCGGGGTATGCGCGGAGTGGTTTGAAGGCATGTGGTTTATTTTACTGGCAGCTTGGGTGTCCTGTTGTTTGTTATACCCTATTATAAGGAATTATTTTTTGACTGGAGGCCGAGCCCCTTGAAAATCCACATTGCAAACCCCAGATTAGGCCCTTGTACATTTGGTTACTGACGGGGATATGATGACAGCAGACACGAAAAATAAAGAGGCGTTAGGTTTTCAGACCGAGGTCCGGCAGTTACTGGATCTGATGATCCACTCTTTATACAGCAACCGGGAAATCTTCCTGCGCGAACTTATTTCAAATGCCTCTGATGCCGCCGACAGGCTGAGGTTTGAGGGCTTGCAGGACGACAGCCTGTTCGAGGATGACCCGGAACTGCAGATCAGGGTGGAGTATAACAAGACACAAAAAACCGTCAGTGTGATCGATAACGGCATCGGGATGTCCAGGCAAGAGGTGGTAGATCACTTGGGCACCATTGCCAAGTCGGGTTCCAAGCAGTTTTTCGAGTCCCTGACCGGCGACCAGACCAAGGATTCACAACTGATAGGCCAGTTCGGCGTAGGGTTTTACTCTTCCTTTATCGTAGCTGAAAAGGTGGAGGTGTTCAGCCGCCGCGCCGGCCTGCCGCGGGATCAGGGCGTGCACTGGGTTTCCGATGGCAAGAGCGAATACACGGTAGAAACCGTGGACCGGCCACGGCGGGGGACCAAGGTAATCCTGTACCTGCGCAAGGAAGCCAAGGAATTCCTGGACGGCTACCGCTTGCGCAACATCATCAGCAAATATTCGGATCATATCTCCCTGCCCATCGTCATGCCGAAGGAAGGCAAAGACGAAAAAGGCGACGAGACGGTCAACGCCGCCAAGGCATTGTGGACACGCAACAAAAAAGACGTCAAGGACGAGGAATATAACGAGTTCTACAAGACCGTGTCGCACGATTTTGAGGACCCGCTCTGTCATGTCCATACCAAGGTGGAAGGCAAGCTGGAATACACCAGCCTGTTGTTTATCCCCAAGCGCGCGCCGTTCGATTTGTGGGACCGGGAACAGCGCCATGGCGTCAAACTATACGTGAAACGGGTGTTTATCATGGATGACGCAAAACAGTTGCTGCCCCCATACCTGCGTTTTGTTAAAGGCGTGGTAGATTCCGATGACCTTCCTCTGAACATCTCCAGAGAGATACTACAGCAGAACAAGACCATCGAAACCATCCGGTCGGCCTGCACGAAGAGGATACTGGACCTGTTGAAAAAACTGGCAAAGAAGGAACCGGACAAGTACAAAGAGTTCTGGCAAACGTTCGGTCGGGTCATGAAGGAGGGCATTCTCGACGCGCCGGACAAACATGCGGATCTTGCAAAACTGTTCCGCTTCAAGTCCACCAGGGAGGATACGGAGCAAGAAACCGTTTCACTGGACGATTATATCGCCGGCATGAAGGAGGGCCAGAAGGCCATCTATTACGTGACAGCGGAAAATTATGCCACTGCAAAGAACAGCCCTCACCTGGAGATATTCCGCAAAAAAGATATCGAAACGCTATTGCTTACCGACCCGATCGATGAATGGCTGGTGACTCACCTGACCGAATACCAGGAGAAACCCTTGGTCTCGGTGAACAAAGGCGAACTGGACCTGGGCAACCTTGCTGACGACAAAAGCGAGGAAGAATCC